>NZ_JBEGIL010000001.1:0-3758264 GCF_040675935.1 Microbacterium sp. LMX7-1.2 | reverse complement strand
GCACCCTCTTCCGGTACTTCACCTACCGGTTCCTCGTCTTCCGGACTCCGCAGGAGGCAACATCGTGATCCTCTCCCTTCTCGCCGGCCGCCCCTTCGAGACCGACCCGGCTCCCGGCCCCCTTCTCACTCCCGCCCCCGACCAGGCACCGGCACCCGCGCCCGGCGTCCCGAACCGCGAGGTGCTCGACCCGGACGTCGTCGACCAGGCGCAGAACGCCGCAGGCGTCGACTGGGCGTCGATCGTCGGATACTCCGGGCTGGTCGCCGTCGCGCTCGCTCTCACACTGATCGCCGTCACGACCCTGTGGTGGATGCTCTACGCCTGGCGCTCGAAGAGCACCTACGACAGCACGGCGTTCTCGGTCGAGCCGCAGGCTCCTCGACACACCTTCACGCTCCTCGTCCCCGGCCGGCACGAGGAGGAGGTGATGGGCCAGACTCTCGACGCCCTCGCAGCGCAGACGCATCCCGACGTGCAGATCATCGCGATCGTCGGAGACGACGACCCGGGCACGACCGCCGTGGTCCGTGCTGCCGCCGCTCGGCACCCCGACCGGATCGAGGTCGTCGTCGACGACAGCGTGCCCAAGAACAAGCCCAAGGCGCTCAACCGCGCGCTCCCCCTTGCCGCAGGCGACATCGTCGGCGTCTTCGATGCCGAGGACGAGGTGCACCCCGAACTCCTCCGCCACATCGATTCACGGTTCACCGAATCCGGTGCGACGGTCGTGCAGGGCGGAGTGCAGCTCATGAACTTCCGCACGACCTGGTGGTCTCTGCGCAACGTCCTCGAGTACTACTTCTGGTTCCGCTCCCGCCTGCACTTCCACGCCGGCGCCAAGTTCATCCCGCTCGGCGGCAACACGGTGTTCGTGAAGCGCGACGCGCTGGTGCGCAACGACGGCTGGGACGCCGAATGCCTCGCCGAGGACTGCGAGCTCGGCGTGCGGCTGTCGAGCCAGGGCGAGAAGGTCGTCGTCGCCTACAGCCCGGAGTTCGTCACCAAGGAGGAGACCCCCGGCACGCTGAAGTCCTTCTACAAGCAGCGCACCCGCTGGAACCAGGGGTTCCTGCAGGTGCTGCGCAAGGGCGAGTGGCGCTCGCTGCCCACCCGCGGCCAGAGGCTCTTCGCCCGATACATGCTCGCCATGCCGTTCCTGCAGGCGGCGACGGGTCTGCTGATCCCCCTGTCGATCTTCCTGATCCTCGTGGTCAAGGTGCCAACGGCGGTCGCGCTCCTGACGTTCATCCCGCTCGCCCCGACGCTCGTGACCGTGGCGGTGGAGATCGCCGGCATCGGCGAGTTCGGGCGGCTGTACGGCCAGAAGGTGCGCGTGATCGATTACGTGCGGCTCGTGCTCGGCACGATCCCCTTCCAGGTGCTCCTCGCCGGGGCGGCGATCCGTGCGGTGTTCCGCGAGCTCCGCGGTGAGCGCGGATGGGAGAAGACCGAGCACACCGGCGCCCATCGCGAGGAGGCCGCGCCGACGGCTGCGGCACGCGTCCTCGAGGAGGTGGCGGCATGACCACGATGCTGGATCGCCCGCTCCCGGTCGAGTCCGGGGATTCCACGCACGCGCCGACGCCTTCCGGTCCGTCCCTGAGCGACCGCGCCCGCCGCGCCGGCAGCTGGCTTCGTGACCGCAGCCATGCGCTGGTGTGGCTCATCCCCGTGCTCGCGGTGAGCGCGATCGTGAACTTCCTCAACGTCGGCGGCGCTCCGCAGCGGATCGACGACGAGGGGACCTACACCGCGCAGGCCTGGGCCGTGACCCACCTCGGCGAGCTTGCGCACTACACGTACTGGTACGACCATCCCCCGCTGGGCTGGCTGCAGATCGCCGGATACACGCAGCTGACCGGCGCCTTCGAGCGCTGGGACATCGCTGTCCTCGCCGGGCGCGAGGCCGTGCTCGTCGCCTCGTTGATCTCGGTCGTCCTCGTGTGGATGCTGACGCGGCGGCTCGGGATGACCCGCCCGGCGTCTGCGATCGCCGCGCTGATCTTCGCGATCTCGCCGCTCGCGGTGCAGTTCCACCGCACCGTCTACCTCGACAACGTCGCGATGCCGTGGCTGCTGCTCGCGTTCGTTCTCGCGATGAACCGCCGCGGCCAGCTCGCCGCATTCGCGGGCTCTGCCCTCGCGTTCGGCATCGCGGTGCTGACGAAGGAGACCTTCCTGCTCGCGCTGCCCTTCCTCATCTGGGTGATGCTGCGCTCCGCCCGCCGGGAGACGCGTCGCTACACGCTCTCGGTCGCATCCAGCATCCTCGTACTGATCGGAGGCAGCTACCTGCTCCTCGCCGCCGTCAAGGGCGAGCTGTTCAGCGGCGCCGGCCGGGTGAGCCTCATGGACGGCATCACTTTCCAACTCGGCTCCCGAGAGGGCAGCGGCTCGATCTTCGATCCGGACTCGCTCATCAACCGGACCCTCGGGATGTGGTGGCAGCTCGACCCGGTGTTCATCGTCCTGAGCCTGCTCGCCGCGATTGCCGCGGTGTTCATGCCGCGGTTCCGCCCCCACGCGGTGCTGCTGCTGACCCTGACCGCGTTCATGTTCCGTCCGGGCGGCTATCTTCCGGTGCCGTACGTGATCATGCTGATCCCCTTCGGGGCCGTCCTCGTCGCAGGCGTCGCGGATGCCGCGATCGCCCGGATCCGCCGGAAGGGCTCATCGCGCCGCGGACTCGCCTTCGCGGCGGTCGGCGTGACCGCGATCGGCGCGGTCGTCGCGGTCCCGCTGTGGACCACGCAGCTGCGCGGCTTCGTGCTCGCCGATCTCGACCAGCCGTTGCGGGACGCGCAGGAGTGGCTCATCGAGAATGCCGGCACCGACCAGCGTGTGATCGTCGACGACGCCATGTGGGTCGACCTCGTGAAGGCGGGCTGGGACCGCGACAACGTGATCTGGTACTACAAGCTCGACACCGATCCCGCCGTGCAGGCGCAGTCGCCGAACGGCTGGCGCGACGCCGACTACGTCGTCACGACCGACTCCATGCGCACGTTCCCCGGCGCGTTCCCGCAGGTGCAGGAGGCGATCGACAACTCGGTCGTCGTCGCGACCTTCGGGTCGGGGACGCAGGCGGTCGACGTGCGTCGTGTCACCATCGACGGCGCCGAGCAGGCGGAGATCACGGCCGAGGATGCGGCGGAGAACCGTGCGGCGCTCGGCACCGAGCTCGCGTCGAATCCCGAGGTGGAGCTCTCGGACGCCGACCGGGACCGCTTGATCGCGGGGCAGGTCGATGCCCGCATCATCGCCGTTCTCGCCACTCTGGCCGGATCGGGATCCGTGACCGTCTCCGGCTTCCCGATCGTCGACGGCGAGGACGGTCAGACGTTCCGCCAGCTTGCCCTGTCGGAGATCGACGGCGCGCCGACCGTCGTGGACGGTGCACCGAGCGCCGCGGCGCAGTCGTTCGTCGATGCGCTCACCGGCGCCTACGCGCCATCCGACGTGGCGGTCGACGGCGACGATCTCGTCCTCCGCTTCCCGATCTCCCTGAGGGCCACCCTGCCCTGAACCCGCATGACCCCCACTGAAAGGAGCACATCATGAACACCTCACGATTCCCGCACCTGAAGGCGACACTCTCGACCGGCGCCGTCGCGCTGCTCGTCTCCGTCGCGGCTCCGCTGTCCGCGTCGGCTGCGGACTCGGCCCCCGCCGCGAACCCGGCACCCGCCGCCGTGGGCGCCGACGCCGGCTGGCTGCGCCTCGGCCACCTCTCCCCCGACACCAAGTCCGTGGACGTGCGTGTCGCAGCCGTGAGCGGCGGCTCCACCCTGTTCGAGCTGGACGGCGTCAGCTACGGTGACGTCTCCACGTACCAGGAGCTCCCCGCCGGCACCTACACCGTCAGCATGGTGCCCGCCGGAGCGTCCGACTCCAGCGCGCCGGTGATCTCAGAGACCGTCACGGTCGACTCCGGTACGGCGACGACCGTCGCCGCGTACGGCCCGACGAAGGACCTGCAGGTGCGCGCCTTCGACGACGACCTCACGGAGCCCGCGGCCGGTTCCGCCCGCATCCGTCTGATCCAGGCGTCGACGCTCACCCCGGAGGTGGACGTCACGACCGCGCAGGGCGATGCGATCGCCCGCGACGCGAAGGCCGGGTCCGCCACGGGCTACGCCGAGATCCCCGCAGGCGACTGGTCCCTCGATCTGACCGGCGAGGGCGTATCCGACACGGCCGACGTCTCGGTCGCGGCAGGCAGCGTCACGACGCTGTTCGTGCTCGACACCTCGAGCGGCGGACTGACGATCCTGCCGATCCTCGACAGCGCATCCGTAGGAGACGTCCCCGACGGCGGCGTCGACACCGGCGGCGGCTTCCTCGCCTCCGCCTCCGCGGGCGGCGATGCGGCTGACGCCGCGCCTGCGGGGCCGGCGAAGCGCCTGGGAGGGGTCCTCTGATGCGTCGCGCCGCACTGATCGGCATCGCTGCGGGCGCCGCGGTCGTCACGGCCGGCGCCGCGGTGCTCGCCGTGGGCCTGACATCGTCCGACCACGGCCCGCCAGAGTCGGGTCCTCAGCCGTCATCCACGCCGCTCCCGGTCGGAGGGTCAGATGCTCCCGACCTCGACGCCGCCGCATTGGCATCCGACTTCCTCGACGACTGGGTCGAGGACGGACGCGTCGTCCGGCACGACCAGGGCGGGGACACCGTGAGCGAAGGACAGGCGTACGGCCTGTTCGCGGCGCTCATCGCCGACGACGAGCAGAGCTTCGACGAGGTCTGGACCTGGACCCAGGAGGAGCTCGTGCGCCCGGACGGCCTGATGGCCTGGCGGTGGGACGACGGCGCGGTCGTCGACGACGAACCGGCGTCCGACGCCGATCTCGACGCGGCCAGGGCCCTTGTCCTCGCGGGCGACCGGTTCGGCCGCGACGACCTGCGAGCTGACGGCGTCGAGCTCGCGACCGTGATCGCGGATCGCATGACGACCGTCACCGCGCAGGGGCGCATCCTGCTGCCCGGCCTGTGGGCGGCGGACCGCGAACCGTACGCATACAACCCCAGCTACGCATCCCCCGTCGCCTACGAGGTGCTCGGCGCCGCGACGGGCGACCCGCGCTGGGCCGAGCTCCAGCAGGGCAGCGGCGCCGTCACCGCCGACATCCTCGAGGCGACCGACCTCCCGCCGGACTGGGCGCAGATCCACGTCGACGGGCTCATCGAGCCGATGCCCGGTCCGCTCGGAGGGGGCGATCCGGTGCAGTACGCGTTCGACGCGCCGCGTCTGATGCTGCGCTACGCGGAGTCCTGCACGCCGACGGACGTCGCGCTGGCGGCGATGCCGTGGCAGACGCTCGAGCGCGAGGACGAGCTCCCGGCCCGTCTCGACCTCGGTGGCGGCCCGCTCGTGCAGGAGCAGTCCGCCTTCGGCTACACCGCTCGGGCGGCGGCGGCTCATGCGGCAGGCGACAGCCTCGCCGCGACGGTCGATCTCGAGCGCGCAGCTCGGCTCACGGTCGACTATCCGACGTACTACGGCTCGGCCTGGCTAGTGCTCGCCACGGCCATGCTCACCGACGACTCCCTCGGTGGGTGCGGGGCGAGCGCATCATGACCATGCGGATCGGCGGCGGCGGCGTGCGCGCGCTAGGAGCGGCGGGGGCCCTGGTTCTCGCACTGTTCCTGGCGGCGTGCGGCGCCGCCGCCGGTCCCGCCGCCGACGCCTCGTCGTCGGCACGACCGGACGGCTTCTCCGCCGGGGGTCTGCAGGATCCCTCCGTCCCGGCCGAGCCCGCGGGCGATGCCGTGCCGACGCACGTGCGGATCCCGGCGATCGGCGTCGACTCGGGCCTCGAGGATCTCGCGCTCGATCCCACCGGACGTCTCGGCGCTCCCGTCGACTACGACCTGGCGGGCTGGTACGCGGACGGAGTGGTGCCCGGGGCCGTCGGTCCCGCGATCATCGCCGGTCACGTGGACTCCCCCAGCGCGCCGGCCGTCTTCGCGCAGATCGGCGCGCTGACGGCGGGAGACGAGATCGTCGTCACCCTCTCCGACGGTTCCGACCTCACCTTCGCGGTGAGCGGATCGATCCAGTCGGCCAAGGCCGAGTTCCCCACCGACTCCGTGTACAGCAACGTCCCGACCCCCGAGCTCCGTCTCATCACCTGCGGCGGCGTGTTCGACGCCTCCACCGGCCACTATCTCGACAACCTCATCGTCTTCGCGGAACTCCGCGCCTGACCCGAAAGGCCCAGCCATGAACGAGACGCTCGTCATCATCCCCACCTTCAACGAGATCGAGAACCTCGAGTCGATCGTGGGGCGCGTGCTGGCGTCCGTCGACGCCGACATCCTCGTCGTGGACGATGCCTCGCCGGACGGCACGGGCGAGCTCGCCGACGACCTCGCCGCCAGGCATCCCGAGGTGCATGTGCTGCACCGCGAGGTGAAGGACGGGTTGGGCGGCGCGTACCTCGCGGGCTTCGCGTGGGGTCTGGAGCACGACTACTGGGCCCTCGTCGAGATGGACGCCGACGGGTCGCATCGTCCTGAGGAGCTGCCGCGGCTAGTGGAACAGCTCATCGACCACGATCTGGTGCTCGGATCGCGCTGGGTTCCCGGGGGGAAGGTCGTCAACTGGCCCCGCCGTCGGGAACTCCTCAGCCGCGGCGGGAACCTGTACGCGCGGCTCGCGCTGGGCATCGACGTGCGCGACTCGACCGGCGGCTATCGCGTGTTCAGCGCCGCGGCGCTGCGCCGCATCGACCTCCTGCACGTGGCCTCGCAGGGCTACTGCTTCCAGGTCGACCTGCTGTGGCGTGCGCTCGAGCGCGGCCTGCGCGTGGTCGAGGTCCCCATCACGTTCGTCGAGCGCGAGCACGGCGAGTCCAAGATGAGCGGGTCGATCGTGGCCGAGTCGCTCTCGCTCGTCACCTGGTGGGGCCTGCGGCGCCGGCTGACCGCCATCGCGCTGTTCCTGCGCCACGGTCGACGTCTGCGGTCGGTCCGCGCGCTCTCGCACCGGATGCTGCCGCCGGTGCGCCCCTGATCCGCCGCGACTGCGGGATCCGCACGACTACGGTGGGCCCTGCCGGGATCGAACCGACGACACGAACCGGAGATTCAAGCAGTCGGCGGATGTGGTTGGTAGCGCGCGGCACGCCTAAACCGTGTCTAACTCGCAACGATCAATCCATCGCGCAAGGATGCTCAGTGTAGCCAACTGCTCAAGCGCCTCTTGCCGCGGCAATTCGTCGGTGGAGTGTGTGGCCGGGTTGCGAATCGCGGCGAAGACGCCCTGAGCCATGTTTAGGATTCCGACGCGCATCGTCTTCACGTTCAGATCATCGTTGTTGCCCGGCCAGCGCAAGCGGGGCTTGCCTTCTTGAGGAGAGGCAAGCGAGAACGCCTGAGCGACAAGATCACTGTCTCCGAGTTCATAGCGTCCGGTCCGATCCTTTACATAGCCACTGAGAGCCGTTGCTGCCCTCTGGACAGCGTCGGAGTAATGACCCGAGTCCCAGCGCTTGTAGGCCGCATCCCAGATCAAGGAGTGCAGGGCATCGGCCGGCATCGTCGGTGCTTTGCTCCCGAGGATCGCTTGCGTCTCTGCCTCAGTGCGCAGCTTTCCGAGCGCGTACTCCATCTGTCGAATACCGGCGCCGACCCAGTAGTCGTCGTTGTACATGGAGGGGCTGAGAATCTCCGGAAGAGAGCTGGTCCCCTGCACGTGGCTGAGCACGCGACGAGTCTGGTCCTCCCGCTCCTGCAGCCGCACGAAGAGCGGCGACTCGGGATTAACAGCGTTGGATCCCCGGCCGGCGGCCCTCCGGGCCGTCTCGATCCACCACTCCAGCACCTGAATCGCGCGATCTGTGTCCACCTTCGCAGACTATCGAGTGGTCGCGCCGGATTGATTAAAGCTTCATCCTTACGTCGGCGCAAGGCTCTGAGGACAGCACTAAGCACTGCGAGAAGCTTGCCCGCGCGAATGATGCCCGCATGATGAAGATCGGAACTCTGACTTGACTGCTCGTTCGAAGCTGCTTCGATGGGGTCGCGAGTAGAAAGTCACGCAACTCAGGTCGCGTCACCTTCGACTCTCGCGAGCAGATTTCACTGGGACGTGGTGTCCTCGTTGGGACTATGAACTGTCGGGCTATCCGTCCTCGGCAGAGTTCAGACGGCTCGCGTGGTGCGTTGCAACTTTGGCATGGATCAGCATGTAGTTGTCGACGCGCTTGCAAGATTTCTAGGTCGCGCCGACCGCTGTAGACGTGTCCTTCGAACGTCTGAGAAGGTGGCCGCATGGCAAAGAACATCGCTCAGCAAGCAGCCTTCATCATTCTCGACGCGGCGGTCGCCCATGGGGCGGAGTCGAGCACCGGCAGCCCCATGAACCTCGCCATCCGCCGTCTGAACGATGTCCCCGGAATGGTTACGGTGACTGACGTTGGTACTTCCAGGACCGTGGACGTATCCCCGATCGTGAATGCTTCGATCGTTTCAACTTATGTCCTCGCATTCTGGCTCGCGCAGCAGCGAGGAGTGCCGATCGAGGAGGTGTTCGCTGAATTGCGGGACACACACGAAGGCCTCTGGGATGAGTAGCGCAAACTATCTACTGTGAGCAAGGCCCGGCGACTAGCACCATCCGCGATGGCGAGCGATCTGCGACTCGGGGCCCACGGGACCGCCAGCTGAATGTTGTCACACTCTGACCCGCGCGATCTCTTAACTTTCTAGTGGGCCCTGCCGGGATCGAACCGACGACATCCACGGTGGAGTCCGGACGGTTCGCCACCATCACCAGCATCCGCGACCGGATCGCATCATGACCGCCTGCGACAACAGCGACCACGACGGCGCACAGGTACCCGCAATCGTCCGCATCGAGGTCGAGGGTGCCCGCCCGATGGAGCGATGCCTGTGGTGCGCGGAGGGCGCGTCGACGGCGCTGATGCGCGCGGGCGTCAGCTTCGCAGTGACAGCGCACGAGTGGGTGTGACAGCACCCGCATAGCTTTACACCGCCAGCGAGCGAATGCCGCGTGAACGACGCGCCCAGTGAGTCCCCCGGATTCCTGGGCGCGTCGGTCGGTGCGGCGCATTCCACCGGATTCATACATTCGGTGTACGAAGGCCCGGAGGGGGCCACGACGGAGGGAGTCATCATGCACGACCGCGACATCCGAGCACTGGAGTACTTCGAGGTCTACCAGCGCTCACAGCACCTCGCCGACACGACGATCACGAACCGGCGGAGCATCCTGACCGCGTTCGCCAGGCACGCGGGCGCGCTCGTCGACGCCGACGTGTTCTCGCTCCGCGGCTACATCGGACGCCCGGGACCGGCGACCGCCGGCACGCGCCGCACCGAGCGCGGCGCGCTCACCGCGTTCTACACGTTCCTACACGAGGACGGCATCCGCGCCGACAACCCGGCCCTGAAGCTGAAGCCGGTGAGCGTCCCGAAGGGCAAGCCGCGACCGTTCACCGCCGCGCAGATCGACGCCCTGCTCACGACCGGCGCGTACACCCGCACGCGGGCGATGATCCTCCTCGGCTACTACCAGGGCTTCCGCGTCTCGTCGATCGCACCCGTGCACGGCCACGACATCGACCTCACGAGCGGACGCATCCGCTCGGTAGTGAAGGGCCGGAAGGAGCGGTGGTTTCCGCTGCACCCGGTGATCGCCGAACTCGCCGACACGATGCCGACAGACGGCTACTGGTTCCCGGCGCGCGGCGGCCGCGAGGGGCACATCCTGCCCGGGTCCGTGACGAACCTCATCACGCGCGCGAAGAAGCGCGCCGAGATCGCCGAGCGCAAGCTCACCCCGCACTCACTGCGCCACGCGTTCGCGACTGACCTCCTCGAGGAGGGCGTCGACATCCGGGTCGTGCAGGAGCTGCTCGCGCACGAGCACCTCTCGACCACCCAGATCTACACGCAGGTCAGTGAGCAGCGGAAGGACGCCGGGATACGTACGCTCGCGCCGCGCGAGATCGCCGCGACATCCGGGAGGGGTTCCGTTAAGATCGCGGCATGAAGCGTTCATCGGTGTTGCTGATCCTTGCTCTCATTTTGCTCGTTGGGTGCACACCTGCACCGACGCCCTCGTCGGATGAGCCGACCGTCGACGACGCGCGCGTGACGTGTGAGGCGGCGTACTCGGAGCTTCCTCACTCGCTCGAGGTACTGGCAGAGCAGAGCGGTGAGGACGTGGACGCCGCCACGCCCTGCGACAACTGGATCGAGTCGCAGGGCGAAGCAGAGTTCATCGACTTCTGGACGACGCCCTCGAAGTACATGCCGTACGTGGTATCCAACGGCAAGCTCGAGGCTCTCTCCGAACTCTAGAGATCCCGTCGGAGCTTGTCGCTGACGTCGACCGGCCCAGTTTCCACGGCCACGAGAGCCTGCGGGGCGTGCTTGGCGAGCTGAGATCGGAGTGTCGCGTTCTCCTCCCGAAGCTCCGAGAGCGTGCCGTTCGTGTTGCTCTTGATGGTCGCGATCTCCTTGTTCTGCTGAGCCTGCATGGTCGCGATGCCTCCGAATCCGGCGAGCAGCGTGAGCAGGGTGAACAGGAAGTTCGTCAGTGTTGCGGTTGCGTCGGGGCGCAGGATGAGCAGCACCACGACTCCGACGAGGCCGAGCCCGGCGAGGATCGCGATGATGAGGAAGATGGTCTGCTTGTTCACGGGGTCTCCTTGGTGAGTTCTTCGCGGGTGCGGGCCGCGATCTTGTCGATGTCGGTCTGAGAGAGTGACCGGTTCGCGGCGAACGCCTGGGCGGTGCTGAACGCGGTCCACTGCTCGCGCACGACGGTGTCGTACTTCCAGTCGGGCACCTCGAGCGGGGTGATCCCGTACACCGAGCACAGCGCCTGGAACGTCTGCTCGGGGATCGAGTAGGGCGGCACGCCGGCCTGGATGATGATGCCGGAGTTGGGTGCTCCGGACTTGATGATCGCTTTCATGTCGTCCTCCTCGGGGACGGGTGGTGTGGGTGGTGGGTCGTTACGGTGGTTGTCGAGGTGGGCGAAGTACTCGCCGTGCCACGGCTCGTCTTTCTTCGGGTTGCCGGGATACCGGGCGGTCTGACGCCACCCGTTGTCACGCCACACGGCTGCTGCTGCAGGGTCGTACCAATCGTCGGAGTCCGCGGCGTCGCCCGTGACGTGCACGGACTTGTCTGCGGGCAAAGCGAACGGAGCCCACGGGCCGCCGGCGAGGTAGTCGAGCCACTTCCGGTAGTTCTCGTCGGCCTTCTCACGAGAGCGCCCCGCCTCGTTGATGTCGGCGAGGCGTCCGAGCTGCGCGTCGATGCGGAGGATGGATGCTCCCGCGGCCGCTGACGCCCACCCGCGACCGTGGCCGAGCTGCACGGTGCTCACTGTCCCTCCAGGTCGTCGAGACGGCGCAGCGCACGCTGGAGCACGGGCAGGACGGCGAGCAGGATGCGGTCGTAGTGGATACCGAGGATGAGGTCGTTCTCGTCGCGGAACACGGCCCACGGGAAGATCTCGGCGACGTCGTCGGCGATGAGTCCGACGTCGTGAGTGCTGTCGGAGATCCAGTCGAACTCGACGAACTCCATCGCGAGCACCTGCTCGTCGGTGACGTTCAGCGGTGCGATGTTCTTCTTGAAGCGGCGCGCCGATGCGGTCTGCGCGAGCACGCCGTCGACCTGGATCGCGAGGGATCGCCACGAGCCCGACACGCCGCGTGAGTAGATCGACGGGGACAGGACGCCGTTGTAGATGCCGCTGACGTCGGTCGGGGCGGGGATGTCGCTGAGGTTCGCGAGGTTCACCGCGCCGACGTATCCGGGGATCGCGTACTGGAGCCGTGCGCCGTTCCATCCGAGCGTGGGGCTCTCGCCGGGAGCCACGGCTCCGCTGTTGCGCCACCCGCCGAGAGCGGCGAGAGCGCCTGCCGCTGTGTCTTTGCCCGTGCCACCCTTACTGATCGGCAGGGGCCAGAGCGCGAGGAGCGCGGCCTTGATCTTCTGCACGATGTAGTCGCGGGTCTTGTTGATCTCCTGCCACCCGTTGCGCCGGTCGGCGGTTCCCGGCACGAGATCCATGCCGTCCGCGAGTGCGTCATCTCCGATAGCCATCAGACTGCCTCTCCGATCCAGGACCCGCCGACGGGCGAGTCGGTCCACTTCTGTCCTGCGGCGAGCAGCACCCACGCCCCGGGCGGGGTGTCGATGGTGCGGCTCGTGAGCGTCACCTCGTCGGTGTCGAAATCGAATGTCACGACGCTGGTCTCACCGGTCTGTGTCGGTGCTCCCTCGAGCACGACGGTGATGCCCTGTTCGGCTTTCGCGTTCCAGTCCGCGACGGTCTTCACGGTGACCTGTCGACCGCGGCCCTGCGCCCGCCTGACGGCGTATTCCGCGAAGCCGGGGCCGGGGAACGGGGTGGAGAACTCGAAGCGTCTGAGGAGCGTGTACGACGGGCTGAGGGCGTAGTAGTCGGTGCGTTCCTGCCGGATGCCGTTGCGGTCTGTCCAGGTGTAGACGACCACGGCGGCGTCGAACCACTCACGGTCGTCGCGGGAGATCCTCTCGCTGCCGTCGATGAGGTTGACGCCGTGACGCACCTCGAGCGCTCCCCCGGCGTCGTAGCCCTCGCTGCGCAGCGTCCATACGCGCTGCTCATCGCACACGAGCCGGAGTCCCGCGGCCTGCACGAGCGGTGACAGGAAACTCATCGCGTCTTTCCCGGCGCGCCATGTGAGCGCGTCGGGTGTCGCGCTCGCGATCAAAGGCTTCCTGGTCGAGATCGACGCGTGAGCGGTCTGCGCCCACCCGTAGTCGTACTGTGCCGTGTCGGTGAAACCGCCGTCGAAGTACAGCCGATCGGCTGCGCGGTCGCCGGTCGATTCCGACAGCCGCCACGCGGTCACGTTCACGTACTGCGAGGCGGGCATCGTGCCGTTGATGAACACGCGCGGGCGGACCTTCACGGTGTTCCCCACCGCGACGAACGTCGTCGCGATGCGCTTCCACGACGCTCCCGGGGTGATCGCGGTCGGGGTGGCGAAGTTGACGATGTTGCCGGCGGCGTCGTACAGGATCGCGTCGACCTGCACGTTTATGCCCGCGTTCGCTCCGACATCGACGCTGAGCTCGTAGAGCTTGCCAGGGGTGACAGCGAGGGACGCCTCGCTGAGGTAGATGTACCCGCCGACGGTCGCCGCGGATGCCTGCACCGCCAGATACGTCGGCGCATAGGACGGCCCGCCGCTCGCCTGCCGGGTCGGTGTGAGACCGCCCGACGTCCACGTGGTGAGCCAGTCGGTGATGCCGACGGCAACCCGCGGATTCCGGATCAGGTTCGACGACTCCGCGAGTGCGGGCACCGGGACGTCGGCCCCGGCCGCGAGAGTCGCACCGGGAATGACCTTGTCCAGCACGTACCCGACGAGCCCGCGCAGCGACGCCTGATAGTTCAGGGGCGTGATGTCATCCTCGAGCGGCCCCTTGTCGGCGAGCAGCGCCTCGTCGGATGCGAGCGGGAGCGTCACCGTGCCGGCAGCGAGATTCACTGTCCGGTCGCGCAGTCCCAGGTTGAACGACCGGGTCTGCGTCCCCCACGGGAACGTGGCATCCGCGGTCACCACGATGCGCGGTGCCGGCGACATGCGCGGATCGAGTGCGGCGAGCGTGGCGAGAGACGGGACCGCGATCGTGATCGATCCGCTCACGTGCGGGCGGCGGCTCGCGTCGAGCGAGATCGACCCACCGACAAGCGAGAGCGCCCGGTCGGGCGAACCCTTGAGCACTGCCTGGTAGACGTGAGTGGAAACGCTCATGTGCGCACCTCACGGAACGGGGTCGTGACGATCCACGCGTCACGGGTCTCATCGTCCAGTTCGAGCGTAACGTCGTCCTCAGCGACGACAAACGACATACCGATCGACACGTCGGGGTCTGCCAAGGTGAGCACCTGCGGGGTGGTGAGAGCGGTCACCGCGGCGCGCGCGTCGACCTCGAGCGCGAACACGAGCGTGAGCGAGCCACGGCGAAGGGACGCCGGTCGCAGGGTGACGTCGTCTGCATCGCGTCCGAGGATGGGGTGCATGATCGTCCGCGGGGACCTAGCCGCCGTGTACCCATCGACGATCGTCGGGGTGATGACTCCGGTTGCGTGCGTGATCGTGGTCATTGCCAGTCCCCCTCGGCAGAAATGACGCGGCTCTTCAGTTGGATCGTGCGACCGTTGTTCCTCACGATGAAGCCATCGACGTCGCGTTGCGCAGCGACAAGCTCGGACTTCACCGAGAGCACTACATCTCGCCCATTGAGCTGATCGATCACGCCGTCGGTGTCACCCTTGAACCTCGCGACGTCGGTTGTCGCCTGACCGGTCTCCGCGTCAATAAGGATCTGCTTCCCGTCCGGCAGGCTGATGAGCTTGTTGCCGAGGTCGTCGATCTCCACACCGACGTCCCCGGCGTCGTTAACCATTCCTTTCAGCGCGTCGGAATAGTCCCGCGCGATGTCAGCGGCCTTGGCGTTGTTCGTCGCGTAGGTATCGAGCGATGAACCGGCGTTGTCGAGCGCGTTCTGCTGGTCTGCGAGCGCCGCGGCCTCTTCCTCGGTCAGCAACTTGCCCGTCGCGCGCTGGTCGTTCAGCTTCGCGTTCTTATCGGCGAGCACGTCCTGAGCTGTGGCGAGAGCGTTCGTGTCTCCTGCGAGGATGCGCGCCGCTTCGGGAAGGTCCACGCCGAGCACGTCGACCAGTTTCTGCGCGTCTGCTCGCTTTTCGGGGTCGGTGAGGACTTCGCTCACGCGTGAGGCGAGAGTGACTGTGTCGAGCACTGTGGTGCCCGCGTCAATGTACGCCTGAGCGAGACTCCCGGCTCGGTCCTCGAGCTTCTGCCGTTCAGCTTCGATGCCCTGGAACGCGTTGATGAGCAGACCTATACCAGCGGCACCGGCAGCGAGGCCGAACGCAGCCGGGAGCGTGCCGACCGATCCGGCGAGCCCACCGAATACGTCCTGCGCGATCTGTGGCAGATCCTCGAGATCGCCGCGGAACGACGAGAACGTCTCTCCAAGGTTCTGCTTGAGCTCGTCCCCGGTCTCGGCGGCAGCATGCTTGACGCGGTCGAGACCGTCGTCGATGTCGTCGCCGGTCGTCTTACCGGCGCGCCCTGCACGGTTCAGTTCGTCGCGGAGCTTCTTGATCTCGTCGGCGGCGTCATCGGTACGGCGCTGCGCGTCTCGCATCCCGCGCTCGAGCTTGTCGCCCGCCTGCTTGCTGTCGTCTCCGAGCTGCTCGAGCTGCTCGGAGACGTCCTCGAGGGGCTCGAGCAGTCCGCGGTTGATCGCGGACATCGCGGAGCGCGTGTCGGCGGCGACCGAGAGGTCGATACCTTTCGCCATTAGCTGCTCTTCCCTTCGAGGGCTTCGTGGATCGCGCGGACGAATGTCTGCACGTACATCGCGAGAATGCGGGGGATAACGGATGCCGCCGACGGGTAGACGACATAGCCGGTGCGGTTGGGCTTCTTGAACGGGCGGTTCGGATCCCGGTACCGGGTGAACTGTCCGCCGCTCTTGCTCTTCACGGTCTCTCGTGCCGCCGGTCGCGGGTTCGCTCCGAACTCGACCGGTCCGTAGCTCTCGGAGGGCTTTAGACCACCGGTGAGACTTCGGGACAGCGACGCAGACGTGAGACGCACGTTCTGATCGGAGACACGCACCCGCCCGGAGTCAGCGAGCACGGCCCGCTCGAGCTTCGTGCTCGCGTGTTGCGCGAGGGTCTGCTTCCACGCCTGCTCCGCGATCTGCTTGAGGTTGCGGCGTAGATGCTTCTTCGTGTCACGGTCGAGGTTCCGGAGCCCGCGAAGCACCAGGAGCAGCTCACTGCTGCTGAGAGCGCTGACGCGGAGCACCGGAACCTCCGCGCCTTACGCGGCGGGCGTGCGGGTCGGCTTGCCCTGCACGGGCAGGGTCACCGACGCCGTACCGAACGTGTCGACGTCGCCGCCGATCTCACCGGCCTGAGCGATGAGAGTCCCGGAGAATCCGGTGCCGCCGTCGATCGGCTCGATGACGAACGGGAACTCTTCGCCCTCGTGCTCGAACAGGAACGTCGAGAGGCTCGTCGCGGCCTCGTGGTCCTGGCCGAAGTTGATGCCGGCGGCCCACGTCGCGAGCCCGCCCTTCGTGAAGCTGGACCCCTTCTTGAGTCCCTTCCACGTCGCGGTGCTCGACGTCGGGGTGAGCCGCACGCCGGAGACCTCGGCCTCGTAGGCGGTCCCACCGATGGTGATCTTGGACTCGGTCATGTAGAGCGGGTTGAACATGGTCACTCTGCTTTCTTGATTGCGGTGAGCGCCTCGAGCGAGATGTCGTAGGCGGTGAACTTGGACTGGAAAGAGACCTTGTCGGCCCCGCGGAACGCGACCCACCGGAGCTTCTGGATCGGCTCGAGCAGGATGTCGAGCAGCTCGTCGAGATGCTGGTCGGCCTGGCCGGGGTCGGTCTTCTCCGAGATCACGGTCAGGATGAACGTCGGCATGAGCACGCCCTGTGCTGCGACGTGACGGGAGACGCTCGAGAGCTTGAGCATGAGCGTCGGCTTCGAGGGGCGGTCGATGTTCTTCTGGACCGGGACGAACTGGAATGTCCCGGCGGTGATCTGCGCAAGGAGATCGTTCTCGAGGCGGGCGCGGAGGTCCGCGTACCCGGGCATCAGTCGTCCTCGTCGTGGCCGGTGGCGAGGGCGTTGCCGCCGCGGGGCGGGCGCATCATACGGCGGGCTTCGCGGGCGAGCCAGGGTGGGTTGTAGTCGAACCCGTCGCCGCCGATCGATCCGGATTCGTCGGCGATCGCGTCGTTCCACAGCCCTCGGACGAGCGTGAGCTGCGCGAGACGCACCGTGCGGTCGCGGGGGCGCTGCGGGTCGTCCTCTGCCGGTAGCCACGCCTCGCAGGCGTCCTGCGCGGCGTCGAGCATGTCGGCACGGAGGTCCATGTCGATGCCCTCGGCGGTGTCCCACAGGTCGGGGAGTTCGTCGGGGGTGATCCATTCGACGGCCACGGCTCGTCCTTTCGTGTCGGTGGTGGTGGTCAGGTGCGCCCGGCGGGTGGGATGCTGGGGGCTCCGCCGGGCGCACCGGCCCGGTTACGCGCCGCCGCCGGCGGGCGTGAGCGAGACGCGGCGGATGCCGGCCTTGAAGTAGTCGCGGAACTGGACGTAGCCGAACAGTGCCTCGTCCACACCGCCCTTGACCATGTCGAGCGCGTTGACGCGGATCGGCGAGCCCGGCAGCTCGTGAACCGCGGCGGCCTCGCGGGCACCGGTGACGACCTCGCCCTCGGGCACTCCCGTGTGGGGAACGATGCTGAATCCGGACAGGTCGCCGTCCTCGAGGCCGAGACCAAGGTTCAGGTACTCGAGCACGTCGCTCTTCTTGGTGAAGAGCAGCGGGCGGTAGTCGGCCGGGTTGACGAGCGCGTACGACGGTCGTGCGTCGTTCGCGATGATGCCGAGCGCGCCGTCGACGATGCCGACGAGAGCAGGCGGGACGTCGGCGGGCAGATCCTCGACGTTCGAGGTGGTCGCGGCGGCGAGGAGCTGCGCGAGCGCCCACGCGTCAGACTTCTTGGCGTACGAGCCGGCGGCGGCGGTCAGGAAGGAGTTGACGACCTCGGTCTCGCCGAAGTCGATGAACTCGCGGGCGAGGTCCCAGCCGCCTGCGAAGCGCTGGATGCCCCACTCTGCGTTCTCGGTGGTCGGCGTGTTCGAAGGCACGTTGGCCTTGTTGCCTGCCCACTCGGCGACCTCGGGCTCGACGACCCATCGCCACCCGATCGTGCGGAGCGACGTGAGATCGCCGTGCAGGAGGAGGGGGATGATGCGGCGGGCGAACGGGATGCCGGACCAGATCTCACCGATGTAGTCGGGGGCGATCGCGGCGGTTCCGACCTGGTTGGTACCGGAGACCTTGACGTCGTTGAGTGCGGCGAGCAGTGTCTCCGCCTGCTCGGGCTGACGGATCGCGGCGGCGACCGCGGCGGCGAACATCGCGGCGGTGAGCTTCTCGGGCTCGGCGGCGGCGATCTTGCCGGCGAGGAGCGTCTGGGGAACAGTTGCGTTGGGCATTTCTGCCTCTCCTTCTGCCGGTGCTTCCGGCTCGGTGATGACGATGGTTTCGGTGATGGTGGTGGTCTCGCCGTCCACTCGCGTGACGCGGGTGACCTTGCGCTCGTGCTCGACGCCCTGCTCGTCCGTGAACGTCTCGGTCGTCTCCTCCTTGGTCTCGGACGGCTCGTCGTTGACCTCGGTGATCTCCTCGCCCTCGGCGAGAGCGAACAGGCCGGCGGACGCGAACGCGCCCTCCGGGACTGCGGCAGCGCCCGTGAGCCGCGACTGCACGGCCTGAGCGCCGCGGCGGATGATGTCGGCGACCTCGGCGGACAGCTTGCGGAATCCGCCGGTCAGGTAGGCGTCGCCCTCGTCGGTCTCCGCGATCGCGAAATCCGCTTCGACGCCGCGTGCGGTCTTCGTGAGCGCGACCGCGCGGCCGATGGGGTTGAAACGGTCGTGACCGATGTTCAGGGTGATGATGCTCGGATCGCGCGGGAGCGAGATGCTGTCCGCGCTGAACATGATCGACTCGGTGCCGCTCTGGTTGGGGCGCGACAGCTCGCCGAACGGCAGCAGCAGCCCGCGCACGATGCGGGAATCTCCGACCCGCTCGAACAGTCCAACTTCCATGTGTCAGTCCTCCGTAGGGGTGCCGGTCTGTGCCGGCGTGGTGGTGGCGAAGTCGAACCGGACCCGCGTGCCGCGCGGCACAACGTCATCCATCGACAGGCGGTGCTCGAATGGAGAGGTCCAGAACGACAGACGGTCCTCGAGCTCCTGCTTTTCGGTCTCCTGCGTCTCGTACGTGAGCGAGGCCTGCGCCTTCGCCCCGTCGAGAGCGGATGCGTTCAGGTTGAGGAAGTTCGCGAGGTCGATGCGGACCGCGTTGCGAGCCTTGTCGAGCACATCGATCGTGCCGCCGGCCTCGAGACGCAGGTTCATCTTCTGCGGGACGAACATCACCGCGCCGTCAGGGTCGCGCAGCGCCTTCGAGACAGCCCGCACGTACTCGCCGGCTTCCTTCTTACTGACGGTGCCGTCTTCGCGCTCCTCTAGGATCACGGTCGGCGTGGGGTTGCGGACGCGGGACGCCCACGCGCGCTCGAGCGCCTTCGCGGCGCGGATCGTCTCGGTAGCGACGTTCAGTAGTCCCTCGAACGGGCCGGGGAAGTACAGGACGGACTCCGCCGCAACGGGTTGCTTGTCGACGAGGATCTCGCCGGTGGGGTTGACCTCCCACCGGTCGTACGGGACATGCACGGCGTCCTTGATCGGCGCGTAAGCGGAACCCTCGGGCTTCGCGCCGCGCTCGAGCAGCCACAGCGACTCGCCGTAGAAGATCCAGTCATCGAACGTGGCGGCGAGGCGCATCCAGGGCGTGACCGCCGTATCCGTGCGGTACAGCCATGCGTGATTCGTTGTGACGTCCTCAGCGCCGCGGAGCGCTCGCAGGGGCCGATCGGCGAGCTGCACGATGCGGTGGCGAGCTGCGGCGACCGCCGGGACGCTTAGCGCTTCCTTGCGGGTGACCTTCGCGACCTCGAGCCCGTAGATGTCGGACCAGACGAACTTGTTCAGTTCGCCCTCAGACCACGGCGAGACGATGCCTGACGTCGCGGCCATTGCCGACCCCGGGAACGGCAGGAGGTTGCCAGATGCGGCCTTCTCGAGCACTTCGACTTTCCGGGAGAGTTTCACGTGTTTGACTATCCGGAGAGGGTGTTACCTTTCCGGTTCGGGGCGGCGTGTCGGGGTGTCGCGGGCAGCGAAACGGGCGGTGGCTCCCCAGCTCACCGCCCGTCGCCGGCGCATCGTCCCCAGCCGTGCACCTACCCGCTTCCCCTGCGGACTACTCGGTGGTCTTGCTCTTCTGGTCGTGTTCCCACTGCCGGCGTGCCGTGCTTGCCTCGCGCGCATCCATTCCGTGCACGTTCATCAGGTGTCGCTCGGCGGGCTCGAACGACTCGCGGACCGTGAACCCGAACCCGTGCCAGTACTTGCAGGCGTCACAGAACACGTGCACGTAGCGGACGGTCTTGCCGTCGCGGGTGATCTCGCGGCGGATCTTCGCCGCGACGCTCATGCCCTCACCTCGGCATCCGGCCACTGCTCTGCGGCGCAGCGGCGCGCCGTGTCCTCGCTGCGGTGAACGTGTCCGCACCGGAAAGCGAACTCTCCCAGCTCGTCTGCGACGTGTAGCCGCGCGATCACTGTGTGCGCTCCACTGGCTGCGGACGTGTAGTGGTCGAGGGTCACCCAGCGCAGATTCATGCTGCGACGATCCCGGTGCTGTCGTTCGACTTCGTGTCGTAGTGCTGGTCCCAGTTGCGGAGCGCTCGCACGGCGGCGTCGAGGCAGGTGATGTCGTCGCCGCGTTCCATGGGCGTGAACAGCCAGATTCCCTGGTCGTTGCGTGTCTCGCGCTTCGCGGCTCGCTCCACGGCGACGTCGAGGCCGGTCTGTCCGGTGAAGTGGATGAGCGTGCCGCGCTCGAGGTCGCGGAGAAACTGGATGCACCCTGCGGCGGTCTCGCGGTATGTCTGCATCCGGAGCCGCGGCTTGGGGCGGAGCCTCTGCGCCTCGGTCGCGGTGGCCTTGCCCTCGGCGATGTCGTCGAACGCGATCGTGCATCCGGGATACCGCTTCGACAGCTCCTGCATCCTCTTGGGGAGCCAGAGCGTCCCGGTGCGGTGGTCGACTACCTCGATCACGGCGCGCTTCTTGTTGTCGCGGTAGGCGGCGACGATCGCGGAGACGCCGCCGCCGGGCTTGACGGCGATGCCGAACGCGACGCGGCGCGGGAGGGGCGGGCGCTTGCCGCGCTCGGTTCGGGTCCACCACTCTCCGGGCACGGCACGCTCGCCGTACGTCTCGGGCCAGAGCGACAGGTACTCGCGAGCCCACTCGGGGCGTGGGATGCCGTGCCAACGCTCGCGCATCGTCTCGATGGTCGTGAGCGTGCCGACGCCGGGGTGCACGGTCTCGAGCAGGTCCATCGCGGCGTCCACGTCCTCGACGACCGACCACGGGGTGTCCTCGGGGGCAGCGTAGTCGAGACCGCCCATGCCTGGCTTGCCGAGGCGGAGCTGCTCGAGGAACGTCCAAAGCACGCCGGCGCGCTGCTCCCCCGCGGTGCCCGACACGATGATCTTGGAGTCGGGGCGTGTGTCCTGAAGGGGCAGGATGCCGGCGAGCAGCGCGGCGCCGTCCTCAGGCTCGATCTCCTGCGCCTCGTCTATCCACGACACGTCAGCGGCCTTGCCGCGGTAGGCCTTCGCCTCGGGGCGCACGACCTGGAAGCTCGAGCCGTTGTCGAAGTAGACGCCGGCCTTCGTGTTGCCGCGGAGCACGCGGAAGCCGCGACCGTACGTGTCGGGCTCGTCGTGCGGGATCGCGTCCATGCCGAACAGCGCCTCGTGGCGGACCTGCGCGGCGGGCTTGCGCTTCACGCCGCGCAGCCACGGCGGCACGCCCTCGTCGTCGGGCGGGGAGATCCGGTCGAGGCCGTCACGTGCCCACTCGTCGAGCGCCGACACGCCAGCCATGCCGGTCTGCGCCGAGAACGTCACCTTGTAGCGCGGGCGCGACACGCAACGGCCTAGGCACCAGCAGAGGATCGTGGTCGTCTTCGTGCCGCGGCGCGGGATCTCGAGCACGGCGCGCGGGTCGCCGGCGTTGAGCGCGTCGGCGATGAGCAGCTGGTGCGGCTTGAGGGGCTCAAGCTGCGGATCGGCGGTGCGCACGGCCTCGACGGCATCCGCGTCGTCGAGATCGACGAGTACGTAGCCCATGAGCGCAGCTCCCGCGAGGAACTCAGCGCGCAGCTCGTACGAATCGTCGAGGTTCGCGCACCATGTCGGCTCGAGCGCCCGGTCCCTCAGCTTCTCCCACACATGGGGAGAAAAACTTGTGCTGCCCGCTAGCGGAGGTACAGACGAGTTCTCAAAAACCATCGCGCTCGACATCACGCAGCCGCCTTCACTACCTCGTCGAACTGTGCGCGGCGCTCATCGTGCAAGCATCCGCGGCACAGGAGCAGGATCCACGGCACGTTGCCGTTGTTCGCATCGGTGCGGGGCCACGCGACTGCGCGGTAGTACCAGTCACCGGCTTCGATGCCTTCACAGTCGTAGCCGTGCCACTCGCAGCGATGCGGCTTGCGCGCCTTGACAGCCCATCCCTCGTTGCCGTGACGATCCTTCGGCAGCTTCACCATGGTCTGATCCCTTCACGCGCTCCGGCGCTGCTGCGCCTGCGTCCGTTGGTGGTCTTGGCTCCGAGCTTCCCGCCCGCTCTCAAGTTGCAGAGCGCGTGCGCAGCTCCCGTGTTCTGTCGTGTAGTGCGTCCGCCCTTCGATGCTGGGATCAGGTGCGCGACGTGCCACCGTTGTCCCTTCTCGACGGGTCGACCGCACTCGGTGCAGGGCAAGGGCAGACGTGCTTCGATCTCGGGTCGCAGGTGGTACGTGCCCGATGTGTGATTGCTGTCGCGGTGATGCTTGGACACGGCGTCTCCTGTCTCCGATCCAGAGGGTGACGAGCAGCGTCCAGAGCAGGACGCCGGTGATGATCGCGGGCACGGGCTCGATGTTGTCGATCACGTCAGACTCCCCTCGACGGGGGGGTGAGCATGGATGTGAAGAACCGTCGGCAGGCGATGACGTTGTCGAGGATCAGCTTCGATGCGTCGGCATAGGCGGTCGCCTTGGCGAAGTCGGCGCGCCCTGCGAGGAGCTGTCGGGCGATCTCTGCGATGGTGCGTCCGGATCGTGCGCACTGCTGCTGGGCGTCGGTTGAGGTCCACAGCTGCGCCTCGAGCAGGAACGACTCGGCGAGTTCGTAGAGCTGGTTGCTGAGCGCGATGCGGTCGGTGTTCGTGGGTGCGTGGGGGTCGAGGGTGGTCATGCTGTCTCCTGCACTCGAGCTGCGGCGCATCCGCGTTCGCAGTGACGGTCGTCGATGAGGTCGTGTCCACAGGCTCCGCGGCTCGCGCGGTTATCAACGTGAGATTTCTTCTTCGAGGTATTGGGGTGGTTAAGGGATGGTTTGGGTGACGCCTGCGCCACCCCTCCCCCGGCGGAAGCGTCAGGGGGTGACGCCTGCGCCACCCCCTCAGGGGCGTCGATCTCGAGGACGGCGGGGCTGTCCTCCGGCATCCGGTGCTGAGCCGTCCGGTCACAGTCAATGGGGCATCGGAGCAGGAACGAGTAGCGATTCGGGCGCTCGTGGGCGGCGAACCGGTGGTCACCGCCGGCCTGCACGTGACGACGGATCTCGTGCAGCTTCTCGAGCTGATCGATCGCGCGCTGTACGTTGCGCGGGTCGACGCCGGCGTACTTCGCAAGCTGCTTCACAGCGGGCCACGCACCGCCGTCGCCGTCGTGGTTCGCGATGCCGAGGAGCACGAGCTTCGCCGTGCCCTTGGCGCGGGAGTGGTGCAGCGCGATTGCCATTGACTCGACGCTCACGGGAGCCTCGTCACCACTACGTCGTCGAACCGATGAGCCATGTCCAGCGACGTGGTGGGTTCGCCGGTAGTGATGTTCCTCCACCCGACCTCGAGTCGCTCGAGCAGCTCCACGCGTGCCGTTCCGTCGCTGTCGACGTCCGCGCCCGCCATGTGGGTGCCCGCCTTCGTGTCCTCGAGCATCTGCGCGAGCATGAGCTTCTCAAGCATCGGCTGACTCCGTCTCGGCTACCGAGCGATCGAACAAGAACCCTCCACGGATGCCGGGCATCTTGTGTACGGGCTCGAGCGCTCCGGTCTCGACGCGGCGGGCAATCTCGCGGGTCGAGACTCCGAGAGCTGCCGCTACATCGCGGGTAGTCAGGAGTTCAATGTGAGACATATGTCTAACGTACGCACAAGACTAGGCAAATGTCCAGCCTGACACGCTTGCACGACTCTCGACGTTACGTCTAAGGTTGGACGCATGACGATGATGACCGCACCGGGACAGATCCCCGAATGGACGATTGCCGACCGGCTCCGGAAGGCACGCGAGAGCGCCGGCTACGGCCAGGCAGACTTCGCAGCGCGCACGTCCATGGCTCGTGCGACGATCTCGGCCGCAGAGAACGGGCACCGCGTGCCGAGCCGCGCCAACATGCGCCTCTGGGCTCTGGCGACCGGCGTTCCCTTCGAGTGGATCGAGACAGGCAACGTCCCGACCGATCCTGTGGGCCCTGCCGGGATCGAACCGACGACATCCACGGTGTAAACGTGGCGCTCTACCAGCTGAGCTAAAGGCCCTGGTGCGACCAGTCTACAGACGACCCGATGCGCACCCATGTCGTGGAAGAGGGATAGGCTGAGGGCGGCACGCGTTGTGCACAGCCGACAAGGCTGCCCGCGTCGCTTCCCGTTTCCTTGGCATGACCTGCCAGCATGACGAAAGGCTCCCCCGTGACTGTGCACGACCAGGATCCGTACTCCCAGGGCAACCTCGACAGCGATCCGGAAGAGACGGGCGAGTGGCAGCAGTCGCTCGACGAGCTCGTCGAGGCGAAGGGGCATGGCCGCGGACGCGAGATCATGCTGAGCCTGCTCAAGCGCTCCAAGGAGCTGCACCTGAGCGTGCCGATGGTCCCGACCACCGACTACATCAACACGATCGCGGTCGAGAACGAGCCCGAGTTCCCCGGTGACGAGGAGATCGAGCGCCGCTACCGCGCGTGGATCCGCTGGAACGCGGCCGTCACGGTGCACCGCGCACAGCGCCCCGGCATCGGCGTCGGCGGCCACATCTCGACCTATGCGTCCTCGGCGGCGCTGTACGAGGTCGGCTTCAACCACTTCTTCCGCGGTGCCGACAACCCCGGCGGCGCCGACCAGATCTTCATCCAGGGACACGCGTCGCCCGGCATCTACGCCCGGTCGTTCCTCGAGGGCCGTCTGAGCGAGCAGCACCTCGACGGCTTCCGTCAGGAGCAGTCGCAGGCGCCGTTCGGCATCCCGTCGTACCCGCACCCGCGCCAGATGCAGGACTACTGGCAGTTCCCGACCGTGTCGATGGGCCTCGGCCCGATCAACGCGATCTACCAGGCCATGTCGAACAAGTACCTGGAGAACCGCGGCATCAAGGACACGTCGTCCTCGCAGGTGTGGGCCTTCCTCGGCGACGGCGAGATGGACGAGATCGAGAGCCGCGGCCAGCTCCAGGTCGCCGCCAACGAGGGCCTCGACAACCTCAACTTCGTGATCAACTGCAACCTGCAGCGCCTGGACGGCCCCGTCCGCGGAAACGGCAAGATCATCCAGGAGCTGGAGTCGTACTTCCGCGGCGCCGGCTGGAACGTCATCAAGGTCGTCTGGGGCCGCGAGTGGGACGACCTGCTCGCCCGCGACACCGAGGGCGCGCTGCTCAACATCATGAACCAGACGCCGGACGGCGACTACCAGACGTACAAGGCCGAGTCCGGCGCGTACGTCCGCGAGCACTTCTTCGGCAAGGATGAGCGCGCCGCAGCCCTGGTGTCGGACTACACCGACGACCAGGTCTGGCACCTCAAGCGCGGCGGCCACGACTACCGCAAGGTCTACGCGGCCTTCAAGGCGGCGGCCGAGCACAAGGGCCAGCCGACAGTCATCCTGGCGAAGACGGTCAAGGGCTACGGCCTCGGCCCGCACTTCGAGGGTCGCAACGCGACCCACCAGATGAAGAAGATGACGCTGGACAACCTCAAGACGTTCCGCGACACCATGCACATCCCGATCACGGACGCGCAGCTCGAGGAGAACCCGTACCTGCCCCCGTACTACAACCCGGGACCCCAGGACGAGACGATCCAGTACATGCTCGAGCGCCGCCGGGCACTCGGCGGCTTCCTTCCGGAGCGCCGCTCGACGCACGTGGGGCTCTCGCTGCCCGACGATGCCGCGTACGCGCTGCCCAAGAAGGGCTCCGGCACGCAGGAGATCGCCACGACCATGGCGTTCGTCCGTCTCCTGAAGGACCTGCTGCGCACCAAGGACTTCGGCCACCGCATCGTGCCGATCATCCCCGACGAAGCGCGCACGTTCGGCATGGACGCCTACTTCCCGACGGCGAAGATCTACAACCCGAACGGCCAGCACTACACGTCGGTCGATCGCGAGCTGCTCCTGGCCTACAAGGAGAGCCCGCAGGGCCAGATCGTGCACGTTGGCATCAACGAGGCCGGCGCCCTGGCCGCGTTCACCGCGGCGGGCACCTCGTACGCCACGCACGGCGAGCCGCTCATCCCGATCTACATCTTCTACTCGATGTTCGGCTTCCAGCGCACGGGCGACGCCCAGTGGGCCGCCGGCGACCAGATGGCGCGCGGCTTCATCATCGGCGCCACCGCGGGTCGCACCACCCTCACGGGCGAGGGCCTGCAGCACGCCGACGGACACTCGCACCTGCTCGCCTCGACCAACCCGGCGACGATCTCCTACGACCCGGCCTACGGCTACGAGATCGCGCACATCGTGCGCGACGGTCTGGAGCGGATGTACGGGGGCAACCACCCCGACCCGAACGTCATGTACTACATGACGGTCTACAACGAGCCGCTCGTGCAGCCCAAGGAGCCCGAGGACGTGGACGTCGACGGCATCGTGCGCGGCATCCACCGCGTCTCGGTCGGCGAGGGGGACGGCCCCCGCGCCCAGCTCTTCGCGTCGGGCGTCGGCCTGCCGTGGGCGCTGGAGGCGCAGGAGCTCCTGAAGAACGACTGGAACGTCGCGGCGGATGTCTGGTCCGTCACGTCCTGGACCGAGTTGCGCCGTGACGGCCTCGCCGCCGACGAGCACAACTTCCTGCACCCGGAGGAGGAGCCGCGCACGGCCTACCTCACCCAGAAGCTGCAGGGCGCCGAGGGTCCGGTCGTCGCGGTGAGCGATTTCATGCACGCCGTGCAGGACCAGATCCGTCCGTGGGTCCCGAACCGCTACGCCACGCTCGGCGCCGACGACTTCGGCTTCTCCGACACGCGTGCCGCGGCTCGTCGTTACTTCAAGATCGACGGTCCCTCGCTCGTCGTCCGCACTCTGCAGGCACTCGCCGAGGAGGGCACGGTCGACCGCTCGCTGGCCGCACAGGCCATCGAGAAGTACCGCCTCCACGATGTGAACGCGGGCACGAGCGGCAACGCGGGCGGCGAAAGCTGAGCCATCGGTGACAGCATCGTCTGCACGCGGAATGGACAAGGCCGCGACGCTCACCTGGCTGCGCCGGATCTCCGGTGACATCGCCTCGGTGACGATCAAGCGGCTGGAGGACACGCTCCCGTGGTACGCCGACATGCCACCGGCCCGCCGCTCTGCGGTCGGGCTGGTGGCTCAGGCCGGCATCACCTCGTTCATCCAGTGGTACGACGATCCGACGTCGACCCCGTGGATCGCCGCCGACATCTTCGCGGCGGCTCCGCGCGAGCTGCTGCGGAGCGTCAGTCTGCAGCAGACGCTGCAGCTCATCCGCGTCACCGTCGAGGTCACGGAGGAGCGCGTCGCCGGGCGCGGAGAGGATCTCCGTGAGGCGATCCTGCTGTACTCACGCGACCTCGCCTTCGCGGCCGCCGACGTCTACGCCCGTGCCGCCGAAGCCCGAGGCCTATGGGATGCCCGGCTGGAGGCACTGGTCGTCGACTCGATCCTCACGGGCGAGGCCGACGAGGAGCTCCCCAGTCGGATCGCCGCGCTCGGATGGCACGGTCACGGCGAGGTCGCGGTGCTCGTCGGCACGACTCCCCCGCAGTTCGACGTCGATCTCGTGCGCCGCACGGCACGCAAGCTCTCGATCGACGTGCTGATCGGCGTGCAGGGCTCCCGGCTCGTGCTCGTGATCGGCCGCGCCCGCGTTCCGGGCCAGGAGGGCGAGGAGCCCGAGCTGGGCTTCGACGAGATCGCCTCCCGGCTCGAGCCGTCGTTCGGACCCGGCTATGTCGTCCTCGGGCCGGCCGTGGCAGCGCTCGTCGACGCGAGCCAGAGCGCGCGCGCCGCGCTCGCGGGTTTCGCCGTGGCGCGGGCTTGGCGCAGCGCGCCGCGCCCCGTCGATGCCGACGACCTCCTCCCCGAGCGTGCTCTGGCGGGCGATCCGCTTGCCAAGCAGACGCTGATCGAACGCATCTATCGCCCGCTGCAGGCGCACTCGACCGATCTCGTGACGACGCTCTGGAGCTATCTCGACAACGGACGCTCGCTCGAGGCGACCGCGCGCGAGCTGTTCGTGCATCCGAACACGGTCCGCTACCGCCTCAAGCGCGTGAGCGAGGTCATCGGCTGGGATGCCACGGGTCCGCGCGAAGCGCTGATCCTGCAGACCGCGCTCATCCTCGGGTCGATCGGCGCAGCGGATCAGGTCCGCAGGCGTGCGCCTCTGCGTCGCCCCACACGCTGACGTCCGCGACACGCCGAGACTGTACGCCATACACAAGGGATCTTCCGAAACTTGTGATGGATCATCCACCGCTTCCGCCCGATCGTTGGCAGACTTGGGAATGTGATTGTCGTCGTATGCCCAGGACAGGGCTCGCAGACCCCCGGTTTCCTCTCCCCCTGGCTCGAGCTGGACGGTGCGGCTGAGAGTATCGCCGCCTACTCCGAGGCCGCTCAGGTCGACCTCGAGCAGCACGGCACCGTGTCGGATGCCGACACGATCCGCGACACGCGCATCGCGCAGCCGCTGATCGTCGCCGCGTCCCTCGTCGCCGCGACCGCTCTGGAGTCCCGCGCGGGCCGCCGCGCCGACGGCGTCGCCGGACACTCGGTCGGCGAGATCGCCGCGCTCGTGGACAGCGGCGTGATCGATGCCGAGGCCGGCATGCGTCTCGTGGGCATCCGTGGTCGAGCGATGGCGGATGCCGCAGCGCAGACCCCGACCGGTATGAGCGCCGTGCTCGGCGGAGACGAGGAGACTCTCCTCGCCCGTCTCACGGACCTCGGGCTGTCCCCCGCGAACTTCAACGGCGGCGGCCAGATCGTGGTCGCCGGCGAGCTCGCAGGGCTCGATGCCCTCGCGAGCGAGCCGGTCAAGGGCACCCGCGTCATCCCCCTCCAGGTCGCCGGCGCGTTCCACACGTCCTACATGTCGTCGGCTGTCGATGCTCTGCGCGACGCCGTCGCGACGGTGACCCCATCGGACCCCACCATCACGCTGTGGACCAACCGCGACGGCTCCGTCGTCTCCGACGGGGCGACCGCGCTGTCGTACCTCGTCGACCAGGTCTCCTCCCCCGTGCGCTGGGACCTCTGCATGACGTCGTTCGCAGACCAGGGAATCACCGGCCTGATCGAGCTGGCGCCCGCCGGGGCCCTGACCGGGCTCGCCAAGCGCGGCCTGCGCGGCGTGCCGACCGTCGCCGTGAAGACCCCCGAAGACCTCGACGCAGCCGTCGCGCTGCTGAACGGAGAAGCAGCATGACCGCCGCCCTGAACCAGGTCTCGGGTCCCGCCTACACCCGCATCTATTCGTATGGTGCCGCGCGCGGCGAGAACGCCGTGCCGAACGACGACCTCGTGGGGCCGATCGACTCGAGCGACGAGTGGATCCGGCAGCGCACCGGCATCGTCACGCGTGTGCGCGCCGACAAGGGCACCGACGCGATCGACCTCGCAGCCACCGCTGCGACCGAGGCCATCGAGAAGTCCGGCGTGCCCGCGGACCAGGTCGACCTCGTGATCGTGGCCACGATCAGCAACCCCAAGCAGACGCCCTCGGTCTCGGCGATCGTCGCCGATCGTGTCGGTGCGAACCCGGCGGCAGCCTACGACGTGAACGCCGCCTGCGCCGGCTACGCCTACGCGGTCACGCAGGCCGACGCCCTCATCAAGGCCGGTGCCGCGCGCTATGCGCTGGTCATCGGCACCGAGAAGCTCTCCGACATCGTCGACCCGACCGACCGGAGCATCTCCTTCCTGCTCGGCGACGGCGCGGGGGCCGCACTGATCGGCCCCAGCGACGTCCCGGGCATCGCTCCCGCAGTATGGGGCTCCGACGGCTCGAAGGCCGATGCCGTGGGAATGAACAGCACGCTGACCGAGTTCCGCGACGGCGAGGCGCCGTGGCCGACGCTGCGGCAGGAGGGTCAGACGGTCTTCCGCTGGGCCGTGTGGGAGATGGCGAAGGTCGCACGCGAGGCTCTCGACAAGGCGGGCGTCGAGCCCGCCGACATTGCGGCGTTCATCCCGCACCAGGCCAACATGCGCATCATCGACGAGTTCGCCAAGCAGCTCGGCCTGCCGGAGTCGACCGTGATCGCGCGCGACATCGAGACCACGGGGAACACCTCGGCGGCGTCGATCCCGCTCGCGAGCCACCGTCTGATGGCCGAGCACCCCGAGCTCTCCGGCGGCCTGGCCCTGCAGATCGGCTTCGGCGCGGGGCTCGTCTTCGCCGCCCAGGTCGTCGTCCTCCCCTGAGAACGCCCCGACCTTCCCTAGACTGTTCCACGGTTCCGAAATCAACCCCGTAAGAAAAGGAAGACCACAATGGCTTTCACCAAGGATGAGGTCCTCTCCGGCCTCGCAGAGCTGATCACCGACGAGACCGGCATCAACGCCTCCGAGGTCGCCCTCGAGAAGTCGTTCACCGACGACCTCGACATCGACTCGATCTCGATGATGACGATCGTCGTCAACGCCGAGGAGAAGTTCGGCGTCACCATCCCGGACGACGAGGTCAAGAACCTCAAGACGGTCGGCGACGCCGTCGACTTCATCGTCGCAGGCCAGCAGTAGTCCAGCCAGGATGCCACCCCCGCATCCGCGGGGCGTGGCATCCTCTGCCTTGCCCGCCCTCCGCTCGACCCGCCTGACAAGGAACCACACATGACCAAGCGCATCGTCGTCACCGGCATCGGCGCCACGTCCGCCATCGGCGGGACCGCCCCCGAGAACTGGACCAACCTCCTCGCCGGAGTCTCCGGCGCCCGCACCCTCGAGCACGATTGGGTAGAGCAGTATCAGCTCCCCGTGACCTTCGCGGCCGAGGCGATCGTCCGTCCCGAAGAGGTCCTTCCGCGCCACGAGGCCAAGCGCCTCGACCCGTCCTCGCAGTTCGCCCTGATCGCGGCACGGGAGGCCTGGGCGGATGCCGGCTCGCCCGAGGTCGCCCCTGAGCGTCTCGGCGTCGACTTCGCGACCGGCATCGGCGGCCTCTGGACCCTCCTCGACGCGTGGGACACGCTGCGCGAGAAGGGCCCGCGCCGTGTGATGCCCCTCACCGTTCCGATGCTCATGCCGAACGCCGCGGCGGGCAACCTCTCGCTGCAGTTCGAGGCCCGCGCCTACGCCCAGACCGTGGTGAGCGCGTGCGCCTCGAGCACCGAGTCGATCATCCACGCCTACGACCACCTGCAGGAGGGCCTCGCGGACGTCGTGATCGCGGGCGGCACCGAGTCGGCGATCCACCCGATCACGATGGCGTCCTTCGCCTCAGCTCAGGCGCTGTCGCGCCGCAACGACGACCCCGCGTCGGCATCGCGTCCCGGCGCGATCGACCGCGATGGCTTCGTGATGGGCGAGGGCGCGGCTGCGCTGATCCTCGAGACCGAGGAGCACGCGAAGGCGCGCGGCGCGAAGATCTACGGCTACGTGCTGGGCGGCTCCGTCACGGCCGACGCCTACCACATCACCGGCAACGACCCCGAGGGCAACGGAGCGGCGCGCGCCGTGACCCAGGCGCTCGAAGGCGCCGGCATCACGGCCGACCAGGTCACGCACATCAACGCGCACGCCACGTCGACGCCGGTGGGCGACCCGAACGAGTACGTCGCGCTGCGCAAGGTCTTCGGCGACCGCATCGACGAGATCCCCGTCTCGGCGACCAAGGCGTCGACGGGCCACCTGCTCGGCGGCACCGGCGCGCTCGAGGCGATCTTCTCGCTGCTGGCGCTCCGCGACCGCGTCGCGCCGCCGACCATCAACATGACGGAGCCCGACCCTGCAGTGCCCTTCAAGCTCTCGGGCGAGGCCCAGCCGCTCGGCGACGGCCCGCAGATCGCGATCAGCAACTCCTTCGGCTTCGGTGGCCACAACGCCGTCGCCGTGTTCGCGAACGAGCTCTGACCCGCACGAAGAAGGGGCCGCCCCGGGGATGACCCCGGGGCGGCCCCTTTCGTCTCCGGGCGCGGGACTACACCCGCGACGTCCGGGCGAGCTGCTGCGACCGCGCCGCGCGCATCCGGGTGGCCCAGGGCAGGAACACTCCGACCAGCGGGCCGACGCCGAACGCGAAGAGCACCGTGCCCACGCCGACCGGTCCGCCGAGCAGGAAGCCGATCACGAGGACGCTGCCCTCGATCAATGTGCGGACGATCCAGACGCGCCATCCGGTTCGGGCCACGAGACCGGTCATCAGGCCGTCGCGCGGTCCGGGTCCGAAGTCCGCCGCGATGTACAGGCCGGTCGCGAAGGCGAGCAGGACGAGACCGGCGACGAACATCGGCGCACCGATCCACACCGACGGCGGGGCGGGGACGACCGCGAGAGTGAGGTCGGCGCTGGGTCCGATCAGGAGGGCGTTGAGCACGGTGCCGATCCCCACGCGTTGGCGCAGGGGAATCCACAGGAGCAGCACGACGATCGACACCAGCACGGTCACGAGACCGTAGCCCAGACCGAACTGCTCGGACACTCCCAGAGCCAGGACGTCCCACGGGGCGACGCCGATCCCCCCGCGCACCATGAAGCCGAGGGCGACGCCGTACAGGAAGAGGCCGATCACGAGCTGCGCGAGACGCTCGGCGAGATCGCGTCGACTGGTCGCGGTGACCGGGAGGAACGGGGAGCGGAGCTGCATCCCTCCATCGTGGCGCGGAGGCCCCTGTTCCCGTCGAGGCCAGTGAGAAGAAAGTGGCCTGACGATTCCAGTCCACTTTCCGGCATGCTGGATGCATGACCTCCCGACTCGTCGAGCACCTCGGACCGCAGAACGTCGCCGGCGCCACGGCCGTCGAACTCGCCGACCGCATCCGCGCACTGATCCTCGACGGACGGCTGACCGTCGGCGAGCGTCTCCCGAGCGAGCGAGCGCTCGCACTCGAGCTGCACCGCTCGCGCTCGACCACGACCCGGGTGTACGACCTCCTCGACCAGGACGGCTACGTGTCGCGCGTGCACGGCGGCAGCACCAGGGTCGCGCTCCCCCACGCGTCGTCCGCCTCGATCGAGGCGGACGACGAGTCGATGATCGACCTCTCGATCGCCTCCATGGATTCGACGCCCGGACTGTACGACGCGACCGTGAGGTCGCTGCCGCGTCTTGCCGCACTCCGCGGCACGAGCGGATACTCCCTGCGCGGTCTCCCGGAGTTGCGCGAAGCGGTGGCCCGACGCTTCCGCGAGCGCGGCGCCCCCACCGACGCGGATCAGATCGTCATCACCTCGGGAGCGCTCAACGCCCTGAACCTCGTGCTCGCGACGCTGGGTCGTCGCGGGGAGCGCGCCCTGGTGGAGCAGCCCACATTCCCGCACGCGCGTGAGGCGCTGCACCACCATGGATACCGCATGCTCCCCACCCCGGTCGACATCGAGGGCTGGGACGAGCGACACGTGACAGACACCCTCCTGCGCGATCGGCCGCATGTCGCGTACCTGATCCCCGACTTCCACAACCCCACCGGCGCGACGCTCCCCGACTCGTCCCGCGCTCGGATCGCCACCACCGCCCGCAACGTCGGCACCCACGTGATCGTGGACGAGACGACCTCGGAGCTCGACATCGACCGCGGATGGTCTCCCCGTCCGTTCGCGGCGTTCAGCCCGGAGGTCATCACGGTCGGCTCGATGTCGAAGATCGCCTGGGGGGGCCTGCGCATCGGGTGGATCCGAGCCGATCGGGCGCTCGTGGCTCGGCTGCTCGCCGCTCGCCCGACGTTCGAGCTCGGCACAGCGCTGCTGGAGCAGTGCATCGCGATCGAGCTCCTGCAGGACATGCCCGCGCTCACGACTCATGTCGCCTCCCGGCTGCGTCTGGGCCGGGATGCCGTGGCGGCGGGGCTCGGCGGCATCGACGGTGTCGAGATGCCGTCGACGCCCGGCGGGCTGTCCACGTGGCTCGACCTCGGGGCTCCGGTCTCGACCGCCGTCTCGCTTGCGGCGCGTGACCGCGGCCTCGTGCTGCCGCCCGGCCCGCGGTTCGCGACGGGAGGGGTGCTGGAGCGGCGGGTGCGGATCCCCATCACGCTGCCGCCGGAACGGACGGCACTGGCCATGGAACGCCTGCGGCTGGCGTGGGACGACGTCCATGCCGGTGACACGCCCCGCACCGAGGAGATCCCTCACGCCGCGGTCATCTGATCGTCGCGCAGACGAGGACCCCACCCCCTCGCAGGGGCGGGGTCCTCGTCATCTGGAGGGGGATTCGCTTTCTCAGCGTCCGGGACGGATCACCGGCATCCGATACTCGCGCCTCCCCGCTCCACGTCTCCGGAAGTGCTCAACCGACCTTGTGCAGCCACACGACTCGCGCGTCGTCGCTCGCGTGACGGAACGGCTCCAGCTCCTCATCCCATGCCGAGCCGAGGGCGATGTCGAGTTCGCGCTGCAGCTCGACGGCACTGCCGGCCGCGATCTCCATCGCGTAGCGGATGCGGTCCTCGCCGATCACGATGTTGCCCGCAGCATCCGTCTGCGCGTAGTGGATGCCGAGATCCGGCGTGTGCAGCCAGCGACCGCCGTCGCTGCGCGGCGTGGGATCCTCGGTGACCTCGAAGCGGAGGTGCTCCCAGCCCCGGATAGCCGTCGCGAGCGCGGCGCCGGTTCCGACCGGACCATCCCAGTAGAACTCGGCACGGCGGGCGCCGTCGAGCACGGGCTGGTCGCTCCAGTCGAAGCTGACGGCGCGACCGATAGCGCGTCCGACCGCCCATTCCAGGTGCGGGCAGAGCGCGCGAGGTGCAGAGTGGATGAACACCACTCCGCGTGCGTAAGCCGTCGCCATGATCTCTCCGTTTCATCAGGTGCGTCTTCCCCAACGACCTGAACCACGGGATCCGGCGAGATATGCGGTTATGCGCCCATTCTCGCCCAGGGACGAGGAAATCACAAGCGTGTGATTCGGGGACGCGAAGACCCCCGGCCGCAGACGACCGGGGGTCTCCGTGTGAGGGGGCGCTCAGGCCTCGCTCATGGCCTGCTTGACCTGCTGGCCCTTGGCTGCGTAGTACGCGGCACGGGCGGCGTCGCGACGCGCCTGCTCGGCGTAACCGGCCTCGAGCACATCCTGCGGGACCTCGACGTTCGGCACGTCCTGCGTGCCGTTGTACTTCTCGATGTAGGCGTCGAGCTCGGGACCCGAGGTCCACGAGGTGATGAGGCAGTAGCGCGGCTCGGTGCCGACGTGCGTGGCGGCGTGCCACAGACGCTGGGTGTCCACGATGAGCTGGGCGCCGGCCGGCAGAGCGATGCGGTACTCGATGCTCGGGTCGGTGCGGTTCTCACGCAGGACGAAGAAGCTGTCCTTGTCGTCGGTGAGGTTGAAGAAGCCGCGCACCACCCAGCCGGTGCCGTCGGGGTTCAGACGGTTGTTGTCGTCCTGGTGGAGGTTGTAGAGGCACTCGCCATAGGGCGTCGGCTGCAGCTCGATCACGCGGCAACGGCCGACGTTCGCACCGGGCTCCTGCGCGCGACGGGTGAGATTCGGCGCCTTGGCGGTCTGCGAGTCGATCCAGACGCCGTCCTTGTCGGTGCGCGGCGGCTTGTGGTTCCAGAAGCCGTTGCACTCGATCTCGCCCTTCGCGCTCGCGAGCGGAGCGAAGCGCGTGTCGCCCGAGGACTTCCAGTCGTTGTACTCGATGTCGAGCCACTCCTTGGGGTCGAGCTCCTGGTTGTAGCTGTCGAGTACGACGAATCCCTTGTCTTCGAGCGCCTTCGAGGTGATGTATCCCATGATCGAGGTCATGTCCTTTCATCGGGGGCCAGCACGTTTTAACAGGCCCTGATAAGGCAAGCCTAACAGCGGGCGTCGGGAGCGCCGCCGAGGGCCGCCGTGAATAAGCGAATAGACTGAATCGAGCGCCAGGGCGACTCCCCGGCGCGCTGCGGTACGGGAGGACGAGACACCAGTATGAGCACTGCGACCAACGTCGAGGCGACAGCCGTCAACACGATCGATTGGCTCGCAGCAGACTCCACGACCATCGTCGTCCCGGTGTATCAGAGGCAGTACCGGTGGGACATCGGGGGCTGCGAACAGCTCCTCGCCGATGTGCGCGCCGTCGCCCGCGAGGACTCCTCCCACCGCCATTTCATCGGCTCGATCCTGTCCGCCGCGGACGACTCGGATGCCGACACGGACCTCGTCCTGATCGACGGCCAGCAGCGGATCACGACGCTCATGCTGCTCGTCGCCGCCCTCCAGCACGCAGTGCGCGACAGCGACCCCGACCTCGCCGCCGAGCTCTCGCGCGTGCTCGTGCGTCCGGACGATTCCGCCCGCACCAAACTGCGCCCGCACGACGCCTGGGCCGAGCTCTACGAGTCGGTGGTGCTCGAGCGCGGCGATCACGCCGACCGGGAATCGCGCTTCGACGACAACTACGCGTTCTTCCGCAGCCAGGTGCACGCCGAGGAGGCGGCGTCGATCTGGCGCGGCCTGCGCAGGCTCGAGCACGTCTCGATCACGCTCGGCGCCGAGGCCAACGCGCAGCAGATCTTCGAGAGCCTCAACTCCACGGGCGAGCCCCTGCGCGATCACGAGCTCATCCACAACTACATCCTCATGGGGCTGGCGCACTCCGAGCAGCTCGACGTCGAGGCGCGCTTCTGGCTGCCGATCGAACGCCACACGGGTGAGACGATCGGCGCGTTCTGGCGGCACTACCTCGTCATGACGACAGGTCGCGAGGTGGCCGCGAACGGCGAGCACGGCGTGTACAGCGCCTTCCGGCATTCCTTCCCCCGCGTGGACGTCGAGCACCTGCAGGCGGATGCCGAGGTCTGGCGCCATTACGCCGAGATCTACGGCATCCTGCTCGATCCCTCACTCGAGGCCGATCCTGAGATCGCGGCGCAGCTCCGGGGTGTGAACACGTTCGGTCGCGCCGCCTACCCGCTCGTGCTCAGCGTGTACAGCGATCACGCACGGGGCCTGATCGAGCGCGCGGAGCTGCTGCAGACTCTCGAGTGGATCCAGGCGATGTACCTTCGCCGCACTCTCGTCAACCTGCCGAACGAACGTCTCGTCGCCCGCCTGTGCCGCGCGCGCGCGAACGGCCGCGACGCCCTCGCCCGGGCCTTCGCCCGCATCACGCCCTCCGACGAGCGGGTGAGCGCCGTGCTGAAGTACAGCGAGCTCCCCCACCCCGCCTACGTCCTCGGGCGCATCGAGGGCGTCGAGGACACGACCGACTACGACGTGGAGCACATCGTCCCGACGGTGCCGAGCGACAGCTGGTCGGGCGACGGGCAGCGGCCCTGGATCGACTACTCCGACGACGAGCGCAACGCCCATCGCGCCCTCGCTCCGACGCTGGGCAACCTGACGCTGCTCGAGCAGGGTCTCGCGGAGCGCTGGTTCGGCGAGTCCTACGACGTCAAACGGTCGTCCGCCTACGCCCGCAGCTCCGTCGCGGAGACCGCGGTGCTCGCAGAGACCCCGACCTGGGGCACCGCGGCGATCTCGGCGCGGACCATCCGCCTGACTGCCGATCTCCTCCGCATCTGGGCACGGCCGGCGCTGCCCGAGATCGACGACGACGGCCTGACTCCCGTGCTCGACGCGGTGCGCCGCCGCGGCTGGCCCGCCGGCTGGGAGCGCGAGTTCGAGTACGTCGAGTACCGGGGCGAGCGCTGGGAGGTCTACGACGTCAAGCATCTGTTCAACCGGGTGTTCCGGCGCGCGTGGACCGACACGCGCGACGCCGCGGTGACCTACTGCGCCTCCCACGGCGGGCCGATCTACGACGCGACCGCCTGGAAGGGGCAGTGGGACCAGCTCGACGACACGCACCACCTCTACATGGGCTGGGACTCGAACTACATGATGAGCGCCGTGCAGGGTGTCCTCGACGAGGCGGGCATCTCCTCCGAGGTCTTCGTGAAGTACTCCTACATCGGGAATGTGATGTGACATGACAGGCACCACCAGCATCCACCGTCTCCTCGACCTCGCCGTCGAGGAGCACACGCTCACGCTGCCGCTCGTGTGGGACGATCCCGCCGACCCTCGCACGATCGACGTCTTCGCCCGCGTGGTGACCCGCGACGGTGGCGACCATCTTCCCTACCTCGTGTTCCTGCAGGGCGGGCCGGGCCACGAGGCGCCGCGACCGTTCCACGCGTCCACGGCGCCGACGTGGCTCGACGAGGCGCTCGCGCACTACCGGCTCGTGCTGCTCGACCAGCGCGGCACGGGGCTGTCGAGTCCCGTGGGCGATGACGCTCTCGCGCAGGGGTCCGCCGCCGTCGCCGAGCACCTCACGCACCTCCGAGCCGATTCGATCGTGCGCGACTGCGAGGCGTTCCGCGAGCACCTCGGCGCCATCACCTGGAGCGTCCTCGGGCAGTCGTTCGGCGGCTTCACGACGCTCGCCTACCTGTCCACGCACGCCGACTCGCTCGCAGACGTGTACATCACCGGAGGCCTCAGCACGGTCGGACGCCACCCCGACGAGGTCTACGCCCTCTGCTACGACAAAATGCGCTCGGCCTCGGAGCGCTACTACCGCCGCTTCCCCGCGCACCGCGACCGGATGCGCCGGCTCGTCGATCTCGCGGGCTCAGGCGAGATCATCCTCCCCGACGGAGAGGTGGTCTCCCCCTCGCGGCTGAGGTCGGTGGGGTCCGCGCTCGGCACGGACGACGGCTGGCAGACCATGTGGTCGCTGCTGGAGCGCGACCCGTCGTCGAACGCGTTCCGGTACGACCTGCAGCATGCGATGCCGTTCGACGGCCGCAACCCGATGTACTTCGCGTTCCACGAGTCGAGCTACGCCGACGGTCAGGCGACGCGCTGGTCGGCCGAGCGCGTGGAGCCCGACGACTTCCGCGACGATGTGACCCTCTTCACGGGCGAGCACATCCGCCGGGAATGGACCGAGACGGTCCCGGCGTTCCAGCCGTGGCGCGACGTGGCCCTGGAACTCGCAGAGTTCGAATGGCCGCGCGTGTACGACGCCACCGCGATCGCGGCCTCCGGAGCCACGGGCGCTGCCGCGGTGTACGTGAACGACGTCTACGTGCCCTTGGAGTTCTCGCTCGAGACCGCGAGCCTGCTGCCCGGCGTCGACCTGTGGGTGACGAGCGAGCACGAGCACAACGGACTCCGCTCCGGAGGCGTGCTCACGCGCCTCATCGATCTCGCGCACGGTCGCCGCATCCGCTGAACGTCATCCCGTGGGGGGACGCGATCCCTGCGGCCTCCCCGTAGCCTGGGTGTCATGGCCGAGACCGTGGGAATGCTCCTGACGATCGCGATCGTGCTCGTGGTGGTGATCGCGGTCGTCGTCGTGATCGTCGCGGTGTACTCGCGACTGCCGCTCGAGCGCAAGTACGAGGGCCCGGGCGGCGGGCTGGGCGGCTCCTTCGAGGCCGTCTGGATGCCGTCGGCGCACGGTGCCGGCATGGAGCGCGACCGTCAGACGAAGCGCACGGCACCTGCTCCCGTCGCGGGGGATCCGCCGAACGGCATCCGCGGCGACCGCATCACTCTCGATCTCTGACCCCACCCCCAGGCCCGTCTATTTGCGTCATATGGCGCAAACCGTTCGTCTATTCGCGCCGTTCGGCAGAAATAGACGGGCTGGGGACGGGCTGGGGACGGGCGGGGAAAGGGCGGGAGACACGACGAAGGCCCCGGTTCCAAGGAACCGGGGCCTTTCGCTGTGCGGAGTCCTTACTTGGAGGAGCCGCCGAAGCCCTTGAAGCGCTGGTTGAACTTCTCGACACGACCGGCCGAGTCCATGATGCGCTGCTTGCCCGTGTAGAACGGGTGCGAGGCCGAGGAGATCTCGACGTCGATCACCGGGTACTCGATACCGTCCAGCTCGATGGTCTTGTCGCTGGTGACGGTCGAACGGGTGAGGAAGGTCTCGCCCGAACCCAGGTCGCGGAACACGACGGCCTTGTACTCGGGGTGGATGTCAGTCTTCATGGGATTCCTTAGCTACTGCCCTGGATTGTGCCAGGGACGAGGGAAGTCTGCGGTGCGAATGCACCAAGGATCCATTCTATCAGATCGATCCTTGCGGTCCGCGCGAGACGTCAAGACGCGGCGCGAGCGGCGTAGCGGCCGCCCTCGCTCGTGAGCGAGATCGGCATTCCGAAGGTCTCCCCCAGCGCCTCGGCGGTGAGAGTCTCGGCGATCGGACCCGCTGCCACGATGCCGCCGTCGCGGATCAGCAGGACGTGGGTGAACCCGACCGGGATCTCCTCGACGTGGTGCGTGACCATGAGCATCGCCGGCGTGGTAGGCGCCGAGGCGTAGCCGCTGAGCAGCGCCAGGAGCTCCTCGCGCGAGCCCAGGTCGAGCGAGGCGGTCGGCTCGTCGAGCAGCAGCAGCTCAGGGTCGGTCATGACCGCGCGGGCGATCTGCACGCGCTTCTGCTCGCCGTCGCTGAGCGTGCCGAACGTGCGGTCGGCGAGATGCTCGAGCCGCCAGTCGCCGAGCACCCGCAGCGCGCGTCGCTCGTCGATGTCCTCGTAGCTCTCGTTCCACCGGCCGAGCACCGAGTACGCGGCCGTGAGCACGGTGTTCAGCACCGTCTCGTCGCGCGGGATGCGCTTGGCCATGGCCGACGATGCGAAGCCGATGCGCGGACGCACCTCGAACACGTCGGTACGGCCCAGGGTCTCCCCCAGCACCGTGACGGTGCCGGCGGTCGGGTGCATCAGCGTGTCGGCGAGCTGCAGCAGCGTCGTCTTTCCCGCGCCGTTCGGCCCGAGGATGACCCAGCGCTGATCGTCGTCGACCCGCCAGGTCACGTGATCGATGATGTTGCGCCCCTCGCGGCGCACGACGACGTCGGTGAATTCCAGAGCGCTCGACATGCGCTCCAGCCTATCGGCTCAGGCGGTCAGCTCCGCGTACAGCGCGCGCGTGGTGTCGGCGATCGCCGCCCAGCTGAAGTCGTCGCGCGCGCGTTCCCGTCCGGCATCGCCGTACTCCCGCGCCCGGGCCGGATCCGTCGCGACCTCCGTGAGCACCGCCGCGAGGTCCGAGACGAAGCGGTCGGGGTCGACCGGTGTGCCCGTTCCGTCCTGCACCTGCTCGATAGGCACCAGTCGGCCCGTGACGCCGTCGACGACGACCTCGGGGATGCCTCCGGTCGCCGTGCCGACGACGGCTGCGCCGCACGCCATCGCCTCGAGGTTCACGATCCCGAGCGGCTCGTACACAGAAGGGCACACGAACGTCGTCCCAGCGGTGAGGATCGCGGACAGCTCATCGCGCGGCAGCATCCGCTCGATCCACACCACCCCGTCGCGGGTCTGCTGCAGCAGGCGGACGCCCTCCTGCACCTCCGCCATGATCTCGGGGGTGTCGGGCGCGCCCGCGCAGAGGATCAGCTGCACCTCGGGCGGGAGCAGCCGCGCGGCCCGCAGCAGGTACGGCAGCCCCTTCTGCCTGGTGATCCGTCCGACGAACACCACCGACGGCCGCGCCGGATCCATGCCGATGGACCGCAGGAACGCCTCGTCGTGCACGGGCCGCCACTTCTCGACATCGATCCCGTTGTGGATCACCCGCACCCTGGTCGGATCGACGGCCGGGTAGCTGCGCAGGATGTCCGCGCGCATGCCGGCGCTGACCGCGATGACGGCTGCGGCGTTCTCGTAGGCGAGCTTCTCGATGCCGCCCGAGACCGCGTAGCCTCCGCCGAGCTGCTCCGCCTTCCACGGACGAAGGGGCTCGAGGCTGTGAGCGGTGAGCACGTGCGGGATGCCGTGCAGCTGCGAGGCGAGGTGCCCGGCGAAGTTCGCGTACCAGGTGTGGCTGTGCACGAGGTCGGCATCGGAGATCGCCGCGACGATCTCGAGGTCGGTGCCGAGGGTCTGCAGGGCAGGGTTCGCGGAGGCGAGACCCGCGGGCGTGCGGTACGCGAACGTACCCGATTCGTCGCGCTCCGCGCCGAACGCCCGGACCGTCACATCGACCGTCTCGCGAAGCGCCGACACGAGCTCGGCGACGTGCACGCCGGCCCCTCCGTAGATCTCCGGCGGGTATTCCTTCGTGATCATCTCGACGCGCATTCTTAGACGCTAGTGACTCGCTTGTCCAGATGCTAGTTCCGCGAGGGCCGCGGCATCTAAGGTGGGGTCATGTCAGCACCAAAGAAGGTCTTCGGTATCATCCTCGCCGGCGGCGAGGGCAAGCGGCTCATGCCTCTGACCGCTGACCGGGCCAAACCCGCCGTACCGTTCGGCGGGCAGTACCGGTTGATCGACTTCGCGATCTCGAACCTCATAAACTCCGGCCTACGTCAGATCGTGGTGCTCACCCAGTACAAGTCCCACAGCCTCGACCGGCACATCTCGCAGACCTGGCGGATGTCCGCGCTGCTCGACTCCTACGTCGCGTCCGTCCCCGCTCAGCAGCGCCTCGGCAAGCGGTGGTTCTCCGGATCGGCCGACGCGATCCTGCAGAGCATGAACCTGCTGAACGACGAGAAGCCCGACATCGTCGTCGTGATCGGCGCCGACCACGTGTACCGGATGGACTTCCGCCAGATGCTGGAGGCTCACATCGAATCCGGGGCGAAGGCCACGATCGCCGGCATCCGCCAGCCTCTCGCGCTGGCCTCACAGTTCGGCGTGATCGACGCCGACACCGAGTCCGGGCGCATCCGGCAGTTCCTCGAGAAGCCTACGGATGCCGAGGGCCTCTCGGACTCCCCGCATGAGGTGCTCGCCTCGATGGGCAACTACATCTTCGACGCCGATGCGCTGATCGCGGCGGTCGAAGCCGATGGGGAGTCACCGACCTCGGGTCATGACATGGGCGGCGACATCGTCCCGTACTTCGTCGACCGTGGCGAGGCCGGGTACTACGACATGAAGCAGAACGAGGTGCCCGGCTCCTCCCCGCGCGACCGCTCGTACTGGCGGGATGTGGGGACGATCGACTCGTTCTTCGACGCGCACCGCGACCTCATCTCGACCCTGCCGATCTTCAACCTCTACAACATGGAGTGGCCGATCCACTCGCAGGCGGTCAACTCGCCGCCCGCGAAGTTCGTGCGCGATTCGGTCGGCCGCATCGGCAACGCGATCGACTCGATCGTCTCGCTGGGCTCCGTGCTCTCCGGCACCCATCTGGAGCGCAGCGTCGTGGGCCCCTGGACTCTCGCGGGGGGCGGGTCCACGATCACGGATTCCGTGCTGTTCGACCATGTGCAGGTCGGGGCGGGCTCCCGTGTCCATCGCGCGATCCTCGACAAGAACGTCGTGCTCGCCGACGGGGCGACCGTGGGCGTGGATCGCGAACGCGACCTCGCGCGCGGGTTCACCGTGACCGAGTCCGGCATCACGGTCGTCGGCAAGGGCGTGTTCATCGAACGGTGACCGGGCCGGCCCGGCGCGCGTCATGACGTCCGAGCGCGGCGGTCCCGGTCGCTAGGCTCGACGGGTGACCTCCGCGCGCTTCCTCGTCGTCCTCGATGCAGACTCCACCCTGATCCGCAACGAGGTGATCGAGCTGATAGCCGACGAGGCCGGGCGCCGCGCCGAGGTGCAGGCCGCGACCGAGGCGGCGATGCGGGGTGAGGTCGACTTCGCGACGAGCCTGCGCTCCCGGGTCGCCACTCTCGCCGGCGTCCCCCTCGCGGGGTTGGAGCGCGTGCGCGCCCGTGTCGAGCCGACACCGGGCGTGCACGAGCTGACCGCCGCCATCCATGCCCGTGGCGGGGTCGTGGGCGTCGTCTCCGGCGGCTTCCACGAGATCCTCGATCACATCGCCCCAAAACTCGGCGTCGATCGCTGGCGCGCCAACCGCCTGGACGTCGCCGACGGTGCTCTCTCGGGTCGGGTAGACGGCGACATCGTGGATGCCGCGGCCAAGGCGGCCTCACTGCAGGAGTGGGCCGACGAGCTCGGCGTCCCCCGTCGCGCGACGATCGCGATCGGCGACGGCGCGAACGACCTCCTCATGATGGGCGTCGCAGGACTCGGCCTCGCGTTCAACGCCAAGCCCGCTGTGCGCGCCGCTGCCAGTCTCGTGGTCGGGCCGCAGGACCTGTCCGAGGTCATCCCGCTGCTGCCGTAGCGGATGTCGGTGGCCCCGTCTATCGTCGGGCCATGGACATCATCCTCATCCCCGGGCTGTGGCTCGACGCTGACAGCTGGAACGACGTGACCCCCGACCTCGAGCGTACGGGACACACCGTGCACGCGCTCACCATGCCGGGGGTCGGAGCCTCGGCCGCGGACTCCGCCGAGATCGGCATCGCCGATTGGGTGGCCGCGGGTGTCGCCGCGGTGGATGCGATCGGCGGGCAGGTCGCCGTGGTCGGACACAGCGGCGGCGGCAACGTGGCATGGGGCGTCGCCGACGCCCGCCCGGACGCGGTCGCCCGCGTGGTGTTCGTCGATACCGTGCCGCCGCCCTCGGGCGCCGCGATCAGCGAGTTCGAGGTGGTGGATGGCGTGATCCCGTTCCCGGGGTGGGATTTCTTCCCCGCGGAGGACGTCGACGACCTCGACGAGGCGACCAGGGCTCGCACCGTCCCGCTCACTCGCAGCGTCCCGGCGAGGGTGCCGACCGATCCGGTGGTCCTCGACGGCGGCCGCCATCGTGTTCCAGTGACTCTGCTGATGGGCGGCCTTGACCACGAGACGCTGCTGTCGGAGCTCGACCAGTGGGGGTCCTACGGAGACGAATTCCGTGCCATCGCCGACACGGAGGTCGTGCGGATCGGCTCCGGGCACTGGCCGCAGTTCTCGGTCCCGGATCGTCTGGCGGAGCTCATCGACTCCGCGGTCTCTCGACGCTCCTGAGCGGCGGAACAGTCACCCGGGGCTACGTCATCCCGGCAACGAGAAACGTGCGCGGTCAGTGCCCCATGCCGAGGCCGCCGTCGACCGGGATCACGGCCCCGGAGATGTAGCCCGCGTCGTCGCCCGCGAGCCATGTCACGACTCCCGCGACCTCGTCGGCCGTCGCGAAGCGACCGGCGGGGATGTTCGCCTTGTACTGCGCCTGGGTCTCCTCGGGGAGTTCGGCGGTCATGTCGGTCTCGATGAATCCGGGGGCGACGACGTTGGCGGTGATGCCTCGACCGCCGAGTTCTCGCGTGATCGATCGCGCGAAGCCGACCAGGGCGCTCTTGGAAGCGGCGTAGTTCGCCTGACCGGCCGAGCCGTACAGTCCGACGACGCTCGAGATGAGGATGATGCGGCCGAAGCGTGCGCGGAGCATGCCCTTCGATGCGCGCTTGACGACGCGGAAGCTTCCGCCGAGGTTCGTCGCGACCACGCTGTCGAAGTCGTCCTCGCTCATGCGCAGGAGGAGCGTGTCCTTCGTGATTCCCGCATTCGCGACGAGGATCTCGACCGGCCCGAGCTGCTGCTCGACCTCGGTGAAGGCTGCGTCGAGCGACGCGGAGTCGGTCACGTCGGCGCGAACGGTCAGGGTCCCGTCGGGTCCCTCGCCGCTGCGGGCGGTGACGGCCACGCGGTAGCCGTCGCGCACGAAGCGCTCGGCGATGGCCCGGCCGATGCCGCGGTTGCCGCCGGTGACGAGGACGACGCGCTCAGAACTCATTTCCACTCCAGATCTGGCCGCACGGGTCGACGGCCGGGTCGCCATCGATCCTAGTCGTCGGCCAGGGGACGTCACCCGACTCATGTTTGACAGCATGCCGGTCTGACTGGAACGCTGAACGCGACGAAAGGCTTGAGCGTGAGCGACAACAGCATCCCTACCGGTCCCGACGGGCAGCAGCCGACGCCGCCTCCGCCTCCGGCCGCACCGCTGGCTCCGCCGTACCAAGCCACTCCCGCGTACCCACCGGCACCGTCGTACCCGCAGACGGCGTCGTACCCGCAGAATCCGCCGTATCCGGAGAGTCCGACGTACCCGACAGGGTCTCCGACCCAGGCGTATCCGGGCGCGGCGCCCACACCCGCACCGGCATACGGCAGCGCCTCGGCGCAGCCGGTGTACCCGGCAGGTTCGTACGCCCAGCCCGGCGCCTACCAGATCCCGGCATACCCCGCGACGATCTATCCCGCGCAGCGTCCGAACAGCGGCCTCGCGATCACCTCGCTCATCTGCGGCATCGCGGGCGTCGTCCTCGGTGGCCTCTTCTTCTGGTTGATCCTGCCGTTGCTGATCCCCATCGTCGCCGTGATCACCGGACATATGGCCCTTCGACAGACCAAGGCGAACCCCGCGATCGGTGGACGCGGCATGGCCTTCGCCGGCCTCATCATGGGGTACGTCATGGTCGGACTCCTCGTCATCGGGATCGTCATGACCCTCATCAGCTTCCTGCTCGTCGGGGCCTTCACGCTCCCCTTCGTGTTCGCCACCTGAGACCTCGGACACGGCCCGGCGAGCGGCCGCGTCAGCACGCCGGATCGGCATGCCACACGCCGCATTGCGGCGTAGGCTGGACTCATCGTGAAGAGCAAGCGCCTGACACCCGCTGTCACCTCCCTGCCGCAGTCGCCGCAGGCCGAGAGTGACCACCGTGTGCGCCGCTACGCCCTGACGATGACGATCCGCATCGTCTGCTTCGGCCTGATGATGTTCGTGCAGCCGTACGGCTGGTACACCTGGGTCTTCGCGGCCGCCGCCGCCGTGCTGCCGTACATCGCCGTGGTCTTCGCGAATGCGGGCAGCGACAGCACCGAGACGACGGCAGAATCGCCCGTGCAGGAGATCGAGGCTCCTCGGCGTCCGGAGGCCGAGGACGTCCGGACGTCGGAGACCGCGGACCCGTGGATCATCACGATCCATGAGAGCGGTCAGGATCGCGCGTGACAAGCCTCGAATGCTCGCGTGCCGGATGCCGGGACGCGGCCATCTCCCAGGTGGTGTGGCGCAACCCGCGCATCCACGCCGCTGATCGGGAGAAGATCTGGCTCGCGTGCCCCGAGCACGTGTCGTTCCTCCGCGACTACCTCGCCGCACGCGACTTCCCGGTGACGGTCCGCGACCTCCCCGCGGCGGCGACGGACGGAGCTCGCTCATGAGCGCGCGCCTGCGGCGGTGGAGCGTCTACGTGCTCATCGCCGTCGGTTTCGCCGTCGCGTGCGCCTTCCTGTCGCACTGGCAGTTCGAGCGCAACGAGTCACGCGCCGAGCAGATCGCCCTGGTCGAGAGGAACTACGACGCCGAGCCCGTGCCGCTCGCCGATCTCATCGGCGCCGATGGGCGGCTCGACGCCGGCGACGTGTGGCATCCCGTCCTGCTCCAGGGCGAGTACCTCGCCGATGAGCAGCTCCTCGTTCGCAATCGTCCGCACGGCGGCACCAGCGCGTTCGAGGTGCTCGTACCCTTCCGCGACGTCGATGGGCGCGTGTTCATCGTCGACCGCGGGTGGGTCCCGCCGGGCGACGGCGACTCTCCGGATGCCGTGCCCGCGCCGCCCTCTGGCGAGGTCGAGGTCGTCGTGCGTCTGCGGCCCGGTGAACAGCTCCCGGCCTCCGGTCGCGGTGCCCCCGAGGGTCAGGTTCCCACGATCCATCTGCCGTCCATCGCAGACCTGGTGGGCGAGGACATCGTCACCGGCGCCTATGGACAGATCGTGAGCGAGGACCCGGCAGCGGACGCCGCACTCGGCGGCTTCGACTCCCCCACCGACGACCCGGGTCCGCATCTGTCGTATGCGATCCAGTGGATCCTGTTCGCGATCATGGGCTTCATCTTCATCGGCTACATCATCCGCACCGAGGTCGTGAAGCACCGCGAAGAGGTCGAAGGCCGCCCGGCACCCGAGAAGAAGCCGCGACGACGCGATGCGGACGCCGACATCGAGGACGAGCTGCTCGACGCGCGCTGATCGGTTGACTGTCGGGGCTCCCCGCTCAGTCGACGGTGACGGTGTGCGACCAACCGGTCTCGGCCGGCACATAGACGACACGGGTGTGGCGGCGGTCTCGCGATCCCTGCCAGAACTCGATGCGATCGGGAACGATGCGCCAGAGCACCCAGTCCCCGTCGGCGACGCGCGCCTGGGCGGCCCGTGACCGTGCGGCGAGATCGGCAGCGCTCTCATGTGCTGTCGCTTCTTCGACTCGACCGCGTACCCGTACGGCGCGCACCTGCGGTTGCCACCAGAAGTTCAGCGCCGCGGCCGGGGCGGCGGCGAGCTGCGCACCTTTCCGCGACGAACGGGTGCTCGCGATCGCCCATCCGCGCTCGTCGACCCGCTTGAGGATCAGGGTCCGCGCGTCCGGCACGCCCTCGGCATCCACCGTCGCGAGCGTGGCTGTGTGCGGCTCGGGGACCGCCGCGGCATCCGCCGCCTCCATCCACTCGGCGAAGAGGACGGCCGGGTCCTCCGGCAGCGCTTCGAGATCCCACTCGGGCGCGTCACCGGTGAGGGCGTGCCTGCCGCGCAACCCGTCGTTGAGCCTGGCGTCGAGCGTCGAGTCGTCGTGCGTCACGGCTCGAGCCTAGGACACGCATGCACGCGACGACGGAGCCGATCAGGCGAGCTCGATCAGCTCCTGGTACTCCTGGTTCCAGATGTCCTCGACGCCGTCGGGCAGGATGAGCACCCGCTCGGGGTTGAGGGACTGCACGGCACCCGGGTCGTGCGACACCAGCACCACGGCACCCTCGTAGTGCGCGAGTGCACCGAGGATCTCCTCGCGCGAAGCGGGGTCGAGGTTGTTGGTCGGCTCGTCCAGGAGCAGCAGGTTCGCGGAGGACACCACGAGCGTCGCGAGCGACAGTCGTGTCTTCTCGCCACCGGACAGCACGCCGGCCGGCTTGAGGACGTCGTCTCCCGTGAACAGGAACGATCCGAGCACCTTGCGCGCCTCGGTCTCGGTGATGTGCGGGGCGGCCGACACCATGTTCTCGAGCACCGACCGGTTCACGTCGAGATTCTCGTGCTCCTGCGCGTAGTAGCCGACCTTGAGGCCGTGTCCCGGCTCGAGCTGGCCGGTGTCGGGCTTGTCGACTCCGGCGAGCATCCGCAGCAGAGTGGTCTTGCCGGCGCCGTTGAGTCCGAGCACGACGACCTTGGAGCCGCGGTCGATCGCGAGGTCGACGTCCGTGAAGATCTCGAGCGATCCGTAGGACTTCGACAGTCCGGATGCCATGAGCGGCGTCTTGCCGCAGGCGGCGGGCTTCGGGAACCGCAGCTTCGCGACGCGATCCTCCTGGCGCACATCGTCGAGTCCGGCGAGGAGCTTCTCCGCACGGGCGATCATCTGGTGCGCGGCGGCGGCCTTCGAGGCCTTGGCTCCGAAGCGCGCGGCCTGCTGCTGCAGGGTGGTCGCCTTCTTCTCGGCGTTCGCGCGCTCCTTCTTGCGGCGCTCCTCGTCGGCGGCGCGCTGACGCAGGTAGTTCTTCCAGTTCATGTTGTACGCGTCGATGACCTGACGGTTCGCATCGAGGTAGAACACCCGGTTCACGGTCTCGCCGACGAGCTCGACGTCGTGGCTGATCACGATCAGCCCGCCCTTGTAGTTCTTCAGGAACTCACGCAACCACACGACGCTGTCGGCGTCGAGGTGGTTCGTCGGCTCATCGAGGATCATCGTGTCGGCATCCGAGAACAGGATGCGGGCGAGCTCGATGCGGCGGCGCTGGCCTCCCGAGAGCGTCTTGAGCGGCTGGTCGAGGATGCGGTCGGGAAGCGACAGATTGTTCGCGATCGACGCGGCCTCGGCCTCGGCGGCGTATCCGCCCTGGCCCTCGAACTGCTCGGTGAGGCGCGCGTAGCGCTTCATCGCCTTATCGGCGACGGCCGGATCGTCCGACCCCATCGCGACGGTCGCCTCTGCCATTCCGAGCGCCAGGCTGCCGAGTCCGCGGGCGTCGAGGATGCGGGTGCGGGCGAGCATTTCCGGATCGCCGGAGCGCGGGTCCTGCGGGAGGTAGCCCAGTTCGCCCGACCGCGTGACGCTGCCGCCGGAGGGCAGCACATCGCCGGCGAGCACCTTGGTCAGAGTGGTCTTGCCCGCTCCGTTGCGTCCGACGAGTCCGATCTTGTCGCCGTCGTTGACGCGGAACGACACGTTCTCCATGAGGAGGCGTGCGCCCACGCGGATCTCGAGTTCGTGCACGGCGAGCACAGCGGATGTCCGTTCGTCAGAGGGGGAAGCAGGTCGAGCGACCAGCCTCCCAGTATAGATCGCCCAGCTGGGTGCTCAGTCGAAGTACAGCCGGTGGTGCAGACGGCATCCGGGGTTGAAGCCCGCCGCGCACTGCGGGCAGGCGTCCGCGTCGAGGTAGGCGTCGATCCGCAGGCGGGACCCGCAGACCCCGCAGAGCACGGCTTCTTCGTGACGGTCCTCCACAGGCCACTGCGCTGCGGGGTGATCCGCGGTAGTCGCATGGCACTCGTGGCACGGGTACCACTCCCGGCAGCACGCGAAGCGCAGGGCGATCACGTCGAGCGGGCCGTGATAGTGCTCGCAGCGCGTCTCGTCGTCGACCAGGAGACCGAGCACGAGTGTCTCGCCGACCAGCGCGGACCTCTGCGAAGTCACTCTGCGGAGTGATGCGGTCGATACTCCGGGGTGATGCTTCACGACCCTCCCACTTCCTAGCCTTCTCGGGTGGATGTTATCAACGAGCTCATTCTGCAGACCGTCGCGTCGCCGTGGCTGTACCTCGTGCTGTTCGTCGTGACGGTGATCGACGGATTCTTCCCGCCCGTACCCAGCGAGACGGTGCTCGTCGCGGCGGCTGCCGTCGCGGCGTCGACAGGTGCGCTGTGGATGCTGCTCCCGCTGGGTCTCCTCGCGGCGATCGGGGCGGCGATCGGCGACAACATCGCCTTCGCGATCGGCCGTCGCGTCGGCACCACGCGCTGGGCGTGGATGCGGCGGCCGCGGGTCTCCGCCGCATTCGCCCATGCGCACCACGCTCTCGAGCGGCGCAGCGCCGCGCTGATCCTCGGCGCACGGTACATCCCGGTCGGGCGGGTGGCGGTGAACATGTCGGCGGGCGCTCTCGGTTTCGCCTGGCGTCGCTTCGTGCCGCTGAGTCTCGTCGCCGGTACGAGCTGGAGCGCGCTGAGCCTCGCTATCGGCCTCCTCGCCGGCGCCTGGATCACGGATCAGCCGCTGCTCAGCGCGGGCATCGGGATCGCGGTCGCGCTGCTCCTCGGTCTCGTGATCGACCGCATCACGGCAGCACGGCGCCGCCGCGACCCCGTACCGCACCTGGCAGGATGAGTGTCATGGCACGATCACGGCAGCGCACCGAACGGGCGTCCCGGATCGAGGGGCGCACTGTCGCCCTGGTGCTCCTGGGCACCGCGGTGGTCGTGCTCTACTCGTTGTTCGTCCCTCTGCAGACCGTGCTCTTCGACGCTCCGCTGCCGCTGTCCTTCATTCTCGGCGCCGCCGTGTGCGGGGCTCCGCTGCTGGCAGTCAACCGGCCGCGAACCGCGATCGCAGTTTTCGCCGTGGCGGCCGTCGCATCGCCGCTGTTCGTCTCGATCGCAGATGCGGCCGCGTCGCCGTGGCCGTGGTCGGTCCCGGCACTGCTGTCCTTCGTGCTCCTCGTCGCGGTCGTGACGTTCCGCCACGGTGCGCGCCTGGGTGCGTTCCCGCTCGTGATCGGCAGCCTGGCGTCGCTCGCGCTGCCGTTGCTCCGTCAGGACGTGCTCGCGCCCGCCGGCGTCGCCGCGAACGTCACGGCGAACCTCATCGTCACGGCATCCGTCGCTCTCGCGACCTATCTGATCGCCGCGCTGACCGCCGGCCGCCTCCGGGTCTCCGAAGAGCTCACCAAGGAACGAGAGCACTCGGCGCTCGAGGAGTCCCGGCGGGCGCTCGTGGAGGAGCGCACCCGGATCGCCCGCGAGCTGCACGATGTGATCGCGCACAGCATGTCGGTGATCCAGGTGCAGGCGTCGACCGCCCGGTACCGGCTTCCCGAGATCGACCCGACCGCCGCGGAGGAGTTCGACAGCATCGCCGCGACCGCGCGGTCGTCCCTCACCGAGATGCGACGGATGCTCGGGGTGCTGCGCACCGAGGACCAGACGGCCGATCTCTCACCTCAGCAGCGCATCGACGACATCCCCGCGCTCGTCGACACGATCCGGCGCGCGGGTGTCACCGTCGGTCTGGAAATCACCGGGCCGGTCGCCGATGCGCCGTCCGCCGTGCAGATCGCGACCTACCGGATCGCGCAGGAGGCTCTGAGCAACGCGGTACGGCACGCGCACGGCGCCGCCGTCACGGTGAGGGTCCAGGCGGATGCCGCCCGTGTCGGTCTGCGGGTGCGGAATGCCCGTCCCGCCACCGCCGACGAACCCCGCACCGGCGGTCACGGGTTGCGGGGCATGCGCGAGCGCGTCGAGCTGCTCGGCGGGACCTTCACCGCGTCTCCGACCCCCGACGGAGGCTGGGAGGTCTCCGCGACGCTTCCGATCACCGTGCCTGCCGTCGACGCGACCGCCGATACGACAGCGGACACCGAGGAGAACCCGTGACGATATCCGTGCTGATCGCCGACGACCAGGCCATGGTCCGCGCCGGCTTCGCCGCGCTCCTCGACGCCCACGACGGCATCCGGGTGACAGGGCAGGCGGCGACCGGCGCGGAGGCCGTGACCCTCGCGGCACGCCTCGACCCCGACGTGATCCTCATGGACGTGCGGATGCCGGAACTCGACGGCATCGAGGCCACGAGACGCATCCTCGGCCCCGGGTACCCGGCCGCCCACGTCCCCCGGATCCTCATGCTGACCACGTTCGACATCGACGACTACGTGTACGACGCGCTCGAGGCGGGTGCCAGCGGGTTCCTGCTGAAGGATGCCCTGCCGGAGGAGCTCGTGCACGCGGTGCGCGTCGTCGCGGGCGGTGACGCGCTGCTGGCGCCGAGCGTCACGCGACGGATGATCGAGCAGTTCGCGGGACGTCGACCCGCGGCTCCGCGGTCGCAGACCGTGCTGGCCGATCTGACGGAGCGTGAACGGGAGGTTCTCGTGCAGATCGGGCGGGGCCGCTCGAACAGCGAGATCGCCGCGGAGCTGTTCATCGCCGAGCAGACGGTCAAGACGCACGTCGGCAAGGTGCTGTCCAAGCTCGGCCTCCGCGATCGCGTGCACGCTGTGATCCTCGCCTACGACACCGGGCTCGTCGAACCTGCTTCCTGACTCACCCCGCGGTAGGGGGTCGAACAGCCCCGCAGGGTGATCCCTCGGCCGCCACCCGCTCCATACGCTCCTCGGACACCCTGACCGAGGAGGACACATGACCGTCGTCGAGGCACCACCGGCATCCGCATCCCGCGCATCGGCGCCGAGCACCCGCGACACCGCGATCGACCTCCTCCGCGCGCTCTGCGTGCTGGGCGTGGTGCTGCTGCACGCGATCATGGTCGGGGTCACGGTGACGGATGCAGGACCGGTCTTCGAGAACGCGAGCGACGGGACGTGGTGGATCCTCCCGGTGAGCTGGATTCTGCAGGTCATGCCCCTGTTCTTCATCATCGGAGGGTTCGCGGGCATCATCGCCCACCGCCGGGGTCGGGAGCGCGGGCAGACGGATGCGGCCTTCGTGGCCACCCGCATCCACCGTCTGCTGCGGCCCGCCGTGCTCGTGATCGTCGTCGTCGGCGCGCTGCTGGCGGCGCTGCTCCTCGCCGGAGTGCCCGGTCATCTCGTGGCGATCGCCGGGTTCCGCTTCGCGCAGCCGCTCTGGTTCCTCGGGGTGTTCCTGCTGTGCCAGGCGCTGCTGCCTGTGCTCGCCGCCGCGCACCGGCGTTCCCCGGTCGTCGCGCTGAGCATGCTCGCGGGGGCTGCGGCCCTCGTCGACATCATGCGCGCCCATACCGGAGTCGACGCACTGGGCTTCCTCAACCTCGCGTTCGTGTGGCTGACGCTCCAGCAGCTCGGTTTCTTCCTCGCGGACGGCACGATCGACCGCCTGAGCCGCCGCACGCGCGGACTCGGCGCGGGTCTGGCGCTCCTGGTTCTGATCGGCTGCGTCGCGACGGGCGTCTACTCCCCCGACCTCGTCGCGAACATCAACCCTCCCACGGGTGCGCTGCTGCTCGTCGGCGTCGTGCACCTGGCACTCGTGTCGCTGCTCCGCGACCGCATCGCGCGGTTCAGCCGTCGGCCGTTGCCCGCGGCGTTCTCCGACTTCGTCAATCGACGCACCATGACGATCTACCTCTGGCACATGCCGGTTCTGCTCACGATGGCCGGGGGCATGGCGCTGCTGTCGATCGCCGCCGGCGCGGTCCTTCCGGCGCCGAGCAGCGCCGCGTGGTGGGCGGGTCGCCCACTGTGGCTCCTGACAGCCGTCGTGCTGAGCGCCGTGGTCGCCGTGTCCCTGACGCGATTCGAGACCCGGCCTGCACCCGAGGGCACGAGCTCCGGCCGACGGCTCGCCCTCGCGACCGCCCTCGGCATCGCCTCGATCGCGCTTCTGCTGCTGGTGGGCACCACGGTGGTCACCGCCGCGCTGGCGGTGGTCGGACTGGTCGTGGCACTGCGCCTTGCGCGCCGCTCACACGAGCCCGCGCGCGGCGAGGGCGTCTCCGACGTCGTCCGCGTGTCGTAGCGTGCGCACCATGAGCGGCACGACGGCGCGCACGCCGAGACGGGTGCCTCGCGCACGCTGCGCGTCGGCGATGTCGCCGGCGAACCCCGACACCACGGGGATCATCGCGATCGCGAGCGACACGGTCATGGCGGCGGCCTCGGTGTCGTTCCACCGTCGCAGCGGCTGCAGCATCGTCCGCAGCACCGCCAGCAGCTCGCTCATCCGCGTCGTGATCGTGAGCAGACTCGCGAGCAGGATCAACGCGACGACGCGCCCGGTGTTGATCCAGGCGATCTGCGGGGACACGAAGATCCACAGCGCGAGTCCCAGCACCAGGACCAGCCAGCGCAGACGCCACACCTCCGTGCCGAGGACCCGGAGCGGGAGTCCGGCGACGAGGAACAGCAGCCCGACCCCGCAGAGAGCGCCCGCGATGCTCACGGCGTCGTGAGCGAAGGTCGACAGCACGATCGCGATGACCGCGAGGGCGGCGAGCTTGACGCCCGCCGGAAGACGATGCAGCACACTCGCACCGGGCCGGTAGAGCTGGATCACACGCAGGACCTCCGGTAGTGGGCGATCACCGCGTCGGGCTCATCGACCGCGATCACGCGCCCGTCAGCGAAGAGCACGGCTTCATCGCAGCGCGCCGCGAGCTCGAGATCGTGAGTGACGATCACGACCTGAGCATCCTGCGCCAGCAGCAGATCGCCGATCCGTCGTGCGTTGCGCAGGTCGAGCAGCGTGGTCGGCTCATCGGCCACGACGAGCGCCGGCCGGGTCACGAGCACGGATGCGAGGGCGAGCATCTGCTTCTGACCGCCCGAGAGAGCGGATGCCGGGACGTCGGCGTGGTCCTGCAGCCCGTGGGCGGCCAGCGTCTCCTGCACGCGGCGTTCGGTCTCGGCGCGCGAGACGCCCCGGATCGACAGCGCGAGGTCCTCCGCCGGCGTCGGCATGAGGATCTGTGCCTGCGGATCCGTGAACACGAAGCCGACGCGACGGCGCACCTCCCGGATCTCCTTCTGCACGTCGAGGCCGTGCACCGAGACTCGACCGGCGGTCGGGGCGACGAGGCCGTTGAGCAACCGCGCGAAGGTCGACTTGCCCGATCCGTTGGCGCCGACGACCGCGATGCGCGCTGCGTCGAGGCCGATGCTCACCTCGCTCAGGACCGTGCGCCCGTCGCGCTCGACGCTCACCCCCTCGAGCGCGATGTGCCGGGTGCGCGTGTCAGACCGCACGGGCGGGCGCACCGAGTGCGGGCCGTCGACCGAACGCCGGCGGGTACGCGCGCAGGAGTGCGAGGGTGAGCACTGTGGCGGCCGCGGCCTTGAGCAGGTCGCCGGGAAGGAACACGAGGCTGGAGAGTGCCGTCGGCGCGAGATCGACGCCGAGGACGAGTGCCTGCACGGGGATGCCGAAGAGGTAGACGACGAGGATGCCGCCGACCACGGCACCGAGTGCGGTGCGCCACCACGTGATGCGGCCTCCGCGCGCGATGAGACCGATGATGATCGCGCCCGCGATCCATCCGAGGAGGTAGCCGGCCGTGGGGCCCGCGAAGACGCCGAGTCCACCGCGTCCGCCCGCGAGCACGGGGAGCCCGACAGCAGCCAGCACGAGCACGAGCAGCACGGCCAGGGGCGCCTTTCGAGGTCCGAGCACCGTCCCGGCGAGCATGACTCCGAGCGTCTGCGCCGTGAGGGGCACTCCGCCCGGCAGCGGGACGGTCACCGTGCCGAGGACGACGATCAGTGCGGCGAAGACCGCGATGCGGGCGAGGTCGCGCCCGAGGTCGCTGCGATGCGAGGTCATGGTTCCTTCTTCCTGAACAGTGTTCACCTGAACGGTGTTCACTATACTCAGAGTATGAGCCCCGAGCACAACTCGACCAGGCACGACCGTGACAGCGTGGCGCGGATCGCGCTCGCCCTCCTCGACGAGGTCGGTCTGCCAGACCTCTCGATGCGCCGGATCGCCGCGCGCCTCGATGTGCAGCCCAGCGCGCTCTATTGGCATTTCGCGAGCAAACAGGAGCTTCTGGCCGACCTCAGCGACCGCATCACCGCGACCATCGACGTTTCCGGGACCGACGTGCTCACGACCGCGCGAACGATCCGCGACGCGTTGTTCGCCCACCGAGACGGCGCCGAGCTCGTGCTCAGCACCTACGCCCTGCGCCTCGGCTCCTCGCGAGCGCAGACCGCACTCGCCGCCGCCCTCCGCGAATCCGGCGCCGACGACCCCGACGATCGGTCCGCCGCGCTCCTGCAGTTCGTCCTCGGCCACGCGACGCTCGTGCAGCAGCGCATGCATGCCGACAGCCACGGAGCACTGCCCGACGACAGTCCGCACGACGTCACAGCCGGACTCGACCGCGTGTTCGACCTGGGTGTGACCGCGCTCTCCGGCATCCAGCGCTCCCCCGCGCAGCCGCGCTGATCCGTCCCGCGCTGGTCGGCGGCCGACCGCGAGCGACATCAGTCGCGTGGGGCTCAGTCGCGCGCGGGTTCTGCGGCGTGGCCGAGCCGCAGTCCCGGGACAAGCCCCACGAGGACGAGGGCGACGCAGAACGCGAACACGACGGCGAAGGCATCCGCCCCTCCGCCGAGCGTCGCGACGGCGAGTCCCGCGAGGGCGATCACGACCGCGGCTCCCGTGGAGTCCGAGATCGAGAGCGCCGAAGAGTTGAACCCCTGGTTCCCCGCGTTCGAATACGCGAGCGTGAGCACGGTGAGTCGCGGATACAGCAACCCCATGCCCGCTCCCGCGAACGCCCAGCCGACGATCACGAGCACCGGCGACACTGTACCCAGTGCGGCGATCAGCACCGCGAGCATCGCGACGAGCAGGCACGACAGGCTGATGAACGCGATTCGCGTGTTGCCGAGACGATCGCCGTAGCGGCCCTGCATCTGCGAGGCGCCCGCCCACGCGAATGCCGCGAGCATGAGCGCGACGCCCGCCCAGGTCGCGCTGAACCCGTACCGTTCGATCAGCAGGTACGGGATGTACGCCTCAGCGGCGAAGAACGTGCCCGCGGCGATGCCACGCATCAGGACGACACTCGGCAGGCCGCGGCCCGCCCGGAGAGTGCGACGCGGGAGCAACGGCAGCACGGCGACCGCGATCACCGCGATGGCCCCGATCGCCACCGGCCAGCCGATCGCGATCGGCATGTCGGCGCTGAACCCGACGGCCACGGCGAAGACGGCCACCACGACGGCCAGCGCGAGGCGGACGACGAGGGACCGACGGTCCTGCGGTTCGCCGTGTCCCAGGTCGAGAGCACGCAGGCGCACCGCGATGATCGCGAACGCGACGGCCGTGAGCACCGCGACACCGAGGAAGGCCCAGCGCCAGTCGAGGTACTCCGCGACTGCGCCCGCCAGGAACGGGCCGATCATCGACGGGACGATCCACGCGGCGGCGAAAGCCGCGAACACGCGTCCATGCAGGTCCGGAGGGTAGAGACGGGCGACCACGACGTACAGGGCGACCGTCTGTCCGCCGGCGCCGAGACCCTGCACGAGCCGACCGACCAGGAACTGGTGCATCGTGATCGCGAACCCCGACAGCAGAAGGCCGACGATGAACAGCGACACGGCGACGTAGAGAGCAGCTCGGGGGCCACGGGCATCCGACCATGCGCCCGCCGCCACCATGCCGATCACGCTCGTCGCCAGGGTGCCGGCGAACGCCACCGCATACAGCTCACGACCGTCGAGCGCCTCGCTCACGATCGGCATGACCGTGGTGACCGCGAGCGCCTCGATCGCGGCGAGGAAGATCAGCGCGACGGAACCGGCCGTGACCCAGAGTCGTTCCCGGTCCCAGATGGAGGCGGGAACGGAGGATCCGCTCATCGACCGACGAGCGCGGCGATGCGCTCGACGGCCTCGGTGATGATCTCCGGGCTCGTCCCGAAGTTCAGGCGCACATGACCGGCCCCCTCGACTCCGAACGTCGACCCGGCGCTGAGCGCGACCCGTGCGTCCTTGAGGATGCGGCGGGCGGGAGCGTCGCCCCAGCCGAGACCCGAGAGATCGATCCACGCGAGGTAGCCCGCATCCGGGATGCGGTACTTCGCCTGCGGGAGGCGCGAGGCCAGGAGGTCCTCGACGAGGAGCCGGTTGGCGTCGAGCGTGCGCAGCAGCCCGTCGAGCCACGGATCGCTCTCCTCGGAGAACGCCGCGACCGCGGCGAGAAGGCCGAACTGCCCGGTGCGCCACTCCACCTCGACCGGGAGACCGCGCACCACCGCACTGGTCTCGTCGACCGCAGTGACCATGAGCGCGCACTTGAGGCCGGCGAGGTTGAACGCCTTGCTGGCGCTCACCACCGCATAGCCGACGCGGCGCGCCGCGTCTCCCGCATCGAGGAACGGCGTGAAGCCGGTCCCCGGCTGCGCGAGCGGCGCATGGATCTCATCGGAGACGACCGCCGCCCCGAACTCCTCCGCGAGTTCGCCGAGAGCCGTGAGGGCGTCGCGCCGGTGCACCGTGCCCGTGGGATTGTGCGGATTGCAGAGCAGGATCGCGGTGGCGCCGTCGTCGAGCGCTGCGCGGATGCCGTCGAGGTCCATCTCCCACGCGGTACCGCTGTCGCGAAGCGGCACGCGCACGACCTCCGCGCCCGCCTCCGCCACGAGGTCGTAGAACGGCGGATAGATCGGCGGCATAACGACGACGCGCTCCCCCGGCTGCGTGACGCGACGGAGGATCTCGACGATCCCCATGCTCACGTCGGCCGTGGTGCGCACCCGCGTCGGGTCGACGTCCCACCCGAATCGTCGCTGGGCGAAAGTGGCGTACGACGACGCCACCGGGGTCCGCGACGCCACGTACCCCGTGTCGCCCGCGTCCAGCGCGCGCTGCAACGACTTCGTGATCTCCGGCGCGAGCGGGAAGTCAGTCTCGGCGACGAACAGAGGCAGGACGTCGTCCGGGTACTCGCGCCACTTCTCGCTCGTGCGCTCCCGCAGTTCGTCCAGCGGGAGCGCGGTGACCTCGAGCATCCTCAGATCGCGAAGCCGAGCGCGCGCATCATGTCGCGCCCGTCGTCCGTGATCCGCTCCGGGGCCCACGGCGGCATCCATACCCAGTTGATGCGGAACCGGTCGACGACCTTGTCCAGCGCCTGGGCGGTCTGGTCCTCGAGCACGTCCGTGAGCGGGCAGCCGGCGCTGGTGAGCGTCATGTGGATGACGAGAGCATCGTTCTCGTCATCCCACGCGAGATCGTAGATGAGGCCGAGGTCGACGACGTTGATCCCGAGCTCGGGATCCATGACGTCCTTGAGTGCCTCGGTGACCTCGTCGTACTTCGCGTCGGTGAGGGTGGCTGTCATGCGATCAGCCTACGCCTCGACGGGGGCTGCAGGGTCGAGGAAACGGTCGTATCCCTCGTCCTCGAGCCGGTCGGCGAGCTCGGGGCCGCCCTCCTCGACGATCTTGCCCGCGACGACCACGTGCACGAAGTCGGGACGGATGTAGCGGAGGATGCGCGTGTAGTGCGTGATCAGCAGCACGCCGAGGCCCGTGGCCTCCTTGGCGCGGTTGACGCCCTCGGATACGATCTTGAGCGCGTCGACGTCGAGACCGGAGTCGGTCTCGTCGAGCACGGCGAACTTCGGCTGCAGGACCTCCAGCTGGAGGATCTCGTGGCGCTTCTTCTCGCCGCCCGAGAATCCCTCGTTGACGTTGCGCTGCGCGAACTTCGGGTCCATGCGCAGGTTCGCCATCGACGCCTTGACGTCCTTGGTCCACTGACGGATCGAGGGGGCCTCGCCGTCGAGCGCGGTCTTGGCGGTGCGCAGGAAGTTGGTGACCGTCACGCCGGGGATCTCCACCGGGTACTGCATCGCGAGGAACAGACCCGCGCGGGCGCGCTCGTCGACGCTCATCTCGAGGACGTCCTCGCCGTCGAACGTGATCGAGCCGGAGGTCACGGTGTACTTCGGGTGTCCGGCGATCGTGTAGGCGAGCGTGGACTTGCCCGAGCCGTTGGGGCCCATGATCGCGTGGGTCTCACCGGTCTTCATGGTGAGGGTGATTCCGTTGAGGATCGGGGTGGTCCCGGCCTCGGTCTCGACCGTCACGTGCAGGTCGCGGATTTCGAGAACAGACATTCAGACTTCCTTCGTCACAGTCGGGTCGATGAGCACGTCGTCGCCGTCGATCTCGACGACGTAGACCGGAACGGGCTCATAAGCGGGGAGGTTCTGGGGCTTGCCGGTGAGCAGGGAGAACGCCGAGCCGTGGGCCCAGCACTCGACCGTGTCACCCTCGACGAACCCCTCGGAGAGGGAGATGTCGCCGTGCGTGCAGGTGTCGCCGATGGCGTGGATGACGCCCTCGGAGTCCTTGATCACGGTGATCGGCACGCCGTTCGGCTCGACGCGGATCGGCGTGTCGAGCTCGAGCTCGTCGACGCCGCACACGCGCTCGGCGCTCACGCGTCGACCTCTGCCAGCTCGGCTTCGATCGCGGCGAGGAGCTCCTCCTCGAGGGCGGGGATGCCGAGACGCTGCACGATGTCGCTGAGGAAGCCGAGCACGACCAGGCGGCGCGCCTCCTCCTCGGTGATGCCGCGAGCCTGGAGGTAGAAGAGCTGCTCGTCGTCGAAGCGACCGGTCGCGCTCGCGTGGCCGGCGCCGACGATGTCGCCGGTCTCGATCTCGAGGTTCGGGATCGAGTCGGCGCGCGCGCCCTCGGTGAGCACGAGGTTGCGGTTCGCCTCGTAGGAGTCGGTGCCGGTCGCGTCCGGGCCGATCAGCACGTCGCCGATCCACACCGAGTGTGCGCTCTCGCCCTGCAGCGCGCCCTTGTAGAGAACGTCGCCCTTGGTGTGCGCGCCCTTGTGGTGCAGATAGACCTGGCTCTCGAGGTGCTGCCCGGCATCCGCATACGAGAGGCCGTACATGTAGCCCTCGGAGCCTGCGCCGGTGAGCTCGAGGCTCGGGTTCACGCGCACGACACCGCCGCCGAAGCTGATCACGAAGTGCTTGAGCGTGGCGTCGGCGCCGACCGTGGCCTGGTGCGCGGCCGCATGCACGGCGTCATCGTCCCAGCGCTGGAGGCTGATGACGGTGAGCGTCGCGCCGTCGCGGACGACGATCTCGACGTTCTGCGCGTACTGCGCCGAGCCGGAGTGGTCCAGCACGACCGTCGCGCGCGAGTGGGGCTGCGCCTCGATGAGGATCTGCCCGAACGCGCGCTTGTCGGCCCCGGCGCCCGTGATCGGCACGAGGACGGGCTCGTCGAGCTCCGCCTCAGCGGGCACCTGGATGTGCAGGCCGCGGGGACCGTGCTTCCATGCGAGCGCGCTCGGAAGATCCTCGGGGCGGAAGAACTCGCCGTACGCGTCTCCCTCGCCGGGCTGCAGGAGCGCCTCGACGGCGTCGAGGCCGTAGGTCACGGCATCCGCGTCTCCGGGCTCGTCGGTCAGGAGGCCCGAGAGCTTCGCGACCGGCGTGTGCTTCCAGTTGACCTCGCGCCCGGTGGGGGCGCCGAAGTCGGCCGGCTCGAACGAGTGCGGGCGCTCCGAGCGCGTCTGCACCGGCACGAAGCCGGCGTCGGCGACCTGGGCGGCGGGGTCCACGTGCGCGCTGGAGGAGCGCGACGCGGTGGGCGTCGTCGTGGGGGTCGTCATCTCAGCCGACCGATCCTTCCATGCCCATCTCGATGAGCTTGTTCAGTTCCATCGCGTACTCCATCGGCAGCTCGCGCGCGATCGGCTCGATGAAGCCGCGCACGATCATCGCCATCGCCTCGTCCTCGGGCATGCCGCGGGACTGCAGGTAGAAGAGCTGCTCCTCGCTGACCTTCGAGACCGTGGCCTCGTGGCCGAGCTGCACGTCGTCGACGCGGATGTCGATCGCCGGGTAGGTGTCCGACCGCGACTTGGTGTCGACGAGCAGGGCGTCGCAGCGCACGGTGTTCGCCGAGTGGTGGGCGTTTGCGTCGACGCGGACCTCGCCGCGGTAGCCTGTACGGCCGCCGCCGCGGGCGATCGACTTCGAGACGATCGACGACTGCGTGTACGGCGCCATGTGGATCATCTTCGCGCCGGCGTCCTGATGCTGACCGGGACCCGCGAAGGCGACGGAGAGCGTCTCGCCCTTGGCGTGCTCGCCCATCAGGTAGATCGACGGGTACTTCATGGTGACCTTGGAGCCGATGTTGCCGTCGACCCACTCCATGGTCGCGCCCTCGTGCGCGACGGCGCGCTTGGTGACGAGGTTGTAGACGTTGTTCGACCAGTTCTGGATCGTCGTGTAGCGCACGCGGGCGTTCTTCTTCACGATGATCTCGACGACGGCCGAGTGCAGCGAGTCCGACTTGTAGATCGGGGCCGTGCAGCCCTCGATGTAGTGGACGTAGCTGTCCTCGTCGGCGATGATCAACGTCCGCTCGAACTGGCCCATGTTCTCGGTGTTGATGCGGAAGTACGCCTGCAGCGGGATCTCCACGTGCACGCCCTTGGGGACGTACACGAAGGAGCCGCCCGACCAGACGGCGGTGTTCAGCGCGGCGAACTTGTTGTCGCCCGCGGGGATCACGGTGCCGAAGTACTCCTCGAAGAACTCGGGGTGCTCGCGCAGGGCCGTGTCGGTGTCCATGAAGATGACGCCCTGCTCCTCCAGGTCCTCGCGGATCTGGTGGTAGACGACCTCGGACTCGTACTGCGCGGCGACGCCGGCGACCAGGCGCTGGCGCTCGGCCTCGGGGATGCCGAGGCGCTCGTAGGTCTCGCGGATCTCCTCGGGGAGGTCCTCCCACGACTGCGCCTGCTTCTCGGTCGAGCGCACGAAGTACTTGATGTTGTCGAAGTCGATCTCGCTGAGGTCGGCGCCCCAGGTCGGCATCGGCTTGCGACCGAAGAGCTGGTATCCCTTGAGGCGGGTCTTCAGCATCCATTCGGGTTCGGTCTTGAGCGCCGAGATCCCTCGGACGACCTCCTCGGAGATCCCTCGCTGCGCGACGGCGCCTGCGGCGTCCTCATCGTGCCAGCCGAATTCGTACACCCCCAGACCATCGAGCTCCGGGCGGTCGATCAGCACATCCGACATCACACACTCTCCTCACAGGTCCCAAAACGGTTCATCCGCCCCGGCACACCTGATCCCCGTCGAGTCTGCGGGAGCTGGTGCCGTTGGTGGGCCCTCATCACCGGCGCTTCCATCGCGCCTAAACTGTTGTCGATGCCTCAGCGCGGTCAGCGCTCATCGCAACAATCCGATTCTACAGGTTCCGCCTGACGACAGGGCCGCCCGCCGTGTCCGCTGCGGTTCGGAGACACCAATGCCCGAGACCACCATCGCGTCCTCCTCCCCCGCGCTCGCACCGGCGTCCGCACGCGCCGACGTCTGGGGGCGGATGCTGCGGATCTTCGCGTGGCTGTCGTTCGTCACCGAGACGATCATCATCGGCACGGGCGGTGCCGTGCGCCTCACCGGGTCGGGCCTCGGATGCTCGGAGTGGCCGCTGTGCACCCCCGAGTCCCTCGTCCCGATCTACGCCGATCAGGGCGTGCACGGGCTGATCGAATTCGGGAACCGCCTGATGACGGGCGTGGTGGGCGTGATCGCCCTCGCCGTGGTGCTGCTCGTGCTCTACACGCTCGGCGGAGCCCGGACGCTCGTGCGCACGCTCTGGTTCGCGGTCGGCGGGATCGCCGCCGCAGCCGTCGCCTACCTCGCGGTTTCGCAGTTCTTCGAGCACGCGTTCCCCGTCGCGACCGGCGTCCTGCTGCTGGCCGTGATCGCCGCCGCGGTCTTCTCCACGCGCAGGGCGCCGGAGCGCCGCGACCTCTACGCGCTCGCATGGATCGTGCTGATCGGAGTCGTCGCTCAGGCGCTTGTCGGCGGCATCACGGTGCTCACGGGGCTGAACCCGTTCATCGTCGGGTTCCACTACACGTCCTCGCTGCTGCTGGTCTGCGTCACGGCGGCGTTCCTGTCGCGCCTGTACGCCGTGCCCGGTCCGCGCGAGCGCGTGGTGCCGACCTGGTTCATGATCCTCAGCCACGTCACCGGTCTCGCGCTCGCGGTCACGATCGTGTTCGGCGTGCTGACCACGGGATCCGGCCCGCATTCGGGCGACGCCGAGGTGCTGCGTCACGGCTTCGACGCCACCGTTCTGGCTCACGTGCACTCGTGGCCGGGCTACATCCTCGCAGCGCTCGTCCTCGCGATGACCGTCTCGGCCTGGGTGCTCAAGCTCGAGCCGCGGAAGTGGCTGCTCGTGCTCGTGATCGCGATCGTCGTGCAGGTCGGCGTAGGCGTGTGGCAGGCTCGCGAGGGCCTTCCGCCGCTGCTGGTCGGGATCCACATGGTGCTCGCCTCCCTGTCGGCGGCGACGTACACGCTCGTCGTACTACACCTCAAGAAGGCCAGGGCCGCGGTCGACGTCCCGATCCGCTGACTTCGTCCCGATCTGCGAGGCGATGACGGGATCCGATCAGCGGATCGGGTCGCCCACCGCAGATCGGGACAACGGCCGCACGGAGCCCCCACAGGTGACGCATAGGGCGCGCATCAGCCCCTCATCAGTCGCTCCTGCATCGTGGCGGGCATGAACAAGTCACTCACACGCAGCATCGGCTTCTGGCTCCTCCTCGTGCTCTCGCTCGCCACGACTGGAGTGGGCGGCTGGCTCGTCGCCGGCCAGGTCGGCTCGATGACCAGCACGCTGCTCGACAACACCGCGACGGGCGTGGACGTCTATGTGGGTCAGTCGCTGATCGTCGTGGGATCGGTGCTGCTGGGCGCCGGCATCATCGGCATCCTCCTCACCGTCGCACTCACCGCCGTGCAGGCGCTGCTGCCCGCCGCGGCGCCCGTGGTCGTCGAGCCGATCGACTGGACGGCGGAAGAGCCCGCGCCCGCCGAGGGCACGGAGGCACCGGTCACGGCAGAGACGGATGCCGAGAACGTCGAGGCGTCAGCGGACGAGGTCGTCGAGACGACCGACGACGAGGGATCTCAGAACGGCAGCAGCGGATCGACCGCGACCGCGACGAAGATCAGCGTCAAATAGGTGATCGAGGCGTGGAACACCCGCATGGGCCGCGCCTCGTTCCCCCGCACGGCCTGGTTGTACAGGCGGTGCGACTCGTAGATGAACCATCCGCCGAACACGAGGGCGGACACGGTGTAGACGAGGCCCATGTTCGCGATCGGGATCAGCAGCAGCGAGCAGGCGATGGTCGCCCAGGCGTAGAGGATGACCTGGAGGCCGACCTGCGAGGCGTTGCGGGTCACGCCGAGCATGGGCACGTCGACATCGTCGTAGTCGTCCTTGTACTTCATCGACAGCGGCCAATAGTGCGGCGGCGTCCACAGGAAGATCAGGGCGAACAGGATGAAGGCGGGCCAGTCGAGCGAACCGGTCACGGCCGACCACCCGATCAGCACGGGGAAGCATCCGGCGATGCCGCCCCAGATGATGTTCTGCTCGGTGCGCCGCTTGAGGATCATCGTGTAGATCACGACGTAGAAGAAGATCGCGAACGCCGAGAGCGATGCGGCCAGCCAGTTGGTCGTGACCAGAAGCCAGACGGTCGACAGGATCGCGAGCGTCCACGAGAAGACCAGGGCGCCACGCGGGGTGATCTCGCCCGTCACGAGGGGCCGGCTCGACGTGCGGTGCATGTGCGCGTCGATGTCGCGATCGAGGTACATGTTGAACGCCGCGGCGGATCCGGCGCTCATCGCACCGCCGATGACCGTGGCGAGCACGAGCCACATGTTGGGGAGGCCGCCCTGTGCGAGGAACATCACCGGCACGGTCGACACGAGCAGGAGTTCGAGGACGCGCGGCTTGGTGAGGGCGACGTACGCCTTCACGGTACGACCGAAGGTCTTCTTCACAACGGTCTGATCAGACATCGTCGAGATCTCGATCGCCTCCTCCACACACGTCACGACAGCTTTTCCAGTCTACGACACGCGCGAGGGCGGTCCGGGCACGGGTCTGCCCTGCGATTCGGCGTCTCGGCCTGTGGATAACGCGCACGGGGTGCACGCCGATCCGACTACCGTGACCGGATGCTCCTCCGACGCCGCCTCCCCCTCGTGGCTCTCAGCGTGCTCGCTCTCGGAGGGATGCTCGCGGGCTGCGCCCCTGATCCCGCTCCGACGCCGAGCCCGACACCAGCCTTCGCGAGCGACGAGGAGGCGTTCGCGGCCGCGGAAGAGGTGTACCGGGCGTACAACGACGCCCTAAACGACGTTGACTTCTCATCGCCCCGGACATTCGAAGGCGTGTATTCGCTGCTCACGGGCGAGATGAGCGCCTCAACGCGTGAGTCATTTAGCGCCTTTCACGCGGACGGAATCACTGTTACCGGAAGAACCGACTACTTCGACCTCGCTCCTGCGAACATCCGCGATCTTCGGACGAGCGTCACTATCAACGTCTGCGTGGATGTCAGTTCTGTTCACGTCTTCGCAGCGACGGGCGAATCGTTGGTGCCGCCGGACCGCCCAAGTATCCAGCCCATGAGCGTGACGCTCAAAGCCACCGGCGGTGATCTTCGTATCGCAACCCTTGAACCAGCGGCAGAAGTGTCATGCGAGCGATAGCACTGATCGTCGCGACATCGCTGCTCGCCTTCGCCGACGTGACCACATCTCGAGGGTGTGATGCTACGTCACCGTGGACCGGAGGCTGCACGACCGCAACCGACGGGTCCACGCTCACGATCTCGGGCACGAAGCAGCAACCCGGCACGCCACCGCCCGCGGGGAAACCTCGAAGCAAGAGCGACACCACCGCCCCGACCCCGGCCGACCCGCGATCCGAGTTGCAGCGGTGCATCGACGACTGGGAGTTCGCACGCTGCTTCGAGCTCATACCCAATCGGCCGAACGTCCCCTCCGCTCCCCCGTCACTGCCGACGGTCACGATCGCCGACCTCGCCCAGTTCGCGCCGCCTCCGGTCGCCGCGACCGCCGAACCCGGCGATGTCGCGATCGTCGGCATGCCCGCGAACTTCGTGAGCGCCGCATCGACGCAGACCGTGTCGGGCACTCTGTTCGGCGTGGCGATCACGGTGCGCTTCACTCCCGTCGCCTACGACTACACCTACGGCGACGGCACCGCGACGACACGCGACGCGCCCGGGCGCACCTGGGCGGAACTCGGACAAGCGCAGTTCACGACGACACCCACGAGCCACGTTTACCGAGAGCGGGGCACCTACCGAGCCGACGTCGACGTGCGGTATGCGGCGGAGGTCGATCTCGGCACCGGATGGCTTCCGGTGGCCGGAGAACTCCGCACGGACGGGCCCGGCCGCGACATCCGCGTGCTCGAGGCGCGGACGGCACTGGTGGCGCACACCTGCGCGGAGAATCCGGGCGCCCCCGGCTGCTGAGGCATCGCGTTCCACGCCGCATGGGACGCGATTCCACGGCATCCGATTTCGCTCCTCCAAGAGGGAATTACCCGACTCCTCCCACGTTGTAAAGGGAGGAAACGGGGTCGACCCCCGGCGCTATGCTGGGGGGACTCGCGCGCCCAGCGCACATTCACCTTTCTCCGTGACGAAGCGGACCGATGCTGCGGCCAGGGCGCTATCGAACTGTTGAAGAAGGGCTTCACCGTGTCGGAATTGCAGTGGGATGAGATCGATCGGCGCGCGGTGGACACCGCTCGCGTGCTGGCTGCGGACGCCGTGGAGAAGGTCGGCAACGGCCACCCCGGCACCGCGATGAGCCTGGCTCCCGCCGCGTACCTGCTGTACCAGCGCGTGCTCCGTCACGACCCGACCGACGTCGACTGGCTCGGCCGCGACCGCTTCATCCTGTCCGCCGGTCACTCCTCGCTCACGCAGTACGTGCAGCTCTACCTGGGCGGCTTCGGACTGGAGCTCAGCGACCTCGAGGCGCTGCGCACCTGGGGCTCGCTCACGCCGGGCCACCCCGAGTACGGCCACACCAAGGGCGTCGAGATCACGACCGGCCCGCTCGGTCAAGGCCTCGCCTCGGCCGTCGGCTTCGCTTACGCCGCCCGCTACGAGCGCGGGCTGTTCGATCCGGAGGCCGCCGAGGGCACCAGCCCGTTCGACCACTTTGTCTACGTCGTCGCGGGCGACGGCGACCTGCAGGAGGGCGTGACCAGCGAGGCGGGTTCGCTCGCCGGTCACCAGCAGCTCGGCAACCTGATCGCGATCTACGACTCGAACCAGATCTCCATCGAGGACGACACGAACGTCGCGTTCACCGAGGACGTCGCGAAGCGCTACGAGGCCTACGGCTGGCAGGTGCAGACGGTCGACTGGAAGAAGTCCGGCGAGTACGTCGAGGACGTCGCCGAGCTCTACGCCGCGATCGAGGCCGCGAAGGGCGAGACCTCCAAGCCGTCGCTCATCATCCTCAAGACCATCATCGGCTGGCCGTCGCCCGGCAAGCAGAACTCCGGCAAGATCCATGGCTCGGCCCTCGGCGCCGACGAGCTCGCCGCCACGAAGAAGGTCCTCGGCTTCGACCCCGAGAAGAACTTCGTCGTCGCCGACGACGTGATCGAGCACACCCGCGGGCTGGCCACCCGTGCCGCCGAGGAGCGCGCCGCCTGGCAGAAGTCGTTCGACGCCTGGGCCGCCGCGAACCCCGAGCGCAAGGCTCTGCTCGACCGCCTCGAGGCCGGCGACCTGCCCGAGGGCATCGCCTCCGCGCTGCCCGTGTTCGAGAGCGGCAAGGACGTCTCGACCCGCGCCGCCTCCGGTCAGGTCATCAACGCCCTCGCCGCCGAGCTCCCCGAGCTCTGGGGCGGATCGGCCGACCTCGCCGAGTCGAACCTCACGACCATCAAGAACGCCAAGTCGTTCATCCCCGCCGAGTGGTCCACCCACGAGTGGTCGGGCAGCCCCTACGGCCGCGTGCTGCACTTCGGCATCCGCGAGCACGCCATGGGCGCGATCGTCAACGGCATCGTCCTGCACGGCAAGACCCGCGCGTTCGGCGGCACGTTCCTCATCTTCAGCGACTACATGCGCCCGCCGGTGCGTCTCGCCGCCCTGATGAACGTCCCCAGCATCTTCGTCTGGACGCACGACTCCGTCGCCCTCGGCGAGGACGGACCCACGCACCAGCCGATCGAGCAGCTCGCGACGCTCCGCGCGATCCCGAACTTCACGCTCGTGCGCCCGGCCGACGCGAACGAGACCGCCGCCGCATGGCTCGAGATCCTGCGCCGCACCGCGGGCCCCGCCGGCATCGCGCTGACCCGTCAGAACATCCCGGTGTTCGAGCGCGGCGAGGGCGCGGCATCCGGAGACGTGTTCGCTTCGGCAGACAACGTCTCGAAGGGCGCGTACGTGCTCGCCGAGGCTCCGAACGGCACGCCCGACGCGATCATCGTCGCGACGGGCTCCGAGGTGCAGCTCGCGGTCAACGCACGGGCCGAGCTCGCGAAGGAGGGCGTCAACGTCCGCGTCGTCTCCGCTCCCTCGCTCGAGTGGTTCGACGAGCAGGATGCCGAGTACCGCGAGTCCGTGCTGCCGAAGAGCGTCACGGCCCGCGTCTCCGTCGAGGCCGGCTCCGTGCTGAGCTGGCGCGGCATCGTCGGCGACCGCGGCCGCTCGGTCGGCATCGACCACTTCGGCGCCTCCGCCGACTACAAGACCCTGTTCGAGAAGTTCGGGATCACCACCGAGGCCGTCGTCGCGGCCACGCGCGAGACCCTGGCCGAGAACGCCAACTGATCAAGGAGAACTCATGAGCACCCCCACCGCAGACCTCGCCGCCGCCGGCGTCAGCATCTGGCTCGACGACCTGTCGCGCACGCGCATCTCCTCCGGCAACCTGCAGCAGCTGATCGACACCAAGAACGTCGTCGGCGTCACCACGAACCCGACGATCTTCGCGAACGCGATCACGAACAAGAACGACACGTCGTACGACGCGCAGCTCAGCGAGCTGGCCGCGTCGGGCACGAGCGCAGAGGATGCCGTCTTCGCGGCGACCACGCAGGACGTCGCCGACGCGCTCGATGTCTTCCGCCCCGTGTGGGAGGCCACGAACCACGTCGACGGCCGCGTCTCGATCGAGGTCTCCCCCGACCTCGCGCACGACACCGAGGGCACGGTCGCCTCGGCGAAGCAGCTGTGGGAGAAGATCGACCGTCCGAACCTGCTCGTCAAGATCCCCGCGACCAAGGCGGGCCTCCCCGCCATCGCCGAGGCCATCGGCGCCGGCATCAGCGTCAACGTCACGCTGATCTTCAGCCTCGAGCGCTACGCCGAGGTCATCGAGGCGTACCTCTCCGGTCTCGAGACCGCCAAGGCCGCCGGCATCGACCTCTCCACGATCCACTCGGTGGCGTCGTTCTTCGTGTCGCGCGTCGACACCGAGACCGACAAGCGCCTCGACGCCATCGGCAGCGACGAGGCCGCGGCTCTCAAGGGCAAGGCAGGACTCGCGAACGCTCGTCTCGCCTACGAGCTGTTCGAGAAGACGTTCGCCGAGAAGCGCGCGCAGGACCTCCTCTCGGCAGGCGCGAACCTCCAGCGTCCGCTCTGGGCGTCGACCGGCGTCAAGGACCCGAACCTCCCCGACACCCTGTACGTGACCGAGCTCGTCGCCGCAGGCGTCGTCAACACGATGCCCGAGAAGACGCTGGACGCCACGTTCGACCACGGTGAGATCACCGGCGACACCATCACCGGCGGTTACGCCGAGGCCCACAAGGTCTTCGACGAGCTCGCCGCCGTCGGCATCGACCTCACCGACGTCACCCAGGTGCTCGAGGACGAGGGCGTCGCCAAGTTCATCGACTCCTGGCACGATCTGCTCGGTCAGGTGACCGAGGCGCTGGAGGCCCAGCGATGACATTCGCGATCCACGCGTCGGGCCCGGCGCGTGTCGCGATCGACGAGACCGTCCCGGCTCTCGTCCGCGACCTGGTCGCCTCACGCCTCACCGGCGGCGACTCCACCCTGTGGGGTCCCGCCGCGGAGGCCGAGGCGGCGATCAGGCTCGGATGGGTCGACGCGGTCTCCGTGTCGCGTCCGCTCGTCCCCGAGATCGTCGCGCTGCGCGACGAGCTGCGCGCCCAGGGCGTGACGCGGGTCGTGCTCGCCGGTATGGGCGGTTCGTCGCTCGCTCCCGAGGTCATCGCGCAGACCGCCGGAGTGCCGCTCACGATCCTCGACTCCACGGCCCCGGGCCAGGTGCTCTCCGCGCTCGACGACGGCCTGCAGGAGACGGTTCTCGTCGTCTCCTCCAAGTCCGGCTCGACCGTCGAGACCGATTCGCAGCGCCGCACGTTCGAAGCCGCGTTCCGCGACCTCGGGATCGACCCCGTCTCGCGCATCGTCGTCGTCACCGACCCCGGATCGCCGCTGGACGCCTCGGCCCGTGAGGCCGGTTACCGCGTGTTCAACGCCGACCCGAACGTGGGCGGCCGTTACTCGGCGCTCACCGCATTCGGCCTGGTCCCCTCCGGGCTGGCGGGAGTCGACATCGACGAGCTCCTGAACGAGGCCGAGGCGTCGCTGCTCGAGGTCGCGGTCGACTCCGCCGAGAACCCCGCGCTGCGCCTGGCTGCCGCGATCGCTGCGACCTCGCCGAGACGCGACAAGCTCGGTCTGGTCACGGACGGCACCCACATCAAGGGGCTGCCGGACTGGATCGAGCAGCTGATCGCCGAATCGACCGGCAAGGACGCCACCGGCATCCTCCCGGTCGTGCTGCTCCCGGTCTCCCCCGAGCTCGACTCCGTACCCGCCGACCTGCAGATCGTCCGACTGGTCGACGACGCGGACGAGTTCCATATCCGCGAGCGCCACCAGGGCGAGATCCTCGTGAGCGGCACTCTCGGCGCGCAGTTCCTCGTCTGGGAGTACGCCACCGCGATCGCCGGTCACCTGCTCGGCATCGACCCGTTCGACCAGCCGGACGTCGAGTCGGCGAAGGTCGCCGCGCGCGGCCTGCTCGATGCGCGCCCCGAGCCCACCACCCCGGTGTTCGTCGAGAACGGCGTCGAGGTGCGCGTGTCCGATCCCGTGCTGGCCGCATCCGGCACGATCGAGGGAGTGATGGATGCGCTCTGGGCTCGCCTCGCCGACGACGGCTATGTGTCGATCCAGGCGTACGTGAACCGTCTCGACCTCCCGCAGCTCCAGGGCCTCCGCGAACTCGTCGCCGCCGATTCCGGCCGTCCGACGACGTTCGGCTGGGGACCGCGCTTCCTCCACTCGACCGGCCAGTTCCACAAGGGCGGTCCCGCGCAGGGCGTGTACCTCCAGATCCTGGAGCGCACCGACGTGGATCTCGAGATCCCCGAGCGTCCGTTCACGTTCGGACAGCTCATCGAGGCGCAGGCAGCCGGCGACGCCGGTGTCCTCGCCGAGCACGGCCGCCCGGTCGTCACTCTGACGATCACCGACTCGTCGGCCGACGTGCTCGCCCTCTTCGAAGCAGCTCAGAAGTAACAGCCAGGAGAATCACCCGCTGATGTCCGTTCCCATCTCGCGCGCGCACAACCCGCTGCGCGACCCCGACGATCGTCGTCTCAACCGGATCGCAGGGCCCAGCGCCCTCGTGATCTTCGGCGTGACCGGAGACCTCTCCCGCAAGAAGCTCATGCCGGCCGTGTACGACCTGGCCAATCGCGGACTGCTGCCGCCCGGGTTCGCGCTCGTCGGGTTCGCCCGCCGCGACTGGGAGGACCAGGACTTCGCGCAGGTCGTGTACGACGCGGTCAAGCAGCACGCCCGCACGCCGTTCCGCGAGGAGACGTGGGCGCAGCTGCTGCAGGGAATCCGGTTCGTGTCGGGCGAGTTCGACAACCCGGAGTCCTTCCGCAAGCTCCGTGAGACCGTCGAGAAGCTCGACGTCGAGCGCGGCACGATGGGCAATCACGCCTACTACCTGTCGATTCCGCCGAAGGACTTCCCGCTCGTCGCGAAGCAGCTCAAGGACTCGGGTCTCGTCGGCGAGGATGCGGACGACGACGAGCACTGGCGACGTGTGGTCATCGAGAAGCCGTTCGGTCACGACCTGGATTCCGCTCGTGCCCTGAACGCCGCGCTCGAGGTCGCCTTCCCCGCCGACTCGATCTTCCGCATCGACCACTACCTCGGCAAGGAGACGGTGCAGAACATCCTGGCGCTGCGCTTCGCCAACGAGCTGTACGAGCCGATCTGGAACCGCAACTACGTCGACCACGTGCAGATCACGATGGCCGAGGACATCGGAGTCGGCGGTCGTGCCGGATACTACGACGGCATCGGCGCGGCTCGCGACGTCATCCAGAACCACCTGCTGCAGCTCCTCGCCCTCACGGCGATGGAGGAGCCCATCAGCCTCTCGGCCGAGCATCTGCGCGCCGAGAAGGAGAAGGTGCTGGCGGCCGTGCACGTGCCTGACGACCTCTCCCTCGCCACGGCGCGCGGTCAGTACGCCGGCGGATGGCAGGGTGGCGAGCAGGTCACCGGCTTCCTCGACGAGGAGGGCATGGACCCGCAGTCCGCGACCGAGACCTACGCGGCGATCAAGCTCGAGATCGACACCCGCCGCTGGGCCGGTGTGCCGTTCTACCTGCGCACGGGTAAGCGCCTGGGCCGCCGCGTGACCGAGGTCGCCGTCGTGTTCAAGCGCGCTCCCGAGCACCTGTTCGGCCGGTCCAACACCACCGAACTCGGCCAGAACGCGCTCGTGATCCGCGTGCAGCCCGATGAGGGCGTGACCATCCGGTTCGGATCGAAGGTGCCGGGCAACGGCACGAACGTGCGCGACGTCACCATGGACTTCGGTTACGGCCACGCGTTCACCGAGGCGAGCCCCGAGGCGTACGAGCGACTCATCCTCGATGTGCTCCTCGGCGACCCGCCCCTGTTCCCGCGCCACGAGGAGGTCGAGCTCTCCTGGAAGATCCTCGACCCGGTGGAGAAGTTCTGGGCGGCCGAAGGCGGCCCCGTGGATCAGTACGCACCCGGTTCGTGGGGTCCGGCATCCGCCGACGACCTCCTGGCCCGCGACGGACGAGTCTGGAGACGACCGTGATCATCGACCTTCCCGACACGACCGTCAGCCAGGTCGCCAAGCAGCTCGTCAAGGTGCGCGAAGAGGGCGGCGCGGTCGCCCTCGGACGCGTCCTCACGCTCGTGATCTCGGCGCGCAACGGCGTCGCCGAGGCCGCCATCGACGCCGCGAACGACGCTTCGCGCGAGCACCCGATGCGTGTCATCGTGCTCACCACGGGCGACGGCGAAGCCCGCCTCGACGCGCAGATCCGCGTCGGCGGCGACGCCGGAGCGAGCGAGGTCGTGGTGCTGCGCGCCTACGGCGCGGCCGCCAGCAACGAGGAGAGCCTCCTCACCGGTCTGCTGCTCCCCGATGCGCCCGTGGTCGCCTGGTGGCCGGAGGAGGCTCCCACCTCCCCCGCGACCTCGCCGCTCGGACGCATCGCTCAGCGCCGGATCACGGATGCCGCAACGTCGCCCGATGTGCGCGACCGTCTGGCGCTCCTGGGCCGCACACACGCCCCCGGAGACACCGACCTCGCGTGGACGCGTCTGACGCACTGGCGCGAGCAGCTCGCCGCCGTGCTGGACCAGCCGCCGTACGAGGAGGTCACGGGCGTCGAGGTCCGCGGAGCCTCCGCCTCGCCGTCCACGGCACTCCTCGCCGCCTGGCTGCAGATGGCGCTCGACGTGCCGGTGAAGTGGTCGTACGAGAACCCGAAGAACTGGGAGGAGGGCATCAAGTCGGTGCGTCTCACCCGTGCCTCCGGTGACATCCTTCTCGAGCGTCCGGCCCCGGGCGACGCCGTGCTCACGCAGCCCGGTCAGCCCGACCACGACCTGCACCTGCCACGACGCACCCTGCGCGAGTGCCTCGCCGAGGAGCTCCGCCGTCTCGATCCCGACGTCCTGTACGGTCGAGTGATCACCGAGGGCTGGGAGAAGCTGGGTCCGCCCGAGACAGGAGCATGATGTCGTCGCAGTCAGCGTCCGCAGAGAAGCGGGTCGTGATCGAGTCCACTCCCGCCGCCGTCGCCGAGCGGGTCGCGGACCGCTTCCTGACACGGCTCCGTGCACGTACGCGCAACGGCCGTATCGCCCACGTCGCCCTCACCGGCGGCTCGATGGGCGGTGCGGTCCTGCGCGCCACGCTCGAGCATCCGCGTTCGGCGACGATCGACTGGTCCCTCGTGCACTTCTGGTGGGGCGACGAGCGCTTCGTCGCCCGCGACCACGCCGACCGCAACGCCGTCCAGTCCCGTGCGGCGCTCCTGGACCACATCGACGTACCCGCCGAGAACGTGCACGAGGTCGCGGCCGCCGACGAGGGCCTGACCCTCGACGAGGCCGCCGCGGCCTACGAGGCGGAGCTCGCTCGCTACGGCACGGACGAGCATCCGTGGCCCTCCTTCGCCGTGTGCTTCCTCGGTGTCGGACCGGACGGGCACATCGCCTCCCTCTTCCCCGACCGTCCCGAGGTCACCGTGACGGATGCCGCCGCACTCCCCGTGCGGAACTCTCCCAAGCCGCCGCCCGAGCGCGTGACGCTCACGCGTCCGGTGCTGAACGCGTCCAAGCGTGTCTGGCTCGTCCTCACGGGCGCGGACAAGGCGTCGGCTCTCGGCCTCGCGCTTGCGGGTGCGAGCTATGCCAGCGTGCCCGCCGCGGGTGCGAAGGGGCGCAAGCGCACCGTCTTCTTCGTTGATGAGGCGGCCGCGTCCGAGGTGTCGCCGGATCTGATCGACTCGGCCTACTGACGGACGTCGACCGGGCCACGTCGACCGGGCCCGCTCAGGGGCCAGCCGGGGTCAGCCGCGGTCCGGCCGATCAGGACTCGCCGTCGGCGGCAGCCGGACGGTCGGAGGAGTCCGCAGAGTCGCTCCCCCGCACGATCGGAAGCTCCTGGCTCTCGCTGAGCACCTGCGGGTGATAGCGCGCCAGGCCGACGACGCCCCAGACGGCGATGGCTCCCGCGACGCCGAAGATCACGAGCACCCACGGCGGAGCAGCCGCAGCCTCGCCGAGCACGACCATGCCGATGAGCACGGCGATGAGGGGGTCGACCACCGTGAGACCTGCGATCACGAGGTCCGGTGGGCCCGAGCTGTACGCGGTCTGCACGAAGTAGGCGCCGACGGCTCCGGCCGCGATCAGGGCGATCAGGCAGACGAGCGTGATCCACTCGAAGTTGCCGGCCTCGATCCGGCTGATGATGGCCTTGGCGAGCGTGGCTACGAAGCCGTAGAGGATGCCGGCGCCGATCACGTAGAACAGCGCGCGCATGCGGCGTCGTAGAACCAGCCAGCAGGCTCCGAGCACGATGATGACGACCAGCAGGATCGCGAGGATCGTGAAGAGCTCGCTGTCGCCGATCTTCTTCTCGGTCGCGAAGAGCGCGGCGAAGGAGACGAAGAGGAAGATGCCGCCGACGCAGCAGACGATCGCCGTGATCGACTGCCGGGTGGGCGAATGGCCGGAGATGCGCGCGTTGAGCAGCGTCGTGATGACGAGGGCGATCGCTCCGAGCGGCTGCACCACGATCAGCGGAGCCTGGGAGAGCGCGGCGAGCTGGCAGACGATCGCGAGACCGAGCATGAGCGTGCCGATGAGCCAGGACGGACGCGTGAGGAGTGCTTTGAGCTGCCCGCCGCTGAGACCGTTCGTGCCCTGGGCACCGCTCAGTCGCTCGACCTTCTCCACTCCCCGATGCTGGTATTGCGCACCGAGGGACATGAACACGGCACCCGCGAGGGCGAGCGGAATGCCCAGGAGCAGCTTGGGGTTCTGGAAGACACCGACCAGCTGGTCGGTGATGTCTTCAGCCCCAGTCATCCACACCGCAATGCTCACATCACGACCCTACCCGCCGATCCGCGCCGAGTAGGGTTATGGCGTGGCTGTACTTCCGATTCGCATCATGGGCGACCCCGTCCTGCACTCCCCCGCCTCCCCTGTCGAAGAGATCACGGACGAGATCCGCGCGCTCGTGGCGGACATGTTCGAGACCATGGACGCCGCCCCCGGCGTGGGCCTCGCGGCACCTCAGGTCGGGGTTCCTCTGCGGATCTACACCTACGCCTACGTCGACGAGGACGATCAGCCGTGGCGAGGCGTGCTCATCAACCCCGAGCTCTGGATGGTGCCCCTGGAGCCCGGCGCTCCGGATGACGATCTCGAGTCCGAGGGATGTCTCTCGTTCCCGGGAGAGCGCTTCGCGCTGCGTCGCTCGGAGCGCGTGCGAGTGACCGCCACCGACCTCGACGGGAACGCGGTCGAGATCGCCGTGGACGGCTGGCGTGCGCGGATCATGCAGCACGAGTTCGACCACCTCGACGGCATCCTCTACATCGATCGGCTGTCCGATGGCGACTGGAAGACGGTGCAGAAGATCGCGAGGAAGCGCGGGTGGGGACGCCCCGGCGCGAGCTGGATGCCGGGCGTCGACGACCTCGAAGGCTGATTCGTCTCGCCGACGACCGCACGCGGTTCCCAGCGGGAGCACAGTGTCTTCGGAGTTGCATCACAGACTCGGACCCGGCTAGCGTGCTCCGGGGGGATATATCGGTATCCCACACCAAAGACGTTTCTGGGAGGGAAATCATGATGAAGCTGCGCACGCGACGCGCACTGGCGCTCACCGGCACTGCGGTGGCGTTCTCGGTCGCTCTGACCGGCTGTAGCGCACTGAACGGCATCCTCGGCGGGGGTTCCGGCGACGCCGACCGCGACGAGGACACCGGACAGGTCACCGAGAGCGCAAACATCGACATCTTCTCGCTGAAGGTCGGCGACTGCACCATGGACAGCCCCACCGGGCTGCTCGAGGACATCGACGTCGTGCCGTGCTCCGAGCCGCACGACCAGGAGGTCTACTACGAGATCACGATGCCCGACGGCGAGTTCTCGGAGACTGACATCGACACGGCCTCGCAGGAGTGCATCGGCGACGCGTACACGAGCTTCGTCGGCGTCGGCTACCAGGACTCCGCTCTCGACGTGACCACCATCACGCCGACCAAGGACACCTGGGACCAGTACAACGACCGCGTCATCCAGTGCATCATCTTCGACTCGGCCGGTCAGACCACGGGTTCGCTCGCGGGCACCGCGCGCTGATCTCGACGCCGCATACGACGAGGGCCACGCCGACCGGCGTGGCCCTCGTCGTATGCGGCGGCCTCGCGCAATCAGACCCCAGGAAAAGGGAAAACCCCTGACTCTCCAGGAGAATCAGGGGTATTGGCTCCCCGGCTTGGACTCGAACCAAGAACCTGCCGGTTAACAGCCGGCTGCTCTGCCAATTGAGCTACCGAGGAATGTGCTCCGCTGCGCGGGCAACTCGTCAATCCTAGCAAACTCCGGGCCGTGCTCGTGACACGGGCCGCACATCGGGCGTGTCGACCTCACCGCCCTCAATGCTGCGAATCCGCCTCCGCGTTGGGCGCCCACAGAAGGTCCTTGCCGACTCCGCGGGCCACGACATGACCGCCGCGGAGCATCAGGGTCTCGGCGTTCAGCTCGCGGATGAAGTCGGCGTCGTTCGTGACCAGGAGAGCGCCCATCCCCTGCTCCTTGCGTCGACGGGTGATCGCGTCGAACACGACCGGACGCACCTCGAGGTCGAGGTTCGCGAGGATCTCGTCGGCGATAAGCACGCGCGGCTCCAGGATGAACGACCGCGCGATCGAGACCCTCTGCCGCATGCCCGCGCTGAGCTCGTAGGGGAACTTCGCAGCCGTCCCGAGCGGCAGGTGCAGCTCGTCGAGCAGAGTCGCCACTCGGATGGACAGCGCCTTGGTGTTGACACGCTTCTCCCGGATGAGGATCGGCTCGGCGATGACCTCGTTGACCGTCAGCTGCGGAGGAAGGTCCGCTCCCGCTCCCTGCGGCACGAATCCCGTGCGGTAGGTCAGCAGTCGGTGGCGGCGTCCTGGGCGGCGGATGTCGACGCCGCACACCTGAGCGCTGCCTCCGACGACGCGCACCGAGGGGTCCGTCGATCCCGCCAGGGCGGCGACGAGCGTGGACTTACCCGAGCCGGTGGGCCCCGCGACGCAGATCAGCTCCCCGGGCGGAAGGGCGAACGTGACACCGTCGATCGCGCGGGTCGGACCGCTGTGGCCTACCCGATCGATGACCAGGTCGGAGCAGTCGATCGCGTGGGGCGATTCGGGCCGAGAGAACATGAATCCATCCTGCCCTGCGGGTCGCGAGGGATGCCGTTACGACTCGGTGAAGCGCTGGCGTTCCACGTCGATGTCGCGCAGGCGCATCCGCAGAGCGCGCCCCCCGTCGGAGTCCGCCGGCACGCGCTGCACGGCCCCCAGGAGCTCCTGCTTCTCGTGCTCGAGCCCGCGCAGGATCAGTCGACGCGCGAGGTCGGTGGCCGAGACGACCGCACCCTCCTCGTCGCGCGCGGGGAACGGGGTCATGAGCAGCTCACCCGCCAGTGAACGATACGGCTCACGCACTGCATTGACCGCCTCGGTCACCCAGCCCGCCCTGGTGCGGTCGGGAGCCGCGGCGACGGCCTCGCGCACCGCGTCGAGACCCGGCGTGCGGAACGGCGCCCCGAGGGCCCGTGCGACCAGTGACTGGTCCAGGCGGTGGCCGTACTGCATGACGCCCATCAGCGCATCCCGCTCCACGCCGACATCGGGATTGCGGGGAAGGCTCGCAAGCGTCACGGGCGCGAAGCCCGATCCGCCCTGGACCGACTCGATGGAGACGGGTTCGTGTCGGTTGCCCTCGGATCGGGCTGACGACGATCCGCTCCGTGCCGCACGCTCGACCTCACCATGCACCTCGGTGGGGTCCATACCGAGACGACGGGCGAGCACGCGCTCGTACCCCGGGCGCAGCAGACGGTCCCTGATCTCGGCCACGATCGGCGCCGCGGCGCGCAGGGCACCGACCCGCCCCTCCACCGTGGAGAGGTCGAACCCGCCGAGCTTGCGATCGATCGCGAACTCGAACATGGGCTGCTTGGAGTCCATGAGGGAGCGGACCGCGGCATCGCCGCGCTGCAGGCGCAGGTCGCACGGGTCGAGGCCGTCGGGCGCCACGGCCACGAAGGTCTGGGCGTTGAAGCGATCGTCCTCGGTGAAGGCGCGGAGCGCAGCCTTCTGCCCGGCCTCATCGCCGTCGAACGTGAACACAACCTCGCCGGAGCCGCTGTCGTCGCCCATCACCCGCCGCAGCACCTTGATGTGGTCGGTGCCGAAGGCCGTGCCGCACGTCGCGATCGCGGTCGTGAGGCCCGCGAGGTGGCAGGCCATGACGTCGGTGTAGCCCTCCACGACGACGACGCGGCGGGGATCCCCGCGCGAGATGTCGCGCTTGGCGAGGTCGAGTCCGTAGAGGACCTGGGCCTTCTTGTAGATCGGCGTCTCGGGGGTGTTGAGGTACTTGGGGCCCTGGTCGTCGTCGAAGAGCTTGCGGGCGCCGAAGCCGATGGTCTGACCGGAGACGTCGCGGATGGGCCACACCAGGCGTCCGCGGAACCGGTCGTACACGCCGCGCTGGCCCTGCGACACGAGCCCCGCGGTCAGGAGCTCCTCGCGAGTGAAGCCCTGGGCGCTGAGCGCCTTGAGCATCCCGTCCCAGCCGCGCGGCGCGAAGCCCACGCCGAAGTGCGCGGCCGCCCCGGCGTCGAAACCCCGCTCGCCGAGGAAGCGACGCCCCGCCTCGGCATCCGGGGTCAGCAGCTGCCCCCGGAAGAACTCGGCGGCCGCGGTGTTCGCGGCGTAGAGGCGGCTGCGCCCGCTGGTCTCGGGCGCGGCCCCGCCGTCCTCATAGTGCAGGGTGTAGCCGATGCGGCCGGCGAGGCGCTCGACGGCCTCCGTGAAGCTCACGTGGTCCATCTCCCGCAGGAACGAGTAGACGTCTCCTGACTCGCCGCAGCCGAAGCAGTGGTAGTACCCGACCTGCGGTCGCACGTGGAAGCTCGGGCTCTTCTCGTCGTGGAAGGGACAGAGCCCTTTGAGCGAGCCGACACCGGCCGACTTGAGCGCGACGCGCTCCCCCACGATGTCGGCGATGTTGGTGCGGGCCTTCACCTCATCGACGTCGGCCTGACGGATGCGGGGCATCAGCGCGCGCCTTCGATGACCGCGGCCGGAGGCGTGTGCACGCGAGCGCCGGGGCGTGCGTGACGCGGCGTCCAGATGCCCACCTCGGCCGGGTCGATCTCTCCCACGAGTCGGTTGTGCCAGTCGATCGCGCTCTGGTCGGTGAGGCTCGCGATCTGGTCGACGACCACGCGCGCACGCTCGGCATCAGACGTCGCGGCGCGGAAGTCGGCCGAGAACGCCGGTTCGAGCACGTCGGCGCCGGCCGACCACAGCGCGTCCGTCGACCACAGGGCGTCGGCGAGACGGGTGAGCACGCGACGCTGCTCCTTGTAGACGCCCTTGCGCGCCTCGATCGTCACGATCGCCTGGCCCATGATGCCCTTGAGCACCGCGATCTCGGCCTCGACCACGCGCGGCACCACGACGTGCGCGTTGTAGCGCACGAGCACGGGGCCGGCGTAGGCGTCGCGGGTCGCGGAGACCGCGGCGCGGGCGAAGCGGCCGATCAGGTCGCTCGTCAGGTTCTTGAGGTTCGCGAGGTCGCGGCGGGAGCGGTCGAACGAGGTGAGCCACATGGGCTGCGACGACAGGCGGTACAGGGCGTCGGCGAGCTCATCGCGTGTGAAGTCGTAGCCGACCCACTGCTGGATGCGGTCGATCAGCGCCTCGTGCGCGCGGGGGTCGGAGAGCTGTGCGACGTCGACGTAGCCGTTGACGATCGCGTCCTCGAAGTCGTGCACGGAGTAGCCGATGTCGTCGGACAGGTCCATGATCTCGGCCTCGATGCAGCGCAGGCGCTTGGTCGCCCCCTCACGCATCCAGCGGAACACCGCCTCGTCGTCGGGATAGACGCCGAACTTGAGACGACCTCCGGGATCGGGGACGGGGCTGTCGACGGTCCACGGGTACTTGCACGTCGCGTCGAGGCTCGCGCGGGTGAGGTTGAGCCCCACGGAGTACCCGTCGTCGTCGATCGCCTTGGCCTCGAGCCGCGTGAGGATGCGCAGCGACTGCGCGTTGCCCTCGAAACCCCCGATGGGCTCTGCCCACTCGTTGAGCGCCCGCTCCCCGTTATGGCCGAACGGCGGGTGACCGAGGTCGTGACTCAGGCACGCGGTGTCTACGACGTCTGCGGAGACTCCGAGCGCGGTGGCGAGCTCGCGCCCCACCTGCGCGACCTCGAGTGAGTGCGTGAGCCGGTTGCGGGCGAAGTCGGCGGTGCTGGCGGGACTGAGCACCTGCGTCTTGGCGGCCAGCCGGCGCAGCGCCGCGGAGTGGAGGACGCGGGCGCGGTCGCGCGCGAAGTCGTCGCGCTCGGATCGATGTGTCTCCGCGAAGAAGCGCTCCGCGTCGCGCTGGCCGTAGCCGTCCGCCCGCGCAGACGCCCGAGCCTCAGCCACCACTGTTCTCGATCTCCGCACCTCGCATCATCTCGGATGCCGACGCCGCGAGCTCCCGCGACTCCAACCACTTGTCGGGCAGAGCGGGACGCTTGGGTCGCCCGGACCGGCCGCGCTGGCCTTCGGCATCCGCACCCGGGTAGGGAACCGAGTGATCGAGCCGCCGGAGCAGGTCGTCGATCTCCTGGAGGCTGGATGCCGTCGCGAGCCCGGTGCGGATATCGCCACCGACCGGGTAGCCCTTGAAGTACCAGGCGACGTGCTTGCGGACGTCGCGGCATCCGCGGTCCTCGTCCTCGAAGAACTCGACGAGCAGCTCCGCGTGGCGCTTGAACGCGTCGGCGACGAACCCGAGCGTCGCGTCGACGGTCTTGCCCTCGCCGCCGAACGCGTTCGCGAGCTCACCGAACAGCCAGGGACGCCCGAGGCAGCCTCGGCCGACGACCACACCGTCGCAGTCTGTCTGCGCCATCATCCGCACGGCGTCGTCGGCCGACCAGATGTCGCCGTTGCCGAGCACGGGGATGCTGGTGACGGCCTGCTTGAGCTCGCCGATCGCGTTCCAGTCGGCGAAGCCCGAGTAGAACTCGCTCGCGGTGCGGGCGTGCAGTGCGACGGCCGCGGCTCCGGCATCCTCCGCCGCGCGGCCGGCATCGAGGAACGTCAGGTGGTCGGGGTCGATGCCCTTGCGCATCTTGACCGTGAGCGGGATGTCGCCCGCCGCTTTGACGGCCTGCGTCACGATGTCCGCGAACAGCGAGGACTTCCACGGCAGAGCCGCGCCTCCGCCCTTGCGGGTGACCTTGGGCACGGGGCAGCCGAAGTTCAGGTCGATGTGGTCGGCGTGGTCCTCGGCGACGATGATGCGCACGGCATCCGCGATCGTCTTGGGGTCGACGCCGTACAGCTGGATCGAGCGCGGGGTCTCGGACTCGTGATGGCGGATGAGCCGCATGGTGGTCTCGTTGCGTTCGACGAGCGCGCGCGACGTGATCATCTCGCTCACGTAGAGGCCGGCGCCGTACTCGCGGCACAGCCGACGGAACGCCGTGTTCGTGATCCCTGCCATGGGCGCGAGGACGACGGGCACGTCGAGCGCGATCGGGCCGATGCGGAGGGTGGGAACGGGGGCGGTTGCGACAGTCATGACGTGTCCATTCTCCCAGACACGGAGCCTGTGGCGGCGCATCGACCTAAGCTGTGAACATGACCGATCCCGCAGTGCGTTCCATCCCCTTCCTCGACGCCGACGGCAACGAGAAGACGCTCGACGATCTGGGCGATGTGGTGCTCGTCGTGAACGTCGCCTCGAAATGCGGACTCACCCCGCAGTACGAGCAGCTCGAGGAGCTGCAGCGCCTGTACGGCGACCGCGGATTCAGCGTCGTGGGGTTCCCGTGCAACCAGTTCTTCGGTCAGGAGCCCGGGTCGATGGAGCAGATCCTCGACTTCTGCTCCACGACGTACGGCGTGACCTTCCCGATCAACGACAAGGTCAAGGTCAACGGCCGGAACGCCGCCGACCTCTACAAGGCGCTGAAGCAGACCGAGGATGCCGCGGGCAAGGCCGGTCGCGTCGAGTGGAACTTCGAGAAGTTCCTCGTGCTGCCCGACGGCGACGTCATCCGCTTCCGCCCCAAGCAGAAGCCGGACGACCCCGCCATCGTCGGCGCGATCGAGTCCGCGCTGACCCGCTAGAAGTCGCGGCGACCGCCCGGTTCACCTGGGCGTCACCCGCGCATCCCGCCTCTCAGGCGGCGATCGAGTGCCGCGTTCACCTGTCGGTCGGTTCACGGCCATGCATCCTCCGTAGTCTCGCCGCGGCGACAGCCGCTCGACGACAAGGAGACCGACCATGCCCGACACCATGCCGATCAGCCGACGGACCGTCCTGACCGCAGGCGCGCTCGGTGCGCTCAGCACCGCTCTCCCGCTCGGCGCTGCGGCGGCGAACGCTTCTGCGAGCCCCGACGCCTCGTCGTCTGCGCGGCCGACGAAGCCGGGCAAGGTCGGACGGCTGCAGTTCCGCACCGACGGAACCTTCAAGGTCGTGCAGTTCAACGACACGCAGGACGACGAGCTCACCGACCGTCGCACGGTGGAACTCATCGAGAAGGTGCTCGATCAGGAGACGCCGGACTTCGTGGTCATCAACGGCGACGTCATCACCGGGGGCTGCGAGACCCGGCTCGCCGTCAAGCAGGCGATCAACAACGTCGTCTGGCCGATGGAGTCCCGTCAGATCCCGTGGGCCGTCACCTTCGGGAACCACGACGAGGACTCCCTGCCTCAGTCGGGGGTCGACGAGGCGGGGATGCTGGCGATCTACCGCTCGTACGACTACAACATGAACGCCGAGAACACCCGCGGTGTGACCGGCACCAGCAACACGATCGCGACGATCGCCTCCTCCGCGAAGAAGAACAGGGAGGCCTTCGCCCTGTGGCTGATGGACTCCGGCCGCTACGCCCCCGAGGCACTGAACGGCCAGGACTTCGCCGGCTACCCCACCTGGGACTGGGTGCGCATGGATCAGGTCGCCTGGTACCGCCAGCAGTCGCAGGAGCTCGAGAAGCGGCGCGGAGCGAAGGTACCTGGCCTCATGTTCCTGCATATCGCCCTGTGGGAGCACCGGTTCATGTGGTGGGGCGGCGTCGACACTCGCACCGAGGCCGACGCCGCGCGCGGTCGCGCCCGCCACGGGATCGTCGGCGAACGGAATGAGGACGAGTGCCCGGGTCCGTTCAACTCGGGGATGTTCAATGCGATCCTCGAGCGCGGCGACGTGAAGGGCGTCTTCGTCGGACACGATCACGTCAACGACTATGTCGGCGATTACTACGGAGTGAAGCTCGGCTATGCGCCCGGCACGGGGTTCGGCGCGTATGGCCTCGACGGCGCCGAGCGCAACCGCATGCGCGGCGGTCGAGTGTTCGAGCTCACCGAGACGGGCGACGCAGTGTCGATCGCGACGCGGGTCGTGTACGCCCGCGATCTCGGGATCGACCTCACCGCGGACGACCAGCCGATGGAGCCGCTTCCGCTGGCTCCGAAGCAGGAGAGGATCTGACGCTCGGACATGCAGAGGGGCGTCGGGAGCTGAAGTCCCGACGCCCCTCTGCATGAAAAATTCTCAGGCCGAGGCGGTCTCCGGCTCGGCCTCGGGAGCGCCGCGCTTGGCCCACAGGTCGCGCAGGACGTTCTCGAAGGCGGCGGGCGGCTGGGCGCCGCTGATGCCGTACTGGCCGTCGATCACGAAGAACGGGACACCCTGGATGCCGTAGGCCTGAGCCTGCGCCTGATCCTGACGGACGTCCTGCAGGTGACGGGAGGACTCGAGGGCCTCGCGGGCCGCATCGGCATCCAGACCCACCTCGACGGCGAGCTCCACGAGGTCGTCGACCCGACCGACGTGCTTGCCCTCGGTGAAGTAGGCGGACATCAGCCGCTCCTCCATCTCATGCTGCAGGTCGTTCGCCTTCGCGAAGTGCAGGAGCTCGTGCGCCTTGACCGTGTTCGTGTGCTGCAGCAGGTCGAAACGGTACTGCAGGCCGGCATTCTCGGCCACGCCCGTGACGTGCGACAGCATCTGCTCGACCTGCTCGCGCGGCATGCCCTTGTGTCCGGCGAGGAAGTCGACCTCGTCGCCGTCGAAGTCGACGGGGGTGTCGGGCGAGAGCTCGAACGAGTGGAAGGTGATGTTCACCTGAGGGGCGTCATCGTCGTCGGCGACGGCTTCCAGCCCCTTCTCGAGGTTGCGCTTGCCGATGTAGCACCAGGGGCAGGCAATGTCGGACCAGATGTCGATGGAGATGGCGTCAGTCACACTGTCATCCAACCGCATCTCCGACCGGCCTATTCCGGTCGGTAGGATTCTCGGATGCTCTCCGCCGACGATCCACTCCCCCGCGTGCCCGAGCGCGTGCTCGTCGCGGGCGTGACCGGCTCCGGCAAGACGACGCTCTCGCGTCGCATCGCCGCGCTGTGGGGTCTCCGCCACACCGAGATCGACGGACTGTTCCACGGGGAGGGCTGGACACCGCGGCCGACGTTCATCGACGACGTGCGCGCGTTCGCCGCCGAGGACCGCTGGGTCACCGAGTGGCAGTACACGAGCAAGGGCACCGACCTGATCCTCACGCCCCGGGCGCACCTGGTGATCTGGCTCGACTACCCGTACCGGGTGGTGCGCTCGCGCCTGCTGCGGCGGACGCTGAGCCGCAGCATCCTGCGCACGAGGATGTGGAACGGCAACGTCGAGAAGCCGATCTGGAGGATGTTCCGCGGTGACCCCGAGGAGAACATCCTCGCCTGGCAGACGAAGACGCTCCACAAATGGACCGAGCGGATGCCGGAGGCCGAGGCCGAGTTCCCGCACCTGACGATCGTGCGCCTGCGCCATCCCCGCGAGACCGAGCGGTGGCTGCGGGCTCAGGCCGGGGCGTCGGGTGTGTCGATCGCGCCGCCGAACCGCCGGTCGCGAGACAGGTAGATCCCGATCGCCCGCCACAGCTCCTCGCGTGAGAAGTCCGGCCACAGGGTGTCGAGGAACACCATCTCCGCGTAGGCCGACTCCCAGAGCAGGAAGTTCGAGGTGCGCTGCTCCCCGGAGCTGCGCAGGAACAGGTCGACATCGGGCATGTCCGGCACGTAGAGGTGGCGGCGGATCATCTTCTCGGTGATCGCGTTCGGCCTGACCCGTCCCGCGGCCACGTCGGCAGCGATCGAGCGCACCGCGTCGACGATCTCGACCCGCCCGCCGTAGTTCACGCACATCGTGAGCGTCAGCCCGGTGTTCTTCTTCGTCAGCTCCTCGGCGCGCTGCAGCTCGGTGATCACGCTGCCCCACAGGCGCGGCTTCCGGCCGGCCCAGCGGATGCGCACGTTCCACTCGTTGAGCTGATCGCGGCGGCGGTGCAGCACGTCGCGGTTGTAGCCCATGAGGAAGCGGACCTCCTCGGGCGACCGCGCCCAGTTCTCGGTCGAGAACGCGTAGACCGACAGATGCTTCACCCCGGCCTGGATGGCGCCCGCGACGACGTCGAGCAGCACCTCCTCGCCCGCCTTGTGCCCCTCGATGCGGGTGAGCCCCCGGCGGTTCGCCCACCGGCCGTTGCCGTCCATGACGATCGCGACGTGCTCGGGCACGGCGGGGAAGGTCGGCGGGTACACGCCCGTCCAGTCGAGCGGTCGGTAGGCCACGGCATCCTTGTGCGTGTAGGGCTTGGGACTCACCGTGCTCCTTCTCGAGGGTCGTCTTTCACATGCGCGAGCGAGCGGATGCCGCGCTCCAGGTGCCACTGGACGTAGGCGGCGATGAGGCCCGAGGCCGCGGAGGTCTCGGCGACGGATGCGGAGTCGATCACGTCCCACTCCCCCGCCATGAGCGAGCGGAGGAGTTCGAGCGTGCGGTCGGCGATGCGCGGGCTGCCGGCCGGGGCGTCGTTGCGACACACCAGGCCGCCGAGCTGAGCGACGAAAGTCGTGTGCGGCCCCGGAGCTCCGCAGCGGGCGCAGTCGCCGAGCGACGGCGCCCAGCCCGAGAGCGCCATGACGCGCAGGAGGTAGGAGTCGAGGATGCTGCGCGGCGCGTGCTCCCCGCGGGACAGCGCTCGCAGGCCGCCGACCAGGAGAAGGTACTGCTCGGGCGTGGCCTCGGAATCGCTGAGCCGATCGGCCGTCTCGACCATCGCACTCGCCGAGGTGAAGCGGTCGTAGTGCGAGGCGATATCGGCGCCGTACGCCCCGAGCGACTCGGCCTGCTGGACGATGTCGAGCGAGCGACCCTGATACAGCTGCACGTCCGCGACCATGAACGGCTCGAGCCGCGAGCCGAACTTCGACGAGGTCCGTCGCACGCCCTTCGCGACCGCGCGCACCTTGCCGTGACGCCGCGACAGCATCGTGACGATGCGATCGGCCTCACCCAGCTTGTGGGTGCGCAGGATCACCGCTTCGTCTCGATACGTGGGCACCCCTCGATTATCCTCCGTGCGCGACAATGGACGGGTGACCGAACCGCTCTTCATCATTCCGTTCTGGGCGGATCTCCTCGGCGTGGGACTCGGCGGGGTCCAGGGCGCTCTGTTCGCCTCGGGATTCCAGGGACAGCGCCGCCTCGACTGGCTGGGCGTCGCGATCATCGGGATCATGATCGGGATGGGTGGCGGTCTCATCCGCGACATCCTGCTCGGCCAGACCCCGGCGACGCTGCAGAACCAGTGGTATCTCGTCACCGCGACGGGCGCCGCCCTGTTCGGGATGCTGCTCGCCGGGCTCTTCACGCGGCTCAACAAGGTCATCGTCGGGCTCGACGCGATCGTGATCGGAATGTTCGGCGCCTTCGGCACGAGCAAGGCCCTCGCGCTCGGCATTCCCGAGGTGCCGGCCGTGTTCATCGGCGTGTGCGCCGCTGTCGGCGGCAGCGTCCTGCGCGACATGCTCATGGGCCTGCCGACCGCCATCATGCACGTGGGGTCGCTGTATGCGGTGGCCGCGGGCGGGGGCTCGGCCTTCATCGTGATCGCGCACGCCCTCGGGATGTCGATCCCGCTCGCCGCCGTGATCGGGATCGCCGTGACGGCCGTGATCCGGGTGCTCGCCGTGAGCTTCGACGTGTCGCTCCCCGAGCAGCGCCGTCTCTACCGCCGCAAGGTCGCCGCCGAGACCGGCGTCATCCCGATCGTCAAGCCCGGCCTCGACTGAGGAGCAGCGCCAACCGCGCCTCGCCCCAGCGCTCGGCATCGCACTCGTCGATGCCCGCCGCCCCCGTCGACGCCCCTGTTGCGCTACGAGGCCCCTGCTCAGTTGCGTGACTGGGCAGGGGCCTCGTAGCGCAGCGGGGGCGTCAGCGTCTGGCGAGTCGTCGCCGAGCGCAGGCGTTGCCTCGCGCGGCGTCAGACGGCGGCGAGCTCGTGCTGACGCGTGCGGATCGAGCGGTTCACACCCGAGACGATCGCCTTGAGCGAGGCCGTCGAGATGTCGCCGTCGATGCCGACGCCCCACAGGCGCTGGTCGCCGACCTGCAGTTCGACGTACGCCGCGGCCTGCGCGTCGCCGCCGGAGCTGAGGGCGTGCTCGACGTAGTCGTACAGCGTGATGTCGAAGCCCTGCGCGCGCAGCACCTCGATGAACGCGGCGATCGGTCCGTTTCCGTTGCCCGTGACCGACACCTGCTCGTCGTCGTCTCGCAGCGTGACGTCGAGCACCACGTCGCCCGACATGTCGCTGCGGGTCTGCGTCGCCAGTAGCTCGAAACGACCCCACTTGGCGGCCGAGTCGTCGGCGGGCAGGTACTCGTCGTTGAAGACCGACCAGATCTGCTCGCTCGTGACCTCTCCGCCCTCGGCATCCGTCTTCGCCTGCACGACGCCGGAGAACTCGATCTGCAGCTTGCGCGGGAGGTCGATCGCGTGGTCGGCCTTCAGCAGGTAGGCGACCCCGCCCTTGCCCGACTGCGAGTTCACGCGGATGACGGCCTCGTACGAGCGTCCGAGGTCCTTCGGGTCGACGGGCAGGTACGGCACGGCCCATTCGATCTCGTCGACCGTGACGCCCTTGGCCTCGGCCGTGGCCGCCATGGCCTCGAAGCCCTTCTTGATCGCGTCCTGGTGCGAGCCGCTGAACGCGGTGAAGACGAGGTCTCCTGCCCAGGGACTGCGCTCGGGCACCGGCAGCTGGTTGCAGTACTCGACCGTGCGCTTCACCTGGTCGATGTCGCTGAAATCGATCTGCGGGTCGATGCCCTGCGTGAACATGTTGATGCCCAGCGCGACGAGGTCGACGTTTCCCGTGCGCTCGCCGTTGCCGAACAGGCATCCCTCGATGCGGTCGGCGCCCGCCATGTAGCCCAGCTCGGCGGCCGCGATCGCGGTGCCGCGGTCGTTGTGCGGGTGCAGCGACAGGATGACGTTCTCTCGGTGCGCCAGGTGACGGCTCATCCACTCGATCGAGTCGGCGTAGACGTTCGGCGAAGCCATCTCGACCGTGGCCGGCAGATTGATGATGACCTTGCGGTCGGGGGTCGGCTCGAAGACCTCGATGACCTGGTTGCAGATGTCCACCGCGAACTCGAGCTCGGTGCCGGTGTAGCTCTCCGGCGAGTACTCGTAGTACACCTGCGTGTCGGGGATGGTCTTCTCGAACTTCCGGCACAGGCGGGCACCCTCGAGCGCGATGTCGATGATGCCCTGCTTGTCGGTGCGGAAGACGACCTCGCGCTGCAGGACGCTCGTCGAGTTGTACAGGTGCACGATGGCCTGCTTCGCGCCGGCGATCGACTCGTAGGTGCGCTCGATCAGGTGCTCGCGCGCCTGGGTCAGGACCTGGATCGTGACGTCGTCGGGGATCAGGTTCTCCTCGATGAGCTGGCGCACGAAGTCGAAGTCGGTCTGGCTCGCCGAGGGGAACCCGACCTCGATCTCCTTGTAGCCCATGCTGACGAGCAGCTCGAACATGACGCGCTTGCGCTCCGGCGACATGGGGTCGATGAGAGCCTGGTTGCCGTCGCGGAGATCGACCGCGCACCAGCGTGGAGCCTCGGTGATGCGGGCGTCGGGCCAGGTGCGGTCGGGCAGGTGCACCGAGATCTGCTCGTGGAAAGGCCGGTACTTGTGGATCGGCATCGCCGACGGGCGCTGAGTGTTCTTCATGAGGGGCTTCTTCTCTCGTCAGGAATGTGTTCGGGCCAACACGAGCGCCGCGACGAGGAAGGCCCTAGCTTTCAGGACTCGTCGCGGCAGCTAAGAAGAAGCAGACCGCCGAAAGGCATGCGGCCATGCTAGCAGGATGCTCGGAGTGGTTCGACCGGATCTGAGACGATCGCCGGGGCTCCGACACTCTCTGTCATGAGCACCCTGCAGCGTCGCATGTTTCTCGCCGCCGGTCTGATGGCGGGTCTCCTCGTCCTGTCGGCGTGCGCGAACGGACCCGGCTCGTCACCCGCCCCGACGAGCACCTCTGCGCCCACCCTGGGCAAGGTCGATGTGGCTCCGCCCGACGGACGGGTGATCGGCGTGGGCATGGTGATCGACGTCGCGGGCGAGGCGCGGTTGTGCGACGGCGCCATCATGGAGTCGTATCCGCCGCAGTGCGCGGGCCTCCCCCTCGAGGGGTGGACCTGGGACGGCGTGGACGGGTACGAGCGCAGCGGCGAGACGACATGGGGATCCTATGCCGTCTACGGCATGTATGACGGAGAGCATCTCACCGTGACGGATCCGCCGATCAAGCTCGCTCTGTTCGACCCTGTCGCCCCCGAGGATCCGACGGGCGGTGTGGATGGTTCGACGCCGGCAGACGACCTGACCCGCATCCAGGACGAGCTCTCGACGGCACTCGATGATAGGGTCTCCACGATCTTCACAGACCGCGGATACGTCTGGCTTCAGGTCGTCTGGGACGACGGAACACTGCAGGATGCCGTCGACAGCATCTACGGCGACGGCGTCGTGATCGTCACCTCCGCGCTGCGCGAGGTCGACTGAGGCGTACGGAAGCAGAGGGCCGGCTGACTATGCTTCCGGCATGACCGATCACGCGGTGCCGAATCTCCCGTCCCGTGACTTCGAGGTGACGATCGCCTTCTACGGCGGATTCGGGTTCGCGCAGGTATACCGGGACGAGGGGTGGCTGATCCTCCGGCGAGGAGAGCTCGAGCTGGAGTTCTTCGAGTTCCCGACCCTCGTGCCCGAGCAGAGCGACGCCATGTGCAGCGTCCGGGTCGACGACCTCGACGAGCTGTATCGGCAGATCAGTGCGACCGGGGTCGCCGAGAAGACCGTGGGCCGTCCCCGGCTGCACCCCGTGCGCGACCAGCCCTGGGGTCAGCGCGCAGCATTCCTCATCGACCCCGACGGGACGCAGCTGAATCTGATCGAGAACGGCCCATAGTTCAGGGGATCAGCGCGACCTTGCCGCCGGGATGCCCGCCGAGCACGAGGTCGAGCGCCGCGGGCGCCTCTTCCAGCGGGAACGTGCGCGCCATGGGCACCACGAGATCACCGCGTGCGGCCAGATCCACGAGCTCGCCGCGGATGCCGTCGCGGAATCGCGCGCTGTCAGGCATGGATCCGGCGATCGCGAGGATGCCGTCGGCAGACGCGCGTCCGAAGGCGGCGATCGTCACGATACGTCGGCGATCCGCCACGAGGGCAAGCGACGCATCGACCGCTTCATCCGTGCCGACGGCATCCAGAGCAGCCGCGATCGACCCGCCGGCGACCGCCTCGACCCGCTCGACGAGACCCTCGCCGTAGCGTACCGGCACGCCGCCGTACTCGCGCACGACGTCCGCGCGCTCCTCGCTGGCCGTGCCGATCACACGGATGCCGCGCAGCGCCGCCTGCTGCAGCACGCTCACGCCGACCGCGCCGGAGGCGCCGTGCAGCAGGATCGTCTCCCCCTGCTGGGCATGCGTGACCGCGAGCATCTCGGCTGCCGTCGTACCGGCGAGCAGAAGGTTCGCCGCTTCGGCGTGGCTCAGCGCTTCGGGCTTGTGGAACGCCTTCTCCGCGGGAAGCGTCACCGCGGTCGCGTAGCCGCCCTGCACCCGGAACGCGAGGACCTCGTCTCCGATCGCGACGTCGCCGGAGCCGATGCGCGTGTCGGGGCCGACCGCGACGACCTCGCCGGAGATCTCGTAGCCGATCGGGACGGGAAAGCTCACGCCCGGACGAGAGTTCGCGACGTGCTTGGCATCCGCCGGGTTCACCCCCGCGGCCCGGACCCGCACCGTGATCTCGCCGACACCGGGATCCGGCACCTCGACATCGACGAGTCGCCAGGTCTCCGGCGACCCCTCGGTGGGTGCGATCCACTGCCGCGCGCGCATCGGTTCAGAACCCCAGACGCCCGAGCTGCTTGGGGTCGCGCTGCCACTCCTTCGCGACCTTCACGTGGAGTCCGAGGAACACGCGGGTGCCGAGGAGCTCCTCGATGCCCGAACGCGCTCGGGCTCCGACGTCGCGCAGGCGACTGCCCTTGTGTCCGATGATGATCGCCTTCTGACTGTCGCGCTCGACGACGATCGAGGCGTGCACGTCGGTGAGGTCGCTGTCCTCGCGGGGGGCGATGTCGTCGACGACCACGGCGATCGAGTGCGGCAGCTCGTCGCGCACCCCGTGCAGCGCCGCCTCGCGGATCATCTCGGCGATGCGGTCCTCGACCGACTCGTCGGTCTTCACGTCGTCCGGGTACAGCGCTGGCCCCTTCGGCATCAGCGTGAGGATCTCGTCCGTGAGCACCTCGAGCTGATCGCGGGTCAGCGCGGACAGCGGGATCACCGCGGCCCAGTCCTCGCGCAGCGCATCCGCCTCCATGAGGCGCTCCGTGATCTCGTCGCGCGACGCGGCATCCGTCTTGGTCACGATCGCGATCTTCTTCGCTCGGGGGTAGCCGTCGAGCGACGCGGCGATCCGTCGGTCGCCGGGTCCGACCTTCTCGGTCGCGGGCACGCAGAATCCGATCACGTCGACGTCGCCCAGCACCTGCTCCACCAGGTCGTTCAGGCGCTCGCCGAGCAGCGTGCGGGGCTTGTGGATCCCCGGGGTGTCGACGATCACGAGCTGTCCGTCCGGTCGGTTGACGATCCCGCGGATCGCCCGACGCGTCGTCTGGGGCTTCTCGCTCGTGATGGCGATCTTCTCGCCGACCAGAGCGTTCGTGAGGGTGGACTTGCCGACGTTCGGCCGTCCGACGAAAGTCACGAAGCCGCTCCGTGTGTTCTCAGTCATCGTTCCGCTCCCTGTCGTGGTCTGCTGTCTGCTCCGGGGCCGCCCTCTCGACGAACACCGTCGCGATCCCTCGTCCGCGTCCTCGGGACGCTCCTCCCGTGAGAGCGAGGCCGTGGACGGTGGCCGTGGCCCCCGGCTGCGGCACCTGGCCGAGGGTCTTCCCGAGGAGTCCGCCGATCGAATCGACGTCCTCGTCCTCGAGCTCGAGCCCGAACAGGTCCCCCACGTCCTCCAACGACAGTCGCGAGCTGACGCGGAACTTGCCCTCGCCCAGCTCGACGACCTCCGTCGAGACCTGATCGTACTCGTCGGCGATCTCGCCCACGAGCTCCTCGATGAGGTCCTCGAGCGTGACGAGGCCCGAGATCCCGCCGTGCTCGTCGATGACCAGGCACACGTGCACCGCGTCGCGCTTCATCTGCTGCAGCAGCGTCTCGGCGCGCATGGACTCGGGCACGAAGGTCGCCGGCCTCGAGATCGGACGGATGGATGCCGCGCGCCAGGCGTTGTCGTCGCGGTATGCGAACTGCACCAGGTCCTTGAGGTAGAGCACGCCCACGACGTCGTCGGCCTCGTCGTCGACCACCGGCATGCGAGAGACGCCCCGTTGCAGGAACAGCGTCATCGCCTCGTCCGTCGTGGCCGTGGCGTCGACTGTCACCAGCTCGGTGCGCGGCACCATCACCGCGCGCACGAACTGGTCGGTGAAGTCGAAGACCGAGTGGATGAGGTCCCGGTCGTCGGCCTCGATGAGGTCGTTCGACGCGGCCTCGTCGACCATACTGAGCAACTGCTCCTCGGACGTGAACGAGCTGCGGCCCGTGCCGGGGGTGACCTTGTTGCCGAGCAGGACGAGCCCCTGCGCGAGCGGGCCGAGGATGATGCGCAAGCCGCGCACGACGGGCGCGTTGGCCCGGAGGATGCCGTCGGCGTGGTGACGCCCGAAGGACCGCGGACTCGCCCCTACGAGCACGAAGGTGATTCCGGTCATGAGCACCGCGGCCGCGAGCATCGCGAGCCAGTTGTTCTCGATCAGGATCGTGAACGCGACCGTGACGAGCACGGCGGCCGTGACCTCGGCGAGCACGCGGATGAAGGCGACCGCGTTGACGTGCGCGTCGGGGTCGACGGCGATGCGGGCGAGCTGGCGCGCGTTGCGGCCCTCTGCGGACATCTCCTCGATGTCGGAGCGCGAGGTGACGCCGAAAGCGGCGTCGATCGCCGCCATGAGGCCGCCGAAGGCGACCAGCAGGACGGCGCCCGCCAGCAGGAGACCCGCGGTCATCGCCGACGTTCGGCCGCCGCGAAGCCCTGGATGAGCTCCTTCTGCAGGCCGAACATCTCACGCTCCTCGTCGGGCTCGGCGTGGTCGAAGCCGAGGAGATGCAGCAGCCCGTGGGTCGTGAGCAGGATCAGCTCGTCCATCAGGGTGTGCCCTGCGGCCTGTGCCTGCGTCTCGGCCACCTGCGGGCAGAGGACGATGTCGCCGAGCAGTCCCGGTGCCGTGGGCCGGTCCTCCGTGCCGGGGCGGAGCTCGTCCATGGGGAAGCTCAGGACGTCGGTGGGTCCCGGCTCATCCATCCACTGCACGTGCAGAGCCTCCATCGCGCCCTCGTCGACGAGCACGATCGCCACCTCGGCGTCCGGGCTCACATGGAGCTGGGCGAGGTTGAAATCGGTGAGACGCTGCAGAACGGTCTCGTCGACGTCGATGACCGACTCGTTGTTGATCTCGATCATGAGTGGGCTCGTTTCATCAGGACCTGGGGTCGTTTCATCAGGAGAGGCCTCGCTTCGGCATCCGGTCTCGAGGTCCGGGTCGCTGCGCGCCACGGCGCTCGGCGCGGTTGGCGAACTCGGCCGCCTGCTCCCGCTCGTGCCGCTGCGCCGTGCGGCGCTCGTCGTACTCGCTGTAGGCGTCGACGATGCGGCCGACGAGCGAATGGCGCACGACGTCGTCGCTCGTGAGACGGGAGAAGTGGATGTCGTCGATGCCGTCGAGCACGCGCGTGACGAGTCGCAGGCCCGACGCCCCCTGCGGCAGGTCGACCTGCGTGATGTCGCCCGTGACCACCATGCGTGTTCCGAAGCCCAGACGCGTGAGGAACATCTTCATCTGCTCGGGCGTCGTGTTCTGCGCCTCGTCGAGCACGACGAAGGAGTCGTTGAGCGTTCGACCGCGCATGTACGCCAGCGGTGCCACCTCGATCGTGCCGGTGGCCATCAGGCGCGGCACGATCTCGGGGTCCATCATCTCGTTCAGCGCGTCGTACAGCGGTCGCAGGTACGGGTCGATCTTGTCGGTCAACGTGCCGGGGAGGAACCCCAGACGCTCCCCCGCCTCCACGGCGGGCCGCGTGAGGATGATCCGGGTGACCTCCTTGCGCTGCAGCGCCTGGACGGCCTTGGCCATCGCAAGGTAGGTCTTTCCGGTGCCGGCGGGACCGATGCCGAACACGATCGTGTTCTCCTCGATCGCGTCGACGTACTCCTTCTGCCCGAGCGTCTTGGGTCGGATGACCTTGCCGCGGGTCGACAGGATCGCCTCGCCGAGCACCTCGCTCGGGCGCGGTCCGCCGTCGGCGCGCAGCATCCGCGCAGAGCTGGACACGTCGCTCGGAGCGAGGTCGTGCCCGGCCTTCGTCATGGTGAGCAGCTCGTCGACGAGGTTCTTCGCCCGCGCCACGGCATCCGCCGCGCCGCTGAGCGTGATCTCGTTGCCGCGAACGAGCACCTGGACGTCCGGATGCTCCTTCTCGAGCATCCGGAGCAGGCGGTCCTGCGGACCGAGCAGCTGCACCATCGCGACGCCGTCGGCATAGAACCGCTCGGTGACGTCGCCGTCGGTGGGTGTGTTGTCGTGGTCAGAAGCCAACGAGCTTGTTCTCCTCGATGTTGCCGAGCACATGGGCGTGCACGTGGAAGACGGATTGGGCGGCGCTCGCGCCGTTGTTGAAGATCAGGCGGTACTCGCCGTTGGCGTGCTCGGTCGCGAGCTGCTTCGCGGCGGCGACCATCTCGGCCAGGAGACCGGGGTCGCCGGCGGCGAGCTCCGTGACGTCGCGGTACTCCGCGGTCTTGGGGATCACGAGCGCATGCAGCGGCGCCTGCGGATCGATGTCCCGGATCGCGAACACCCGGCCGGTGTCCAGCAGGATCTCACCCGGGATGTCGCCGTCGAGGATGCGCGTGAAGATCGAGGGTTCGGACATGCTGCCAGTCTACCGATCGTCCACCGACCGGGCCGGGAGAGCTGTCACCAGCGCCCCAGCGCGGTCGAGAGCACGGCGACGGCGGCGGGCCCGGCGGTCGAGGTCCGCAGAACGGTGTCGCCCAGCAGGACGCGCTCGGCACCCGCCGCGACGAGCGCCTCGATCTCGGCATCCGCGATCCCGCCCTCCGGGCCGACGACGAGCACGATGTCGCGTCCGTCCGGCACGAGCGCGGACAACCGGTCAGGAGCCGTCGGGTCGAGCAGCAGCACGCGCTGCGTGGCCGCGCGGGCAGCGAGATCCTTGGTGGATGCCGGAGCCGCGACCTCGGGCACCCAGGACCGGTGGGCCTGCTTGGCCGCCTCGCGGACGATGGTCGCCCAGCGCTCCCGCCCCTTGACGGCCTTCGGACCCTCCCAGCGCGACACGCTGCGGCTCGCCTGCCAGGGCACGATCTCATCCACGCCGAGCTCGCACGCGGCCTGCACCGCGAGCTCGTCGCGGTCGCCCTTCGCGAGCGCCTGCACGAGGACGAGCCGCGGACTCGGTGCCGGGTCGACCCGCCTGTCCGACACCCGGACGTCGACGAGCGACGGCGACACCTGCTCCGCCGTCCCGGTCAGCCAGACCCCGGAACCGTCGCCGACGGTGACCGCTTCGCCCACGCGGAGGCGACGCACGACCGCGGCGTGCTTCGCCTCGGCACCGGTCAGCGACACGAGGTCGCCGGCGACGGCGTCCGAGGACGTCTCGACGAGGAAATGCAGGGCCACGGCGTCCTTCGGGTCAGTGCGAGCGGAACCGGTCGCGGAGCTTCGAGAACAGTCCCTGCTGGAACTGGGCGAGCTGCGGAGCCGGCGCCTTGGTCTTCTTCGCGAAGTCCTCGATCAGCGCGCGCTGCGCGGAGTCGATCTTCGTCGGCGTCAGAACCTGCACGCCGACCCGCAGGTCGCCGCGCTGGGTGCCGCGCAGCGGGGTGATCCCCCGACCCTTGATCGTGAGCACGTCGCCGGACTGCACGCCCGCCCGGATCTCGAGGTCGACCTCGCCGTCCAGCCCCTGGATCTTCGTCTCGGTGCCGAGGATCGCGTCGGTCATCGCGACCTCGAGCGTCGCGAGCAGGTCGTCGCCGTCGCGGCTGAACGCGGGATGCGGGTTCACCGTGACCTCGACGTACAGGTCGCCGTTCGGGCCGCCCGCCTTGCCGACCTCGCCCGATCCGGGGAGCTGCAGACGGAGACCCGTCTCGACCCCCGCGGGGATGTCCAGCGACACCGTGCGACGCGATCGCACACGGCCCTGGCCGCCGCACGTGCCGCACGGGTACGGGATGGTCGTGCCGTAGCCCTCGCAGGTGCCGCAGGGCTGCGAGGTGACGACGTTGCCGAGCAGGCTACGCACCTGGCGCTGGACGTGCCCGGAGCCGCCGCAGATGTCGCAGGTGACGGGCGACGTTCCCTCCTGGCAGCACGAGCCGTTGCACGTCTCGCACAGCACGGCCGTGTCGACCTCGATGTCGCGGTGCGCACCGAAGACGACATCCCCGAGATCGAGCGTGACGCGCACGAGAGCATCCTGTCCGCGCTCCCGTCGCGACCGGGGCCTGGCCCCGCGTCCGCCGCCCTGGGCCGCGCCGAAGAACGTCTCGAAGATGTCCCCGAAGCCGCCGAAGCCCTGGAAGTTGCCCGACGCGCCGTCACCGCCGCCCATGTCGTAGCGGCGGCGCGAGTCGTCGTCGCTCAGCACGTCGTAGGCGTGCGTCACGAGCTTGAACTTCTCGGCGGCCTCCTCACCCGGGTTCACATCCGGGTGCAGCTGCCGGGCGAGTCGCCGGTACGCCTTCTTGATCTCGTCGGTGGAGGCGTCGCGGGAGACGCCGAGTACCTCGTAGTGGTCCGCCACAAATGGCCCTTCTGCGTGTGTTCTCTGGGCGTCCGCGTCAGCGGGACGCCTCGTCTTCGTCGAGCATCCGCGACAGGTAGCGGGCCACGGCCCGTGCCGCCGCGAGGTTGCTCGGATAGTCCATGCGCGTCGGCCCCATGACCCCGACGCGTGCCGTGCCGCTGCGCGCGGCGTAGTTGCTCGCGACGATCGACGCCTCGTCGAGACCGAACGACGCGTTCTCGGCGCCGATGCTCGCCGCGAGACCGTGCGCGTCGGTCTCCATCTCGCTCATGAGGCGGATCAGGGTCACCTGCTCCTCGATCGCCTCCAGGAGCGGATGGATGCTGCCGCGGAAGTCGTGCTCGCGACGTGCGAGCGTCGCCGCGCCCGCCATCACCAGGCGCTCCTGCCGGAAGGTGCCGAGCTCCTCCACGATCACGGTCGCGAGCGTGCGCAGCACCGCGTCGTTCGCGTGGTCGTCGCCGTCGAGCAGTGCCCGGACCCGCTCGGCCGCATCGCTCACGGCCCGGCCGGTGAGCAGGGCCGAGAGGCGCGCCCGGAGCAGCCCCATGTCGGCCTCGTCGATGTCGGACGGCAGCTGCGCCATGCGCTGCGACACGCCGCCGGCGTCCGTGACGAGCACGATCAGCAGGCGGTTCGGGGCCAGGGCGACGAGCTCGATGTGGGTGAGCTGCGCGCGGGCGAAAGAGGGGTACTGCGCGAGAGCGACCTGACCCGTGAGCTGCGTGAGCACGCGGACCGTCCGGGCCATGAGGTCGTCGAGATCCGCGGGGTCCGTGAGGAAGGACTCGATCGCCGAGCGCTGCGCCACCGAGAGCGGGCGCAGCTGGGCGAGGTGGTCGACGAACACGCGGTAGCCCTTGTCGGTGGGCACGCGCCCCGAGGAGGTGTGCGGTGCCGCGATCAGCTCCTCGTCCTCGAGCAGCGCCATGTCGTTGCGGATCGTTGCTGCCGAGACCCCGAAGGAGTATCGGTCGACGATGGAGCGGCTGCCGACGGGCTCGTGGGTCTCCACGTAGTCCTGCACGATCGCGCGCAGCACCTGGAGGCCTCGCTCGCTGACCATCGCCTCTCCCCTCGTCTGAACTCGTCGCGCCGGGGCCCCCTTGGTCTGGCACTCACCGGCTTCGAGTGCCAATTCTACTCGCCCTCGGAGCGGATGCGCGGAACGCCTCTACGATGACGAGCATGAGCGATGCCACCGACACCACTCTGTCCAGCGGGATCGTGCGCGGGGAAGTCGTGGACGGCGTCCGCCGCTTTCTCGGCATCCCCTACGCGGCTGCACCCTTCGGCGACCGCCGTTTCCGGGCGCCGCACCCCGCGGAGCACTGGTCCGGTGTGCGGGAGGCGACCGCGTTCGGGCCCACTGCGCCGCAACGCCCGTACGCCGCCGCGATCGGCGAGTTGCTGGGATCGGTCGCGATCCCCGGCGAGGACATCCTCTCCGTGAACGTGTGGGCGCCGATGGACGCCGCAGGCGCGCCGGTCGTCCTCTGGATCCACGGCGGTGCGCTCGAACGCGGCACCGCGGCTCTGTCGCTCTACGACGGTGCCGGTTTCGCCCGTGCGGGGATCGTGTTCGCCTCGATCAACTACCGACTGGGCTCGGAGGGCTTCTCGGTGCTCGACGGAGCACCGCGCAATCTCGGACTGCTCGACGCCGCGGCCGGCCTCGAGTGGGTGCACCGCGAGATCGCCGCGTTCGGCGGCGATCCGTCGCAGATCACCCTGATGGGCGAATCGGCGGGCGGCGCGATCGTCGCCGGTCTGCTCGCGCGGGCGGACTCGCGTGCGTTGGTCGCCCGCGCGATCATCGAGTCGGGGCCGCTGGAAGCGCAGATTCCATCGAAGGCAGGACGCGTCACCGCGCAGCTCGCGAAACGTCTCGGCATCGCCCAGGACCGCGCGTCGTTTCTCGGAGTGAGCCCCGATCGACTGCTCGACGCACGACGGGAACAGGCATCCGGATCCTCTCCGCTCGGGGGCGCACCCGGATTCCAGTTCGCGATCGACGAGGACTCGCTCCCGCGCTCTCCGCACGAGGTGATCCCGGAGATCGACGTACCGCTGCTCATCGGCAGCAACACCGACGAGTATCGGCTGTGGTTCGCCCCGGACGCGCTCGCCGGCATCGGTCGGCTGAAGCTCCTGCTCGCCCGGTCGGCGCTGCGGATCCCGGCGCGAGCCGTCGCGGCCTACCGCAGGGCCTTCCCCGGTGCGTCGACGGGCGAGATCTTCGGCCAGCTCGCGACCGACGTCATGCTGCGTGCGCCGCTGACCCGTGTCGCGCGGGCGCGGCGCGCTCCGACCTACGTGTACGAGTTCGCGTGGCCGAGTCCGATCCGCGATCTCCGCGCGGCCCACGCGCTCGAGCTCGGGTTCGTGTTCGACAGGCTCGACGACCCCGAGACGACACGTCTCGCCGGCACCGAGGCCCCTCAGCGTCTCGCCGACGAGATGCATCGTGCGTGGATCTCGTTCATCACGACGGGTGATCCTGGATGGCCCACCTACGGCCCGGAGCGCACGACCCGGGTGTTCGACGTCGAGAGCTCGACGGGTCCGCAGCGACGCGCCGAGGCTCTCGACCTGCTCCCCTGAGGCCCTGCGAGCGGCGTGAAGGGCAGGTCGGTCAGGAGACGCGCTCAGTCGGTGAGCTCGCGCACGACCGCGTCGGCGAGCAGGCGACCACGGAGCGTGAGCTGCACCCGCCCGCGCATCGCGGCCTCCCCCTCCACGAGTCCGTCGGCGATGAGTCCGGCCACGCGGCTGCGCTTGTCCGCCCGCAGGTCGGATGTCGCGATGCCCTCGCGGATCCGACTCAGCAGCAGAATGCGCTCCAGCATCCGCGATTCCGCGTCGGGACGCTCCGTGCCGGCGGCCGGTGACTCAGATGTGGCGAGTCGCTGCGCGTACGCCGCCGGATGCTTGACGTTCCACCAGCGCAGCCCCGCGACGTGGCTGTGAGCCCCGGGACCGAACCCCCACCAGTCGCTCCCCCGCCAGTACGCGAGGTTGTGCCGTGACCGCTGCTCGAGGGTCTTCGACCAGTTGCTGACCTCGTACCACTCGTACCCGGCGGCCGCGAGTCGCGCGTCCGCCAGCTCGTACATGTCCGCCTGCAGGTCGTCGTCTGGGGTCGGGACCTCGCCGCGACGGATCTGTCTCGCGAGCTTCGTGCCGTCCTCGATGATCAGCGCATAGGCGGAGATGTGGTCGGAGTCCAGCGCGAGCGCGGCGTCGAGAGACGCCTCCCAGTCGGCGAGGGACTCCCCCGGCGCGCCGTAGATCAGGTCGACGCTCACGGCGAGTCCGGCATCCTTAGCCGCGGCCACCGCGGTGCGCACGTTCTCGGGACGGTGCGTGCGGTCGAGCGCGGCGAGGACGTGCGGCACGGCAGACTGCATGCCGATCGACAGACGCGTCACACCCGCGTCGGCGAGCGTGCGCGCGACCTCGGGCGTGACCGTGTCGGGATTCGCCTCGACGGTGACCTCGGCGCCGTCCGCCAGGCCGAACGCCTCGGTCGCCGCGGCCAGCATCCGGGCCAGGTCGCCCGCGGGCAGCAGGGTGGGGGTGCCCCCGCCGAAGAACACCGTATCCATGGGGCGCAACGCCCCGGCATCCGTCAGCACACGGCGAGCCAGATCGATCTCGGTGATCAGCGTCGACGCGTAGTCCTCCTGCTTCGCGCCCCGCAGCTCGTTCGAGGTGTAGGTGTTGAAGTCGCAGTATCCGCAGCGCACGCTGCAGAACGGGACGTGCAGGTACGCCGAGAACGGCACAGCACGATCGATCGTGAGATCGCCGGGGAGCCGTCCGTCGGCCGGAGCCGGATCGCCGAGGGGAAGGGGTCCCGCCATCTCAGACGGGAGTCGCGTACATCGGGGAGATCGCGCGGAGGTAGCGTGCGAACAGCTCCCGCCGCCGACGCTTCACGAGCGCGGGGATCGTGCGGTAGAGCAGAGAGTTCGGGGCGTCGAAGGCGCGCACCGTGAACCACACCTCGTCGTTGTCCTCGCGCCACTCAACGTCGAAGGACTCCTCACCGCGCACGACAGATCCGCCGACCGTTCCCAGCACGAGTCCCACCCGTCTCTTCTCCTCGGTCACCGAGATCACCCGGAGTTCGGCGTCGGCGCTCATGCTGCCGACCCGTCCGCGCACCCGCAGGGTCATCCCGGGGCCGGCGAACGGCGTGCCCTCCGCGTCGAAGCGCTGCTCGACCTCGTTCTTGCTCGGCGCGATCGGGGTGCCCTCCGCGTCGAAGCTCACGCCCGCGTAGGCGGGGCCGGGCGCAGGACGGACGTCCTCGACGGCGAGTCCGGACGCGCGCTGCGCGGTCCACGTGAGCAGTGACTCGCCCGCGGTCTCGAAGCGCTCGGATCCGCTGCCGATGCGCCACGAACTCTCCGCCGGGATGCTGTGCTCCGGCGGGTACTGCATGAGGTCGGGCGCATGGGTCGCACCCACAGCCGCATAGTCAACCGTGTCGTCTCGGAAAGTCCCGCGCCGCATGCCGTCCAGCCTACCCGTGGTCGCCTGGACGATCACCCGGTCGAGGTCCACCAGTCAGCCGACGCGAGTCGCGGAGCCGCACGACCTCCTGGGAGACGACGCGGATGTATCGGGCATGGGTCGTGCGCTGCATCAATCGCAGCGCCGGTGCGAGCAGACGCCAGCCTGGCGTGGCCGGCATCGAGATCGATCTGGCCGTGAAGACGCCGTGGTCGAGCACGAACGACTCCTCGCCGTACAGAGGATGACCGGGCATCGTCTCGTACCCGAACCCATGACCGTCGGCCCAGACCACCCGGACCGGCTCGCGGAACAGCACGCCGAGCACGCGCTTCGACAGCATCCCCTCCTGCCCCGCGGTCGGCGCCCCCTCAGGGGTGCCGAAACCCACTCGGCGCTTGAACTCCCAGGATCGAATCAGTGCGGCGACGTCGTCCTGCGCGTCCGAGGGGACCGGGATCGACCGTTCGTCCACCCGCATCCCCGCCGCCACCCCGACGAGCGGATGCCGTGTCGCGCCCCGCTCGTACCGCGGGAAACGCATCTACTTCTTGTCCTTGCCCTCGACGTCTCCGGAGAGCGCCGCGATGAACGCCTCCTGGGGGACCTCGACGCGACCCACCATCTTCATGCGCTTCTTGCCCTCCTTCTGCTTCTCGAGGAGCTTGCGCTTGCGGGTGATGTCACCGCCGTAGCACTTCGCGAGGACGTCCTTGCGGATCGCGCGGATGGTCTCGCGCGCGATGATCCGCGCGCCGATGGCCGCCTGGATCGGCACCTCGAACTGCTGGCGAGGGATGAGCTTGCGCAGCCGCTCGGCCATCATCGTGCCGTAGGCGTAGGCCTTGTCGCGGTGCACGATCGAGCTGAACGCGTCGACCTTCTCGCCCTGCAGCAGGATGTCGACCTTCACGAGGTCGGCCTCCTGCTGTCCGGCGGGCTCGTAGTCGAGCGAGGCGTAGCCCTGCGTCTTCGACTTCAGCTGGTCGAAGAAGTCGAACACGATCTCACCGAGCGGCATCATGTACCGCAGCTCGACCCGCTCTTCGGAGAAGTACTCCATGCCGAGCAGAGAGCCACGGCGAGACTGGCACAGCTCCATGACCGTGCCGACGTAGTCCTTGGGCAGCAGGATCGCTGTCTTCACCATGGGCTCGGCGACGGAGCCGATGCGGCCGTCGGGGTACTCGCTCGGGTTCGTCACCGTGACGGTCTCGCCCGTGTCGGACGTGAGGACCTCGTAGATCACGCTGGGAGCGGTCGTGATCAGGTCGAGCCCGAACTCGCGCGACAGGCGCTCGGTGATGATCTCCAGGTGCAGCAGGCCGAGGAAGCCGCAGCGGAAGCCGAAGCCGAGAGCCACCGAGGTCTCGGGCTCATACTGCAGCGAGGCGTCGGAGAGCTTGAGCTTGTCGAGCGCCTCGCGCAGCTCGGCGTAGTCGCTGCCGTCGATCGGGTAGATGCCCGAGAAGACCATGGGCTTGGGGTCCGTGTAGCCCGCGAGTGCCTCGGTCGCGGGCTTGCGCGCCGCGGTGACGGTGTCACCGACCTTCGAGAGGCGGACGTCTTTCACGCCGGTGATGAGGTAGCCCACCTCGCCGACACCGAGCCCCTTGGTGGGAATCGGCTCGGGGCTCGACACGCCGACCTCGAGAGCATCGTGATTCGCTCCGGTCGACATCATCTGGATGCGCTCGCGCGGCGACAGGCTGCCGTCGACCATACGGACGTAGGTGACGACACCGCGGTATGCGTCGTACACCGAGTCGAAGATCATGGCACGCGCCGGAGCATCCGCATCGCCGACCGGGGCGGGGATCTCCTGCACGAGCCGATCGAGGAGATCCTCCACACCGACGCCGGTCTTGCCCGAGACGCGCAGGACGTCCTCCGGCTTGCCGCCGATGAGCGAGGCGAGCTCCTTGGCGTACTTGTCGGGGTCGGCCGCCGGGAGGTCGATCTTGTTGAGCACGGGGATGATGTGCAGATCGTTCTCGAGAGCGAGGTAGAGGTTCGCGAGGGTCTGGGCCTCGATGCCCTGCGCTGCATCGACGAGCAAGATCGCGCCCTCGCATGCAGCGAGCGAGCGGGACACCTCGTACGTGAAGTCGACGTGTCCCGGGGTGTCGATCATGTTGAGCGCGAAGGTCTCACCCTCCAGCTCCCACGGCATCCGCACGGCCTGGCTCTTGATGGTGATACCGCGCTCGCGCTCGATGTCCATGCGGTCCAGGTACTGGGCCCTCATGTCGCGATCGGAGACCACGCCGGTGATCTGGAGCATGCGGTCGGCCAGGGTCGACTTGCCGTGGTCGATGTGCGCGATGATGCAGAAGTTGCGGATCTGCGTCGCAGGCGTCGCGGCAGGCTGAAGCGGAGTGAGAGCGCGTGGTGACATGTCCCGACGATTCTACGGTGAGGGGAGGCTAATGCCCGATTCGGCCGATCCGGTGATATTCTCGCGAAGTTGCCCGGGAGCAATCCGTGACACCGGATCCCGTGAGCGATAAGACTCCGTCACAGACCAGGTGCAGGTGTCGTGTCGCGCAGATCGGCAGATGGTGATTGACTGTCTTTCCGGCTCAGCGTTGCGTCGGCAGATCCCGCGCGCGTCTGTAAAAGAGAAAGAATCAACACCTTGATCAAGTATCTCGTGCGCCGCCTGCTGGGGTGGTTGATGATGATCGTCATCGCGACGAACATCACCTACTTCCTCGCCTGGCTGTATCTCGATCCGGAGAACAACTACGTCGGACGGCGGCCTCCGCTCTCCGCCGATCAGATCGACAACCTCCTGCGCCCACGCAACCTCAGCGAGTCCGTGCCACTCATCGAGCGCTGGTGGACCTGGTTCTCGGGCATTCTCTTCCGTTGGGACTGGGGCCTGGGTCCGACCGGTGAGTCCGTCAACGAGCAGGTCGCGTACCGGGTCTGGGTCAGTGCCGAGCTCGTTCTCGGGGCGACCATCATCACGACGGTCCTCGGCATCGCGCTCGGTGTGTACACGGCGTCACGGCAGTACAAGCTCGCCGACCGCATCGGCCAGGGCACGAGCATCATCACGATGAACATCCCGACGGTCGTCGCGGGCTTCGCGCTCGTGCTGCTCGCGATCGGCTTCAACAATGCCGTGGGCACCACGGTGTTCTACGTGACAGGGTCGTCCAGTCCGGGTGTCCAAGGCTTCTTCCCCGTTCTCCTCGACGCGCTTCAGCATCTTGCTCTGCCGACCTTGGGCCTCGTGATCACGGGCTACGCGCAGATCCACTTCCTGCAGCGGTCGCTGCTGCTCGACAACATCAAGGCCGACTACGTGCGCACCGCGCGCGCCAAGGGCCTCACGAAGCAGCAGGCGATCCGCAAGCACGCGCTGCGCACGTCGCTCATCCCCGTCACGACGCAGGTCGCCTTCACGATCCCGGCCGTATTCACGGGCGCGGTCCTGACAGAGACGATCTTCAACTGGAACGGCATGGGTCGGTACTTCATCACGACCCTCAACAACAACGACATTCACGGCGTCGTCGCGGTCGCGGCCTTCGGCGCCCTGATGACCGCGATCGGCGCCATCCTCGCCGATGTCGCCGTCGTCGTCCTCGATCCGAGAGTGCGGGTGAGCTGATGTCCCTGGAAACCATCGGGGTATCCCCCGAGATCGCGGAGAAGCCGGAGAAGCCGAGGAGCCGCAAGCGGACCACGATGCTGTCGCTCTACACGCGACGCTTCATGCGCAACCGCGGCGCCGTCATCGGCATCGTCATCCTGGCCCTTCTGGTGCTGTTCGCCGTGATCGGTCCGCTCATCGCGCCATACAGCCACACCGACCTCGACTTCCTGGCTCTGCGCAAGGGACCGTCGGCGGAACACTGGTTCGGCACGAACGGGTCCGGCAACGACAACTTCGCCCAGGTCGCCGTGGGACTGCAGCGCTCCATGATGATCGCCGCACTCGTCGCAGTGGGGACCACCGTGGTCTCGGCGATCGTCGGAACCACGGCCGCCTACTTCGGCGGGGCCTACGAGCGCATCATGCTCGCGATCATCCACTTCATGATGGTCGTGCCTAACTTCCTGATCCTCGCGATGATCTCCAATGACGCCGGCGGGAACTGGCTCGTGATCTCGCTCGTGATGATCTTCATCGTGGGGTGGTTCTTCCCCGCCCGCATCATCTGGACGCTGTCGCTGTCGATCCGCGAGAGGGAGTATGTGCACGCGGCTCGCTACGCGGGGCTGTCCGGCATGCGCGTCGTGATCCGGCATATGCTGCCGAACATCGGCTCGCTGCTGGTCATCAACTTCACCCTCGGCGTCGTGTCGGCCGTGCTGACCGAGACCGCGCTGTCGTTCCTCGGCTTCGGTGTGAAGCTGCCGGACGTGTCCCTGGGTGCGCTGATCGGCTACGGCTCCAGCACTCTCGTGAGCGCGCCCTGGCTGTTCTACTTCCCCGCTGCGGCGCTCACGCTGCTCACCGTGTCGATGGCGCTCATCGCCGACGGTCTGCGCGACGCTCTCGACCCGACTTCCGCGGCTGGAGGTCGCGCATGAGTACTGTCCTCTCCGTCCGCGACCTCAAGGTCAGCTTCCCGTCCGAGGCCGGTCGAGTGGATGCCGTCCGTGGCGTCTCCTTCGACCTCGAGGCCGGCAAGACGCTCGGCATCGTCGGCGAGTCCGGCTCGGGCAAGTCCGTCACCTCGCTCGCGATCATGGGCCTGCTCGACGAGAACGCGAAGGTCACCGGGTCGATCGTCTACGACGGCCAGGAGCTCATCGGCAAGTCCGACAAGCAGCTCTCGGTCATTCGCGGCAACGGCATGGCGATGGTCTTCCAGGATCCGCTGACCTCCCTCACCCCGGTCTTCACGGTGGGCGACCAGCTCATCGAGGCGCTCACGGTGCACCGGCGGCTGTCGAGCAAGGACGCCTGGGACCGCTCCGTCGAACTCCTGAAGCTCGTCGGCATCCCCGAGCCCGAGCGGCGCATGAAGTCCTTCCCGCACGAGTTCTCCGGGGGCATGCGCCAGCGTGTCGTGATCGCGATCGCGATGGCGAACGACCCCAAGCTGATCATCGCCGACGAGCCCACGACGGCGCTCGACGTGACGATCCAGGCGCAGATCCTCGAGCTGATGGCGACGGCGCAGAAGGAGACCGGCGCCGCCATGATCATGATCACGCACGACATGGGCGTGGTCGCGAAGACCGCCGACGACGTGCTGGTCATGTACGCGGGCAAGCCCGTCGAGCACGCGCCGGTGCGCGAGCTCTTCTACCGGACGCGGATGCCGTACTCGATCGGTCTGCTCGGCGCGATCCCTCGCGTCGACAAGACGGAGAAGGTGCCGCTGATCCCGATCAAGGGCAATCCCCCGCTGCTGATCAACCTCCCGGACGCATGCCCGTTCGCGGCACGGTGCCCGATCGCGATCGACGCGTGCCGACAGGGCGAGCCCGAGCTGCTCCCGATCTCGACCGAGGGTCACGCGAACCACACCGTGGCGTGCATCCGCGCCGAGGACATCGACGACGACGGCACGATCGGCGGCCTACCGGTGTTCCCCGCCCCCGAGGTGCCCGAGAGCAGCCTCACCAAGGTGCCGCGCGAGGAGCGCCCGATCACGCTGCAGGCGATCAACCTCAACAAGACCTTCCCCCTCATGAAGGGTGCGCTGTTCAAGCGCAAGGTCGGGGAAGTGCACGCCGTCAAGGGCATCAGCTTCGACGTGCGGCAGGGCGAGACCCTCGCGATCGTCGGAGAGTCCGGCAGCGGCAAGACGACCACACTGCTGCAGATCATGGATCTCGTGAAGCAGGAGAACGGTGACATCCGCATCGGCGGGACCAGCGTCTCCGAGATCAAGAGCCGCGCCGAGGAGCGCAAGCTCCGTCGTGACCTCCAGATCGTGTTCCAGGACCCCATGGGCGCTCTCGACCCGCGCATGACCGTGTGGGACATCATCGCCGAGCCCATGTTCGCGATCGGAATGAGCCGCGACGACGTGTTCGACCGCGTCGAGGAGCTCATGGGCCTGGTCGGTCTCGACCCGGCGCACAGCGACCGCTTTCCGCAGGCGTTCTCGGGCGGTCAGCGTCAGCGCATCGGCATCGCCCGCGCTCTGTCGACGAACCCGAAGGTCGTCGTGCTCGACGAGCCCGTCTCGGCGCTCGACGTGTCGATCCAGGCCGGCGTCATCAACCTGCTCGACGAGCTCAAGGCGAAGATGGGCCTGTCGTACCTCTTCGTCGCGCACGACCTCGCGGTCGTCCGGCACATCGCCGACCGCGTCGCCGTCATGTACAAGGGCGAATTCGTGGAGCACGGCGACGTGGACCAGGTGTTCGACGCCCCTCAGCATCCGTACACGAAGGCGCTGCTGTCGGCGATCCCGATCCCCGACCCCGACATCGAGCGCACACGCGAGCGGATAATCCTGCCCGTCGAAGGCTTCGATGCGCAGGCCGTCCCTGCCAGTTAACGATGAATCACTTGTGCACAGTCCGGTAACGAATCTGTGCACAAGTGCTTTCGCCCGCGAGGCGCGGAGTTATTCTGCCCTCATCCCAAGTAAGGCCGACAGGCACTAAGGAGTACCATGAAACGGCATCAGAAGCTGATGGGCATTGCTGCTCTCGGCGCCGCCTTCGCACTCGTCATGAGCGGTTGTGCGCCGGCAGGCAACGGTGGCAGCACAGGCGACCAGGGCGAGGCCCAGACCGTCGAAGGCGCGGACTACAACCCGCAGCCGCGCGAGAACCTCGCAGAGGGCGGAGAGCTCCGCATCCCCGTCTCGAACATCGCCGAGCAGCTGAACTACTTCCACAGCGATGGCGACGCGCGCGTCACGCAGATCGGCACGTGGTTCCGCCCGCAGATCCTGCTCATGGATCCGGACGGCACGGTCAAGAAGAACGACGCGTACCTCGACGACTACTCCTTCGGTGTCGAGGACGGCAAGACCGTCCTGCACTTCAAGGTCAACGAGAAGGCCGTCTGGAACGACGGGACGCCGATCGACGTCACCGCGTTCAAGGCCACGTGGGAAGCCAACAACGGCACCAACGAGGAGTACCAGCCGAACGCGACCGACGGCTGGAAGGAGATCGAGTCCGTCGAGGCCGGCGAGAACGACCGCGACGTCATCGTCACCTTCAAGGGCGAGTTCGCCTGGCCCGAGATGGTCTACTCGCAGCTTCTGCACCCGGCCGTCAACACCCCGGAGCTCTTCAACACCGCGTTCCTCGGTGACTGGCACCCGGAGTGGGCAGCCGGCCCCTACACGGTCGAGGACTACGACAAGACCGGTGGCGTCGTCACCCTGGTCCCGAACGAGAAGTGGTGGGGCAACGCTCCGCTCCTCGACAAGGTGACCTTCATCCAGATGGAGCCGACCGCCGCAGTCAACGCTCTGCGCAACGGCGAGGTCGACATGGCCGAGACCGGCAGCGCCGAGCTGCTCGCCCAGGTCGAGGGCCTCGACGGCGTCAAGACCTACAAGGGCCAGGCGACCGCGAACGCGATCTTCACGCTGAACTCGTCGAACCCGGCCCTGTCGGAGCTCGAGGTCCGCAAGGCCGTCTTCGAGGCGATCAGCATCGAGCAGGTCAAGGACATCGTCTTCAACGGCCTGAACTACACCGAGGAGCCCGCCGGGTCCCTCACGCTGTTCTCGTTCCAGCCGAACTACGTGAACGCGCTGGAAGAGGCCGGCCGCAAGGACGGCGACACCGAGGGCGCCAACAAGCTCCTCGACGAGGCCGGCTGGGTTCCCGGTTCCGACGGCATCCGTGAGAAGGACGGCGTGCGCCTGTCGCTCGTCTTCCCGGTGCACTCCGACACGGAGACCGCTCGCGCCCGTTCGCTGGCCGTGCAGGCGCAGCTCAAGGAGGTCGGCGTGGAGGTCACGATCGACACCCGTCCGTCTGCCGACTTCGCCGAGGACTACACCACGCAGAACGGTGACATCTTCTTCCTCAACTTCACGTCGTCCGACCCGTTCGGTGCTGCCTGGTTCTGCCAGCTGTACTGCTCGGACAGCGGCCTGAACCTGTCGGGCACCGGCACGGAGGAGATCGACAAGATGATCCACGAGGAGCTGGAGACCATCTCCGACCCCGTGGAGCAGACCAAGAAGGCCATGGAGATGGAGTCCGAGATCTTCGCGAAGACCTGGGGCATCATCCCGGTCCTCAACGGCCCGGAGATCTGGACCGTCAAGGAAGGCCTCGCCAACCTCACGCCCGAGCCCTACGTGGGTCTCGACCTCTTCGGCATCACGCCGGTGGAGAACGTGGGCTACGAGAAGTAAGCACTCGTCCTGAGTACGGAAGCGGGGTCGGTGGGCAATCACCGGCCCCGCTTTCATATGTCAGGACGGGTCGGATCCGGGGTGGGACTCTTCCAGGGGCACGCAATCGTCGAACTCGCTCGCGCGGGGAACCGAGCCCACCGATCGGGAGCAGATCGCGATCGCTCCGACGCTGAGGAGTATGGCCGCAGCGGTGCCGACCGCAGTCGCATAGCCGAAGTGATCCAGCAGGATGCCGGTGAGGGCTGATGCGGGCGCAGCGAGCACCGCGGTCACGAGCGCGGTCGCGGCGAGCACACGACCACGCAGACGGTTGGGTATCAGGAGGGAGACATAGGCCCCCTGCACGGCGTTGAGCGGGATTATGGGCAGCGACGCGAGCAACCCGATGACGGCGATGGTCCACATGTCCTGTGTGAAGGCCGCAGCTCCCACCGCGATCCCCATGGCCAGGACCGCACAGCGGATGATCCACGCTCCGCTGAGACGCGGCATCACTCCCATCAGCAGCAGCGCGCCGAGCAGCACACCGACTCCCTGGAAGGTCTGGATCAGGCCGATCTGCCAGGCCTCGGTGCCGCGAGTCTGCTGGCTGAGGATGATCGCCGTACCGCTCATCGCCAGCGCGACGTTCACTCCGGCGACGAGCAGGACGAGGGTGCGCGGCTGACCCCGGAGGATCAGCCAGCGGATCCCGTCCGTCCAGCGACGGGTTCCGTCCTGCCCGCGATCCGCGGCGTAGTTCCCCCGGAGCGACATTGCAGTGAAGAACTGCCCGACGCGCGCGACCGCGGACACGACGAAAGGAAGCGCCGGATGCATTCCGAAGAACAACCCGGCCACCGGAGCGGCACCGAGCTGAAGCCCCGCGTCCCGCCCTTCGTTCGCGGCAGTCGCCGAAGGCAGAAGGTCGCCAGGAACGACCTGCGGGAGCATCGCGTCGCTCAAGTTCTCCAGCGCTCCCGCGGCGAGACCTGACAGCACGGCGAGGACGAAGAGCGCGACGACGGTCATCCCGCCCGTGAGGAGGAGCGTCGCGATCAGCGCCCAGACCACCGTCGCGACCGCGCCGGAGAGGAGAAGCAGACGTCGTCTGTCGGCATGGTCGATGAGCACGCCGCCGGGAAGCAGAGCGAGGCAGTGCGCGAAAGCTGAGATCGTCCCCACGATCCCCGCGAGGAGAACGTCGCCCGTCACGTGATATCCCAGCAGTGTGAAGGCGAAGCCGCCCACGAAGGTGCCGATCTGGCTCAGCGAGTCACTGGCGAACCAGGCCCGATACTCGCGAGAGCGCCATAGGCGCCGACGTGAATCGGCGTTCTGCCCGTCGTCCGCGGCCGGGCCCTCAGCTGTCGACTCGGTCACAGATCGTCTCCGTTCGCTCAGCCGCTCGCGCATAACTCGCCGCCGGAGCGGTTGGCCCCTGGTCGCGCTGCGATAGTCATATGCGGCGTTTTCTCGTTCAGATGGGACACGAAATCCGATTCTTCTGGGCACAGCTCGCTGAGACAATGCATCACTCAGCTGAATACCGGTGCTCCGAGATTCCTGCACGTCTCGCCGCTTTCAGCTTCGACACTTCTAGGCTGAAGTCGTGACAGTCCAGGTCGTCCTCGTGCACGGCATCCGCACGTCCGCGACGATGTGGCGGTCTCAAATCGCGTTCCTCGAAGCTGCCGGCATTCCCGTCGTCGCGGTCGACCTCCCCGGTCACGGCACCCGGATGGCGGAGGACTTCACACTGCACGAGGCGCTGCACACGATCGACGCCGCCGTCCGCGACGCCGCCTCGCGGGGACCGGTGCTGCTCGTCGGACACTCGATGGGCGGTCTCCTGACGCTCGCGTATGCGGGCGGTGCGCAGAAGCCCCCGGTCGCCGCGCTGATCGCGGCCTCCTGCACCGCGCTCCCCCACGGCGCCGGTCTCCGCGCCTATCGGACGATCGCCCGCCTGGTCGACCGACTGCCGGACCGCGGACTGTGGCTGACCGAACGCATCCTCGAGGCGACGATCCCGCTCGAGACCCGACCGGACTTCGCCGCCGGAGGCTATGCGCTCGACACGCAGGACATCGCCCTCGCCGCGCTCTCGGCGCTCGACCTCGCGACCGCCGTGGCGCGGATCGAGATCCCCCTGTGGTTCGTGAACGGACAGTACGACCAGCTGCGCATCAACGAGGCTCTGTTCCAGCGGCTCGCGCCGCACGCCGAACTCATCGTCGTACCGCGCACCTCCCACCTCGTCACAGCCATGCGGCCGGACGTCTTCAACGCCGTGCTGCGGCTCGGGATCGCGACGATCCAGGCGGGTGGTGAGGTCAGCGCCGCTGACGCGCCCGCGACGTGAGGACCCCGCCGACCACCGAGAGCACGGCCGCAGCGACGAACACGAGCCAGAACCCGCCGGCGAGGGCGACGAGCCCGGCTCCCAGCACCGGACCGATCAGCTGTCCCAACGCCGCCGTCACCGTGACGACGCCGAGATCTCGGGCATGATCCTTCTCGTCGGGTAGGAGGTCGGCGGCGAACGCGAGCCCCACGGTCGAGAATGCTCCATAGCCGAGGCCCATGAGCGCGGCGGCGATCAGGGTCGCCTCGAACGACGGGATCACAGCGATGACCACTCCGGACGCAGCCTGCACGAGCGTCGCGGCGACCGTGAGCGTGCGACGGTTCCCGGTGCGATCCGACACGATCCCCGTGACGACCGACGCGAGCACGACGAACACCGTGTAGACCACGATCAGCAGGAGCAGATTGTCCTGCGCGGTCGACGAATCCTGGTCGAGCCCGTGCAGGAGGTAGAAGAGGAAGAGCGCGGTGCCGAGCGCGTTGCCGATGTTCGTGACCAGTCGCCCCGACAGCATCCAGGCGAAGTCGCGGTCGCGCAGAGAGGCGAGCGGATGTCGGGAGCGTCGGCGCTCCGGCACGAGTCGGGCTTCCGCGGGCGGGTCGGGCAGCAGCAGGGCGGCGGCCGACCCGACGACGGCGATGACCAGAGCCAGCAGGATGTACCCCTCGCGGATGCCGAGACCGAGGAGCACGACGAGTCCCACACCGAGCACGATCCCGACGGCTTGGCTGGAGCCGACCGCGGCGGATGCGGCGCCGCGCTGCGTCATGGGGAGCTGGTCGGCGATGAGCGCGGTGAACGCGGCGGAGGAGACCGCGACGCCCACCGAAACCCCGAGCCAGGCGATTCCCACTCCCCACGGTCCCTCTGAGAGCCCCGTGACGACCAGGCATGCCGCGGTGAGCAGCACTCCTCCGAGTGCCCAGGGGCGTCGACGCCGCCTGCCTGCACCTGCGCGATCGGACAGTGCGCCGGCGACGGGTCCGGCGATGACGCCGGCGAGCCCGCCGAGCCCGAGCACGAAGCCGGAGGACACGACGCCGCGGATCCAATCGTCCTCGGGCGTGTCGAGCTGGAGCGGAAGCAGCAGTTGCACAGGGGTGAGCTGGACCGTCCAGATGGCGAGCCAGGCAAGGGTGAACACCGTCATCCACCGGGCGCCCACGCGCGGGGAGGCGGTGTCGTGCGCGCTCGTTGCAGGGCGATCGGTCATGGCACTCCTTGACATCGGCGTCGTAAGACCTGCACCGTGCGGGCGACACGGCGGGGTGCGGATAAGGTCGATTGTGCACCCGTCGGTCCCCGTTTAGGGGGAACGGCTCGTCTGCTGGTAGACTCGACTCTTGGCTTGCGTGTGGGTTCTTCCCTCACGACCGCCGTGCGGAAGCCCTCTTCTTCTGCCGGCATTCCGAACAATCCCTGTACAGAAAGCGTCCACACGTGGCAAACATCAAGTCGCAGATCAAGCGCAACAAGACCAACGAGAAGGCTCACGAGCGCAACAAGGCTGTGAAGAGCGAGCTCAAGACGCACGTCCGCGCCGCCCGCACCGCTGTCGCCTCAGGCGACAAGGCCGCTGCCGAGGCCGCGCTGAAGACCGCGTCCCGCAAGCTCGACAAGGCCGTCAGCAAGGGCGTCATCCACCAGAACCAGGCAGCGAACCGCAAGTCGGCCATCGCCAAGCAGGTCGCCGCTCTCTGAGCGCAGATCACACAGGAAGGGCCCGTCTCATCGAGACGGGCCCTTCCTGTTTCTGTCTTCGTTCTCGTGGTACGCGGGCTGCCGTCAGCGCGGCTTCTCAGCCGGCCGGGGTCTCGACCGGGTCGCCGGGTTCGCCGACGGGCTCGGCGGGAACGTCGAGTGCCTCGGGGTCTTCGAGATCGGCCCCTCCCAGCGGGTCCTGGTGCCACGACACGAGCTGCCAGCCGGCGTTCGGGTCGCCGTCGAGCACGGCCATACCGGTGTTGTACAGCCGCCAGTGCGCGGCGTCGTCGAGGTCGATCCTCTGCAGGCGGGCTGCCGCCCACACTCGGATCGCCGCACCGTGGCTGACGACGACGACTGCGCCGTCCTGGTGGTTCGAGGCGATGGCGTCGATCGCGGCGTCGTAGCGTGCGAAGAACTCCGTACCTCTCTCGCCGCCTTCGATCGTGACGTCGACGTCGCCGGTGAGCCATCGGCGCGCCGTGCGGACGTAGCCCTCGACCGCTTCACGATCGCTGTGCATCTCCCAGTCGCCGGCGGAGATCTCCTCCAGCCCTTCGACCACCTGGACGTCGAGGGCGCGATCCTCGGCGAGCGGGGCGGCGGTGAGCTGCGTGCGCACGAGAGGCGAGGCGTAGATCGCGTCGATGCGCTCCCCCTGCAGCGCTGCCGGGATCGCAGCGGCCTGAGCGTGTCCGAGGCCGGTGAGACCGGGTCCGGGGCGCGCCGTGTCGAGCGCACCGATCACGTTACTCGGGGTCTGGCCGTGGCGGATGAGCAGCAGCTTCATGGTTCCCTTCCGAAGGGCTGGCGGGTGGCGATGACCGTGAGCATCCGCTCGAGGGCGAAGATGGGGTCGCGTGCTGCGCCCTTGACCTCGGCATCGGCGCGGGCGGTGGCCTGGATGGCGAGGCCAAGGGAGTACTCGTTCCAGCCTGCGAGGTCGCGGCGCGCGCGGTCGACCTGCCAGTCCTTCATGCCGAGCCGCTGAGCGAGCTGGCGGCTGGGTTCGCGGTTGCCGGCGACGCGCGCCATGGTGCGGAGCTTCATGGCGAAGGCGGCCACCATCGGCACGGGGTCCGCCCCGGAGGCCAGGGCGTGGCGGAGCGCGACGAGGGCTTCTCCGTAGCGCCCAGCGATCGCGGTGTCGGCGACCACGAAGGCGGAGACCTCGACACGGCCGCCGTAGTACTTGGTGATGACTTCTTCGGTCACGTCGCCTTCGACGTCGCCGATCAGCTGCTGGCAGGCAGCGGCGAGCTCGGTGAGGTCGTCAGCGAAGGCGGAGACCAGAGCGCGGAGGGCGGGCGGGGCGATGCGCTTCTTCGCGGCCTTGAACTCTCCGGCGGCGAAATCGACGCGGTCGCCGTCGCGTTTGATCGCCGGGCAGGCGATCTCGATCCCTTCGCCGGTGCCGGACCGCAGAGCGTCGAGCAGCTTCTTGCCGCGGACGCTCGCGCCGGTGTGGCGGAGGATGACGGTCGCTCCCTCTTGAGGGTGCTCGAGGTAGGAGACAGCTTCCTGCAGGAACGCGTCGGAGCATTTCTCGACCCCGGAGACCCGGACGAGGCGGGGCTCGCCGAACAGGGAGGGCGAGGTGAGCGACAGCAGTGTGCCCGGGGCGTAGTCGTCGGCCCGGACGTCGGTCACCTCGAGTGCCGGGTCTTCGGCGCGGAGATAGTCGCGGACTCCCGCGATGGCCCGCTCGGCGCAGACCTCTTCGGGACCGGAGACGAGCACGAGCGGTGCGGGACGAGGGTCGCGCCAGGACACCTGCGGGATCTTGGACGACGCGGCTCCTCCTCGGGACGAAGAACGCGGAGCAGCCATGCTCTCAGCCTACCCGGGGCGTCCGACACGCAGCGCGGCCTCCCGTGCACGTTCAGGCGGCGATGTCGTAGCGGGCGCGTCCTCCGAGGCGTGGGGTGCGGGCGGGGTCGACGGTGGCGGGTGGGATGAGCCACACCCGTGCTCTGGTCCCGGTGCCGTCGATGCGGATGCCCCAGTCGTTGTCGTGTATGCGGTGGTGACACGATTCGCACAGCAGTACCCCGTTGTCGAGGTCTGTCGGTCCGGTGTCGCGGTGCCACCATCGCAGGTGGTGGGCTTTGGTCATCTGGGGTGGGAGCCCGCACATCACGCACCCGCCATCACGCTCCACGAGCGCCAGGCGCTGCGCCCGGGTGAACAGCCGCTTCTCGCGGCCCCAGTCCAGGATCTCGCCCGCCGAGTCGAGCACGACCGGGATCACCCCGCCACTGGCCGCCATCCGCCGGCAGGTGGTGATACTCACGGGCTGGTCGGTGCCGTCGATCGTCGCGACGCCGGTGCCGGTCGTGAGGTCGTCCAGAGACACGCGCACGATCACGGTCGCTCCGCTCGATGGGAGGTGGCCCGCTTCGCACGACACGGCGTGCTCGCAGAGAGCCGTGAGCGCGTCGGCCTGGATCATCGCCACACTGCGGTGATCCGCGTCCGGAGCATCCGGGGCCGGCGCATCCTGACGGGCTTGGAACGTCGCCGCCACGAACGCGTGAATCGCCGCCTTGATCGGCGCCCCCGACGCCACGTCCGTCTGCAAGGTCAGGTGCAACGACCCATCACGCTCGAACATCGTCAACGACCGCCGCCCCCGCGCCTCTTCCTCCCGCGGGGCGACTCCGTCTGGATCCAACCACGCCTCCGCCCGCACGACGAGCTTGCGGACATCGTCCAACGACAGCCCCACCGCCCGGGACACCAACCGCTGCTCCGCCTCCGCGACCCGCTCAAGATCCGCTTTCAGGCGCGCCCGGTCCAACACCGCGACGATCACGCCGGCAGCTGCCGCACTCAGATCCCCCGCCGACAGGGCCTCCTGCACCACCGGATACCGAGACGGCAGCGCCTCGCCGAGCAGGTTCGCCCGCGGAGCCGTCGCCTCCCCCACCGTCACCAACCGCGCGGCATCGCCCTTCGAGCCCCCGGTCGTCGCCGCGATCAACGCCGCCGGCGACCGGAACCCCTGCTCCTTTGCCAGACCGCCCGACCCCAGCTCGGGCCGAGACTCCCGCGCGATCCCCGCCGCGACCTCCGCATGCAGACCATCCAACCGACGCTGCAGCACACCTACGGCATCGTGCGCGGCCAGGAGCTGTGACCGCGAGAGATCGGTGCCGTTCGCGGCATCACCCCACGCACCCTCGAGGCACTGAACGGCCTCCAGAAGGGGGAGAAGATGCGGATTCGACATACCCCCAGTCTAGAACAAACCTTCGAAACTCGAACGGAATGCCAGCACAGAGCAGCGTCCGATATCAGGGCGATGCACGCTCGGTCCAGACCTCCAACTTCCCCTCCCTCACTCCGACGAGCACCCGACCTTGCTGATCGGTACGCAACGCTGCGGTCCCGGCTGCAGCGAGCATGGCCAGCGCATCCGCCCGAGGGTGTCCGTAGTCGTTGTCCGCGCCGACCCCGATGAGACCCACCGCCGCCGTGATTCGGGCGTACAGCTCCGCATCCTGATCGCCACTGCCGTGATGCGAGACCTTGACGACCGGGTACGCACCATCGACCCGCCCCGACCGCAGCAGCACGGCCTGAGGCTCCGCCGACAGGTCTCCGAGGAACAGCGAGCGGGGAACCCCGCCGCTCTCGAACTCGACGACCACGCTGAGGTCGTTTCCCGGCGCGAAGGCGCGCTCGTCCCGCACCGGCCACAGCACTCGCCACTCGGCCTCGCCGAGTGTCCCGCGTACGCCCACCGCGCCCTCCTCGATCTTCGCCCCACCGTCCGCCAACCGCGCGAGGATCTCCTGATCGGCCGACTCTCCCGGCGGCCCATGCAGGACGACGTCGACTCGCCCCTGCACCGCGTCGACCCCGCCCACGTGGTCGAGGTCGAAGTGGGTGAGCACGAGCAGGTCGATACGATCCACGCCCAAGGCTCGCAGGCACGAGGCGAGCGGCGCGGGGTCCGGTCCGGTGTCGATCAATGCGATGCGCTGTGCCGAGCGCACGACCACGGCGTCCCCCTGTCCGATGTCGCACATCGCGATCGCCCACCCGGATGGCGTCGTCATGGTCGACAGCGGCCCCGAGAGCACGAGGTGCGCCGCCCCGAGAGCGAGCATCACGGACAGCACGGACGCCGCGGCCGCACGGACGATCGGAAACCGCCGGAGGCCTCCGGCGAGGACGACCGCGACCGCTGCGCTCACCACAGCGACGACGGCCGCCGTCAGCAGTCCGGGCGGCACGAGCACCTCGGCGAAGGGAAGGCTCGCCGCCATCTCGGCGGTCGTAGCGATCCAGGCCGAGGGGAGCCAGGCGGATGCCGCCAGAAGATCGGCGAGCGGCGGCACGGGTGCGGCGAGACACGCGAGGAGACCGATCACGGTCGCGATCGGGGCCGCGGGCGCTGCGAGCAGGTTGGCGGCCACGCCCACGAGGGACTGCTGCTCGGCGAAGAGAGCGATGATCGGCCCGCAGGCCAACTGCGCCGCGACCGGCACGGCCAGAGCGAGGGCGAGAGGTTGCGGCATCCATCGAGCCAGTCCTCGTGCGAGCAGCGGCGCGAGGAGGATGAGCGAGCCCGAGGCCACGACCGACAGGGCGAAGCCCGGTGTCGCGGCCAGCCACGGGTCCGCGATGAGGATGCCGGTCGCGCTGAGCGCGAGCATCCCCGCACCCGCGCTGGGGCGGCCGAGAAGGATCGTGAGCATCGCGACCCCCGCCATGACGCCCGCACGGATCACGCTCGGCTCGGGCGTGACGAGCACGACGAATCCCCCGAGAGCCAGCGCTGCGAGCACGACTCGGATCCGTCGACCCGCCCCGCACAGCGCGGCGAGCCAGAACACAGCGCCGACGACGATCGCGCAGTTCGCCCCGCTCACCGCGGTGAGGTGGCTGAGACCACTGGTGCGCATCGCATCGTTCAGTTCCGTCGATACGGCGCGGGTATCGCCCACGGCGAGTCCGGGCAGCAGGGCCGACCCCGGGGACGGCAGACGGAGTGAACGCTCCACGAACGCGAGGCGCAGGCCCGCCGCGACCGAGAACACCCCGGAGGCGGGACGCTCGACCGACGCCGCACTCGCGAACACGATCAGCGCCGACCGCTCTCCCGCATCCGTCCCCTCAGCCTCCCCTGTGACGCGCATCGACGCCCCGAGATCGAACCCCTCTCCGGGCTCGATGCCGATCCGCGCCGGCGCGGACGCCGCACGCACCTCTCCCGGCGGGCCGATCCCCGTCAGAGCCACCTCCACCCAGAGCCGACCGTCCTGACCGATCGATGCCGAGGAGGTGATCTCGGCGGTGGCCTCGACGACCCGCCCGCTCCAGGACGCGACATCCTCGCGTCCCGAACCCGCGAGCGCCGCACTGACCGACACCGCGGCGCCGGCCGCGCACACCACGAGCAGGACGCCCCACACCGCGGCGCCCGCGGTCCGGCGCACAAGCACCCATCCGCAAATGCCCGCCCCTACCGCCCCGCCGCCCACGCATCCCCACGACATCCCCGGAGCGAAGACGCAGATCAGCGCGGCCGCCCACGCGCCACCCGCGATCGGCAGCAGCCGCAGGTCCCGTCTCACACGCGGACGCCGTCGCGGATGCCGGCGAGCAGCTTCTCGCCGATCCCGGGCACGCCGAGCAGATCGTCGACCGAGCGAAAGCGGCCGTTCTCCTCCCGCCAGTCGAGGATGCGCTGAGCGAGCGCGGGGCCGATGCGCGGAAGCGTCTCGAGGGCGGCCTGATCGGCTGTGTTGAGGTCGACGAGTCCGTCGTCCGCCGTCGCGGCCCCCTCGGGCGCGCTTCCCGCCGCGCCGACAACCGGCACGACCACCTGCTCGCCGTCGGTCAGGATACGGGCGAGGTTGACGGCCGCGAGGTCGGCGTCGTCGCGGGTGCCTCCCGCCGCTCCGACGGCGTCCACGAGACGGGCATCGGACGTGAGGACGTACAATCCCGGGCTCTCCACCGCCCCGAGAACGTGCACGTAGAGCTCGCCCGACGCATCGACCGTCGCGGCCTCGGTCGACAGCGGTATCGACTGGACGGGCGCCGCCTGGCCTCGCAGAAGCCCGAGACCGACGGCACCTGACAGCACGATCAGCGCCACCACGACCGCGGCGCCGATGCTCAGCCGCAGGCGGCGCGGTGCGTGCGCGGGTTCAGGTGGAGGGACGTTCTCATCCGGCATCCCGCCACGCTAGGAGGGTCTCCGGACGGCAGCCGCGTCAGTCGCACTCGGCGTGCACACGCGGTGCAGAACCCGCGGCTTCGGCCGACTGTGCAGGGGCAGTCGCGCGACCGCCCCTGCACGTCTCGACTACTTGACGACGATGCTGACGATCTTCGGCGCGCGCACGACGACCTTGACGATCTCGCGGTCGCCGATCGATCGGATGACACGCTCATCGGCACGGGCCAGGGCCTCGAGCTCCGCTTCGCCGATGCGCGCCGGCACCTCGAGCTGCGCCCGCACCTTGCCGCCCACCTGCACGACCGCGGTGACGGAATCCTCGACGAGCAGCACCGGGTCGGCCGAACGCCAGGTCACCAGTCCGACCGAGGGCTCGTGACCGAGCACCTCCCACATCTCCTCCGCGGTGTGCGGAGCGATCAGGTCGAGCATGACGGCGACCGTCTCGATGGCCTCACGAACCGCGGGGTCGCCCGTTCCACCGTCCCCGTCGATCGTCTTGCGGGTCACGTTGACGAGCTCCATGAGGCGCGCGACCAGCACGTTGAACTTCGTCTGCTCGACCAGCCCGGGCGCCTCCGCCAGCAGCTTGTGCGTGGCGCGGCGCAGTGCCGCGTCTCCGCCGTCGAAAACCACGTCGACGTCGCTCGTGACCTCGTGCGCGATGCGCAGAGCACGCGACAGGAACTTCTGGGCGCCGGTGGTCGACACGTCCGCCCAGTCCTTATCGTCCTCGACCGGGCCGGCGAACGCCAGCCCCACGCGCAGCGCGTCGGCGCCGTGCGCGTCGAGCTCCTCCTGGAACAGGACGAGGTTGCCCTTGCTCTTCGACATCTTCTGACCGTCGAGCAGGACCATGCCCTGGTTGATCAGGTTGGAGAACGGCTCCGTGAAGTCGATCAGCCCCATGTCGAACAGCACCTTGGTGATGAAGCGCGCGTAGAGCAGGTGCAGGATCGCATGCTCGACGCCGCCGATGTACGAGTCCACCGGCGACCAGCGCGCAGCCTCCGCCGGGTCGAAAGCGACGGTGTCGCTGCTCGGCGACAGGAACCGCAGGAAGTACCACGAGCTGTCGACGAAGGTGTCCATCGTGTCGGGATCGCGCAGCACGGGCTCTCCGGAGCCGGGGTCGACGGTGCGCACCCAGCTCTCGGCTCCGCCCAGAGGAGAGGTGCCCTTGGGCTTGAGGTCGAGGCCTTCGACGCTCGGCAGCCTCACCGGCAGCTTGTCCTCGGTGACGGGGATGATCGATCCGTCCTCGGCGTGCAGCATCGGGATCGGCGTGCCCCAGAACCGCTGGCGGGAGATCAGCCAGTCGCGCAGGCGGTAGTTCTTCGCGGCGCGACCCGTGCCGGACGCCTGCAGCTGCTCGATCGCACGGGCGATCGCGTTGCGCTTCGACAGACCGTTCAACGGGCCCGAGTTGATCATGCGGCCGTCGCCGGTGAGGGCGATGCCGGTTGATGCCGGGTTCTGCTCGTCGAGCACGGCCTCGACGTCGATCGGCACACCGTCCTCATCGACCTCGATCACCGGCATCGCGCCGGTGATGGGAGCCGTCGTGTCGACGACCACCTTGACCGGGAGATCGAAGGCCCGGGCGAAGTCCAGGTCGCGCTGGTCGTGCGCGGGCACGGCCATGACCGCGCCATGACCGTAATCGGCGAGCACGTAGTCGGCAGCCCAGATCGGCAGCTTCTCGCCGTTGACCGGGTTGATCGCGTAGCGCTCCAGGAACACGCCCGTCTTCGGACGGTCAGTCGACTGGCGGTCGATGTCGGTGGTCTTCTGTACATCGGCCAGGTAGGCGGCGAAGCGCTCGCGCACGGCATCCGGAGCGTCGGCCGCGATCTCGGCGGCGAGGTCGCCGTCGGGCGCGACGACGAAGAACGTGGCTCCGTGCAGGGTGTCCGGGCGCGTGGAGAACACCGTGACGGGCTCGTCGCGTCCCTCGATGCGGAAGTCCACGTCGGCGCCGACCGAGCGGCCGATCCAGTTGCGCTGCATCTGCAGCACCTTGTGCGGCCAGCGGCCCTCGAGCTGGTTCAGGTCGTCGAGCAGGCGGTCTGCGTAGTCCGTGATGCGGAAGTACCACTGCGTCAGCTTCTTCTTCACGACCTCGGCGCCGCAGCGGTCGCAGCGCCCGTCGATGACCTGCTCGTTCGCCAGCACGGTCTGGTCGTTGGGGCACCAGTTGACCGGGCTCTTCTTGCGGTAGGCCAGGCCGCGCTCGTACAGCTTGAGGAACAGCCACTGGTTCCAGTGGTAGTACTCGGGGTCGGACGTGTGCAGGACGCGGCTCCAGTCGAAGGAGACGCCGTACTGCTCGAAGCCGACCTTCTGCTGCGCGATGTTCTGGTACGTCCACTCGCGCGGGTCGGCGCCCTGGCGGATCGCCGCGTTCTCGGCGGGCAGGCCGAACGAGTCCCACCCGATGGGGTTCAGGACGTTGTGACCGCGGTGACGCCAGAAGCGCGCCACGATGTCGGAGTACAGGTAGTTCTCCGCGTGCCCCATGTGCAGATCGCCGGAGGGATACGGGAACATCGCGAGCACGTAGCGCCGCGGCCGCTTGTCCTCGTCGCCGCCCGTGAGGAACGTGCCGTTCTCCGCCCAGTACTTCTGCCACTTGGCCTGGATGGCGTGCGGCGAGGAGGTCTCCTCGTCGACGGGAGAGGTGGACAGGTTCTCAGACAACGAACGCACGACCAATCTGGAGGGAAAAGGGGATCAGTTCAGGATATCGGAAGCCCAGGCCACAGGCGTGTCCGCGCCCAGGGCGGCGAGGGGTGCACGGGCCTTGGTGGCGACTTCCGCGACCTCGGATGCCGCGACCGAGCGCCAGGTGATCCCACCCCCGGCTCCGACCACCGCCCGCCCGCGGTCGATGAGGATGCTGCGGATGACCATCGCGAGGTCGAGTTGGCCCTGGTCGCCGATGTACCCGAAGCATCCCGCGTAGACACCTCGAGGACCGCCTTCGAGCTCGTGCAGCCGGGTCATGGCCGAGAGCTTGGGAGCGCCGGTCATGCTGCCGGCGGGGAACGTCGCGGCGAACACCGCTCCGACGTCAGTACCCGGCGACAACTCGCCGCTGACCGTGCTGACCAGCTGGTGCACAGCGGGGTACGTCTCGACCGCCCAGAGCGCCTCGACGCGGATCGACCCGGGCTCGCACACGCGGGAGAGGTCGTTGCGCATCAGATCGACGATCATGACGTTCTCGGCGCGCTCCTTCTCGTCGCTCGCCAGCTCGGACGCGAGCGCGGCATCCTGAGCGGGGTCCACGCCGCGCGGGCGCGTGCCCTTGATGGGGCGCGTGCGGATGATCCCGCCCTCGGCGTGAAGGAACTGCTCGGGGCTGGCGCTGAGCAGCGAGCGGCCGCCGATGCGCACGAAGCCGCCGTGATGAGCGGGCGTGGCAGTGCGGAGTCGCCGGTAGACCGTGACCGCGTCGTGCTCGCCCGGGACCGTGAAGCGCGTCGTGAGGCAGAGCTGGTACGCGATCCCCGCGCGGATCAGCTCGCGACAGCGCTCGATGAGGTCCCGGTACTGCGACGGCGTGTGCCGGGCCTCCGCGGTCATCGCCTCGGGAACGGATGGCGGAGTCCTCGGCGTCCGCGCGTCGACCACGAGAGCTCCCCAGGCAGCGAGGTCGTCCGCGGCCGCGAGCACCCACGCTGCTCCGGTCGCATGCTCCACCGCGAGCAGACGCGTGACCCGCAGCCACGCTCCGCCCGGCGAGTCCGGCGGTTCATGAGTCGTCGACACGGGAGCGCCTGCCGCCCGCGCCCCGCTCTCGTAGTCCTGCCACCCGACCCATCCCCCGCGGAACGGCGGGGTCGTTTCCACGGGCGCATCCGTGCCCGCCGAGTCCAGCCGGGTATCTGCGGGGAACGCCGCGCGCTCCCCCGTGCCCACGTAGCTCCATCCGTCGACGGGTCGTGCTCCGGCATCCAGCCAGAAGACGTCCGGCGCGACCCGTTCGAGGGCGAGGAACACCGCTTCGGGATCGACACCGATCGGGAGGCGGCGGCTGCGGAGACGCTCTGGCACGTTCTCAGCCTAGGCGGCAGGCTCTCCCGTAGTCTCGGAGAGTGGACGACCTCCTGCTGTGGCTGTTCGACGTGATCCAGTCGATCGACCCGGTCACGCGCACGCTCATCGCGGGCGTCGCGGTCATGCTCGAGACCAGCGTCCTGATCGGTCTGATCGTCCCCGGTGACACCGTCGTGATCATCGCGTCCATGGGGGTCGCGAATCCGATCGAGGGCATCGCGATGGTGGTCGCCGTCGTGGTGGGCGCGCTGATCGGCGAGAGCATCGGTTTCTGGCTCGGTCGATGGCTCGGCCCGCGCATCCGCCGCTCCTGGGTGGGTCGCCGCGTCGGCGAGACCAACTGGGTGCGCGCCGAGAACTATCTCGCCAGGCGCGGCGGCATCGCCATCTTCCTGTCGCGCTTCCTTCCGGTGCTCCACTCGCTCGTGCCGCTCACGGTCGGAATGAGCCACTACTCGTATCGCCGCTTCCTCGCCTGGACTGCTCCCGCCTGTCTGCTCTGGGCGACCGCGTACGTGAGCATCACCTCGCTCGCGGCCGGGAGCTTCCGCGAACTCGTCGACCGCGTGCACTACGCCGGCTACATCTTCGTCGGCGTGATCGCGCTCTTCCTACTGCTCGTCTTCCTCGGCAAGAAACTCCTCACGCGACTGGAGTCCCGGCATATCGATGCGCCCGAGGCGGACGCGCAGAGCGGTGCGGACGTGAAAGACTGAAGCAATGGCTTCTGCACCCCTGGCGCCCCGGATCCACTGGTTCGCGCGCCTCGAGCACCGCTTCCACGTGTGGCGGGAAGGCCGCGCGCGCCGTCGCGGACGCGTCGCCACGATCCTCCCCTTCCCCGGATACGGCGGGCCCGGCTGGGTGCGTGTCCTCGGACGCGTCCTGATCGTCCCCCCGCAGCGGAGCACGAAGGACGGCGAGCCCGCGAGCGTGCGCGGTTGGCGGAGCTTCGTCGGCATCCCCGTCAGTTTCGCGAAGGTCACCGTGCAGATCGGGGACTCGGTGCACCACGTGGTCGCCGACCGCGGCGGCGTCGTGGACGCCGTGATCCACACCGACCTCGAATCCGGCTGGCAGACCTTCAGGTTCTCCGTCGAAGGACAGGAACCGGTCGAGGCGACCGCGTTCGTCGTCTCCGAGTCCACCCGCTTCGGCGTGCTGTCCGACGTGGACGACACCGTCATGGTCACGGCGCTCCCCCGCCCGTTCATCGCGGCCTGGAACTCCTTCGTGGTCGACGAGCACGCTCGCCTGCCCGTTCCCGGCATGGCGGTCCTGCTCGATCAGCTCCTGCGCCAGCATCCCGGCGCGCCGATGATCTATCTCTCCACCGGCGCGTGGAACGTGGCCCCCACCCTGCGACGCTTCCTCGGACGGCATCTGTTCCCCGCCGGATCCATGCTGCTCACCGACTGGGGCCCCACGCACGATCGGTGGTTCCGCAGTGGCCGTGAGCACAAGCTCACGAATCTGCGGCGACTGGCCACAGAGTTCCCGCACGTCAAATGGCTGCTGATCGGCGACGACGGCCAGCACGACGAGGCGATCTACTCGGAGTTCATGGAGGAGCATCCGGATTCGGTCGCCGGAGTCGCGATCCGCCGTCTGCTCCCCGCGGAGGCCGTGCTCGCCGGCGGTCGCGCCGGGCGCGAGCCGCACTCCGTCGACGTCGCCCCGTGGGTGAGCGCCGAAGACGGCGCGGGCCTGCGCGATCTGCTCGGCGAAGCCGGCATCCTCGACTGACATGTCTCTCACGCGGTCCGAGTGGCGGGAGCGGGAGCAGGCGCATCAGGAACGCGCTGACTCCCTCACCGCTGCGCACCGCGACCGCGCGAGCCGCGGCGAGAAGCATCCGGTGTGGGATTTCCTCTTCACTTACTACTCCTACAAGCCGTCCCAGTTACGGCGCTGGCACCCCGGTGCCGGCGTCGAGCTGGAGGATGCGGTCGAGCGGCGCGGCTGGCGCTGGTACTCCCCCGGAGCGACCGAGGGTGGGGTCGTTCCCGACGCACGGGCCTTCGCCGAGGAGAAGCCGGACCTCGCGGCCCTCGTCGAGCGGATGCTGCGACGCACCGCCTCCCGCCCCGGACAGTTCGGCTGCTTCGGCCTGCACGAGTGGGCCATGGTGTACCGAGCCGACGAGCTCCGGCATCCCGTCCCCCTGCGTCTCGGGCAGGACGGCACGGATCGCGTGGTGGAGAGTCACGAGCTCCGGTGCACGCATTTCGACGCGTTCCGTTTCTTCACACCCGAGGCGGTGCCCCGCAATCGCATGGCGCTGAGCCGCGACGACCAGCCGCTCCTCGAGCAGCCCGGGTGCCTGCACGCCGGCATGGACCTGTACAAGTGGGCGCTCAAACTCGGTCCGCTCGTGCCCGGGGAACTGTTGCTCGATGCGTTCGAGTTCGCGCGCGACATCCGCCTGCTCGACATGCAGGCCGCGCCCTACGATCTTGCTGCCTGGGGCGTCGAGCCCGTCGCGATCGAGTCGGTCGAGGGCAAAGCCGAGTACGTGCGGCGTCAGCGCGCTTTCGCCGATCGAGGTGCGGCACTGCGGGGACGTCTGCTCGACTCCTGGCTCGGGGCCGCGGCACCCGTGAGCTGACCCGGAGTCAGGTTGCGGGTTCGCACTCCGCGCACAGCGCCCACTGCGCGGGGGCCGCGGCCTGCTGCAGCCGCAGGGCCAGGACACGGGTCGCGGCGTCGGCGAGCCGGTCGGCGGGGATCGTGCCCGCGTCGACCGCTGCGGTGATCCCGGCGACCATGTCGCCCGCGGTGTCGGCGGTCGAGCCGGCGACCATCAGCAGCAGGTCGCTGCCGGCCGCGAGTGCATTCACAGCGTTCGCCACGGGATCGGCGTACTCCGGGATGCCGGAGGACTGGAGCATCCCGAGATCGTCGGTCACGATCACGCCGTCGAAGCCCAGCTCGTCGCGCGCGATCGCGTGCCACGCCGGCGAGAGCGAGGCGGGCGCGGTGTCGACCGCGGTGTAGGCGAGGTGCCCGAACATGAGCAGTGAGGCCCCGGCGTCGATACCGGCGGCGAACGGCACCGCATCGCTCACGCGCCACTCGTCGAGCGTCTCGTCGGTCGTGGGGATCGCGTGGTGCGAGTCGCCCGGCGCCGCACCGTGCCCCGGGAAGTGCTTCAGAGTCGACGCGAGGACCGGCTCCTGCGCCGTCGTCGCCGCGGCAATCCTCTCCGCCGCAGCGGAGGGATCGGTGCCGAGCGCTCGGCCGTAGATGAACGATGACGCATCGGCGGTCACGTCGGCCACCGTGCCGAAGTTCACGTCGATCCCGGAGCGCACGACGAGCGCTGCCCGCGCCGAGAACGCCGCGGAGGTCGCCTCGACCGGCAGGGACTTCAGAGTGGTGGATGCCGGATACCCGTCGCTCGGGAGACGCGACACGATCCCGCCTTCCTGGTCTATCGCGATGAGGGGCGGCAGCGCGGGGTCGACCTTCAGTGCGGTCGTGAGCGCCGTGAGGCCCGACTCCTCGTCGGGGATGTTGGCTCCCATGAGCAGGAAGCCCCCGAGGCCCTGCTGCATGTAGGCGCTGAGAGCCGCGGCATCCGTCGTCGGGATGTGTCCCATGACCACGGAGGCGGCCTGCTCATGCGTCGTCATGTCGGCGACGAGATCCGCGGCGTGGGCGCGCACGGCATCGTCACCAGTGGTGTGCGCGCGGGTCATGTTCGCCGTGGTGGCTCCGGAGTCGGCGATCGCCGACCCGGATGCCAGCATGCCCACGCCGAGCACAGCCGCGGCGAGGAGCGCGCCGACACGGTGTACGCGCATCGCCTCAGGCGTCGAGTGCGTCCGCGATCGGCGTGGACGTCTCGACAGTGCCGTTCCCGAAGCGGATGGTGCGCCCGAACGTCGACGGGTTGCCGACGGTCTCGGCGATCACCGCTGCGACATCCGCTCGCGCCACCTCGCCGCGACCCTCGGGGTCGAGGAGGATGCGTCCGGTGGGATCGTCGAACGTGAGAGTGCCCGGGCCGAGGATCGTGCCGTCGAGGTCGACCCCGCGCAGGTGCTCGTCGGCAGCCCACTTCGCGTCGGCGTAGGGGAAGAAAGAGTCGTCCTCAGGGACTCCGTGATCGGCGGTCGACCCGATCCAGGACACTATGACGTAGCGGCGCACGCCGGCATCCACAGCGGCGTCCATGCTGCGGATCGCCGCATCGCGATCGACCGCGTACGTCCGTTCGGGCGAGCCCCCGCCGGCACCGGCGGACCACACGACCGCGTCGTGACCGGAGATGATCTCCGCCAGGCCCGCGGTGTCGAGCTGCTCGATGTCGGCGACCAGCGCACGGGCGCCGGTCTGCTCGACCTCGGTGACGTGATCGGGATTGCGGATCACCGCGGTGACCTCGTCGCCGCGGGCGACGAGAAGCGGGGCGAGCAGCAGGGCGATGCGGCCGTGGCCGCCGAAGACGATGATGCGCGACATGTCCTTCACCCTACGCGCGTTCACCGACACGGGCTCCGGGGTGGTCAGCGCGGGCCCTGCGTGCTATCGATCACGAAAGCCTGCGGGTGCCCGGGCAGGTAGCGCACGACGACCTGCTCCCCCGAGAGGTACGCGTCGCGGTCGGGGTAGACCGCCGGAGTGAAGAAGTTGCTCTCGATCGTGTACTCGACGCCGCTCGAGGTCGTGAACGTGACCCAGTCGCCGTCCTTCGTGCCCGTCGTCGGCACGCCGTTCTCGTAGATGTAGGCGCGGGTGAGCGGCACGCCGGTCAGGCTGAGGATGCCGATCACGAGGTTCGCGAGCATGAGGAACGCCAGCACCCGGAACACGATGCGGAGGATGCTCCCCCCGACCTCTCCGCGCGGCCGTGCCTCCGCGACGGCGAGACCCTCGCGTTCACGGACGCTCCGCAGCGACGCCGTCCTGCGCACCACGCCCCCGGCCGTCGACATCGCGAAGAGGCCGAGGATCGAGAAGCCCGCGATGAACATCATCGCATAGCCGTGTGCCGCCGGGAAGTTGAGCAGCCAGAAGAACGTGTCGAGGGGGTTCATCGGCCCGGCTCCTTCTCGATCGTCACGGCCACGGTCTGCGGATCCTCGCGCCGGTAGAACGCCCAGAGCGGCGATCCGACCTGGAAGCGCGAGATCGCATCGGGATACGCGAACACCGCAGTATCGGCCTCCCAGGTCGCCTCGCCGTCCGGCGCCATGAGCACCTTGAGCGTCAGCTCGCTCTGCCCCTCCCGTCGGCGGCCCGTCGGCCGGACCTCGAGCACCGATGCCGGGACCTGGATGCCGGTCGTGCGTGCGCGCACGAGTCGGGGGTCGATCAGTCCTTTCTCGATGCGCCACTGCAGCATGGCCTCGCGCACCTCGGGCTGTGCGATGTCGGCGAGTTCGACCGTGTCCGGGTCGGCGGGACTGTAACGCACCGGGACCGGGCTGCCGACCTGCACCGTCGCGAGATCGGTCGGCGGGATGAGGCTCCGCAGTTGCCCGACGAAGTCGCCGCCGGCGCGCGGCGTGACGCGGATGAACAGGTCGTACTGCGGGACGTCGTTGATGGAGAGGCCGGTGGGCGCGAGCTCGACGATGCGCCCGACGCCGATCTGCGTCTCGCCCCGCAGCCTCCTCCCGCGCACGCCGAGTCCGGTGAACGTCATGCCGAAAGTGAGGATCACGCCCCAGGCGACGCCGATGAGGATCGGGGCGAGGAGGGTGTCCTCTCCCGAGAACGGGAGGATCGACGTGCGCTGGTCGACTCCGAAGAGCCCCTCGCCCGTCCAGATCACGAGCCAGGCGGTGAGGAGCAGCCAGATCACCCAGAGCACGATGCGGACCATGCGCTCAGCGTAGCGAGGTCGGGCGGCCCCGGCGGAGAACGGACCTCGAGATGACCCTCAGGCGCCGGGGACGTTCGCCGCCGAGAGCGCGCGTCGCACCCCTGTCGCGGCGGAGCGGCCGGCCCGGTTCGCCCCGATCGTGCTGGCCGAGGGACCGTAGCCCACGAGCTGGATGCGGGGATCGGCTACAGCCGTCGTGCCGCGACCGTTCCGGTCCAGCTGGATGCCGCCCGCGGCGCTGCGGAGATGCAGCGGGGCCAGGTGGCTGATGGCGGGTCGGAAGCCCGTGGCCCAGAGGATCGCGTCGACGCGTTCGAAGGAGCCGTCGGCCCAGCGCACGCCGTCGGGTTCGATGCGCGCGAACATCGGGCGCCGGTCGGCGTAGGCGCCGAGGCGTTCGGCCTCCCTCTCCTGCTCGCGGAGCATGAGTCCCGTCACGCTCACGACGCTCTGCGGGGGCAGGCCGCGGGCGACCCGCTGCTCGACGAGCGCGACCGCCGCGGCGCCCGCCTCCGGGGTGAAGTCGTCCGTGCGCCACACGGGCTCCCTGCGCGTGACCCACAGCGTGTCGGCGATCGGGGCGAGAGCACCGAGGAACTGCACCGCCGACGCCCCGCCACCGACCACGAGCACGCGCATGCCCCGGAAGTGCTCCGGCCCGGGGTACTCGACCGTGTGGAACTGCTCGCCGAGGAATGTCTCCATGCCCGGATAGTGCGGCAGGAAGGGGTGCGTCCAGGTGCCCGTCGCGTTGACGAGCGTGCGCGTGCGCCACTCCCGGTCACCGGCGCGCACCACGAGGACGCCGTCCTCGTCGTCGACGCGGTCGACATGTACCGGGCGGACCACCGGCAGATCGTGCGCGGCCTCGTAGGCGGCGAAGGTGCGCGGCACCGCGACGTTCGCGCGCTCGTCGTCGCGCGCGGGTGGTGCGTCGTCGGGCAGTTCGGCGACGCCGTGCACGTCGTGCATCGTCAGCGCATCCCAGCGGTGCTGCCACGCGCCGCCCGGTGCCGCATCCGCATCGAGCACGACGTGTCGGATGCCGAGACGACTCAGATGGTACGAGGCCGAGAGACCGGCCTGCCCCGCGCCGATCACGACACTGTCGAGGATGCTCACGCTGTTCTCAACGCCGCCCGTGCGCGCGTTGTTCCGGCGCGCACGACGCGCCCGGACGGCAGGCCCGGATTGGTGCTGCGTGCGATCCGTGTAGTACGCTGTTCGAGTTGCTCCGAGCGATCGGAAGCAGTTCTGGGCCTGTGGCGCAGCTGGTAGCGCACCTGCATGGCATGCAGGGGGTCAGGGGTTCGAGTCCCCTCAGGTCCACCGATGAAATCCCGCGAGAGATCGCGGGATTTCTTGTTTCCGGGACGGAGTCGCCGCGCCTCAGTGCACCGCGCTCTCCCACGACGGGAACGGATCCGCATACGCCAGCCACGCGGCCGGGCCCGCGAGCAGCTCTTCGTCGGTGAGCGCCGCGGCGTCCAGCGCGCGACTCAGCGCCACCGCATCCATGTCGATGCCCGTGAACGCGATGTCCTGCCCGAGCGCGAGGGGCTCGTCGTGGTGTCCGTCGAGGGCGAGCGGGTCGATCGAGATCATCTGCCCCACGTGCTCCCAGGAGCCGGAGAGCCCTGGTCGGGTGGCGATGCGGCACATCCCCGCCGAGCGCAGCACCGCGCCGAAAGCTCCGGAGCCGATCTGCTCGTCGAGCACGCGGTGGAGGCGATCGGGGTGGAAAGGGCGCAGCTGCTGGTAGCGGAAGGTCTGCACACGGAGGTCGCGCATGAACGGGTCGTGCTCGTCGTTGAGCACGTGCACCCACCCCGGCTGGTGCACGTGATCGTCGAACCGGGACTGCGGCCCGACCCGCTCCGCGCGTGTGAGACCGATCTGCGCGGCGGGCGCGAGGTGACTCAGGAGCGCGAGCAGCACGGCGAGGTCTCGCGTGGGCACGTCCTCCCACCCCGTCACGATCAGCGCGCTCGCGAGTTCGATCTGCTGCACCATACGCAAGGCCCGCGCGACGTAGCGGCACGGCCGGGTGCCGGGCACGGTGTAGTACTCGTCATCGAGGAGGTCGTCGAAGAATCGCGCGGCGTCGACCACGCAGACGACCTCGCGCACCGTGGTGTGGTCGTCATCGAGGAAGGAGCCCAGCGTCTCGACGAGGGACGCTTCTGCCGGGATCTCCGCGATGAGCCGCTCGGGTCTGCCGTGACGCACGACGTGCAGCGCGTCGGACGAGAAGTCGTGCGCGGCGTCCGTCCGGAGCGCGTGCGAGACGACGCAGCCGCGTTCGACGGCCAGCCGTCGTACGATATGCGCTCGGGGTCCTTGGCGGTGTCCGCAGACGATGACGGCCTCTGTGTTCACGGTGCTCCGTTTCGATCGTGGTCATGCTCTACTCTGTAGATGATAACCATTCTCATTAAGGAGTCACGCATGAAGGTCCGCGCTTCGCTCAAGTCGCTCAAGAACCAGCCCGGTGCGCAGGTCGTGCGCCGTCGTGGCCGCGTCTTCGTCATCAACAAGCTCAACCCGCGCTTCAAGGGCCGCCAGGGCTGAAACGCGAGTCGCCGATAGATGGAGATCGCCGCTTACGGATGCTCTCCGGCGGCGTTTTCCGTCTATCGAGTCGGGCGCCTGACGCGCGAGGAGAGGCTCAGGCGTCCACGATGCGGAACGCGACACCTGCGCGTGCGAACGCGCGCAGCGTCCGCCGCGACGGGCGCACCAGCACGGTCTCGACGCTCATGCGCGCGAGCGGCAGGTCGCTCGCGGAGTCGGTATGCAGCACGGCGATCTTCTCGCCGGGGAACGCCGCCCGGAACGCGGCGGCCTTGTTCTCGCCGACGTTGTGAGCCGCGAACCGTGCGCCGTCCGCCAGGAACCGGAGCTGCGAGGCGTGGACCTGCACTTCCGTGACGCCGATCTCGGCGAGATAGCGGTGCGCGAGCCAGCGCTCGGTGGCGGTGCTCACCACGACGACGCCCTCGCTCGCCGACCGCCTCAGCGCCGCGAGAACCTCCTCGGGCGCGTTGCCGTCGCGTGCGGCGAGACGCCGGGCGACAGCATCCGCGAGCTGCAGGTACTCCTCCTCCGTCACTCCCGCGAGCGCGAGGTGCACGATGGCACGGTTGCACCGCGGGCGCAGCCGCCCGCCCGGGCCGGCGAGGGCTGCGGCGAGCGCGAGGAGGGCCACGGATCCCGCGAGCCAGGGTCGGCGCCGCAGACGCGCGAAGACGAGGGCGGCCATGGTGTCGGAGCGGCTGAGGACGCCGTCGAGGTCGTAGACGGAGATCACTCGCCGTCGACCTCTCGTTCGATGATCAGCGACACCCGATCAGCGCGGTACACGTCGACCGCGAACTCGACACACTCGCCCGTCGCGAGGTAGGTCCTCCGCGTCAGCTGCAGACCCCCCGACTCCGGGCGTCCCCCGAGGTGGGTGCCGGCCTCCCCGTCGAGGACCACGACCTCCAGGGCCGCGGTCGTGCGCGCCAGCGTCAGACCGAAGCGTCGCCGCACCTCCTCCCACAGCGATCCCGAGAGATCGCCCTCGAGGAGACCCGGAACAAGGTCGGCGCGGTAGTACGTGGTCTCGAGAGCGAGCGGCTCCTCGTCGGAGCGGCGGAGGCGCTGGAGGGCGTAGACGAGCGTCCCGACCGGCACACCGAGCCCGTCGGCGACCTGGTCGTCCGCAGTGCGCTCCTCGGCCCAGAACAGCTCGGCACCGGGATGCCGGCCAGCCCGCGAGACCTCCTGCGAGAACGACCCCAGGCGGAGTTCCACACGAGGTTCAGAGACGAAGGTCCCGCGGGTCGCCTCGCGGTGGACCGTCCCCTCGCGTTCGAGCACCCCGAGCGCGCGGCGCACGGTCATCCGGCTCACGCCGAACTCCACGCACAGCTCACGCTCGGGTGGGAGCGGATCCCCGGCGGCGAGCGCGCCCTCTCGGATGCGGGTGCGCAGCGCTCCGGCGATGCGGACGTAGGCCGGTTCTCCCCCGGTGACTGAGGGGTTCTCCTCGGGCGCTTCGATGCTCACCCTTGACACGCTACCGGTCACGTCCCTATCGTACGTTGGTATATACCAAAGCTGGTCTATACCAACACCCGACGACGGAAGTCGAGCCATGGACACCACACCTGCCTCCCCGGCATCCTCCGCCCCCGCCGGCGTGCGCATGAAGCGCGAGCTCGGCCTGTACGCCTCCTTCGCCGTCGCCTTCGGCTTCGTGTCGATCGCCACCGGCATCTTCACGACCTACGGGGCCGTGTTGAACAGCAGCGGTCCCCGCGGCATCTGGGCCTGGCCCATCGCTGTCGTCGGCCAGACCATGGTCGCGCTGATCTTCGGAGCGCTCGCCGCCCGCATCCCCATCAGCGGCTACGCCTACCAGTGGGTGTCGCGCCTCGCGAACCCCGTGCTCGGGTGGCTCACGGGGTGGGTGTCGTTCGCCTTCCTCGTGATCGTGGTGGTCGCCGTCGACTACACGATCGCCGCCACGATCCTTCCCGAGCTGTTCGGCTACGCCCCCACCCCCGCGAACTGCTGGGTCATCACCGCCCTCGTCATGCTGCTGCAGGCCATCCTCGTGGCCCTGAGCACCAAGCTCACGAACCGCGTGAACGAGGTCGCCGTCACGGTGCAGATCATCGGCATGATCGGCATCACCCTGCTGCTCTTCGTGGTCGGCGCCGCTCTCGGCCGTCTCGACTTCTCCACGCTCTTCGCGACCGCCCCGGTCACCGAGGCCGGCTACTGGGACTTCGGCGGCCTGACCGACGCCGGCCCGTTCCCTCTCGCCTTCCTGCTGGGCGCGTTCACGATCGTCGGCTTCGAGTCGGCGGCCAACCTCGCCGAGGAGACCAAGAACCCCGAGCGGGTCATCCCCCGGGCGATGGTGCAGGCCGTCATCGCGCTCGGCGCACTCGGGATGCTGTTCCTCATCGCCGTCACCGCTCTCGCCGGTGACCCGCAGCTCTCGCGCAGTCCGCGACCCCCGTCGCCACCGTGATCACCTCGGTCCTCGGTCCCGTGATCGGCAAGATCCTCCTGGTGCTCGTCGTGATCTCGATCTTCTCGTGCGGTCTGGTCATCACCCTCAGCGGGACGCGCCTCATGTGGGCGATGTCGCGCGACGAACGGTTCCCGGCCTGGCAGGTGCTGCGCCGCGTGAGTCGCACGCGGCACACCCCCGTCGCCGCCACCGTGGGCTACCTCGTCATCACGCAGGCGATCCTTGCGATCTTCAGCGGCACCAGCGATGCTCTGTTCATCCTGTTCTCGGCAGCCACGCTGCTGCCGGCCATCATCTACGCGGGGACGGTGCTCCTGTACATCGTGAAGCGGAAGTCGCTCCCGGCGAGCACCGGGTTCTCCCTCGGACGCTGGGAGGTGCCGGTGCTGGTGCTCGCGAGCGTGTGGCTGGTGTACGAACTGCTCATCTTCCGCGACGCCTCGTTCGAGCAGCCGCGTCTGTACGTCGGCATCATGCTCGTGATCGGGATCGCGTACCTCGTGTACCTCCTCGTCACCCGCGGACGCCGGGGCCTCACGATGCCCGACATGGCCGACGTCGACCGCACGTTCGACGACGACGCCGTCCCCGCCTCCTGACTCCCGACCGCCCGTTCCCCTGAAGGAAGATCCACCCGTGAACGTCTCCACCCCTCCCCCCGTCGTCGCCGTCATCGGCGGAGGCGTCGTGGGATCGGCCCTCCTCCACACCCTCGCCCACCGCGGCGTCGACGCCGTGCTCCTGGAAGCCGAGAGCGACCTCGCTCTCGCGGCGAGCGGCACGAACTCCGGAGTCCTGCACACCGGGTTCGACTCGACGCCGGGGCAGCTCGAGACCGCGCTGATCCTCCGGGCGGCGCAGCTCCGCCCCACGATCCTCGCCGCGCTCGGCATCCCCGTGCTCGCTTCCGGGGCAGAGCTGGTGCCCCGCAGCGACGAGGATCACGAGACCGTTCGAGCGCTCGCCGCGAACGCCGCCGCGAACGGGGTCGAGGTGAGCATCCGTCCCACCGACGGCGCTTTGCTCGTCCCCGGCGAGTCCGTGACCGACCCCGTCGCCTTCACGCAGGCTCTCGCGGCCTCCGCGGTCGCTGCGGGCGCGCGGGTGCAGACGGACGCCCGGGTCACGGCGATCACTCCCACCCCCGAGGGTCTCGTGCTCGAGACTGCTGCCGGGGGTCGCCACGTGGTCGCCGCCGCGATCAACGCGGCCGGCCTTCACGCCGACGAGGTCGCCCGCCTGATCGGCGACGACTCGTTCGAGATCTACCCCCGCAAGGGCGAGTTCTTCGTGTTCGAGCTCCCCGACGGCAAGACACTCGACCGGATCATCCTCCCGGTGCCGACGAAGCGCACCAAGGGCGTATTGGTCTTCCCGACCCTCGACGGCCGGGTCGTGGCCGGCCCCACCGCGATCGATCTCGACGATAAGGACGACTGGAGCGTGCGACCGGAAGCCGAGGAGGAGATCCTCGCGAAGGCGGTGGCGCAGTTCCCGCCGCTGGCAGGCCTCACCCCCGTCTTCCGCTATGCGGGCCTGCGTCCGGCGGGACGCGACAGCAACTACGTGATCGGTCGGTCCGCGAGCGACGATCGTCTGATCAACGTCGCGGCGATCCGCTCGACCGGGCTCACCGCCTCGCTGGGCATCGCAGACCACGTCATCGGGATGCTGCCTGCCCTCGGCATCCCGGTCGGCGACCTGCGTCCCCCGACGCCCGCCGCGCCGCGCGCCGCCGACGACCCGTGGTGGCGGCGCACCGCCGCCCACCACGGGATCGAGGCGTCGTGACGACCGTCCTCGCGATCGACCAGGGCACCTCGGGCACCAAGGCCGTCGTCGTGGGCTCCGACGGGGAGATCCTCTCCCTCAGCGAAGTGTCGGTCCGCCCGACCTACCTTCCCGGCGGAGGGGTGGAGCACGACCCCGAGGCGCTGCTCGACTCGGTGCTCCGCGCCGGGCGGGTCGCCGTGAACACGGCGAACGTCGACGTCGACGTCGTGACGCTCGCCAACCAGGGCGAGACCGTGCTCGCCTGGGACCCGGACTCCGGGCGTCCACTCTCGAACATGATCGTGTGGCAGGACCGTCGTTCCGAGTCGATCTGCGCCGAGCTGCGCGAGCACGCCGACGAGATCACCGCCCGCACCGGACTCGTGCTCGATCCGTACTTCTCCGCCCCGAAGCAGGCCTGGCTGCGCCGCGAGGTCACCACGGAGGGTGTCGTGACGACCTCCGACAGCTGGTTGCTGCACCGGCTCACCGGAGAGTTCGTCACGGATGCATCGACAGCGAGCCGCTCGCTCGTGGTCGACCTCGACGACGTCGCCTGGGCCCCCCGACCTCCTCGACCTGTTCGGGCTCGCCGACGAGCGGATGCCCAGCATCCTCGCGTGCGACGACGTGGCCGGATCCACGACAGCATTCGGCGGCTCGGCCGCGGTCGGCGGGCTCGTGGTCGATCAGCAGGCCGCACTCGTCGCACAGGCGTGTCTGCGGCCGGGTGAGGCCAAGTGCACCTTCGGCACCGGAGCCTTCCTGCTCGCCAACACAGGCCACGAGGCCGTGCGCTCCTCCGCCGGGCTCTCCTCCTCGGTGGCCTGGCAGCAGGGCGGCAGCACGACCTACTGCCTGGACGGGCAGGTGTACACGGCCGCCTCCGCCGTACAGTGGCTCGAACGGCTCACGTTCATCGACACCGCCGCCGACCTCGACCGGGTCGCGGCAGTCGACGCCGGCGGAGTGCTCTGCGTCCCCGCGCTCGCGGGTCTCGCAGCTCCCTGGTGGCGCCCCGACGCGACGGCCACCTTCACCGGCATGACCCTGTCGACCGGGAGCGAGCACCTCGTGCGCGCCGTGCTCGAAGGCATCGCCGCTCAGGTGGCCGAGCTCGCCACGGCCATGAACGCGGATCTCGAGCGACCGTTGCAGCGCCTGCGGGTGGACGGCGGTCTCACGCAGAGCCGCGTGCTCATGCAGGCGGTGGCCGACCTCATGCGCATCCCCGTCGACGTGTACCCCTCATCGCACGCCACTCCGCTGGGTGCTGCGGCCCTCGCCCGCTGCGCCGTGACGCCCGGGCTCGCACTCGAGGACGCGATCATCCCCTGGACGCCGGTGCAGACCTATGAACCGCAGTGGTCCGACGAGCGGGCCGAGGAGTTCTCCGCGCGCTGGCGTGCCGTCGCCGAGGCGCAGGCCTGACCCCGCGAACGATTCCCGGCCCCGCGGCGCGCGGCGGATCACCAGGGTCTTGCCGTCCGGTGATGGTCTGATAGACGCAAGGACGCGCCGATCGGCGCCTGGCGGGAGGCACACGTGATGGGATTGTTCCGACGACCCGAGCCGATGAGCGACGAGGCGGCCGCACGCGTGACGGGCGAGACCGGCCGCCTGTGGTCGCGCGGATGGGGGCTCGCCGCCACCCGCAGCCTTCAGACCCTCGCGGTCCTCGCGCTGGTCGCCGTGGGCGTCCTCGTCATCACGCAACTGTCGCTGGTGTTCATCCCCGTCACGATCGCGCTGATCCTCGCGTGTGCCATCCACCCGCTCGTCGCTCTGATGCGCCGCAAGGGAGTGCCCTCGATCCTCGCCACGTGGATCGCCCTCATCGGCATCCTCGCGGTCCTCGGCGGCATCGTGTGGGTCATCGTGCTCACGGTCCGCTCCCAATGGGACGACCTCGTCGACTCGGCGACCGACGGCATCTCCCAGGTCACCGCCTGGCTCGACACTCTGCCGTTCGACTTCGCCTCGATCGACCTCGACGACGTGTGGGCGAGCGCGGGCGACTTCCTCACGAGCGCCTCCTTCGGCCAGGGCGCGCTCGCCGGAGTGTCGGCGACGGCGAGCTTCTTCACGGGCCTCGCGCTCATGATCGTGGTGCTGTTCTTCTTCCTCAAGGACGGCCCGCGCATCTGGGAGTTCCTGCTCCGACCCTTCACCGGCGCGAGCTACGAACGCGCTCGCCGCATCGGCGACAAGACGGTCGACGTCTTCGGCGGCTACATCCGCGGCACGTCGATCGTCGCGGCGGTCGACGCCGTCGGCATCGGCATCGGTCTCGCGATCCTGCAGATCCCGCTGGCCGTGCCGCTCGCCGTGATCGTGTTCCTCACGGCCTTCATCCCTCTCGTCGGCGCCACGGCCGCCGGCATCCTCGCGGCTCTCGTCGCGCTCGTGACGCACGGGCCGATCGCGGCGCTGATCGTCGTGGGCATCGTGGTGCTCGTCAACCAGCTGGAGGGCAACTTCCTGCAGCCGGTCGTGATGGCGCGCTCGCTCAAGCTGCACGCGCTCGTCATCCTGCTCGCCCTGACCGCGGGCACGATCCTCGGCGGCATCGTCGGAGCGGTGCTGTCGGTGCCGCTCGCCGCGGTCGCCTGGGGCATCATCACCGTCTGGGACGGACCGCACACCCCCGCCCGGCCCTTCCGCAAGAAGCGCCAGGAGACGGTCTGAGCCCTACTCCCCGACCGCGAGCGCGTCAACGGACTCCTCGGCGCCCCGCTCATGACCTAGCGTGATCGGACCATCACGAGAGGAGCACGACATGAGCAATCCCCTGATCCCTCCGGTCCCGCCGCTGGACGGAGACGACGAGGACGTCGAGTCGGCGACCCGCGAGGTCGACGGAGAGCGCGAGCTCGACCCTGACGCGAACCCGGAGCGCATCGACAGCGCCGAGGCGGACCGTCTGGCGGCCGAGGGCGATTGATCAGCTCCCGCCCGCGGACGCGACCTGCGCGCGCCACCACGGAGTCTCGATGAAGCCGCGCTTCATGAACACGAGCTCCATGGCGGCGTTCCATCCCTTGACGCCCTTGAGCTGGGCGATCGTCCCGGTGAGGAAGTCGTGCAGGGTCTCGGTGCTCGGCAGGATGATCTCGCAGTAGAGCGAGTTCTCCTCCAGCGCCGCCGCGAGGAACCGCACGGACACGTGCTGCGACAGCGTCTGGGCGACCGACGCGAGCCGTGAAGGCTCGACGCGCAGCATGAGGAGGGTCTCCGCGCTCATTCCGAGAGCGGATGCCGGCACCATCGTCACGGTCGTGAGGCACCCCGCCGACCGCATCCGCTCGTATCGCCGTCGCACGCTGCTCTCGTTCATGTCGAGCTTCGCCGCGATCGACAAGAACGAGGCACGCCCGTTGTCGCTCAGTTCGCGGACGATCGCGCGATCCGCGTCGTCGAAGTGCGAGGGGTCGCAGGTGTTGGGAGCGGGCATGTACGACGTGGGGTCGCTCGCCGCCTCGGCATGCGAGTCGTACAGCTGCCGCCCCCAGTCGAAGCTCACCTTGTAGGTGTGCACCACCAGGTCGCTGCGCCACCGCTCGACGCCCGGGATCGCCTGCAGGTCCGTGAGCACGTGCGCGTAGTTCGCGGAGTCACCGGGGATCACGACCTCGGCGAACACGTCGAACTTGCCCGTCACGAGCGTCACGAACCGCACGTACGGCGAGCCGATCAGCGCTTCCGCCACGGTCAGCTGCGAGCCGGGTGTGCAGTTGATGCGTACGAAGAACGTCTCGACGTGCCCCTCGCTGCCGAGGGTCGGGACGATGCCGACGCGCACGATCCCCTCCGTGAGGAGCTGCTGTCCCCGTCGCGTCACGGTCGACACCGACGCTCCGGCGAACTCGGCGATCGAGGTCCAGCTCGCTCGGCCGTCCTGCTGCAGGGCGACGACGATGCGTCGATCGAGGTCGCTGACGTCCCTCACCAGTGGTACGGAGCTCATGCCGTCGGCGGCTGCACCCGGTGCAGGAACGTGCGCACGGTGTCGGTCCACGCCTCTGCCTCCTCGATCTGCGGGGAGTGCCCCGACTTCTCGAACACCACCATCTCGGAGTCCGGGATGAGATCGGCGATCGTCTGGCTACACGATACTGGCGTGATCCAGTCGGTCCGTCCCACCGTGATGAGTGTCGGCACCACGATCTCGTGCAGCCGCGGCTTGAGGTCGTAGTTCGGGAGGTTCACCGAGAACGCGTAGTTGTGCGCGCGGTAGCGGTAGGGCGTAGCCTCGACCTTGCGCTCGACGGCTTCCGGGTCGTACACGAAGTCATAGAGGGGCAGGATCTCGCGCCAGCAGTCCTTGAGGTCCTCGTCGTCGCGCACCTGACCGATGTCGATGCGGTCGAACTTCTCCATGTCGATCGTGACGCGGTCGGAGGCGAGGGCGTTCTCCCTGGCGAGGTGCGCGTTCGAGTTGTCGGGCGAGGTGTCCCGGAGCACGATCGCGGACACGCGGTCGGGGTACCGCAGCGCATACTCCATCGCCATGAATCCGCCGTAGGAGCCGCCGGCCATGACGATGCGCTCGGCGCCGATCCACTCCCGCAGGCCGTCGATGTCGGCCGCCCACTGCTCGTGGCTGTAGGTGCCCTCGCCCTCGCTCTGCCCGCTGCCGCGCGCATCGAACACGACCACGCGGTACTCGTCGGCCAGGCGGCCGAAGCTCGCGCGCGGCTCGGCTCTCGACCCCAGTCCGGGCGCGCCATGGTGCGTGATGATGACGGGTGCGCCCTCCGGTCCGAGCACCTCGACCGCGAGATGGTTGCCGTTGATCTCGACCCACTGGTGATCGCTGGTCGCCGCGGCGAACTCCGGGGAGACCTCCGGTGTGCTGCTCATCTTCTTCCTCTTCCTGTCCAGATCTCTGTGGTGTGCCCCGCGCTCAGAGCGGGATGATGCAGTCATCGAGCGCCCGAGGGAAGGTCGTGAGCGCCTCCGCGCCGTCCGCCGTCACGAGCATGCTGTCGCTGATGCGGTAGCCGGCGTGGCCGGGCACGTAGATGCCCGGCTCGTTCGACACGACCATGCCGGCGACGAGCACCGTGTCGTCGCCGTCCTCGAGCCACGGCGCCTCGTGCATCCCCAGGCCGATGCCGTGCCCCTGCCGGTGGCGGATGAACTCACCCAGCCCCGCCTCGCGGATCACGTCGAGGCACAGCCGGTTGGCCTCACGGCATTCCAGCCCTTCGCGGATCGTCTCGCGTCCGAGCTGCTGAGCGGCGTGGATCGTGTCGTGGTAGCGACGCTGCTCGGCCGTGGGCTCACCGAGCACGAAGGTCCTCTCCCCCTCGATGAAGCGTCCGCCGACCGCGCATCCCAGCGACAGCATGAACGTGTCGCCGGCGCGCAGCCTGTTCACCGAGGGCAGACCGTGCGGGAAGGCGGAGTTCGCCCCCGAGTACACCAGCCCCCCGGCCAGCAGCGACGCCACCACCACGTTGCGGTGCTCGCCGTACATGATGCCGGCACCCGTGGCCGTGACGTGGCGCTCGAGCTCGGCTTCGGTGGGCAGGTCTCCGCCGGCGACCACGGCGTCGGTCACCAGGCGGACTCCGGCCTCGAGCATCCGATCGGTGATCCTGGCCGCCTCACGGTGCAGCGCGACCTCCTCGGGGAGCTTCACATAGCGGGCGCGGGCGAGGAGATCGGTGCCGACCAGCTCGGCCTCGGGCATCGCGGACCGCGCTGAGGCGAGCCGGGCGTAGGGCATGGTCGAGGCGAAGCCGACTCGGCCGCGCGGTCGCACGGCAGCCGCGAGCACCGAGAACGGTGCGACGATCCCGGGGAACTCGAAGAACGCCACGAGTTCGGCGCGCGCCGACTGCGACTGCGCGTACTCCCGTTCGAGTTCCGGCAGCAGCATCACGACGCGGCCGGACGCCTCGAGCCACACCGCGACCGGACGCTCCGAGGGGTGGTGGAAGAAGCCCGTGAGGTACGCGATGTCCTCGGGGTGCTCGGTGAGGATCGCGTCGAATCCCTCCTCCGCCATCATCGCGCGTACCCGCTCCTGGGCACGGTCGAAGAACTCCGGTGCCAGTCGCTGGTCGAACGGTTCCATTTCGGTGGTTCCCTTCATCGCTTGAGGTGCCGCGGGTTGCGGGCGTCGTTGTAGGCGATCGAGAGCAGTGTGGCCGACAGCACGAGGACGAGGATCGCGATCGACGGGAAGAGCGTGAGCCACCAGGCGCTCACCATCGCCCCCGCCTGCTGGGCCTCGTACAGGATGCGGCCCCACGACCAGGTGGTCGGGTCGCCGAGTCCGAGGAACGCGAGGCCCGCGGCCGACAGCACCGCGCGCGAGGCCGTGACCACGACCGAGACCACGACGACCGGCGTGACCGCGGGCAGTACGTGGCGCGTGATGATCCAGAACGGCGAGGTCGTCATGAGGCGCGAGGCGTCGACGTACGGCAGACCGACCACGGTGAGAGCCTGCGACCGCACGAGCCTGGTGACCTCGGGCCACGAGAACGCCGCGACCACGAAGATGATGGTGCTCGTGCTCGGCCCCACGAGCGCCGCGATGAGGATCATCAGCGGCAGCACGGGCAGCGACAGCGTCATGTCGACGATCACGCTGATGATGCTGTCGAGCCGGCGGAAGTAGGCGCCGATCACCGCGATGATCGTGCCGAACACGATGGCGATGACGGATGCCGCGACGGCGACCAGCACGCTCTGCTGCGTGCCCCAGATCACCTCGGAGAACACGTCGCGGCCGAGTGCGTCGGTGCCGAACCAGTGCTCGCCCCCGGGCGGACGCAGGACGTCAGGGCCGTAGCTCGCGGGGTACGGGGCGATGAGCGGCGCCGCGAGCGCGATCACCACGAGCAGGATGAGCAGACCCAGGGAGATCATGCCGAGCGGGTCGCGGCGGAACGCCCGCCACGTGTGCGCGCTCGCGCGCTCGCTGCCGACGGCGGCGGGTTCTGTGAGGGGTGCTCCCTCGGCGGAGGGCAGGAGAGGTGCGGTCATGACGTCTTCACTCTCGGGTCGAGGTAGCCGTAGACGATGTCGGTGAGGGTGTTCGCGACCACGACCGTGAGGGCGAGCATCAGGAACGCGCCCTGCAGGACGGGGAAGTCGAGCTGAGTCACGGCTTCGTAGATGCCGCGTCCGATTCCGGGATAGGCGAACACGGTCTCGGTGAGCACCGCGCCGCCGACCAGGAAGCCCAGCTGCAGGCCGATCAGGGTCGTGGTGGGGAGGAGGGCGTTGCGCAGCGCATGCTTCCAGAGGATGCGCCGGCCGCGGAGCCCGTTGGCCTTGGCGAGCAGGATGTAGTCCTCGCTGAGCGTCTCGATGAGGGTCGAGCGCATCGTGAGAACGTACGAGCCCACCTGGATGAGCATGAGCGACACGGCCGGCAGCACGAGATGCTGCGCGACGCTGAGGTACCACTCCATGCCGTAGGTGTTGTTCGTGTACGCCCCGCCGATCGGGAACCAGCCCAGGTTGAGGCCGAACACGAACAGCAGCAGGATCGCGACGCTCGGCACGAACAGCGACTGACCGGTGACGCCCAGGATCTGCACGGCGCGGTCGATGAACCGTCCCTTGTGCGAGGCCGCGGCCACACCGAGGGGGATGCCGATCAGGATCGTCAGCACGAGTGCCGTGACCGTGAGCAGCAGCGTCCACGGGAGCCGCTGCAGCAGCACGTCCATCACGGGGATCGACTGCGTGAACGAGATGCCGAGGTTGCCCTGCACGAGCTGCCACATGTACAGCCCGTACTGGACGATCAGGGGCTGATCCAGCCCGTACTGCTCGAGGATGGTCGCCCGGATGGCGTCGGTCATGTTCGGACTCGCCAACGCGAGAGCGGGGTCTCCGGGGAGCAGGCGGAGGAGCAGGAACGTCACGGTCACGGCGAACCAGATCGTGAGCAGGCCTCGCCCTGCGCGACGGAGAATGAACGATGCTCGGGACACCCGGGCGACCTTCCTCGAGATTTCCTACGGCGGGTTTACTCGACCGGGTGCGCGCTCGCGAGCGAGAGCGGGTTCACGATCGAGAGCAGCTCGCTCGGCTTCGAGATGAAGCCGGCCCATTCGTCGCTGGCGGCGAAGAACAGGTTCTGCGTGTACATGATGTTGTCGTAGACCTGCTCGTGCACGATCTTGTTCGCCTCGCGCATGATCGAGATCTTGTCGTCCTCGTCGAACGTGACCATGCCCTCCTCGATCAGGGCGTTCAGCTCGGGGTCGTCGACGTGGGTGTAGTTGATCGCTCCCCCGGGCAGGTACGACAGGGCGAAGTTCGTCACGGGGTCGTCCATGATCGCGAAGTTGCCGGCGTAGATGTCGTAGTCGCCCGCGTTGGTCATCGACAGGTACGTGTTGCGCTCGGTGCCCTGCAGCTCGATCGTGATGCCCGCCTCGGCGGCGCTGTCCTTGACGAGCTGTGCCCATTGGCTGGTCACGCTGTCCTGCAGCGAGTAGATCAGTCGGAAGGAGATCGGGAACATCCCGTCGGCGCCTGCCGTGTACCCGGCTTCCTCCATGAGCTCGCGGGCCTTGTCGGTGTCGAACTCGTACTCCGTGACCGAGTCGTCGTAGTACTTGGCCAGCACCGGCATGAGAGCGCTCGAACCGGTCGAGACGGCCTGTCCCTGCAGCACGACCGTGCGGATCGCCTCATAGTCGACCGCGTGGGCGAGCGCCTGCCGCACCTCGGTCTTCGCGAGGTCGGGCTTCTCCATGTTGTAGACGAGGTGCGCGTAGCCGAGACCGGCGGCCTCGATGACCTGCAGGCCGGAGGCGTTGCTGAGCTGGTCGACCTGCGCGGGCGGCAGGGCGTTCGCGATCACGTCGATCTCGCCGCTCTGCAGCGCGAGGATCTCGGTGTTCACGTCGGGGTACACGCGGTAGACGACCTCGGCGGGACCGGGGACGCCTCCCTCGACGAGCGGGTAGTCCTCCACGCGCTTCAGCGTGTAGTGCTGCCCGACCTGGAAGTCCTCGAGGATGAACGGGCCCATCCCGACCCATCCGCCCGCGCTCCCGTCGTTCGCGAACTCGGCGATGGAGCCCTGCGGCTCGAAGACGTGCTGCGGGACCACGACTCCCCAGAAGCCGATCTCGTCGATGATCGACGAGTCCGGCTGCGTCAGCGTGAGCTCGACGCGGGTGTCCGAAACCGCGGTCGCGGTCTCGAGGTTGCCGAGCTGCCCGTAGAAGGTGCCGGGCGCCTGGTCGCGCTTGACCGCGTTGAGCGTCCAGGCCACGTCCTCGGCGGTGAGCGGCTCGCCGTCGCTCCAGGTCAGGTCGTCGCGGATCTCGTAGAACCCCGTGGTGTCGTCCACGTAGCCCCAGTCGGTGGCGACGTGCTCCTCCTTGGTGCCGTCGTCGCTGATGCTCAGCAGGTGGGGGTACATGAGGTTCGTGATCCAGGAGTCCGTGCGGCTGTTGCCGAGCACCGGGTTGAAGTTCACGACGTCGGTCGTCGTGCCGATGCTGAGAGTCTCGTCGCTCGGACCGGTCGTCCCGGAGGACTCTCCCGGTTCCGGCGCCGTCGGTGCGCACGCGGCGAGACCGACGGCGAGAGCCGCGGCCGCGCCGAGCGCGAGGAACTTGCTGTGCTTCATCAGACCCAAACCTCCTCGAGGACGCGCATGGTGTTGCCGCCGACGACCGCGCGGATCTCGTCGTCGGAGTAGTCGTGCTTCACGAGCCAGCCGATGATGTTGTAGAACGCCTCGGCGGGGTTCTCGATCCCATCGACGTACGGCTGCTTCTCGTACTCCACGTTGGCGTGCGCCTGCCCGAGCGACAGGTTCGACGAGAACGCGTCGTGCAGGCCCACGTGGTCGCCGAACAGGGTGTCCGGGCCGAAGCTGACGTGCTCGAGTCCGACGAGGTCGACGCAGTACTGGAAGTGGTCCATGACCGATTCCAGCGAGTGCTTGGGATGCTGGGGCGAGATGGTCGTGTGCGGTGCAGCCTCGATGCCGATGACGCCGCCGCGCTTCGCGCACTGGATGATCGTCTCGTCCGTCTTCATGCGGTTCGTGGGCCACAGGCCCCGAGCGCCGGCGTGCGTGATGAACACGGGCACCTTCGAGTGCGCGATGACGTCGAGGCACGTCTGGTCGCCGGAGTGCGAGATGTCGATCGCGATACCCAGCTTGTTCATGCGCTCGACCGCGCGCTCGCCGAAGTAGGTGAGGCCGCCGTCGCCGCGCTCCTTGAGCCCGCCGCCGAGCATGTTGGCCTCGGAGTAGGCGATGCCCATCTGGCGGACCCCGAACCCGTAGAGCACGTCGAGCCGGTCGACCTCGTTCTCGATCATGGTCGATGCCTCGAGCGCGAAGATGTGGGCGACGCGGCCCGTCTCGGCGGCGTGCCGGATGTCCTTGATGGACTCCGCCTTGATCACGAAGTCCTGGTGGGCGAGGTCGGCCATGCGGACGCCGAGGTCGAAGAGCACATCCTGATACTTCCAGCCCGCGTCGCTCGAGATGCAGCAGGTGCCGTCCATGCCGTTGTCGAACACCGCGGTGAGGCCCGAGCGCGCGAGGCCCTGGTAGCCGGTGGGTTCGCGGCCCTGGCGGATGTGGTCGCGCAGCTCGCCCATGTCCTCGGGGAAGACCTGGACGTGCTCGTGCAGGGAGATCACGGTCTCCTCACGCAGCAGGCGTTCGGTGCGCTCCTTCTGCGTGTCGCTGAGATCGAGCCCTTCGTAGGCGGGGACGCGGCCGATCTGCGCCGCGTAGCGGAACTCCCGGTAGTCCTTGCCCGCCTCGAGGTAGTCGTAGGCGGTGTAGCCGGTGTAGCGGTCTGCTGGTTCGAGCACGGATGCGCTCCTTCGGTTCGGTGTGCGGGTGCCTCTCCCATCCATCCAGGGGAGATTTCTCGAATCTCGACGATTTCGGCGCCCATGTCAACTCTTTTGCGAAAATTCGGCAGAGATGTTTCCTGTTCGAAACATTTCAGAGCCAAAGTGCTGGCATGATGGCTCCATGGAGAACACGACCGGATCAGAAAGCGGCCCCGTCCTCGACGTCCGTGGCCTCACCGTCACCCTGAACGGCGACGCCGGCTCGACGCGCGTCGTCGACGACATCGACCTCTCGGTGCGCCGCGGCGAGGTCTTCGCGCTGCTCGGCGAGTCGGGCTCGGGCAAGTCCATGACCGCACGGGCGATCATGGGCCTCATCGAGGACGGAGAGGTCGCGGCGACGACACTGCGTCTCGGAGCCGCAGACCTGCTGTCGATCTCCCCCGAACAGCACCGACGGCTGCGAGGGGTCACCGTGAGCCTCGTGATGCAGGATGCGCTCTCGGCACTCAACCCCGTGCTCAGCATCGGCGACCAGATCATCGACCTGCTGCGCGCGCATCGCCGCATCACCCGGCGCGATGCGCGGGCGCGCGCCGTGGAGCTGCTGACGCTCGTGGGCATCCCGTCCCCCGAGAAGCGCGTGCACGATTACCCGCACCAGTTCTCGGGTGGCCAGCGGCAGCGCATCCTCATCGCCATGGCGATCGCGCTCGACCCCGACCTCATCATCGCCGACGAGCCCACCACGGCGCTCGACGTCACCGTGCAGGCGCAGATCCTCGACCTGCTGCTCTCCCTCCGCGACCGGCTGGGCATGGGGATCCTCCTCATCACCCACGACCTCGGCGTCGTGATGGAGGTCGCCGACCGCGTCGCCGTGATGCGCACGGGGCGCATCGTGGAATCCGGCAGCGCCGACGAGGTGCTGACCGCGCCGCAGCATCCGTACACGCAGCAGCTCCTGCATTCCATGCCGAAGGACGTGAGCGCGGCCGTCACCGACGACGGCGCCGCGCCGATCCTGCAGGCCGCGGACGTCGAGCGCACGTTCCGCTCCGGCAGCGGACGTCGTGCGCATCGCGTGGCCGCGGTGGCCGGCGTCGACCTCAGCCTCCGCCCGGGCGAGATCCTCGCGATCGTCGGAGAATCCGGCAGCGGCAAGTCGACTCTCGCGCGGATGCTGGTGGGGCTGGACTCCCCCGATGCCGGAACGCTCACGTATCGCGACCAGGACGTGACACGCGGACGCCTCGCAGACCGCAAGGTCCTGCGTCGCGGAGTGCAGATGGTCTTCCAAGACCCCTACATGTCACTCAACCCGCGCATGACCGTCCAGCAGATCATCTCGGAGCCTCTCGCCGCGACGCGTTCCGGATCGCCCTCGAGCCGACGCGATCGCGTCGCCGAGCTGCTGGAGCTCGTCGGGCTCTCCCCCGACATGGCCTCCCGGTTCCCCCACCAGTTCTCCGGGGGTCAGCGGCAGCGCATCGGGATCGCCCGTGCCCTCGCGCTCGACCCTGACGTCCTGGTGTGCGACGAGCCGGTCTCGGCGCTCGACGTGTCGATCCGCGCACAGATCATCGACCTGCTCTGCGATCTGCGCGAGCGGCTCGGCATGTCCATCGTCTTCATCGCGCACGATCTGTCGCTCGTCCGGCACATCGCGGACCGCGTGGCGGTCATGTACCTCGGCGACATGGTCGAGGTCGGCGACACCGAAGCCGTGTACCGCACGCCCGAGCATCCGTACACGAAGTCGCTGCTGTCGGCGATCCCTCCGCAGACGCGCGCCGACCGGGGCATGCTGGCTCGGCGCACGCGTCTCAGCGCCTGAGCGAGGGCGCGCTCAGGTCGCGAGCAGCGGCGGAAGGTGCGGGATCGCGATCGGACGCGTCGCACGACTCGAGTCCTGCATGCGCGAGACGTCCTCCAGCACCTGGTACGCGTCGGAGTAGCGGATGGCGAGCGGGAGGTCCCGCAGCCACACCACCTCGACCTCGGTCTCCGCGTACTCGTACACGCACGCGACGAGATGCCGTGGGTCGTTCTCGGGGTACCGCTGGTCGTTGATCACCCACTCGGTCGGAGTGATGCGGTTGAGTACGTATCGTGGCTCCGGATCTCCGGGCATGTGACGGTCCTCCAAGACTCTCTCCCCTGGGAGAGATCATCTCGGGATCGTGGGCCTCGGCATAGCCCCTTGACACCCCGGTCGTCCTGTGCGGCCTCGACTCAGCGCGCGGGACGGATCGTGAGATCGGTCAGCGCGGCGTCGTCCGGAAGGTCGAGCGCGGTGAGGATGGTCGTCGCAACGGACTCCGGCGCGATGAAGCGGGACGGGTCGTAGTCGCGTCCCTCCTGTTGGTGCACGCGCTCCTGCATGGGGGTCGCGGTGCGTCCCGGGTACACCGAGGTGACGCGCACGCCATACTCCGCCTCCTCGGCCCGCAGCGAGTCGGCCAGGGCGCGCAGCCCGTGCTTCGACGCCGCATAGGCCGACCAGCCGGCGTGCGCGTGCAGGCCGGCGCCCGAGTTCACGAACACGATGCGGCCGCGAGCGACGCGCAGCAGCGGCAGCAGGAGTCGAGTCAGCTCGGCGGGACCCACGAGGTTGACTGCGAGCTGCTGCTCCCAGAGGGTCGCAGGCAGGTCCGCGACGGCCCCGAGGTCGACGACACCGGCCACGTGCACGATCGAGTCGATGCGCTCAGGAAGAGCCTGCTTCGACAGTGCCCACGACAGGCGACCGGGCTGGGCGAGGTCGCCCACCAGGGTCGTCGCGCCGGGATGCTGGGCCGCGATCTCGCGAGCCCGCCCGGCGTCGCGCGCGAGCAGTACGACGCTGTCGCCGCGCTCCTGGAGACGGCGTGCGACGACGGCGCCGATCCCGGATCCTGCGCCCGTGATCAGGTGCGTGCGCATGTCAGGCGCGGTCGGCGGTGGGCTCGGCGAGCTCGAACGGAACGACCGGGCAGTCCTTCCAGAGGCGCTCCAGGCCGTAGTAGACCCGCTCCTCCTGGTGGAACACGTGCACGATCAGGTCGCCGAAGTCCAGGAGCACCCAGCGCGCCTCCGCGCGGCCCTCGCGACGCACGCGCTTGTGTCCGGCCTCGATCAGCCGGTCCTCGACCTCGTCGGCGATAGCGGCGACGTTGCGCTCGCTGTTCCCGGTGACGAGGAGGAAGATGTCGACGAGCGGCAGCGGCTCGGAGACGTTCAGGGCGACGAGATCCTCGCCGCCCTTCGAGACGGCGGCGTCGGCTGCGAGCTGCAGCATCTGGACGGCGGTTTCAGGTGACTGCATCAGAAGACATTCGTGGTGATGGCGATCACGACGGCGACCCCGACCGCGAGGGCGAGACCACCCGCCACGATCGCGAGGATGATCATGAGCCGGTTGCCCTTCTCAGGGGCAGGAGGACGGATGACCTCGCCGGCGGGCTTGATGGTGCTGATCGCCGAGCTGGCGGCGATCGGCGTGGGAGACGATGCCGGGGGCAGTTCGCCGTCGATGAGCACGGCGTCCACCTCCTTGCCGTCGGTCGTGCCGTCGGCGTGGCCGCGCGAGCCCAGCCCCTTCGGCAGTTCGTACGAGCCGGTGACGAGGATCTCACCGGTCGAGGCCACGGGGCCCGACAGGGATCCCTCGCCGGGACCCGGCGTGAAGATCAGGGTGTTGCCCGCACGGTGCGAGCCCGTCGAGTCGCCGACGGTGAGCAGCTCGTCGAACGACGGGGCGAACGGCTTCTGCGGCTCGGGTGCGGCGTCGGCGAGCACGCCCTGTCCGAAGGCGGAGTTCACGGTCGGGCGCTCACCCTCGCTGAGGTCGACGTCCTCGGCGTCCGCGACGTCGGCGAGCACGTCGTCCGCGTCGTCGGGTTCCGGGTCGGCCGGAGTCTCGACCTCGATGCCCAGAGCGGCGACCGCCGCGACGGGATCCTCGTCGTCGTCCGCCTGGGCCTGGTCCGCCGGAGCCTCGCCGGGTTCCTGAGCTTCGCGGGATTCGTCCACGAACGGTGCGATCGGCACCTCGCCGACCGAGTCGACGCTCGACGCAGCGCTCACCGGGGCGAGCACGATCTCCTGGTCCGCCTCGGAGTCGTCGTCCGCCGCAGGCCGCTGCGCGTCGACGACAGGGGCATCGGGCGTGCTGTCCTCTGCGGGCGCCGGCTGCGAGACCGGGGGCGCGAACGCCGGAATGCCTGTGACGAGCGCCGAGCCCTGGGCGGGAGTCTGCTCCTCGGCGGGAGTCTGCCCGGACGCCTCCTCCTCGGGAGCCTGGTCCTCAGCGGACGCGTCCTCCCCGACGACAGGGACGGATGCCGTGGCGGCACGGTCGCGTTCACGCATCTGTCGACGCGTGAGTCGCCCGTCGTTGGCAGTGATCTCGACGGGAGCGGGAGGGATATCCGCGGGCGCGGCAGGACGCGGTGCGGGCGGGGCGGGTGTGGTCGTCGAAGAGGCTGCGGCCTCGGCGGCCTCGTCGGGTGTGATGACCGGCGTCGATCCGGTCAGCCGGATCTCCCGCAGCTGCTTGCGTGTCAGCGGACCCTGCTCGTTCTGATCCGATGTACTCATGCCTTGCTCCGATACAGATGATGCTTCGCGATGTATTGAACGACTCCGTCGGGGACGAGGTACCACACCGGTTGATCGTCGTGAACCCGCTCACGGCAGGCCGTCGACGAGATCGACAGCGCAGGAACCTCCAGCTGACTGACGTCGTCACTCGGGAGGCCGTCCGTGCTCAGGACGTGTCCTGGACGTGAGACCGCGACGAAGTGGGCCAACTCCCACAACTCATCATGGTCCCTCCAACTGAGAATTTGCGCCACGGCATCGGCACCCGTGATGAAGAAGAGCTCCGCGTCGGGCCGCGCTCGCTTCAGATCGCGGAGCGTGTCGATCGTGTAGGTCGGGCCTTCACGGTCGATGTCGACCCGGCTGACCGTGAACTGCGGGTTGGATGCCGTCGCGATCACCGTCATGAGGTAGCGGTGCTCGCTGGGGGTGACGTCGGACTTCTGCCACGGGTGTCCGGTGGGGACGAAGACGACCTCGTCGAGATCGAAGGAGTGCGCGACCTCGCTCGCGGCGACCAGGTGGCCGTGGTGGATGGGGTCGAACGTGCCGCCCATCACACCGATGCGCGCGGGGCGCGAGGTCGTGTCGTTCATACGGGCCTAGTGGCCGTGTCCCGCCTCGTGTCCGTGCTTGCCGTGCTTCTCGGCCCAGGCCTCGGCCTTGGCCGAGTGACGGTTCGCGACGTTCTTGTACGACAGGGTCACGAGCGCGAGGAAGGCGAACACGATCGCGGCGACGGCACCGAAGATCAGCGTCTCGAGCTGCACGTTGCCGTGGTGCTCGGTCTCTGCGGCGGCCATCGCGATCTGTGCGACGAGATTCATCCTTGCTCCGTTTCGTGGCTGGCGGGCGTGGCGCTCGGGCGCCTCAGCGCCCCCTAGTCTAGCCCTCAGCCGCGGGTCTGCCCCGCTCCACGCGCGAGCCACTTCGTGCTGGTCAGCTCGGAAAGCCCCATCGGGCCCCGGGTGTGGAGCTTCTGGGTCGAGATGCCGACCTCCGCACCGAACCCGAACTCGCCGCCGTCGGTGAACCGCGTCGACGCGTTCGCCATGACGACGGCGGAGTCGACCTCGGCCAGGAACCGCTCGGCGTTGCGAGAGTCGGTCGTCACGATCGACTCGGTGTGTCCCGTGCTGTAGCGACGGATGTGGTCGAGGGCGTCGTCGAGCGTGTCGACGACCTTCATCGCGATGTCGAGGCTCAGGTACTCGGTGGCCCAGTCCTCTTCGGTGGCCGGGATCACGTTCGAGACCAGCCCGGCGGTGATGTCGTCGCCGTGGATTGCCACGCCCTCGCTCTGCAGGGCGCTGGCCACGAGCGGGATGAGGCGCGGTGCCGCCTGGCGCAGCACGAGCACGGTCTCGACCGCGTTGCAGACGCTGGGGCGCTGCACCTTCGCGTTCACGACGATGTCGCGAGCCCAGTCGTCGGGCGCGCTCTCGTCGAGCACGATGTGCACGTTGCCGGCGCCGGTCTCGATGACGGGCACGGTCGATTCCGTCACGACCGTCTCGATCAGTCCGGCGCTGCCGCGCGGCACGAGCACGTCGATCAGACCACGTCCGTGCATGAGCGCCTTGGCGCCGTCGCGTCCGAAGTCGTCCACCGTCTGGATCGCCTCGGGCGTGATGCCGGCTCCGGCGAGGGCGTCGCGCATGACCTCGACGAGCACGGTGTTCGAGTCGCGCGCCGCACTCCCGCCGCGCAGAACGACGGCGTTGCCGGAGCGCAGGGCCAGAGCCGCGATGTCGACCGTGACGTTCGGACGGGCCTCGTAGATCGCACCCACCACCCCGAACGGGACACGCACCTGCTCGAGAGCGACGCCGTTCGGCATCCGATGCCCGCCGACCACGCGACCCACCGGGTCGGCCAGCGCCGCGACCTCCCGCACCGCGGCGGCCAGAGCGGCGACGCGCTTCTCGTCGAGGCGCAGACGGTCGATGAGCGAGTCGCCGATGCCGTCGGCGCGTCCGCGCTCGATGTCGAGGGCGTTCGCCTCGATGATCCGGGCTGCACTCTGCTCGAGGGCCGCGGCGATGGCCTCGAGTGCGCGCTCCTTGTCATCGCTGGTGAGCGCGGCGGTGGCACGCGAGGCCTCCTTGGCGCGCTCCAGGCGCACCTGCGGGGTCTGGTCGGTCATCCGCCCAGTCTAGGAGTGCGCGGGAGCGAACCAGGTCCCTATTTCCTCGCCCGCGAGGGCCCGTCCGACGAGATCGGCGCTCGTGACGAGCACGCCGATGCCGGATGCGGCGGCGAGACGCGCGGCCGAGACCTTGGTGGCCGCTCCCCCGGTGCCGACGCTGTTCACGACGGTCGAGCCGAACTCGAGCCCGGAGAGATCGGCATCGGGCTCGATCACGTCGAGGGGCTCGGCGGCGGGGTCGGACGGAGGCCGCGTGTAGAGCGACTCGATGTCGCTGAGCAGCACCAGGGCGTCCGCGTTCGTGAGCTGTGCGACGAGCGCGCCGAGTCGGTCGTTGTCGCCGAACCGGATCTCCTGCGTGGCGACCGTGTCGTTCTCGTTGACGATGGGCAGCACGCGCAGACCGAGCAGGCGCTCCATGGCACGCCGCGCGTTGCTGCGCGACGTCGGGTTCTCGAGGTCCCCGGTCGTGAGCAGCACCTGACCCGCCACGATCCCGAACGGGCGGAGCGCCTCCTGGTAGCGGAAGACGAGGATGTTCTGGCCGACGGCCGCCGCCGCCTGCTGCGTCGCGAGATCCGTGGGGCGCGCGTCGAGCTGAAGGAACGGGATGCCGGTCGCGATCGCGCCGGAGGACACCAGGATCACCTCGGTGCCGCGGCCGTGAGCCGTCGCGAGGGCGTGCACGATCATGGGGATCCGCCACGAGGACTCTCCGCTGATCGACGACGACCCCACCTTGACGACGATGCGCGAGGCGGTCGCGAGGTCCGCGCGCGTGCGGGCGGTCACTCCCCGTCCTCGCCGCGGGTGGCCAGGCGGCGCTCCTCTGCTGCGGCGCGCGCCTCGGCCTTGGCGTCCATGCGCTCGTAGTACTGCTCGCGACGCTCCGAGGTGGTGCGGCGCGAGTTCGGGGCGAGGCGGGGGTCGGTGCCGCGCGGCGCCGTCATGAGCTCGGCGGCCGACGACATGGTGGGCTCCCAGTCGAAGACGATGCTGTCGCCCTCGCCGATCACGACGGTCGATCCCTGCACCGCACCGAGGCGGAATAGCTCGTCCTCGACGCCGAGCTTCTCGAGGCGGTCGGCGAGGAACCCGACGGCCTCCTCGTTCTGGAAGTCGGTCTGCTGCACCCACCGCACCGGCTTCTCGCCGATGATGCGGTAGACGTTGCCGTAGGTGCCGCCCTCGACGCGGATCGTGAAGTCCTTCTTCGACCCCTTCGGACGGATGACGACGCGCTCGCGCACCGGCTCAGCCGCGGCCTGCTCCGCACGGTGCCTCTCGACGATCTCGCCCAGCGCGAAGGTCAGCGGACGGAGGCCCTCGTGCGACACCGTGGAGATGTCGAAGACGCGGAATCCGCGGGCTTCCAGATCGGGCCGCACGAGATCTGCGAGGTCGCGTGCCTCCGGCACGTCGATCTTGTTGAGCGCGACGAGCTGCGGACGCTCCAGGAGCGGTGTCTGCCCCTCGGGCACCTCGTAGGCGGCGAGCTCCGCGAGGATCACATCGAGGTCGGAGATCGGGTCCCGTCCCGGTTCGAGCGTCGCGCAGTCGAGCACGTGCAGCAGCGCGGAGCAGCGCTCGACGTGGCGAAGGAACTCGAGTCCGAGCCCTCGACCCTCGCTCGCACCCTCGATGAGGCCGGGAACGTCAGCGACGGTGTAGCGGAAGTCACCCTGCTGCACGACCCCGAGGTTGGGGTGGAGCGTCGTGAACGGGTAGTCGGCGATCTTGGGCCGAGCGGCCGAGATCGCACCGATCAGGCTCGACTTCCCGGCGGAGGGGTACCCGACGAGGGCGACGTCGGCGACCGTCTTGAGCTCGAGCACGACGTCGCCCTCGGCGCCGGGCGTGCCGAGAAGGGCGAAGCCGGGGGCCTTGCGCTTCGGCGTCGCGAGCGCGGCGTTGCCGAGACCGCCCTGACCGCCCTGAGCGACGACGAAGCGCTCACCGGGCTCGATCATGTCGATCAGCACCTCGCCCGCGGGGTTCTTCACCACGGTGCCTACCGGGACGGGGAGCACGAGGTCCTCGCCCATGAAGCCGGCGCGGTGGTCGCCCATGCCCGGTCCGCCGTTGCCGGAGTTGCGGTGGGGCGAGTGGTGGTACGACAGGAGCGTGCCGGTCTGGGAGTCGGCGACCAGGACGATGTCGCCGCCGTCGCCGCCGTTGCCGCCGTCAGGACCGCCGAGGGGCTTGAACTTCTCGCGGTGGACCGAGACACAGCCGTTGCCGCCCTTGCCCGCCCGCAGATGCAGCGTCACGGTGTCGACGAAGGTGACCATGTCTCTCTCCTTGCAAAGAGAATCGGGGCGGGCCGAAGCCCGCCCCGATTCGGATGTCTAGCGTCGCGCTGTGATCACTCGGCAGCGGCGACGATGTTGACGACCTTGCGGCCGCCCTTCGCGCCGAACTCGACCGCACCGGCGGCCAGAGCGAACAGCGTGTCGTCGCCACCGCGGCCGACGTTCACGCCGGGGTGGAAGTGCGTGCCGCGCTGACGGACGATGATCTCGCCGGCGAGGACCTGCTGACCGCCGAAGCGCTTGACGCCCAGTCGCTGTGCGTTGGAGTCACGACCGTTGCGGGTGGAGCTTGCGCCCTTTTTGTGTGCCATGTCCTGGTCTCCTCGGTCTTACTTGATGCCGGTGATCTTGACGCGCGTGAGCTCCTGACGGTGGCCCTGGCGCTTCTTGTAGCCGGTCTTGTTCTTGTACTTCTGGATGACGATCTTCGGGCCGCGGAGGTTGCCGAGCACCTCTGCCGTGACCTTGACCTTCGCGAGCTTGTCAGCGTCGGTGGTCACCGTGGCGCCGTCGACGAGCAGCACCGCGGCCAGCTCGATCTTCTCGCCCTGAGCAGCCTGAACACGGTCGAGCTGAACGATCGTGCCGACCTCGACCTTCTCCTGCCGCCCACCGGCGCGCACTACTGCGTAAACCACTTCATACCTGTTTCGTTGGGGAGCGCGGAGCTCCGAGAATCTCACGGGAAGACTGTTGCTTGCATGCGTCGCAGGGCGACGGGTGCGAACGCAAGACTCTCCGCACCGACCGTCGGGGCCGACGCGGCATGCGCACCAAGGGACTACTTTACCGGATGCCGAGCGGTGTCGCAAAACGCGCCAGGGGGTGTGTCCGGTCGTAGGCTGACGGGATGACCGTTCTCGTCGACGACCCCCTCTGGCCCGCGCACGGACGGCTGTGGGCGCACCTGGTCAGCGACGAGAGCCTGGACGAGCTGCACGCCTTCGCCCGCGCACAGGACCTGCCGGCGCGCGCCTTCGACCTCGACCACTACGACGTCCCGGAGGACGCCGTACCGCGGCTCATCGCCGCCGGCGCACGGCACGTCGAGGGCAAGGAGCTGGTGCGGAGGCTGATCGCCTCAGGACTCCGTGTCCGCGGCCGCGACCGGCGCCGCTGACGGACCGTCCGAGTTCACGGACACCGGGGTACCGGTGAGCGCCGCAGTCGTCACGCGACGACGTCCTCGCCCCTGCCCCGGCGCCTTCGGCTCCGGGAGGGCGTCGAGCACCGAGTCGAGCAGCTGCTCGGCCGGAGACTTCGGACCCTTGCGGTCGGATCCGCGCTTCTTGCGCGGCTTCTTCGCGCGCTCCTGGGCTGCCGGAGCCTCGGACTCGTCGACGGCCGTCGCCGCGGCATCCGCAGTTCGCTGCGCCGCCGCTGACGGCCGCGAGGACGCCGCGATCTGCGCGAGAGCCGACTTGGCCCCCTCGGGGATGCTGTGCGTCGTGCCGGTGGCGGGCGCCGCGTTCTGGTTCTGACCGTTTCCGTTGCCGCCGCGCTGACGGCGGTTCGAGGACGAGCCTCCGTTGCCGTTGCCGCCGCCGTTCGAGCGGTGCTTGACCACGGGATCGTGATGCACGATGACGCCGCGACCCGCGCACACCTCGCACGCCTCGCTGAACGTCTCGAGCAGGCCGAGACCGAGCTTCTTGCGGGTCATCTGCACGAGACCGAGCGAGGTGACCTCGGCGACCTGGTGCTTCGTGCGATCGCGACTCAAGCACTCGATGAGGCGCCGCAGCACGAGGTCGCGGTTCGACTCGAGCACCATGTCGATGAAGTCGACGACGATGATGCCGCCGATGTCGCGCAGGCGCAGCTGACGGACGATCTCCTCAGCGGCTTCGAGGTTGTTCTTGGTGACGGTCTCCTCGAGGTTTCCGCCGGATCCGACGAACTTCCCGGTGTTGACGTCGACGACCGTCATGGCCTCGGTCCGGTCGATCACGAGAGAGCCGCCGGAGGGCAGCCACACCTTGCGGTCGAGGGCCTTCTCGATCTGCTCCGTGATGCGGAACGCGTCGAACGGGTCGACCTCGTCCTCGTAGGACTCGACGCGCTCGAGAAGGTCGGGGGCGACGCTCTCGAGGTAGGCGCGGATCGTGCGCTGCGCATCCTCGCCCTGGATGAGCATCTTCGTGAAGTCCTCGTTGAAGACGTCGCGGACGATCTTCACCAGGAGGTCGGGTTCGGCGTGCAGGAGCGCGGGCGCCTGCTGCTTCTCGACCTGCGTGCGGATGTGCTCCCACTGCGTGGTGAGGCGCTGCACGTCGCGGGTGAGCTGCTCCTCCGTGGCTCCCTCGGCCGCGGTGCGGACGATCACACCGGAGGACTCGGGCAGGACCTCCTTGAGGATGCGCTTGAGACGGGCGCGCTCGTTGTCCGGCAGCTTCCGGCTGATGCCGTTCATGGATCCGCCGGGCACGTACACGAGGTAGCGGCCGGGGAGCGAGATCTGACTGGTCAGACGGGCGCCCTTGTGACCGACCGGGTCCTTGGTGACCTGCACGAGCACACGGTCACCGGCCTTGAGCGCCAGTTCGATGCGACGCGGCTGGTTGCCGATCTCGACGCCGTCCCAGTCGACCTCGCCGGAGTACAGTACGGCGTTCCGCCCACGGCCGATGTCGACGAACGCGGCCTCCATGCTCGGAAGCACGTTCTGCACCCGGCCGAGGTAGACGTTGCCGATGAGCGACGCGTCCTGGTTGCGGGCGACGTAGTGCTCGACCAGCACGCCGTCCTCGAGAACGCCGATCTGCGTGCGGCCGTTCTTCGCACGCACGACCATCTTGCGGTCCACGGACTCGCGGCGCGCGAGGAACTCGGCCTCGGTCACGACGGGACGACGACGCCCCGCATCCCGTCCGTCGCGACGACGCTGCTTTTTGGCCTCGAGGCGGGTCGACCCCTTGATCGCCTTGGGCTCGGTGATGTACTCGACGACGCGCTGACGCGGCTGGCGCGGCTCGTCGCGCTGATCGCCGTCGTCGGATCCGCCACGACGACGACGCCCGCGGCGACCGCTGCTCGGCTCGTCGGAGTCGCGGTCGAGGTCGCGCTCGTCGCGACGGTCACGACCGGGGCGGGCCGGGAGCGGCACGATCTCGGGCGCGTAGAACGCGAGACGGGTCGACACCTGCGAGACGAAGACCTCGGGCAGCAGGCCGAGCGACACCGCGGTCACGGGCTCGGGCTTCGCCGGCGCGTCGGGCTTCGTCTCCGCCTCGGGTGCCTCGGCCTGCGTCTCCGCCGACTCCGCCTTCTCGGAGGGGTCTGCCTTCTCGGCGGGCTCCGCCTGCTCGGCAGGTGCCTCAGACTCAGCATCGGAGGGTGCCTCAGACTCAGCTTCAGCCTTCTCGGCAGCAGCCTCAGGCGCGGCCTCGGCCTCGGCCTCGGCCTCGACGGTCGCTTCGGCGTCAGCGGCGGCAGAAGGCTCCTCGCCCGGGCCCGCGTCGATCGCGACCACGGTGTCCTCGGCGGGGGTCTCCTCGGCGGCGGGCTCCTCGGGAGCCTCCGCGATCACGGGCGCCGGGGCGTCCGCGTCCGCGTCGATGTCGAGGGTAGGGGCGTCGTAGTCATTGTTCTCATCGGCCATCTCTGGCGTACTCCTCGCGCGGTGCACCTGGTGCTCCGCGAATTCTCATGCAGCTCCCGAAGGTGCCGCGAACTCATTCGGCGTGCGACCGGCCCACGGCTCTGGTCGCGAGGGGCATACGGCCCCGAAGTCTTCGTCGATGCGCGCTGCGACGGGGTCGAGCTGTGCATCACAGGCCATTATCGCACCAAGTGCACGAGTTCGCGGCATCCGCTGCCTCTCGCGAGCCGCGGAGCCGATATACACGGCTCGCCTCACGCCCGATCCATAGTGATCGCTGTGATAATCCACATATGAGCGAGCAGCGCACCCGCCCCACCGTCTACGCCGTCTGGTTGATCGTCGCGGGGGTCGTCGGCCTGATCGCGGCCTTCGCGCTCACCGTCGAGAAGTTCGTGCTGCTGCAGAACCCGCAGGATGCGCTGTCGTGCGACATCAGCCCGTTCATCCAGTGCAGCAAGAACCTGAACTCGCCCCAGGGCGAGGTCTTCGGATTCCCGAACCCGCTGCTCGGTCTCATGGGCTGGATGGCGCCGCTCATCGTCGGCGTCGCGATCCTCGCCGGTGCGCGCTTCCCGCGGTGGTTCTGGGCTGTCTTCGGCGCCGGCATCACGTTCGCGTTCGGCTTCGTGTGCTGGCTGATCGGCCAGAGCCTCTACGACCTGTTCGTGCTGTGCCCCTGGTGCATGATCACCTGGGCCGTGACGATCCCGACGTTCTTCGCCACCATGCTGCATCTCACGCGCAACGGCACCTTCACGAGAAGCGAGAAGGTCCAGGAGCGTGCGAACAGCCTGATGGCGTGGGTGCCGCTCGCGACGGTCCTCGCCTACGCCGTCATCATCATGATGGCCCAGCTGCAGGGCCTCGACTTCCTCGGCGAGATGGCCCGCATCATCTTCTGAGCCACGCCCCGCCGCCTCGACACGACGAAGCCCGCCGCACAGCACGTGCGGCGGGCTTCGTCGTGAAAAGGATCAGTCGAACCAGATACCGAGCTCCCGGGCGGCGGACTCGGGGCTGTCGGAGCCGTGCACGAGGTTCTGCTGCACCTTGAGGCCCCAGTCGCGGCCGAAGTCGCCGCGGATCGTGCCGGGCGCGGCGGTCGTCGGGTCGGTCGTGCCGGCGAGCGAGCGGAAGCCCTCGATCACGCGGTTGCCCGCGAGGCGGATCGCCACGGACGGGCCGGAGAGCATGAACTCGAGCAGCGGCTCGTAGAACGGCTTGCCCTCGTGCTCGGCGTAGTGGGCGGCGAGGCGGTCGCGATCGGGCTCGACGAGGCGGATGTCGACGAGGGCGTAGCCCTTCGCCTCGATCCGGGCGAGGATCGCGCCGGTGAGGCCGCGCGCGACGCCGTCGGGCTTGACGAGGACGAGGGTTTCTTCGGTGGCCATGTCATTCACTCTCTGTCTGAGTCGTGGTCTCTGTCTGAGCCTCGGTCACGGGCGCATCCGGACGTCGTGCGTCCAGACGAGCCCCCATGATCGTCGCATACGCCCACATGCCCCCGAAAATCACGACCACGAGGAGGATCGCCGGGACGAGGATCGCCGACAGCGCGATGACCACCTGGATCACCCAGCCCGCCGTGATCGCCCAGGGCTTCGTGATCATGCCCGCGACGACGATGCACGCGAGGCCGACGACGCCGCCGGCGACGATGCCCCACCACTGCGGGATGCCGGCGGGCAGCGTCTTCAGGCCGAAGATCGTGAGCCCGGCGAGGAACACCACGATCGATTCGAAGCCCAGCACGATGGGCGCGAGCTTCTGCACGAGGGTCCGCGGCGGCCGGGGGCGGCGTGCGGGCGTGGGGTCGGCGCTCATGCGCGCCACCCCGACTTCCAGTCCTCCTCCTCGGAGAGCGTGATGGCCTCGCCCGCGAGCACGACCGAGCCCGCGATGACGACGGCGCGACGGTCGGACGACGCGGCCCACTCGCGGGCGGCGTCGGCGGCCTCCGCCAGGGTCGGATGCACGGTCGCACGGTGGCCGGTCGCCTCGACGAGGTCAGCGATCGCGTCCGCGTCGCTCGCCCGGTCGGAGTCCGGCGCCGTCGCGAACACATGTGCGGCGGCCGGCGCGAGACGGGCGACGATGCCCGCGGCATCCTTGTCGGCGAGGATGCCGAGCACCACACCCCACTCGTCGAAATCGAAGCTGTCGTCCATGGCCTGCACGAGTGCGGCAGCGCCGTGCGGGTTGTGCGCGGCGTCCACGATCACCGTCGGTGCGACGCCGAGCAGCTGCAGACGCCCCGGAGAGGTCGCGCCCTGCAGTCCCTCCGACACGATGTCGTCGGCGATGCGCTGCTGCGCGCCTCCGATCAGCGACTCCACGGCCGCGATCGCGAGGGCGGCGTTGTGTCCCTGGTGGGCGCCGTACTGCGGCAGGTACTCCTCGACGTACTCCCCCGCGAGCCCGCGGACCGTGAGCAGCTGTCCTCCCACCGCGAGCTTCTGGTCGGCGAGACCGAAGTCCGTGCCCTCGAACGCGATGGTCGCGTTCCGCTCGGCAGCGACGCGACGCAGAACCTCGGCGGCGGCCTCGGGCTGCTGCGCCGAGACGACGGCGGCACCGTCCTTGATGATGCCTGCCTTGACCTGGGAGATCTCCGCGATCGTGTTCCCGAGACGGTCGGCGTGGTCGATGTCGATCGGCGCGAACACCGCGACGTCGCCGTCGGCCGTGTTCGTCGAGTCCCACTCGCCGCCCATGCCGACCTCGAGCACCAGGACGTCGACCGGCGCGTCGGCCACCGCGACGAACGCGAGCACGGTGAGCAGCTCGAAGAACGTCAGCGGCTCCTCGCCCTTCGATTCGAGCTCGGCGTCGACGATGCCGACGAAGGGCTCGATCTCGTCCCAGGCATCCGCCACCGCGTCGTCGTCGATCGGCTCGCCGTCGACCATGATCCGCTCGGTGAAACGCTCGAGATGCGGACTGGTGAACAGTCCGGTCCGCAGGCCGTGTGCCCGTAGCAGGCTCTCGATCATGCGCGCGGTCGAGGTCTTGCCGTTCGTCCCGGTGATGTGCACGACGCGGTACGTGCGCTGCGGGTCGTCGAGCAGCTCGAGGATGCGCGCCGTGCGCTCCTTCCGCGGCTGCACCCAGCGCTCGCCGGCCCGTCCCAGGAGGGTCTCGTAGACGGCATCCGCCCTGTCGCGCGCGCTCATGCGGAAGCTCCGATCCTGCTGACGCCGATCGTGAAGTCGTCAGTGTTGGCGTACGTGCCCTTGTCGATCACGGCCGTGAACTCCGCATCGAGAGCGACGTCGGCGCGGTGCAGACCATGCTCGACAGCCAGGGTCTCCCCCGCGATGTCCGCGACGTGGAACGCCGCTTCGACGGCATCCGCGTCGGCGCCACCCGCGAAGACGAGATCCAGACGGATCCGGTCGCTCACGTCGAAGCCGGCGTTCTTGCGGGTCTCCTGGACGGCGCGGATCACGTCGCGCGCGAGCCCCTCCGCCTCGAGCTCCGGCGTGGTCGCCGTGTCGAGCAGCATGAAGCCGCCGCCGGGCACGAGCGCGAGCGCCTCACCCTCGGGACGGCCGGAGGTCTCCAACGCCAGTTCGTACTCGGAAGGCTCCAGGGCGATGCCGCCCGCCGTCACGACGCCGTCGGTCTCGGACCAGTCCCCCGCCTTCGCGGCCCTGATCACGGTCTGGACGTTCTTGCCCAGGCGCGGTCCTGCCGCCCGGGCGTTGACGCTCAGGCGGTGGCTGATGCCGTAGTCGACCGCGGTCGTCTCCGACTGTGCGACGAGCTCCACGGCCTTGACGTTGAGCTCCTCGCGGAGGATGTCCTCGAACTGGCCGAGCGTGTCGGCGAGCGGCGACACGACGGTGAGACGCGCGAGCGGCAGGCGCACGCGCAGCTTCTCCTTCTTGCGCAACGCGTTCCCGACGCTGGACAGCTCGCGCACGGCATCCATCGCATCGCGGATGTCGTCCGCGGCGGGGAAGGCGTCCGCATCCGGCCAGTCCTGCAGGTGCACGCTCCGGCCGCCGGTGAGCCCCTGCCACACGCGCTCGCTCACGAGCGGAACGAGGGGCGCGGCCACGCGGCACAGGGTCTCGAGCACGGTGTAGAGCGTGTCGAACGCCTCCGTGGACGTGCCCTCCCAGAAGCGGTCGCGGGAGCGGCGGATGTACCAGTTCGTGAGCACCTCGGCGAAGTCGCGCAGACGCGAGGATGCCGTCGTGGAATCGAGACCCTCGAGGTCGGCGCGCACCTCGCGCACGAGGTCGCCGAGCCTCGCGAGGATGTAGCGGTCGAGCACGTCGGTGGAGTCCGTGCCGCGTGTCGTCTCGCTCCGCTCGCTCAACGACCGCTCGACGTCCGGGTTCGCCGCGTTCGCGTACGTCGCGAAGAAGTACCAGGAGTTCCACAGCGGCAGCAGGAACTCGCGCACGCCGGAGCGGATGCCCTCCTCGGTCACCGCGAGGTTGCCGCCGCGCAGCACCGAGCTCGACATGAGGAACCAGCGCATCGCATCGGACCCGTCGCGGTCGAGCACCTCGGAGACGTCGGGGTAGTTGCGCAGCGACTTCGACATCTTGTAGCCGTCGCTGCCCAGCACGATGCCGTGGCAGCTCACGCCCGTGAACGCCGGACGGTCGAACAGCGCGGTCGACAGCACGTGCATGACGTAGAACCAGCCGCGGGTCTGACCGATGTACTCCACGATGAAGTCGGCCGGTGCGTGCGAGTCGAACCACTCCTGGTTCTCGAACGGATAGTGCACCTGCGCGTACGGCATCGAGCCGGAGTCGAACCACACGTCGAAGACGTCCTCGATGCGTCGCATCGTGCTCTTCCCGGTGGGGTCGTCCGGGTTCGGACGCGTGAGGTCGTCGATGTACGGACGGTGCAGGTCGACCTCGCCCTCGGGATTGCGCGGCAACGCGCCGAAGTCGCGCTCCAGCTCCTCCAGCGAGCCGTAGGTGTCGACGCGGGGATATTCGGGGTCGTCGCTCTTCCAGACCGGGATCGGCGAGCCCCAGTAGCGGTTGCGGCTGATCGACCAGTCGCGCGCGCCCTCGAGCCACTTGCCGAACTGGCCGTGCTTCACGTTCTCGGGCACCCAGGTGATCTGCTCGTTGTTCGCGAGCATGTCGTCCTTGATGTCGGTGACGCGGATGAACCAGCTCGACACGGCCTTGTAGATCAGGGGGTTCCGGCAGCGCCAGCAGTGCGGGTAGGAGTGCACGTAGCTCTGCTCGCGCAGCAGCCGGCCCTCGCCGCGCAGCAGGCGGATGAGCGGCGTGTTCGCATCCATCCACAGCATCCCCGCGACGTCGGTGACGTTCGGGAGGAACTTCCCTCCGTCGTCGAGCGACAGGATCGTCGGGATGCCCGCCGCACCCGCGACGCGCTGGTCGTCCTCACCGTAGGCGGGCGCCTGGTGCACGATGCCGGTGCCGTCGCTCACCGTGACGTAGTCGTCGACGAGGATGCGCCAGGCGTTCTCCGTGCCGTAGGTGTCGGCGTCCGCGTAGTAGTCGAACAGCCGGTCGTAGGTGACGTCCTGCAGCTCTGCGCCCCGCACGGTCTGGTCGACGGCGGCGAGCGCGTCCTCCGCGCTCTCGTAGCCGAGGTCCTTGGCGTAGCCGGCGAGAAGCTCGCGGGCGAGGAGGTAGCGGTGCGCCGAGGCCTCGACCACCGCATCCGTGGTGCCGGCGGCGGCGTGCACGTCGGCGGCGCCGTTCGGACCCGCGGGCAGGACGACGTACTCGATGTCGGGGCCGACGGCGAGCGCGAGGTTGGTCGGGAGCGTCCAGGGCGTGGTCGTCCACGCGAGGGCGCGCACGGCAGTGAGCCCCAACGCCTCGGCCTTCGCCCCGGTGAGCGGGAAGGTCACCGTCACCGACGGATCCTGACGGTTCTGGTACACGTCGTCGTCCATGCGCAGCTCGTGCGCGGACAGCGGAGTCTCGTCGCGCCAGCAGTACGGCAGCACGCGGTAGCCCTCGTAGGCGAGACCCTTGTCGTACAGGGTCTTGAACGCCCAGAGCACGCTCTCCATGTAGCCCAGATCGAGCGTCTTGTAGCCGCGCTCGAAGTCGACCCAGCGGGCCTGGCGGGTGACGTAGTCCTGCCACTCGTGCGTGTACTTCAGCACCGAGGAGCGCGCCTTCTCGTTGAAGACGTCGATGCCCATCGACTCGATCTCGCTCTTCTCGGTGATGCCGAGCTGCTTCATGGCCTCGAGCTCGGCGGGGAGACCGTGCGTGTCCCAGCCGAACACACGGTCGACCTTCTTCCCCAGCATTGTCTGGAAGCGTGGGAACACGTCCTTGGCGTAGCCGGTCAGCAGATGCCCGTAGTGCGGGAGTCCGTTGGCGAACGGGGGGCCGTCGTAGAAGACCCACTCGTCCGCGCCGTCGCGCTGCGCGATCGAGGCGCGGAACGTGTCGTCCTGCTTCCAGAACTCGAGCACGTCCTGCTCGATCTCGGGGAAGCGCGGGCTCGGGGCGACGGAAGCAGCCTGGTCGGCGGCGGGGCCGAAGGAGGAACGCGGGTAGGTCATGTCGTCTCGCAGGAGTCGTGGCGGATGCTGCTGCGAGGACGATCCGTCCGGCTTGTCGTTCCGGGGACCGCGGTACCACCTCGCGTGCCGCGCCTCACGGCGGGGCCACTCTCACTGCGGCTGTGACGGGCCTGCCCCGCTCGGTTCTACTTGCCCCCGCCTGCACCGGGCCGGCTGGAGCGTTCTTCCGAGAGCTCCCCGGTGATGGCCGGATCGATGCTCGTGCCTCCATTGTACGCATCGGGCGCCACCGCCGGCGCGCGGGCCCCGACGTCTGCGCGACGGCGGCACGGGTGCGGACCCGCGCCACGGCGTCGGACCCCGCCCCTACGCTCGAGTCATGGCTCGTGCATCCGACTCCCTCGTCGCTCCCCGCGTCTCCCCTCCCGATCTGCCGCCGCGGCTCGAGGACGCACGGCCGTCACGCGGGGCCGACCTGCTGGCGTCGCAGCTCGACCTCCACGGCACGGTCGATCTGGCGCATTCCTCCCTCGAGCAGTGCGCGATCGCGGCGGATGCCGACGCGGTAGACCTCGTAGGGGCGACGCTGATCGACGTCGAGGTCGCGGATGCGCGGATCGCCTCGCTGCGGGTGCGCGACGCGAACCTCCGCCGCGTCCGCGTCACGGGAGGCCGGCTCGGCACTCTCGACCTCAGCGGAGCGCGCATCGACGAACTCGAGCTGCGGGGCGTGCGCATCGACTACCTGAACCTCGGCGGCGCGAAGGCGACGGACGTCGAGATCGTCGACTGCGCCATCCGCACGCTCGACATGCCCCAGGCCGAGCTGACCCGGGTGCGATTCGCGGACACGCGCACCGACGAGGTCGATCCGCGCGGACTGCGAGCCGCGCACGTCGACCTGCGCGGACTCGACGCCGGCGCGTTCCTCGATGCGAACAGCCTGCGCGGCACCACGCTCTCCTCGTTCCAGGTCCAGCTGCTGGCCCCCGTGCTTGCCGCAGGCATCGGCATCCACGTGCTCGACTGAGAACGCGCACTCAGCGTGCGATGGGGCCGTTCGCCTCCAGGAGCTCGCGCGTGAACGGATGCTGCGGTGCGGCGAACACGGCACCCACCGCGCCCTTCTCGACGATCACGCCGTCCTGCATCACGATGACCTCGTCGGCGACCGCGCCGACCACGTCGAGGTCGTGCGACACGAACACCATCGTGAGGCGGCGCTCACGCTGCAGGCGGAGAAGCAGTCGGAGCACCCTCTCACGCACCGAGGGGTCGAGCGCCGACACAGGCTCGTCGAGCACGAGGATCTCGGGTTCGGCGGCGAGCGCGCGGGCGATCGCCGCGCGCTGACGCTGACCGCCGGAGAGCGCGATCGGTCGGCGTGCGGCGAGCGCGGGGTCGAGGTCGACCTCCCGCAGCAGCTCCGCGACGCGTGCGGCGCGATGCGCACGCGGCACCCCTCCCGCGGCGAGGCCCTCGCGCAGAGAGCGGCCGATGGTCCACCGCGGGTCGAAGGCTCCGAGCGGGTTCTGGTGCACGAGCTGCACCCGCCGCCGCCCGCCCGTCCAGCGCAGGGCACCCTCGTCGGGCGCTTCCACGCCGACGATCATGCGCGCGAGGGTGGTCTTCCCCGATCCGGACTCCCCCACCACACCCACGGTCCTGCCCTGTGGCACGGTGAACGACGCGTCCGACAACGCGACCAGATCTCCGTAGCGTCGGGTCGCTCCCGCGACGACGAGCACCGGCTCCGCAGTCGCGGTCTGCGGCGCGCGCGGCTCGTGGATCGTGGCGGCGATGAGCTGTCGCGTGTAGTCGTGCTGGGGCGCCCCGAGCACGACCTCGACCGGGCCGGACTCGACGACGACGCCGTCGCGCATCACGATCACGCGGTCGGCGATGCGACGCACCGCGGCGAAGTCATGGCTGATGAAGACGACAGCCGTGCCGGCGTCCGCGATGTCCCGCAGCAGCGCGAGGATGCGCGCCTGCACCGTGGCGTCGAGCGCGGTCGTCGGCTCATCGGCCACGAGCACCGCGGGTTGGCCGGCGAGCGCCGAGGCGATGAGGGCCCGCTGGCGGAGCCCGCCGGACAGCTCGTGCGGGTACTGCCGCTCGCGACGATCGGGGTCGGGCATCCACACCCGCCGCAGCAGTTCGCGCACCCGTTCCTGCACGGCCGGCCGACCGGTCACGGTGCCGTGCAGGTGCAACGGCTCGGCGACAGCCGCCCCCACGCGCTGCAGCGGGTCGAGGGAGACGAGCGCGTCCTGCGCCACCAGGGCGATCCGACGACCCCGCAGCGCACGCCATTTTCGCTCGCCGAGCCCTCGGGCGTCAGCGCCGTCGACGAGGAGGCGCGCGAGCCGCACGCGCGCATCCGACGGTGTGAGTCCCAGAAGCGCACGAGCGGTGAGGGTCTTGCCTGCGCCCGACTCCCCCACGATCGCGACGCACTCCCCACGGTCGACGTGCAGCGAGACGCCGTCGATGACCGGTTCGCCTCCGAAGTCGATGCGGAGGTCGTCGAGCTCGAGCGCGGCGGTCATGCGTGTCGTCCTTCCGCACGAGCGCGCAGCACGCGCCCGACGATCGTCGCGGCGATGACCGTCACGGTGATCGCGATACCAGGGAAGACGGCGATCCACCACGCCTGACCGAGCACGTTGCGCCCGCCCGCGAGCATCAGCCCCCACTCGGGAGTGGGCTCCGAGGGACCGAGACCGAGGAAGCTCAGACCTGCGGCCGCGAGGATGCTGGAGCCGATGCCGATCGTCGCGAGCACGCTGAGCGATCCCAGCACGCCGGGCACCACGTGCCGGACGAACGCCTGCGAGGGAGGGACGCCGAGGATCCGCGCGGCCTCGACGTGCTCGGCGACGCGCAGGGTGCGCGTCTGCACCCGGGCGAGCCGCACGTACACGGGCGCCGCGGCGAGGGTGACGGCGATCGCGATGTTCACGGGGCCGGGGCCGAGCACGGCGACGACCACGAGCGCGACGAGGAACTCGGGGAACGCCATGAGCACATCGTTCACCCGCATGAGGGCGGTGTCGACCGGACGCGGTGCGAGACCGGCCAGTGCACCGACGATCAGACCGGCGATGAGCGCGATCCCGGTCGCGAGCAGGCCGATGCCGATCGACCTCCCCGCGCCGAACACGACCCGCGAGTACACGTCCCGGCCGCTCTGATCCGTGCCGAACAGGTGCTCCCCGCTGGGCGGCAGCAGCGCCGAGCGCACATCGGTCTGCAGCGGGTCGTGCGTCGCGAGCATCCCGGGGAACACGGCGACCACGGCGAGGACCGCGAGCACCCCCACGGCGATCCACAGCAGCACGCTCTGCCCGCGCCTCACCGGACACCTCCGCGCGTACCGCGCAGGCGTGGATCCAGCAGCGGATGCACGAGCTCGACGACGAGGTTCACGATCACGAACACGACCGCGCTGAGCAGGATGATGCCCGTGATGACCGGGAGGTCACGGTTGCTGATCGCCGCGAGGGTCACGCGGCCGAGGCCGGCCCGCGCGAAGACGGTCTCCACGAGCACGGCACCGCCGAGCACGGACCCCGTGAGGTAGGCGGCGAGGGTGAGCGCGCCGGAGGCGCCGTGACGCAGACCGTGGCGCAGCGTGAACCACGACGGACTCGCGCCCCGGGCGCGGACGGTATCGGCGAACGGCATCCGCTCCGCCTGGGCCAGTCCGTCGCGGAGCACCTGGCTGAGCAGGGCGGCGACCGGCAGCGCGAGTGTGATCGCGGGGAGCACGATCGTCGCCGGGTTGCGGGCCCCCGACACCGGGAACCATCCGAGACCGAACGCGAACACGCTCAGGAGGATCAGCCCGATCCAGAACACCGGCGACGACAGGATCACGAGCTCGATGCCCGCCGCGACCGTGCGCGCGGCCTGACCGCGCACGAGCAGCGCCACCGCGAGGGCGAGCACCACCGCGAGCAGTAGCGCGAGTGCGGCGAGCTGCAGCGTGGGGCCGAGCTGGCGTCCGATGACCTCCGTGACCGGCATCCGCAGCTGGTACGACTCGCCGAGATCGCCGCGCGCGAGCTGCCCGATGAACGTCAGGTACTGCTCGAGCGGCGGCCGGTCGAGCCCGAGCTCGGCGCGGATGCCGTCCTTCACGGCCTCGCTGACCTGGGCCTGCGGGCCGAGCATGACCGACACCGGATCGCCCGGGATCACACGGAACGCGAGGAACGCCAGAGTCGCCGCTCCCCAGAGCACCACCACGACGGATGCCGCGAGACCGGCGATGCGGATGAGCGCAGCCTTCACGTCTCGCTCCGCTCGCTCAACGACCGGGGGTGATCAGTCGATGCTCACATCGTAGAACAGGGGTCGGCCGTACAGGTCGTACTCCAGGCCGCTGACCCGGTCGCCGACCGCGGTGATCGCGGAGGGCACGTAGAGCGGCACGATCGCCTGGTGCGTCGCGTTCCATTCCTGCAGCTGCGTGTACAGCTCGTCGCGCTGGGCCTGGTCGCTCGTCGCGACGGCCTGCTCGAGCAGCGTGTCGACGGCGGGGTCCGACACCTGGGAGGCGTTCTGGAAGCCGTCGGTGTGCAGGTGGTTGCGCAGCAGATCGGGGTCGACGCCCGAGAAGCCCCAGTCGGTCAGGTCGAACGTCTTGGGCCCGTACTGCTCGTTGTAGGCGCCGGGCTCGAGGACCTCGCGCACGACGTCGATGCCGATCGCCTTCAGGTCGGACTGGATCGCGTTGGCGAGGGCTGCGCGGTCGTCGGGGACAGGCGTATAGGCGATCCAGCGCACCGAGAGGGGCTGGCCGTCCTTCATGCGGATGCCGTCGGCGTCGCGCTCGGTCCACCCGGCCTCATCCAGCAGGGCGTTCGCCGCCGCCGGATCGAACGGCCAGCTGTCCTCGAGCGCGGCATCGTAGCCGGGCGTGGTCGGGCCGAGGATCGACCACGCGCGCGGGAACTGGTCGAAGAAGATCTCCTCCACCGCGGCGTCGACGTCGATGCCGCGTGCGAACGCCTGTCGCACCCTCTCATCGGCGAACACGCCGTACTTCTCGTTCAGGTACAGCGAGTACGGGAGCCCCGGGTACTCGACGGAGTCGACCGTCACGTCGTCGCCCAGGTCGCCCGCGAGGTTCGGCGGGATGTTGCTGGCGATGTCGGCCTCGCTGCTCTGGACCACTCCGGCGCGCACGGACGCCTCGGGCTGGATCTCGACGCGGAGAGTCTCGACCTTCGGCGCCGTCTCGCCGTGCGGGCCCCACGCGTAGTCGTCGTTGCGCGTGTAGACGATCTCCTGGTCGGGCGTGTACTCGGTGAGCTCGTACGGCCCGGTGCCGACCGTGATGCCGGGGCCGCCGGCCTTCAGCTGATCCGCCGACTCAGCGAGCACCGCCGGGGAGTAGAAGCCGAGCTGCGGGGTGCTCGCCGCCTGCAGGAACGGGGCGTACGGCTGCGTGAACGACACCTTCACGGTGTGGTCGTCGATGACCTCGGTGCCCTCGTAGAAGTCCGCGCCGAGCATGCTCGCGGCCTGCGCCGACTCGGTCTCGGGGTCGACGATCCGGTCGAAGTTCGCCTTCACGGCGGCGGCGTCGAAGGGCTCCCCGTCCGTGAACGTCACGTCGTCCCGCAGCGTGAACGTGTACTCCGTGCTGTCCGGCGACACCTCCCAGTCCGTCGCGAGCCACGGGGTGAAGGAGCCGTCCTCCTCCTGGAAGACGAGGGAGTCGAGCACCGCGCGCTGCACCATGCCCGACACGTCGAGCTGGCTCACCTGGGGGTCCATGTGCCCGGCTGCGAGGTTCGCGCCCTCGATCGACCACACGAGCTCTCCGCCCTCGGCGTCGGAGGAGGATGCGGTGCAGGCGCTGAGCGCGAGCGCCGAGACGGCGGCGAGCGCCACGAGCGGGAGGACGCGGCGTGCGGAGTGTGCGGGCATGACTATTCCTCGGAAGAACGGGTCGGGATGAGGCCAGTCTAGAGCGGATTCTTGGACCGGGTCGATCTGCGACGGGATCGGTTCCCGGGCGTCCGCCGCGCGGCTCTCGGTACACTGGAGGCACAACCCACACTCAGGCACGCTCACACAGTGCCGCATACATCGCTCGAGGAGACCTCATGGCCGCGTCCGCACACTCTCAGATCCCTGACAAGCCCGCGCTGGAAGGCCTCGAAGCGAAGTGGGGCGAGTCCTGGTCCGAGCGGGGCACGTACCTGTTCGACCGCATCCGCGCCGCGCAGTCCGGCCGCGACGGCGTCTACTCGATCGATACGCCTCCGCCTACGGCATCCGGCAGCCTGCACATCGGCCATGTGTTCTCCTACACCCACACCGATGTCAAGGCGCGCTACGAGCGCATGCGCGGCAAGACCGTGTTCTACCCGATGGGCTGGGACGACAACGGCCTGCCGACCGAGCGTCGCGTGCAGAACTATTACGGTGTGCGCTGCGACCCGTCGCTCCCCTATGAGGCGGACTTCGCTCCCCCGTTCGAGGGCGGTGACAACAAGTCGAGCCGTGCCGCGGACCAGAAGCCCATCAGTCGCCGCAACTTCATCGAGCTGTGCGAGCGACTGACCGTCGAGGACGAGAAGCAGTTCGAGGCGCTGTTCCGCCAGCTGGGCCTCTCGGTCGACTGGACGCAGACCTACCGCACGATCTTCGACGACACGATCCGTCAGAGCCAGCTCGCGTTCCTCCGCAATCTCGAGCGCGGGGAGGCCTACCAGTCGCTCGCACCCACCCTGTGGGACATCGACTTCCGTTCTGCGATCGCCCAGGCGGAGCTCGAGGATCGCGACCAGCAGGCCGCGTACCACACGATCGACTTCCCGTTCGCGGACGGGTCAGGCGCGATCACGATCGAGACCACCCGCCCGGAGCTGCTCCCTGCCTGCATCGCGATCGTGACGCACCCCGAGGGTCCGCACAAGCACCTGATCGGCACCAAGGTGAAGACGCCCTTCTTCGGCGCCGAGATCGAGATCCACGGGCACCACCTCGCCCAGCCCGACAAGGGCACGGGAGCGGCCATGGTCTGCACCTTCGGCGACGTGACCGACATCATCTGGTGGCGCGAGCTGCGCACGGCCGACGGCCGCGACCTTCCCAACATGACGACCATCGGTCTCGACGGACGCTTCCTCCCGACCGCGCCGTCGATCGTGACGGACTCTGCGGCGATCGACTGGTACCAGACCGAGCTCGCCGGCAAGACCGTGTTCTCGGCGCGCAAGGCCATCGTCGAGAAGCTGCAGGAGACCGGCGACATGACGGCCGTCGGCAAGCCGTTCAACCACGCCGTGAAGTTCTTCGAGAAGGGCGACCGCCCGCTCGAGATCGTGTCGACGCGTCAGTGGTACATCCGCAACGGCGCCCGCGACGGCGAGCTGCGCGACCAGCTGCTCGCGCACGGCTCCGAGCTCTCCTGGCACCCCGACTTCATGCGCGTGCGCTACGAGAACTGGGTGGGTGGCCTGACCGGTGACTGGCTGGTGTCCCGCCAGCGCTTCTTCGGCGTGCCGATCCCCCTCTGGTACGGCCTCGACGAGAACGGCGAGCGCGACTACGACCGCGTGCTCGCGCCCGACCACGCCGCCCTGCCGATCGACCCCACGACCGACGTGCCCGCGGGGTACACCGAGGACCAGCGCGGCGTGCCCGGCGGGTTCGACGCCGAGGCCGACATCCTCGACACCTGGGCCACGTCGTCCCTCACCCCGCAGCTCGCGGGCGGATGGCAGCGCGACGAGGAGCTGTGGTCCCTCACCGCCCCGTTCGACCTGCGTCCGCAGGGCCAGGACATCATCCGCACCTGGCTGTTCTCGACCATGCTGCGCTCGACGCTGGAAGACGGTCGGACTCCGTGGCGCAACGCCGCGATCTCCGGCTTCATCGTCGACCCCGACCGCAAGAAGATGTCGAAGTCCAAGGGCAACGTCGTGACTCCGGCCGACATCCTCGACGCCCATGGATCGGATGCCGTTCGCTACTGGGCGGCCTCGAGCCGTCTCGGCATGGATGCGGCCTTCGACCCGCAGAACCCCACGCAGGTGAAGATCGGCCGCCGTCTGGCCATCAAGGTCCTGAACGCGGCGAAGTTCGTGCTGTCGTTCCCCGTGCCCGAGGGCGCGCAGGTCACGCACGCGCTCGACGCGTCGATGCTCACTGCCCTCGACGCCGTCGTGGTGGAGGCGACGAAGGCGTTCGAGAGCTACGACCAGGCAAAGGCGCTCGAGGTCACCGAGGCGTTCTTCTGGACGTTCTGCGACGACTATCTCGAACTCGTCAAGGAGCGCGCCTACGACCAGACGAACGTGGGCCAGGCCTCGGCCGCACTCGCCCTGCGCCTGGCGCTCTCGACGCTGCTGCGTCTGCTCGCCCCGGTGATCTCCTTCGCGACCGAAGAGGTGTGGTCGTGGTTCGAGGAGGGCTCCGTGCACACCGCGTCGTGGCCCGAGCCGCTGTCGATCGCTGGCGACACCGCGGTCCTCGCCGTCGCCAGCGAGGCCCTGATCGGCATCCGTCGCGCCAAGACCGAGGCCAAGGCCTCGCAGAAGACGCCGGTCTCGCACGCCACGATCTCCGCACCCGCCGGAAAGCTCGAGGCACTGCGCGCCGCAGCAGACGACCTGCGTGCCGTGGGAAGGATCGCCGAACTCGAGTTCGTCGAGGCGGAGGACTTCGCCGTGACGGAGATCCTGCTCGCTCCGGTCGAGGGGGCATGATGCAGCTGGGTACGCGCTGGGCGACGGGTTCGGCCGCACCGGCATCCGTCCCGGCGGCGCTGCGACCGGCGATCGCCGAGGTCGAGGGCCAGGGACTGGTCGGCCATTGGACGCTGACCTGGCTCGAAGGCCGGGCGATCGCCGAGCTCGACGCCGGCTGGGAGGTCGTGCAGACCGCGTCCGGCGAGGTCGTCGTGCGGCCCTTCGAGGACTAGCGGCGCGGAACGCCCATCTGCGCGAGCAGGTGCTCGACGGCACGCGGATCCTGCCTGCGCGCCTGCTGCTCGCGGAGCAGATCGTTGGCGACCTCACGCCGCTCGGCGCGAGCCGCGATCCGGCGCTCCACGAAGGCCGTCAGATGCGTCGCGACGTTCAGCAGTCGGCGCTCGACGAGGGTCGGGGCCGTGAGGTGGAGCGCTGCACTGGTCATGATTCCTCCGTACGTACGTCGGTGGGCAGATCGAAGAGCTCGGCGCGCAGGGATACGCGCCGCACATCGGGACCGGACTGTCCCTGGTACCGCTCGACCACGCGGTCCACGACCTCGGTGAGTTCGGCCTTGAGCTCGGCCATCTGCTCGACCGTGAGGTCGAGGTAGGTCGTCATGACGATGCCCGCGTCGCGCCATTCCTCCGGGATCTCCGACTCGGCGCGATTGAGGTAGGCCATCAGGGTCTCGTGCCGCAGACGGAAGAACTCGGCGGTGACGATCTGCGCCGACGCCCTGTTCGAGGGCGTCATGCTGTCGTCGGGTCCTGGCAGATCGATCCGCCCCTTGGGGCGCTCCCACCAGCGCTCGCGCGCCGTCCCCCTCCCCTCGACCTCGTGGATGAGGTCGTGCGCCGCGAGGGCGCGCAGGTGGTAGCTCATCGACCCGGAGGTCTCGCCGACCAGTGCAGCGAGCGTGCTCGCGGTCTGCGGGCCTCGCTCGCTGAGCAGGTCGAAGATGCGCACGCGCAGCGGATGCGCGAGCGCCTTGAGCGCTCCGGCATCCAGGCTGCGGGACTCCCGTGTGTTCGTCATGCATGCAAAGATACTCTTGCAAATCTTTCTTTGCAAGTTTTTCTTTGCAAAGACTTCTCTGTACTCCCGGGGTCTTCAGGAGACAGCAGCGCGCGCGGCCACGAACGCCGCCACGCAGCGCTCCACCTGCTCGGGCGTATGAGCCGCCGAGAGCTGCACCCGGATGCGCGCGAGGCCGCGGGGCACGACGGGAAAGCTGAACGCCGTGACATAGACGCCGTGCTTCTGCATCTCGCTCGCGATCCTGGCCGTCACCGCGGCGTCTCCGAACATCACCGGCACGATCGGGTGCTCTCCCGGAAGCAGCTCGAAGCCCTCGGCCGTCATGCGCTCGCGGAACAGCGCCGCGTTCTCGCGCAGCCGCGCCCGCAGGTCGGCCGAGCCCTCCACGAGATCGAGAGCGGTGAGGGTCCCCGCGACGATCGATGGCGCCAGCGTGTTGGAGAACAGGTACGGGCGCGAACGCTGACGCAGCAGGGCGACGATGGCGGCATGCGAGGCGACGTATCCGCCGGACGCCCCGCCGAGGGCCTTCCCGAACGTCCCCGTGTAGATGTCCACGCGGTCGGCGACCCCGCACAGCTCGGGCGTCCCCCGTCCGTGCTCCCCCACGAAGCCCACGGCGTGCGAGTCGTCGACGAACACCAGGGCGTCGTAGCGCTCCGCCAGATCGCAGATCTCCGCGAGCGGCGCGATGTAGCCATCCATCGAGAAGACACCGTCCGTCACCACCACGCGGAAGCGCGCATCGGATGCCGCCTTCAGCTGCTCCTCCAGGTCGGCCATGTCCCGGTTGCGGTACCGCAGGCGTCGCGCCTTGGAGAGTCGGATGCCGTCGATGATCGACGCGTGGTTCAGCTCGTCCGAGATGATGGCGTCCTCCGCGCCGAACAGCGTCTCGAAGACCCCGCCGTTGGCATCGAAGCACGAGGAGTAGAGGATCGCGTCATCCGTGCCGAGGAAGCCGGCGAGCCGACGCTCCAGCTCGAGGTGCTGCTCCTGGGTGCCGCAGATGAACCGCACGCTCGCGAGACCGTAGCCCCACTCGTCCAGCGCGCTCTTCGCGGCGTCCCTGATGCGCACGTCGTCCGCGAGGCCGAGGTAGTTGTTGGCGCAGAAATTCAGCACCTCGGCGCCGTCGGCGGTGATCTCGGCGCTCTGCGGACCGCGGATGCCGCGCTCACGTTTCGTCAGTCCCGCCTCCTCGATCCCGGCGAGTTCCGCGGCCACATGCGTCTGAAAAGTCCCGTACATCACAGCTCCGTCCAATCGAGGATGATCTTTCCCGTGCCGGCGGACTCCGCCGCCGCGAATCCGCGCTCCCACTCCCTCGCCGGGAGCACCTCCGCGATCACGCGGCCGATCGACGCGCGCAGCGTCGCGCTCGTCTGCAGCATCGCGCCCATCGCATTCCAGGTCTCGAACATCTCGCGCCCGTAGATCCCCTTGATGGTCAGCATGTGCGTCACGAGTTTGCCCCAGTCGATCTCGAATCCCGACGTCGGGAGTCCGAGCATCGCGATGCGTCCGCCGTGGTTCATGTTCTCGATCATGGCGGGGAGCGCCGACGGAGCACCGCTCATCTCGAAGCCGATGTCGAAGCCCTCTCGCATCCCGAGCACCCGCTGCGCTTCGCGCACTTCCCGTTTCGACACGTCGACGACCTGGTCGGCGCCCATGAGCGTCGCCATCTCGAGCCGCGGCGCACTGACGTCGGTCGCCGTGATGAACCGCGCCCCGGCGTGACGGGCCACCGCGATCGCCATGAGGCCGATCGGACCGCATCCCGTCACGAGCACGTCCTCCCCCACGAGCGGGTACGTGAGCGCAGTGTGCACGGCGTTGCCGAGGGGGTCGAAGATCGCACCGAGCTCGGGACTGACGTCGGCGTGGTGCACCCAGACGTTCGTCGCCGGGAGGGCAAGGAACTCGGCGAACGCGCCGTCACGCTGCAGCCCGAGTCCGATCGTGCGGATGCACATCTGCCGCCGGCCGGCGCGGCAGTTTCGACAGGTCCCGCACACGATGTGGCCCTCACCCGAGACCCTGTCACCCACGGAGATGTCGTGCACGAGGGGGCCGACCTCGACGACCTCGCCGTAGAACTCGTGGCCGGGGATCAGGGGCGCGTCGATCGCGGACGCGGCCCACTCGTCCCACCGGCGGATGTGCAGGTCGGTGCCGCAGATGCCGGTGCGGAGCACGCGGATCACGACCTCGTCGGCGGCGGCGACCGGATCCGGCCGCTCGACCATTTCGAGTCCGGCTGCGCGTTCGGCTTTGAACAGTGCCCTCATGCCTCGATCCCACCGCACATGACCATGTAGAACAAGGCCACCCTTCTGCACAGATGATGTAGACAAGGCTAATGTGTGGGAATGGAGATCCATCAGTTGCAGATCCTGCGCGAACTCGGCGCGCTGGGCAGTGTGGCCGCCGTCGCTGACACCCTCGGCGTGACCCCTTCGGCCGTATCGCAGCAACTGTCCGCACTGCAGCGCGGGTTCCGCACCCCGCTCACCCGCAAGGACGGTCGCCGCCTCGCTCTCACCGCCGCCGGCGAAGTGCTCGCCGCCGCCGGCGCCGAGGCGATCGACGCGGTCGCCGCCGCGCGGAGCGCGATCGACGACTTCGAGGGAACCGCATCGGCCGTGGTCACCATCAGCGGCTTCCACAGCGTCGGCCAGGCGCTGTTCGGCGAGCTGATCCGCGAGCTGTCCGTCTCGGAGGAGGCCCCGACCGTCCAGCTCACCGACGAGGATGTCGCCCAGAGCGAGTTCCCCGGCCTCACCGCGCGGTACGACCTCGTGCTGGCGCATCGCATGGAGCACTCGACGCCCTGGCCGACGCAAGGAGTGCGCAGCCTCACGCTCGCGAAGGAACCGCTCGACGTCGCCGTCGCCTGCACGCATCCGCTCGCGTCGAGGTCGCGGGTGACCCCGGCCGACGTCGTCGACGGGCCGTGGGTCACGAGCCGGGCCGGATACTCCCCCGACGACGTGCTCGGCGCGGTCGCGGCGGTCGCCGGGAGACCGGTGGAGATCCGGCACCGCATCAACGACTACGGCGCGGTCGCCGCGATCGTGGCCGGCGGGGACGTCATCGGGATGCTGCCGCGCTACACCTCGCGCACGGTCGACGACGACGAGATCGTGCGGCTGCCGCTGCGCGGCGTGTCGACGCACCGCCTCATCGACGTGCTCGCCCGACCCGAGAACCTGCGCCGCCGCTCCGTGCGCCTCGTCATCGACGCTCTCGGACGCGTCATGGCTAGGCTCAGGGGATGACCGACGACACCAATCCGCTGCTCCAGCCGTCGACGCTCCCCTACGGACTCCCCGACTACTCCCGCATCCGTCCCGAGCACTACCTGCCCGCGTTCCGGACCGCGTTCGAGGAGCACCGCTCGGAGATCTCGCGCATCACGATGGTGCGGTCGATGCCGACGTTCGAGAACACGATCGAGGCGCTCGAGCGCTCCGCCGAGCTGCTGGACCGAGTGTCTCACGCGTTCTACACCGTGAGCTCCGCGGATGCGACGGCCGAGATCCAGGCGATCGACGAGGAGCTGGCGCCGCTCATGGCCGCTCATCAGGATGCGGTGACGCTCGACGGCGCGCTGTACTGGCGGGTGCAGCAGGTGCACGCTCAGCTCGCCGATCTCGACCTCGACGCCGAGCAGCGATACCTCGTCGAACGGCACCATCGCGAGATGACCCACGCGGGGGCGGCCCTCGACGACGAGGCCAAGGCCCACCTCACGCTCCTGAACCAGCAGCTGTCGACGCTGAGCACCACGTTCGAACGGAACCTGCTGAACGACACGAACGACCTCGCGGTGGTGTTCGACTCAGCCGAGGAGCTCGCGGGGCTGGGCAGTGGCGAGCTGTCGGCCGCCGCCCGCGCCGCGCAGGAGCGCGGACTCGACGGGCGCTACCTCGTCACCCTCCCGCTGTTCACGGGACACCCTTACCTCGCGCAGTTGAGCGACCGCGAATCACGGCGACGCATCATGCAGGCATCGCGCAGCCGCGCCTCCCGCGGAAACGCGAACGACAACCGCGCCGTCCTCGCCGACATCGTTCGGCTCCGCGCCGAGCGCGCCGCGCTGCTCGGCTACCCCTCGCACGCCGCGTATGTGACGGCCGACGAGACGGCGGGAACTCCCGAAGCGGTGGAGCGGATGCTGCGCCGACTGGCCGCGCCGGCCGCCCGGAACACGGCGGCGGAGAAAGCCGCCCTGCAGGAGATCGTCGACGAGCTCGAGGCGGAGCCGTTCACGGTCGAGGCCCACGACTGGGCGTTCTACACCGAGAAGGTCCGCGCGGCGCGCTATGACATCGACACCGCGGCCCTGCGCCCCTGGTTCGAGGCGGAGCGGGTGCTGCAGGACGGCGTCTTCTCGGCGGCCACGCGGCTGTACGGCATCACGTTCTCGGAACGCCACGACCTCGTCGCCTATCATCCGGGCGCGCGGGTGTTCGAGGTGAGCAACGCCGACGGCTCGGCGCTCGGACTATACGTGCTCGACCTCTACACGCGCGACTCCAAGCGCGGCGGCGCGTGGATGAACCCGATCGTCAGCCAGTCGAGGCTCCGCGGCACAGCGCCCGTGGTCGTGAACAACCTCAACGTGGCACTGCCCGGCGACGGGGAGCCGACCCTGCTCACCCTCGACGAGGTGACGACGCTGTTCCACGAGTTCGGGCACGCCCTGCACGGCCTGTTCGCCGTCGTGACCTACCCGCACTTCTCGGGCACGAACGTGTTCCGTGACTTCGTGGAGTTCCCGAGCCAGGTCAACGAGATGTGGATCCTGTGGCCCGAGGTGCTCGACGACTACGCGCGGCACCATGTGACGGGCGAGCCGCTCGACCCCGCGATCATCGAGAGACTCCGCGCCACCGAGACCTTCGACCAGGGACACGCGACGAGCGAGTACCTCGCCGCCGCGTGGCTCGACCAGGCCTGGCATCGGGTCGGCGTCGATGCGGAACCCGGCGACGTGGCAGCGTTCGAGGCTGCTGCCCTCGCCGACATCGGCCTCGACGAGCCGGCCGTGCCGACCCGCTATTCCTCGGCGTACTTCGCCCACGTGTTCTCGGGCGGCTACAGCGCGGGCTACTACTCGTACATCTGGAGCGAGGTGCTCGACGCCGACACGGTCGAGTGGTTCCGCGAGAACGGCGGGCTCACCCGCGAGAACGGCGACCGCTTCCGCGAGAGACTGCTGGGCGTGGGCGGTTCGAAGGATCCGCTCGAGGCCTACCGTGACTTCCGCGGCCGGGATGCCGAGATCGAGCCGCTCCTGAAACGGCGGGGACTCACGAGCTGAGCCATTCCCTGGCCTTGTACCAGGTGAGCTGGTGGTAGCTCTGGCGCAGCTGCTCCCCGAGCGACTCGAAGGGCAGGATCTGCACGGCGATCGTCTCGTTCTCGTCCGGTGACGGGTCGCTGACGCGACGGCATCCCCGCGCGAGGAAGTGGTGCACGCGATTGGTGTGCGAGCCGAAGTTCGCCCAGGTCGCGCCGAGGTCGATGAGTTCCTCCGGCGCGTATCCGGTCTCCTCGCGCAGCTCTCGCGCAGCGGCGTCGTGCGGGTCCTCCCCTGCGGCGACACCGCCGCCGATGGTCCCGAGCGCGATGACGCCGGCTCCATGCCGGTACTCGTCGACGAGGATCGCGCGGCCGCCGGTATCGAGAGCAAGCACCGACACCCAGTCGCCGTACTCGAGCACGTAGTACGGGGCGATCGACCGGCCGTCGATCGTGCGGCAGTCGTCGGCACGGAGCCGCAACCAGCGATCGTCCACGAGGATCCGCCGGGAGACGACCTCCCACGGCTCGGGTCGCATGATCAGGCGCTCTTGCGCTTGCGCTCCATCACGATGGTCGGCGGCGCGCCCTCGTCGACGGCCGCACGGGTCACGATGACCTTCGCGACGTCCTCGGCGGAGGGGATCTCGAACATGATCGGTCCGAGCACGTCCTCGAGGATCGCGCGGAGACCGCGGGCGCCGGTCTTGCGCTCGACGGCGAGGTCGGCGATGGATCGGAGCGCCTCGTCTTCGAACTCGAGCTCCACACCGTCGAGCTCGAACATCCGCTGATATTGCTTCACGAGCGCGTTGCGCGGACCGGTGAGGATGTCGATGAGTGCGTCCTGGTCGAGCGGCGAGACGTTCGTCACGACGGGGAGACGGCCGATGAACTCGGGGATCAGGCCGAACTTGTGCAGGTCCTCCGGCAGCACCTCGCTGAAGAGGTCGAGGTCCTTGCCCTTGTCGTGCAAGGGCGCGCCGAAGCCGATGCCGTGCTTGCCGACGCGGGCCGACACGATGTCCTCGAGACCGGCGAAGGCGCCGGCGACGATGAACAGGACGTTCGAGGTGTCGATCTGCAGGAACTCCTGGTGCGGGTGCTTGCGTCCGCCCTGCGGCGGCACGGAGGCGACCGTGCCCTCGATGATCTTCAGCAGGGCCTGCTGCACGCCTTCGCCCGACACGTCGCGCGTGATCGAGGGGTTCTCGGCCTTGCGGGCGATCTTGTCGACCTCGTCGATGTAGATGATGCCCTGCTCGGCGCGCTTGACGTCGTAGTCCGCCGCCTGGATGAGCTTGAGGAGGATGTTCTCGACATCCTCGCCGACATAGCCCGCCTCTGTGAGCGCTGTGGCGTCGGCGACCGCGAACGGGACGTTGAGTCGCTTGGCGAGCGTCTGCGCCAGGTAGGTCTTGCCGCAGCCGGTGGGACCGATCAGCAGGATGTTGCTCTTGGCGATCTCGACGCTCTCGGCCTTCTGCTCTGCGGGCTGCAGGGTGCCATGCGCGCGGATGCGCTTGTAGTGGTTGTAGACCGCGACGGCCAGCGCGCGCTTGGCGGGCTCCTGTCCGACGACGTACTCCTCGAGGAACGTGAAGATCTCGCGGGGCTTCGGCAGCTCGAAGTCCGCGGTGCCCTCAGCGGACGATTCGGCCATGCGCTCTTCGATGATCTCGTTGCACAGCTCGACGCACTCGTCGCAGATGTACACACCGGGGCCAGCGATGAGCTGCTGCACCTGCTTCTGGCTCTTTCCGCAGAACGAGCACTTGAACAGGTCAGCGCTTTCACCGATACGGGCCATGCGCGTCCTCCTCGAGGGATCCAGAGATCGTCTACTGAGCCTAACCGGTGCGTCGGACAGCAGGGCGCATTGGCGCGGAAGCGTCCTGGACTCGCTCCCACCAGCATCCGCTCCGCGACGCCCCTGATGATCGACGAAGCCCCTGCTCAGTCACGTGAATGAGCAGGGGCTCCGCAGCCCGGCAGGGGCGTCAGCGGCGCGAGCCTGCGTCAGACCATGCTCTTGGTGTGCCAGACGGTCTTGACCTCCGTGAAGGCCGCGATGCGCTCGGGCGAGGCCACGACCGCGCCGGGCGCGAGCACGCGCTTCAGCGTCTCGGCCGCGGCGATCTGCATGTCGATCCACTCCAGGTCACCGGCACCTGCGAGGTCGAGTGCGTTGACGTCCTGGTGGGAGGCCAGCCACGGGGCGATCTCCGCGGGCGAGCCGGTCAGCACGTTCACGACTCCCCCGGGCACGTCGCTCGTCGCGAGGACCTCGGCGAGGCTGATGGCGGAGAGCGGATGCCGCTCGCTGGCGACCACCACGACCGTGTTGCCCGCGACGAGCGCCGGCGCGACGACCGACACGAGGCCGAGCAGCGCGGAGTCCTGCGGCGCGACGATCGCGACGACTCCGGTGGGCTCGGGCACCGAGATGTTGAAGTACGGACCCGACACCGGGTTCGCGTTGCCCGCGACCTGCGCGTACTTGTCGCACCATCCGGCGTACCAGACCCACAGATCGATCGCCTCGTCGACCTGAGCGGCGGCGGCAGAGGCCGACACGCCCTCCTGCGCCGAGATCTCGTCGATGAACTGCGCGCGGCGACCCTCGAGCACCTCGGCGACACGGTAGAGCACCTGGCCGCGGTTGTACGCGGTCGCCCCCGACCAGCCCTTGACGGCGGAGCGCGCCGCGACGACGGCATCCCTCGCGTCCTTGCGCGACCCCTGGGCCGCGTTCGCGAGGAACGCTCCCTTCGCCGACAGCACCTCGTAGGTGCGCCCGGACTCGCTGCGCGGGAAGGCGCCGCCGATCGCGAGCTTGTACGTCTTCGGAACGCTGAGTCGCTTGCTCATGCTGCGGCTCCCTTCAGGTACGCGGTGAGACCCTGACGTCCGCCCTCGCGGCCGTATCCGGACTCCTTGTAGCCGCCGAACGGGCTCGACGGGTCGAAACGGTTGAACGTGTTCGCCCACACCACTCCCGCGCGCAGCCGGTCGGCGACCGCGAGGATGCGCGAGCCCTTGTCCGACCAGATGCCGGCCGACAGGCCGTACGGGGTGTTGTTGGCCTTGGCGATCGCCTCGGCCGGTGTGCGGAACGTGAGCACCGACAGCACGGGGCCGAACACCTCGTCGCGGGCGATCCGGTGCGAGGCCTCGACGCCGGTGAAGATCGTCGGAGCGAACCAGAAACCCTTCTCGGGGATCGCGCAGTCCGCCGTCCAGCGCTCCGCGCCCTCGGCCTCGCCGATGTCGCTGAGCTCGCGGATGCGGGCGAGCTGGGCGGCCGAGTTGATCGCGCCGATGTCGGTGTTCTTGTCGAGCGGGTCGCCCAGGCGCAGCGTCGAGAGGCGGTTCTTGAGCCGGTCGATGACCTCGTCGTGGATCGACTCCTGCACGAGCAGGCGGCTGCCGGCGCAGCACACGTGCCCCTGGTTGAAGAAGATGCCGTTCACGATACCCTCGACGGCCTGGTCGATGGGGGCGTCGTCGAACACGATGTTCGCGGCCTTGCCGCCGAGCTCCAGCGTGAGCTTCTTGTTCGTTCCGGCGACCGCGCGGGCGATGTCGCGGCCCACGCCGGTCGAGCCGGTGAACGCGACCTTGTCGACGTCGGGGTGGCGCACGAGCGCCGCGCCCGTCGGGCCGGCGCCGGTGACGATGTTGACGACGCCGGCGGGGAGGTCTGCCTGCTGCAGGATCTCCGCGAAGATCAGCGCCGTGAGAGGCGTGGTCTCGGCGGGCTTGAGCACGACCGTGTTGCCGGCGGCGAGGGCCGGGGCGAGCTTCCACGCGAGCATGAGCAGCGGGAAGTTCCACGGGATGACCTGCCCGGCCACGCCGAGCGCACGCGGGTTCGCGCCGAGTCCGGCGTAGTCGAGCTTGTCGGCCCAGCCCGCGTAGTAGAAGAACCAGGAGGCGACGAGCGGCACGTCGACGTCGCGGCTCTCCTTGATCGGCTTGCCGTTGTCGAGGCTCTCGGCCACGGCGAGCTCGCGGGCGCGCTCCTGCACGAGACGGGCGATGCGGAAGAGGTACTTGGCGCGGTCGCGGCCGCTCATCTTCGACCAGGTCTTGTCGTAGGCGCGGCGTGCGGCGGCGACGGCGCGGTCGACGTCCTCGTCGCTCGCCGAGGCGATCTCGGCGATGCGGCTCTCGTCCGCGGGCGAGATGGTGACGAAGCTCGAGCCCGAGCCGTCGACGAACTCCCCGTCGATGAACAGGCCGTAACTGTCCTTGAGGTTCAGGACCGCTTTGGACTCAGGGGCCGGAGCGTATTCCAGGAATGACATGTGCGGGCTCCTAGTCGATCGTGACGTAGTCGGGGCCGGAGTAGTGGCCGGTGGTGAGCTTCTGGCGCTGCAGGAGCACATCGTTGAGCAGGCTCGACGCGCCGAAGCGGAAGAGGTGCGGCTGCAGCCACTCCTCTCCCACGGTCTCGGCGACCGTGACGAGGTACTTGACGGCGTCCTTGGATGCGCGGATGCCGCCTGCGGGCTTCACACCGATGCGCTGCCCGGTGCCGCGATACCAGTCGCGGACCGTCTCGAGCATGAGCAGCGTGGTCGGCAGCGTGGCCGCCGGCTGCACCTTGCCCGTCGAGGTCTTGATGAAGTCGCCACCGGCCAGGATTCCGAGCCAGGAGGCGCGCTTGATGTTGTCGTAGGTGTTGAGCTCGCCGGTCTCGAGGATCACCTTGAGCGAGGCGTACGTGCCGTCCTCGCGGCGGCAGGCCTCCTTGACCTGAGCGATCTGGTCGAAGACGAGGCCGTAGCGTCCGGAGAGGAACGCCCCGCGATCGATCACCATGTCGATCTCGTCGGCGCCTGCTGCGACCGCCTCGGCCGTGTCGGCGAGCTTGATCGCGAGCGAGGAGCGTCCGCTGGGGAACGCCGTCGCGACCGCGGCGACGGAGATCAGGCCGTCGTCGGGGTCGCCGTGCATCGCACCGAGCGCCTCGGTCGCGAACGGGACCATGTCGCCGTACACGCAGACGGCCGCGACCTTCGGGGTCGTCGGGTCGGCGGCATCCGGGTTCTTGGCCTTGGCGACGAGCGAGCGCACCTTGCCGGGCGTGTCGGCTCCCTCGAGCGTCGTGAGGTCGATCAGACGGATGATCGTGTCGAGGGCCCAGGCCTTCGAGGTGGTCTTGATCGAGCGCGTGCCGAGGCCGGCCGCGCGCTGCTCCAGCCCCACGGCGTCGACGCCGGGCAGGCCGTGCAGGAAGCGGCGCAGTGTGGCGTCGTCCGGCTCACCGCCGAGGACGTCCACCGCCGTCCTGCGACTGAGTTCTTGGGTCGTCATCGTTCCTCCAACAATGCTCGTGCTGTGGTCTCATCGGTCACCAGGACGCTGCACAGGCCGCTCGTCACGACCGTGCGGGCAATGTCGTGCTTGGCGTCGCCCGCGGTCACGAAGATCGCCCGCTCCGCCGAGCGCAGGCGCGCGAGGTCGACGCCGACCGTGCGCGAGTCCAGCTGCGGGTCGACGATGTTGCCGTCGGCGTCGATGTACCGGCCGAGCACGTCGCCGACCGCGCCGCGGCGCGCGAGCTCCTCGACGTCGGATGCCGACAGGTAGCCGTTCTCGACGTGCGCGGAGCTGGCGTCGCACGGACCGGCCGTGAACAGGAAGGCCTGCGCCTGCGCGGCCTCTTCGAGCACGGCCGCGACGGTGCGGTCGGATTCGATGGCCTGCTTGGTCTCGACGCGCTCGAGGATCGCCGGGCTGGGCAACAGCGACACGTGCCCGGAGGCGCGCTGCGCGATCGTGACGGCGAGACCCGCGGCTCCGCCGGAACGGCGGTTCAGGCTCACTCCCCCGTTGAGCTGCACGACCGTGACTCCGGTCGCCCAGCCGTCGGGCAGGGCTTCGGCGACGGCGCGGAGCGTGCGGCCCCAGCTGACGCCGAGCGTACGCGGCACGGGGCGCATGGCGCTCAGGTAGTCGGCGGCCGCCTGGGCGACCCGTTCGAGCGTGCCGTCGTCGCCTTCCGGTGAGGGGACGACCACGGCGGCGGTGAGGCCGTGGCGTTCCACCAGATCACGCTCGAGTCCGAGCCGTCGCGCGCGGGGGTGGATGATCTCGATGCGGACGATGCCGCGCTCGCGGGCCTGGGTCAGCAGGCGGCCGACCTTCCAGCGGGAGAGCTTGAGGAGGGCGCCGATCTCGTCCTGCGTCTTGTCCTCGTCGTAGTAGAGCTCGGCGACGCGGACCATCGTGAGTTCGTCTTCCACGGCATCCTCCTTCCTCATCAAGGGTACGACGGAATCACCGTTCGCGCACGCATCTGCTCATATGAGCAATCAGATGCCGTGGCGTCGCACATCCGACGGAGGGTGCGTCGGGACGCAGAAGAGGACGCCGGCCCGAAGGCCGACGTCCTCTTCTGCAGCGACGAGGTCAGGCGCGCTTGCGCGAGCTCAGCACCTGGTCGACGATCCCGTACTCGTGCGCCTCGGACGCCGAGAGGATCTTGTCGCGGTCGATGTCACGGTTGACCTGCTCCACCGGCTTGCCGGTGTGGCGGGCCATGGTCTCCTCGAGCCAGGTGCGCATGCGGAGGATCTCCGCCGCCTGGATCTCGATGTCCGACGCCTGACCGTGACCGGCCTCACCCATCGCCGGCTGGTGCATGAGCACGCGGGCGTTGGGCAGCGCGAGGCGCTTGCCGGGGTGACCGGCGGCCAGCAGGACGGATGCCGCGGACGCGGCCTGTCCGAGCACGACGGTCTGGATCTGCGGCGCGACGTACTGCATCGTGTCGTAGATCGCCGTCATCGCCGTGAACGAGCCACCGGGCGAGTTGATGTACATCGTGATGTCGCGCTCGGAGTCCTGGCTCTCCAGGACGAGGAGCTGCGCCATCACGTCGTCGGCCGACGCGTCGTCGACCTGCACGCCGAGGAAGATCACGCGGTCTTCGAACAGCTTGTTGTAGGGGTCCTGGCGCTTGAAACCGTAGGCCGTGCGCTCCTCGAACTGCGGGAGCACATAGCGGCTGGAGGGCAGGTCACCGGCGGAGCGGAAGGTGGGTGTGTACATGAAGGGTCCTCTCGCTCTCAGTTGGCGTCCGTGCCGCCGCCGCCGATGACGTCGGTGGCGGACTCGCGGATGTGGTCGACGAAGCCGTACTCGAGGGCCTCTTCGGCGGTGAACCAGCGGTCGCGGTCGCCGTCCTCGTTGATCTGCTCGACGGGCTTGCCGGTCTGCGCCGCGGTGATCTCGGCGAGACGGTTCTTCATCGAGACGATCAGCTGAGCCTGGGTCTGGATGTCGCTGGAGGTGCCGCCGAAGCCGCCGTGCGGCTGGTGCAGCAGCACGCGGGCGTTCGGCGTGATGTAGCGCTTGCCCTTGGTGCCGGCGGTCAGCAGGAGCTGACCCATCGACGCGGCCATGCCGATGCCCACCGTCACGATGTCGTTCGGCACGAACTGCATCGTGTCGTAGATCGCCATGCCGGCCGTGATCGACCCGCCGGGCGAGTTGATGTACAGGTAGATGTCCTTCTCCGAGTCCTCTGCGGCGAGAAGAAGGATCTTCGCGCAGATCTCGTTGGCGTTCTCGTCACGCACCTCTGATCCCAGCCAGATGATGCGGTCCTTCAACAGCCTGTCGAAGACGCTCGTCGCGAGGAGGGGTTCTGCAGCCATGTCAGCTCCTGATTCCGTGTTTCAGTGATTCGAATCTACCGGCGACAACGCAGCCCCCAGGCCGTGTTCGCCGTCGGCATATCAGGTGTCGAGTTCCGCGATCTCGTGCGCGTACGCCGTCATCGACCGGTGGTATCTCGGCAGGTGCGGGACGAGGGCGAGCAGTGCCACCGACAGCCCGGTCGCCGGACGCCCCGCGCTCGCGAGGATCAGGGCGTGCACGGTCGCGACCGCGTCGCGATAGGGGCCGTCGGCGGAGAGCCTCTCCTCCGCTGTGATGACCGCGAGCGCCTCATCGTACGCGCCGAGGTTGCGCAGGGAGCTCGCGAGCTGGATCACGCACTGGGGGCGGTGCTCCTCGTCGAGCCCGAGCGCGAGCGCTCGACGGTAGAGCTCGACCGCCTCGGCCGGGCGTCCGGCGGAATCCCTGGCGCCCGCACGCTCGAATTCCGCACGGCCGTCGTCGTTCCCCCGCTCCGCCGCCAACGCGTCGATCCGTGCGATCGTGTCGTCGCCGACCTCCTCCCCCGAGGCATCGGCCCAGACCTCGTCGATCCGCTCATCCCAGCTCTTCATGTCTTCTCCTCACGAGGTCGACTGCCATGAGAAAGGGGCGGATGCCGCAGCATCCGCCCCTTCGCACGTGATCGGATTCGATCACTCGGCCTTGTCGGCCGCCTTCTTGGCCGGAGCCTTCTTGGCGGCGGGCTTCTTGGCGGCAGGCTTCTCGTCGCCCTCGGCAGCGTCCGCCTTCTTGGCGGCGGCCTTCTTCGCGGGAGCCTTCTTGGCGGGCTTCTCCTCGGCCGGAGCCTCGGCGACCTCGTCGGCGGCCTCGTCATCGGTCACGACGAAGTCCGAGAGATCGACGGCCTTGCCGTTGCTGTCGACGACCTTGACCTTGCCGAGAGCGATCGCGAGCGCCTTGTTGCGGGCGACCTCGCCGACCAGGGCAGGGAGCTGGTTCGAGGACTGCAGCGCCTCGACGAACTCCTGCGGGGCCATGCCGTACTGCGCGGCGGACTGGATGAGGTACTGCGAGAGCTCCTCCTGCGAGACCTGCACGTCGGCCTGCTCGGCGATCGTGTCGAGCAGCACCTGCGTGCGGAACTGCTTCTCGCTCGCCTCGGTGACCTCGGCGCGGTGCACCTCGTCCTCCAGGCGACCCTCGCCTTCGAGGTGGTTGTGGACCTCGTCCTCGATGAGCTGCGGCGGGACGGGGATCTCGATCTTCTCGAGCAGCGTCTCGACGAGCTTGTCGCGTGCGGCGGAACCCTGCGTGAAGACGCCCTGCTGCGCGACGCGCTCGGCGAGGCTCGCGCGGAGCTCGGCGATCGTGTCGAACTCGCTCGCGATCTGCGCGAAGTCGTCGTCGGCCTCGGGGAGCTCGCGCTCCTTGACGGCCTTGACCGTGACGGACACCTCGGCCTCGGAGCCGGCGTGGTCGCCGCCCACGAGGGAGGAGCGGAACGTCGTGTCCTCGCCTGCGGTCAGCGATTCGATCGCGTCGTCGATGCCCTCGAGCAGCTCGCCCGAGCCGACCTCGTAGGACACGCCCTCGGCGCGGTCGATCTCGGCGCCGTCGATCGTGGCGACGAGGTCGAGCTCGACGAAGTCGCCCTTGGCCGCGGGGCGGTCGACGGGGACGAGCGTGCCGAAGCGCGCGCGCATGTTGTCGAGCTCGGCGTCGAGTGCGGCGTCATCGGCCTCGACGGCGTCGACGGTCAGCGTGATGCCGTCGTAGTCGGGCAGCTCGATGTCGGGACGCACGTCAACCTCGACGTCCACGAGCAGGTCGCCCGAGAAGTCCTTCTCGTTCGGCCACTGCGTGATGTCGGCCGAGGGACGGCCGACCACGCGGAGCTTGTGCTCCGTGGTCGCCTCGCGGAAGAACTTGTCGAGGCCCTCGTTGACGGCGTGCTCGATGACGGCGCCGCGGCCGATGCGCTGGTCGATGATCGGCGCCGGGACCTTGCCCTTGCGGAAGCCGGGGATCTGGACGTCCTGCGCGATGTGCTCATACGCGTGCGCGATGCTGGGCTTGAGGTCGTCCGGGGTGACCGTGATGGTGAGCTTGACCCGGGTCGGGGTCAGCTTCTCGACGGTGCTGTTCGCCATGCTGGTGTGTTCTCCTTGTGGTTTCCGCGCTGAATCGCGGCTGTCAGGCTTTGTCGAGCCGTGTCGGGGCGACAGGAGTTGAACCTGCGACCTCCCGCTCCCAAAGCGGGCGCTCTACCAAGCTGAGCTACGCCCCGGGGAATCCGCGCGCAGATTCAGCCCCAGCGAGTCTAACGGACGAGAGCACCCTCGTCTGTCCGCTATGATCGAACGGTCGGTGCGATGCTCCTCGGAGTCGCCGCTCCGGGGGTGTAGCTCAATGGTAGAGTCTCAGTCTTCCAAACTGATTGCGCGGGTTCGATTCCCGTCACCCCCTCCACGTCTCGAAGGCCCCCGCAGCTCCTGCGGGGGCCTTCGAAGTTTTCTACGGTCGATGGACGTTCTTCTGGCAGAGTCGTCTTGAGCAGGTTCTCATCGGAGGTTCCCGTATGTCCGTGCCCGCAGCCATCACCGCTCCGCCGCGCGGCGGCCATGCGCTCCCCGCGCACATCGTCGGCGCGTCCGCCGGGCGCTCCCCCGCTCCGCGCTCGCGCCGACGGCCGCGCCGCGGGTTCGTGCTCGGCGTCGCGGGGGCTGTGGTGATCGCGGGGGCGATCGGCGCCGTCCAGGTCACGGCGAACCTCGGCTACGACGACGCGGCATCCGGGTTCGACGACGCGTACGAGTCGACGCAGAGCTCCTTCTCCGCGCTCGACGGCGCGACCGCGCAGCTGGCGGCGACCACGGAGGTCGCGAACCAGCTCGTCGCGGCAGACGCGGGCACCCTCACCGACCCCACCGCGAAGGAGACGCTGAACGCGGCGGTCGCCGCCGCCGGAGAGACGCAGTCCACGGCGCACGGGCTCCTCGCCGCCGAACTGCCGGATGCCGGGAAGAAGCCGGCCTTCTTCTGGGAGCTCTTCGGCGCGACCGAGCAGCTGCACGCGCAGACCACCCACCTCGAGGGTCTCGCCGAGGACGCGGACACCGAGTCCCCCGCCGTGGGCGATGCCGACGCCGCGATCGACGGCGCCGGAGTGGCCTACCTCGGCACCGCGGCGACCGCGGCATCCGCCTTCGAGGCGGCTCATCTGTCGGCGCGCAACGACGATGTGATCGCCCTGCGCGAGGCAGCCGGCACGCTGTCGCTGTCCACGACTCTCGACACCACCAGCATCGACTCCTTCCTCGCGCTCCAGGACGCCGCGAACCAGGTCGTCGCCTCCGAGCAGGCCGAGCTCGCGGAGAAGGGCGGACCGCTGCTGAACGCCCGTCTGGAGGTGGAGGCGTTCGCGCGCTCGCTCGCCCCTGGCGTGCTGCTGGAGTTCGACTGGAACCCCATCGTCAACAACGCGGGATTCAACGGCAGCATGGGCGGTCTCACCACCTGGTGGTGGGATGAACCCGACCGCGCCGTGATCGAGCTGTCGAACTCCGTGGCGGAGCAGTGGCCCGCCGAGCGCAGCAGGGCACTGGTGGCCCACGAGGTCGGTCATGCAATCAGCGTCAAGTGCGAGGACATGTACGACTCGTCCACGCAGGACAGCATCGAGAAGTGGGCGACCGCCTGGGCGATCAGCATGGGCTTCACGGACGATGCCAACGGGGTCTGGGCCTACGGCTATCCCCCGCAGTCGTACATCGACGCGGCCTACGGCTGCCGCTGATCACCCGCATCCGCAGAGACGGGAGAGGCCGTGGCGATCAGATCGCGACGGCCTCTCCCGTGATGTCAGGTCGAGGTCACTGACCCCGGCGCTCGCGCAGCTGCGTCAGCGCGTCCTCGAGGAGCTGGACGGCCTCCTCGTCGGTGCGACGCTCCTTCACGTAGGCGAGGTGCGTCTTGTACGGCTCGGTCTTCGCGAGCGCCGGCGGATTCGCCTTGTCGCGGCCGGCCGGGAGCCCGCTCTGCGGGTGATCGATCGTCTCCGGGATCTCCTCTTCGGGGAGGCCGGCGGCGAAGTAGCGGATGGTCTCGTTGCCGAGGCCGTCCCAGTACGACACGGCGATGCGGTCGGCGTGATAGCCGTGGTCCTGCTCGCCCATGGGTCCGGAACCGACACGGGTCCCGCGGATCGCGTTTCCACCGGTAGCCATCAGATCACCTCGAACTTCGTGATGAGACCGAGCGCGACGATCGCCACGAACCACGCCAGGGCGAGGATCACCGTGAAGCGGTTGAGGTTGCGCTCTGCGAGGCCGGAGGATCCGACCGCCGTCGACATGCCGCCGCCGAACATGTCGGACAGCCCGCCGCCGCGCCCCTTGTGGAGCAGGATGAGGAGGGTCAGCAGGACGCTGGTGATACCCAGCACCACCTGCAGGACGAACTCGAGAATTTCCACGAGGAAGAGCCTTTCGCTGGGGCACGACTGCCCCCGTAACGGTCAAGTATACGGTGCGGCGGGGCCGGAGCCCCGCCGCACTCGCTCACACCCCGACGTGCTTCTCGAAGCGGATGATCGCCGCGAACTCGTCGACCACGAGGCTCGCACCGCCGACGAGAGCGCCGTCGACGTCGGGTTCGCGCATGAAGCTCGCGATGTTCGCGGCCTTCACCGATCCTCCGTAGAGGATGCGCGTGCGCGCTGCGGCCTCGTCACCGAGCTTCGCCGCGATGACGGCGCGAAGTGCGGAGCACACCTCCTGCGCCTGGTCCGGCGAGGCGACCTGACCGGTTCCGATCGCCCAGACCGGCTCGTACGCCACCACGATGTCATCCGAGGCGGAGACCGCGCCGAGCGCGATCTCGAGCTGAGCGACCGAGACCGCGGTGGGCCCGGACTCCTCGCGCTGAGCCAGCGTCTCGCCGACGCAGATCACCGGAGTCAGACCGTGCGTGAGCGCTGCCTTCGTCTTCGCCGCCACGATCTCATCGCTCTCCGCGTGGTACTCGCGGCGCTCCGAGTGACCGATGATGACGTACTTCGCGTCGAGCTTCGCGAGGAACGCGCCGGACACCTCGCCGGTGTAGGCGCCCGAGTCGTGCGCCGAGACGTCCTGAGCGCCCAGGGCGAACGGGATCTTGTCGGCGTCGATCAGCGTCTGCACGCTGCGGATGTCGGTGAAGGGCGGGAACACCGCGACCTCGACCGACCCGTCCTCGTGCTTGGCGTCCTTCAACGTCCAGTGCAGCTTCTGCACGAAGGCGACCGCCTGCAGGTGGTCGAGGTTCATCTTCCAGTTTCCCGCAATCAGCGGGGTGCGGGTGTTCACTGCCATCCGAGGACCTCCAGGCCGGGTAGTTTCTTGCCCTCGAGGAACTCGAGGCTGGCGCCGCCGCCGGTCGAGATGTGACCGAAGCGCTCGTCCGCGAATCCGAGCTGACGCACGGCCGCAGCGGAGTCGCCGCCGCCGACGACGCTGAGGCCGTCGACCTCGGTGAGCGCCTGGGCGACGGTCTTCGTACCGCTCGCGAAGGCCGGGAACTCGAACACGCCCATGGGGCCGTTCCAGAACACGGTCTTCGAGCTGCGGATGACCTCCGCGAACCGCGCAGCGGTCTCGGGGCCGATGTCGAGTCCGATTCCGGAGGCGCCGAACGCGGTGTCCTCGATCGCATCCGCGGCCGCGACCTCATGCTCGGCGTCGGCCGAGAACGAGGACGCCACGACGACATCGGTCGGGAGCACGAGCTCCACGCCGCGCTCCTTCGCCTCGGCGATGTAGCCGCGGACGGTGTCGAGCTGGTCCTCTTCGAGGAGGCTCGACGCGACCGCATGACCCTGCGCCTTGAGGAACGTGAACAGCATCCCTCCGCCCACGAGGATGCGATCCACGCGCGGCAGGAGGTGCGAGATCACACCGAGCTTGTCGCTGACCTTCGAACCGCCGAGGACGACCGCGTACGGCCGCTCCGGGTTCTCGGTCAGACGGTCGAGCACGTCGAGCTCGGTCGCGATCAGCAGGCCGGCGGCGGAAGGCACCAGCTCTGCGAGGTCGTAGACGCTCGCCTGCTTGCGGTGCACCACACCGAACCCGTCGGAGACGAGCACGTCTCCCAGCTCCGCGAGCTGAGCCGCGAAGGCGCCGCGCTCGGCGTCGTCCTTCGAGGTCTCCCCCGGGTTGAACCGCAGGTTCTCGATGACGACGACGCCGCCGTCCTCGAGCGAGTCCACGGCCTCGTGAGCCGACTCGCCCACCGTGTCGCGCGCGAACGCGACGGGCTTGCCGAGCAGCTCGGACAGCCGCTGAGCGACCGGCGCGAGGCTGTACTGCGGGTCGGGCGCCCCATCGGGGCGACCGAGGTGCGAGCAGACGACGACGCGGGCTCCCGCGTTGATCAGGGCGTTCAGGGTCGGCAACGAGGCGCGGACACGGCCATCGTCCGTGATGATCCCGTCCCGGAGCGGGACGTTGAGATCACAACGGACGATGACGCGCTTGCCCTCGAGCGAACCCAGCGAATCCAGGGTGCGCAGAGTCATGAGGCGTGTCTCAGAGACGCTCTGCCACGTACTCGGTCAGGTCGACGAGACGGTTGGAGTAGCCCCACTCGTTGTCGTACCAGCTGGAGACCTTGACCAGGTTGCCGCTCACGTTGGTGAGGGTCGAGTCGAAGATCGACGAGTGCGGGTTGTGCACGATGTCGCTCGACACGATCTGGTCGGCGTTGTACTGCAGGTAGCCGGCGAGACGACCGTCGGCCGCTGCCTTCTTGTACGCCTCGTTGACCTCCTCGACCGTGAGGTTCTCGCGGTCGGTGACCAGCGTGAGGTCCACGATCGAGCCGGTGGGAACCGGGACGCGGTACGACGAGCCGCTGAGCTTGCCGTTGAGCTCCGGGAGGACCTCGCCGATCGCCTTGGCTGCACCCGTGGAGGCCGGGGTGATGTTGATCGCGGCGGCGCGCGCACGACGCAGGTCGCTGTGCGGACCGTCCTGCAGGTTCTGGTCGGCCGTGTACGCGTGCGCAGTCATCATGAAACCGCGGTCGATGCCGAACTCGTCGTTGAAGACCTTGGCGAGCGGCGCGAGGCAGTTCGTGGTGCACGAGGCGTTGGAGATGATGTTGTGCGCGGCGGGGTCGTAGGTGTCCTCGTTCACGCCCATCACGAAGGTCGCGTCGACGCCCGTGCCGGGAGCCGAGATGAGGACCTTCTTCGCGCCGGCCTCGATGTGCTTCTTGGCAAGCTCCGCCTTCGTGAAGAAGCCGGTGGACTCGATCACGATGTCGACGCCCAGCTCACCCCAGGGGAGGTTCGCGGGGTCGCGCTCGGCGAACGCCTTGATGGCCTTGCCGTTGACCGTGATGCTGTCGTCGTCGTAGCTGATCTCGGCGTCGAGCACGCCGCCGACCGAGTCGTACTTCAGCAGGTGCGCCAGGGTCTTGTTGTCGGTGAGGTCGTTGACCGCGACGATCTCGAGGTCAGCGCCCTGCGCGAGAGCCGCGCGGAAGTAGTTGCGTCCGATGCGGCCGAAGCCGTTGATACCGATCTTGACAGACACTCAGGTCTCCCTGTTTCTCGTGCGCGGTGCGCAGCAATCGTGCAGCGCGATGCGCGGGGGTTTTTGGCTGAGATGGCGTCCCGACGAGACCAGGCCCGTCGGGACGCGACCCGATTACGACAGTACCAGCAGGCCGTTCGTCTTCTCGCGGGCGACCTCGAGGCGCTGGGCGACGTTCTCCCAGTTCGTGATGTTCCAGGCTGCCTTGACGTAGTCGGCCTTCACGTTGAGGTAGTCGAGGTAGAAGGCGTGCTCCCACATGTCGAGCTGGAACAGAGGAATCGTCCCCTGCGCGGTGTTCGCCTGCTGGTCGAACAGCTGCTGGATGATGAGGCGCTGACCGATCGAGTCCCAGCTCAGCACGGCCCAGCCGGAGCCCTGGATGCCGGTGGCGGCGGCGGTGAAGTGGGCCTGGAACTTGTCGAAGGATCCGAAGTACTCGTCGATCGCGGCCTTGAGCTCGCCTTCGGGCTGGCCGCCGCCGTTCGGCGAGAGGTTCGTCCAGAAGATCGAGTGGTTGACGTGGCCGCCGAGGTTGAAGGCGAGGTCCTTCTCGAGCTTGTTGACGTTCGCGAGATTGCCGCTCTCACGGGCCTCGGCGAGCTGCTCGAGTGCGGTGTTCGCGCCGGCGACGTACGTGGCGTGGTGCTTGTCGTGGTGCAGCTCCATGATCTTGCCGCTGATGTGCGGCTCGAGGGCTGCGAAGTCGTAGGGAAGGTCGGGGAGCGTGTAGGTCGCCATGTCGCTTTTCATCCAATCCGCGCCGCGCCGCGGCGCTTGTCGGTCCTCCGCGACGCCGAAGTGCGGTGCGGAGCGGACGTAACACATCCTAGTGACGACAACGCGTCGCCGTCCTCGATCCTTCCGCCGTATGACGAAGAGAGGCGGACCCTTGACAGGGGCCGCCTCTCTTGCGTATCGCGTCGCGTCAGACGTCGAGGCCGGCCGGCACTGCGGCTTCGGTCCCGGGGATGCCCTCCTGCTGGGCGCGCTTGTCGGCCATCGCGAGCAGACGACGGATGCGGCCGGCGACGGCATCCTTGGTCATGGGCGGGTCGGCGTGGTGGCCGAGCTCGTCGAGGCTCGCGTCACGATGTGCGAGCCGCAGTTCTCCTGCGACCTTGAGGTGGTCGGGCACCTCGTCGGCGAGGATCTCGAGAGCGCGCTCGACGCGCGCGCACGCGGCGACAGCGGCCTGCGCCGAGCGGCGCAGGTTCGCGTCGTCGAAGTTCACGAGCCGATTGACGCCCGCGCGCACCTCGCGACGCTGGCGCATCTCCTCCCAGGCGACGGCGGTCTTCTGAGCGCCCATCTCGGCGAGGATCGTGCGGATCGCCTCGCCTTCGCGCACGACGACGCGCGGCATTCCGCGCACTTCCCGCGCCTTGGCGGCCACGCCCAGTCGGTGGGCGGCGCCGACGAGCGCCATGGCGGCCTCCGAGGTCGGGCAGGCCACCTCGAGCATGGCGGAGCGGCCGGGCTCGCTGAGCGTCCCCGCGGCGAGGAAGGCACCGCGCCACAGACCTGCGACCTCGGCGCGAGAGCCGGTCGTCAGGCGGTTCGGGAGTCCCCGGACGGGGCGGCGTCGCTGGTCGAGCAGACCGGTCTGACGCGCCAGGGTCTCCCCCGCGGCGATCACCCGGACGGCCCAGCGGGCGCCGTCGCTGGAGGCGCTCGACTGCACCTGGGCGATCTCCGGGCGGACCCCGTAGATCTCGGCGAGGTCGCGGGCCACGCGTTGCGCGAGCACCTCCGCGTCCACCTCCGCTTCGACGGCGACACGGCCGGCGATGGAGTGCAGCCCGCCGGCGAATCGCAGGATCGAGGTGACCTCCGCGACGCGCACCGTCGGGGGTGCGTTGCGGATGCTGACGAGCTCAGCCTTGACGTCGGTGGTTAGTGCCACGGGACTCCTTCACGATGACGCGTCGGGTCGCGACGCAAACCTCCAGCCTAGTCGGCCGAGGACCCCTGCTATTCCCTGCCGAGGTCGCGGTGCCGCACGTTCACGGCGACGCCGGGGACCGCTGCGAGGCGGCGAGCGAGTTCCTCGACCATCGCGACGGAACGGTGCTTGCCCCCGGTGCAGCCGATGGCGACCGTGGAGTGGCTCTTGTTCTCGCGCTGATACCCCTCGAGCACGGGAGTGAGCGCGGCGGTGTACGCGTCGAGGAACTCGGAAGCCCCCTGCCGCGACAGGACGTACTCCTTGACCTCCTCGTCCTGGCCGGTGAGCCCACGGAGCTCCTCGTTCCAGAACGGGTTGGGGAGGAACCGCATGTCGGCGACGAGGTCGACGTCGGTGGGGAGTCCGTACTTGAAGCCGAAGCTCAGGAGCGTGACGCGGTGACGCGGTGCCCCCTCCTCGGCGAACAGCTCGGACACCTGCGTCGCGAGCTGGTGGATGTTGAGCGCCGAGGTGTCGATCACGATGTCGGCGGCCTCGCGGATCGGCGCGAGGCGAGAGCGCTCGCTGCGGATGCCGTCGAGGAGCGTCCCGTCCTCCTGGAGCGGGTGCGGGCGACGTACCGACTCGAAGCGGCGGACGAGCACATCGTCGGACGCATCGAGGAAGAGCACTCGCACGGAACCGCGTGATCGGAGGGCGCGGGCCACTCCGGGGAAGTCGTCGAAGAGGTTGCGGCCCCGGACGTCGACCACCGCGGCGACCTTGGGGAGCGCTGTGCCGCCCATGTCGGTGAGGTCGAGCAGGGGGCGCAGGATCTGCGGGGGCAGATTGTCGACCACGTACCAGCTGAGGTCCTCCAGCGCATTGGCCACGGTCGTGCGCCCGGCGCCCGACATGCCCGTGACGATGAGGAACTCGCCCTTGTCCCCGTCAGTCATCGTTACTCCTTCTCCCCCCGCCGCGACCAGCCTAGCGAGTAGCGGCCTGCCGGGTGGCGAGATGGGAGTGGATGTTCTGCGCGAGGACGGGCCCGATGCCCTGGACCTCCTCGATCTGCCCGGGCTCGGCCGCCCGCAGTGCCGTGACCGAGCCGAAGTGCTTGAGCAGGACCTTGATGCGCGATGCTCCGAGACCGGGGACCTCCGCGAGCACGCTCGTGATGTCGTTCCGCCGCCTCTTGCGCTGGTGGGTGATCGCGAAGCGATGGGCTTCGTCGCGCAGCCGCTGCAACAGGTAGAGCGCCTCGCTGGTGCGCGGGAGGATCACGGGGAAGTCGTCGCCGGGCAGCCAGATCTCCTCGAGTCGCTTCGCGATGCCGCACACCGCGATCTCGGTGTGTCCCGCGTCGCGGAGCGCGCGGGCGGCGGCCTCGACCTGCGGTCGGCCACCATCGACGAGGAGCAGCTGCGGCGGATAGGCGAACCGCGGCTTGCGCTTGACGGTCGCCTCCCCGACGTCTTCGCCGACGATCTCGTCGGTCGTGGGGTCGATGACCTCGATCTCCTCCGGGCGGTCGAGGTAGGCGAGGCGTCGACGCAGCACCTGGTACATCGAGTCGGTGTCGTCGGTCGTCTCCGCGATGTTGAACGAGCGGTACTGGTCTTTGCGGGGAAGGCCGTCTTCGAAGACGACCATCGAGGCGACGACGTTCGTGCCACCGAGGTGCGAGATGTCGAAGCACTCGATGCGCAGCGGGGCCTCGCTCATGCCGAGCGCCTCCTGCAGGTCGGTGAGCGCCTGGGTGCGCGCGACGTAGTCACTGGTGCGCCTGGTCTTGTGCCGGATGAGCGCCTGCTGGGCGTTGATCGTCGCGGTGCGCATGAGGTCGGCGCGTTGCCCTCGCTGCGCGACGGCGATCTCGACCTTGCGCCCGCGGCGCTCGCGCAGCCACTCCTCGAGCTCCGCCGCGTCGTCGGGAAGCGTGGGCACGAGGATGCGCCGCGGCACGTCCTGTGCGTCGCCGTACGCCCGCTGCAGCACCTGATCGACGAGGTCGGCGGAGGAGATGTCGATCTCCTTCTCGATCGTCATGGCCCGTACACCGCGCACGCGCCCGCCGCGGATCGTGAAGTGCTGCACGGCGGCGGCCAGCTCATCCTCGGCGATGCCGAACAGGTCGGCGTCCTCGTCGGCCGCGAGCACGAGCGCGCTCTTGCCGAGCACCGCTTCGATCGCCGAGAGCTTGTCGCGGTACTTCGCGGCGGCCTCGTAGTCCATGGCGGCCGAGGCGGCCAGCATCCGCTTCCTCAGGTCGCGGGTGAATCGCTCGTCACCGCCGGCCATGAACGCGACGAAGTCGTCGACCATGGCACGGTGCTCCTCGATCGTGACGGTCATGGAGCAGGGTCCGCCGCACTTGCCGATCTGGCCGGGGAAGCACGGCCGGCCGGTCTGCATCGCCCTCTTGTAGCTGGCGTCGCTGCACGTGCGGATCGGGAACGCCTTGACCATGAGGTCGATCGTCTCGTGCACGGCCCACACCTTGGGGTACGGGCCGAAGTAGCGTGCGCCGGGGATCTTCCTGTTCCGGGTGACGATCACCCTCGGTGCCTCATCGCCGAGCGTGACCGCCATGAACGGATAGGACTTGTCGTCCTTATAGCGGACGTTGAACGGCGGATCGAACTCCTTGATCCACATGTACTCCAACTGCAGGGAGTCGACGTCGGTCGGGACGACCGTCCATTCCACCGAGGCCGCGGTCGTGACCATGCGTCGCGTGCGCTCGTGCAGGGTCCGCAGAGGCGCGAAGTAGTTCGACAGGCGCTGACGCAGGTTCTTCGCCTTGCCGACGTAGAGCACTCGTCCTGCCGCGTCACGGAACCTGTACACGCCAGGGTCGGTCGGGATCTCGCCCGCCCTCGGCTTGTACGGCAGCACGTCGGCCATCAGCTGGCCTTCCGCGCGGAGCGCCCCTCACCCAGGATCTCCGCGAGGAACTGACCCGTGTGGCTCTCCTCGACTCGGGCGATCTGCTCGGGGGTCCCGGTCGCGAGGATCTCTCCACCGCCGGAGCCGCCCTCGGGTCCGAGGTCGATCACCCAGTCGGCCGACTTGATGACATCGAGGTTGTGCTCGATCACGATCACGGTGTTGCCCTTGTCGACGAGTCCGTTCAGCACCTCGAGCAGCTTGCGGACGTCTTCGAAGTGCAGACCCGTCGTGGGCTCGTCGAGCACGTAGATGCTGCGTCCGTTGCTGCGACGCTGGAGTTCGGTCGCGAGCTTGACTCGCTGCGCCTCACCACCGGACAGCGTCGTCGCCGACTGCCCGAGACGCACGTAGCCGAGGCCCACGTCGACGAGCGTCTTCATGTAGCGGTGAATCGCCTGGATGGGCTCGAAGAACTCCGCCGCCTCGGCGATCGGCATCTCGAGCACCTCGGCGATGTTCTTGCCCTTGTAGTGCACGGCCAGGGTGTCGCGGTTGTAGCGCTTGCCGTGGCACACCTCGCAGTCGACGTACACGTCGGGCAGGAAGTTCATCTCGATCTTGATCGTGCCGTCGCCCGAGCACGCCTCACAGCGCCCGCCCTTGACGTTGAAGCTGAAGCGCCCGGGCTGGTAGCCGCGCACCTTCGCCTCGGGGGTCTCGCTGAACAGCGTGCGGATGCGGTCGAACACGCCCGTGTAGGTCGCCGGGTTCGATCGCGGGGTGCGTCCGATCGGCGCCTGATCGACGTGCACGACCTTGTCGAGGTTGTCGAGCCCCGACACGCGGGTGTGCTTGCCGGGAACCGTGCGCGCCCCGTTCAGCCGCGAGGCGAGCACCTGATAGAGGATGTCGTTCACGAGCGAGGACTTGCCCGATCCGCTCACGCCGGTGACGGCAGTGAGGATGCCGAGCGGGAAGTCGACGCTCACGTTCTTGAGGTTGTTCTCGCGAGCGCCGACGACGCTCACCTTGCGCTTCTTGTCGATCTTGCGTCGCTTCGTCGGGGTCGGGATCTCCCGCGCGCCCGACAGGTACTCCCCCGTCATCGATCCGGACTCGCTGAGCAGTGCCGAGTACGGCCCGGAGTGCACGACCTCGCCGCCGTTGACGCCGGCACCGGGGCCGATGTCGACGACCCAATCGGCCGCCTCGATCGTCTCCTCGTCGTGCTCGACCACGATCAGGGTGTTCCCGAGGTCGCGAAGTTTGATGAGCGTGTTGATGAGTCGACGGTTGTCGCGCTGGTGCAGACCGATCGACGGCTCGTCGAGCACGTAGAGCACGCCGGTGAGCCCGGAGCCGATCTGCGTGGCGAGACGGATGCGCTGCGCCTCACCGCCCGACAGCGATCCGGCGGAGCGGCTGAGGTTCAGATATGACAGACCGACCTGCAGCAGGAAGTCGAGGCGGAGACGGATCTCGCGGAGCACCTGCGCCGCGATCTTCGCCTCGCGCTCGCTCAGGGTCAGGGTCTCCATGAACTCACGCGCGTCGGCGAGGCTGAGGTGGGAGACCTCCGCGATCGAGTGGCCGTGCACCTGCACCGCGAGCACCTCGGGCTTGAGGCGGTCACCGTCGCACACGGGGCACGGGACCTCGCGGAGGTACTCCCCCCACCGGGCACGCTGCGTATCGGACTCTGCCTGCGCGTACTGGCGCTCGATATACGGCACGACGCCCTCAAAACCCGAGGCGTAGCGCATTTCGCGACCGTAGCGGTTCTTCCACTTGACGGTCACCTTGTAGTTGTCGCCGCGCAGGATCGCGTCCTGCACGTCGACCCGGAGGTCCTGCCAGGGGGTGTCGAGCGAGAAGTTCAGGTCGGCGGCCAGGCCCTCGAGCAGGCGCTCGTAGTACTGGAAGAGCCCCTTGCCCTGCGTGGTCCACGGGATGATGGCGCCCTCGCGGATCGAGAGCTCCTCGTCGCCGAGCATCAGGTCGACGTCGACGGACATGCGCGTACCGAGACCCGAGCAGGCCGGGCATGCGCCGAAGGGAGCGTTGAACGAGAACGTGCGCGGCTCGATCTCGGTGAGGCTCAGGGGATGCCCGTTCGGGCACGCGAGCTTCTCGGAGAACGACTGCCACGCGGCATCCCCCTCCTCGTCGACGTAGTTGACCTGCACCACGCCGCCGGCGAGCCCCAGCGCGGTCTCCACGGAGTCCGTGACGCGGCCGAGGATGTCGTCGGAGGCCACGAGGCGGTCGACGACGACGGCGATGTCGTGCTTGTAGCTCTTCTTGAGCGTGGGCGGCTCGGCGAGCTGGATGAGGTCGCCGTCGACGATCGCGCGCGAGTACCCCTTGGCACCGAGCTCGCGGAACAGGTCGACGAACTCGCCCTTCTTCTGCGAGACGATCGGCGCGACGATCTGATAGCGGGTCCGCTCGGGCAGGCCCATGAGCTGGTCGGCGATCTGCTGCACCGTCTGGCGCTGGATTCGCTCACCGCACTCGGGGCAGTGCGGGATGCCGATGCGCGCCCAGAGGAGTCGCATGTAGTCGTAGATCTCGGTGATCGTGCCCACGGTCGATCGCGGGTTGCGGTTGGTCGACTTCTGGTCGATCGACACCGCCGGGCTCAGACCCTCGATGAAGTCGACGTCGGGTCGGTCGACCTGACCGAGGAACTGACGCGCGTACGCGCTCAGCGACTCGACGTAGCGGCGCTGTCCTTCCGCGAAGATCGTGTCGAACGCGAGGCTCGACTTTCCCGACCCCGACAGGCCGGTGAACACGACGAGCGAGTCACGCGGGATGTCGATGTCGACGTTCTTCAGATTGTGGACGCGGGCACCGCGAACGCTGAGTTTTCCTGGGGTTGCAACCGGGACGATAGGCACCGGACAAGTCTACGAGGGGCCACGGACATTGGCTCCGCTGCGGCTGGGAGCCGCCTCCGAGAACGACGCCACTGCAGCGACATCCGCGCGTCGCAGAGCGCGCAGCGCGAACACGATGCCGAGCACGAGCAGGGCCGCCGCGACCGGTGCGACCCACCCGATCTCCGAGGGGAGCCCGCGCCCCGCCAGGAGCGCGGTGCCGAAGGCGAGGGGCTGGGCGATCAGCTGGATCACCACGAGACGGCGCAGCGAGACACCGAGCACGCGCAGCGACAGTCGCGATCGGACCGGGACCACGAGGGAGAGGCCCGCGCACACGTGGATCGCGTGCACGAGCAGCACCGCCAGGGCGGTGCGGGCGATGCTCGGCTCCCCGAGGAGAACCCCGAACGGCAGACAGGCCGCCGCTCCCCACGCCGCCATCGAGACGGGGAGGACGACCGACACGGCCGCCAGGACGATAGCGATGCCCTGCCAGAGCGGGAACGGCATGAGCACGAGAGCACCGACCGCGACGAAGGCGACCACGAGGAGCCGCGGCACGATGCCGGGGATCGCCGCAGGGACGCGGAACGACTGTGCTCGGGGCTTCATCGGCGCACCGCCCGCGCCCGCTGCTGCCGGAGAGCCGCGAGGCGCATCCCGGTGTCCCGTTCGGTCGCCCATCGCACGACCTCGATACCGGCGTGCCGCAGCTCGGCGAGGACCTCGGTCCGCTCCGCGAGCAGCGTGCGCATCGCGATGGTCTGCTCCGGGGTCAGGCGCGCGGCCTCGAGCTCCGGGAGGATGTCCACCGCGACCACGGCGTGGCCGGATGCCCGCCAGCGGGCCGCGAGCTGCGCCGCGATGCCGTCGAAGAACGTCGACAGCACGAACACGATCGACCCCACGGGGACGACCGGAGATCGACGGTAACGGGTTCCGTCCGCACCGGACCCGGTCGCCGAGATCGCCCCGCTCAGTCGGGCCAGATGCCGGGGACCGCTGCCCGACCGGAGTCCCTGCCCTCCGCTCGCGAGCGCGTGATAGGCGACCCGGTCCCCGGCGGCGATCGCAGTCGCGGCGATCGACAGCGCGGCCTCGCGTCCGAGGTCGAGCGAGGTGACGCCGCTGCGCTCGGGGTCGCCCGACCCCCAGGCTGCGACAGCGGACCCGAGGTCGTCGACGGTGTCGAGCGCCACCACGACCGATGAGTCGCTCAACGAGTCGGTGCGACGCACGAGCAGATCTCCGGGGCGGCGCGCGGCGCGGGCGGTCGCGCGCCAGTCGATGCGACGCAGCTCATCACCGGGCACGAAGGGGCGGATGTCGCGGAAGTCGCCTCCCTCGCCCGGACGAGAGCCGTCATGTGCCCCGTGGAGGCCCAGGAGCCGTGGCGCGAGCGGGAGCCGTCCCAGGTCGTTCCGTGCCGGCGGGACGCGCCAGTCGAGAGCGAGCCGCGCGCCCACGTCCGAGGCCCAGGCCCCGTCGACCGAGATCGCACGCGCCGTCACGGCGAGCAGCTCGACCGGACCCGAGTGCAGCGGACGAGTCGAGGTGCGGAGGACACCGCGGCCCGGCATCACGTCGGCGAGCCCTGCCCGGCGTCCACCCTGATCCACCGCGAGCTGGATCCAGTCGAGGTCGGCGGAGGCGTGCACGTCGACCGCGCCCTTCACCTCCGCGCCGGCGTCGCCGACCGCGGTGCCGGCCCGCAACACTACGCTCACGGAGGCGCTCGTCGGGCGCCGCAGCAGCGCCCACGTCGATGCGAGGGCGAGCGGGAGTCCTATCGCGACCAGGTCGGCGCGGGATAGCGCGAGCCCCACCACCGCGAGCAGCGCAGCGCCGATGACGCCGACGGCCACCACCGGACTCCGGTGCCATCGCACCGGCATCCGCGACTCGGACCGGACCTCCTCCGTCATCGTGCGACGGATGCGGTGGGTGGGACGGGTGTCTGCGCGAGTGCGGCCTCGACGACCGAGGCGGGATCCGTGCCCTGCGCCCAGGCCTGCGGAGTGAGCGTGAGTCGATGTGCGAGCACCGGGACCGCGATGCGCTTGACGTCGTCGGGGCGCACGTAGTCACGGCCGTCGAGAGCCGCCAGCGCCCGACCGAGCAGCACGAGCGCCTGCGAACCGCGGGGCGAAGCCCCCACCGAGACCGTCGCGGCCGTCCGGGTCGCGCGAGCCAGATCGACGCAGTACGCGATCACATCCGCATCGACGTGAATGCGCTCGACGGCATCCTGGATGCCGCGGAGCTGCGCGCTGTCGACGACGGGCTCCACGGGCGCATCGGCACTGCGCCTCCTGATCCGCTCCGAGACGATCCGCGACTCGTCGTCGCTCGTGGGGTAGCCGACCGACAGCCTGACCATGAAGCGGTCGAGTTGCGCCTCGGGCAGCGCGTACGTCCCCTCGTACTCGATCGGGTTCGACGTGGCGATCACATGGAAGGGATCGGGGAGCGCGTGTCGGACGCCGTCGACGGTGACCTGGCGCTCCGCCATCGCCTCGAGCATCGCCGACTGGGTCTTGGGGGTCGTGCGGTTGATCTCGTCCGCGAGCAGCAGTCCCGTGAAGATGGGCCCGGGTCGGAACTCGAACGATCCCGTGGCGGGGACGTACACCGACGAGCCGGTGACGTCGCCCGGCAGCATGTCGGGCGTGCACTGCAGACGCCGGAAGTCGAGCCCGAGCGCTGCAGCGAGGCTTCGGGCGGCGAGCGTCTTGCCGAGTCCGGGGACGTCCTCGAACAGCACATGGCCGCCGGCGAGGATGCTCGCGAGCGCGAGCGTGAGGGGTTCGTCCATGCCCACGACGGCGGTGCGCACCCCTTCCAGGATGCGGCGTCCCGCGGCGGCGATGTCGACGGTCTCAGCGGTCATGCGTTCTCTCCTGGGCGGTGGGGTCGGTCAGTGTGCGGGCCTCGCCGGGTGGCGGGCCCTGTTCGGGGAGGCGGTCGAGCGCGTCGAGGACTCTCTCGACGTCCGCGCGGCGCACCTCTCTCGCGCGGATCAGATCGAGGACGCCGGCGCCGAGGAGCTCATCGATGCGCAGCCGGTCCCCCGGTTCATCGGGGTCGAGGCTGTGGCGGGCGAGCCGACGTCGCAGCACGCGGTCGACCCGACGGATCACCGCGTGGCCAGCGACGCCCGTGCGGCTGTTGATCGACCACGCGAGCCGGGACACGTCCGAGCCCTGCGCGGAGCTCGACGGCGCGGGCGGAGGCCAGGCACCGCTCTCGTCGACGAGCGACGGGCGGGTGAGGAGCACGAGCGCGACCGCCAGCAGCGCCCAAGAAAGGGCGAAGTCGTAGGGCGCGCCGACGGCGGTCAGCAGCAGAGGTACGGCGACGACGAGCACTGCGCCGACCGCGAGCAAAAGGATCCTCCGCGTCATCGCCATCCGTCCTCTATCGCCTGCAGGCACTGCGCCGCCGCCTGTCGATCGTGCTCCGTCGCGACGAGTCCCCCGAAGCGCACGTCCTCGTACAGTCGCAGCAGTCGTGCGACCTCGCGGGTGATCGACGCGCGTCGCGCGAGGATGCGCACCGTGAACTCCGCGGCCGTCTCCGACGCGCCACGGATGACCCCGGCATCCGCGGCGGACTCCTCGAGCCCGATCCAGGCGGCGACGATCGCGTCCGTCGGGATGTCGTCCCGCTCGATCGCTACGCGCGCTCTGGCGATCCCCCGACGGACCTCGACCGCATCCGGAGCATCCGTCGGCGCGGGCTCTGCGGCGACGGCACCCACGGCGACGTCCGCGCCGCCGCGACGACGCAGACGGCGCCCGTGCCACAGGCTCATCAGGGTGCGTACCAGGAGGCGGAGTCCGAAGAACAGGACGAGGAGGATCACCGCGCCGATGACGATGACCACGACGGCCGTGAGGATCGTCAGGACGATCGAATCCTGCGGAGGTTCGAACTCGGGCAGCCCCGATGTCGTCGGAGCAGGCTCGGGCACCGGAGTCGTGGTCGGGAGCGATTCGGCGTCGTCTGCCGTACGGAAGATCGGATGTCCTTGGACCGCGGCAGCGAGCATGAGGACCGCGAAGAAGCCGGCGACGGCGAGAAGCGGAAGCGCGAGGCCCGTTCGTCGCGCGACATCGGTTGTCCGCGAGTTCTCGGGCGGGACGGTGCGCGACATGCCTCCACCCTAGGTGGATGCTCGGCGACAGCTCGGACCCTGTGGACGGTGTCGGCGGAGCGGTCAGGCGTCCTGTCGTCGCCCCGCGAACCTCGACAGCCCGTCGCGCAGCGCGGAGATCTGGTCGATGTCCATCCCCACGGCCGCCATGACCTGATGGGGCACGTCGAGTGCCCGCTCGCGCAACGCCCGTCCGGCGTCCGTGAGCGCGATGTCGAGGCGGCGCTCGTCCTGCGCGCTGCGCTGCCGGCTCACGAGTCCGTCGGATTCGAGACGCTTCACGAGCGGAGAGGCGGTGGCCGGGTCGAGCGCGAGGTCGGCCGCGAGGTCGTTCAACGGACGCGGCGCCTTCTCCCACAGGGCCAGCATGACCAGATACTGCGGATGCGTGAGCCCGAGCGGCTCGAGGATGGGCCGGTAGATCGCGACGACGTTGCGTGCCGCCGTCACCACGGCGAAGCACAGCTGGTTGTCCAGCTTCAGCAGGTCGTCTCGGGTCGACATGCGATCGACTATACATGCCCCCTAATAGTTAGTACACTAAGCATCATGACGAGTCCCGATGAGCGCCCTCCCCTCCGCGACAGGATCCGCGAGGCGGGCGGGCTGTACTCGTGGATCAACACGAACCTCATCCGCTTCGCCGGCCCGGCGTCGGTCGGACCGTACGAGAAGACGCCTCCGCCGAGCGCCGCGGAGCGCGCGGAACGCGGATGCCCGCTGTGCGGCGCTCCTATGACACAGCATGAGATCGACCGCTCGGGACCCAAACCTCTCGTGCACTGCCCCTGAGCCCGGGGCTCAGTAAGGGGTCAGTGCAGACCTGAGGCGTCCTCTCGAGTGACGTCGAGCCAGAAGGCGAGCGCCTCGTCATCGGAGGTCGCGCTCGGCGAGACGTCGAGCCACCCCGTGCCCATGGTCCGCGGTCCCATGACCGCAGTCGCCACACCGGGTCGTGTGACCAGCGCCGCGCCGTTCTCCTCCTGCACCCGCACGAGCAGCACGCCTCCCGAGCGAGCGCCGACGAGGATGTGCCCGTCGACGAGGAAGGCACGGGTGCCGAACATGCGCTTCTCCTCGACGTCACCACCGAGCGTCAGCAGCGCGCGTACCCGATCGGCGAGTTCCTCTCCGGCGGCATCCATCGCGGTCCCTTCGATCAGGCGTGCCCGGCGCGCTCCATGGCGCGCAGCTCCTTCTTGAGATCCTGCACCTCGTCACGCAGCCGTCCAGCGAGCTCGAACTTCAGCTCGGAGGCGGCGGCAAGCATCTGGTCCGACAGATCCTGGATCGTCGCCTCGAGCTGCTGCGCTCCCTCCGCCGCGATGCCCGTGCGACGCAGGTTCGGCGTCGGGGACTTGCCCTTGCCCGTGGCCCGGCCGCGACCCGCCATCATGTCGGCGGTGTCCTGCCCCTCGCGCGCGAGGACCTCGGTGATGTCGGCGATCCGCTTGCGCAGCGGTTGCGGATCGATGCCGTTCTCCTTGTTGTACGCGATCTGCTTGTCGCGGCGACGGTCGGTCTCCTCGATGGCCTTGGCCATCGAGTCGGTCATGTTGTCAGCGTACATGTGCACCTCGCCCGAGACGTTTCGCGCGGCGCGGCCGATCGTCTGGATGAGTGAGGTGCCGGAGCGGAGGAAGCCCTCCTTGTCGGCGTCGAGGATCGCCACGAGCGACACCTCGGGGAGGTCGAGTCCCTCTCGGAGCAGGTTGATGCCCACGAGCACGTCGTAGACGCCGGCACGGAGCTCGCTCAGCAGTTCGACGCGGCGCAGCGTGTCGACGTCGGAGTGAAGATAGCGGACTCGCACGCCGTGCTCGCCGAGGAAGTCCGTGAGCTCCTCGGCCATCTTCTTGGTGAGGGTCGTGACCAGGACGCGCTCGTCGCGCTCGACACGCAGGCGGATCTGCTCGAGCAGGTCGTCGATCTGCCCTTTCGACGGCTTCACGATGATGTGCGGGTCGACGAGTCCGGTCGGACGGATGATCTGCTCGACCACGCCGTCCGCGATGCCCATCTCATACTTGCCCGGCGTCGCCGAGAGGTACACGGTCTGGCCGATGCGGTTCTTGAACTCGTCCCAGCGGAGAGGACGGTTGTCCATCGCGCTCGGCAGCCGGAAGCCGTGGTCGACCAGGGTGCGCTTGCGCGAGGCGTCGCCCTCGTACATCGCGCCGATCTGCGGCACCGTCACGTGCGACTCGTCGATCACGAGCAGGAAGTCGTCGGGGAAGAAGTCCAGCAGCGTGTGCGGCGGCTCCCCCGCCTGTCGGCCGTCCATGTGTCGCGAGTAGTTCTCGATGCCGGAGCAGAAGCCGAGCTGCTGCAGCATCTCGAGGTCGAACGTCGTGCGCATGCGCAGACGCTGGGCCTCGAGCAGCTTGCCCTGACGCTCGAACTCGGCGAGGCGCTCCTCCAGCTCGTGCTCGATCGTCCCGATCGAGCGCTGGATCACGTCGGTGCCGGCCACGTAGTGCGAGGCCGGGAAGATCGGCACGGAGTCGAGCTTCTCGATGACCTCGCCCGTGAGAGGGTGCAGCGAGTAGAGCGCCTCGATCTCGTCGCCGAACAGCTCGATGCGGATCGCGTGCTCCTCATACACCGGGATGATCTCGATCGTGTCGCCGCGTACCCGGAAGTTGCCGCGCGAGAAGTCGACGTCGTTGCGGTTGTACTGCATCGCGATGAACTGCCTGATGAGGGCGTCGCGGTCGTACCGCTCCCCCACCTGCAGCGCGACCATGGCCCGCAGGTACTCCTCGGGCGCGCCGAGGCCGTAGATGCACGACACGGTCGATACCACGACGACGTCGCGGCGGCTGAGCAGCGAGTTCGTCGTGGAGTGCCGCAGCCGCTCGACCTCGGCGTTGATCGAGGAGTCCTTCTCGATGAACGTATCGGTCTGCGGCACGTACGCCTCGGGCTGGTAGTAGTCGTAGTACGACACGAAGTACTCGACCGCGTTGTTCGGCATGAGCTCACGGAACTCGTTCGCGAGCTGAGCCGCCAGGGTCTTGTTGTGGGCGAGCACGAGGGTCGGACGCTGCACCTGCTCGATGAGCCAGGCCGTCGTCGCCGACTTTCCCGTTCCGGTCGCGCCGAGCAGCACGATGTCGGTCTCGCCCGCGTTGATGCGCGCGGCGAGGTCGGCGATCGCCTGAGGCTGGTCGCCTGCGGGGGCGTATTCGCTGACGACCTCGAAGGGACGGACGCTGCGGGTGGTCTGCATACCTCCAGCGTAGGCGGGACCACCGACATCCGGGCCGTGTCCGTCGCTGCGCCTAGAGTGGGGCCGTGATCGAGTTCGTGATCGGCACCAGCCTCGCGGCATCGGCGGGCCTCAACGCCTGGATGCCGCTCTTCCTGCTGGGACTCGCCGACCGGCTCCTCCCACCGGTCGAGCTGCCCTCAGCCTGGGCCTGGCTGTCGAGCGATCTCGCACTGTGGATCGTCGGCGCGCTCCTCGTGCTCGAGATCGTCGCCGACAAGATCCCCGCGCTCGACTCGATCAACGACGTGATCCAGAGCATCCTCCGCCCGGCTTCGGGCGGAATCGCCTTCGGTGCAGGGGCCGGTGCGCAGACGGTCGCCGTCGGCGACCCCGCCTCCTTCTTCGCCGACAGCGCGTGGGTGCCCGTCGCCGTCGGCATCGTGATCGCGCTCGCCGTGCACGTCATCAAGGCGACGGCGCGGCTGGCCGCGAACGCGACGACCGGCGGGTTGGCGGCCCCCGTTCTCAGCACTGCCGAGGACGGCGCCTCGTTCGCCCTCGCTGCCGCGGCCATCCTGGGCCCGATCCTCGCCGCCGTTCTCCTGCTCGCCCTGATCGTGCTCGTGATCGTGCTGCTGCGACGGCGCGCGCGGCGACGTCGCGAGCGCGCATCCGTCCCGGTGCCGTGAACCCACCGCGCTCTGACGTCTCCGCCGAAGCCTGAGAGCTCAGGATCCGCCGTCGTCGAGTGCGTGCGAGCCGGATGCCCGACGCAGCGCACCGCCCGCCAGCGCCGCCGCGACCCCGCACAACACGACGACCGCGACGACGAACCAGGTCCAGTCGACGCCTCCGAACACGATGCCCAGCGCCCAGCCGAAGAGGCTCGACCCCGCGTAGTACCCGAAGTAGTACAGCGACGACGCCTGCGCGCGGGTCGCGGGGTCGGCGGCGACCGGTGTCCACCCCGAGGCGACGGCATGGGCTGCGAAGAACCCCGCAGTGAACAGCACGAGTCCGAGCAGCACCAGCGCCGTGGCGCCCGCGAGCAGCAGCAGGGCGCCCGCGACCATGACGGCGATCGCTCCGAGCAGGACGGGGTATCGACCGAACCGCGACGCGAGCGAGCCCGCCCACGGCGAGGAGAACGTGCCGGAGAGGTAGGCGAGGAACAGCAGCGTGACGAGCCAGCTCGGCAACGCGAACGGTTCGGCGGAGAGATGGAACCCGAGATAGTTGTAGACCGCGACGAACGCGCCCATCAGCAGGAAGCCCTGCGCGTAGAGGGCGAGCTGAGACGCCGACCTCAGGGGCGTGACGAGCCGCGCGAGCGCCCCGACGGCGTCGCCCGGAGGACGCAGGCGTCCCGGCACGAACCCCTCCGCCCGCGGTACGAGCCACAGGAAGAGCACTGCGGCGACCGCGCAGACCGCGGCGACCGTCCACATCCCGACCCGCCACCCGGCTGGCTCCCCGACGATGCCTGACAGGATGCGGCCGAGGAGGCCTCCGACGGTCGTGCCGGCGATGTAGCTCCCGGCTGCCGCCGCAGCGCTGCGCGCCCGGACCTCCTCGCTCAGATACGCGAGCGCCACGGCCGGGACGGCGCCGAGCGCCACGCCCTCCAGCAGACGGAGCAGGAGCAGCATCTCCAGAGTCGTGCTCAACGGCGCCAGGAGCCCGAGCACGGTCGCGGCGAGCACCCCGATGCCCATCGCCGGGATGCGCCCGATACGATCCGCTACGAGCGACCACGGGATCACGGCTGCGGCGAGTCCGAGCGTCGCGGCCGACACCGTGAGCGCCGCCGTCGCCGGCGCGACCCCGAGATCGGCCGACAGCCGAGGCAGGACCGCCTGCGGCGAGTACAACTGCGCGAAGGTCGCGATGCCCGCGAAGAACAGGCCGGCGATCAGACGGCGGTACGCAGTCGATCCCGGCGCGTGCCCGGAGAAGGTCACCGCGCGCGGAGGCGCTGCCAGAGCGCGTCGGTCTGAGCGAGCGTCTGGTCGAGCGTCCCCGAGGTGTCGATCACCTCGTCCGCGATCGCGAGGCGCCGTTCGTCGGACACCTGCGCGTCGATGCGCCCCTGCGCAGACGCTGCGTCCATGCCGCGAAGCTCGACGAGGCGTCGGAGGCGCACCTCGGCCGGTGCGTGCGCGACGACGACGAGATCCCAGGGGTCGTCCACCCGCGCCTCGACGAGCAGGGGCACGTCGTACACCACGACCGCGTCGGGAGCCCCGGCGGCAGCCTCCTCGAATCGACGCTGTGACTCGGCCCGGACGGCGGGGTGCACGATCGCGTTGAGCCGCTGCAGCCGCTCCTGGTCGCCGAACACGATGGCTCCGAGAGCCGCGCGATCGAGCGATCCGTCCGCCGCGATCACCCCCTCGCCGAAGGTCTCGGCGATCGCTGCGAGGACGGGCGTCCCGGGAGCCTGCACGTCGCGGACGATCCGGTCGGCGTCCACGATGATCGCGCCGTGCTCCGCGAGCCGCCGGGCGATGGTCGACTTCCCCGACGCGATGCCGCCGGTGAGAGCGATGAGAGGCATGACGTCAGTCTAGGCTCGCACCGACAGTGACGCTCAGCGGGCGAGGAGCTGACGCCGCGAGCTCAGCACGCCCGTGTCGAAGCCTGCGAGGTGCAGCCCACCGTGGAAGCGGGCGTGCTCGATCTTGATGCATCGGTCCATGACGACCGAGAGCCCCGCGGACTCGGCGAGAGCTGCGGCATCCTCGTTCCACGAGCCGAGCTGCAGCCACAGCGTGCTCGCGCCCGCATCGATCGCCTCCTGCGCGACACCCGGGAGGTCGTCGTGGCGACGGAACACGTCGACCACGTCCGGCACGACCGGGAGGTCGGCGAGCGAGGCGTACACGGGCTGTCCGAGGATCTCGGTCTCGCGCGGGTTCACCAGGTACACGTCGTAGCCGCTGCTCGACAGAAGGTAGGTGGTCACGAAGTACGAGGCCCGCGCCGGGTTGTTCGAGGCGCCGACGATCGCGACGCTCTTCGTGCGTCGCAGGATCTCGAAGCGCCCCTGTGCACCCGGGCCGACCCACGTGCGCCCCTCCACGGTCGGCGCCGCGCCGGGCAGCGCGCAGGCGACGGCATCCGGGGTGGGGATGGTGCAGGCGTCGCCGGCGTTCACGGTGTCGCTCATCGGTTCGCTCCCGTCGCGAGGGTCAGGGCCTGGTCGAGGTCCCAGATGATGTCGGCGGCGTCTTCCAGGCCGACCGAGATGCGGATCAGATCGGGGCGCACACCCGCCGCGACGAGCTGCTCCTCGGTGAGCTGACGGTGCGTCGTGGACGCGGGGTGGATCACGAGCGTGCGCGCGTCGCCGATGTTCGCGAGGTGCGACGCGAGTTGCAGGCTCTCGATGAGCTTCTCCCCCGCCGCACGTCCGTCCTCTGCCTTCACACCGAACGCGAAGACGGAGCCCGGCCCCAGCGGCAGGTACTTCGCAGCGCGCTCATGGTGCGGGTGCCCTTCGAGCCCCGCCCACGTCACGTACTCGACTCGCGGGTCAGCGGCGAGCCAGTCGGCGACCACGCGCGCGTTCGCGACGTGGGCGTCGATCCGCTGCGGCAGGGTCTCGATGCCCTGCAGGAGGTTGAATGCGGACTGCGGGCTGAGTGCGGGACCGATGTCGCGCAGCTGCTCGGTGCGGAGCTTGGTGAGGAACCCGTACTCGCCGAAGTTGTCCCACCACTTGATCCCGCCGTAGGAGGCGACCGGCTCGGTCATCTGCGGGAAGCGTCCGTTGCCCCAATCGAACGTGCCCTTCTCGATCACCACGCCGCCGAGCGTGGTGCCGTGTCCGCCGAGGAACTTGGTGACCGAGTGGATGACGATGTCGGCGCCGTGCTCCAGGGGTCGCGCGAGGTACGGCGTCGCGAGCGTGGCATCCACCACGAGCGGCACGCCGGCCGCGTGCGCGACCTCGGCGAGCCCCTCGATGTCGGCGATCTCGCCCGAGGGGTTGCCGATCATCTCGACGTAGACGACCTTGGTCTCGGGGCGGATCGCGGCGGCGAAGTCAGCCGGGTCGGTGGAGGCGACGAACGTCGTCTCCACACCGAAGCGACGCAGAGTCACGTCGAGCTGCGTCACCGTTCCCCCGTACAGTTGCGCGGCGGCCACGACATGGTCGCCCGCGCCGACGAGGGCGGCGAACGTGATGAACTCCGCGCTCATGCCGGACGCGGTCGCCACGGCGCCGATCCCGCCCTCGAGCGAGGCGAGGCGCTCCTCTAGGGCCGCGACGGTCGGGTTGCCGATGCGCGAGTAGATGTTGCCGTACTTCTGCAGCGCGAAGAGGTTGCCGGCGTCCGCCGCGTCGTCGAACACGAACGACGTCGTCTGGTAGATCGGCACGGCTCGCGCGCCCGTCGCGGCGTCCGGCGTGCCGCCTGCGTGAAGCGCTCGGGTGCGGAATCCGAAGCGGTGTTCTTCCGTCATGGTGTCCTCAGTTCGACGTTCTCGAGCACGGCGGCGATGTCGTCGACGGCCCACGGGTTCTGCAGGGAGGTGGTATCCCCCAACGGTGCGACCGGCCGACCGGCACGACGGTCGTGCTCGGCCTCCCACAGCTGCGCGAGCAGCCGGCGCATGATCTTGCCCGATCGGGTCTTGGGCAGGTCCTCCACCACCACGATATGACGCGGCTTGGCCACGGGGCCGATCGCGCGGGCCACCTCGTCGCGGAGTGCGGCGCTCGAGACCTCGGCGCGACCGGAACCGGTCACGAAGGCCACGACCGCCTGACCGGTCACGGGATCCGCGACACCCGCGGTCCCCGCCTCGCCCACGGTGTCGTGTGCCACCAGCGCCGACTCGATCTCGATGGTCGACAGACGGTGTCCCGACACGTTCACGACGTCGTCGAGCCGGCCGAGGATGCGGATGCTGCCGTCGGCGTCGCGCGTCGCGCCGTCGCCCGCCACGTAGTAGCCGCCCCACTCGCCGTGTCCGGCGTAGGTCGCCCAGTAGGCGTCGCGGTAGCGCTGCGGATCGCCCCACACCGTGCGGGCCATGCCGGGCCAGGGTCGCCGGACCACGAGAGTGCCCGAGCGTCCGGGAACGACCTCCCCGCCGTTCTCGTCGACCACGGCGGCATCGATGCCGGGAAGAGGCACGGAGGCGGAGCCGGGAGTGATCGTGGTGACGCCAGGGAGGGGCGCGATCATCGCCGCGCCCGTCTCGGACTGCCACCACGTGTCGATCACGGGGACCTCGTCGCGCCCGAAGTTCCTGCGGAACCACACCCACGCCTCAGGGTTTATCGCCTCGCCCACGGTGCCGAGAAGACGCAGCGTCGACAGGTCGTGACCTGCGGGGAGGTCGGCTCCGAACCAGGTCATGAAGGTCCGGATGAGCGTGGGTGCGGTGTAGTAGACCGTCACCCCGTAGCGCTCGATGATCTCGAGGTGCCGTTCCCGCGAGGGGGTGTCGGGCGTTCCCTCGTAGATGACCTGCGTCAGACCGTTCGACAGGGGGCCGTAGATCTCGTAGGTGTGCGCGGTGACCCAGGCCAGGTCGGCGGTGCACCAGTGCACGTCATCCGGCTTGGCGTCGAAGTGCGCCCAGTGCGCCCAGCTCGCGTGCGCGAGATAGCCACCGGAGGTGTGCACGAGGCCCTTGGGCTTCCCGGTCGTGCCGGACGTGTAGATGATGAAGAGCGGATGCTCCGCGTCGAAGGCCTGGGCCTCGTGATCGGGCGCGGCCGTGTCGACGACGTCGTGCCACCACACGTCGCGACCGTCGGTCCACGGCACGTCCTGCCCGGTGCGGCGGAGCACGAGCACGTGTTCGAGGTCGGAAAGGCCCGCGGCGGCGGTGTCGGCGGTCGACTTCACCTCGGTGGCGGTGCCGCGACGGAACTGACCGTCGGTGGTGACGAGGAGCTTCGCTCCGGTGTCGGCGAGGCGGAAGCGCAGCGCCTCGGCCGAGAAGCCGCCGAAGACGAGCGAGTGCACGGCGCCGATGCGGGCGCAGGCGAGCGTGATCACCACGGTCTCGACGAGCACGGGGAGGTAGATCACGACGCGATCGCCGGGGCGGATGCCGAGGGCCAGCAGTCCGTTCGCCGCCTGGGACACCCGACGCTGCAGATCGGCGTACGTGACCGTCGTGCGGTCGCCGGGCTCGCCCTCGAAGTGCAGGGCGACCTTGTCTCCGCGACCGGCCTCGACGTGCCGGTCGACGCAGTTGTACGCGACGTTGAGTCGTCCGCCGAGGAACCATCGCGCGGCGGGTACGGCGCCGTCGACAGGCGGCTCCCACTCGTGCGCGGTGTGCCAGGACTCCGCCCAATCCAGACGCCTGCCGGCGTCCTCCCAGAACGCGATCGGGTCGGCGGCGGCCCGTGCGTAGGCCTCGGCCTGCACGTTCGCGCTGGCGGCGAGGTCGGCGGGCGGCGGGTAGCGGCGCGACTCGTGCAGTCGCGCTTCCGATCCGCTCACGTCCACCGACGCAGCAGGTACTTCTCCACGAGCGCCAGGACGCCGTTCGTGATCGTGCCGAGTAGCGCGAGGAGCACGATAGACAGGATGATGCGGTCGACGCGTCCGCTGCTCTGCGAATCGGTCAGCAGGAATCCCAGACCCATGGACGACGCGATGAGCTCGGCGGCGACGAGGAACAGCCAGGCCTGCGCGAGCGCCAGTCGGAGGCCCGCGACGACCGACGGCACCACGGCGGGGAGCTGGACGGTGCGGAACAGCGACCACCCGCGCAGGCTGAACGAACGGCCCGCCTCCACGAGGTGCGGGTCGACGTGGCGCAATGCCGTCGCGACGGTGGTGTACACGGGGAAGAACGCGCCGATCGCGATGAGCGTGACCTTGGAGGACTCGCCGATCTGCATCCACAGGATCAGCAGCGGGACCCACGCGAGCGAGGGGACGGCGCGGATCGCGGCGAGCGTCGGGCTCAGCAGGATGTCTCCGAGCCGCGAGAGGCCGACGATGCCCGCGGCGGCGAGACCGATGACCGAGCCGATCGCGAAGCCGAGCAGCACGCGCTGCACCGAGATCGCGATGTGCGTCCACAGGGCACCGCGCTCGGCGAGCTCGACGCCCGCGGCCCACACGGACGCCGGACTCGGGAGGCGGTATGCCTCCACCATCCCGGTGGTGGTCGTGATCTGCCAGGCGGCGATGATGAGCACGGGAAGGACGAATCCTCCCACGATCCGCACGGCAGGACGGTCCCAGCCGCGGCGCGAACGTGCATCCGCGGGACGATACGTGCCCTTCGCGGCGTCGAGCGCGTCGCGCGCGTCCGCGAGGACGACCACGCGCCGGTCCGTGCCCGTCACTCTCCTCCGACCGCCTTCTTGGCGAACGTGTCGTTCACGATCGAGTCCAGGGCCTTGTCGACCGACTCCTTGCCGCCCTGCACGTCACCCGAGTCGACGAGCACCGGCGCGATCTTCTCGAGCACGGCGATCTGGTCGTCTCCGGGGACGCCGCTCACGTCGAGGTTCGAACGCTCCTCGATCACCGTCGTGGCGACCGCGGGGTCGATGCCGGCGACCTCGGCGAGCAGCGCCGCGGTCTCCTCCGGGTTCTCGAGCGCCCATTCGCGGGCCTGCTCGTACGCGTCGACGACGGCCTGTGCGAGGTCGGCGTGGTTGTCGATGAAGTCCTCGGTGGCGTTGAGGAATCCGTAGGAGTTGAAGTCGACGTTGCGATAGACGAGCTTGTCGCCGGACTCCACCTCGGCGGCGGCCATGATCGGGTCCAGACCCGACCAGGCGTCGACCGAGCCGCCGTCGAGCGCTGCACGGCCATCCGCGTGCTGGAGGTTCTGCACCTCGACGTCGTCGACCGAGAGACCGGCCTCTTCGAGGGCCTGGAGCAGGAAGAAGTAGGGATCGGTGCCCTTGGTCGCGGCAACCGACTTGCCCGCGAGGTCCTCGACAGAGGTGATGTCGCTGTCGGGGCCGACGACGATCGCCGACCACTCGGGCTGCGAGTAGATGTCGATGACCTTGATGGGCGAACCGTTCGCCCGAGCGAGCAGCGCCGCCGATCCTGCGGTCGAGCCGACGTCGATCGATCCCGAGCGCAGCAGCTCGTTGGCCTTGTTCGAGCCGGCGGACTGCACCCACTCGACGGTGACGTCGTCGCCGAGGATGTCCTCGAGCAGACCCTGGTCCTTGACGACGAGGCTCAGCGGGTTGTAGGTCGCGAAGTCGATCGACAGCGTGTCGGCCGACCATTCGCCCGCTGCCGCGGCGTCGTCCTTCGCGGCGTCGGCGGCCGGAGCATCCTCGCCTGCGACACAGCCGGTCGCGAGGAGCATCATCGTGCCGGCGATCGCGATCGCAGGGACGATTCGGCGGGTGATGGTGCTCATCGGGTCTCCTCGGTGGGGATGCGGTGGTGGGTGTCGACGCCGAGGCCTTCGAGGAGCTCGGCGCGGAGGTCGGCGAGGGCGCGGTCCGCCCTGTCGCGGGGTCGGGTGCCCGGGACGGTGATCGTGCGTGCGATGGACGGCTCGGCGGTCTCACCGGCCAGCGTGCGAAGCAGCAGCACGCGGTCGGCCAGGTACAGGGCCTCCTCGACGTCGTGCGTCACGAGAAGGATCGTCGTGGGCTCCGCGGCGTGGATCTCGAGAAGCAGGTCGTGCATGCGGAGGCGCGTGAGCGCGTCGAGCGCCCCGAAGGGCTCGTCGAGCAGCAGCACACCGGGGTTTCGCGCGAGCGCTCGCGCCAGCGACGCGCGCTGCGCCATTCCCCCGGAGACCTCGCGGGGGCGCTGCCCCGCGGCATGCTCGAGGCCGACCAGTCGCAGCAGCTCGGCGACGCGCTCGCGGCCCTCACGGCGGGGAGTCCGCCGAGGCAGGCCGAGTTCGACATTCTGCGCGATGGTGCGCCAGGGCAGCAGACGCGGCTCCTGGAAAGCGACGGCGGTCCGCTCGTCGGCGTCCGCGACGGGGTCGCCTGCGAGCGCGATACGACCTCCGCTCGGCGAATCGAGTCCGCCGACCAGTCGCAGCAGCGTGGACTTGCCGCAGCCCGAGGGCCCGACGACCGCGACGATCTCGCCGGCCGCGATCTCGACGTCGACGCCACGCAGCACCGCGCGTGTTCCCCGTCCGAGGGGGAAGGAGCGCTCCACCGCGTCCAGACGCACCGGGACCGCGGCGCCGGGCGCTCCGAAGGCGTCGGTGCCCGAGGGCGCGCTGAGCAGGGAGGTCATGTCCCCATGGTGTCCGAGTGCGGCCGAATGTGACGAACCGCCTCGTAATGTTCGGTCACGAAGCTCCGAGGCCCGCGCATCCCGTTGCCCGGAGACACGGAACGGGCCGCCACCCCGAGGGGTGACGGCCCGTTCTGTCAGAGAGTCTCAGACGTGCTGAGCTGCTTAGGAGTTGCCGCCCGAGAGCTTCTCGCGCAGAGCCGCGAGAGCCTCGTCGTCTGCGAGCGTGCCCGCACCGGCGGCCTCGCTCGTGAAGGACTGGCCGCCGAAGTCGTCGCCGGCCGCAGCCTCTGCCTCGGCCGCCTTGGTGACCTGGGCCTTGTGCGCCTCCCAGCGAGCCTGGGCCGCAGCGTACTCCTGCTCCCATGCCTCGCGCTGGGCGTCGAAGCCTTCCTTCCACGCACCGGTCTCGGCGTCGAAGCCCTCCGGGTACTTGTACTCGCCGTTCTCGTCGTACTCCGCGACCATGCCGTACAGGGCCGGGTCGAACTCGGTGCCGTTGGGGTCGACCGACTCGTTGGCCTGCTTGAGCGACAGCGAGATGCGGCGACGCTCGAGGTCGATGTCGATGACCTTGACGAAGACCTCTTCGCCGACGGAGACGACCTGCTCGGCCAGCTCGACGTGCTTGCTGGAGAGCTCGGAGATGTGGACGAGGCCCTCGATGCCGTCTGCGACGCGCACGAACGCACCGAAGGGGACGAGCTTCGTGACCTTACCCGGCGTGACCTGACCGATCGCGTGGGTCCGGGCGAAGACCTGCCACGGGTCCTCCTGCGTCGCCTTCAGCGACAGGGAGACGCGCTCGCGGTCGAGGTCGACCTCGAGGATCTCGACGGTGACCTCCTGGCCCACCTCGACGACCTCGGAGGCGTGCTCGATGTGCTTCCAGGACAGCTCGGAGACGTGCACGAGGCCGTCCACGCCGCCGAGGTCGACGAACGCACCGAAGTTGACGATCGACGAGACGACGCCCTTGCGGACCTGGCCCTTGTGCAGGTTGTTGAGGAACGTGGTGCGCGACTCGGACTGCGTCTGCTCGAGCAGGGCGCGGCGCGAGAGGACCACGTTGTTGCGGTTCTTGTCGAGCTCGAGGATCTTGGCCTCGATCTCCTGGCCGAGGTACGGCGTGAGGTCGCGGACGCGGCGCAGCTCGATGAGCGAGGCCGGCAGGAAGCCGCGGAGGCCGATGTCGACGATGAGTCCACCCTTGACGACCTCAATGACCGTACCGGTGACGACGCCGTCGTTCTCCTTGATCTTCTCAACGTCTCCCCAGGCGCGCTCGTACTGCGCACGCTTCTTGGAGAGGATCAGGCGGCCTTCCTTGTCCTCCTTCTGGAGGACAAGGGCCTCGACCTCGTCGCCGACCTTGACGACCTCGTTGGGGTCGACGTCGTGCTTGATGGAGAGCTCGCGCGAGGGGATGACGCCCTCGGTCTTGTAGCCGACGTCGAGCAGAACCTCATCGCGGTCGATCTTGACGATCGTGCCCTCGATGATGTCGCCGTCGTTGAAGAACTTCAGGGTCTTCTCGACCGCGGCCAGGAAGTCCTCAGCAGATCCGATGTCGTTGATGGCGACCTGCTTGGTGGCCGGGGCGGTCGTTGCGGTAGTCATGTAGTGGGTTGTCCTTGTGAATGGATACTCGGGCTGGGACGGCGTCGACCGCGCACGGTCTAGTGGATGCCTCTCAGCGGTGGGATTGTGATGTTCCGTCACGCGGGCATGCATAGGCACGCCACGAGTGACGCTTCAGGCTATCAGATCGGAGGCGTCCATGACGATGCGGATGCTGACGCGGAGCACGCGCGCTGACAGACTGTGCTCATGCCCCGCCCCGAGAAGCTCCTCCTGCTCGACACCGCCAGTCTGTACTTCCGCGCGTTCTACGGCGTGCCCGACAAGGTGACGGCGCCGGACGGCTCCCCCATCAACGCCGCCCGCGGGCTGCTCGACATCGTCGCGAAGCTCGTGACGCTGTACGAGCCCACGCACGTCGTGGCCTGCTGGGACGACGACTGGCGCCCGCAGTGGCGGGTCGACCTGATCCCGAGCTACAAGGCGCACCGCGTCGTCGAGGTCGTACCGGCGGGACCCGACGTCGAGGAGGTCCCCGATCCGCTCGAGGCGCAGATCCCGCTGATCCGGCAGACGCTCGGAGCCCTCGGCATCCCGATCATCGGCGTCGCCGAGCACGAGGCGGACGACGTGATCGGCACGCTCGCGACCGTGGCGACGATGCCGGTCGACATCGTGACGGGCGACCGCGACCTCTTCCAGCTGGTCGACGACGAGCGCGAGGTCCGCGTGGTCTACACGGCGAAGGGCATGAGCAATCTCGAGGTCGTGACGGATGCCGTGGTCGTGGCCAAGTACGGCGTGCTCCCCTCTCAGTACGCGGACTTCGCGACGATGCGCGGCGATGCCTCCGACGGCCTGCCCGGCGTGGCCGGGGTGGGAGACAAGACCGCGGCGACGCTTCTCAAGGAGCACGGCGATCTCGCCGGCATCCGTGCGGCAGCCGCGGCGGGCGAGGGCATGAGCACCGGCGTGCGCACCAAGATCCTGGCGTCGACCGCCTACCTCGACGTCGCGCCCACCGTGGTGGAGGTCGCGAAGAGCCTCGACGTCACCGCCCCCACCGAGCCCCTCCTACCGCTCCGCCCCGAGCAGGTCGACGCCGCCCTGGCGCTGGCCGAGAAGTGGAACCTCGGAGGTTCGATGGCCCGCGCGATCGCGGCGGTGGGCACCACCGCGGACTGAACGGCGGTCGTCAGCCCGCCCAGGCGAGCAGCCGCTCGAGCCCCCAGGTCGTCACGATGCGGGCTGCCGGGACACCGGCCCTCTCCGCACGCTGCGCGCCGTGATCGAGCAGCGACAGCTGTCCGGGGGCGTGCGCATCGGAGTCGATGGAGAACAGGCATCCTGCCTCGAGGGCGATCGCGATGAGCTCGTCAGGGGGATCCTGGCGTTCGGGCCGGGAGTTGATCTCGACCGCGACTCCGTTCTCGGCGCACGCGGCGAACACCGCTCGCGCGTCGAACTGCGACTCCGGTCGCGTGCCGCGCTCCCCCTGTACGAGACGGCCCGTGCAATGACCGAGCACGTTCACCCGGGGATGCGCGATGGCCGCCAGCATACGCGCCGTCATGGGTCGCGCCTCCATGCGGAGCTTCGAGTGCACCGAGGCCACGACGATGTCGAGCTCGCCCAGGAGGTCGTCGTCCTGATCGAGCGCGCCGTCTTCGAGGATGTCGACCTCGATCCCGGCGAGCAGAGTGAAGCCGTCGCCGGACTCGGCTCGCACGAGCGGGATCTGCTCGCGCAGCCTCTCCGCCGACAGCCCGCGTGCCACGCGCAGGCGCGGCGAGTGGTCGGTGACGGCCTGGTACTCGTGGCCCAGCGCGCGTGCGGCGGCCGCCATGACCGCGATCGGCGTCGTCCCGTCCGACCAGTCCGTGTGCGCGTGCAGATCGCCACGGAGCTTCCCGCGGAGCTCGGATGCGATCTCCGGTTCGACCTCGCCGCGGAGCTCGACGAGGTAGTCGGGCACCTCCCCCGCCTGGGCCTGGCGGATCACTCCGAAGGTCGACTCGCCGATGCCCTTTGCAGCGCGCAGCCGCGTGGGGTCGTCCCGCACGTCCTCCGGCAGCTGCTGCAGGGTCGCCGCCGCCTGGCGGAACGCCTTCGCCCGGTAGCGCGACGCCCGCTCGCGCTCCAGCAGCGAGGCGATCTCGAGCAGCGCGGCGACCGGATCCATGGCGTCTCCTAGGCCGAGGCCAGTTCTCGGCTCACGCCGATCCACTGCTCGAGCTTGGCCGCGGCCCGTCCGTCGTCGACCGCCTCGGCCGCGCGGGCGTATCCCTCCCGCAGCCGCTCGACGATCGGCCGCTGCGCCTGCGCGGCATCCTGCGAGAGCTCGAAGGCGACGATGCCTGCCGCCGCGTTGAGCAGCACGATGTCGCGCACCGCGCCCTTCTCGCCCTCGAGCGTGCGACGCAGCACTCCGGCGTTGTGCTCGGGAGAGCCGCCGATGAGGTCGGCGAGGTCGGCGATCGGGATGCCCAGGTCGCGAGGGTCGAGATCGTGCTCGTGGATGTCGCCGCGGGTGACCTCCCAGATGCGGCTGTGCCCCGTGGTCGTGAGCTCGTCGAGGCCGTCGTCGCCCCGGAAGACCAGCGCGGTCGCCCCCCGCGTGCGGAACACGCCGGTGATGAGCGGCACGCGCTCGATCTGGGCGACGCCCACGGCGTTGGCCTCGGCGCGCGCCGGGTTGCACAGAGGTCCGAGCATGTTGAAGACAGTGGGGACTCCGAGTTCGGCGCGCACGGCGCCCGCGTGCTTGAACCCCGGGTGGAAGGCGCCCGCCCACGCGAAGGTGATGCCCGTGCGGTCGAGGATCGACGACACGGCGGCGGGGTCGAGCGTGAGCTCCAGACCCAGTGCGCTCAGGACGTCGGAGGAGCCGGATGCAGAGCTCGCGGCCCGGTTCCCGTGCTTCACGACGGGGATCCCGGAGGCACCGATGATGATGGCGGCGGTGGTGGAGACGTTCACGGTGCCGACGCGATCGCCGCCGGTGCCGACGATGTCGAGCACGTTCGGCGAGACGGGGAGCGGGACCGCGGCCTCGAGGATCGCGTCGCGGAAGCCCACGATCTCGTCGATGGTCTCGCCCTTGGCTCGGAGGGCGATCAGGAAACCGGCGAGCTGAGCCTCGGTGACGTCTCCGCGCATGATCTGGCGCATGGCCCAGGTGGACTCCCAGACGCTGAGGTCGCGACGCTCCAGGAGAGTGGTGAGGACGTCGGACCAGGTCAGCGATTCAGCCATGTGTGCGATCCTATCGGCGCGACACCTCGGGCCAGATTCTTCGTGACGGACGGTCGCCTGGCGAGCATCCCCCGTTTCCCGCGGATTCACCGTGGATTCGCAGTGTTTTCTTAGGGTCCCCTAAGTCGAAAGCGGGCGAATCGGGTGCCCGGAGTGCAAGAATCACCCCCGAGGATCGGCCATAATGGAGGGGTGACGACCTCAGCGACGTATGCCCCGGCGGCGAGAACCATCAAGCGGCCCAACCCGGTAGCTGTCGGCACCATTGTGTGGCTCGGCAGCGAGGTGATGTTCTTCGCGGGACTCTTCGCGATCTACTTCACCCTCCGCAGCACCTCTCCCGAGCTCTGGGCCGACCGCACCGAGCTCCTGAACGTGCCCTTCGCGTTCGTCAACACGGCGATCCTGGTGCTCTCCTCGTTCACCTGCCAGATGGGCGTCTTCGCCGCTGAAGACCTGCAGCCCTACCGCATCGCCAAGGGCCAGAAGAACGGCGCCGGACGTCGTCGCCTGTTCGGCTGGGGCATGGTCGAGTGGTTCTTCCTCACCTTCGCCCTGGGCGCGATCTTCGTCTCCGGTCAGGTGTGGGAGTACGCCACCCTGGTCGCTGAAGGTATGCCGATCAGCGCCGACTCGTACGCCTCGGCGTTCTACCTGACCACCGGCTTCCACGCCCTCCACGTCACCGGAGGCCTCGTCGCGTTCCTCCTGGTGATCGGCCGCGCGTACGCCGTGAAGAACTTCCGGCACAAGGAGGCGACCTCCTCGATCGTGGTGTCCTACTACTGGCACTTCGTCGACGTCGTCTGGATCGTGCTGTTCGTCGTTATCTACTTCCTGAAATAAGAGCGGAGCTGATCCCCGAGATGGCACGAGAGAAGAAGCGCCGTTCGAACGGCCGTCGCAGTCCCCTGGCTGCGGCCGCCCTCATCGGCGCAGGCCTCATGATCACCGGCGCCGTGTACGCCGGCGCATCTGCCGCGTTCGCCGCGACGGACACGCAGACCGCGGCGTCGAGCACGCTCACGGTCGAGGACGGCGAGAAGCTGTTCCAGGCGAACTGCGCGACCTGTCACGGCCTCGACATGCAGGGCACCGCGAACGGCCCGAGCCTCTACGGCGTCGGCGAGCTGGCCGTCGAGTTCCAGATGTCGACCGGACGCATGCCGCTGCAGATGCAGGGGCCCCAGGCCCCGCAGAAGCACCCGCAGTTCACCGAGGACCAGATCCTCGCGGTCTCGTCGTACGTGCAGTCCGTGGCCCCCGGCCCGACCTTCCCGTCGGACGAGACGCTCGACGGCAAGGGAGACGTCGCCCACGGCGCCGAGCTCTTCCGCGTCAACTGCGCGATGTGCCACAACGTGGCCGCCGCCGGTGGTGCGCTCACCGAGGGCAAGTACGCCCCCGCCCTGACCGAGACCAGCGCGCTGCACATCTACGCGGCCATGGTCACCGGCCCCCAGAACATGCCCGTCTTCGGTGACATGAACCTGTCCGACGAGGACAAGCGCGACATCATCTCGGCTCTGCTGTTCCAGCAGCAGTCGGTGCAGATCGGCGGCTTCTCGCTCGGCTCGCTCGGACCCGTGTCCGAGGGCCTGTTCGTCTGGATCTTCGGAATCGGCGCCCTGGTCGCCATCACCGTGTGGATCACGGCGAAGTCCAACTGACGCTTATTCATCGAAGAGGAACGTACGAGGAGCACCATGGCACACGACGACGACTCGCAGGCTCTCGAAAGGGCCTACCAGCCCTCTCCGGGGCTGGGTGTCGCAGTCAGCGACCCCGTGCAGAACCCGGGGCTGCCGCCGCACCGTGAGCGGATGACCGACAAGGACCCGCGCGCCGAGAAGACGGCGGAGCGCACGGTCTACACCCTGTTCTACCTCTCGCTCGCGGGCAGCATCTGGGCGGTCGCCGCCTACATGCTGTTCCCGATCGAGAGCGGCGCGCTCATCGACATCCGCCAGAACAACCTCTTCATCGGTCTCGGCATCGCCCTCGCGCTGCTCGCGATCGGCATCGGCGCGATCCACTGGTCCAAGGCGCTGATGAGCGACAAGGAGCACATCGAGCACCGTCACCCCACCCGGGGCAAGGACTCGACGCGTGAGGCCGCCGTGGCCGCTTTCGCCGCCGCGAACGAGGAGTCCGGCTTCGGCCGTCGCACCATGATCCGCAACTCGCTGTTCGCGGCGATCGTGGCGTCGATCATCCCCGGTGTCACGCTGTTCCGCGGCCTGGCGCCGCACAGCACCCCCGAGGACCCCACGGCGGGCGACCCGGTCGCGCTGCTCAAGCACACCATGTGGGAAGAGGGCGCGCGTCTCGTCCGCGACCCCGACGGCACCCCGATCCGCGCCGCGGACGTGACCCTCGGATCCGCCTTCCACGTGATCCCGGAGGAGCTCGCGACCCTCAGCCACCACGACGGCTACCTCGAGGAGAAGGCCAAGGCCATCGTGCTGATGATGCGCCTGCGTCCCGAGCAGCTGATCGAGTCGGAGGAGCGCAAGGACTGGTCGTACGACGGCATCGTCGCGTACTCCAAGGTCTGCACGCACGTGGGCTGCCCCGTCGCCCTGTACGAGCAGCAGACGCACCACCTCCTCTGCCCCTGCCACCAGTCGCAGTTCGACGTCACGGACCACGCCAAGGTCATCTTCGGCCCGGCCGCCCGTCCGCTGCCTCAGCTGCCCATCACCGTCGACGACGAGGGCTACCTCGTCGCACGCAGTGACTTCACCGAGCCCGTCGGCCCGAGCTTCTGGGAGCGCCATTGAGCACCGCAACGCTGTCCAAAGAGGACAAGGACACCAAGGCGCCTCTCGGCGGCCGCTTCGTCGGCGCCGCGTCGAACTACATCGATGAGCGCACCAGCCTCTCCGGCTTCGTCAAGGAGCTCGGCCGCAAGATCTTCCCCGACCACTGGTCGTTCATGCTGGGCGAGATCGCGCTGTGGAGCTTCGTCGTCGTGTTCCTCTCCGGAACCTTCCTGACGTTCTTCTTCCAGGCCTCCATGGTCGAGACGCACTACACGGGCGCCTACGCCCCGATGCGCGGCATCGAGATGTCGGCGGCCCTCGAGTCGTCACTGCACATCTCGTTCGATCTGCGCGGTGGTCTCCTGGTTCGCCAGATCCACCACTGGGCCGCTCTGGTCTTCGTCGCCGGCATCGGCGTGCACATGCTGCGCGTCTTCTTCACCGGTGCGTTCCGCAAGCCGCGCGAGCTCAACTGGGTGATCGGCTTCGTGCTGTTCATCCTCGCCATGGCAGAGGGCTTCACGGGCTACTCGCTTCCCGACGACCTGCTCTCGGGCAACGGCCTCCGCATCATCGACGGCATGATCAAGGGCTTCCCGCTCGTCGGCACCTGGATCTCGTTCCTGCTGTTCGGCGGCGAGTTCCCCGGCACCGACATCGTCGGTCGCCTGTACACGCTGCACATCCTGCTGCTGCCGATGCTCGTGATCGCGCTGATCGTCGTGCACCTGATGCTGATGATCGTCAACAAGCACACGCAGTTCGCCGGCCCGGGCCGCACGAACGACAACGTCGTGGGCTACCCGATGATGCCGGTCTACATGTCGAAGATGGGCGGCTACCTGTTCATCGTCTTCGGCACGATCGTGCTGATCGCGACGTTCTTCCAGATCAACCCGATCTGGAACTACGGACCGTACGACCCCTCCCCCGTGTCCGCCGGTACTCAGCCCGACTGGTACATCGGCTTCGCGGACGGTGCGCTGCGTCTCGCTCCGTCGAACTGGGACGTCGTGTTCCTGAACCACACGTGGTCGTTCGGCATCCTCGCGCCTGTCGCGGTGCTCGGTGTCTTCATCGTGATCGTCATGTTCTACCCCTTCATCGAGGCGTGGGTCACGGGCGACAAGCGCGAGCACCACATCGCTCAGCGTCCGCGCAACGCGGCGACCCGCACCGCCATCGGCGCGGCCGGCGTCATCTTCTACGCGGTCCTGTGGGCGGCGGCATCGTCCGACCTCATCGCGACCCACTTCATGCTCACGATGGAGGGCGTGATCCACACGCTCCAGGCTCTGCTGTTCCTGGGTCCGATCCTCGGCTACTTCGTCACGAAGCGCATCGCGCTGGCCCTGCAGAAGAAGGACCGCGAGATCGTCCTGCACGGCTTCGAGTCCGGTCGCATCGTCCGCCTTCCCGGCGGCGAGTTCATCGAGGTGCACGAGCCGGTCGACAAGTACGACCGCTGGAAGCTCATCGATGTCGACGGCTACGAGCCCCTCGTGGTGCGCCCGAACGACAAGGGCCGCATCCCGTGGAGCGAGAACCTGCGGTCGTCGATCTCGCGGTGGTTCTTCGAGGACCGTCTCGCCCCGCTCACGCAGGCCGAGATCGACGAGGCAGACGCCCACCAGCACCATGTCACGGCTCACAACGACGAGGCCGAGGTCGCGGAGATCCAGGGCGCTCATGAGCGCGCCGGCTTCCCCGACGCCCCCATCGCCGTGGACGAGACCCACGTCGACGAGACGCCGAACACCCCCAGCACGGTCATCGCGACCGAGCCGGTGAAGAAGCCTCGGAAGAAGAAGTCGGAGGACGGCGAGTAGAACTCCCGCTCCCCCACTCAGGGCCCTGTCCGTTCGCGGACAGGGCCCTTTCATGTCGGCATGAAAGGATCGGAGCATGGCCTCCGTCGTCCGACTCCTCCGATCCGACTCCCTCGCCGCGGCCCCCTACGCGCACGCCGCCACCGCTCCGGCGGGTGCGCGCCTGATCTTCCTCGCCGGTGCCTGTCCTCTCGAAGACGACGGGTCGACCGCCGCGCCGGGTGACTACGCGGCACAGGCCGCACGCTGCGTGCAGACCCTGACGACGGCCCTCGAAGCCAGCGGAGCAGCGCTCGGCGACGTGATCAGCACCCGCGTCCTCGTGGCGTCCAGCCGCCAGCAGGATCTCGTGACGGCCTGGGATGTCATCCACGCCGCGTTCGGCGACCACGACGTCCCCAGTACTCTCCTGGGAGTCACGGTGCTCGGCTACGACGACCAGCTCGTCGAGATCGAAGCGATCGCCGCAGTGGAAGGGGCGGCATCATGAGCACGACCATCCGCGAGGCCGCAGCCGAGGACGCCGAGGTGATCCAGGCGATCGAAGCCTCGGCCGACGCGCTCCTCATCGATGTGCTCGGCGCGCCGGAGTGGCCCCCTCCAGGCGACCCGGTCCAGCGCCTGGGACAACCGGGGTTCGTTCTCGTGCTCGAGGAGTCAGCCGGCGCCTCACCGCTCGGCTTCGTGCACGTGCTCGACATCGACGGCCACGCACATCTCGAACAGCTATCGGTCCTACCGGAATCGGGCCGTCGGGGACACGGACGCCGTCTTGTCGACGCAGCACTCGTGGAGGCGCGTGAGCGGGGCTACTCACGCGTGACACTCCGCACATACGCAGAGGTGCCGTGGAACGCCCCGTTCTATGCCTCCTGCGGGTTCCTGGAGAGTATCCCGGAGTCCGGATTCCAGCTCGCCCTCGTCGAGACCGAGGCCTCCCTCGGCCTCGACCGCTACGGTCGGCGCATCCAGATGACCGTCGAGCTCTGACCCCTCGACCACGAGTTTGGCGGGATCCGGCGCCTTGTCGGCCGGATCAGGGCGGTGCCCCGCCGGCGCCACTCCCTACGCTGAGAGGATGATGGATCGCGCCGACTACTACGCCACCAAACTCGCCGCCGAGACAGACGCGAGCGACGTCTACGCCGCTCAGAAGGCTGGAGAGCCTCTCATGATCGTCGACGTGCGCTCCGACGAGGCCTGGGCCCAGGGACGCGTCGCCGGTGCCGTGCACATGCACTACAGCGAGATCGCCGCCCGCGCCGCGGTGGAGATCCCCCAGGACGCCTCGGTCGTCGTGTACTGCTGGAGTCCCGGGTGCAACGCCGGAGCCAAGGGCGCGCTCGAGTTCGCGAGACTCGGTTACGACGTCAGAGAGATGATCGGCGGCTTCGAGTACTGGGTGCGCGAAGGCTATCCCGTCGAGGATGCCGATGGCGTGCACCGCCGCCCCGTGGATCCGCTCACCGGCGTCGCCCGCATCCGCACGCGCTCTTAGAGGCGCAGAACATGCAGAAGGCCCCTGGGACACGTCCCAGGGGCCTTCTGCATGTCGATCAGCGGGCGAAGTTGCCGCGGTAGTACTCGTAGACCCAGCCGACGATCGCGACCACGAAGATCGCGAGACCGATCGGGAGCAGGAAGTGGCCGACGGCCAGTCCCACCACGAACACGGCAGCGGAGCCCGCCAGCACGAGCGGCCACCAGGACCAAGGGCTGAACTCGCCGAGCTCGGGGTCGCCGTCGTCGATGTCGCTGGTCAGGATGTCCTCGGGAAGTTCACCCTGCTGAGCCTTGTGGGTCCGGTCGAGGTAGAACGCGATCATCGCGCCCATGAACGCGGCGAAGAACAGCGCCACGGTGCCGACCCACTCGATCCGCATCGCGAAGTTGTCGTTCGGGGTGGCCAGGATGTGCCAGCCGGTGTAGACGACGCCGACCAGCGCGAAGAACGCGGTCAGGATCCACCAGAGGATGACGTTGTCGCGCATGGGTCAGTGGCCCTCTCGCTCGCCGGGTGCCGTGGTAGCGAACTCCGCGGCCTCCGGGTGGTTCAGATCGAATGCCGGACGCTCACTGCGGATGCGCGGGATCGAGGTGAAGTTGTGACGCGGCGGCGGGCACGACGTCGCCCACTCGAGCGAGGCGCCATAGCCCCACGGATCGTTGACCGTGACCTTCGGAGCCTTGCGCGCCGTGATCCACACGTTCAGGAAGAACGGCAGCATCGAGGCGCCGAGGATGATCGCACCGATCGTCGAGACCTGGTTCTGCCACGTCCAGCCGTCGGCCGCCGAGTAGTCCGCGTAGCGACGCACCATGCCGTCGACGCCCAGCCAGTGCTGGATGAGGAACGTCATGTGGAAGCCGATGAACAGCATCCAGAAGTGCACGTAGCCGAGGCGCTCGTTCAGCATGCGGCCGGTCCACTTGGGCCACCAGAAGTAGAAGCCGGAGAACATCGCGAACACGACGGTTCCGAACACCACGTAGTGGAAGTGGGCGACGACGAAGTACGAGTCGGACAGGGCGAAGTCCAGCGGCGGGGCCGCCAGGATGACACCGGTCAGACCGCCGAAGACGAAGGACACGAGGAAGCCGAGGGCGAAGACCATCGGGGTCTCGAACGTCACGGAGCCTCGCCATAGGGTTCCGATCCAGTTGAAGATCTTCACGCCTGTCGGCACCGCGATGAGCATCGTCATGAGGGCGAAGAACGGCAGCAGCACAGAACCGGTGACGTACATGTGGTGCGCCCACACCGCGACCGAGAGCGCCGCGATGGCGATGGTCGCGTAGACGAGCGTCTTGTACCCGAAGATCGGCTTGCGACTGAAGACCGGGAAGACCTCCGACACGATGCCGAAGAACGGCAGCGCGATGATGTACACCTCGGGGTGGCCGAAGAACCAGAACAGGTGCTGCCACAGGAGGACGCCGCCGTTGGCCGGGTCGTAGATGTGTGCGCCGAGCACGCGGTCGGCGCCGGCAGCGAAGATCGCGGCAGCGAGCACGGGGAACGCCATCAGGATCAGGAGGCTCGTGATGAGCGTGTTCCAGGAGAAGATCGGCATGCGCCACATCGTCATTCCCGGCGCGCGCATCGTGATGATGGTCGTGATGAAGTTCACGGCACCCAGGATGGTGCCGAAACCGGAGATGCCGAGACCGAGCATCCAGAGGTTTCCGCCCGCTCCAGGAGAGAACGAGGCGCTCGCGAGCGGCTGATAGGCGAACCAGCCGAACGAGGCCGCACCCTGCGGGGTGAGGAAGCCGGCGACCGCGATGGTCGAGCCGAACAGGAAGAGCCAGAACGCGAAGGCGTTCAGACGCGGGAAGGCGACGTCCGGCGCACCGATCTGCAGCGGCAGGATCGCGTTCGCGAAGCCCGCGAAGAGCGGCGTCGCGAACATCAGCAGCATGATCGTGCCGTGCATCGTGAACAGCTGGTTGTACTGCTCCTTCGTCGGGATGATCTGCATTCCCGGCGCGAAGAGCTCGGCGCGGATGACGAGGGCCATCACGCCGCCGAGGAGGAAGAACAGCACCGAGGCGATGAGGTACATGTACCCGATCGTCTTGTGGTCGGTGGAGGTGATCCACTTGACGACGATGTTGCCCTTCTGCTCGACGCGTGAGGAGCTCATGAGAGCGGCCTGGCGTGCCGGAAGGGTCGTGGGGCGCGAACGGGGCGCCTCGTCGGTGCGGGGGGCTTCAGTGGTCGACATGGCTTACTCCTCCCCTTCCTCGGTGCCGGCGGGGGCGGTGGTACCCGGGTAGTTGCCCAGACGGTCGTAAGCGTCCGTGATGTCTCCCGTGTTCCCCTCCTCCTTCAGCGACTCGAGGTAGGCGTCGTATTCGTCCTGCTCAACGACCTTGACGTTGAAGAGCATCATCGAGTGGTACTCGCCGCAGAGCTCGGCGCACTTGCCGGCGTACTCCCCGACGCGGGTGGGGATGAACGACCAGGAGTTGTCCTTCCCGATGTACATGTCCTTCTTGTAGAGGAAGTCGATGATCCAGAAGGAGTGGATGACGTCGCGGGACTGAAGGTCGATCGTGACCTTCTTGTCGACCGGCAGCACCAGCGTGGGGAGCTGCTCCTGGTCGATGTTGCCCTCGGCGTCCGGCTGGGCCTGGATGCCCATGGTCCACACGGCGTCGGAGTTGTCGTCCTCATCGCCGTCGTACTGGAAGTCCCACGCCCACTGCTTGGCGATCGCGGTGATCTCGACGTCGGGGTCGTCCCACTTCGCCTCGATCGCAGCCTGGTCGCGGGCCGTGAAGAAGAACATGCCCAGCACGAGGATGAGCGGCACGATCGTGTAGAAGATCTCGATCGGCATGTTGTAGCGCATCTGCACCGGCAGACCGGTCTGTCCCTTGCGGCGACGGTAGGCGATCGCGGCCCAGGCCATCAGGCCCCAGGTGATCACGCCGACGGCGAGGAGGACGATCCACGAATTGACCCAGAGCGAGGACACCCGCTCGGTCTGGTTCGTGGCTGCTGGTCCGTCGTCCACGAAGCCCGGGAGGTACCCGTTCAGCTCGGTGGTGGTACATCCAGCCAGGGCCACGGCGGTCACTACTCCCAGGGGAAGAGCGACCCAACGAAGGCGGCGTTTCGAGGGCACGATGCACCTTTCAGATTGCGGACAGGGCACACCCAAGTCTAGGGCAACCTCACACCCGATTCATGCCAACCACGCAGGTTGGCGGAGTCGATCCGGATCAGTGGAAGCTGTCGCCGCAGGCGCAGCTGCCCGCAGCATTCGGGTTGTCGATCGTGAAGCCCTGCTCGGAGATCGTGTCCTTGAAGTCGATCGATGCGCCGTCCAGGTACGGGACGCTCATGTTGTCGACGATGACCTCGACGCCGTCGAAGTCGACCGTCTCGTCGCCCTCGAGGAAGCGCTCGTCGAAGTAGAGCTGGTAGATGAGTCCCGAGCATCCGCCGGGCTGCACGGCGACGCGCAGACGCAGGTCGTCGCGGCCCTCCTGCTCGAGCAGGTTCTTGACCTTGGTGGCGGCCGCGTCGGTCAGCTTCACGCCGTGCGCCTGGGTGGTCTCTGCCGGGGTGAGTGTGGTGTCGCTCATGTCGCTCCTTCTGATCGGCCGTGCTCGCACACGGCTGGTAGCTCGATTTTACCCTTCGCCCTGCCGGGCGGGGTCAGATCACGACGTCGTTCATGCGTGCCAGCAGCAGCGCCTCGGTCGCGACGGCATGCCGGAACGTGTCGAGGTGCAGGGATTCGTTCGGGCTGTGCGCACGCGAATGAGGATCCTCCACGCCGGTGACGAGGATCTGCGCCTCGGGGAACTCGCGGACGAGGTCCGCGATGAACGGGATCGATCCGCCGACTCCGAGGTCGATCGGGGCGACGCCGTAGCCGTCGTGCATCGCCGAGCGCGTGAGGGACACGGCCCAGCCGCTCGTGTCCACGAGGAAGCCGTTGCCGAGGTCGACGTCGGAGAACGTCAGCTCGGCGCCGAACGGTGCGTGGGCGCGCAGATGGGCCTCGAGTGCCGCGTACGCCTCCTCCCCCGACTGCCCCGGTGCGACGCGGGCGCTGATCACGACCGAGACCTCCGGCAGGAGGGTGTTGGATGCCGCGGCGACACTCGTGGCGTCGATGCCGATGATCGTCACCGAGGGCTTGTTCCAGATACGGCTGAGGATCGTGCCATCGCCGATCGGCGTGGTCCCGGGCAGCAGACCCGCCTCGTCGCGGAGGGTCTCCTCGGTGTAGTCGGGCGTGGGTGCGTCGCGCTCGGTCATACCCTCGACGGCGACCGAGCCGTCGGCGTTCCACAGCGTGGACAGCATGGTGACCGTCGCCATCATGGCGTCGGGCACCGCTCCCCCGAACATGCCGGAGTGCGAGGCGTGATCGAGCGTGCGCACGCGCACCGTGAAGCGCGCGTTGCCCCGCAGCGAGACCGTGAGGCCCGGGGTCTCCGAGTCCCAGTTGCCGGAGTCGGCGACGACGATCGCATCCGCGCGCAGCGCCTCCTTGTTGTCGGACAGGAACTGCGCGAACGAGCGGGAGCCGTACTCCTCCTCCCCCTCGATGAACATCGCGATGCCGAGTTCGAGGTCATCGCCGAGCACCTCGGCGACGGCGCGGATCGAGGCGATGTGCGCCATGATCCCGGCCTTGTCGTCGGCGGCTCCGCGTCCGTAGAGGCGCCCGTCGCGCACCGTCGGTTCGAAGGGCGGGGTCTCCCACAGCGCGTCGTCACCCGGAGGCTGCACGTCGTGGTGCGCGTAGAGCAGGATGGTCGGCTTGCCGTTCTTCGCCGCGCGCGTCGCGAGCACGGCCGGCTGCCCGACCTCGTCGGTGCCCGGGATCGCCGCACGAAGGATCCGGACGCTGTCGAACACGCCCGTGTCCTCGGCCAGCGCCGCGACGGCCTCGGAGCTGCGCTCGAGTTGCGTCTGGTCGAACGCGGGCCAGGCCATCCCGGGGATGCGCACGAGGCGCCCCAGGTCGCTGAGAGCAGCCGGCATCCCGGTTGCGGCCGACTCCAGGACGGCGGGTTCGCGGTCGCTGGTCGGAATCTGGTCGCCGGGCTGAACAGGAGAAGTCATGCGAGTAATCTTAAGGTGATCCGCTCTCATCGAACCGAGGAACCTCGTGGCCACTTCCCCCGCATCTCCGCCGACGAACGACGACGCCCCCGAGACGAACGCCGTGGGCAAGGGGCGCGCCACGCCGACCCGAGCAGAGCAGGAGGCGGCTCGCCGACGCCCGCTCGTCGCGAACACCAAGGAGGCCAAGGCCGCGGCGCGCGCCGAGCTCAACGAGCGCCGCTCGCGCGCCCAGGCGGGCCTCGCAGCGGGTGAGGAGAAGTACCTGCCTGCCCGTGACAAGGGTCCACAGCGCCGCTGGGTCCGAGACTATGTGGATGCCGGATGGCACCCCGCCGAGTTCGTGATGGGCGTCATGGTGCTCGTGATCCTCATCTCGCTGCTCCCGCCGAACCTCGCGATCGGCGGCTTCGCGGTCGCCGGCTGGGCGTACCTCGTGATGATGGCCTACCTCGTGATCGCGATCGGCGGAATGATCCTGCTCGGCTACCGCGTGAAGAGGAAGATCGCGGCGAAGTTCGGCAAGGAGCGGATGGAGCGCGGCCTGGGCTGGTACGCCGCCATGCGGTCGCTGCAGATGCGGTTCATGCGCCTTCCGAAGGCTCAGGTCAAGCGCGGCCAGTACCCGGGCTGACCCACGTATGTGAAAGGCGCCTCCCGCTCTGTGCGAGCCGGAGGCGCCTTTTCGCTGCCGCTCATGTCAGCGACGGCGGAGCCGGAGGAGACCCCGGTTGATCTCCCGACCCCAGAGCGGACCGCGGTAGAGGAAGGCCGTGTAGCCCTGCACGAGCGTCGCACCGGCATCCAGGCGCTCCTGCACGTCGGCGGGCGTCTCGACGCCGCCGACCGCGATCACGCAGAAGTCCTCGGGGACGGCCCCGCGCACCAGGCGCAGCACCTGCAGGGAACGCTCCTTGAGCGGGGCTCCGGACAGACCTCCGGCCCCTGCGGCCTCCACGGTCGCGTCGTCGGTCAGGAGACCGTCGCGACTGATCGTGGTGTTGTGCGCGATGATTCCCGCAACGCCCTCCGCGACGGCGAGCTGCGCGATCGCGGTGATCTCCTCGTCGGGGAGGTCGGGCGCGATCTTGACGAGAAGCGGCGTGTCGCCGGACGCCGCCTTCACGGCGCGCAGCAGCGGCGCGAGCGTCTCGACGGCCTGCAGCCCGCGCAATCCCGGGGTGTTCGGCGAGGAGACGTTGACCGCGAGGTAGTCCGCGAGCGGGGCGAGGCGCGTCGCGGAGGCGACGTAGTCCGCGGTCGCGTCCTCCACCTCGACCACGCGGCTCTTGCCGATGTTGACGCCGATCACCGTGTCGGGCGCGCCACGGCGGAGCTTCGCGAGGCGCCGAGCCGCGGCATCCGCTCCCTGGTTGTTGAACCCCATGCGGTTGATGACCGCACGGTCGGCGATGAGTCGGAACAGCCGGGGCTTCGGGTTGCCGTCCTGCGGGATCGCCGTGAGCGTGCCGACCTCGACGTGTCCGAACCCGAGCGCGGCGAGCCCCTTCACGCCGACGGCGTTCTTGTCGAAGCCTGCCGCGATCCCGAACGGCGAGGGGAACGTGAGCCCCAGCGCCTCGACGCGGAGCGACGGGTCGGGCTTCGTCAGCGCGCGGGTCACGCCGGCGAACGGCGGCGCGCCGAGCACCCTGATCACCGCCATGCCGGCGTGATGGGCGAACTCGGGGTCGAAGCGCGCCAGGACGGCGCGGAAGAGCAGCGGATACATCCCTGCCAGGTTACCGGTCGGCGGGCTCGCGCTCGGCGTGATCGGCCCGGAGGTCGGTGATCGCGCTCTCGAAGTCCTCGAGGGAGTCGAAGGCCTGGTAGACGCTCGCGAAACGCAGGTAGGCGACCTCGTCGAGATCACGGAGCGGGCCGAGGATGGCCAGGCCGATCTCGTTCGTGTCGAGCTGCGAGACGCCCGTCTGGCGCACGGCCTCCTCCACCCGCTGGGCGAGGATCGCGAGGTCGGCCTCGGTGACGGGACGCCCCTGGCAGGCCTTGCGCACGCCCGAGATCACCTTCTCCCGACTGAACGGCTCCATGACGCCGGAGCGCTTGATCACGTTGAGGCTCGCGGTCTCGGTCGTCGTGAAGCGACCGCCGCACTCGGGACACTGGCGACGTCGGCGGATCGAGAGGCCGTCGTCGCTGGTGCGCGAGTCGATGACGCGGGAGTCCGGATGACGGCAGAACGGGCAGTGCATCTGACCGATCCTACGCGGTGAAGCGCGCCTCGACGGCCTCGCCGTGCGCGGGCAGGATCTCGGTGTTCGCGAGCGCCACGACGCCTGCGCGCACCGCGGAGAGGGCGGCGTGGTCGTACCGGATGACCTGCTGCGGGCGCAGGAACGTGTAGGCACCGAGCCCGGGTGCGTATCGCGCCTGCCCGCCGGTCGGCAGCACGTGGTTGCTTCCGGCCATGTAGTCCCCGAGGCTCACGGGCGTCTGGTCCCCGACGAAGACGGCTCCCGCGCTGGTGAAGGACGCGGCGGCCTCCTCGGCATCCGCGAGGTGCAGCTCGAGGTGCTCGGGGGCGTAGGCGTTGCTGAAAGCGGTGGCCATGCCGCGGCCGTCCACGAGGACGATCGCCGACTGGGGGCCGTCGAGTGCGACCGCGACGCGCGCGGCGTGGCGGGTCCGCTCGGCCTGGCGTGACACCTCCGCTGCGACTTGCTCCGCAAGTTCGACGGAATCCGTCACGAGCACGACGGACGCCTCCTCGTCGTGCTCGGCCTGACTCACGAGGTCGGCGGCGACGAGTCGCGCATCCGCGGCGGAGTCGGCGACCACGAGGATCTCCGTCGCGCCCGCCTCCGAATCTGTGCCCACCACTCCCGCGACGGCACGCTTGGCGGAGGCGACGTAGTTGTTGCCAGGGCCCGACACGACATCGACCGGGTCGAGGCCGACTGACGCGACGCCGTGGGCGAACGCGCCGATCGCGCCGGCTCCCCCCATGGCGTACACCTCCGTGATGCCGAGCAGACCCGCAGCGGCGAGGATCGTCGGGTGGATGCGGCCGCCCTGGTCGGCCTGAGGCGGCGAGGCCAGAGCGATCTGCGTCACGCCTGCGACCTGCGCCGGTACGACGTTCATGATGACGCTCGACGGGTACACGGCCTTGCCGCCGGGGATGTAGACGCCGACGCGCTGCACCGGCTGCCAGCGCTGGGTGATCGTGGCGCCGTCGCCGATCTGCGTGACCTGCGGTGCGGGCACCTGCGCAGTGGAGGCGAGACGCACGCGGCGGATCGCTTCCTCCAGTGCATCGCGCACCGCGGCGTCCAGGGCGTCCAGCGCCTCCTGGATGTGCGCGGCGGGCACGCGTACGTCGTGTCCCGTCACCTGGTCGAACCGCTCGGCCTGCTCGCGCAGAGCGACCTCGCCGCGGTCGCGGACGTCGTCGACGATGCGCGCGGCGGTGTCGAGGGCCTCGGCCCTGGCCTGGGTGGCGCGCGGCACGGCCGCGAGCATGTCGGCGGGCGAGAGCTCGCGCCCTCGCAGATCGATCGTGCGCACAGATCAGCCCTTCGTGATGTCCGCGATGTCGTGCAGATAGCCGATGCGCCCGTCGTCATGACGCACCACGTAGGCGCCGCCGCGATCCTCGATCACGAGCGCCCAGGCGGTCGGCCCGATCCGGAAGATCGCGTCGCCGCGCTCGTCGTGCACGTCGCGCTCGGTGGGCGCGAGGATCCAGAACGGCTGGGGCGCTGGTGCGGATTCACGCGGATTCGTGGCATCGAGGTCGACGTCTCCCACGGTTGCGAACGCCTCGGTCCGGGGTGCGCCGACCTCCTGTGCGGGAGCACCCAGGATCGACTCGATGCTGCCGGTGTCGGAGACGATGTCCGGTTCCTCGTTCCAGGTGCGACGCGAGTAGGCCGGCGTGTACTCCTCATCGGAGGTCGCCTGCTCGGTCCCCGTCCCGCCACCGGAGGCGTGGGAGGACAGCGGCACCTGCGACGCGAGATCGAGGCGGGCGACCTCGTCGGTCGCCTGCTGACCCGAGAGCTCGACGTCGAGGCCGTCGGCGGGGAGCGTCACGTAGCTGTCGGGTGCGAGCGTCGGGTTCGGCTGGCCTTCCGGGAACCCGGCGCCCTCGGCGGCGGGGTCGGCGACAGTCGGCTCAGGGCGCTCGGGGCGCTCCGGGCGCGGACGCGCGATCACGGGGCGCGCCGGGTTGGCGTTGCGGTGCGCGAGCGTGACGAGGCGACCGTGGAAGTCCTCGCGGAGGCCGGGGATGAGAGGCGCGAAGACCGTGACGGCGACGAGGGCGAGGGCGACGGCGAACTGCACCCAGGGCACCCAGACGACCGCGGAGACGCCCGTCGCGATCACGACAGACACGTACTCCCAGAGGAGCTGAGCCCACCAGACGGCCGCGACGGAGAAGGCCACGGACGCGAACTGGTCGATTCCCAGCGATCCGACGCGACGGATGCCCTCGGGTGAGAACCGGCGGAGCACGAGCAGGAACACCGCGACGGTCGGAACGCCGATCGGCAGCACCCAGGAGATCCCCTGGGCCCACAGCGACGGCGACCAGCCGAGGGGCACGAACGACAGGACGAAGAGGACGAGCCATGCGCCCACGATCACGAGTTCGCGCAGGGTGAGACCGAGGATGCCGTACTCCGGCGTCACCTCGTCGTCGTAGAGGACGCCGTCGTCGTCGGAGAAGGTCTCGTCGGCGGCGGAAACGGCGGACACGGAGGCCGTGGTGTCGGCATCCGCGGGATCACTGTTCAGGAAGGGGGATTCCGTGCTCATGGGTGGTCCTTTCGTCACGGTACGGGTTCGGACGCCTCGTACCCAACGGGTCAAGATCCTACCGGCTGCTCCGGAGAGTGCACCCGGTAGGTCGCCCCGCGCAACCTCGGATGACGGTGGAGACGGGGTTCGATGACGTCGGAGGCGGATTCAGCCGAGGCAGGAGGGGCCGAGCAGCGACTTCAGGTCGCCGAACAGGTCCGCCGAGACCTTGACGGGCATCGGCACCTCGAACACCTTGGCTCTGCCGCCGCGATGCACACGCAGCATGACCTCGGTCTCGCCGCTGTGTCGCCGCAGGATGTCCGCAAGGTCCTGCATGACCCGTTCGGTCGCACGCTGCTCCGCGAGCACGAGCGCGAGCGGACCGGCGGCGTCGAACGACCCGACGTCGGGGGCGAACGCCGACTGTGCGTGCAGATTGAGGCCGTCGTCGCGTCGCGAGACCCGTCCGCGCACCGCGAGGATCGAGTCCTGCTGCAGCGTGTGCTGGAACTCCGTGTAGGTCTTTCCCATGAACATGACAGTGACCTCGCCGTTGAAGTCCTCGACCGTGATCATGCCGTACGGGTTTCCACTGGCTTTCGCGACGCGGTGCTGCACGCTCGTGACGAGCCCGGCGACGGTCACCTGGTCGCCGTCCTGGAGGTCTTCCGAGTTGTTGAGGTCGTGGATCGAGATCGACGCGTGCTTCGCGAGGGGGACCTCGAGTCCGGCGAGCGGATGGTCGGACACGTACAGCCCGAGCATCTCCCTCTCGAACGCGAGCTTGTCCTTCTTGATCCATTCCGGGCGGGCGGGGACCTTGGCCGGTGCCGTCTCCTCCATGCCGTCGTAGAGGCTGTCGAAATCGAAGCCGATCGCGCCCTGGGCCTCGTTGCGCTTGCGGTCCACCGCCGCTTCGACCGCATCCTCGTGGATCTCCATGAGCGCGCGGCGGGTGTCGCCCATGGAGTCGAACGCTCCGGCCTTGATCAGCGACTCGACCGTGCGCTTGTTCGAGACGTGCAGCGGCACGGTGTCGAGGAAGTGATGGAACGACGTGAACCGTTCGTCCTTGCGCGAGGTGACGATGCCGTCGACCACGTTGCCGCCGACGTTGCGCACGGCGCCGAGGCCGAAGCGGATGTCGTCGCCGACGGCCGCGAAGTAGTTGATCGACTCGGAGACGTCGGGCGGGAGTACCTTGATCCCCATGCGGCGGCACTCGTTGAGGTAGAGCGCCATCTTGTCCTTGGAGTCGCCGACGCTGGTCAGCAGCGCGGCCATGTACTCGGCCGGGTAGTGCGCCTTGAGGTAGGCGGTCCAGTAGGACACCACGCCGTAGGCGGCGGAGTGGGCTTTGTTGAACGCGTAGTCGGAGAAGGGCAGCAGGATCTCCCACAGCGCGTTGACCGCGGCGTCGGAGTAGCCGTTGGCGTGCATGCCCGCCTGGAAGCCTTCGAACTGCTTGTCGAGTTCGGACTTCTTCTTCTTGCCCATCGCGCGCCGGAGGATGTCGGCCTGTCCGAGGGAGAACCCGGCCACGCGCTGGGCGATGGCCATGACCTGCTCCTGGTAGATGATCAGACCGTAGGACTCCTCGAGGATGTCGGCCAGTGACTCCGTGAACTCCGGATGGATCGGAGTGATCGGCTGCGCGCCGTTCTTGCGCAGCGCGTAGTTGGTGTGCGAGTTGGCTCCCATGGGGCCGGGGCGGTACAGCGCGATGAGGGCCGAGATGTCGCCGAAGTTGTCGGGCTTCATCAGGCGCATGAGCGAGCGCATCGGCCCGCCGTCGAGCTGGAACACGCCGAGCGAGTCACCGCGCGCGAGGAGGTCGTACGCGCCGCGGTCATCGAGCGCGAGGTGCTCGAGGTCGAGCTCCTCTCCCCTGTTCATGCGGATGTTGTCGAGAGCGTCGGAGATGATGGTGAGGTTGCGGAGCCCCAGGAAGTCCATCTTGATGAGTCCGAGGGACTCGCACGACGGGTAGTCGAACTGCGTGACGATCTGGCCGTCCTGCTCACGGCGCATGATCGGGATGATGTCGAGCAGCGGCTCGGACGACATGATCACACCGGCGGCGTGCACGCCCCACTGGCGCTTGAGCCCCTCGAGACCGAGTGCGCGATCGAACACCGTCTTCGCCTCGGGATCGGTCTCGATCAGCGCGCGGAACTCGCTCGCCTCCTTGTACCGCTTGTGAGCGGAGTCGAACATGCCGCCGAGCTCCATGTCCTTGCCCATGACGGGCGGCGGCATGGCTTTCGTGAGGCGCTCGCCCATGCTGAACGGGAAGCCGAGCACGCGGCCGGCATCCTTGAGGGCCTGCTTGGACTTGATGGTTCCGTAGGTCACGATCTGCGCGACGCGCTCGGAGCCGTACTTCTTCGTCACGTACTCGATGACCTCGCCGCGGCGACGGTCGTCGAAATCGACGTCGAAGTCGGGCATGGAGACGCGGTCGGGGTTGAGGAACCGCTCGAAGATCAGTCCGTGCTCGAGTGGGTCGAGGTCGGTGATCTTCATGGCGTAGGCGACCATGGAGCCGGCGCCCGAGCCACGCCCCGGTCCGACGCGGATGCCGTTGTCCTTGGCCCAGTTGATGAAGTCGGCGACGACGAGGAAGTACCCGGGGAAGCCCATCTGCAGGATGATGCCGGTCTCGTACTCCGCCTGCTTGCGGACCTTGTCGGGGATGCCGTTCGGGTACCGGTAGTGGAGGCCGGCCTCCACCTCCTTGATGAGCCAGCTGTCCTCGGTCTCACCGTCCGGAACGGGGAAGCGCGGCATGTAGTTGGCGGCTGTGTTGAACTCCACCTCGCAGCGCTCGGCGATCAGGAGCGTGTTATCGCACGCCTCCGGGTGATCGCGGAAGAGCTGACGCATCTCGGCGGCGGTCTTGATGTAGTAGCCGTCGCCGTCGAACTTGAACCGGTTCGGGTCGTCGAGCGTCGAGCCGGACTGCACGCACAGCAGCGCCTCGTGCGCGTCGGCCTCGTGCTGGTGGGTGTAGTGCGAGTCGTTGGTGCCGACGAGCGGGATGTTCAGGTCCTTCGCGAGCCGGATGAGGTCCGACATCACGCGCCGCTCGATCGAGAGGCCGTGGTCCATGATCTCGGCGAAGTAGTTCTCCTTGCCGAAGAGGTCCTGGAACTCCGCCGCCGCCGCACGCGCCGCGTCGTACTGCCCGAGTCGCAGGCGGGTCTGGATCTCCCCCGAGGGGCAGCCGGTGGTGGCGATCAGGCCCTTCCCGTAGGTCTGCAGGAGTTCCCGGTCCATGCGGGGCTTGAAGTAGTAGCCCTCCATGCTCGACAGCGAGCTGAGCCGGAACAGGTTGTGCATGCCCTGCGTGGTCTCGCTCCACATGGTCATGTGGGTGTACGCACCGGATCCCGAGACGTCGTCGCTCTTCTGGTCGGGCGACCCCCACTGCACGCGGGTCTTGTCGCTGCGGTGGGTGCCGGGCGTCACATACGCTTCGAGGCCCACGATGGGCTTGACGCCCGCGGCGTTGGCCGCCTTGTAGAACTCGAAGGCCGCGAAGGTGTTGCCGTGGTCGGTCACGGCGATCGCCGGCATCCCGTAATCGGCGGCGGCCTGGGTCATCGACGCGATCTTCGCCGCACCGTCGAGCATCGAGTACTCGCTGTGCACGTGCAGGTGGACGAAGGAGTCGGATGCCATGGTCCGAGTCTACTTTCGGCGTCCGACATCGCGGCCGCGGAGCCCGGCATCGTGAACAGATGCCGGGGCGGAGAGGACCGCTGTTTCGGTCCTCTCAAGGGAGCGTGCTGACAACGGTCTCCGAATACGTCGTGCGGAAGTCGGGGACGTCGACTCGAACGACGTCACCCTCCCCGAGCTCCGAGGTGAAGGTGGTGCCGGTCACCATACCCGTCGCCATGTCGACGGTCACCGTGGACCTCCTGATCGACTCGCCCGTCCCCCACTCCGGCGCGGAATCGAAGGTGATCGTCCGCCGACCATCCTGCAGGTCGCTGACCGAGGAACCCGGGAGCGTGCCCAGCGCGCGATAGATCGCTGCCCGGACATGGGACGGCCCGACGTTCTGCGCCAGCAGCTCGATCATCACCCATCCCACCTTGGCGTCCACCCACGCCGGCGTGTCTCCGCCGAGGTAGGACCGCAACCACTCGACCATCGCCCCGGACTCGAGCGGCATGGCGGAGTAGAACTGCGCGAGGTCGGAGGCCCCCTCGACGTCGAGCGGCGGCCTGAGCACAGTCCATGACGACCTCGGCGCACCGAGCCCGGACCGGTCGAGCTGCTGGCGCCCCTGCAGTTCGGCGACGCTCGTGTCGCCGAAGAGGTCTCCGAGCTCCGCTGGTCCGGTCTCGAAATACGCGCTCTGGGTGAGGTCTCCCGGCACGTAGGACGTTCCCGACATCCGCAGCGTCCATGCGCTGGTGGCTGTGGTGCGGAGGACACCCATACCCGGTTCGCTCGTGCCCACGCTGTCGTTGAACAGACTCAGCTCCTCCCGCGTCCATTCCTGACGCAGGTACTGACCGGGGGCGAGATCAGGCGCGCGATAGGACTCGGCGGCGACCGCCGCCCCCTGCAGAACCTGCGCAGCAGTCTCCGGGACCGGCGCGGCCGTGGGAGTAGACGTCGGCGCGGGCGACGGTGTGGTGCCCGACTCCCTGGTCGGGACCGCCTCCACCCGTGGAGCCGGCGCCGTGAGCTGACCGACCACCATGACCGTCGCGGTCGCCGCGGCGACTCCAGCGACGGCGCCGGCGATGAGAAACATCGGCCGGCGGCTCACACGCTTGCGCGCCGATGCCATCCCGCTGTCGATGCCCTCGAGCAGCCGGGCGCGCGCCCCGGCGATCCGCTCGTCGGTAAGGCTCTCCCCCGTGCCCACTTCACGCACGCGCTCGAAACCGTCCATCGACCTCTCCTTCCTTCTTCTTCACCGTTCGGATGGGGCCAGCGCCGCGGTGCGGATCCAGCCGGGTGCGCACGCGATTGATGCGCGAGCGCACCGTGCCCACCGGAACCCCGAGGGCTTCGGCGACCTCCTCGTACGTCAGGTCCCCCCAGGCGTACAGCAGGAGCGTCTCTCGGTCCTTCGCCGACAGCGACGCGATCCGCGGGGCGAGCTCGCGGGTCGAGATCTCAGCATCCAGCCGCGCGATGGTCGTCTCGAGGTCGCCGTGCGAGATGTGCTCCTCGCGGTGGGCGGACTCGATGCTCGACCTGAGGTGCTTGGCCTCCGTCGCCCGATGCTTCCTGATCAGTCGGGAGGCGATCCCGAACAACCACGGCAGGGCACTGTCCCTCGTCGTGTCGAACGCCTTCCGGCGTGCGAACGCGACGAGGAACGTCTCGCTGAGGATGTCCTCTCCGGCATCCGCGCCGAGGCGTCGGGCGGCGTACCGTCCCACCACTCCTGCGTGTCTGTCGAAGATTTCGGCGAACGCTCGGGGCTGCCCGAGCGACCGCCGAATGATCTCGCTGTCTGTGTTCACACTATGTATTGCCTCTGCGATCCCCAACGGTTCGCGATTTTCTCGAATTCTTCGAGAATCCCCGCGTCACCGCAGATCCAGCCGCATCAGCACTCGGGGGAAGCCGTTCAGGACCGACCCGGTGTCGGCGGCCTTGACGAAGCCCGCATCCTCGAAGATCTTGCGCGTGCCGACGTAGGCCATGGTCAGGTCGACCTTCTGACCCTTGTTGTCGACCGGATACGCCTCGACCATGGGCGCCCCGCGCTCCCGCGCGTAGGAGACCGCGCCGTCGACCAGCGCATGGGTGATGCCCTGCTTGCGATGGCCGGGTCGCACTCGCAGGCACCAGAGCGACCATACATCGAGGTCGTCGACGTGCGGGATGAGGCGGTTCGTCGCGAAGCTCGTATCGCTGCGCGGGTGCAGTGCCGCCCACCCCACGGGCTCGTCATCGAGATAGGCGATCACCCCGGGAGGTGGATCCTGATGGCAGAGCTCGCGCACCCTCTCGGCTCGGGCGGGGCCCTTCAACGCCTGGTTCTCTTTGCTGCCGATGCGGTAGCTCAGGCAGAAGCACACGTTCGACGTCGGCTTCTTCGGACCGACGAGGGTCGCGACGTCATCGAACGCGGTGGCCGGCCTCACCTCGATCCGCTCGCTCCCGGTGCCCATGGGCCCAGTCTGGACCACGGCTCCGACATGCGCACCTAGTCGAGCTCGACGATCCGCTGATCCGTGTTCGAGTACGTGATCGAGTCCGCCGTGCTGCCGACGAGACCCATGGTCACGTCCAGCAGACCCGGCTCGAGGTCGGTGAGCGGCGGCGGCGTGTCGAGTCCGATCGTGAGCGGTTCCCCGCCCAGCGCGGAGGCGCTCACCGATCCGAGGTAGACGCTCACATGCCCCTGCAAGGACATCGTGTCGGCGGTGGTGACGAGCCCCGGGCCGTCGGGCGGACGGACCGTGAGCGAGAATCCGTCGATCGTGATCGAGTCGGCGCTGATCTTGAGCACTCGCACTCCGCCACCGTCCACGGTCGGCACGGTGACGATCGAGATCCCGGAGAGTCCCGTGAAGGACAACGACTTCGACCCTAGAGCCGTCGGCGTACCGGTGAAGACGGGCGCGGCATCGTCGACGGGTGCGGGCACGGGGTCGACCGGTGCGGGCTGCACGGGCGGAGCCGGAACCGTCGGCAGAGGAGCCGCGGGCAGCGACGGATCCGCGGGATCGGTCGGGGACGGGCTCTCGGACGGCGTCACGGGATCGGTCTCCGGATCCGGACAGTAGATCAGCGGGATGCAGAAGCCCGCCTGAGGGTGCGGGGCGGCCGCTCCGAGCGTCATCGGTGTCACCGCGGCGGCGACGACGAGCGCAGCGGCGGCGAGGGCGGGGCGACGGATCACGTCGCTGTCGCCCCGACGTCCGGCGCCTCGACGGAGATCGTCTCACGCGGGGCCATCCACGCCACGACGAGGACGCCCCCGATGACGGACAGGAGCATGCCGATGAGGAACCCGCCCAAATTGACGCCGATCAGCGAGTACAGGGCGACCGCGAGCGCGATCACTCCGTAGAACACATGGTGCGCGGGCATGGTGATCGCCAGGATGCCGAGGAGCAGCAGCACGACGGGGATGATCGTGGCCTGGAGTCCTTCGATGCCGAGCTGCACATGCAGGTGTCCGATGTCGAGCTGCCCCGAGAAGAGCATCTCGATGCCGCCGAGCGCGACGAGGATGCCGCCGATGAAGGGACGCTGGCGACACCACGCGCGGAAGCGCCCGGGCACGGCGACGGCGGTCTCCGGCGAGTTGTCGGTCACGGCATCCGTCCCGTTCAGAAGCATCCCTGCGAACCGTCCGTGAGCTCGAGCGACATCCCCTTCAGCGTGAACACGGACGCCTGGGTGCTCCATGCGGTCTGCTGGAGGTTCGTGATCGAGATCGTGTCGGAGTCCTGGGCGAAGTCGCCCGGTGTGCCCTTGGCGTCGGTGTTCACGGTCGAGGCGTCGACGCCGATGCGGATCCCGCCGAACGTCGCGTCGCCCTTGAGACCGGTCATCCCGATCTGCAGGTCGCTCGCGGTCGCCGGTTCCCCGCCCCCGCCGGCCTTGATGAGAACCCCGACGGTGCCGAGCGGCGTCTCGGTGATGACCGACTGGCAGAGGTCGCTGAGCGTCGCGCTCTTGATGTTGGCGATCGCGACGGTGTGCTCTCCGCCCTCGGTGTCGGTCGCTACGCCCGCGTACTGCGAGAACCCCGTGCCCTCGAGCTGGCTCGCGCCGATCTGGAACTGACTGCCCGAGACGGCGAACGATACGGGCACGGAGCCCTGCGCCACTCCTCCGAGCAGGACTGCGGCGACGATCCCCGCCGGGACGGCGGCGAGAGTGATGCGTCCGGCGTGCGACGAGGTCGCGGCGGACAGGACTCTGGACGGCTTCGGGAACTTCATCGATCCTCCTCCTTCGCGCGGACGGCTCCGTCAGCGCGATGGTCCGATCCTATGCCTTATTGATTCAGAGTCAATACCTGTACTCGTTAGGCTTCAGGCATGTCGTCGGAGCGCCGTTCTCGCCTCAGCCCCGACGAGCGCCGCGCCCAGCTGATCGCGATCGGGGTGCACTTCCTGACGGAGCACCCGCTCGACGACCTCACGATCGAGGATCTCGCGCTCCGCGCCGGCGTCTCGAAAGCCCTGGTCTTCCACTACTTCGAAAGTCGCCAGGGGCTCGAGCGGGCGATCGTCACGACCGCCAGGGACAGCCTCCTCCTCGCGACCGAGCCGCGCCTCGACCTCCCCCCGCGCGAACGGATCAGAGACACCCTGCTGCGGATCTCCGGGTTCGTGCGGGACCACAGCGGCACCTTCTCCTCCCTCGTCCGCGGCGTCGCGAGCGGCGACCCGGCCGTGCGCGCGATCGTCGACGAGTCCCGCGAACTCAACGCGCTGCGCCTCCGAGAGGCCTTCGTCGAGCTGGGTGTGCGCGACGACGTGGCGCTGCGCGTGGCGCTGCGCGCCTGGGTGTCGTTCACCGAGGAGGCGCTTCTCGAACTGGTCGTGGATCGGCGAGTCGGCGATGATGCTGTCGTCGACTTCCTCGGGAGGACGCTCGACGGCGTCGTCGACGCCGCGCGGGACGCACGCTTCTGAGTCACTCCCCGCGCAGCACCTCGAGCGCGTGCTGGAAATCGGCAGGATACGGCGACTCGAACTGCACCCACTCCCCCGTCGCCGGGTGCGTGAATGCGAGCTGATGGGCATGCAGCCACTGCCGGGTCAGCCCGAGACGCGCCGACAGCGTCGGGTCCGCCCCGTAGAGGGGATCGCCCACGCACGGATGCCGGTGCGCGGCCATGTGTACGCGGATCTGGTGCGTGCGTCCGGTCTCGAGATGGATCTCGAGCAGGGATGCCCCGGGGAACGCCTCGAGAGTCTCGTAGTGCGTGACAGAGGGCTTGCCGTCGGGGACGACCGCGAACTTCCACGAGTGCCCGGGATGCCGACCGATCGGAGCGTCGATCGTTCCCGCGAGCGGGTCGGGATGCCCCTGGACGACCGCGTGGTAGATCTTCTCGACCGTGCGCTCCTTGAAGGCGTGCTTGAGGGCGGTGTAGGCCGAATCGGTCTTGGCGACGACCATGAGCCCGCTCGTGCCGACGTCGAGGCGATGCACGACGCCTTGCCGCTCGGGAGCACCGCTGGTCGCGATGCGGAACCCCGCCGCAGCCAACGCGCCGACCACCGTCGGGCCGTCCCACCCGAGGGAGGGATGCGCGGCGACGCCCGTGGGCTTGTCGACCACCACGATGTCATCGTCGTCGTACACGATGCCGAGTTCCGGAACCGCGATCGGGATGATCCGCGGCTCCTCCTTCGGCTGCCATTCGACCTCGAGCCAGCCCCCGCCGCGCAGGCGGTCGGACTTGTCGAGGACGGTCCCGTCGACGCGGACACCACCGGCGGCGGCGACGTCTGCCGCGAACGTCCGGGAGAAGCCCAGCATCTTCGCGAGCGCAGCATCGACGCGCACGCCGTCCAACCCGTCCGGGACGGGAAGAGATCGGAACTCCACGATCAGCGACCGTCCGCGGTCGACGCTCCGGCGGAGGCCTCCGGCGTGTCCGGACGGGCCGCGGAATCGTCGTCGTTCGCGGCATCGGCCTCGTGATCCGCGGCCACCGCCGCGGCCTCGGCATCCTCGTCGTTCTCGACGACCGCATGCTCGTGGTCACGCTCGCGCGTTCCGTCGAAGCGCAGGCCGAACACCACCAGGAGGGCGACCGAGATCATGCCCGTGACGATGAACACGTCGGCGACGTTGAAGATCGCCGGGAGCATCCACGGCATCGAGATCATGTCGACGACATGCCCCACACCGAAGCCCGGCTCACGGAACAGACGATCGCCGAGGTTTCCGAGCACGCCTCCGAGCAGACCGCCCAGCACGACGGCCCAGAGCCGCGAGCGCAGCCCTGTGGCCTTCCACACGATCACGACCGCCACGACCGCGAGCGCGATCGTGAAGATCCACGTCACGTCGGAGCCGAGCGAGAACGCCGCGCCGGGATTCCGGACGTAGTACCACTGGAGGAACTCGCCGAGAACCGGCACCGGCTCCTGCAGGGGCAGGTACGTGATCGTGAGGTACTTCACACACTGATCGGCGGCCAGCACGAGCGCTGCGATGATCGCAACGATCGCGCCGGCCGCCGACCGACGAAGGGGAGGGCGTCCTGGCAAAAGGACGACCTACAGACCGATCGCGGAGACCGGGGTCGAGTCCGTCGACGCCGACTTCTCGTCGAGGTCGCGGAGCTGGCCCTCGATGTAACCGCGCAGCTGCGAACGGTAGTCGCGCTCGAAGTTACGGAGCTCGGTGATGCGGGCCTCGAGCGTGTTGCGCTCGCGCTCCAGACGCGCCGACTCCTCGCGCTGCTTGGCCTCGGCCTCGGTGCGGATGCGCGTGACCTCGCCCTCCGCGTCCGCGATGAGCTGGGCGCGCTTGGCCTCACCCTCGGCGACGTGCTCGTCGTGCAGACGCTGCGCGAGCTCGATGATGCCGGCGGTGGCGGTCGCGGAACCCGACGGGGCGGGCTCGGCAGCAGGGGTCTCGACGACGGGGGCGGGCGCCTCGGCGACGGGAGCAGCCGGAGCGGCGGCCTCGGGGGCCTCGCCGGACTCGAAAGCGGCCAGCTTGGCCTTGAGCTCGACATTCTCCTCGAGGGCCTTGCGCCACTCGATGACGATCTCGTCGAGGAAGTCGTCGACCTCGTCCGGGTCGAATCCGTCCTTGAAGCGGACGTGCTGGAACTGCTTGGTGACGACGTCATCCGGGGTAAGTGCCATGGTGGCTCCTTCGATGAGTTCGGTTGCCAGTTTCGAGAATGGCGTGGTCGTGATGTGGCGCGAACCCGGGGCGCGCACCTGGGAGCCAAGCATAGTCCCCGAGCCTGGTCGTCGCGATGCCGCGACACCCGGTCACCCGGAACTCGCGGCGTGTCAGCGGAAGATCCCCACGATGTTCATGAGGATCAGCACGATCAGGATCGTGAGGGAGAACCCGAAGTCGAGCGACAGCGATCCGATCCGCAACGGCGGTATGAGCCGCCGGAAGAACCGGACCGGCGGATCGGTGATGGTGTAGACGACTTCGGCGGCCACGAGACCGGCGCCCTTGGGTCGCCACTCGCGGTTGAACAGCGGGATGTAGTCGAGGATCAACCGCGCGAAGAGGACGAGCAGGTACAGCAGCAGCGCCGTGTGGACGATGCTCGCGAGGACGGAGACGAGCCCCACGGGTTACGACTGGTCGAAGCCCGCGGACTCGGCGTCCGCGTGCGCGATGCCCCCGTGACCGGAGACGTTGATGTTCTCCGGCGAGAGGAGGAACACCTTCGAGGTCACGCGCTCGATGCGGCCGTACAGGCCCAGTGAGAGGCCGGAGGCGAAGTCGATCAGACGGCGCGCGTCCGCGTCGCTCATCTGCGAGAGGTTGATGATGACCGGCACGCCCTCGCGGAAGCTCTCGGCGATGAGCTGGGCATCGCGGTACTGCTTGGGGTGCACGGTGAGGATCTCGTTCACTGCCCCTCCTGCGGGCTGACGCACGGCGACGGGACGACGCAGCGGGGTGATCGGCGCGGGGGCCGGCTCTTCACGGTCACGGTCGCGATCACGCTCGCGGTGGGCGCGGGCCGGAGCCTGCTGCTCCTCCTCGTAGACCTCTTCCTCGTCGGCGAGGCCGAGATACACCATGGTCTTCTTCAGCGGGTTACCCATCGTGTCCTCCGGTTCGAACGTGTCGGGCTGGTCTGGTTAGAGGTTAACCCCGGTCGGGGCGGGGTCCCGTGATTGCGGAGCCGATCCGAAGGTGTGTCGCGCCGGCCGCGATCGCCTCGACGAAGTCGCCGGTCATACCCGCCGAGATCCAGTCGGCGTCGGGCGCGACCTCTCTGAGCTCCTCGGAGAGGTCGCGCAGACGGGCGAACGCCGGAGCCGGGTCCTGATCGAGCGGGGCGACGGCCATCACGCCCCGCAGGCGGAGCGACGGCAGCGTGAGGATGTGCTCCGCGAGCGATCGCACGTCCGCGGGATCGACGCCCCCACGACCCGGGTCGTCGGTCAGATTGACCTGCACGGTCACATCGAGGACGTCGTCTCCCTCGGCGGCGCGGTGCAGCGCGTCGGCCAGCCGGTCACGATCGACCGAGTGCACGGCATCCGCGCTCCGTCGGATCGCGGCGGCCTTGTTGGTCTGCGCCTGGCCGATGAAGTGCCAGCGCACATCCACGTCGCCGAGCTCGGCGGTCTTGCCGGAGAGCTCCTGCTGCCGGTTCTCCCCCACGTCGCGCACTCCCAGCTCCGCGAGCTCGCGCACGAGCGAGGCGGGGTGGAACTTCGTGACGACGATCCGGGAGATCTCCGCGGGATCGCGTCCAGCGAGACGCGCGGCGTCGGCGATGCGATCATCGATCGCCGACAGCCGCGCGGCCAGCTCGGTCACTTGAGGAATTCGGGGATGTCGATGTCGTCGTCGGCGAAGGCCGGCTCGATGCTCGTCGCGGTCACGCGCTGCGGCGTCTGCTCGGGCTTCTCGGCGGGCTCGGATGCCGCGGGAGCGGCGTCCTCGTCGCTGGGGAGCGACACCTCCGGCAGCGTGCTCGCGGCGGCGGGGCGGGTGACGACCATCGGGTCGAGGCGCAGCGACGGTTCGCCGCCGTCGAAGCCCGCGGCGATCACCGTGACGCGCACCTCGTCGCCGAGGGTGTCGTCGATGACCGTTCCGAAGATGATGTTCGCCTCCGGGTGCGCGGCCTCCTTGACGAGATCGGCGGCGTCGTGGATCTCGAAGATGCCGAGGTTCGATCCACCCTGGATCGAGAGGAGCACACCGTGTGCGCCTTCGATCGACGCTTCGAGCAGCGGCGATTCGACCGCGAGCTCGGCGGCCTTGATCGCTCGGTCAGCGCCGCGCGCCGAGCCGATGCCCATGAGCGCGGAGCCTGCCCCCTGCATGACCGACTTCACGTCGGCGAAGTCCAGGTTGATGAGACCCGGCGTCGTGATGAGGTCGGTGATGCCCTGCACACCGGCCAGGAGCACCTGGTCGGCCGTGGCGAACGCCTCGATCATCGAGATGCCGCGGTCGCTGATCTCGAGGAGCCGGTCGTTCGGGACGACGATGAGGGTGTCGACCTCTTCCTTGAGCTTGGAGACGCCTGCCTCGGCCTGGCTCTGTCGACGGCGGCCCTCGAACGAGAACGGCTTCGTGACGACGCCGATGGTCAGCGCGCCGATCGACTTCGCGATGCGCGCGACCACGGGGGCGCCGCCGGTGCCGGTGCCGCCGCCCTCTCCCGCGGTGACGAAGACCATGTCGGCGCCGGTCAGGGCCTGCTCGATCTCCTCCGCGTGATCCTCGGCGGCGCGGCGTCCGACCTCGGGGTCGGCCCCAGCTCCGAGTCCGCGGGTGAGCTCACGCCCCACGTCGAGCTTGACGTCTGCGTCGCTCATGAGGAGCGCCTGCGCGTCGGTGTTGACGGCGATGAACTCGACTCCGCGGAGGCCGAGCTCGATCATGCGGTTGACGGCGTTGACGCCGCCACCGCCGACGCCGACGACCTTGATCACGGCGAGGTAGTTCTGGTTCTGGCTCATGGCCGGCCTCCGAAAGATTCGAGCCTGTCTTGTGGTGTCCGCCGGCCGGGTCAAACCTTAAACCTCAACTAGAGGTGTAAAGTGTTTCCCGGTATCGGTTTCTCTTGTTCGAAGGTAAGCGCCGCGCGCACGCGTGGTCGCAGCGACACGGGCGTGTCGCCCGTTTGCCGTCGGAACCTCGTCCCGACTCGCGCCCGGAGGCCTCAGCCGACCACGACCGCCCGCGGCGAGGTCACGTCGATCGTCGACGCCCCGGGGCTCGAGAGGAGCGTCTTCGTGAGGACCTCGCTCTTCAACGGCGATTCGTCCGCGCTCCCCCACACAATCGTGAGACCGGAGTTCAACGTCAGCGTCACGTCGTCCTGCGTCGACGCGCTCACGTTCGTCAATGCGGCCCGCACGTCCGCGGGCACCGAGCGCACGACGAGTCCCGCGCTCTCGAACGCCGCCGATCCGGTCCCGCCCGCGACGTCGAGCAGCGGCTGTCCGGCGGGCTGGTCGGAGGTGGTCGAGAGCGCGACGCCCGCGGCATCCACGAGGGTGTACCCGGCATCGGAGCGGATCACGCCGACCGGCGTGCGCTCCACGATCCGCACAGTGAGATCGTGCGGGGGCCTGGCCTCCAGCGCATAGGTCTCGATGAGCGGGAACGCGAGCAGCGCGGCCTTGACCTCACTCGCATCGACCAGAGCGAGCGGGGTCCCCAACTGGTCCGACAGCGCCGACTCGACGGTCGACGCATCGAGCGTCGAGGCCCCGACCACCGTGATGCGCTCGACAGCGAACAGCGGGCTGTAGGCCGCGGCGATGCTCCCGCCGATCAGGAGCACCGACGCGCCCACGGCGCTGAGCCAGACGATGCGACGACGACGAGACCGCTGCGTGAAGCGACGGATCTCCGCGCGCAGCGCCTTCCGACGTGCACGCGCCGCCCGCCACACGTCCCGAGCCGACATGGGGCCCGGGTCATCGTGCCCCGCGCGGGGCGCCCCCGCAGACCCGTCGTACGCTGTCGCCGAATCGGCCGCGCGTCCGGCATCCGTCTCGCTCGCGCGCGACCCGCTCCGCGGACGTCGGGTCGTCGCGTCGTCCGTCGCGCCGCCGGGCGACGTCGGGAGCGGGGGCGGGCGGCGCACCGACTACGCCCCGGTCGACCGCAGCGACTCGAGCACCTGCGGGATGATCTGGTACACGTTGCCGCAGCCGAGCGTCACGACGAAGTCGCCGTCGCGGGCGACGGAGGCGGTGTAGTCGGCGGCCTGCTGCCAGTCCGCCACGAAGTGCACGTGGGACTGATCGTCGAAGGCACCGCTCACGAGCTCGCCCGTGACACCGGGCACGGGATCCTCCCGCGCGCCGTACACGTCGAGCATGACCGTGTGATCCGCGTACGTCTCGAGCACCTCGGCGAACTCGCGGTACATATGCTGCGTGCGCGAATAGGTGTGCGGCTGCTGGATCGCGATGATCCGCCCGGAGCCGGCGATCGAGCGCAGGGCCTCGAGCGCCGCGCGCACCTCCGTCGGATGGTGCGAGTAGTCGTCGTAGACGGTCACGCCGCGCTCGACCCCGTGCTGCTCGAGACGGCGCACGGTGCCGGCGAAGCCCTCGACGGCCGTGACCGACTCCCCGAGCCCGAAACCGAGCGACAGCAGCACCGCGACGGCGCCGGTCGCGTTGACCGCGTTGTGCACACCGGGCACCGCGAGCTGAAGGCGGACGCTCTCGCCTGCGAACGTGACGGTCGCCGACACGGGACCCGAGGCGACGATGTCGGTGAGGCGGACGTCCGCGTCCTCGGCCTGACCGAAGGTGATCACCCGGGGATGCGAGAGCCCGGCCCCGACCCGGAGGGCTCCCGGATCGTCGCTGGAGATCACGACGGCCTCGGTCGCGGCGTCGGCGAAGCGCACGAAGGCATCGTGGAACGCCTCCTCGGAGCCGTAGTGGTCGAGATGGTCGGGGTCGACGTTCGTGATCAGCGCGACAGCCGTGTCGTACAGCAGGAACGTGCCGTCGGACTCATCGGCCTCGATCACGAACAGATCGCCCGAGCCGGTGGCGCTCGAGACACCGAGCTGCTCGATCACGCCTCCGTTGACGAAGTGCGGATCGGCGCCGAGCGCCTGCAGCGCCGTGACGATCATGCCCGTCGAGGTGGTCTTGCCGTGCGCGCCGGCCACCGAGACCAACCGTCGCGACCCGATCAGCCAGTGCAGAGCCTGCGAACGGTGGATCACGTGCAGACCGCGCTCCTTGGCCGTCACGAACTCGGGGTTCTCGGGCCAGATCGCCCCGGTGTGCACGACCGTGTCGGCATCGCCGAGGTGCGCGGCGTCATGCCCCACGTGCACGGTCGCGCCGGCGGCCGCGAGGGCGCGCAGGTTGTCGCTGTCGGCACGGTCGCTGCCGGACACCCGGATGCCGGCGTCGAGGAACATGCGGGCGAGGCCGCTCATGCCGGAACCGCCGATGCCGATGAAGTGCGCGGAGGAGATCGATTCGGGGATCGGGAGCGAGAGGTCGGGTCTGATCATGTCGTGTTCAGTCTACTTTTCGGTGGGGCGTACTCGGGTGGGCCGCGGCGGGCGATCGCGGGTCAGGCGACGCCGAGCGCCCGGTCCACGAGGGCGATCACGTTCTCGGTGCCGCTGCGCGTGCCGACGCGACCGGCGGCCTCAGCCATCGCGGTCAGTCGCGCCGGATCGTTCAGCACGGGGATCACGATGCGGCGCACGGCGTCGCCGTCGAATGTGGCGTCGTCGAGGAGTCGGGCTGCCCCTGCGGCGACCGCGGATGCCGCGTTCAGGCGCTGTTCGCCGTTTCCGACCGAGTACGGCACGTAGAGGGCGGGGATGCCGAGGGCGCTGATCTCGCTGACCGTGGCCGCGCCCGAGCGCGACACGATCAGGTCGGCGAGCGCGAACGCGAGGTCCATGCGGTCGACATAGCGCTGCAGCGAGTAGCCGGGCACCTCGGGGTCGGTGAGCTCGCTGCGCTCCCCCGTGACGTGCAGGAGCTGCCATCCGGCGGCGAGCACGTCGCCCCAGGAGTCCGCGAGTGCCTCGTTGAGACGCTGGGCGCCGAGGGATCCGCCGAACACGAGAAGCACCGGGCGGTCGGCGTCGAGGCCGAAGTGCTCGGCGGCCTCGGCGCGTGCCGCGGCGCGATCGAGCTCGATGACCTCGCGACGCAACGGCATCCCCACGACCTCGCCGCCCCGCAGAGGGGTGCCGTCGAAGGCGACGCCGGTGGCCGCGGCACCGCGGGCGCCCAGGACGTTGGCGAGCCCCGGTTTGGCGTTGGCCTCGTGCACCACGAAGGGCACGCCCTCGCGGCGGGCGGCGACGTAGGCGGGTGCGGAGGCGTAGCCGCCGAATCCGACGACGACGTCGACCGCGTGCGCGCGGATGTGGTCGCGAACCTGGGCGACGGCCCGGCGGAAGCGTGAGGGGAAGCGCACGGCCTGCGCGTTCGGGCGCCGCGGGAACGGAACCTTGTCGACGATCAACAGCTCGTAGCCGCGCGCCGGCACGAGGCGCGACTCCAGCCCTTCGGCCGTACCGAGCACGAGGATCTCCGCCGCCGTGTCGCGGGCACGGAGACCGTCGGCGACGGCGAGCAGGGGGTTCACATGGCCGGCGGTGCCTCCGCCGGCGAGAAGGTACGTGGTCACCGTGCGACCCTACCCCGACCCGCCGTGCGTCCCGCGCCGCGCGCGACGGCGGCCGATCGTGCGGCCGCCTTCTCCTCGGCCCCCGGAAGCGTGCGCGCGAAGGAGAGCAGCACGCCGCACGCGATGAGCACGGCGAGCAGGGCGGTGCCACCCTGCGACATGAACGGCAGCGGCACGCCCATCACGGGGAAGACCCCGATCACGACGCCGATGTTGAGCACGGCCTGACCCGTGATCCACACCGTGATGCCGCCCGCCGCCACGCGGATGAAGGGGTCGTCGGTCTTGCGGATCACGTGGAACGCACCGACCGTGAAGATCGTGAAGAGCGCGAGCACGACGATGCAGCCGATGAGTCCGAGCTCCTCGCCCACGATCGCGAAGATGAAGTCGTTGCCCGCGGCGGGCAGCCAGCCGTACTTCTCCTGCGAGTTCCCCAGGCCGACGCCGAAGATGCCGCCGGACGCCATGCCCCAGATGCCATGGATCGACTGGTAGCAGTCGCCGGTGTACGCCGACATGTCGGAGCACGTCGCGGTGATCCGACGCATCCGGTCGGGGCTCGTGATCGCCAGCGCGATGACCGAGATCACACCGAGGATCACCGGGAGGATGAACAGTCGGAGTTTGACGCCGGAGAAGAACAGGCACCCGAGCAGCACGAGCACCATCACCATCGCGGTGCCGAGATCCTTGCCCGCGAGCACCGTGCCGATGGCCAGGGCGCCCACGGGGACGACAGGGATGAAGACCTGGTGCCACGTGCCGAGCATCGTGTGCTTGCGCATCAGCACGTAGCCGATCCAGACAGCGAGCGACAGCTTGAGGAACTCGGACGGCTGCAACGTGAAGCCCGCGATGTTGATCCAGTTCCGGTTTCCGCCGTCCTCGATGCCGAGAGGCGTGAACACGAGCAGCTGCAGGGCGATCGCGGCGAACAGCGCGGGCCAGGCCATCCGCTTGAGGAACTTCATGGGCATGCGCGAGAGCAGGAACATGAGCGGGATCCCGAGCAGGGCGAACACTCCCTGGCGCAGTGCGCCGCCCATGGGGTTCTGGCCGCTCGCCACCGCCGTCGCGCTCGTCGCCGAGAGCACCATGACGATCCCGAAGATCGTGAGGAGCAACGCCGCCGAGGCGATCATGAGGAACTCGGTCGATAGAGGCGTGAACCGGCGTCCGAGCGAGACGTGGGCCGCGAGCCCTGCGCCGCGTCCGGCGTCAGAGCGCGGGGGGCGTTCGACCTGTGTCATCGCTCCCCCGGTCTATCCAGTCCCGCACCGCCTCGGCGAAGCGGTGTCCGCGATCCGCGTAGCTCGTGAACTGATCGAAGGATGCGGCGGCGGGGGCCAGCAGCACCGTTCCCTCGCCGTCGACGATCCCCGCAGCGATCTCCACGACGCGGTTCATGACGTGTCCAGTCTCGCCAGCATCCACCTCGAAGACCGGCACCGCGGGCGCGTGTCGCTCGAATGCCGCGATCACCCCGGCCCGCTCTACCCCGATCACGACCGCGGCACGCGCGGTCGTGCCGGCCGTGGCCACCAGCTCGGCGATGTCGACGCCCTTCAGGTCGCCGCCGACGACCCAGACCGCGCCCGGGTAGGCGCGCAGCGAGGACGCGGCGGCGTGCGGGTTCGTGGCCTTGGAGTCGTCGACCCAGGTGATGCCGGCGTGGCGGGCGACGACCTGGATGCGGTGGGCATCGAGGCGGAAGCCCTGCAGCGCCGCGTGGATCGCCTCGGGCTCGGTGCCGAGCGAGCGGGCGAGTGCGCTCGCGGCGAGGATGTTCTGCACGATATGGGGCGCGGCGAGGCCCGCGTCCTCCAGGTCGGCGAGCGTCGTGAGTTCGAGTGCGCTGCGGGCGCGATCGTCCAGGAACGCCCGGTCTACCAGCAGGCCCTCGACGACTCCGAGATCGCTCGGCCCCGGCACGCCGAGGTCGAAGCCTATGGCGCGCGCGCCCTCGACGACCTCGGCCTCCTCGACCATGATCCGGGTCGCCTCATCGGCCTTGTTGTACACGCACGCGACTCGGGTGTTGCGGTAGACGAGCGCCTTGGCGTCCCGGTACGCCTGAGCCGTGCCGTGCCACACGAGATGATCGTCCGCGAGGTTGAGGCAGACGGCGGAGTGCGGGACCGGCTGGCCCTCCGGTGCCGAGAGTCCGAGATACCAGAGCTGGTGGCTGGACAGCTCGACAACGAGCACGTCGAATCCGGCGGGGTCGCGCACCGCGTCGAGCACGGGCACGCCGATGTTGCCGCACGGCGCCGCACGAAGACCGCCCTCGACGAGCAGCGTCGCGGTGAGCTGCGTCGTCGTGGTCTTGCCGTTCGTGCCGGTGATCAGCACCCAGTCGGCAGGAGTGCCGTCCGGCCTCGTCACCTTGTCGCGCACCCGCCAGGCGAGTTCGATGTCGCCCCAGAGCGCGATCCCCGACTCCTGCACCCAGCGGATCACAGGATGCGACGGAGAGAAGCCGGGCGAGGCGATCACGACTTCGGGGTCGAAGTCGACGAGAGCCTGCGGCACGTCCGACAGCGCCCCGATCTCGAGCCGGGCACCGACCACCGGCACGAGCCTCGCGTATTCCTCGTCGGCGGACTCGCTGAGCACGAGCACATCCGCCCCGAGCTCGGCGAGCGTGTCCGCGACAGAGAACCCGGTCATCGACAGACCGAGCACCGCGACGCGCAGGCCCGACCAGTCGGCGTTCCAGCTCGTGAGGGTCGCGAGCCGCGCCTCAGCCGACACGGGTCAGCCACTCGACGTAGAACAGACCGACCGCCGAGACCGCGAGAAGACCCGCGATGATCCACATGCGCACCACGATCGTGACCTCGGACCAGCCCCGCATCTCGAGGTGATGGTGGAACGGGCTCATGAGGAAGAGCCGTTTGCCGCGCGTGACCTTGAAGTAGGCGCGCTGCAGGATGACCGAGCCGGAGGCCATGACGAACACGCCGGCGATCACGAGCAGCAGCAGCTCGGTGCGGGTCAGGATCGCCATCGCCGTGATGACGCCGCCGATCGCCATGGAACCCACGTCGCCCATGAACACCTTGGCCTTGGGTGCGTTCCACCACAGGAACCCGATGAGGCTCGCGGCGAAGGACGCGGCGATGATGGCCAGGCTGAACGGATCGCGCACTTCGTAGCATCCGCCGATCGCGGCCTTCTCGACGCCTTCGCCGACGCAGGACTGCTTGAACTGCCAGAAGGCGATGAGGCTGTAGGCGCCCACCACGATCACGCCCGCTCCCGCAGCGAGTCCGTCCAGGCCGTCCGTGAGGTTCACGCTGTTGGAGGTCGCGACGCCGATCACCGAGATCCAGAGCAGGTACAGCGCCCACCCGAGGACGACCGTGAACGCGAACAGGTTGAGCCAGGGGATGTCACGGAACAGGGAGATCGACCCGGATGCCGGGGTCTGGTCGAACTTGTTGGGGAAGTTCAGGGCCACGATGCCGAAGGGGATGATCACCAGCAGCTGCCCGATGATCTTGCGCCAACCGGAGAGCCCGAGGCTGCGCTGGCTGCGCACCTTCATGTAGTCGTCGATGAATCCGACGGCGCCGAAGCCGATCATGAGCCAGATCACCAGCAGCGCGGAGAGCGCGGGAGTGCCGCCGCCGACGTACACGCCGGTGAAGTAGCCGACCATGGTGCCGAGGATGAAGATCACCCCGCCCATCGTGGGCGTGCCGCGCTTGGCCTCGTGGCTCGGATTCTCGATCGCTTCGGGGGTGCGGATGACCTGACCCCATCCCCATTTGCGGAACAGCCGGAGGAAGACGGGAGTCAGGAAGAGCGTGAAGGCGAGCGATATGGCCGCCGCCATGATGAGTGACCTCACGAGAACGATTCTCCCAGACGATCGCCGAGATGCCGGAGGCCCACGGAGTTGGATGACTTGACGAGCACGCGGTCGCCGTCGCGCAGCTCGGTGAGGAGGTACTCGAACGCGGAGTCCTGATCCGCGAAGAACACGGCCTCGCTGTCCCAGGAGCCCTCGCCGATCGCGGAGATGTACAGCCGCCTCGCCTCCTGTCCGACCACGACGATGCGCTGGATGTTGAGGCGCACCGCGAGCAGCCCGATGCGGTCGTGCTCCTCCCCCGCGGTCTCGCCCAGCTCGCTCATGGCACCGAGCACCGCGACGGTGCGCTCCCCGGGGCCGGTGATCTGCGCGAGCGTGCGCAGCGCGGCCGCCATCGAGTCGGGGCTCGCGTTGTACGCGTCGTTGATGATCCGCACCCGATCGCTGCCTAGGGGCTGCATCCGCCAGCGCTCGGCGATCTCGACGGTCTCGAGGCGAGCGATCGCGTCCGCGGCCGCGACGCCGAGCACACCGGCCGCTGCGATCGCAGCGAGGGCGTTGTTGACGTGGTGGGCGCCGAGGACGCGGAGGTGCAGCGGGATCCGCTCCCCCGCGGATTCGATCACGCACGTCGTCCCGGAGGCCGTGACCTCGAGATCGTGCGCGCGGACGTCGGCGGCGCTGCTCTGGCCGAACCCGACGACCGTCAGCCCCCGGGAGTCGGCCAGGTCCCGCATCCCGGCGACACGCGGGTCGTCGACGTTGAGCACGGCCGTGCCGCCGACCGCAGCGGCCGCCACGAGCTCGGACTTGGCGCGCGCGGTGGCCTCGATGCCGCCGAACCCGCCCGCATGCGCGAGACCGACCATGAGGACGACCGCGACGTCGGGCTCGACGAGTCCCGCGAGCCTCGCGATGCTGCCGGGTCCGTCGGCGCCGAACTCGCTCACGAGGAACCGTGTGCCATGCGTGACGCGCAGCATCGTGACCGGGGCGCCGACCTCGTTGTTGTAGGAGTTGATCGGGGCGATCGTCTCGCCCTCATCCGACAGGATCCGCGCGAGGAAGTTCTTGGTGGTGGTCTTGCCGTTGGAGCCGGTGATGCCGACGATCTTCAGGCCGCCACCGGCACGGACGCGCGCCACGACCTCGCGGGCGAGATCGGCGAGGGCGAGCACCGCGTCGGGCACGACGATCTGCGTGATCTCCTCGTCCACGGGACGCTCGACGATCGCGAGCACGGCGCCGGCGGCCAGAGCGGCGCCGACGAAACGGTGTCCGTCGGTCTCCGCACCCGGCTTGGCGACGAAGATCGCTCCCGGGCCCATGTTCCGCGAGTCGGTGTCGACCACCCCCTCGACGATCGTCTCGGGCGTGGCGGTACCGGCGAGCCGCAGATCACCTCCCAGGACGGCGGCGATCTCGGCAAGCGACAGGGCGATCATGACATCTCCAGGCGCAGCAGGCGCCGATTCATTCGAACTTGGGAAGCAGTGCGTCCATCGGGGAGGAGGACGGCATCACGCGGTACGTCTTCATGGTCTGGGTCATCGCCTTCTGGAAGGCCGACGCCGTCGCCGCGGATGATGTGATTCTAGTCGGCTGGTCGAGCGTGACCACGACGACGTACTGGGGATCGTCCACCGGAGCGAAGCCCACCATGCTGGTGTAGTAGACGCCCTGCTTGTAGCCGCCGTTGCCGTCTTCGATCTGCGCGGTACCGGTCTTGCTCGTCACGCGGTAGCCCGGTACCTGGATGCGCTCGGCGTTGCCGCCCTGCACCGCGACGTTCTCCAGCATCCGGGTGAGGTCGGCCGCCGTCTGCGGCTGGATGATCTGCTCGGTGGTCGGCGCGTCCGGCGTGATCACGGTGCCGTCGGTCGCGGTGCACGACTCGATGAGCGACAGCCCGATCTTCTCGCCGCCGTTCGCGATCGCCTGGTAGGCGCCGGCGAGCTGGGGAGCGGTGACCGTGAAGTACTGGCCGAAGGTCGTCGTGTAGAGCGACTGGTTGTCCCAGTCGCTGGTCGGGTGCAGCATGCCGCTCGCCTCACTGGGGAAGCCGATCGTCGACTCGCCGACGCCGAAGCGCTGCAGGTAGTCGTAACGGACATCCGGGCTGACCATTGTGCCGAACTTCGACAGGGCGACGTTGGACGAGTCGATCAGGGCCCCGGCGAGCGTGTACTGGTAGGTGGGGTGCACGAACGCGTCGTTGATCACGGCCCCGTTGTCGAACTTCTCCTTCGAGGACGCCGACACGGTCGGGCTCGTCATCGTGACGCCTGCGTTCTCCATCACCGCCGCCGCGGTCACGGCCTTGAACGTGGAGCCGGGCTCGAACGGGTAGGAGAACAGCTTGCTGACGAGGGTGCCGTTCTGCGAGGCGGCGTTCAGGTCGTTGGGGTCCATGGTGGGCCACTCGGCGGCCGCGCGGATCTTGCCGGTCGCGACCTCCACGACCGTGACGGTGCCGCCCTGGGCGCCCTGCGCCTGCGCCTCCTCCGCGATCATCTGCTGCATGTACCACTGCAGATCCGCGTTGATCGTGAGCTGCACGGTGCCGCCGTCGACGGCATCCGTCCGGCTCTCGCTGCCGGGGATGACCACCCCGTCCTTGCCGGTGCGGTAGCTCTCCTCGCCGTTCGTGGGCGCGAGGCAGCGGTCGTCCATCTTCTCGATGCCGGCCTGCGCGGTGCCGGTGCCGTCGAGGAAGCCGACCACGTTGCCCGCGACCGCGCCGTTGGGGTAGACCCGCACCTCGCGCGCCTTCAGGGACAGATAGGACGATACCTTCAAGTCTCGCAGCTCGATGTACTGCTCGGCGGTGACCCCGTTCATCAACGGGAGGTACTGCGAGTCGGGGTTCGCTTCGAGCGCGGCGGCCACATCTGCGCGGAGCTTCTCGGCGTCGAGCCCGAGGATCTCCGCGATCCGCGTGGAGGCCTCCGCCCACGGTGTCTTCGGCGGGTTCTTCTCGTCCTCCTCGAGCAACCGGATGACCTGCGGGCTGAGCTGGGCGTCGTACACCGTGACGCTCTCGGCGAGCACGCTGCCGGTGGAGTCCACGATCGAGCCGCGGTCGCCGTAGATGGGCGTACCCCGGGAGATGTACTCGAGGGACTGCGTGACGTGCTCGTCGGCGCGCACGATCTGGATGTCGACGAGGCGCACGATGAACGCGGCGAGGACCGACAGGATGACGGCCAGCGCGACGACCGTGCGTCGCCGTGGCGTCCGGGTGGCTCGTGTCGTCATGGACTGTCTCCGTCAGATCGTGATGCGGGTCTCGTGTCGGCTATCGCGTCGTGGGACTCGGGAGTCCGTCGGTGATCGCGGGGGGCAGCTCCTGCTGCGTCTGCCCTGCTGTCGTCTCGTCGGCGGCCTCGTCCGTCGCGGCAGGCGGTGCCTGCAGCAGCGAGTTCGCCACGGCTCCGGCGCCGTTCGGGTCGATCGTGGACGTCCCCGCAGCTCCGGTGCCCTGTCCGAACACCGCTCCGTCGCTGAGTCGGATGTAGGCGGGCGAACCGGCGACGACCATGCCGAGCGAGGCCGCGCTGCTCGCGAGCGCCTGCGGTGAGCTGAGCCCGGTGAGATCGTCCTGCAGGGCGTCGGTCCGCAGATCGAGATCGTGCTGCTGGGACGTGAGGCTCGCGAGCAGGAACGAGTCCTGCGTGATCGCGAGCGACAGACCGATCTGCGCGGCCCCGATCGCCATGGCGCCGGCCAGCGCGATGATCGCGTAGGCGAGCTTGGGCTTGCGGCGTGCCGGGGTGCCGGTGACGGGTTCGAGTCGCCGGCGCGGTGCGCGGGTGGGAGCCTCGGTCTCGAGGGAGCGGGGCTTCCGGGCGATCGCGGACATGCTCATGATTCACGCACCTTCTCCGCCGCCCGCAGACGGACCGGGATCGCTCGGGGGTTGCGAACGCGCTCCTCGTCGCTCGCGAGTTCGGCACCGCGCGTGACCACGCGGAAGCGCGGAGCATGCTCGGGCAGCTCGACCGGGAGTCCCCGGGGTGCGGTCGACGCGGCACCTGCCGCGAAGGCCTGCTTGACCAAGCGGTCTTCGAGCGACTGGTAGGACATCACGACGATGCGTCCGCCCACCCGGAGCGAGTCCATCGCGGCGGGGATCGCATCCGCGAGGACGCTGAGCTCGGTGTTGACCTCGATGCGAAGCGCCTGGAACACGCGCTTCGCGGGGTGTCCGGCACGTTGTGCGGCGGCCGGCGTCGCGGCCACGAGGATGTCGACCAGGTCCCCGGAGCGGAGGATCGGCTGCGCCTGCCGCGCCTCGACGATGAAACGCGCATAGCGCCCTGCGAGCTTCTCCTCGCCGTAGCGTTCGAAGATGCGTCGCAGGTTGCCTTCGCTGTACGTCGCGATGACCTCGGCGGCGGTGACGCCCTTGGTCTGGTCCATCCGCATGTCCAGCGGCGCGTCCTTCGAGTAGGCGAAGCCGCGCTCGGCCTCGTCGAGCTGGAGGGAGGAGACTCCGAGGTCGAACAGGATGCCCGAGGCTCCCTGTGCGTGCAGGCCGATCTCGTCGTAGACCGTGTGCACGAGCGTGATGCGGTCGCGGAAGCGTGCGAGCCTCTCCCCCGCGATGCGCAGGGCGTCGGTGTCGCGGTCGAGTCCGACGAGGCGGATGTTCGGGAAGCGCTCGAGCAGGGCCTCGGAGTGACCGCCCATGCCGAGCGTGGCGTCGACGAGGACGGCCCCGTCGGCCTGGAGGGCGGGGGCGAGCAGCTCGATGCAGCGCTCGAGCAGGACGGGGGTGTGGATGTCGCGGAGGTTCATGATCTTTCTCGGGTGACCTCTGTGTGTGAGTGACCAGGGCCCTGATCCCCCTCCGCTTCGCGACCCGGCACCGGGGAAGTGTGTCGGGGCGGGAGCGGCGGGGCATCACAGCCGTGGTCAGAACAGTCCCGGGATCACCTCCTGCTCCAGGTCGGCGTAGGACTCCTCGCCGGCGGCGAGGTAGGCGTTCCAGCTCTCGGCATCCCAGATCTCGGCGTGGGCGCCGACTCCGGTGACGATGAGCTCCTTCTGCAGACCCGCGTACTGACGGAGGTGCGCGGGGATGGTGATGCGGTTCTGGCTGTCGGGCATCTCCGCACTGGCACCGGAGAGGAAGAGGCGCATGAAGTCACGCGCCTGCTTGTTCGCGAGCGGGGCCTGGCGGATCCGCTCGTGCATCGCCTCGAACTCGGCCGTGCTGAAGACGTAGAGGCAGCGCTCCTGTCCACGCGTGACGACGATGCCGCCACCGAGGTCTTCGCGGAACTTCGCGGGCAGGATGACCCGCCCTTTGTCGTCCAGCTTCGGAGAGTGCGTCCCCAGCAGCATCGGCCATCACCCCCTCTGCGTCCGGCCAAACTCGAGGTGCGCCCCACTTTACTCCACTTTCCTCCACAAACATATGAGCAATTGGCAGTATTCCTGTTCCATCGAGAGAGCGCACGAAAAAGACCCGCGTGATTACGCGGGTCTTCAGGCGAAGCGGGGGTGGAGGATGAGTGGAGGATGTGTGGAGGACCGCCCCGGGAGAGGCGCGCGGATCACCTCCTCACACGACGAAGGCCCGGATGCTGAGCGCATCCGGGCCTTCGTGGAGGATCGTGGTGGGTCAGCGACCGTCCTGTCGGCGGTCCCATCGGTCGTTCATGCGGTCCATGAATGAGGCGGAGCCCTGCGGCTGCTTCTTCGGACCGCGTTCGCGGGGTGCGGCGGAGAGCGGTCGGCGCACGGGGGTGACGGCGAGCATGACGCCGCCGAGCATCGCTGCGAATCCGATCACGCCGACGACGACGCCCCAGACGTCCCCGAGGATCACACCGACGATCAGCCCGCCCACTCCTGCGAGGAGCAGGAGCGCCCCGTACACCAGGTTGCGGTAGCTGAGTGCTCGGTCGCCTGACGGCGCACTCACGACATCGGCGTCATTGTGCAGGAGATGGCGCTCCATCTCATCGAGCAGACGCTGCTCCTGTTCGGAGAGTGGCATTTCGTCCCCCTCGGGTATGGTCTGTCCATTCTACGCGCGGTATGAGCCTCCGGGCTAGCCGTTCGGCCCCAGTTCCCTTTACGTATGCTGGGAGTCGTGCCGTCCCCCTCCCTCGTCCCCGACGCCGTCGCCGCCCGCCTGGACCTCTTCCTCGACCGGATGCGCACCGAGTCGCGCGAGTACGGTCCGGATGCCGCTGCACTCCAGGAATCCGCGGCAGACACGCTCGTCGGAGGCAAGCGCCTCCGCGCCCGTTTCTGCCACGCGGGCTGGCGCGCGGTCGCCCGTCAGCGCGATCGCGCCGCAGCGGAGACGGAGAGCCTGTGGGACGTGTGCGCCGCGCTGGAGATCTTCCAATCAGCCGCCCTCGTCCACGACGACCTGATCGACAACTCCGACACCCGTCGAGGACGCCCGGCCGCGCACCGCGCGCTCGAGGCGTCGCATCGTCGCGCCGGCTGGACGGGCGACGCCGAGTCGTTCGGCCGCTCGTCCGCGATCCTCCTCGGCGACCTCCTCGTCGCCTGGAGCGACGACCTGCTCGAGGACGCCGTCAGCTCTCTCCCCCACGCGCGCCGAGTGCGACGCGAGTACGCACGGATGCGTCGCGACGTCACGGTCGGACAGTTCCTCGACATCGCGGAGGAATCCGCCTGGAGCGTGAACGCGACGGACTCGCACGTCGAGCGCGCCCTGCGCGTGGTCTCCCTCAAGTCGGCCAGGTACAGCATCGAGCAGCCGCTCGTGCTCGGCGCCTCCCTGGCCGAGGCCGACGAGGAGCAGTTGCGGGCGCTGCGCCGGTTCGGACATCCGGTGGGGATGGCCTTCCAGCTCCGGGACGACATCCTGGGCGTCTTCGGCGACGCCGCCGTGACGGGCAAGCCTGCGGGCGACGACCTGCGCGAAGGCAAGCGCACCGTGCTCGTGGCGCTCACGAGGCAGTCGCTCGACTCCTCAGCGCGCACGCTGTTCGACGAACTCCTGGGCGACCCCGACCTCACCGCGGAGCAGGTGTCCTTCCTGCAGGCGACCATCGCCGGGTCGGGCGCGCTCGAGTCCGTCGAGGAGATGATCGCGGGCTACGCGAAGGACGCGGACCGTGCGCTCTCCGGCGCGCGACTCGACAACGCGGCCGTCGGGGAGCTGCGCGACCTCGCCCGAGCCGCGACGGTGCGCTCGGCCTGATCCCTGCGCCCGGACACTGACCGGGCAGGACTCTCAGGCGAGGGTCCGTGCGATGCGGCGCACCTCGCTCTTGTGTCCGGCGAGCAGCGCGGCGATCGGCGAGCGACCCAGGGTGTCCTCGTCGGCAAGGAGCCAGTCGACCACCTCGTCATCGCTGAAGCCGGCATCCTGCAGGGCGATCACGGTGCCGCGCAGCGACGGCAGCGGGTGCCCGTCGACGATGAAGACGGAGGGCACCGCGAACACGCCGGTCCGGCGCGATCCGACGAGGTAGTGCTCGTCGATCAGACGGCGGACGCGGCCGAGCGGCTCGCCCAGCGCCTCGACGAGGTCCGGCATGGCCAGCCAGTCGGTGGGGGTGGCCCCGGCGTTCTCGGGATTGCTGTTCTCAGACTGCTCAGACACGTTGCCACTATCTCATCTCCGCGGTCCGGGCGCATTTCCGGGACCGATATGTCACATGCGTCACATGCACCACTCCTGTTGACTTCCGTATACATACGTGTCAGCGTGAGCAGACGCCGAACAAGGGGGAAGCCTTGAGACAGCACGCTGTGCGACAGCCCGACTCGCGATCGCGCGCCGCCGCGCGACGGACGACCTACCTGCAGCTGGGGGTGCCCGCCGCCGTGCTCGGGACCCTCACGGGCCCCCTCGCCGTGGCCCCGGCCCACGCCGACTCCCCGGTCGCTCCGATCGAGCGGGCGCACGCGGCCGCACGGGTCGTGCCGCTCCAGACCACGCCGCCCACGTACGTCGTCCAGCCCGGAGACACGGTCTCGTCGATCGCGACCGGGTTCGGACTCCGCACGGTCGACGTGCTCACCTGGAACGGCCTCAGCTGGCGGTCGGTCATCTACCCGGGCCAGACGCTCGCGCTGACCGGGGCGGCCGCTCCGGCGGCTGCTCCGGCACCGGTCCCCACGGCCTCCCACGTCGTCGTCGCCGGCGACACCGTATTCGGGATAGCGAAGAAGTACGGTCTCACGGTCGACGCGGTCCTCGCCGCGAACGGCCTGACCCGAGCCTCGGTCATCTACCCCGGCCAGACGATCGCGCTGAGCGGGACCACTCCCGCGGCGGCGCCCGCTGCCACTCCCGCCGCGCCGGCACCGGTCGCGTCAGGCGCGCAGACGCACACGGTCGTCGCGGGCGACACGCTCTTCGGGATCGCGCAGAAGTACGGCACCACGACCGCCTCGCTGTTCGCGCTCAACGGCCTCTCCTCCGGCGCGATCATCTACCCGGGTCAGAGCATCGCTGTCACCGGCGCGCCCGCGCCCGCGCCCGCCGCGGTGCCGGTCGCTCCTGCGCAGTCGTTCGCCGCGCTCGATGCCGAACAGGCGGGCAACGCGGCTCTGATCATCGGCGTCGGCCGTCAGCTCGGCGTCTCCGACCGCGCGATCGCGCTCGCGCTCGCGACCGCGATGGTCGAATCGAGCATGCGCAACCTCGCGTGGGGGGACCGTGATTCACTCGGCCTCTTCCAGCAGCGCCCCAGCACCGGCTGGGGCCTGCCCGAGCAGATCCTGGACGCCGACCGCAGCACCCGCGTGTTCTTCGGCGGCTCCGCGGACCCCAACGGTCAGGCCACACGGGGACTGCTCGACATCCCGGGGTGGGAGTCGATGCGGTTCACGGACGCGGCTCAGGCCGTGCAGATCTCCGCCTACCCCGAGCGCTACGGCCTGTGGGAGACACAGGCCTACCAGTGGCTCGCACACTACGGATGACCGTGTTCCGGGCAAACCCGCAGGCTCGAGGGGCGAGCCGCTCCCGAGGCTTTCAGGGAGTCCTCAATAGAATCTTGACGTGACGACCAATCAGCAGGCCGACCCCCTCATCGGGCGGCTTGTCGACGGCCGGTACCGGGTGAGGGCCCGCATCGCCCGAGGCGGAATGGCCACGGTCTACGTCGCGACCGACCTCAGGCTCGAACGACGCATCGCCCTCAAGGTGATGCACGCGCATCTGAGCGACGACTCCGCGTTCCAGAGCCGATTCATTCAGGAGGCCCGTTCGGCCGCCCGTCTGGCCGACCCGCACGTCGTGAACGTGTTCGACCAGGGGCAGGACGGCGAGCTCGCCTACCTGGTCATGGAGTATCTGCCCGGCATCACTCTGCGCGAGCTCCTCCGCGAGCAGAAGCGACTGACGGTGCCGCAGACGATCACGATCATGGATGCCGTGCTCGCGGGTCTCTCCGCAGCGCACCGCGCCGGCATCGTGCACCGCGACGTCAAGCCCGAGAACGTCCTGCTGGCCGAGGACGGGCGCATCAAGATCGGCGACTTCGGACTGGCTCGCGCGACGACCGCGAACACAGCCACGGGACAGCAGCTCCTCGGGACGATCGCGTACCTGGCTCCCGAGCTCGTGACCCGAGGGACCGCCGACGCCCGCAGCGACATCTACGCGCTCGGCATCATGCTGTACGAGATGCTCGTCGGCGAGCAGCCGTACAAGGGCGAGCAGCCCATGCAGATCGCCTTCCAGCACGCCACGGAGTCCGTGCCGCGCCCGAGCGCGCGCAACCCCGGCGTCCCGGAACCGCTCGACGAACTCGTCCTGTGGGCCACCGAGAAGTCGCCCGACGAGCGACCAGACGACGCGCAGCAGATGCTCGACCGTCTTCGGGAGATCGAGCGGGACCTGGGCATCGCCCCTGCCGTCGCGGCCGCCACGACTCCGCAGCGCGCTCAGGCCGATTCGGCCGATCTCACGAAGGTCATGCCGAGCACCATGGTGCTCCCGAACCCGACAGCGCCGACGCCGGCGGCAGTGGACAACGCGACCCTGCTCCGACGACGCTCGTCACGCCGTCGGGCGCGTGGAGCCCTCCTGCTCACCCTCGTGCTCCTGCTGGCGACGGTCGCAGGAGGCGTGGGCTGGTGGTTCGGCTCCGGGCCCGGGTCCCTCGTGGCCGTGCCGAGCGTGGCGGGTCTCTCCTACGAGGATGCGGCCGCGCAGCTGACCGCCGAGGGCTTCGCGCCGGTGCGCGGTGAGGAGAACTCGATAGACGTCGCCCGCGATCTCACCATCCGCACGGATCCGGATGAGGGGCAGCGCCTCGACAAGGGCGCCACGGTGACCGTCTACATCTCGATCGGCCCCGCCGGCCACACCGTCGAGGCGCTCAACGGCAAGGCCGAGCAGGAGGCGCGGGACTACCTCGCCGACATCAAGGTCCGCGTGACCGAGCAGCCGCTCGTGCTGTTCTCGGACGCCGCCGAAGGCCAGGTCATCAACGCCTACGTCACTCCGCGCGACGGCGGCGAGGTCTACGCGTGCGGCGACGGGTGCGAGATCCTCGAGGACGACACGGTCGAGCTCTACGTCTCCGCCGGCGCGTTCCCCGACGTCTCGGGGATGTCCGTCGATCAGGCCACCACGACGCTGACGGACAAGCAGCTGCTGGTCAACCCGGAGATCGCGTATGCCTTCAGCGAGAACCTGGCGAAGGATCTCGTGATCGGCGTCGCCGACCGCGCCGAGGAAGGCAACTGGCGCCCCGGGGACACTGTGCAGCTCATCGTGTCGAAGGGACCGGAGCTGTTCCCCGTGCCGGACGTCACCGACAAGACGCTGGTCGAAGCGAAGAAGATCATCGAGGATGCCGGCTTCACGGCGACGTACGCGGCGTGGGGCGATCTTCCCGGCTTCGCCGAGATGGCGCGTGTGACGTCGCAGGACCCGGGAGCCGACAAGACGCTGCCGCGCGGCGGTACCGTCAAGCTTTCGATCCAGCTCAGCGGCTGAGCCGAGCGTCCGCTCTGCGCCGGGACGACACGGCAGTATGAGGAAGGCCCTCCCCGCTCGGCGGGGAGGGCCTTCATCCGTCGTGTCGACGGGTCAGCGCTTCTCGAGCTCCTCGGCAACGAGGAATGCCAGCTCAAGCGACTGCATGTGGTTCAGACGCGGGTCGCACAGGCTCTCGTAGCGCGTCGCGAGAGCGGCCTCGTCGATCCGCTCGGAACCGCCCAGGCACTCCGTGACGTCGTCGCCCGTGAGCTCCACGTGGATGCCGCCGGGGAACGTGCCCACGGCGCGGTGCGCCTCGAAGAAGCCGCGGACCTCGTCGACCACGTCGTCGAAGCGACGCGTCTTGTACCCGGTCGGCGTGGTGATGCCGTTGCCGTGCATCGGGTCGGTGACCCACAGCGGCTGCGCACCCGAGTCGCGGACGGCCTCGAGGAGCGGCGGCAGAGCGTCGCGGATCTTGCCGGCGCCCATACGCGTGATGAACGTGAGACGTCCGGGCTCGCGGTTCGGGTCGAGCTTGTCGATCAGCGCGAGCGCCGTCTCGGGAGTCGTCGTCGGACCGAGCTTCACACCGATCGGGTTGCGGATCTTCGAGAAGTAGTCGACGTGCGCGCCGTCGAGCTCGCGCGTGCGCTCCCCGATCCACAGGAAGTGCGCCGAGGTGTTGAACGGCGTGTCCGTGCGGGAGTCGATGCGGGTCATCGGGCGCTCGTAGTCCATGAGCAGACCCTCGTGGCCCGTGAAGAACTCGACGCGCTTGAGCTCGTCGAAGTCGGCGCCGGCCGCCTCCATGAACTTGATGGCACGGTCGATCTCCGCAGCCATGCGCTCGTAGCGCTGGTTGGCCGGGTTCTGAGCGAAACCCTTGTTCCAGGAGTGCACCTCGCGGAGGTCCGCGAAACCGCCCTGCGTGAAGGCGCGGATGAGGTTCAGCGTCGACGCCGCCGTGTGGTAGCCCTGGAGCAGACGACCGGGGTCGGCCTGACGGGATCCCTCGGTGAAGTCGTAGCCGTTGACGATGTCGCCGCGGTAGGCGGGCAGCGTGACGTCTCCGCGGGTCTCCGTGTCGCTGGAGCGCGGCTTGGCGAACTGCCCGGCCATGCGCCCCATCTTCACGATGGGCATCGAGGCGCCATAGGTCAGCACCACGGCCATCTGCAGGACGGTCTTGATCCGATTGCGGATCTGATCGGCGGTGGCGCCGGCGAACGTCTCGGCGCAGTCGCCGCCCTGGAGCAGGAAGGCCTGCCCGGACGCGGCGCGCGCGAGTCGGTCACGGAGGTTGTCGACCTCGCCGGCGAACACCAGGGGCGGGAGCGCTGCGATCTGCGCGGAGACCTCGGCGACGCGCTCGGCGTCGCCCCACTGAGGCTGCTGCTTGATCGGGAGCGCGCGCCACGCGTCAAGCGCGTCGATGTGGTGCTGGAGCATGCCCTCCAGCCTAGTGCGCGCGGCGAGTCGCGGACGCCTCAGGAGCGCCGTGTGACGCGCACCGGGAGCCGGTCCTTCACGGTGGACGCGTAGACGTCGTCGTACTCCTGCTCCCCCAGGCGCTGGAGCGCCACCATGATCTCGTCCGTGACGGACCGGAGGATGTAGCGGTCGTTCTCCATGCCCTGGTAGCGGGAGAAATCGAGAGGCTCGCCGATCACGATGCCGACCCGCACGATGCGCGGCACCTTCTGCCCGATCGGCATCGCGGTGTCGGTGTCGACCATGATCACGGGGATGACAGGGACCCGAGCCTCCAGCGCCATGCGCGCGAGTCCCGTGCGGCCACGGTAGAGCTTGCCGTCAGGGCTGCGCGTCCCCTCGGGGTAGATGCCGAGCAGGTCCCCCCGCCCGAGCACCTGGAGACCGGTGTTGAGGGAAGCCTCCGATGCCTTGCCGCCGGAGCGGTCGATCGGGATCTGGCCTGTGGCCTTCATGAAGAACTTGGTGGCCCAGCCCTTGATGCCGCGACCCGTGAAGTAATCGCTCTTCGCGAGGAAGGACATCGGGCGGTCGATCATGAGGGGCAGGAAGATCGAGTCCGCGAAGGACAGATGGTTGCTGGCGAGGATCGCCGCACCGGTGCGGGGCAGGTTCGCGCGCCCCACGATCCAGGGGCGGAAGACCGCCTTGACCACGGGGCCGATAGCGACGTACTTCATCAGCCAGTAGAACATCGATGTGAAGTCTAGCGCCGCCCTCGCTCCGCGCCAGCGTTCGCGCGAACTCCTGCACCCGCACCGCCGGTGAGGCGACCCAGTTCCATCCTTCATGCGACCCGGTCCCATGCCCTAGACTCGGGAGGGACACCGTGCCCGACCGGTACCGAAGGAGCTGCCGTGGTCCAGTTTGAAGTCCCCGCCGTCGTCCCCGCCGACCCCGACGCGAACATCACCGACCTGCTGGTGAAGCGTGTCGAGGCCACTCCGGATCGCCCCCTGTTCGCCGTCCCCGACGGCGAGAACTGGCGCGACATCTCCTCCGCCGACTTCCAGACCGCGGTCATCGCGCTCGCGAAGGGCTTCGTCGCCTCCGGCATCCAGCCCGGCGAGAAGGTCGGATTCCTCGCACGCACGACCTACGAGTGGTCGCTCGTCGACTTCGCGCTCTTCTACGCCGGCGCCGTGATGGTCCCGATCTACGAGACGAGCTCCCCCGCGCAGATCCAGTGGATCCTCGAGGACTCGGGCGCGATCGCGTTGATCGTCGAATCGCCCGAGCACTTCGCGCGCGTCGACGAGGTGCGCGGAGACCTCCCCCTCCTCCGCGAGGTCTGGCAGATGCACCTCGGTGCGATCGACACGCTCACGGCGAAGGGCGCATCGGTGACGGACGCCGAGATCGAGCGACTGCGCAGCATCGCGGTCGGCTCCGACATCGCGACGCTGATCTACACGTCCGGATCCACCGGACGCCCGAAGGGCTGCGTCCTGACGCACAGCAACTTCGTGGAGCTCGCCCGCAACTCGGCCAAGGCGCTCGACGAGGTCGTGCAGACGCCGGGATCCTCCACCCTCCTGTTCATCACGACCGCGCACGTGTTCGCGCGCTTCATCTCGATCCTCAACGTGCACGCGGGCGTCCGCACGGGCCACCAGCCCGACACGCGTCAGCTCCTTCCCGCGCTCGGCTCCTTCAAGCCGACGTTCCTGCTCGCCGTGCCCCGCGTGTTCGAGAAGGTCTACAACTCCGCCGAGCAGAAGGCCGAGGCCGGCGGCAAGGGCAAGATCTTCCGTGCAGCCGCCGACGTCGCGATCGAGCACTCCAAGCTCCTCGAAGAGGGCAAGAGTATCCCGTTCGGCATGCGCCTGAAGTTCGCGCTCTTCAACAAGCTCGTCTACGGCAAGCTGCGCGACGCCATGGGCGGCCGCGTCGTGTACGCCGTCTCCGGATCCGCGCCTCTCGGCTCCCGTCTCGGACACTTCTTCCACAGCCTCGGCGTCGTGATCCTCGAGGGCTACGGGCTCACCGAGACCACGGCGCCTGCGACCGTGAACCTCGCCGACAAGTCGAAGATCGGCACGGTCGGACCGGCGCTCCCGGGCGTCGGCGTCCGCCTCGCGGAGGACGGCGAGATCGAGGTGCGCGGCATCAACGTGTTCCGCGAGTACTGGAACAACCCGGAGGCCACGGCCGAGGCGTTCAGCGAGGGGGGCTGGTTCCGCACGGGCGACATCGGCAGCTTCGACCCCGAGGGCTTCCTCACGATCACCGGCCGCAAGAAGGAGATCATCGTCACGGCCGGCGGCAAGAACGTCGCCCCCGCCGCACTCGAGGACCCGATCCGTGCGAACCCGATCATCGGTCAGGTCGTGGTGGTCGGCGACCAGAAGCCGTTCATCTCGGCGCTCGTGACCCTCGACCCGGAGATGCTCCCCACCTGGCTGGCGAACAACGGCCTCGACAAGGACATGTCGCTCGCCGATGCCTCGAAGAACGAGGCGGTCCGCGCCGAGGTGCAGAAGGCGGTGGATGCTGCGAACACCCGTGTCTCCCGGGCCGAGTCGATCCGCAAGTTCACGATCCTCGACAGCGAGTGGACCGAGGGCTCGGGCCACCTGACGCCGAAGATGTCCATCAAGCGCAACGTCATCATGAGCGACTTCGCCGACGAGATCTCCGCGATCTACGACGAGCCCGTCTCGACGACGAACGTCGCGATCGGCGGCTGATCCCCGCGGATCATGACGAAGGCCCCCCCCCGCCGACCGGCGGGGGGCCTTCCTCGTCGAGGACGTCAGAACCAGGCGCTCTCGCGCACCTCGCGCATCGCCCGCTTGCGGGTCTCGGCGTCGAGGCGCGAGAGGTACAGCTTGCCGTCGAGATGATCGGTCTCATGCTGCAGCGCCTGGGCGAGCAACCCCTCGCCTTCCAGCACGACCGCCTCGCCGTCGAGGTCGATGCCCTCGACCCGCGCCCACGGGTAGCGGAGCGCATCGTGCCACAGACCGGGAACCGACAGGCATCCCTCCCCCGTCGGCACGGGTTCACCGCGCACCTCGGCGAGGACGGGGTTGATGACGTAGCCGATGTCGCCGTCGATGTTGTAGCTGAAGGCGCGCAACGCCACCCCGATCTGCGGCGCGGCGACGCCCGCGCGGCCGGGCAGCTCCACGGTGTCGATCAGGTCGGTCACGAGCGCGCGCACGCCGTCGTCGAGCGCGTCGATCGGCGAGCACATCGTGCGCAGCACCGGGTCGCCGAACACGCGGATCTCACGCACTGCCATCAGGAGCCCTTCGTCCGGAGGCCCTCGACGAGCAGAGCGGCGAGCTGGCGCGCCGCGACCCTGGTCTCGGGCTGGAGGTTGGCGAAGACGATCGCGCCACCTCCCGCGATCTGGGGGTCGTACGGCATCCGGACGACGTGCCGTGCTCGCGTGCGGAAGTGCGTCTCGAGCTCGGTCAGACGCACGAGAGGCGCTCCGGGTGTCGACTGATTGAGCACCACGACGGCATCCCGCGCCTGCTCGGCGTAGCCGTTCGTCTCCAGCCACGTGAGCGTCTCGGAGGCGAGGCGCGCCTCGTCGACGCTGAGGCCCGACACGATCACCAACTGGTCGGCGAGGTCCAGAGTCGCCGACATCACCGAATGCACGATCCCCGTACCGGTGTCGGTGAGCACGAGCGAGTAGTAGTGAGCGGCGACCTCGGCCACGTCGCGGTAGTCGCTGTCGCTGAACGCCTCCGCGATGCGCGGGTCCGAGTCGGAGGCCAGCACGTCGAGACGGGTGGCGTCCCGGCTCACGATCGCGGAGATGTCGTGGTAGCCCTTGACCTCGTCGTGGATGCGCACGAGGTCGCGCACAGAGCGGCTGTGGTTCGGGCGGACCACACGGTCGGCGAGAGTGCCGCGGTCGGGGTTCGCGTCGACCGCGATCACGCGGTCCTCGCGGGCATCCGCCAGGGCCATCCCGAGCAGACTGGTGATCGTCGTCTTGCCCACACCGCCCTTGCGAGACAGCACGGGGATGAAGCGAGCGCCACCCGAGATCGGGGCGGCGATGCGCGCGGTTAGCGCCTTGCGCTCGCGGGCGCGGCGCCCGTCGCCGATGTTGATGCGCCGACCGGAGATCGCGTACAGGAAGTGGCTCCACGCACCCTCCGGTTCGGGCTTGGCCACGCGGTGGGGGTCAAGCAGGCGATCGGCGGTGAGCAGATCGCTGCTCTCCCGGGAGGAGTTGCCGAGCTGGTCGAGGCGCTTGGAGGACAGCTGCGCATCCGCGCGCGATGCGCGTCGTGCCGGTGCGGCCGCCGGAGCGCTCTTCGGGGTGTCCACGGTTGCCCTCTCCTTCTCGACACGTGGCTGTCGTTCGACGTTCGTCCGGGTGCGGGAGCGGGTCTCCAGGTCGGCCTTCGCCTGCGCGATGAATGCGGCGGCGGCGTCCGCCTCGGCAGCGGCGGCGGACGCGGGGGTGACAGCTGCGGCCGGGGTCTCCGCGAGAGCGGCGGTCGTCGGGATCGGCCGGGCAGCAGGCGCCGCCTCGGGTTCGGGCTCCGGCTCCGGCTCCGGCTCCAGCTCCAGCTCAGGCTCCCGCTCCGGCTCAGGCTCCGGCTCAGGCTCCGGCTCCGGCTCCGGCTCCGGCTCCAGCTCAGGCTCCCGCTCCGGTTCAGGCTCAGCCTCAGCCTCAGGCTCCGGCTCCGGCTCCGGCTCCGGCTCCGGCTCCGGCTCCGGCTCCGGCTCCGGCTCCACGATCGCATCCGCCTCGACCGCACGCCGCGGTTCGGGCGGCAGCTCGATCACCATCGGCGCCCCGAGAACCGCATCCGAGATCTCCGCCGCGGCCTTGGCCGCGGCGACGGGCTCGTCGATGATGAGGTCCGCGACGACCTCACCATCGACGACACCGTCGTCTTCGAGCGCGTCATCCTCGTCCTGAGGGATCTCGACATCGACCTGGGCGGTCTTCCCGAGGATGCCGATTCCCGTCGTATCGATCGACGCGGTGTCGTCGAGCACACCGCGGGACTCGTCGTCCGGCGGCTCAGCCACGTTCTTCGGGGTCACGTCGTCACTCCAAGCTCATGCGGGCCTCGGGTGCGCTGCGTCGAGCGCGGCCCTGCCGCACAAGATTAGTGCGCCGGACGGATCACGACCAAAAGGTCGCCCGCGTCGACCTGCTGCGTCGCCCCGATCGCAAGGCGTTCGACGACACCCGCGACCGGCGCCGTGATCGCCGCCTCCATCTTCATGGCCTCGATCGACGCGACCGGCTCTCCGGCGCTCACGGACGCGCCGACCTCGACCTTGAGCGTCACGACACCCGAGAACGGCGCGGCGACCTGACCGGGCACCGAGGTATCGGCCTTCTCGACCTCGTGGGCATCGACCGCGATCGACCGATCACGCACGAACACGGGCCTCAGCTGGCCGTTGAGCGTGGTCATGACGGTGCGCATGCCGCGCTCGTCCGCATCGCCCACCGCTTCCAGGCCGACGTACAGCTGCACCCCGCGATCGATCTCGACCAGGTGCTCCTGACCCTGCACGAGCCCGTACAGGTAGTCGTTCGTGTCGAGCACGGAGAGGTCGCCGAACTGTTCACGGACCTGCGCGAACTCGCGCGTCGGAGCCGGGAACAGCAGCGTGTTGAGGCGCGCGCGACGCTCCGCGCCGCCCGCGGCGAGGGCTGCCTGGTCTTCGGCTGAGATCTCGGTGAGGCCCGTGCGCACCGAGCGGCCCGCGAGGACCTTCGACCGGAACGGCTCGGGCCATCCTCCGGGGAGATCGCCGAGCTCACCGGCCATGAAGCCGACGACCGAATCCGGCACGTCGTACTTCTCGGGTTTCGCCTCGAAATCGGCCGGGTCGGCCTTGACAGCGGCGAGGTGCAGGGCGAGATCGCCGACGACCTTCGACGAGGGCGTCACCTTGGGCACTCGCCCGAGGATGCGGTCCGCGGCCGCGTACATGTCCTCGATGAGTTCGAAGTCCTCGGCGAGGCCGAGCGCCTTCGCTTGCTGGCGCAGGTTCGAGAGCTGTCCGCCCGGGATCTCATGGTGGTACACGCGCCCCGTGGGCCCGGGCAGTCCCGACTCGAACGGCGCGTACATGCGCCGCACGGCCTCCCAGTACGGCTCGAGGTCGGAGACCCCGGCGAGGTCGATTCCGCTGTCGCGCTCGGTGTGCGCGAGCGCCGCCACGAGCGACGACAGCGACGGCTGGCTCGTCGTGCCGGAGAGCGGTGCGGATGCCGCATCCACCGCATCCACGCCTGCGGCGCTGGCCGCGAGCAGCGTCGCGAGCTGACCGCCGGGGGTGTCGTGGGTGTGCAGGTGCACGGGCAGGTCGAAGCGCTCGCGCAGCGCCGTGACGAGCCTCGCCGCGGCCGCGGGACGCAGCAGACCCGCCATGTCCTTGATCGCGATGATGTGGGCGCCCGCCTCGACGATCCGCTCGGCGAGGTCGAGGTAGTAGTCGAGCGTGTAGAGGTCCTCGGCCGGATTCAGCAGATCACCCGTGTAGCACAGCGCCACCTCGGCGACGGCGGTTCCCGTCGCCCGGACCGCCTCGATGGCGGGTCGCATCTGCTCGACGTCGTTCAGGGCGTCGAAGATGCGGAAGATGTCGACCCCGCTCGCCGCGGCCTCCTGGACGAAGGCCTCGGTCACCTCGGTCGGGTACGGCGTGTAGCCGACCGTGTTGCGCCCGCGGAGGAGCATCTGGATCGCGACGTTCGGAAGGGCCGCGCGGAGTTTGTCGAGACGCTCCCACGGGTCCTCGCCGAGGAAGCGGAGGGCGACGTCGTACGTGGCCCCGCCCCAGGCCTCGACCGACAGCAGTCCGGGGGTGAGACGGGCGATGTAGGGCGCCGCCGCCGCGAGGTCGCGCGTGCGCACGCGTGTCGCGAGCAGCGACTGATGCGCATCGCGGAACGTCGTGTCGGTGATAGCCAGGGCGCTCTGCTCGCGCAGGCTCCGCGCGAACCCCTCGGGACCGAGCTCGAGCAGCCGCTGACGCGAACCCGCCACGGGCTCGGTCGTCAGGTCGATCTCCGGGAGCTTGCTGCGCGGATCCACCACACCGGTATGCGCGCCGTGCGGCTTGTTGACCGTCACGTCGACCAGCCAGTTGAGGATCTTCGTGCCGCGGTCCTTGGACGCACGACCGCGCAACAGATCGGGACGCTCGTCGATGAAGGAGGTGCTCACGTCGCCCGCGATGAAGGCGTCGTCCTCGAGCAGCGCCTGCAGGAACGGGATGTTGGTCGAGACTCCGCGGATGCGGAACTCGGCGAGGGCGCGTCGGGCTCGGGCCACGGCGGCGGGGAAGTCACGCCCGCGGCACGTCAGCTTCGCGAGCATGGAGTCGAAGTGGGGGCTGATCTGCGCGCCCTGGTGCACGGTCCCGCCGTCGAGTCGGATGCCGGCGCCGCCGGGCGACCGGTACGTCGTGATCTTGCCGGTGTCGGGCCGGAACCCCTGGGTCGGGTCTTCGGTCGTGATGCGGCACTGCAGCGCCGCTCCGCGTACGTGCAGGTTCTCCTGCTGCAGCCCGAGCTCGGCGAGGGTCTGTCCGGAGGCGATGCGCATCTGGCTCTGCACGAGGTCGACGTCCGTGACCTCCTCGGTCACGGTGTGCTCAACCTGAATGCGCGGGTTCATCTCGATGAACACGACCTCGCCGGTGCGCTCCCCCGCGGTCTCGAGCAGGAACTCCACCGTCCCGGCGTTCTCGTAGCCGATCGACCGCGCGAAGGCGACCGCGTAGCCGTGCAGCGCCGTGCGGATGTCGTCGTCGAGGTTCGGCGCCGGGGCGATCTCCACGACCTTCTGATGGCGGCGCTGCACCGAGCAGTCGCGCTCGAACAGGTGCACGGTCTCGCCCGACTTGTCGGCGAGGATCTGCACTTCGATGTGCCGCGGCCGTACGACCGCCTGCTCGAGGAACATGCGCGGGTCGCCGAAGGCGCTGGCCGCCTCGCGCATGGCCTCGGCGAGGGCGGGAGCGAGCTCGGCGGCGGTCTCGACGCGCCGCATCCCTCGTCCGCCGCCGCCCGCGACGGCCTTCGCGAAGAGCGGGAAGCCGATCTCCTCGGCCTGCGCGACGAGCGCGTCCACGTCGTCGGATGCCTCGGTCGATCGGAGCACCGGGACCCCGGCCTCGATCGCGTGCCGCTTGGCCTCGACCTTGTTCCCCGCCATCTCGAGCACCTTCGCGGGCGGCCCGATGAAGACGATGCCGTTGGCGGCCGCCTTCTCGGCGAGCTCGGGGTTCTCGGAGAGGAAGCCGTAGCCCGGGTAGATCGCATCAGCGCCGGCTTCCTTGGCCACGCGGATGATCTCGTCGACGTCGAGGTACGCACGCACGGGATGCCCGCGCTCCCCGATCTCGTAGGCCTCGTCGGCCTTGAGACGGTGGACCGAGCCCCTGTCCTCGTGGGGGAAGACCGCCACGGTCCTCGCTCCCACCTCGAATGCCGCACGGAAGGCTCGGATCGCGATCTCGCCGCGGTTGGCCACCAGGATCTTCTGGAACATGCACACCTCTGAAAGCTCGATGCGCGACGTTTTCGGCACGCATGGGGCGGGGCTGAGTGTGCACCCAGCCTAGGGGAAGGTAACGTGGTGTCCGTGCACGTACTCAGCGTCAGCTCTCTCAAGGGTGGCGTCGGCAAGACGACCGTGACTCTCGGACTGGCCTCCGCGGCCTTCGCCCGTGGTGTTCGCACGCTCGTCGTCGACCTCGACCCGCAGTCGGATGTGTCCACCGGAATGGACATCCAGGTAGCCGGACGGCTCAACATCGCCGATGTCCTGGCGAACCCGAAGGAGAAGGTCGTCCGTCAGGCGATCACCTCCAGCGGATGGGCCAAGGTCCACCCGGGAACGATCGACGTCCTCATCGGCAGCCCGTCGGCCATCAACTTCGACGGCCCGCACCCGAGCGTCCGCGACGTGTGGAAGCTCGAGGAGGCTCTCGCCTCCGTCGAGGCCGACTACGACCTCGTGCTGATCGACTGCGCACCATCCCTCAACGCGCTCACCCGCACCGCATGGGCCGCGAGCGACCGCGTCATGGTCGTCACCGAACCCGGACTGTTCTCCGTCGCCGCAGCCGACCGCGCGCTGCGCGCGATCGAAGAGATCCGCCGTGGTCTCTCGCCGCGTCTGCAGCCGCTCGGCATCGTCGTGAACCGCGTGCGTCCCCAGTCGATCGAGCACCAGTTCCGCATCAAGGAGCTCCGCGACATGTTCGGCCCGCTGGTGCTCTCGCCGCAGCTGCCGGAGCGCACCTCGCTGCAGCAGGCGCAGGGCGCGGCGAAGCCTCTGCACATCTGGCCTGGCGACTCCGCGCAGGAACTCGCCGCGGACTTCGACCAGCTGCTCGACCGGATCATCCGCACCGGGCGCATCCAGGTCCCGGAGACCGGCCCGCAGGCCTGATCACCCGGACCGTCGACACACAGCAGAACGGCCATCCTCTCGCGAGGGTGGCCGTTTCTCGTTGTCCGCCGAGCGGCGCGGATGCCGTCAGGCGGAGCGCTTGGCGCGTCGGGCGCTGAGCTCGTCGACGGGATCGGGAGCGGTCGGGTCGAACTCGACGAGAGTCGACTCGACCTCGCGCAGCACCTTGCCGACCGCGATGCCGAAGACGCCCTGGCCCCGACTCACGAGGTCGATGACCTCGTCGTTCGACGTGCAGAGGTACACGGAGGCACCGTCGCTCATGAGCGTGGTGCCGGCCAGATCGCGGATGCCGGCGCGACGCAGCTCCTCGACAGCGGTGCGGATCTGCTGCAGCGAGATACCGGTGTCGAGAAGGCTCTTCACGAGCTTGAGCACGAGGATGTCACGGAAGCCGTAGAGGCGCTGCGACCCGGAGCCGCTCGCGCCGCGCACGGTCGGCTCGACGAGTTCGGTGCGCGCCCAGTAGTCGAGCTGACGGTAGGTGATGCCCGCCGCGCGTGCGGCGACCGCACCGCGGTAGCCGACCTCGTCGTCCATGGCCGGTAAGCCGTCGGTGAAGAGGAGTTCGGTCACGAACCGCGGGTCGCCTGCGCGCTCATCCGCATCCATCTGAATCCTCCTCGGGGCTGTTACCTCCACGCTAGAGCAGGCCCTCGGCAGCGGCAATGACATCCGTGCGAGCGTGAAGGTGTGTCGCAATCAGTTCGTTACGAAAGCAGTCTGTTCAGCGCGTCCTTGACGAACAGCGCACGCACTTCGTCGATCTTCGCCGCCAGCGTGGGCGCCATCTCGTTCGCCTTGGCGCGGGAGGCTGCATCCGTGCGGCGCAGCAGCGCGGACATGGCCGACTCGATGAGCGCGACCTCGCGATCGGCGCCCTGACGCAGCGAGCGGAGGTGTCGCGGCTCGATGCCGTGGCGGTCGAGGGCGACCAGGCCGCGCAGCAACGTGACCGTGCCCTCGGCGTACGACTCCTGGGCCGTGATGACCCCGGTGCTGATGGCGTCGTTGAGGAGCTGCGGTCCGGCGCCGGCCGCCGACAGCAACTCGTCGCGGCGGTAGCGGCGAGGGGTCGGCGTGATCGAGGGCGGCGGCACGATGGCGGCGGACTCGCCGCTCGCCTCAGCCTCGTCGAGCTGCTCCCTGATCACGCTGAGCGGCAGGTAGTGGTCCCGCTGCAGGGTGAGTCCGAGGCGGAGTCGCTCGATGTCGGAGCCCGAGAACTTGCGGTACCCGGATTCGGTGCGTGAGGGCGTCACGATGCCCTGGACCTCGAGGAAGCGCAACTTGCTGGAGGTGAGATCGGGGAACTCGGGCGTGAGCCTCGCGAGCACCTGGCCGATGCTCAGAAGGCCCGCGGACGCTGAGCGTTCACGGGCGGGTGCGGCCGCCATCAGCCGTTCGCCGAGACTCGATCGACCGGGGATACGAAGAAGTTCAGACGGAACTTGCCCACGCGGAGCTCGGAGCCGTCGACCAGCACGCTGCGGTCCACGCGCTCGCCGTTCACGTACGTGCCGTTGAGGGAACGCTGGTCGATGATCTCGAACGACGATCCGGTGCGGGTGATCTCGGCGTGACGACGCGACACGGTCACGTCGTCGAAGAAGATGTCGGCCTCGGGGTGGCGCCCCACGGTCGTCACGTCGGTGTCGAGGAGGTACCGGGCCCCCGCCAGTGCGCCGGAGCGCACGAGCAGCAGGGCGGAACCGGCGGGCAGTGCGGCGATCGCGCTCTGCTCGACGTCCGTGAGCTCCACGCCGAACGGCACGAAGGAAAGATCCGAATCGTGCCCGAACGTCTGGGTCACGTCGTGCCTCTGCTCGCCGGAACGGTGGATCGCGGCGTCTTCCGCCGGTCGGCTCTCGCTGTCTGTCACTGTGCCCTCCTGACAACCCAGACTAACGGATGCGGACGCCCGCGCGGGAGGCCGGATCGCACTCAGGTGCTGCATACCGGAACTCCATAGGCTGGGCACGTGAAAACCACAGCCCGTCGCCGTTCCACCACCCCGGTCGCCCTCGCCGCAGCCCTTCTCTCGGCGTTCCTGATCCTGGTCGCACCCCTCTCGGCATCCGCGCACGACTCCCTCCTGGCCTCCTCTCCCGAGGCCGATGGGACGGTCGACACGCTGCCCTCCGCCCTCACTCTCACTTTCAGCGCCAAGCTGATCGACGGCGAGGGCGCGACCGAGGTCGTCGTGACAGATGCCTCCGGCGTCTCCGTGACCGACGGACCCGCCACCGTGGACGGCGCGATCGTGACGCAGCCGCTCGTGGCAGAGGCCGCGGCCGGCGCCTACCGCGTGGTCTGGAAGATCGTCTCGAGCGACGGTCACCCCACCTCGGGCGAATTCTCCTTCACGGTCGCGAACAGCTCCGTCACCGAGCCGCCCGTCGAGACCCCGGCGACGACCCCGAGCGCCGCGCAGACGGTCTCCCCCACCGCGGAGACGCCCACCCCCTCCCCGGTCGCCACGCCGGACGAGGGGTCGTCGGCGTCGAACTGGATCTGGCTGCTCGCGATCCTCGGCATCCTGGTGATCGTGGTCGCCGTGGTCATCGCGTTCGCCCTTCGGGGGCGGCGCACCGGTACGGAGGACGCCGCGGACGAGGGCCCGGACTCTGATTCCGACGCCCCGACGGAGCGCTAGGCTTAAGGCATGCCACACTACGACGTCGTCATCCTTGGTGCAGGTCCTGGCGGATACGTCGCTGCGGTTCGCAGCGCGCAGCTCGGCCTGTCCACCGCGATCATCGAGGAGAAGTACTGGGGCGGTGTGTGCCTCAACGTCGGCTGCATCCCCTCCAAGGCGCTCCTGAAGAACGCGGAGATCGCGCACACGCTGAACCACAAGGCCGACTTCTTCGGCATCTCGGGTGAGTTCACGATCGACTACGGCAAGGCGTTCGACCGCAGCCGCGTCGTCGCCGACGGCCGCGTCAAGGGCATCCACTTCCTGATGAAGAAGAACAAGGTGACCGAGTACGACGGCCGCGGCACCTTCACGGGCCCCAAGGCCATCTCGGTCGCCAAGTCCGACGGCACGACCGAAGAGGTCACCTTCGACAATGCGATCATCGCGACCGGCTCGAAGGTCCGCCTGCTCCCCGGGGTGCAGCTCAGCGACAACGTCGTGACGTACGAAGAGCAGATCATGAGCCGTGAGCTGCCGAAGTCGATCGTCATCGTCGGCGCCGGCGCCATCGGCATGGAGTTCGCCTACGTCATGACGAACTACGGCGTGAAGGTCACGATCATCGAGTTCCTCGACCGCGCCCTCCCCAACGAGGACGCAGACGTGTCGAAGGAGATCACGAAGCAGTACAAGAACTACGGCGTCGACATCCTCACCTCCACCAAGGTCGAGAGCGTCGTCGACAACGGCTCGTCGGTCACCGTCTCCTACACCGGCAAGGACGGCCAGCAGTCGTCGATCGAGGCCGACAAGGTGCTCATGTCGGTCGGCTTCGCCCCGAACGTCGAGGGCTTCGGTCTCGACAAGACCGGCGTGAAGCTCACCGAGCGCGGCGCGATCGACATCGACGACCACATGCGCACGAACGTCGAGGGCATCTACGCGATCGGCGATGTGACGATGAAGCTGCAGCTCGCGCACGTCGCCGAGGCGCAGGCCGTCGTCGCCGCCGAGACCATCGGCAAGGCCGAGACGCAGACGCTCGGCGACTACCGCATGATGCCGCGCGCGACGTTCTGCTCGCCGCAGGTCGCGTCGTTCGGACTCACCGAGCAGCAGGCCAAGGACGAGGGGCGCGAGATCAAGGTCGCGACGTTCCCGTTCATGGCGAACGGCAAGGCGCACGGCCTCGGCGAGCCCGTCGGCTTCGTGAAGCTCATCGCCGACGCCGAGCACCTCGAGCTCATCGGCGCGCACATGATCGGCCCCGACGTATCGGAGCTGCTTCCCGAGCTCACGCTCGCGCAGAAGTGGGACCTCACGGCGCTGGAGCTCGCGCGCAACGTGCACACGCACCCGACGCTGTCGGAGGCCCTGCAGGAGGGCTTCCACGGTCTCGCCGGTCACATGATCAACTTCTGATGCGGTACGAAGGGCTCGGATGCGTCGGCATCCGAGCCCTTCGTCATCCCTGCCGTTCGTCGGCGATCAGCCCGCGGGTTCCTCCCAGCGCAGCTCCAGGCGGGCGGGCAGGGCTCCACGCACCGTCCAACCCGGCGGTGCGACGGCACGGAGCTCGCGCGGCGTGTACGAGCGGCGGATGCTGAGAAGGCCGTCGACCCGGATGAACGAGCCGCGCAGGAACGACCTCGAGAGCAGCGCGGTGCCGAGGTCGAACAGCGCGTACGCGGCGGTGCTCCGCGCGATGTCGCGGTGCACGACGACGCCGCCCGGATTCACGAGACGGCGCGTGTCCTCGAGCACCTCCTGGCGCTCGGCATCCGCGAGGTGATGCAGGACGTGGTTGGAGAACACCACGTCGTATCGTTCCTCCTCGGCCACGAGGTCTGCGGCCAGCGCGCGCCGATAGCGCACTCCCGCTCCCCCGTCGTTCGCCTTCGCCCAGCGGACAGCCCTCTCGTCGGCGTCCAGCGCCGTGACCTCGGCCGCGAGTCCGTCTCGGCGGAGCCTGCGTGCGATCATCCGACTCACGTCGCCGCCCCCCGCTCCGACGTCCAGGATGCGGACGGGGCCGCGCCGGGCGCGCGGCAGGATGTCGCGCCGAAGCAGCAGTCCGGGCCGCGCGACCGCGGCGTTCACGAGCCGGAATCGGTCGTACGTGCGCTCGAGCATCGCGAGATCGGCGTCGGGGTCGTCCATGAGCTCGACGAGCTCGGGCGCCCGCGCCGACAGGTCGACCTTCATCCGCCGGCTACGACCGTCAGGAGAGCGCTCTCGGCCGTGAGGCCGGGGCCGAAGGCCATGGCCGCCACACGCGAGCCGTCCGCGGCCCCGCTCGCGAGGATGTCGCGGATCACGAACAGCACGGTCGCACTCGACATGTTCCCGTACTCGCGCAGCACCGTCCGCGCGGGAGCGAGCTGACCGTCGCTCAGGTGCAGCCGGTCCTGCACGCGATCGAGGATGCCGCGTCCGCCTGGGTGCACGGCCCAGTGCGCGACTTCGTCGCCGATCCGTCCGCCGTCGAACGCGCCGAGCAGTTCCTCGTCGGCGTCGAACAGCGGACGGATCGCGTCGAGGATCGTCTCGCCGATGATGTGCGGGACCGCGGTCGACAGGACCATCTCGAAACCCGTGTCGCCGATCGTCCAGGCCATGTCCTTCTCGCCCTCGGGAGCGATGGCGGTGTGGAAGCGGTCGAGAGCGACCGCTTGGACCCGGGTGCTCAGGTCGCGCGCGGTGACGATGCCGGCGGCTGCCCCGTCGGCGAACAGCGAGGAGGCGACGATCACATCCGGATCGTCCGACGAGCGCAGGTGCAGGGTGCACAGTTCGACACTGGCGACGAGCACCACGGCGTCGGGATCGGCGAGGCAGAACTGGCGGGCGGCGCGCAGCGCGGGCATCGCGGCGTAGCAACCCATGAACCCCAGGTGGTAGCGCTGCACGGAGTCCGGGAGGCCCAGGGCGCGCACGATCTCGTAGTCGGGTCCTGGTGCGTGGAATCCGGTGCACGATGCCGTGATGACGTGCGTGATGTCGGACACGTCGAGGTCGGGGTCCGCCGCGATCGTCCGCCGTGCGGCCTCGACGACGAGCCGGGTGGACTCCCGCGTGTAGAGGTCGTTGCGCGCCTTGGTTCCGGGTGCGAGCAGCAGACCCGACGCCCGATCGTAGAACATCGGCTCGTCGACCTGCGCGGACGACGCGAGCTCGTCGACCACGGTATGCCGCGTGGCGATGCCCGACTCGTTGAAGGATGCGCCGATCAGACGCTGCGCGAGTCGACCGATGCCGGGCTGCGACGCGAAGATGTCCCGCACCGCGTCCTGTGCGATCACGGTCTCGGGGACCACCGTCTCGAGGGAGCGGAGGAGGACGGAACGGCTCATGGTGTCACTCAAGCATGCCGTGGAGAGCCGAGGAAGGGGCTTGCGCCCCGCTCAGAATCCCAGCGCTCTGGCGAGCTTCGAGCCGGATGACGCCTCGCGGCCCCCCGCAGCGGACACGGCCCGCTCGACGGCGGCGAACAGCGCCTCGCGACCCGCAGCATCCGCGGGTGCGGCCGGTCCGAGCTCGAACTCCCACTCCCGCCACTCGCGTACGACGTCGGCGCGGAGATCCGTGGCGCGGACGTGGTCGTCGACGAACTCGGCGATCACACCGTCCGGACCCGTGAGGTGGAAGGCAGTGCGGCTGTTCTCGATGCGGGCGAGGGGCAGCAGTTCCCCCGTCGTCCATCGAGCGAGAGTCTCGGTGACCGCGGAGGGCACGACGTCGGCGTCGCCCAGCGGCCAGCCGATCTCGAGTCGGCCGTCCCCCTCGCGCGGCCCCTTGATGTGCCAGCCCTCATCCGGTCCGCCGGTGCGTCGCCGCAGAGCGACCCCGGCGCGGGAGAGCTCGGCGTCGCCCGTGTCGAGGTAGCGCGCGTCGAGCTCGCGCAGCTCTCCCGCCGAGACCTCGTCGACCCCGGGCAGGCCGGTCCAGTCAGGCAGCGGGGTGTCGGCATCGACGTCGTACTTGCGCTCGACTTCGACGACCCGCGAGGGCTCCACCGAGGACCGTGCCGCGTCGTGCGACTCAGTCATCCGCCGGATTGATGTCCTCGAGGGACTCGTCGTACCAGTAGTCCACCTCGGTGGGGCCGTCGGAGTCGCCCGTGTTCTGCGCGTCGCCGCGACGGTTGTAGACGATCTGCGTCTCGCTGTACGGGACGATCAGCTTGTCGTCTGCATCGGCGTCGAGGGGGATGATCTGCCCGTCCAGCGGGCCTCCGTGGAGTCGTGCGAGTGCCATCCCCTCACCATAGCCCGGTCTCGATCGATCCTCGTCACGCCACGAGGATGCCGAGCACGGCGCCGGCGATCATCCACGGCCCGAAGGCGATGCGCGTGCGCCGATCCGCCCGTCGGAGCAGCAGGAGGATGCCCGCGTGCACGGCCCCGAGCACGAAGGCCGCCGCAGCGCCGATCGCGAGCGCCTGCCAGCCGTGCCATCCGAGGAGCAGGCCGATGACCGCCGCGAGCTTGACGTCTCCCCCGCCCATGCCGTTCCGGCTGAGCAGACGCAGCACGGCGTAGAACCCACCGAGCATCAGGAGTCCACCGCTCGCGCGGAGCAGCGGGGCCGTGTCGTGCGCCGCGAGGGCGTCGATCGCGATCAGGGCGAGGAGCGCGGCCAGGGTCGGCAGGACGATCCGATCGGGTAGGCGGTGCGTGCGCACGTCGATCACGACGAGACGCGCGGCGACGACGAGCAGCGCGAGGTGAACGAGGACGATGAGCCCGGTGCGCGGTTCCATGAGGGAAGGCTAGGAGGTCTGCGCCACCGTCGATCGGACGGTGTGGATAACCTCGGGCCGGGCGGGACGGTCAGAGGTCGAGCACGTCGAGATCGACGAGCACGATGTCACCCTCGGAGATGTCCTGCGCGGTGCGGATGGCCTTCTTGAGCGGGAGCACGAAGGCGGCGCCGTCGAAGAAGATCGAGGTGTTCCAGATCGAGGCTCCGATCCGCGCCTGCACCCGCAGCGAGCCGAAGCCGCGCGGAGGCGCCGGCAGTTCGCGCAGCTCGACGGAGATCTCCCCGGGCATCGTGGCGAAGAACCAGTCGTCGACGCGCTTCTCCCACCGGGTGACGACGCTCTCGAACTCGATCCTCATGCGCTCAGCGTACCGACGGCATCCGACATCGCTGTGCCGATGCGGATGTCGGAGGTTCGAACTATCGTTGTTCCTCCAGTTGAATTATTAGAATATCCGTTCGAAGATGGAGGCATGGCGATGGATGCGATGGCAGCGATCTCTCCGGCGGGCGACTCCCGCGCCGGAGAGGTGCTGCGACTGCGCCGCGAGATCAGCCGTATGCAACGGCGGCGCAGCGAGCATCCGCTGCTCCCCCTCGACCCGGCGTTCTCCTCCCTGCTGCCCGAACAGGGCCTGCAGACCGGCGCCGCCTACACCGTCTCCTCCTCGCCCAGCCTGGTCCTCGCACTCCTCAGCGCCGCCTCGGGCAAAGGACTCTGGTGCGCGGTCGTCGGGATGCCGACACTCGGCGTCGAAGCGGCGGCCGCGTTCGGCATCGCGTTGCCCCGCCTGATTCTCGTCCCCGATCCGGGCGACCGCTGGCTCGCCGTGACCTCCGCCCTCGCCGAGGTCGTCCCCCTGATCGCCCTGCAGCCAGGAGGGAGGGTCCGCGATGCCGAGGCGTCGCGGCTGAGCGCCCGGCTCCGCGATCGCGGCGCCACCCTGCTCGTCGCCGAGTCCGAGGCCGCGGGGCCCTGGCCGCAGAGCGAGGGCTCGATCCGCCTGCACGACCAGCAGTGGCAGGGCATCGGCGAGGGGTGGGGACTGATCGAGGGATCCACAGCGACCGTGACCGCGCGGACGCGGAACAGCCCGCTGGCGTCGAGCGTGCACGTGCGCCTACCCGGCAGCACCGGAGCCGTCGAAGCCGTGCCGGAGCAGACCCCCACCGAGCTGGTCACGCTGCCCGGTCTGCGGGTCGCGGATGCCGCCCCGGCGGAGTACCCCTCCCTGGCGGTGGCCGGATGACTGGCGGTGGCCGGATGAACGCTCCTCACCGGGTCCTCGTGCTGTGGTTCCCCGACTGGCCGCTGCGGGCGGCGCTGGGGGGTGCTCCCCCGCATCCGCCGACCGCTCTCGTGCACGCGAACACCGTCATCGCCTGCACGGCCTCGGCGCGCGAGCACGGCGTGCGGGCGGGACAGCGCCGCCGTGAGGCGCAGGGCTGCATCTCGTCGCTGCGGGTGCTCCCGCACGACCCCGCCACGGACGAGAGGGCGTTCCTCCCCGTGCTGCAGCTCATCGAGCGGCACGCCCCCGGCGTCGCGCTGCTGCGCCCAGGACTCGCCGCGCTCCGCGCCCGCGGCATCGCCCGCTACCACGAGGGCGAGGCCGAGGCGGGGGCGGCTCTGATCCGCGTCCTCGCCGAGGCCGGCTACCCCGAGGTGCGCGTGGGCGTCGCCGACGGCCCGTTCACGGCCGAGCTCGCCGCTCGCGGGCCCGCGCCCTGCACGGTGATCCCGGCCGGGCGCGCCGAGGAGTTCCTGCATCCGCTTCCCGTGCGGGTGCTGCGCGACGAGCAGCTCACCGGCCTGCTCGAGCGCCTCGGGGTGCGCACCCTCGGCGACTTCGCGGCCCTCGACGAGATCGAGGTGCGGGATCGCTTCGGCGAGCGCGGCGCCCGGCTGCACGCGCTCGCGGCCGGCGCCGACTCCCGGGCGGTCGTCGCGCGCCCTCCCGACCCGGAGCTCGTGCGTGCGATCGAGTTCGACTCCCCGCTCGCCGGAGCCGACCAGGTGGCGTTCGCGGTTCGGCAGACGGCGGATGCGGTGCTCCTCGCTCTCGCCGACGCCTCGGTCGTCTGCACCGAGGTGCGCATCGACCTGACCGACGACGACGGGCGGGTGCATTCGCGCACCTGGCTGCACCCGACCTGCTTCGACGCCGCCGACCTCGTCGACCGCGTGCGCTGGCAGCTCGAGGCCCTCGCCGCCGAATCCGCGAAGGAACCCGTCGACGAAGCACGGGCCTTCGGCGGCATCGCGATGGTGCGCGTCGTGCCCGTGGCCGTCGACGACGCCGCCCATCACCAACCAGGCCTGTTCGGTTCCGGCACCGACGAGCGCCTGCACCACGCCGTCTCCCGCGTGCAGACCATGCTGGGACATCAGGGCGTCGTGACCGCGGCGCTCTCGGGCGGGCGCTGGCTCGCCGACCGCCAGGTGCTCACGCCCTGGGGTGAACGGAGCGTCGCGCCGCGCGACCCCGACCGCCCCTGGCCCGGCAGCCTGCCCGACCCGCTGCCGGCCGAGGTGTTCCGTCCCCCGCGGCCGATCGGCGTGCAGACGGCGAGCGGCGAGGCCGTGGCCGTCGACGAGCGGGGCGCACTGTCGGCCGTCCCCGCACGGATCGACGGCGACGAGGTGCGCGCCTGGGCAGGACCATGGCCGATCCACGAGCGCCGCTGGGAGAGCACGGGCGGCAAGCGGGGGCATCGCCTGCAGATCGTCGACGGCCACGACCGGGCCTGGCTGGTGTTCTCGGCCGGCGACCGGTGGTGGGCCGAGGGGCGGTACCGCTGATGGGCTGGCACAACCCTCCGCAGACCTGGCGCGAACTCGAGCGCACGCTGAGCGGCGAGGAGTCGCCGTATCCGATCGGCGGCTCCGAGCCCCGGCTCGACCGCCCGGACCCGGGGCCGGTGAGCACACGGAAGAAGCGCACCCCACCGAGGACGGTCACCCGGCCCGAGGATGCCGTGCCCTATGCCGAGCTGCACGCGCACTCCTCGTACTCCTTCCTCGACGGGGCCTCGTCGCCCGAGGATCTGCTGGCCGAGGCGGAACGCCTCGGCCTCTCCGCCCTGGCCCTCACGGATCACGACGGCTTCTACGGCGCCGCCCGCTTCGCCGAGGTCGCCGAGCTCATGGACGTGCACGTGCAGACCGTGTACGGAGCCGAGCTGTCGATCGGCCTCGACGCGCCGCAGCGGGGAGCCGCCGACCCGATGGGAGACCACCTGCTCGTGCTCGCCGACGGCCTCGAGGGCTACCACCGGCTCTCCGCCGCGATGACGGCCGCCCATCTGCGCGGCGGAGAGAAGGGCCGCCCGGTCTACGACCTCGAGGAGCTCGCGGCCACCGCCGAGGGGCACTGGACGATCCTCACCGGATGCCGCAAGGGCGGTGTCCGCCGCGGGCTCGAGGCCGGCGACGCCGCGACCCCCCTGCGCCGCCTGGTCGACCTGTTCGGGCGGGACCGCGTCGCGGTCGAGCTGTTCGACCACGGCGACCCCCTGGACACCCGGCGCAACGACGCCCTCGCCGACCTCGCTCGCCGGCAGCGTCTGCCCGTGGTGGCGACCAACAACGTGCACTACGCGACCCCCGATCGCGCCGCCCTGGCCGAGGCGGTCGCGGCGGTGCGCGCGGTGCGGAGCATGGACGATCTCGACGGCTGGCTCCCCGCGCACGGCGGGGCGCATCTGCGCAGCGGCGCCGAGATGGCAGCGCGGTTCCGGCGGTACCCCGGGGCGATCTCGTACGGACTGGAGCTGGCCGGGGCCTCCGCCTTCCCGCTGCGCCGCGCACGCCCGGCTCTGCCCCGTCAGGAGGTGCCGGAAGGCCACACGCCCATGACGTGGCTGCGGCATCTGGTGTGGGAGGCCGTGCCGTCCAAGTACCCGCGACTGGACGACGATGGCCGCCGCCGCATCCACCGCGAGCTCGACGTGATCGAGGAGAAGGACTTCCCCGGCTACTTCCTCATCGTGCACGGCATCGTGTCGGAGGCGCGACGCCTCGGCATCCTGTGCCAGGGTCGCGGATCCGCTGCGGCGAGCGCGGTGTGCTATCTGCTGGGCATCACCGCGGTCGATCCGATCCTCTACCGGCTCCCGTTCGAGCGCTTCCTCGCGACCACGCGCTCGGAGGAGCCGGACATCGACGTGGACTTCGACTCCGACCGCCGCGAGGAGATCATCCAGTGGGTGTACCGGGAGTACGGGCGGGAGCGGGCGGCGCAGGTCGCGAACGTGATCCAGTACCGTCCCAAGAACGCCATCCGCGACATGGCCAGGGCGCTCGGGCATTCGCCCGGACAGCAGGACGCGTGGTCGCGGCAGGTCGATGGGTGGAGCCACGGCCTGGAGATGGCCGAGGGGCACGACATCCCGGCGACTGTGATCGAGTACGCAGGAGAGCTGCTGAAGGCGCCACGGCACCTCGGCATCCATTCCGGCGGCATGGTGCTCACGGCCCGTCCCGTCGGCGAGGTCGTGCCGGTCGAGCACGCCCGCATGGAGAACCGCTCGGTCATCCAGTGGGACAAGGACGACGCGGCCTGGATGGGACTCGTGAAGTTCGACCTGCTGGGCCTGGGGATGCTCGCCGCACTGCAGCACTGCTTCGACCTGATCCGCGAGGCGACCGGTGAGGAGTGGACGCTGGAGACCCTCCCGAAGGAGGAGCCCGGCGTCTACGACATGCTGTGCCGTGCCGACTCGATCGGCGTGTTCCAGGTGGAGTCCCGCGCACAGATCGGTCTGCTCCCCCGGTTGCAGCCCCGGTGCTTCTACGACCTCGCGATCCAGATCGCCCTCATCCGCCCCGGGCCCATCCAGGGCGGGGCCGTGCATCCCTTCGTCCGCCGCAAGATGGCGAAGGATGCCCTCGACGAGGAGAACCGCGCCAGGGCGGCACGGGGCGAGGAGCCGGTGCGGCTCGACATCCCCTATCCGCACAGCGACCTGCAGCCGATCCTGGAGCGCACGCTCGGCATCCCGATCTTCCAGGAGCAGCTGATCCAGATGGCGACGGCGATCGGCGACTGCACGGCCGATGAGGCCGATCTGCTGCGGCGGGCGATGGGCTCCAAGCGCGGGCTGGAGAAGATCGAGAAGGTTCGCGACAAGCTCTACGCGGGGATGACCCGACGCGGCCTCTCGAAGGATCAGTCCGACCGCATCTACGCGCAGATCCAGGCGTTCTCGAACTTCGGGTTCGCGGAGTCGCACTCGTTGTCGTTCGCCCTCCTCGTCTACGCGAGCTCCTGGCTCAAGCTGCACTACCCGGCGGCCTTCCTCGCCGGGCTCCTGCGGTCGCAGCCCATGGGGTTCTACTCGCCCTCCACTCTCACCTCGGACGCGCGCCGGCACGGGGTGGAGGTGCGGCGCCCTGACCTGCATGCCTCGGGCGCCACCGACCTGCTCGAGCCGCTCGACGACTCGACCGAGCGGATGCCGACGGGTGTGGCCTCGTGCGCCGAGCACGATCAGCCGGAGGTGCCGCGCTTCGACCGCTCCCTCCCCGACGAGTCGGCCGCGCACCGTCGCGACGGCGGATACGCGGTGCGTCTGGGCCTGAGCGGCGTGCGGGGCATCGGCCTCCCCCTGGCGCAGCGGATCGTCGCGGAGCGCGAGAAGCACGGCCCGTATCGCGACCTGCACGACCTGGTGCGGCGCACGGACGCCACGGCCGCACAGCTGGAGTCCCTCGCCACGGCCGGCGCGTTCGAGTGCCTCGGGCTGCAGCGGCGGGAGGCGATGTGGCTCGCGGGGGCTGCGGCCGACGACCGCTCCCGGTACCTGCCGGGCACGACGGTCGCGGTGCAGCCGCCCCTGTTCGCCGACCAGTCCAGCTACGAGCGCCTCTCCGCCGATCTCTGGGCGACGGGCGTCTCGACCGATGACCATCCGATGGCGCACTTCCGTGCGGCGCTGAGCGACCGGGGCGTGCTCTCGTCCCGCGACCTGCAGGGGCACGAGACAGGACGGCGGGTCGAGGTCGCCGGGCTCGTGACGCATCGGCAGCGCCCGGCCACGGCGGCGGGCGTGACGTTCCTCAACCTCGAGGACGAGAGCGGACTGGTCAACGTGATCTGCTCGACCGGGGTGTGGGGGCGCTATCGCCGGGTGGCGCGAGACTCTCCGGCGCTGATCATCCGCGGCATCCTGGAGCGCTCCCCCGAGGGCGTCATCAACATCCTCGCCGATGCGTTCGAGGATCTCCGCACGGGGGTCGCGCATCGCTCGCGCGACTTCCGGTGACGGGTCCGCGCCACGGGGAGCATCCGGTCACCAGAAGCGTTCGGGTTCCGGTTCGGGGAGACGGTCGCCGCCGCCCCACCGGTCGGCTTCGGCTTTCGCGGCGTCGACCGCGGCATCGGCACCGTGCAGCGCTGTGCGCGCTCCGGTCGCGCCGGAAGCGCCGGCTTCGACGTCGGCGTCCACGCGCAGAACGGTGTGCGCTCCCGGACCGCCGAACGTGACGGTGCAGTCGAGGACCCGGCCGGTCCAGCGCACGATCTCGCCGTGGAGCTCCTCGACGCGGCGGTAGCGGATCCCGGTGTCGAGGTCGACGATCGACAGCACCGACGTCTCTCCGGTCGTCTCGTCGATCTGCTCCGTCACGTCGAGACGATGGCCGCTCGGGATGGCGAGCGGGGAGTGCAGCGCGAGCCTTCTGTCCATGGATCCACTCTAGGAGCGCGTGCCCGGAGGGCAAGGGTGAATGCGAACTCTCAGAAGCCGCGGAAAACTCGGTAGAAACATTCGTAGATTTCTTTGTCCCCCAAATGGCGGACAAGCGGGAATAGCGATATTCTGCTACGAGTAGCGGGGGCTACCGGCAGTCATCTGGGGAGAGACAGCCGATGGAAGCAGCGAGATCTTCGCCGCCTCCCCTACCGTCCGGGAAGGACGGTGCGCCCTCTCGAGAGATCCATCTGGGGTGGATGACTCGAGAGGGCTACCGGCCCGCATCCTCAGGGGGAGGATGCGGGACGGACACCCGATAGGGCACGCAGCGAGTCGATCAGCAGCTCGACTCCCAGGTCGAACGTCCGGTCGGCTCGCGCGTCGCCCCGCTCGGAATCCTCCAGGATGCGCCCGAGCGTGCGCGTGCTCTCGCCCGGATCCCACACATCGTCGGGTGAGGCCAGGTCGAGCCCGAAGCCGATCGCGAACGCGTCGATGATCGCGATGACCGTGAGCACCTGCGACTCGGCGAAACCGCCGTCGACGAGCACGGTCGCGAGATCGTCGTAGGCCGCGATCACGGCCGGATGCGTGATGGTCTTGCCGATCAGCAGCGGCACGAGCTGAGGGTGGTCGGCGTACATGCGTCGCTGCGCCCGGAGCAGGTCCACCACGAAGCGGTCCCAGCTCCCCCCATCGGGAACGACCCGGTAGTCCTCCACGAGGCGCCCGCGCATCAGCTCGACGATCCCGTCCATGCCCTCGACGTGGTTGTACAGCGAGGACGGACGGACGCCCAGCCGACGGGCGATCGCGTTGACGCCGAACGGCTGGCCGTCGCGCACCAGCGCGAGCCCGGCGGAGCCGATGATGTCGGGCGACAGCAGGGGGGCCGATGGGCGGGGCATGGATCTCTCGCTTCCGTTCACGCGGATGCCGCGAAAGCCACGCTTCCCTCCGGCATCCCTCCTGTGCATAATAGTGAACACCATTCGTCGACGAACATCATTCGTTTTAATGGACGACGCTCACCCCGCGCCTCCCGCCCCACCCTCCGCACAGTGACGTGCCCTCTCCCTCTGGAGCTCCATGACCGCCGTCGACCTCAGCACCCGCGTCCCCCTCCGGTTCCCGACCGCGTCCGCCACGTTCGCGATCGGCATCGCCGGCTATCTCGGCGTCAACCTCTCGCCGTACATGATCACGGCCGCGCAGACCGGCCTCGGCATCGACGTCCTCGGTGCGAGCTGGCTCGTCACCGCGACGCTCCTGCTCACCGCCGTCACGGGGCTCGCGATCGCTCCCCTGTGCGCAGGAGCGCATCGTCGCACCGTGGCCCGCGCCGGCCTCGGTCTCGCCGCACTGGGCTTCGCGACCGCCGCCCTGGTGCCGGCCCTGCTCCTGCCCGGACTGCTGCTGGGCGGCGCCGGGGCCGGAGGCGCGGTCGCCGCGTCGGGCGCCGCCCTGGCGGCCTTCCGCAACCCCGACCGCGTCGCCGGGTTCAACGGACTCGCGAATCGCGGCATCATCACGATCGTGCTCGCCGTGATCCCGCTCATCGGCCTCGCCCCGATCGACGTGTTCGGCGCTCTCGCACTCTTCGCGGTGCTCGGTCTCGCCGTCTCCGCCTGGCTCCCCGCCGCCCCCGTCGTCGATCCGCAGGCGGCGGCCGCGGTCGGTGACGCCATGCCGATCGAGATCCCCCCGACCGGCACGGTGCGGACGGCGCCGGCACGATCCCGCACAGTCACGATCGCGGGCTTCGGGCTGCTCGTGGTGTTCGCCCTGTGGGCCGCGAGCGAGGACTCGCTGTGGGCCATGGCCGGGGTGATGGGCGCCGCACAGGCGGACCTGAGTCCCGAGGGCCTGGGCATCGCGCTGAGCGGAGCGACCGCCGGAGGGCTCCTCGGTTCCCTGTTGCTCATGATCGTCGGCTCCCGTCTCGGCCGGGCGCTGCCGCTCGTGATCCTCCTCGCCGCCGGCGGCATCCTCAAGATCGTGGAAGGCTTCACGACCGATGCGACCGCCTTCATCGTCGTCTTCATCGCCTGGAACACCGTGTACGCGATCGCCTTCATGTACTTCGTCTCGACCTCGGCTGCCCTGGATGCGGATGGCCGATGGTCCGGCCCGCTCCTCGCCGTCTACCTCGTCGGCTCGGCCCTCACCCCGGTGATCGGCGCCGCCCTCGTGGGTGTGCTCGGATTCCAGGGGTTCGCGATCGCCCTCGGCGTGGCGAGCTTCGTGCTGGCCGTGCCCGCCGGGGCGATCGCTCTGCTGTCCACGCGCCTCGAGTGCGCCGTCGCCCCGGAGGCTCTGTCATGACCCGCACCCTGTACCGCAACGCCCGCATCCTCACCGCCGACGCACCCGGATGGGTCGACGCCATGGTCGTCGACGACGACCGGTTCGTGTTCGCCGGGGCCGACGCGGACGCACCGGATGCCGACCGCGAGGTCGACCTGGACGGGCGGCTCGTGCTGCCCGGATTCACCGACGCGCACACCCACCTTCTGATGATGGGCGAGGCGCTCGGGCAGGTCGGCCTCACCGACGCACGCTCGCTGGAGGAGATCCAGGACCGGCTGCGGGCGGCACGGGCCTCGGCGGACGGAGTGCTGCGCGGTCGAGGGTGGCTGTTCGACGCCGTCCCGGGCGGGGCCCCCACCGCCGCGATGATCGACGCCGTCGTGGCGGACGTGCCGGTGTACCTCGACGCGAACGACTACCACTCCTGCTGGGTGAACTCCGCGGCCCTCGCCGAGCTGGGGATCGACCGCGACACCCCCGACCCGATCGGCGGCCGCATCGAGCGCGATGCCGACGGCGAGGCGACAGGGATGCTGTACGAGACCGCGGCACAGCAGTACGCGTGGGCGCATCGTGACGCGACGACCACCGATGCGCAGCGCGATGCGGCCGTCGACCGCGTGGTGGAGGCGTACCTCGCGGCCGGGGTCGTCGGAGCCGTCGACATGGCGTTCGACAGGCTCGGTCTCGCCGCTCTGGAGAGGGCCGCCGAGCGCGGGGCGCAGCCGCTCCGCATCGCGGCGCACTGGTTCGTCGCGAACACGGGAGACGACGAGGCGAACCTCGCCCAGGTCGCCGAAGCCGCATCGCGGGCTGCGCAGGAGACGGCGGGCGTGCGGGTCGTCGGCATCAAGCTTGTGCTCGACGGAACGATCGACGCCTGCACAGCCGCGATGCGCGATCCCTACGCGAACGGCACGAACGCGGGGCCGATCTGGCCCGCCGAGCGTCTGCTGCCGGTCGTCGCCGCTGCCGACGCGGCCGGCCTGCAGGTGGCGTTGCACGCGATCGGCGACGCCGCGAGCACTCTCGCCCTGGATGCGCTCGAGCACGCGATCACGGTGAACGGAGACCTGCCCCGACGCCATCGCATCGAGCATCTGGAGTACGCGGCGCCGGGGACGGCGGAGCGCATGGCGCGGCTCGGCGTGACGGCGTCGATGCAGCCCGTGCACGCGGATCCCGCGATCTTCGCCAACTGGGCGGCGCAGCTGGGCGACGAGCGCGTCGAGCGTGCGTTCGCGTGGCCGGAGTACGAGGATGCGGGTGCGCTGCTCGCCTTCTCGACCGACGCCCCGACCGCCCCGCACGAGGCGCTCGCGAACATGTTCGTCGCGGCGACCAGGGCGTCGGCTCTCGACCGGGACGTCGCGTCCGTGCATCCGCAGTCCGCTCTTCCGCTCGACCGGGCGATCGCCCACGCGACGAGAGACGCCGCCGCCTCTGTCGGCGACGGCGACTGGCGCGGGCGCATCGCCCCAGGGCAGGCGGCGGACTTCGTGGTGCTCGCCGACGACCCCTTCGTGCACGGCGAGGAGAAACTGCTGTCGACGCGGGTCGTTCGGACGGTGATCGGAGGCCGCACGGTCTTCGAGGCCTGACGGCGCCTTGCTTTCGGGTGGTGCGCCGGGATCATGGGCACATGGGATTCGACATCGAGGACGGTCCGCGCATCGAGGCACGGGCGGATCGGCCGACGGTCGGCATCCGTCTCGTCACACCTTTCCGGGGGATGCTGGCGGTGCGCGACGACCTGATCGCCGAGCTCGCCCTCTGGCTCGCTGATCGGGAGATCGAGCCCGGTGGGCCCTTCTTCCTCAGACTGCACCGGGTCGACATGGCCGGCGACATGGACATCGAGGTGGGCGTTCTCGACACGTCCGCTGCGGATGCCGGGGACGAGCGCGTGCGTTCCGGGACGGCCCCCGCCGGCGACTACGCCCTGCTCGCGTACCGCGGAAGCTCGATGACGGCGAACAAGACGCTGCTCGCGTGGGCACCGGGTCAGGGACGGACGTTCGACAGCGATCCCGAGTCGGGCGTCTGGGCGGGGCGGTTCGAGATCCTCCGCACGGATCCGCGCGTCGAGAAGCGCAAGACCGCGTGGACGGTCGAGCTCGCCTTTCTCCTGCGGCCCGCGGGCTGAGGTTCCTGTCGGAGGCCGACGGCTGAGGTTCTTCCCCTGCGGTCGCGGCTGAGGTTCCTCTCCCACGGCCGCGGCTGACGGTCAGCGGGAGGCGGGAATCGTGCCGGTATCCGCCGTCGAAGCCCCCGCTGTCGTCGTCGCCTCCCGGTGCGCCGCCGGCAGGGCACGGCGGAACGGCGCCGCGAGCGTCGGCAGGATGTCCCGCCGGTGCAGGATCAGCAGCCCCACGGCGATCGCGACCTGGAGGATCGACAGCACGTAGCGCCCCGTCGTGTCGGTCACGAAGAACTGCACCGCGAAGATCGCGGCGAGAGCGACGGCGGACCGCCAGTGGAAGCGCAGCGCCATGATGATCGCCACGCCCATGACGGTCTGCGTGCCCGTGAGCACGAACTCCTCGATCTGCCGGGCGTCGAGCGGCAGATCGTCGCCGCCGCCGCCGCCGAAGAAGTGCGCGACAGGCAGCGACCCGACGAGCAGGCTCCACTGGTTGACCTTGGAAGCGATCAGGGTGCCGATCGCGGCGGCGCCCATGCCGCGCAGCGCGAAGAGCACCGCGATGATGAACTCGGGCGCTTCGGACGCGAGCGGGGCGAGCCACTGCACGAGGAAGTAGCTGTCGATGCCGAGCGAGGTGCCCGAGTCGACAAGGGCCGTGGCGAACGGCTCGGCGCAGGCGAGGATGATCGCGGCCGAGACGACGAACATCGTGACGACCGTGATGCGGCGGGTGCGCGTCGGCATCCCGGCGATGTCGGCGGCGGCGCCGACGAACTCCTCCTCGCCGTGGTCCTCGACCCGGCTCGCGCGCCACAGGTACAGCACGAAGCCGGCGATCAGCACGAGGCCGAACCAGATCGGGATGCTCCCGAGGAGCGGGATGGCGAAGGCCAGCACGGCGAGGATCGCGAGAAAGCCCACGTCGAGACGGGCGGTGACGGGAAGGCCGAGGCTCGAGACGCGGCGCGTGTCGCCGCGAGCGAGTCCGCGATTGGCGACGATCAGCGCGACGATCACGACGAGCGGCCAGCCGAAGCCGAGCAGCAGCCGGTTGGAGCCGGTCATGTTCGCGGCGGCGTACTGCGCGTAGTCGGGGTCGGAGCCCGAGCGGAACGCGTAGTAGAGGTCGACCGCGTACTCGGGGAGGACGGCGATCAGTGCCAGGATCGCGATGGCGAGGGCGCCGGAGATGTCCTTCTGCGCCGCTTCGGCCGCCCAGGCGAGTAGGAAGCTCGCCGCGACGACCGCGGCGCCGAACACGAGCAGGTCGATGACGGGGTGCGGGTGGAATCCGAGGATCCGGAAGACGACGGCCGGGGCGGCGATCGTGAGACACAGCACGATGCGGCTGATGAGGGCGCGAGGCATCGCGCTCTCCTTTCGGTCTGGGCGCGACCGAAGAGACGACACAGCGGAGCTCCGGCCACACAGAGGGGCCGAAGGTCTCGCTCATCCTGGATCGGGACGGGGCACCGGACGATCTCCGTGAACGTCAGTATGTCGATGCACCCTCGGGCCGACGGCCCGGAGCTACTCCCCTTCGTTGCCGCCAGTCTTCCGGGATTCTGGGCCGCGATCCAAGCCACGAGAAGGGATTCGGAGGGTTTCGGGGAGCCTGAAGCGGAATCGCGTGGGCGGGGTTCGGGCGGTTCTTAAGGTTTCGGGCAGGCGAAACGCGGGATGCCGGGCGCGCCGGGTGTCATGTCGTCGTGTCGTGCCGCGCGGGCGATGTCAGAGCGGGAATCCCGGCGACCACGCGACCACGGCGTACGCGACGAACGGGGCGACTGCGAGGAGGACGACACCGGCGGCCATCGGCACTCGTCGTGTTCCGGGGAGCACGGCGGCGAGAAGCGTCACGGCGTAAAGGACGCCGACGACGAGGGTCATGATCAGCGCGCTGCCCTCGCGATTGCCTTCGAAACAGTTCGGCGGGGCCGGGTACACCGCGGGGCAGACGAGCGGGCCGAACGGGACGGCCGCGAGCCAGATGAGCGCGACCGTCCCGATGGCGAACACCGACGCGAGAGAGAGACGGAGCCACGGCGCCGTGCGGGCGGAGCGTCGCGTCAGGAGTGGGGCGTCCGTCGTCTCCGTCATGGCGATCAGCCGCGTGCGGCGTTCTCCTGCGCGACGATGGCCCGCGCGAAGAACGCGATGCTGTCCTCGTCGCCGTTCTCGACGCGCTTGAAGGCCTTGTTCACAATGTTGTACGTCCCCGAGCCATGGGGGCTGACGACCGCGTAGTTGAGGACCTCGGGCACGTTGAGCTCGGGGAAGTCGTTCGCAAGCACCCAGTGGAGCCCTAGCGTGCGCACGAGAACCTCGCCGGCGTAGAACCCGGAGGCTGCCGTGACCTCGGCCGTGCGCTCACTGCCGCGCTCCTCGAAATGGGTGAGGATGCTGTCGACGTCGGCGAGACTCCGGAGCGAAAAGTCGAGATCCACGTCGGAGTCCTCCGCGAAGATGCCGACGAACCACTCGGCGATCACGGGGGCGGACTCGACCGCGAGCGGCGCGGGGAGACCGAGCTCTCGTCCGCCGTACTGCGTGCCCCACGGGATCTCCTCCTTCCACGGCTGGGGCTCTGCGGCGGGCGGAGTGGGCTCCGGCGACTTCTTGCGGCGGTTGAACAGTCCCATGGCGATCCTTTCGATGGGCGTGATGCCTATCTTGACGGGTCGCTGCGACATCGCCCGCGATCCGCCGTGGCCGGAGTGTCCCCCGGACATGCAGAAGGCCCGGAGACTCTCGCGAGTTCCGGGCCTTTCTTCGGTCGGGCTGACAGGATTTGAACCTGCGACCCCTTGACCCCCAGTCAAGTGCGCTACCAAGCTGCGCCACAGCCCGTTGTTCTGCACTCTCGCGCAGGCAACTCACCCATCTTAGCCTGACTCGCGGCACGTCCGCGAACCGACGGTCCGCCGGGCGTTGCACGGTGTCGGTGGCCAGGCGTAGCGTCGCGGTCATGGCGACGATCACGACAGAGGTAGCGACGACCGCCCGATGGGATGACGTCCAGCATGCGCTCACGGGCGGCGGCGATGGCGCCAGCTGTCAGTGCATCTGGCCCATGCTGCGCAACAAGGATTGGAACGAGACCACCACGCCGCAGCGCACCGAGATGCTGCGCGAGGAGATCGCTGCGGGTCCACCGCCGGGCATCATCGCGTACTCCGACGGCGAGGCCGCCGGGTGGATTCGCATCGGCCCACGCCCACGGCAGGCGCGCCTCGCGTACACGCGGGCGATCGCCGCCGTGACGAGCGAGCCCTTCGACGACGAGAGCGTCTGGGCGGTGACGTGCTTCGTGGTGCGTCGGGAGCATCGCGGAGCGGGACTCAACCGGAAGCTCCTCGCCGCGGCAGTCGACTTCGCCCGCGACTCGGGCGCACGGATCATCGAGGGGTATCCGGTCGACACCCGCGGCGCGAAGCAGCACAGCAACGAGCTGTTTCACGGCACGCTCAGCACGTTCCTCGGGAGCGGCTTCTCCGAGCACGGCCAACTCAAACCCGGGCGCCCGCTCGTGACGCTCGACCTCGCCTCATGAGGTCCCGATCGCTCTCCCCTGAGCCGGCGCTAGCGTAGGACTATGACCGACCAGCATCCGATCATCGACGACCCCGACCTCGGCACCCTCGTCCGCGCGACGACGGAGCTCAGCGACGGCACCGTCCTCACCCACGACTGGTACGCCGGCACGGTCACGGTCGACGACACGGAGCTCGAGTTGATGCTCGAAGGCACGACTGCCGACGAGGCACGCTCCCTGATCCCTCGAGTCCGCGAGACGATCGCCGCTCTCGGCGGGCTGCGCCGCCTCGCATCGGATGCCGTCGTCACGGCCTTCAGCCAGGGAACGCCCGAGCCGGCGGAACTCGACGCCGCAGCATCCGATCTCGCGCTCGAGACCGTCGAGGCCTCCGCCGACGGCACGATCGTGCTGCACCTGATCGATACCTGCGGCGAGCACTTCCCCGAGGGCTACTGGCCCGCAGTCCACCTCGGCGCGGACGGGCAGATCACCCAGGTCACCGTCGAGTCCTGAGCCGCAGCATCCCGGCATCCGACCATACGATGGAGGGATGCAGCGCCGCTCCGTCCTCCCGACGCTGGCGTGGGCGTTCCTCCCCTTTGCCGCGATCTCGATCGCGCATGTGCTGCTGCTCGCGCTCGACAGTCCCGCCGCGGGACCCACGAAGCTCATGCTCCTCGCCCTGCTGGCCCTGCCGGTCCTGATCTCGATCGGCCGCATCGACAATCGTGGTGCGCTCGTGCTGTTGTTCACCGCTCTGCTGTTCTCCTGGTTGGGCGACGGCGCCGGCGCGTTGTTCCCCGCTGTGCCGGAGCTGCCGCTCATGCTCCTATTCTTCGGCATCGCGCATCTGGCATACATCGCACTGTTCGCGCGTCATCTGAGCCTGCGACGGATGCCATGGTGGGCGCTCGTCTACGCGGCATGGTGGATCGCGATGATGGTCGGACTCGGTCCGCATGTCGGCGGGCTGCTCGTCGCGGTCGCGATCTATGGGCTGGTGCTCGGGTCCACGGCGGCGTCCTCGACGCGGTGCCATCCGCTCGTCGCTGTCGGCGGGGCATTCTTCCTGGCGAGTGACACGATCCTCGCGCTGCGTCTCTTTCTGCCGGAATCCCTCCCCGCCTGGAGCAGCCCCGCGATCATGCTCACGTATACGCTCGGGCAGGGGCTGATCGTCGCCGGAGCGCTGATGTCCCTGCGTACCCGCTTTCCTGCTCTCGTCACGCCACGGAAGGATGCCTGATGGTGGATGCTGCGCGGATCGACAGCTGGCTCTGGGCTGTGCGCGTGTACAAGACGCGGTCTGCGGCGACGACCGCATGCCGCGCGGGGCATGTACGCCTGAACGGCGATAAGGTCAAGGCAGCTCAGCAGGTGCGGGTCGGTGATGAACTTCGTGTGCGGATCGCGGGATTCGATCGGATCATGGTGGTGCGGCAGATCCTGGTCAAGCGCGTCGGCGCTCCGCTCGCGGCTCTCGCGTTCGAGGACCGGACTCCCCCGCGCGAGCCCCAGGCGATGATAGGCGTGCGCGACCGAGGTGCCGGTCGGCCCACGAAACGCGAGCGACGTGACATCGATCGACTTCGTGGACGCGGCGACGAGGATGCCGGTATGTTCCGTGACTGACCCTCGGTCAGTTTCGAACATTTGTTCTAGACTAGGGGTATGACCCGGCGCACCGATCTCGACCTCGACATGGAGGAACGGTGCCGCCTGCTCGACGACTGGGTCGACACCCGACGGCGGATCGCGGCGCTCGAAGCGCATGCGTCGGATCTGCTGATCGGCAGGATCGCGGTGCACGACGCCGACGTGGCCGAGAGTCCGTTTCACCGGGACGCGATCTACCGGTCGATGATCGCCGAGTACGCCGCCGCCGGACACATACCGCGTGCGACGGTGGAGCACGCGTTCACCGACGCCCGCACCCTCTCCCGCGACCTGCCCGCGGTGCGCGCCGCGTTCCAGGCCGGGACGATCACAGTCGGACACGTCCGCGAGATCGTCCAGGCGAGCACGGTCGTCTCCGAGGCGGTGCTCAACAACGTCGTGGATGCCGAGACGTTGGGCCTGTACGAGCAGTCGGTGCTCGTCGTCGCCGAACAGGACACCGCCGCCCGCACCCGCGCCCACGCCCGCAAAGTCGCCGCCGCTCTCGCGAAGCAGACCGTCGTCGAACGCCACCGCCGCGCCACCGACGAACGCTGCGTGAACGTCCGCTCCGTCGACGACGGCCTCGCCCTGCTCACCGCCGTGCTCCCCGAATGGCTCGCCGTCGCGATCGCCGACCGCCTCACCCGCATGGCCCGCGAGATCGTCCGCAGCCGCACCCACCACGACACGCACCACGCCGACACCGACACCGACACCGACACCGACACAGGCATCGACACCGGCACAGGCTCGGGCACGGGCTCTGGCGCGGATGCGGGCACCGCCACGGGCACGGGCATCGAGACAGCAGTCGGGCACGCTCACCGCGACCCGGGGGTGATCTTCGGCCAGCACGACACCTTCACCACCGACCCGCACACCACCACCGACGACCCCGCCCTCGAATACGCACTCGCCCTGACCGACATCCCTCCCCCGTCCGACGGGTCTGGCCCGACCGATCAGCACGCCATCACCGACGAGCGCACCATCGACCAGATCCGCGCCGACCTGCTCACCGACCTCCTCCTCGCCGCCGACCCCAGCGAAGTGCTCGGCACCGGACTGGACACCATCCAGGCCCGCATCCAGGTCACCGTCGCCGCGACCACCCTCACCGGCAGCGACGACCGGCCCGCGGAACTCGACGGCCACGGCCCGCTCCACCCCGACATCGCACGGGGCCTCGCCGGCCGCAACACCGGATGGTCCCGCCTCTTCCTCGATCCCACCGGACTCGTCACCGAGACCGACACCTACACCCCCACCGAACCCATGCGCAGGTTCCTCCGCGCCCGCGACCAACACTGCCGCTTCCCCGGATGCCGAATGCCGACCCACCGCTGCGACATCGACCACACCCACGACCACGCCCTCGGCGGACCCACCCACACCGACAACCTCAGCCACCTCTGCCGCACCCACCACACCCTCAAACACCCCGACATCGACGACCCCTACCGATGGACCGCACACCAGCACCCCGCAGGCGACCTCACCTGGACCAGCCCCCTCGGACGCACCTACACCGACCCACCACGACGACGAGTGATGTTCGTCTAGCGACCGTCCGTTTCGGCGCGTGCGGACGTCAACGATCACGTCAAGCGATCACGTCAAGCGACCGCGTCAAGCGATCGCGCCGAAAACGCGGGTTCGCGGGTCAGGAGCCGCTCTCGCCGACGCTCACGGCACGGAGCACGATGTGGACGGCGGCGATGAGAGCGGCGGCGATCAGGAAGATGACAGCGAACATCGGGATGACGGCTATGGGGAACACGATCATGAAAAGAGCGTTGAGCACAGCGACCATCGCGGCAGTGCGCAACCCGCGACGCGTGACGGCCCCGGGGACAGCGAACGCGGGGAGCGGCTTCTCCCCCGGCTGCGCCACGAACTCAATGCGCTTCAGGCCGTCCGCACCCGCCGCGCCCTCCGCCACCGCAGCATCCGGCATACCCGTCGCACCCGATGCGCCGGCAGAGCTGTAATCCGCCACATCCGTGTGCGCTTCCGCGGTCGTCCGCGCGAGCACACTCCACGCGCCGGCACGCGACGCCCGAACGAGCGCCACGACCAGCAAAGCAAGCGTCAACACGAACGCCGCGAAGGAGATCGGATTCTCGACCGGTGATAACAGGAAACGCAACGAGAAGTACCGATCGCCCCCGAACAGGAACAGGTGCAGAGCGATCGTGCCGACCGCGGCCGCGCCCACACCGAACACGTCACCGATCCGGTCGGTGGCGCGTGATCGCGGACGAACCGTCATCGCCTCTCGCCGTCGAGCAGTCCGAGCAGCCACCCCGACGAGCGGACCTGTGCGGCGCCCGCCGACGCCACGCGCTCCTGCAGCTCCCGATCGCTCGTCACCACCACGACGTATCGACCGGCCTCGACCTGTCGCGCGACCTCCGCGACGATCGCATCATCACCAGAACCCTCCGCATCGACGACCGCGACATCGCCGCCGAGACGCAGATCCGCGAAATCCTCGATGTCGGCCTCCGGAGCGTCGATCCCACGCGCCGCACCCTCCACCACGAGCGCGATCGACGGGAACCACGCATCGCCGCCGAGCCCGAGCTCCGCCCCGGACACCGACAATCCCGTGAGCCGACCCGCGAGACGACGTGCAGCCCCCGGCCGGTCCTTCCACCATCCGTCGGGCACCGATCCCACGACGTTCGCGGCATCCACGACCAGAACCGGGCGCGCGCGCACCAGCTCGCGCAGCGCGGGCCACGCCCGCGCGAAGCCCGGGTGCAACGGCCGCTCATCGACCTCGTCGAAGGGCACCCACTCCAGGGCGACGCTCTCGGGGTCACTGATCACGGGTTCGAAGGGCTCGACCACATCGGCGATCACGGTCGTGTACGACCAGATGCCGAGGTCCAGGACGCTCGTGAACCGGGGCCGCACCGATCCGTCCGGAACACCGGCCTCCTCCTGCGCCTCGCGCACAGCGCCGACGATCGCCCCCTCGCCCTCATGCAATGCCCCACCGGGCAGACCCCACGTGCCGCCGAAGTGGCTCCACGCGACGCGGTGCTGCAGCAGGACGCCACGGTCGGCATCCACCGCCAGGAGCCCTGCGGCGCCGAAGCGCCCCCAGTACTTCTCCCCCGACGGCGCGACGACCCACGCATCGCCGGGATTTCGCGGCCCGTCGGGACGACGGGGCTCACCGGCAGCAGGGGGTACGACAGTCACCCCTTCAGCCTTTCACAGCATCCGGGAATCGGCACCGTCCGCGGTCACACGCGGGAACAGCGCGTCAGCGTGTCACGACCGCGAAAAGCCCAGCAGGCCTCAGCGCTGGCGCTTCTCGCGCACCCGCATGTTGACCACGATGGGCGTCCCCTCGAACGAGTACAGCTCACGCAGACGACGCTGGATAAAGCGGCGGTAGCCGGGGTCCAGGAAGCCGGTCGTGAAGAGCACGAACGTCGGCGGACGCGTCGACGCCTGCGTGCCGAACAGGATGCGCGGCTGCTTGCCTCCGCGGAGCGGGTGCGGGTGCTCCGCCACGAGCTCCGCGAGGAAGGCGTTGAACTTGCCGGTCGGGATGCGGCGATCCCAGTTCTCCAGCGCCGTCTCCAGAGCGGGAACGAGCTTGTCGAGGTGACGTCCGGTCTTCGCCGAGATGTTCACGCGCGGCGCCCACGCCACATGCGCCAGATCCTGCTCGATCTCGCGCTCCAGGTATCGCCGACGATCGGCGTTCTCGAGGTCGTCGTCGTTCAGACGGTCCCACTTGTTGAATGCGAGCACGAGAGCGCGGCCCGACTCGAGAACAAGGTCGATGATCCGCACGTCCTGCTCGCTGATCGTCTCCGACACGTCGAGCACGACCACCGCGACCTCGGCCTTCTCGAGCGCCGCAGACGTGCGCAGGGAGGCGTAGAAGTCGGCACCCTGCGCCATGTGCACGCGACGACGGATGCCCGCGGTGTCGACCAGGGTCCACAGCTTTCCGCCCAGCTCGACGATCTCGTCCACCGGATCGCGAGTCGTGCCGGCGAGGTCGTTCACGACCACGCGCTCCTCACCTGCGGCCTTGTTCAGCAGCGACGACTTGCCCACGTTCGGGCGACCGAGGATCGCGACCCGACGAGGTCCGCCGATCTCCGCCTTCGCCACGGCCGACACGTCGGGGAGCTTCTTCAGCACCTCGTCGAGCAGATCGGCGACGCCACGACCGTGGATCGCGGACACCGGGTGCGGCTCGCCGAGGCCGAGGTTCCAGAGGGCTGCGGCCTCGGGCTCCTGGCGCGCGTCGTCGATCTTGTTCGCGACGAGGAACACGGGCTTGCCGCTCTTGCGCAGCAGACGCACGACGTGCTCGTCGGTCGACGTCGCGCCGACCATGGCGTCCACCACGAACAGCACGACGTCGGAGAGGTCGATCGCGACCTCCGCCTGCGCGGCGACCGAGCGGTCGATGCCGCGGGCGTCGGGCTCCCAGCCACCCGTGTCGACGAGGGTGAAGCGGCGGTCGCCCCACTCCGCCTTGTACGTGACGCGGTCGCGGGTGACCCCGGGGGTGTCCTCCACGACGGCCTCGCGGCGGCCGAGGATGCGGTTCACGAGCGCGGACTTGCCGACGTTCGGTCGTCCGACGATCGCCACGACGGGCAGGGCAGGCAGGAACTGGATGCCGTCCTCGCCCATCGTGATACCGGCGAGGAGGGCAGCGTCCTCATCGTCGAGCTCGTAGTCGGCGAGACCCTGACGCAGCGTCTCCGCCCGCGCCTCGGCGAGCTGCTCGTCGAGCGCGTCCATCTTCTCGGCGAGCTGATCGGGGCCGCCTTCGTATTCGTCGTCAGCCATGCTGTGCTCCTCGGAGTCGTTCGATCACCGTGAGGACGGCGTCGATGGTCTGGGGGAAATCGAGCGCGGTCGAGTCGACGACCTCGACGCCGTCCGCGGCGTTCAGGAAGTCGACGACCGCGCTGTCGGAGGCGTCGCGCTTGTGCAGCGCCTCCGCGACCGCCTGGGCGTTCTCACCCGCGAGCTCGCCTGCGCGGCGAGCGGCGCGCACCTCGGGGGCGGCGGTGAGGAGGATGCGGACAGGGGCGTCAGGGGCGACGACGGTCGTGATGTCACGCCCCTCGACGACGACGGCGGGGTACGGCGCCTCCGCCACGAGCGTGCGGAACAGACGATTGACCTGCTCGCGTACGGCGGGAACACGCGCGACGCCGCTCACGGCGCCGGAGACCCGAGGCTCGCGGATCGCCTCGGTCACATCGACGTCACCCACGCGCACGGTGCGGTCGTCGGGGTCGAGTCCCAACTGCACGGGGAAATCGGATGCTGCGGCGAGCACGGCATCCGGCTCGGAAGTGTCCGCTCCGCGATCCAGCACGTGCCAGGCAAGCGCCCGGTAGGCCGATCCGGTGTCGAGGTAGCCGAAGCCGAGGGTGCGGGCCACGGCCTTCGACACACTGGACTTGCCCGACCCTGCCGGCCCGTCGATCGCGATGAAGTCGACGCGCGACGCGTCGGAGGAGGTAATCGTGTCAGTCATTCGTGTTCCCTGCGATCCGCCAGCCGCGGTCCTGGAGTCCGGTGATCGCGCCGTGCAGCGCGGCGGGGTCGACGCTGATCTCGGCGAGGCCGAACTGCGCGCCCGGCGAATGCTCAAGCCGAAGATCCTCGACGTTGACCGACAGCTCGCCGAGCTCGCCGAAGAGCCGACCCAACTGGCCGGGGGTGTCGTCCACCATCACCACAAGCGTCTCGAAACGCCGGTTCTGTCCGTGCTTGCCGGGCAGCCGCTCGACGCCGTCGTTGCCGTGCTTGATCGTCTCGGCGACCACGCGACGCGAGCCCGGCGCCTCGGGTGCGCGCAGCGCCTCCGACACCTCGCGGAGATCGGCGGCCAACGCGTCGAGGATCTCGACCACGGGCTCGGCGTTCGCACCGAGGATCTGCACCCAGAGTTCGGGAGCGGATGCCGCGATGCGGGTCGTGTCGCGCACACCCTGGCCCGACAGGCGCAAGGCGCCCTCATCGGCCACCGCGAGTCGCGCGGCCAGGAGGCTCGCGACGACCTGGGGCACGTGCGAGGTGAGCGCGACCGAGCGGTCGTGCTCTTCGGGGGTCATCTCGAGAGGCATGGCGCCCACGTCGAGGGCCAGTGCCTCGACGAGGGCGAGGTCGGCCGCACTGGTCTCACCGTCGCGGCACACGACCCAGGGCCGTCCGATGAAGAGGTCCGCCCGCGCGGAGATCGCCCCGCCGCGCTCACGGCCGGCGAGGGGGTGCGAGCCGATGTAGCGGCTGAGGTCGACGCCCCGGCTGCGCAGCTCGCGGAACGGTTCGAGCTTCACGCTCGCGACGTCCGTCACGACGGCATCCGGGAATCGGGTGAGCTCTGCCTCGATCACGTCCGCCGTCACATCCGGCGGCACCGCGACCACGACCAGCGACGGGGAGTCCCCGTCGGCGGAAGCGCGTCCCGCGCCGTAATCGATCGCGAGACGCAGCTGGGCCGGTGAGGTGTCATCGAGAACGACGTCGACGCCCTTCGCCCGCAGAGCGTGGCCGATGCTGGCGCCGAGCAGCCCCGCGCCGACCACGCGGACGGTGCCGGACAGGCGCGTGGCCACGCGCATGGGCGCGACGGAGCCGGCGGGCGCCGCGCTGGGCGCACTCGTCGTATCGGTCACTGGGTCTCCTGCTCGCCTGGCGCCTCGGCGACACCGGAATCACGGCGCGCGAGGGTCAAGAGCGCACCGAGTTCGATTTTAGTCAGTTCCCGGGTGCGCCCAGCCGGGAGGGTTCCCAGGTGCAGCGGGCCGAACTGGCGGCGTACGAGCTCCGTCACGGGATGCCCCACCGCGGCCATCATGCGGCGGACGATACGGTTGCGGCCGGAGTGCAGCGTCAGCTCGACGAGACTCGACCCGCGCGACGTGTCGAGAAGGCGCGCCTTGTCCGCGGCGATCGGGCCGTCCTCGAGCTCGATGCCCTTCGTGAGCTTCGTGATCGTCTGCGCCGTGACAGCGCCCTCGACCTTGGCGATGTACACCTTGGTCACCCCGAACGAGGGATGCGCGAGCACATGCGCGAGCTCGCCGTCGTTCGTGAGGACGAGCAGACCGCTGGTCTCGGCGTCGAGGCGACCGACGTTGTAGAGGCGCTCCTCGAAGTCCTTCGTGAAGCGCCGCAGGTCGGGGCGACCGTTCTCGTCTCGCATGCTGCTGACCACACCCGTGGGCTTGTTGAGCATGACGTAGCGCTTCGAGACGTCGAGCTGCACCGCGGTGCCGTCGACGTCGACGAGGTCGGTCTCGGGGTCGATGCGGGTGCCGAGCTCGGTGACGGTCTGCCCGTTCACGCGGATGCGCCCCTCGACGATGTACTGCTCGACGACGCGACGGGAGGCGACTCCGGCCGCAGCGAGCACCTTCTGCAGGCGGACGCCCTCGGGCGCGCCCTCAGCGGGGAAACCGGTCATCGGACCACTCCTTCATCGAAACCGACCCGAAGACCACCGCGCACATCCTCAACCATTCGGCGCGAGATCATCGGACCACTCCTTCATCGAAACCGTCGGCGCCGTCGTCGAGCAGCGGAGAGATCGGCGGCAGCTCGTCGAGCGCGTTGATGCCGAGGTGCTGCAGGAGGGCGTCGGTCGTGCCGTAGTTGATCGCCCCGGTCTCCGAGTCGGCGAACAGTTCGGTGATGAGACCGCGGGCGAGAAGCGTGCGCACCACCGAGTCGACGTTGACCGCACGGATCGACGCGACCTGGCTGCGGGTGACAGGCTGCTTGTAGGCGATCACCGCGAGGGTCTCGAGCGCCGCCTGCGACAGCCGCGCGGGCGCCTGTCCCCCGACGAACTCCGCCACGAGGGCATCGTGGTCCTCTCGCACGTAGAGTCGCCACCCTCCGCCGACCTCGCGCAGCTCGAAGCCGCGCCGCGGCCCGGCGCCTCGTCCGTCATAGTCCTCCACGAGCGACTCGATCGTCTGCCGCACCGCAGGCACCGGCGAACCGACCGCAGCAGCGAGGGCCACGAGCCCGATCGGCTCGTCGATCACGAGCAGGATGGCCTCGATCCGCTCGGCCAGCGGCGACTCGAGAGACGAGGTCTCGGCGGTGTCGTTCTCGACGGTCAGATCATCGGTCATAGTCGGCTCCCAGCGTCGCCAGCATCTCATCCGACCAGGAGTCGGCTGCCCAGCGCAGCGTGAGCTCGCCGAGCGGTTCCAGTTGTTCGAAGGACAGTGCCGCGTGCCGATACAGCTCGAGCACCGAGATGAAGCGCGCGACGACGATACCCGGCTCCCGGATGCCGGCGACCAGCTCACGGAAGTTCAGCGATTCCGCGCCCCGGAGAAGGGTCACGACGATCGCGGCCTGTTCGCGGATGCTGACGAGCGGCGCGTGCAGGTGGTCGAGGCCGACGTGGGGGATCTCCTTCGGTGCGAAGGCGAGCAACGCGATCGCGGCGAAGTCGTCGACGCTGAGCGTCCAGACGAGCTCCGGGGTCTGCGCCCGGTGCTTCTCGTCGAGACGTACCGCGCGCACGTGGCGCCGATCCTCACGCTGCAGGCAGCGCGAGAACCACGCGGACACCTCTTTGAAGGCCCGGTACTGCAGCAGGCGGGCGAACAGCAGGTCGCGTGCTTCGAGGAGCGCCACGGCCTCAGCATCCACGAGCTCGCCCTGTGGCAGGAGGCCGGCCACCTTCATGTCCAGCAGCGTCGCGGCCACCACCAGGAACTCGGATGCCTGATCGAGTTCCTGCTCGTCTTCGAGGTCGCCCAGATAGGCGATGAACTCGTTCGTGACCGCGCTGAGCGACACCTCCGTGATGTCCATCTCGTGCTTCGAGATGAGGTTCAGGAGCAGATCGAAAGGGCCGTCGAAGTTGGACAGCGACACCCGGAAGCCGGCCTCGGCAGGCTCGGAGTGCTCGGCGGGCTCGGTCGGGTCGGCGGGCTCGTCGGACTCCGGCGGCGCATCGGCCGACACGACGGTCGACGACACAGACGTCGAACCGACCGCATCCGACTCCTCGACCGCGACGGCGGGCGCGACCGTGTCGGTGTTCTCGGAGATCTCGTCAGGCGACGGCGCCACGGGCGACCAGCTCCCGCGCCAGCCGCAGGTAGGCCTGGGCGGCGGCGTGCTCCGGAGCGAACTCGGTGATGGGCACGCCCGAGACCGACGCATCGGGGAACTTGACGGTGCGGCCGATCACGGTCTCGAGAACGTCGTCGCCGAAAGCCTCGACCACGCGTTCGAGCACCTCGCGCGAGTGCAGCGTGCGGGGGTCGTACATGGTCGCGAGGAGACCGTCCATCGTGATCGACGGGTTCAGTCGATCACGGACCTTGTCGATGGTCTCGATCAGCAGGGCGACGCCGCGCAGCGCGAAGAACTCGCACTCGAGCGGGATGATGACGCCGTGTGCGGCGGTCAGCGCGTTCACAGTGAGGAGCCCCAGCGACGGCTGGCAGTCGATGAGGATGACGTCGTACTCCCCCGCGACCTGACGCAGTACCCGGGCGAGGATGGTCTCACGCGCGACCTCGTTCACGAGGTGCACCTCGGCCGCCGACAGGTCGATGTTCGCGGGCATGACGTCGAGGCCCTCGACACCCGAGTGCACGATCGCGTCGTGCGCGTCGCGCTTGGTGTCGAGCAGGAGGTCGTAGATGGTGGGGACGTCGTGCGTCTGGATGCCCAGCCCCGCGGAGAGGGCGCCCTGAGGGTCGAAGTCGACCGCGAGCACCTTGCGCCCGTACTCGGCGAGTGCCGCGGCGAGGTTGATGGAGGTCGTCGTCTTGCCGACCCCGCCCTTCTGGTTGCACAGGGCGATGATGCGCGCCGGTCCGTGGGACGCGAGCGGCTCGGGGGTCGGGAACCCGTGGTACGGCCGTCCGGTCGGTCCGAGGGGTGTCTCGTCGGCCTTCCGTGCCTTCGCCCTGGACTTCGCCGCTTTCTCCGCCACCGCTTCTCCTGCTCCCTCGTGCTTGGTCGATTGTAGCGGGCGGGGCGCGGCGGAGAGTCCCCGGCGCGCGGCACCGGGGACTCTCCGTGGTCCGATGACCGGCACACGGCCGTCAGCGAGCGCCCGAGCCACCGCCGCGCCGCGCGCCCGAGTCAGCCGCCGCGCAGCATCCGAGTCTGCCGCCGCGCCCGAGTCATCCGCCGCGCAACGCCGCCACGGGTTCGATGCGTGCGGCGCGGCGAGCCGGATACCATCCCGAGCCCCACCCCACCACGGCGCCGAGTACGGCGCCGGCCGCCGCGACGAGCGGGTCCGTCATGGGCGTCCACCCCTGGACCGCGGCCACCACGATGACCGCCACGACGCCGAGTGCCGAGCCGATCAGTCCGCCGATGAAGCCGATCACGATCGACTCGACCATGAACTGCGCGCCGATCTGTCGTCGCGTCGCACCGAGCGCGCGCCGCAGACCGATCTCGCCGATTCGCTCCATGACCGACAGCAGGGTCACGTTCGCGATGCCGAGTCCGCCGGCCAGGAGCGCGATGACACCGAGGATCAGGAACACGACGTTCACATCGGACTGCACGCTTTCGCTGAGATCGGATGATCCCGACGGGGCCCGCGCCTCGAGGCTCTCAGGATCGTCCGGCTGGAGCGCCAGCACCGCCTGCTTCGCAACCTGGGGCCCTGCTCCGACCGCGATCCGGATGTCGAGCTCCGACGGGGCCTCCAGACCGAAGTCCGCGCGCGCCGACCCGGTGGGGATGATCACGGCGTCCAGCAGTTCACTGCGACGATCCATCCCGTCCACGATCCCGACGACCGCGTACGCCACACCGCCGATGAACACCGACGGCTGCGAGTCCACGCGGTTGATGCCCATCCGCTCGGCGATGCGTTCGCCGAGCACCGCCACGCGGTCCGCGCGCGCATCGTGCCCGCGGTCGAAGAACCGCCCCGTGACGAGCCCTCCCTCCGCAGTGTCGAGCAGCTCCGGCGACGCCGAGAAGAGACGGGGCGAGGCGACAGCGGCCGCCGCCGGATCGTTGACCGGCACCGCCGTGATCGTCTCCCCTTCGGCGAGCTCGACCTCGCCGAGGAGCGTCGCGCTCTCCACGCCGGCGAGGAGCTCGACCCGCTCGGGCGAGTCCCAGGGAAGGCGACCGGCAGCTACGCTCTTGTTCTGGGAGCCGGACTGTGCCTGCGCCGCCGACACGACGACCCGCGTCGCCGCCGCACCATCGAACTGGCTGGCGATCTGCGCCGCTGCGGTCTGCGCGAATCCGATCGTCGCGACGAGCGACGCGATACCGAGCACGGTGCCGAGGATCGTCATGATCAGCCGCGCCGGTCGCGACCCGATGTCCGCGGTCGCCTCAGCGACGAGATCCTGGAAGGTGAAGCGATCGGCATGCGCGATCGCGGGGACGAGGGGCACGGCACCACCGGGCGCCTCACCCGACGGTGCGGCTGCCGACGCATCGGCGTTCCCCGAGTCCACGCCCTCCTTGGGCGCGCGACGCCTGCGCCAGGGCAGCCGGATCACAGTTCGCTCAATCGACCGTCGGCGATGCGGATGCAGCGTCGTGCGCGACGAGCCACCGCGTCGTCGTGCGTGATGACCACGAGGGTCAGACCGTCCTCGTTGAGCTCCTCGAACAACGACATCACCTCTCCGGAGGTGCGCTGATCGAGGTTTCCGGTCGGCTCGTCGGCGAGCAGCAGACGGGGTCCGCTCACGACGGCACGCGCCACCGCGACGCGCTGCCGTTCTCCACCGGAGAGCGAGCTCGGGAAGAAGTCCATTCGGTGCCCGAGACCGACCCTCTGCAGGGACTCGCGGGCGCGGGACTCGCGCTCCCGTCGTGGGACGCCGCTGTAGAGCATCGGCATGAGCACGTTGTCGAGCACGCTGCGCCGCGGCAGCAGATGGAACGACTGGAACACGAAGCCGATGAAGCGTGCGCGCACGGCCGCGCGCTCGTCATCCGAGAGGTCGCCCGTGAGCGACCCCGCCAGGCGGTACTCCCCCACGCTCGGTCGATCGAGCAGGCCCAGGATGTTGAGCATGGTCGACTTGCCGGACCCGCTGGGTCCCACGATCGAGAGGTAGTCGCCCGGAGCGATCGACAGCGTCGCGCCTTTCAGCGCCTGCACCTCCGGCGGGCCGGGAAAGGATCGCGTCACGTCACGCAGCTCGACCAGCGGTGCGACCACCCCATCCTCGGCTCCCGCGCCCAGCGCCGCCGGGTCCCGGTCGATCTCCGCGTTCAGCGTGCTCACTCGCCCACCACCACGAGGTCGCCCTCCTCGAGGTCGCCGTCGACCGGAGTCACCTCCACGGCGCCCTTCGCGGCGAGCCCGGTCTCCACGAGCACGAGGCGGGTCTTCGCATCCTTGCCCTCCCGGGGGTCGGACTCGACGACCTCGACCCGTGACTCACCACCCGGACCTGCCGTGAGGGCGGCGAGCGGCACGGAGAGCACATCGCCCTCGGTCGCGCCGACGGCGATCCGCACCCGGACGTTACTGCCCTGCATCTGAGTAATCTGCTCGGCGGTCAGCGGATCCGGTTCGAACAGCACTTCCCAGCGCGCCTTCGCGTCCTTGCCGGGCTTCAGCTCGGAGATCACCGCCCGGTGCTCCGTGCCGTCGGGGAGTTCGAACACCCCCGCGGCACCCGCTTCGAGCAGGCGTGCATCGGCCTCCGCGGCGGCGCCCGTCAGGCGCACGGTCGCGCCCGACACCGTCATGACAGCTCCGGAGATGGTCGAACCGCGCTTGACGTTCACGGCGTCGACGCGCCGCGGGAGCTCGGTGAGGAACAGCACCTCGCTGGCGGGGAGGAACGGGAGCACGTTCTGCCGCGCGATCTCGAGCGCCTGGTTGGCCGAGTCCACCTGCGCGCGCGCCGCGTCGAGAGCGGCCTTCTCGGCGCCGGTGTTCTTGGCGGCCCACAGCTGATCCCGCTCGAGGCGGGCCGTCTGGAGATCCCATTCCGCCTGCTGCGGTGTCGGCGCACCCTCGACGCCGTTGCGTGCGTCCGCGAGAGCCTGTTCCGCCTTGGCCACCGCGACGTCCGCCTGAAAGCTCTCGACCTTCGACGGCCCGGCGCCGGCGGCCGTGAGCGCCTGCTGCGCCTGCGCCACCCCGCTCTTGGCCGACTGCACGGCCTCTTCCGCGGAACGCACGGCCTCGTCGGCACCCTCCTCCGGGGTGGGCAGCGGGTACCCCGCCTGCGCGTAGAGCTGTCCGACCCCGTTCGCGGTCGCCTGGTCGAACAGGTTCGACGAGACATCGCCCGCATCGATGCCGAGACTCACGAGGGCCTGCTTGAGCTGGAGCACATCCGGGCCGGACACTCCGATCCGCAGGGTGCGGTAGGCGGGGAGCTCGCCCGGCAGCGTGATCACCGGCCGACCCTCGATCTCGAGTGCGATCGACAGCGGCGTCAGCGTGGCGCCGATCTCGGGCACCGAACCCGTCACGACGTTGCCGCCGCCCGTCGTGTCGATCGTCACCTCGACGGCATCCGCGTAGCCCACGTCCGCACGCAGCGTCACGTCGTTGCTCAGCGAGCCGAACTCGACGGGAACCGTCACGAGGCCAGGGTCCGGGGTATCACTCGCCTGCGCCGGGGAGATCAGGAACCGTCCCACCAGCAGTCCGGCCACCAGGCTCACCACCGCGCACAGCGCGACGATCCACAGCGTGCGGTTGCCCCGCAGGATGCGCCTCCAGCCGCTGACGCGCGACGTGTCGACGCTGTCGTCGGGGTCGCTGCCCTCCGGACCGTCCGCCTCGGCGTCGACCGGGAGCAGGTCTGCGGGAAGTTCTGTCGTCGGGGTCTCGTCGCCCTTCATGTCAGCTGTTCTGCTCGGCGGCGGCCTTGAACGCCTCGAGGTCGGCCTTGTTCTCGGCGATGAACTTCTCCTCCAGCGCGAACTGGATCTTGAGAGACTCCTCCATGTAGGACGTCTTCGTGCGGCACTCCAGGTCGACCAGCGCCAGCTCGATCTCCCGCTCGCCGAGCGCCTTCATCTCGGGGCTCTTCGACGGATCCATGGCGTCGGGGTCGGCGTCGGGGTCGGCCTCGGCGTCGGCCTCGGGATCCAGTTCGCCCGAGGCTCCTCCGGACGCGTCCTCGTAGAGCGCGCTCTGCTCGTCGGAGATCGACTGCTGCGCATCGCCCTGCAGTGTGAAGCCGGGCTCGCCGCCGTCATCCATGCACGACGCCCAGGCGGCGTTGAGCTCCTTCAGCTCGGGTGCGTCCGCCGACGACGTCCAGAGCTCTTCCATCTTCGTGCGCAGATCGGCGAACTCGTCGGACTGCCACGGGTCCTCCCCCTGGAGCTCGTTCTGGGCCCAGCCCTGGCAGCCGGCATCCTCCCAGTTGTACTCGAAGCTGCCGTCCTCACCCAGCTCGTCCTCCTCGGGAGGAACACCGTAGGCGGTCTCGTAGTATGCGGTCTGCTCCGACTCCGACAGCGACTCCACGTACTCCTGGTTCGGGTCGACGTACTCCTCGGCCGTCGATTCCTCGCCCATCTCGTTGTACGGGTTGTTCACGATCCCGTAGCCGTACTTCTCGACCCAGTCCTTCTTCTCGGGCTCCCATTCGACGTCGTCGCCCGAGACGATGAACGAACCGTCCTGCACATTGGGCTCGTACTCGAAGCCCTGCTCGGCCATGCACTCGGCCATCAGCTCTTCCTGCTTGCGCTGCTGCTCCTCGAACTGCTTCTGCTGCTCCTCCGGCGAGAGATCGCCGCCGTAGGCCGCGGAGAGGTACTGGCCGAGCGGGGAATCCTCATACGTCAGTTCGCCTCCCGCAGCGCCCCCGCACCCGGTCAATGTGAGCGCCAGAGCGGCCGCGGCGATGCCCGCGAGAGGTCCAGTGGTACGCATGTCTTGCTCCTTCGTAGGCCGACCGCAGTCGGAGGTCTCGAGCAAGCATAGGGAAGCGGCGACATCCTTCGCGTCCCCCAAATGGCCGGTGTGGATAATCCTCCAGGATGACGACACCGGCGATCCCGATCGACTAGCGCGCCCGCGGATGCGAGGTCGCGTAGACGTCCCGAAGCGTGTCGACGGACACGTGCGTGTAGATCTGCGTCGTCGCGACCGAGGCGTGCCCCAGCAGCTCCTGCACGACCCGCACGTCGGCCCCGCCCTGCAGAAGGTGTGTCGCGAAGGAGTGCCGCAGCGTGTGCGGCGAGACCTCGCTCGTGATCTGTGCGCGCTCGGCAGCGGAGCGGATCACGAGCCAGGCGCTCTGCCGCGACAGGGGCGCTCCCCGGGCCCCCAGGAACAGACGCGCCGACGCGCGTCCCTTCGAGGCGAGAGCCGGGCGCACCCGTGTGAGATAGGCGTCGACCGCGGCGCGCGCGAACGAGCCGACCGGGACGATGCGCTCCTTCGACCCCTTGCCGCGCAACCGCAGCACATCGCCGTGGGAGAGGTCGTCGACGTCGAGCCCCACCGCCTCCGACACGCGCGCGCCCGTCGCATACAGCAGCTCGAGCAGCGCACGATCGCGGACGCCGAGAGGCTCCTCCGCGGACGGCGCGGAGAGCAGCCGCTCGACCTGATCGATCGTGAGAGCCTTGGGCAGGCGCCGCGGAGCCTTCGGCGGTCGCAGGCGCCCACTCGGATCGTCCTCCTCGATACCCTCGCGCGCGAGGAAGCGGTGCCAGCCCCGCACCGACGACTGCAGTCGGGCGAGGCTCGTCGCGGCAGGCGGAGGATCGGCGGCTGCGCGATCCGCGACGAACCGCCCGATCACGGTCGGCGTGATCTCCGCCGTGTCGGCGATGCCCTCTCCTGCCAGCCACGTCAGATAGCCGTAGAGGTCGCGACGGTAGGCCGCGATCGTGTGCTCGCTCAGTCCGCGCTCGATCGTGACGTGGCGCAGGTACGAGTCCGCGGCGCGATCGAGCTGCATGCTCAGCCCCGGAAGCCCTGCCTCTGCGCGGCCGCGAGCACGCCGATGCCGAGGATGCCGTTGCGCATCCGCCCGTTCAGCACCGCGTCCACGGCATCCTGCAACGGCACCCACTCGACGCGGATGTCCGCTTCCTCGTCCTCGCGCGCATGCGCCGACGGCGCAGACGAGAGCCCGGTGGCGAGGAAGATGTGGATCATCTCGTCGTTGCCGCCGGGCGTCGTCCACGACGAGACGAGCGGCTCCCAGTGCGCGGCGACGAGATCGGCCTCCTCCGCGAGCTCCCGGCGGGCTGCCTCGAGCGGCTCCTCGCCGGCGACATCGAGCAGACCCGCGGGGAGCTCCCAGTCACGGTGACGGATCGGATGCCGGTACTGCTGGATCAGCAGCACCCGGCCGTCGTCGTCGAGCGCGAGGATCGCGACGGCACCGGTGTGCGCGACGTACTGGCGGCGGATCTCGCCGTCGCCGTACCGCACTCGGTCGTCACGGACGTCCCACACCGCGCCCTCGAACGCGAGGATGCTGCTCAGCACCTCGGGCTCGAACGGCTCGTCGCGAAGCTCGGACGTCGCGGCACGGGACTCCGACTCAGGCATCTGCTTCGACATCGAACAGCTCGCTCGCCCGGTGGCGGTCGATCGCCGCTCCCACGAGCCCACGGAACAGCGGGTGCGGGTCGGTGGGGCGCGAGCGCAGCTCGGGGTGCGCCTGGGTCGCGATGTAGTACGGGTGCACGTCGCGCGGCAGCTCCACGAACTCGACGAGGTCGAGATCGGGGTTCAGCCCCGAGAACACGAGACCGGCATCGGCGAGGCGCGCGCGGTATGCGTTATTGACCTCGTAGCGGTGACGGTGACGCTCGGAGGCCTCCGGCGAACCGTACAGCTCACGCGCCAGGGATCCCTCCGCGAGCGCGGCCTGGTACAGGCCGAGCCGCATGGTGCCGCCGAGGTCGCCGCCGTCGAGGATCTCGATCTGCTCGGCCATCGTCGCGATCACGGGCTCGGTCGTCTCGGGGTCGAACTCGCTCGACGAGGCGCCGACGATGCCGGCGACGTCCCTCGCGTACTCGATGACCATGCACTGCAGGCCGAGGCACAGGCCAAGAGTAGGGATGCCCTGCTCGCGGGCGAACTTCAGTGCGCCGAGCTTGCCCTCGATGCCGCGGATGCCGAAACCGCCGGGCACGCAGATGCCGTCGAGCGATCCGAGCTGCTCCTTGGCGCCCTCCGGGGTCTCGCACAGGTCCGAGGGGATCCAGCGGATGTTGACCTTGGTCTCCTGGGCGAATCCGCCGGCCTTGAGCGCCTCGGTCACGGAGAGGTAGGCGTCGGGCAGGTCGATGTACTTGCCGACCAGGCCGATCGTGACCTCGTGCTTGGGGTTGTGCACGGCGTGCAGCACCTTGTTCCAGCGGGTCCAGTCGACGTCCGCCGCCTTCGTGTCGAGGCCGAGTCGGCGCACGATGTAGGAGTCGAGGCCCTGCTCGTTGAGCGTCGAGGGGATGTCGTAGATGCTCGGAAGGTCGACCGTGTTGATGACGCCCTCGGCATCCACGTCGCACATCAGGGCGATCTTGTTGCGGTTGCTCTCGCTCACCGGACGGTCGCTGCGGAGCACGAGCGCGTCGGGCTGGATGCCGACCTGGCGGAGCGCCGCGACGGAGTGCTGGGTGGGCTTGGTCTTCTGCTCGCCCGAGGCGCCCATGAAAGGAACGAGCGACACGTGCACGAAGAACACGCTGTCGCGTCCGAGCTCGTGACGGAGCTGGCGCGCCGACTCGAGGAAGGGCTGCGACTCGATGTCACCGACCGTGCCGCCGACCTCGGTGATGATGACGTCGGGACGCGGGTCCTCGCTGGCCTGGAGACGCATGCGGCGCTTGATCTCGTCGGTGATGTGCGGGATCACCTGCACGGTGTCGCCGAGGTACTCACCGCGCCGCTCGCGCGCGATGACCTGCGAGTAGATCTGGCCGGTCGTGACGTTCGCCGCCTCGGACAGGTTGATGTCGAGGAAGCGCTCGTAGTGGCCGATGTCGAGGTCGGTCTCGGCGCCGTCGTCGGTCACGAAGACCTCGCCGTGCTGGAACGGGTTCATCGTCCCCGGATCGACGTTCAGGTACGGGTCGAGCTTCTGCATCACGACGCGGAGTCCGCGGGCGGTCAGGAGGTTGCCCAGGCTGGCCGCGGTGAGGCCCTTGCCCAAAGACGAAACGACACCACCAGTCACGAAGATGTGCTTGGTCGTGTCGTTCTTGGGCCCCGCAGAAGAAGAGTTCATCACGGGCTTCGATCCTATCAGGAGGTGGGGGCTCCGAGGCTGAGAAGCTCTCGGGCGTGGGTGAGTGCGGCGTCCGAATCCGTCAGCCCGGAGAGCAGGCGAGCCATCTCGGCCTCGCGCTCCTCCCCGTCGAGCCGACGGACGCTCGACGCCGTGACGGCTCCGTCGTTCGACTTCACGACGGAGAGATGGTTGTTCGCGAAGGCCGCGACCTGGGCCAGATGCGTGACCGCGATGACCTGCGACTTCTCGGCGAGTCGGGCGAGTCGCCGTCCGACCTCGATCGCGGCGGCACCGCCGATTCCGGCGTCGACCTCGTCGAACACGAACGTGGGGACGGGGTCGGTCCCGGCGATCACGACCTCGATCGCGAGCATCACCCGCGACAGCTCACCCCCGGACGCTCCCTTCGCCACCGAGCGCGGTTCGGCGCCGGGGTGCGGAGCGAGGAGGATGCCGACGTCGTCGCGTCCGTGCGTGCTCTCGGCGCCGCGGGTGACCGCGACCTCGAGGCGCGCATCGGGCATCGCGAGGGCATGCAGCTCCTCCGTCACGGCGGCGCCCAGGCGTGCCGCGGCAGCAGCGCGCTCGGCGGTCAGGGCGTCCGCATGCTCGTCGAGCGTCGTGCGCGCGGCATCGCGCTCGGCCTCGAGGCGTTCGATGCGGTCGCCGTCGTCGTCGAGCTCCGCGAGGCGCGCGGATCCGGTCTGCCAGAGCGCGAGAGCCTCCTCGAGGGAGCCGTGAGCCCGGATGAGCGTGCCGAGCGCGGCGCGCCTCTCCTCGACTGCTGCGAGCTCGTGCGGACCGGACTCGTCGAGGTCTGCGAGATAGGCCGACAGCTGTCCGGCGAGGTCGGACACCCGATAGCCGATGTCGGCGAGACCGTCGGCGATCTCGGTCAGCGTCGGATCGGAGGCGCGTTCGAGTGCGCGACGCGCCTCGGCGACCAGGGCCGTGACGTCCGGCTCTCCGTCTTCGTTCGACAGCGTGCCGTGCGCGAGGGATGCGGCGACGCGCAGCTCCTCGGCGTTGGTCAGGCGCTCCGAACGCGCCGTCAGCTCGGCATCCTCTCCCGGTTCGGGGGCGGTCGCCTCGATGAGCGCGAGCGCCTCCCGCAGCCGAGCAGCCTCCTCCGCGCGTCGATCGCGATTCTCGGTGATGTCGGCGATCTCGGCGTCCAGCGCGCGCCAGCGTGCGAAGGCCGAGGCATACGCCTCGAGTGCGGTGGCGACCGGCGCGCCGCCGAAGCGATCGAGCGCATCGCGCTGCGCTGCCGCCGACCGCAGGCGCAGCTGCTCGGACTGTCCGTGCACGACGACGAGCTCCTCCGCGAGGGCCGAGAGCACACCGGCGGGAGCCGCACGTCCGCCCACACTCGCACGGCTGCGACCCTCGGCGCTGAGCGTGCGGGAGACGTAGAGCTCTGCAGCACCGGCTCCGGCCGGCTCCAGGTCTCCCCCGGCATCCGCGACGATGTCGGCGACCTCACCCTGCTCCGGCACGATCCACACGCCGGCGACGGATGCCTGGCCGGACCCTGCTCGCACGGCACCCGAGTCGGCGCGCTGTCCGAGCAGCAGACCGAGCCCCGTCACGACCATGGTCTTTCCCGCACCGGTCTCGCCCGTGATCGCGGTGAAGCCCGTACCGAGGGGCAGCACGGCATCGGCGATCACGCCGAGGCCCTGCATCCGCATCTCCTCGATCATGCGCCGGCCCCCTGTCCACGCCATCCGGCGACAGGAAGCTGGAACTTGCGCACCAGTCGGTTGGTGAATTCGGCCGGATGCAGTCGCGCGAGTCGCACGGGTCGCGAAGAACGGCGCACGACCACACGCGCACCGGGCGGGAGATCATGAGAGCGACGACCGTCGCACCACAGGATGCCGGAGCCGGAGGCGCTCTCGAGCATCTCGATGGCGACCGCGGCATCAGGGCTCACGACGAGCGGCTTGGCGAACAGCGCATGCGCCGAGAGCGGGATCACGGCGATCGCCTCGACGCTCGGCCAGATGACGGGACCACCCGCCGAGAAGTTGTACGCGGTCGAACCGGTCGGGGTGGAGACCACCATCCCGTCGCAGCCGAAGCTCGACAGCGGGAGTCCGTCGATCTCGAGCACGACCTCGATCATGCGCTCGCGACTGGCCTTCTCGACAGTGGCCTCGTTGAGCGCGAACGTCTCGTAGACGACCGCTCCGTCCGCGTCCTTGACTCGGACGGACAGCGCGAGACGCTCCTCGACCTCGTAGTCCCGCGCGATCACCCGGCGGACCGCATCGTCCATGTCGTCGCGATCGATCTCGGCCAGGAATCCGACGTGGCCCATGTTGATGCCGAGCACAGGCGCCGAGCAGCCGCGCACGAGCTCGGCCGCGCGCAGGATCGTGCCATCGCCGCCGAGCACGATCGCGAGCTCGAGCTCGTCCTGACCGACCGTCGCGCCCAGCACGTCGACATCCGCGAAACTCGGATCGACCGCACTCAGGTCGAGGCTCTCGTCGGGGGCCAGCACGGGCCGTGCCCCGGCGTCGCGAAGGGCCTCGATCACGCGCCGCGCCGCGGCGACGGTGTCGTCGCGGCGCGCGTGGGCGACGACCAGGATGCTGCGCTCTTTCATCGTCCCCCTGCCAGTTCGTCGATGCGTTGCGACCATTCTGACGGATCCGTCCCCCGCCCCGGCGCGAGATGCACCAGATACTCGGTGTTGCCGTGCGTTCCGAGAATCGGGGAGGAGAGGATGCCGAGCATCCCGAGACCGACGTCCCATGCGCTCCACACCGTGCGCGCGACGGCATCCGCTCGCGTGGCCGGATCCGTCACCAGTCCACCGCGCACGGCGGTGCGACCGACCTCGAACTGAGGCTTCACCAGGAGCACGATGTCGGCGGATGGCGCGGCGACCTCGGCGATCGCGGGGAGCACGAGCTCGAGCGAGATGAACGAGAGATCGCCGACCAGGAGGTCGGGCGCTTCCGGCTCGCCCGTCGTCTCGGAGAGGTTTCCGGGCGTCATATGCCGGACGTTGTACCCCTCGACGAGCACGACGCCGGGGTCCGCGGCGATGGACGGCGCGAGCTGGTCGTGTCCCACGTCGACTGCGAGGACCCTGCGGGCGCCGCGCTCGCGCAGCACCTGGGTGAACCCGCCCGTCGATGCACCCATGTCGAGCGCGAGCCGCCCTTCGACCGGAACAGAGAATCCGTCGAGCGCGGCGATCAGCTTGTGCGCGGCGCGTCCGACGTAGTGGTCGGCGCCGGCCACGCTGATGTCGGAGCCGTCGACGACCGGCGTCGACGCCTTGACGACCGGGCGGCCGTCGACGCTCACGAGCCCCTCGCTGATCAGCGTGGCGGCGTGCGTGCGGGAACGGGCGAGTCCCCGCGCGGCGAGTGCGGCGTCGAGTCGGGTCATCGGGTGCCCGGCGCGTCGCGCTGATCGAGCTTCGCGCCACTGTCGAGGCGGCGCGAGAGCTCGTCGTGCAGGCCGGAGTACGCGTCTGCCCTGGCAGCGAGAGGCTGCCCTTCGATCAGACGCAGGCGACTCCACAGACCGTCGGTCGGCGCGTTCGTCGTCTCTTCGCTCACGTCCTCTACTGTACGCGGCGCGGCCGACAGTGCTGCCGAGCCACGGCGCGAAGACGCCCGTCACACCCTCCGCGCGAAGCCGAAGCCGGGACGTGAGAGGTCAGGGACGTGAGAGGTCAGGGATGTGAGAAGTCAGGGACGATGGAACGGGTCGTCGTACAGCTGCTCGGGAACCCGCAGCACGAAGACCGGGGTCCCGGATGCCCAGATCGCTGCAGCACCGGCGCGCAGCAGATCGATCTGCCGCGTCCCCTCCGCGATGATCTCGACGTCGGCTCCGCGCACACGGACCGACGCGTCGTTCACGGTGTGCACACCGTCCTTGACCTGCACCTCAGGGTACGGTTCGTGCAACTCCCGCAAATCGCTGAGGATGTACGTCGGCCGCGACCCTTCGGGAGCGGCGAGCACGTGCTTCGGACGGTCGATGCCGGTGAGCACGAGCGCGGAGTCGATGCCGGCACGCACGGCTCCGAGGATGTCGGTGTCCAGCCGGTCCCCGATGAAGAGGGGCTTCGCCGCCCCGAAGCGCGCCATCGCCTCCTCGAAGATGGGCACCTCCGGCTTGCCGGCGACCGTCGCGAGGCGGCCGATCGCGGTGTGCACGGCGGAGACGAGCGTTCCGTTGCCCGGTGCGACGCCGCGTTCGCGTGGGATCGTCCAGTCGGTGTTCGTGGCGATCCACGGAATGCCGCCCTCGTCCTCCGGCACCTTGAGCGCGAACGCCGCCTCGGCGAGATCCGTCCACGCGACCTCGGGCGCGAAGCCCTGCACGACCGCCGCGGGCGAGTCCTCCGCCGAGCGCGTCACCGTGTAGCCGGCCTTCTCCGCCTCGTCGACCAGCCCATCGCCTCCGATGATCAGCAGTGTCGCCGGCGGAGGCACGAGGCCTGCCAGCAGACGCATCGCCGCCTGGGGGCTCGTGATGACATCAGCGGGTGCGACGGTCAGGCCCAGGCTGCTCAGATGCGCGGCGACCGACGCGTCGGTCCGCGAGGCGTTGTTCGTGATGTAGCCCAGACGGACGGTCGTGGCCGCCCGGTTGAGGCTCTCCACGGCGTGAGGGATCGCGCCGGGCCCGGCGTACACCACGCCGTCGAGGTCGGCGAGAACCGCGTCCACTCCGTCGAGCGGGGTACGGCCTGCAGCCTTCTTGGAGAAGAAGCCCATTCACGCGTCCTTGTCGGAAGGCTCGGATGCGTCTGGCGGGGTGGATGCGCCGTCCTCGCCGAGGAGCTCGCGGACCTCGTCCTCGATCGACGGCTCAGCTGGTTCACCACCTGAGACGTCTGCGTCTGCGTCGGCATCAACAGATGCGTCGGCGTCAACAGAGGCGTCGTCGGTGTCGGGCTCGTCGACCGCCGCGGCCCCGTCGACTGCGTCGAGATCACCGCTCGCGAGCTCGTCCTCGTCATCGTCGACCCAGTCCTCGATCAGGCCGTCTTCGACGAACATCTCCTCGTCGCCGGCCTCATCGACGCCGAGCGCCTCTGCCGCGACCTCGGCCCGACGGGACCAGAATTCGGCCTCCTCGGCGCGCCCGAGGTCTTCGAGAACCGCCGCGCGTGCGGAGAAGAGCGCCGGGCTCCACTCGAAAGCGCGATCGGGGTCGAGCTCGGGGATCTCGAGCTCACCGAGGGCCAGCTCGAGGTCGCCCTGGTCGAGACGTGCGCCGGACATCGCGATCGCGAGCGCGACGCGTACAGGTGTGTCGAGAGTCGTCCGGTCGACGGCACGACCTGTCTCGAGTGCGCGGTCGGGCCGGCCGATGCCACGCTCGCTGTCGACCATGAGCGCGATCTGGTCGTCCTTCCCGGAGATCCGGCGGTAGGTGCGCAGTTCGCGCAGCGCAAGGGCGAAGTCCTCGGTCGCATAGGCGGTGATTCCGAGCGTCTCCCGGACGATGGCGATGCGCCCGGCGCGACGGGATGCGGCGAGAGCGTGCTTGTGCGCGAGCTCCGGATCATCGTCGATCAGGCGGGATGCCATCGCAAGGTGACGCGCGACGTGCTCTGCGTTCTCCTTGCTCAGCGTCTTGAGTTCATTGCGGGCGGACGGGTGAAGGTCGCGCGCGGTGACCTCGTCCGGGACGATCGGGTCGTTGTGGCGCGGACGCTCATCGGATGCCTGGACCGGACGCTCGCGGCCCGCTCCCCCGCGCTGCGGGAATGACCGGCTGCGGTCGTCGCGATCACGACGCGGGGCACCGCCACCGTCACGGTTGTATCCGCCTTCGCGACGCGGAGCACCACCATCACGGTTGTGCCCGCCTTCGCGACGCTGACCGCCACCCTCCCGGTTGTACCCGCCTTCGCGGCGCTGACCGCCATCGCGGGAGAACCCGCCTTCACGACGCGGAGCGCCACCCTCACGGTTGTACCCGCCTTCACGGCGCTGACCACCCTCCCGGTTGTACCCGCCTTCGCGACGCGGGGAGCCGCCGTCACGGGAGTACCCACCTTCACGACGCTGACCACCCTCCCGGTTGTACCCGCCTTCGCGACGCGGGGAACCGCCGTCACGGGAGTAACCCCCCTCGCGGCGCTGGCCGCCACCATCACGGTTGTAGCTACCCTCACGACGCTGACCGCCACCATCACGGTTGTAGCCACCCTCACGACGCTGACCGCCACCATCACGGGAGTACCCACCCTCACGACGCGGAGCACCACCAGCACGGGAATAGCCGCCGTCACGACGCTGACCGCCGTCGCGGCGCGGAGCACCACCATCACGGGAATAGCCGCCCTCACGGCGCTGACCGCCATCACGGGAGTACCCACCCTCACGACGCTGACCACCATCGCGGTTGTACCCACCCTCACGACGCGGTGTGCCACCGTCACGACGGGGCTGTGAGGAGCGATCTCCGGAAGGCCGTTCGCGGCGCGGTCCCTGATCGTCGTTACGACGCGGGCGGCGCTCTTCGTCTTCCGGCATGATGCTCCTCTGTTGATGTGTGTGTTAACGCAAAATGGCCACCCAACGATGGGTGGCCATTTTGCTTAAAAAGAGTCCGGCGGTGTCCTACTCTCCCACAGGGTCCCCCCTGCAGTACCATCGGCGCTGTGAGGCTTAGCTTCCGGGTTCGGAATGTAACCGGGCGTTTCCCTCACGCTATGGCCGCCGAAACACTATTGATGTTTCAATCGTTGCATAACGACAAAGTCAAAGTTATGCGGTTCTCGACCGTACATCGAGAACCACTCAGTGGACGCAAGCACCAACAAACGGTGTGTTATCAAGTCATCGGCTTATTAGTACCAGTCAGCTGCACACGTTACCGTGCTTCCACATCTGGCCTATCAACCCAGTAGTCTGGCTGGGAGCCTCTCACCCGAAGGTATGGAAGTCTCATCTTGAGGCCGGCTTCCCGCTTAGATGCTTTCAGCGGTTATCCATCCCGAACGTAGCTAATCAGCGGTGCTCCTGGCGGAACAACTGACACACCAGAGGTTCGTCCAACCCGGTCCTCTCGTACTAGGGTCAGATCCTCTCAAACTTCCTACGCGCGCAGCGGATAGGGACCGAACTGTCTCACGACGTTCTAAACCCAGCTCGCGTACCGCTTTAATGGGCGAACAGCCCAACCCTTGGGACCTACTCCAGCCCCAGGATGCGACGAGCCGACATCGAGGTGCCAAACCATGCCGTCGATATGGACTCTTGGGCAAGATCAGCCTGTTATCCCCGAGGTACCTTTTATCCGTTGAGCGACAGCGCTTCCACAAGCCACTGCCGGATCACTAGTCCCGACTTTCGTCCCTGCTCGACCTGTCAGTCTCACAGTCAAGCTCCCTTGTGCACTTACACTCGACACCTGATTGCCAACCAGGTTGAGGGAACCTTTGGGCGCCTCCGTTACTTTTTGGGAGGCAACCGCCCCAGTTAAACTACCCACCAGGCACTGTCCCTGAACCGGATTACGGTTCGAAGTTAGATATCCAGAGTGACCAGAGTGGTATTTCAACAATGACTCCACATGAACTGGCGTCCATGCTTCACAGTCTCCCACCTATCCTACACAAGCCACACCGAACACCAATACCAAGCTGTAGTAAAGGTCACGGGGTCTTTCCGTCCTGCTGCGCGTAACGAGCATCTTTACTCGTAATGCAATTTCGCCGAGTTCGCGGTTGAGACAGTTGGGAAGTCGTTACGCCATTCGTGCAGGTCGGAACTTACCCGACAAGGAATTTCGCTACCTTAGGATGGTTATAGTTACCACCGCCGTTTACTGGGGCTTAAATTCTCAGCTTCGCCTTGCGGCTAACCGGTCCTCTTAACCTTCCAGCACCGGGCAGGCGTCAGTCCGTATACATCGTCTTGCGACTTGGCACGGACCTGTGTTTTTAGTAAACAGTCGCTACCCACTAGTCTCTGCGGCCACCACACCCTTTTCGGAGCAAGTCCGTATAAGTGGATGGCCCCCCTTCTCCCGAAGTTACGGGGGCATTTTGCCGAGTTCCTTAACCACGATTCTCTCGATCTCCTTGGTATTCTCTACCTGACCACCTGAGTCGGTTTGGGGTACGGGCAGCTAGAACCTCGCGTCGATGCTTTTCTCGGCAGCATAGGATCATCCACTTTTTATCCGCATCGTGTCTCAGCCTGTATGAGTCACGGATTTGCCTATGACTCGGCCTACGCACTTGCACCAGGACAACCATCGCCTGGCTTGGACTACCTTCCTGCGTCACACCTGTTAATACGCTAACCGCACCAGCATGGGGTCACGTGCTCCACCACCCGATGGATCCCGAAGGACCCGGTGAGCGGCTTCGGACGTTTAGCACCACTGGATTAGCTTGGGCGGTTCTTCGCCGGTACGGGAATATCAACCCGTTGTCCATCGACTACGCCTGTCGGCCTCGCCTTAGGTCCCGACTTACCCAGGGAAGATTAGCTTGACCCTGGAACCCTTGGTCTTTCGGAGGACGTGTTTCTCACACGTCTTTCGCTACTCATGCCTGCATTCTCACTCGTGTAGCCTCCACGGCTGGTTTCCACCGCCGCTTCGCTGGCCACACGACGCTCTCCTACCCATCAACACGGCTGGACCACGAAGGCCTACCAATAATGTCAATGCCACAACTTCGGTGGCGTGCTTGAGCCCCGTTACATTGTCGGCGCGGAATCACTTGACCAGTGAGCTATTACGCACTCTTTCAAGGGTGGCTGCTTCTAAGCCAACCTCCTGGTTGTCACAGCAACTCCACATCCTTTCCCACTTAGCACGCGCTTTGGGACCTTAGTTGGTGGTCTGGGTTGTTTCCCTCTCGACTATGAAGCTTATCCCCCACAGTCTCACTGCTGCGCTCTCACTTACCGGCATTCGGAGTTTGGCTGACGTCAGTAACCTTGTAGGGCCCATCGGCCATCCAGTAGCTCTACCTCCGGCAAGAAACACGCAACGCTGCACCTAAATGCATTTCGGAGAGAACCAGCTATCACGAAGTTTGATTGGCCTTTCACCCCTATCCACAGCTCATCCCCTCAGTTTTCAACCTAAGTGGGTTCGGTCCTCCACGACGTCTTACCGTCGCTTCAACCTGGCCATGGATAGATCACTTCGCTTCGGGTCTAGGACATGCGACTGAATCGCCCTATTCAGACTCGCTTTCGCTACGGCTACCCCACACGGGTTAACCTCGCCACATATCGCTAACTCGCAGGCTCATTCTTCAAAAGGCACGCTGTCACACCTACCAGGGGTGCTCCAACGGTTTGTAAGCAAACGGTTTCAGGTACTATTTCACTCCCCTCCCGGGGTACTTTTCACCTTTCCCTCACGGTACTTGTCCGCTATCGGTCATCTGGGAGTATTTAGGCTTATCAGGTGGTCCTGACAGATTCACACGGGATTTCACGGGCCCCGTGCTACTTGGGATACTCTTCGCGCCAAGCAAGGCATTTCGACTACGGGGTTGGCACCCTCTATGACCGGCCTTTCAAGACCGTTCGTCTATACCTTCTTGTAACGCCGCCATCTCGGCAGAAATGACTGAAAAGTCCCACAACCCCGAACGTGCAACGCCTGCCGGCTATCACACACGCTCGGTTTAGCCTGATCCGGTTTCGCTCGCCACTACTAACGGAATCGCGGTTGCTTTCTCTTCCTGTGGGTACTGAGATGTTTCACTTCCCCACGTTCCCTCTACCCGCCCTATATATTCAGGCGGGAGTCACTAGGTCGGCACGCCGCCCAGCGGGGTTTCCCCATTCGGACACCCTCGGATCAAAACTTGCTTATCAGTTCCCCGAGGCTTATCGCAGATTGCTACGTCCTTCTTCGGCTCCAGATGCCAAGGCATCCACCGTTTGCTCTTAAAGACTTGAAATCACATGAGTTTGAATCAGAATCGATTCCAGACCCCAAAAGGCCTGGAATGAAATTGACTAATGATCTTTAAGATCATCTTGTGCAGCCGATCGATGATCAGTTGCAAGATGCTCGCGTCCACTGTGTAGTTCTCAAAGTACGGGCGGTACCCCTCACCGCTTGCCCCACAGGACAAACAACGAAGGGCCCAGAGGTACAGACCCGCAACCCGAAGGCCGCGACGTCCGGTCCCTCAGGACCCAACAGCGTGCAGACACCCCGCTCACCAACCCCCACGTTCCTGCCGCCGAAGCGACGTACTAGCAGAAATCAGCTGCGCTGATGCCATGTCAAATGTTCCACCCATGAGCTCCGGTCGAGAACGTACGTCCCGAATCCGGCTCTGTCACCCCGAAGGGTGCAGTGCTCCTTAGAAAGGAGGTGATCCAGCCGCACCTTCCGGTACGGCTACCTTGTTACGACTTAGTCCTAATTACCGATCCCACCTTCGACGGCTCCCTCCACAAGGGTTAGGCCACCGGCTTCAGGTGTTACCGACTTTCATGACTTGACGGGCGGTGTGTACAAGACCCGGGAACGTATTCACCGCAGCGTTGCTGATCTGCGATTACTAGCGACTCCGACTTCATGAGGTCGAGTTGCAGACCTCAATCCGAACTGGGACCGGCTTTTTGGGATTCGCTCCACCTCGCGGTATTGCAGCCCTTTGTACCGGCCATTGTAGCATGCGTGAAGCCCAAGACATAAGGGGCATGATGATTTGACGTCATCCCCACCTTCCTCCGAGTTGACCCCGGCAGTATCCCATGAGTTCCCACCATTACGTGCTGGCAACATAGAACGAGGGTTGCGCTCGTTGCGGGACTTAACCCAACATCTCACGACACGAGCTGACGACAACCATGCACCACCTGTTTACGAGTGTCCAAAGAGTTGACCATTTCTGGCCCGTTCTCGTATATGTCAAGCCTTGGTAAGGTTCTTCGCGTTGCATCGAATTAATCCGCATGCTCCGCCGCTTGTGCGGGTCCCCGTCAATTCCTTTGAGTTTTAGCCTTGCGGCCGTACTCCCCAGGCGGGGAACTTAATGCGTTAGCTGCGTCACGGAATCCGTGGAATGGACCCCACAACTAGTTCCCAACGTTTACGGGGTGGACTACCAGGGTATCTAAGCCTGTTTGCTCCCCACCCTTTCGCTCCTCAGCGTCAGTTACGGCCCAGAGATCTGCCTTCGCCATCGGTGTTCCTCCTGATATCTGCGCATTCCACCGCTACACCAGGAATTCCAATCTCCCCTACCGCACTCTAGTCTGCCCGTACCCACTGCAGGCCCGAGGTTGAGCCTCGGGATTTCACAGCAGACGCGACAAACCGCCTACGAGCTCTTTACGCCCAATAATTCCGGATAACGCTTGCGCCCTACGTATTACCGCGGCTGCTGGCACGTAGTTAGCCGGCGCTTTTTCTGCAGGTACCGTCACTTTCGCTTCTTCCCTGCTAAAAGAGGTTTACAACCCGAAGGCCGTCATCCCTCACGCGGCGTTGCTGCATCAGGCTTGCGCCCATTGTGCAATATTCCCCACTGCTGCCTCCCGTAGGAGTCTGGGCCGTGTCTCAGTCCCAGTGTGGCCGGTCACCCTCTCAGGCCGGCTACCCGTCGACGCCTTGGTGAGCCATTACCTCACCAACAAGCTGATAGGCCGCGAGCCCATCCCCAACCGAAATTCTTTCCAACCACTGAAGATGCCTTCGTGGTTCGTATCCAGTATTAGACGCCGTTTCCAGCGCTTATCCCAGAGTCAGGGGCAGGTTGCTCACGTGTTACTCACCCGTTCGCCACTGATCCCACAGAGCAAGCTCCGTGTTCACCGTTCGACTTGCATGTGTTAAGCACGCCGCCAGCGTTCATCCTGAGCCAGGATCAAACTCTCCGTAAAAAAGAAATGCATACGAACACCCGGAATAGGATGACGCAGCGAGTTTGATGCTGACCAAAGAGATAAATCATTGCTGACTATCCATCGCCACTCCCCAAAGGAAGTGGTCTTTGATCCAAAGGAATCTCACCCTGCCGAAGCAGGAACGAGGTTATTTGGCATTTGACAAGTGCACGCTGTTGAGTTCTCAAGGATCGGACGCTCCCCCGACCCAACCATCACAGTCAGGCCCGAAGGGCAACTTCTCAATCTTACCCACCCTGACTCGCTTGTCAAACCAGCGGGCCGCACGGATCTGAGATCCGTCGCGCAGCCGATGACAGCCGCAGAAGGGGTGGATCTCCCATCCTAGACGCAGGCGTCTGATCTCACAAGTGAGAGGATCGGGAGTGGTTCTCCGCTTGAGGGGGGTGAAGCTCTGGGCTTCTCCGCTTCCCTGTGGGGCGAACAGGTAATAAGTTACGTGGGTTCCGGTGTTCTGGCAAATCGACACCATCACCCCGGGCGTGTCGCCGCTCCCAGCCATCAGGATCGCCCCGGATCAGCGCCGGTTTTCGACCCCAGACCGTTCGCAGGGATACGATCGCGCCATGAGTGTCGCCGCGTTCGGGGTGCTCTCCCGGGTGGCCGGAGAGCTCGGCATCCCCGCGTCGTCGCTTCCCTCCCCGGACGACCTCGCTGCCGTCCCTCTGCCTTCCCGTCTGGCCACCGGCGACCTCGCGTCCGCCAGCGTCTCGGCCGTCGTGCTCGCTTCCGGAGTCGACCCGACCCTGATCGACGGCACTCGGGTCGCCGCGGCCTACCGTAGCGACCGCCTCCTGACTCTGGACGGATCGGCCCCCTCGGTCTGGTCGCCGTACTCCGGGTTCTGGCGCACAGGCGACGGATGGATCCGCACGCACGGAAACTACCCGCATCACGCCGCGGCGCTGGTTCGCGGTCTCGGCCTCCCCGAGGGCACGGATGCCGATGCTCTCGCCGCCGTCGTCTCACGCCTATCCACCTCTGTCGCCCTCACCCGCATCACGGCGGCTGGTGGCCTCGCCGTCTCCGTCGACCCGGAAGACCACATCGCCGACACGATCCTTCGCGCGCACCCCCTGCTGGACGTCGAGCGTGTCGACGGCGCGGCCCTGGCCCGAGGAGGCTCCCCCGCCGGCGGCGACGGTCTCCCGCTCGCCGGCATCCGCGTTCTCGATCTCACGCGGGTGATCGCAGGACCCGTGGCGACCCGCACGCTCGCACTGCTCGGCGCCGATGTGCTCCGCATCGACCCGCCGCTGCTCCCTGAACCGGAATGGCAGCACCTCGACACGGGACACGGCAAGAGGACCGCGCTGCTCGACGCCCGCTCGCCGCGCATGCCGGAGCTGGTCGAGGCCGCCGACGTCGTCGTGCTCGGCTATCGACCCGCGTCCATCGCCCGCCTCGGCCTCTCACCCGCGGACCTCCTCGCGCGGAACCCCCGTCTCATCGTCGGCCAGCTCAGCGCGTGGGGCGAGGATCGGCCCGACGCCGCGGGGTTCGACAGCCTGGTCCAGGCCTCCTCGGGGATCTCGTGGGTCGAGTCCTCCGACGGCATCCACCCTGGTGCCCTCCCCGCGCAGGCTCTCGACCACAGCGCCGGCTACCTCCTCGCCGCCGCCATCACAGCTCTGCTCCGCAAGGGCGGCCACGAGGGACGATCGTCGGTCGTCCGCACGTCACTCCGCAGGGTCGCCGCAGAACTGCTCGGCATGCCTCGCCGCGCGGAGCCCGTTCCCGACTCCGGGAGCCGATCCGCGACGGGATCCACCGCGGAGCCGACCGCACGATTCCTCGTCGACGGACGCCGGGTCGTCACCGCGCGCTCAGCACTGCCGGGCTTCGAGTTCGAGCCTCCCCACGCGTGGGGATCCGATCACGCCCGCTGGTGAGCGCGTCGGAACAACGGCATCGCAAGGCAGAGCAGCAGAGTGAGCACGCCCCACAGCGCGCACGCGGGCGGGAGCATCCGGTAAGCCAGATGCTGCACCGTGAACTCCGACGTGAGCGGGCCGTACGCGAGGTAGCCGATCACACAGGCCGTCACGAGGATCGCCGGCAGGGAGATCCACCAGGCCAGACGCACCGCCGATGGAACAGACTGGACGGCATCGGCGCGGGGTTCGGCCCGGCGCAGTCGGAGGACAGCCCAGAGGCCGATCACGACCAGACCCACCAGGCTCGATCCGTGCTGGAGCCATTTGAAACCGGTGAGCGGACCCCACATCGCATCGAGCACCGGGAACGTCTCCACGCCCCACCGCCCCTCGTGAGTGAACTGGTCCCAGAGGATGTGCGACAGGACACCCAGGATCAACGACACCGCGAGCATCAGCGGGTACAGCCGGCTCTCCCCCGCACCTACCGCTCTCGAAGCGGCGGCCCGGCCGGTATCGGACCACTCGGCCGGAAGGCGGCGCACGATCCACGACGGCATCAGCTCCGGCACGGCGGGGCGGAGCAGCACGCGCCACAGCACGAACAACGCCAACGCCAGCGCCGCCGTCCACACGACGTTCGTCGCCGTATGCGTGAAGCCGTAGTCGAGGCCGACACCTCGCACGAACAGCGGCAGATCCGGCGTCATCGCGCCGATCGCGATCGCCGCGCGCACCAGCGGTGTGCGGATGAACGGCAGGGCGACCACGGCATGGCTCGGTGTGAAGGGCATCGCTGATCTCCTGTCGGACGACGATCGCAGGAAGCCTAACGGCGGCGACCTGGAGAGAACCCGGTCGCCGCCGTCAGACGTCGAGAATGCGGATGCCGGTCAGGACACGAACACACCGGCGAGGGTCTTCTTGCCGCGCCGGAGCACGGACGCCCCTCCCGGCAGCGCGCCCTGAATGGTCGCCGTGTCGTCCTCCACCCGGATGCCGTCGATCGACACGCCGCCCTGGGCGATGGCCCGCCGCGCCTCCGAGAGGCTCGCCACGAGTCCGGTGTCGACGAGCGCGTCGATCACGGGGTATCCCCGCGCGACCGTGGTGTTCGGCAGCTCCTCGAGGGCCGTGCGCAAAGTCGCGGCGTCGAGCGCGGTCAGGTCGCCCTGGCCGAACAGCGCATCCGAGGCGGCGATCACGGCGGCGGCAGCAGCGGAGCCGTGCACCGTCGTGACGACCTCGAGCGCGAGGCGCTTCTGCGCCGCCCGGCGGAACGGCTCTGCCTCGACCAGCGCCGCGTACTCCTCGATCTCCGCCCGCGTCAGGAACGTGAACACCTTGAGGCGGTCGACCACGTCGGCATCCGCCGTACTCAGCCAGAACTGGTACATCCGGTACGGACTGCACATCTCGGCATCCAGCCAGATCGCGTTGCCCTCGCTCTTGCCGAACTTGGTGCCGTCGCTGTTCGTGATCAGCGGCGTGCCGATCGCGTGCACCGAGGTGCCTTCGACGCGGTGGATGAGGTCCGTGCCGCTTGTGAGGTTGCCCCACTGGTCGGAGCCCCCCGTCTGCAGCACGCAGTCGTACTGACGGTACAGCTCGAGGAAGTCCATGCCCTGCAGGATCTGGTAGCTGAACTCGGTGTAGCTGATGCCCGCATCCGAGTTCAGACGTGCGGCGACCGCGTCCTTCTTCAGCATCGTGCCGACACGGTAGTGCTTGCCGATCTCGCGGAGGAAGTCGATCGCCGACATCGGCGCCGTCCAGTCGAGGTTGTTCACCATGCGGGCGGCGTTCTCGCCCTCGAAGCTCAGGTAGCGCTCGACCTGCGACCGCAGTCGACCCACCCAGTCCTCGACCGTCTCGCGAGTGTTCAGCGTGCGCTCGGCCGTGGGTCGTGGATCGCCGATCAGGCCCGTCGAACCGCCGACGAGACCGAGGGGCTTGTGTCCGGCGAGCTGGATGCGGCGGAGCGTGAGCAGCTGAACGAGGTTGCCCAGGTGCAGGCTCGGCGCCGTCGGGTCGAAGCCGCAGTAATACGTGATCGGGTCCCCGGCGAGAAGGGCGCGCAGCGCCTCCTGGTCAGTGGACACGTGGACGAGGCCGCGCCACACGAGTTCGTCCCACACGTTCTCGAACGTGGGGTCGATCGCAGGGCTCGCGGTCGTCAGAGCGGAATCAGACACGCGCTCCAGGCTATCAGCGGCCGGCCTCGTCAAACTCCTAGGCGGGCTGGTCGAGACGGAACCTCTCCGCGGCGCTCAATTCGAGCGTCGCGGCATCCATGGCCGCATCGAGCTGAGCGACCTTGCTGCCTCCGAGGATGGGGCGGATGCCGTGGGCCAGCTGCCACGCGAGGACGATCTGTCCGCGACCGAGCCCCCGCTCCGCGGCGATCTCCGACAGCGCCTCGAGGCGCGCCTGCGTCCCCGGGTGCTCGTAGACCTCGGGGATCCTCTTCGCAGGGTTGTCGTAGGCGCCCGAAAGCAACGGGGTGTACGCCCAGGTCTCGATGCCGTTCGCGGTGGCGAAGTCATGCTGTTCGTCGCTCAGCACACCGAAGGGGTGGACCACCCCCGGGGGCAGGGTCCCCGGGCGTGTGCGCAGGTAGGTGCTGTTCAGCTGGAACGCGTCGATCGGGAGGCTTCCGATCGCCCGCGCATGAGCGCGTGCTCTTTCGATGCGCCACGCCGGGTGGTTCGACGCGCCGACCCGACGGACGGTCCCGTCCCCCGTGAGAGCCGCCAGGCCATCAACGGTCTCCTCGATCTCGACGGCGCGATCCTCCTGGTGGAGCCATAGCAGATCGACGCTCTCGACGCCCAGACGCTTGAGGCTTGCCCGCAGTGCATCCTGGATCGCGCGGGTCGACAGACCGGCACGACGCTCCGGCCACGACCCGGGCCACAGCGGCTCGGCGCCGACCTTCGTCGAGATGCGCATCCGTCCGCGCGTGCCGGGACGCGCCGCGAGCCAGCGGCCGATCACCGCTTCGGAGGCACCGCCGTGTCCTGTCTCACTCGCCCAGAAGCTGTAGCAGTCGGCGGTGTCGATCCAGATGCCGCCGCGTTCGGCGAAGCGATCGAGGAGAGCGAAGGCGGTGTCCTCGTCCACGGTCGTCCCGAAGGACATGGCGCCGAGGACGAGGGGGGAGACGGGGGTGTCGGTGGTGGTCATGTCCTCACTGTGCAACCTGGAGCGCGCTCCAGGTCAAGCTCTAGGCTCGACCGCATGACGACGTACACCCCGGCGGAGACGGCGACCCGCTCCGGTTTCAGCATCGATACGCTCCGCTACTACGAGCGAGAGGGAATTCTTCCCGCAGTCCGCCGCACGGCGGGCGGGCATCGCGCGTACACGGACGCCGATCTCGGCCTGCTCGAGTTCCTCAGATGCCTGCGCGAGACCGGGATGCCGGTGGAGCGCCTGCGCCGGTACGGGCGACTCTGTCAGAGCGATGACACGGTGCCTGAGCGCATCGCGCTGCTCGAAGAGCACGCCGCGACGGTGGAGCGTCAGCTCGCCGAGGTACTCGCCCAGCAGCGACGCCTGGCGGAGAAGCTCGACTGGTACCGCTCGCAGATGGGCTGAGGATCGACGGCGTCAGCACCCGCTCTCAGCTGTGCGCGGCCCACCAGACCAGGAAGGCGGCGCCGAGGGCGATGACCCAGCTCACGAGACTGCCGACGAGGAAGTACTCCGCTCGCGCCCCGGTCTCCCCGTCGCGGGAGATCTCCGGGAACCGGACGATGCCCTTCGCCGCCAGCATCGCGGCGAGGATCGGGTAGGCCGCCGCGAGCGTGAGGATGAGGACCAGGATGCGCTCGAGCGGACCGATCAGTCGGCCGCCCTTGAAACCGGCTCGCGGATCCCGAGGCGCGCGGGACCCGGCGGCGAGGTACAGCGGATCGTCTGCGGGATCACCCGCCCCGGAGAGGGACGCGGCGTCCGCTGCGGCGGCGGTGGCCGGGGCAGTGCCTGAATCCGGAGCAGTGCCTGAATCCGGAGCAGCGCCTGAATCCGGCGTGGTCTCGGCTTCGGGCGACGCCGCTCTGTCCGCCCCGGGGGTCACTCGCGTGATGTCCGTCGGACGCCAGGTGTGTTCGCCGTCGAGCGCCGCCCGGACGACGAGGTTCGAGGACTCGAGCAGGAACACGCCTGCCCCGAGGGCGAGTATGGCGAGGTCGAACGGTACCTCGCCGAACGGCGAGCGCAGCTCCCACACCGATCCGATCAGTCCGGTGTCGGCGCGCGGTGCGATCCACACGACGCTGCCGATGCTCAGCAGTCCCAGGAGAGCCGCGGGCCAGAATCCGAGCGGCGCCGGTCGCTCCGAGGGCATGCACCACACCCAGAGTGCGCCGACGACGAGTGCGGCGAGCATGGGCAGCAGGGCATCGCCCACGCTCCCGAGGAGCAGCAGGATCACCGTGACGGTCAGGTAGCCGATCCACCGCCGGGGAGCGAACTGCCTCACGAGATCGGCGGCGCCGACCGCGAGCAGCACGAATCCCGCGACGATCATGCGGAGTCTCCCCTCAGCGCGGCGACGCCGTCGAGGAGCGCCGCGCTTCCGGCGCTCCGCAGGGACTTCGACACACTGGGCTGCGAGATGCCCTCGTCGGCCGCGAGCTCCCGCTGCGACCTGCCGATCAGGCGGCCGTAGGTGAGGCGACGTTCGCGCTCGGACATCGCTCCGACCAGCTCGTCGCGGACGAGGAGGTAGGCGTTGGACGCGGCGATCGTGCTCGGCATGACCTCATCCTGCCCCGGGGCACCGACAATCCACGTCCGCGCTCCCGGCACGGCGCGACCCTCCTTCGCGTGCACGGTGTCGATCGCGGCGCGCGCCGCATACCAGCCGGGCCCGTCCGCGAGCTCGCCGTGCACGGACTCCACCGCGCTCACGGCGCCGATCCCGATCCCGAAACGAAAGGCGATGCCGTCGGGAAGCCGCAGCTGGATCATCAGGAGCGAAACGAGGGCGTCGTCGAGCGCGCGGTAGACACCCTGCTGCTCGTCACCGACCGTGGGGGTGAGGGGGTGCTGCGCGAGCGGCATGTCCGTCTCGACCCGCGCGATCGTCTCGTCGAGTATGCGCTGCGCCGACGTGCGATCGTCGAGCTTGCGCGACCCCACGATGTCGGCGACCACAGCGATGACCATGGGATAACCATATCATGCATATTCTGGTTTTATGCCTCAATGGGTTATAAACTCGGATTATGCCTGAAGCCGAGAACATCCTCTGGTCCCGCGGAACCTGGACGCACTCCCCCGCAGCCGTGTCCGCACTGGACGCCGATCACCTCGATGTGACCGCCGTGGAGGGCAGCGACGCCTGGCGACACACCGCCTACGGATTCGTGCACGACACCGAGCACGCACTGCTGGCGCCCCTTGCCATGGGCGACGCCGTCGAGGTCTCGTTCCGCGCCCCGTGGAGCGGACAGTTCGACCAGGCCGGGGTCTTCCTGCACGCCGACGACGAGCACTGGATCAAGGCGGGCGTCGAGTACGCCGACGGCCACCTCGGGCTCGGCGCCGTCGTGACCGACATCCGCTCCGACTGGTCGGTGGGACACGTCGACGACTGGCGCGACTCCGAGATCACGGTGCGCGTGAGTCGATGGGCGGATGCCGTCGTGGTGCGCGCCCGTGCGGGCGATGGCCCGTGGCGCCTGGTGCGCGTCGCGCCGTTCGACGGTGAGCGCGCGGCATCCGCCGGCCCCTTCCTCGCCGCGCCGACACGTGCCGGGCTCACCGTGACCTTCACCGGCTGGACGCGGACTCCCGCCGACGACTCCCTGCACTGAGTCGGGCGCGAGCCCGTCAGAGCCCGAGGGCGTGCGCCCGTCAGAGCCCGAGTGCGTGCGCCGCGGCCTGCGCCCGAGCGACGAGCTCGGACCGCTGCTCGGACACGCGCTCGGGAGCGGTACCGCCGACTCCGGTGCGCGAGGCCACCGACCCCTCGATCGTGAGCACCTCGCGAACCTCCGGGATGAGGTGCGGCGACACCGAGAGCAGCACCTCCTCGGACGCATCCTCCAGGCCGATCCCCTGCTCCTCGCAGGCGCGGACGAGCGCACCGGAGATCTCGTGCGCGTCACGGAAGGGCACTCGGCGCTTCACGAGCCACTCGGCCACGTCTGTCGCGAGCGAGAACCCCTCGGGGGCGAGCGCCGCCATGCGGTCGGTGTCGAAGCGCAGCGTCGCGATCATGCCCGCGAACGCCGGCAGCACGACCTCGAGCGTCTGCACCGAATCGAACACCGGCTCCTTGTCCTCCTGCAGATCGCGGTTGTACGCGAGCGGGAGACCCTTGAGCGTCGCGAGGAGGCCCGACAGGTTGCCGATCAGGCGACCCGACTTGCCGCGCGCGAGCTCGGCGATGTCGGGGTTCTTCTTCTGCGGCATGATGCTCGACCCGGTCGAGTAGCTGTCGTGCAGCGTGACGAACCCGAACTCGCGGGTGTTCCAGAGGATGATCTCCTCGCTCAGGCGCGACAGGTCGACGCCCGTCATGGCCGCGATGAACGCGAACTCCGCGACCACGTCGCGCGCGGCCGTGCCGTCGAGGGAGTTCTCCGCCGGTCGGTCCAGCCCCAGCTCGGTCGCGACGAGCGCAGGGTCGAGACCGAGCGTCGATCCCGCCAGTGCTCCCCCGCCGTACGGTGAGACACCGGCGCGGCGACGCCAGTCGACGAGGCGCTCGAGCTCGCGGACCAGCGGCCAGCCGTGCGCCTGCAGGTGGTGCGCCAGCAGCACGGGCTGCGCATGCTGCAGGTGCGTCCGGCCCGGCAGGATCGCGTCTGGGTGCGACTCCGCCTGGGCGACGAGAGCGTCGATCACGCGGAGCAGGTCCCGCGCGATCACCCGCGCGTGGTCGATCAGGTACATCCGCACGAGCGTCGCGATCTGGTCGTTGCGGCTGCGACCCGCGCGCAGACGTCCGCCCAGCTCGGGGCCGAGCTCGGCGATCAGCGCCTGCTCGAGCGCGCCGTGCACATCCTCATCGGAGGGCACGGGCCGGATGCTGCCGTCGGCGACCTTGCGCGCCACGGCATCCAGTCCCGCGTGCATCCGCGCCGCCTCATCGGCCTCGAGATACCCGGCCGCCTCCAGAGCCGTCGCGTGCGCGTGCGAGCCCGCGATGTCGTACGGCGCGAGGATCCAGTCGAAATGCGTCGAGCGGCTGAGCTCGACCAGCTCGGGCGAGGGACCGCTCGCGAACCGGGCGCCCCAGAGCGCTCCCTCGTTGGTGCCGTCGTTCTTCGTGCCGGTCATCACGCGTCCTTCTTGCCGAGCAGCCACACGAGCAGCGCCTTCTGCGCGTGCAGACGGTTCTCCGCCTCGTCCCACACCACGCTCTGCGGCCCGTCGATGACCTCGGAGTCGACCTCGTAGCCACGGTCGGCGGGCAGACAGTGGATGAAGATCGCCTCGGGATCGGCGATCGTCATGGTCTCGGGTGTGACCTTGTAGCCGCCGAGATCGCGGATGCGCGCGAGCTTCTCCTCCTCCTTGCCCATCGACACCCAGGTGTCGGTGACCACGACGTCGGCGCCGGCGGCTGCTTCCACGGGATCCGTGAGGAGGGTGATCGATCCGCCGGTCTCGGCGGCACGGCGATCGGCGGCCTCGACGACGTCCGCCCGCGGTGCGTAGTCGGCGGGCGAGGCGATGCGCACATGCATCCCGGCCGTCACGCCGGCGAGCGCGTACGAGTGGGCCATGTTGCTCTGCCCGTCGCCGAAGAACGTCAGGGTCAGGCCTTTCAGGTCGCCCTTGTGCTCGCGGATGGTGAGCAGGTCGGCGAGCAGCTGGCACGGGTGGAAATCGTCGGAGAGCGCGTTCACGACCGGCACGCGCGTGCCGGCGGCCATCTCCTCGAGTCCCGACTGGGCGTAGGTGCGCCACACGATCGCGGCGACCTGGCGCTCCAGCACCCGGGCCGTATCGGAGGGCGTCTCCTTGCCGCCGAGCTGGCTGTTCGCGGTCGAGATGATCAGGGGCGAGCCGCCGAGGTCGGCGATCCCCACCGCGAACGAGACACGGGTGCGGGTCGACGACTTGTCGAAGATCACGGCGACCGTCTGCGGGCCGGCCAGGGCTTTGTTCGCCCAGCGGTCCTTCTTGAGCTCGAGCGCGAGATCGAGGATCTCGGCCTGCTCGGCGGGCGTCAGGTCGTCGTCGCGCAGGAGATGGCGGGTCACAGGTCGGCCTTTCCGGAGGAGGTGAGGGATGCCGAGACGTCGGCGAGCGCGGCGGTGAACAGCGCTCGGAACTCGGCGAGCTCGGCGTCGCCGATGGTAAGGGCTGGTGCGATGCGCACGGTCTCGGGGTTCGCGGCGTTCACGATCAGTCCGCGCTCCTGGGCGGCCGCGACGACCTCGTTCGCGACAGGGGCGGAGAGCCCCACGCCGATCAGCAGGCCACGACCGCGGACTCCGCTCACGAGGGGTGAGTCGATGCCCAGGACGATGTCGCGCAGTTCTTCGCCCCGGCGTGCGGCGTTCTCGACCAGACCCGCGCGCTCGATCTCGGCGAGCACGGCATCGGCCACGGCGGTCGCCAGCGGGTTGCCGCCGAACGTCGATCCGTGAGAGCCGGGCGTGAACAGCGCACTGGCCGCCCCGTAGGTGACGAGGGCGCCGATCGGGAAGCCGCCGCCGATGCCCTTCGCGAGCGTGATGGCGTCGGGCGTGATGCCCTCGTGGCTGAACCCGAACCAGGCGCCGGTGCGTCCGGCGCCGGTCTGGATCTCGTCGACGATGAGCAGCGCGCCGTGCGCCAGCGTGAGTGAGCGCGCGGCGGCCAGGTACCCCTCGGGGAGTTCGACCACGCCGGCCTCACCCTGGATGGGCTCCACGATCACGGCGGCGACGCGGTCGTCGATCGCCGTCTCCAATGCCTCGATCGTCGCGGGGATGTGCTCGACGCCGCCGGGCATCGGCTCGAACGGCGCGCGCATGGCCTCCTTCGCCGTGAGCGCGAGCGACCCCATCGTGCGACCGTGGAAGCCGTTCTCGAGAGCGAGGATGCGCGGCTTCTCGGCTCCTCCGTGCAGACGGGCCAGCTTGAACGCGGCTTCGTTCGCCTCCGCACCCGAGTTGGAGAAGAACACCCGGCCGTCGGAGCCCGCCCCGGCGAGGCGCTTGAGACGCGCGGCGAGCGCGAGCTGCGAGGGCGTCGCGAAGTAGTTGGAGACATGCGCGAGGGTGGCGGCCTGCGTCGACACGGCCTCCACGAACACCGGATGCGCGTGGCCGAGCGACGTCACGGCGATGCCGGCAAGGAAGTCGAGGTGGCGTCGCCCCTCCGAGTCCCACAGGTACGAGCCCTCACCGCGCGTGAGCATCGCGAGGCGCGGCCCCGCATTGAGGACCAGATCGGTCGCCGCGTCATCCTGCCAGTTGCTCATGCGTCCGTCCCTGCGCTTCCCACGACTACTTCCGTTCCGATTCCCTTGCTGGTGAACAACTCGACGAGCACCGAGTGCGGCACTCGTCCGTCGATGATCGCGGCGGCGTCGACGCCGCCCTCGACGGCATCCAGGCACGCCCGCATCTTGGGGATCATGCCGGATTCGAGCGTCGGGAGCATCTCGACGAGCGCTTCCGAAGTGATGTGCGACACGAGCGAGTCGCGGTTGGGCCAGTCGGCGTACAGGCCGGGCACGTCCGTGAGGATCACGAGCTTGCGCGCCTTCAGCGCCACCGCGAGCGCCGCCGCTGCGGCATCCGCGTTCACATTGAGCGACTGGCCGGGGTGGTCGAGGTCGGGCGCAATGCTCGACACGACCGGCACGCGTCCGGCCGCGAGGTGGTCGAGCACGGGTGTGGGGTCGACCTGCACGACGTCGCCCACGCGACCGAGGTCGATCTCCTCGCCGTCGATGACGACACCTCGGCGGCGACCGCCGAACAGACCGGCGTCCTCACCGCTCAGGCCCGTCGCGATCGGGCCGTGGGAGTTGATCTTGGAGACGAGCTGCGGGTTCACCTGCCCCGTGAGGACCATGCGGACGACGCTGATCGCCTCGGTGTTCGTGACCCGGTATCCGCCCTTGAACTCGCTCGGGATCTCGAGCCGGTTCAGCATGTTCGAGATCTGCGGCCCTCCGCCGTGCACGACCACGGGCAGCACGCCCACGTATCGGAGGTAGGCGATGTCCTGCGCGAACGCCTCCTGCAGCTCGTCGGAGACCATCGCGTTGCCGCCGTACTTGACGACGACGATCTGGTCGCGGAACTTCTTGAGCCACGGCAGCGACTCGATCAGCGTCGAGGCCTTGACGGCGGCGACGTCCGGCGTGGTGTCCTGGATGTCGGTCATGAGGCGTACGCGCTGTTCTCGTGCACGTAGTCGTGGGTGAGGTCGTTCGTGAGGATCGTCGCGGTGGCGTCGCCGACCTTGAGGTCGATCACGAGGTGAGTGGCACGCGGCGTGAGGTCGACCTCCTCGCGCGGGCGGTCGGGGCCGCCCTCGCTGCACACGCGCACGTCGTTCATCCACACGTCGACGTCGTAGGGGTCGAACCGGGCGCCGGTCGTCCCGATCGCGGCGAGCACACGCCCCCAGTTGGGGTCGTTGCCGAAGATCGCGGCCTTGAAGAGGTTGTTCCGGGCGACCGAGCGGCCCACCTCGACCGCGTCGGACTCGGATGCCGCGTGCGTGACCTCGATCGTGATGTCGTGGCTCGCCCCTTCGGCGTCGCCCTGCAGCTTGACGGCGAGGTCCTGGCACAGTTCGCGCAGGGCCGCGCCGAAGTCGTCGAGTGTCGGTGCGATGCCGGACGCGCCGTTCGCGAGCAGAGTCACCTGGTCGTTGGTCGACATGCAGCCGTCGGAGTCGAGGCGGTCGAACGTGGTGCGGGTCGCGGCGCGGAGCGCGGCATCCGCGTCGAGCGGCTCGAGCACGGCATCCGTCGTGATCACGACGAGCATCGTGGCGAGCCCCGGGGCGAGCATGCCCGCGCCCTTCGCCATGCCGCCGATCGTCCAGCCGTCACGGGAGACGACCGCGGTCTTCGACACGCTGTCCGTGGTCATGATGGCCTCGGCGGCGACCTGGCCGCCCTCGGGCGACAGCTCGGCGATCGCCTGCTCGGTGCCCGCCAGGACCTTGCTGCGGAAGACCTCGTCGCCGACGCCGATGAGCCCGGTGGAGCACACGAGCACATCGCCCGCGCTGACGCCCAGCAGCTCGGCGGCCTTCTCGGCCGTCTGATGCGTGGTCTGGAAGCCGAAGCTCCCGGTGAAGCAGTTCGCCCCACCGGAGTTCAGGACGACGGCCTCGACGACACGGTCGGCGACCGCCTGCTGCGACCAGATGATGGGATTGGCCTTGGCGCGGTTGCTGGTGAAGACGGCCGCACCGACCTTGCGGGGACCGCGGTTGACGACGACGGCGACGTCGGGCTTGCCGGTCGACTTGAGACCGGCGGCGACTCCGGCCGCCTCGAATCCTGCGGGGGCGGTGACGCTCACGGCGCGACTCCGTTCACTGAGAGGGCGCGGTCCTCGGGGAGGCCCAGCGCGAGGTTCATGGATTGGACGGCAGCGCCGGCGGTGCCCTTGACGAGGTTGTCGACCGCGGTCACGACGATCACGCGGTTCGCCGCGCGATCGATCGCGAGACCCATCAGCGCGGTGTTCGCACCCAACACGTCGGCGGTGCGCGGGAACTCGCCCGCGGGCAGCAGCTGCACGAAGGTCTCATCGCCGTAGGCGGACTCCCATGCGGCGCGGATCTCGGCGTCGCTCACGCCCTCGGAGATCGGGGCGGTGGAGGTGGCGAGGATGCCCCGCGCCATCGGCACGATCACGGGCGTGAAGGAGATGCGGATGCTCTCGTCGGTCGACGGACGGCCGGATGCCGCGGCGAGCGCCTGCCGGATCTCGGGGATGTGCCGGTGCGTGCCGCCGACCGCGTAGGGGTTGGCCGTGCCGAGGATCTCGCTGCCGAGCAGGTTCGTCTTGAGGCTCTTGCCCGCGCCGGAGGGGCCGACGGCGAGGACCGAGACGATGTCGCCCGCGTCGATCACGCCCGCCGCGACACCGGGAGCGAGACTGAGGCTGACGGTCGAGGCGTTGCAGCCGGGTGCGGCGATGCGGGTCGCGCCACGGAGCGCTTCGCGCTGCTTGGCGCCACCCACAAGGAGCTCGGGAACGCCGTATGTCCAGGGCTCGTGGAAGGTCCCGCCGTAGAACGCGTCCCACGCGTCGGATGCGGTGAGACGGTGGTCGGCGCCCGCATCGATCACGAGTGCGGTCTCGCCCAGAGCATCCGTGTACTGGCCCGACTGGCCGTGCGGCAGCGCGAGGACCACGATGTCGTGTCCGGCGAGGATCTCGGGCGTCGTGTCCTGCAGGGTGAGGTGCGAGAGCGAGCGCAGATGCGGCTGGTGCTGGACGAGCGGCTGGCCGGCGTTCGAGTGCGCCGTGACGGTGCGGATCTCGATGTCGGGATGCGCGGCCAGCAGGCGTAGGATCTCGCCGCCCGCATAGCCGGATGCGCCGGAGACGGCGACGGAATACGTCATGCTTCTACCTTAACGGTCGGACCCCTCGCGGAAACGGGGGTGCAGTGTCGGGGGCCGGGGCGGCGACACCGGCACTCGACCGCCGGATGGCAGGCAGGAGCGCGGGGTCGCCTAGAGTCGGCGGCCGCCGCGGCGTCGGCGCACGACGATGACGCTCGGGGCGAGCGTCAGGGTGGCGGAGTCGGCCGAAGGCATGCCGCGACGATAGCGCGCGCCGCGCGGCGCACGCAAATCAGCGACGTCATGGTGCCGCGAAGAAGGCGAGCTCGTGGGCGCTCGAGATCTCGAAGGCACGGAGCATGCGCGCCCGGCCTCGGGCATCCGCGGCGGACGCCGCGCGCATGGTGTACTCGATGGCCCGCTCGGTCGCCTCCTCGAACGCGGGGTCGGCGTAGGTGGCCAGCCAGTCGGCATAGGGGTGCTCGGGGTCGAGCGCGGCGGCATCGAGCTCGCCCGCGTGCAGTCGCCGACCGAGATCCGCGTACAGCCAGAAGCAGGGCAGCACGGCCGCGACGAGTTCGCCGTAATCGCCACCGAACGCGACCGAGCGCAGGTGGTCGAGATAGGCGGTGGTCGACGGCGCCGGGTCGGCGGCGAAGATCGCGTCGCCCGCCCGCCGCTGCGGGGTCAGCCACGAGGCGTGCAGTTCGAGCTCGCCGACGATCGCCCCGCGGGCGGAGTCCGCCCAGAACGCCTGCTCGGCCGATGTCGGGGCGCGCCGCGAGGCCTCCGCGAGCACACGCGCGTACTCCCGCAGGTACAGAGCGTCCTGCTGCAGATAGAACAGGAACGGCGCGCGGTCGAGGGTCCCTGCGGCGAGCGCACGGATGAACGGCAGGTCGTCGATGCCCGCGCGGTGCGGCGCGATGGCCTCCCACCAGTCGTTGCGGACTTCCTCGGGGGACGGACGCGACACACCTCCGCTCTCCCACAGCGCCGAGAAGTGATTCACAGGACCGCGCCCACGGCCGACGTGCAGCGCACCGCTCGCGCGCAGGGATCCGCGCAGCCAGTCGCGTGTCGACGACACCGCGTCGACCGGCCCGTCACCGCGGGCCAGGCGTGTCGCGAGGGCGGCGGAGAGCGAGCATCCCGTGCCATGCGTGTTCTCGGTGGCGATCCGCGTTCCCCCGAACTCACGAAGACCGCCTCGGCTCGCGTCGACGAGCGCGTCGGGCACGTCATCGCCGGGAAGATGGCCGCCCTTCACGAGCACGGCGGCGCCGATCCGCCGCGACAGGTCCTGCGCTGCGGTGAGCGCGTCGTCCCAGCCGTCGACCGGGCGGCCCGCGAGCACCGCGAGTTCGGGGAGGTTCGGCGTCACCACGTCTGCGCGCACGAGCAGCCGCGCCAGCGCCGATTCCGCGTCGGCGTCGAGAAGTCGGTCTCCGCTCGTCGCCACCATGACCGGGTCGAGCACCACGATCGGCGGGTGCACCGCGTCGACCCAGTCGGCGACGACCCGGATGACGTCGGCATCCGCGAGCATCCCGATCTTCACGGCGTCCACGACGATGTCCTCGGAGATCGCGTCGAGCTGCGCGCGCAGGAAGTCGGCGGGTGGCACGTGCACATCGCGCACCCCCTGCGTGTTCTGCGCCGTGAGCGCGGTCACGGCCGCCATGCCGTACCCGCCGTTCGCGGCGATCGACTTGAGGTCGGCCTGGATGCCGGCTCCCCCGGACGGGTCGCTGCCGGCGATGCTCAGGACGCGAGGGATGCCGGCGCTCCGCCACTCCGAGAGGAACGCCGCCGCCGCGGATGCGGGGTCGGGGGCGGCGCACAGCGCCGAGACCACCGCGACGCCCGCGGCGCCCACGCGGCGGAGCGTGGCGACATCGTCGATCCCGACTCCCCCGATCGCGACGCACGGCAGCGGGCTGGCCCCGGCGATGGCGCGGAACCCCTCGACGCCGAGTGCCGGCGGATGGTCGGGCTTGGTGCTCGTGGGGCGGATCACCCCCACCCCGAGATAGTCGACCGTCCCGGTCGGGAGCGCGGCCACCGCAGAGAGATGCTCGAGTGTGTTCGCGGTCAGGCCGATCAGGGCGTCCGGGCCCAGCTCGGCTCGGGCGCGGAGGACCGAGGCGTCGCTCTGTCCGAGGTGCACTCCGTCGACGCGGGCGCCGAGCGATCGCGCGGCGAGGGCCGCGTCCAACCGGTCGTTGACGAGCAGCAGCGCGCGCCCGTCGATCGCCTCGGAGAGCTCGACGAGCTGCACCGTGATCTCGGCGTCGGTGGCCTGCTTGTCACGGAGCTGCACGATGCGCACGCCTCCGTCGACCGCTCGACGCACGGTCTCGACGACGCCTCGATCGCCGCAGAGCACCGGATCGGTCACGAGGTACAGGGACAGGTCGGCGATCACAGCGCGACCTCCTCGACGCGTGCGGCACCCGCGACGTCGTCGGGGTCGAGTCCTGCGAGCGCGTCGAGCAGAGCGACCGCGAAGCTGCCCGGACCTGATGCGGTACGGGCCGCCCGCTCCGCAGCGATCGTGTAGACGAGCGTCGCCGCGCCGACGGCGGTCAGCGCCTCGGCGCCGGTCGCCCGGGCCGCGCCGAGGAAGGCCGCCATCACGGCCCCCAGAGCGCAGCCTCCGCCGGTGACGCGGGTGAGGAGCTCATGACCGTTCTCGATCCGCAGCATCCGCTCCCCGTTCGTGAGGAGGTCGATCGGTCCCGAGACTGCGATCACGGCACCGGAGCGCCGAGCCAGCCCGATCGCCGACTCGGCCGCAGCATCCGTCGTGTCTGTGGCGTCGACGCCGCGTCCGCCGCCGCTCTCTCCCGCGAGCGCGAGGATCTCGGAAGCGTTGCCGCGCACCGCGGTCGGCCCAGCGGAGAGCAGCTCGTGCGCGAGTGCGGTGCGGATCGGCAGCGCGCCGATCGCCACGGGGTCGAGCACCCACGGTGTGCCGGCGAGCCCCGCGGCGGCTGCGGCCTCGACGCTCGCGGCCCGCTGCTCGGGCGTCGGCGTGCCGAGATTCACCAGCAGTCCGGAGGCGACGCCGGCGAACATGCCGGATTCTCCGACGATGTCGACCATCGCCGGCGCAGCGCCGAGTGCGAGCAGCACGTTGGCCGTGAATCCGGTCACCACGGTGTTCGTGATGCAGTGGGTCAAGGGCGGTGCTTCACGCAGAGCCGACAGCAGCTCCGCGGCGGCGACCGCCGAGGTCGAGGTGGAATGCGGACGCAGAAGATCGCTCATTGCGACATCCCTTCGCTAGTACGAACTAGATCAGGTTCGACGGGTCTGTTCTCAGCCGCGGTTGCGGCACCCCGTGTCACTGATCGCAGTCTAGCGATGTGTCCCGGTCTCCCCCGAGGTCGCGGCGCGCGTATCAGTCGAGCAGCTTGAGCAGCTCGAGCTCGTCGTCGCGCGTCAGGCCCGCACGTCGCGGGCGGTCGACGCCGCGCTCGTTCTCGTCGGCGATGACGCGAGCGATCGTCTCGTCCAGGTCCCTGAGCTCGCCCCCGGCGGCTCTGTACCGGTCGTTCGACCGGGACATGAATCCCGTCATCTCGGCGGGGAGCCACAGCGGCAGCGACCGGTCGCCCATCCAGTACTCCACGTCGTGGGCGAGCAGCCAGTCGTCACCGGCGGTCCGGGTGTCGCCGCGGTGCGCTGCGGCCGTCCGCACCCGCTCGATCACGTCGCCGAGCGGATGCCGGTCGCCGATCGCGTTCACCGCGCCCGTCGCCGAGGTCGACACGATGAAGTCGGCGAGGTCATCGACGTCGATCACCTGCGTCAGGCGATCGTGTGTCTCCGGCAGCAGGATCGTCCCGTCGCCGTCGCGGAGGAAGGCGGCAGCCCAGTAGCCGAACCGGTCGCTGGGGTCGCCGTCTCCGACGATCAGCCCAGGACGCACGACCAGTGCGCGATCGCCGAGGGTGTTCACGGCCATCTCGGCGGCGACCTTCTCCGCGCCGTAGTCGTACCCGTCGCCGGGCCGCGCCGCCGCGAGCAGAGGCGCCGTCTCGTCGGCATCCGGGGTGGCGTCGTCGGCGTAGACGGACATCGACGACACATACGTCCACCGCCCGGCGCGGTCGCCGAGCGCCTCGACGGCCGCGCGCACGTGATCGGCCCGGGACGAGACATCGACCACGTGGTCCCAGTCGCGCGCGGCGACGAGGTCGAACACGTCAGCGGCGTCGCGGTCGCCGATCATCAGCGACGCCCCCTCGGGAGCAGGACGCCCGCCGCGGGCGAGGCACGTCACGGTCGCGCCTGAGAGCAGCCAGCGCTGCGCGATGCGGCCCGAGAGCCAGCCCGTTCCGCCGAGGATCAGCACATCCGTCATGAGCCCATGTCACCAGCATCCGCCGACGAGCGGAAGGGGCCTCCGCTCACAGCGGATCCGGTTCCCTCTGCCTTCCGGTCGCAGTTCGTGCCGCATCGGCGCCCCTCGGACGGCACGAACTGCGACCGGAGAAGCAGGATCAGTCGCGGATGACGGCGCCGAAGCGCTCCGCGGCAACCGCGACGCCCGCGAGCTTGGCCTCCGTGGCCTCCGCGGCGGTGAGGGTGCGATCCTCGGCGCGGAAGCGCAGCGCGAACGTCAGGCTCTTGGAGCCCTCAGCCACGCCTTCGCCGCGGTAGTCGTCGACCAGGCGCACCGACTCGAGCAGCGTGCCCGCCCCCTCGGTCAGGGCAGCGCTCACGTCGCCCGCGGGGACATCGGCGCCCACGACGAGCGAGACGTCCTGCGTCGCCGCCGGGAAGGTCGACAGCGACGCGGCGATCGGCTTCTCTCCCGCGAGGGCCAGGATGCCGTCGAGGTCGAGCTCGACCACGGTGGCCCGACCCGGCAGATCCGCGTCGGCCGCGACATCCGGGTGGAGCTCGCCCACATAGCCGACCTCGACGTCGCCGACCGTGAGCACACCGGTGCGTCCGGGGTGCAGCGCGGCGCGCTGAGACTGGGCGACGTCGATCGTGACGCCGGCGGCCTCACCGATCACGCGCACAGCGTCAAGAGCCTCACCCAGACCCGCCGCCTCCGCAGCACGACCAGGCTGGCGCGCCACCACGTTGCCCGTGAGAAGCACCGCCACGTGGCGGTGCTGCGGCGGGATCGAGGCGTTCAGCGCGGCGAGCGTCTCGTCGGAGGGACGGATGCCCAGGGGCGGGACCTCGGCTGTGCCGTACTCGACGCCGGGCTCGGGCAGGAAGACGACACCGGTCTCGAACAGAGCGAGGTCGGTCAGGCCGCGCGAGATGTTCCGGTGCGCGATCTGGAGCAGACCGGGCACGAGCGAACGACGCAGGAAGGGGGCTGCGCCGTCGAGCGCGTTCGCCAGTCGGATGCTGGGCACGTGCTCCCCCGAGGGCGAGCCGTGCAGGTCGTTCTGCGCGTCGGTCGTGAACGGGAACGACGGCGTCTCGACGAATCCTGCCGCGGCGAGGGCGTTCGCGACACGGCGACGCCCCTGCTGCAGGACCGTGAGACCACGACCCGAGGGCGGGGTCGGCAGCACAGAGGGGATGCGGTCGAGCCCGTGGATGCGGGCGACCTCCTCCGCGAGGGACCACTTGTCGGTGAGGTCGGGCCGCCAGGTCGGGGGGATGACGGTCCAACCGGCCTCGGAGTCCGTGACCTCAGCGCCGATCGTCGTGAGCGCACCGGTGATCTCGGCATCCGTGTAGTCGACGCCGATGAGGCCCTGCACGAAACCGGCGGGGAGCTCGATCTCGGCCACGAAGACCTCGGCGAACAGCGCGCCGCCCTCGTCGGTGAGCGTTCCGCCCGCGAGCTCGACCATGAGGTCGGCCGCGCGGCGGGCCGCGACGAACGGCACGAGCGGGTCGACGCCGCGCTCGAAGCGCTTGGACGCCTCGCTCGGCAGCTTGTGCCGGCGGGCTGTGCGGGCGATCGTGATCGGGTCGAAGGTCGCGGCCTCGATCAGCACGTTCGCTGTCGTCTCACTCATCTCGGTCGTGCCGCCGCCCATGACGCCGGCGAGGCCGATCGGACCGGACTCGTCCGTGATCAGGAGATCCTCGACGTGGAGCGTGCGCTCCTGCCCGTCGAGCGTCGTCATCTTCTCGCCGGGAGTCGCACGGCGCACCGTGATGCCGCCCGCGAGCTTGTCGAGGTCGTAGCCGTGCAGCGGCTGGCCGATCTCGAGCATGACGTAGTTCGTGATGTCGATCAGCACGCCCAGCGAGCGCACGCCCGCGAGCGACAGACGCGCGATCATCCACGGCGGGGTCGGGCGCGAGGGATCCACGCCGCGCACGACGCGGGTGACGAACTCGCTCGCGCCGACCTTGCCGCGCACGGGAGCGGTGTCGTCGACGATCGCGGTGTGGCCGGCGCCCGGCTGCAGCTCGGCGAAGTCGCGCTCGGCGGGGTCGCGGAACTCCGCCCCCGTCGCGTGCGAGTACTCGCGGGCGATGCCGCGCACCGAGAACGCGTAGCCGCGGTCGGGGGTGACGTTCACATCGACGGCGACGTCGTCGAGGCCGAGCAGGGCGATCGCATCGGTGCCGACCGGCGCGTCGAGGCCGAGGTCGGAGAGCACGACGATGCCGTTGTGCTCGTCGCCGAGACCGAGTTCACGCGCCGAGGCGATCATGCCGTCGGACACGTGCCCGTAGGTCTTGCGCGCCGCGATCGGGAACGGCCCGGGCAGCACGGCCCCGGGCAGCGTCACCACGACCTTGTCACCGGCCGTGAAGTTGTGCGCGCCGCAGACGATGCCGCGCACGCCGCCGTGCTCCTCGCCCACGTCGACCTGGCACCAGTTGATGGTCTTGCCGTTCGACTGGGGCTCCGGCTCGAGCGAGACGACCTGACCGACGACGATCGGACCCTGGAGCTCGAAGCGGTGGACGTCCTCCTCCTCGAACCCGACGGACACCATCGCCGCGAGGACGTCCTCGGGCGTCGCATCCGCTGCCACATCGACGTATTCACGCAACCACGAGAGCGGGACGCGCATCACACCACCATCCCGTACTGCTCGCTGAAGCGGACATCGCCCTCGGCCATGTCGCGCATGTCCTGCACGTCGCTGCGGAACATCAGTGCCCGCTCGACGCCCATCCCGAACGCGAAGCCGCTGTACACGTCGGGGTCGATCCCGGCCGCGCGCAGCACGTTCGGGTTCACCATGCCGCATCCGCCCCACTCGATCCAGCGCGCGCCGCCCTTGAAGGTCGGGTGCCACAGGTCGAGCTCGGCGGAGGGCTCGGTGAAGGGGAAGAAGTTCGTGCGGAAGCGCGTCTTGGCCTCCGGTCCGAAGAGCTGACGCGCGACGTGGTCGAGCGTGCCCTTGAGGTGGGCCATCGAGATGCCCTTGTCGATCACGAGGCCCTCGAACTGCGTGAACACCGGCAGGTGCGTCGCATCGAACTCGTCGGTGCGGTACACGCGGCCGGGGCACAGCACGTAGATGGGCACCTCGCGGTCGAGCATCGAGCGCACCTGCACGGGGCTCGTGTGCGTGCGCATCACGAGGTGGCGCGAGGCGGGGTCGACGTAGAACGTGTCCTGCTCCTGGCGGGCCGGGTGGTCGACGTCGAAGTTCAGGGCGTCGAAGTTGAACCACTCGTGCTCGAGCTCCGGCCCTTCCGCGATCTCCCACCCCATGCCGACGAAGATGTCGGAGATCTGCTCGCTGAGCAGGGTGAGCGGATGCCGCGCGCCGACACGCGTGCGCGAGGGCACGGCCGTGATGTCCACGCGCTCGGATTCCAGCCGGGCGGCCACCTCGGCGGCGGCGAGCTCGGACTCCTTTGCCGCCAGCGCCTGGGTCACACGTCCGCGTCCCTGACCGACGAGCTTGCCGAACGCCGCCTTGTTCTCTGGGGCGACCTGACGCATCGAGGCGTTCAGGACCGCGAGCGGCGACCCCTCCGCGACGTGCGCCGCACGGGCGGCTTTCAACTCGGCGGTGTCAGCGGCTGCGGAGATGGCGTCGAGCGCCGCCGCGACCGCGGCGTCGACCGCATCCGGGGTGATTTCGAGAGACTCAGACACGAGAGTCGAGTCTACCGGCGCGCGGTGACGCGCTCAGAACAGCAGCGCGTCACCGCGTCGTCACCGGAACGTCGAATCGGACGGCGCGGAATCCCGCTGCGTCGCGATGACCTGCGTGAGCGTGGCTTCGTCGTCGGCGGCGACATTCCCTGCGGCAGCGGCCTGCGCAGGTGAACGCTTCACGCGCTTCTGCAGACGGAAAGCGACGTACGAGAGGAGGAGGCAGACGGCCACGTACATCGACCCGCCGATGATAGCGGAGGGGATCAGCGGCGAGCCGTATGGCGCCTGGTTGCCGATCTGGTTGATGACGTAGAGGAGCTCCTGGTAGGTGATGATGAACCCGAGGGCGGTGTCCTTGAGCGCGACGACGAGCTGAGCGATGATGACCGGCATCATCGCGCGGACGGCCTGCGGCAGCAGGATGAGGCGCATGACCCCGGTCTTGCGGAGACCGATGGCGTAGCCGGCCTCCTTCTGGCCGCGAGGCAGCGACTCGACCCCGGCGCGGAACACCTCGGCGAGCACCGATCCGTTGTACACGATCAGCGCGATCACGACCGCCCAGTATGGCGGCATCCGCACACCGATCACCGGAAGGCCGTAGTAGAGCAGCATCATCAGAATGAGGACGGGGATCGCACGGAAGACCTCGATGATCCACCGGACGGGCTCCCTGACCCAGGCATGCTCCGATAGCCGGCCGACACCCAGGAGGAAGCCGAGAGCGAGAGACCCGACGCCGGCGACGGCGAACGCAGCCAGAGTGCTCAGCAGGCCCTCGCCGAATCGCACCCACACGGCAGAGAAGGTGAAGATGTTCCACTTCGCCGCGGAGAACTGCCCGGTGGCGAAGAGTCTCCAGACGACCCAGCCGAGCACCGCGAGCACGACGAGCACGGTGACCACGCCGATGATCCGGTTGCGGACGACGGCGCGGGGGCCCGGGACGTCGAAAAGAACGGAGCTCATCGCACGATCCTCCACTTGTTCTCGAGTCTGTTCTGCACCCAGCTGAGCACCAGCACGAGCACGATGAAGATGACCATGACCCAGAGCAGCACGGCCAGGGCGCTCTCACCGCGCTCGCTGAGAGCCGCTCGGATCGTGCCGAGGTTGACCACGGAGAAGCCGGCGGCGACCGTGGTGTTCTTCATGAGAGCGATCAGGACGCTCATCATCGGCGGGACGACAGACCTCGTCGCCTGGGGCAGCACGACGTATCGCATGACCTGACCGAAGTTCAGGCCGATCGCCCGCGCGGCCTCGGCCTGGCCGACCGGCACGGTGTTGATACCGGCGCGCAGCGCCTCCGCAACGTACGTGGCGGTGTAGATGCCGAGCGCGAGTACCGCGAGCAGCAGCGAGTTCACGCGCTCGCCGAGCAGGATCGGCAGACAGAACGCGAAGAAGAACATGACGAGTGTCAGCGGGGTGTTGCGGATCCAGTTGACGTACACGCCGCCGACGGCACGAGCGATCGGCACCGGGGAGACCCTCGCCGCCCCGACGATGAGTCCGAGGACCAGGGCGATCAGTCCCCCACCCAGGAACAGGACGATGGTTCCCCACAGCGCCTCTCCCCAGAGGTCGAGGTGGTCGGTGATGACTCCCACTGCTGCTCCTGACGATTCGGGTTCTCGGGTGAATCTGCTGATGAGGGGCGGCCGACTGTGCCGGCCGCCCCGTCGTTATCAGCCGACCGGGTCGACCTCGGGCTGGGTGGCCTTGACACCGGAGGCGCCGAGGTTGTTGTCGAAGATCTGCTGCCAGATGTCTCCGCCGTCGGTCAGCTGCGTGTTGAAGTACTCGACCAGCGCGTCATCGCCCTTGGCGACTCCGATGCCGTAGCGCTCCTCGCTGAAGGGCTCGCCGACCACCTTGAGGTTGTCGGGGTCCTGTGCTGCGTAACCGATGAGGATCGCCTCATCGGTCGTGACGGCGTCGACCTGGCCGTTCTTGAGGTCCTCGACGCACTTCGAGTACGTGTCGTACTCCTTGGTCGGGACATCGGGGTAGTTCGTCTTGATGTTCTGGATCGGCGTGGAGCCGGTCGCCGAGCAGACGGTGGTCGACGAGCTGAGGTCGTCGACGCTCTCGATGTCGCTGTCGGCCGCGACCAGGAGACCCTGACCCGTGACGAAGTACGGACCGGCGAAGGAGATCTGCTCCTTGCGCTTGTCAGTGATCGAGTAGGTGCCGACGTAGTAATCGATGTCGCCGTTGACGATGGCCTGCTCGCGGTTGGCGGAGGCGATCGCCTGGAACTCGATCTTCTCCGGGTCGACTCCGAGCGATGCGGCCATCCAGCGCGCGATATCGACGTCGAATCCGGTGCGCTCGCCCGTTACGGGGTCGAGGTAGCCGAGGCCGGGCTGGTCTTCCTTGACGCCGACCTTGACCGTGCCGGACGAGGAGATCCGGTCGAAGGTCGGGCTGCCGTCGATGCTGACGTCCGTGAGGACGGTCCAGGGAGTGCTGCTGGACGAGTCGCCCTCGTCGCCGCCCTCCGGCGCTCCGGTGCTGGACGGCGTGCCGCTGTTGCAGGCCGTCAGGGCGAGCAGTGCTGCGGCTGCGATACCAATTCCTGCCAGTGTCCGTGTGCGTCGCATGTGCGTCTCCTTCGTGTGCTGTGTGTGCAGGGTCTGTGAGGTGTGCGGGGCTGACGTGTGCGGCGTCAGCGCATGGGGCTCAGTGCGTGAGGAGCTTCGAGAGGAAGTCCTTCGCGCGGTCGCTCTTCGGGTTGGTGAAGAACTCCTCGGGCTTCGCCTCTTCCACGATCTGCCCGTCGGCCATGAAGACGACGCGATCGGCCGCCTTGCGGGCGAAGCCCATCTCGTGCGTCACGACGATCATCGTCATGCCCTCCTGGGCGAGTTCGACCATGACGTCGAGGACCTCGTTGATCATCTCCGGGTCGAGCGCGCTCGTCGGCTCGTCGAAGAGCATGACCTTGGGGTGCATCGCGAGGGCACGGGCGATCGCGACACGCTGCTGCTGACCGCCCGACAGCTGCGCGGGGAGCTTCGAGGCCTGCTTCGCGACGCCGACACGCTCGAGCAGCGCCATGGCCTCCTTCTCGGCATCAGCCTTCTTGAGGCCGCGGACCTTGATGGGCCCGAGCGTCACGTTCTCGAGGATCGTGAGATGCGCGAAGAGGTTGAACGACTGGAAGACCATCCCGACGTCCGCGCGCAGCGTGGCGAGCCCCTTGCCTTCGGCGGGGAGCGCCTTGCCGTCGATGCTGATCGTGCCGCTCGTGATGGTCTCGAGGCGGTTGATCGTGCGGCAGAGCGTCGACTTGCCCGAACCGGAGGGGCCGATCACCACGACGACCTCGCCGGCGTTGACCGTGAGATCGATGTCGGTGAGCGCCTGGAAGTCGCCGTAGTGCTTCTGCACGTTGTCGACGACGACGAGCGGCTTATCAGAGGTCATCATTTCTCCAAACTAGTCACGTCGATGACGCGTCTCCAGGCGGGTTCGTCGAGATTTACACGTTCGTAATCCCGTGATCGAGCCGTGTCCGCCCGAGCACCGGAGTGCCCCCCGGTCCGCCCCCGCAGACCGAGGGGGCGTCCCTGCCGCCTCGTTCCTCCCCCACGGAGAACGGAACGGCAAGCCTCCGATCGGATGCGATCGCGAGGTGATCCGAAGGGATGCCGAGACCCGGGCCTGCAGGGTAGGCACGGGCGTACTGGCATCTGAATTCTCCGTCGAATCATGCGCGATCGACCCCAGATTGTCAGAGCGTGATGCCTCGGTGAGAACTTCTTGAGGATTTCTTGAGATCGCCGACCGGCATTTCAGTCGCGCTGACTGCGGAAGTACGCGACCGCTCCCGGATGCAGGGGCACCGGCCCCGTGAAGATGGCCTGTGTGCGGTCGAGGAACGCCGCCACCGGAACGTCATGGGCGATCGAGGTGCGAGCTCCGAACAGTGCGTCGAGCACGTCACGCACCACGCCATCCGGGGTGTCCGCCGCGGTGACGAGGTAGTTCGGCACCGCGAGGGTCGGCTCCGATTCGGCGATCCCGTAGAGCCCCACCGGCAGGTCCGCCTGCCGGTAGGCGTGCGAGTAGCGCTCGTTGACGTCGGCGACCCACGCCTGCTCGATCGGCAGGAGCCGCACCGGGGTCGTGCGCGCGAGCTCGGCGATGCCGGGGGTCGGGATGCCCCCGACCCAGAAGAAGCCGTCGATCGTCGAGTCCTCGAGCGCGCGGATGGAGTCCCCGAGCCCGAGCTGCGGGTCGTCGATCGACGCGACGTCGACGTCCGCCGCGTCCAGCACGCGCGAGGCGATCACGTTGACCCCGGAGTTCTCCGCGCCCAGCGACACCGTACGTCCTGTGAGGTCGGCGAGCTCGTCGATGTCGGAGTCCTCCCGCACCACCACGTGCAGGTACTCGTCGTAGAGCCGTGCGACGGCCTGCACGGGCAGCGGCTCCGCGAACGCACCGACCCCGGCGACGGCATCCGCTGCCGCGTCGCCCTGCGCGAATCCGAGCAGGGACTCCCCCGATGCCACGCGCAGCAGGTTGTCGACCGATCCCGCGGTCTGCTCCGCCGACACGTCGAGGTCGAACCGCGCCGAGAGCTCCTCCGCGAGTCGGGTGCCGTACGCGAAGTACACGCCGTCCGGCCCGCCGCCGGCGATCGAGCTCGGCTCCGCACCCCAGCCGTCCGATCGTCCGCCGCAGCCGGTCGCCAGAGCGGCCGTCACGAGCACGAGCGCCGCCGCGACGAGCCGACGCGTCGTCCGGAGCCGCCGCCCATTCCGCATCCCGCGCCTCACGCGATCGTCCCCGCTGGCAGCAGGAGCGTGACGAGCAGACCCCCGCCGTCCGGGGCATCCACGACGAGCTCTCCGTCCACCGTCGCGAGCAGGTCGGTCGCGATCGCCAGTCCCAGCCCGGAGCCGGGCGTCTCGCCGTTCCCGTCGCTGCGCCAGAAACGATCGGTCGCGTACGCCGCCTGCTCGACCGTGAGGCCGGGACCGTCGTCCCGCACCGAGAGCCGGCAGATCTCGCCGTCACGGAGCGCGGCGACCTCGACCGTCGAACCCGCCGGCGAGTACTTCACGGCGTTGTCGATGACCGCGTCCAGCGCGCTCTCGACGATCGTGCGGTCGGTCACGCTCAGCACGGCATCCGACGTGGCCGCAGAGATGCGGATGCCGCGCTGCGCGGCCACGTCCCGCCACGCATCCACCCGACGCCCCGCGAGCGTCGCGAGGTCGACCGCCGAGATCGTGGTGTCGAGCCGGCCGCCGCGGGCGAGACCGAGAAGGGTCTCGAGGATGCGGGTCATGCGGCGTCCCTCCTCGCGCGTCTCCTCCACGTCGTCGGCCCACTCGTCGTCGAGACCCGTCGCGAGATGCTCGACGCGCAGCAGCAGTGCGTTGAGCGGGTTGCGGAGCTCGTGAGAGGCGTTCAGAGCGAACTCCTGCTGCCGGGTCATGACCCTCTCGATCTCGTCGGCCATGCCGTTGAAAACCCGGGTCATGCGGCGCAGCTCGGGCGGTCCGGTGTCCTCGGCGACACGCGCATCCATCTCGCCGCGCTCGATCGCCACCATGGCCTCGTCGAGCCGGCGCACCGGCGCGAGCACCCAGCGAGCGAGCTGGCGGACGAGGAGGATGCCGAGCGCGACCGACAGCACGGCGACGAGCGACAGCACGACGATCTGCTGGATGATCTCGGCCCGCGGCGCCGAGGTGTCCTCCGACACCATGACCGCGCCGATCACGTCTCCGTCATCGAACACCGGCTCCACGAGCGAGGAGTCGGCGACGCTCCACGGGAACACCGGCTCGGGGGCCTCCGCGCGGCGGCCGGACAGCGCGAGACCCACCCGCGCCGCCTCGTCGTCCGTGAGCACGTCTCCGTCGGCATCGCCGGCCGCCCACTCGCCGCCCGAGAGGTCGAACACGACGACGTCGATCCCGTACACCTCGTGGAACCGCTGCACCTCGGCGTCGATCACCGCGGCGCTCCCCGATCGCAGTGCCTGCCTCGCGCTGGTCACGAAATAGGCGAGGTCGCCGAGCTGCTCGGTGTAGAACGCCTGCTGGATGCTGCGCGTCGCGCTCCACGTCGTCGCGCCGCCGAGCGTCAGGAGTATCGCGATCAGAGGCACGAGGAAGACGACCACGAGGCGTCTGCGCATGCGTCGCTCACCCCGCCAACCGGTAGCCGACGCCGCGCACGGTCTCGATGAGCCGCCGCTGCCCGGCCTTCTTGCGGATCGCGCCCACGTGCACCTCGAGCGAGTGACCGAAACCCCGCCAATCGGTGTTCCACACCTCGCGGATGAGACGCTCCTTCGGCACCGCCACGCCGGGGTAGCGCGCCAGCACCGCGACGATGTCGAACTCCTTGCGGGTGAGCTCGAGAAGGGCCCGGTCGACCACGACCTGGCGTGCCACGAGGTCGATCTGCACGGCGCCGTCGTCTATCTGCACGATCGCCTCGGTCACGGGCTGCACCGGGCGTGACCGCCGCGTGACGGCCTCGATCCGGGCGAGCAGCTCGTGCACGTCGTAGGGCTTGACCACGAAGTCGTCGGCGCCGGCTCGCAGCCCCTTGATGCGCTCGGTGACCTGGTTGCGCGCCGTGACGATCACGATCGGGACCTCCGAGCGGCCGCGGATGCGTCGGCACAGGTCGATGCCGTCGACGTCGGGCAGACCGAGATCCAGCAGCACGACCTCGGTGTCGGCGCCCACCATCTCGAGCGCGGATGCGCCGTCCGAGGCTCGCGCGGTCGCGTACCCGGACCGCGCGAGGAACGCGTCGAGGGCGGCGGCGACGCGCTCGTCGTCCTCCACGATCAGAATCCGCATCGACCCCGGTCCCCTTCTCCGCTCGGGCAGGGGGACAGATTATCAGTCGGGGGTCGTCGCGCCCGACCGCGAACGGCTCAGGTGAGCGCCGCGGCGCGCTGTGCGAAGGCGCTCTCGTACAGGCACACGCTCGCGGCCGTCGCGAGGTTGAGGGACTCCGCCCGTCCGAAGATCGGCAGCCGGAGCACCCTGTCGGCGCGGTCGAGCGCCTCGTCCTCCAGACCCCGCGCCTCGTTGCCGAACAGCCACGCCGTCGGCTCCGCCAGCATCCCCTCGGCGCGCGCGTCGAGCAGGTCGTCGCCCTTCACATCGGCGGCGAGGATGCGGAGGCCTGAGGCGTGCGCCCGCTCCACGACGTCTGCGAGGTCGGCGTTCACCGACACCGGGAGGTGGAACAGGGATCCGGTCGTCGCCCGGACGACCTTGGGGTTGTACGGGTCGACCGTGTTGCCGGTGAGCACGACGGCATCGGCTCCCGCGGCATCGGCCGCCCGAATGATCGTGCCGAGGTTGCCCGGGTCGCGGATCTCCTCGCAGATCGCCACGAGACGGGGAGCGGCTGCGAAGATGTCGCGGACGGAGGTGGGCGTCTGGCGCACGACCGCGACCAGCCCCTGCGGTGTGACCGTGTCGGCCATCGCGTTGAGGACGTACTCGGTGACGTGCTCGACGTCGACGCCGGCATCCGTCGCCTTCGACCGGATGTCGGGATGCTTGTCCCAGCCGCTCGGAGTCGCGAACAGCTCGACGATGGCCTCGGGACTGTAGGTGAGCGCCTCGCGCACCGCCTGAGGGCCTTCGAGCAGGTACAGGCCCGTCTCGGTGCGCGCGCTGCGCTTCGTCAGCTTCGCGACGGCACGGACTCGGGGGGACCGGGGGTTCTCCAGCACGATCCCAGTCTAGGGACCCTGGCGCCCTCTCCCGCGGATAACAGCAGGAGAACGACAGAGGACGCCCTCCCGAAGGAGAGCGTCCTCTGTGGTGACGTGCTGCTTACGCGGCCGACTTCGGCGCGTTGACGTCGGAAGGCAGAGCCTTCTTGGCCGTCTCGACGAGCGTCGTGAACGTCGCCGCGTCGTTGACCGCGAGGTCGGCGAGCATGCGACGGTCGACCGTGACACCCGCGAGGCCGAGGCCCTGGATGAAGCGGTTGTACGTGATGCCGTTCTGGCGTGCAGCAGCGTTGATGCGCTGGATCCAGAGGCGACGGAAGTCACCCTTGCGCTTGCGACGGTCCCGGTACGAGTAGACCAGGGAGTGGATGACCTGCTCCTTGGCCTTGCGGTAGAGGCGCGAACGCTGACCGCGGTAGCCGGATGCGCGCTCGAGGATGACGCGGCGCTTCTTGTGGGCGTTTACCGCCCGCTTGACTCTTGCCATTTTCCTGTGTTCCTATTCGTGCGTTCGGGCGCGTCAGCGGCCGAGAAGCTTCTTGGCGACCTTGAAGTCGGCCTTCGCGAGCACCTGGTCCTGGTTCAGACGACGGGTGCGACGGCTCGACTTGTGCTCGAGGTTGTGGCGCATCCCGGCCTGCTGCTTCTTCAGCTTGCCGCTGCCGGTGATCTTGAAGCGCTTCTTAGCACCCGAGTGGGTCTTCTGCTTCGGCATCTTCTCTTCCTTCGTAATGCGCCTTCTCAGGCGACGGTGTCAACCCGCTGTGCGGGAAGTAGGGGGCGGTCGTCACTCCGCCGCGGCTGCGGCCGGGGCGTCGGACTCGTGCTTGGCATCGCGCGCGGCCCGCTTCTTCGCGTCGCGGACGGCGTTCTGCTCCTGCTTGGCCTCGGACTTGCTCTTGAGCGGGGCCACGATCATGACCATGTTGCGGCCGTCGATGGTCGGGTTCGACTCGACGGTTCCGAGTTCGGCGACGTCCTCCGCGAACTTGCGGAGCAGACGCACGCCCTGCTCGGGACGCGACTGCTCACGGCCGCGGAACAGGATCATGGCCTTGACCTTGTCGCCGGCCTTGAGGAAGCCCTCGGCGCGCTTGAGCTTGGTCGTGTAGTCGTGCGCCTCGATCTTCAGACGGAAGCGCACCTCCTTCAGGACGGTGTTCGCCTGGTTGCGGCGAGCTTCCTTCTCCTTCTGGTTGGCCTCGTACTTGAACTTGCCGTAGTCCATGATCTTGACCACGGGCGGCTTCGAGTTGGGGGCCACTTCGACGAGATCGAGGTCGGCTTCCTGCGCAAGGCGCAGCGCCGCCTCGATGCGGACGACGCCGATCTGCTCACCCGCGGGGCCGACGAGGCGGACCTCGGGGACGCGGATGCGCTCATTGGTGCGGGGATCGCTGATGCGGAACTCCTTAGACGATGGGATTCGGCCATCAGGATGCTGTCTGCATCCCGAGCGAATTCGGAATCGTCCCCCACCCGCCGGCAGTCAGATGCCGGCTTCGCACCCTGTCTGCCGGTTCGGTCTGACGACGCGATCCGGTGGAGTGCAAGACCCGGTAGCCTGGAACGGCAAGCGCGGGTGGGAAGTGAATCCTCTTTCGTGCCGGAGCATGACGCTCCGGAGCCCGACACAGTCTAACAGAAGGCAAGGCGAAGTGACGAACCAGGCATCCGACGAGACCGCACGCGAGCGCGAGGAGCGCTGGGCTCGGCAGGAGGAGGCCGCGTCATCGGCCACCCGCGACATCGCGGACGTCCCCGCTGTCGAGGTCATCACCACCGCGGCGGTGCACCTCATGAGCGCGGCCGCGGTCAAGCTCGGTCTCGCCGACGACCCGAACGCGGCCGCACAGATCGACCTCGACGAGGCTCGCAAGCTCATCAACGCACTCGCCGGCCTCATCACCGCGGGTGCACCCGAGATCAGCGACATGCACGCGCGGTCGCTGCGCGACGGCCTCCGCTCGCTGCAGCTCGCATTCCGCGAGACCTCCACGATCCCCGACCCGATCGGCAAGGGCCCCGGCGAGAAGTGGACCGGCCCGGTCACCTGACCCCGCCCCGGCTCTCGCGAGCGCCCCTACCCGGTCGTCGAGCGAGCGCCCCTACCCGGTCGTTCGCGAGCCCCCCTCCCCGGTCGTTGAGCGAGCGCAGCGAGACGAAACGCTCTACCGCTCCAGAACCACCGGCGGCGCCGTCGACGGTCCGCCGCACGGATCGGTGGAGTGCGTCCAGTCGATCGTCTCCTCGGTCTCGGAGAGCAGGATGCCGCCGTCGTCGTACACGCGCACGGTGATCTCCTCCGGCGCGTCGAAGCCGAACCCGAACGCCCAGGCGTCCCCGCGCTCCGGCACCGAGAGGTCGGTGCTCGGCGTCGGCTCCACCCCGGGATCCGGAGAGCACCCGGCGCCCGTGCACACCTGCAGGAACACGTCGGAGCCGTAGGCGGAGGCGTCGATCGTCACCGCATTGCTCCATCCGATCGCCGTGCAGGCACCGGGCGGGAACGAGCACCCGGCGAGCAGCGCGACGACTACAACCAGCAGCCCGACCGCGCTCACCCGCTTCATGCCGAGAGCTTAGCGAGCACCTCAGGTGAGGTCGACTGTCGGCGCGTTCGCGTTCTTCTTGACGGAGGCGATGCCTCCGAGCGCGCCGGCTTTGGTCGTGTACGCCTGCGAGGTGGCGATGATCTCGCCGTTCGCCGCCTTCAGCCGGAAGCGGAAGTGTCCCGAAGAGTCCTTGTAGATCTCGTACTTGCCCATTTCATCCTCCTATGGACGCGACTCTGCGTCCCTTGACGGCGATCGTGCAGCGATCTGACCGGAGTGGCAATATATTTGCGCGGACTGCGAGAGTCCGGCCGTCAGACGGAGCGGCGAAGCTTGACGGTCAGCGAGTCCGCGAGCACGGCGATGCGGTCGTCGGCGGCCCAGCGCTGCGCAAGCCGGGAGAGCACGGCATCCAACACCTCGCGCTCGAGTCCATCGACGAGTTCGAGGATCACGATCAGCTCGGGACCGCGCAGACGGGCGTCGGGATCGCCCGGAGCGACCGCGACATCGATCACGGCCAGCTCGTGCGCGACGCTCTCCTGCAGCGCGCGGACCACCTCGGGCGACAGGAAGCTCGGCTCCCACGCGTGCCCCTGGGCGACCGCCCAGACGGCCGGACGCCGGATCACGAACTCGGTCTCGGAGGTCGGGTCGAGCACGATCAGGTCGGTGTCCTCCGCGGAGGCCGACAGCGCGACACGCACGGCCTCGACCGGGATCGGCCGCGCCGCGGCATCCCATGCCTGCATCGTCTGCACGGAGGAGAACACCGGCTGCACACGACGCCCGTCGGGAGCGGCGACCGTCACGATCGACAGCTCCTGCGTCTTGTCGACCGCGAGGCCGCTGGGCGCCACGCCCTCCTCGCCCTTCTCGGCGATCAGAGGGACCAGGACCCTGGCTGCGCGAAAAGCGTCGACGACCTCGGCCTGCGAGCCCTCTCCCGATCGGAAGCGCAGCAGCGCAGCGAGCAGGGCCGGGTCGGCGGAGCCATCGTCGGCGGCGTGCGGATTCGTCTCGAAGCTGCGCCCCTCCCACGGGACGCCGGCGGAGTCGCCGTGGCCGTGCGCCGAATGATCGTGCGACTCGGGGCCGCACGCGTGGGCGTCAGTCTCCCGCGACATCCAGGGCCTCAGCGAGCGTGAACGCACCGGCGTACAGCGCCTTGCCGACGATCGCACCCTCGACGCCGAGCGGCACGAGGTCGCGAAGCGCCGCGATGTCGTCGAGGTTCGAGATGCCTCCGGAGGCCACGACAGGTTTGGGCGTGCGGGACGTCACCTCGCGCAGGAGCTCGAGGTTCGGGCCCTTGAGCGTGCCGTCCTTGGTGACGTCGGTCACGACGTAGCGGCTGCAGCCGGCGTCCTCGAGGCGCTCGAGCACCTCCCAGAGGTCGCCGCCCTCCTTGGTCCACCCGCGCGCGGCGAGCGTCGTGCCGCGCACGTCGAGACCGACCGCGATCGCCTCGCCGAAGCGGCTGATCACGTCGGCGGCCCACTCCGGGTTCTCGAGCGCCGCGGTGCCGAGGTTGATGCGCGCAGCCCCGCTCTCGAGAGCCGCCTCGAGAGTGGCGTCGTCACGGATGCCGCCGGACAGCTCGACGTTCACGTTCTTGAACTGCTTGATGACCTTGCGGAGGATCGGCGCGTTGCTGCCGCGCCCGAACGCCGCGTCGAGGTCGACGAGGTGGATCCACTTCGCCCCCTGCGACACCCACTCCCCTGCCGCGTCGAGCGGGTCGCCGTAGCTGGTCTCGGTGCCGGCCTCACCCTGCGTGAGCCGGACAGCCTTGCCGCCTGCGACGTCGACCGCGGGAAGCAGGGTGAGGGAAGGGGACTGCGCGAAGTCGTTCATGACGTCCTCAGGTGGGATCGGGAGCGCCGATTCGTCGGCACGAGAATCGACACTAGCCGCCGCATCCGTCCGCTCCAAATGAGCGTGACGCCGTGGGACGGATGCCACGCGGTAGCCTCGAAGACACGTGTATCCGGTCGACGAGGAGAAGGTCCATGACGCGCGACGGCGAAGCCTACGGCGGAGGCCCCCTGCGGCGGGGAAACACGAGCCCGCCCGAGACGCCCGACCTCGTCGAGCACGTGCCCCTCACTCCGCAGGACCAGGATGACGACGACTGGCCCACCATGCCGGGATACGCGGTATCCCGGACGCCACCCGCGGCGCAGACTGAGCAACCGGCGACTCCTCCGGCTCCGTCCGCGCCGTCGGCCCCGGGTGCGCCGGTGACCCCGACGGCTCCGCCGACGTCCGCTACCGCGCTGCCCGTCGCTCCTGTCCCCGGCACTGTGCCCGCTCCCACCACGCGTGCCGCTGCGGCTGCCGCCGCGGCGAACCGGCCCACCACCTCATCCGAGGTGACCGCGCCCGCTCCCGCCCCTGCGCAGGCGAGCCCGCAGACGCCGACGAGCCCACCCGGCCCGGCGACCACACCGTCGCCGAGCACGGCGAACACCCTGCCCGCCCCCGCGACGCCGCCCGTGCCCACCGCGATGCCCATCCCGCCGCAGGCCGCCGACCAGGGCACCGCGCCCGCGGCACGGCCCACCATGCCACCGGCATCCGGCGCGCCCTCGTCACCGGCGGCGACGGCAGCACCCCCTCAGCCGACCTCGCCGGCTCAGCCGGAACTCGTCGAGAAGGTTCCCGGGGCGCATCCGCCGCGGACCTCTGCTCCCTCGGCTACGTTCGCGCCAGCCGCATCGCCCGCGCCCGCCGCATCGCATACGCCGGCGGCTCCACATACGCCGGCCGCGCAGCATCCGCCTGCCGCACCGCAGGCACCCGCCACACCGCACGCGCCCGCCGCACCGCAGGCACCCGCCGCGCCGCACGCGCCCGCCGCACCGCAGGCACCTGCCGCACCAGCATCCGACCACCCCGCCGCATCCCGGCGCGAGCAGCGCGAGCAGGGTGTCGAGCGCCGTTCCTTCCTCCAGCAGGATCCGCGCGAGGATCCCGCCCGGCGCGGAGGACGCGGCTTCCTCAACAGACTCGGGTTCTCCCTGGGACCGAACGCGAGCGAACGCGCGCAGCGCGATGACGAGCATGCCGTGAGCCGCCACTGGCCGGGACCTCGCACCGTCGCAGTCGTCAACGGCAAGGGCGGAGCGGGGAAGACCCCGGCGACCGTGCTGCTGTCCGCGGTGTTCGCGCAGTACGGCGGCGCCGGGGTGCTCGCCTGGGACAACAACCAGACCCGGGGAACGCTCGGGTGGCGCACCGAGACCGGGGCGCACGACCGCACCCTCCTGGAACTGCTCCCCCAGACGCAGAGGCTGCTGGGCGCCCAAGGGCAGTCCGCCGACCTCGCGCACTTCGTGCACCACCAGCCGCAGGAGAAGTACGACGTGCTGCGGTCGAAGCCGATCCGGCTCGCGCACGAGAACAGGCTGAGTCCCGCGGACGTGGATGCGATCCACGCGGTCGCCGCGAAGTTCTACCGTCTCATCATCATCGACTCGGGCAACGACGAGTCCGACCCGATGTGGCTGCGCATGATCGATCACGCCGACCAGCTCGTCGTCGCCACGACGACCCGCGACGACCACGCCGAAGCAGGGGCACTGCTCCTGGAGGCTCTGGAGGACCGCGACGAGCGGTCGGCGCACCTCGCGCGCCAGGCCGTCGTCGTGGTGAGCCAGGCCGACCCCAAGGCCTCGTCCGCCGAGGTCGCCGAGGTCGTTGCCGGCTATCAGCCGCTCGCGCGGGAAGTCGTCCAGATCCCCTACGACCGGGAGATGGTCGACGGTCACCTTCGACTGCGCGCGCTCGCCTCGCCCACCCAGGAGGCGTGGCTGTCGGCCGCTGCGGCCGTCGCCCGCGGGTTCTGAGAGCGATCCGCTCAGCCGGGTGGCCGAACGGGCACGTCAGTCGCCGAGGGAGCCGATCCAGTTCCGGAGCAGCTGGATGCCGGCATCGCCGGACTTCTCCGGGTGGAACTGCGTGGCAGACAACGGGCCGTTCTCGACGGCGGCGAGGAACGGGTCGCCGTGCGTCGCCCACGTCAGGACCGGCTGCGGGAACGGCGGGATGACGTCGAGCTCCCACTTCTGGGCACCGTAGGAGTGCACGAAGTAGAAGCGCTCCTGCTCGATGCCGCGGAAGAGCACGGAGTCCGCGCCGGGTTCGACGGTGTTCCACCCCATGTGCGGGAGCACGGGCGCGTTCAGCTCGGTCACCGCCCCGGGCCATTCGCCGAGTCCCTCGGTGTCGTGGCCGCGCTCCACGCCGTGCGCGAAGAGGACCTGCATGCCGACGCAGATGCCGAGCACCGGACGTCCGCCGGCGAGACGGCGATCGATGATCTCGTCCCCTCCGTGGGCGCGCAGGGCGTCGCGCACGGCCTGGAAGGCGCCGACACCGGGCACGAGCAGGCCGTCGGCCTCGAGCGCCTCGGAGCGGTCGCGCGTGAGCACGGCATCCGCTCCGGCCGCGACGAGGGCCTTGACCGCCGAGTGCACGTTGCCGGACTCGTAGTCGAAGACGGCTACGCGGGGCGTCCGGCTCACAGCGCTCCCTTTGTCGAGGGGATGCCGTCGACCAGCGGGTCGAGAGCCTTGGCCTGACGGAACGCGCGCGCGAACGCCTTGTACTCGGCCTCCGCGATGTGGTGCGGGTCGCGGCCGCCGAGGACTCGGACGTGCACCGTGAGGCCGGCGTTGAACGCGAGAGCCTCGAACGTGTGCCGCACGAGCGCCCCCGTGAAGTGACCGCCGATCAGGTGGTGCTCGAAGCCGACGGGCTCGCCGGTGTGCACGAGGTACGGCCGTCCGGAGATGTCGACCACGGCCTGCGCGAGCGCCTCGTCGAGAGGCACGAGCGCGTCGCCGTAGCGGGCGATGCCCGACTTGTCGCCGAGCGCCTCGCGGATCGCCTGACCGAGCACGATCGAGATGTCCTCGACGGTGTGGTGGGCGTCGATGTGGGTGTCACCGGAGGCGCGCACCGTGAGGTCGGTCAGCGAGTGCTTCGCGAACGCCGTGAGCATGTGGTCGAAGAACGGCACCGAGGTGTCGATGCGACTCGCGCCCGTGCCGTCGAGGTTCAGCTCGAGCTCGACGGTCGACTCGGAGGTGCTGCGCACGCGGTTGGCGGTGCGCGGGGCCTGGGCGGTGCTGCTCATGATGCCGATCCTATCGATGCGAGGGCGTCCAGGAACGCGGTGGTCTCGGCTTCGGTGCCGGCTGTCACACGGAGGTGCCCGGGAAGCCCCACGTCGCGGATCAGCACTCCCCGGTCGTACAGCTCCTGCCAGACGCGCTTCGGATCGGCGACGCCGCCGAACAGCACGAAGTTCGACCACGACTCGTGCGGCGTGTAGCCGAGCGCCTCGAGCGTCGCCGAGATCCGATCACGCTGCTCGACGATCTCCGCGACCATGCCGAGCATCACGTCGGAGTTGCGCAGTGCCGCGATCGCCGCCGCCTGTGTGAGCGCGCTGAGGTGATAGGGCAACCGGACGAGTCGCAGGGCGTCGATGAACGCGGGGTCGGCGGCGAGGTAGCCGACACGCGCGCCGGCGAACGCGAAGGCCTTGCTCATGGTGCGCGAGACCGCCAGGCGCGGACGGCCGTCGAGCAGCGTGAGAGCGGAGGGCGCGTCGTGCGGTGCGAACTCCTGGTACGCCTCGTCGACGACGACGATGCCCCGCGAGGCCTCGTAGACCGCCTCGACGACGTCGAGCCCCAGCGGGGTGCCCGTCGGGTTGTTGGGCGCGCAGAGCAGGATGACGTCGGGATCGACCTCGGCGATCTGCGCGGCGGCCTCCTCGGGGGTGATCGTGTAGTCCGGCTGACGGGTGCCCGCGACCCAGCTCGCGCCGGTCCCCTTCGCGATCAACGGGTACATCGAGTAGGTGGGCGCGAAGCTGAACGCGGTGCGACCGGGCCCACCGAACGCCTGCAGGATGTGCTGCAGGACCTCGTTCGAACCGTTGCCGGCCCAGATCTGCGAGGCGTCGAGTCCGTGGCCGAGGTACTCCGCGAAACCTTCGCGGAGGGTCGTGAACTCGCGATCGGGATACCGGTTGACGTCGCGAAGCGCCACAGCGATGTCGTCGAGGATGTCGCTGGCGACCGCATCGGGCACGGGATGCGTGTTCTCGTTGACGTTCAGCGCGATGGGAAGCGGGGCCTGAGGCGCACCGTACGGGGTGAGACCTCGGAGATCGTCACGGAGCGGAAGGTCGGCGAGCGAAGCAGTCACCCTTCCCATGGTAGGCCGAGCGGGGCACGGCGCGTCACTCGGTGACGCCGAGTGAAGCACTCACTCCGAGTAGGCCGCGGGGATCGCGATCTCCTGACCGATCTGCAGCGCGCCGCCCTGCAGCGCGTTGAGCCGGGTGATGTCGCCGATGACCTCACGCGGGTCCGAACCCGGTGCGACGCTCTCGGCGATCGACCAGAGGGTGTCGCCGGGCATCACGGTCACGGTCTCGAAGGATGCCGTCGCGACGTCCTCGTTCGATGCGATCGCGCTCCCGCCGCTCAGCGCACCGAAGGCGATGCCCGCCGCGAGCGGCACAGCCGCGAGAGCGAGCACGACCCGACGACCGCGCGCCGTCAGCCGGATGCGAGTCGCCGGACGTGCCGGAAGGACTGCTGCGCTGCTGAAGGTGATGGTGCTCATCTCATGCTCCTCTGGGTGACCGCGGGGCGGTGAAGGTGGCGTAGCGTTCGCATCCGCGACTCGGCCGGGAGCCGAGGATGCGAAGCTACGTTCCGAAGTTATCTTCGAATTCGAACATCTGTCAAGACTTCTTCGAAATCCGGCCCCCGAGATAACCGACACGCTCGAACAGATATTCCCTATCGGCGCGTTTCTCGGATACGGTTTCGATACGAACACCCCACCACGGACCTCCGACATTCGAATCGAGACGCCGGATCCGCACCCCTGAGGAGAACCATGAGCGAGAACTCCGCCCCTGAAGCCGAGGCGCCGCGCACTCGTCGTCGGAAGAGCCTCAGCCCCAAGCAGATGGCCATCCTCGAGGTCATCCAGACCTCCATCAGCCGCTACGGCTACCCGCCGAGCATGCGCGAGATCGGCGACGCCGTCGGCCTCAAGTCGCTGTCGAGCGTGACCCACCAGCTCGGCCAACTCGAGCTCAGCGGCTACCTGCGCCGCGATCCCGGCAAGACACGGGCCATGGAAGTGCTGATCGACCTCCCCGGCACCGGCGCCGAGAACCCCGCCGACGTCGCGGCCCCCGTCGGCGACGCCGCGCTCGTCCCCCTGGTCGGCCGCATCGCCGCGGGTGTCCCGATCACCGCCGACCAGCAGGTCGAGGAGATCTTCCCGCTGCCGCGTCAGCTCGTCGGCAAGGGCGACCTGTTCATGCTGAAGGTCTCGGGCGAATCGATGATCGACGCTGCGATCTGCGACGGCGACTGGGTGGTCGTGCGATCCCAGGGCACCGCCGAGAACGGCGAGATCGTCGCCGCGATGCTCGACGGAGAAGCCACGGTCAAGGTGCTGCGACGCCGCGACGGTCACACGTGGCTGCTGCCGCGCAACTCCGCGTTCGAGCCGATCCTCGGCGACGAGGCCGTGATCCTCGGCAAGGTCGTAGCCGTCCTCCGCGCCGTCTGACACTGCGCCGCCTGACTGCGCGCCGTCTGATTCTGCGCTGTTCGCCGCCCGCGCCGCACCGCACGACCGCGCGCCGTCCCGCTCCCTCGACGCGCGCCGGAAGGCACCGCACGGCGCCCCGCGCTTAGGCTCGAAGGCATGACCGCACCTTACGGCTCCTGGTCCTCCCCCTTCTCCCCCGCGTCGATCGCCGCAGCCGCGCCGCGCATCGACGGTGCCCGCTTCGTCGGCGACGAGGTGTGGTGGGGAGAGTCCGTGCCGGCAGAGGGCGGCCGCGTCGCGGTGCGCAGCTCGACGGGCGCGGTGGTCCTGCCCGCTCCGTGGAACGCGCGGTCCCGTGTGCACGAGTACGGCGGTGGCGCCTGGACGGCCGACCACGACGGCACCCTGTACTTCGTCGACGCGGCCGACCAGCGTGTGCGCCGGATGCCGCGCGGCGGCGATCCCGTGCCGCTCACCCCGCCCGGGCCGGCTCACGGCGGACTGCGTCTGCAGCACGGGCGCCTGTTCGCGGTCCGTGAGAACCTGACGAGCGATCCGCACCGCCGCGGCATCGTGGAGATCCCACTGGACGGCTCGGCCGCGGACGACGAGCGCGCACTCACCGTGATCGTGGAGGGCGAGGGCTTCTACGCGCATCCCGCGCTCTCGCCCGACGGCTCCCGCCTCGCGTGGGTCGAGTGGCATGCTCCCCGGATGCCGTGGCAGTCGGCCGCACTCGTGATCGCGGACTGCGACCGGAGGATCGCACCTGCGACCCGAGCCGCCCTGCAGCCGGAGTGGACCGGCGACGACGAGCTCGTGTACGCCGACGATCCCTCCGGGCGCTGGGCGCTGCAGCGGCTCCGCCTCAGCGACGGCGACGGAGGCGACGGCGACGGAGGCGACGCACATGCCCGCCCCGTGTCGGCCGCCGGGATCGACGCCGACACCGGCTACGGGCTCTGGGTTCTCGGCAACAGGTGGTTCCAGCCTCTCGACGACGGCCGCATCTTGGCGGTGCGCACGAACGGTCGCGACGACGTGGTGGTCGTCTCACCGGACGGCAGCGCACGCCCGCTGACCCTCGCGGCCGACGGTCACGTCAGCGTCGACGACGTCTCGGGCTCCCGCGTGCTGCTGTCCGGCAGCAGCTCGACGTCGGCACCCGGTGTGTGGGCGGTCGACGTCGACTCGGGCGCGGTCGAACGCGTCGCCGGAGGGACGCCAGCGGATCCTGCGTGGATGCCCACGGCATCCGTCCTGCTCGTCGACGGCCCGCACGGCCCCGTGCACGCGTTCGCCTACGCCCCGCGGAACCCCGAGCACACCGCGCCGTACGGCGAGCTCCCGCCGTACGTCGTCTTCGTGCACGGCGGTCCTACGGCGCATGTCACCGGGGCGTCCTCCGCCGCCGTCGCGTTCTACACCAGCCGCGGCATCGGCGTGCTCGACGTCAACTACGGCGGATCGACGGGCTACGGCCGTGCGTACCGCGAGAGGCTCGACGGCCAGTGGGGCGTGGTCGACGTCGACGACGTGATCGCGGCCGCGCGCGGCCTGGCGGATGCCGGGCTGGCCGACCCGGCGCGCATCGCGATCCGCGGCGGTTCGGCGGGTGGGTGGACGGTGCTGTCTGCGCTCGTGCGGGGCGGCACGTTCGCCGCCGGGATCAGCCGCTACGGCGTCGCGGATCTCCGGATGCTGGTCGAGCACTCGCACGACTTCGAGGCGCACTACATCGAGGGCCTGGTGGGTCCGCTCCCCGAGGCCGAGCAGCTGTACGTCGACCGGTCGCCGCTCACGCACGCCGACCGCATCGACGTGCCGGTGCTCCTGATGCAGGGCGGAGAGGATCGCGTGGTGCCTCCCGCCCAGTCCGAGGCGATCCGCGACGCGCTGCGGTCGCGGGGCGTGGAGCACGAGTACGTGGCGTACCCGACGGAAGGGCACGGCTTCCGGGCGGCGGAGACGATCGTCGACGCGCTCGAGCGCGAGCTGGCGTTCCTCGGCCGCGTGTTCGGTTTCACACCCGCGCCCTGAGGGCTGTGCCGTCACCGGCGTCGGATCAGCGGGCGACGGTCAGTCGCCGACGCGGTTGCGCAGGCGCATGGCGCGCTCGGCCTCGCGGGTGTCCTGACGCTCGCGCAGGGTCTGGCGCTTGTCATACTCGCGCTTGCCCTTCGCCAAGGCGATCTCGACCTTCGCCCGGCCGTCCGAGAAGTACAGCTTGAGCGGGATCAGGGTGTACCCGCCTGCCGAGACGGCGTGAGCGAGCTTGGCGATCTCCTCGCGGTGCAGCAGCAGCTTGCGGATGCGCTTGGCCGAGTGGTTCGTCCAGTGCCCCTGCGAGTACTCGGGGATGTGCACGGCATCCAGGAACACCTCATTGCCTTTGACGAACGCGTAGCCGTCGCTGAGGTTGGCGCGTCCCTGACGCAATGACTTCACCTCGGTGCCGGTGAGCACCATCCCCGCCTCGTACGACTTCTCGATGTTGTAATCGTGACGTGCGCGACGATTGGTCGCGATGACCTTCTCCCCGCGTTCCCTGGGCATGATTCTCTCCTGATCCGTGCCGTGGCATCGTGCGGTGCCCGGTGGCGGGCGCACGGCAGCCTGTCAGTCTATACCGCGGAGCGGGTCAGGTGCGAAGCCACCGGCGGATAGCGAACCCGGCCGAGAGCGCGGCCAGCACCACGCCGATGCCGATCAGGACGGGAACGACGAGCGCGGCATCCTGCATCGTGATCCAGGTCGTGATGAACGGCACACGTCCGCGGAGATAGCCGTTGACGCCGAAGTGCACCCCGGCGACGACCGCGGCGCTCGCGAGGACCGACCCGAGGAACGCCGCGAACACGCCCTCCAGCACGAACGGGGTCTGGATGAAGCGGTTCGACGCCCCGACCAGTCGCATGATGCCGATCTCCTTGCGACGCGCATACGCCGACAATCGGATCGTCGTGCCGATCAGCAGGATCGCGGCGATGAGCATCAGCACGGCGATGCCCACTGCGATGTACGTCGCGACCGTGAGCGCCGAGAACAGGGGTTCCAGGTACTGCAGCTGGTCCTGAACCTGCTCGACCCCGGCGACGCCGTTGAACGCCTCGGAGATCACCTGCGACTGCCCCGGGTCCTTCATCGTGACGAAGAAGACCTCGAACGCCTGGTCCGGGGTGATCACGCTCGCCTGCTCCTCGCCGAGCTGCGCGACGAGCTTGGCGTAGGTGTCCTCCTTGGTGTCGAAGGTCACCTCGCTGATGAGCGGTGAGAGGGCCTCTCCGTCGAGCTGGTCGCGCACGGCGTTCACCTGATCCTCGGTGGCGCCGCCGTCGACGCAGGTCGGCGACTCGGAGATCGTCGAGCACATGTACACCGCCACCTGGGCCCGCTCGGTCCAGTACCCGCGCATGGTGCCGATCTGCGACTGCATGAGGATCGCGGCCCCGACGAATGTGAGCGACACGAAGGTCACGAGCACGACGGAGATGACCATCGAGATGTTGCGACGGAGGCCGCCGAGGGCTTCCGCCAGGATGAGTCCGATTCTCATGAGGTCGGGCCCACCTCCTCGGCGCCGTCGTCGGACAGGCCCAGTCGGTCTGCGACCCCCACCTCAGCCACGTCGACCTGCGGCAGGACGATCGGATGCGTGCGCGGTCCGACCGCCGCCGGCTTCGCCTCGGGAGTCGTCTCCGGCTGCAGGTCGGTCTGCGGTTCGATGGGCACCGCTTGGGCCTCGGGGATCTCGGATGCCGTGGGCACGGCGTCAGGGGCGGTCGATGCCGCCCTGCGCTGCGCACTCAGCTCCTCCGCGAGCGCTGCGCGCACGACCGAGAGGTCGGCGGTCTGGCGCTGCACCTCCTGCACCGCGGTGAGCGCGGCGGCGGCGGCAGCGCCACGGACCTCCTCGGGTACGAGGCGCGGGATGTTGGACGTGTCGCCGTAGCCGCCGTGGACCTCGTCGCGCACCATCTCGCCGTCGCGGAGCTCGATCACGCGGCGCTGCATCTGGTCGACGAACGCCGCCTCATGCGTGGCCATGAGCACGGTCGTGCCGCCGGCGTTGATCCGTGCGAGCAGCTGCATGATGTCGACGGAGGTCGCGGGGTCGAGGTTTCCGGTCGGCTCGTCGGCGAGCAGGACCTGAGGACGGTTGACGAGCGCGCGGGCGATCGCCACACGCTGCTGCTCGCCACCGGACAGCTCGTGCGGCATCCGCTTCTGCTTGCCGTCGAGGCCGACGAGCGCGAGCGCCTCCGGCACCGCCTGCTGGATGAACCCGCGTGACGATCCGGTCACCTGCAGGGTGAACGCGACGTTCTGATACACGGTCTTCGAGGGCAGCAGGCGGAAGTCCTGGAACACCGAGCCGATGTGCCGCCGGAAGTAGGGGACCTTGCGGTTCGCCAGCGACCGCAGGTCGCGGCCGAGCACGGCGATGCGACCCGTCGTGGGGACGTCCTCACGCAGAATGAGTCGCAGACACGACGATTTACCCGACCCCGAGGCGCCGACGAGAAAGACGAACTCTCCGCGCTGGACTTCGAAGTCGACGCCGGACAGGGCGGGTCTGGTGGTCCCGCGGTAGCGTTTCGTGACGTTCTCGAACCGAATCATGGCGCTTCGAGCCTAAGCGCGTCGGATGATCTGCCCGCGAGCGACACCCCGCAGGCCTCCTCTGCGTCGGAGGGCACTGCTATACATGGAGGTGTCGATCCGCGGTCAGCGCGGACGAAGACTTCCGAGGGGACCATCATGACGACGCCCGCAGGCTGGTACGACGACGGATCCGGCAGGCAGCGCTGGTGGGACGGCACCCAGTGGACCGAGCACTTCGCCCCGGTCGCCCCGGCGGACGTGACCGCCGCCGACACCACGCCCGCCGCCGTGGAGACGGAGGCGACGCTCGGATCGGTCGCCGCCGTCGAGACGTCGTGGTCCGAGGCTCCGTCCACGGAGACCGCCCCCGCAGATGCGGGATCGGCGGATGCCGGGGCGACGGATGCCGGGGTGACGGATCCCGGGCCTGTGGATGCCGGTTCGGGTGTGGATACCCCGACCACGGACGCGGTCGGCACCGCCGCTGAGCCCGTCGACGCCGAGCCCGTTGCGAGTGCCCCCGCTGCCGCTGACCCCGCGGCCCCGGTCGACGGCGCCGAGCCCGAGAGTCCCGCACTCGACACCGCAGTCCCGACGGACGCGAGCGAACCGGTCACGGCCCCCGAGGCGGCGCCGTCCTGGTCCGCACCGGCGACCCCCGAGGCCCCGTCCTGGGACGCCCAGCCGACCACGCCGTTCACGGCCCCTGGCACCAGCGGGCCCTCCACGCCACTCGATCCCGCCGTGCCTCCGTACGGCAATCCGGCCCCGACCTACCCCGGAGCCGGCGTCGCGTACCCCGGCGCTGTGCCCGCTCCACAGCCGCCTACCTATCCCGGGGCGGCTCAGGCCTACTCCGGTGCCGGCTCTGCGCCCGGTGGCCCGGGATACCCGATCGGCGGCTATCCCGGCGGTTACGGTGGGGCTCCCGCGGCCCCCGCGCGCCCCTCAGTGCTCGGACTCGTCGGTCTCGGCCTCGCCGTACTGGGCACGATCCTGGCCTTCATCCCGTTCCTCAACATCATCGGCTTCGTGCTGCTCGGGGTGGGCTTCATCGCCTCGCTCATCTCGCTCTTCCTGAAGGGCCGGAAGTGGCCCGGCATCACGGGGCTCATCCTGTCGGTCGTCGGCACGATCATCGGTGTCGTCGTGGCCATCGTGTTCTTCGTGGCGACGGTCGCGTCCGAGGTCACCCGTGACTTCCCGACCTCGCCTCCGTCCAGCGACAGCGACACCGGCACCGACGGCGACTCCGACGGCGGCTTCGGGACGCCCGAGGTCGTCGAGGGCACGATGGGCGAAGCCATCACCGTGACCCAGCTCTCCGGATCGGGTGAGGTCACCGTGAACTCCGCCACATGGGCGACGTCCGACGGCTCGAGCATCCCCGCGACCAACGGCGGCTTCGTGATCCTCGACATCACGTGGGACGGGGTCTCCGGCACCAGCTACGTCAACCCGATCTACTTCGGCATCGAGACCGCCGAGGGCGTCGAGGGAACGTACGACTTCTTCGCCGACGGCCAGATCGGCAGCGAGGAGCTCGCTGCCGGGCAGTCGGTCAACGGCAAGGTGACCTTCGACGTCGCCCAGAGCGGCTCGTACACCGTCATCGTGACGGACGAGCTGCTGCAGGAAGTCGCCCGCATCTCGGTCACCGCGACCGCCGGTTGAGCGCGAAGGACGAGGACGACGGCATGACGATCCCTGCCGGATGGTACGACGACGGCTCCGGACGGCGACGCTGGTGGGACGGCTCCGCGTGGACGCAGCACACGCTCGCCGCGCCCGCGACACCGACGACGCCTGCCGCGCCCGCGACGCCCGCCGCCGAGGCTGATGCAGCCGCGGTCGCCGCACAGCACCCCGCGAGCGCGGAGAACGACGATTCCACCGAGGCATCGGCTGCGGGAGCGCCCGCAGATGCCGCGGCGACCGTGCCGCTCGACGACGCGGCGGTCGACAGCACACCGACCAGCGGCCCGGCGACCGACAGTACGCCCGTCGACAGCACGCACCCCGTCGGCTCTCCCACCGTCGGCGCTCCTGCTCCGCCGCAGGATGCCGCGACGAACGCCGCCTTCATTCCGCCGTGGGCGCTGCCGGGCGCGGCCTCGGCGGAGCAGCCCACCGTGCCGGTCAGCGCCGCCCCCGGGTACCCCGGCTCCGTCTCCCAGCCTGGCTGGGGCGCGCCGAACACCTACCCCGGCGCCGCACAGCCCGCCTGGGGTGCACCCGCCGCAGCGGCTCCGCCGCGCCGGTTCCCGATCCTCGGGGTGATCGCCCTCGGGCTCGCCGTCCTCGGGGCCGTGCTGTCGTGCGTGCCCGCGATCGCGGTCGTGGGTTGGGCGATGCTCGGTCTCGCCTTCGTGCTCGGCATCGTGTCGCTGTTCTTCCGCGCGCCCAAGTGGCCGGGTATCGCCGGCATGGGCGCGAGTGTGCTGGGGTCGTTCCTCGCCGTCGCGGTCGTGCTCATCTCGTTCGGTTCCACAGGCACCTCGCCCGAGACCGGCGGAACACCGATCGCTCCTCCGACGACAGCACCGAGCGACGGCCCCACGGTGCCCGACGACGCGGAGCAGGTCGGCTGGGCCGACCTCGAGGTCGGCCAGTGCATCCCCTACGTCGACTGGGAAGAGGACGTCTACTACGTGCCCGTCGTCTCCTGCGACGAACCGCACACCGACGAGGTGTACCTCACGTTCGACATCGACGACGGCGACTTCCCGGGCGACGAGGAAATCAGCCGGATCGCCGACGAGCGCTGCATCGCCGAGTTCGAGACCTTCGTCGGCCATGCATACGCCGATTCGGTCCTCGACTTCTACTGGTCGGTGCCGACGCAGCGCACGTGGCGGATGGGTGACCGCGAGGTCGTGTGCATCGTGTACAGCTACGAGGACGTCACGGGCACCCTGCAGGGCGCGGCTCGCTGACGACCGCCTGCCGGGCCGCCGGGCGCCGCTCGGCCGCCCGGCCCCGGCACTGGCACCGGGCCGAGCTCAGCGCCCGGTGAGTCGACCGCAAGGGCGGGAGTCGACCGCAAGGCCGGGAGCCGACCGCAAGGGCGGTCCGCAAGCGCTACGTCGCATGAGCGACGACGCCGGCGTCAGCCGCGGAGGATCAGTCCTCGTCCTTGCGCTTGCGCCAGCGGATGCCGGCCGAGATGAACCCGTCGAGGTCGCCGTCGAACACCGCGGCCGGGTTCCCCGACTCGTGGCCGGTGCGCAGGTCCTTGACGAGCTGCTGCCCGTAGAGGAAGTACGACCGCATCTGGTCACCCCAGCTCGCGGTGATGTTTCCCGCGAGCTCCTTCTTCTTCGCCGCTTCCTCTTCCTTCTGCAGCAGCAGGAGGCGGGTCTGCAGCACGCGCATGGCGGCGGCGCGGTTCTGGATCTGCGACTTCTCGTTCTGCATCGAGACGACGATGCCGGTCGGGAGGTGCGTGATGCGCACGGCGGAGTCGGTCGTGTTGACGGACTGCCCGCCGGGGCCGGACGAGCGGAACACGTCGACGCGGATGTCGCCCTCGGGGATGTCGACCTCGGTCGCCTCCTCCATGAGGGGGATGACCTCGACCGCGGCGAACGAGGTCTGGCGCTTGTCGGCGGAGCCGAACGGGCTGATGCGCGCGAGGCGGTGCGTGCCGGCCTCGACCGACAGGGTGCCGAAGGCGTAGGGGGCGTCGATCTCGAAGGTCGTCGACTTGATGCCCGCGCCTTCCGCGTAGGACGTGTCCATGACCTTGACCGGGTACTTGTGCTGCTCGGCGTAGCGCAGGTACATGCGCATGAGCATCTCGGCGAAGTCGGTGGCGTCGTCGCCGCCGGCGCCGGAGCGGATCGTGATGATCGCGGCGCGCTCGTCGTACTCGCCGTCGAGCAGCGTCTGCACCTCGAGCTGGTTGATCACGTCGGTGAGCGCGGCGAGCTCGTTGCGGGCCTCGATCGCCGAGTCCTCGTCGCCCATCTCGTTCGCGAGTTCGACGAGCACCTCGAGGTCGTCGAGGCGACGGCCGATCCCCTCCACGCGGGCGAGAGCCGACTGGGCGTGGCTGAGGGCGCTGGTCACCTTCTGAGCGCGCTCGGTGTCGTCCCAGAGATCCGGCGCGCCGGCTTCCTCGCTGAGTCGGGCGATGTCGGAGCGGAGCGCATCGACATCGACGACCTCGCGGATGTCACCGTAGGTGACGCGGAGGGCCTGGATGTCGGCGGAGAGGTCGAGTTCGAGCATGGCTCACCCAGCCTAACGTGCCGCCTGCCCGGGCGGGGACGCGCCGCGAACGGGAGTAGCGTGAAGGGAGTGAGCGGCGCATCCACGGTTCTGAGACGTTTCGGGCCCATGGTGTACCTGCCGACCGTGCTGTTCTCGCTCGGCGAGGGTGCGGTCATCCCCCTGATCCCGGTGATCGCCGCGTCGATGGGCGCCGATGTCGCGTTCGCCGCCCTGGTGGCCTCGGCGCTGGTCGTGGGCCAGCTGTGCGGCAACCTCCCCGCGGGGTGGGCCGTCTCGCGCATCGGCGAGCGGTTCACGATGGTCATCGCGGGAGTTGTCGCGATCGGGGCCGGTGTCGGCATGGTGTTCGCCCCGTCGCCCGCGATCCTTGCGGCATCCGTGTTCCTGCTGGGTTTCTGCGCCGCCGCGTTCGGGCTCGCGCGGCACGCGTTCATGACGACGCGCGTGCCGATCGCGTTCCGCGCACGGGCGCTGTCGCTGCTGGGCGGAAGCTTCCGGCTCGGCATCTTCATCGGCCCGTTCGTCGCGGCGGGACTGCTGCAGCTGTTCGGGACCGAGGCCGCGGCGATCTGGTTCTTCCTCGCATGCCTGATCGTGATGGTCGTGCTGGTGCTGTTCGGCCCCGACCCCGAGAAGACGATCCCGCCCACGACGTCCGTGCGCACGGCTCCCCTGGCGGAAGACACCGGCGAGGCCGTGAGCGGGGCGATCGCCACGGCTCCGCCCACCGGGATCTTCCGCACCATGTGGCAGCAGCGCTCCGTGCTGGGGCGTCTCGGCCTCGCCGCGGCATCCCTCTCGGCCGTCCGCTCGGCCCGACAGGTGGTGCTGCCGCTGTGGGGGCTCTCGCTCGGACTCGACGCCTCGACCATCGCGCTCGTCGTCGGCATCTCGGGCGCGATCGACTTCGCCTTGTTCTACGCGAGCGGTCAGGTCATGGACCGCTTCGGGCGGCTGTGGGCGGCGATGCCCGCGATGGTGCTGATGGGCGCGGGGTTCCTCGCGCTGTCGTTCACGCACGACGGGGATGCCGCGGTGCTGTGGTTCGGCATGTTCGCGGCCGTGCTCGGGGTGGGGAACGGCCTGTCCAGCGGCATCCTGCTCACCCTCGGTGCCGATGTCGCGCCGAAACGGGAACCGGCGGCGTTCCTGGGATCGTGGCGGACGCTGACAGATGCCGGTGGCGCGGTGGCCCCGCTGCTCGTGTCTGGCATCACGGCGGTGGCGTCGCTGCCGATCGCTGCGGCGGTGATCGGCGTGATCGGCCTCGTCGGGGCCGGCGGCTTCGTGCGGTGGATTCCGCGGTTCGTGCCGCGCGCGAAGAATCCGGGGCCTGTGGAGGATAGCGGACCCACGGAGGATGCCGAATGAGCGTGCTCGGCGCGGACGTCCGCAGGCTCATCGCGGGGTTCCCCGTGGTGTCCGATCATGATCGCGCCGTCCAGGCGGATTTCGCCTCCTTCTTCGCCGACGATGACGGTCCGGTCGCCCGCGACGACGGCCCGCACCATGCGACGGCCTCCGCCTTCGTGTTCGATCCGTCGCTCACGCGCATCCTGCTGGTGTTCCACGGCAAAGGGCGATTCTGGGTGCAGCCGGGCGGTCACCTCGAGTCCGACGATCGGTCGATCGCCGATGCCGCGCTGCGCGAGCTCGCCGAGGAGACGGGTGTCGCACCGGCGGCGCTCGAGGAGCCGTACGTCTACGACCTCGACCACCACGCGCTGTCCGCGGCCTTCGGCCGCTGCGCCTCGCACCTCGACATCGGTGTCGCGCTGACCCTCGCCGCCGACGCCGCGCTGGTGGTGAGCGAAGAGTCCGAGGACGTCCGCTGGTGGCCGCTCGACGCGTTGCCGGACGAAGTGCCTCCGCAGTTCCACCGGCGGGTCGCGCAGGTTCTCTCGCGATTCGCGCGCTGACGTCGCGGGTCGCGGCGGCCCCCTAGCCTGGTCGCATGGCCTTCGCATTCGTGCTGCCCGCCTCCCGCCCTCTGCTCGACACGGCCGGCTCGCAGGGCGCCCGCCCCGTCGACGCGGACCGCGCAGCGTCAGCGCTCCGCGCGGACTACGAGCGCTGGTCGCGCTGGGGGCTGGGACTCCTGGCGTTCGTCCTCGCGGCACTCGGCCTGCTCGTGGCCGTGGGGATGGTCGGCACGATCGCAATGCTGGGTGGGGTGCCGGCCGTGTTCGACGTGGTGGTCATCGTCGTCGCCGCAGGTGTCGCGGCGACCGGTGTCTCGGTGCTCGTCGCTCTATGGCGATCGGGACGGCGGATGCTGCACGCGGCGTCATGGTGGATGCGCCTGCCGTACACGCACGGCGGTCGCCAGCGTCGAGCCGCTGGGTGGCTGCAGGCGCGGACGGTGAACTTCGAGCCGCGGGTGTTCGCCCGGATCACGACGGCCACACTCGCGCTGCTGCTCGGCCTCGCCGGCGTCTCCCTGCTCATCCGCGACCTCGTGACGGCATGGACCTCGGTGACCGCCGCCTTCGGAGCGATCGGCATGCTCGCCCTGGTGTCCGGGTGCGCGCAGTTCGGCGGTGTGCTGCGGCTCGTGTCGGCGCTCTCCGAAGCCGACCCGCTCTGGGTGCGGATCCGGTCGACGTTTCGGGGGTGAAGCAGGGCTACCGCAGCGCGGTCCGACTCGTCGCGGTCGCCTCCAGTCGCACACCTTCCGGCACGAACAGCGAGACAACCGGCGGGTGCCAGTCGGTCGTGACCGTGACACGGGCCGAGAGGCCGTCGGGGGCGGATGCCGAGACGAGCGTCGCATCTCCGGGACGCGCCCGCAGGAGCGCGACGGCCTGCTCCCGCACAGCCGCATCCGTGAGTTCGGCGCGCACCGCATCCCCCTCGACCTCGACGATGAAGCCGTCCGCTCCGGCGAGCGCGGCGGAGTCGGCGAGCGCGTCGAGGCGCTTCTGCGCGATGTACAGATCGGTCGCGCACACGCAGACCAGAATCAGGGAGATCGCGAGCACCGCATAGCCGAGCGCGAGCAGCAGCACGCTCCCCTCCTCTTCGCAATCATCCGCATCGCCCGCGAGAGCCTTCACGACGCACCCCACAGGCGCGACACCTTCTGCACGGCGATCCCCTCGACGGGCACGACGGCAGCGCGATCGAGACCGAGGACGGCTGGCACGAGCGGAAGCTGCACACGGGTGCGCACCGTCACTGTCACGGTGGCCCCCGCCGCAGGACAGGGAGTGGCGATCGGCGCGCACGTCATGCCGACGTCCAGTGCCGCCGGGTCGATGCCGTACTCCGCGGCCACACCGTCGAGCACCCGCTGAGCGCGTGCCGCCCCCGCCTCGGCATCCGGAGCCAGCGACAGCGTCCGAGTCAGATGCCGCGCGGCGGCCTCCACTCCGAGCGACTGCTCCTGGATCGTGCCGAGCGCGACGATCAGATACACCAGCGGCACGAGCAGGAGCACCCCGACCGCGATGAACTCCAGCGCCGCCGATCCCTCCTCCGCCGTCCTCTCATCCGCCGTCCTCTCATCCACCGAGACCGCCTGCTCACTCGACATCGAACGTCTCCACCGGGGCATGCGCCTCCACCTGCAGCGCGGCGGGAATCCCGATCAGACCGAGGAGCGGCAGCGTGGTGCGGATCCGCACCACGACCGTGTCCTCCCCCGCCTGCCGCGCCGGACCCACCGTGACGTCCTCCGCATAGGCTGCGCCCACGGCACGAGTGACCACCTCGCGGGCACGCGCGGCACCCTCTTCGGGGAACGTGTCTGCCAGAGCCGCGTAGTACGCACCCTCGACCGCCGCGTCGTGCACGACGTTCCGCACATACACGACGAGCGCGAGCTGCAGCACCGCCAGCGTGAGCACCGTGAGCATGGTGCCGACGAGCACGAACTCGACCGGGCTCGACCCGCGCTCGTCATCCCGCAGCGACATGGACATCGCGCGCTCAGAGGCCGGAGACGCGCTGGATCGCCTGTTCGAACAGGTCGCTCAGCGCAGGGCCCGCCACGGCCCAGATCAGCACGACCAGCCCTGCGGTCATCAGAGTGACCAGCACCCAGCCGGGCACATCGCCCGTCTCGTCGTCACGGAGGTCCCGCAGGTTCTCGGCGGCCGCGTGCCGCCAGCGTCGCAGTGTGTTCATGTCGTCCTCTCATTGGGTGCGCTCAGCCGATGCCGAGTCGCAGGATGAACAGTCCCGGATAGATCGCGAACAGCACCGACAGCGGCAGGATCAGGAACACCAGCGGCAGGAGCATGAAGATCTCCTTGCGACCCGCCTGCTCGATCAGCACCCGCTTGGCGTCCTCCCGCGCATCCCCCGCCTGCGCCTGAAGCACCCCGGCGAGTGGTGCACCGTGCTCGAGCGCCGCGATCACCTGATCGACCGCGCGGGTGAGGCCCGGCAGCTCGAGCCGCACCGACATCTCGCGCAGAGCCTCCCCGAGCGGCGATCCCGTGCCGACCGCCAGCACCACCCCGCGAAGCTCAGTCGTGAGCTCCCCGGTGCCGACCTGCGCGACCCGGCGCAGCGAATCGAGGAGTCCTTCTCCAGCGGCGAGGCACAGCGAGAGGAACTCCAGCGTCGTGGGCAGTTCGTCGGTGAGTCTCCGACGTCGCGCCGTCACGCGCGCCGAGAGCTGCATGTCGTACCCGATCGCCGCGCCGGCGCCGGCGAGGATCGGCAGCAGCAGCGCGGGGAGCGACATCCGCCCGGCGAGCACGATCACGATGAGCGCCAGCGCGCCGGCGGCGATGCCGGCCACGGTCCAGCCGAGCTGTCGACTGCGGAACCCCGCGGCATTCAGTGATGCTCCCGCCTGCGCGAGCCGCTTCTGCAGCGATGCGCCATCTCCCAGGACGCGCTCGACCACGGCAAGGGCGTGACCTCCCAGAGAGCGCGAGGTCACTGGAAGCGCTCCGACCCTCGGCAGCGCAGCGGGCGGAAGGGCCTCCTCGGCGACGACGTCGCGCACGTACGGCGCGATGCGCATCGCGAGCGGAGTGGCAGACCAGCGCGGAAGCGCGGCGAGCATCAGCAGCGCCCCGGCGGCGAGCGCTCCCCCGCCGAGCACCGCCACGGCCATCGTCGAAAACAGGTTCATCCGAACCACCGCTCGGGTTCCGGCAGCCGCCCGATCCTGATCATGATCCGGTACGCGACCACCGAGACGGCCGCGCCGATGCAGATCACCACGACGCCCTCCGGCGTGCCGTACGCCGCCGCACCCTCCGGCCGCATCACCAGCAGCCCCAGGACGACCCAGGGCGCCACCGCTCCGAGCACGGCCGCGCCGCGGATCCATGACTGACGCGCCTCGACCTCGCCGCGCAGCGCCGCATCCGCCCGCACCGACGACGACAGCGCGCGCAGCACCGCCCCGAGCTCGGTGCCTCCCACCTGCCGAGCCATGCGCAGCGTCTCGATCATCCGATCCGCGATCGGGTCGGCCAGGGTCGCCTTGAGCCGGTCGAGGCTGCTCTCGAAGCGTCCCGTGGCGTGCAGGTCGCGCGCGAACACCTCGAACGCGGGCCGCATCATGAGCGGAGCGGAGTCTGCGAGCGAGGCGACGGCGTCGGGGAGCGACAGCCCCACCCGGATCGAGGCGATCAACAGGTCGCACACGTCCGGCCAGAGCTGACGACGCACCTTGCGGAGGCGCAGCCGCCGGGCGCGGAGGAACAGCACGGGCGCGACGGCCGCCGCGCCGCCGGCCAGCGCAGCGAGCACCGGGATGCCTGTGAGCAGCCACACGACGGAGGCCGCGGCGAGCGCCAGGCCGAGCATCACGACGATCAGGATGCGGGGAGCGATCACGGCGAACCCGGCCTCCTCCAGCACCCGGGTGAGGATCCCCCTGCGCACCACACGGTCCGCGCCATCCCCTCCCGGCCACAGCCACGGCGAGATCACGAGCAGGATGCCGGCGGCGAGCGTCGCGCCGAGGAGCGCCGTCATACGAGACCGCCGTCGCGTCGGAACACCGTCCGCGCCTCGATCCGCCCCGCGACGATCGCACCGGTGGGCGCGACGACCTCCCGCACCCGCCGCTCGCCGCCGCCCGACCGCTCGCAGTGCACCACGAGGTCGATCGATCCGGCGAGCGCCGGCGCGATGAAACCACGGTCGATGTTGCGGCCCGCGAGCAGCGGGAGCAGCGCGAGCTTCTCGAGCGCCTCCTCAGCCGAGTTCGCATGCACGGTGGCAGCTCCCGGCACTCCGGTGTTGAGGGCGAGCACGAGGTCGAGCGCCTCAGCATCCCGAACCTCTCCGACCACGAGCCGGTCGGGTCGCATGCGCAGCGCCTCCTTCACGAGCCGACGGAGCGTGATCTCACCCGCACCCTCGAGGCTCGCCTGGCGCCCCTGCAGGGCGACGACGTCCGGCCCCTGCAGGGCCAGCTCGAACGTCTCCTCGACCGTGACGATCCGCTGCCGCTCGGCGGCGCTCTCGAGCAGAGCGGCGAGCATCGTGGTCTTTCCCGCGTGCGTCGCGCCCGAGACGATCACGCTGCGCCCCGCTCGCAGCGCGCCCGTCAACTCCGCGGCGAGAGCGGCAGGGAGGCTGCCCTGCGCCACCAGCGCGTCGAGACTCCGGTGCCGCGTGAGGAACTTGCGGATGTTGACGGCCCACCCTCCGCGCACGACGTCGGCGATCGCGACGTGCAGGCGCGAGCCGTCGGGCAGCGACGCATCGACGAAGGGCTGACCGATGTCGACCCGGCGTCCGGTGGACTGCAGCATCCGCTCGACGAGGTCGCGCAGCTGCACCTCGGTGAGTCGCAGATCGATCCGCTCGGCGACGCCGCCCCGCGCCACGTGCACGCTGCCGGGTCCGTTGAGCCAGATCTCCTCGATGTCGGGATCGTCGAGCAGAGGCTGCAGCGCCCCGAACCCGTGCACAGAGGCGAGCACGTCGGCGACGCACCGCGCCTCGTCGTCGGCCAGTTGCTCGCCGCGGGCCAGCGCGACGTCATTGAATCGACGGACCTCGGCCTGTGCGACCGCCCGCGCGGCCTGCGCATCCACCGCGGGCTCGATCCCCTCCGCACGCAGCCGACGACGGACGCGCTCGGCGATGACGAGAGAGGGCTGATTCACCCGGGCATCCTCGCAAGAATCCCAACCCGCCCGGACGAGTTATCCACACTGTCCTCATCCGACTGCGGGCGGATCCCCAGCATCGGACGATGCCCCGGTCAGTAGACTTATCCCACCGCGCGGGAGTGGTGAAATTGGCAGACACGCAGGATTTAGGTTCCTGTGCCTCAGGGCGTGTGGGTTCAAGTCCCACCTTCCGCACCGATCAGTCGCATCCTTCGCGGCCGACGACAGCACCGCCGCATTCAGCACTACGACGGGAAATCCATGCATCACGCCGCTCTCCTCCCCTGGCTCGACCCCGCCACGATCATCGGCGCCGCCGGGCCCTGGGCTCTGCTCGTGGTGTGCTTCATCGTCTTCGCCGAGACCGGTCTGCTGGTCGGCTTCCTGCTCCCCGGCGACACGCTGCTCGTGATCGCGGGTCTGCTGTCGCACCCGATCGCGGGCTCCGAGCACGGCGTCTTCGGCATCAACGTCTGGATCGTCGCCCTGCTGATCGGCCTGGCCGCGTTCGTCGGCGGTGAGGTCGGCTACGTCATCGGCCACAAGGGCGGTCCGGCGGTCTTCGAACGCAAGGAGTCCGGTCTCTTCAGCAAGAAGAACGTCGAACGCACGAACGCGTTCTTCGAGCGGTTCGGCGGCATCACCGTCATCCTCGCCCGCTTCGTTCCGATCGTCCGCACGTTCGCTCCCGTCGCGGCGGGAGTGGGCCACATGCCGTGGCGCCGCTACACGCTGTACAACCTGATCGGCGCGGTGCTCTGGGGCTTCGGCCTGACGATGTTCGGCTACCTGATCGGATTCATCCCCCCGGTCGCGCACTTCGTCGAGAGCTACATCGACCTCATCCTGCTCGCCGCCGTGGGCGGCACCGCGCTCGTCACGCTCTGGCACTACCTGTCCGAGCGCCACAAGGCCAAGAAGGAGGCCGCGGCAGGCGAGGGCACCACGGATGCCGCGGAGGCCGAGGAGCTCGCGCTCGACCCCGAGGTGTTCGACCGCGCACCCGACCTGGACGGCGACGGCAAGCACTGACCCGACGCGCGAGAGCGGATGCCGGTCAGCCGGCCTTCTTCTTCGTCGCGGACTTCTTGGGCTTCGCCTTCTCGGCGTCGTCGTCCGCGTCGGCATCCGAGCCGCCCGACCGCGCGGCCTTGGACTTCGCGACGCTCGCGCGCAACGCCTCCATGAGGTCGATGACCTCGCCGCTCTTGGCGTCGCCCTCCTCCTCGCCGAACGTGTCGGCCACGTCGAACGTGTCGCCCGCCTCGATCTTGGCGTCGATCAGGGTGCGCAGCTCCTTCTGGTACTCGTCGACGAACGACTCGGGGTCGAAGTCCGCCAAGTAGCTGTCGACGAGGGAGGCGGAGAGCTCGAGCTCCTTCTTCGAGATGCGCACGTCCTCGTCGAGCGAGGGGAACTCGGCCTCACGGACCTCGTCGGCCCACAGGAGCGTCTGCAGCACGAGGACCTTGCCGCGCACGCGCAGCGCCGCAAGGCGGGTCTTCTGCCGCAGCGTGAACCGCACGATCGCGGTGCGGTCAGTCTGCTCGAGGGTCTTGCGCAGCAGTACGTACGCCTTGGGCGACTTCGAGTCGGGTTCGAGGTAGTACGGCTTGTCGAGGGTGAGGAGGTCGACCTGATCCGAGGGCACGAACTCGACGACGTCGATCTCTCGGCTCTTCTCGGCCGGCAGGGCGGCGAGGTCGTCCTTCGTGAGGACGACGGTCTGCCCCTCGTCGACGTAGGCGCGGTCGATGTCGGCGTACGCGACGGTCTCACCGCACACCTCGCACGTGCGCTGGTAGCGGATGCGCCCGCCGTCCTTGTCGTGCACCTGATGCAGCGGCACGTCGTGGTCCTCGGTCGCGGAGTACACCTTGACCGGCACGTTCACGAGACCGAAGGTCAGCGCGCCCTTCCAGATCGTCCTCATGGCATAAGTGAACACCAGTCGCACCCGTCACAGCCAGTCCCTTGACGAGGCGGGCCGTCACTACGCTGTCCCTATGGCAGCCGACGCGCAGAACGTGCAGATCGACGGCCGCCGACTGCGCGTCACGAACCTCGACAAGGTCGTCTACCCGGAGACGGGCACGACCAAGGGCGAGGTGTTCGCGTATTACACGGCGATCGCCCCGCTGCTGCTCCCCCTGCTCGACGGACGCCCCGTCACCCGCAAGCGCTGGGTCGAGGGAGTGGGGACGAGGGATGCTCCCGCCGATTCGTTCTTCACGAAGCAGATCGAGCCCGGAGCGCCGAGCTGGATCCCCCGGCAGGCCATCGCCCACTCCGACGGTCCGAAGGAGTACCCGCTTGTCACCGACGTGCCGACGCTCGTGTGGCTCGCGCAGGTCGCCGCGATCGAACTGCACGTGCCGCAGTGGCGGTTCGATGCGGCAGGGCTCCCCGCGCGGCCCGACCGCCTCGTGCTCGACCTCGACCCGGGGCCCGGCGTGGGCCTCGCGCAGTGCGCGGAGGTGGCGCGGATCGCCCGCGGCATCCTCACCGGCATCGGGCTCGACCCGCTCCCCGTGACGAGCGGCAGCAAGGGCATCCACCTGTATGCGGCGCTGCCGGGGCAGCAGACCAGCGACGAGATCTCCGGGGTCGTGAAGGAGGTCGCGCGGATCATCGAGACCGAGCATCCCGATCTCGCCACGAGCACGATGGCGAAGGCCGCGCGCGGCGGCAAGGTGTTCCTCGACTGGAGCCAGAACAACGGCAAGAAGACGACGATCTCGCCCTACTCGCTCCGCGGGCGTGCACAGCCGTGGGTCGCGGCACCGCGCACCTGGGACGAGCTCGACGACCCCGACCTCGCGCAACTCGACATCGAGCAGGTACTGGAACGCGCGGCCGAGGGTGTCGATCCCCTGGCCGCGCTGAGGCCCGAGAACCCGCCGGTGCCCCGCGACGACCGCGAGCTCGTCACCGAGCGACCGGCACGCAAGGAGCATCGTCCGCGGATCGCCGCGACGTCCGGCTCCGCGTCCGATGCGGTCCCGGCATCCCTCACCCCCATGCTCGCCGAGAACGGCACGCCCGCCATCGCGCGAGGGCTCAGCACGCCGCCGTGGGTCGAGGTCAAGTGGGACGGGATCCGCGCCGTCGGCACCTGGGCGGAGGGGCGGATGCGCCTGCATGCCCGCAGCGGCATAGACATCACCGCGCGCTATCCGGAGCTCACGGCCGACGGCGCGCCGTTCCTGCCGGCCTCCGACGCGATCGTCGACGGCGAGATCGTCGCCTTCGACGCCCAGGGTCGCCCGAGCTTCTCGCTGCTGCAGAACCGCATGCATCTGACGCGCGCCCGCGAGATCGAGCGCGAGGTCGTGCGCACCCCGATCGTGTACCTCGTCTTCGATCTGTTGCGCTTCGACGGTCACGACCTGTCGTCGATGCCCCTGTCGCAACGGAGGACGCTGCTGGAGGACGTGGTGTCCGACCTGGATGCTCCGATGCGCGTCCCGCCGGTGTTCGACGATCTGGAGGCCGCCCTCGCCGCGAGCGAGGAGTTCGGTCTCGAGGGCGTCGTCGTGAAGGACCCGAGGTCAGCGTATCGGGCGGGTCAGCGCTCGCCGGCCTGGCTCAAGATCAAGCACACCCGCATGCAGGAGGCCGTGATCGTCGGCATCCGTCCGGGCAAGGGCGATCGGGAGGGGACGTTCGGGTCTCTCCTGCTCGCCGTGCCGGATTCCGTGCGACTGCGCTATGTCGGACGTGTCGGCACCGGATTCACGGATCGGATGCTGCGCGACCTGCTCGCGCGCCTTGCACCGCTACGCGTGGACGACGTTCCACTCGACGGAGTGCCCGCCCCCGACGCCTCGGACGCGCTCTGGGTGCGGCCCGAGCTCGTCGGCGAGGTCGAGTTCGCGAACTGGACGCCCGACGGGGTGCTGCGTCACGCGCGCTGGCGGGGGCTGCGTCCGGACAAGTCGCCCGACGAAGTCGTCGTGGAGAGCTGAGCGGTCAGCCGGGCCGGATCAGGCGTGGTGCGGCTCGCAGTCGGACTGCTCGGCGGGTTCGATCTGGAACGTCGAGTGCTCGACGTCGAAGTGCTCCGCCAGGCAGTCCTGCATCTCGCTCAGGAGACGCGCCGAGCGCCCGTCCGCAAGCAGAGCCGGCTCGACGCTCACGTGCGCACTGAAGACCGGGGCGCCGCGCGTGAGCTGCCACACGTGCACGTCGTGCACGCCCACCACGCCCTCGTAGTCGAGCAGGTGCTGGCGGATGTCGGCCACGGCCGTGCCCTTCGGCGCGGACTCCGACAGCACCGAGAACACCTCCCGCAGCAGCGCGATCGCGCGCGGGATGATGAGCACCGCGATCGCCATGGACGCGATCGCGTCCGCCGGCATCCATCCTGTCGTGACGATCACGATCGCGGCGACGATCACCATCGCCGAGCCGATCAGGTCGCCCATGACCTCGAGGTACGCGCCGCGCACGTTGATGCTCGTGCGCTGGGCGCGACTCAGCAGCCACATCGAGATCGCGTTCGCGATCAGGCCGACCGCGGCGACGACGAGCATGAGTCCGCCCGCGACCTCGACCTCGCCGGGGTTCAGCAGACGGCCGATGGCCTCGATGCCCACCCAGCCCGACAGGAGGATGAGGATGATCGCGTTGATCAGCGCACCGAACACCTCCGCCCGCTGATAGCCGAACGTGCGGCGGTCGTCCGCGGGGCGGGCAGCCACGGCCGCCGCGATCAGGGCGATCACGAGCGCGGAGGCATCGGTGAACATGTGCGCGGCGTCGGCGAGCAGGGCCAGCGATCCCGTGAGAATTGCGCCGACCACCTGCACGACCATGATGGTCGCGGTGAGGGTCAGCGAGATCGCCAGGAGACGACGATGACCGGCCGAGCGGATGCCGCCGGCGGCGGGCGCGTGATCATGCATACGACCAGGTTAGAGGCGCTTTCCGCTGAGCGAGGGCGTATCGGCGTACTCGGGAATGGTGATGATTCTCAGTAGTCCCGACGGCTCCCGATTCGCGACGATGAACCGCGATTGTCGAGGTCACGCATCTTCGCCGTTTGCCAGCGACGATTCGGAGAGCTTCGCCCTCCAAGCACGAGGAAGAAACGCCGTGAGCACCTGTGTGACGATGACGCCGAGGACCGTCGCCGAGTACGCCACGATAAGCGCATTGATAGCCCACCACATCATGGTCTCGTCTGAGTAGCCGGCTGCGAGGGTGATGATCGACAGGAACAGCGCACAGGCGATCGCCGCGATCGTGAGCAAGTGCCAGACTCCCTGGATTACCCGAACAGCGGCCGGATAGGCCGGCTGGTTCCACGCCCGAGCATCGGCTCGCACCGTGAGAACGAAAGGAATCGCGACGACGGCAGCCAGCTGAGCGATGGTGCTGTAGAGATAGAGCAGGTGATCATCCATACGGTCGAATATATCGTCTTTGTGACATTCTGCTCGTATATCAGCGGATTTTGTCCCGATCGTTGCGATCGGGCCGTTACCGGAGCGCGGCGAAGCCCGGCGGTGGCGCCGCCTACTGATCGTCACCGCACGCGGGTGTACTCCAGCACGACGCAGCCGTTGTCGTAGGTGCGGGCGCGGTCGAGCGCGAACGCGGTCGGCTGGAAGCCGTGGTCGACCATCGGGATGCCGGAGCCGGCGATCACCGGGTACTTCTTGACGATCAACCGGTCGATCTCGTCGAGCAGCGTGCCCGCGAGGCCCGCACCGCCCGCGAGGTAGATCCCGAGCCCGTCCTCGGCCTTGAGCTCGCGCACACGCGCGACGGGATCAATCCGCACGATCTCGACGTTCTCGTGCCCGGGATCGTCGAGCGTCGAGCTGACGACGATCGTGCGCAGGTGCGAGTACGGGTCGAGCACGCCCTGATCGAGCGCAGGCTCGTAGGTGCGCCGCCCCATCACGACCGTGTCGAACGTGGTGACGGGCTGGTCCGCTCCCCCGCGCGCCGCGCGCACGAAGGCCGGCTGCAGATCCGCGAGCTCGGTGCCGAGCGTCTCGGCGAACGCGGGGGTGACGGGATAGAAGTCGACCTCGTCGTCGGGTCCCGCGATGAAACCGTCGAGGGTGACGCCGATGTAGTAGGTGAGTTCTCTCATGCTCACCACTCAACCACTACGCATGAAGTACGTCAAGCGTAGTGGTTACCGCGACGCGACCTCAGAGCTGCGCGAGCAGCGGCACGAGTTCGGCGAACGCCCGCGCCCGATGCGACTGCGACTGCTTTTCCTCCGCGGTGAACTCTCCCACCGACCGCTCCTCCCCCGCAGGCTGGCCGTCGGGCAGGAAGATCGGGTCGTAGCCGAAACCGCCCGCCCCGGATGCCGCATGCGCGAGGCGCCCGGGCCACAGCCCCTCGACCACGCGCTCGGCGCCGTCGGGCGTCACCAGCGCGATCGACGACGTGAAGTGCGCGGTGCGGTGCGGATCCGCGATGTCGCGCAGCTGGTCGAGCAGCAGCTCGAGGTTCGCCGCGGCATCCTTCTTCTGCCCCGCCCAGTACGCCGAGAACACGCCGGGCGAACCGCCCAGCACGTCGACGCAGATGCCCGAGTCGTCGGCGAGCGCCGCGAGCCCCGTGTGCGCCGCGGCGGCGCGCGCCTTGATCAGCGCGTTCTCGGCGAACGTGACGCCGTCCTCCACGGGCTCCGGTCCGTCGTACGCGACGATCTCGAGATCGGGCCGCGTGAGCGAGACGATCTGCTGGAACTCCGCGACCTTGTGCGCGTTGTGCGTGGCGAGGACGACCTTCATCAGTCTGCGAGCGCCGTCAGCTGGTGGGTCTTGAGGTCGGCGCAGCCCGCGACACCAAGGTCGAGCAGCGCGTCGAGCTCGCGCTTGTCGAAGGGCGCTCCCTCGGCCGTGCCCTGCACCTCGACGAACAGGCCGCGACCGGTGACCACGACGTTCATGTCGGTCTCGGCGCGCACGTCCTCGACGTACGCAAGGTCGAGCATCGGCTCGCCGTCGATGATGCCGACGGAGATCGCCGACACCGAGTCGATCAGCGGCGTCGAGTTCTTGGCGATGAACTTCTTCTCGCGACCCCACTCGATCGCGTCGGCCAGCGCGACGTACGCGCCCGTGATCGCGGCCGTGCGCGTGCCGCCGTCGGCCTGCAGCACGTCGCAGTCGATCACGATCGTGTTCTCGCCCAGCGCCTTGGTGTCGACGACGGCGCGCAGCGCCCGACCGATCAGGCGCGAGATCTCATGCGTCCGCCCGCCGATGCGCCCCTTGACGCTCTCGCGGTCGTTGCGGCTGTTCGTGGCCCGCGGCAGCATCGAGTACTCGGCGGTGACCCAGCCCTTGCCCTTGCCGGTGAGCCAGCGGGGCACGCCGTTGGTGAACGAGGCGGTGCACAGCACCTTGGTGCCGCCGAAGCTGATCAGAGCCGATCCCTCGGCGTGAGCGCTCCAGCCGCGCTCGATCGTGACCTCGCGGAGCTGGTCGGTGGAGCGGCCATCGGCACGGACGATGTCTGACATGGTGTTCCTTCGGTCGAGTGACGCGTTCGGTCTGGCGGCGGGGAGAAGAATCAGGAGACGGTGGATCAGCGAGCGACGTCGGGCAGGGTGATCACGCCGGTCTGCACGAGCTGCACGTCGCGCACCTCTCGGCCCATCAGCCGGTTCGCGAGGGCGGTGAACTCGGTGGCCGAGGCACCCGTCGCCTCGTAGACATACGACGCCTGAGCATCGGCGGGAGCGAGCAGGTCGCCGCGCACGAGCTGTCGGAACACGTCGCCCGCCGTCTCGTCGTCGCTCGAGACGAGGGTGACGTCCTCGCCCATGACGTAGCTGATCGCGCCGCGCAGGAACGGGTAGTGCGTGCATCCGAGCACGAGCGTGTCGACCCCGGCCTCGCGCAGCGGGGCGAGGTACTCCTCCGCCGTCGCGAGCACCTCGGGGGTGTCGGTGATCCCGGCCTCGACGAACTCCACGAACCGGGGGCACGCCGCCGTGAACACCGACAGCCGCTCGTTCACCTCGAGCATGTCCTGGTAGGCGCGCGAGCCGATCGTGCCGACCGTGCCGATCACGCCGACCCGGCCGTTGCGGGTCGTCGAGACGGCCCGCCGCACAGCCGGTGCGATGACCTCGACGACCGGGATGTCGTAGCGCTCGCGCGCATCGCGCAGCATCGCCGCGGATGCCGTGTTGCAGGCGATGACGAGCATCTTGACGCCCTGGTCGACGAGGGTGTCGAGCACCTCGAGCGCGTAGCGCCGCACATCCGCGATCGGCTTGGGCCCGTAAGGCGAGTGCGCAGTGTCGCCGATGTAGACGAACGACTCGCGGGGCAGCTGGGCCCTGATGGCCCTCGCCACCGTGAGCCCGCCGACACCGGAGTCGAAGATTCCGATCGGCGCGTCGTTCATGACTCCCCAGCCTAGTCGCGCACACCCCCGACATGCGCGCCGCCGCAGGGCGTCGTCGTCACTATGCTGAGCGGATGACGTCCACGGCGCTTCTGACCGATCGTTACGAACTCACCATGCTCGCCGCCGCGCTCCGCGACGGGACGGCCGCGCGGCCCAGCGTGTTCGAGCTCTTCTCCCGCAGGCTCTCCGGCGGTCGCCGCTTCGGCGTCGTCGCCGGCACCGGGCGCCTGCTGACCCTGCTGCGCGACTTCCGCTTCGGCGACGACGAGCTGCGCTTCCTGCGCGACCACGACGTGGTGGATGCCGCATCCCTCGCCTACCTCGAGGACTACCGCTTCACCGGCTCGATCCGCGGCTACCGCGAGGGCGAGCTGTACTTCCCCGGCTCCCCCATCCTCACGGTCGAGGGCACCTTCGCGGATGCCGTCGTGCTCGAGACCCTGGCCCTGAGCGTCCTCAACCACGATTCCGCGGTGGCGACGGCGGCCGCGCGGATGAGCATCGCCGCCGGAGAGCGGCCGCTCGCCGAGATGGGGTCGCGCCGTGCGGCCGAGCGCTCGGCCGTCGCGGCCGCGCGCGCCGCGTACATCGCCGGCTTCGGCGCCACGAGCAACCTCGAAGCCGGTCGGGAGTGGGGAATCCCCACGATGGGCACCGCCGCACACTCGTGGACGCTGCTGCACGACACCGAGGAGGAGGCGTTCCGCTCGCAGATCGCGAGCCTCGGCGTCGACACGACGCTGCTCGTCGACACGTACGACATCCGCACGGGCGTCGAGACCGCGATCCGGGTGGCCGGCACCGGCCTCAGCGGCGTGCGCCTCGACTCGGGCGATCTGCCGATCGTGGCGGCGGAGGTGCGCGCCCAGCTCGACGAGCTCGGAGCGACCGGCACGCGCATCACCGTCACGAGCGACCTCGACGAGTACGCGATCGCGACGCTGGCCGCCGCCCCCGTCGACGCCTACGGCGTGGGCACGTCCGTGGTCACCGGCTCCGGGTATCCGACAGCGAGCATGGTCTACAAGCTCGTCGCACGGCAGGGTTCGGACGGCGCCTGGGTCGGCGTCGCGAAGGCCTCCACCGACAAGGCCTCGCACGGCGGGCGCAAGGCCGCGTTCCGCACGATCGTCGACGGCGTCGCGACCAGCGAGACGGTCGTCGTGTCCGACGGCTTCGAGCAGCTCGACACCGCCGCGGATCACCCGGACGGTCGCGCGCTGCAGGTCACCTTCATGGAGGCCGGGGACATCGACGAGGCCTACGAGGGAGCGGCAGGTACGGCATCTGCTCGGGAGCACCACCTCCGCGTGCGCGAGGAGCTGCCGGTGCGTGCGCTGGCGCTCAGTAAGTCCGACCCGGCGATCCCCACGGTCTTCGTCGACGCGGACTGACCACTGGTCGTCGGCCGACGACCGAGGCGCGACGCGAGAGACCGGCGGTCAGCCGACCATCGACTCGTAGATCTCCTTGCACGTGGGGCAGATCGGGAACTTCTCCGGGTCACGACCCGGGGTCCACTTCTTGCCGCACAGCGCCCGCACCGGCTTGCCGGTGATCGCGGACTCGAGGATCTTGTCCTTCTTCACGTAATGCGAGAAGCGCTCATGGTCGCCCGGCTCGAGATTCTCCTCGCGGAGAAGCTCTTCCAGTTCGCGATCAAGCGTTGCCACGCCGCCCTGATCGGGGCTGTCCAGCGGAGTACTCATGCGCTGAGTCTAGTCGCGCGAGGATGCCGATGGGCGGCCTCATGCCGTCTCGACGAACTCCATCAGCCGCTCGCCCTGCTGCTGGAAGATCCGCCCGCCGATCACGACGCCCAACGCGAGCACGACCAGTCCGCTCGCGAGACCGACCCAGAAGGTCGCCGGCGCGTACGCGGAGCCCTCGATCGTCGTGAGCGCGAACAGCCAGATCGTCGGCCCGCTCAGCACGATCGCTCCGAGGAACGCCGCCGCGGGACCGTAGGCGCCGCGCGACGTGGGGCGCTGCGGCTGCTGGAAAGGGCTGTCCCCCGGGCGCGAGACCGCGTACGGCGCGATCACCGACACGATGCTCGACAGACCGAGCGCCGACAGCAGCAGGCTCGCGCCCACGCCCACGAGGGGCAGCAGGAGCCGCCAATCGTCGATCGACAGCAGAGTAAGGGGCACCGCGATCGCGAGCACCGGAAGCGCCACGAGGAGCACGGGCACGAGACGGCCGAGCCGGTCGGGCACACCGCGCACGCCGCTCGCCACGTGCGTCCAGAGGGCGGTCGAGTCGTAGGCGACGTCGTTGTGCGGGAGCCACCCGAAGAAGAGGGCCATCACGGGCACCGGGACCAGTGCGGCGATCTCCAGCGGCACGCCCGCGACCACGAGCGGCAGCACGGTGAGCACCCCGGCGATGGGGACCACGATCACGTTCATGATGTACCGGCGGTCGCGCAGCCAGTACACGAGGCTGCGCGCGGCGATCGCGCCGAAGGCGTTCGAGGGCAGCAGACCGAACCAGCCGAGACCCGTCCGCTCACGAGACGCGACGGGACGCTCGGTGGTCGTCAGCAGACGGCGCACCAGCCACGACCACAGCACCCAGAGGATCACGAGCGTCGCGACGGCCACGAGGCCGCTGATCCAAGCGCCGGCGACGTCGTCCGCGGCAGCCGCGAACAGGAAGCGCGGGGCGGCGGCGAGCGGAGTGACCCCGATCGCTGTCGTGATGCTCTCGACGATCCCGGGCACCTGGCCGTCCCACCGCAGGGAGGCGAGGAACACCGCGACGGGGAACGCCACGACGATCACGGCGAGCGCGAACAGCGCGGTCAGCTCACGCGATCGGCGCTCGGGCAGCAGCAGGGCGTTGACGGCCATGCCGACTCGGGCGGCGAGGATGGTCGTGAGTGTGCTGACCACGCTCAGGATCACGGCCGCGGGCCACGGAGCTCCCAGACGCACCGCGACCACGCACACGCTCACGTGCACGGCGATCAGCGCCAGGCTGGGGACGCTGATGAGCGAGGCGAGCGCCAGGACCGCCGGCATCCGTCGCTCGTCGACGCCGAAGACCGCGAACCTCCGCGGATCGAGCGGATCGACCGCCCCCACGAGAATCGGCCCCACGAGGAACCCGAGGAACAGCGCCGCGCTGCCGAGGACCACGACCGTGCGCGCGACGTCGACGTGGGCGGACTCGAGGCTGAGCACCGCGGCGCACACGAGCACCGTGATGACGACCACGACGGCGAGCATGAGCAGCGTCCGCACCCGACGTTCGCCGCGGAGCGATCCGATCAGGAGCGCAGCCCTCAGTCGGAGAACGTGTGCAGCCACTCGAGCCCCTCCACCTCGCCGATGCCGCCGGACAGCTCGACGAACCGCGCCTCGAGCGTCTGCCCGGCGCGCACCTCGTCGATCGTGCCCTCGGCGAGGACGTCTCCGCCCACGATGATCGCGACCCGCGAGCATACGCGCTCCACGAGGTCCATCCCGTGGCTCGAGAGGATCACGGTTCCGCCATGCGCGACATACGCGCGCAGGATGTCGAGGATCACCGCCGACGACACCGGGTCGACCGCCTCGAAGGGCTCGTCGAGCACCAGCACGCGCGGCGAGTGGATCATGGCTCCCGCGAGCATGATCTTCTTCGTCATGCCGGCGGAGTAGTCGGAGACGACGCGCCCGAGGGCGTCACCGAGGTCGAACGCCCGGGCCAGATCGCCGACGCGCTTCTCGATCACGTCGGAGGCCAGGCCGCGGAGCAGGCCGTAGTAGTAGAGGAGCTGCCGTCCGGTCAGACGATCGAAGGTGCGCAGGCGGTCCGGGAGGACGCCCATCATCCTCTTCGCGGCGAGCGGGTCGGATCGCTGGTCGACGCCGCAGATCACGACCTCGCCGCTGTCGGAGCGCAGCAGACCGGCCACGATCGACAGCGTGGTCGTCTTACCGGCGCCGTTCGGCCCGACGATGCCGTAGAACGATCCGGCGGGCACGGTCAGGTCGACGCCGTTGACGGCGATGTGATCGCCGAAGCTCTTCACGAGGCCGCGGATGCGGATGGCTTCGACTCCGGATGCTGCGGCGCTCGACGACGTGGGCTCGTCCGCCGGAGCATCGTCGACAACCGGGGTGACCTCCTCGACGGGCGCGGCGTCCTGTGCAGTGGCGTCGGCGACCGCGTCGTCCACGACCTCCGCTGGAGCGTCGTCGACCGCTGCGGGAAGGTCTTCCGCCGGCTCTTCGGTGACCGGCTCGCCCACGGTCGGCTCCGCCTCTACCGGCTCTGCTTCGACCGGCTCCGCGTCGACCGACTCTGCCTGCTCGGCGCCTGTCGCGGGGAGTGCGGCCTCAGCGACGGGGTGCACCGGCTCGGGCTCGGGCTCGGCCGCGGTGGGCTCTGCGGGAACGGCCTCGAGCGGAGCAGGCGCCTCCGACTGTGTCTCCAGGGGACGCTCGACCGCAGGCGTCGCGATCTCCGCGACGTCCGTCGACGCGTCCTCCTGCGCGGCGCGCGCCTCGGCCTCCGCCTTCGCGGCTGCAGCCTTGGCAGCCCTGGTCGCTGCGGCCTTCTTCGCCGCGGCGGTCCGGTCGGCCGACGTGCGCGCCGCCGTAGTGCGGGCGGCGCTCTTCTTCACCGCCGACTTCTCCGCCGCCGCCTTGGCCGCTGCGGTCTTCGTCGCCGCGGACTTGGCCGTAGACGTCTTCGCTGCGGTCGAGCGCGCTGCAGCCGTCTTCGCCGCAGCCGTCTTCGCTGCAGCTATCTTCGCCGCAGTCGTCTTCGCCGCAGTGCTCTTCGCGGCAGTCGTCTTCGCCGCAGTGCTCTTCGCGGAGGTCGGTCGCTTCGTCGGCGCCTTCGCCGCCGTGGGAGCGGTTGCGCCCGCCGAACCGGCATCCGTCCTCGCGATCGGCTCCACGACCACCTCCGCCGTCGGGGCCGCCTGCTCAGCGGCCGAGCGCGCAGGAGTCCGCTTCGCCGGAGTGCGCTTCGCCGGGGTCTTCCGAACCGGCGTCTTCTTCTCGGAAGGGGTCACGGCATCGGATGCCGGATCGGTACGGTCGTCGGGGGAGGCAGTCACCGTCCTACGGTATCAACGGGGCGGGAGTATTCCTCCGTTAGCCGCAATAAAGGGAGCGAAACGGCGGCATTCTTCGTGGTCCTGTCAAGCCCTGGACGAATCTGAGTGTTCGGTGTGTACTGGATCACGAAACGGCAACGGGGCCTCCTCGCCCCGGTGCTTCCCAGGCTGTATCGCTAGCATGACTCACGGCACGACGAAGTGTCCGGTCGGTGAACCGACCGTGAACACCTAATCCTTAGGAGCACTCGTGACTCTTCAGACCGTCATCCTCGCCGCAGGTATGGGCTCGCGCCTCGGTCGTGCGCTGCCGAAGCCGCTCACCGAACTGAGCGACGGCCGCACCATCATGCGCCAGCAGCACGACAACATCCGCGCCGCCTTCGGCTCCGACGCACGCATCACCACGGTCGTGGGCTACCGTGCCGAGACCATCATCGAGGCGTTCCCGACCGCGAAGTACGTCCACAACGAGCGCTACGACGAGACCAACACCTCCAAGAGCCTCCTGCGCGCCCTCGGCGCGACCGGCCGCGCCGGCGTGCTCTGGATGAACGGCGACGTGGTCTTCGACCCGATGATCCTGGGCCGCGCGGCCGAGTACATCGAGCGCGACCAGTCGTTCGTCACCGTCAACACCTCCAAGGTGAGCGACGAGGAGGTCAAGTACACCGTGACCGCCGAGGGCTTCATCAAGGAGCTGTCGAAGACGGTCAAGGGCGGTCTCGGCGAGGCCGTCGGGATCAACTACATCTCCTCCACGCACAAGAAGGCGTTCATGCGCCAGCTGCAGCGCGTCGAGGACCAGGACTACTTCGAGCGCGGGCTCGAGCTCGCGATCGCGGAGGACGGCCTCCTTCTCGAGCCGATGGACGTCTCCGACCTGTACGCGGTCGAGATCGACTTCGCCGAGGACCTCGAGCGGGCGAACCTCTTCGTCTGACCCGCACGGCACTGCACGAAAGCCCGGCCCCGTCAACGGGGCCGGGCTTTCGGCGTTCTCGCGGCATCCGTTCCTAGGATCGTGTGCATGGCCTCGAAGGTGCACAAGATCCACTCGCTCCCCGACGACGCACCCTGGGACCGGGGCGTGCCGCCGGTCGGCTCGCCCGAGCATCCCTTCATGGTCCGGGGGCTGGATCGAGTCCTCGCGATCCAGCGCCCGCTCGTCCTCGCGCACATCCGGAGCATCCGCCTGCGCAACCCCCACGCGACGCCCGCGGAGATCATCCGCATCCTCGAGCGCCGGTATCTCGCCGCCGTCACGACGGGGGGAGCCGCGGTCGGGGCGACGGCCGTGGTCCCGGGCATCGGCACGGGTGTCACGCTCGCCCTCTCCGGTGTCGAGACCCTGGGCTTCGTGGAGTCGACCGCGCTGTTCGCGCAGTCAGTGGCCGAGGTGCACGGGATCGCGGTCTCCAACCCCGACCGCGCCCGAGCGCTGGTCATGACGCTGATGCTCGGCAAGGAGGGCGTCGCCCTCGTCAGCCAGCTCGCGGGCCAGGCCACCGGCCGTGGCGGCACCCGCTCCTCGTACTGGGGCGAACTCGTCACGACCTCGCTCCCCCGGGCAGCCGTCGGACCCCTCGTCGATCGCCTCAAGAGCATGTTCGTGAAGCAGTTCGCGGCCGCGGGTGGAGCCTCCTTCCTCGGCAAGGCGCTGCCCTTCGGCGTCGGCGCGGCGATCGGCGGCGCGGGCAACCACATCCTCGGCCGCCGCGTGCTCACCACATCGCACCGGGCGTTCGGCGCCGCCCCCGTCGACCTCCCCCTCGACCTCGAGCCCGTCGACGGCGCGGAGAAGGTCGAGCTGCGGATGCTGCACGGCGCGCAGTACCTCGGAAACGCCGTGGCGGGGGCCGCGGGGGCCGCCGCACGCGGTGCCGGCTGGGCCGGACGCAAGGTGGCGTCGGTGGGGCGGGGCCGCCGCACGAAGGACGTCGCCGAGATCGAATCCGCGGGCGATCACGGCCTCCCCGACGGCACGTGGTCCTCTGCCGACGACGGCCGGCACGGCTGACGAGCGCGCCAGGCTCGTGCACGACAGACGCCAAAGGATCCGGCGAGCCGTTGTGGTGAGCATCCAAGGAAGAGCGCCGGGGCGACGATAGGGTGGAATCCGTGACGGAAAAGCCCGAACTCTCGACCACCGCCGGCAGGATCGCAGACCTCCGCGCTCGCTACAACGAAGCCGTTGTCGACGCTGAGAAGACCGCGCAGGACAAGCAGCACGCCAAGGGCAAGATGACCGCCCGCGAGCGTATCGAGCTGCTCGTCGATCCGGGGAGCTTCGTCGAATTCGACGAGTACGTGCGTCACCGCACGACGGCCTTCGGGATGGATCGCAACCGCCCCTACGGCGACTCCGTCGTCACCGGTGTCGGCACGATCAACGGCCGGACGGTCGCGGTGTACTCCCAGGACTTCACGACCTTCGGCGGCTCACTCGGCGAGGTGTCGGGCGACAAGATCATCAAGATCATGGAGTTCGCCCTCACCAACGGGATGCCGATCATCGGCATCCTGGACTCGGGCGGGGCTCGCATCCAGGAAGGCGTCCTCGCCCTCAGCAAGTACGGCGAGATCTTCCGCCTGAACACCCGCTCCTCCGGCGTGATCCCGCAGATCTCGATCATCATGGGCCCGGCCGCCGGCGGCGCCGTGTACGGCCCTGCCCTCACCGACTTCGTGATCATGGTCGACAAGACCAGCCAGATGTTCGTGACCGGGCCCGACGTCATCAAGACGGTCACGGGCGAGGATGTCGGCATGGAGGAGCTGGGCGGCGCCCTCACGCACAACACCCGCTCGGGCGTCGCGCACTACCTCGCGCAGGACGAGGATGACGCGCTCGACTACGCGCGCACGCTCCTCGGGTTCCTGCCCGACAACAACATGGCAGAGATCCCCGGGTACGAGAGCGGCTTCGAGTGGGAGACCACGGATGCCGATCGCTCGCTGAACACGATCATCCCGGACTCGCCCAACCAGCCGTACGACATGCACACCGTGATCGAGCACGTCGTGGACGCCGGCGACTTCATCGAGGTGCAGCCGCTGTTCGCCCCGAACATCCTCATCGGCTTCGGTCGCGTCGAGGGCCGCTCGGTCGGCATCATCGCGAACCAGCCGTCGCAGATGGCGGGCACCCTGAACATCGAGGCCGGCGAGAAGGCCAGCCGCTTCGTGCGCTTCTGCGACGCCTTCTCGATCCCGATCGTGACGCTCGTCGACGTGCCCGGTTACCTCCCCGGCACCGATCAGGAGTGGACGGGCGTGATCCGGCGCGGCGCGAAGCTCATCTACGCGTACGCCGAGGCCACCGTCCCGATGGTCACGGTGATCCTGCGCAAGGCCTACGGCGGCGCCTACATCGTGATGGGCTCCAAGCAGCTCGGCGCCGACGTCAACCTCGCCTGGCCGACGGCCGAGATCGCGGTGATGGGCGGTCAGGGTGCGGTGAACATCCTGTACCGCAACGAGATCAAGAAGGCCGAGGAGGCCGGGGAGGACGTCGCCGCCGTGCGCACGCGCCTCGCGAACGAGTACACCTACAGCGTCACCTCGCCGTTCCTCGCGGCCGAGCGCGGCGAGATCGACGGCATCATCGAGCCGGCCAACACCCGCGTCTCGGTCGCGAAGGCGCTGCGAGCGCTGCGCGGCAAGCGCGCCGAGCTGCCGGCCAAGAAGCACGGGAACATCCCGCTGTGACGCGCGCGGAGGAGCAGGGTTCGACGGACGGCCGGGACGAACGGCCGACCATCGAGATCACGCGCGGCTCGGCGACGGAGGAGGAGCTCGCGGCGCTGATCGCCGTGGTCAGCGACGCCTACGCGCAGGAGGCGGCGGAGGCGGTGGCGGAGGAGCCGATCGTCTCGGCCTGGGCCCGCACGCAGCGCCCGATGCGGCGTCCGCTACGGCGCGACATCCCTTGGGGCCGCTTCGCCGGCTGAGGCGGCCGAACTGCGGGTCCGCGAGCCCCCCAGCTCACGGACCGCGCAGACAGCCTCCGTCGTAAATGCGTGACGGCTTCCCCCTCGGTACCCCAGTCATCGCATCCGCTTCGATAGTACATCGAGTGGACATACGCACCGACGGTTTAACCCGATATTCCGGTATTCGGGTTGCAGGCTTGTTCAGTCTTCGAGGTACAGGTCCGAAGGACGCGGGCTCAGGATCTCGTCGAGCACGACGCACGCCGCCCCGACCGCGGCCACGTCGTCGCCCACGACGGTGCCGTCCACCGAGAGCGTCCGCAGCGCACGGGTGGCGTTGCGTCCCTCCAGCAGGGTGGGGAGCTCCCGGAGGTAGACGTCCGCCACACGGCTCCAGAACGGACCGCCCATCACGACGCGATCCACATCCATCGCGTTCGTGAGCGAGGAGATCAGCACGGCGAGATGCCCGGCAGCCCCTTCGAGCACGCCGAGCGCCGCCTCGTCCCCCGCTCGCGCCCGATCACACAGCAGCGTGAACCGCTCCTCGACCGCGTTCGCGTCGGTGTCGAGCACGCCTCCCTGGATCGCGCGCTCGACGATCGCCTGGGGGGTGCACACCACTTCGACGCATCCTCGACTGCCGCACGCGCACTCGGGGCCGTCGGGATCGACGATGATGTGACCGACCTCGCCCCAGTTGTGCGAGCTGCCTCGGACGGCCTCGCTGTCGCGCACGAGGGAGGCGCCGATGCCGGTTCCCAGGTACACGAACAGGAATGACCGGTCGGCGTCCCACCGGCCCGTCCACTGCTCCCCCACGGCAGCCGCTGTCGTGTCCTTCTCCAGCGTCACGTCGAGCCCCGTCGCCTCCCCGAGCACGGCCCGCAGCGGAACGCGGTGCCACCCGTCGAGCTTCGGCGGATCGATCACGGTCCCCCGGTCCGCGTCGATCGGTCCCGGCGCGGCGACGCCCACCCCCGCGACCGCGGCGCGATCCACCCCGGCGTCGCGGATCAGGGCGTCGATCGTGCGAGCCATGGTGTCCACGATCAGACGCGGCTCCCGCTCGGAGGTGCGCACCACGTGGCGATGCACCACCGTCCCCGCCATGTCGAGCAGAACCACGGTGATGACCGCGGGGTCGAGGTGTACACCGACCGAGTAGCGACTCTCCGGCACGAGGCGCAGCGTGACGCGCGGCTTGCCCGGGCCGTTGATCGTGCGGCCGGCCTCGGCGATGACCTTCTCGTCGAGCAGGCGACGAGTGATGTTCGTGACGGTCTGGGCCGAGAGCCCCGTCTCGTCGACGAGCTCGATGCGGCTCAGGCCCTCCCCCGACCGACGGATCGCCTCCAGGATGACGGACTGGTTGAAATCGCCCATCCGAGGCAGGTTGGTTCCGCGGCGCTTGACCATGCCCCATCTTCTCGCATGCGCTGGAATTCGTGTCCCCCAAAATACCTACAGACAACGTCTTGAAGAACCATCAGACTGAGGGGGACGCTTCGCGTTCGGCTGGTCTCTCTGTCCCAGGGTAGACAGACGCAGACCGGTCTTCGGCGGGACGGTTTTCGGGTAACTGTTCCGCATGGCGAGGGGCAGGCGGCTTCGCCGCCCCTCGCCCACTCTCTTCCCCCCTCGCCTCCGGTCACCTCCCCCGGCCGGAGCCGAGGCGGAGCGCGCGAACCACACGTCGGGCGGGACGTCACGATCGATCCCCGCGCCGCGGAGCGTCCTCAGGCCTCCGGGGCCCGCGGGATCTCGTGCCACACGTCGACGGCGTCGTCGTCGCTCGAGTCGCCGGCCGCGGCCCGACCCACCACGGTCACCGCCGTGCGCGGATCGCGCGCAGCCCGGATGATCCACCTCTCGGCGACGCTCGCGCGCAGCACCGACGCGAGTTCGTCGCGGATCTCGGCGCGGCGCGCCTCAGCGACGTCGTCCAGCCCTCCTTCGTCGAACACCGTGACGGCCGCGCCGTGACGGCGTGCGTCCTCGATCGCGTCACGCACCTCGTCGTTGAGGAGGTCGGCACCGCGGAGCTCGTCGCGCAGCCGCCCCTCCGCCAGGCGCGCCTCGAGCCGCTCGGCATCGTCGAGCATCCCGTGCGTCGCCACGGCCCGAGCCAGGACGGGCCCCGCGACCGCGAGCGCGAAATGCGTGCCCAACCGGCGCTCCTGCTGCCGGACCTGCTGCGTGGCGTGCCAGGCGGACACGGCCTGCTGGATGCTGGCGAGGCGCTCGGTGTCGCGCACCGCCCTGTCCCAGAACATCACGAGCAGGTGCGCGACCGCGACCCACATGATCGAACCCACGAGGCCGAGGGAGAGGGCACTGAAGAACCCGAGCGCGAGCGACGACGCCGCGACGAGGACGATGACGCTGAGCCAGCCGATCACGAAGCGCCGGCGGACGATGCACACGATGCCGAGCAGACCGAGCGCGCCGATGTACCAGGTCGCGAACGGCGATCGCAGTGTGGCGGGATCCAGCGACAGCGTCACGAGCGCCGGGATCAGCGCGGACGAGCTCAGCGCGACGAGCGCGGTCCACAGCGGCATCCTGACATCGACGGCCGAGTCCCACAGGATCGCGACGTTCACGACCACCAGGTAGAGGCCGATCGCCGCGACCATGAAGAGCGGGCCGGTCGGTTGCTCGATCCACCACACGCCCCGGGCCGCGAAGTACATCGCGAAGCCCACGGCGAGCGAGGTGGCGACGCTGCGCACCGTCCGGTTCACGACTTCTCCCATCCGAGGGCGACCGTGGTGCCGTGCTCGCTCGAGTCGATCTCGGCGGAACCGGCGACGCCGGCCATGCGCGCCAGGATCGACGCGCGGATGCCGAGACGGTCGGCGCCGATCGCATCGACGTCGAAGCCCGGACCGGTGTCGGAGATGATGACGCGGATACCCTCCTCACCGTGCCCCTCCGCGAGGATGTGCAGACCGCGCCCGTGCGCATGGGTCACCGCGTTGCCCAGCGCCTGACGCGCCGCGAGCACGAGGGCCCTGGCCGCACGCCCCGGGATCAGACCGGGTCCGCCGCGCTCCTCCACGATCGCATCGGCCCCGAGTTCGGAGAGGGCGCGGCGCAACTCGACGACGATCTGCGACATGCCGATCGGCTCGTCGCTGCCCTCCTGCGCGACCGCGGCCTCGGTGTTGGCCAGTCGGGTGAGCGCCTCGCGCGACATGCCCACCGCGAGGTCGCGTGCCCGCTCTCCCTCGGCCCGCTCCACCGCGATCAGGGCGGCGAGCACGCTGTCGTGCATGAGCGCCGACATCGCGACGCGCTCCTCCTCCGCTGCGGCCGCGGCGGCGGCATCCGCGTACGACGCCACCGCGCGCGCCCGCGCCTCGTCCACGCCCGCGGCCACCGAGCGGAACATCCACCCGAGCGAGATGATGACGATGCCGAGGATCAGCGTGAACGACACATCGAACGCCGTCGTGACCCAGAAGTCGCGGGAGAACGAGCCCTCCACGAGCCGCACGTAGCCGTAGACGAACGGGAGCCCCACCGCCCAGGCGAACTGCAGCCACAGCGGAAACGCCAGCATCGCCGCGACGACGCCCACGTTGACGAGGAAGAAGATCCACGGCTGATCCGCCGCGGAGGCGTCAGGACCGACGAGACTCGGCCAGGCTCCGAGCGCCAGCACGTAGGCGACGGCGAAGAGACCGGATGCCACGCGCACCGCCCGCCCGATCACGCACGCGACGAGCATGGCGGCGAAGGGGATGTACACCGCGAGCAGCGTCGCGACCCGGGGGCCGTCGCTCCACGAGGTCGTCGAGAGCGCCGCGATCAGCGCCTGCGTGCCGAGCACGGAGGACCCGATGGCGACCACGGTCGCGAGGATGCGCTCCATGCGCTTGCCCGTGAAGCGCTCGAACTCGGTCTCCACGCTGCCCGGAGAAGGGATCTGGCTCCAGGCTTCGCGGATGCTGAGCGGATCAGCGGGCACTCGGCGCCCCGTCGGAGGCCACGATGCCGTCCTCCATCGCACGGCGCAGCAGGTCGACCTTGGTCGGCGCGGGGCGCCCGACGTCTACGTACTTGACGCGGATGCGGGTGATGTTCTCCTTGGCCGTGGAGTAGGCCACGCCGAGTCGCTCGGCCACGGCTTTGAGCGGCAGGCCCGTCGCGTACAGCCGCAGCACCTCGCGCTCGCGGGTCGAGAGCTGGGCGTCCGCGAACTCCCTGTCGCCGTCGACCGCGCTCGCCCACTCGACGTTGTTGAGGGGGTCGCCCTGCGCGACGGTGCGGATGGCGTCGAGGACGTCGTCGAGGGCCGAGGACTTGCTCACGACGCCCGCGGCTCCCGCCACGAGCGCCTCGCGCACGGCGGCCGGGCGATCGGCGACGCTGTGGATCACGACGCTCGCACCGTCGGCGACGAGCGAGGAGACGTTCTCGGTCACGGTGGTGCCGTCGCCGAGGGTGAGATCGAGCACGACGACGTCGGCGGGCGCGGCGGCCGTCATCACCCGCCATTCGAGGTACGAGCCGACGGTGCTGCCGGAGAACACGACGGTCTGCGCTCCGTCACGAGCGCACGCCGCCTCCAGACCGAGGCGGACGGATTCGTGATCGTCGATGAGTGCGACCCTGCTCATCCGTCCAGCCTACTGAGTCGCGATCGGGGATGAGCGCGGCGCTCACCGGGTGAGCAGCGCGACGACCTCGAAGTGGTGGGAGTGCGGGAACAGATCGAATCCGCGCATCGTCGGCACCTGCCAGCCCAGATCCCGGAACGTGCCCAGGTCGCGGGCAAGCGCCACCGGATCGCAGGCCACGTAGGCGATCGCGTCCGGCGCGAGCCCGTGCAACGCCTCCACGACGGCGCGACCGGCGCCGGCCCGAGGCGGGTCGAGCACGACGGCGCCGGCCGTGGCACCGGAGGGAAGGCCTGCGAGATAGCGATCGACGCGGGCGGTGACGGCGGTCGCGTCGAGGCCCGCGAGGTTCTCCGCGGCGTGCGCGGTCGCGCGGCGGCTCGATTCCACCGTCACGACGTCGGTGGCCCCGAGGTCGCCGAGGGTGGCCGAGAACAGACCGACGCCGCCGTAGAGGTCGTAGTGCGTGGCGGCCTCGTCGACGTGCCCGTCGAGCACGCCGTAGACCGCGGCGTCGAGCACCGATGCCGCGCGCGGGTGCACCTGCCAGAAGCCCCCGGCATCCACCTGGAACCGGCGGTCGCCGACCAGCTCGTGCACGACCTCCGGCTCCGGCCTGCGCCCCTGACCACGACCTGGGCGCCCTTCGATCCTGTCGCGTCGGAGGATGCGCACCCGCCCGTCGGCGGGCTCGATGAGGTCGACGCTCCCCGGGCGCCCGCCCGTGAGCGAGAGGGCGGCCTCCGCGATCTTCGGCCGTGCCAGCGGATGCTCTCCGACGCGGATGACGCGGTGGCTGCGAGCCGCATAGGGGCCGACCGCGCCGTCGTCGTCGATGTGCAGCGTGACGCGCGTGCGCCACCCCGTGCCGTCCGTCGAGTCGACCGCCTCGATCTCGGGGGCTTCGAGCCCGCCCCCGGCGAACCGGTCGAGAGCCTCCGTGAGCACCCGGCGCTTGAGGACGCGCTGGTGCGCGAGCTCGATGTGTCCGAGATCCGCCCCGCCGGGGCGCGACTCGGGGGCGTTCTCGATGTCTGCCTCTGCCCAGATGTGCGATGTGCGGTGCGGCGAGGGGTCGAGCACCTCGACCGTCTCGGCGCGCCAGAAGCTCTTCGATTCACCGGTCGACTCGGCATCCAGGCGCGCGCGGACGCGCTCCCCGGGGATCGCGTCGGAGACGAACACGACTCGTCCCTCATGGCGGGCGATGAAGGTTCCGCCGTGCGCGATACCGGTGATGTCCAGATCGAGCAGGTCAGAGGAGGAAGTCATTCTTCGAGGATACGGTGGTGCACATGCGCGTCTGCCTCGCCTCCACCTCCCCCGCCCGTCTCATGCTGCTGCGTCAGGCGGGGATCGAACCGCTCACGCAGTCCCCTGACGTCGACGAGGACGCCGTGGCCGCGGCGGCGGCGGCCGAGCGCGGCGCCGACCTCCCTCCCGCCGACCTCGTGCTCCTGCTCGCGCGGGCCAAGGCCGCAGTCGTCGCCCGGCAGCTCGCGGCCGACGCGACCTTCGACGGGCTCGTGATCGGCGGCGACTCCATGTTCGCGCTCGGCGGCCGCGTGTACGGCAAGCCCTACACGCCCGAGGAGGCGACGCGGCGCTGGCAGGAGATGCGCGGTGCGACCGGCATCCTGCATTCCGGCCACTCCGTGTATCGAGTGGCCCCGGGCGCCGAGCCGATCGAGGCCACCGCGACCGCCGAAGCCGCCGTGACGTTCGCGGACGACATCTCGGATGCCGAGATCGCGGCGTACGTCGCCTCCGGCGAGCCTCTGCACGTGGCCGGGGCCTTCACGGTCGACAGCCTGGGCGGTGCGTTCATCACGCGGGTGGAGGGCGATCCCTCGACCGTCGTCGGCATGTCGCTGTCGACGGTCCGCCGCCTGGCGTCCGAGCTCGGGGTGCAGTGGACCGACCTCTGGTCGTAGGGTCCCCTCGACGTTTCCCCACCTTTCTTGTGGGGAGTCGTCAAAGAGATCGGCTTTCTTCTCGCTAGGCTGGCAATCATGCCTGATATCGCCAAGGTGCTCATCGCCAACCGCGGCGAGATCGCCGTACGCATCATCCGTGCCGCCCGCGACTCCGGGATCGCCTCGGTCGCGGTCTACGCCGACCAGGATCGCGACGCACTGCACACCCGACTCGCCGACGAGGCCTACGCCCTCGGGGGCGAGACCAGCGCCGAGACGTACCTGCAGATCGAGAAGATCCTCTCGGTCGCCCGTCGCGCCGGCGCGGACGCCGTGCATCCGGGCTACGGCTTCCTCGCCGAGAACGCCGACTTCGCCCGAGCTGTGATCGGCGCGGGGATGACGTGGATCGGCCCGTCCCCCGAGGCCATCGAGGCGCTCGGCGACAAGGTCACCGCACGTCACGTCGCCGAGAAGGTCGGGGCGCCCCTCGCCCCCGGCACCCCCGGCCCGGTCTCCGGCGCCGACGAGGTCGTCGCGTTCGCGAAGGAGTACGGCCTTCCGATCGCCATCAAGGCCGCGTACGGCGGCGGCGGACGCGGCCTCAAGGTCGCACGCGAGCTCGACGAGGTCGCTGAGCTCTTCGAGTCGGCGACCCGCGAGGCCGTTACGGCCTTCGGCCGTGGCGAGTGCTTCGTCGAGAAGTACCTCGACAAGCCGCGTCACGTCGAGACGCAGTGCCTGGCGGATGCCGAGGGCAACGTCGTGGTGATCTCGACGCGCGACTGCTCGCTGCAACGCCGTCACCAGAAGCTCGTGGAAGAGGCGCCCGCGCCGTACCTCACCGAGGAGCAGAACGCGCAGCTGTACTCCGCGTCCAAGGCCATCCTCAAGGAGGTCGGCTACGTCGGGGCAGGCACGTGCGAGTTCCTCATCGGCGCCGACGGCACGGTCTCCTTCCTCGAGGTGAACACGCGTCTGCAGGTGGAGCACCCCGTGTCCGAGGAGGTCACCGGGATCGACCTCGTGCGCGAGCAGTTCCGCATCGCCGCGGGCGGCACGATCGACTACGACGACCCCGCGCCCACCGGCCACTCGATCGAGTTCCGCATCAACGGCGAAGACCCGGGTCGCGGATTCCTCCCCCAGCCGGGCCCGATCCACGTCTTCAAGACCTTCGGCGGTCCCGGCATCCGCCTCGACTCCGGCGTCACGGCCGGCGACTCGGTCTCCGGAGCGTTCGACTCGCTGCTCGCGAAGATCATCGTGACCGGCAAGGACCGCGCCGAGGCCCTCGAGCGCTCCCGACGTGCCCTCGAGGAGTTCGAGGTCGCGGGTCTGCCCACCGTGCTGCCCTTCCATCGCAAGGTCGTGAACGATCCGGCGTTCACCGCCGAGGACGGTGAGTTCGGCGTGTTCACGCGCTGGATCGAGACCGAGTTCGTCAACGACATCCCCGCGTGGGACGGCGAGCTCGAGTCGCCCGCTGCGGCGTCCGGTCGCCACACCGTGGTCGTCGAGGTCGCCGGCAAGCGCCTCGAGGTCAGCCTGCCCGACCGTGTCGCGGTCGCCGCCGGCACCGCGGGACGTCCCGCCGCCGTGCCCCCGTCGCGTCGCAGCCATGCGACCGCAGCCAACGCCGGAGCGTCGGGCGACGCCGTGAAGTCGCCGATGCAGGCCACGGTCGTCAAGGTCGCGGTCGAGGATGGCCAGCAGGTCGTCAAGGGCGATCTCGTCGTGGTCCTCGAGGCCATGAAGATGGAGCAGCCGCTGCAGGCGCACAAGGACGGCGTCGTCGGCAACATCAGCGCGGATGCCGGGGCGACGGTCTCGGCCGGCCACCAGCTGCTCACGATCAGCTGACTCGCACCTCCATCCGCTCACACGAGAAGGGCGCCCCACCGCGGTGGGGCGCCCTTCTCGCGTCGTGGGCGTCTCGTCTCGTCGCCGCGCTCCTCACGGGGCGACCGCCGATCGTCGAGCGCGCGGAGCGAGACGAAACGCTCGGCCCGATCTACGAGATGTTGACGAGGTGCATCGCGCGGCTCGCGTCGGTGATGCTGCTCGACAGCGACGGGTAGGCCGCGAAGACGCGCGAGACCTGGTCGACGGTGAGACGGCGCTCGACCGCCACCGCGATCGGGTAGATCAGTTCGGACGCCTTGGGGGCGACGATCACGCCGCCGATCACGGTGCCCGATCCCTTGCGGGCGATGAGCTTGACGAAGCCGTCCTTGATGCCCATCATCTTGGCGCGCGGGTTGGCCGCGAGGGGCAGCTTGTAGACCAGGCCGTCGGCGACGCCGTCCTCGACGTCCTTCTGCGAGTAGCCGACCGTCGCGATCTCCGGCGCAGTGAAGATGTTCGAGGTGATCTTGATGAGTTCGAGCGGGATCACGATGTCGCCCAGCGCATGGAACACGGCCGTGCGGCCCTGCATCGAGGCGACGGAGGCGAGCGGGAAGAAGTTCGTGCAGTCGCCCACCGCGTACACGTTGGGGACGGAGGTGCGCGCCACCCGGTTGACCCGGATGTTGCCCTGCTCGGTGAGCTCGACACCCGCCTCCTGGAGGCCGATGCCCTGCGTGTTCGGGATGGATCCGACGGCCATCAGGCAGTGGCTGCCCTCCACCGTGCGCCCGTCGGCGAGGGTCACCCGGACGCCGTCGTCGATCACCTCGACCTTCTCGGCGCGGGCCTTCGACAGCAGCTCCATACCGCCCCGCTTGAAGACCTTCTCCAAGACCTTCGCGGCATCCTGGTCTTCGCCGGGGAGCACCTGCTCGCGGCTGGAGACCAGCGTGACCTTGGCGCCGAGGTTCATGTACGCGGAGGCGAACTCCGCCCCCGTGACACCCGATCCGACGACGATCAGGTGCTCGGGGAGCGCCTTCATGTCGTACAGCTGGGTCCAGGTGAGGATCCGCTTGCCGTCGGGCTTCGCGGAGGAGAGCTCACGCGGCGAGGCGCCGACCGCGACCACGATGGTGTCGGCCTCGACGCGGTCGAAGTCCGTGCCGTCCTGCCCGGTCGAGACGATGATCGCGTTCGGCCCCTCGAGGCGGCCGTGACCGGACAGGATGCGGACGCCGGCCTCGAGCAGGGTGGCGCGCATGTCCTCGGACTGCTGGCCGGCGAGGGCGATCAGCCGCTTGTTGACCGCGGCCAGGTTGATGGCGATCTCGGGCTTGAGCGGCTTGCCGTGCTCGCCCTTGGCGTAGAACTGCACACCGAGGTCGGACGCCTCCGAAATCGCGACGGCCGCATCCGCGGTGGCGATGAGGCTCTTCGAGGGCACGACGTCCGTCAGCACGGCCGCCCCACCGACGCCCACGCGCTCGACCAGGGTCACCTCGGCTCCGAGCTGAGCGGCCGCGAGGGCTGCCTCGTAGCCGCCGGGACCGCCGCCGAGCACGGCGACGCGCTGAGTGCGTTCGAAAGGGGTGGAAGACATGGTCTCCATTCTTCCGCAATCCTGGCACCCGGCCGTCCACCTTCCTAGAGTGGATCCATGCCTGAAAACCACAGCAACCCTCTCGACGACCCGACTGCGAACCCGTTCGAGGTCGCCGCCGCAGCCGCCGCGGACATCGCGCGCCTCACGGGCGTCGAGAAGCACGACATCGCCCTCACGCTCGGCAGCGGCTGGGGCAAGGCCGCCGACCTCATCGGCGAGACCATCGCGACCATCCCCGCGACCGAGGTGACCGGCTTCTCGAAGCCCGCGCTCGAGGGCCACGTCGGCACCCTGCGCAGCATCCGCACCCCGGGCGGCAAGAACGTCCTCGTGATCGGCGCCCGCACGCACTACTACGAGAGCCACGGCGTGCGCCGCGTCGTGCACTCGGTCCGTACCGCCGCCGCAACGGGGGCGAAGATCATGGTGCTCACCAACGGCGCCGGGGGCGTGCGCGAGACGTGGAAGCCGGGGCAGCCCGTGCTGATCAGCGACCACATCAACCTCACGGCCGACTCGCCGCTCGAGGGCGCGACGTTCATCGACCTCACCGACCTGTACGCGACGCGCCTGCGCGACATCGCCCGTACGGTCGACCCTTCGCTCGACGAGGGCGTGTACACGCAGTTCCGCGGCCCGCACTATGAGACGCCGGCCGAGGTGCAGATGGCCAAGCGCATCGGCGGCGACATCGTCGGCATGTCCACGGCCCTCGAGGCCATCGCGGCGCGCGAGGCGGGAATGGAGATCCTCGGGTTCTCGCTCATCACGAACCTCGCCGCCGGCATCCAGAAGACTCCCCTCAGCCACGCCGAGGTGATCGAGGCGGGCCGCGAGGCCGAGCCGGTGATCTCGGCGCTGCTGGCCCGAGTGGTCGAGGCGCTGTGAGCGAGGAGCGCCTCGCACAGGCGCGCGCATGGCTGCGCCAGGACCCCGACCAGGAGACCCGCGACGAGCTCGCCGGTGTCATCACCCGCGCGGGAGGCGGTGACGCGGCCGCGCTCGCCGACCTCGACGACCGCTTCGCCACGCGCCTCGCCTTCGGCACGGCGGGTCTGCGCGGCGCGCTCGGCGCCGGGAGCAACCGCATGAACCGCGTGCTGGTGGCGCAGGCCGCCGCCGGGTTCGCGGCGTACCTGCGCGAGAAGTCGCCCGGCACTGTGCCCACGGTCGTGATCGGGTACGACGGGCGCCGCAACTCGCGCGTGTTCGCCACGGACTCGGCCGAGCTGTTCGCGGGTGCCGGTCTGCGTGCCATCCTGCTTCCCCGCCTGCTGCCGACCCCGGTGCTCGCCTTCGCCGTGCGCCATCTCGGTGCGGATGCGGGCGTGATGGTCACGGCCTCGCACAACCCGCCGAACGACAACGGGTACAAGGTGTATCTCGGTGGTGCGGACCAGGGCTCGCAGATCGTGTCCCCCGCGGATGCCGAGATCGCGGCGCACATCCAGAGTGTCGCGGATGCCGGCGACGTGTCGGCCCTCCCCCGGTCGACCTCGTACGAGACGGCGGCCGAGGACGTCGTCGACGCCTACGTGGCGGCCACGGCCGCTGTCGCGCCCGCCCCCGAGGCGGCCTCGGGTCTGCGTTGGGTGTACACGGCGATGCACGGCGTGGGCTGGGAGACGGTCTCGTCGATCGTGAAGGCGGCAGGGTATCCGCAGCCCATGGTGGTGGGTGAACAGCTGCAGCCGGACGCGACCTTTCGCACGGTGTCGTTCCCGAACCCGGAGGAACCGGGCGCGATGGACCTGTCGTTCGCCCGGGCGAAGCGCGTGCAGGCGGACTTCATCCTCGCGAACGATCCGGATGCCGACCGCCTCGCCGTCGCGATCCCCGATCCCTCCGCGGACGGCGGATGGCGACGACTGACCGGCAACGAGGTCGGCCTGCTGCTCGGCGCCCGCGCGGCACGTGCGGCCGCAGGGACGCCCGGCGCTTCACTCGCCTGCTCACTGGTGTCGTCGCCCGGCCTGGGGGCGATCGCCGCGCACCACGGACTCGACTTCCACGAGACGCTCACGGGCTTCAAGTGGATCTCACGCGCACCCGGCATCGTTTTCGGCTTCGAGGAGGCACTCGGCTATCTCGTGAACCCCGGGACGGTGCGGGACAAGGACGGCATCTCCGCCGTCGTCGCGATCCTCGGACTCGCGGCCGAGGCCCACGGTCGCGGGGCCTCGCTCGCCGACCTGCTCGTCGAGCTGGGCGACACCTACGGGCACTTCGCGAGCGGCCAGGTCTCGGTGCGCGTCGAGGACCTGTCGGTCATCGGCACCGTGATGCAGTCGCTCCGTGCGACGCCTCCCGCACAGTTCGGCCAGCGGGGCATCGCCGCGGCGGAGGACCTGCTGCACGCCGAGCAGGGTCAGCCGTCGGGCGACGTGCTGCGCTACCGACTCCTCGACGGCTCGCGCATCATCGTGCGTCCGAGCGGGACCGAGCCCAAGCTCAAGGTCTACATCGACGCCGCCGGCGACTCCGCGGAGCACGCGACGCAGGCCGTCGGAGAGCTCGAGACCGCGGTCCGCGCCCTCCTGGACGAGCGCTCGTAGGTCGCACCATGCCACGCAGACACGTCGTGATCACCGCGCACAACGGGGTGCACGCGCGTCCCGTCGCGGAGCTCGTGCGCCTCGTCCAGGCGCATTCGCACAGCGTGACCCTGCAGACCTCGACGGGGGCGGTGGTCGATCTCAGCAGCGTGCTGGCGATCATGGACCTCGCCCTCGCCGAGGGAGATGCGGTAGTGCTCGAGACACCCGAGTCGCCCGGGGCCGATGCGGTGCTCGACACGCTCGCGGGCGTGCTCGATCCGCGCGGCTGAGACACAGAACCGCCGAACCTCGGGCTCAGCCGTCGATCACGGCGACCAGCTCGTCGAGGAAGGCCTCGAACGTGGTGCCGCGGCGCACGATGCGCTGCACGCTGTCCCTCTCGCTGAACACCTCGACGAGCTGCTCGAAGACGGTCTGGAACGCGGTGCGGTCGCTCTCGCTGAAGGCGGCGAGCGCGACGACCTGCACGCGCCCGTCGCCCCATGCTGCCGAGCCCTCGGCCACCCCGATCGCGATCGCTGTCCGCGCCGCGGTCATCTGCAGGGCGTGCGGCACGGCCAGGGCGTCGGTGAACGCGGTCGAGGACATCCGTTCGCGGGCGATCGTGTTGTCGACGTAGTCCTCGCCGATCAGACCTGCGTCGACCAGCAAGCCTCCCAGACGGCGGATGATGGTCTCCTCCCCCTCGTCGGGGAGCGGATGGACGAAGGCGTCGGCGACGAAGTACCGGGCGAGCTCGGCGCGGAGGCGCGCGAGGCGGCGAGCGCGGCGCACGCGCCCGGCCGCCTGCTGGATGCGGTCGACGTCGGCATCCGTGAGGAAGGGCTGGATGCGGACATAGCGGTCACCAGCGGCACCGGGCTCGATCGTGCTGAGCACCAGATCGGTGTCGAACGACGACCAGTCGGGATCGACGTTCGTCACGACGCTCGTGACCTCGATCGCCGAGCCGAGCGATCGGTCGACGCTCGATCGGAGCAGCTCGTGGAGCTCGTAGTAGCCGGGGCACACGATCGTGGCGGTGAGGATCGTCTCGGCCTTGCGGCTGCGCTCCAGCCGCCCGCCGACGTGCATGGCGATGTAGGCGATCTCGTCGTCGTGGATGGGCGTGCCGAGCCGGTCATGGAGCCCGCTCGCGATCGACACCGCCACTTCGAAGATCATCGGGTACGAGGTCTTGAGCGAGCGCGTGAGCGGGTTGCGGGTGAGAGCGCTTTCCTCGGCGCGGCGCAGCAGGTTCTGCACATGCAGCGCGAGCCGGAGCACGAAGGTCTCGTCGAGGAGGTCGACCTGGAAGTCCTCAGCCGCGCGCGCGATCTCCTCGCGGACCGCGGCCTCGACACCGGGCTCGATCCCGCTGCGGGCGACGTCGCGGGTGGCATCCTGACCCGGCGCGACGACGCGGGTGAGGACCAGGGAAGCCAGGTGCCCGCTGTCGCCCGGGCCGAGAGACACCTGGAAGTGCTCCTGCGCGAGGCGGGCGATGACGGTGCCGACCGCGGGGATCTCCGGGCGAGCTCCGGTAGCGGTCGCCTCGAGGGCGTGGCCGGCTGCGACCCGATCCGCCGCGATCGCGATGTGCAGCAGCACGTCGGAGATCGCGAGCTCGTTCACGTAGTAGCCGAGTGCGCCGAGTTCGCGGACGAGCTCCGACTTGAACGGGCCGACGGCGTGCGCGGGGACGGCGCTGCCGTCCAGCGCTCGACGGAACGTCTCAGGATGGAAGGACGCCGCGTCCATCTCGTCGTGCGCCAGGCGCGAGAGCAGGCGGCGTTGCGCGGTCTCGTCGCCGCGCAGACGCACCGTCTCCCGGTCGCGCTCGAGCACGAGCGCGCTGTCGTCGAGGAGCGTGCGCACACGGGCGAGGTCGGCTTCGAGCGTCGCCTCGCTCACGTGCAGCCGCTCGGCCATCGCGAACACGTCGATCCCATCCGGGTCGTCGAGGAGCGCACGGACGAGCGCGTGCAGGCGGTCACGCGGGGCCGATTCGCCGCCCTGGCGCGTGCGCAGCGCCTCACGCGCGCTCGCCCCGGCCCGGTATCCGGCCGGTCCGGACTCGATCGCGTCGGCGCCGGACGTCCGTGAGTTGAGGGCCGCGACATAGGAGCGGATGCTGCGCGGAGTGACTCCGAGCTGATCGGCGAGACTCGCGGCCGTCGCCCAGCTGCCCCGACGCAGCAAAGTCGAGAGGAGCTGGTCCTGGCGCTGCCGAGACATCATCCTCCCCTTTTCCCGTGCTGACCGCACTGTCGTGACGTGTCTTCCATCCTGCCAGGTGCGTCGAACCCCCGCGCCGGAACGGGGGTTCCGCGGGGGCGGAAAGGAACCTGTTGGCACCCGGCATCCGTCTCTTCCCAGAATGTTCTCAGGAAAGGTGGCATCGATCGATGAGGATCCTGGTGGTGTGCGGCGCGGGCGCGTCGAGCACGTTCGTCGCACAGCGACTCCGCCGTGCGGCGGCCGACGCCGGTCTCGACTGGGACGCGGCTGCGGGCACCGAGAGCACCCTCGTCGGCAGCGACCACGACCTCGTCCTCCTCGGCCCGCACATGGCGCCGCGTCTGGAAGCGCTCCGCGAGGCGGTCATCGCCCCGGTCGCGCTGCTCCCCGACGACGTCTTCGCCGACAGGGACGGCACCCGCACGCTCGCGTTCGCGCGCTCGATCATCGACGTCAGGAACACCCCGAAAGGAACACCATGACCGCTTCCCGTACCGTCCGGATCGGCTCCTCCCACGGACTCCACGCACGACCGGCCAAGCTCTTCGCACAGGCGGCGAAGGATTCGGGCATCCCCGTCACGATCGCCAAGGACTCCGGCAAGGCGGTCAACGCCGCCAGCATCCTCGGCGTGATCGCCCTGGCGATCGAGCACGGCGACTACGTCACGCTCACGGCCGACGGCGACAACGCGGAGACCGTGCTCGACACGCTCACCGAACTGCTGACGACCGATCACGACCAGGACACCGCATGAGCGAACTGCGCGGAGTGGGGATCGGTCTGGGCGTCGCCCAGGGACCGGTCGTCCGGATGACGGAGGCGCTGCCCGCGCCCGAGAACACCCCGAGCACCGAAGGCCCGGATGCCGAGCGCTCGCGCGTCCGCGAGGCGATCGCGGCCGTCGCTCAGGAGCTCACGGCTCGCGGCGAGACGGCCGGCGGATCGGCCCAGGAGGTTCTCGAGGCGCAGGCCATGATCGCGGAGGACCCGACTCTGCAGGACGAGGTCGACTCCCGCATCGACGACGGCGCGACGGCCGAGTGGGCTGTGCACGACGCCTTCGCCGGATTCAAGGCCACGCTCGAGGCCGTCGGCGGCTATCTCGGCGAGCGCGCTGCCGACCTCGACGACATCGCCCAGCGGGTGCTCGCCCGTCTGCGTGGCGTGGAGGCACCCGGCGTCCCCGATCCCGGTCACCCGTTCGTGCTGGTCGCCCGCGACCTCGCGCCAGCCGACACGGCCCTGTTGAACCTCGACCAGGTCCTCGCGCTCATCACGTTCGACGGAGGCCCCACCTCGCACACCGCGATCCTCGCCCGTGAGAAGGGCATCGTCGCGATCGTCGGCGCCGCGGCGGCCTCCGAGCTCGCGAGCGGTCAGAGCGTCATCGTCGACGCCGCAGCCGGGATCGTCACGACGGACCCGACCGATGTCGAGAAGGAGCGCGCCGAGGAGCGCGCCGCGGCGCGCCGCTCGGCGGACGCCGCTCCCCTCACTCCCGGCGCCCTCGCCGACGGCACGCTGATCCCGCTGCTGGCGAATCTGGGAAAGCCCGCAGACGCATCCGATGCCGTCGCACGTGGGGCCGAGGGCGTCGGGCTCTTCCGCACCGAGTTCCTGTTCCTGTCGTCGTCGCAGGCGCCCACCGTGGCGCAGCAGCGCGAGGCGTACCGGGAGCTGCTGGCGGCGTTCCCCGGCAAGAAGGTGGTCGTGCGCATGCTCGACGCCGGTGCCGACAAGCCGCTCGCCTTCCTCAACGACGCGCACGAGGAGAACCCCGCCCTGGGTCTGCGCGGGCTCCGCGCCCTCCGCGCGAGCGAGGACATCCTGCGCGAGCAGCTCACGGCCCTCGCCGAGGCGGACGCCGAGACCGAGGCCGAACTGTGGGTCATGGCCCCCATGGTCGCGACCGTCGAGGAGACCGCGTACTTCACGGCCCTCGCCCGCGAGTACGGCCTGAAGACCGCGGGCGTCATGGTCGAGGTCCCGTCCAGCGCCCTTCTCGCCGATCGCGTGCTGGCCCACGCCGACTTCGCCTCGATCGGCACCAACGACCTCACGCAGTACACGATGGCCGCCGACCGCCTCCTCGGATCGGTCGCCGGGTTCCAGGATCCGTGGCACCCCGCTGTGCTGCGCCTGGTCCGGGAAGTGGGCGCCGCCGGCGCACGCCTCGGCAAGCCCGTCGGCATCTGCGGCGAGGCGGCGGCGGATCCGCTGCTCGCCGTCGTGCTCGTCGGCCTCGGCGCGACGAGCCTCTCGATGGCTCCGTCCGCCCTGGCGGACGTGCGCCAGACCCTGTCCGCACGCACCCTCGACGAGGCCCGCAACCTCGCCGAACTGGCACTGGCAGCCGATGACGCCGCCGGCGCCCGACAGGCCGTGGCCGACGCCACGACCTCCCTCCCTCACCAGAAAGAGACGACATCATGACGACGACGTCACCAGCCGCCACGAGATCCGGCGGCGTTCGAGTAGGAGTGCAGCGCTTCGGCACATTCCTCTCGGGAATGGTCATGCCGAACATCGCGGCATTCATCGCTTGGGGCTTCATCACCGCCCTGTTCATCCCCGACGGATGGCTGGGAAGCAACAGCCCCGTCGAGGCATGGCGCTGGGCCGACTCGGCGATCCTTGGCGGAGGTGAGATCGATGGAGTGACCTTCCCCGGTCTCGTCGGCCCCATCATCACGTATCTCCTTCCCACGCTGATCGCGTTCACCGGTGGTCGCATGGTCCACGGTCACCGCGGTGGCGTTGTCGGCGCTGTCGCCGCGTTCGGCGTCATCAGCGGGGCCTCGGGCACCGTGATGTTCCTCGGCGCGATGATCGCCGGTCCGCTCACGGCTCTCATCCTGAAGTGGGTCGAGCGACCGTGGCAGGGCAAGATCAAGCCTGGATTCGAGATGTTGGTCGACAACTTCTCGGCCGGTTTCGTCGCGTTCTTCATGGCGCTCGCATCGTTCTTCTGGCTCGCGCCCGTGATGCGCTGGCTCACCGATCTCCTCGGCGGCGCGGTCGGCTGGCTCGTGGAGACGGGCCTCCTGCCGCTGGCGAGCATCATCGTCGAGCCCGCGAAGGTGCTGTTCCTGAACAACGCGATCAACCACGGCGTCTTCACCCCGCTCGGCACCGAGCAGGTCCAGGAGACGGGACGCAGCCTGCTCTTCCTCGTCGAGGCGAACCCCGGACCCGGTGCAGGCATGCTGCTCGCTCTGGCGGTCTTCGGCGTCGGCGTCGCGCGGGCGACGGCTCCGGGCGCGTTCCTCATCCAGTTCCTCGGCGGCATTCACGAGGTCTACTTCCCCTACGTCCTGGCCAAGCCGCTCCTGATCCTCGGCCTCATCGCGGGTGGCGCGACCGGCGTTCTCACGAATGTCATCTTCCAGTCGGGGCTGGTCGCCCCGGCCGCTCCGGGATCGATCTTCGCAGTCCTCATCCAGACGGCTCCCGGCAGCCACCTCGGCGTCATCCTGTCGGTGGTGCTTTCCGCAGCGGTCACCTTCGCGATCTCGATGCCGATCCTGCTCGCTTCCCGCAAGCGTGATCTGGCAGCAGAGGCTGCGAACGGCGACCCGCTCGCCGCAGCCATCGCGAAGACTGAGGCAAATAAGGGCAAGTCGTCCAGCACCCTGTCCAACCTGGCTGCTGCTGCCGGTGGCACCACTGCCACGGCCACGGCCGTCGCCACGACCCCGATCCAGAACATCGTGTTCGCGTGCGACGCAGGTATGGGTTCTTCGGCGATGGGCGCGAGCGTCCTGCGCAACAAGTTCAAGAAGGCGGGCATCGAGGACGTCACGGTCGTCAACCAGGCGATCGCGAACCTCGACGGCACGGCCGACCTCGTCATCACGCAGCAGCAGTTGACCGACCGCGCGAAGGCGCAGTCGCCGAACTCGGTGCACGTGTCCGTGGACAACTTCATGAACGCACCGCAGTATGAAGAAGTCGTCGAGATGGTGCGCGAACAGCGCGAATCCGGCGAGTGACAGACCGGGCGGGGCGGGTGCCACGGCATCCGCCCCGCCCCCACATCCGCAGAACCCGAAAGGAATCACCATGGGCGTCCTCACCCTCGGCCAGGTCCGCATCCACTCCGGCTCCAGCACGCAGGAGGCCGCACTGCAGGAGGCCACCGACATCCTGGTCTCCGCCGGCGCCGTGACCCCCGCGTACGTCGACGCGATGCGTCAGCGCGAGGAGACTGTCTCGACCTACATGGGCAACGGCCTGGCGATCCCGCACGGCACGAACGAGACCAAGGACGCGATCCTCGGCTCCGCGCTGTCGGTCGTGCGCTACGACGGCGGCGTCGACTGGGCCGGTGAGCAGGCGACGTTCGTGATCGGCATCGCCGGTCGCGGCGACGAGCACCTGGAGATCCTGTCGCAGATCGCGATCCTGTTCTCCGACGAGGACGACGTCGCGAAGCTCAACGCGGCGCAGACCCCGGATGAGCTGTTCGCGCTGCTCGCGGACGTGAACTCCTGATGACCGCAGCGGACACCCGGAAGGCCGTGCACTTCGGCGCGGGCAACATCGGTCGCGGATTCGTCGGCCTGCTGCTGCACGAGGGCGGCTACGAGGTCGTCTTCTCCGACGTCGCGGACGCTCTGGTCGATGCGATCAACGCGGTCGACTCGTACACCGTGCACGAGGCCGGCCCGGGAGGCTCCGACCACGTCGTCACGGGCTTCCGCGCCGTGAACAGCAAGAACGACCCGGAGGGCGTCGCGGCCGAGGTCGCATCGGCCGATGTCGTGACGACCGCGGTCGGCCCCACCGTGCTGCGCTTCGTCGCGCCGACCATCGTGGCAGGTCTCGCCCGCCGCTCCCCCGACGCCGCACCCCTGCAGGTCATGGCCTGCGAGAACGCGATCGGCGCGACCGACACCCTCCGTGCCGAGGTCGAGAAGGCCGCGGGCGCGGATGCCGCGGAGCTGCTCTCGCGCGCGGTGTTCGCGAACACCGCGGTCGATCGCATCGTGCCCGGGCAGCCGGCCGACGGGGGCGTCGACGTCACCGTCGAGCCGTACTACGAGTGGGCGATCGAATCGGGCGCGTTCGGCGCAGACCTGCCGCACATCCCCGGAGCGCACTTCGTCGACGACCTGGCGCCGTACATCGAGCGCAAGCTCTTCACGGTGAACACGGGCCACGCGGCCACCGCGTACTTCGGCGCCCGCGCCGGCATCGATCGCATCTCCGACGCGCTCGACGATCCTGACATCGCCGCGCGCGTGTCGGCCACGCTGGAAGAGACCTCGGCCGTCCTGGTCGCCGAGCACGGTCTCGATCCCGCCGACCTTGCGGAGTACCGCGCGACGATCCTCGAGCGCTTCCGCAACCCGGCGCTCGTCGACACCGTACAGCGCGTGGGCCGCCAGCCGCTCCGCAAGATCTCGCGGCACGAGCGCTTCATCGGCCCGGCGGCCATGGCCGCGGAGCGCGGGCTGACCACGACCGCGCTGATCGGCGCGGTCACGGCCGCGCTCGAGTTCGAGGAACCCGACGACGAGCAGGCCGTCGAACTGCAGGAGCTGCTGCGCACGGAGGATGCCGAGGCGTTCACCACCCGCACCACGGGTCTCGATCCGGAGCATCCGCTGTTCCCGGCTGTGCGCGACGCGGTCGCGTCCCGCCAGACCGCGCTCCGCGCCTGACACGAGGATGCCGCCCCGACGCCCCCGGCCGATACGATCGGCAGGGGGCGTCGCCCTGTGCGCGGCCCCTCGGCACGAGGACGTGCGGGGAGGACCATGAGCAGATACGCCGTGATCGGCGCGGGCCCGTCGGGGCTCGCGACGGCGCGCGCGCTCACCCGGCGCGGGATCGAGATCGAGGGCTACGAGGCCTCGCACGGTGTGGGCGGGCTGTGGGACATCGACAACCCTCGAAGCACGATGTACGAGTCCGCGCACCTCATCTCTTCGCGCACGACGACGCAGTTCGCGGAGTTCCCGATGGATTCCGACGCCGACTACCCGGATCACCGCGTGCTGCTGCGCTACTTCCGCGCCTACGCCGAGCGGTTCGGCCTCACGGATCTGTTCCGCTTCGACACGCGGGTGACCCGTCTCGCGCCGCGCGACGGCGGCTGGGATCTCACCGGCATCGGACCCGACGGCGAGCACACGCACTGGTACGACGGTGTCGTGCTCGCTAACGGCACGCTCGCCGAGCCGAACGTCCCGACGTTCCCCGGCCGTTTCGACGGGGAGGTGCTGCACACGAGCGCCTACAAGTCCCCCTCGCAGCTCGCGGGCAGGCGCGTGCTGCTGATCGGTGCGGGCAACTCCGGATGCGACATCGCCGTGGATGCCGTGCACCATGCGGCCTCCATCGACATGAGCGTGCGCCGCGGCTACTACTTCGTTCCGCGCTATCTGTTCGGCCGGCCGAGCGACACACTCAACCAGGGTCGTCCGCTCCCCGCCCGGCTCAAGCAGGCGCTCGACAGCCGCGTGCTCCGCGCCTTCACGGGGGACCCGGTGCGGTTCGGCTTCCCGAAGCCCGACTACCGCATCTACGAGTCGCATCCGATCGTGAACACCATGGTGCTGAACCACCTCGGCCAGGGCGACCTCCGCATCCGCCCCGACGTCGAACGGTTCGACGGACCGACGGTCCGGTTCCGCGACGGCTCGTCCGACGAGTACGACCTCGTGCTCCTCGCCACCGGCTACCGCCTCGACTACCCCTTCGTCGACCGGGGGCACCTGCACTGGCGTGGCGCCTCGCCGCGCCTGTTCCTCAACATGTTCCCCGCGTCGTTCAACGGTCTGTATGTCGTCGGCATGATCGAGGCGTCCGGGATCGGCTGGCAGGGGCGCTACGAGCAGGCGGATCTGCTCGCGGCGTACCTCGATGCCGTGGCGAACGATCCACCGCGCGCCGCCCGTTTCCGCGCGCGCGTCGCGGGTGAACCGTGGCCCGATGTCACCGGCGGCTACCGCTATCTCGGGCTCGACCGCATGTCGTACTACGTGAACAATCACGCCTATCGGGCGGCCGTGAGGCACGAAAGGGATGCTCTCCTGCGGCCACTCCCCGCGGCTCCCCGGCGCCGCACGACGACGTAGCCTGGAGAGGTGCAGAAGAAACGCGGTCGCCGGGTCCTGAAGGTCGTGCTGTGGGGGCTCCTCACCGTCGTGGTGCTCGGTGTCGGCGGCATCCTGGTGTGGAGTCAGGTCGGCGTGATGCCGGCTGAGCCGGAACCGCTCGCCGAGGTGCGCGCGGATCCCGCGATCCACATCGAGGACGCCGCTCAGGGCATCGTCATGACGCCGGCCGACGGCGACTCCGACCGCGGCCTGGTCTTCGTTCCCGGCGCCAAGGTCGATCCCTGGGCCTACGCGTCGATCCTGCACGGTCTCGTCGACGACGGGACGACCGTCGTGATCACCCGCCCCTGGTTGAACCTCGCGTTCTTCGACCTGCGCGGGCTGGACCAGTTCACGTCCGCCGCGCCGGACATCGACGACTGGGCCGTGGGCGGCCACTCGCTGGGCGGGGTGCGCGCGTGCCAGCTCGCCGCCGATGCCGAGGCGCTCGTGCTGTTCGGCTCGTACTGCGCCGATGACCTCTCGACGAGCGGCCTCGCGGTTCTCAGCATCTCCGGCAGCGAGGACGGACTGTCGACTCCCGCGAAGGTGAATGCTGCGCGGCATCTGCTGCCGGCTGACGCCGAGATGGTCGAGATCGACGGCGCCTCGCACGCGTCTTTCGGCGACTACGGACCCCAGGCGGGCGACGGGACGCCGGCGATCTCCCGCACCGACATGCACGCCAGGGTCGACGAGCTGCTCGAGGGATTCTTCGCGGAGCTCCCCACCCGGTGAGGTCGGGTCGCGGTCAGCCGATCCGCTTGATCAGCGCGTCCAGCCCCATGCCGTAGTCGATGCGCACGACCGGCAGGGCGTACTTGTCCGTGCCGATCGTGACGTAGCCCGGCTCGATCGTGCGGGCCATCTCGAAGCCGGCCATCGCGACGCCCTGTTTGGCCGTGTCGTTGTAGTGCCCGAACGGATACGCCATGACCTCGCGCACACCCAGGATGTCGCCGGAGGCGTTCATGTCGGCGGCGATCTCCTCGGCGGTCCAGTTGACCATGCGCCCCTTGCCGTTCGCGCCGGCCTGGTGCATGTCGTTCGTGTGCGAGCGGCGCTGCACGTAGATCGACGGCGCAGGGTCCTGCCGATACGCCGTGATCATGAACGAGGTCGAGAGCAGCTTGTACTCGTCGATCACGGGCACCGCGAGGTCGAACCACGTCTGGTCGGCGTCGTCGTCGGTGATGATCACGGAGTGCGCGGGCAGGTAGAGCCGTCCGTCGATGAACGCGCTGAGCTCATCCCAGGTGGGTAGGTAGAAGCCGGTGGTCGCGATGTGCTGCATCTGCGCCTGGAAGTCGCCGATGTACGCGTAGTTGCCGCGCAGCCAGCCCTTCTCGCCTTCGGGGTTCGTCGTGAACTGGTGGTACATGAGGATCGGGATCTGCGCGTTCTCGGCGGCGTTCGCTTCGGGCGTCGTCCACCCCGCGAACAGCTCGACCTCCTGATCGGCGCAGACCACCGGATCGGCACCGTTGACGCGGGCCGCGACCGTGAGGGCAGCCGCGTCTTCCGGGGTCGCATACCAGCCGGCGAACACGCGGCCGTCGATCGCGGGGATCGGCAACCCGACGTACAGCCCGCTCTGCGACTGCAGCATCGGATCGGCGGGGGCGCCGTCGCCCACGAACGTGACGGCGCATCCGGCGGGATCGCCCGAGTCCTTCACGAGCTGCTGCGCCGGCGTCAGCGGATGCTCTATCACCGCCCCGCTCGCCCGCGGCGACGTCTTCTCGGGCTCGCGTGTGAGCCATGCGTAACCGGCCGCGCCGGCTCCGCCGAGCACCACCAGGACAGCGAGCGTCACGGTTATCGCGATGCGCCGCTTCTTCCCCCCGGAAGCCATCCCTCAGCCCTCCATGACTAGTCGGCGAAGCCCTCGGCGATCATCTCGACGAGCTCTTCCCGCTCCTCGACCGGGAGGAAGGCTGCCGAGGCGGCGTTGAACTGGAAGGTCTCGAGGTCATCGAGGTCGTACTCGAACGCCTCGACGAGCAGAACGAGCTCGCGGGTGAGCGACGTGGCGCTCATGGTGCGGTTGTCGACGTTCACGGTCACCGCGAAGCCCAGCTGGTAGAGCAGGTCGAAGGGATGGTCTGCGAGGGTCTTGCCCCACGCCGAGATCGCCCCGGTCTGCAGGTTCGACGACGGGGACAGCTCGAGCGGGATCTCCCGATCGCGCACCCAGCGCGCGAGGTCGCCGAACTGCACCTGCACCTCATCGCCCTCCTGCGTCACGACCTGCAGGTCCTCCGCGATCCGCACGCCGTGCCCGAGGCGCAGCGCACGACCGTCCACGAGAGCGGAGCGGATGGACGCGAGGCCCGCCGCCTCCCCCGCGTGCACCGTGACGGGGAAGAAGTTCTCGGCGAGGAAGTCGAACGCCGCGCGGTGGTCGGACGGCGGAAAACCGTCTTCGGGACCGGCGATGTCAAAGCCGACGACCCCGCGTCCGCGGAAGTCGACGGCGAGTTCCGCGATCTCCCGGGCACGGTCGGCGTGGCGCATCGCCGAGAGCAGCTGACCGACGCGGATGCTGTGGCCGGCGCGGTCCGCGGCGTCCTCGCCCTCCTCCAGCCCCTGCTGGACGGCCTCGACGGCCTGGTCGAGCGAGAGGCCACGGGTGAGGTGCTGCTCGGGCGCCCAGCGGACCTCGCCGTAGATCACGCCGTCGTTCGCGAGGTCCTGCACGAACTCGCGGGCGATGCGCGTGAGTCCCTCCTCGGTCTGCATGACGGCCGTCGTGAGGTCGAAGGTCTTGAGGTACTCGACGAGGGAGCCGGAATCGCTCTTCTTCGCGAACCACTTCCCGAGCGCACGGGGGTCGTCGGCGGGCACGTCGAGGCCGATCGCGTCGGCGAGCTCGATGATCGTGGCGGGCCGCACGGCCCCGTCGAGGTGGTCGTGCAGCGACACCTTCGGCAGGGCGCGCACGGACGTCCCCTGGATGGTGACGTCGCCGTTCGCGTCGATCGACATGAGGTTCCTCTCGGTCGCGGATCCGCAGCTCTCAGGCTACCGGTCGCGGGTGCAGGCGGTGATGCGCTCGCGGGCTCAGGCGGTGATGCGCTCGCGCACGATCGGGCCGGTCTCCGGAGCCTGGTCGCCGAGCTCCCACGATCCCTCCAGCGCCTCGAGCGCCCGGGGGAACCGGGCCTCGTCGGCGGCCGAGAGCGTGAACAGCGGCTGGCCCGCGGTCACGCGGTCGCCGGGCTTGGCGTGCAGGTCGATGCCCGCTTCGAACACCACCGGGTCCTCGGCGCGCGCGCGACCGGCGCCCAGACGCCACGCCGCGACGCCGAAGGGCAGCGCGTCCATGCGGGTGACCACGCCGTCGGCCGGGGCCGTGACGACATGCGTCTCGCGGGCCGTCGGCAGTGCGGCATCCGGGTCGCCGTCCTGTGCGCGGATCATGGCCTTCCAGCGGTCCATCGCGCGCCCGTCGTCGAGAGCCTTCTCGACGTCGGCGTCCGGCTGGCCGGCGAGGGCGAGCATCTCGCGCGCCAGGGCCAGGGTGAGCTCGCGCACATCAGCGGGGCCGCCGCCGGCGAGCACCTCGACGGACTCGCGGACCTCGTTCGCGTTGCCGATCGCGAGCCCCAGGGGCACGTTCATGTCGGTGAGCAGAGCCGTGGTCGCGACGCCCGAGTCGGTGCCGAGCGCGACCATCGTCCGGGCCAGCTCCCGGGCGCGCTCGATGTCCTGCATGAAGGCGCCGGAGCCGAACTTCACGTCGAGCACGAGCGCGTCCGTGCCCTCGGCGATCTTCTTCGACATGATGCTCGAGGCGATCAGCGGGATCGCCTCGACCGTCCCCGTCACGTCGCGCAGCGCGTAGAGCTTCTTGTCGGCGGGCGCGAGACCGGAGCCCGCGGCGCAGATGACCGCGCCCACGTCGCCCTGCATCTGCGCGAACATCTCCTCGTTGCTGAGCGCTGCACGCCACCCGGGGATCGACTCGAGCTTGTCGAGCGTTCCGCCCGTGTGGCCGAGGCCGCGCCCGGAGAGCTGCGGCACCGCCACGCCGAACACCGCGACGAGCGGGGCGAGGGGAAGCGTGATCTTGTCGCCGACGCCGCCGGTCGAGTGCTTGTCGACGGTCTTCTTGCCGAGGCTCGCGAAGCTCATCCGCTCACCCGTCGAGATCATCGCGTCCGTGAGCACGCGGATCTCGTCGCGCTCCATGCCGCGCTGGAACACCGCCATCGCGAACGACGCCATCTGCGCGTCCGACACGTAGCCGCGCGTGTACGCGTCCACCATCCAGCGCAGGGCCGGCTCGGAGACCGCTCCCCCGTCGCGCTTGGCGCGGATCACGTCCACTGCGTCGAAAGGCTCTACGGTCATCGGGCGTCCTCCAGGTCGCGCGGCCCGAACGCATCGGGCAGCACCTCGTCGATCGTGCGGATGCCGGAGACGGTCTCCAGCAGCATCCCGGGCATCGCGTGCTCGAACAGGAGCTGACGGCAGCGTCCGCACGGCATGATGGTCTGCCCATCGTTGTTCACGCACACGAAGGCGACGAGCTGGCCGCCGCCCGACATGTGCAGGTCTCCGACCAGCGCGCACTCGGCGCACAGAGTCACGCCGTACGACGCGTTCTCCACGTTGCAGCCGGCCACGATGCGGCCGTCTCCGACGAGCGCGGCGGCGCCGACCTTGTAGCGCGAGTACGGCGCGTAGGCCTTCGCCATCGCCTCCGTGGCTACCTGGCGCAGCTCGTCCCAGTCGATGTCGGTCATGTGTTCTCGACTCCTCGGGGTGTCAGGACTTGATGTACGGCTTGCCGCTCGCCGCGGGGCCGCGGATCTGACCAGCGAAACCGGCGACTGCGAGCAACGTGACGACGTACGGCAGCATCAGCATGAACTCGCCGGGGATCGGCGTCTTCAGGATCGACAGCAGGTTCTGCAGGTTCGTCGCGAACCCGAAGAGCAGCGCGGCGAGCGTCGCGCGGATCGGATCCCACCGGCCGAAGATCACGGCGGCGAGGGCGATGAAGCCGAGACCCGCCGTCATGTCCTTCCCGAACTGCGGCACCGAGACGAGCGTGAAGTACGCGCCTCCGATGCCCGCGATCGCGCCCGCGAGGAGTACGTTCCAGAAGCGCGTCGAGTTCACCTTGATGCCGACGGTGTCGGCCGCCTGCGGGTGCTCGCCGACAGCGCGCAGCCGGAGGCCCCACTTCGTGCGGTAGAGACCCCACGCCACCACCGCGACGGTGATGAACATCAGGTACACGATGAAGGTCTGGTTGAAGAGCACCGGCCCGATGATCGGGATGTCGCTGAGCAGCGGGATCTCGATGCGGCTGAAGCGCACGGGGCTGTTCAGCTCCGCTTCGTGCGGTGCCAGGAGGGCTCCGTAGAGGAAGCCGGTGAGGCCGCTGACGAGCACGTTGAGCACGACTCCGACGATCACCTGCTCGACGAGGTACTTGATCGCGAACGCCGCGAGGACGCTGGCGACCAGGACTCCGCCGAGCATGGCGCCCAGAAGACCGATGAACGGGCTCCCGGTGATGCTCGACAGCAGTGCTGCGGAGAACGCACCGAGGAGCAGCTGTCCTTCGATCGCCACGTTGACGACGCCGGCCCGCTCGCCGATGACACCGCCCAGCGCGCCGAACACCAGCGGCACGGAGAGGGACACCGCGCCGAAGAGCAGGCTGGTGACGGGCACGAGCCCGCCGGCACCGGCCCACACGAGGAACGCGAAGACCGCGATCGCGCCGAACCCGGCCGCGATCCACAAGGAGGCCTTGCGGTAACTCCACGCGCGGAGGAAGGCGGCGATCGTGAGCACCACGAGGATTCCGACCACGACCCAGATGGTCGGGCCCGTGGGCAGTTCGACGTCCGGCAGGGCGAGAGCCGAGGACTGGTCGCTCAGGCGGAAGGAGCTTGTCCCGCTCCGCGGCACCAGGAGGAAGAGGAGCGCCAGGAGCACGGTGACCGCGGCGAGCACGATCGGCCCCTTGAGGTGGCGCTCACGCACTGTGGCGAGCTGGACCGTGCCGTCGGCGGCTTCGGTCTGAACGAGCGACATCATGCGGCCACCGCCTTCTTCGCAGCCTTGGCTCTCGCCTTGGCGGCCTTCTCCGCATCGGACTTGGGCAGGAAGAACACCGCGCGCAGCAGCGGCGGTGCCGCGATGAAGAGCACGACGAGCGACTGCACCACGAGCACGATGTCGACCGGGATGTCCTGCGCCTGCATCGAGAACGACCCCGCCTTCAGCGCACCGAACAGGATGCCGGCCGCGAAGGTGCCCCACGCGCGGCTGCGTCCCAGGAGGGCGACGGTGATCGCGTCGAAGCCGATCCCGGCGTCGATCGTCTCGGTGATACCCGTCGTGACGGCGCCCTGGACCTGGTTCATGCCGGCGAGACCCGCGAGCGCGCCGGCGAACAGCATCGCGTACACGTAGACGCGCTGCACGCTGATTCCGGCGGCGCGTGCGGCGTGCGGGTTCTCCCCCACCGCGCGCATGCGAAGACCGAGAGCGGACCGCTCGATGAGCCACCACACGAACAGCGTCGCGATGATCACGAGCACGAAGCCGAGATCGAGGAGCGGGAACTTCGGGCCGAGCAGCTCAGGGAACTGCGCCGACGACGGCGTCGGCGAACCGAGCGCCTGGTTCGTGCCGGGCTTCTGCAGGAGCCCCGGCGTGCGGATCATCCACAGCAGCAGGTAGTACGCCACGTAGTTGAGCATGATCGTGAGAATCACCTCGTGCGCGCCGGTGCGGGCCTTGATGAGTCCCGCGATGGCTCCCCAGAGAGCGCCGCCGGCGATGCCGGCGACGAGCGTGACGGGGATGTGCAGCCAGATCGGCAGATCGAGGTTGAAGGTCAGCAGACCGGCCACCGCGACGCCGATGAGCATCTGTCCGCGGGCGCCGATGTTGAACAGGCCCACGCGGAACGCGAGCGCGACGCCGAGGCCGGCGGCGATGAGCGGGGCGGCGAACCCCAACGTGTTCGTGAGCGGGCGGATCTGCGCGGCGAAGTCGGCCCCACGGGCGTTGAAGATCGCCCCGCGGAAGAGCGCCTCATAGCCGTTGTAGACCGCCTGCCAGGCCGCCGCGATCGTGTCGCCCGGACGTGCGAAGAAGTAGCCCGAGGCCTCCTGCACGTCCTCGTTCGTGAACGCGATGAGCACGCCGCCGACGACGAGGGCGAGGAAGATCGCGAGGATCGTCGAGACTGCGCTCCCGCGCAGGATCTCCTTGAGGATGACGTTGCCGCGCGGGGGCGGGGGCACGTCTCCCGTCAGCGGGCCGGTCGCCCGCGGGAGCTGTTCGGCGGGGAGGCCCTTGACGGCATCGTCCGCTCCCGGTGTGGTCCCGCTCATGCGGCTGCCTCTCCTTCGGCGGCGCCCGCCATCATCAGACCCAGCGTCTCGCGCGGGGTGTCGCCGGGCACGATGCCGACGATGCTTCCTCGGTACATGACCGCGATCCGGTCGGCGAGAGCCGCGACCTCGTCGAGTTCCGTCGAGACCACCACCACCGGGACCCCGGCGTCGCGCGTCTCGATGATGCGCTTGTGGATGAACTCGATCGATCCGACGTCCACACCGCGGGTCGGCTGCGCGGCGACGAGGAGGCGCAGCTCGCGGCTCATCTCGCGCGCGATCACGACCTTCTGCTGGTTTCCCCCGGACAGCGTGCCCGCGGGGGTGTGCGGGCCCTGCGTGCGGATGTCGTACTCGGAGATCCGCTCCTTCGCGAACTCCTCGAGTGCGGCGCGGCGGATGGTGCCCCCGCGGCTGAACGCCTGGTCGTCTGAGCGGTCGAGGATCAGGTTCTCCGCGACGGAGAACCCTCCGACCAGTCCGTCCTCGTTGCGGTCCTCGGGCACGAAGCCGACTCCGGTGTCGAGGATGGCGCGCACGCTCTTGCCCACGAGCTGCGTGCCGTCGAGCGTGATGGAGCCCTCGACCCGGGCTGCGAGGCCGACGATGGCCTCGACGAGCTCGGTCTGGCCGTTGCCCTGCACTCCGGCGATCGCGAGGACCTCTCCGGGTCGCACGGTGAAGGCGACGTCGTCGACGACGATCGCACCGCTCGGGGTCAGCACGCGGAGACCCTCGACCTCGAGTCCGCCATCGCCCAGTCGCGGTGCCTCCTTCTGAACCGTGAGCTCGACGGCGCGTCCGACCATGAGCGAGGCGAGCTCGGAGTTGCTGGCAGTCGGCGACGCTTCGCCGACGATGCGCCCGAGACGCACGATCGTGATGGTGTCCGCGACCTCGCGGACCTCACGGAGCTTGTGGGTGATGAAGACGATCGCGGTGCCCTCTTCGCGGAGCTGCCGCATGATGCCCATGAGCTCGTCGGTCTCCTGCGGGGTCAGCACGGCGGTCGGCTCGTCGAACACGAGAACCTTCGCATCGCGCGAGAGCGCCTTGATGATCTCGACGCGCTGCTGCACGCCGACGGGGAGGTCGCCGACGATCGCGTCGGGGTCGATGTCGAAGCCGAAACGCGCGGCGACGGCACGCACGTGCTCGCGGGCCTTCGCGATGTCGAGGCGTCCGACGCCCTTCGTCTGCTCGTGGCCGAGCATGACGTTCTCGGCGACGGTGAAGACGGGGACGAGCATGAAGTGCTGGTGCACCATGCCGATGCCCGCGTTCATCGCGTCTCCGGGGCCTCGGAACCGCTGCACGACGTCGTCGAGGAGGATCTCTCCCTCGTCGGCCTGGTAGAGGCCGTAGAGGACGTTCATCAGCGTGGACTTGCCTGCGCCGTTCTCACCGAGAAGAGCGTGGATCTGCCCCGGCTCGACCACCAGATCGATGTGGTCGTTGGCCACGAGGCTACCGAATCGCTTGGTGATGCCGCGAAGTTCGAGCTTCATATCTGCACCTTATCCAGAAGTGTCCGTGGAGTCCCGGGCGCGACGGCGGAAATCCGCGCACGCTGAGGACGGTCGTCCGTCCACGGCGCGGGGCGAGTGGCCGCTTGCTCCACTCGCCCCGCCCTGGACCTGCTGCGACTTACGGGGAGTTCGGGGACTCCACCGTGATGTCGCCCGAGATGATCTGCTCCTGGAGAGCGGCGATCTCATCGAGCAGCCCGTCGGGCAGCTCGGACTCGAACGAGCCGAAGCCCGAGAGCTTCACGCCCTCGTTCTCGAGGGTGCCCACGTAGGGCGCCGGGTCGAAGTCGCCCTCCGAGGCCGCGATGGTCGCGTCCTCGACGGCGACGTCGATCGCCTTCATGATCGAGAAGAGGGTGACGTCAGCCACGCTCTCGTCGGCGACGGCGAGGTCGCTGTCGACGCCGACCATGAGGGTGTCCTTGCCGCTGTCCTTGATGGCTGCCGCGGCGCTCTGGTAGATCGGGCCACCGACCGGGAGGATCACGTCGACGCCCTGGTCGAGCACACCCTGAGCGGTCTGCTTGGCGGTGTCGTTCGCGTCGAAGCCACCCGTGAACGAGCCCTCCTGCGTCGCGACGTCCCAGCCGAAGACCTGCACGGCACCCGACTTGTCCTCGTTGTACTTCTCGACACCGAGCTCGAAGCCGTCCATGAACACGGCGACGGACGGGATCTGCATGCCGCCGAAGGTGCCGACCTTGTTCACACCGGCCTGCGCCGACCAGCCGGCCGCGGCGTAACCGCCGAGGTACGCGGCCTGGGCCGTGTCGAAGACGAGGGGCTTGATGTTCGGCGCGTCCGTCGTGCCGTCGAAGTCGTTGTCGGCGTAGTCGTCGATGATCGCGTAGTCGATGTCCGGGTTCGCGAGAGCGGACTCGACGGTCGCGGCGGACAGCTTGAAGCCGACCGAGACGATGAGCGAGCACCCTTCCGAGACGGCGGTCTCGAGGTTCGGGGCGTAATCGTTGTCGTTCGCCGACTCGAACTCGAGCGGCTTCACGCCGAGGGTGTCCGCGGCGCGGTCCATGCCTTCCTTGGCGGACTGGTTGAACGACTTGTCGTTCCAGCCCCCGGCGTCGGAGACGAGGCACGGCAGGAAGTCGGATGCAGCGTCGCCGCCTCCGTTGCCGCCCGACTCGGTCGGAGCCTGGCCGCAGCCGGCGAGTGCGAAGACGACGCCCGCGGCGATGGTGGCGCCGAGCAGCTTCTTGGTGGTGGAGATGGTCAACTCATGCCTCCCTCAACGAACCCGCGGCCCTCGCGGATCGATCAAAGTTACCTACTGTTTCGTCATTCGCGCATACCGGAGCGGGCGGCTTCGGTGAATGGTTACGAACCTGAAATCTGAGCGACACATGAGCACCTCGGGGTGCGCATCAGAGCACGTCGCCTCGACCGGTGAGTTTGAGGGACTCCACGACGCCCTTCACGCGCTGCGCGTTCTCGACCGTCGTGACCAGCAGGGCGTCAGGGGTGTCGACGACCACGATGTCCTGCACACCGACCAGGCTGATCACACGGGACGTCTGGCTGACCAGGATGCCGCTCGCCGCATCCGTCAGCACGCGGGCCTTCGGACCCAGCACGGCCAGGTCGCCCTTGCGTCCGTTCGTGATGAGCTTCGTGAGCGAGGCGAAGTCCCCCACGTCGTCCCAGTCGAAGTGGCCGGGCACGACGGCGAGGCGTCCGCGGGTCGCCGCGGGCTCCGCGACGGCGTAGTCGATCGCGATCTTCTTGAGCCCCGGCCAGATGCGGTCGACCGCCGGCCCTCGGCGCTCGCGGTCGTCCCACGCCTCCGCGAGCTCGAGGAGCCCGGCGTGCAGCTCCGGCTCGTTGGCGGCGAGCTCGTCGAGCAGGACGCTCGCCTTCGCGATGAACATGCCCGCGTTCCACAGATAGTCGCGGCTCGCGAAGTACGCCTTGGCGGTCTCGAGGTCCGGCTTCTCGACGAAGCTCTCGACGAGCGCGGCCTCCCGCGCCCCGTCGACCACCAGCTCCGGGCCCCTCTTGATGTACCCGAAGCCGACCGCGGGCTCTGTCGGCGAGATGCCGATCGTGCAGATGTACCCCTCGCGCGCGACCTCCACGGCGTCCCTCACCGCGAACTCGAACACGCGAGTCCCGCGGATGACGTGGTCGGCGCTGAAGGAGCCGATGATGACGTCCGGGTCGCGACGGTGCAGGATCGCGGCCGCCAGTCCGATCGCAGCGGCGGATTCACGGGGCTCGGACTCGAGGAACACATTGAGGTCGGCGATTCCGGGGAGCTCCGCCTCGACGGCGGCTCGATGAGCGCGCCCCGTGACGACGGCGATGCGGTCGGGTCCCGTGAGCGGCTCGAGGCGGTCCCAGGTGTCGCGGAGCAGGGAGTGCCCGGATCCCGTCAGATCGTGCAGGAACTTCGGCGCATCCGCGCGCGACAACGGCCACAGACGGCTGCCGATTCCTCCGGCGGGGATGACGGCGTAGAAGTTCTCGATGGGTCGGCTCACTCTGTCAGCGTAGCCCGAGGCGTTGTCTCGACATCGAGATGGTTAGGGTCCCCTTCGTCGCCCGCAGGCTCCGCGCGGGAATAAGATGGACGTCGATCGGGCATGCCTGACTTCGACAGGGTCAACCTGTACGGGCGCAGTGCACGCGACCGAGTCACATCGATCCAGGGAGGACGACCGTGTCCACAAGCGCTCGCTTGACACCGTCGATTTCGGAAACCACGTCCAAGACCCCCCGCGGCACCCTCTACCGGGGTCGCGAAGGCATGTGGTCGTGGGTGCTTCACCGCATCACCGGAGTCGCCATCTTCTTCTTCCTGTTGGTGCACGTGCTCGACACGGCGCTCATCAGGGTGTCGCCCGAGGCGTACAACGCCGTGATCGGCACGTACAAGAACCCGATCATGGCGCTCGGCGAGGTCGTACTCGTCGCCGGCATCGTGTTCCACGCCATGAACGGCCTGCGCATCATCGCGGTCGACTTCTGGTCGAAGGGCGCGAAGTACCAGCGCCAGCTGTTCTGGGGCGTGCTGCTCGTCTGGGGCATCATCATGGCCGGCTTCGTGCCTCGCCACCTGATGCTCGCGTTCGCCGGCTTCGGCGCCGGAGGAGGACACTGATGACCGCTCAGACCGTCGCCGCGCCCGTACGCACCCGCCGCGGAGTGAACCTCGAGAAGTGGGGCTGGCTCTTCATGCGCGGCTCCGGCGTGCTCCTCGTGATCCTCATCTTCGGGCACCTCTTCATCAACCTCATGGTCGGCGAGGGCATCCACGCCCTCGACTTCGCCTTCATCGCCGGCAAGTTCGCCACGCCGTTCTGGCAGTGGTGGGACGTCATCATGCTGTGGCTCGCGCTGATCCACGGCGCGAACGGCATGCGCACGATCGTGAACGACTACGTCACGAACAACACGGCGCGCAAGGCGCTCGTCTGGGCCCTCGGTCTCGCCGCGGCTCTGCTCATCCTCCTCGGCACGCTCGTGGTCTTCACGTTCGACCCGTGCCTCGGAGTGACCGAGTCGAGCACGCTGTGGGAACAGTGCCAGACGCTGGGCAAGTAGAAGAGAAGGCATAAGAAGAAGTGACTACCGAGACCCAGGACTCCTTCGTGCGCGACGGCGTGCACTACCACCAGTTCGACATCGTCATCGTGGGAGCCGGCGGCGCCGGCATGCGCGCGGCGATCGAGGCAGGACCCGGCGCCAAGACCGCCGTGATCTCCAAGCTCTACCCGACGCGCTCCCACACGGGTGCGGCGCAGGGCGGCATGGCCGCAGCCCTCGCGAACGTCGAGGAGGACAGCTGGGAGTGGCACACGTTCGACACCGTCAAGGGCGGCGACTACCTCGTCGACCAGGACGCTGCGGAGATCCTCGCGAAGGAGGCCATCGACGCGGTCATCGACCTCGAGAACATGGGCCTCCCCTTCAACCGCACGCCCGAGGGCAAGATCGACCAGCGCCGCTTCGGCGGCCACACGGCCGAGCACGGCAAGACGCCGGTGCGTCGCGCGTGCTACGCCGCAGACCGCACGGGTCACATGATCCTGCAGACGCTGTTCCAGAACTGCGTCAAGCTCGGCATCAACTTCTTCAACGAGTTCTACGTGCTCGACCTCATCACGGTGAAGGATGCCGCGGGCGCGACGCAGATCGCGGGCGTCGTGGCGTACGACCTCTCGACCGGAGAGCTGCACGTCTTCCACTCCAAGGCCGTGATCTTCGCGACCGGCGGCTTCGGCAAGATCTTCAAGACCACCTCGAACGCGCACACCCTCACGGGCGACGGCGTGGGCATCGTGTGGCGCAAGGGCCTCCCCCTCGAGGACCTCGAGTTCTTCCAGTTCCACCCGACCGGCCTCGCCGGGCTCGGCATCCTCCTCACCGAGGGCGCGCGCGGCGAGGGCGCGATCCTGCGCAACGCCTCCGGCGAGCGGTTCATGGAGCGCTACGCACCGACCATCAAGGACCTCGCTCCGCGTGACATCGTCGCTCGCTGCATGGTGCAGGAGGTCGCAGAGGGCCGCGGTGCCGGCCCCCACAAGGACTACGTGCTGCTCGACTGCACGCACCTCGGCGCGGAGGTCCTCGAGACCAAGCTCCCCGACATCACGGAGTTCGCCCGCACCTATCTCGGCGTCGACCCCGTGGTCGAGCCGGTCCCGGTCATGCCGACCGCGCACTACGCGATGGGCGGCATCCCGACCAACAACGCCGGCGAGGTCCTCGCCGACAACGACACGGTCGTCCCCGGTCTCTACGCCGCCGGCGAGTGCGCGTGCGTCTCGGTGCACGGCGCCAACCGCCTCGGCACCAACTCGCTGCTCGACATCAACGTGTTCGGCAAGCGCTCGGGCCGCAACGCGGTCGAGTACGTCAAGACCGCCGAGTTCGTCCCGCTGCCCGAGAACCCCGCGGCCTTCGTGTCCGACATGCTCGAGGGTCTGCGCAACAACCAGGGCACCGAGCGCATCGCCGTGCTGCGCAAGACGCTGCAGGATGAGATGGACAAGGGCGCGCAGGTGTTCCGCACGCACGACTCGCTGCAGCACGTGCTGGGCGTCATCGCGGAGCTGCGCGAGCGCTACAAGAACGTGCACGTCGACGACAAGGGCCACCGCTTCAACACCGACCTCCTCGAGGCGGTCGAGCTGGGCTTCCTGCTCGACATCGCCGAGGTCGTCGTCTACGCGGCGCAGAACCGCGAGGAGAGCCGCGGCGGTCACATGCGCGACGACTTCCCGAAACGCGACGACGAGAACTACATGCAGCACACGATGGCGTACCTCACGGGCGACCCGCATTCGTCCGACCCGAGCGATCACATCAAGCTCGACTGGAAGCCCGTCGTCTTCACCAAGAACGAGCAGGGCGAGTTGAACTACCCGCCGATGGAGAGGAAGTACTGAGAATGTCGAACGCACTCGCCGAGGCCCCCGCGGAGGTCACGGAGGACACCGGCATCCAGTCCTTCATCGTCACGTTCAACATCCGCCGGTTCGACCCCGAGGTCGACGCCGAGCCGCACTGGGTCGACTACGACGTGGAGCTCTACTCCACCGACCGCGTCCTCGACGCGCTGCACAAGATCAAGTGGGAGGTCGACGGCTCGCTCACGTTCCGCCGCTCCTGCGCCCACGGCATCTGCGGCTCCGACGCCATGCGCATCAACGGCCGCAACCGCCTGGCCTGCAAGACGCTGATCAAGGACCTCGACATCTCGAAGCCGATCTACGTCGAGGCGATCAAGGGCCTCCCCCTCGAGAAGGACCTCGTCGTCGACATGGAGCCGTTCTTCGCGTCGTACCGCGAGGTGCAGCCCTTCCTCGTCGCGAACTCCGTGCCCGAGAAGGGCAAGGAGCGCACCCAGTCGATCGTGGACCGCGAGATCTTCGACGACACGACCAAGTGCATCCTGTGCGCCGCGTGCACCTCGTCGTGCCCCGTGTTCTGGACCGACGGCCAGTACTTCGGCCCTGCGGCGATCGTGAACGCGCACCGCTTCATCTTCGACTCGCGCGACGACAACGCCGCCGTGCGCCTCGACATCCTCAACGACAAGGAGGGCGTGTGGCGCTGCCGCACGACCTTCAACTGCTCCGAGGCCTGCCCGCGTGGCATCGAGGTCACCAAGGCCATCGCCGAGGTCAAGCAGGCCGTGCTGCGCGGTCGCCCCTGATCACGCGGTGACGACGCGGACGGGCGGTCTCCTCCGGGAGGCCGCCCGTCGGCCGTCTGCCCCGCGATCGACGCCGATAGGGTGAAGACGTGTCCCGCCCCGATCGAGCAGCAGCCGAGCCCGAACAGGGCCGGATCGACGCCGCCGTAGAGCGCGCGACGACGATCACGCGTCGCGCTCTCGCCCTCTTCCCCGTGCGCGTCTGGCGACACTTCCTGCAGCACAACGGCTTCCTCCTCGCCGCCGGAGTGAGCTACCAGGCGCTGTTCGCGATCTTCGCGGCCGTCTACCTCGCCTTCGCCGTCGCGGGCCTCTGGCTCGGGGCCAGCACGGAGGCCGTCGACGCGCTGATCGACGTCATCAACAGCTACATCCCGAACCTGATCCAGGCTGAGGGCGGCCTGTTCACTCCGGATCAGGCGCAGGAGATCGCGGCGAGCACCACCGGCGTGCTCAGCGTCACGGGCCTCATCGCTCTGGGGACGGTGATCTGGACAGCCATCGGATGGGTGACCTTCTCGCGTCGCGCGACCCGAGACATCTTCGGCCTGCCACCGGACCTGCGCAACTACCTGCTGCTCAAGGCCCGCGACCTCCTCGCCGCGCTGATCTTCGGCGTCGCGCTCCTGGCAGGGTCTCTTCTCAGCTCGGCCAGCGCGGCGGCGCTGAGCTGGCTGCTCGGCCTCGTCGGGTGGCAGCCGGGATCGGCGGGCATCGAGCTCAGTATCCGTCTCGGAACCGTGCTGGTCTCCTTCGTGCTGCTGTCGAGCGCCCTCGCGGCCATGGTCAGGTTCCTGACGGGCACATCGCTGGCCTGGCGGACGATCTGGCCGGGCGCACTGCTCGGCGGGGCGGCGATGACGGTCCTCCAGTACGGCGCGGGCTTCCTGCTGAGCTACACGCCGAGCAATCCGCTGCTCGCCACGTTCGCGATCTTCATCGGACTCCTGCTGTGGTTCCGCGTGAACGGCGTCGTGATGCTCGTCGCGTCGTCGTGGATCGCGGTGTCAGCGCGAGACCGCGATCTGCCCCTCACGCACAGGTCGAACGCTCAGCGGCGTGCCGACGAGCATCGCACGCTCGTCGCGGCGGCGCAGATCCGTCTGGACGCGGCTCGAAACGCACGCGAGGATGCCCCGTGGTACCGGTCCTGGGCGGCGGCGCATGCCGTGCGGGCGGCGGAAACCGACCTCGCCGATCTCGAAGCGTCCGCCCCGCCGCTGCCCGAGCCGGTGCCGTCGTTCATCCAGCGCTTACGGGCGGAACGGGACCGCTCGTCCGAGGATGTCGGCGACCCTCGTTAGGCTTGTCCTCATGCCTCATCTGCGTATCGCCTCGGTCAATGTCAACGGGATCCGAGCGGCCGCTCGCAACGGGATGAGCTCCTGGCTCGATGCCGCCGACGTCGACATCCTGACCCTGCAGGAGGTCCGCGGGCAGGACGAGCACCTCGAGGCCGCCCTCCCGGGCTGGACGTTCGTGCACGACGAAGCGACCGCGAAGGGCCGCGCCGGCGTGGCGATCGCGAGCCGCACCCCCGCGCTGGTGTCGCGCACCCAGTTCGGGCCGGACGACTTCGACTCGAAGGGACGCTGGATCGAGGCCGACTTCCTGATCGGCGACCGCCCGCTCACCGTGGTGAGCGCCTACGTGCACTCGGGCGAAGCCGACACCCCGAAGCAGGACGAGAAGTGGAAGTTCCTCGACGCGTTCGGCATCCGACTCGCCGAGCTCGGCCAGGACGACGCCCTCGCGCTCGTGACGGGCGACCTCAACGTGGGCCACCGCGAGCTCGACATCAAGAACTGGCGCGGCAACCGCAAGAAGGCCGGCTTCCTGCCTCGCGAGCGCGCCTACTTCGACCGCTTCCTCGGCGCGGCCGGCCAGGAGGTCGAGGGAGTCGACGGCAGCACCGGCACCGGACTCGGCTGGGTCGACGTCGGCCGGCGCTTCCATGGCGAGGTCGACGGCCCCTACACGTGGTGGTCGATGCGCGGCCAGGCCTTCGACAACGACTCGGGATGGCGGATCGACTACCACCTCGCCACCCCGGCCCTCGCCGAGCGCGTCACGGCCTACCACGTGGCCCGCGCCGAGGCCTACGACCAGCGGTGGAGCGACCACGCCCCCGTGGTCGTCGACTACGCCTACTGAGTCGAGCCGGGTCGGTCCTCGGGCGGCGCGACGCGGTACCACCCGCGATACTCGAGGACGGTGCCCGCGATCGGGCTACGTGCGCTCATCCGGATGGTTCGCCGTTCCTGCACGGCATCCCATCCATCCTCGACCCGGATATCGAGGCGGAGGATCCCGCGGAGCGCGAAACGTCTTCCTGCGAGGCGCACGGCCACACGCTCGCTGCGCATCCGCAGGGCACCGCCCTCGGTGACGTCGCAGCGCAGGATCAGTTCGATCCGTCCCGCCCTCCCCAGCACGTTGCGCACCAGTCCGGGACGCGAACTCGCGACGAGTCGGTCCGTGATGCACTGGACGCCGCCGCGGAATCCGAACTCCCGCGTGGTGTCGAGCGTCGCACGCCCGAGTCCGTCCCGCCGCGCCACCGTCACGAGAGTGAACGGCACGTCGCGCTCGTATCCGCTCACCAGAGCGTCCCGACCGACGACCGGGATGCCGAGGGCGTTGAGGCGGCGGAGCCGACTTCCGGCGCGCGCGAACACGCCGTGCGACTCCTGACGCTCGATCGTCGACGACATCTGCGCGCGGAGGGTCGGATGCAGGCGATCGGCGTCCTCACCGAGAGCGTCCAGGAGGACTCCGGATCCTCCGGTCACTCCCGTGCCTCCTCGCGGTAGGGCTTGGTGGTCGCCGGCGCATCGCCGCCCGGCACGAACTCGCAGGCGAACGTGCCCCGGTAACCGAACAGGAAGCCCAGGATGTCGTTGCGCACTTCGAGATCGATGACGTAGCAGTCGCGTTCGTCGTCGTAGTGCTCCGTCAGGTACGCACGGCCGCTGAACATCATCGGGAAACGGAACGCCACCGGCCCCTCATAGAATCGCTGCTCACCTGAGGTCAAGCGGAGACCGCCGTCGTCGGTCACGGAGAGGTCCAGGTCGACGGCGAGGTGCTGGTGCGTCCCGAGATAGTCCACGATCCGACCGCGGTCCTCACTGTAGATCATGGTCGCGTCGAAGCGCCGTCGACGGGCTGGACGGATCTGCATCGTGCGCACGAACGTCACGGTCTCCCGCCCCAGGCCATCGACGTACGCATGGTTGTCGATCTGGAAGGGGATGTCGCGCCCGCGGTCGGGGAACATGATGTTGCGCATCGTGCCGATCCCGAGGAACGGCAGCGTCCACCACGGACCGCGGCGGACCTCGGTCATGACACCCCGTCCGATGCATCCGTAGCCCGCAGCCACGCCGACCCCGAAGCGCTCCTGCATGCGCGGGTGCAGTCGATCGAAGTCCGGTCCGAGTGCGCGGCGGAACACGCCCGTCGCGGCGGTCATCGGTCCAGCTCCGCGAGGGCGGACGGTGCATTCTGCATGATGGTGCGGTCTCCGGGACGAGGCGGACGGGAGAGGCAGCGACCCGCGCGAGCGCGTGGACGACCGGGCCGCAGCGACCGCCACCAGCCGGTCTGCTCGGGAGGGATCCCCTCCTCGGCCCAGAGGCGGAGCCGGTCGAAGCTCCAGGCGGTGAGCCACCAGACGAACCGCCGCGTGACGAGTGGATCGACGATCCGTCCGAGAAGTCCCCACCCCGGAACGTAGTCGTAGCCCGTGAGGAAGCGGATGCCGTCGTCGGTCGGGATGTACCGCCAGTAGCCTCGTCCGGCTCCCAACGGGGAGAGCCGATCCGAGGTGTCGAAGAGGAGCGCGGAAGTGCGCTCGCCCGCCCTCCCCCGGCGTTCACCGCGGGACACCCCGGTGCCGCGGATCGTGTGGACGCCGAGATCGAGCTCGTAGACGAACTCCTGTGCCCCGTCTTCGCGGACGTTCGTCGGTCGGATCGCGGTGAAGCGTGCGTCCCACCGCGCATGAGTGTCCGGATCCTGCGTCAGCTCCCAGACTCGCTCCATCGGTGCCCGGATGACGATCTCGACGTACAGGGCGGCGTCCCGCCGTTTCCGAGGTCCGTCGGCACGGCGCGGGGAGGTCATGCGCATCAGCCTAGACAGGACTCCTGCGCCAACGAGCCCGGCACGTCGGCCTAGGATTGAACCCGTGACCAAGCCTCGCCTCTACTCCGGAATGCAGCCCTCCGCCGACTCCCTCCAGATCGGCAACTACATCGGGGCGCTCCTACAGTGGCGGGAGCTGCAGAGCTCCTACGACGCCTACTTCTCCGTCGTCGACCTGCACGCGCTCACAGTCGCCCAGGACCCCGCGGAGCTCCGCGAGAAGACCCGCCGCACGGCCGCGCAGTACATCGCCGCCGGGATCGAGCCGTCCCAGTCGACGCTGTACGTGCAGTCGCACGTGCGCGCGCACGCGGAGCTCGCCTGGATCCTCTCGACCATCACGGGCTTCGGCGAGGCCGGGCGCATGACGCAGTTCAAGGACAAGTCGGCCCGCTACGGCGCCGACGCCACGAGCGTCGGCCTGTTCACGTACCCGGTGCTGATGGCGGCGGACATCCTGCTGTACCAGACCGATGTCGTGCCGGTCGGCGACGATCAGAAGCAGCACGTCGAGCTGACCCGCGACCTCGCTGAGCGATTCAACTCCCGTTTCGGCGAGACCTTCGTCGTGCCGCGCCCCGTGATCCAGAAGGACACGGCGCGCATCTACGACCTGCAGAACCCGACGTCGAAGATGTCGAAGTCCGCGGAGAGCGACGCCGGCGTGCTGTGGATGCTCGACGACCCGGCCAAGTCCGCGAAGAAGATCATGCGGGCCGTGACCGACAACGAAGGCTCCGTGCGCTTCGACCGCGAGAACAAGCCCGGCGTCTCGAACCTGCTCACGATCTACGCGGCCCTCAGCGGCCGTCAGGTCGAGGCGATCGAGGACGAGTACGCAGGACGCGGGTACGGGGACTTCAAGAAGGGCCTCGCCGAGGTGGTCGTCAACGAGTTCGAGCCGGTGCGCGCCCGCGCGCTGGAGCTGCTCGCCGACCCCGCCGAGCTCGACCGCATCCTCGCGGCGAACGCCGCACGTGCGGATGCCGTCGCCGACGCGACCCTCGCCGCGGTGTACGACCGCGTCGGGCTGCTGCGCCGCGTCTGAGCCGGTCGCCGTCGGACCCGCGCTCTAGGATGGGGGCGTGAGCGATCAGCAGCAGCCCCCGTCCGGCGCCGTCCCACCCGAGCCTGCTCCCGAGCACATCCCCGCGCCCACCCCGCCGGCGTACAACGAGGCTCCACCCGTACCCCCGGCATACGCCGCGGCACCGCCGGCCCCTCCCGCGTACGCCCCGCCGGCATACAGCGAGGCCCCTCCCGCTCCCCCGGCATACGCCGCGGGACCTCCTCCCGTTCGCCCGGCATCCGCACCGGCAGGCTTCCCGGCACCAGGGGCTCCTACGCCCCAGGCCGCCCCTCCCGGCGCGTACCAGGTCCCCGTGGGCGGCTACGCGCCGTCGTCCGGCGGATACCAGGTACCTGAGGTCCCGGCACGGAAGTCCGGTTTCCTCGGCATCCTGGCTCTCGTCCTCGCGATCGTCGCCGCGGTGGTGGTCCCGATCGTCGCGGGCGTCGCAGGCTTCGAGATCGGCGTCCGCATCCCGTCAGGCATCGACACGAACGATCCCGACCTGCTCTCGACCCTCTCCCCCGCACGGGATCAGGTCCTCTGGGCCGAGATCGCCTTCTGGGCCGGCACCGTGCTCGGCATCGCGGCCATCGTCATCGGGATCCTGGGCATCGTCCGCCGGCAGGGCCGAGGGGCGGGGATCGCCGCTCTCGTCGTGGCCGCCGTCGCCCCCGTGATCTTCTGGGTCGTCCTGGTCGTCACGATCGCCACGGGGACGGCATCCGGCTTCCTGCCCACGACCTGACCGACCCCTGGCCGGCGCGAACCTCGGGCCCGCTGTGCGGCCGTACCGCTAGCGCGGAGCGTGGTGCTTCTGCTGCGCCGCGAGAAGCCCCTCCGCGACGAGCAGTTCGACGGCGTCGGCCCCGTCGGACACGAGGACCGGCAGGTTCGCGCGCTCGTCCTTGGCGAATGGCGACAGGACCCAGTCTGCCGGATCCTGACGTCCGACCGGACGCCCGATGCCGACGCGCACCCGCGGGAAGTCCGGCGTGGTGAGGGCACGGGCGATGTCGCGCACGCCGTTGTGTCCGCCGTGGCCGCCGCCGGTCTTGAGCTTGACGGTGTCGAAGGGGATGTCGAGCTCGTCGTGCACGACGATGACGCGCTCCGCGGGCACGGAGTAGAAGCGCGCGAGCGCAGCGACCGGAGTGCCTGAGACGTTCATGAACGTGTTCGGCTTGGCGAGCACGAGCTTGTCGCCACCGGGGCGCAGCCACGTCTCGACGACCCGCGCACCGCCCTTGTGCTCGCGGAACGACTCCCCGCGGCGAGCGGCGAGCTCGTCGACGACCATCTGACCGATGTTGTGCCGCGTGGCCTCGTAGCGAGGGCCGGGGTTGCCGAGTCCGACCACCAGCCAGGTGGATGCCATGTCTCGTCCTCTCGGATGCCGGGACGTGCGGTCCCGGGTCAGGATACGACAGAGGGGGCGCGATCTGCTCGCGCCCCCTCTGTGGAGCAGTCAGCTGTGCGCTGCGCCGGCGGAGGTCACTCCGCGGCGTCCTCCTGCGCTGCCTCTTCCTCGGTCTCGCCCTCGGCGGGCTCCTCGGTCTCGGCGTCGGCGTCGCTCTCGAGGTCGAGGACCGGCACCGTCACGGCGACCACGAGGACCTCGGGGTCGGTCAGCAACGTCGCGCCCTTGGGGAGCGTGACGTCGGCGGCCGTGATGTGCGCGCCCTCCTCGAGGCCCTCGACCGAGACCTCGACGTTCTGCGGGATGTGCGTGGCCTCGACCTCGAGCGACAGCGTGGTCGCGTCGAGGTTGGCGATCGTGCCGGCGAAGGACTCGCCCGTGACGACGACGGGAACGTCGATCGTGACCTTCTCGCCCTTCTTCACCACGAGCAGGTCGATGTGCTCGATGATCTGGTGCACCGGGTCCTTCTGGACGTCCTTGACCAGCGCGAGCTGCTCCTTGCCGGCGATGTCGAGCTCGAGCAGCGCGTTGGCGCGGCGGATGATGAGCGAGACCTGGTGGCCGGGCAGTGCGACGTGCACGGGCTCGGTGCCGTGGCCGTAGATGACGGCGGGGATCTTGCCGGCGGCGCGGAGGCGGCGGGCGAAGCCCTTGCCGAAGCTCTCGCGGAGCTCGGCGACGACCTTGGTGTCTTCAGACATGGGTTCTCCTTCGGGGCACGCAGCGAGGCTGCGCGGTGGTCTGGGATTCGAACTCGTACGCAGACGCGTGAGGAAAGCCACCGGGCTTGCTTCGCCGCGTCGATAACGGATGTGCGCGCACGCGCGCAGGCATCCCTCGCCGAGGTACTCCCCTCATCGTACCAAACCACCCGGTAGGCTGAGGACACCGTTCCCTCGCACAGAACACGGAGTCACCTCATGCTCGACGGCGCCCTCTTCTCGCACGTGATCGCCTGGGTCATCGGAGCGATGACCGTCTGCGCTGCCGTCACGACCTTCGCGGCCCTGTTCTCGCTCGGCCGCTCGGGCTACCGCAAGGACTGACAGCGACACACGCGCGGCTGACGGGCTCCCGCCGCGATAATCTGGAGGCATCCCAACCTTCACGATCGAGGAGCCTTCTGTGCCCGGAGCATCAGCCAACATCGGAGTCGTCGGACTCGCCGTCATGGGGTCGAACCTCGCCCGCAACCTCGCGAGCCGCGAGGGCAACACGGTGGCGATCTTCAACCGCAGCTACGAGAAGACCGAGACGCTCGTCTCCGAGCACCCTGAGGCCGGCTTCCTCCCCGCGAAGACCTACCAGGAGTTCGCCGACAGCCTGCAGAAGCCGCGGACCGCGATCATCATGGTCAAGGCCGGTCGCCCGACGGATGCCGTGATCGACTCGCTGCTCGAGGTCTTCGAGCCCGGCGACATCATCGTCGACGGCGGCAACGCGTACTTCCCCGACACGATCCGTCGCGAGAAGGCCGTGCGCGAGACCGGAGTGAACTTCGTCGGCGCCGGCATCTCCGGTGGCGAGGAGGGAGCCCTCACCGGCCCGTCGATCATGCCCGGCGGCTCGGACGAGTCGTGGGTCACGCTCGGCCCGATCCTGAAGTCCATCGCCGCGGTCGCCGAGGGCGAGCCCTGCGTCACGCACGTCGGCCACGACGGCGCCGGCCACTTCGTGAAGATGGTGCACAACGGCATCGAGTACGCCGACATGCAGCTCATCGCCGAGGCCTACGACCTCATCCGCCGCGGCACCGGCAAGACCCCCGCCGAGATCGCCGACATCTTCGCCGAGTGGAACCGCGGCGAGCTGGAGTCGTACCTGATCGAGATCACCGCCGAGGTGCTCCGCCAGATCGACGCCGCCACCGGCCAGCCTCTCGTCGACGTGATCGTCGACCAGGCCGGCGCCAAGGGCACCGGTGCGTGGACCGTGCAGACCGCGCTCTCCCTCGGCGTCCCGGTCTCCGGCATCGCCGAGGCCACCTTCGCCCGCTCGCTCTCCAGCCACCCCGAGCAGCGCGCCGTCGCCGCCGCCCTCCCCGGCCCCGACGACGAGTTCACCGTCGCGCCCGAGGACGTCGATGCGTTCATCGAGGACGTGCGCCTCGCGCTCTACGCGTCGAAGATCGTCGCCTACTCGCAGGGCTTCGACGAGATCCGCGCCGGCGCCGCCGAGTACGACTGGAACATCGACCTCGGCGCCATCTCGAAGATCTGGCGCGGCGGCTGCATCATCCGCGCCCAGTTCCTCAACCGCATCGCCGATGCCTACGCCGCAGAGCCCGGCCTTCCCGTGCTCATGACGGCACCGTACTTCGCCGAGGCCCTCACCCGCGGCCAGGCCGCCTGGCGTCGCGTGGTCGTGACCGCCGCACAGTCCGGCATCCCCGCCCCGGCCTTCTCCTCGTCGCTGTCGTACTACGACGGCATCCGCGCCGATCGCCTCCCCGCCGCGCTCGTGCAGGGCCAGCGCGACTTCTTCGGCGCGCACACCTACAAGCGCATCGACAAGGAAGGAACGTTCCACACCCAGTGGTCCGGCGACCGCACCGAGATCGAGGCCGAAGACACCCACTGAGCGTGTCCTCCACGATGAAGGCCCCGGCTGCTACAGCCGGGGCCTTCATCGTTCACAGACAACGCATAAGAGTCTCCATAGAAATCACATAGGAGATTCCGCAGAATGGGGTCATGACCAATGACCTGCCCGAACTGCGCCGCCCCGACGGCTCCCCGCTGCGCATCCTCGCCGTCGACGACGAGCAGATGCTGACGGACCTGCTCGCGATGGCGCTGCGGATGGAGGGATGGGAGGTGCGCACCGCCTCCTCAGGACTGGAGGCTCTCCAGGTCGCCCGGGAGTTCGAGCCCGACGCCCTCGTGCTCGACATCATGATGCCCGACCTCGATGGGATGTCCGTGCTGCGACGCCTGCGCGAAGCCGGCAACCTCGTGCCCGTGCTGTTCCTCACCGCGAAGGATGCCGTGGGAGATCGCGTCGCGGGCCTCACGGCCGGCGGCGACGACTACGTCACGAAGCCGTTCAGTCTCGAAGAGGTCATCGCACGTCTGCGCGCGATCATCCGCCGCACCGGACACGCCACCGCCGACGATGGACAGTCGATCCTCCGCGTCGCCGACCTCACCCTGAACGAGGACAGCCACGAGGTCGTGCGCGACGGCACCGAGATCGAGCTCACCGCCACGGAGTTCGAGCTGCTGCGCTATCTGATGCGCAACGAGCGACGCGTGCTGTCGAAGGCGCAGATCCTCGACCGCGTGTGGAGCTACGACTTCGGCGGCAAGTCCTCCGTGGTCGAGCTGTACATCTCCTACCTTCGCAAGAAGATCGATGCCGGACGCACTCCCCTGCTGCACACCGTGCGCGGCGTCGGCTACATGATCAAGGCGCCGCAGTGACCACCACGAGGGTGGCGGGACGGCCGATGAGTCTGCAGACACGGCTCATGACCGCCGTGATCGGATTCGTGTCCATCATCCTCGTGATCGTCGCGGTCATCACCAGCGCGATCCTCGGACGCACTCTCGAGGGCCAGCTCGACCAGAAGATCGAGAACTACGCGGTTCAGCTCACGTCTGCCGTCAACAAGTTTCCGTCGAACCTCGCGACCGCTGTGGAGATCTTCGCCACGACCACATCACCGGAGCCCGGGCTCATCGTCGCTGTGTCCAACCAGGCCGGAGCCAGCGGAATCGTGGTCAACGGCCCGCGGGACGACATCAGCACGGGCCCCGCGGTTCTGAGCTCGACGCAGCTCGATCAGATCGAGGCAGCTCTCCACGGCGGCCCGAACGCCACCGTGACGATCGACGGGCTCGGTTCCTATCGGGTCGTCGTGGCGACCGCGCCGCAGACCGGCGCCACAGTCGTGACCGGCCTGCCCCGCAACGAGATCCAGAACCAGCTCACGACGCTCCTCACAGTCATCGTGCTGGCGACGCTGGGCGGACTGATCCTGCTCGCGCTCACCACCGCGATCACGATCAGGGTGAGCCTGCGTCCGCTGCGCGCCGTCGCGGCGACGGCGACGCGCGTCGCGAACCAGCAGCTCGACCGCGGAGAGGTGCAGATCACCGAGCGCGTCCCTGCCTCCGAGGCCGACCCGCGCACCGAGACCGGGCTCGTGGGCGCCTCGCTCAACAAGCTGCTCGACCACGTGAACTCCTCACTCGCAGCACGTCAGAAGAACGAGGAGCAGATGCGGCGGTTCGTCGCCGACGCGAGCCACGAGCTGCGCACCCCCCTGGCCTCGATCCGCGGGTACTCCGAGTTGTCGTTGCGCGCTCTGAGCCAGCAGCAGGGCCCCGCGGCGATCGAGGGCACCACGACCTCTCTCGAGCGCATCCAGGCACAGTCGCTGCGCATGACCCGGCTTGTCGAGGACCTGCTACTGCTCGCGCGGCTCGACGAGGGACGAGAGCTCGTGTACGGCACGGTCGACCTCACCCAGCTCGCGCTGGAGGGGCTGTCGGATGCACGCCCCACCGCCGCCGACCACCGCTGGAGCATCGAGGTGCCCGACGAGCCGATCGTCGTGCTGGGAGATGCGGGGCGGATGCATCAGGTCGTCGCGAACCTGCTCGCGAACGCCCGCACGCACACGCCTGCAGGCACCGAGATCACCCTCAGCGTGAGCCGCGAGGGCGACGACGCCGTGCTGCGCGTGCACGACGACGGCCCCGGCATCGATCCGAGCGTCCGCGAGGAACTCTTCGCCAGGTTCGCCCGTGCCGATACGTCTCGCGCCCGTCAGACCGGCGGCACGGGGCTCGGTCTCGCGATCGCGAAGGCCATCGTCGAGGGGCATGGCGGCCGGATCACCGTGCAGAGCGAACCCGGAGACACGACGTTCACCGTGCGCATCCCCGTCAACCCCGGCACACCCGCCAGTACCTGATCACCTAGATCGCCGTATCCCGGCCGCAGACGCCGTCCCGATCCGCGGACGCTGTCCCGATCCGCCGACCGGCCCGGCGATTCCGTCAGCCGATCGGGACGCGGCCCGCTGTTCGGGACACGCGCCGAAGCCTCAGTACCCGGCGAAGGCGTCGGTCGTGAGCGAGCGGGCCTTCTGCAGCGCGGGCGCGAGGTCGGCGATCAGCCTCGGCGGGCCGGAGATGTACGCGTGGCGCAGTCCCAGATCGGGCACGCAGCGCTCCAGCCCCTCGGCGTCGAGGCGCGCGCCCTGCGCCCACATCCAGTGCGGAGGGAGGTCGGCCGGCTCGTCGCGCGTGAACACCACGACGCGCGCACCCGTCGCCGCGAGCTCGTCGCGGAACGCCAGCTCGCTGCTGTCCGAGGCGACGTACACGAGCACGACGTCGCGCTGCTGCCCCGTGCTCTGCAGCTGACGCAGCTGCGACACGAACGGCGTCACGCCGATGCCGGCGGCGACCATCAGCACGGGGGCCTCGGAGCGCGGGAGCAGGAAGTCGCCCCAGGTACCGGTCACCGCGAGGGTCGCTCCCGGTTCGGCGGCGGCCAGGGCGCGCTTGTAGCTGGACGGATGCTTCTGATCGCCGTTCTTGTAGGCGATGCGCAGGGTCGGCAGGTCGGCGGGCGCCGACACGATGCTGAACTCGCGACGCGTCCCCCGCGCATCGGGCCTGTGGTGGGGAACGTCGAGCTCGAGGTACTGGCCGGCGAGGAACCGCACCTTCCCCCGTGCGCGGAACGTCAGCTCCTGCGCGGTCGGGGTGATGAAGCGGCGGCTCTCGAGCACGAGGCGCACGGACCCGCGCAGCGCGAAGGCGAAAGCCAGGAGGTTGCCGAACAGCAGCGCACGCTCCTGTCCGAGGGTGAACAGGGAGCCGATCGCGATGGGCCACCCGGCGAGGACGCCGACGAGAGCCGCGACGGAGAACTGCTGCCAGCGACGCGGCGGCAGGGTGAGCGGTTCCGAGAGCATGAACGCGCCGAGGAAGAGGAACGGCGACTGCAGCACCGCGAAGGAGAGAGCGGACCCGAGGTCGAACGCGATGTCGAACTCCTGCGCCTGCACGGCCTGTCGGAGCACGGACACCGCGATCGCGATCACGAGGAAAGCGAGGACGATGCGCACCTTCTCGGTGCGCCAGAGCACCGCGAGGCCGAGGACGGCGACGGGGAGGAACAGCGAGGGCGTGCCGACCCACCACGACGAGGAGGTACCGAGCCACTCGAACGCCCCGAAGGACCCCAGGATCGACACGACCGCGGCGCCGAAGGCCGCGGGGTTGAGAATGTGCCGCCCGCGCCACGCGATCAGGTACTTGGACAGGCTCGCGACGACGCCGGCGATCGCGAGACCGAGCAGCGTGGCGGGTTCGAGACCCGGACGCAGCACGAACAGGAGGATGAGGGCGGTCACGAGCGAGGACTCGATGCGCCACGGGAGCCGCAGGAGGCGCTGCGCCGCGGCATCCACGACGGAGATGACGACCGCGAGCACCGCGAAGGAGGCGACGATCTCGAGCGGCGTCGGAGAGACGATCACACCGAGGGCCGACAGGACGATCGCGATGACCGCGAGTCCCAGGAGCGCGAACAGCACCAGGCGGTACATCGAGATGCCGCCGAGGAGTGCGAGCACGCGCTGCCGGAGGGCGGTGAGGGAGGTGATCACGGGTCTACTCTTCCGTACTCGGAGTGGTGAGGGCAGGGTCCGCGCTAGCCGCGCGCGGTGAACAGCTCGACCGGGCAGTCCCGCGAGCGCTCGGCACGTCCGTCGGTCGACATCCGCACCCACTCGACGCCCCACTGCGCGGCGAGGTCCGGGCCGCCGTCGAAGAACAGGGCCGTGGCGACCGCATCGGCGTGCATCGCGTCGGCGCCGATAGCCCAGGTCGCCACCCAGGTGCGGACCGGGATGCCGGTGCGCGCGTCGAGGACGTGATGCAGTCCGTCGCCCCAGGCCCGCCGATTCGCCGCCGAGGCGCAGAGCGCCGCATCCTGCACCTCCGCCACGCCGATCGCCTTCGTGGCGTCGTAGGGGTGCTCGAGGCCGATGCGCACGGCGCCGCCACGCACACGGATGTCCCCGCCGGCGTCGACCACGACATCCCCCGGCAGGTCCGCCAGCTCCGCGGCCACGAGGTCGACCAGCCGCCCCTTGCCCAGCGCCCCGACGTCGAGCAGCGCGGGAGCGGATGCCGTCGCGCCGCGTTCATCCCAGTGGACGATCCCGGTCCAGTGCGCGATCGCGGGCACGGGCTCCCCCGCGACCAACGAGTAGTCGGGGTCGTAGCCGAGCGCGACGAGGCTGTCGGCCACGAGCGGATTCACGCCGCCATGCGTGGCGGCCGACGCCGCGCGATAGGCGTCGAGCATGGGCGCGGCGTCGGCCGAGGCCAGCATCCCGCCCTCGCGTCCGAGCCGGTGCACCTCGGAGTCGGGGAGGAACCGCGACCAGACCTGATCGAACCGCCCGATCAGGGCGCTCACGCCGTCGCGTCTGACAGCGTCGAGCTCGCGCGCGGTCTCGATCTCCCAGACGGTGCCGATCGCGTCGAAACGCCAGATCGCCATGGTCGCGGCTCTCCGGGATCAGGCCGCGGCCTGCTCCTTGATCGAGTCGACCGCCTCGTTGAAGCCGCCGCTCGTGAGCGAGGATCCGGCGACGCGGCTCACGTTCAGCTCGTCGAGGGACTTGCCGACGACCTCGTCCGAGATGCCGTCGATGAACTGCCCCTGGTACTGCTCGGTCTCGCGTGCCTGAGGGTCGCCCGTGACCTCGACGTCCTCCACGACGCCGTCGGCGATGGTCAACGTGACCGAGATCGTCTCGACGGTCTCCGGCGTCTGGTAGGAGCCGTCGGCCGTGTAGGTGCCGTCCTTGTAGTCGCCGCCGGCCGTGCCGGAGTCGGACGAGGGCGTGCTCGTGTCGGATCCGTCGGATGCGGGGGACTCGGCATCGGCGTTGCCGGAGCATCCGGCGAGCACGAGGAGCCCCGCGACTCCGAGGATGGCGGAGCCCTTGCGGACAGTGGTCGGTACGGTCGTGCGGATCATGATGGTCCTCCGGCTCGGTCGAGACGACTGTATGTCGCTGAATCGACCGTAGGGATCCTGGCTATGGACCGGCTGTGCCCGAGGTTAGCGTCGCCTAAGCTCGCGCTACGCGTCGCCGCCGAACATGCTCGTGACCGAGCCGTCCTCGAAGACCTCGTGGATCGCACGCGCCAGCATCGGGGCGATCGGGAGGATCGTGAGGTTGTCCCACCGACGCGACTCCGACAGCGGGATCGTGTCGGTGACGACGACCTCGTCGATCGACGCATCCTGCAGCCGCTCCGAGGCGGGGTCGCTGAAGATCGCGTGGGTCGCGGCGACGATGACGCGGTGCGCGCCGTTCGCCTTGAGCGCCTGCGCGGCCTTCACGATCGTGCCACCGGTGTCGATCATGTCGTCGACGAGGAGACACGTGCGACCCTCGACCGTGCCGACGATCTCGTGCACCGACACCTGGTTCGCGACCTTGGGGTCGCGACGCTTGTGGATGATCGCGAGCGGCGCACCAAGGCTGTCGGACCACGTGTCGGCGACGCGGACGCGGCCCATGTCGGGCGAGACGACCGTGAGGATCTCGCGGTCGGCGGGGCTCAGCGTGCGCTGGAAGTGCTCCAGGAGCACGGGCTTGGCGAACAGGTGGTCGACGGGTCCGTCGAAGAAGCCCTGGATCTGCGCGGCGTGCAGGTCGACGCTCATGACGCGGTCGGCGCCGGCCGTCTTGAGCAGATCGGCGACGAGGCGGGCGCTGATCGGCTCGCGGCCGCGGCCCTTCTTGTCCTGACGCGAATACGGATAGTACGGCGCGACGACCGTGATGCGCTTGGCGGAGGCGCGCTTGGCCGCGTCGATCATGATGAGCGTCTCCATCAGCCACTCGTTGACCGGCTCGCCGAACGTCTGGATGAGGAAGAGGTCGCAACCGCGGATCGACACTTCGAAGCGGGCGTAGATCTCACCCGAGGCGAACGTGCGGTGCTCGGTGGGCACGACCTCGGTGCCGAGAGCCGCGGCGACGGCCGCCGTGAGCTGGGGGTGCGAGCGTCCGCCGGCGACGACGAGCCGCTTCTTGGTCTTGGCGACGAGCCCCGGGGCGATGCCGTTGTCCCGATCCAGATCGACCGTCTTCTTCTTGCGCGCCATCAGTCCGCCTACTCCGCCGCTCGCGACCGGGCCGCGGCGTCCGCCGCTCCCGTACCTGCCCTGTTGTTCTCGACCCAGCCTTCGATGTTGCGCTGGGGGGCGACGCTCATGGCAAGAGCACCGGCGGGGACGTCCTTGCGGACGACGGCTCCGGCACCTGTCTTGGCGCCTGCTCCCAGCCTAACGGGCGCGACGAGAGTCGTGTGCGACCCCGTGTGCACCTCGTCCTCCACCACCGTGCGGTGCTTGTTGACGTCGTCGTAGTTGGCGGTGATCGTGCTGGCGCCGAGGTTGACGCCGCGGCCGACGGTCGCGTCGCCGACGTATGACAGGTGCGGCACCTTGCTGCCCTCGCCGATCTCGGCGTTCTTGGTCTCGACGTACGCGCCGATCTTGCCCTTCGCGCCGAGGACCGTGTTGGGCCGGAGGAAGGAGAAGGGGCCGACGGTCGCTTCGGCGCCGATCACGGCGAGCGTCGCATCGCTGCGGCGGACGATCGCATCCTCGCCCACCTCGCAGTCGACGAGCGTGGTGTCGGGGCCGATGATCGCCCCTGCGCCGATCTTCGTCGCACGCAGGATCTGCGTGTGCGGCAGCAGCGTGACGTCGGGAGCGAGCACGGCGTCGTCGTCGATCCACGTGGTCGCGGGGTCGACGACCGTGACGCCCTCGAGCTGCCAGCGACGCACGATGCGCTCGTTGAGGAGACGGCCGACGAGGGCGAGCTGCGCACGGTCGTTGACGCCGTAGGTGACGGTGACGTCGGAGACGACCGATGCCGCGACGCGGTCTCCGTCGCGACGGAGCAGCCCCGGGACGTCGGTGAGGTACATCTCACCCTGGGCGTTGTCGACGCCGATCTCCGGCAGATAGCGACGCAGGGTCGCCGCACGGAAGACGTACATCCCTGCGTTGATCTCACGGACCGCGACTTCGTCGGCGCTCGCATCCTTCTGCTCGACGATGCGGTCGACGCTGCCGTCGGCGTCCCGGATGACGCGGCCGTACCCCGTGGGGTCCTCGACGACGGCGGTCATGAGCGTCGCGGGTGCGCCCGCCGTGCGGTGCGCGTCGAGGAAGCCGGTGAGCGTGTCGGCGTCCGCCAGGGGGCAGTCGCCCGAGAGCACGAGCACGTCCCCGTCGAACTCGGCGGGGAGCGCGTCGATCGCGACCTGCACGGCACGACCGGTGCCGGGCACCTCGTCCTGGTCGACGAAGACCGCGTGGGGGTAGCTCTCCGACAGCGCTGCGACGACCTGGTCGCGCTCGTGCCGCACGACGACCTCGACGTGGGCGGCGCTGAGACGCGCGGCCGTCGTGAGGACGTGCCCGACGAGCGGGCGCCCGCCGATCGGGTGCAGCACCTTGGGGAGTCGCGACTTCATGCGCGTGCCCTGGCCTGCAGCCAGGATGATGATGGCGAGGTCGCTGCCTGCGACGCTGTCGTTTGCGGTCATGCTCCGCCGCCAGGACTCGAACCTAGACCTCACAGCTCCAAAGGCTGTCGTGCTGCCATTACACCACGGCGGACCGCGGCGCCCCGAGGAGGCCGCCCGTCAAGTCTGCCATGTCCATCCGTGTGCTTCCCGCGATAATGGACGGATGAGCGAGGCGGATGAGGTCGACCGGATCGTCGGCGCGTGGAACACCCAGCGACCGGACCTCGATTTCTCGCCGCTCGAGGTGCTGTCCCGCATGGACCGCCTCACCCGCCTGCTGGACCGTGCGCGTCGGGACGTGTTCCGCCGCAGCGACCTGGAGCCCTGGGAATGGGATGTGCTGTCGGCACTGCGCCGCGCCGGCTCCCCGTTCCAGCTCTCCCCCAAGCAGCTGCTGCAGCAGACGCTGGTCTCCAGCGGCACCATGACGAACCGCATCGACCGCCTGGTCGGCCGACGCTTCGTGCGACGGGAGGCCGACCCGGCCGACGGCCGGAGCGTGCTGGTCACGCTCACGGACGACGGCCGGATCCGGGTGGATGCCGCGATCACGCGCCTCGTCGACGTCGAAGCCGATCTGCTGCAGGGCCTGTCGCGCGGCGATCGCGACCGCCTGGCCGCCCTGCTCCGCAAGCTGAGCCTGAGCTTCGACGCCTGACCACGGTCCGAATCGCGGCGGCGATCAGACCTCCGGGTCGACGACCACGACGACCTTGCCCGTCGCGCGTCCGGTCTCGACGCGCTCCTGAGCGGAGACGAGCTCGTCGAGCGGGAACTCCGCGTCGAGGTGCACGGTCACGCGTCCGGCATCCGCGAGGTCTGCGATCTCCCCGAGCTGCGCCCCGTCCGCGTGCACGAGGATCCGCTCGACGGGCGAGGCGCCCCACTCGGCCAGCTGCGCACGCTGGGCGTTCGTCAGACCGGTGATGCTGATCACGGAGGTGCCGGGGGCGACGGCCCCACGCGGCGGCAGTGTTCCGTCGACCGTGACGATCACGGCGTCGACCGGTGCGACCGCGGCGAGCGCCTGCTCGTCGCGGTAGTCGACGACCTCGTCCGCGCCCCACGAGCGGACGAGGTCGTGCTTGGCGGGGCTCGCGGTCGCGACGACGGAGGCGCCTCGAGCCACGGCGAGCTGGATCGTCAAGTGCCCCACGCCGCCGGCGCCCCCGAGCACGAGCACCCGCTGCCCCGCGCCCGCATCGGAGCGCACGCCCGCGGCGTCGAGAGCCTGCCAGGCGGTGAGGGCGGCGAGCGGAGCGGCCCCGCCCTGTGCGGTGCTCCACGCCTGCGGGATGCGCGCGAGATCGGATGCCGCGACCGCGGCGTACTCGGCGAGGGTGTGCGCCGCGCGGGGGAAGCCGGCGAGCGCGTGGACCCGGTCACCGACCGCCCACTCCTCGACGTCGTCGCCGACCGCGACCACGACGCCGGCGACGTCCCATCCCGGGCGATCGGAGTAGCGGATGACACCGAAGTCGGTCGCGGCGGCGCGGATCTTGACGTCGACGGGGTTGAGCCCCGCCGCGCCGACGCGGAGGAGCACCTCGTCGGCGGTGGGACGAGGGGCGTCGATCACGGTGATCGAGACGACCTGGGCGGCGGACCCCGGTCCGGTGTACTTCGCTGAGCGCACGGCGCTGCCTTTCTCTCGGGCGGCGTCCCGGTGCATCCGGGGCCGCTGTCCCAGCATCCTCGGCAGCCTCCCGGCCGGATAGTGGCCGGATGGACAACATGTGTCACGATAGAGCCATGCATTCGATCGTCGTCGTGGCCCTCCCCGGGGTGTTCCCCTATGAGCTCGGCGTGCCCGCCCGGTTCTTCCGCGCCGCCGAGAAGGACGGCGTCCCCCTGTACTCCGTCACCACCTGCACCCTGGACGGGCTCCCCGTGGCGACCAACGCCGACTTCTCCGTGACGCCGCAGGCCGACCGGTCCGCGCTCGACACCGCCGACACGATCATCGTGCCGCCGTGGAGCGACGCCGAGGTGTCCGGCGACCCGATCGGCCTCGCCGCCCTCGCCGACCGCCGCATCGTCAGCTACTGCACCGGCGCGTTCACGCTCGCCGCCGCCGGCCTGCTCGACGGTCTCGAGGCCACGACGCACTGGTGCGCCTCGACCGAGTTCGCTCGCCGGTTCCCCCGCGTGCGCCTCCGGGAGGACGAGCTCTTCGTCGACAGCGGCTCCGTGCTCACCGCAGCCGGAGCCTCGGCAGCCGTCGACGCGACCATGCATCTGATCGCGAAGGTCCATGGGGCGGCGGTCGCCGCGCAGGTCGCGCGGGTGACGCTGGCGGCCCCGCATCGCGGAGGCGGTCAGCGGCAGTTCATCGCCCGACCCGCCCTGCCCACCGCCGCCGCCGGCTCGGCCAGCGACATCCAGGCATGGCTGTCGTCGCGCATCCATGAGCCGCTCTCCCTCGCCGAGGTCGCCGAGCGCTTCGGTATGAGCGTGCGCACGCTGACCCGCCGGTTCCGCTCCGAGACCGGACGGACAGTGGGCGACTGGTTCGCCGACGCCCGCGTCGACAGGGCGCGCGAGCTGCTCGAGACGACCGACCTGCTCATCGACGACGTGGCCTCGCGCTCCGGCTTCGCGACCGGCGCCGCACTGCGCAAGCACTTCCGCGACCGGATCGGGCTGTCGCCGCAGCAGTACAGGTCGCGCTTCGCGCGCGCCGCGTAGGGTGGGACGAATGGGTATGCCCTCTCCTCTCCCCGTGCGCGACGGCGTCGGTGCGACCCGTCTGCACGTCCCCCTGAGGGGAGAGTGGCCCACGGTCGCGGCGTACATGGTCGAGCGCTTCTTCCACCTCGACCCCGAGCGCCTGCTGGTGCGCTTCGACCGCGGCGAGATCGTCGCCCGCGACGGGCGGCCCCTCGCTCGGGATACGCCCCTGGGCGCCGAGGAGTTCGTCTGGTACTACCGCGAGCCGCCGGTCGAGGGCGAGGTGCCCTTCGAGATCGAGGTGCTGCACCAGGACGACGACCTCGTCGTGATCGACAAGCCGCACTTCCTGCCCACGACGCCTGGCGGCCGGTTCCTGCAGAACTCGGCGCTCGTGCGCCTTCGCAATCTGCTCGACAATCCCGAGCTCGCGCCGATCCACCGCCTCGACCGCGCCACGGCCGGGCTGCTGATGTTCTCCGCCCGCCCGCCGACACGCGGCGCCTACCAGCTCATGTTCGAGCGCCGACAGGTGCAGAAGGTGTACGAGGCGGTGTCTGCCCGGCCCGTGGACTGGGATGCCGACGCCTACCCGCTCGTCTACCGCAACCACATCGTCAAGCATCGCGGCGAGGTGCGCGTGCGCGTCGAGCCCGAGCTCGCACCGAACGCGGAGACGGTGATCGACGTGCTGCACGCCGACGACCGCGTCGTGCACACGCTGCTGCGTCCGCACAGCGGCAAGATGCATCAGCTGCGCGTGCACCTCGCGGCGCTCGGCCTCGGCATCCTGCACGACGGCTTCTACCCCGAGCTCCTCCCGGAGGCTCCGGACGACTTCAGCCGGCCGTTGCAGCTGCTCGCGCGCGAGCTCCACTTCGTCGATCCGCTGAGCGGCGAGGACCGCGTCTTCACGACTCGGCGCGCGCTCGACTTCGCGCCGACGGCATCCCGCGCCGCATCCTGAGCACCGCGACGGGGCGCGCTACCGGCGCATGACCTTGCGCGCGAGCCTCGCGCCGAGCATCTGCACGAGGTGCACGAACACGACGATCAGCACGATCGCGGCCCACATCACGACGGGCTCGAACTGACGGAAGCCGTAGATCTGCGCGAAGGCTCCGAGCCCGCCGCCGCCGATCAGTCCCGCCATCGCCGTCATGTCGATCAGCGCCACGACGACGAACGTGTAGCCGAGGATGAGCGGCCCGAGCGACTCGGGGATCGCGACCGTGAAGAGGATCCGCAGCGGACTCGCGCCCATCGACTTCGCCGCCTCGATGACGCCGGGCGGGACCGACACCAGGTGCTGCTCGACGATGCGGCCGATCGCGAAGGCTGCCGCGATGCCGATGATGAACGCCCCGGCCGTGGTGCCGATGCCGGTGCCGACGACCACGCGCGCGAAGGGCTGCGCGACCGCGACGAAGAGCACGAACGGGATGGGCCGGAAGAAGTTCACGGCGAGGTTCGCGATCGCCGCCACCACGCCGTTCTGCAGCAGGCCGCCCGGGCGCGTGACGTACAGGATCACGCCGATCACGAGACCCAGGATGCCGCCGAGCACGAGGGCGAACGTCGTCATGTACAGCGTCTCGAGCGCGGCGGACCAGAACTCCGGGCCCAGTTCGATCAGGCGATCCATCAGCGGGCCTCCTCTCCGGCGAGCTCCGTGACCTCGACGCGTTCGCCGATCGTCGCGAGTGTGCGGTCGATCGCGGCGCCGTCACCGCGGATCGCGAGCGTCAGGTGCCCGAACGCCCGTCCGCGGATGTCGTTGATCCCGCCGTACACGAGCTCGAAGTCGAGTCCGGCCGCGGCGAGGTCGAGGAAGACCTGGGCCTGCGAGGAGTCTCCGTCGCGGAACGAGAGCGTCACGATGCGACCAGCGTGCCGCTCGCGCAGCACCGCCAGCTCGGCAGGCGACGGCACGCCTTTGACGACGGTGCCGACGAAGCGCTGCGAGGCCGGGTTCTGCGGGGCCGAGAACACGTCGAACACATCGCCCTGCTCGATCACGCGCCCGCGCTCCATGACAGCGACCTTGGTCGCGATGGTCTGGATGACGTCCATCTCGTGCGTGATCACGACGATCGTGACGCCCTGCTCCCGGTTCACGCGCTTCAGGAGGTCGAGCACCTCGTGCGTGGTCTGCGGGTCCAGTGCGCTGGTGGCCTCGTCGGCCAGGAGGATCGCGGGCTTCGTGGCGAGGGCCCGGGCGATTCCCACCCGCTGCTTCTGCCCGCCGGACAGCTGCTCGGGATACGCCTTCGCCTTGTCGGACAGCCCGACGAACGCGAGGAGCTCGGTCACGCGCTCCTCGATGTCGGGCTTCGACCAGCCGGCGAGCTTCAGCGGATAGGCGATGTTCGCCTTCACGGTCCGCGAGGAGAAGAGGTTGAACTGCTGGAAGATCATCCCGATGCCGCTGCGGACCTTGCGCAGCGCGCTCTCGGGCAGCGCGGTGATGTCGACGCCGTCGACGTGGATGGTGCCGCCGGTCGCGGGCTCGAGCGCGTTGATCAGGCGCACGAGCGTCGACTTGCCGGCGCCGGAGTACCCGATGATGCCGAACACGTCGCCCTTCTCGATCTCGAGGGTCACGTCGTCGACGGCGACGACCTCGCCGTCGCCCGGGGTGCGGGCGGGATAGGCCTTCGACACGGTGGCCAGGCTCACGATGGGCATGCATGCTCCGAGATGGGTGGTCGGTGGGTTCGTGCGGCGGGGAACGACGAATCGGGTGACGCACGAGGCGCCACCCGATTCTCTCGCATCAGGCGGGGCGGGTCTCACCCCGCACGGAGTCACTTCTTCGCGTCGGCGTCCTTCTGGACCTTCGCGAGCGTGGAGACGAGGTCTTCGACCGGGGTCTGCAGCGCCACGGCGGTGTCGCCCGAGGACTCCTGGAGCCCTGCCTGCACGTCGGCGTTAGTCTGGAAGATCTCGACGAGCTTGAGGTACGTCTCGTTGTCGGCATCGTCGGCGCGTGCCGCGAAGATGTTGACGTACGGCAGCGCGCTGGGGTCCTCGGGGTCGTCCTGCGCGATCGCGTCGTCGAACGTGAGGCCGGCGTCCTCCACGAAGTCGTTGTTGATGATCGCGGCGGCGACATCGGGCAGCGAGGTGGGGATGAGCGCGCCCTCGAGGGCCGTGATCTTGACCTTGGACTTCTCGGTGTCGACCTGCGCGAGGTCGGAGTACGGCGTGCCGCCGTCCTTGAGCTCGACGAGCCCCGCCTGCTGCAGCACGTTGAGCGCTCGCGCCTGATTCGAGGCGTCGTCCGGCACGGCCACCGTCTCGCCCTCGGGGATGTCGTCGACGTCGTCGTACTTCTTGGAGTAGAGGCCCAGCGGGTAGATCGCGGTCGAGCCGATCGGCGTCAGGTCGGACCCCGAGGCGTTGTTGTACTCGGCGAGGTACACGATGTGCTGGAACTGGTTCAGGTCGATCTCGCCCTCGGTGAGTGCGGGGTTCGGCTGCTCGTAGGAGCCGAAGTCCACGAGCTCGACCGTGATGCCCTCGTCGGCGGCGGCCTCGACGAACGGGGCCCACTGCGCGTCGCCCTTGCCGACGACGCCGATCTTGACGGTCTGGTCGGCCGAGCCGGAGTCGCCGGAGCCGGCGTCGGAGGATGCCGTCGCGCAGCCCGACAGGGCGATGACGAGCGGGACCGCAGTGAGCGCGGCGAGGAGGGTGGTGGTGCGGCGGGACATGTGAGTACGGATTCCTCTCTTGGGGGACTCGAATACGTTAGGCAGCGCGGGCGACGACTCGACAATCGGGCGTCACAGAGCGTCACGCGCGATCTACCGGAGTATTGGTTTCCGGACGCGCGGGTCACGGCACCGCGTCAGTCGTACTCCTCGATGCCCTGCAACCGCACCTGCTCGAGATCGAGCCGGGCGGAGATGCGACGCACGACGAGGTCGTCGACCGCACCCGAGCGGCGGAGCCCCAGCAGCACCTCGCGCTTGCGCTCCAGGAGCGCGAGCTTGAGCCGCGTGTGCTCCTCGTGCCGCAGCAGCGGCGACCGCTGCATCACGTCGACGTCCGTGGAGGTCGCGATCATCTGCAGCGTGCGCACCTCGCCCTCGGCGGTCGCACCGTCATCGTCGACCTCTCGGGCCCGCTCGGGCGAGATCCCGGGAGAACCGGCATCCCCTCCCCCGATGCTCTCCCCGGCGGATCCCGCAGCGCCCAGCGGGTCGGGCTCGCCGAGCAGGTCGTCGAGGGCTTTCGCCTCGGCATCCACGATCGCCTGCTCGCGCGCGAGCGCCTTGGCGTTCGAGAACTCCAGCATCTGGTACCCCTCGGCGCGCACGCGGTCGCGCACCTCCTGGCCGATGCCGTGCTCGACCGCGAGATCGTCGAGCGCCGAGAGAGCGGCTCCGGAGATCGTGCGCTCAGCGAGCTCGTACTCCTCGGCCTCGACGTAATCGACGGGGAACCGCGCCCAGCGCACGATCGCGGGCAGCAGCGGCCCCTGCACGAGCAGGCTCAACAGGATGACGCCGGCGGTGACGAACACGATCTCGTCGCGTCCGGCGATCTCCCCGCCCGTCGCAGCCGACGCGGGAACCGACAGTGCGATCGCGAGCGACACCGCGCCGCGCATGCCGGCGACCGTCGACACCGCACGTGCTCGCGCCCTGGCACCGCGCGCGGGCCTCGGGCCGGCCTGCCGCTGGAACACGACGTTCAGCAGTTGGAAGACGTAGCGCACGACGAGCAGCGTGGCCCACACGGCGAGCGTGATCAGGACGAGCCGACCGATCTCGGCGCCCGAGATCTCGTGCGCCACGTACTGCACCTCGAGCCCGATCAGGACGAACAAGGCGCCGTTCAGCAGGAACACCCCGAACGGCCAGGCCGCATCCGCCTGACGCCGGGACGACGCCGTGGTCACCCGGGGCGACACCCAGGCCACGATCAGACCCGCGACGACGACGGCGAGCACTCCCGACGCGTGCACGATCTCGGCGAGCAGGAAGGCCGAGAACGGGATGAGCAGCAGGGTCACGTTGATGACGGCGGTCGACGAGGAGCGGCGCAGCAGCAGGTAGCCGAGCGCCGCGATCACGACACCGGCCGCGACGCCGCCGAGATACGACATCAGCACCGACATGGTCACCGAGAGGGGCGTGATGTTGCCGCCGAGCGCGAGCGAGACCGCGATCGCGTACAGCACGAGCGCGGTGCCGTCGTTCGTCAGGCTCTCGGCCTTGAGCTTCATGAACATGCGCCGCGGGAGCAGGCGCCCGAGGGCGGCCACCGCGGTGGCGTCCGGCGGGGCGACGGCCGCGCCGAGGATGAGCGCGGTCTCCCACGGCATCCCGAACAGCAGGCCGATGCCGGCGACCGCGAACGCGGACGCCACCACGAGCAGCGTGCTCATCGGCAGGATGTAGCGGAAGTCGCGGCGGATCGAGCGCAACGACGTCGTGAGGCTCTCCCAGAACAGCATCACCGGGAGGAAGAGCAGCAGCACGGTCTCGGGCGGCAGCTGGATCTCCCGCAGCTGCGGCACGAAACCCAGCGCGAGTCCCAGGATGACGAGGACGAGGGGCAGAGCGAGTCGGACGCGGGGTGCGAGCAGCGCTCCGACGAGGATCGTGAGTCCGATCAGAACGGTTACTTCGAGGCCTTCCATCCCTGTCTCCCAACGCAGATGGGAGAAGGATATTCCTCTCTCAGCCGTGCGACCAGCGCGGCACCACGAGCGGGCTGCCCGATTCGGGATCGGCGATCACCCTCGCATCCAGACCGAACACGTGCGCGACGAGGGATTCGGTGATCACCTCGTCGGACCGGCCGCTCGACACGACGGCTCCGTCCTTCATCGCGACGATGTGATCGGCGTACCGCGCCGCCTGGTTGAGATCGTGCAGCACTGCGACGAGCGTCGTGCCCGCGGTGCGGTTGAGTGCACGGCACAGCTCGAGGAGCTCGACCTGGTGGCTGAGGTCGAGGTACGTCGTCGGTTCGTCGAGCAGCAGAATGGGCGTCTGCTGCGCGAGGGCGACCGCCATCCACACGCGCTGCCGCTGCCCGCCGGAGAGCTCGTCGACGAGACGGCCGGAGAGGTGCCGGACGCCGGTCGCATCCATCGCCTCCGCCACGGCGGCCTCGTCCTCAGGCGACCAGGGCGAGAACAGCCTCTGATGGGGGTACCGGCCGCGCGACACGAGGTCGATCACGCGGATGCCGTCGGGCGCGACCGGGCCCTGCGGCAGCAGTCCCACCTCACGCGCGACGTGCTTGGTCGGCAGGCGATGCAGGCTCTCCCCGTCGAGCAGCACGCTGCCCCGCGCGGGCTGCAGCAGGCGTGTCAGGCTCTTCAGCAACGTGGACTTGCCGCACGCGTTCGGGCCCACGATCACCGTGAAGGCGCCGTCGGGGATCTCGACCGACACCTCCTTGCAGACGATGCGGTCGGCGTAGCCGAGCGCGGCCTCAGCCACGGTCAGACGGGTCATCTTCTCTTCCCTTCTCTCAGGAGCAGCCAGAGGAAGTACAGTCCGCCGATCGAGACGGTCACGATGCCGAGGGGGAGGGGCGAATCGGGATGGATGCGCTGCGCGACGACATCCGCGAGTAGGAGCAGTAGCGAGCCGACCGCGGCGGTGGGTCCCAGCGCCAGGCCGTCGGAGCGCACGATGCGACGCGCGATCTGCGGGGCGGCGAGCGCGATGAAGGAGATCGGTCCGACGGTCGCGGTCGCGAGCGCCGTGAGGCCCACGCCCACGACGATCGCGCTGACCTGCACGAGCCGGACGTTCTGCCCCAGGGCGGTAGCGAACGGCACGCCGACCTGCATGAGGCGCATCGGACGGCTCAGCAGTAGCGCGGCGATCACGAAAGCACCGGATCCGGTGAGCGTGATCCACACGGTGGGCCACGAGACGCCGGAGAGGTTGCCCGCGCCCCAGAGCCCCGCCATGATCGCATCCTCTACGGTCGCGTTCAGGAGGATCCACACGTTCACGGACGCGAGCATCGCGCTCACGCCGATCCCGACGATGATGAGCCGCACTCCCCGCACGGCACCGCGGCGAGAAGCGAGCAGGAAGACGAGGAACGCGGTCACCACGCCGCCGACCAGCGCGCCGCCCATGGTCGCCGCCGACCCTCCGCCGAGCAGCAGCATCACCACGAGCGCGCCCGTGTACGAACCGGTCTGGAAGCCGATCACGTCGGGCGAGCCGAGCGGATTCCCGGTGAGGTTCTGGAAGATCGCTCCGCTCATCGCGAGGCACGCGCCGAGCAGCACCGCGATCACGATGCGCGGGGCACGCCACTCCAGCACGACCATCGTCGTGTACTCGTCCCCCCGGCCGGCGAGTGCGGCCATCGCCTCGGGGAAGGAGATCTGGGCGGATCCGGAGAACACCGCGAACACGGCGAGCGCGGCCGTCGCGATCCAGAGCCCCGCGCACACACGCAGAGAGCGGGCGTCGACGAGCATCCACGGGCGAACTGGTGGGCCGACACGGTGCATCCGTCGGCCGAAGTCGAGATCGGTCATGCGTCAGACCTCCGAGACCCGGAAGCGCCGGACCATCCAGATGAGCACCGGCGCACCGATGAACGCGGTGACGACGCCGACCGGCACCTCCCCCGCCGTGATGATCCGGCCGAGCACGTCGGCGAATCCGAGCACGATCGGGGCGATCAGCACCGAGTACGCCAGGATCCACCCCTGGTGGGGGCCCACGATCATGCGGGCGACGTGCGGGGCGAGCAGTCCGAGGAACCCGATCGGCCCCGCGGCCGCCGTCGCGCCGCCCGCGAGCAGCGCGATCGCGAGGAGCACGACGAGCCGGATGCGGTTCGGATGCGCGCCCATGGCGACGGCGGAGGCCTCGCCGAGCGACAGGACGTCGAGCGAGCGCGAGCTCAGCAGCGCGATCACCAGGCCGACCACGATGAACGGCACGATCGCGAGCGTCGCGTCGAGCGGCTGGGATGCCGTGGTGCCTGCCGACCAGCCGCGCATCCGCTCGAGCACCTCGGAGTTCGACAGCAGCACGGCGGAGCTGAAGCCGGACAGCACCGCGCCGAGAGCCACGCCGGAGAGGGTCATGCGCACCGGGTTGCCGCGCGCCGCTCCGGTGTTGCCGATCGCGAAGACCAGCACCGAGGTGAGCATCGCCCCGACGAACGACCACCACATGTACTGCGAGATGTCGGTGACCGCGAAGAACGCGAGGCCCACGACGACAGCGAGCGATGCGCCGGCGTTGACCCCGAGGATGCCCGGATCGGTCATCGGGTTGCGTGTGACCGCCTGCATGAGAGCTCCGGCGACGCCGAGCGCCGCCCCCGCGACCAGGATGAGCACGGTGCGGGGCACGCGTGAGAACCAGACGGTCTGCGAGATCGCGTCGTCGGGGTCGGGCTGCAGCAGCGCGTGCAGGACGTCGGCCGGCGGCACGGTGCGTGATCCGACCAGCATGCTCGCGGCGAGCGCGAGCACGAGGAGGATCAGGAGCGGGATCAGACCGGCCCAGCGACGGGGAGCACCGGAGCGCTCCCCGTCGAGGCGCGGCTCGGCGAGCGAGACCTGCGACATCAGATGGTCAGGTGGGAGGAGGTCAGGCGACCTTCGCGGATGCCGACACGAGAACCGCGACATCGTTCAGCCACTGCGCGTAGGTCGACGCGGTCATGGCGCCCTTGGAGCTCCAGGCCCCGAGCTGCTCGGCCTTGACGGCGGGGAGAGCGTCCCACAGCTCGGCCGAGAAGGAGAAGTCTTCGTCGTACCCCTCGATCAGCAGGATGTCGGCCGGGTAGGTCGAGGCGTCCTCCCACGCGACCTGTCCCCACGGGTTGCCCGTGGCCGGGGCGTCGGCCCCGACGATCGTGGCGCCGAGCTCTTCGAGAAGGTCGGCCTGCGCGAAGCCCACGCCCGTGTAGAGCATCTCCTTGGTGGGGCTCGCGAGCATGATGTTCAGACCGTTGTCGGCTGTGGCGGCGCGGAGGGCGTCCTTCGCGGCCTCGAGGTCCTCATCCGAGGCGAGGATCTCCTCGGACGCGACCTCGCCGCCGAAGAAGTCCGCGATCTCGCGGGTGTCGGCGATGCGGGCGTCGATGGTCTCGCTGCTGGGGAGTGCGACGAACGGAGCGACGCGCGCGATCTGCGAGTTCACGTCCTCGTCGAACCACTGCCAGCCGTCGGCCGTGCCCTGCCCGATGATCGCATCCGGGCGGAGCTCTGCGAGCTTCTCGACGTCGATCTCGCCGTCCTTGCCGACGACCGGGATGTCGCTGATGTCGGCGTCGCCCATCACGAAGGGGTTGTCGCACTCGTAGCCGAACAGCGCCACCGGCTCGATGCCGTACTCGTGCAGGGAGCTGTAGGCGTAGCAGTCCATGACGATGTTCTCGGGCTGTCCGTCGAAGTCGATCTCCAGCCCGTCGATCGTCGGGTGCGCGAGGGTGACGGTGTCGCCGCCGTCCGCCGCAGGTTCGCCGGCGGCGTCTGCGGAGGCGCACGAGGCGAGCAGCAGCGCGGAGGCGGAGATGAGGGCGGCAAGGGTGAGGCGGCGATTCACGGCATGACCATTTCTGTCGTCGGAGGGGTGTTCTTCGACCCTATCGACGGCGACTTAGGGTAGCCAAACCTAAATTAATCCCGGCGTGTCGCGCGATCAGCCGATCTGCTCCGTGAGCTCGAACCAGCGGAGCTCGAGCTCCTCGATCTCGGACTCCTGGTCGCCGATCGCCTTCATCCGCTCCCCCAGGCCGGCGTAGTCCGCCTGGTCGTGGTCGGCCAGTGCGTGCTTGGCCTTGTCGACCTGCTCGGTGAGCTTCTGGATCCGGCGCTCGAGCGACGACGCCTCCTTCTGCGCGGCGCGCAGAGCGGCCCCGTCCAGACCGGCGGCCACTGGCGCGGCATCCGATCCCGCGGCCGCAGGTGCGGCGGTCGTCGTGGGCGCGGCATCCTGCAGCTGCCGCAGACGCAGGTACTCGTCGACCCCTCCGGGCAGGTGCCGCAGGCGACCACCGAGGATCGCGTACTGCTGATCGGTGACCCTCTCGAGGAAGTACCGGTCGTGACTCACGACGAGGAGCGTGCCCGACCACGAGTCGAGCAGATCCTCGATCGCCGCGAGCATGTCGGTGTCCATGTCGTTGGTGGGCTCGTCGAGGATCAGCACGTTCGGCTGGTCGAGCAGCACGAGCAGCAGCTGCAGTCGACGCTGTTGACCGCCGGAGAGGTCCTTAACCGGCGTCGACAGCTGCGCTGACGAGAAGCCGAGGCGTTCGAGCAGCTGACCGGGTGTCAGGTCCTGCGCCTTCGAACCGGCACCCATCGTGTAGGAGGTGCGCAGGCCCGAGATCACGACGCGCACCGGGTCGTTCCAGTGCTGCTCGAGCTCGTCGAGTCGCTGCGTGAGCGTCTTCACCTTGACGGTCGTGCCGCGTTTGATGCGCCCCTCGGTCGGTTCGACCGTGCCCGAGATCAGACCGAGCAGCGTCGACTTCCCTGCGCCGTTGACTCCCAGGATGCCGGTGCGTTCGCCCGGCGCGATCCGCCACTCGACGTCGGACAGCACACGCTTCGTGCCGCCGTCCTCCGTCGGATAGGCGACTCCCACGTCGAGCAGGTCGACGACGTCCTTGCCCAGGCGCGAGACCGCGAGCGACTGCAGGGAGACCTTGTCGCGGATCTCGGGCACATCGGCGATAAGCTCGTTCGCCGCGTCGATCCGGAACTTGGGCTTGCTCGTGCGCGCGGGGGCCCCGCGGCGCAACCAGGCCAGTTCCTTGCGGGCGAGGTTCTGCCGCTTCGCCTCGGTCGCCGCCGCCATCCGGTCGCGCTCGACGCGCTGCAGGATGTACGCCGCGTAGCCGCCCTCGAAGGGCTCGACGATGCGGTCGTGCACCTCCCAGGTCTCGGTGCAGATCTCGTCGAGGAACCAGCGGTCGTGGGTCACGACGAGCAGGGCTCCGGAGTTCGCGGGCCAGCGCTTCTTGAGGTGGCCGGCGAGCCAGGTGATGGCCTCGACGTCGAGATGGTTGGTGGGCTCGTCGAGCGCGATGACGTCCCAGTCGCCGGCGAGGAGCGTCGCGAGCGAGACGCGGCGACGCTGACCTCCGCTGAGCGCGCCGATCCGGGCATCCCACGGAAGTTCGGACAGCAGCCCCTCGATGACGTCACGGATGCGCGCGTCGCCAGCCCACTCATGCTCCGGGGTGTCGCCGACGACGGCCTGCGCGATCGTGAGGTCGTCGTCGAGCGTGTCGGCCTGGTCGAGCACGCCGATCGTGGTGCCGCCGCGCACCGTGACGCGGCCCGAGTCGGGTTCCTTGCGTCCGGCCAGCATTCCGAGAAGGCTCGACTTGCCGTCGCCGTTCCGGCCGACGATGCCGATCCGGTCGCCTTCCTCGATGCCGAGGGTCACGGAGTCGAAGACGACTCTCGTCGGGTACTCGAGGTGCAGGGCCTCAGCCCCCAGAAGATGTGCCATATCGTCTTCCAGGGTAGTCGGGCGTGACGGTGCCGACGGCCGCGGTCAGCGGCTGTCGACGAGCGAGCGGAGGATGTCGAGCTGCCCGGTGTTCCAGGCGAGTTCGTCGAGCACGTGCGTGTACAGACTCAGGACGGTGCGCGGATGGCGTCCGGTGACGACGTCGTCGAGACGGAGACCCGAGAGGTTCGAGCGGGCGTGCTCGCGGATCTCCAGGCAGTGGGCCCTGACCGACTCGATCGTGTCGGTCTTCCTGGCCTTCCAGGAGTTCGCGGTGGCGACGGGCAGCCCGAGCTCGGCGCGCGGACGGCCGGTGATCGCCTCGCCGAACCACACCCCTTCGACGTAGGCGGTGTGCCTCACGACGCCGAGGATCGATGGGCGCCCCGGGATGAGGATCTCGCGCGCCTCCCCGTCGGACAGCCCGTCGAGGCTGCCGAGGATCAGGCTGCGGCTCTGCTCGATGCGCGCGTCGAGGTCGTCTCTGGTCGAGACGCCGGAGTCGGCGTGGTGATGGCTCATGCAGGGATCCTCCCTCACCCCTCCGACATCTGCGCGATCCAGGTGACGGAGGCGATCGCCTCCCGCCGCTGGAAGTCGCGCAGAGTCGCCATACCCGGTGGCGCCGGCCACCGGCACTTCTCGAACCAGTTCCCGCCGATCGCCGCGAGCAGGGAGATGTGGTCCTCGGTGGTGGAACCGTGGAACACAGGATGAGCGAGGAGGGGATCGACATCGGCTTCGGCATCCGCCACGCGCAGATCGAGGAGGTAGAGCAGAGCGTCCTCCCACCCCGCACCCCTGGCCGCCCAGGGCCAGTCGAGCAGCCGGGCACGTCCGGACGGGTCGATGAGGATGTTGTCGGTGCGCAGGTCGCCGTGCACGAGACGGTCGCCGGCGACCGCGGCATCGACGCGTTCCGCATGCGTGCGGAGGAAGGCGAGGTGCTCCACGCACCACGGGGTCGTCTCATCCAGGAGACCAGCGGCCTCGAGACGCCTCCAGGACTTCGCATCCTCCGCGAGCTCATCGGCGAGAGAGGGCAGACCGGCCGGTGGTGACACGGCGGCGAGCGCCGCGATCGCATCGAGCACGGTCGCGGTATCGGAGGGAGCGTCTTCTCGCGGATGCCGCCCCTCGACGTCCTCGATCACCAGAACCGTCCAATCGTCCTGCGTGAACGACTCGACGAGATGGGCGGCGGGGAGCTCTCGCGGGATGGTGCGAAGGATGCCGACTTCCCTCTCGTACAGGTCGAAGGTTCCCTGCGACGACGCGTGCACGGCCTTCACGAAGAGACGCCGGCCATCCTCGAACGACATCCGCGACGCCATACCCGCCGAGAATCCGCCGGGCTGAGTGCGAGCCCCGCTCGCCGGCGATCCGGCGACCTTCTCGACGCGCTGCCGGATGCCGTCGGGGAGATCCGCCCATTCGAGTCGTGCCATCGAGCCACTCTAGCCGTGCGGGGGTGGGGCCGACGGCTCGCCCGGCCCCACGGTCATCTCGCGCGCACCGCCCGGCTGTCTCATTCGAGTGATCCGCCACCGCGCTGCAGTGTCGCTTCATTCCAGTATTCCAGGGAGAGCATTCGAATCTTCGTTCGAATGTCGGTGGTTGGTGATGGACTCAGGTCATGACAGCACTGATCGATGCGACGGACTCGCAGATGGCGGCGCTCGCCGGTCTGGTCGAGTCGCTGCAGGTGGCCGAGCAGACGCTCGCCGCGATGCAGGCGGCGCGCGACGGACTGCTGGCCATCGCCGGGCGTCTGGCCATCGACATCGCCCGGCAGGGCGACCATCCCGACCGGGGCGACCATGCGATCCGTTCGGTGGCGGCCGAGATCGGAGCCGTGCAGCGCGTGAGCGACCGCACGATCGAACGACGCATGGCCGACGCGACCCTGCTCGTCGAGCAGTTCCCCTCGGTGTGGGCCGCACAGGGGGCCGGACTCATCAGCGCCGCGCACTCCCGGGTGATCGTCGACGCCGGATCGCATCTCGTCGATGACGCAGATCGCGAGGCGTATGCGGAGACCATGGTGCCGCTCGCCGCGGAGGAGTCAGCCAACAGGCTGCGGCCCCGCGCTCGGCGTGAGGCTGAGCGGTTGCTCGCGCGCTCGATCGACGAGCGACACCGCGAGGCGCGTGCAACGCGCCGCGTGTGGATGACGGACGCCGATGACGGCATGGCAGATCTCCACGTCCACGCTCCTGCTGTGCTCGTGCACGGCATGTTCGACCGCCTCTCGCAAGCTGCTCACGCCGTGCGAGACGAAAACCGCCGCCTTGCACGGGAGAGCGCGAGCGAAGACGGTGGCTCGGGCAAGGATGCGTCATCGCCCGACGGGCGCACGGTCGATGAGCGCACAGTCGATGAGATCCGCGCTGACCTGCTGACCGATCTCGTGCTCACCGGCGCGCCCAGTGGTCATGACACCGCCGACGGGATGTTGGGTGCGATCCGCGCGCGGGTCGAGATCACTGTGCCGGTGCTGACCCTGATGGACGATCAGGCATCGACCTCGCTCGCGTTCGACGACGTACCGGCGCTTCCTCCCGCAGAACTCGATGGTGTCGAGCCGATCGACGTCGACACCGCTCGCAGCCTCGCGGGCTCCACGACGGGATGGGATCGTGTGCTCACTCACCCGATCACCGGGCGCATGCTCGCCGTCGACCGCTACCGGCCGAGCGAGCATCTGCGGCGACACCTCCGGGCGCGAGATCGCCGGTGCCGATTCCCGGCGTGCGGGATCGCTGCGAGGAAATGCGATCTCGACCACAACCACGACGCCGCCACGGGCGGAGAGACCCGCGATACGAACCTCGCGCAGTTCTGCCGACGACACCATGTCCTCAAGCACCACTCACCCTGGCACGTCCGCCAACGACACGGCGGCATCCTCGAGTGGACCAGCCCGACGGGGCGCATCTACAGCGACAAGCCGCCGACGCAGCACACCGTGACGTTCGCACCGGAGCCGGCAGCGCCTGTGCCTGCGCGCGCGCCGTTCTGACCTGCGCTCCTTCTGACCCACGCCCACGAACTCACGATGACCGGTGAGATCGTCATCGAGCGGTTCGACGTCCTCGGCACCCGATCCGACGGATCCGTCATGGCGACCGCATGCCTGGACGTGTCGACCGTCGCCTTCCTGGATTCGACCGGAACCACCATGCCTCTCGGCTACGTGCCCGAAGCACAGCATTTCGAACTCCGGTTCGACGAGGAACACGGGGCGCTGCACGCCAAGAAGCCGCTGCAGGCGAAGTCACTGCTGCGCGCGAAAGAACCGCTGCACGCGAAGGAGCCGCCCGGGTCGAGTGACCCGGACGGCTCCGTTCAGCGGTTCGCGCTTACTGGTACGACTTCACGATCTCGAGCAGGCTCGGGACGTTCGCGTACGCCTCGGCGGCGTTCTCCTTGGTGACGATCACCGGGTCGAGCAGGTACGACGGGACGACCTTGGAGCCGTTGTCGTAGGACTCGGTGTCGTTCACCTCGACCTCGTCGCCCTTCTGCAGCTCGCCGACCATCTTGATGGCCTGCGCGACGAGCAGCGTGGTGTCCTTGTTGATCGTGGAGTACTGGATGCCCTCCATGATCGACTTCACGGACTCGACCTCGGAGTCCTGACCCGTGACGACCGGGACGGGACGACCGGCCTGCTGCACCGAGGTGATGATGGCGCGGGCGAGGGTGTCGTTCGGCGAGAGGACTCCGTCGAGCACGGTGTCACCGCTGTACGAGCCGGTCAGCAGCGTGTCCATGCGGTTCTGGGCGTTCTCGGCGAGCCAGCCCTCGGTCGCGGTCTGGGCGATCTCGGTCTGACCCGAGACGACCTTCAGCGTGCCGTCGTCGATCTTCGGCTGCAGGACCTCCATGGCGCCGTCGAAGAAGACCGCGGAGTTCGCGTCGTCCGGGGAGCCCGAGAACAGCTCGATGTTGTACGGAGCCTCGTGGCCCGCACGCTCGGCGAGACCGTCGAGCAGGGCCTGGCCCTGCAGGTTGCCGACCTTGAAGTTGTCGAACGCGACGTAGTAGTCGAGCGCGTCGGTGTTCTCGATCAGGCGGTCGTACGCGATCACGTAGGCGCCGGCATCCTTGGCCGCCTGCACCTGCGTGGCCAGCTGCTTGCCGTCCTTCGCGCCGATGATGATGACCTTGGCGCCGTTGGTGACCATGGCCTGGATCTGGTTCTGCTGCTCGGCGACCGTGTTGGTGGCCGGTGCGTACTGCACGTCCGCCTTGAAGCCGGCTTCCTTGAGCCCGTCCTCGAACAGCTTGCCGGCGAGGACCCAGTTCTCCGAGGTCTTGTCCGGAAGGGCGACACCGATCGTGGCGTCGGCTGCGAAGCCCTTCGAGGCCTCGTCGCCCGAACCCGATCCGGTGTCGCCGCCACGCTCGGCCGAGCAGCCAGTGAGCGCGAAGGCAGCCGTCGCGACGAGCGCTGTCGCGGTGACGATGATCTTCTTCATGTGATCTCTTTCTCTGATGTGTGACGGATCCGGCGCGTGCTGTGCGCTGTGGAACCGCTTACTTTCCGCTCGTCTTGTCGACGGGTGGGGCCTGATAGGTCTTGTTGGGCTCGAACGTCTCGGTCGCGGCCTCCTGCTGGCGGAAGCGACGCGTCATGAAGCCGATGATCGACGGGCGGCCCTGCTGCTTGTTCCAGACGTCGATGCCGACCGCGATCAGGAGCACGAGACCCTTGATCATCGAGACGACGTCGGCACCCTGACCGAGCAGTGCGAGGCCGTTGTTGAGGAAGGCCATGACGAGACCACCGATGATCGAGCCGATCACGGTGCCGATGCCGCCCGCGACGGCCGCGCCGCCGATGAACACCGAGGCGATCGCGTCGAGCTCCCAGCCGGTGCCGTCGTTCGGGCCGGAGGCCTGCGAGCGGGCGACGAAGATCATGCCTGCGAGCGCTGCCATGACCGACATGTTCATCATGACGAAGAAGTCGACCCAGCGGTCCTTGACGCCCGACAGACGCGCCGCCTGACGGTTGCCGCCGACCGCGTAGATGTGACGACCGAACACGGTGTTGCGGGTGACGAACGAGTAGATGATGACGAGCGCCAGGAGGATGAGTCCCGGAACCGGGAAACTCGTGCCGGGACGACCGGTCGCGAACATCCATCCCGCGGCGAGAACGACGACCGAGAGGAGCACGACCTTCACGGTGCTGACCCAGACCGGCGCGCTCTCGGAGCCCATCTTGTGCTGGACGCGGCGCGTGCGGATCTCCCAGAAGATCAGCCAGACGACGGCGAGCAGCGCGAGGATCATGGTCGGCACGTTGAACGGCAGCGGCAGGCCCACCTCGGGGAGGTAGCCGGTGCCGATGTACTGGAAGCCCTTCGGCACCGGGATGGTCTGCGCGTCGCCGATCCACTGCTGAGCGCCGCGGAAGAACAGCATGCCGGCCAGGGTGACGATGAACGCCGGTACCCCGACATAGGCGACCCAGAATCCCTGCCAGGCGCCGACCAGAGCTCCCACGCCGAGGCCGAGCACGATCGCGAGCGGCCAGGGGAGGTTCCACTCGGCCATCGACTTCGCGACGATGATGCCGGTGAAGGCGGCGACCGAGCCGACCGACAGGTCGATGTGGCCCATGATGATGACCATCACCATGCCGATCGCCAGGATAAGGATGAACGAGTACTGGTTGATGACGTTGATGACGTTGCCCGGGGTCAGCGTCGCGCCGTTCGGACCGTTGCGCAGCAGCGTGAAGATCTCGAACAGCACGATGATGACGATGAGGCTGCCGAGGATGCCGAACTGGCGCAGTGTCGAGGTGCCGTTGCTCCCGAACATCTTGCGGATGTCGCCGAAGTGGAAGCCGCGCTTCGTTGTCGTGAGGTCGGTGGTCATGCGGATGCTTTCTGGGTCGCGGAGGTCATGCTGCGCATGAGGGCCTCGGGTGTGGCCTGATCGGCGGGGATGCAGTCGGTGACCCGACCTTCGAAGACGGTGTAGATGCGGTCGGAGATGCCGAGCAGCTCTGGCAGCTCGCTCGAGATCACGATGACGCCCTTGCCCTGAGACGCGAGCTCGTTGATGATCGCGTAGATCTCGTACTTGGCGCCGACGTCGATGCCGCGGGTGGGCTCGTCGAGGATCAGCAGGTCGGGGTCTGTGAACATCCACTTCGCCAGGACGACCTTCTGCTGGTTGCCGCCCGACAGCTTGCCGACGCCCTCCTCCACCGACGGGGTCTTGATGCGCAGCGCCTTGCGGTAGCGCTCGGCGACCGAGAACTCCTCGCGCTCGTCGACGACGCCGCGGTGGGTGATCTTGCCCAGCTTGGCGGACACGATCGACCGTTTGATCGTGTCGAGCAGGTTGAGCCCGAGCACCTTGCGGTCCTCGCTCACGTAGGCGAGACCCTGCTTGATCGCGGTGGCGACGTCGGGGATCACGACCTCCTGGCCGTCCTTGATGATCGTGCCGGACTGGAAGTTCCCGTAGGAGCGGCCGAACAGGCTCATCATGAACTCGGTGCGACCGGCGCCCATGAGGCCGGCGATGCCCACGACCTCGCCCCGGCGGACATCGATGCTGGACCCCTTGACGACCATGCGCTCGGCGACGGAGGGATGCTGCACCCACCAGTCCTTGACCTCGAAGAAGACCTCGCCGATCTCGGGCGTACGGTCCGGGTACCGGCTCTCGAGCGAGCGGCCGACCATGCCGCGGATGATCCGGTCCTCGTTGATCTCGCCGCGCGAGATGTCGAGGGTCTCGACCGTGCGTCCGTCGCGGATGATCGTGATCTCGTCGGCGATCTGCTCGATCTCGTTGAGCTTGTGGCTGATCATGATCGACGCGATGCCCTTGGCCTTGAGGCCCAGGATCAGGTCGAGCAGGTGCTGCGAGTCGTTCTCGTTGAGCGCGGCGGTCGGCTCGTCGAGGATCAGCAGCTTGACGTCCTTGTTGAGCGCCTTCGCGATCTCGATGAGCTGCTGCTTGCCGACGCCGAGCGTCTTGATCGCGACGTCCGGGTCCTCCTTGAGCCCGACGCGGGCGAGGAGCTCGATCGCGCGCTGCTTCTGCGCCTGCCAGTCGATGCGGCCGAAGCTACGGATCTCGTTGCCGAGGAAGATGTTCTCGGTGACGGAGAGCTCCGGGATCAGCGCGAGCTCCTGGTGGATGATCGCGATCCCGGCCTGCTCGCTCGCGGCGATGTCCTTGTATCGCTGCTCCTCGCCGTACAGCAGGATGTCGCCATCGTAGGAGCCGTACGGGTAGACGCCGGAGAGGACCTTCATGAGGGTCGATTTCCCGGCGCCGTTCTCGCCGCAGATGGCGTGGATCTCCCCCGCACGGACGGTGATCGAGACGTCAGACAGTGCCTTGACGCCCGGGAACTCCTTGGTGATGCTGCGCATCTCCAGGATGGGGCCTGACACGACCGGCAACGTTGCTGTGGTGCTCACGGTTCTTCCTCGCTACGTGCGGTCACGTGCGATGTGACCGTTCACATTGGTATATGTAACTCCGGTGGATGGAACGATGTCAAGTCCGACCCGCGAATTCGTGTCGTTACCGTGACACGTGCGCGACGCGGGCGACGTGGGGACCCGCGGACTCCCGATCGCGGAGCGATGCCTGCACGGGACCGAAGACCGGAGACTGCTCCCCACGGATCTGCGCGAGCAGGATCCGCACGGCTCGGCGGCCCAGCTCCGTGAAGTCCTGATGAACGGTCGTCAGCGTGGGAGCGACGTGCGCCGCGACGGGGATGTCGTCGAACCCGACGACGCTGACGTCGTCGGGCACGCGGATCCCCGCATCCCGGAACCCGTGCAGGAGCCCGATCGCCATGAGGTCGTTCGCGGCGAACACGGCGGTGAAGTCGCGTCGGCGCGACAGCTCCTGCCCCGCGAAATAGCCGAAGTCCGCGGTCCAGTCGCCGCGGATCGGCGGGAACGTGGGGAGGTCGGCCTCACGCAGGGCGTCGAGGTATCCGCGCATGCGCGACTCGGCCTCGATCCAGTCCTGGGGTCCCGCGAGATGCAGGATGTCGGTGTGCCCGAGTCTGATCAGATGCTCGGTCGCCGCCCTCGCACCCGCGACCTGATCGGCCGAGAGGCTCACCCCATCGGACCCGGAGGCGGTCTGCAGCGTGACGAACGGGAAGTCGACGGCCATCCCCCGCAGAACGTGGAACACGCGCACCTGCGGGGCGAGCACGACGATCCCGTCGACCTGCTCCCGCTCCAGCTGCCGCACGGCGCTGCCGATCGCCTCGGGCGACGTCGCCGGCAGGTTCAGGGTCGAGACGGAGTACCCCTCCTCGCGCGCCGCCTCCTCGATCGAGGCGATCGACGACGTCGGGCCGAACTCCCCGATCGTCGCGGACAGCACCCCGAGCATGTTCGACCGGCTCGTGACGAGCGCCCGCGCGGCGAGGTTGGGGCGGTAGTCCAGCACCGCGATCGCGTCGAGCACCTTGGCCTTGGTCTCGGGTCGGATGCTCGGGTGGTCGTTGAGCACGCGGGAGACCGTCTGGTGCGAGACCCCGGCGAGGCGGGCGACGTCGCGGATGCTCGGAGAGCGGGCACGGTCGGAGGCGGTGGACATCACGCCTCCTCGCATGTGCACGGTCACATCGTCACACCATTATGGCTCTCCGACGCGCTCGGCGCACCTCGGAGACGGCTCAGGAGAGGATGCGCGCCCCCGGCACCGGGCCGTGCACGTGGAGGGACTCGATCCCCTGGCCCCGGAGCGTGTCCTGCACTACACGGGCGGCACCCGGGTCCGCGCACAGCAGCGCGACGGTCGGTCCGGAGCCGGAAACGATCCCCTGCAGGGCGCCCGCGTGGATGCCGCGCAGGATCGTCGTCTCCAGCTCGGGACGCTCGTGCAGGGCGGCTTCCTGGAGGTCGTTGTAGATGCTCTCGGAGAGAAGCACGGGGTCGCCGGAGCGCAGCGCCTGGAGCACAGGGATGGGGACGTCGAGCGAAAGCGGCGGGTCGTCGGCGAGGGCGCCCTCGTCGTCGCGCAGCTCGTCGAGGCGCGTGTAGACGAGCGGGGTCGACAGTCCGCGGTCACTCGGCACCAGCACCCAGTCGAAGCGCCCGCGGGCAAGCGCCGGGTTGAGCTGATCGCCGCGCCCCGTGCCCACCGCGGTGCCGCCGTGCAGCGCGAACGGCACGTCCGCCCCGAGACGCGCGGCCAGTTCGTGCAGACGCGCGTTCGAGAACCCGGTCCCCCACAGCGCGTCGCACGCCACGAGCGCGGCCGCGGCGTCGGCCGATCCCCCGCCCATACCGCCGGCGACCGGCACGCTCTTGCGCAGCTCGAGCGCGACACCGCCCCCGTAGTCGGCGGCGGCGGCGAGCAGCTTGGCAGCCCTCATCGCGAGGTTGCGATCGTCCAGCGGCACACTGTCGGGATCGTCCACGCCCGACACCGTGATCGAGAAGTCGTCGGCGTGACGCGCGATCACGTCCTCGTACAACGACACCGCCTGGAACACCGTCGCCAGCGCGTGATACCCGTCCTCGTGACGGCCGCCCACGCCGAGGTACACGTTGATCTTGCCCGGGGCGCGGACGTGCACGGATTCGGCGGAGGCGGCGAAGGTCATGACGGGATCACAGAGATCGTGCCCGGCGCACGGACGTGCACAGAGTCAGCGGAGGCGGCGAAGGTCATGGCGGGACTGTCAGAGCTCCGTGGAGGTCGCCCAGAGGTCGACGTCGATGGAGCCGGAGAGCTCGTCGATGCGCGACAGCTCCTCGTCGGTGAACGCGGGGCCGTTCACCGCCGCGATGTTCTCATCGAGCTGCTCGGGCCGCGAGGCGCCGATCAGCGCGGAGGCGACGACCGGGTTGCGCAGCGTCCACTGCAGCGCCAGCTGCGCGAGGCTCTGACCGCGATCACGGGCGATCTCGTTCAGCGACCGGAGGATGCGCACGGCCTCGTCGCTCAGCGGCGCGTCCGGCAGCGAGCCGCGCTTCTGCGCACGGTCGGCGGTGCCGTCGCCGAGGTACTTGTCGGTGAGCAGGCCCTGCGCGAGCGGCGTGAACGCGATCGCGCCGAGGCCCGATTGCTCGAGCGTCTCGGCGAGCCCGTCCTCGACCCAGCGGTTGAGGATCGAATACGCGGGCTGGTGGATCACGAGCGGCGTGCCGAGCTCCTTCGCCACGGCGACGGCCTCGGCCGTGCGCTCCGCGCTGTACGAGGAGATGCCCACGTACAGCGCCTTGCCCTGGCGCACCAGGGTGTCGAGCGCTCCGACGGTCTCGGCGATCGGCGTCACGGGGTCGACGCGGTGCGAGTAGAAGATGTCGACGTAGTCGAGGCCCATGCGGGTCAGCGACTGCTCGGCGCTCGCCAGGATGTACTTGCGGCTCGCGAAGTCGCCGTAGGGTCCGGGCCACATGTCCCAGCCGGCCTTCGACGAGATGATGAGCTCGTCGCGGTAGGGGCGGAAGTCTTCGGCGAAGATGCGCCCGAAGTTCTTCTCGGCCGAGCCGTACGGCGGCCCGTAGTTGTTGGCGAGGTCGAAGTGCGTGATGCCCCGGTCGAACGCGTGGCGCAGGAGCGCGCGCTGGTTGTCGAGCGGGATGTTGTCGCCGAAGTTCCACCACAGACCCAGCGAGATGGGCGGCAGGTAGAGGCCGGATGAGCCGACCTGGCGGTAGTCGAACTGCTGGTAGCGGCCCTCGTCGGCGGCGTACGGGCGGTGGAGTTCGGGGACGTTCGGGCGGAAGCGCGGAGAGTCGGTCACGGTGCCAGATTAGTCCGTGCTGGCGGTGGCGCCGACCCGGGCGACCTCCTGCGCAACACGCTGGTAGTCGTCGACCGTGAGGTCCTCGCCCCGGGCGGTGGGGGCGACGCCGGCGGCGATCAGCACCTCGGATGCCGCCGCGGAGCCGCCGAGCAGGCCCGAGAGTGCCTGCCTCAGCATCTTGCGCCGCTGGTTGAAGGCCGCGTCGACGATCGCGAAAGTGCGACGCCGTTCGTCCTCGGAACCGCGCTCGCCCTCGGTGCGGTCGAAGCCCACGAGCAGGCTGTCGACGTTGGGCGCGGGCCAGAAGACCTGACGGGACACGTTTCCGGCGAGCTTCCATTCGCCGTACCAGGCGGCTTTGACGCTGGGCGAGCCGTAGATCTTCGAGCCGGGCTTCGCGGCGATGCGCTCCGCGACCTCGGCCTGCACCATCACGACGCCGCGCCGCAGATAGGGGAACGTCTCGAGGAAGTGCAGGAGGACCGGCACCGAGACGTTGTACGGGAGGTTCGCGACGAGCACGGACGGCTCTCCCGGCAGCGCGGTGACCCGCAGCGCGTCGGCATCCACGACCGTGAGCCTCTCGGGCTCGACGCCGTGCTCGACCGCGGTCTGCGGCAGCCGGGCGGCGAGCCGATGGTCGATCTCGACCGCGGTCACCGAGGCCCCGGCTTCGAGGATCGCGAGGGTGAGCGAGCCGAGGCCCGGTCCCACCTCGACCACGCGCTCCCCCGGCTGGACCCGAGCGGCGTGCACGATCTTGCGGACCGTGTTGGCGTCGACCACGAAGTTCTGGCCGAGCTTCTTGGTGGGGGTGACATCGAGCTCGGCGGCGAGGCGGCGGATCTCGGAGGCGCCGAGCAGCGTGACGGTCATGTGTCCATTGTCCCCTACCCCCTGGATGTCCCCCGCCCCCACTACTCTTCAGTGATGCCCTCTCTCGGTGAACTCGTCGCGCCCCGCCGCATGGGCAGGGACTTCCGCTGGCTGCTCGCCTCGTCGTGGACCAGCAACGTCGGCGACGGCGTCGCCCTCGCCGCCGCCCCGCTGCTGATCGCCTCGATGACCTCCTCGCCGCTCCTCGTCGCCTCGGGGGCGATCCTGCAGTTCCTCCCGTGGCTGATCTTCGGGCTGCACGCGGGCGCGATCGCCGACCGCTTCGACCGCAGACGCCTCGTGATGGTCGCGAACGCCGCGCGGGCCGTCGTGCTCGCCGCGCTGTGCGTGTTCCTCGTGACGGGCACGGCGAACATCGGCATCGTCCTCGCGGTGGCCTTCCTCTACGGGACGGCCGAGGTGTTCGTGGACACCGCGGGGAGCACGCTGCTCCCGATGCTCGTGAAGCCCGCCGACCTCGGCATCGGCAACGCGCGCCTGCAGGCCGGGTACCTCGTCGCGAACCAGTTCGCCGGCCCGCCGCTCGGCGCGTTCCTGTTCGCGGCGGGCTCCGCATGGCCGTTCCTCGTCGAGGTGCTCTGCGTGACGCTCGCGATCGTGCTGATCTCGCGGATGGCGCGCACGCCCGTCCCGCCGCGCGAAGCCGCCGCAGACGGCGACTCAGCCTCGCGCTCGCCCGTGCACACCGACATCGCCGAGGGTCTGCGCTGGTTGTGGCGCAACCCACCCGTCCGGATGCTGGTGATCATCATCCTCGTGTTCAACGTGACCTGGGCGGCGCCCTGGGGCGTGCTCGTGCTGTACGCCACGGAGCACCTCCAGATGGGCGCGATCGGCTACGGCGCCCTGACCACGGCGTCGGCCGCCGGCGGCATCCTCGCGACCGTGAGCTTCGGCTGGCTCGAGCGGCACGTCTCGTTCGCGACGCTCATGCGGGTCGTGCTGTCGCTCGAGGTGCTGATGCACCTGGCCTTCGCGCTCACGACCACCGGGTGGGTCGCGCTCGTCATCATGGTCGTCTTCGGCGCGTACGCGTTCGTGTGGGCGACGATCTCCACGACCGTCCGGCAGCGTCTCGTGCCCGCCGAACTCCAGGGCCGCGTCGCTTCCGTCAACATGGTCGGCGTGTTCGCCGGTCTGGTGATCGGCCAGGCCCTGGGCGGGGTTATCGCGCAGCTCTGGGGCCTGACCGCGCCGTGGTGGTTCGCCTTCGCAGGATCGGCTCTCACCCTGCTGCTCGTGTGGCGTCCGATCTCGCAGATTGTGAGCGCGAGGCCTGCATAAAAAAAGTACATGGCGTGTTGTAATAAAAGTACTACTGGGGTACTTTGTTGGTCATGGTTGCATACGTTCACCGCCTAGTCGGAGATCGACTACGTCGCACATCAGAGCCGCCGGTGCTGATCCTGGAAGGTGCTCGCGCTGTCGGAAAATCGACCATGATGCGCCAACAACTTCAGCAAGAGCGTGACTACGACTACGTGTCTTTCGCCGACGAAGCGACGCTACGCAGAGCCGAGGAGGACGTCCGTGGATGGCTCGCGCGGCTGACACGGCCGACCATCATCGATGAAGCGCAACTGCTGCCGTCGCTACCGCTTGCGCTGAAGGAACACACGGACGCCCTGTCCACGGACAATCAGTTCGTGCTGACAGGTTCTGCATCCATCGGCCGCAAGGGCCTGGGCGGTGCCGACCCGCTCACGCGCAGAGCACAGCGAATGACGATGCATCCGCTGACGCGATGGGAGTTGGCGGGACACCCTGGATCGCTTGTCGACCGGCTCTTCGACGGTGAGATTGTTCCAGGTACCTACCGGCAAGAAAACGATCGTCAACTACTTGACCGTTTGAGGATCGGAGGGTTTCCCCTCTACGTCTTCCCGAAGAGCGTCCTCACCCGAGGAGACCTCCGCGGGCGCCTGGCCTCTGACCTCACGATGATCCTCTCGGACGAAGTCATGCCGGACATCGGATTCAACGTCGTCAAAGCGCGGTCGGTTCTCGACGCCCTGCTACGACGTCCGGGAGGGATTCTCAACGCGACGGATCTGGGACGACAACTCGATTTGGACAAGCGCACCGTCGAGAGGCACATCGATGCGTTCGGACGGTTGTTCCTTCTTCAATGGCTGCCGAACCTCGCCACGGAAGGGCGACGACAGAGCTTCTCGCGAGCGAAGATCCATGCGTCCGATATCGCGTTCGCGGTGGATGCTTTGGAGCGGTCAGGTATCGACATCCTTGACCAGCGCGAGTACTTCGGTCAACTGCTCGAGAGCCATGTCGTGAACGAGCTGCGCGCACACGCCGAGTGGGCAGACGTTCGGACCATGGCCCACTACTGGCGTAAAGCGAGTGCGACCAACCCCGAGGTCGACCTGGTCTTCACCGACGACATGCAGCGACACGTAGCAATCGAGATCAAAGCGTCGACGAGAGTCTCGTCGGCGGATGCAGCAGGTATTCGCGCGTTCCGCGCGTCTCGCGGGCTTCACCGCGGATTCGTCTTCTACAGGGGCTCGGAGATTTTGGCCATAGACGATGATGTCTGGGCAGTGCCGTTCTCCCTCCTCGACGATGTGAGCAGCTTCGGGCCGACGACCCGATCGAGCGGGCCGGCCCCCGAGCGAGAGGAACTCATCATCAACAGCCCTGCCCCGCGGAGTTCCCGCGATGATTTCGACGCATCACTCTTCGTCAGCTACGTTCACGCCGACAACGACGCCCAGAAGGGAAGGATCATCAAGTTCGCGCGAGATCTTGCGGAGACCTACTCCTTCTTGTACGGCAGGGATCTCCAGATCTTCATCGATAGGGACGACATCGGGTGGGGTGACGACTGGCGCAAACGGCTCGGCAACGAGATCGCGTCCACAGCATTTCTTCTCGCGAACGTGACCCCTCGGTACCTTCGCAGTCAGGCGTGCCGACAGGAGGTGCTGGACTTCGCCAGCGCAGCTCGAGCAGCAGGTGAGCCGCGGCTGCTGTTGCCGCTGCTCTGGGTCGACATCGATGCGACTGATGTCGTCCCGAAGGACGATCCTGTCCGCCAACGTCTCCTCGATACACAGTGGATCGACGTGAAGGCGGTTCGCGCACTACAGCCCGACAGCATCGAGTATGAGCAACTCGTGGAGCGAGTCGCGATACGACTGCGGAGCACGCTCGAGGCTCGAAACGCGCCGGGCAAGATGAGCGAGCCAGCCGCTGAGGAACCGGACCTCATCGACCTCGTCACCTCGATGAACGGTCACCGTGAACAATTGGACGAGGCGGTGCGGGCATTCACGTCCTCTTTCGACGAGATCGGGTCCGCGTTCCGCGCCGAGCCGCTACCGCAGACGGCGGACATGCATGCAGCGTCTACTGTCTTCGCCCGTATCGGCCAGCGGCTTGAAGAGCCGAGCGCTAGTCTCATTGCGGCAACCGAAGAACTCGGCGAAGCCTGGCAACGCGTCGACAGTGACATCTCAGAGTTCGTCCGTCTTGCTTCGGCCTTTCCACGTGCGACGAGGGAAGAGCTCAGCGAGTCTCTCGCAGGACTGTCACGAGCGCTCGATCAGCCTGGCATCGACCAGATGGAGACCATCGTGAACATGATGAGCGGAATCTCGAGGCAGTTGCGACCGACCGGAAGAGCGCTGGGTGGGGCACTGCAGTTGGTCCGCGGCATCAGCGGATCGGCCCAGGCCTGGCGCACTGCGCTTGAAGCTCAATGACGTCGGCCGTCGACAGATTCCCGAGCCTCGGCCTAACGATGCTCAGTCGAACGAGCCATAGACCCTCAGGGTGTTCGCGGCCAGCTGCGCGCACAGCTCGTCGACGTCGATCCCGAGCTCGACGGCGATGAAGCGCACCGTGATCGGCACGAGGTACGGCGCGTTGGGGCGACCGCGCAGCGGTGTCGGCGTGAGGAACGGCGCGTCGGTCTCGACGAGGATGCGGTCGAGCGGCGTCACCGCGAGCGCGTCGCGCAGGTTCTGGGCGTTTTTGAACGTGACGTTGCCCGCGAACGACAGGTGATAGCCCGCATCCGCGCACACCCGCGCCATCGCGTCGTCGCCCGAGAAGCAGTGGAACACCGTCGTCTCCGGCGCGCCCACGCGGGCGAGCGTCTCGAGCACCGCGTCGTGCGCGTCACGATCGTGGATCTGCATCGCGATCCCGTGCTTCTTCGCGAGCGCGATGTGCGCCTCGAAGGACGTGAACTGCGGGCCCCGGCGCTCGGGCTCGGTGCGGAAGAAGTCGAGCCCGGTCTCGCCGATCGCCCGCGTGCGCGGGTGCCCCGCGAGCTCGTCGATCACCGCGAGCGCCTCATCGAGACGCCCCTCCTCGGCGTAGGCCGGGGCGTCGTTCGGATGGATTGCGACCGCGGCCAGCACTCGACGGTCGGACGCGGCGGCCTCCACGGCCCAACGCGAGGACTCGATGTCGCCCGAGGCCTGCACGACGCCGGCGATCCCCACCGCCTCCGCACGATCGAGCTGCTCGATCAGCGACAGCGGCTCGTCGCCGTCGAGGATCTCGAGGTGCGCGTGGTTGTCGTAGACCGGGACGGCGAGGGGCTCGGGAGCTGCGGGATACCGCAGGTCCTTGCGTCCGTCGCCGTCCCGGCGCTGCACGTAGGTCTCAGGCATGGCTGTCACAGGCGGGAGACGCGATCAGGCCTGTTCGACGCGCGGGAACAGCGGCGCGAGGCCGTTGACGCTCGTGCCCGGCTTCAGCACGCCCCACGCCCCGGCCTCGCGGATCGGCTGATCCTGCAGACGCCCGAGCGTCTCGGCTGCGCCCAGCGCGATCCACAGCTTCTCGGTCGACACCGGCATGACAGGCGACAGCAGCACCGCGAGCGCGCGCAGACCCTCTGCGCACGTGTAGAGCACGGTGCCGAGGCGCTCGCGCTGCGCGTCGTCACCGGCGGCGGCCTGCTTGGCGAGCGCCCACGGCTCGTTCGTCGTGATGTAGCCGTTGAGCGCGTCGACGACCGTCCAGATCGCCCGGATCGCCTCATCGATGCGGAACTGCTCGACCGCGGCATCCGCATCCGTCGTCGCACGCGCGACGAGACGCTGGATCACGAGATCCTGCTCCAGGTACTCTGCGGGCGGTGGCACGACACCCTCGAAGTACTTCTCGATCATGGCGGTCGTGCGCGACGCGAGGTTGCCGAAGCCGTTCGCGAGCTCGGCCTGATAGCGCGCGGCGAGGTCCTCCCACGAGAACGACCCGTCCTGGCCGAACGCGATCGCCGAGAGGAAGTAGAACCGGTAGGCGTCCGAGCCGAAGACGTCGGTGATCTCGGTCGGCGCGATGCCGGTGAGCTTCGACTTCGACATCTTCTCGCCGCCCACGAGCAGCCAGCCGTGCGCGAACACACCCTTGGGCACGTCGACGCCTGCGGCCATCAGCATGGCCGGCCAGATCACGGCGTGGAAGCGGAGGATGTCCTTGCCGACCACGTGGTACGCGGGCCAGCGGCGGTCGAACGTCTCGGGGTCGTCGCCGTACCCGACCGCTGTCGCGTAGTTGAGCAGCGCGTCGACCCACACGTAGATGACGTGGGACGGGTCCCAGGGCACCTCGATGCCCCAGTCGAACGCCGAACGCGAGATCGAGAGGTCCTTGAGACCCTGCCGCACGAACGAGACGACCTCGTTGCGCGCGGACTCGGGACGGATGAAGTCGGGCTGCGCCTTGTAGAGCTCGAGCAGGCGGTCCTGGAACTCGCTGAGCTTGAAGAAGTAGTTCTTCTCCTGCAGCAGCTCGAGCGGCTTCGAGTGGATCGCGCACACCTTCAGCCCCTCGAAGGGACCGGTGCCGTCGAGGATCTCGGACTCCGGCTTGAACTCCTCGCAGCCCACGCAGTACAGCGCCTCGTACTCGCCCGCGTAGATGTAGCCGCGGTCGTAGATCGCCTGCACGAACTTCTTGACGCGCTCCTCGTGCCGCTCCTGCGTCGTGCGGATGAAGTCGTCGTTCGCGACGTCGAGCGTCTTCAGCAGCGGGAACCACGCCTCGGTCACGAGCTTGTCGACCCACTCCTGCGGGGTCACGTTGTTCGCCGCCGCGGCACGGAGCATCTTCTGTCCGTGCTCGTCGGTGCCCGTCAGCATCCAGGTGTCGTCGCCGCCCTGGCGGTGCCAGCGCGCGAGCGCGTCGACCGCCACCGAGGTGTATCCGTGGCCGATGTGGGGCACGTCGGACGGATAGTAGATGGGCGTCGTGATGTAGAAGGATTCGCCTGCGGGCATGGATCGATTCTAGGCGCGATGACGGGGGCGGTTACGCTCAGCCCACGCTCACGTCGATGCGGTGCCAGCCCTGCGCGCCGTCGGGAGCAGGCGGAGCAGGATCGGAGGTCTGCGTGTCGCCGTCGGCGCTGATCGCGCGGCACTCGATGCTGTGCGACCCGCTGTCCGCGGTCCACGGCAGCCGCCACTGCACCCACGTGTCGGCCGAGATCGCGGAGGCGAGTTCCGCCTGCTGCCACGAGCCGCCGTCGATGCGCACCTCGACGCCCTCGACCCCGACGTGCTGCTGCCAGGCCATGCCCGCGATCACGGCCTCGCCCGGCTCGATCCGCTGTCCGCGCCGAGGCACGTCGATGCGCGACTGGAGCTTGACCGGACCGTGGTCCGACCAACCGCGCGTCGTCCAGTAGGCCGTCTTGCGGTCGAACCGCGTGACCTCCAGATCGGTGACCCACTTCGTCGCCGACACATAGCCGTAGAGACCGGGCACCACCATCCGCACCGGGAAGCCGTGCTCGATCGGCAGCGGCTCGCCGTTCATCCCCACCGCGAGCAGCGCGTCCCGATCGTCGGTGAGCGCCTCGATCGGCGTGGAGGCCGTGAACCCGTCGGAGGAGGTGGAGAGCACCATGTCGGCGTCCGGGTCGACCCCTGCACGCGCGAGAAGATCGCGCACGGGATGACCGAGCCAGAGGGCGTTGCCGATCAGCGATCCGCCGACCTCGTTCGACACGCACGCCAGCGTCACGTGCGACTCCTGCATCGGCAGGGCGAGCAGTTCATCCCAGGTGATCTCGACCTCGCGCTCGACCATGCCGTGGATGCGCAGCCGCCAGTCGCCCGGATCGATACGCGGGACGACGAGGGCCGTGTCGATGCGGTAGAACTCGGTGTTCGGGGTCACGACCGGTGCGAGACTCGGGATGCCGAGGTCGGCGGTCGCGGGGACCGGAGCCGCCGGGCGCGTGGCCTGCGGCAACCGGAGCGCATCGCGGACCGCCTCGATCGAGCGGGTCGCTCCGCGCGCGACGTTGCCCACGATCAGCGCCGCGACGCCCGCGGCCGCGACGCCCGCGGTCCAGAGCAGGAACCGCCGTCGCTCCTCGGAGTCGGTGCGCACGTACGGGATCGGCTGCACCGTGCGCATGAGCAGCCGCAGCGCGACCACCGCGACGACCCCCGCGACCAGCCCGGGCAGCCACGCGAAGGGACCGGCGCCGGGACGGGTCATCGCGACGATGAGCGCGAGCGCTCCGAGCGCGCCGAGGACAACCGAGCCGAGCCCGCCGCGGCGTGCCTCCAGGATGCCGGACAGCACCGCGACACCTGCGAGCACGATCGCGATCCCCGTGATCAGGGCCGCCTTGTCGCCGGTGCCGAACAGCGCGATCGCGGTGTCCTTCGCCCACGCGGGCGCGAGGTCGATCAGTCCGCTGCCGATCACGGCGACGGGACTCGCGGCCGGTTCGACGACGGCCGCGACGAGCTCACCCGCGCCGACCGCGAGCACGGCGGCGCTCAGCCCCGAGGCGCCCGCCCGGAGGCGGCCGCCTCGACGCGCCGTCATGACATGGGTCATGGACCGAGCGTAACCCCGGCGCGACAGTCCAAGGGCCGTCGGACCCTCGGACGACCTGGCGACTCAGAGCGCGTTGCGTCGTGCTACGCTGCCGAGCCACTCGAGCGACGGCTTCGGCGACCGCTCGAAGGTCTCGCGGTCGAAGCCGATGAGCCCGAACGTCGGCCGGTAGCCGCTCGCCCACTCGTAGTTGTCGAGCGCGCTCCAGTGCTGATAGCCGCGCACCTCGACGCCGTCGGCGATCGCCCGGTGCAGACCCTCCAGCGCGCCCTGCGTATAGGCGACGCGTCGGGTGTCGTCGGCCGTGGCGATGCCGTTCTCCGTCACGAGCACTGGCACGCCTCCGCTGCGCTCCCACGCGCTGCGCACACCCATCTCGAGCGCCTCGGGGAAGAACTCCCAGCCGGTGAGCGTGGTCTCCACATCGGATGAGACGGGCCGCGGACCCTCGGGACCGATGAACGTGCGGGTGTACGCCTGCACGCCCACGAAGTCGTCGCCCGCCGACTGGTCCAGATACCAGTGGTCGCGCGGGTCGCCGTACTGCGCCAGCATCTCGTCGGCTCCGGGCTCGCCGGTCGAGTGGAACGCCTGCGTCGCGATGGTCCATCCCGCCTGGATGCCGGGCTTCGAGTGCAGGATGTCCGAGGCGCGGTGGTGCGCGTCGAGCAGCGTGTCGGCGACGGCGAGGTCGGGATTCGGGAGGCCGTAGGCGACGAGGTTCGCGGCGTCCTCTCCCCCGGCGAGCATCGCGGCGATGTTCGGCTCGTTGATCGTGCACACGTAGGTGACGTCGTCGAGGATCGGCAGCACGGTCTCGACGTAACGTGAGAAGAGGTCGACGGCATCCGACGCGCGCCAGAACCCGTCCTTCTGGAACCACTGCGGCACCGTGAAGTGCATGAGCGTCACGGTCGGGTCGAGCCCCAGCCCGAGGGCCGTGTCGATCATGCGGCGGTAGTGGTCGACCATGGCCCGCGAGATGAACCCGCGCTCCGGCTCGATCCGCGCCCACTCGACCGAGAAGCGGTACGAGTTGAGGCCTGCGGCGGCGAGCAGGCCCATGTCCTCGGGGTAGCGGTGGAAGTGGTCGGCGGCGTCTCCCGAGGGCTCCACCATCGGCGAGTCCGGAGCGTGCTCCATCGTCCACCAGTTGCTGGTCGTGTTGTTCCCCTCCACCTGGTGGGCGGCGGTGGCCGCTCCCCAGAGGAAGCCGTCAGGGAAGGTGAGCACGGTGCGCTCCTTTCTTTCTCTCGCGCTTCGTTCTAGCGCGCGATGCGTGCGGGGTTGGGCACGGCATCCAGCAGTTGGACCGTGTACGCGTCCTCCGGATGCTGCAGCACCTCGGCGGTCTCGCCGCGCTCGACCACCCGCCCGCTGTTGAGCACGAGGATGTTCTCGGTCACGAGTCGCGCGCTCAGCAGGTCGTGCGTGATGTAGAGCATGCTGATGCCCCAGCGTTCACGGAGATCCTCGAGCAGTGCGAGCACCCCGGCGCGCAGCGAGACGTCGAGCATCGACACCGGCTCGTCGGCGATCAGCACCTGCGGATCGCTCGCGAGCGCGCGGGCGATCACGACGCGCTGCCGCTGCCCGCCGGAGAGCTGGTGCGGGAGCTTGGCGGCGAACTGCTCGACGGGAGTCAGCCCCACCGTCTCGAGGAGCTCCAGCACGCGCGCACGCGCCTCCGCACCGCGCAGCGAGGTGTAGTTGCGCACCGGACGGCTGAGGGCGTACTCGACCGTGTGCAGCGGGTTGAGCGCGGCATAGGGGTCCTGGAACACCATCTGCACGTCCTTGCGCAGGTCGCGCAACCCCTTCCTTCCGAGCGAGGCGACGTCGACGTCGCCGAAGCGCACGGTTCCCTCGGTCGGCTTCTCGACCCCCGTGATGAGCTTCGCGAGCGTCGACTTGCCCGACCCGGAGGCACCGACGAGCGCGAGCGCCTCGCCGGGCTCGAGGCGGAACGAGACGTCATCGACCGCCACCACCGGCTTCTCGCCGCGACGCGGCGGGGCGTAGCGCTTGGTCACGCCGTCGACGACGACCGCGGCGTCCGCGCGACGGGTGTCGCGCTGCGACACGGTCGGCACGGTCTCGGTCACATCGGTGCGGGAGGTCCCCTCGCGCCGCCGGGTGCCGAGGTCGACGAACCCCGGGATCGAGATCGACTCGGCCCGCGGGTCGGCGTAATGGCTCAGCAGCATCCGTGTGTACTCATCCTGCGGGTGGTGCAGGATGTCGAGGCTCGGCGCGTCCTCGACGATCTTGCCCTCGTGCATGACCATGACCCGGTCGGTGGCCTCGAGCACGATGCCGAGGTCGTGGCTGATGAGGATCGCGGTGAAGTGCTCGGAGTGCTGCAGCTCCTTGATCGTGTCCATGACGGCGTGCTGCACCAGCACGTCGAGAGCAGTCGTCGGCTCGTCGAACACCATGAGCTGCGGCTCCAGCGACAGCGCGAGGGCGATCGAGGTGCGCTGGCGCATGCCGCCCGACAATTCACCCGGGTAGCGCGACAGCACCGCGGGGTCGAGTCCGACCTTGCCGATCAACTCTCGTGCTCGGACCTCCCGCTCCTCGCGCGGCACGTGGCCGTGCGCCGCGAAGATGTCGCGGAAGTGGTTGCCGACCGTGCGCACGGGATTGAGCGCGTTCATGCCCGACTGCAGCACCATCGCGAAGCCGCCCTGGCGCTGACGTCGCAGCTCCTCGGCATCCAGCTCGCGGATGTCGCGGCCGCCGAACAGGATGCGTCCGCCGCTGATGCGCGCCGGCGGCTTCTGCAGCCGGGTGAGGGCGAACCCGAGTGTCGACTTGCCCGAGCCCGACTCGCCGACGAGTCCGACGAACTCGCCGCGACGCAGCGAGAACGAGACGCTGTCGACCGCCGTCACCGGGGTGGCCCCGGGCGAGGCGTACTCGACCGAGAGGTCCTGCACGTCGAGGAGGATGTCGCTCGTGGTCGTGGTCTGAGGTGCCATGGCGCTCATCGCCCCTTCCCTTCCCGGAGGCGCGGATTGGAGATGCCGTCCACGCCGAAGTTGATGAGTGTGAGGCTCAGCGCCAGCAAGGCGATGCACAGACCGGGGGCGAACAGCAGCAGCCACTGCCCTGTGAGCAGCGAGTTGGAGTTCTGCGCCCAGTAGAGCATGGTGCCCCAGCTGACGATGCTGGAGTCGCCGAGACCGAGGAACTCGAGTCCGGCCTCCGCGAGGATCGCCGCCGTCGCCGCCCCGAAGAGCGTGCCGGCGATGATCGACGTCATGTTCGGCAGGATCTCGCGGAACACGATGCGCGCCCGACTGTCGCCCGAGAACTGCGCCGAGGTGACGAAATCGTTGCCGCGCAGCGACTGCGTCTGGCTGCGGAGCACCCGCGCGCCCCACGCCCAGCCGGTCACCACGATCACGGCGATGATCATGAGGATGCCGCCGTTCTGCAGGTACGCGGCGATCACGATCATGAGCGGGAGGCCCGGGATCACGAGGAAGAGGTTCACGATGAAGCCGATGACCTCGCCCGCGAAGCCGCGCATGTACCCCCAGCTGAGACCGATCAGCACCGCGACTATGGTCGAGAGGATGCCGGCCGCCAGGCCGACCAGCAGACTGATCTGCGAGCCGTAGATGAGCTGGCTCAGCACGTCCTCGCCCGCGGCGGTCGTCCCCAGCCAGTGCGCGGCCGAGGCGTCGGCGTTGCGCTCGAAGGAGTTGTCCTTGGGGCCGTAAGGCGCCAGCAGCGGAGCGAACACCGCGACCAGCACGAACAGGCCGAGGATGATGAGGCCGAGCCGTGCCTTGCCGTTGGCCCACAGCGTGCCCACCATGCGGCCGAACGCGCGCCACGGGCTGGGCGCCGCGATCCGCTCGGTGGGGACTTTCACGTTGATGGTCGTGTCTCGAGTAGTCATCGGCGAGTCCTTGGGTCCAGCACCCCATACAGGATGTCCACGAGGAAGTTGGCGATGAGCACGCTCACGGTGATCATCAGGAAGAGCGCCTGCATGAGCGGGTAGTCCTGCCCGATCACGGCGTTGAAGAGGAGGTATCCGATACCGGGGTACTGGAACACCTGCTCCACGAGGATGGACCCGCCGACCACGCCGCCGAGCGTGAGCCCGAAACCGGTGAGGTTCGGCAGGATCGCGTTGCGTGCCGCGTACCGCAGGGCGATCGTGCGACCGCGCAGACCGTTCGCCTCGGCGAAGGTCACGTAGTCCTCGCCGAGCGTGTTGATCATGGCGTTGCGCATGCCGATGATCCAGCCGCCCAGCGAGGTGAGCAGGATCGTCAGCGCCGGCAGCACGGCATGCCGGGCCAGGTCCGCGATGAAGTCGCCTGTGAAGCCGGGCGTGGTCGTCGCGGCGTAGGCCCCGGTGGTCGGGAACCAGTGCAGCACATAGCCGAGGAAGAACAGCAGCAGCAGCGCGGTCCAGAAGTACGGGAAGGTGCTGAGGAACGACCCGGTCAGCGTGGGCAGCGAGTCGAGCCAGGTGCCGCGGCGCCAGGCCGCCGTCACGCCGATCAGCGTGCCGATCACGAACGCGAGGATCGTGACGATGCCGACCAGGCCGATCGTGTACGGCAGCGCTGTGGAGACCATGCTCGACACGCTCTGCGGATAGAACGTGTACGAGACGCCGAAGTCGAGCCGCGCGACCTGACCGAGGTAGGACACGTACTGGTCCCACAGCGATCCGGTCGGCACGCCGAGCTGCGCCTCGATCGCGGCGCGGGTCGCATCGGTGACGGGACCGTTCTGCGCGAGCTTCGCGATCGCCGCGTCGGCCGGGGAGCCCGGCATCATGCGAGGGAGGAAGAAGTTCAGGGTGACCGCGGCCCACAGCGTGAGCACGAACAGGCCGACCTTCTGCAGGACGTACTTCACTGGTCGTCTCCCTTCACGCGCTCGAGCCGGGTGAAGATCATGAGCGGTGCCGAGTCGTAGTTCTGCGGGATCATGTACGGGTCGTCGGCCGAGGGCCACCCGGTGAACTTGGCGTCGTTGAACAGACCCCAGCTCCCTCCGTAGTAGAGCCCGATCACCGGGAGCTCGTCGTACACGACGTTCTGGAGCTCGTGCGCGATCTCCGTCTGCCGTCCGGGGTCGATGGTCTCGCGGTACTCCGCGAGCAGCGCGTCGACCTCGTCGGACCGGTACCGCTCGAAGTTGTTCGCGGTGGCCTCGCCCGAGGGGACGTAGAACTGGCTCGACAGCAGGTTGTTGTAAGCCTGGTAGACGTCGCCGCCGCCCATGCCGCCGATCGCCATCTCGAAGTCGCCGTTGCTGATGGCGCTCTGATAGCCGGCGGGCTGCGGGAGCTTGAGGCTCACCTTCACGCCGACTGCGGCGAGCTGACGCTGCACGGCCTGCGCGGCGCGCGTCCAGTCGGAGTAGCCGTTGGCGGTGGTGAGCGAGAACTCGAGCTGCTCGCCGTCGGGACCCACGAGGCGGTCGCCGTCGAGCGTGTAGCCCGACTCCGCGAAGGCCGCGAGCGCGGCATCCGCATCCTGGGTGATCATTCCTCCGTCGGGGATCGACGGGTCGAGGTACTCCTCCTGGTTGGGGAGGATGAGACCGGTCTGACCGGCGGGCTCCATGTATCCCTCGGATGCCGTCTCGGCGATCTCCTCGCGGTCGAGCGCGAGCGCGATTCCGCGCCGGACGTTCACGTCGTCGAAGGGAGCGACCTCGAGGTTGGGCAGCAGCGCGATCACGCCGACCGGCGGGAACCACCACTCGTTGTTCGGGCTCGCGGCACCCCAAGTTCCCTCCACATCCGAGATGAAGGAGTAGGACCAGTCGTAGCCGCGGGTCACGGTGTCGAGCTGCGTGTTGGTCGAGGGCAGGATGATGTGCTCGATCTCGATCTTGTCGGCCTGCCAGTAGTCGGGGTTCTTGTCCATCGAGTACTGCTGGTCGTTGTAGTTGCCGAGCACGAACGGTCCGGTGCCGACCGGGTTCTCGTTGCGGAAGGTGCCGGGATCCTCGACGTCGGCCCAGATGTGCTCGGGCACGATCATCGTGAGCCCGAGGATGGGGAGCGCGGGGGCGTCGTCGCTCTGCAGGTGCATGATCACGTCGTCGCCGTCGACCTCGACGCTGTCGAGGTGCTGCCACGCGCCCTTAATGTCGAGAGAGGGGTTGTCCTTCAGCAGCTGGAACGTGAAGGCCACGTCGTCGGGGGTCAGCTTCTCGCCGTCGGACCAGTCGACGTCGTCGCGGATCGTCATGACGACGGTGCGGGCGTCGGGCTGCGACCACTCGCTTGCGAGCCACGGGTTGAGCGAGTTGTCGAGCGGGTTCACGAGGATCAGCGGTTCGTAGATCCACCGCGACGCCGTGCGCGTGTTGGTCAGGTAGGGGTTGAAGTTCCGCGTGAAGAACGGGTTCCCCTTGTCGGCGTTGATGAGCATCGTGTCATCGCCGATGGACGGGTCAGGCTGCGAGCTGATCTGGATGCTGCATCCGCTGAGCACCACGGCCGCCGCCGCCAATCCCACGATCGCCGCTCTCCGCCAGCGCCGGAGCATGTGCGTCTTCGCCACGCTTCCACCTCATGTCGTCTGTGTCATGAAGGGTCCCCGGGTCAGGGACGCCCTGCGACCGAAGCCGCATGAGCGAGTGTAAGCGCATACATTTACGGAATGCAACCCCTTGACGCCGATGCCGGGGTCCTCAGTCGGATGCTCGCAGTGCGACGATCATGCTCCGCAGGCTCTGCAACGCAGCCTCGCGCTCCCGCTCGGAGAGCCCGGCGAGCATGCGCACCTCGACCGCGCGGACGGCAGCGCTGGCGCGTTCCAGAGTGCGCCTTCCCTGCGCGGTCAGCCGGGTCGGAAGCGCCTTGCCGACCGGGGCATGGTCGGGGCGCGTCACAGAGCCGTCGCGCTCGAGCGCCTGCAGCAGGACGTTCATCGACTGCCGGGTCACGAACGCACCTCTGGCGAGCTCCGAATTCGACAGACCGGGCCTCTGGGCGAGCAGTTCGAGGCACGAGTAGTGCGTGATCGTCATGCCGAACGGACGCAGCGCGTCCTCCATGGCGGCACGGAGGGCGCTCGACGCCTCCTTGAGCAGGTAGCCGAGCGAGGTGTCCAGATCGATCATGTCTTGACCCATGTCAGTAGTCTGACATACGCTTTGTGTCAGATAACTGACATGAAAGGATGACCACATGCCCGTCACCGGTCCCGACTTCGTCTCCCTCCAGGTGCGCGACCTCCCCGCATCCCAGGCCTTCTACGAGACCTACCTCGGCCTCGAGCGCTCCCCCGCCGGTCCCCCGCACGCCGTCGTGTTCACGACCTCGCCCATCGCCTTCGCGCTGCGGGACGTCGTCGAGGGCACCGACCTCGACGCGGCCCCCCACCCCGGAATCGGCGCCGCGGTCTGGCTGCACGCGACCGACGTGCAGGACATCCACGACGCCCTCGTCGCAGACGGCCACGAGATCGTATCGGCGCCGATCGACGGCCCCTTCGGCCGCACGTTCACGCTCGCCGACCCCGACGGCTACCGGATCACCCTGCACGACAAGGCCTGAGCTGGCTGAGCTGGTCCGGGCTTGTCGGGCGCTCAGGACACGCGGGAGCTCTCACGCACCAGGATCTGCAACGGGAGCCGGACGGTCATGGGCTCGGCGTCGGGCTGTTCCAGGCGCCGTGCGAGCAGCTGGACGGCCGCGCGGCCGAGGTCGATCATCGGCTGCCGCACCGTCGTCAGCGCAGGACGCGCGAGCGCCGCGGCCTCGATCCCGTCGAAGCCCGTCACGCGCACGTCGTCCGGCACCCGCAGCCCCGCCGCACGGAAGGCATCGATCGCGCCGAGCGCCATCTGGTCGTTCGCCGCGATGAGCGCGCTCGGCGCTCCGCGCTCGACCAGCTCCGCCCCCGCGCGTCGCCCGGACTCACGCGTGAAGTCCCCGCGCACCAGGGTGACGGCATCCGCAGTCGCTCCGACCTCGGCGAGCGCGGCCGTGAAGCCCTCCCAGCGCTGAGCGCCGTCGGGCGAGTCGACAGGGCCGGCGAGATACGCCAGACGATCGGGTGCCGCGTCCCGCAGCACCAACCGGGTCAGCTCCGTCATCGCCTCGGCGTTGCTGACCGTGACATGGTCGTAGCTGTCGCCGCGCGGCGGTCCCGACAGCACCACCACCGGGATGCGCTGCGCGAGGCGTGCGAGCACATCGTCCGGAACGCTCTGCGCCAGCACCATGAGGCCGTCGACGCGTCCGGCGATGTCGCGCACAGTCTCCCGCGAGGGGTCGTCGCGCCCCACCCCGATCATGAGAACGAACCCGCGCTTCCACGCCTCCAGCTCCGCGCCTCGCAGCACCTCATCGAGGAACAGCATGGCCGGCTGAGGCACGTGGTCGTCCGATTCATGCCTTACCGTGAACGGCGGGGCCGGTCGATCAGCCAGCACGTCGAGCATCGGCGCATCCTCGGCCGCATCGAACCCCGGGAAGTAGAGACCCAGCACACCGGTGCGACGCTCAGCCAATCCCCGGGCACTCCCGCTCGGCACGTAGCCGAGCTCCGACACCGCGGCGAGGACGCGTTCGCGAGTCACCGGCCTTACGGCATCCGGCTGCCGCAGCACGCGCGACACGGTCGCGATCGAGACCTCGGCCCGCTCTGCGACGTCGTAGACCGTCGCCCTCCTGCTCACGCTGGCTCCTCCTCGGTCGCTCGCTCGGGTGTGCACCAGGGTAACCCGCGACGGGACATCAGACTCGACGGGCCACGAGCGCCCCGTGCGGACGCGCGCTGATCTCGCCGGGGACCCGCTCACGGCTCTCGCTGCGCTCGACGTGGAACCCCGCATCCGTCAGCAGCGCTCCCAGCGCGTCCGAGGACCAGAGGTACGCCGTGGTCACCGCGTGCGCGAACGGCTCGCGCGGCTCGCCGTCGAAGAAGCCGAGCAGGATCGAGCCGGCGGGGCGCAGGACGCGCGCGAACTCGGCCAGCACGAGCGGCATCTCCGTGGGCGACGTGTGGATCAGGGAGTACCAGGCGAGGATGCCGCCGAGCGAGGAGTCCTCGCAGGGCAGTGCATGGAACGATCCCACCTCGAACCGGATGCCGGGATGCCGAGATCGTGCCGCCGCGACGAAGGCGGAGGAGAGGTCGATGCCGTAGACCTCACCGCCGCCCTCCGCGAGGAGAGCCGCCCACTGCCCCGGGCCGCACCCGGCGTCCAGCAGCGACCCGGCCGTGCCATCGCGCCAGGCGCGGACCGTCACGATGTCCCGCGGGTCCATCTGCGCGAGGTCCCCGGCGAGCGCGGTGTACTCCGCGGCACGCGCGTCGTACGCCGCCGCGACCGCGCCCTCGGCCGGGTTCATCCGTGCCGCGCGGCGAGCGCCGCCTGGTACAGATCCCGCGAGGAGAGCCCGGTCGCGGCGGCGACCTCGCCGCACGCGTCCTTGAGGCGGATGCCGGAGGCGACGAGGGCCTGCACCTGGGCCAGGGCATCGTCCGGCGAGGCGGCGACGCGGAGTGCTCCCTCCACCACGATCACGATCTCGCCCTTGACCCCGGCCTCCGCCCACTCGACCAGCTCCGGCGCCGTCCCCCGACGGACCTCCTCGTAGAGTTTCGTGAGCTCCCGGCACACCGCGATGCGGCGGGCATCGCCGAACGCTGCGCCCATGTCGGCAAGACTCTGAGCGAGGCGGGCCGGGGACTCGAAGAACACCATGGTGCGCGGCTCGGTCGCCAGCGCCGACAGTGCCGAGCGCCGCTCCCCCGGCTTGCGCGGCAGGAAACCCTCGAACGTGAAGCGATCGGTCGGCAGGCCCGAGATCGCGAGGGCCATGAGCACGGCGCTCGGGCCGGGGATCGCCGTCACCGTCACCCCCTGGGCCACGGCCTCGGCGACCACGCCATAGCCGGGGTCGCTGATCGCCGGCATCCCCGCATCGCTCACCACCACCACGTCCTGCTCGGCGGCGAGCGCCACCAGTTCGGCGGCCTTCTGCTTCTCGTTGTGGTCGTGCAGCGCGATGAGCCGGGGTCGGTTCTCGATCCCCAGCGCCCGCAGCAGGTGCGCGGTCGTCCTGGTGTCCTCCGCGACGACGACCTCGGCGTTCTCGAGCACCTCGACGAGGCGGCGCGACACGTCGCCCAGGTTTCCGATCGGCGTGGCGGCGAGGATGATCACCCGCCCAGCATAGGCGGGTTGTCTAGGCTGGAGCGGTGACCGAGCCCGTGCCGCTGCTGCCCCCTCCCGAGGAGCGGCTGACGCGCTACGGAGCGCTCCGCGACCGCATCCTGCGCGACCCGGACTGGGAGCGGATGCTGCGCTGGTTCGCCCCGCTCGTCGTCACGGCCGTCGCCGCGGTCCTGCGGCTCGTGAACCTCGGGCACCCGCATCAGCTCGCGTTCGACGAGACGTACTACGTCAAGGACGCCTGGTCGCTGTGGACGCTCGGCTACGAGGGCACCTGGGGCGAGGGCGCGAACGAGGCCTTCGTCACCCTGCAGAAGCTCCCCCTGTCGGACGTCGGCTCCTTCGTGGTGCACCCGCCGCTCGGCAAGTGGCTCATCGCCCTGGGCATGGCGATCGGCGGGCCGGACAACACGGTCGGCTGGCGTCTGGCGACGGCCCTCCTCGGCACCGCGACCGTGCTGCTCGTGTACCTGGTCGCGCGCCGCCTGACCGGATCGATCGTCGTCGCGACCGTCGCGTCCGGACTCCTCGCGATCGACGGCCTCAGCATCGTCATGAGCCGCACCGCGCTGCTCGACGGGCCGCTGACGTTCTTCCTGCTGCTCGGGGCCCTGTTCATCCTGCTCGACCGCGAGCGCGCGATCCCGGCGCTGAAGCGTCCCGAGCCCGACGCACCCGACCCGATGTGGGGCCGAGTGCTGTGGCGGCGCCCTTGGCTCGTGGCGGCGGGTGTCGCGCTCGGCGCGGCCACGGCGGTCAAGTGGTCGGGGCTCTACGCGCTCGCGGCGTTCGGACTCTACGTCGTGGTGACGGATGCTCTCGCCCGCCGCCGTGCGGGGGTCGTGCTGTGGCCGACCGCCGCGGCGTTCCGGCAGGGTCCGATGTCGTTCGTGCTGCTCGTGTTCCCCGCCCTGCTCACGTATCTGGTCAGCTGGACGGGCTGGCTCGTCACGATGGGCGGCTACGCGCGTCGGAGCGATCCGAATCCCCTGATCGCGCTCTGGAACTACCACAAGCAGATCCTCGACTTCCACGTCGGCTTGACCAGCGGGCACCCGTATGCGAGCCCCGCCTGGGAATGGCCGCTCCTCCTGCGCCCCACCGCAGTATGGGTCGCCGGCGACCCCGCGCCGTGCGGCGTGGACCACTGCATCGCGGTGATCTCGACGATCCCCAACCCGCTCATCTGGTACGCGAGCGTCGCCGCCGCGGTATACCTGCTGTACCGCCTGGTGCGCGCGTGGATCCAGCGGCGCCCGACGCCGGGGCCGGCGCTGACGTTCCCGCTGATCGGCCTCGCCGCGACCTACATCCCGTGGCTGATGTTCCCCGAGCGCACGATCTTCCAGTTCTACACGGTCGCGATGGCGCCGTTCCTCGTGATCGCGCTCGCGGTCGTCCTGCGCCGGATCGCCGGGTCCCGGGATGCCCCGCTGCAGCGACGCCGGACCGGAGAGCGCGCCGTGCTCGTGTTCCTCGGCGTGGTCGTGCTCGTGTCGGTGTTCTACTACCCGGTGTGGACGGGCATGAGCGTGCCGTACCAGTTCTGGCTGCTGCACAATTGGCTGCCGGGCTGGGTCTGAGGATCCGAGACCAGGACGATCATGGGCGACCCCTCCGGCTTCGAGTACGCCGTCCGCGGCGACGACGTCGTGATCCGTCACCGCGGACGCGTGGCGACCGTGCTCCGCGGCGAGCGCGCGGCCCGTTTCCTCGACGAGGTCGAGAGCGGCGACCCGCAGCTGCTGATGGCGAGAGTGACCGGCGACTACCGCCGCGGCAACGAGCGCACGGCGAAGGAGCATCCCCGCAACCGAGGCTGAGAACCCGTCACCTCGCCCGTGGGATGCTCCCCGGATCACTCGTCGGCAGCCGGCACACGAACGACCGACAATCGAAGGCCTGCTCCTGCGCGTCCGCCTTCGCCTTCGCCGCGAACAGGTCGAATCCCGCGTCCTCGAACGCCTGCGCCTGGGTCGCCGTCACGATCGCGATGACATCCGCGTCCGCACGACGGGCGGCCTGCGCGAGCGGACCGTCCGGGTCCTCCGTGACCACGACGATCTGCCGCGGCGCCTCCACGAGTCCGGCGGCCACGCCCAGCAGACTGCCATGCGCGAAGGGCTGTGCCGTCGCGGCCGTCGCGTGCGCCCGCACCCGCTCCTCGGCTGCGACCCGGTACCGGTCCCCGGCGCCGAGCCGCCAGGCCGTCAGAGAGGCCGCAGCAACGGCCGCCGCCGCGGACGGCAGGTCGCCGTCGGTCTGATCCGGAGCGGTCGCGATGCCGTGCGCCGGCAGGAGCGGATCGCCGCGGAGCCCCTCCAGAGCCGCGTCCAGGAGGTCCCTTCCCGCGACGGCCCAGCCGGCCTCGCCGGTCGCGACGGCGAGCGCGAGCAGACCGCCGGCGAGCAGCGCGGCGTCCGCCGTGGTCGCGGCCGCCGGCGAGGCGACGCCGTCGAGCGAAGCCCGTACGAGTCCACCCTCCGCATCCCGGTTCACGCGCAGCACGTGACGGGTGGCCTCGACAGCGGCCCGCACCCATTCCCGCTCTCCGAGCGCCGCTCCCGCGCGGGCGAGCGCGCCGATCGCAAGGCCGTTCCAGCCCGTGATGACCTTGCCGTCGACAGCGGGCGGCTCCAGCGCGCTCCGCTCCGCGATGGGCCGGAGGTAGTAGCCGCCCTCGCTGCGGTGGCCGTCGATCCACGACTCCGAGTCCTGAGCGGCGCCGAAGCCGCCGTCCGCACGCCGCAGAGTGCGCAGCAGGAAGGCGGCGACGCCCCGTGCGGTGTCCTGGTCGTCCGCCGCGAGCGCCGCGTCCAGCAACTGGGCGTTGTCGGTCAGCATCCGCTCGTAGTGGGGGATGCTCCAGTCACGCTGCGTCGCGTAGCGGAAGAACCCGCCGTCCTCGTCGCGCAGCGCGGATGCCGTCATCGCGGCGATCGCGCGGTCGGCCGACGCCGCGGCATCCGGGGCCTCTCGCCGCACCAGCGGACTCTGCAGGAACGACAGCACCGTCGCGACGGGGAACTTCGGCGCCCCGCCGAACCCCCCGTGCACGGTGTCCTCCCGCTGAGCGATCGTCGACGCCGCCGCCTGGAGCGCAGCCGCATCGGGCAGGTCGGACGGAGCCGCGGCCGCTGCGTGCCGGAGCGCCTCCGTCACGGCATCCGCCGACTCCTCCGCCTGTGCCCGACGCACCGTCCACGCCTCGCGCACCGCGGCGAGCACGTCGCGGAAAGCGGGCAGCGGGGGCCGGGCCTCCGGCGGCCAGTAGGTGCCGGCGTAGAAGGTGCGGCCGGTGGGCGTGGCGAACGCCGTGAGCGGCCACCCGAGGTTCTGTGTGAAGGCGGAGGCCGCCGCCATGTAAGCCCCGTCGACCTCAGGATGCTCCTCGCGATCGACCTTGACGGCCACGAAGTCCCGGTTCACGAGCGCCGCGATCTCGGGGTCGGCGAACGATTCGCGCGCCATCACGTGGCACCAGTGGCAGGTCGAGTAGCCGATCGAGATGAGCAGCGGCACGTCGCGCCTGGCCGCCTCCTCGAAGGCCTCGGGCCCCCACGGATACCAGTCGACCGGGTTGTCGGCGTGCGCGCGGAGGTAGGGGCTGAGCGTATCGGCGAGCCGGTTCGTCATACCCTCACGCTACGAGACCAGCAGGGTCTCCGTCGGTCGGCTGGCCGCGTAGCCGACGAGCGGCAGTGCGCGCTCCGCGGCGAGGTCGATGCGCGAGCGCAGCACATCGGCGGAGATCACGTAGCCGTCGAAGTCGGTGTCGCTCGCGTAGACGCCCAACGGCAGCGTGAGCGCCTGGAAGAACGAGAACAGCGGACGAAGCTGGTGCTCGATCATGAGGGCGTGCCGCTCTCCCCCGCCCGTCGCGGCGAGCAGCACCGGCTTGCCGACGAGTTCGTACTGCCCGACGAAGTCGAACAGGTGCTTGAACAGGCCGGTGAACGAGGCGCGGTAGACGGGGCTGCCGACGATCAGCAGATCGGCCGCCTCGATCGTGACGAGCTTCTCCTCGACGGAGGCGGGCAGCTGGTCGCGGCGCAGCGCCCCGGCGAGCGAGGGACCGATCTCGGTGAGCTCGATGAGCTCGAACTCGACCTCGGCGCGCTCGGCGACGGCCTCGGCGATCGCCCGCACGAGGGCCGTGGTCTTGCTCGGCTCGTGCAGCGATCCGGAGACGGCGACGACACGGTAGGGGGCTGTCATGCCGACGACGCTACCCACGAGCATCCGCCCTGTCGCGTGGAACGACACGCGACGTCATCTGACGGGAGAGACGGATGAGCGTGGGGGTCTCGCCATCGCCGTGGCCGCCCGGCCCACGAGGCGCTCCAGGGGTCCGCGGCCGAAGAAGATCGACCACAGCGTCGTGACGAGAAGCAGGGCGAGGGCCGTCAGGCCCCAGAAGGCGTTGCTCGTGAAGAAGCCGCCGGGCCCGCCGATCAGGGCGACCGAGAGCACGTGCACGCTGTATGCCGACAGCGGCATGGACCCCAGAGCGCCCAACGGCAGCAGCACCCAGCGCGCCGGGCGGCTCAGCAGCAGGCACAGCGCGATCACGGTGAGCGCGAACCCGCCCGAACCGAGGATCTCCGCCGTGCCGCCGGAGTGCGGGTCGACGCCGAAGATCGCCGTGAGCACAGCGCCGAGCGGATCGGCATCCGCGAGCGCGGTCGGGTACGAGCTCCAGCCGGTGGCCCCTCCCGAGCCCATGCCCGCGTCCGACGAGCTCACCCCTGCGGCGGCGCCGACCACGCCGAGTCCGTATCCCACGACCATGAGTCCGACGCCGATGCCGAGCGCCACCACCGCCGTCTCCATGCGCTCCACGCGCAGGCGTCCGAGCGCCATGCCGCCGAACACGAACGCGAGCCACACCGTGATCGGATACGAGCCGTACAGCACCAGGCTGATGCCGGCTCCGTAGGGATGCATCGCGAGCACTCCGACGAGCGCGAGCAGCGCGGGTCCTGCGAGCGCGAGGACGCCGGCCGCGACGAGCAGCGTGCCCGGTCGCCACCGGAGGAACGGGATCACCGCGACGTACAGCAGCCCGTACAGGGTGAGGATCACGGCGATCGGCGTGTTCAGCATCTCCAGAGCGAGGCCGATCACGAAGATCACGGCGCCGCGGCCCAGGAGCTGCAGGCGGATGCTCGGCATCCGCGCGGGATCCGGAAGATCGTGACGCCCCGTCATGAGGGCGATCGAGACGCCGGCGAGCACCGCGAACAGGATCGAGGACCGACCGTGCACGAGGTCCAGCCAGGTGCCGGGATCGAACGGGTCGAACGCCGAGGTCTCGCCGATGTGCGCGCCGGCCATGCCGAGGATCGCGAGGCCGCGGGCGATGTCGAGCCCGAGGATGCGCGGGGGCCGACCGAACGTGCGGAACCAGTGCGCGGGAGCGGCGAGGGCGTAGGTCACCCGACGATAGTAGGGCCGGTGCTGAGGAGTGTGCCGAGTGTCGGGGAGAGCGTCATACGATGGAGGGCTATGTCTTCTCCCGTGATCGTCTTTCCGCCTGAGCTGCCCGTCAGCGCCGCCCGGGACGAGATCGCCGACGCCATCCGCGACCACCAGGTCGTGATCGTCGCGGGTGCGACCGGCTCCGGCAAGACGACGCAACTGCCGAAGATCTGCCTCGAGCTGGGCCGCGAGCGCATCGCCCACACGCAACCGCGGCGCCTCGCCGCCCGCACGATCGCCGAACGCGTGGCGGAGGAGCTGCAGGTCGAGCTGGGGACGCTCGTCGGCTACAAGGTGCGCTTCACCGACAAGGTCTCGGACGAGACGCGCATCGCGCTCATGACCGACGGCATCCTGCTCAACGAGCTGGGCCGCGACCGGCTGCTGCGCCGCTATGACACGATCATCATCGACGAGGCGCACGAGCGCTCGCTCAACGTCGACTTCCTGCTCGGCTACCTCGCACGCATCCTGCCCGAACGCCCCGACCTCAAGGTCGTCATCACCTCGGCGACGATCGATCCCGAGAGCTTCGCACGCCATTTCGCGGCCGCCGACGGCACACCGGCGCCGATCATCGAGGTCTCCGGCCGCACCTACCCCGTGGAGATCCGCTACCGCTCCCAGGAGACGGATGCCGAGGGCGCAGAGCCGGCGGCGGAGGTCGACGAGGTCACCGCGATCGTCGCGGCGCTGCGCGAACTCGACCGCGAGGCGCCGGGTGACGTGCTCGTGTTCCTGCCGGGCGAGGCCGAGATCCGTGACGCGGCGGACGCGGTCCGCGGCACCTACGCGCACGACCGCTCCCCCACCGAGGTGCTGCCGCTGTACGGTCGCCTGTCCGCGGCCGAGCAGCACCGGGTGTTCGAGCGCAGCCGCGTGGCCGGGGTACGACGTCGCGTCGTCCTCGCGACGAACGTGGCCGAGACGAGTCTGACCGTCCCCGGCATCCGGTACGTGATCGACACCGGCACCGCCCGCATATCGCGCTACAGCGCCCGTTCCAAGGTGCAGCGGCTGCCGATCGAGCCGATCTCGCAGGCCTCGGCGAACCAGCGCTCGGGTCGCGCGGGCCGCACCAGCGACGGCATCGCCATCCGCCTGTACAGCGAAGAGGACTTCGAGCGTCGCGCCGAGTTCACGGAGCCCGAGATCCTCCGCACCTCGCTCGCCTCGGTCATCCTGCAGATGCTCTCGCTGGGCTTCGGGGACATCTCGGCGTTCCCGTTCCTCACACCGCCGGACTCCCGCGGCGTGAAGGCCGCGTTCGATCTGCTCACCGAGCTCGGAGCCATCGACGTCTCACGCGACGAGCCGCGTCTGACCCGCATCGGCCGCGACATCTCGCGGATCCCGATCGACCCGCGTTTCGCCCGCATGCTGATCGAAGCCGGCCGCGCCTCGGCGGGGTCGGTGGCACGGGACGTGCTCGCGATCGTCGCCGGCATGTCGATCCAGGACGTTCGCGAGCGCCCGTCCCAGGAGGCCCCGCAGAGCGTGCGCGACGGGGCTGACCGCATGCACGCTCGCTTCGCCGACCCGACCAGCGACTTCCTGTCGATCCTCAACCTGTGGAACCATCTGCGCGAGCAGCAGCGCGAGCTCGGGTCGAGCGCGTTCCGGCGACTCTGCCGGTCCGAGCATCTGAACTACGTCCGTGTGCGCGAGTGGTTCGACGTCCACCGCCAGCTGCGGAGTGTGGTGGGGGACAAGGACGCCCATGACGCGGGGACCAGCGACCCCGACGCGATCCACCGCGCCCTGCTCGCGGGGCTCCTGTCGCAGATCGGCATCCTCGACGAGCGCAACACCGGCAAGGGACTCGACCCCAAGAAGCGCCGGCAGGCGGAGTACCGCGGCGCCCGCGGCATCCGGTTCTCGATCTTCCCGGGCTCGGCGCTGCGCAAGAAGAGCCCTCGCGCGGTCATGGCGGCGGAGGTCGTCGAGACGTCCCGCACCTACGCGCGCACGGTCGCGGCGATCGATCCGGCGTGGGCGGAGGCGCTCGCCGGCGACCTCGCGAAGCGGCAGGTCACCGAGCCCCACTGGTCGAAGGATGCCGGTGCGGCGGTCGCCTATGAGAAGGTGACCCTGTTCGGCGTCGAGATCATCCCGCGCCGCCGAGTGCAGTTCGCGCGCATCGACCGGGCCGCGTCCCGCGAGCTGTTCGTGCGGCATGCCCTCGTGGAGGGCGAGTGGGATCCGAGCCGCATCGACAAGCGCGTGAGCGCGTTCTGGCGCAGCAACGCCGAGCTGCGCCGGCGCCTGGAGAAGCTCGAGGAACGCGAGCGCCGCCGCGACATCCTCGCGGGCGACGAGGCCGTGTTCCGCTTCTACGACGAGCGGGTCCCCGCCGATGTCTTCGACGTCCGGTCGTTCGAGAAGTGGTGGCGTGAGGCGCTGGCCTCCACTCCCAGGCTCCTCGTGATGCGCGAGGCCGACCTGATCGACGATGACAGCCGCGCGGATCAGAGCGAGTTCCCCACCCGGTGGACGCAGGGCGACCAGGTGCTGGGTCTGGCGTATCGGTTCGAGCCGGGCGCTCCCGACGACGGAGTGAGCGTCGTGATCCCGCTGCCGCTGCTCGCGCAGATCGAGGACCGCGGGTTCGACTGGCAGGTGCCGGGTCTGCGCGCGGAGCTCGTCACGGGGCTGCTGCGCGCGCTGCCCAAGGCGATCCGCCGCCACGTCGTACCCGCGGCGGACTGGGCGGAGAAGTTCGGCGCCGAGCTCGCAGGCGACGGCCCCGAGGCGCACGGCGGACGTCCGACGCGCACGCTCAAGGAAGCGCTCGCGCGTCTGATCCAGCCGCTCGCGAATCAACTCGTGTCGGCCGCGGACTTCGAGGACGAGCGCGTGCCCGGGCACCTGCGCATGAACTTCCGCGCCGTCGACGAACGCGGACGCGTCGTGGGCTCCGGACGCGACCTGGGCGCACTGCAGTCGACGCTCGCGGACAGGGCACGCAGCAGCGTCGCCCGCTCGATCGCGGCGCCGCCGCGTCCGGCGGGCCCCGGGAAGGGACCTCGCCCCGCTGCCGCTGCCGCCGCCACCGCGTCGATCGAAAGCGATGGGCTCACCGCGTGGACCTTCAGCGACCTCCCCGACGTGCTCGACACCAGGGTCGCCGGCGGGGTTGTGCGCGGCTACCCGGCGATCGTGGATCAGGGCAAGTCCGTCTCGATCCGCGTCGAGTCGACGGCGGATGCCGCAGCCGCAGCGACCCGCGACGGAGTGCTGCGCCTCGTGCTCCTGAGCGTTCCGTCGCCCTCGTCGTACGTGCAGCAGCACCTCACGAGCCAGGAGAAGCTGGCGCTCGCGGCCTCCCCGTACCCGTCGGCCGCGACGCTGATCGAGGACTGCCGCGCCGCCGTCGCACGGCAGCTGATCGAGCGCGCGGTGCCCGGCGGCGTCGTCCGCAGCGAGGCAGAATTCACCCGGGTGCGCGACGCCGTCTCGGCCGCCATGGTCGACGAGCTCTTCGCGTGCGTGTCGCTCGTGGCACGGATCCTGACGAAGGCGCGCGAGGTCGAGCGGGGCATCAAGTCGCAGAACTCCTTGGCGCTGCTCGGACCGCTGAACGACATCCGCACCCAGTTGTCCGGCCTGCTGCACCCCGGATTCGTGTCGGCGACGGGCGTCGAGCGCCTCGCACGCCTGCCGCGGTATCTCGAGGGGATGCTGGAGCGCCTGAAGACCCTGGCGAACGAGCCGGGCAAGGACCGCACCCGGATGACCGAGTACGAGCGCATGTCGGCTGTGTTCGCGGATGCCGGAGGCACGATCCCGCTCGCCCCGGATGCCTCTCCTGCGCTGGTCGAGACGCGCTGGCTGCTCGAGGAGTATCGGGTGAGCGTGTTCGCGCAGCGCCTCGGAACGGCGCAGCCCGTCTCACCCCAGCGCATCATGAAGGCCCTCGCCGCCGGCAAGTGAGCGAGCGCAGCGGACGGTCCCACCGATCGCGGAGCGGGCGCAGCCGCCCCGGTCGTTGAGCGCGCGCAGCGAGACGAAACGCGTCAGCACTCCGCGCGCAGCACAGCCCCTCCCGATCGTTGAGCGAGCGGGTTCCCTCCCGGTCGTTGAGCGAGCGCAGCGAGACGAAACGCGTCAGCACTCCGCGCGCAGCACAGCCCCTCCCGGTCGTTGAGCGAGCGCAGCGAGACGAAACGCGTCAGGTCTCCGCGGAGCGCAGCTCCCTTCGCTGTCGTGCGCTCCACCCTCTGATCGCATCCAGCCCTCCGTCTATGAACGCGAAACGCTTCGCGTGACTCCATCCCTGGATGCGCTTCTCCCACCGGAACGCGTCGTCGACACGGGCACAGTCCTCGCTCCAGACGAGTTCGACCGGGAGACGGCGGCGCGTGTACGAGCTTCCGGTGCCGTCGGCGTGCTGTATCAGCCGTCGCGGCAGGTCGATCGTGCTGCCTACGTAGAGCCTGCCGTCGGAGCATCTCAGGATGTACACCGTCCCCATGCAGCAGCACCGTGCTCGGGGATGCCGACATCGCGGCGTCGTCCACCACGGAGGGCGTTTCGTCTCGTCGCTGCGCTCCTCGCTCAACGACCGGGGCCCTACTCGATCGTCGAGCGAGCGCAGCGGCGGGCGGGTTAGCCTGGCTGTATGGCTCGCGCGATCGTGTACACGGAATTCGGCTCCCCTGAGGTTCTCCACCAGATCGAGATCCCCGACCCCGTTCCGGTGCGCGGCGAGGCGGTCGTGCGCATCGAGGCGGCCGGGGTCAACCCGATCGACGGCAAGCTGCGCAGCGCGAAGCGCCCGTCGCCGCCGATCACCGAACCGCGACCGGTCGGATTCGACGGAGCCGGAGTGATCGAGGTCCTCGGCGACGGCGTCGACGGCTTCGCGGTCGGCGACCGCGTCGCGATCCGTGACACGCGGGGAACGTACTCCAGCCTGCTCGCTGTGCCCGTCGAGCGGCTGGCGCTCCTGCCCGACGCGGTCACCGCCGGAGAAGGTGCCGCGATCGGCATCCCCGCCGGTACCGCCTACCAGGCCCTCAAGTCACTCGGCCTGACCGAAGGGGACGTGCTGCTCGTGCACGCGGGCTCCGGTTCCGTCGGCCAGGCCGCCGTGCAGTTCGCCGTGGCGTGGGGCGCGACCGTGATCGCCACCGCGAGCCCTGCCCGGCACGACCAGCTGCGCGAGCTCGGCGCGATCCCCGTGGCCTACGGCGACGGCCTGATCGACCGCGTGAGGGAGGCCGCCCCGCAGGGCATCACCGTCGTGCTCGATGGCGCCGGCACCGACGAGGCCATCCAGACCTCCCTCGAACTCGTGGCCGATCGCGACCGCATCGCGACGATCGTCCGAGGACCGGATGCCGCCGACTTCGGCATCCGCGCGTTCTCCGGCGGCTCGCCGATCCCCCTCACCGAGCAGGAGCTCGCATGGCGCGCAGAGGCGCTGGAGGCGACCATCGCGCTGCTCGCGTCTGGCGACTTCACGATCGAACTCGGCCCCGAGCTGCCCCTCGCCGGGGCGGCGCAGGCGCATGAGCTCATGGAGTCCGGCGCCACCTCGGGCAAGATCGTCCTGATCCCCTGACCGCGGCATCCGGTCTCGCGCGATGACCCTCTACGCTGAGAGCATGACTGGACTTCGTTGGGGCATCCTCGCCACCGGCTTCATCGCCGAGACCTTCGCATCCGATCTGCGCACGGCAGGATTCGATCTCGTCGCTGTGGGCTCCCGCTCGCAGGAGTCGGCGGACGCGTTCGCGCAGCGGTTCGACATCCCCCGCGCCCACGCCTCCTACGAGGCACTCGTGGCCGATCCCGAAGTCGACATCGTCTACGTCTCGACGCCGCACCCGATGCATCACGAGAACGCGAAGCTCGCGCTCGAGGCCGGCAAGCACGTGCTCGTCGAGAAGGCGTTCACGGTCAACCGCGCCGAGGCCGAGGACCTGCAGCGCCTCGCCACCGAGCGGGGGCTGCTCGCGATGGAGGCGATGTGGACCCGCTACCTCCCGCACATGGTGCGCATCCGCGAGATCATCGCCGAAGGGACGCTCGGAGAGATCCGTGCCGTGAGCGCCGACCACACGCAGAAGCTCCCGACCGATCCCGAGCACCGCCTCAACGCGCTCGAGCTCGGAGGCGGCGCCCTGCTCGACCTCGGCATCTACCCGATCTCCTTCATCTGGGACGTGCTCGGAGCACCGCAGACGATCACGGCCGTCGCCCGCCTCATCGAGACCGGCGCCGACTCCGAGGTCGCGACCATCATGACGCACGAGGGCGGAGCGATCTCCACGAGCCTCTCGTCGTCGCGCGCGGCCGGCCCCGACGTCGCCAGCATCATCGGCACCGACGCCCGCATCGACATCGACCGCGTCTGGTACACCCCGACGTCGTTCCGGGTCGTGCTGCCGGACGGCACCGTCACAGAGGAGTACGTCTCCGACGTCGCAGGACGCGGCATGGAGTATCAGGCGTGGGCGGCCGAGCGACTGGTGCGCGACGGACTGCTGGAGGGCGACATCCTCCCGCTCGCCGAGAGCGTCGCGATCATGGGCACGCTCGACGAGATCCGCGCGCAGATCGGGGTGCGCTACCCGAGCGAAGGGACCAGCAATGGCTGAGGCGTCCGACGCCCGCGTGGCGGTGTACCTGGACTTCGACAACATCGTCATCTCCTGGTACGACCGGGTGCACGGGCGCAACGCATACGGCAAGGACCGTCAGCGCATCACCGAGCACCCCGGTGACCCGGAGGTGGCCGACCGGCTCGCGCGGGCCATGATCGAAGTCGGCGCGATCATCGACTACGCCTCCTCGTTCGGAACGCTCGTGCTCACCCGCGCCTACGCCGACTGGTCGTCCCCCGTGAACGCGGAGTACCGGTCGCAGCTGGTCGCGCGCGCGGTCGACCTCGTGCAGCTGTTCCCCGCCGCGGCATACGCCAAGAACGGCGCGGACATCCGGCTCGCGGTGGATGCCGTGGAGGACATGTTCCGCCTGCCCGACCTCACGCACGTGGTCATCGTGGCGGGCGACAGCGACTACGTCCCTCTGGCTCAGCGCTGCAAGCGGCTCGGCCGGTACGTGATCGGCGTCGGCGTCGCAGGGTCGACCGCGAAGTCGCTCGCCGCCGCGTGCGACGAGTTCGAGGCCTACGACTCCCTCCCGGGCGTCGTTCGCCCGACGAAGTCCGCGCCGCCCTCGACCCCTGAGCTCCCTGAGACCGTCGCCGAGACGACCGCCGAGCCCGCTGCGAAAGCGAAGTCGCGTCCGCCGGCCAAGAACGGCCGAGCCAAGGGCGCCACCGCGAAGGCGGAGGAGAAGGTGGTGGAGGAGAAGGACGAGGCGACCGAGCTCCTGCAGCGCGCGCTGCGCCTGGGCCACGACAAGGCGGACGCCGACGAGTGGCTGCACAGCTCGGCGGTCAAGACGCACATGCGACGCATGGATCCGTCGTTCAGCGAGAAGGCCCTCGGGTTCCGGTCCTTCTCGGACTTCCTCAAGTCCCGCGGCGACATCGCCGAGCTCGAGGAGACCGGACACGAGCGCCTCGTCCGGCTGCGCGAGCCCTGAGCCCGGACACGATATGACCTCGCCGTACGAGCGTGCGCTCGGTCCGCGCATCGCGGAGCTTCATCCGAAGACCGCCTGGTACTTCCGCACGATACCGCCGGGGCACGTCGGCGTCGGCACGGGGGTGTTCACCACGGCCGGCTCCCGCCACCGCTGGCTGCGCCCGCTGTTCCAGATCGCCGAGTCCCTCGGCGTGGCGTTCGCAGGGTGGGAACGCGAGGTGCCGTTCCGGATCGAGAACAGGACGGTGGGGGGCCGCGCGGTCGCGACGCGCTGGTTCGACCTGCCCGGCCGCACCTGGGTCATGCCCGACGTCGTCGCTCTCGGCCCCGGGGATGTGCTGCGCAACGAGATCGGCCCGCGCGGCACCGTCGTCACGACGTTCGACATCGACGTGCGCGACGGGGCGGTCGTGCTGAGCATCCGTCGCGTGGGTCTCCGGCTCGGGCCTCTCCGCCTCGCGGCGCCGCGCTTCCTGCGGCCGACCATCGGCCTCGTCGAGCGCTGGGACGAGGCGCGCGAGCGTCACCATGTCTCCATGACGATAGACGCGCCCCTTGTGGGCCGCGTCTACGAGTACACCGGCTTCTTCGAGTACACGATCGAGAGCGAGCGCCCGTGAGCATCCCCTCCTCCCCTGTCGACACCCACACGGGACGCGTCGTGATCGGCGGCTCCACCGGGTTCATGGGAAGGTATCTCGCGCCGCGCTATCGAGCCGCAGGGCGTGAGGTCGTCACGATCTCGCGCTCGGGAGCCGACATCGCGTGGGGAGACCAGGCGACTATCGACAGTGCCGTCGACGGAGCCGCGCTCGTGATCGGTCTCGCCGGCAAGAGCGTCAACTGCCGGTACACGCCGGAGAACAGGGCGGAGATCGTCCGCTCGCGTCTGGAGACGACGGCGTCTCTGAGCACCGCGATACTCCACGCAGACGCACCACCCGCCCTGTGGGTGAACTCCTCCACAGCGACGATCTACCGCCATGCGGAGGATCGGCCGATGACGGAGTCGACGGGAGAGATCGGCACCGGGTTCTCGGTCGACGTCGCCACCTCCTGGGAGCGTGCGCTGTTCGCGGACGACCTGCCCGCCACCCGCCGCGTCGCTCTGCGCAGTGCGATCGTGCTCGGTCACGGCGGCGTGCTCGGACCGCTCCGCGGCCTCGCGCGCCTGGGTCTCGGCGGCGCAGCGCACGACGGCCGGTGGCCCATCAGTCGGGCACGCCGCGCGGCCGGCACGGGCCACGAGTTCGCCGCCCGGCGCGGAAGCCAGCGCTTCAGCTGGATCCACGTGGAGGACGTCGCCCGGGTGATCGACCTGCTGGAGCGCACACCGTCGCTCGAGGGACCGGTCAACGCCTCCTCTCCGAACCCGGTCGACAACACCACGTTCATGGCGACGGTGCGGCGGGTGCTCGGCGTACGCATCGGTCCGCCGCTCCCCCGGTGGATGCTGGAGCTGGGGGCGATCGGCATCCGCACCGAGACGGAGCTCGTGCTGAAGAGCCGCTGGGTGCTGCCGGAGAAGCTCGAAGCCGCCGGGTTCACGTTCACCTACCCGACGCTCGAGGGCGCCGTCCGCGAGCCGTACGACCGACCGGACTAGGCCCGGATCGTCAGGCCGCGGGGCCCGAAGCCGTGTCGCCACCCTCGCGGTGGCGCTTCTCGAGCTCTGCGCGGAGCCGCCATTCCTCGATCTCGCGGTCGAGGTCGGCGATCTGCTCCTCGGTGGAGCGCGCGTCGACAGGACGCGCGGGACGCGGATCCGCCGGCGGGGCCGTCGGTGCTGCCGCACGCATCCGCGGGATGCGCAGCCCCGCCTCGGAGTACTCGCGACCGATCGTGAACCACAGGATGCTGCCGATGAGCGGAAGCAGGATCACGATGATGATCCACGCGAGCTTCGGCAGGAACCGCACCTGAGCGTCGTCGCGCCGGATGATGTCGACGAGCGCGAACACCATGAGGGCGACGACGAGGATGGAGAGGAACGGCATGAATTCAGGGTAGACGACGCCGGGCTACGGCAGGAGGTGTCCCGCGGCGCGGAACAGCTCGTACCACTCGGCGCGGCTGAGCTCGAGGTCGGCGCCGACCGCGGCATCCCGCACCCGCTCGGGCGTGGTGGTGCCGAGCACGACCTGCATGTTCGCGGGGTGACGTGTGATCCAGGCTGTGGCGATCGCGATCGGTGTCACGTCGTAGGACGCGGCGAGGCGGTCGATCACGGCGTTGAGCTCCGCGTACTCGGGGTTGCCGAGGAACACTCCCGTGAAGAACCCGCCCTGGAACGGCGACCAGGCCTGCACCGTGATGCGGTTGATGCGGCAGTACTCGACGACGCCTCCGCCGTCGCGGACCACGCTCTGCTCCTCGCCCATCATGTTCGCCGCGACCGGTTGGGCCAGGATCGGCGCGTGCGTGATCGACAGTTGCAGCTGGTTGGCGACGATCGGCTGCCGCACGGCCGTGCGCAGCAGATCGATCTGCCGCGGCGTGTGGTTCGAGACGCCGAAGGCTCGCACCTTGCCCGCGGCCTCCAGGTCGTCGAAGGCACGGGCGACCTCCTCGGGCTCGACCAGCGCATCGGGGCGGTGCAGGAGGAGCACGTCGATGTAGTCGGTGCGCAGCGCGGCGAGCGAGCCCTCGACCTGCCGCACGATGTGGTCGTAGGAGAAGTCGAACATGCCCTGCGTGGGCACGATCCCGCACTTGGTCTGGATGACGATCTCGTCGCGCTCGGACGCGGTGAGGTCGAGCGCTGCGGCGAAGCGCTCCTCGCAGAAGTGCATGCGCCCGCCGTAGATGTCGGCGTGGTCGAAGAAGTCGATGCCTGACGTACGCGCGGCGTCGTACAGCTCGCGGATGCGAGCGTCGTCCTTGTCGTCGATCCGCATCATCCCGGCGACGACGGCGGGTGCGGTGGTGGATCCGAAGGGGATGGTCTTCATGCGGTCCACGCTAGCGCGGACCGCAGCGCTCAGGGTGTCACGGCGCGAGCCGTGCCACGGCCACCCCGAGCGCCTGTGCGATGTCCGCGAGCTCGATCACCGTCACGTCGCGCTCGCCGGCGAGCACGCTCTCGAGGGTCCCCAGCTCGATCCCGGATCGAACCGACAGCCATCGCACGTCCCGCTCTCGCTCTGCGAGGGCGGAGTCGATCGCGCCTGCCACCAGACGTCTCACTTCTGTCGTCACCCGACGACGGTAGCGCTCCGAACGACCGCGCTCAAGCCCTCGGTGCACCAATATGACGGCATCCTGGCTTTGATGCAGTGCTATCGTGACTCGCGTGAAGACACAGGGCGAGCAGTTCAACGCGGCGGTGGGACGACAGCTGCGCGGCGAGATCGCCGCAGCGGGGAGCAGCATCGCCGCGATGGCCCGCCAGGTGGGCATCGCCCGCAGCGCCCTCGACAACTACGTCACCGGCAAGCGCGCCATCCCGATCCCGATCGTGTACGCCGTGAGCACCATCCTCGGGATCGCGCCCCATCTCGTCCTCAGCCGCGCCGAGGAGCGCCTGCGGGCGGAGGACCTGCACCTCGCGCCGGTGACGACGCTGACGCCCCGTGCCGATGTCCCCACCCGACGCCATGATGGATCCGAGGTCGCCTTCGACTCGCCCGTCCCGCACGGCGACGACACGGACGACCTCTACCCCTAGACGCTCACCGCCCGGGAGGCTCCATGGACCAGCTCCTCCGGCTCATCGACGCGCACGGGCTCCACCTCATCGAGCAGCCTGGTCCCTCGCGCGGGGGCTACCGACCGGAGACGGCCACGATCCGCGTCACGCCCGGTCAGAGCGCACGCACCACGCGCAGCATCATCGCGCACGAGCTCGGGCACGCCGTCCTCGGGCACGAGCCCACCACCGACCCCGCCGTCCGCGCGCGGCAGGAGCTGCGTGCCGACGAATGGGCCGCCCGCCTGCTCATCACCCCGGAGGCGTACGCCGAGGCGGAGGAGCTCCGCGGCGCGCACGCGGCCAGCATGGCGTTCGACCTCGGCGTCGCGGTCGACCTGGTCCTCGCGTACCGGAGGCTCCTGCACCGGGTCGGCGACACGACCTACGTCGATGCGCGGATGGGCGCGGGGCAATGGGCGCATCGGGCCGTGTCGGCCTGACCGAGACCCGCGCGTCGCTGGTTGGATGACGGCATGACGTTCCGCACCCGCCCCGCACCGCTCACTCTCACCGGCCGCCTGGTCGAGCTCCGTCCGCTCGAGCGCTCGCACCACGACGGACTGCTCGAGGCGCTGACCGAGGGCGATCTGTGGCAGCGCGCCTGGTACACCTCGATCCCCTCCCCCGAGGGCCTCGCCGCGGAGATCGAGCGGCGGCTCGGCCTGATCGGGACAGGCGAGATGATCCCGTTCACGGCGTTCGACGCCGCGGGACGCACACTCGGGCTCACGTCCTACTACGACATCGCCGCCGATGTGCCGAGACTCCACATCGGCTACACCTGGAACCGGCCGTCGGCCCACGGCACGGGAACCAACGCCGAGTCCAAGCTGCTCCTCCTGCAGCACGCGTTCGAGGACCTCGGCGTGTTCCGCGTGGGCCTGACCACGCAGTGGGTGAACTTCCAGTCCCGCGCGGCGATCGAGCGACTGGGGGCGAAGCAGGACGGCGTGATGCGCGCCATGAGCCGCTATCGCAACGGCGCGCTGCGCGACAGCGTCGAGTACTCGATCATCGAGCCGGAATGGCCCGCGGTGAAGGCGAACCTGCAGGCGCGTCTCGCGGTCAGGGCCTGAGTCCCTGCGGGCGCGCCGCCGCGATCACTCGGTCGCGTTGCCCGACCAGTTGTTCGAGCGGCGGGTCGCGGTGCCGCCCTGGCGCATCATGAACGCGAGCGACAGCATCGTGATGAGCAGGCCGCCCGTGAAGACGATCGCCTGGAAGTCCTCGAGCGACTGAGCGAGACCCATCAGGTAGATGCCTCCGAGGAAGAGGATCATGAAGAAGATGAAGCTGAGGATCACGGGAACTCCTGTCGTAGCGGCCGTCATCCAGGATACCGTCGTCCGCGCTCCGCTCTCGCCCATGAGGGGTTAGCGCAGCCGCGCGCCGGGCGAAACCCCCTTGGACTCACGGGTGCGGAGTGGTTTCGTGCCCGTCATGAGCGCACAACCGACTGCCATCGCCATCTCCTGCACCCTCAAGCCCTCCCCCGATGTGTCGAGCTCCGATCTGCTCTCGTCGCAGATCCTCACGGCCCTCGCGCAGCACGGGGTGAGCGGCGAGCTCGTCCGGGCCGTCGACCATCATCTGAGCCCCGGCGTGGAGGCCGACATGGGCGGCGACGACGAGTGGCCGGTGCTGCGACGCAAGGTGCTCGAGGCCGACATCCTCGTGCTCGTGACGCCCACGTGGATGGGGCAGCACTCGAGCGTCGCACAGCGCGTTCTGGAGCGTCTCGACGCGGAACTGTCCGAGACCGACGACGAGGGACGTCCGAGCCTGTTCGACAAGGTCGCGATCGCGGGCATCGTGGGGAACGAGGACGGTGCTCATCACATCGCCGGCATCCTGTTCCAGTCCCTGAACGACGTGGGGTACACGGTGGCCGCCCAGGGGTCGGTGTACTGGAACGGCGAGGCCATGCAGACCGTGGACTACAAGGATCTCCCCGAGACCCCGGAGAAGGTCGCGTCGGCCACTGCGACGGCTGCGCGCAACGCGGCGCACCTCGCCCGGTCGCTGCGCGCGGAGAAGTACCCGGCCGAATAGGCCGGTCGCGCGACCCGGCAGGTCAGACCTTCTCGGGAACCGTCTCCTCGACCCGCGCGAGCTCGTCGATCACGAGCTCCCCGGTGGCGTTGAGGGAGTGCATCATGTCCTCGACCTGCTTCTTCTCGATGTGCTGCGGCTCGGATGACGAGAACAGGAACTGCAGCGGGATCGCCGGATGCACCCACACGGTGATGCGAGCGGGATCGCCGCCCTCGATCGTGCGCCAGGTCATCATGAAGCTCTCCTGACGGCGCAGCTTGGTGCCGATGATCACCTTGAGCACAGCCAAGGTCTCGTCGTCGATGTGGATCGGCTCGGAGGTGCCGTCGTAGCGCAGTCTTCCCATGAGTGAAAGGTACCCCGACTGGCGATATTCCGCCTACACGCCGGTCGCGGTGTCACGCGGAATCCGTTCGAGCCGTCGCGGGAGTAGCGTGGAGCCATGACCGCTCCTGTCGATCCGACGCACACGTCCGCCTGGTCCGAGCTCACGGCTCTGCACGAGGAGCTCTCCCCCGATCTCCGCGGCTGGTTCGCCGCGGATCCGGGGCGTGCCGAGCGACTGTCGTTCCCCCTCGCCGACCTGCACGTCGACCTGTCGAAGAACCTGGTGACGGACGAGGTGCTCGCGTCGCTCCTGCGCCTCGCCGAGCAGACCGGCGTCGCCGAGCGCTTCGCGGCGATGCTCTCGGGAGCCCACCTCAACACCACCGAGGACCGCGCGGTGCTGCACACCGCACTGCGTCGCCCCGCCGGCTCCGACCCCGCGCTCGTCGTCGACGGACAGGACGTGGATGCCGACGTGCAGTCGGTTCTCGAGTCGCTGTCGGCGTTCGCGGATCGCGTGCGCGGCGGCGACTGGCTCGGAGTGACCGGCAAGAAGGTCACCCATGTCGTGAACATCGGCATCGGCGGCTCCGACCTCGGGCCCGTCATGGTCTACGAGGCGCTGAAGCCCTACGCGGATGCCGGGATCGAGGCGCGGTTCGTGTCGAACATCGACCCGACCGACCTGGCTCAGAAGACCGCGGACCTCGATCCCGAGACCACCCTGTTCATCGTCGCGTCCAAGACGTTCACGACCCTCGAGACCCTGACCAATGCGCGCCTCGCGCGGGACTGGCTGTGGGCGGGACTCGAGTCAGCCGGGGTGATCGACGGTTCCGAGGATTCGCGGACGGACGCCGTCGCGCACCACTTCGCCGCGGTGTCCACGGCGCTCGACAAGGTCGCCGCGTTCGGCATCGACCCGGTCAACGCCTTCGGATTCTGGGACTGGGTGGGCGGACGGTACTCGGTCGACTCCGCGATCGGCCTGTCGCTCGCGATCGCCCTGGGACCGGGCGTGTTCCGCGATCTGCTCGCCGGGTTCCACGCGGTCGACGAGCACGTGCGCACGACCCCGCTCGAGCGCAACGTCCCGGTGCTCATGGGCCTCCTCAATGTCTGGTACGTGAACTTCTTCGGCGCGCAGTCGCACGCCGTGCTCCCCTACGCGCAACAGCTGAGCCGGTTCCCCGCGTACCTGCAGCAGCTCACGATGGAGTCGAACGGCAAGTCCGTGCGCTGGGACGGGACCCCGGTCACGACCGACACCGGCGAGGTGTTCTGGGGCGAGCCCGGCACGAACGGCCAGCACGCGTTCTACCAGCTCATCCACCAGGGCACCCGGCTCATCCCCGCCGACTTCGTCGCGTTCGTGAACCCCGCGTACCCTCTCACCGACGGCGGCCAGGACGTGCACGAGCTGTTCCTCGCGAACTTCCTCGCCCAGACGAAGGCGCTCGCGTTCGGCAAGACAGCCGCCGAAGTCGAGGCCGAAGGCACGACCGGCGCGCTCGTCGCCGCGCGCACCTTCGCCGGCAACCGCCCGACGACCTCGATCTTCGCTCCCGCGCTCACCCCGCAGGTGCTCGGCCAGCTCATCGCGCTGTACGAGCACATCACGTTCACGCAGGGCACGATCTGGGGCATCAACTCCTTCGACCAGTGGGGCGTGGAGCTCGGCAAGCAGCTCGCGATGCAGATCGCACCGGCGATCGGCGGCGACGAGGATGCCGTCGCCGCACAGGACCCCTCGACGAGGGCGCTGCTGGAGTACTACCGGGCGAACCGGGAGTAGCGCGCACCGGACGTAGGGCGCGCACGGTCACGCGGGAGGCAGCGGATACTCCTCCCATCGGGCGTTCCAGTAGGCCAGTTCGTCCACGCCGACGGTGCTGGATCGCTCTGCGATCGCACGCGCGGCTTCAGCGAACCACCAGCGCGCCGCCGCGGGGTCGTCCTCGGCGAGCGCGAGCGCGCCGAGAGCCACCTCGTGCGGGAAGGGCTTCCGGTTGAGCCACAGGTCACCCGATCCACGCGCACTCAGAGGTATTCCGGTGCCCGCGGTCCACAGTCCGACGAGGAATCGGCGCGAGCCGCAGGCGTCGAGGAATGGCGAGATCATCCGCCGCATCCGCACTGCGAGCTCGACGAGATCGTCCTCCTCCGCCTCCCACCCCTGTTCGACGATGAGGATGTCGAGGTCATGGGCTTTCAGGCGCGAGACGTCGTACGCGTGACGCGGCCCGTCCTCGGGATGCAGGGCCGTCCAGTACACCCCGTACTGCACCGCCACCCACGGCCCGCTCGACGAGAAGTTCACGACGTCGATGCGGTTGCCGCGATCACGTCGCCACGTCCGCCCGTCCTTCCGGAACCCGAGTGCCCTCATCGTGTCATCGAGGTGCTCCCGAAGCTCGCGATCGACATCCGCGCGGAGCAGGCGCGGAAGCGGGTCCGACTTCGCGCGGACCACGCGCGCCTTCTCCTTCGCGATCAGCGCGTCACGATCGCGTGCAACGGCGACCCCTTCAGCGCCGAGCGCCGCACCGATCTTCTTCACCAGGTCGCGCCGGGTGATGTCCTCAAGCAGGAGCTTCAGCTCGGCGCGATCGGCGTCCCCATCGCGCGCCACGAGCGAATCGATGCCCGCGGAGGCGACTCGCAGCGCCAGGGATTCCGTGCCGGGCGGCCGGGTCGCCGCGCCGCGTCGGACGAGCACGCCGAGCAGCGCTGCCGGCATCTCCTCCTCCGTCAGCCAGCGAGCGGTGAGTGCCGCGGCCCGCACGACGTCGTCGTTCCCGGCCACGAAGAGCCGCACCTGACCATCCGCAGGATCTCTCACCTCGTCGACGTCGGCGGCGATCCGCAACCAGGTCGCCACCATCCCACGCGCTCCATCCGGGGCGAGCGCCGCCTGCACCCGTTTCTGCCACGTCTGCGACAGCGACTTGTGGCCGAGGTCGGAGAGCGTGAGCACCAGGGTCTCCGCGGCCTCGTGCGGAGTGGCACGAGCGGCTTCGCGGGCGGGTTCGGCCCACCCGTCGCCGTCCCGCACGGCCGAGAGGTCGAGCAGCCCGCGCGGCATGAACGCTGCGAGCAGGCGCTCGGCGAGCCTCCGGTCAGCGTCGACACCCCAGCGGGACTGTCCGAGTCCCGTGAGGTGCGCGGCGCAGCGGGTGAGCACATCGAACAGCGCGGGGCCGCGCGCACCGGCATCCATCGCGACCTGCGCTCCGCGCAGTGCAGGACCGCACACGTAGTTCATGCAGTCGATCGTGAGCGCCGCTTCGAGCGCGAACACCGCGGAAGCTTCATCCCAGGGCAGCTTCTTGCGCGGGAAGGTGCGGACGATGGTGTCCTCGACCGATCGAAAGGGCCAGCCGTTGACCAGGGCGGGACTCTCGTCCATCACCAGCAGCAGCGCTGCAAGCCGGTGACGCCCGGTGAGCTGGGTGTTCAGGGCCTCGGCGGGCCATCCCTCCCAGCCGACGCCGATGCCGTCCAGCGCGTGCTGCATCTCGCGGATCAGGTTCTCACGGGTCAGGGGCGTCGAGACGGCGTCGCTGGGCATGGCATCAGTCTGGCGCAGGTGACGGACATCGGCGGGCGAAGCGCATCGGCGCGCTCCATCTTCCGCATCCGTCGTACGCTGGGGCCATGCATGACGTGGTCGTGGTCGGTGCGGGGCTCGCGGGACTCCGCTGCGCGGGTCTGCTCGCCTCCCGCGGACTCGACGTCGCGGTGATCGAGGCCGGGGACGCGGTCGGCGGACGCCAGCGCACCGACCTCGTCGACGGGTTCCGGGTGGACCGCGGTTTCCAAGTGCTCAATCCGGCGTACCCTGCACTCCGGCGCAGCGTCGATCTCGACGCGCTGGCACTCGGGAGGTTCCCCGTGGGGGTGCAGGTGCGGACCTCCGACGGGATGGCCGAGCTCCGGCATCCGCTCCGACACCCGCTGTCGATCCCCAGCACTCTGCGGAGCGGTCTGGTGACCGGTCAGGATGCCGTCGCGCTGGCGCGGTGGGCGGCGCCGGGGTTGGTGCGTCCGCTCTCGAACCTCGCGGCCGACGACCTCCCGCTGCGTGAAGCGTGGGATGCCGTGGGGCTCGCGGGTCCGCTGCGCACCGCCGTGCTCGAGCCGTTCCTCGCCGGGGTACTCGCAGAAGATCGCGGCATGACATCCAACGCGTTCGCGCAGCTGCTCATCGGATACTTCGCTGTCGGCCGCCCCGGGCTTCCCGCGCAGGGCATCGCCGCGGTCCCTGAGCAGCTGGCCGCGCACGCGCGTGATGCGGGAGCGGTCATCCACTTGGGAGCTCGCGCGGAGGGGCTGTCGACGAGCGGCGCCGGCGTCGAGGCGGACGTCACCGGCGGCGATCCCGTCCGTGCCGCGCGTGCGGTCGTCGCGGTCGGACCGGAGGCCGTCTCCGATCTCGCCGGACTGCCGCGCCCCGCGACGAACGGCCTGCAGACGTGGTGGTTCGCCGCCGACGAGTCCCCTGCGCGGTCGGCGCTGCTCGCGGTCGACGGTCGGCGTCGCGGGCCCGTCGTGAACACCGTCGTCATGACGCACACGGTGCCGTCGTACGCGCCCGCCGGACGCCACCTGATCGCCGCGACCTGCCTGCTGCCGCGGGCCGATGCCTCCGCGGAGGAGGGCACTGTGCGCCGGCACCTGGGCGAGATCTGGGGTGCAGACGTCGGCGTGTGGGAGCTGCTGCGACGGGACGACATCCCGCACGCCCTACCGGCGCAGCCCGCGCCTCTGGGTCCCGCTCGATCGCCGCGCCACGCGGAGCGCCTCTATATCGCGGGCGACCACCGCGACACCGCTTCGATCCAGGGGGCACTGGCCTCCGGAGAGCGCGCCGCTCGGGCCGTTCTCGTGGATGCGGGGTCGCCATCGAGAAACCGAGGACGATGACGGCGAAGGGCCGGATGCTGCGGCATCCGGCCCTTCGTCTGAAACGGTCTCCGCTCAGAAGTCCCAGTCGTCGTCCTCCGTGGCCTCGGCCTTGCCGATCACGTACGACGAGCCCGAACCGCTGAAGAAGTCGTGGTTCTCGTCGGCGTTCGGCGAGAGGGCCGACAGGATCGCGGGGTTCACGTTCGTGACGGTCGAGGGGAACATCGCCTCGTAGCCCAGGTTCATCAGGGCCTTGTTGGCGTTGTAGTGCAGGAACTTCTTGACGTCCTCGGTGAGGCCGACGCCGTCGTAGAGGTCCTGTGTGTACTGCACCTCGTTGTCGTAGAGCTCGAACAGCAGGTTGAACGTGTAGTCCTTGAGCTCCTGACGGCGCTCCTCCGTCTCGTTCTCGAGCCCCTTCTGGAACTTGTAGCCGATGTAGTACCCGTGCACGGCCTCATCGCGGATGATGAGGCGGATCAGGTCGGCCGTGTTCGTGAGCTTCGCCTTCGACGACCAATAGATCGGCAGGTAGAAGCCCGAGTAGAACAGGAACGACTCGAGCAGGGTCGAGGCGATCTTGCGCTTCAGCGGGTCGTCGCCCTGGTAGTAGTCCATAATGATCTGCGCCTTCTTCTGAAGGTTCGGATTCTCCGTGGACCAGCGGAACGCCTCATCGATCTCCTTGGTCGACGCGAGCGTCGAGAAGATCGAGGAGTAGCTCTTCGCGTGCACCGACTCCATGAACGCGATGTTCGTGTAGACGGCCTCCTCATGGGGCGTGATCGCGTCAGGGATCAGCGAGACGGCGCCGACCGTGCCCTGGATCGTGTCGAGCAGCGTCAGACCGGTGAACACGCGCATCGTGAGCAGCTGCTCGTCCGCGGTGAGCGTGTTCCACGACTGGATGTCGTTCGACAGCGGCACCTTCTCGGGCAGCCAGAAGTTGTTCACCAGACGGTTCCAGACCTCGAGGTCCTTGTCGTCGATGATGCGGTTCCAGTTGATCGCCTGCACGCTGTCGACCAGCTTGATCGATTGGTTGGGGGTCATGATGCGGTCCTGATTCGGTCGTTGAGCGAGCGGAGCGAGACGAAACGCCTCAGAGCATGCACGAGACGCACTCGGTCATGTCGGTGCCCTCGAGCGCCAGCTGACGCAGACGGATGTAGTAGATCGTCTTGATGCCCTTGCGCCATGCGTAGATCTGCGCCTTGTTGATGTCGCGAGTGGTGGCGGTGTCCTTGAAGAACAGCGTCAGCGACAGGCCCTGGTCGACGTGCTGCGTGGCCGCGGCGTAGGTGTCGATGACCTTCTCGTAGCCGATCTCGTACGCGTCCTGGTAGTACTCCAGGTTGTCGTTCGTCATGAACGCGGCCGGGTAGTAGACGCGACCCAGCTTGCCTTCCTTGCGGATCTCGATCTTCGACGCGATCGGGTGGATCGACGACGTCGAGTTGTTGATGTACGAGATCGACCCGGTCGGCGGCACGGCCTGCAGGTTCTGGTTGTAGATGCCGTGCTCCTGGATCGACGCCTTCAGCGCCTTCCAGTCGTCCTGCGTCGGGATGTGCTTGCCCGCGAAGAGCTCCTTGACCTTCTCGGTCGCAGGTACCCACGCCTGGTCGATGTACTTGTCGAAGAACTCCCCCGACGCGTACGTCGAGTCCGCGAAGCCCTCGAACGCCTGCTTGCGCTCGATCGCCAGGTTGTTGGAGGCGCGCAGCGCGTGGAACAGCACGGTGTAGAAGTAGATGTTCGTGAAGTCGACACCCTCCTCCGAGCCGTAGTGGACGTGCTCGCGGGCGAGGTAGCCGTGCAGGTTCATCTGGCCGAGGCCGATCGCGTGCGACTTGTCGTTGCCGTCCTCGATCGAACGCACCGAGCGGATGTGGCTCTGGTCGCTGACCGCGCTCAGCGCACGGATCGCCGTCTCGACCGTCTGGCCGAGGTCGTCGGCATCCATCGACAGCGCGATGTTCATCGAGCCGAGGTTGCAGGAGATGTCCTTGCCGATCTGGTCGTACGACAGGTCGTCGTTGTACGTGGTCGGCGTGTTCACCTGCAGGATCTCGCTGCAGAGGTTCGACATGTTGATCCGACCCTTGATCGGGTTGGCCTTGTTCACCGTGTCCTCGAACATGACGTACGGGTAGCCCGACTCGAACTGGATCTCGGCGATGGTCTGGAAGAACTCGCGCGCGTTGATCTTCGTCTTCTTGATGCGCGGGTCGTCGACCATCTCGCGGTACTTCTCGGTGACCGAGATGTCGCCGAACGGCACTCCGTAGACCTTCTCGACGTCATAGGGCGAGAAGAGGTACATGTCCTCGCCGTTCTTCGCGAGCTCGAACGTGATGTCCGGCACGACGACGCCGAGCGACAGCGTCTTGATGCGGATCTTCTCGTCGGCGTTCTCGCGCTTGGTGTCGAGGAAGCGCATGATGTCGGGGTGGTGCGCGTTGAGGTACACCGCGCCGGCGCCCTGACGCGCGCCGAGCTGGTTGGCGTAGCTGAAGCTGTCTTCGAGGAGCTTCATCACGGGGATGATGCCCGAGGACTGGTTCTCGATCTGCTTGATCGGCGCGCCGGCCTCGCGGATGTTCGAGAGCAGCAGCGCCACGCCGCCGCCGCGCTTGGAGAGCTGGAGCGCGGAGTTGATGCCGCGGGCGATCGACTCCATGTTGTCCTCGATGCGCAGCAGGAAGCAGCTGACGAGCTCGCCGCGCTGCGCTTTGCCGGCGTTGAGGAACGTGGGGGTGGCGGGCTGGAAGCGCCCGGAGATGATCTCCTCGACCAGGGCGACCGCGAGCTTCTCGTCGCCGTCCGCGAGTCCGAGGGCCGTCATGACGACGCGGTCCTCGAAGCGCTCGAGGTAGCGCTTGCCGTCGAAGGTCTTGAGCGTGTAGCTCGTGTAGTACTTGAACGCGCCGAGGAACGTCTCGAAGCGGAACTTCTTCGAGTACGCGAGGTCGTTGAGCTTCTGGATGAACTCGTGCGAGTACGCCTCGATCACGGCGGGCTCGTAGTACTCCTTCTCGACCAGGTAGTCGAGGCGCTCCTTGAGGGAGTGGAAGAAGACCGTGTTCTGGTTCACGTGCTGCAGGAAGTACTCCCGTGCAGCGCGCTTGTCGGCGTCGAACTGGATCTTCCCGTTCGCGTCGTAGAGGTTCAGCATGGCGTTCAGGGCGTGGTAGTCCAGCCCCTCGTACGCCGGGTTCATCTTGAAAGCCACCGTGTCGGTCACTGCGTGCTCTTCAACTGCGTTACCCACCGTCGTTCCAATCCGTCGCTCACGCGATCCACGTCGTCCTGTGTGCCGAATATCTCGAGCCGGTACAAGTGAGGCACGTGGCACTTGCGGCTGATGATGTCACCGGCGAGGCAGAACGCCTCGCCGAAGTTGGTGTTTCCCGCCGAGATGACTCCGCGGATGTGGCGCCGGTTGCGCTCGTCGTTGAGGAACCGGATCACCTGCTTGGGCACGGCGCCGCGTTCGACGCCGCGCCCCTCACCCCCGCCGTAGGTAGGGGTGACCAGCACGAAGGGCTCGTCGACGACGAGGTCCTCCTCCTGGCGGAGGAGCGGGATGCGCCGGGCGGGGAGACCCAGCTTCTCGATGAAGCGCGCGGTGTTGCCCGACACGCTCGAGAAATAGACCAGGAGCGGTGCAGCGGTCGCGACGGCAGTCATTCGTCAACCCCGCTTCGCTGTCGCGGCTCAGGCCAGGCGGGAGGCGAGCTCGTCGATCTTGTCGGGGCGGAAGCCCGACCAGTGGCCCTCGTCGGTGACGACGACCGGTGCCTGCATGTACCCGAGCGACTTGACCTGCTCGAGCGCCGCCGGGTCCTCCGACAGGTCGAGGATCTCGTACTCGATGCCCTTGGCGTCGAGCGCGCGGTAGGTCGCGTTGCACTGAACGCAGGACGGCTTCGTGTAGACCGTGATCGACATCTTCTCGTTTCCCCTCAACTCTCTCTGGCCTGCTCATCGTCAGACGTTTTCCGGTAGACCCTCACCGGGAACTCAATACTACATATGGGGACCGACATTCGGGGTGACCACAAGGGGTAGTAGTTACATCCGTGTAGTTTTCCACCGCTCTCCCCATGTACAACACAGGTTCTCCACCGTTTCTTCCACAGGTCCGCGGTCTCGGAACGGGGTCGCGAACCGCGAGAAATCGCGGCTGGGAGGACGCTGGGAGAGATCCATCCACAGGGGGCACGATACGGCCGGCCTCCGACATCCGATTTTCTGTGGAAACGTCGCTTCGGCGTGTCGCGGCGTGTCGCGTTCCCCACCCCTCCACGGAGGTCGGCGGCGCCCGCTAGCGTGGACGCGTGGCGGGATACCAGGACCTTCTTCGCACGCCCGGAGTGGCGCGCATGATCGCGGCGCAGCTGACCGCGCGGTTCCCCAGCGGGATGATGTCGCTCGCGATCCTCCTGCACGTCGAGCAGCAGACCGGCAGCTACGGCTCGGCCGGTCTCGTGCTCGCCGCGACCAGCGTCGGCCAGGCCGTCGCGGGTCCGATCACGAGCCGTTGGATGGGCGCCTGGGGCATGCGCCGCGTCCTCACCCTCACGAGCGCCGTGTGCGTGCTCGCGGTACTCGGACTCGGCCTGCTCCCCCTGGGCGTCCCCGGGTACATGGCGTTCGGCCTGCTCGCCGGCCTGTCGACGCCGCCGATCCAGGCCGCCGTGCGCACCATCTACCCCAAGCTCGTGAACTCCCGCCAGCTCACACCCCTCTTCTCCCTCGACGCCTCGCTGCAGGAGATCATCTGGGTGCTCGCACCGGTCGTGATCACGCTCGTGTCGACCCAGGTCGGCACGACCGAAGGCCTCATCCTCGTCGCGGTCATCCTCGTGGGCGGCGCGGCCTGGTTCATCGCCTCCCCCGAGGTCGGGCGCGTCCGCATCCCCCGCAGCCGCAGCGCGCTCGGCACCGTGGTGCTGAAGCCGCCCGTGCTCCTCGCCGCCGTCGTGGGCTTCCTCCTCATCGGCGCCTGCGCCGCCGTCGAGGTCGGCGTGGTCGCGACGTTCGAGCACGGCAGTCTCGCAGCGGGACTCGTGCTGGCGGTGTTCTCGGTGGGCAGCCTCGCGGGCGGCCTCGCCTTCGGCCACATCCCGATCGGACCGTGGGCCATGGCCCGACGTCTGCTGATCGTCACCGTCGGCCTGGCCCTCACCATGGTCTCCCTGAACGTCTTCTGGCTCGGCGGCACACTGATCGTCGCCGGCATCGGCATCGCCCCCGCCCTCGCCGTGCTGTTCGCGATCACCTCGGCGAGCGTGAAGTTCAGCGAGACCGCCGAGGCCTTCGGATGGACCGGCACCGGTCAGCTGATCGGGGCCGCGGCGGGATCCGCGGTCGCCGGTTTCCTCGTCGACGCGACCGACCCGCGCGGGGCCTACCTCGCTGCCACGATCTTCGCCGCGGTCGGCCTTCTCGTCGCCGTGGTCTTCGTCCGCTTCTTCCCCGATCTGCGTCATCGCGACGCGGCACCCCGTCCCGACACCGAGCCCCTGGCGGTCACACCCTCATGAACACTGCACCCCCTCCCCCGGTCCCGACGGACCCGGGGTCACCCGTCGCGGTCGTGTGCGTCGGCGAGTCCATGGGACTCGTCACCGCGCTCGGCGCGCCCCTCGCCGAGACCGAGACCGCCGCGCTCGGCATCGCCGGTGCCGAGGGCAACGTCGCGGTCGGGCTCATCGCAGCCGGGCACCGCGCGGCGTGGGCCTCGCGCCTCGGCGCCGACCCGATCGGCACGCGCATCCGCGCCGAGCTCGCCCGCCGCGGCGTCGACCTGTGGGTCGAGACCGACGACGCCGCCCCGACCGGCGTGATGTTCAAGGACCCGGGAGTCGAGTCCTCGTCCGTCTACTACTACCGCCGCGGATCGGCGGCATCCCGCATGGACGCGGGATTCCTCGATCCGGCCCGACTCGACGGCGTCCGCATCGTGCACACCACCGGGATCACCCCGGCCCTCTCCGCCTCCTGCCGCGACATGGTCGATCGGCTGTACATCGACGCACGCGCGGCCGGCGCCCTGGTGTCGTTCGACGTGAACGACCGCCGTGCGCTGTGGAGTCCGGAGGATGCCGCGGCGACACTGACCCGCCTCGCCGACGCCGCCGACATCGCTTTCGTCGGACGGGATGAGGCCGAGCGCATCTGGGGCACCGCGACCGCCGACGACGTGCGCGCGCATCTGCCGCACTGCGGCCTGCTCGTCGTCAAGGACGGAGACGTCGGCGCCACCGCCTTCGCCGGCGAGGACGCTCCCGTGTTCGTTCCGGCGCCGCGTGTCGACGTGGTCGAACCCGTCGGCGCGGGCGACGCGTTCGCCGCCGGATTCCTGGCGGCGACGCTCGACGGCGCGGACCTCGCGGCGCGCCTCTCCGCCGGGCACGCGGCGGCCGCCCGGGTGCTCACGACCCACGGCGACCTCCCACCGATGGACTGAGCGCGGATCACGACGCACCCGCGGTCGCGGGCTGAGGGCATGCCTGCACTGTGCACGGCCCCCGCCGCTGGATCGAACGCCCGTGGGCTCCTCGGCATCCCGCGGTCGTAGGCTGAGGGCATGCCTGCGCCGCTCACGCTCCCCCGCCTCGGCTGGGGCGATCCGTCATCGTCACTCCGCGCCCTCCTCGTGCACGGGCTCGGCTCCTCGGGCGCGCTGATGTGGCGCCTCGGCGAGGCTCTCGCCGCGGACGGCTGGCATGCGACGGCGATCGACCTGCGCGGCCATGGCGACGCGCCGCGTGCGCTCGACTACACGGTCCAGGCGTACGGCGCGGACCTCGCCGCGACCCGCCCCGACGGCGGCGGCCCCTGGGATGCCGTGATCGGCCACTCGCTCGGTGGAGCCTCTGCCACGGTCGCCGCGGCCGCGTCGCCCGAGTGGACCCGGCGGCTGGTGCTGCTGGATCCCGCGATCCTCGTGGGAGGCCGCGACGCGTCGATCGTCCGGAAGAGCCAGGAGCGGGCGTTCGCCGACAACCGGGTGGAACTGGTACGTCAGGAGCATCCGCACTGGCACCCGCAGGACTGGGAGCTCAAGGTCGACGCGGTGCACCGCACGAGCGCGTGGGCCGTCGAGCAGACGAGCGCGCAGAACACCCCCTGGGACGTCACGGCAGAGGCTGCGGCGCTCACGGTCCCGACGCACGTGATCGGCTCCGACCCCGCGGTCTACAGCATCTTCACGGGCGAGGTCGCCGCGAACGTGCTCGCCGCGAACCCCCACATCACGATGTCGGTCGTGGAGGGTGCAGGGCACTCCCTGCACCGGGACAAGCCCGAGGAGTCGATCCGACAGCTGAAGGAGGCCCTCGCATGACCGCATCCGACCCGGGTTTCGACCCCGCCGCGTTCCTGCCCGACGACCTCCTCGAGCGCATCCGCGAACGCGCGCCGCTGCACGACCGCGACAACACCTTCCCCGAGCAGGATCTCGCCGAGCTGCGGGATGCCGGCTACCTCTCGATCCTCGTGCCGACCGAGCGCGGCGGAGCGGGCCTCGGGCTCGCGGAGGCGGCGATCCTGCAGCAGCGCCTCGCGACGGCCGCACCCGCCACGGCGCTCGCGATCAACATGCACCTCGTGTGGACGGGCGTCGCCAAGGTGTTCTCAGACCGCGGCGTCACCGGACTCGAGTTCGTGCAGGACGGCGCCGTCGCCGGGGAGGTCTTCGCCTTCGGCATCAGCGAGGGCGGCAACGACCTCGTGCTGTTCGGCAGCGACACGGACGCCGTCCCCACGGGCGACGGCGGCTACGCGTTCACCGGCACGAAGATCTTCACGTCGCTCGCACCCGTCTGGACCCGGCTCGGGCTGCACGGCCTCGACACCACGAGCGCCGACGCCCCGAAGCTCGTCTTCGCGTTCCTGGAGCGCACCGATGCCGTCGTCACGGGCGACGACTGGGACACGCTGGGCATGCGGGCCACGCAGAGCCGCACCACGCGGCTGCACGGGGCGACCGCGGATGCCGCGCATGTGGTGCGCCGCATCGATCCGGGACCGAATCCCGACCCGATCGTTTTCGGCATCTTCTCGGTGTTCGAGATCCTGCTCGCCTCGGTGTACACGGGCATCGCGCGCCGCGCGCTCGACCTCGCGGTGCAGACGGCGCACGCGCGACGGTCGAAGAGGTCCGGGGCCGCGTACAGCCAGGACCCCGACATCCGCTGGCGTATCGCCGACATGGGACTCGCCTACGATGCGCTGCCCCCGCAGATCGCCGCTCTCGCGCGCGACGTCGACGAGCGGGTCGATCACGGGGCCCGGTGGTTCACTCTGCTGTCGGGGCTCAAGCACCGCGCGATCACGATGGCGAAGCACGTCGTCGACCAGGCGATGCTGGTGGCGGGCGGCGGCTCCTACTTCTCGTCGAACGAGCTCTCCCGCCTGTACCGGGACGTGCTCGCCGGGGCGTTCCACCCCTCGGATCCGGAGTCGGCGCACTCCACTGCGGCGAGCGCGTGGCTCGGCCCGCTCGAGGCCTGACCTGGACCACCGCCGGATTCGCACCCGGGATAGGTCGAATCTGCGGAATCGGTTGCCGAGCGGCCTTCACGGTGCGAAGATCGCATCATGCCGTCGTCGAAGAAGCATCCCATTCTGGACGATGTGTCCAAGACCATCGTCGAGCTGCTGCAGGAGGACGGCCGGCGCTCGTACTCCGACATCGGCCGCGCGGTCGGCCTGAGCGAGGCCGCCGTTCGTCAGCGCGTGCAGCGGCTGACCGAGGCGGGCGTGATGCAGATCGTGGCCGTGACCGATCCGATGCAGCTGGGCTTCCGCCGCCAGGCCATGATCGGAATCCGCGTGTCCGGCGACACCAGGGTGGTCGCCGAGAAGATCGCCGAGATCCCCGCGATCGACTACGTGGTGATCACGGTCGGATCCTTCGACGTGCTGGCCGAGGTCGTCTGCGAGGACGACGACGACCTGCTCGCCCTGATCAACGACAGCATCCGTCCGATCGACGGCGTGCTGTCGACCGAGACCTTCATCTACGCCAAGCTGCAGAAGCAGCTCTACAACTGGGGGACCAGATGAGCACCACCCGCACCACCCCGTCCGAGTCCGAGCTGCAGGCGATGGCCAAGGACCACCTCTGGATGCACTTCACCAGGCAGTCCACGATGGAGAAGTCCGGCGTGCCGATCATCGTCAAGGGCGAGGGGCATCGCATCTGGGACGCCAAGGGCAAGGAGTACATCGACGGCCTCGCGGGGCTGTTCGTCGTGAACGCCGGACACGGACGACGCCGACTCGCCGAGGCCGCCGCCGCCCAGGCATCCGAGCTGTCGTTCTTCCCGCTGTGGTCGTACGCGCACCCCGCGGCCATCGAGCTCGCCGACCGGTTGGCCGATGAGGCGCCCGGCGACCTCAACCGCGTCTTCTTCTCGACCGGCGGCGGCGAGGCCGTGGAGACCGCGTTCAAGCTCGCGAAGCACTACTGGAAGCTGCAGGGCAAGCCCGCCAAGCACAAGGTGATCTCGCGGGCGGTTGCGTACCACGGCACCCCGCAGGGAGCGCTCGCGATCACCGGCATCCCGGCCATGAAGGCGATGTTCGAGCCCGTGACCCCCGGCGGGTTCCGCGTGCCGAACACGAACTTCTACCGCGCGGCCGAGATGGGTGGCCCGAGCGACGACCTCGAGGCGTTCGGCCTCTGGGCCGCCAACCGGATCGAGGAGATGATCCTGTTCGAAGGCCCCGAGACGGTCGCGGCGGTGTTCCTCGAGCCGGTGCAGAACTCGGGCGGATGCTTCCCGCCGCCTCCCGGATACTTCGCCCGCGTGCGCGAGATCTGCGACCGGTACGACGTGCTCCTCGTCTCGGACGAGGTCATCTGCGCGTTCGGCCGCCTCGGCCACACCTTCGCATGCACGGGCCTCGGTTACGTGCCCGACATGATCACGTGCGCCAAGGGCATGACGAGCGGATACTCCCCCATCGGCGCCACCATCGTGAGCGACCGCATCTACGAGCCGTTCTCGCACGGCGACCTGTCGTTCCCGCACGGCTACACGTTCGGCGGGCACCCCGTCTCGGCTGCGGTCGCCCTCGAGAATCTGGCGATCTTCGACGAGGAAGGCTTGAACGCGCACGTCCGCGAGAACTCCCCGCTGTTCCGCGCCGAACTCGAGACGCTGCTCGACCTCCCGCTGGTGGGCGATGTGCGCGGAGACGGCTATTTCTTCGGCATCGAGCTCGTCAAGGACAAGACGACCAAGGAGACCTTCGACGACGACGAGTCCGAGCGGCTGCTGCGCGGCTTCCTGTCGTCGGCGCTGTTCGACGCCGGCCTGTACTGCCGCGCCGACGACCGCGGGGACCCCGTGATCCAGCTGGCGCCCCCGCTCACGATCGGACCGGCGGAGTTCCGGGAGATCGGCCAGATCCTGCGCGGCGTGCTCACGGAGGCGCAGGGGGTGCTGTAGCGGGCTGAGCAGTATGCCGCCATTCTGAGCGCTATCCTCTGTGCAGAGGAGGGAGCGGCGCATGGGGATGCCCGAGGAGAACCCGTTCGCGGAGGCGTTCGGCGCTGCCCTCGCCGCACGCGGCCTGTCGCTCACGGCGCTCCGGCGACGGCTGATCGACAGCGGCAACCCCGTCGCGGCCGCGACCCTGAGCTACTGGCGTTCCGGGGAAAGGGTCCCCGACGGGGCGTCGTCCCACGCGGTCGTCGACGAGATCGAACGGATCCTGGGACTTCCGGATCACGCGCTGATCCGGCTGATCCCGGAACGGGTGCGGGTCGCGCCGGTGCGGCCTTCCAAGAGTCCGTTCTCCGACAGCGAGGTGCAGTCCGCGCTCGCAGAGACCTTGCAGCTCCTGGACGCTCCGGCCCTGGACTCGACGCGGGAGCTGACGAGTCTGGTCGTGAACGACGTCGCCGCCGACGGCATCCTCCGCAGACGCACCGCCCAGACGATGATCCAGTCCACTCTGCCCGAGACCATCGATCATGTGACGTACACGCTGGTGTCCGAGATCGACGTCGTCGACCGCCCGGAGATCACGGTGCACGGAGCACGGATCGTCCGCGACCATCTGCATGCCTCCGGGCAGGTCTACGCCTACGTCATGAAGCTCGATCAGCCTCTCGCCCCGGGCGCCTCGACCATGTTGGAGGTCGTCATGGAAGAGCATGGCGAACACCGGTCGCGTCAGCCCGAGACGGGCGTCGCCGTGTTCCGTCCCATCCGCGATCTCGTGATCTGGACGCGATTCCATCCGGATGCGATGCCCGATTGGCTCGAGGAACTCGAGTCGGTGGACGAGACGGGTGAGCTCTTCGTACGACCACTCCGCCCGAAGGCATCGGTGCACCAGGCTCGACGTGACTTCGGACCGGGTGCGCTCGGTATCCGCTGGGGCTACGAGGGCCGATGGGAGCGCGCCGAGCTGCCGTGAGGCGGCGTTCTAGCCGGATGCCGCCGTGCGGCGTCGCGCGAGCAGCGCGAGGTGGAGCGCGGCCAGGGTCTCGCCGTCGTCGAGGTCGGCACCCAGCAGATCCCCGATGAGCGTGAGTCGCTGATAGAACACCGACCGCGACAGGTGGCTCGCGGTCGCCGCGGCCGACCTGTTGCCCGGATGGGCGAGCAGGGCGCCGAGCACGTCGAGCAGATCACCGCGCCGCTCCTCGTCGTATCTCACGAGCGGGGCGAGCATCCGCAGGCTGTGCTCGTGCAGGCGATGATCGTCGCGCAATGTGGCGACGAGTCGCTCCAGCGGCCGGTCGCCGACGCGGCGCACGCGGGCACCCTCCTCGGCGCGGTCGCTGTCGGCCAGGTCGCGTGCGGCGCGCAGGGAAGCAAGAAGCCCGAGGACGTCGTCGGCCGGCGGTCCGAGGAACACGGCCCGATCACCCGCCGCGATGCGCAGGACTGTCGCATCGTCCAGCTCGACCGCGGGACGGGCCGACAGCAAGGCGACGTCGTCCTCCCCCGCCCGAGCCGCGACGACCGCGAAGCCGGCCTGCCGCGCTCGGTAGGCGAGCTCGCCGATCGACGTCGTGCCGCGCGCGACCAAGCCGTGGCACCGGCGTCCGCGCAGTTCGAATCCCCCGGCTCGCAGACGGGCGTCGATGTCCGCGGCATCCGCGAACCGGGCACCGAGCAGGTCGTCGATCACCGCCCGCTGCGCGAGGAGCGACCACTCCTGATCGCCCCCGTCCGCGATGCAGCCGAAGGCGAGCGCGGTCGCGCCCTGTTCCAGCACCGTGAGTCTCCCCGCCGCCGTCTCCGGCCCGGGGAGCGCGAGAAGCATCCCCCATCGCGATCCGCGGGCGGCCACGGGAACCCGATCCGCGGGCGATCGACGCTCCAGGGTCTGCGACACCGACTGCCCCAGGTACTCGGCCGCGATCACCTCGCCGGCGAGGTTCTCGAGCACGACCGGCGATCCGATCGCCCTGGACGTCTCCGCGACGATGACGTCGGCCGGCGCACCCTGCAGACTCAGTGCGGTGAACAGCTCGTGCAGGTGCTGGCGCTCGCGCAGGGCGGCGGTCTGCGCGGCGATCAGCGCATGGTGCACGGCCTCTGTCACGGCGACGAACTTCACCTCGCGGGTGAGCGCGATCAGGGCGAGTCCCTCCTGCGCGCACACCTCGGCCACGGCGTCGGGGATGGACGGATGCCGCACGCCCAGCTCGAGGACGATGCCCGCCACGCCGACGCCGCTGAGGCGCGCCGCGAACTCGCGCAGCAACCGAGGGTCGTCCGGCCAGCCGGCGCCCGTGGTGAGCAGCAACTCCCCGCCGTCGAGGAGCCGGGCGACGCCCGCACTGTCCGACACGTGAACCCAGCGCACGGCGGCGTCGAGAGCTGCGCCGCCGACTGCGACCTCGGGAGCACCGCGACGGATCGCCGGCGTCTCCAGCACCTCCGCGACCGTGAGGAACCCGGATCCACCCGGACGGTCTGTCCGGAAGTCTGTCGACTCGCGACGTTCTGCCACCCGAACCGCCCTCTTGCGTCTGTGAACATGGGAGGAGAACAGCGTATCGGGAGCCGGTCAGAATGTCTGCCAGTGTCCGAGACCGAGGAACCTGAACACAAAACCCCGAGCATGAGGAGCAGCGTGGAGATCATCCGTCACGTCGTCAACGGAACCGACACCGCGGAAGCGGCGCGCACGGGAGAGGTCTTCGATCCGGCGACCGGCCAGGTGTCGAAGCACGTCGCGTTCGCCTCGACCGCCGAGGTCGACCAGGCGGTCGCCGCGGCCACCGCCGCCCTCCCCGCCTGGCGCGAGACCAGCGTCATCAAGCGCGCCGACGTCTTCTTCCGCCTGCGCCAGATCCTCAAGGAACGCACCCCCGAGCTCGCTGCGATCGTGACGAGCGAGCACGGCAAGGTGCTCTCGGATGCCGCCGGAGAGGTATCGCGCGGCATCGAGAACGTCGAGTTCGCGGCGGGCCTCGTGCACCTCCTCAAGGGTGAGCGCAGCGAGCAGGTCGCCCGCGGCGTCGACGTGCACTCGGTCAAGCAGCCGGTCGGCGTGGTCGCCGCGATCACGCCCTTCAACTTCCCGGTCATGGTGCCCTTGTGGATGGTCGCCTCGGCGATCGCCTGCGGCAACACGGTCGTGCTCAAGCCGAGCGAGAAGGACCCGTCCGCCGCGGTGTGGCTGGCGAAGGCCTTCCAGGAGGCGGGTCTCCCCGACGGCGTGCTCAACGTCGTGCACGGCGACAAGGAGGCCGTCGACGCCCTGCTCGACTCGCCGCGCGTGAACGCCGTGAGCTTCGTCGGCTCCACGCCGATCGCTCGCTCGATCTACCAGCGCGCCTCGGCTAACGGCAAGCGCGTGCAGGCGCTCGGCGGCGCGAAGAACCACATGGTCGTCATGCCCGACGCCGACATCGACGCCGCGGCCGATGCCGCCGTGTCCGCGGCGTACGGCTCTGCCGGTGAGCGCTGCATGGCCGTCTCGGTGCTCGTCGCGGTGGGTGACGTCGCCGACGACCTCGTGGCCGCGATCGCCTCGCGCATCGAGGGGCTCACGATCGGGGCGGGCACGGATGCTGCGAGCGAGATGGGACCGCTCATCACGCGCGAACACCGCGACCGCGTCGCCTCCTACGTCACGGGCGCTGCGGCGGAGGGCGCGACCGTCGTCGTCGACGGCACCGAGAAGGAGTTCGACTCCGAGGGGTTCTTCGTCGGCGTGAGCCTGATCGACCACGTCGCACCCGGCATGAAGGTATACGACGACGAGATCTTCGGTCCGGTGCTCGGCGTCGTGCGCGTCGAGACCTACGCCGAGGCCGTCGAGCTCGTGAACGCGAACGCCTACGGCAACGGCACCGCGATCTTCACGCGCGACGGTGGTACCGCGCGCCAGTACGAGTTCGACATCGAGGTCGGCATGGTCGGCGTGAACGTGCCGATCCCCGTTCCGATCGGCGCCTACTCCTTCGGCGGCTGGAAGGACTCCCTGTTCGGCGACTCGCACATCTACGGCCCCGAATCGATCCACTTCTACACGCGTTCCAAGGTCGTCACCACCCGCTGGCCCGACCACACCCCCTCGCAGATCGACCTCGGGTTCCCGAGCAACCACTGACCCGGGACGGAGACAGAGCATGACCGACTTCATCGACCGCCACGGCGCGTCCCACACGCTCCCCGCACCGGAGGCCGAGGCGCAGGTGCGCGCCGACGACCGCGGGCACGTGTTCCACTCCTGGAGCGCGCAGGGTCTGATCGATCCGCTGCCCGTCGCCGCGGGTGAGGGATCCACGTTCTGGGACTACGCCGGGAACGCGTACCTCGATTTCTCGAGCCAGCTCGTGAACCTCAACCTCGGCCACCAGCATCCCGATCTCGTCTCGGCGATCCAGCAGCAGGCCGGCCGTCTCGCGACGATCCAGCCCGCCGTGGCGAACGACGTGCGCGGCGAGCTCGCGCGACTCATCGTCGAGGTCGCGCCCGAAGGGTTCCAGAAGGTCTTCTTCACCAACGGCGGCGCCGAGGCCAACGAGTACGCCGTGCGCATGGCACGGCAGACGACCGGCCGGCGCAAGGTGCTGTCGATGTACCGCAGCTACCACGGGTCGACCGCGACCGCGATCTCGCTCACGGGCGATCCTCGGCGCTGGGCGAACGACACGGTCGACTCCGGCACGGTGCGCTTCTTCGGCCCGTACCTCTACCGCTCTCCGTTCCACTCCGAGACCCTCGAGCAGGAGTCGGAGCGCGCGCTCGCGCACCTCGAGCAGACGATCCAGCTCGAGGGCCCGCACACGATCGCGGCGATCATCATCGAGACCGTGGTCGGCACCAACGGCGTGCTCGTGCCGCCACCCGGCTACCTGCAGGGCGTGCGCGAGCTGTGCGACCGGTTCGGCATCGTCTACATCGCCGACGAGGTCATGGTGGGCTTCGGCCGGCTCGGCGAGTGGTTCGGCGTCGACGCCTTCGACGCACGCCCCGACCTCATCACCTTCGCGAAGGGCGTGAACTCGGGCTACGTGCCGCTCGGCGGCGTCGTGATCTCCGAGCGCATCGCCGCGGCGTTCGACACGACGCCCTTCGCCGGCGGTCTCACGTACTCGGGGCACCCGCTCGCGTGCGCCGCGGGCGTCGCGACCTTCGAGGTCTTCCGTCGCGACGGGATCCTCGAGCGCGTGCGCGACCTCGGCGAACGCGTCGTCGAGCCGACGCTGCGCTCCTGGGCCGAGAGCCACCCGAGCGTCGGGGAGGTCCGCGGGCGCGGACTGTTCTGGGCCGTCGAGCTCGTCCGCGACCGGGAGACGCGCGAGCCTCTCGTGCCGTTCAACGCCTCCGGCGCGGATGCCGCGCCGATGGGGGCCTTCGCCGCGGCGGCGAAGAAGGGCGGCGTCTGGCCGTTCACGCACTTCAACCGGATGCACGTCGCCCCACCGCTCGTGATCACCGAGGACGAGCTCGTGCGCGGCCTGTCCGTGCTCGACGACGCGCTCTCCGTCGCCGACGAGCACGCCGCGGGCTAGCCCGCGCTCAGACGAGGAAGCCGCGCAGCAGCGACTCGGAGCCGGCGAGGTGGTCGCTCATGGCCGCCTCGGCGGCATCCGGTCTGCCTGCGAGGATCGCCGTCACGATCCGCTCGTGCTGCTCCCCCGAGTGCGCGATGTTGCGCGGCAGCAGCGGGAACGTGTCGAGCCAGACGTTGACCGAGGCTCGGTTCTCGGCGACGAGCGCGACGAGCGAGGGGATGCCGGCGGCTTCCGCGATCGCGAGGTGCAGCAGAGTGTCGAGGCGTCGGTACTCCTCCGGGCCCGCCGGAAGCGCGGCCTCATGCCGCGCCCAGAGGTCGGCCCGCGTGGCCGCGTCGAGCGAGCGGTTCGCCGCGGCACGGACGGCACCGGTCTCGAGCACCCGCCGGAGCCCGAGCACGTCGTCGATCTCGGCGGGAGGCACGGCACCGGAATCCGACGGCTGGGGCAGCGGGTCCGCCACGAAGGTGCCGCCGTAACGACCGCGCTTCGGCACCAGGTATCCGGTGTCGGCGAGCTCGCGGATGGCGTCGCGCACGGTGTCGCGACTCACCCCGAAGGATGCCGCGAGCTCGCGCTCCGGAGGCAGCGACTCCCCCGGAGCCACGACCCCGAGCCTGATGGTCTGCACGATGCGGGAGATCGCGTCCTCCAGGGCGTTGCCGCGACGCAGCGGGCGATACACCGCCTTGCGCACCTCGTCGAGCTTGCGCACCTCGACGAGGTCGCCGTCCGCACTCCGCTCGTTCATGCTCTCAGCCTGTCATCCCCCGATGTGCGCGCCGCACAGCTGCGCGCTCACCGCTCCGTGCTCACAGTGGTGTGACGTAAGCGTTCGTGATACCGCCGTCGACCACGAACGCGCTGGCGGTGATGAACGAGGAGTCGTCCGAGGCGAGGAACGCGACGGCGGCGGCGAGCTCGGACGGCTCGGCGAACCGCCCCATCGGCACGTGCACCAGGCGGCGCTGCGCGCGCTCCGGGTCCTTCGCGAAGAGCTCCTGCAACAGCGGCGTGTTGACCGGCCCGGGGCACAGCGCATTGACGCGCACGCCCTGACGCGCGAACTGCACGCCGAGCTCGCGCGACATCGCCAGCACGCCGCCCTTGGATGCCGTGTAGCTGATCTGCGAGGTCGCCGAGCCCAGCAGCGCCACGAACGAGGCGGTGTTGATGATGGAGCCGCGCCCCGCAGGCACCATGTGGCGCAACGCCGCGCGGCTGCACAGGTAGACGCTCTTGAGGTTCACGTCCTGCACGCGGTCCCACGCGGGCAGCTCGGTGGTCTCGATCGAGTCGTCGTCAGCGGGCGAGATGCCGGCGTTGTTGAACGCGATGTCGATGCGCCCGAACTCGGCGGCGACGCCGTCGAACAGGGCGTTCACCTTCGTCTCGTCGGCCACGTCGACGGGACGGAACGCGCCGCCCACCTCGGCGGCCGCCTTCTCGCCGGTCGCCGGGTCGACGTCGGCGATCACGACGAACGCGCCCTCGGCGGCGAAGCGCTGCGCCGTCGCGAAGCCGATGCCGCTCGCGCCTCCCGTGATGATCGCGACGCGGTCCTTCAGTCGCTGGGTCAGATCGATGGTCATGGTGTCTCCGTTGCTGGATGGATCAGGGCGGATGCCGGGGTCAGTCGTCGGTCGCGAAGAAGACGTTCTTCGTCTCGGTGAAGTGCTCGGCCGCGTCCGGTCCGAGCTCGCGCCCGAGCCCCGACGCCTTCATGCCGCCGAAGGGCGTGGCGTAGCGCACCGAGGAGTGCGAGTTCACCGACAGCACGCCGCTCTGCACGCCGCGGGCGACGCGCACGGCGCGGCCCAGGTTCTGGGTCCACAGCGAGCCTGCGAGACCGTAGACCGTGTCGTTCGCGAGGCGGATCGCGTCGGCCTCGTCGTCGAACGGCAGCACGGCGACGACCGGTCCGAAGACCTCCTGCTGGGCGATGCGGTCACCGGGCTGGGCGAGCACCACGGCCGGGGCGAACCAGAAGCCGTCACCCTCCGGCGCCGTGCCGCGGAACGCGATGTCGGCGCCGTCGAGGAACGACGACACCGTGTCCCGATGGCCGGCCGAGATGAGCGGGCCCATGTCGGTCTCGGCGCTCGACGGATCCCCGACCCGCCACGCCCGCACGGCGGGCTCGAGCAGCTCGAGGAACCGGTCGTACACCGAGCGCTGCACGAGGAGGCGGCTGCGCGCGCAGCAGTCCTGACCCGCGTTGTCGAACACCGAGCCGGGCACGGCCGTGGCCGCCTTCTCGAGGTCGGCGTCGTCGAACACGATGTTGGCGCTCTTGCCGCCGAGCTCCAGCGTGACGGGCTTGAGCGCGCGGGCGCATCCGGCTGCGACCTCGATGCCCACCTCGGTCGACCCGGTGAAGACGACCTTGCGGACGTCCGGATGCTCCACGAGGCGCTGCCCGACGACCGAGCCCGAGCCCGTGACGACCTCGAACAGCCCCTCGGGGAGGCCCGCTTCGAGGGCGATCTCCCCCAGCCGGATCGCGGTGAGCGGCGTGAGCTCGGCCGGCTTGAGCACCACGGCGTTGCCCGCGGCGAGCGCGGGCGCGAACGCCCAGGACGCGATCGTCATGGGGAAGTTCCACGGCACGATCACGCCGACCACGCCGTAGGGGTCGTGGAAGGTGACGTCGAGGCCGCCGGCCACGGGGATCTGACGACCCGAGAGGCGCTCCGGATCGGCCGAGTAGTAGTTGAGCACCTGCGCGACGTGCGCGGCCTCCCAGCGGGCCTGGCCGATCGGATGACCCGAGTTCAGCACCTCCAACTGGGCGAGCTCCTCGGCTGCTCCCTCCACCGCGCGGGCGAACGAGCGGAGCGCGTCCGCGCGGGCGACCGGGGGAAGCGCCGCCCAGCGGCGCTGTGCGGCGACGGCACGCGCGATCGCGGCATCCGTCTCCCCCACGTCTGCGCGGGCGATCTCGCGCACGGCAGTGCCGGTCGACGGGTTGATCACGGTGAACGCGCTCATCGGATGCTCTCTCCTCTCGTCGCTGCCGGTGCGGCGTCGGTGCTGACCATGACGGCGTTCATGCCGCGCTCTCCCTTCTTCCCGCGGCGAACACGCGGGCCTGTGCGACGAGATCGGCGAAGAGACGCCGGTCCTCGGCGTTCTCCTCCGGGTGCCATTGGACGCCGACGACGTGTCCGGCGGAGGTGTCGACGAAGGCCTGCACGAGGCCGTCGTCGGAGTGAGCGGCCGCGACCAGGCCGTCGCCCAGGCGACCGATCCCCTGATGGTGGTAGCTGTGCACGCTCACCTCGCTCTCGCGGATGATGTCGGCGAACGGCGTCTCGGCCGAGATTCCGACGGCGTTCTCGGCGAACACGCCGCCCCCGAGGCGGTACTTCTCCGTGCCGAGCGACTCGGGCAGGTGCTGCTGCAGCGTGCCGCCGCGCGCGACATTCACGAGTTGCAGGCCGCGACAGATCGCCAGCACCGGCATGCGGCGGCGCTCGGCCGCCCGGAACAGGGCCAGCTCCCAGGCATCGCGATCCGTGCGGGCGGGGTCGGTGAGCGGATGCCGCGCCTCGCCGTACAGCTCAGGGGCGACGTCGGCTCCCCCCGAGAGCACGAGGCCGTCCATGCCCGCGATCGCCGCGTCGGCGGCATCCGGGTCCTGAGGCGGGAGCAGGAGCGCGATACCGCCGGACTCGGTCACACCCGTGACGTACTGCTCGGGGAGGAACGCGGCGCGCACGTCCCACACGCCCTGCTGCGCCCGCTCGAGGTACGTCGTGACGCCGATCAGCGGCGCGGGATCAGAGGCGTTCGAAACCACGGATGCGCTCCCAGTCGGTGACGGCGGCGTCATAGGCCTCGAGCTCGATGCGCGCCTGGTTGAGGTAGTGGTCCACGACGTCGTCACCGAACGCCTCACGGGCGATCGTCGACTCGCTGAAAAGCTGAGCGGCCTCACGGAGGGTCGTCGGGAGGTGGTCGACCGCGTCCTCGTAGGCGTTGCCGGTGAACCGCTCGGGCAGCGGCAGCTCGTTCTCGATGCCGTAGAGGCCTCCGGCGATGATCGCGGAGATGCCGAGGTACGGGTTCACGTCGCCGCCGGGCACGCGGTTCTCGACGCGGAGGGCGGAGCCCTGGCCGACCACGCGCAACGCGCACGTGCGGTTGTCGATGCCCCACGCGACCCCCGTGGGCGCGAAGCTGCCCTTCGCGAACCGCTTGTACGAGTTGATGTTGGGCGCGAACAGCAGCGTGAACTCTCGGAGGGTGGCGAGTATCCCGGCGATCCAGTGCTCCATGAGCGGGCTGAAGCCGTGCTCGCCCTCCCCCGCCATGACCGGCGTGCCGTCCTGGTCGCGCAGCGACAGGTGGATGTGGCAGCTGTTGCCCTCGCGCTCGTTGAACTTGGCCATGAAGGTGAGCGCCTGGCCGTGCTGCTCGGCGATCTCCTTGGCCCCGTTCTTGTAGATCGCGTGCTGGTCGGCGGTCTCGCGGACCTCGGCGTAGCGGAACGCGATCTCCTGCTGTCCGAGGTTGCACTCGCCCTTGACGCCCTCGCAGTACATGCCGGCGCCGTCCATGCCGTTGCGGATGGCGCGCAGCAGCGGTTCCATGCGGGTGGAGGCCTGCAGGTTGTAATCGACGTTGTAGTCGGTCGCCGGAGTGAGCCCCTCGTACTTGCGCGCCCACGCGTCACGGTACGTGTTCTCGAACACGATGAACTCGAGCTCGGTGCCCGAGAAGGCGGTCCAGCCCCGCTCGGCGAGCCGGTCGCGTTGCCGGTCGAGGATCGCGCGCGGCGAGGGGCCGACGGGCTCGCCGTTCTGCCAGACGAGGTCGGCCATCACGAGTGCCGTGCCCTTGAGCCACGGGACACGTCGCAACGTCTCGGCGTCGGGGCGCAGCACCATGTCGCCGTAGCCGCGGTCCCAGCCCGACATCGCATAGCCGTCGACCGTGTTCATGTCGACATCGACCGACAGCAGGTAGTCGCAGGCCTCGGCGCCGTGGTGCAGGATGTCCTCCTGGAACAGCCGTGCCGAGACGCGCTTGCCGACCAGTCTGCCCTGTGCATCCGCGAAGGCGACGATCACCGTGTCGATCTCGCCGGCGGCGATGCCGGCGTCCAGCTGGTCGATGCTCAGATTGCCCGACATCCCACGCTCCGTTCTGCTGCGGTGAAGCGATCGGCCGACCGGCTTCGCCCTCACCCTAGAACACCTCGAGGTTTAAAGGTAGACGAAACCACCATTGACTGTCACAATCATCCGCAAGGTGCACCCGGCGCCTGCGCGCATTCGAACGGAGAGCGGATGTCTGGTCAGAGCAATGAGTCCCGCAAGGTCGCCGGAGCGACCTATACACGTGCCGGCAGCGACTACTTCGAGAAACGGACGCTGAAGAGGTCGGCCGGCGTCTGGGGGCTCTGGGGCCTCGCCGTCGCCGCCGTCATCTCGGGCGACTTCTCGGGGTGGAACTTCGGGATCGACTTCGCGGGCTTCGGAGGAATGCTGATCGCCTTCGTGATCCTCGTGATCATGTACTACGGCATGATCTTCTCGATCGGAGAGATGGCCGCCGCGATGCCGCACACCGGCGGAGCGTACTCGTTCGCCCGCTCGGCCATGGGCCCGTGGGGCGGCCTCGTCACGGGAGCCGCCGAGACCATCGAGTACGTCGCGACCACGGCGGTGATCGTCTACTTCTCGGCCTCGTACGCGAACGGGATCACGAGCGAGCTGCTCGGCCTCGTGTTGCCCGGATGGGTGTGGTACCTGATCCTCTACGTCGTCTTCATCGCCCTCAACTCCGCGGGCGCGGCGATCTCGTTCCGATTCGCGATCGTCGTATCGGTCATCTCGATCGGCATCATCCTGGTGTTCTCGGCCATGGCGCTGTTCTCTGGGGCCTTCAGCTGGGACGCGCTGTGGGACATCGTCCCCGATGAGGGGCAGACGGCCTTCCTGCCGCACGGTGTCCTGCCGATCCTCTTCGCCCTGCCGTTCGCGATGTGGTTCTTCCTCGGGATCGAGGAGCTCCCGCTCGCCGCGGAGGAGTCGCACAACCCGACCAGGGACATCCCGAAGGCCGGGTTCTGGGCCCGCGGCACTCTGATCGTGACGGGACTGCTCGTGCTGTTCCTCAACACCGGCGTGATCGGCGCCGAGGCGACGGGAACCGCGGGAGAACCTCTTCTCGACGGCTTCCGAGCGATCGTCGGCGACCAGCTCGCCGCCGTCCTCGCGCTCTTCGCGCTCATCGGCCTCCTCGCCTCGCTGCAGGGCATCATGTTCGCCTATGGCCGCAACATGTACTCGCTGTCCCGCGCCGGCTACTACCCGCGGTTCCTCTCGCTGACCGGCAAGCGTCAGACCCCGTGGGTCGCCCTCGTCGTCGGCGCGGCGATCGGCTTCATCGCGCTCATCGTCCTCGACGTGCTGGCGGCGCTCGACGCCGAGGGCGCGGGAACCGTCGCCGGCGCGATCGTCCTGAACATCGCCGTCTGGGGAGCGGTGCTCGCGTACGCCCTGCAGCTGATCTCGTTCATGATCCTGCGCCGCAAGTATCCGAACGTCGACCGTCCGTACCGCAGCCCGTGGGGTGTGCCCGGAGCGGCGATCGCGCTGGTGATCGCGGCGCTGATCTTCCTGGGCTTCCTGCTCAACCCGACGTTCGGACCTGCGATCATCGCGATCGCGATCGTCTACGTCGTGATCCTGCTCGGGTTCGGACTGTTCTTCCGGCACCGTCTCGTGCTCTCTCCCGAGGAGGAGTACGCGCTGTCGGGCGGATCGCACGGCGACCCGCAGGCCGAGGGCTACGACGCCATGGAGGGCGAGGTGTTCGGCGGCGGCCGCTAGGTCCGCACCGACAGCCGCGAGCGCGGCGAGTCCGTCACTTGCTGCTGAAGTCGAACGCCTTCAGCAGCTCGTCGACGGCCTTGTCGCGCTCCTCGCCGCCTTCCTCGAACATATGAGTCACGTGGGTGCGCAGATGGTTCTCGAGCAGCAGTCGGTTGAGGGACTCCAGGGAACGCTGGATCGCGCGGGACTGCGTGATGATGTCCATGCAGTACTCCTCGTTCTCGATCATCCGCGCGACGCCGCGCATCTGACCCTCGAGGATGCTGGTGCGGTGCAGCGCGCGCTTCTTGATGTCTTCGATCACGCTTCGAGAGTACGCGCCCCGACGGCACCCGCGCTCAGTCGCCGAAGGGGTTCAGCACCGACAGGCCGGGGATGTCGAAGTCCTTGGTGTTGCGGGTGACCAGCGTCAGGCCGTGGTGCAGCGCGGTCGCGGCGATCAGGGCGTCGGAGAGCTGGCGACGGTCCGGAACCTGGAGCGCGGCCGCGAGGAGGGCGACGTCTGCGTCGACCTCGATCGCGGCACGCGGCATCTCTCGCCTCACCGAGTCCAGCCAGCGCTCCAGTGAGGTCGCGGCCACCGGGTCCCGCCGTCGGGACAGCAGCACCCAGCGCTCGAGCTCGAGGTCGGTGATGACGCTGATGCGCAGCGCCGACCTCGGCGTCGAGCCGAACCACGCCGCGACTCCCGGGTGCGGGCGGGGACGCCGCAGTTCAGAGACGATATTGGTGTCGAGCAGGAACATCGTTCAGAACTCGATCGGCGGACGACCGAAGTCGTTCTTCCGCTCGGCGATGATCTCGTCCATGATCTGGCCGAAGAGATCGTCGGGATCTGCATCGTCGGGGAGGGGCTCGATGAGGTCCAGGATCGAGCGGGACCCTTCCGTGGACACCGCCGGCGCGAGACGGTGGTACTCGGCGATCGAGAGCAGCACGTACGCCGGCTCGCCGCGCTTCGTGATCATGACGGGCTGATCGTCGGCGACGCGCTGGGCACGCGCGACGGACTGGTTGAACTCTCTCGCGGTCATGGTGAACACGATGCACCTCGATTCAAGATGTAGTGATTGTACTACACAGAAGCATCTGTCTGGCGGACCAGACGTGGGATGCCGGAACGCAGGCTCGCGGACTCGTGCGCGTGAAAGGATGACGTCATGCCGCGAACACCGATGGCGCTGCTCTCCCCCGCCGACCAGGAACGACGCCTCGCGCTGCGTCGCATGAAGGCCGTGGCGCTCGGCGCCCTGATCTTCATGGCCGTGCTGTTCGTGATCGCGTTCTGGCTGCAGGAGCGCCAGCCGTGGCTCGGCTACGTGCGCGCAGCGGCCGAGGGAGGCATGGTCGGCGCCCTCGCCGACTGGTTCGCCGTCACCGCGCTGTTCCGTCGCCCGCTCGGGCTGCCCATCCCGCACACCGCGATCATCCCCAGCCGCAAGGACGAGATCGGCCGCTCGCTCGGCGAGTTCGTCGAGACCAACTTCCTCGAGGGTTCCGTCGTACGCGCGAAGCTGTCGACCACGGCGATCGCACAGCGCGCCGGGGAATGGCTGCGCGAGCCCGCGCACGCCGAGCGGATCGCCGCCGAGGGCTCGACCATCGCGACCGCCGTGCTCAATGCGCTCAGCGACGACGACGTCCGCGACCTCATCACCGACCTCGCGCGCGAACACCTCGTCACGCCCGAGTGGGGGCCGCCCGCCGGCGCGTGGCTCGAGAAGATCGTCGAGGCCGACGCCCATCACGGCGCTGTCGATCTGGCCGCCGACAGCATCGGACGCTGGCTCGATGCGAACGCCGCCTCGTTCTCGGGCCTCATCTCGCGCCGCCTGCCCGGCTGGGTGCCCAAGCTCGCTCATCGCTTCGTCGACGACACCGCGTACAACGAGGCGGTCAAGTTCGTCCGCGCCGTGCAGGCCGACCCGCGGCATCCGGCCCGGATCGCGGTGGACGGCTACCTCGCTCGCCTCGCGGACAGTCTGCAGCACGACCCCGCGACGCGCGCCAAGCTCGAGAACGCCAAAGCGTCGCTGTTCGACAGCCCCCGCGTCGGCGCCCTCGCCGCCGAGGCGTGGAACACCGCCAAGAACGGCCTGCTCACGGCTCTCGCCGACCCCGAGAGCGGGCTTCGGCGCCGCGCGGCCCAGGCGTTGCAGGAGATCGGCGACAGGCTGACGACGGATGCCGCGCTGCAGCGCCGCGTCGACACCTGGGTGTCCGACGCCGCAGTGTTCCTCGTCGACCGCTACCGCCACGACATCGCATCGATCATCACGGACACGGTCGAGCGCTGGGACCCGGCGGAGACGACGGAGAAGATCGAGCTGATGGTCGGTCGCGACCTGCAGTACATACGACTCAACGGCACGGTCGTCGGTGCCCTCGCGGGTCTCGCGATCTTCACCGTCGCGCACGCCCTCATCCCCGGGGTTTGACAGGAGACACGCACATGGCCCTCTCGCACGATCCCCTCTGGCCGCGCGCCGGATCCTGGCCCGCGTTCGACGAGGCAGCCGACGCGGTCCTGCTCGGCGTCCCCACGTGGCGCACCTCCCTGTCGCCGACAGGCGCTCACGCGACGCCGGCGGCGATCCGCGAGGCCCTCCCCCGCTATGGCGCGACGCTCATGGGACCGCCCGCGGTCGACCTGGACGAGGTGCTTCGCATCGCGGATGCCGGGGACATCGTCGAGCCGGACGGCGACGAGGGCGAGGCGGCGACCATCGCGCGCATGCGCGAGCTGTCGGACGCCGCACGCCTGGTGATCGCGCTCGGCGGCGACAACTCCCTCACCTACCCCGTGGCGCTCGGCTCCCGCGCGACCGGCCTGATCACGATCGACGCGCACTTCGACCTGCGCGACGGCGTCTCGAACGGCACCCCCGTGCGACGACTGGTCGAGGACGCGCCGACCTCGGCATCCGTCGACACGGCAGGGATCGACCCGGCGCGCATCGTACAGATCGGCATCGCCGACTTCGCGAACTCCGCAGCCTACGCCCGCCGAGCCGCCGACTGGGGAATCCGGGTCATCACGCTCGACGAGGTGCGCCGCCGAGGCCTCGACGACGTCGTCGCTGAGGCGCTGGAGGTCGCGGGCGCAGGGCGCGATCCCCGCGTCCACCTCGACATCGATGTCGACGCGTGCGACCGCTCCGTCGCCCCCGGCTGCCCCGCGAGCGTGCCCGGCGGCTTCGCGGCGTGGGAGCTGCGGGCTCTCAGCCGAGCGATCGCGTCGGATGCCCGTGTCGTCAGCGCGGACCTCGCCGAGGTGGATGCCACCGCGGATGCCGAGGACGCACGCACCGTCCGTCTCGCGGCGCTGTGCGTGCTGGAGCTCCTCGCGGGGCTCGCCGTCCGCTGAGCCGAAAACGGGCTCGTACCGTCACCCTCAACGGAATCCATGGGCCTGGCGACACCCCGCCGACGAGCCGAACGAGCACGCCCTCGACCATAGGATCGAAGGAGTCTGCTCGCGGGTGAGCCCCGCGAACGGCGATCGTCTGCGAATGAAGGGAACTCCTGTGACGGTGAGATTGATCCACGTCGGACTAGGCGGATGGGGCGGCAACTGGGCGCGCAACGTGGTGCCGGACGAGGAGCTGATCACGGTCGCCGCGCTCGTGGAGCCCGACGAGAAGACGCGCCGCACCGTGCTCGCGGAGCTCGGCCTCCCCGACGCCGTCGGCTTCGCGTCGCTCGCAGCGGCCCTGGACGCGGTCGAGTCGGACGCCGTCCTCCTGACGACCCCGGCCGTCACGCACGCGCCGCTGGCCCGCGAGGCCCTCGCCGCCGGCAAGCACGTCCTCACGGAGAAGCCGTTCGCGGCCACCGCCGAGGAGGCCGCCGCTCTCGTCGCGACCGCGGATGACGCCGGACTGCTGATCCACGTCAGTCAGAACTACCGGTACTACCCCGCTCCCCGGGCCGCGCGCGACCTGCTCGCGCGCGGAGCCGTCGGCGAGGTCGTGTCCATCGACATCGACTTCCGCCAGTGGGACAACGACCTGCCCGTGGGCACGCATCCGCACTACAGGTTCCCGCACCCGCTGTTGCACGACATGGCGATCCACCACTTCGACCTGATCCGGATGGTGACCGGCGAGGAGGCGCGCGCCGTGTTCGCGAAGTCCTCCGCACCGTCGTTCAGCAAGTACGACGATGAAGCCGCTGCCGCGGTGATCATAGAGCTCGACAGCGGGATCACGGTCTCCTACCGCGGAAGCTGGGTCAGCCGCGGCGCCCGAACGGCCTGGGCCGGCGACTGGCGGATCGACGGTGCCGACGGGGAGATCGCCTTCACCAGCAGGCTCGGTGGGGAGAAGGAGACCGCCGACGGCGACGTCGTCCAGGTGCGCGACGCCGTGTCCGCTGAGCGCCGCGAGCTGCCCCTGGAGACCGACGGCCGCGTGGACCGCGCGGGGAGCCTGCACGCTTTCGCCCACGACATCCTCACCGGCGAGTCGACCGGGCACCACGGGCGCGACAACGTCGGCAGCATCGCCCTCATGGAAGCGGCCACCCGATCCGCGGAATCCGGGCGCTTCGAAGCCGTCACCGTCCCCGCTCGACTCGACTCCCGGAAGGAGCAGGCACATGCCTGACACCGCACTCAGGGTCCTCGTCTGGAACGAGAACCTGCACGAGACCACCGGCCACGAAGCCACGCTGCGGAACTACCCTGACGGCATCCACTCGACCATCGCCGAGGGGCTCCGCGAGACTCTCGGCGACGACGTCGTCGTGACGACCGCGACCCTGCAGGACGAGCAGCACGGGCTGTCCGAGGAGACTCTGGCGAACACCGACGTGCTGCTCTGGTGGGGGCACATCGGCCACGACCAGGTGTCCGACGAGGTCGTCGACCGGGTGCACCGCCACGTCCTCGAGGGCATGGGGATCCTCATCCTCCATTCCGCCCACTACTCGCGCATCTTCCAGCGGCTGATGGGCACGTCCTGCGCGCTGAAGTGGCGCAGCGACGGCGAGCGCGAGCTCGTCTGGACGATCGCGCCCCGGCACCCCATCGCCCAGGGCGTCCCACACCCCATCGTCATCCCCGCGCAGGAGATGTACGGGGAGCACTTCGACATCCCCGAACCCGAGGAGACGATCTTCCTTTCGACGTTCGCGGGCGGTGAGGTCTTCCGCTCCGGCGTCACCTACACGCGCGGCTACGGGCGCGTGTTCTACTTCTCGCCCGGCGACCAGGACTTCCCGGTCTACCACCACCCCGATGTGCGCCGCGTGCTCGCGAACGGCGTGGAGTGGGCGCGCCCCACGGTGGCGCGCACCCCACTGACCGCCGACTATCACGCGACCGACTGGTTCCTCCGCGGCGAGCGCTGAGCCTGTGCACGAAGAAGCCCCTCCGAGCGAACTCGGAGGGGCTTCTTCCTCGGTGGACCTAAGGGGATTCGAACCCCTGACCTCCTCGATGCGAACGAGGCGCGCTACCAACTGCGCCATAGGCCCTTGATGTCCTCAACGTTATCACGCCGAGGGACGTGTCCGCGCCGCGCAGGTCACCCGGCGGCGCGACGGGCGAGCATCTCGCGGACGTGCGCCTCGATCTCCGCATCGTCGACGAATCCCATCGCCGCGTAGGGCGAGGACGCTGCGGGCTCCTTCGCCGCCGGAGCGGGAAGGCGCACCGGGGCGGCCGGAGCCATCCGCTCCGCCCTCTCCCGCAGCTCGGCGAGACGAGCGGCCTTGCGCATCTCCTCCTGCGCGTCGATCTCGGCACGAGCGACCTGCGCACGGGAGCCGGCGACCGACACGAGGGGTTCGGGAAGCCGACGCGGCGTCCACGTCGCGGGTCCTTGGTCGTGCAGGGGCGGCGACACGCGCTCCTCGACGGGCGGCTCGCTTACCACTGTCCGGCGCACGGCGCGTCCCGCGACCGAAGCCATCCGCTGGAGCAGAAGAGCGGCGACGACGACCGTCACGCCGCCCAGCCACACGAGGATCTGAGTCTGTGCGACGACGAGCTGCCAGACACCCAGACCCGTGACGGCGAGTCCGGCTAGAAGCAGGGTCGTGGCGGCCACCCGCACACGCCGACGCGCCCGCGCCTGACGGACTACGGGGTCGGCCTTCGCGGCAGCGAGCTGCTGCCGCAGCGCGACGAGCTCCGCCGCCTCCTTCTCGGACTGCAGCCGCTTCGCGAGCTTCTGCTGCGCGAGCGCGGTGCGGGCGTTGAGCTCGAGGCGCACCTCGTCGGGGGTCTCGCTCGTCTCGGCGAGCACACGCAGCGCCTGGTTGAGGCGCACGGCGTTGCGCTCGGCGGCGTCGTACTGGAAGCGTCCGCGCCACGACGGCAGCAGATAGAGCAGCCACAGGAGCACGGCGACGAGAACGATCACTCCTCCGCTCAGCACCGGCCCGTCCATGTCGACAACGGTACGGGAGTCGGGTTCGTCCGTCCGTGCAGTCGGGGCGCGTGTCGCGGGCGGGTTCGCCTCAGATGGTCAGACGGTCCGAGGGCGGGATGTCCGCGGCGTGCAGCGGAGCCTGTCCGCCCAGCCACCGCGCGAGCACACCCTGGGGCACATCCTCCCTCGTCAACGCGAAGGCGTAGTGGTCGCGCCAGTCGCCGTCGATGTGGATGTAGCGCCGACGGAGACCCTCGTACCGGAACCCGAGCTTCTGCACCACGCGCAGGCTCGCGGCGTTCTCGGGGCGGATGCAGATCTCCATGCGGTGCAGTCCGTACTCCGTGAAGCACGCGTCGGTCGCGAGCGCCACCGCGGTCGGTGTGATACCGCGTCCGGCGAAGCGCTCGCTCACCCAGTAGCCGATCGTCGCCGAGCACAGCGACCCGCGCGCGACGCCCCACACGTTGAGCTGGCCGGCGATCTCGCCGCCGTACTCCATGACGAACGGGTAGCCGGCGCCGTCACGGTACTGCTGCAGGAGGCGTCGGATGCTCAGACGCATGTCGAACGACACCGAGCCGTACGGCACCGTCGCCTCCCACGGCTGCAGCCACGCACGGTTCGACAGCAGCTCGTGCTGCAGTGCGCGCGCGTCGCGCGAGCGCACCAGACGCAGTTCGATCGCGCCGTGCCGCATCCCCGTGGCCTGTTCCATTCCCGCGTCCCGACGCCGCGCAGCGCCTAGAGGCGTTCCGCGAACTCCTTGAGCCAGGGACGCAGCTCGGGGCCGAGATCCTCGCGGTCGGAGGCGAGCTGGACGATCGCCTTGATGTAGTCGACGCGGTCACCCGTGTCGTAGCGACGCCCGCGGAAGATCACCCCGACGACGCCCGGCCCGTCGGGGTCGGTCGCGAGGACCTGCAGCGCATCGGTCAGCTGGATCTCGCCGCCCTTGCCGGGCTCGGTGCGCTCGAGCACGTCGAACACGGAAGCGGGCAGCACGTAGCGCCCGATGATCGCGAGGTTCGAGGGCGCGTCCTCCTGCGCCGGCTTCTCGACCAGACCGGTGATGCGCACGGCATCCGATCCTTCGATGTCCTCGACGGCGGCGGCGCCGTACATGTGGATGCTGGAGGGATCCACCTCCATGAGGGCGATCACGGCGGCGCCGGTGCGTTCGTGCTCGGCGATCATCTCGGTCAGCAGCGGGTCGCGCTCGTCCATGAGATCGTCGCCGAGGAGGACCGCGAAGGAACTGTCGCCGACGTGGGTGCGCGCGCGCAGCACGGCGTGGCCGAGTCCCTTGGGCTCGCCCTGGCGGACGAAGTGGATGTCGGCGAGGTCGCTCGACTTCATGACACGCTCGAGACGACCGGTGTCGCCCTTCTCCATGAGCTTCACCTCGAGCTCCGGCACGGAGTCGAAGTGGTTGGAGATCGCGTTCTTGTTGCGGCCGATGATCACGAGGATGTCCTCGATCCCGGCGTTCGCGGCCTCCTCGACCACGTACTGGATCGCCGGCTTGTCGACGACGGGCAGCATCTCCTTCGGCATCGCCTTCGTCGCTGGCAGGAATCGCGTGCCCAGTCCTGCGGCGGGGATGACGGCTTTGATCTTGTGGTGGCCCATCTCCACAGCCTACCGGGGCCGCCGCCGTAGACTCGGAGGCATGTCGAACGACGTCGAGCACGAGAAGCGTGCGCTGCGCGCCGAGCTCCGCGAGCGGCGGCAGCTGCTGAGCGATGCGCAGCGCGAGAGCGCCGCCTCCGCGATCGCGCTGCGTCTGGACGAGCTGGTCGCCGAGCTCGGCGCGGAGTCGATCTCCTGCTTCCTCTCCACCACGACAGAGCCGGGAACCCGCGACTTCGTCCTGGCGGCGGTGCGGCGCGGCATACGCGTCCTGCTCCCGGTCACCCGGGCCGACGGCCTGCTGGACTGGGCCGTCGCGACCGACGACGACGAGATCACCGAGGGCATGTACGGCCTCCCCGAGCCCACCGGAGAGCTCCTCGGACCGATCGCCGTCAACGACGTGGACCTCATGATCATCCCGGCGGCGGCCGTCGACCGCACCGGCATGCGCATGGGCTGGGGTCGCGGATACTTCGACAAGACCATCGGATCCATGGAGAAGTGCCCGCCCGTCTACGCGGTCATCTATGATTCCGAGGTGCTCGACTCCCTGCCGAGAGAGGTGCACGACCAGCCCGTCACGGGAGTCGTCACCCCCACCCGCACCCTTCTCCTGTCGCCCGAGCGACGCTGACACCCCCGAGGACCCATGCCCACCTACGCCTACGCCTGCCGCTCGTGCGGTCATGCCTTCGACGCCGTCCAGAGCTTCTCCGACGACGCGCTCACCGTCTGCCCTGAATGCGGGGGCGAGTTGCGCAAGCAGTACGGATCGATCGGCGTGACCTTCAACGGCTCCGGCTTCTACCGCACCGATTCGCGCGGCGCGTCCGGCACGAAGAAGGAGTCGAGCGCTTCGCCGTCGAGCTCGTCGTCGTCTGGCTCGTCCTCCCCCGGCTCGTCCTCGTCCGGCTCGTCGTCGAGCTCGTCGTCCAGCGCTCCTTCGGCCCCGGCCGCAGCATCCTCGTCCTCCTGACCCCCGACCATCCCCCGATCTCACCGACCGAACGGAGAATCTCATGCTCAAGGGCTTCAAGGACTTCCTGCTCCGCGGGAACGTCATCGACCTGGCCGTGGCCGTCGTCATCGGCACCGCGTTCACCGCGATCGTGACCGCGATCGTGAACAGCATCATCAACCCGCTCGTCGCGCTGTTCTTCGAGGCCGACGCCACCGGGCAGTTCGGGCCGACGGTCAAGAACATCTACGGCAACGACGTCACGTTCCCGCTCGGTGACCTCATCTCGGCGGTCATCAGCTTCCTCGCGGTCGCCGCGGTCGTGTACTTCGTGTTCGTCCTGCCGATGAACACCTTCAAGAAGCATGTCGAGGCGCGCAAGGGAACCCCGGCCGAGGAGCCGCAGGAGGAGCCCGCGGCCGCGACCGAGGCCGAGCTGCTCGTCGAGATCCGGGACCTGCTCGCGCGGAACGCCGCCCGCGACTGAGGACAGGCGCGGAGCGGATCCGTCAGTAGTGCGGCGGGACGTCGCCGAGCATCCGATCGTCGTTGGGCCCTTTCGGGCCCTTCGGACCGGATGCCGGGGGCTCCCGCCGCTCTGCTGTCTCCGGCGCCGTATCGGTGCCGACCACCGGGGTGAGTCGCGCACGTCGCGAACCCCGCACGCGCTCGACCTTCTGACGCGGCTCCATCCGCCGCTCCGGTCGCTCCGGGTCGTCAGTCATGGCGCGGATCGACGATGTCGATCGGCTGCGTGTCGTCCTCGGCGCGCACAGCCGTAGGCGAGATGCCCAGAACCCCGGCGATGCGCGTCGCGGCCGTCACCGGGTCGCTGTAGAGGTCGAACGCGTGCACCCGCACGTAGTGCCATCCGAGCCGGCGGAGCACATGCGGGCGCAGTCGAAGGGTCTCGCGCAGCGACTCCCCGCGGGTCTCGGGGTCGGACTCGATCACGACCGCCTTGCCGGCGTGCTGGGCGACGAGCGGCAGCAGTCCCCGGTAGTCGACGTCGACCGCTGCTCCGAGTCGGCGCAGTTCCCGCGCGAGAGCGAGGGTCAGCGGATCGGCGAGATCCTCGAGCCGAGCCTCCCGACCGCGGACGGCGAGGCCGCCGAGGATCGACATGAGCGTGGCGGCGCCGAACTCGAGCCGACCGTCGTCGAATGACGAGGGCCGGATCGACGACACGATCACCATCGAGCGCCGCGCGCGGGTCATACCGACCGTGAGCAGACGCTCGCCGTCGGGCGTGGACAGGTCGCCGAAGTCGCTGAGCACGCGGCCGTGCTTCGTGAGGCCGAAGCCGAGGGAGAGGATCACGCGATCCCGGCTCTCCGCGACCGATTCCTCGAGCGTCAGCACCGCGAAGGGCTCGGCCGTGTCGCGCCCGACGAAGTCGGCGACATCGGATCGTCCGGCGAACGCGGAGGTCACGGCGGCGCGCACGCGCTCGGCATGACGTCGGCTCGCGGTCACGACCATGAGCGACTCCTCCGGACGGTGCACCGCGTGCTCGACGACGAGCGTGACCACGCGGGCGACCTCGGCGTCGGGGCTCTCGACGGCGCCGGAGATCGGATCCGGGGCTCCCACACCGCCCTCCACGTAGTCGACCGTGAGGCTGCCTCGGCCGAGATACGAGCCGGCCCACGGCAGAGATACGATCTCGCCGCCGTAGAACGCGTCGTTGATGAGTTCGACGAGGTCCTCGCCTCCCGCGCGATAGCTGCGGGTGAGGGTCATGACGGGCAACAGCTCCGACAGGCGCTCGAACACGGAGGTGTCGTCGAACTCGACCTCGGGCTCCCAGTCGGCTCCGGGGTCGACCGCGACGTGGAAGGGTGTCGGGCGCTGCGTCACGGGGTCGCCGAACGCGACGACCTGGCGGGCGCGGCGGATCGCCGGGGCGGCCTCCGCGAGGTTCACCGCGGCGGCGTCGACGAGCAGCACGGCGTCGAACTCGACGGAGTCGGGGATCTCGGGCACCAGGTACGGCGACGAGATCCACACCGGCGCGAGGACGTCGACCAGGGTCGGCGCGGCGCTGACGATCTCGGCGGTGGTGGTCGTCTGCTGCTTGAGAGCGCGCCGCAGGTGCTGCGACTCCTGCGGCTCGTCGACGATCGCGATCCTCCATTGGTTCGCGAGCTGCCAGGCGAGCAACGGGCCGGCCATCGCCGCGTGGGCCTCGTCGACGAGGCGGAAGTCGCGCTCGAGACGATCGACCACGGCGGTGTTCGCGCCGAGCAGCGCCCGGTCGTCCTGCAGAGCCCGTTCGAGGAGGGATTGCCACCAGGCGAACTCGAGCTCGTCGCCCACGCGGTCCTCCGCGACATGCCGCACCGAGAGCTCCGTGAGCAGTGGCTCCAGACCGAGGTCCGCCAGGCGATCGCGCAGCTGGGCGCGCTCCACGAGGTTGTCGAACACGTCGGACTTGGCCGCCAGGCCCGCGAGCATGCGGACGAGCCGTGCGACCGGAAGCGTCGACAGCGGCTCACGACGTCCGAGCGCCGCGTCGAGTTCGGCGAGCTCCGCCGCGACGCGCTGCCAGGCGACGTACACGTCCCCGAGGCCGAGCGGGATCTCGGGCGCGACGCCGGAATCGACGCACCGCTGCCAGTGCGTGCGCTGCGTCTGGATCCGCAGCAGGGCCTCGTGCATCTCGGTCACGTGCACGCCAGGGCGCACGTACTCCTTGGCCAGCCGCTTGAGGCGTCGACGGGTGGCGCTCGACATACCCGGCGCGTCGCGCCGGGAGCCGTGAGCCTGGATCAGTTCGCCCAGCGGTCGCTCGAACACGGTAGGACTGAATCGGTCGAGCGAGTCCCGGATGCCCTGCAGCAGCCGGAGGTACTCCCCCAGCTCGTCGATCGTCGCGAACGGACGCATGTGCGTCTGCGCGATCAGCGCGTACCCGCGCTCGAGCAGGGCGGGCACGCTGTCGGAGTTCAAGCGACCGGCGAGCTGATGGGCAGCGCGTGCCGCCTCGGTGCTCGTGAACGTGACTCCGTACCAGGGGGAGTCGTCCGGCCCGAAGCGGAACTCGCCCAGGCGCGCGGCCTGCGCGAGCGCGGCGGCAGCGGAGGCGCGGTCATCCGCGAGACGGCGCAGCGTCTCGGCGCTCAGTCGCGCCGTGGTGGAGGGCGGATGCGGCAGCGAGGCGAGCCGCGTCAGGTGGCGCGTCGCATCGAGCACCGTGGCCTGCGTGCCGGCGATGGGCGCGGTGAGCGAGCGCCGGTAGTCGCGGAGCACCGTGCGGAGGCGCACGAGCGCATCGTCCACGTCGGAGACCTTGGGGGCGGTGGCCTTCTCGTTGCGGCCGATGGCGCGCACGAGGTCGCGGCGCACGCTGGCCGGCGACACCGCGAGGCTGTCGAGGCCGATGCCTGCGAGCCGGTGACGCACGCCGTCGAGCGTCGAGCGGCGCGCCGAGACGACGAGCACGCGCTTGCCGCCGCGGACGAGCTCCCCCACGGCGTTGATCACGGTCTGTGTGCCACCAGTGCCCGGCAGCGTCGCGACCGTCAGCGAATGCCCGGCGGCGATGCGCGCGAGCACGGCCTCCTGCTCGGCATCCGCGTCCAGCAGCAGGTTGTCGGAGGCGGGTGCGCGGTCGTCCGGGCCCGTGTGGTGCGGGGCGGGACGGCGAGCGGAGACCTGCTCGCGATCCCCGACGTGTCCGGCGAGGGCGTTGAGCACCGTGTGGTCGAGCGTCGATCCGTCGCGCGACATCGCCCCGCCGACGTCGGCGAAGGTCGAGACGACGAGGCGCGGCAGCACCGTGAACGTGTCGATCGAGCGCGTCGTGGTGCGCAGGCTGTCGATCACGGGCTGCGGCTTGAAGATGCCGCCGTCGTAGGCCAGTGCGGCGAGGGCTTCGGCGTCGATCGAGATGCCGAAGTGCTCGCGGGCGATGCGCACGAGCTCGGGGTTGACGTCGAAGGCCCCCTGCAGCTTGAGCTCGAAATCGGAGTGGTGACGGCGGATCGCGAGAGGACGCAGCAGGACGGGGGCAGCGAAGTCGGCGCCGCCGATGCGCCATCCGGCGACTCCCACGGCGAGATGCACGGCCTCGATCCCGCGCACGGTGCGCAACTCCGTGTTCTTGGCGGTGATGCGCTCGGCCGCGAGACGGGCGGTGCGCAGGCCCACCTCGTCCCGGAAGAGGTTGGAGAGGAGGGTCGACTTGCCGGTGATGAACTGGGGCAGACTGCCCGGATGCGCCTTCGAGATGTCGATGCCGGACTCGACCGTGTCGCGGAACGTCACGAGGGGCGATGCGCCGCCGAGGTCGGCGGCCTCGGCGCGCAGACGGGTGCGCTCGGCTTCGGCCGCGTGGGCGACGTCGACACCCGACGAGGAGTCGTGCAGTTCGCCGAGGGTCACCGAGGCGTCGGTCGCTGCGTCATCCGCAGACCTGCCTTCACGTCGCCACACACTCACACCCTAGGCGCGACCCGGCGAGACGGCGGTATCCCGGGCGGGTTTCACCGTATTTCCGCCGCTCTGCGCCCGCAGCGGCACCCGTACGACTCGCCCTCCACAGTCAACCGGTCGAGTCAGCTTCTCCCCCGCTGCGGGGAGGACCGACCGGAGCAGGTCCGAGAGCGAGGGTGGAACGCCAGGATGGAGTCATGACGTTCCGCTACGACTTCGCTCCGACGCCCTTCGGCGACGCCCTCGCGGTGTTCTCCGAGGAGGGCATCGTCCGCTTCGACCTCTCCGAGGCCGACGATCCGTCGGTCCCGTGGCTGCTCGAGGGCGTCGCACAGCGACTGCGCGCGGTCCCGGAGCCCGACCCCGGCGCGGCGGAGGAGCTCACGGCGCTGCTCGACGACTACTTCGACGGCGCCCCCGTGGCGTTCCACGAGCACCTCGCGCTCGACTGGCGCCTCGCCGAGGGCTTCACGCGACACGCGCTGCAGACCATCACGACCATCCCGTGGGGCGAGACCGTGAGCTATGGCGAGATCGCGGTCCTCGCCGGCCATCCCGGCGCCGCGCGCGCAGTCGGCACGGCCTGCCGCAACACCCCGTTCTCCATCATCGTCCCGGTGCACCGTGTGGTCCGCTCCGACGGGTCGCCGGGGCACTATGGCGCGCACCCGGAGCGCAAGCGCTACCTGCTCGACCTGGAGAGACACCGCTGACGCCGGTACTCCGCGGACAGCAGGGACCGGAGACGACGAGGACCCCGACGTGTAGGCCGTCGGGGTCCTCGTGCCGGGCGACCGCGTCAGTGATCGACCGCCTTCTCGGCGCCGAATCCGGTGAGGGAGCGCACCTCCATCTCCGCAGCGAGCGTCCGCGATTCCTTCGTGCGGCTCGTGATCGTGCCGAGCCAGCCGAGCAGGAACCCGAGCGGGATCGAGACGATCCCCGGGTTGTTCATCGGCCACAGCACGATGTCGATCCCCGGGATCATCGAGGTCGGCGACCCCGAGAACACCGGCGACAGCACGATCAGGATGATCGCCGAACCCAGCCCGCCGTACATGCTCCACACCGCACCCCGCGTCGTGAACCGGCGCCAGAACAGCGAGTACAGGATCGTCGGGAGGTTCGCGGAGGCCGCGACGGCGAAGGCCAGAGCCACGAGGAAGGCGATGTTCTGCCCCTGCGCGCCGATCCCGCCCACGATCGCGAGGATGCCGATCACGATCACGGTCCGACGGGCCACGCGCACCTCGGCGTTCGGGTCGGCCTCGACGGGCTTCCCCTCGGCATCCTTCTTGCCCTTCTGGATCACGTTCGCGTAGATGTCGTGCGCGAACGAGGCGGCCGCCGTGATCGTGAGACCGGCGACCACGGCGAGGATCGTCGCGAACGCCACCGCGGAGATGAACCCGAGCAGCAGCGGTCCGCCGAGGTGGAGAGCGAGCAGCGGCGCGGCGGAATTGGGCCCACCGGGCGCTGCGGCGATCACGTCGGCTCCCACCAGCGCCCCGGCCCCGTATCCGAGCACGAGCGTCAGGAGGTAGAAGCCGCCGATGAGCCAGATCGCCCACACCACGGACCGCCGCGCCTCCTTGGCCGTGGGCACGGTGTAGAACCGCATCAGCACGTGCGGCAGACCCGCCGTGCCGAGCACCAGTGCCATGCCGAGAGACAGGAAGTCCCACGGGTTCGCTCCGTACTGCAGCCCCGGGCCGAGGATGGCCTCGCCCTTGTCGGAGTTCGCGACCGCGGCCTCGAGCAGCGTGTTGAGGTTGAAGCCGTTGATCGCGAGGACCCAGATCGTCATCGCGAGAGCGCCGCCGATCAGCAGGAACGCCTTCACGATCTGCACCCAGGTGGTGCCCTTCATGCCGCCGATCAGCACGTAGAGGATCATGAGCAGACCCACCACGGCGATCACGATCGACTGCCCGACCCGTCCGTCGATGCCGAGCAGCAGCGAGACGAGACCGCCCGCTCCCGCCATCTGCGCGAGCAGATAGAAGAAGCACACGGCGAGGGTCGTGATCGCGGCTGCCATGCGCACGGGACGCTGCTTGAGACGGAACGACAGGACGTCGGCCATCGTGAACTTGCCGGTGTTGCGCATGAGCTCGGCGACGAGCAGCAGCGCCACGAGCCAGGCCACGAGGAACCCGATCGAGTAGAGGAAGCCGTCGTAGCCGTTGATGGCGATCGCACCGCAGATGCCGAGGAAGGATGCCGCGGACAGATAGTCCCCCGCGATCGCGAAGCCGTTCTGCGGCCCGGTGAACGAGCGCCCCGCGGCGTAGTAGTCGGCCGCGGTCTTGTTGTTGCGGCTCGCACGGATCACGATGAAGAGCGTCACCGCGACGAATGCCAGGAAGATCGAGATGTTGAGGATCGGATTGCTCTCGGCGTTCATGCTCCCTCCTGCGCCTTCTCGAGTTCCTCGCGGATCTCGCTCGCGATCGGGTCGAGTCTGCGATTCGCGAAAGCGACATATCCCATCGTGATCGCGAACGTGGTCACGAACTGTCCGAGCCCGAAGAGCAGGCCCACGGTGATGTCACCCCAGACCCGCTGCGACATGAAATCGGTCGCGAATGCGGCGAGCAGGACATAGACGAAATACCAGACGAGGAAGAACGCGGCGAGAGGGAAGATGAACGATCTCTGGGTTCTCTTGAGAGTGCGGAATCGTGGCGACTCCTCGACGGCGACGTAATCGATCGCACCTGCCGAATCGCCCGTTGTGTGGTCGGTCATGGGGCCTCCTTGCCTCATGGTCGTCGGGCCCGCCCGGTCGTGCCGAGCGAGTGGTAGGGTCGACGCTACGAAACGGGGAACGGCGTCGTCACCCCCGAAAGTAGGTACTCGTGAGCACTGTGGCCGGGATCGAATCCGAGACGGAGCTCGTCGCCAGGGCGGTGCGCGAGCTCGCTCAGCGCACCCGATTCCCGGTCGCCTTCGGTGGCCTGATCGACGAGGGCGTGGTGAGCGTCACCAGCATCGTCGGCAACCGCACGCACAGCCTCGACGGGCTGCGGGTTCGGCCGGAGCGTGGTCTCGGCGGTCGCGCGATGATCGAGCTGCGGCCAAGGATGACGAACGACTACGGCTCCTCCCAGCAGATCACGCACGACTACGACGTCTTCGTGCTCGGTGAGGGACTGCGCACGCTGCTCGCTCTCCCGATCGTGGTGGCCGGTCGGCCCCGAGGGGTCCTCTACGCCGGCGCCTGGGATCGTACCCCCGAGGACGGCGTCACCACGGCCCCGGCCATGAGCGTCGCGCAGTCCGTGGCGGAGGAGCTCCGCATCCGCGACGAGGTCTCCCGGCGCCTGCGCGAGGCGACGCCGGTCGCCGACGGCGTCGCGCCCCAGCAGCGGGAGGAGCTTCGGGAGAGTTTCGCGGAGCTCCGCAGCATCGCCGCGTCGGTGGACGACGCAGGGCTGCGCGCGCGGATCGCGCAGGTGGAGAGCCGCCTCGTGGCTCTCGCAGGGGACACTCCCGCGGTCTCGACCGGCCCCGTCCCGACCGTGCATCTGTCGCGACGGGAGACCGACGTGCTCGCGTGCGCCGCCCTCGGCGCGACCAATGCCGAGATCGCCGCGCAGCTCGGATTGCGCGAAGGCACGGTCAAGGCATACCTCGGCACGGCGATGTCGAAACTCGATGCGTCGACGAGGCACGCCGCGGTCGCAAAAGCGCGGCGAGCAGGGCTTCTGCCCTGAAGCGCGTATTCGATCCGCTGAGGAGAAACGAATTGCGGCGAAATGTGAGTGGCGCATTTCGAGGCCACCGGTATTGTCTTGTGCATGGCGAAAAGAATTGTGCATCAGCTGGTCGATGACATCGACGGCAGCGTATTGGAAGTCGGCGAAGGCGAGACCGTGCATTTCTCGCTCAACGGAACCTCCTATGAGATCGACCTGAATGCGGCGCACGCGGAGGAGCTGCGTGCGGCATTCGAGCCGTACATCACGGCCGGCCGCCGCGCCGGCTCGGCCGCGGCTCCGCGGTCGTCCTCCCGGTCGGGAGCGCCGCGCAAGCGCGCCTCGCGCAACCCCGAGGTCGCGGCGATCCGCGCGTGGGCGAATGACAACGGATATTCGCTGTCGGAGCGGGGCCGGATCCCCGCGCCGGTCGTCGAGGCGTACAACGCCGCGCATTGATTCACTCGGAGGTCGCGTCTCCGGCCTGGGCCCACGGCTCATCCCGGAGCGCGATCTCCTGCGCCATGTCGGTGAGGAACCGGATCACGACATCGCGTTCCTCGGCCGACAGTCGCGCCGCCGAGTAGAACCTCTTCGCCTGCTGTGCGCCGACCGTCTCCATGGCCGCGCGCCGGGTCTCCGCTGTGATCGTGATCGCGAGCGCGCGACGATCCGTCGGGTGCGGTGAGCGCACGATGTGCCCCCCCTTCTCCAACCGGTCGAGGAGCTTGGTCGTGGACGCGGTCGAGATGCCGAGGTGCGTCGCGATGCCGCCCGGTGTGGCGACCGCCCCGCGGTTCGCGCACACGATCAGATAGTGCAGTGCCCTCATGTCGGTCTCATTGAGTCGCATGTACCGCCGCGACGCGAGCGACAGCTTCTGCTCGGCGTCGCGCAGTTCACCGAGCGCTCCCATGAGCTCTGCGATCTGCCGCAGATCCGCGGGCGCCACACCGGTGCGGTCGATCAGGACGCTGCGCGGATCGCTCGCTTCGACGTCGTAGATGGCCGCGTGAGCGAGTCCGTCCGGGGAGATCGCGTCGCCGGCCGCGGGCGCGCTCGTAGCCACCCCGCTCAAGGGGCTGGCGCCGACTCCGTCGTTCATGCCATCATGCTACACACCATTGGATTCATGTTATGTTGATAATTAGCCAAGCTAGCGAAAATGACATGACGCCGGCGAGACCGAGGAGGAACACCGCATGGACGAGGTCACCCTCCTCTCCCCCGAAGGACACGCGATCGGAGTGATCGCGAAGAACGAGGTCCACACGACCGACACCCCCCTCCACCTCGCGTTCTCGTGCTACGTCCTCGACGACGCAGGCCGCCTCCTCGTCACACGCCGCGCGCTCTCCAAGCGCACCTGGGCCGGAGTCTGGACCAACAGCTTCTGCGGTCACCCCCGCCCGGACGAGACCATCGCGGATGCCGTCGAGCGGCGAGCCCGCGAGGAGCTCGGCCTCGAGTTGGCCGACATCTCCCTCGAGCTCGCCGACTACCGGTACCGCGCCGTCGACGCCAGCGGAATAGTCGAGAACGAGGTCTGCCCCGTGCACGTCGCCCGGGCCAGCGGACCCCTGACCCCCGCTGCCGACGAGGTGGCGGAATGGGCCTGGGTCGATCCGGGCGAGCTCGCGACGGCCGTCGCGGCCACGCCCTTCGCCTTCAGCCCCTGGCTCGTCGAGCAGCTGCCCCTGCTCCGCTCCCGCGGGGCGGTCTGACCATGTCGCCGACGGCGATTCACGAGGACATGGGGATCCGGATCGAGGAGGCACTGCGTCGGCGGTTCACGCATCACGGCGATCACGCCGAGCGCTACGGCACCGAGTTCGCCGCGCTCTGGCGCGCGGCCGCCGATCACTCCCTGGGCGGGAAGCTCGTGCGCCCGCGGCTGCTCCTCGACATCCATCGCGCTCTCACGGACGACACGGAGGCCGACCCGCCCCTCGCGGCGATCGACGTCGCCACGCACATCGAACTGCTGCACTACGCCTTCCTGCTCCACGACGACGTGATCGACGGCGACCTCACACGTCGTCGTCGCCCCAACCTCATCGGCTCGCTCGCGGCGAGCACGCCGGGGGCCACCGAAGAGGGCGCCCTGCACTGGGCGCGGTCGAGCGCGATCCTCATGGGAGACCTGCTGCTCACCGCCGCCGTGATGGGCTTCGCGCGCGCCGACGTCCCCGACCATGTCCGCCTCGGGCTGCTCGACCTCATGGAGCAGACCATCCTCGAGACCGTCGCGGGGGAGCACACCGACGTCGCCCTGAGCCACGGGATCGTCGCCCCCGAGCTCGACACCGTGCTGAGCATGAGCGTGTACAAGACCGCGACCTACTCGTTCTCCCTCCCGCTGCGCGCGGCGGCGCTGCTCGCGGGTGCCTCACCGCATACCGAGCGCACGCTCACGAGCGTCGGGCGTCACATCGGCCTCGCCTACCAGCTGCAGGACGACCTGCTGTGCGTGTTCGGCGACCACCGGGCGCACGGCAAGGACGCGTTCTCCGACCTCCGCGAGGGCAAGGAGACGGCGATCATCGCGTACGCCCGCTCGACCGCCGCCTGGCCCCGCATCGCGCGCCGCTTCGGAGCATCCGATCTCAGCCTGCAGGAGGCAGGGGAAATCCGCGATCTGCTGCGGGAGTGCGGTGCGGAGGGCTTCGCGATCGATCTGATCGGCGACCAGCTCGACGCCGTGCACTCGCTGCTGGCGGATGCCGAGCTGTCGGGCGACATCGGCCCGGACGCGGCGGGGGCCATCCTGCACACCGTCACCCGACTGGAAGGCCGCCAGGCATGAGCGCCGACCGCGAGGAGTCGTCGACAGCGGGTCTGGGCCGCTTCAGCCGCGCCGCGGACACGGCATCCACCGACGTCATCCGCGCGTACTCGACCTCCTTCGGCCTCGCCACCCGCCTGCTCGGCGAACGCCACCGCCAGCACGTGCGCAACATCTACGCCATGGTGCGCATCGCCGACGAGATCGTCGACGGGGTCGCGGCGCAGGCGGGACTCGATGCCTCCGCACAGTCCGCGGCTCTGGAGTCGTACATCGCGGCCACGCACCGGTCGATGAGGGAGGGCTACAGCACCGACCTCGTCCTGCACGCCTTCGCGCGCACGGCCAGGGAGTGCGGCATCGGCGAGGACCTCACGCAGCCCTTCTTCGACTCGATGGCCTCCGACATCTCCGCGCCGTCGGACTTCACGGCCTTCGACGCCGATGCGCACGAGCGCTACGTGTACGGCTCGGCCGAGGTCGTCGGGCTGATGTGCCTGCGGGTGTTCCTGCACGAGGAGACGCGGTCGGACGAGGAGCGCGCAGCGCTCGAGCACGGCGCGCGTCAGCTCGGTGCGGCGTTCCAGAACGTGAACTTCCTGCGCGACCTCGCCGACGACACGGACCGCCTGCAGCGCGGGTATCTCGCGGAGTCGGGGCGATTGACCGACGCGGATCGCGATGACTGGGTGCGCACGATCCGCGGGCAGCTCGATGACGCGCGGCGGTCGATCCCGCTGCTCCCGAAGGACGCGCGAGCGGCGGTGCGCAGTGCCCACGCCCTGTTCGAGGCCCTCATGCGTCGCGTCGCCCGCACCCCGGCCGCCACGCTCTACGAGAGGCGGGTCCGCGTGCCCGATCCCGTCAAGGCGCTGCTCGCGGCGCGCGCCGTGCTCGTGACCGCGACGGAGCGCGACCGGTGAGCCGGGTCGTGGTGATCGGCGCGGGCGTCGCCGGCCTCGCGGTCGCAGGTCTCCTCGCGCGCGACGGCCACGAGGTGACGATCCTCGAGAAGAACGGCCGCGTCGGCGGACGCGCGGGCACGATCGAGCGCGAGGGCTTCCGTTTCGACACGGGCCCCTCCTGGTACCTCATGCCCGAGGTCTTCGACCACTTCTTCGCCATGATGGGCACATCGACGCACGAGCAGCTGGATCTCGCACTCCTCGATCCCGGGTATCGCGTCTTCCGCGCACCCCGAGCCGACGGGCGCACCACCGAGCCGATCACCATCCCGACCGGACGCACCGCGGTCTCCGCGCTGTTCGAGTCGCGCGAACCGGGCGCCGCGGCACGGCTCGCCGACTACCTCGACTCGGCGCACGACGCGCGCACCATGGCCGAGCGGTACTTCCTCTACAACCCCTTCACGCGTCTGCGCACGCTCGCCGCGCGCGAGGTGCTGGGCGCGCTCCCCCGCCTCGCCACCCTGCTGGGCACGCGGCTGCAGTCCTTCGCGGCTCGGCGCTTCCGCGACCCTGTTCTACGGCAGCTCCTCGGATACCCCGCGGTGTTCCTCGGCACCGATCCGCGCACCGCGCCGGCGATGTACCACCTTATGAGCGCCCTCGACCTGGACGAGGGCGTCAGCTACCCCCAGGGCGGTTTCTGGCGGGTGATCGAGCGCATCGCGCAGACCGCGATCGACGCGGGCGCGACGATCGTGACGGATGCCGAGGTCACGGCGATCCGCACCGCGGGCGCCGGGCGCGGCACGGCGATCTCCGGCGTGGAATGGCGCGCCGCCGATGGCAGCGCCCGGGCGATCGACGCCGACATCGTCGTCTCGGCTGCCGACCTGCACCACACCGAGACGGTGCTGCTGCCGCCGCACCTGCGCACCTATCCGGAGTCGTGGTGGCAGCGGCGTACGAGCGGTCCCGGCGCCGTGCTCGTCATGCTCGGCGTGAAGGGCGCGCTGCCCGAGCTCCCGCACCACTCGCTGTTCTTCACGGACGACTGGGATGCGAACTTCGACGCGATCTTCGGAGAGCATCCTGCGATCCCCTCCCCCGCATCCACCTACGTATGCCGCCCGAGCGCGACCGACCCGACTGTGGCGCCCGAGGGGCACGAGAACCTCTTCGTCCTCGTGCCGATCCCGGCCGACGTCGGAATCGGCGCGGGCGGATCGGACGGCGGCGGCTCGGAGCTCGTGGAGCGCGCGGCGGACACCGCGATCGATCTGATCTCCACATGGGCGGGCATCGACGACCTCCGCGAGCGGATCGTCGTGCGCGAGACGCTCGGACCAGCCGACTTCCGCGACGACTACCACTCCTGGCGCGGCGGGATGCTGGGGCCCGCGCACATCCTGTCGCAGAGTGCGATGTTCCGGGCCCAGAACGCCTCGCGCCACGTCTCGGGTCTCTACTACGCGGGCGGCACGACGGCGCCGGGGGTCGGCGTGCCGATGTGCCTCATCAGCGCCGAGATCGTGCTCAAGCGCATCCGAGGCGACCACTCGGGCGGCCCGCTCCCGGTTCCCGTCCGCTCCACGAGCGGGACAGCGTGATGGGCATCGTCTACCTCACGGCTCTCCTCGTCACCCTGGGATGCATGCTGCTCCTGGACTGGAGGTTCCGTCTGTTCTTCTGGCGGGATCCGCTCGCAGCATCCGTGGTCGTGCTCGTCGGACTCGTGTTCTTCCTGGTGTGGGACGTCGCCGGCATCGCCGGAGGCATCTTCTTCCGCGGGGAGGGCGTGATCGCGACGGGCATCCTGCTGGCACCCGAGCTGCCGCTCGAGGAGCCGGTGTTCCTGGTCTTCCTCGTGGTGTGCACGATGGTCGTCTTCACGGGAGCGGTCCGCGTGCTCGACGCGCTGCGCCGTCGCGCGCGGGAGGGCCGGACACCATGACCTACCTTCAGCTGTCCGCCTGGTTCACGGGGGCCGCGAGCGTCGCCGCGATCGCGCTGACGCTCGCGACGCCCCGGGGTCGCCGCGCGCGACCGGCCGCGATCGCCGTCACGATCGCCGTCCTGTTCGTCCTCACCGCGGTGTTCGACACCGTGATGATCGCCAGCGGACTCTTCCACTACTCCACCGGCCACCTGCTCGACGTGCACATCGGCCTCGCGCCGATCGAGGACTTCGCCTACCCGCTGGCCGGCGCCGTGCTGCTTCCGGCTCTGTGGATGCTGCTCCGCGCCCGACGCGACGCGAAGGTCGGGGTTGGCGACCGCGAGAGCGCTCCGAGGACCGACGAGGAGCACAGCGGATGAGCACCTCTCGCACGCGCGACGCCGCACAGATCCTGCTGTCCTCGCGTCCGATCAGCTGGATCAACACCGCCTTCCCGTTCGCGGCCGCCTACCTGCTGACGACGCGCGAGGTCGATCTCACGCTCGTGATCGGCACGCTGTACTTCCTCGTGCCGTACAACCTCGCGATGTACGGCATCAACGACGTGTTCGACTACGCCTCAGATCTCGCGAACCCGCGCAAGGGCGGCATCGAGGGCGCGCTGCTCGCTCCCCGCATCCACCGCGCGACCCTGTGGGCCGCCGTGCTGTCGAATCTCCCCTTCCTGATCTACCTCGTCATCGTCGGGAATCCGGCGTCCTGGATCTGGCTCGCAGTGAGCGTGTTCGCCGTGATCGCGTACTCGGCACCCGGCCTGCGCTTCAAGGAGCGGCCGTTCCTCGACTCGACCACCTCGAGCCTGCACTTCGTCACCCCGGCGATCGTGGGCCTCGCCCTCGCCGGCGCTCCGGTCACGCCGACCCTCGTGATCGTGCTCGTGGCGTTCTTCCTGTGGGGGATGGCCGCGCATGCCTTCGGCGCGGTGCAGGACATCGCGCCGGACCGCGAGGGTGGCATCGGCTCGATCGCGACCGTGATCGGTGCTCGCGCGACCGTGCGTCTCGCGATCGGCCTGTGGGTCCTCGCGGGCGTCGCGATGCTCTTCACCTCGTGGCCCGGTCCTCTCGCGGCGGTGCTCGCGGTCCCGTACATCGTGAACGCCGCCCCGTGGTGGACCGTGACCGACGACACCTCGGCCTCGACGAACCGCGCGTGGCGCCGGTTCATCGCGCTCAACTACATCGCGGGCTTCCTCGCCACGATGATCCTCATCCTCGCCTGGGTCTCCTGACCTGGGCATCCGTCCCCCACATCCCGCATCCCCGCATCACCCGCAGCACCGAGAGGCCTTCGATGTCCCGCCCCGCGAACGATCAGATCCCCCAGACGCGAGAGCGATCCCGTCGGCACTCCTGGATGCGGGTCGTGCTGCCCGTCGCCCTGATCCTCGTCTGGCTCGTCGGCGCCGGACTCGGCGGCCCCCTGTTCGGCAAGGTCGACGAGGTCTCCTCGAACGACCAGACGAGCTACCTGCCCAACTCCTCCGACGCCACGCAGGTGCAGAAGCTCCTCACGGATTTCCGCGACAGCGACACGATCCCCGCGATCGCGGTGTTCGTCGGAGATGCATCCCTCACAGACGCCGAGCTGCAGACGATCTCGGACGCCGTGGCCGACGCCCCCTCGGTCGAGGGCGTCAGCGCGGACGTGTCCCCGGCGCTGACGTCCGACGACGGCGAGGCCGTGCAAGCGTTCATCCCGATCTCGGGCGACGCCGAGCTCGCCGACACCGTGACCGCGCTCGGAGACGAGCTGCGCGCCGCGGCCCCCGACGGCGTCGCGGTGTACATCACGGGACCTGCGGGATTCAGCGCCGACCTCGTGGCCGGCTTCGCCGGGATCGACGGCCTGCTCCTGGGCGTCGCGCTGCTCGCGGTGCTCGTGATCCTCGTGCTCGTTTACCGCTCGTTCCTGCTGCCGCTCGTCGTGCTCTCGACGAGCCTGTTCGCCCTGTGCGTCGCCCTGCTCGTCGTGTGGTGGCTCGCGAAGTTCGAGGTGCTGCTGCTGAGCGGCCAGACCCAGGGCATCCTGTTCATCCTCGTGATCGGCGCGGCGACCGACTACGCGCTGCTGTTCGTCGCGCGGTTCCGCGAGGAGCTGCGCGTCGCGCAGGACAAGGGAGCGGCACTGCTGGCCGCGTGGAAGGGGTCGGTCGAGCCGATTGTCGCCTCAGGCGGCACCGTGATCGCCGGCCTGCTGTGCCTGTTGCTCAGCGACCTCAAATCCAACAGCACCCTGGGCCCGGTCGCGGCGATCGGGATCGTGTTCGCGATGCTGTCGGCGCTGACCCTGCTGCCTGCGCTGCTGCTGCTGTTCGGGCGGGCGGTGTTCTGGCCGCGTCGACCCCGCTTCGAGCCGGAGGTCGTGGCCGAGGAGCACGGCATGCGCACGACGGGGCTGTGGGCCCGCCTCGCCGGCCTCATCACGAAGCGTCCGCGGGTGATCTGGATCGTCACGACCCTCGTGCTGCTCGCGGGCGCCTCGGGTGTGCTGCAGCTGAACGCGAACGGCGTGCCGCAGTCCGATCTCGTGCTGGGCGCCTCGGAGGCGCGGGACGGCCAGGTCGCGCTGGGCGAGCATTTCCCCGGAGGTTCGGGCAGCCCGGTGTACGTCGTGGTCGCCGAGGACCGCCTGCAGGAGGCCGCCGACGTGCTGCTCGCCGATGACCGCATCGACGGCGTCTCGGTGACGTCCGCGGACTCGCCGAGCGGCTCGGCGCCTGTCACGGCCGACGGCATCACCGCCGTGGGCCCGCCCGGCTCCGCGGCGCCCGAGCCGACCGTCGTCGACGGCGACGTGCTGCTGCAGGGCACGCTCACCGAAGCGGCGGACTCGGATGCCGCGGCGGACGCGCTCCGCGACCTGCGCGCAGGGCTGCACCAGCACGACGCCCTGGTGGGCGGAGTGACGGCGACCGCCGTGGACACGAACGACGCATCGATCCACGATCGCACCCTGATCATCCCGGTGATCCTGGTCGTGATCATGCTGATCCTGATGCTGCTGCTGCGCTCGATCCTCGCTCCGGTGCTGCTCATCCTCACCACCCTGCTGTCGTTCGGCACCGCGATGGGCGTCTCGGCGCTCGTGTTCGACGGGGTGTTCGACTTCCCCGGCGCCGACCCCGCCGTCCCGCTGTACGGCTTCGTGTTCCTCGTCGCCCTCGGGATCGACTACAACATCTTCCTGATGACGCGGGTGCGGGAGGAATCGCTCGCGCACGGGACGCGCGAGGGCGTGCTGCGCGGACTGTCCATCACGGGAGGCGTGATCACCTCGGCGGGTCTCGTGCTCGCGGCGACGTTCGCGGCGCTGTCGGTGATCCCGATCCTTTTCCTGGTGCAGCTCGCGTTCATCGTCGCGTTCGGCGTGCTGCTCGACACGTTCGTCGTGCGGTCGCTGCTCGTGCCGGCGCTCGCCTACGATCTCGGCAAGGTGATCTGGTGGCCGTCGAAGCTGTGGCGGAGCGGACGCGACTGACCGCACCGCGGGAGTGAGTGCCCTCGACTGGATTCGAACCAGCGACCTGCCCTTTAGGAGAGGGCTGCTCTATCCTGCTGAGCTACGAAGGCGTGATCCCAGTCTACGGGAGACCACTCGCCCGGCTCTCACGCCGCGAGAGCCAGATACGGCTCCCACCGCGGGTCGCTGCGCTCGCTCCCCCGCACGGTCCAGGCGGTGCCGTGCGGCGGTCGCGGTGTGAAGCGCAGCTGCCAGCGCATCTCCTGCGGGGTGCGGTCGCTCTTGACGTTGTTGCAGCGGAGGCAGCAGGCCACGAGGTTCTCCCAGGAGTCGGCACCGCCGCGCGACCGCGGAAGCACATGGTCGATCGTCGAGGCTGCCTTGCCGCAGTAACCGCAGCGGTGGTCGTCGCGGCGCAGCACCCCGCGACGCGTGACCGGCACGCGTCTGCTGACGGGGATGCGCACATAGCGCGAGAGGATGATGACGGCGGGACGGTCGTACACCCCGTGACTCCCCCACACGGGATCATCTTCGATGTGTTCGATCACGGTCGCCTTGTCGTTCATGACCAGGACCAGTGCTCTCTTGAACGACACGATCGCCAGGGGCTCGTATCCCGCGTTCAGTACCAGTGTGCGCATCGCCATCCTCTCGATCCGCCGGGACGGCTTCCCGGCACTCTCGACTCACACGAAGCCACCGAGGAGAAGCGTTCGCAGGGACGAAAAAGGCGCTGTCTACTGACAGCGCCTCATGCGCGCGGCTGCACCGCGGCGCCCCTGCGGACGATGCTGAAGGACGTGACGACCGAGGGCATCCATGGTGCGGATGCTCGGTATTCGATCCATCAGCCTCTCCCGCCTCTGCGACAACGGGTTCAGGCTAACCCATCACAGCGGCCCCGGGGCCGAACTCCCGGTGAACACTCGAAGGCGTGTCCACCGCGCGTCCACGTCGAACGGGCGGATCAGCCCGCGTTCGCGGCGAGCCAGGCGATCGGCTCGTAGAGTCCGCCGTTGACCCAGACCTCGAAGTGGAGGTGGTTGGCGGTGGAGCGACCGGTGCTCCCCACGAAGCCGATGAGCTGGCCGGCGGCCACGGTCTCGCCCGCCTGGACTTGACGCGAGCCGTAGGTCATGTGACCGTAGGTGGTCTGCACGCGCTGTCCGCCCACGACGCTGTCGATCATGACGGCTACGCCGTAGCCGCCGATGCTCTCGGCGGACTGACGCACGACGCCTGCGGCCGCGGCGTAGATCGGGGTGCCCTGCGGAGCTAGCATGTCGGCGCCGTTGTGCGCGCCGCCGACCGTGCGGCTGACGCTGTACGAGCCCTGCGGCAGCGGATAGCGGACCTCGCCCGAACCGGGCGAGACGAGCGCGTAGTTGCCGATGTCGAAGGTCCGGCTGCCGGCGGATGCGGTCTGCGCCGCCGCTGCCGCGCGAGCGGCCGCAGCCTCCTCGGCCTTCTTCTTCTCGATCTCGTCGGGAGTCGTCGCGCTGAAGGTTCCGCGCGCGAGTGGTGCGGCGGTCGCCTGCGAGGCGACCACGAGCGACTGGGCGTCGACGGCCGCGAGCTGCTGCACGGTGGCAGCGGACTCCGCGGGCTGCGAGTTCGCGTAGGCGGGGAGGGCGACGGCGGCCACGAGAGCCCCGACCGCACCGAAGATGGCGACGGAGCGCAGGGGCTTCACGACGGTGCGTGCGCTCACCCGCGGACGGGTGCGCGGGGCGACTGCTCGATCTTCAGGTGTGTTCGCGGACTGGATGTCTTTGACCAAAACGTGATCCTCCTGCGCCTCACGCGCAGTGGCGTCGGCTCGTCGGCACTCTGCTCTCGGGGCACGTGTGTATCTCGGGTACGTTGTGCATTCCACCCGCGAGGACGACGAGCCGGAAAGGCGAATCCCCAGGGGTATCGTCCGCGGGCTTCTCGCCGACGACCCGTCCGAGGTTACCGGAAGATAACGGTCCTGTCACCCTGTGAACCTGGCAATCGCCGGACAGTGCGGTCACGACCCGGAGGATCAGGCGGGTTCGCCCACGAGGAAGATGTGCGAGGCGAGCTCGACGGGCAGTTCGAGACCGTCGTCCTTGCCCTCCATCTGGATCAGGACGTATCCCTCGTTGAAGCGGTAGTCGCCCTTGGCGCCCGGCACCACTCCGGCGTCGCGGAGCTGCTCGAGGAGCTCCGGGTCGACCTGCGCGGGCTCGGCCAGGCGACGCACGGTCCCCTCGATTGGGGCGCCCGCGGCGTTGAGCTTCTGGACGAGGCCGATGACGCCCTCGTCGAACGTGCGGGCGGGGGCGTCGCCCAGCTGATCGAGACCGGGGATCGGGTTGCCGTAGGGCGACTCGGTCGGGTGGCCGAGCAGCTCGACGAGACGACGCTCGACCTGCTCGCTCATGACGTGCTCCCACCGGCACGCCTCGTCGTGCACGAATGCCCAGTCGAGCCCGATCACGTCGGACAGCAGACGCTCGGCGAGACGGTGCTTGCGCATCACGTCGACGGCCTTACGACGGCCCGAGTCGGTGAGCTCGAGCGTGCGGTCCTCGGAGACGACCACGAGGCCGTCGCGCTCCATGCGGCCGACCGTCTGCGAGACCGTGGGCCCCGAGTGGCCGAGGCGCTCGGAGATCCGTGCGCGCAGCGGCACGATGTTCTCCTCCTCGAGCTCGAGGATGGTTCGGAGGTACATCTCCGTGGTGTCGATCAAGTCGGTCATGTCGCCCTCCGGGTCTTCTTAGGCAAGCCTACATTCCCGCACGGACATCGGGGCGTCACGCGGCCGACACCGCGCGGGGCACGGCCTAGAATCGACGCATGCCGATCGAGATTCCCCGTGACCTCCTGCCCGTCGACGGCCGCTTCGGATGCGGCCCATCGAAGGTGCGCCCCGAGCAGCTCGACGCACTGCTCGCCGCGGGCCCCACCCTCCTCGGGACCTCGCACCGACAGGCGCCGGTGAAGAACCTTGTCGGCAGCGTCCGCGAGCAGCTAGCCGCATTGTTCCGCCTCCCCGAGGGGTACGAGATCATCGTCGGCAACGGCGGATCCACCGCATTCTGGGATGCCGCGGCCTTCGGCCTCATCGAACGCCGTAGCCAGAACCTCGTGTTCGGCGAGTTCGGCGGCAAGTTCGCCGCCGCGGCCGCCGCTCCGTGGCTCACCGCCCCCGACGTGCGCAAGGCCGAGCCGGGCACGCGCACCGTGGCCGAGGTCCTCCCCGACGTCGACGTCTACGCATGGCCGCACAACGAGACCTCCACGGGTGTCAGCGCACCGATCTCGCGCGTGGCCGCGGAGGGGGCGCTCACGGTGATCGATGCGACGAGCGCCGCCGGCGGCATCGACTTCGACGCCGCGCAGGCCGACGTCTACTACTTCGCCCCGCAGAAGAACCTGGGCTCCGACGGCGGGCTGTGGTTCGCGGCCGTGTCCCCGGCCGCGATCGAGCGCATCGAGCGCATCGCGGCCTCCGACCGCTACATCCCCGAGTTCCTCAGCCTGAAGAACGCCGTGGACAACTCGCGCCTGAACCAGACCCTCAACACCCCGGCCCTGACCACGCTGCACCTGCTCGACAGCCAGCTGAGCTGGATCCTCGCGAACGGCGGACTCGCCTGGGCGGGCGCGCGAACCGCCGAGTCCTCCGGCATCCTGTACGACTGGGCGACGGCCTCCGACGTGGCGACGCCGTTCGTGGCCGACCCCGCGGACCGCTCCCCCGTCGTCGTCACGATCGACTTCGACGAGTCGGTCGACGCCGCAGCGATCGCGAAGACCCTGCGCGCGAACGGCATCGTCGACACCGAGCCGTACCGCAAGCTCGGCCGCAACCAGCTCCGCGTCGCGACCTTCGTGTCGATCGACCCGGACGACGTCCGTCAGCTCACCCGGGCACTCGACTTCGTGTTGGAGAACCGGGACGCCTGACCAACGCGTCCGCAGACGAGAAGAGGAGGCCGCGCGATCGCGCGGCCTCCTCTTCTCATTGATCGTCCGATTCGCTCTCGCGGAGACTCACTCATCGTCGTCGGAAACGAGCTCTTCCGAATCGTCGTCGGAATCGGCGTCGTCATCCGAGTCATCCGCGGAGTCGGCATCATCCGAGTCATCTGCGGAGTCGTCGTCGTCATCCGAGTCGTCGTCGGAATCGGCCTGGTCTTCCGAGTCGTCGTCGTCATCCGAGTCGTCGGCGGAGTCGTCGAGCTCGTCGATGTCCACGCCGTCGAGGTCGCCACCGTGCACGGGGCGCGGCTCGCTCGTCAGCTCATCGTCGAGATCATCGTCGGCTTCGTCGTCGTCGAGGTCGTCGTCCTCCTCGGAGTCGTCCTCGAGATCCTCATCCTCGTCCTCGTCGATATCGTCGATCTCGTCGTCGATCTCGTCCTCGTCGTCGACGTCGTCCTCGGCGCTCTCGTCGTCGGCGGCGGCGACAGCCGCGGCCTGCTCGGCGAGCTCCGCCTGGTGCGCACGGTACTCGGCCAGCCGCTCGGCCCACGGCACCCACTCCGGCGCCAGGAGCGCGCCGTCACCGGGCAGGAGCTCGACCTCGAGCACGGTCGGCTCCTCGTCGTCGACGCGCGCCACCGTCACCGTCCAGTACCAGCCGGGGTAGCCCGCGAGCCGGTTCTCGAAACGCAGGGAGACCGAGCCGTCCTCCTCGGGGAGATAGCCGGCTGCGGGTCCGATGGTGGACTCGGGGGTGATCTCGCGCAGGGCCTCGAGTGCGAGATCGTGCGCCTCGACGAGACGCGGGTCGACGTCAGGCTTCGAGGTCATCGGCGACCTTGCGCAGGACGGCCGCGATCTTGCGACCGTGACCGGAGGACGGATAGCGACCGCGGCGCAGGTCGCCGCCGATGCCGTCGAGGAGCTTCACCAGGTCCTCGACGATGATCGCCATGTCGTCGGCGGGCTTGCGCTTGGCCTTCGACAGGCTGGGCGGCGCCTCGAGCACGCGCACCGACAGCGCCTGCAGACCGCGCTTGCCGTCGGCGACACCGAACTCGACCCGAGCGCCGGCCTTCACGGCCGTGCCGGCGGGCATCGCCGAGGCATGCAGGAAGACGTCCTGGCCGTCATCGGAGGCGATGAAGCCGAAACCCTTGTCTTCGTCGTAGAACCTGACCTTGCCGGTGGGCATGGGAGAAACCTCGCTGAGTCGGTGTGGAGCTGGATCGCCGCACGGGATGCGGCCCCACCAGCCTACCGGTCGGAGGCCCCTCGGATGCGGGCCGTGACGGGCGATCCCCGGTCACGCCGCGGATCCGCCTGCGCCGCCCAACGGCTAGGCTGAGACGGATGAGCACCCAGAGTCCGGAACCGGAGGTTCCCGTCCGTCGCATCGATCGCGTCCTGGCGTTCACGGCGCTCGGCCTCGCCGCGGCATCCATCGTGTGCTTCTTCGCGATCATCATCGGCACCGCGGTGGGCATGCAGCAGGAGGACTTCGGGGCGGGCGTCTGGCCCGTCGTCGCGGCCATCCCCTACTGGGGCCTCCCGTTGGCCTTCGTGATGATCATCGTGCTGCTCGCGATGAGCTTCATCCGGAAGGGCCGCGCGTCGCGGCCCTGAGGACCCCCGGCATGAGCACGCACGCCCGCCCGCTGGCCGACTGGCTGGCCGCTGCGAGCGATGCCGAGCTCGCGGCCCTGTTCGCGGCACGCGGAGTGCGCGCCGACGCCGGATGGCAGGATTTCTTCGACGCCGCGGAGGCCCTGCTCGATCCTGGCTCGGTCTCGCGCGCGCTCCCCTCCCTCACGCACGCGGAGGCCGACGCGCTGCGCCGGATCGCCGACGGCGGAGCACCAGCCGACGCGGATGCCGCGGCCGTCGCGACCCTGCGGCGGCTCGCGCTCCTGCGACCGGACGGCTCGGCGGCACCGCCCGTCGTGGCGGCGCTGGGCGACCGTCCCGCGCCGCCGGCCGCCGACTCGACGGCACCCGGAGCCTCGTCCGACTCCGCCGCGGCGCACGCGGCCGAGCGGGCCTTCACGACCGTCGCGACCGTCGCAGACCTCCTGATGCTCACCCGCGAACGCCCGCTTGCCCTGCTCAGCGGCGGGGCTCTGAACGCCGGCGAGAAGCGTCAGCTCGCCGAGCAGGGTCTCCCCGCCGAGCAACTCGACGACATGCTCGCGATCGCGTCCACCGCGGGACTCGTGGTGGGCCACGATCGGCGTCTGCACACCACGGAGCCCGCGGAGCGCTGGTTGCGCGCCTCCGCCGCGGAGCGGTGGTCGCAGCTCGCGACCGCATTCCGAGACGGTCTCCCGCGGGGTGTGCGCTCCGCCGATCAGGGCTGGATCCCGACCTCCGCCTGGGATGACGCGCACCCCTGGGACCCCGCGTGGCGTGAGCGCGCCGCGGCGCTGCGAGAGCACGCCAGGCTGCTGGGACTGATCGCCGACGACGGCTCGGAGCCCGCCTGGACCCGGCCGCTCCGCTCCGGCGCGGCGGCGGATCCGTCGGCCCTCGTGAGCCACCTGCCTGCCGAGGTCGACCGCATCTTCCTGCAGAACGACCTCAGCGCGATCTCGCCGGGCCCCCTCGCTCCGGCTCTCGACGTTCGGCTGCGCACGATCGCGGCACGCGAGTCCGCCGCGCAGGCGTCGACGTACCGGTTCACTCCGGAGTCGATCGCGCACGCGCTCGTCCAGGGGGAGACCGAGGAGTCGATCGTGTCGTTCCTCGAGGAGATCTCGCTCACCGGCATCCCGCAGCCGCTCCGCTATCTCGTGACGCAGACCTCCCAGCGCCACGGCCTCGTGCGCGTGTCGACCGACGAGGAGACCGGGCGCACGCGCATCGAGAGCGTCGACCAGAACCTCATCAGGGCGATGGCCGTCGACCAGGCACTGCGCCCGCTCGCGCTGACGGCGCACGTCGAGTCGCTGACGACCCGCGTCGGCCGCGACACCGTGTACTGGGCGCTCACGGACGCGCGCTATCCGGCGACGCTCGTGGACGAGCACGGCACCGCGATCGCCGGCGAGCGGCATCCCGCCGTGGCCGTTGCGCCGAGCACGCCGGATCACGCCGCACTCATCGCCGCACTGCGCTCGCATCAGGGGCCGGACGCCGACGCCGCCTGGCTCGACCGCGAGCTCGAAGCGGCAGTGCGCGCCAAGGCGGTGCTCCGCGTGACCGTGGGGATGCCGGACGGCTCGAGCCGCGATCTCGTGCTCGAGGCCACCGGCCTCGGCGGCGGCCGCCTGCGGGGCCGCGATCGCGCGGCCGACGTCGAGCGGACCCTCCCGGTCTCGAGCATCCGCTCCGCTACCGTGATCGCACCGTGACCGCGCTCGCCCCGACCTCGGGAACGCCCGGTAAACTGGTCTGCTATGTCTGATGGCCCCCTGATCGTCCAGAGCGATCGCACCGTGCTGCTCGAGGTCGCCCACGCGGATGCCGAGAGCGCCCGCCACGAACTCGCGATCTTCGCCGAGCTCGAGCGTGCCCCCGAGCACATCCACACGTACCGGATCACGCGCCTCGGGCTCTGGAACGCCCGTGCCGCCGGGCACACCGCCGAGGACATGCTCGAGACCCTCGACCGCTGGTCGCGCTTCCCCGTCCCGCCGTCCGTCGCGGTCGACCTGCGCGAGACCGTGAACCGCTACGGACGCCTCGTGATCGAGCGCGACGACGAGGGCGTGCTGATCCTCCGCTCGACCGACCCCGCCGTGCTCACCCAGGTCGCGAACAACAAGCGCATCCAGCCGCTGCTGATCGGCCACCCGTCCCCCGAGACGTACGTCGTCGACGCGTGGGCACGCGGGCAGATCAAGCAGGAGCTGCTCAAGATCGGCTGGCCGGCCGAGGACCTCGCCGGGTACACCCCCGGCACCCCGCACGAGATCGAGCTCGACGAGGGCGCCTGGCAGATCCGCCCGTACCAGCAGGATGCGGTCGACGCGTTCTCGAAGGACGGCTCTGGCGTCGTCGTACTCCCCTGCGGTGCGGGCAAGACGATCGTGGGAGCGGGTGCCATGGCCGCCACCAAGACGACCACCCTGATCCTGGTGACCAACACGGTGTCGGCGCGCCAGTGGCGCGACGAGCTCCTCAAGCGCACGAGCCTCACCCCGGAGGAGATCGGCGAGTACTCGGGCCAGGCCAAGGAGGTCAAGCCCGTCACGATCGCGACCTACCAGATCCTCACGGCCAAGCGGAAGGGCCAGTACGCGCACCTCGCGCTGCTGGACGCCCTCGACTGGGGCCTCATCGTCTACGACGAGGTACACCTGCTCCCCGCCCCGGTCTTCAAGCTCACCGCCGACCTGCAGGCGCGCCGTCGCATCGGACTCACCGCCACTCTCGTGCGTGAGGACGGCCGCGAGGGCGATGTGTTCAGCCTGATCGGGCCCAAGCGCTTCGACGCCCCCTGGAAGCAGATCGAGGCGCAGGGGTTCATCTCCCCCGCGGTCTGCTACGAGGTGCGCGTGGACCTTCCGCCGGACGACCGGCTGGAGTACGCGGCAGCCACCGACGACGAGCGCTATCGGCTCGCCGCCTCCGCCCCCGCGAAGATCGACGCGGTACGGGAACTGATCGCGAAGCATCCCGATGAGCAGATCCTCGTGATCGGCCAGTACCTCGACCAGCTCGACACGCTGTCCGAGGCGCTGAACGCGCCGCAGATCACCGGGGCCACCCCGGTCGACGAGCGCGAGGAGCTGTACCGGCAGTTCCGCGAGGGCGAGATCCAGCTGCTCGTGGTGTCGAAGGTCGCCAACTTCTCGATCGACCTCCCCGAGGCCTCGGTCGCGATCCAGGTGTCCGGGTCCTTCGGCTCGCGACAGGAGGAGGCTCAGCGCTTGGGACGCCTCCTGCGGCCCAAGCAGTCCGGCCACACGGCGAGCTTCTACACGCTCGTGGCGCGCGACACGATCGACCAGGACTACGCGCAGAACCGCCAGCGCTTCCTCGCCGAACAGGGTTACAGCTACACCATCGTGGATGCGGATGCCATCGCGGCCTGACCGCCGCTCCGACGAATAGTCAGCATCCGCATGGCCGGAGTCACCATAATGGGGTCATGACTGATGCGCGCATCCTGGTCGTCGACGACGAGCCGAACATCCGCGACCTCCTCTCCACGGGGCTGAGCTTCGCCGGGTTCCAGGTGAAGACGGTGGCCAACGGCGCCGCCACGATCTCGGCGGTGCTCGAGGAGGAGCCGGACCTCATCATCCTCGACGTCATGCTCCCGGACATGAACGGCTTCAGCGTGACCAAGCGCCTCCGCGGCGCGGGCTTCACGGCGCCGATCCTGTTCCTCACCGCCAAGGACGGCACCGACGACAAGATCGAGGGCCTGAACGCCGGCGGCGACGACTACGTCACGAAGCCGTTCAGCCTCGACGAGATCGTCGCGCGCGCACAGGCCATCCTCCGTCGCACGATGCAGGCCGACGAGGAGTCGATCATCCGCGCCGGCGAGCTGTCGATGGACCAGGACACGCACGACGTGCACGTCGGCAAGGAGCCGATCGAGCTCAGCCCGACCGAGTTCAAGCTCCTGCGCTACCTGATGCTCAACCCGAACCGCGTGCTGTCGAAGGCGCAGATCCTCGACCACGTGTGGGAGTACGACTTCAACGGCGACGCCGGCATCGTCGAGAGCTACATCTCGTACCTGCGCCGCAAGATCGACCCGCACACCGAGGAATCGGTCATCCAGACCAAGCGCGGCTTCGGCTACATGCTCAAGGTCGGCAAGTAGGTCTCGCCGACGACGGCGGGCCGTCGTCGCACCGCGCGTGACCGGAGGGAGGACCGCATGGCGCACAAGCCCGACGCGGTCACCCGCTGGTGGCGCGCGATCAGCCTGCGCGCGAAGGTCACGGGAGTCACCGTCGCGGTGCTCGCGCTCGGACTTCTCGTCGCCGGGCTCGGCACGGTGCCGATCCTCCGCACCTCTATCGTCGGCAACATCGAGGGCCAGCTGCCCGCCCTGGTGGCGACCGACCTCGCACCGCGGTACTTCGACGTCTCGACCGAGGACGACAAGACCGTCTACACGGCGCGCGAATCCCCGCGCGACTTCTTCGTCGCGATCTACGACGGCGAGGGCGTGCTGCAGGCCACGACCGGGAGTTCGGCGAACGGCACCCCGCTGTTCCCGTCGACGTACACGCTTCTCGACGCGCAGAACAACACCGACAGCGTGTTCTCGCTCGACGGCACGAAGGGGTCGAGCTTCCGCGCGGCGGTGGCCCTGTTCCCCGGCGAAGGCGGTGGGGCGCTGCGCATACAGATGGTCGCGATGCCCCTCGACTACGCGGATCGCATCATCAGCCAGTTCTTCGGCATCTACGTCACCGTCGCTCTCGTCACGATCCTCATCGCCGCGCTCCTCACGCGCGGCCTCGTGACGCTGACGTTCCGCCGGTTGGGGCAGGTCGAGTCGACGGCGATGTCGATCGCTGCCGGGGACTTCAGCCAGAGACTCACGGATCTCGAGCCCACCACCGAGGTGGGGCGTCTGAACTACGCCATCAACACGATGCTCGACCGGGTCGACGGCTCGCTCGCGCAGCGGGACCGCACCGTGCAGCACATGCGACGCTTCATCGGCGACGCGAGCCACGAGCTGCGCACCCCGCTCGTGAGCGTCCGCGGCTACGCCGAGCTGTACCGGATGGGCGCGATCAAGGGCGAGGAGGACACCGCCCGGGCGATGGAGCGCATCGAGAAGGAGGCGATCCGGATGGGCGTGCTCGTCGAGGACCTCCTCGCGCTGGCCCGCCTCGACGAGGAGCGCGAACCCGAGATCGAGGCGCTGGACCTTCGCCCGATCGCCCGCGACGCCGCCCTGGACCTGCGTGTCGCGGCGCCGGCGCGCACCGTCACCGTCATCGACCGCACCGTCGAGGCTCCCCTGATCGACGTGACCACCCGCTCGAACCCGATCCTTCCCGAGGGGCCGAGTCCCGCACCGCGCGCCGCCCGTTCCCTCGGTGCCCTCGGCCGCCTCCGTCGACGTTCGCGCACGCCCTCCGCCCAGGTGCCGGCGATCGACTTCACCGAGGCGACCGACATCCCCGTCCGCACACCGCCGATCGTGCTCGGCGAGGAGAACAAGGTGCGGCAGGTGGTCACGAACCTGTTGGGCAACGCCCGCCGGTTCTCGCCGCCGGAGAGCCCGCTCGAGATCATCGTCGACGCGGACCGTGTGCGCGGAACCGGCAGCATCTCGATCGTGGATCACGGCGAGGGGATCCCCCCGCAGATCCGCGAGCAGATCTTCGAGCGGTTCTGGCGCGCCGACACCTCGCGCGCGCGGGAGACCGGAGGATCGGGGCTCGGGCTGGCGATCGTCGCCTCGATCGTGAAGGCGCTGCACGGCAGCGTCGCCGTCTCGGAGACGCCGGGCGGCGGAGCCACCTTCACCGTGACTCTTCCGCTCGCCCCGTCCCGGGCCACTCCGGCGCATCTGCTGGAGGACACGCAGCCCCTCGACCCGCTGGACCTCTGAATCCGCCCCGCACGATCTCTCCTTCACCGCCTCCTCACGGCGCCTGTTGTGCACAGGCATCGGGCCGGAGGCGCAGGGAGCGGATGCCGTGGCCGGGCGCTCTCGTAACGTCGGAGGCTCCATCGAGAGGAGATCCCATGTCCGTCTTCACCGTCGACACCGATGCGGTCGCATCCGCGCAGGCCGCCGCCCTGGCCACCATGGAGCGTCTGCGCACGGATGCTGCGACGCTCATGAGCCAGCTGACGCAGTTGCAGTCCAGCTGGGTCGGCACGGCGTCGAACGCCTTCCAGGGCTGCGCCGACCAGTGGCGCGGCGCGCAGCTGCACGTCGAGCAGTCGCTCGAATCGATCGGGCACTCGCTCGGCAGCGCGGCGACGCAGTACGCCGATGCCGACGCGTTCTCGGCGTCGCTTTTCCGCTGAGCGCCCGCGACGCGCTGTTCGCACACGCAGAGACGCCCCGGCCGAAGCCGGGACGTCTCTGTTGTCAGTTGCGGGTTCTGACCGCTGTCGGACCGGAGCCCTTCAGGGGATCAGAAGTCCATACCACCCGTCGGGTCGCCGGCGGGAGCCGCGACCTTCTCGGGCTTGTCGGCGACGACGGCCTCGGTCGTGAGGAACAGGCCGGCGATCGATGCCGCGTTCTGCAGCGCCGAGCGGGTGACCTTGGCCGGGTCGATGATGCCCTGTGCGAACATGTCGCCGTACTCACCGGTCGCGGCGTTGAGGCCCTGGCCCGCGGGGAGCTCGGAGACCTTGTTCGCGACGACACCCGGCTCGAGGCCGGCGTTGAGGGCGATCTGCTTGAGCGGAGCCTCGATCGCGACGCGCACGATGTTCGCACCGGTCGCCTCGTCGCCCGAGAGCTCGAGAGCGTCGAGTGCCTTGGTGCCGGACTGGATCAGCGCGACGCCACCACCGGGGACGATGCCCTCCTCGACGGCTGCCTTCGCGTTGCGGACGGCGTCCTCGATGCGGTGCTTGCGCTCCTTGAGCTCGACCTCGGTGGCCGCGCCCGCCTTGATGACGGCGACGCCACCCGCGAGCTTCGCGAGGCGCTCCTGCAGCTTCTCACGGTCGTAGTCGCTGTCGGTGTTCTCGATCTCGCGACGGATCTGCGTGACGCGTCCCTCGATCTGGTCGGCCTCGCCGGCGCCCTCGACGATCGTGGTCTCGTCCTTGGTGACGATGACCTTGCGCGCACGGCCCAGGAGGTCGAGCGTCGCGTTCTCGAGCTTGAGGCCCACCTCTTCGGTGATGACCTGGCCGCCGGTGAGGATCGCGATGTCCTGCAGCTGCGCCTTGCGGCGGTCGCCGAAGCCCGGAGCCTTGACGGCGACGGACTTGAAGATGCCCTTGAGCTTGTTCAGCACGAGCGTCGCGAGAGCCTCGCCCTCGACGTCCTCGGCGATGATGACGAGCTCCTTGCCGTCCTGGATCACCTTGTCGACGATGGGCAGAAGGTCCTTGATGTTCGAGATCTTCTGGTTCGCGATGAGGATGTACGGGTCCTCGAAGACGGCCTCCTGGCGCTCCGGGTCCGTGACGAAGTACGGGTTCAGGTAGCCCTTGTCGAAGCGCATGCCCTCGGTGAGCTCGAGCTCGGTGCCGAAGGTCTGCGACTCCTCGACCGTGACGACGCCTTCCTTGCCGACCTTGTCGATCGCCTCGGCGATGAGCTCGCCGATGGCCGGGTCAGCGGCGGAGATGGACGCGGTGGCCGCGATCTGCTCCTTGGAGTCGATCTCCTTCGCCGAGGCGAGCAGCTCGTCGGTGATGGCCGTGACGGCCTTCTCGATGCCGCGCTTGAGCGAGATGGGGTCCGAACCGGCCGCGACGTTGCGCAGGCCCTCGCGGACGAGCGCCTGAGCGAGGACGGTGGCGGTGGTGGTTCCGTCGCCGGCGACGTCGTCAGTCTTCTTGGCGACCTCCTTGACGAGCTCCGCGCCGATCTTCTCGTACGGGTCGTCCAGCTCGATCTCCTTGGCGATCGAGACGCCGTCGTTCGTGATCGTGGGGGCGCCCCACTTCTTCTCGAGCACGACGTTGCGGCCCCGCGGGCCGAGGGTCACCTTGACGGCGTCGGCGAGGATGTTGAGGCCGCGCTCGAGGCCGCGGCGGGCCTCCTCATCGAAAGCGATGATCTTTGCCATGAGTTTTGTCGTCCCTCCTGGACGTAGACGTGGGGTTTAGCACTCAGAGTGAGAGAGTGCTAACGCCATTCTGGCACTCGACCCCATCGAGTGCAAGCCGCCGGGAGGGACTGCGGCCGGCGCTACGGAGCCGGGGTCTCCTCGGGGCTCGCGGGCGGGTTCGCCGAGTCGTCGAGGCCGATCACCACGGTGAGCTGCTTCTGTCCTTCCGCAGTCTGCGCTTGGTAGAAGTCGCTCTGCTGCACGTCGGCCCCGCCGATGAGCCCGGCAAGCCCGATCGCCGCGAGCTCGTCCTCGTCGGCCACGTAGTAGACCGTGGTGGTGGTGAAGTCCTGGCTCGTGCTGTCGCTCGCGAACACGACGTCGGCCGCCCAGCCGTTGTTGATGAGGGTCTCGCGCATCTGCTCGTCGAGTCCCTCGTCGGCCGTGGCGTTGAGGATCAGCACGGAGTACGAGGTGTCGATGACGCCGGTCTCCTCCGGCGTGGGCGTGGCGGTCGGCACGGCCTCGGGGAAGAGGGTGATGCGCCCCATCACCACGAGAGACCCGAAGATGCCGCCGATGATCAGAACGAGAGCGGCCACGAAGGACCACAGGAGCACGATCCAGCCGTTCATCCCCGGCGCTTCGGCGCGGTGCGCGCCCACGCGTCCGGAGGAGCGGGGGACGTCGTCGAATCGATCGCGGTTCGGCTTAGACACCCCTCGATGCTAACGGCACGAGGCTGTGCATCCTCATCTCCGCCGTCGAGGCATCCGGCGCGCCGCGATTCAGCCGACGAATCCGGGGGTCCGCGTCGATCGCTGGAGCGCGCGGGCGTCACGGATCCGCCGCAGCCGTCCGATCAGCATCGGGTCGTACTGCAGCGCGTCGTCCGACTCGATCAGACGGCCGAGGAGCTGGTAGTACCGCGCGGCGCTCATGCCGAGCTGTGCGCGGATGACCTCTTCCTTGGCGCCGCCGTGACGCGGCCACAGGGTCTCGAGCGCGAGGATCTGCCGATCCCGTTCGCTGAGTTCTCCGCGCATGCGCTCAGACTACGTCGCGGTCGGCTCCGCGCCCGTGCGCCACTCCCACCACCGGCCGAGCGGGTCCGCCTCCGCCCGCAGGACCCCGTCGAGCGCGACGACGAAGCCCGACCACTCCTCGCTCCGGACGGGCGGGGTCCACACGTCCAGGAGGGCGGGCGGATCGATGGTGATCCAGCGCGCCGGGAGAGAGCGGATGCGGTCGACGAGTGCCGTCCGCTGATCGCGCGGGATGTGCACGAGCACACCGGGGGTCGTGATCACGAGAGTCGCGTCCCGTGGCGCGAGCGCCACGAGCTCGTCCAGACGCGCCCCCGCATCGCCGGCGAGCAGCAGCGGCGGATCGGCCGCCGCGATGTCCAGCGCTGCGGCGACACGCTGCTCGCGACCCTGCTCCCCCGGCCACACGAGCCCCTGCAGCCAGGCGCGGTCGCGCGGATCGCGCGCATCGAGCGGAGCCAGGTCGATGCCCGCGCGCCACACGATCTCCGGCATCCGCATCGCCGGCAGCGGGCCCGCGACGCGGCTCTCGAGCACCACGGTCGACGGGCCGTCGTGCGGATCGAGCGCGCGGAGGACGCGTCCGTCATCCGAGACGAACCGGTACGAGTAGCGGTCGGGATAGAGGCAGAGCCCTGCCGACGCGCCGATCTCGAGCAGCGCGATCGGTCCCTCGATCTCCGACAGCACCGGCAGCAGAGGCGCGAGCCGCAACGGCTCGTTGGTCTGCAGGCGACGCTCGGAGCACTCCGCGACGATCACCTCAGCGTGCGCGATCACGAAGGCACGCCAGTCGGCGTATCCCCCGAGTCCCACGCCCAGCATGCGCGTGACCGCGAACACGAGCGGCGGCTGCCGGCGGGTGTCCGGGATGCGCGCGAGGATGTCGCGGATCGCCCGGTCCTCGGCGACCCCCGAGGCCCACTCGGCATAGAGTTCGCTGCGGCCCGGAGCCTCCTGCGTGGCGAAACGGGCGTAACGCTGCTGCACGGCATCCGTCATATGACCATTCTGCCGCGCCGACTCCCGCCGGACGCGAGAGAATGGGTGCAGACCCCCAGGAGGACCGATGTCGTACAGCGTGGACAAGACCGAAGACGAGTGGCGCGAGGAGCTCGGCGCCGACCAGTACGCCGTGCTGCGTGAGGCCGCGACCGAGCGCGCCTGGACCGGCGAGCTGCTCGACGAGGGCCGCGCCGGCCTCTACACCTGCGGCGCGTGCGACGCCGAGCTGTTCAAGAGCGGCACGAAGTTCGACTCCGGATGCGGCTGGCCCAGCTTCTACGAGTCGATCCGCCCCGAAGCGGTCGAGCTCATCGAGGACACGAGCCTGGGCATGGTGCGCACCGAGGTGCGCTGCGCGAACTGCGGCTCGCACCTGGGCCACGTCTTCCCCGACGGGTTCGGCACGCCGACCGGCGACCGTTACTGCATGAACTCGATCGCGCTGAACTTCACGCCAGACGAGGCATGACCGCACTCGACGCCGTCCGCGCGCGGCAGTCCTGGTCGAAGGTCACCGACCAGGCGCCCACACGCGAAGAGCTGATCCCGCTCGTCGCAGCGGCCGGTCGGGTGGCCGACCACTCCTCTCTGCGTCCGTGGCGCCTGATCGAGCTGCGCGGTGCGGACCGCGAGGCGCTCGGCACCGCGATCTCGGAGGCTCAGGGGGACGCCTCGCCGTCGGGCAAGCCGCTGCGCGCACCGCTTCTCATCGCCGTCGTCGCGAGCTACCGCACGAGCGACAAGGTGCCGCGCTGGGAGCAGGAGGCCGTCGCCTCGGGCGTCGCGCACGTGCTGAGCCTGCTGCTCGACGAGGCAGGGTGGGGCGTGCTGTGGCGCACCGGACATTACACGCGCGCGACGGCCGTCGCGAAGGCGCACGGTCTCACCGCGAACGAGGAGCTGCTCGGCTGGCTCTACGTCGGCGGCAAACCCGAGGGCAAGCGACCCGGTCGACGCAAGCAGATCGATGCCCGCGCCCTCATCACCCGGATGCCACGGCCTGCGGCGTCGACGGCCGAGGAGGCGGACGCGGAGGTCCGCCCGCAGGAGAAGAAGAAGGACAAGGCCAAGAAGAACACGTCCAAGAAGGACAAGTCCAAGAAGGACAAGCGCAAGAAGGACAAGCGCAAGAAGAAGGCGAAGAAGTAGCTCAGGAGCGACGGCGACGCGGCAGGGCGACCACCACGGACGACACCGCGACGACGACCATCCCGACGATCTGCCACAGCGCCGGCCCGGCCGCGGCCGGCCAGAGCAGGTCGATCACGATCGAGGTCGCGAGCTGCCCGAGCACCGACCCCAGCCCCATCAGCAGCACGCCCGTGTGCGCCACGATGAACGCGCCGAGCAGGATGTAGGCGAACCCCAGGAACCCGCCCAGGTAGAGCCACGGCTCCGCGGGCGGCGGCTGCGGGAGTCCGCGTATCGCGACGCTCACCCCGGCCGCGAGCAGGAGCGCGATCGTGCCGGCGACGAAGCTCGTGAAGGTCGCGATGAGGGGCGACCCCACGCGCTGTGCCAGACGCCCGTTCGTGGCCGCCTGCCAGGCGATGCCGACGCCCGCGGCGAACGGCAGCAGCAGCATCCACAGCGGAGCCGCCTGCAGCACGTCGCCGCTCAACGAGATCGCGACCGCGGCGAGCGCGAGCACCCCGCCGGCGACACGGCCGGGGGTGACCGCGACGACGCCGGCCGGCCCGAAGCCGATCCGGTCCAGCACGAGACCGTGCAGCGTCTGCCCCGCGACCACGCCGACCGTGAACAGCGAGACGCCCAGCACCCCGGCCGTCACGCCCTGCGTGGAGACGGTCAGTGCTCCGCAGGCGCCGCCCAGCAGCATCCAGAACGGGATGCGGCGGTCGCGGATGCCGATACGCAGACGTCCGACGCCGCGGCGCGCGGCGGGGATGCAGGAGATCACGGCGACGAGGGTGAGGAGGCCGACCGCGAAGGAGATGAGTCCGGCGACGATGCCGTTCTCGACGCGGACGCCGAGCACGCCGTTGATCCGCGCCTGCACTGCGGTGAGCACGCCGATCGCGACTGCTCCGCCGAGCGCCACGGGAGCGGGGAGTCGGCGGGTCGGGGTCACCTGTCGACACTACCCCCGCGCCCGTGCACGCCGTCGCGCACGCTCCCGCAGGGCCGGTGCGAGTGTCGGCGCCCCGGCGTACGCTGACGGCATGTGCGCGAGCTACGGTCTTGATCCCCGGTTCACCGATACCGAACTCCTCGAAGCCGCCGACGAGGAGGTGCTCGAGGGTCTGCGCGGATGGGCGGAGGGGAACGCCGGCGAGACCGTGCGTCCGACCGGCAAGAACCTCCGCAACCTGAATCCGATCGTCGTGCAGCCCGATGCCGCGCCGGCCCTCGAGCCGGCATGGTGGGGATTCCTGGTGAACGGCGAGCCGTCGAAGTTCCCCTCCATCAACACGCGATCCGAACGGCTGCAGGATCGCCCCGGCGGGCTCAAGACCCGAGCCCTGGTCCCCGCGACGAGCTGGTTCGAGATGAAGAAGCCCGAACGCGTGTGGCACGAGTTCCTCGTCGACGACGGCGCCCTGTTCGGAATGGCCGCCGTGACGCAGCACGGGCGCACGAGCGACGGCACCTCGTTCACCTGCTACTCGATCGTCATGCGCCCGGCCCCCGAGCACCTCGCCGGCATCCACGATCGGATGCCGCTGCTCGTCCCCGCGTCCCTGAGCCACGACTGGCTCACGGCCGAGCCGACGCGGGAGATCATCGACGAGGCGATCGCCGCGTCCGAGGAGGTCGTGGCACGGGTGAGCGCCCGCCCGCGCCCCTGACCGGAGGGCTGAGGCCCGTCGTCCTCAGGTGCCGGAGAGGACACCGGAATGCTGCAGCATCCGGTACCACGGGAGGACGCGCGCCGCCGCACCGGACGCGTAGCGTCGGAGACATGATCACAGCAGAGGGCCTCACGAAGAGGTTCGGAGACAAGACAGCCGTCCAGAACGTGTCGTTCACGGTGCAGCCCGGCTCGGTGACCGGCTTCCTCGGCCCCAACGGCGCGGGCAAGTCGACCACGATGCGCCTGATCGTCGGGCTGGACCGCCCCACGTCGGGCGTCGCGACGATCGGCGGCCGCGAGTACCGCGGTCTGCGCGCACCCCTCACCGAGGTCGGAGTGCTGCTCGACGCCAAGGCCGTGCACACCGGCCGCACCGCCCGCAACCACCTGCGCGCCATGGCGGCGACCCACGGCATCCCCGCCTCCCGCGTCGACGAGGTCATCGATCTCGCCGGCATCGGCTCCGTCGCCCGCAAGCGCGCGGGCAAGTTCTCGCTCGGCATGGGTCAGCGCCTCGGGATCGCCTCGGCACTGCTCGGCGACCCGCACACGCTCATCCTCGACGAGCCCGTCAACGGCCTCGACCCCGAAGGAGTCCGGTGGGTGCGCCAGTTCGTGCGCCACGCGGCATCCGAGGGGCGCACGGTGCTGCTGTCGAGCCACCTCATGAGCGAGATGGCCCAGACCGCCGACCACGTGATCGTGATGGGCCGCGGCCAGGTGCTGGCCGACGCCCCGCTCGACGAGCTCGTGCGGGCCTGGACCCGCAACACCGTCCGCGTGCGCACGCCGCGCGCCGCCGACCTGGCCGCCGCGGTCGGCGGCCCCGACGTCGAGATCGTGAGCTCGGCCCCCGATCTGCTCGACGTCGTCGGCCTCCCGGCCGCCCGGATCGGCGACCTCGCCGCGGACCGCGGCATCCCCCTGCACGAGCTGACGCCGACCACCGGATCGCTCGAGGACGCGTACCTCGCCCTCACCGGCGAAGCCGTCGAGTACCGCACCAAGGAGATCTCATGACCACCACGCAGACCGCGCCCCGTACGCGCGCGCAGGTCGACACGGGTCGACGCCTCACCTTCCTCCGCGCCGTGCGCGGCGAGTGGATCAAGCTCGCCACGCTCCGCTCCACATGGTGGTCGATCGGCCTCGCCGCGGTGCTGACGATCGGCATCGCCGTCCTCATCGCGCAGGCCATCGACATGCCTGGCTTCGAGCCCATCCAGGCCGTCGTGATGCCGATCCAGTTCACGATGCTGCTGGCCGGCATCCTCGGCGCGATCGCCGTGACCGGGGAGTACTCGACCGGGATGATCCGCTCGACGCTCACGGCCAATCCGCGCCGAGGCTCCGCGCTGCTCGCGAAGGCACTCGTCGTCGCGGTGTTCCTGTTCGTGTCGTCGCTCGTGATCTTCTCCGCCGCGGCGGCCGCTGTATCGGCGATCGTGGCGCCCCGCGAGCAGAGCATCGACTGGGCGGACCCGGCGGCATCCGTGCTGCCGATCGTCGTGTCCTCGCTGTCGATGGCGGTGTTCGCCCTGATCGGCGTGGCCTTCGGGTTCATCCTCCGCTCCGGCGCCGGGGCGATCGCCGCGACCGTCGGCCTGCTGTTCGTGCTGCCGATCGTCGCGAACTTCTTCGCTCTCGCGGGCGAGGCGTGGGCGTGGGTCATCGACGCCGCCGCGTACCTGCCGGTCGCCGCCGCGCAGAGCGCGATCCTCCCCGAGGGTGCGACGCTGGACGAGCCCGTGGCCTTCCTCACGCTCGGCATCTGGGCTGTGGGCGGACTCATCGTGGCGTGGATCGTGCTGCGCACACGCGATGCGTGAGCGCGCACTCCTCGGCACGGCCGCGTAGAGTCGCCGCGTGACCCGCACCCGCAGCCGCAGCGCCTCCCTCCGCGAGGAGGAGGAGCTGCGGCTGCCGCGTCCCCCCGGAGTCCTCCGGCGCTTCTGGGCACGGCACCCGGTCGTCGCCGACGTCCTCATCACACTGCTGTGCCTGGCGCTGTCGCTCCTCCCCGCTGCTCCGTTCGCGGAGACGGGCGACGCCACGCCGCTGCGCGTCGTGTTCGCCGCGATCGCCCCGATCGCCATCATCGCCGCCTGTGTGACGCTGATGTGGCGCCGCCAGGCGCCCCTCGTGCCGTTCGTCGCCTCCTTCGGCGTCGAGGCTCTCCTGCTGTTCGCACCGCAGCCCGCGGGCACGCCGCTGATGTTCGTCACCTGCTACTCGTTGGCCGTGTACCGCTCGACGCGCACGGCCTGGATCGGGTTCGGGATCGCGCTCGCGGCTCTCACCGGCGTCTCGGGTCTGCTGCTGCTCGCGGGCGGCGTGACGTTCCAGATCGCGATCAACGCAGTCGTCACCTCGCTCGTGCTGGGGCTGATCGGCACGCTCATCGGCGTGAACGTCGGCGGCCGCAAGCGCTACATCGCCGCCGTGATCGATCGCTCACGTCAACTGCTCGTCGAGCGCGATCAGCAGGCCCAGCTCGCTGCCGCGGCAGAACGCGCCCGGATCGCGCGCGAGATGCACGACATCGTGTCGCACTCGCTGACCGTGATCGTCGCCCTGTCCGAAGGTGCCGCTGCCACGAACGACCGCGCCCAGGCTGCAGCCGCCTCGACGGCCTCGGCGGAGACGGCTCGCAGCGCCCTCACCGAGATGCGGTCGATGCTCGGCGTGCTGCGCGACGCCGAGTCCCCGCTGCCGCTCGCCCCGATGGCCCCTGCGGAGCCGCACGACACGGTCGCGACCGCGCAGCGGGCCGGCTTCCCGGTGACGCTCTCGGTGAGCGGCGAGGCCGCCCTGCCGCCGGCCGTCGCGCACGCGGTCGGTCGCATCGTGCAGGAGGGCGTGACCAACGCGATGCGCCATGCACCCGCCGCCACGGCGATCGCCGTGCGAGTCGCCCACGGTGCAGACGACGTGACCGTCGAGATCGCGAACGACGGCGCATCCGAGACGAAGGGCACGTCGGGGTACGGCCTGCGCGGACTCGCCGAGCGCGCGGCGCACGTGGGCGGGCGCATCGTCTCGGCCCCAGTGCCGGGCGGGCGATGGATGCTGCACGCCGTCCTCCCCCGGAGCGGAACCGCCCCGCTCCCCACCGACCCCTCACCCGCCCCCGCCACGAAGGAGCGCTCATGAGCACCCCGATCTCGATCCTCCTGGTGGACGACCAGGAGCTCATCCGCCTCGGCTTCCGCATGGTGCTGGAGGCCGAGGCCGACATGGTCGTGGTCGGCGAGGCGGCCGACGGGCACGCCGCGATCGCGCAGACCGCCGCGCTCGCGCCCGACCTGGTCCTCATGGACATCCGGATGCCGGGACTCGACGGCATCGCGGCGACCGAGGCGATCGTGCGGGAGCATCCGCAGACGCGTGTGCTCGTGCTGACGACCTTCGACCTCGACGAGTACGCGTTCGGTGCCATCCGCGCCGGGGCGAGCGGATTCCTGCTCAAGGACGCGCACCGTCAGGAGATGCTCTCCGCCGTCCGTGCGGTGCATCGCGGCGATGCGGCGCTGGCCCCGCGTGTGACCAGGATGCTGCTCGAGCACGTGACGCCGCAGCTGGGCGCTGAGCAGTCGGGCGCGAGCGCCCCGCTCGACGACCCCTCTGCGGGGCTGACCGACCGTGAGCGCGACGTGTTCCTGGAGATCGGGCGCGGACTCACGAACGCCGAGATCGCCCGCGCGCTCTACGTGAGCGAGTCGACCGTGAAGACGCACGTGGGGCGTGTGCTGTCCAAACTGGGCGCGCGCGACCGCATCCATGCCGTCATCCTCGCGCACCGTCTGGGACTGGTCGGCGACGACGAGGCGCCGCCGACCGAGTCCTGAGCCCGGCTCAGTTCGATGCCGACGTCCACTCCGAGACGCGGTTCAGGGTCGCGACCTCCTCGGACGTCAAGTCGAGACGGGCGCCGGCCAGGAGGTCCGGGACCTGCTCGACCGTGCGGGCGCTCGCGATGGGGGCGACGACCGTCGGCTGCGCGCGCAGCCACGCGAGCGCCGTGGCGGCGATCGAGGCGTCGTGTGCCGCGCCGATCTCCTCGAGCGCGTCGATGATGCGCAGACCGGCCTCGGTCGCGTACTTGGCTGCGCCACCGGCGCGCGGAGACGACTGCCCCTCGGCATCCGGCGAGCGGTACTTGCCGGTGAGGAAACCGCTCGCGAGCGAGTAGTAGGGCACGAGACCGAGCTCGAACTCCTGCGCGACCGGGATGATCGTCTCCTCGACATCGTTGCGGTGCACGAGGTTGTAGTGCGGCTGGATCGCGACGGGGCGGGCGACGCCGAGCCGGTCGGAGATCGCGATCCACTCGCGGATGCGTTCGGCGGTGTAGTTCGAGACCGCGACGTTCCGTACGAGGCCGTCGGCGACGAGTTCGCCGAACGCGCCGACGGTCTCCTCGAGCGGCGTGCTCTCGTCGTCGAAGTGTGCGTAGTACAGGTCGATCGCATCGACACCCAGACGCGTGAGGGAGGCCTCGGCGGCGCGGCGGACGTTCGCGGCAGCCAGGCCGCGGAAGTCCGGATGCTGGCTCACCTTGGTCGCGACGACCACGTCAGAGGGCTTCCGCGACGTGAGCCACTCGCCGATGATCGTCTCGCTCTCACCGCCGGAGTTGCCGTCGATCCACGCGCTGTACGAGTCGGCCGTGTCGATGAAGTCACCGCCGCCGTCGACGAAGGCGTCGAGCACGGCGAAGGACGCATCGCGGTCGGCCGTCCAGCCGAACACGTTGCCGCCCAGCGAGAGCGGGAAGACGGACAGGTCACTGGTTCCGATGCGAGTCATACCGGGGACAACCCGCCTGTCCGCTGAGGTATTTCGCGTATGACGGAGTGTGTCGCACCCCCGCGATCGCCGCACGCTCTTTCGGCGCACTAGCGGCGTCGCTACTGTGAGGGCATGCGCCACATGATGTCCACCCGTCGAGGTCGTCGACTTCTCGCCCTCGCCGCCGCTGTCGCCCTGGCCTGCGTCGGCGCCGCGGGAACGGCCGGAACCACCGCCTCTGCCGCTCCGGTCTACAACATCCCCGAGGCGGTGGGGTACGACTACAGCCCGGGAGAACCCGCGATCTCGGGGGGCAGCGCAGGAACCGTGAACGGCCTGAGCGAGACCGCATGCACGGGCTCCTTCGCGATCGCAGGCGACTCCGGGTTCTTCCTGACGACCGCGCGCATGTGCGGGTACAAGTTCGACACGATGCACGACGGGACCTACCGAGGCGACGCGGGATACTATGCGGACACCGTGAACAGCCGCCCCGCGGAGCCGGTCGTGCTCCTGGAGATGCGTCCCGGGAACGATGCGCATCAGCTTCTGGTCGATGCCAGGACCGGCGAATCCCCCGCCGGCGGCTATGTGCAGGGCTGGATGCCGACGCGCGATCAGTCCTACGGCATGCTCGTCGGGAAGATGGGCATCGACACCGGATGGACGGAGGGCCGCATCGTCGGGATCGCCCGCTGGCACTACGACCCGAACATCATCCTCATCTGCACCGACGCCCCTGCGTCCGGAGCCGACGGCGGCGGCCCCGTGTGGCGCAACGACGAGTACGGACTCCGCGCGCTGGGGACGGTCCTCGGAGTGACCGACAAGGGCGGCGCCTGCTACCGCCCCATCCAGGAGACGCTCTACGCGTACGGGGCGCGAATGCCTTCGTTCGGTCCCGAGCAGGGGCGCCCGACGTGGGGCACGTTCGCACCGGGCATGCCGCTGTACGACGGATATGTCCAGCTCTACAACAACGGAAGGAGCATGGAGAAGGGCGCTGACTGGCGGCTCTGAGGTCGCCTGATCCACTGAAGACGAGGCCCGCATCTCCTGCGATTCCGCGAAGATGCGGGCCTTCGTGTGTGGAGCCGACTACGGGACTCGAACCCGTAACCCCCGTATTACAAGTACGGTGCGCTACCAATTGCGCCAAGTCGGCGGACGCCACCCAGCTTAGCGAGCGGCGCCGGAGGGTGACGAACTACGACGCGGGGGTCGTAGCGGTCGGCGTGGGCGTCGGTGACGGAGTCGCAGCGTCCTGCGAGGCGTCGTTCGACACCGTGAGCACGAACTGCGAGAACTCCACAGGGTCGTCGAGCGCTCCGACGTAGGCCTCGCCGTTCACGACGATCATGGGCGCCGAGGTGAGCACCAGGTCGTCAGACCCGACGAGCGGTCCCTCGAGTGCGCGTGAGGTGGCCTCCTTGGCCCAGCTCACGTAGTCCTGGTCCTCGATGCACGAACGGACGCTCTTGACGTTGTCCGACCCGACCGCACCGGCGATGTCCGCGAGGTCGGCGTCGGAGTACCCGTCGCTGTTGACCTCGGGCTGGTCGTCGAGCAGGTCGTGGTTGAAGGCGTAGAACTGCGCGGGCGAGTGCGTCGCCACGCAGGCGGCGGCGCCGGCGGCGCGCAGCGAGTACTTCGTGCCGTTCGAGCTGGCGGTGAGCAGCGCGACCGGGTGATAGGTCACGGTCGCCGCCCCCTCGTTGATCCAATTGACCAGCTGGCGGGCGTTCGCACGCTCGAACTCCCCGGCGTCCGGCGACAGGTAGTCGACATAGACGTGGATGTCGACAGCGCTCGACGTCGTCGGCGCGGGGGTCGGCGCGGCTTCGCCACCGGCATCCGTCGCATCCGGAGCGGGAGACGCGGACATGTCCTCGGACGCGACGGTCGCGCTGACGTCGGAGATCAGGATGCCGTCGTCGTCCATGCCGCCCGGCGAGAGCTGCGGCTTGGAGACCTGAGCGGAGACGGCCAGCGTCACGGCGGTGCCGATCGCTCCGACCGCGACCACCGCGATCGCGCCGACGATGATTCGTCGCATGACGCGCGCCCTCGACTGCTGGGCGTGCACCTTCTGTGCCTTCTCCCGCACGGCCTCGCGCGAATTGCGAGGGGTGGGGACGTTCGGCGTCTCGTCGCTCGACATCGTTCCTCTTGACGGTCTCGGTGGGGCAGGGTGGCCCCGAGCGCCGATCGGGCGGCGCACGCCGTGTGATCACGGCCGACAACGATGCTAACCAGCCTGGCTGAGAAATACCCAGACGCCCTGGATTCTGCCATACTGATTTCCGACCCGATGAGGGGTCACGGCGGGTCGAACCGCCGCTCTATCACTACGGATCGTCCGGCACGTACCTGCCGGTGAAGGAGAAACACAATGGCATCTGTGACTTTCGACGAGGCCACCCGCCTCTACCCGGGCGGCACCCGCCCGGCCGTCGACAAGCTCAACCTCGAGGTCGGAGACGGCGAGTTCCTCGTCCTCGTCGGCCCTTCCGGTTGCGGTAAGTCCACGTCGCTGCGCATGCTCGCCGGCCTCGAAGAGGTCAACGCCGGCCGCATCCTGATCGGCGACCGCGACGTGACCGACGTCCCGCCGAAGGACCGCGACATCGCGATGGTCTTCCAGAACTACGCGCTGTACCCGCACATGACCGTCGCCGAGAACATGGGCTTCGCGCTCAAGATCGCCGGTGTCGGCAAAGAAGAGCGTGCGAGCCGCGTGCTCGAGGCCGCCAAGCTGCTCGACCTCGAGCAGTACCTGACCCGCAAGCCGAAGGCCCTCTCGGGTGGTCAGCGTCAGCGTGTCGCGATGGGCCGCGCGATCGTGCGTCAGCCGCAGGTGTTCCTCATGGACGAGCCGCTGTCGAACCTCGACGCCAAGCTCCGCGTGCAGACGCGTACGCAGATCGCCTCCCTCCAGCGTCGTCTCGGCGTCACCACGGTCTACGTCACGCACGACCAGACCGAGGCGCTCACGATGGGCGACCGCATCGCGGTGCTCAAGGACGGCCTGCTGCAGCAGGTCGGCTCGCCGCGTGACCTGTACGAGAAGCCGAACAACGTGTTCGTCGCCGGCTTCATCGGCTCGCCCGCCATGAACCTGTTCTCGGCCGACCTCGCGGACGGCGGCGTGCTCTTCGGCACCGAGACCGTTCCGCTCGACCGCGACACCGTGGGTCGCGCAAACGGCTCGCAGGTCACCGTGGGCGTGCGCCCCGAGGACATCACGGTTGGTCCGGCCGACGGTAAGGGCCTCTCGGTCGTCGTCGACCTCGTCGAGGAGCTCGGCGCCGACGGCTACCTGTACGGTCACACCGACATCAACGGCAAGCGCACCGACCTGGTCGCGCGCGTCGACGGACGAAACCACCCGAACGCCGGCGAGACCGTGACGCTCGCCGCGAACGCCGGCCACGTGCACGCGTTCGACATCGAGTCGGGCGACCGCCTGAACGACAAGCCGGTCGTCTCCGCCTGATCGGAACCGCAGATGCGGCGCGGGCTGACTTCGGTCGCCCGCGCCGCTTCTGCTTCTCCCCCGCACACCCTGGAGTCACATGCACGACGCGCTGCGCATCACCGCGAGCTCGATCGACCCCGGCCTGCTCGCCCTGCCGTGGTCGACGCCTCTCGCCGCCTGGCCGTCGGAGAGCATCGTGTCGCTCCCGAAGGGTCTATCGCGGCATCTCGTGCGCTTCGCCGACCTCTCGGGGCGTGTGGTCGCCGTCAAGGAGACGACCGATGAGATGGCGCGCCGCGAGTACGAGATGCTCGGCAACCTCGCTCGCCTGGACGTCCCGTGCGTCGACCGCGTGGCGGTCATCGCGGGCCGATCGGATGCCGAGGGCGAGCCGCTCCCCGCAGCCCTCGTCACCTCGCACCTGAGGTTCTCGATGCCGTACCGGGCGCTCTTCACGCGCGTGCTGCGCCCGGATACCGCGACCCGACTCGTCGACGCACTCGCCCTACTGCTCGTGCGGTTGCACAACGTGGGCTTCTACTGGGGCGACGTGTCCCTGTCGAACACGCTGTTCCGACGCGATGCCGGAGCCTTCGCCGCCTACCTCGTCGACGCCGAGACCGGCGAGCTGCACGAGGAGGGCCTGACCGACGGCCAGCGCGCCTACGACCTCGACCTCGCCCGCACCAACATCGCCGGAGAGGTCATGGACCTCGCCGCCGGCGGACGCCTCGAGCACGGTGTGGACGCGATCGCTATCGCCGACGGGATCGTGTCGTCGTACCGCTCGCTGTGGGCCGAGCTCACGGCGCAGGAGTCGTTCGCGGCTGCCGAGACGTGGCGCATCACGGAGCGCGTCGAGCGGCTGAACGCCCTGGGGTTCGACATCGACGAGATGTCGATGTCGACGACGTCGGACGGCACGGTCGTGGAGATCCAGCCCAAGGTCGTGGACGCCGGACACCACCAGCGGCGCCTCATCCGCCTCACCGGTCTCGACGTCGAGGAGAACCAGGCACGGCGGCTGCTGAACGACCTCGACGAGTTCCGCGCCCGCTCCACCAAGCAGTGGGCGGATGAGGAGATGTACGCGCACGAGTGGCTGACCCGGGTCTTCGAACCGGTCGTGCGCGCGATCCCCTACGAACTGCGCGCCAAGCTCGAACCGGCCGAGGTGTTCCACCAGGTGCTCGAGCACCGCTGGTACCTCTCGCAGGCGCAGGGGCGCTCGGTGCCGCTGGCCGAGGTGCTGACGAGCTACATCAACGAGGTGCTCCGCCACCGTCGTGACGAGGCGACGATCATGGGGCCGCCCACCGAGACCATGAGCCTGCCCGTCATCACGGGCGCGACCTCGGTGAGCGATGAGGACGACGACGGGGTCGACTGGCGCGACCTCGTCTGAGGCCCGGAGCCGGTCGGCGCGTGTCAGTACCCGACGGTGAAGCGCTCGCGGCGGTGGTTGCCCTGCTCGATCTCGTCGACCACGGCGACCGCGAAGTCCGCACCCGAGATGAAGGATTTCCCGTCGGCGTCGCGCACGAGCACGTCGCCGCCGTCGCGGTAGTGGCCGGTGCGCTCGCCCTCGGCCCACGGTCCGAAGACCTCGGCCGGGTGGATGAAGAACCAGTCCAGTCCGGCATCCGTCTGCTCGAGGAGCGCGAGCGAGTCGATGCCGACCTGGGCCTCGTGCTTGTACTCCTCGGGGAAGTCGAGGTCGAACAGCCGCGGGCCGCCCGGGGCGACGAGGCTCCCGCCCGCGCCCCCGACCACGCCGAGACGCGTCGAGGTGTCGGCGAGCTCGGCGATCACGTTCTGCAGCGCCTCGAGCACGCGGTCGGTCATGTCGCCGCGCGGCGACAGCGCCGAGACGACGGCATCCGCGCCGTCGAACGCGTTCGCCAGCGAGGCGATGTCGAGAGCGGAGCCCTGCACATACGACGCGCCGTCGACGGCGTCCTCCGGCACCGAGCGCGAGATCGCGATGACCTCGTGCCCGCGGCTCACCGCCTCCGTGACGATGTGCTTCCCGGCGTAGCCGGTCCCTCCGAGGACGACGATGCGGGCCATGAGGTCTCTCCTACTTCGCGTTGCGGATCGTGGACACCTGGTAGAGCGCGACGGACGTCGCGATGCCGGCGTTCAGGGACTCGGTCACGGCCGAGATCGGGATCGACACGATCTGGTCGCAGGTCTCGGCGACGAGACGCGAGAGGCCCTTGCCCTCGGATCCCGTGACGATCACGACGGGCCGGTCGGCGAGCTGCAGGTCGGGCAGCAGCACGTCCCCGTCGCCGTCGAGGCCGAGCACGAACACGCCCTGCTTCTTGAACTCCTTGAGCTGCGTCGTGAGGTTCGAGGCCAGTGCGACCGGCACCCGGGCGGCCGCTCCGGCGCTCGTCTTCCAGGCCGCGGAGTTCACCCCGGCCGAGCGACGCTGCGGCAGGATCAGGCCATGTCCGCCGAAGGCACCGGTGGAGCGGATGATCGCCCCGAGGTTGCGCGGGTCGGTGATGCCGTCGAGCGCCACGAACAGCGGTACCTCGCCCTTGTCGATGACCTGCTCGAGGAGGTCCTGCGGGTGCGCGTACTCGTACGGGGGCACCTTGATCGCGACGCCCTGGTGCACGCCGTCGAAGCCGGCCATGCGGTCGAGCTCCTGACGCGTGACCTCGAGCACCGGGATGCCGCGGTTGGTCGCGATCGACAGCATCTCCTTGACGCGGTCGTCCATCTCGACGCGCTGCGCGATGTAGAACGCGGATGCCGGGATCCTGGCGCGCAGCGCCTCGAGCACGGAGTTGCGCCCGGTGACGGTCTCGGTGTCGGTCGTGTTGTCCTTCACACGCGCCGTGCGGTTCGGGTTGCCGCCGGACGTCTGACGCCCACCCGGCTTGCCGCGTCCGCCCGCGGCGGCGTAGCGCTCGGCCGCGGCCTTGCGCTTGCCCGCGGGGTGCCACGCGCGATCCTCGGCCTTCGGTGTGGGTCCGCGCCCTTCGAGGGAGCTGCGCCCCTTGCCGCCGGAGCCCTTGGTGGGGCCCTTCTTCTTGCCCTTGCCCGCTGAGGGGTTGCCTGGCTTAGCCATCGATACTCCAATGAGTTCCGGCCGGAGTGTCCTCCAGCGTGATTCCTGCGGCGGCGATCGCGTCACGGATGCGATCCGCCGCCGCCCAGTCCTTGTCGGCGCGCGCCTGTGCGCGCTGCGTGATCATCTCCTGGACGAGTGAGTCCAGCGCCGTCGCGTGAGCGGTGGATGCCGTCGATGCGGAGGACGGCACGAGCCCCAGCACCGAGGTCATCGCGAGCACGGCGCGGGCCGCGTCCAGCGCGGCATCCGTGTCGCCGGAGTCGAGCGCGGAGTTGCCGGCCCGCACGGTCTCGTGCAGCACGGCCAACGCCTGCGGCACGCCGAGGTCGTCGTCCATCGCCTCCGTGAAGGGCGCGGGCAGGCTCTGCCCCACGAAGTAGCCGATGCCGCCGCCCGCGATGCGGCCGACCCGCTGCAGGAATCCGCCGATGCGCCCCAGGGCGGCCTCCGCCTCGGTCCACGACGACGCCGTGAGGTCGAGGCTCGATCGGTAGTGCGCGGCTGCGAGGGCGTAGCGCACCACGAGCGGGTCGTGCTCCTTCAGCACGTCGGCGGCGAGCGTGAAGTTCCCGAGGGACTTCGACATCTTCTGACCGCCGACCGTCACGAGGCCGTTGTGCACCCAGTACCGTGCGAAGCCGAGGCCCGCGGCGGTCGACTGCGCGAGCTCGTTCTCGTGGTGCGGGAAGCGCAGGTCGAGGCCCCCGCCGTGGATGTCGAACTCGTCGCCCAGATAGCGGCGGGACATGGCGGAGCACTCGATGTGCCAGCCGGGGCGGCCCTGACCCCAGGGCGACTGCCATACGGCATCCGCGGGCTCGCCCTCCTTGGCGCCCTTCCAGAGCGCGAAGTCCTGAGGGTTGCGCTTACCACGGGGGTCCGCGTCCTCCGCTGCCTCCATCGCGTCGACCGACTGGTTCGTGAGTCCGCCGTACGCGGGCCACGAGCGCACGTCGAAGTAGACGTCACCGGAGCGGTCCGGAGCGGGGTACGCATGACCCCGCTCGATGAGCGTCTGGATGAGCTCCTGCATCTGCGGCACGGATGCCGTAGCGCGGGGCTCGTACGTCGGCGGGAGGATGCCGATCGCCGAGTACGCCTGCGTGAACTCCTGCTCCATGCGGTACGCGAGCGCCCACCAGGGCTCGACCTCGGTGGCGTTCGCGAGGACCTTGTCGTCGATGTCGGTGACGTTGCGCACGAACGTGACGCGCCCGTGCCGGACGTCGAGCCAGCGGCGCAGCAGGTCGAAGCTCAGCGCGGCGCGCACGTGCCCGATGTGCGGACCGGACTGCACCGTGGGTCCGCACACGTACATCGTGATGTTCTCGGGGTCGAGAGGCACGAAATCGCGCAGCTGCTGCTCGCGGGTGTCGTAGAGGCGGAGAGTCACCGGTCAAGCCTACCGGGCGCGGGATTCCCGAGTCTGGGCGCGCACAGCAGGGTCTCGATTCACGGACTCCGTCCCGATTCGCGGACCGCACATGTCACACTGCACGCGAATCGGGACACGGTCAGCGGATCGGGCGGCTTTCCGGGCGCCCCGGCGGCTCCGGGTCAGTCGACCGGGAGGACCTGGCCGGTCTGCACGCCGAGAACGCTCTTGGCGAAGGCCTGGCCTACCCGATGCGACGACACGGGCACGAAGCCGGGGAACGACGAGTGATAGGAGGGCGCGTCCTCGAGCACGGAGGGACTGACGGCGTTGATGCGGATGCCGCGAGGCAGCTCGGTCGCGGCCGCGATCACGAACGACTCGATCGCGCCGTTCACGAGCGAGGCGGCGGCCCCGGTCGCGATGGGCTCTCGTGCGAGGATGCCGGAGGTCAGGGTGAACGATCCGCCGTCGCGCACGAACGGGGTGCCCAGGCGGACGATGTCGAGCTGCGCGAGCACTTTGCTGCGGAACGCCGCGTCGTAGTCCTCGCGCGTGAGCTCGCCGAGCGGGCGGAACGCCACGCTTCCCAGCGCCACGATCACCGCGTCCACCTCTCCGACCTCGGCGAACAGACGCGCGACGGATGCCGGGTCGGTGGCGTCGACCGCGGGCTCGCCGCTGCGCGAGGCGGCGACGATCTCGTGACCCTGCAGCGCGTCGACCGCGGTGCCTCCGACGAGTCCGTTCGCTCCGATGACGAGGATCCTCATGACTGCTCCTTCTCCTTGCTCTCGGGGTCCTGCGCGTTGTTGGCGTCGACGTCGGCGATCACCATCGCGATCGCGGTGACGGAGATTCCCTCCGTGCGACCGGGGAATCCCAGTCCGTCGGTGGTGGTGGCCGTGACCGACACGGGCGCCCCGCCGAGCGCGGCGGACAGGACGCCCTCGGCCTCCCGGCGGCGCGCGCTGAACCTCGGCCGGTTGCTCTGGAACTGCACCGAGACGTTGCCGATGCCGAACCCGGCCTGAGCGAGCAGCTCCCGAGTGCGCGCGAGGAAGACCTCGGCATGCGCGCCCGCATACTCCGGATGGGCGGTGCCGAAGTGCTCGCCGATGTCGCCGAGGCCCGCGGCGCCGAGCAGCGCGTCGACGATCGCGTGCGCGACCGCATCGCCGTCGGAGTGGCCGGACAGCGGCTGCTCCCCCGGCCATTCGAGACCAGCGAGCCACAGGTTGCCATCGCCGCCGAACGCGTGCACGTCCGTGCCGATACCCACCCGCGGCACGCCCACCGGCTGTGCCACGGGCTGCGCGACCGGCTGTGCGAGCGACTGCACGGCTGTCGCCGCGAGCAGGTGACGTGCGCGCACCAGGTCGTCGGGGGTGGTGATCTTGAACCCCCGGGACGATCCGTCGATGTGCCGCACCGGGTGGCCCGCGGCGGCGAAGAGGGCGGCGTCATCGGTGTACTCGATGCCGTCGCGCTCGGCCCGCGCGTAGGCCTGCTCGAGCAGCGTGCGCGGGAACCCCTGCGGCGTCTGGGCGGCCGCGAGCTCGGAACGGTCGACCGGCGCTATCACGGTCGCCCCCTCGACCCGCTTGAGCGTGTCGATCACGGGCAGGGTCGGGAGGATCCCGGTGCTGTCATCGACCGCGTCGATCACGGCGTCGATCACGGCGGGCGGGGTGAGAGCGCGCGCGGCGTCGTGAACGAGCACGGTGCGGACGTCGCCCCACAGAGCCGCGAGCCCCGCGGCGACGGACTGCTGCCGCGTGCTCCCACCCGTCACCACCCGCGTCAGGTCGACTCGGTCGCCCGCGGCGGCGCGCACCTCGGTCTCGGCATCGCCCTCGAAACCGGCCGGCGCCACCACGACGACCTGGACGGGTGCCGCGGCGAACACGCCGTCGAGTGCGTGGCGGAGGATCGAATGCGCGTCGATGCCGACGAACGCCTTGGGCGCCCCGGCATCCAGTCGTGTCCCCGATCCGGCGGCGACGACGATGATCGCGGCGGTCGGGACGGGAAGCATGCTCACGCCTTCACGTTACCCGTGCAGACGAAGAAGGCGGATGCCGAAGCATCCGCCTTCTTCTGCAATCCGCTCAGGACGCGAGGACCTCGTCGAGCAGAGCGCCCGCCTTGTCCTCGTCGATCTTCTCGGCGAGCGCCAGCTCGGAGATGAGGATCTGACGCGCCTTGGCCAGCATCCGCTTCTCACCAGCGGAGAGTCCGCGGTCCTGGTCGCGGCGCCACAGGTCGCGCACGACCTCGCTCACCTTGATGACGTCACCTGAGGCGAGCTTCTCGAGGTTCGCCTTGTAGCGACGCGACCAGTTGGTCGGCTCCTCGGTGAACGGCGCACGCAGCACCTCGAACACGTGGTCGAGGCCCTCCTTGCCGATCACATCGCGCACACCCACGAGATCGACGTTCTCAGCGGGGACCTCGATGATGAGGTCACCCTGAGTGACGTTGAGCTTCAGGTACTTCTTCGTCTCGCCCTTGATGATGCGCTCCTTGACCTCGATGATGGTCGCAGCGCCATGGTGCGGATAGACGACAGTCTCGCCAACCTCAAAAAGCATAAAAACGTGTCCTTTCGGCAACCTCAAGGATACCACAGGGGATATGCGCTAAGGTTCGCGCCCCGGCGTCCACGGGCCCGGTGCGGCATGCGCATAGAATGGGATGCGGATATCCCGTCGGACCTCAGGAGGACCCGTGAAATCGCGCCTTGTCGCGTCTGCCGCTCTCAGCGCCCTCGTTCTTCTCGGCGCGACGGGCTGCACGTTCATCACGCCGCAGTCGACGAAGATCGAGTACGCCGCCTCGGACGGCGTGAACGTCTCCGACGCCGACGGCCCGATCGACGTGCGCAACGCGTTCATCGTCGCGAACGAGGACGGCTCGGTCGGCAACTTCATCGGGGCGGTCGTCAACCCGACCACCGAGAAGGCGACGCTCACGATCACGCTCGTGGGCATCGATCCCTTCACCGTGACCGTCCCGGCCGGCAAGACCATCAGCTTCGGCGCCGACGAGGAGCCGCTGCGCATCGTCGGCCTCGACTCCATGCCCGGCTCGACCGTCGAGGTGCACTTCCAGTCCGGCGACGGCGCCGGCACCAAGACCGAGATCCCGGTCCTCGACGGCACCCTCCCCTACTACAAGGACCTCGTGCCGAGCACGACCGGCAGCACGACTCCGAAGCCGACCCCGATGCCGACCGACACCGCGGCGCCCGCTCCCGAGGAGTGACCCGCTCCGGTCGACGGAACGGAAGAGGCCGGCACCCCGCGGGGTGCCGGCCTCTTCGCGTCTGCGACGTTCAGCCGAGGGCGCCGCTCAGCCCTCGAAGCGGTAGCCGAGGCCGCGCACCGTCACCAGCATGACCGGTTCGCCGGGATTCTCCTCGATGCGCGAGCGGATGCGCTTGATGTGCACGTCGAGGGTCTTGGTGTCGCCGAAGTAGTCACTGCCCCACACGCGGTCGATGAGCTGCCCGCGGGTGAGCACCCGACCCGAATTGCGCATCAGCACCTCGAGCAGTTCGAACTCCTTGAGCGGCATGTTGATCTGCTCGCCCGCGACCGAGACGGTGTGCCGGTCGATGTCGAGGCTCACGCGACCGCCGTCGAGCACGCGCTCGTCGAGCTCGCTCTCGGCCTGCACGACCCGGCGCAGCACGGCACGCATGCGCGCGAGCAGCTCCCGGGACGAATACGGCTTGGTGACGTAGTCGTCGGCGCCGAGCTCCAGGCCCACCACGATGTCGACCTCGGAGTCCTTGGCGGTCAGCATGATGATCGGCACGGCCGAGGTGGAGCGGATCTGACGGCACACCTCCGTGCCGGGCATCCCCGGCAGCATGAGGTCGAGCAGCACCACGTCGGCGCCGCGCTCGCGGAACGCCGTGAGCGCTCCGGGGCCGTCTTCGGCGATCTCCACCTCGTACCCCTCGCGGCGCAGCAGATACGCGAGCGGGTCGGCGAGGTCGGGTTCGTCTTCGACGAGAAGGATGCGGGTCATGCGTTCTCTCCGTTTCGGACGCGAGCGTCGGCCTTGGCCGGCTTGCGCTCGCGCTTCTTCTTGCTCTTCTTGTCCTTCGCGAGGCGTGCGGGTGCCTCGATCATGGGAAGTCGGATGGTGAAGGTCGAACCGCGACCCGGCCGCGACCACAGCAGCACCTCGCCGCCGTGACGCTGGGTGGCGTGCTTGACGATCGAGAGCCCGAGGCCGGTGCCGCCGGTGCGTCGGGAACGCGCCTCGTCGGCACGGTAGAAGCGTTCGAAGATGCGCTCGCGGTCCGCCTCGGAGATGCCGATCCCCTGATCGGAGACCGCGACCTCGACGATCTCACCGTCGGCCTTCACGCCCACCCCGATGCGGGAGCCCTTGGGCGAGTAGACGATCGCGTTCGCGATGAGGTTGCCGAACGCCTCGATCAGGATCTGCGAATCGCCGTGCACCCACACGCCGCGGTCGCCGCCGCGGGCGATCTCCACCCCGGCCGAATCGGCCTGCACGGCGTGGGCTTCGATCGCCGAGGCCAGCACCTCGTCGATCGACACCGCCCGGGCGGAGGAGAGCGCGTCGTCGGTCTGCAGGCGAGAAAGGCTCATGATGCGTCCGGTGAGCTGCCCCAGCCGCACGGCCTCCGCCGAGATGCGCGTCGCGAAGTGGCGCACCTGCTGGGCGTCGTCCGCCGCCGACTCGATCGCCTCGGCGAGCAGGGTGATCGCGCCGACCGGAGTCTTGAGCTCGTGGCTGGTGTTGGCGACGAAGTCGCGGCGCATCTGGTCGAGCCGCTCCTGCTCGGTGACGTCGCGGATCACCAGGAGCGACATCCGGGGGCTGATCGCACTGGCCCGCGCGGAGACCAGACGCGGGTCGAGGCTGAGTCCGCCGCGCGTGATGCGCAACGACTCTGTGACCGATCCGCCGTCGACCCGCAGACTGCGCATCAGCTGCCGAAGCTCCGGGTTCTCCAGCGGAGCGCCCACCTCGATGTCGAAACGGCTCGCCGCCTTGGAGGCAGCGAGCACGAGACCCGAGGGGTCGACCACGCAGGCCGCGTCGTCCATGCTGCCGAGCACAGCGGTCACGCCCTCGGGTACGACGAGAGACGTCTCGTCCGCGATCCTGGCCCGCGTGCGATACGCCCACGCCACGACCAACGACAGTCCGACGCCGATCACGAGGCCGACGAACAGCGCGAACAGCGCGATCTGCGGCAGGGTCATGACACCAGCGTAGAGTGCGTTCACCGGCCGCACGGCGGGTTCGCCGCCCCGCGACGAAAGCGGAGAAGTACTATTCACGTGCTGGGCACCGTTCGTTAACCTTCGGGGCAGAGAATCCCTTTCGGGCCTGTGCGAGAGCGAGGTCCTCCTCTCGCGCGGACGACCCAGCCGTCTCGCGCTGGCCTGACAGCCGAGACCCGAATGAAAGGTTGCGCCCCAATGCGCGAAGTCTTCCACCAGTCCCTCGAGGATCTGCAGTCCCGTCTCGTCGAGATCGCCGACCTCGTCACCGTCTCGATCGACAAGGCCACCCGCGCTTTCGCCACGAGCGACGTCGCCCTGGCCGAAGAGGTCATCGCGGACGACGCGAAGATCGACGAGCTGGCCGTCGCGCTCGACGAGCAGGCCATCGAGATCCTCGCCCGCCAGCAGCCGGTCGCCCGCGACCTGCGCATCGTCGTGTTCGCGCTGCGAGTGAGCGCCTCGCTCGAGCGCATGGGCGACATGTCCGAGCACATCGCCCAGCTCGCGCGCCTGCGCTTCCCCGAGCGCGCGATCCCGAAGGGCCTCAAGGGCACCTTCGTGAAGATGGGCGAGCTGGACGTCGAGATCTCCCGCACGCTCACCGAGCTGCTGCGCACGCAGGACCTCAAGTTCGCCGACCAGATCCGCAACGCGGACGACGACGTCGACGAGCTGCACGCGAGCGTCTTCGAGAAGGTGCTCAGCGACAACTGGAAGGGCGAGACCACGGCGACCGTCGACGCGACGCTCGCGAGCCGGTACCACGAGCGCTTCGCCGACCACGCCGTCGCCGTCGCGAAGAAGGTCGTCTACCTCGCGACCGGCGACTGGCAGGCCGGCGAGGAGGACATCGCCCTCGCCGCCGAGCAGCAGACCCTCGGCCACGCCTGAGCCTCGGCTCCCCGTATGACGAAGGGGGCGGATGCCGATCGGCATCCGCCCCCTCGTCGTCTGTCTTACTTCTTGCCCTGCGCGGCGACGGCTGCGGCGCCCGCCGCGGCGGCCTCGGGGTCGAGGTAGCGGCCCGGGCCCGTCGGCACGTTGTTCTCGTCGAGCTCGTACACGAGCGGGATGCCGGTCGGGATGTTCAGCTCGGCGATGTCGGCGTCGCTGATGCCCTCGAGGTGCTTCACGAGACCGCGCAGCGAGTTGCCGTGCGCCGTCACGAGCACCGTCTTGCCGGCCTCGAGGTCGGGGACGATCGCGCTCTCCCAGTACGGCAGGAGACGGTCGATCACGAGCTTGAGGGACTCGGTGCGGGGCACCTCCCCGTCGATGCCCGCGTAGCGCGGGTCGTTCACCTGGCTGAACTCGCTGTCGTCGTCGAGCACGGGCGGCGGCACGTCGAACGACCGGCGCCACAGCTGGAACTGCTCGGGACCGAACTCCTCGAGCGTCTGGGCCTTGTCCTTGCCCTGCAGCGCGCCGTAGTGACGCTCGTTGAGGCGCCACGAACGCGTCACGGGGATCCACAGGCGGTCCGCCGCGTCGAGCGCGATGTTCGCCGTCTGGATCGCGCGGCTCAGCAGCGAGGTGTGCAGCACGTCGGGCAGGATGCCGGCTTCGGCCAGCAGCTCGCCGCCCCGCTGGGCCTCGGCCTTGCCCTGCTCGTTCAGGCGGACGTCCACCCAGCCGGTGAAGAGGTTCAGTTCGTTCCACTCGCTCCGGCCGTGACGGAGCAGGATCAGGGTGCGCTTCGCAGTCATGCCGCCAGTTTATCCGCGCGGGGTCGCGGACACGCCTCGGAGTCGGCGCGTGACTGGAAGGATGGGCACATGGCGTCCTCTCCCCTCGGCCGACCCACCCGCGGCACCACGGGGACCAATCGGCTGCGTCGCAACGACCGCTGGATCGCCGCCTCACGCGCCTTCCTCCGCGCGACGGATCCGCTCGTGATCGACCTCGGCTACGGCGCGAGCGGGGTCACCGCGTTCGAGCTCGCGACCCGTCTGCAGCGGGTGAGGGCGGATGCCGAGGTGCGAGGTCTCGAGATCGACCCGGCGCGCGTGGCGAGCGCTGACGCGCAGCTCGCCGAGGTGCGGGCGGGGCGTACGCCCTTCTCTCCGGACCTGCGGGTGTCGTTCGCGCGCGGCGGCTTCGAGGTGCCGCTGGCGGACGGACGCCGACCCGCCGTGATCCGCGCCATGAACGTGCTGCGCCAGTACGACGAGGCGGATGTCGCGGGCGCATGGGGCACCATGACGTCGCGTCTGGATCCCGGGGGTCTGCTCATCGAGGGCACCTGCGACGAGATCGGCCGCATCGCGAGCTGGATCGACGTGGATGCCGCCGGGACGCCGCTCCGTCTCACGATCTCGCTGCGACTCGCCGGGCTCGAGCATCCCTCCGTCGTCGCCGAGCGGCTGCCGAAGGCGCTCATCCACCGCAACGTGCCGGGCGAGCGCGTGCACGCCTTCCTGACGGACCTCGACCGCGAATGGGACCGCGCGGCCGCACTCTCGACGTTCGGCGCGACGCAGCGGTTCCTGGCGGCCGTGACCGCGCTGCGCGATCAGGGGTGGCCGGTCGAGGGCGGGCGCAGCCGGTGGCGGCTGGGTGAGCTCACGCTGCCATGGGCGGCGGTCGCCCCGCGGGGGTAACGCGTTTCGTCTCGTCGCTGCGCTCCTCGCTCGACGACCGGGGGCGAGTTACGGAACGCGTCAGCCGGCGTTGCGCGGATCCGGCGCGCTCGGGCGGCGCGACAGGCGGGTCAGTCGAGGGATGTCGGCCGTAGCGCCGGCATCCCCGGGCACGATGACCTGCTGTGCCGCGGCGATGTCCCCGCCGTCCGTGCGCACGACCAGGTCTCCCACGGGGGCACGGCGCGACAGGATCGCGAGAGCGATGGGGCCGTCCTCGTGATGCCGAGCCACCGACGTCACACGACCCACCTCGTCGTCTCCCGCGAACACCGGATCGCCGGCGGCGGGGAGCACAGCGTCGCTCCCGTCGAGGTGCAGAGCGGCCAGACGGCGCGGTGGGTGGCCGAGGTTGTGCACCTTCGCGACCGTCTCCTGTCCGCGGTAGCAGCCCTTGTTCAGGTGCACGGCCGTGCGGATCCAGTCGGACTCGTGCGGCAGCGAGCGCTCGTCCACCTCGGCCGACCAGCGCGGACGCCACGCCGCGACGCGGAGAGCCTCCGCCGCGAGGAGACCTGCGACATCCTCTGCGCCGAGCGTCGCGGCGAGCGCGTCCGCGGTCTCCCGCGACACGATCGCGACGCGCCAGGCGTAGTCGGTGCCGGGATGCTCGGCGACCTCCGCGTACTGGTGCCCGCCCGCGCTCACGCGCTGCCAGGGATCCGTCCACACGAGCGCCGTCCCCGCGGGGCGGAAGGCGATCTCGTCGGCGCGGCTCGCCGCAGCGCCCCCGTCGACGAAGCCGAGCAGAGCCAGGTCGGGGCGCAGCCCGACCGTCGCCTGCGTGCGGAACTTCATGCGCTGCAGCCAGGTCGCGAGCCCCTCGGCATCCGCGGCGTCCGCGAGGAGCCAGGTCGAGGTGCCGTCATCGAGGACACCGGCCGCGTGCTCGACGCGTCCCTGCGGGTCGAGCACGAGCAGCTCTGTGCTCTCGCCCGCGCCGATGCGACCCAGCGCCTGCGAGGTGATCGAATCCAGCCAGCCGAGACGCTCGGGCCCGGCGACCTCGATCACGGCACGGTCGTCGAGCGGCACGAGCGCGTCGCCCGCCGCCAGACGCCGCTGTTCGCGGAACACGTCGCCGAAGTGCTCGATGCCCCTCTCGCCGACCACGGCGCCGTCGATGTCGCGGAAGCCGGCCACGTCAGATCCCGGCCATGTCAGATCTTCGCCAACCGGGCCGACGCATGCGAGCGCAGCGGCGTTCCCAGCGCGGCGATGTCCCACGCCCAGAGCAGGTGGTTGTCGACCAGTCCGTACATGCGGGAGGCCGAGCCGTACTCCTTCGCGCCGGCGCCGCGCACGACGGCGTCCGTGGCGATGTCGATGCGGGGGCCGTTGATCTCGCCGAGGTACAGCTCCAGCATCCCGTCGGCGTGGGCGATCGAGACCTCGATCGGGAACCCGCCGGATGCCGCGCGCAGAGCCTCGACGTCGTCGACGCCGCGCGGCGACGACTCGGCGACGGGAGGGAGGAGCCCGGGGCCCGCGTCGGAGTCGGTCGCGGGACGGCTCAGCCGCCAGAAGCCGCTCTCGGCGACCAGAGGGAGAGACGTCTCGCCCTCGTCCCGCGTGAAGATCGCGGTGGCTGAGTAGTTCAGGAACGGACCGCCGTCATGGCTGAAGCTCACGCGATGCGTGAACTCGCCCTGCAGGCGCTCATCGCCCACCGGGTAGTCGATGACGCCGGTGCCCTCCCACACGCCGATCAGCCACGACAGCGGCGCGAGGTCGGCGGGGAGATCCGTGGGGAGCTCGAGCACGGTCGGCTCAGCGCTGACCGCGGAAGAGGTTGCGAAGCACGACGACCGAGACGAAAACGATCGCGAGGCTCGCCAGGCCCAGCAGGCCGATGAAGAAGAGTTCGAGAGCCATGAGGTCCATGACGACCACTTTACCCTCCGCGCCCGCGGCTGTCGCGTCAGGAGACGAGGGCGGCGAGACCGAAGCCGACCGAGACGACACCCATCACCAGCAGCGCACCGAGTGCGCCGCCTGCCACGCGCAGGATGAAGCCCTGGGTCCGCCCGTACCAGAGCTGCACCGCGAACGACAGGAGGACGACGCCGCCGAACGCCACGATCAGCCACGGCACGCGCCAATCCTCGGGCACGAAGAGGCCCACCGCGATCGCCGCCGCGAACGCGACGCCCCACACGACGAGCACCCCGACGAACGCGTTGCGCGGCGCGAGGGCAGGTTCCGTCATGACTCCATTGTCACCCATCGGCGCGAAACGCACCTCTCGACGCCCGGTATCATGGCCCCACGGCGTCCCCCGCCGTCCGGAAGGAGTGCGCGTGGCCCAGGTGCTGGTGTTGACCAATGCTCCGATCGCGGAGCCGGTTCTCCCCGCGCTGGAGCTTCTCAGCCACCGCATCCGGCAGATTCCCGCGGAGCCTGCGCAGCTCGTGAGCGCCCCCGACTACGACATCGTGATCGTGGACGGCCGTCAGGATCTCGTCGGCGCCAAGTCGCTGTGCCGTCTCCTGCGCGCGGCAGGCCAGGAGGCGCCGCTGCTGCTCGTCGTCACGGAGGGCGGCATGAGCGCCCTGTCCGGCGACTGGGGCATCGACGACGTGCTGCTCGCCACCGCGGGCCCGGCCGAGACCGACGCCCGCGTGCGCCTCGCGATCGCACGACGCGACGAGGTCGCCGAGCCCACCCGGGTGCAGGCATCCGGGGTGACGATCGACGAGCAGTCCTACTCGGCCAAGCTCCACGGACGCCCGCTCGATCTCACCTACAAGGAGTTCCAGCTCCTGCACTTCCTCGCTACGCATCCCTCACGGGTGTTCACGCGCGAGCAGCTGCTCAGCGAGGTGTGGGGCTACGACTACTTCGGCGGCACCCGCACCGTCGACGTGCACGTCCGGCGACTGCGGGCCAAGCTCGGCGACCAGGAGCAGATCATCGGCACGGTGCGCAACGTCGGCTACCGCTTCAACGTCTACGAGGACGAGACGGTCCCCGCGACCCGCTGACCGCGGCCTTTCGTTCACACGCGCGTCACCTCACGGTGCTTAGATGTACCCCATGATCGATCCCGCTCTCGCCGACGCAGGTCTCGGCGATGCCGAAGACGACGACTTCGACGCCATCGAGGCGCCGGACTCGCTCCTGCCCGACCACCGCTACATCGATCGCGAGCTCAGCTGGCTCGCGTTCAACCAGCGCGTGCTCGAGCTCGCCGAGGACCCGTCTCTTCCCGAGCTCGAGCGGGCGAACTTCCTCGCCATCTTCGCGAGCAACCTCGACGAGTTCTTCATGGTCCGCGTCGCCGGCCTCAAGCGCCGCATCGTGACGGGCCTCGCCGTGCCGACGAACATCGGCCGGTCGCCCGTCGACGCGCTCGCCGACATCTCCCGCGAGGCGCACGCGCTGCAGCTGCGGCACGCGGACGCATGGAAGTCGCTGGTGCGTCCCGCCCTCGCGGATGCCGGGATCGAGGTGACCGACTGGTCCGATCTCACGGACGACGAGCGCTCCGGGCTCACCGAGTACTTCCAGGCGCAGGTGTTCCCGGTCCTCATGCCGCTCGCGGTCGACCCCGCACACCCCTTCCCCTACATCTCCGGTCTGTCCCTGAACCTCGCGATCCGCATCCGCAACGCCCGCACCGGGCGTCAGGAGTTCGCCCGCCTCAAGGTGCCGCCCATGCTCCCCCGCTTCGTCGAGGTGCCCGGCGCCGGCGAGATCAAGCGCTTCCTGCGCCTCGAGGAGCTCATCGCCAACCACCTCGGCGACCTGTTCCCCGGCATGGAGGTGCTCGACCACCACGCGTTCCGGCTCACGCGCAACGAGGACGTCGTGATCGAGGAGGACGAGAGCGAGAACCTGATCCAGGCGCTCGAGGCCGAGCTGCGCCTGCGGCGCTTCGGTCCGCCGATCCGCCTCGAGATCACCGACGACATGGACGAGGTCACGATGGACCTGCTGGTCCGCGAGCTCGACATCACCGACCAGGAGGTCTACCGCCTCCCGGGACCGCTCGACCTGCGCGGCCTGTTCGACCTCTCGCGCATCGACCGCCCGGACCTGCGCTACCCGCCGCACCTGCCCACGACACCCGTGGCGTTCCAGCCCGGGGGCAACGAGACCCGCGCCGACATCTTCAAGGCGATCCGCAAGTCCGACGTCCTCGTGCACCACCCCTACGAGTCCTTCACGACCAGCGTCGTCGCGTTCCTCGAGCAGGCGGCCCGCGACCCGCACGTGCTCGCGATCAAGCAGACCCTGTACCGCACCTCGGGCGACAGTCCGATCGTGCAGGCGCTGATCGACGCGGCCGAAGCAGGCAAGCAGGTGCTCGCGCTGGTCGAGGTCAAGGCCCGCTTCGACGAGGCGAACAACATCGTGTGGGCGCGCAAGCTCGAGAAGGCCGGCGTGCACGTCGTGTACGGCCTCGTCGGCCTCAAGACCCACTGCAAGCTCGCCCTCGTGATCCGCGAGGAGGAGGGCGTGCTGCGCCACTACTCGCACATCGGCACGGGCAACTACAACCCGAAGACCAGTCGCATCTACGAGGACTTCGGACTGTTCACGGCCGACCCGCAGGTCGGCAAGGACCTCACGCGCCTGTTCAACGAGCTCAGCGGCTACGCGATCGAGAAGAAGTTCAAGCGCCTGCTCGTCGCCCCGCTGCACCTGCGCAAGGGCCTCATCCGGCAGATCGACCACGAGCGCCGCAACGCCGAGAACGGCAAGCCCGCGGGCATCCGCATCAAGGTCAACTCGATGGTCGACGAGGAGATCATCGACGCGCTGTACCGCGCGAGCGCGGCGGGCGTGAAGGTCGACGTGTGGGTGCGCGGCATCTGCAGCCTGCGCACGGACCTCGAGGGCATCAGCGAGAACATCACGGTGCGCAGCATCCTCGGCCGGTACCTGGAGCATTCCCGGATCTTCGCGTTCCACAACGACGGCGACCCGCAGATCTACATCGGCAGCGCCGACATGATGCACCGCAACCTCGACCGTCGAGTCGAAGCACTCGTACGGGTGACGGACCCGAATCACATGACGGAGCTGCTCGCGTTCTTCGACCTCGCCATGGACCCGGGGACGACCTCGTGGCACCTGGGCGCGGAGGGCGTGTGGACGCGCCACGCCGAGGATGCGGAGGGCAACCCCCTCGTCGACCTGCAGGATAAGACCATGGGGTTGATCCAGCGGCGGCGCCGCGCCCGGGCGGTGCGATGACGGTCCGGCAGGCACCGGCGAAGGGCGCGACCCGCGCGAAATGGACGGACAAGGCCGTCTACGCGGCGGGCGCCGTGGTGTGGCGCGTCATCGACGGCAAGCTGCGCATCCTCCTGATCCATCGCACCAAGTACCGCGACATCACGCTGCCCAAGGGCAAGGTCGACCCGGGCGAGATGCTCGCAGAGACCGCCGTGCGGGAGGTGCACGAGGAGACCGGCATCCGTGTCTCGCTCGGTGTGCCGGTGGGCGTGAGCCGCTACCATCTGCCCTCCAACAAGCAGAAGGTCGTGCACTACTGGGCCGCGGAGGCGACGGATGACGCGGTGCGGGCGTCGACCTTCGTGCCGAACCGCGAGATCGCCGCTCTCGAATGGGTGAGCGTCAAGAAGGCGCGCGCACGCCTGAGCTACCCCGTCGACCTCGAGATCCTCGACTTCTTCGCGAAACTCGTCGACGACGGCGTGCTGCGCACGTTCCCGGTCGTCGCGCTGCGGCACGCCAAGGCACTCCCCCGCTCGGAGTGGGACGGGGCGGATGCCGCCAGGCCGCTGACCGAGCGAGGACGCCGTCAGGCCGACTCCATCGTCGGACCGCTGCGCGCTTTCGGCGTGCGGAAGATCGTCACGAGCGACGCAGTGCGCTGCGTGCAGACCGTCAAGCCGCTCGCCAAGGCTCTCGACCGCAAGCCCGTGAAGACCGAGAAGATCAGTCAGGACGCGTGGGAGGACGGCACCGACGACCTGCGCTCGGTCATCGGCCGCCGCGTGCGTGCCGGCAAGCCGGCCGTGATCTGCAGCCACGGTCCCGTGCTCCCCGGCATCCTGTCGGAGATCGCTCTCGCGACGGGCACCATGCAGGGCTCCTACATCTCGAGCGCCGCCGATCTCGAGCCGGGTGCTTTCTCCGTCGTGCACCTCTCCGCTTCCCACCCCGGTTCCGGGATCATCGCCATCGAGACGCACGCACCCAAGGTCTGATCCCACCGCCGATCCGTGGCCCGATCCCGGTGCTGGTCCGGGAACGCGGCTCCTCCGACCGTCGCCGCCGACCCTAGAGAGTCGCCGCTCGTTCACCTCCCGTTCACCTGCGCGGTCGAGTCTCGTTAACCGCCGCACCTAGCGTCACTGTGTGCCCTGCACCGGGCCTCACCCATCCATGATCGAAGGATCCACAGTGAAGATCTCCCGAATCGCACGTATCGGCGCCATCGGCGCCGTCGCCGCTCTCGCTCTCGCCGGCTGCGCCGCGAACGAGCCGAGCGGCGGGTCGTCCGACGCTCCCACCGACTCCACCCTGTCCGGCAGCCTCGACGCCACCGGCGCCTCCTCGCAGGAGGCCGCGCAGCAGTCCTGGGTCGCCGCCTTCCAGACCGCCAACCCCGACGTCACCGTGAACTACACGGCGACCGGCTCGGGCACCGGCCGCGAGAACTTCATCGCCGGCTCCTCCAGCTTCATCGGCTCGGACCGCGCGTTCAACGCCGACGAGCTCGCCAAGGGCGGCTTCGGCTCCTGCGCCTCGGACGAGATCGTCGAGATCCCCGTCTACATCTCCCCCGTCGCGGTCGCGTTCAACCTCGAGGGCATCGACGAGCTGAACCTCGACGGCAAGACCATCGCGGGCATCTTCGCGGGCACCATCACCAAGTGGAACGACCCGGCCATCGCCGACCAGAACGAGGGCGTCGAGCTCCCCGACCAGGCGATCGTTCCCGTGCACCGCGCCGACGCCTCGGGCACGCAGGAGACCTTCACCAAGTACCTCAGCGCCGTCGCCCCCGACGTCTGGACCTACGAGGCCAGCGACGAGTGGCCGCTGTCGACCGGTGAGGCCGGCGACGGCACCTCGGGCGTCGTCGACGCGATCACCAACGGCTCGGGCTACATCGGCTTCGCCGACGCCTCGCGCACCGCGGACCTCGGCCAGGTCGCCGTGCAGGTCGAGGGCGAGTACGTCGCGTACTCCGCCGAGGCCGCCGCCGCTCTCGTCGAGGCCTCGCCGCTCGAAGAGGGCCGCTCGGACCACGACCTCGCGTTCGCGGTCGACCCGGCCGCCGCCCCGGCCGGCTCGTACCCGATCGCGCTCGTCTCCTACCTGATCGGCTGCGTCGAGTACGACGACGCCGAGACCGCCGGTCTCGTGAAGGCGTACTTCCAGTACGTCGCCTCGGCCGAGGGCCAGGATGCAGCCGCCGAGGCCGCGGGCAGCGCCCCGATCTCGGACAGCCTGCGCGACCAGATCAACACCGCGATCGACGCGATCGTCACCGAGTGATCGGACGCTCAGCCACTCGCTGAGCTCCGGTCCCGACGCCCCCGGGTGTCGGTCGACAGGACCTCGACCGACACCCGGGGGCACCCGCATGAGAACACCCGAAAGCCCCTCAGAGCACACCGTGGAGCAGCTCAGATGACCACCACCCAGGCGGGACCCGATACCCGTTCCCCCCAGTCGCGCACCACGCTGCGCCGCCGGGGCGACCTCGTCTTCTCCGGCACCGCGCTCGGCGCCGGCATCGTCATCCTCATCACCCTCGCCGCGGTCGCGATCTTCCTCATCGTCCAGGCGATCCCCGCGCTGTCGCCCGACACCTCGAACAACCACATCCTCGAAGGGCAGTCCTTCCTGTCCTGGGTGTGGCCCTTCGTGTTCGGCACGCTGTGGTCGAGCCTCATCGCCCTCGTCATCGCGGCGCCCATCGCGATCGGCATCGCGCTCTTCATCTCCCACTACGCGCCGCGCCGCCTGGCCGGCGTGCTCGGCTACATCATCGACCTGCTCGCCGCGGTCCCCTCCGTGGTCTTCGGTCTCTGGGGTGCCCTCACCTTCGCCCCGATGCTGGTGCCCTTCTACAAGTGGCTGAACGAGAACCTCGGCTGGATCCCGATCTTCGGCGGCACGCCCTCGGGCACCGGCAAGACAATCCTCACGGCATCCCTCGTGCTCGCGGTCATGATCCTCCCGATCATGACCGCCATCTGCCGCGAGGTGTTCCTGCAGACGCCGAAGCTGCACGAGGAGGCAGCCCTGGCGCTCGGCGCCACGCGCTGGGAGATGGTCCGCATGGCCGTGCTCCCCTTCGCCCGCAGCGGCATGGTCTCGGGCGCGATGCTCGGCCTCGGCCGTGCTCTCGGCGAGACGATGGCCGTGACCCTCGTGCTGTCGCCGCTCGGCATCATCACCTTCAACCTGATCAACCCGGAGAACCCGACGACGATCCCCGCGATCATCGCCCTCCGCTTCCCCGAGGCCCACGACGAGGGAGTCAACACCCTCATCGCCGCGGGTCTGATCCTGTTCATCGTGACCTTCGCGGTCAACTTCATCGCCCGCTGGATCGTCTCGCGTCGCGCCGAGTTCTCGGGAGCCAACTGACATGACCGCCACCATGACCCCCACCCCGGTCGCGGCGACCACGCACACGACCTCGGCCGGCCACCTGCCCACGTGGGGCCCCTGGGCTCTGCTCGGCGTCGCCTTCGCGGTATCCGCGGCGATCTTCGCTTTCATGAACGCCGGCGGCGACCCCGCCGACTTCAACATCGCCCTCACGCTCGTCGTGGGTCTGCTGTTCTACATGGCGCTGATCTTCGTGATCTCGTCCGTGGTCGAGAGCCGCCGCCATGCGGTCGACCGCCTCATGACGGCTCTCGTCTCCGGCGCCTTCGTGGTCGCGCTCCTCCCGCTCATCTCGCTCCTGTACACGGTCGTCGTGAACGGCCTGATGCGCTTCGACGGAGAGTTCTTCAGCTTCTCGATGCGCAACATCGTCGGCGAGGGCGGCGGCGCCGTGCACGCCATCTGGGGGACGCTCCTGATCACGCTCGGCGCCACGATCATCTCGGTGCCGATCGGCCTGATGACCTCGATCTACCTGGTCGAGTACGGCGAGGGGCGCAAGCTCGCGCGCGGCATCACGTTCCTCGTGGACGTCATGACCGGCATCCCCTCGATCGTCGCGGGTCTGTTCATCTACTCGGTGTTCGCGCTCCTCGTGGGGCCCGGGACGCGCATGGGCATCATGGGCTCGCTCGCCCTGTCGGTGCTCATGATCCCGGTCGTGGTGCGCGGCTCGGAGGAGCTCCTGCGCATCGTCCCGAACGAGCTGCGCGAGGCGGCCTACGCGCTCGGCGTGCCGAAGTGGTTGACGATCCTCAAGGTCGTCCTCCCGACGGCGATCGCCGGCATCACGACGTCGATCATGCTCGCGATCTCGCGCGTGATCGGCGAGACCGCGCCGCTGCTCCTGACCGTCGGCATCGTCCAGGGCATGAACACGAACATGTTCAGCGGGCAGATGGCGACATTGCCCGTGTTCTCCTACATGCAGGCCAAGTATCCCGGCATCCCGGTCGACGCCTACCTCGACCGGGCCTGGGCCGCCGCCCTCACCCTCATCGTGATCGTCATGGTGCTGAACCTCCTCGCGAGGATCATCGCCAAGGTGTTCGCCCCCAAGACTGCCGGCCGCTGAGCCGTCCCACCCGACAGAACAAGAAGGATCTCTCGTGTCCAAGAGCATCGAAGTCAACGACCTCAACGTCTACTACGGCGACTTCCTCGCCGTCGAGGGCGTCAGCATCGACATCAAGCCCAACACCGTCACCGCGTTCATCGGCCCGTCGGGATGCGGCAAGTCGACCTTCCTCCGCACCCTGAACCGCATGCACGAGGTCATCCCCGGCGCGCGTGTCGAGGGCGAGGTGCTGATCGACGGCAAGAACCTGTACGGCGCGAGCGTCGACCCGGTGCTCGTCCGCCGCCAGGTGGGCATGGTCTTCCAGCGCCCCAACCCGTTCCCCACGATGTCGATCAAGGAGAACGTGCTCGCGGGCGTCAAGCTCAACAACTCGCGCATGTCGAAGAGCGACCAGGACGCGCTCGTCGAGAAGTCACTGAGCGGGGCGAACCTCTGGAACGAGGTGAAGGACCGTCTCGACAAGCCGGGATCGGGCCTCTCGGGCGGCCAGCAGCAGCGTCTGTGCATCGCCCGTGCGATCGCCGTCTCCCCCGACGTGATCCTCATGGACGAGCCGTGCTCGGCCCTCGACCCGATCTCGACGTTCGCGATCGAGGAGCTCATCGCCGAGATCAAGACCCAGTACACGGTCGTGATCGTGACGCACAACATGCAGCAGGCGAGCCGGGTCTCCGACAAGACCGCGTTCTTCAACATTGCCGGCACCGGCAAGCCCGGCAAGCTCATCGAGTACGACGACACGTCGACGATCTTCACGACGCCGTCGATCCAGGCGACCGAGGACTACGTCTCGGGACGCTTCGGGTAAGCATCCGCCTGTCGAACGCCGTGCGACCCTCCGGTCGCACGGCGTTCGTCGTCTGCGCTCAGCAGTGCGTGTCCCCGGAGACCGGCGGCCGGCCCTCAGTCACGGGGCGACAGGAGGTACTCGTTGAGCTCGCGCGTCAGGACGTGGTCGACCGCGAGCTCGGCCCCGTCGACCGCCGTGATCGGGGCGGCCAGGCGCACGCTCGACACCAGCCAGGCGGCGTCGGCCGTCGGCAGATCGGATGCCGGGATGCGGGCATACTCCGCCGTGAATCCGCGCGCGGCGAGATGCTCGTACACGCTCAGCTGCGTCGTGCCGTGCAGGATGCCGCCGTTCGGCGCCGGGGTGACGAAGCGGTCGCCGAACCGCAGGATGAGGGATGCCGTCGGCGCCTCGAGCACGTAGCCGTCGCGGGACAGGAACACGGCGTCATCGGCGCCGCGACGGTGCGCCTCGCGCAGCGCGGCCATGTTCACGGCGTACGACAGGGTCTTGGCGCCGAGCAGCAGCCAGGGGGCGTTCTGCGCGACGTCGAGGTCGTAGCCGCGGTCGAGCGTCACGACCCGTACGCCGTGGTTGCGGACCGTCGAGAAATCGGCGGCGGGGGCCACCGTGACCCAGGCCGTCGGGGTGGGTCCGTGCTCGACGCCGCGGCTGAGGATGAGCTTGATCACGTACTCGCCGTCGCCGCAGTCCGCCGCCGCCACGTCGATGGCCTGGTGCCACTGGGCCTGGTTCGGCGTCGGCAGATCGCACAGCCGCGCGGAGTGCGCGAGGCGCTCCAGGTGCGGCACGACCTCCTGCGCATGGCGGTCGATCACGCCGATCGACTCGAAGACTCCGTCGCCGCGCTGCGTGCTGAGCTCGCCCACGCTGAGCGCGGGGGCGGCGGCGTCGACGGCGGTGAACGTGTCGGCGAAGTCGGTGCGGGTGCTGTCGGCGTCGGCAGGGTCGATCATGAGGGCGAATCGCTGGGCCATGCTCAGAGCCTACGACGCGGGGAATACCCGCCGCCGCATCGCGTTACACTGGTACAGGCCGGGCCGCATAACCCCGGGCTCCAATTTTCGCCGCTGCGAGCGGCCTTCCGCCGAGAGGCGTTCTTGCGGCCCGGTCTTCTCATACCCGGCAGCGACGGGTACGGCGCGCCCTCTCAGGCGAGCGAACCCATCCGCCAGAGCACCGCCGACGCCGAGAGATCCTGCGCGTAGCTGCTGAGCCGGAGCGCCCGGGTCGTGAGCTCGCTCGCTCGCGCGGGCTCCGTGGCCTCGTAGTCGTCGGCCGTGTGCGTCGCGCCCGAGGACTGCACGCGGCAGAACGCGGCGGCCCGATCGAGCGCGACGGCGAAGTCCCCGCGGAACGCCCCGCGCAGGATCGTGTCGATCAATGCCACGAGCTCGTCGGGGTTCGCCGGCACCGGGGCACCGGCGATCACTGCATCCGCTGACGAGAGCTCGACCCGTCCGCGCTCGTACAGCAGCGCAGCGGTCTGCGGGTCGGCGTGGATCGCGAGCTGCAGCAGGTAGAGCCTCCAGAGCGCGCCGGGGAGCGTGCGCGACGGGGCCTTCGACCAGAGCTCGGCGATCTCGTCGATGCCGTGCTCGTCGGTGAAGGCGACGAGGCGGTCCGCACTCGTACCGCTCTCGTCGGCGCGCACCCTGGCGAGGAGAGCGGATGCCGTCGCGTGCGCGATCCGCGTCTCCTCGGCGGGGTCGTGGGTGCCGACGATGTTGTCGAAGGCGCTGGAGGGACGACGCACGGGGCGGGAGAACTGCTCGGGCATCACTCCAGGGTACGCGCGTCGCGGCGTCAGGCGGTCGGGATCACGACGATGGGCTCCGAGGTGGGGGTGCCGCTCGGCGAGCCCCCCGCCTGCTCCACCGTGACGGCGATCGCGTCACCCTCGTGCATCTCGCCCTTGAGCAGCGCGGTGGCGCCGCCCTGCTCGGCGTCGAACACGCCGGCCGAGACCGGGGCGTCACCGCGCACGAACCAGAGTTCATAGGTCTCGTCGTCGGGCAGCGAGGCGATGCCGTCGGCGACGAGCACCGCGGTGCCCAGGGACGCCGACCAGTGGGCGGTCGCCGTGCCGCCGTCGGCGAGCTCGACGGTCGCCTGCTGGGCGTCGTCCGCGCCGCGGATGTCGTCGAGGGCGACGACGCTCGCCGGCCGGTTCAGGTAGTCGTTGAGCGCGGCGGTCCCGAGTCCGACGCCCACGAGCAGCGCGAGACATGCGGCGAGCGCGAACAGGATGCGCATCGGGCGCACCGGACGCTTGGCGTGCGCGGCGCGCACGTGTCGGCTCGAGCCTTCCTCGGCGAGCTGCGGCAGGTCGTCGACGGAGTGAGCCGCCGGCTCCTCCGCAGTCTGCACGGGGGCGACGTAGGACTCCCCGTTCTGCGGCGTCGTGGCGATGCGCTCGAGCAAGGAGGCACGGATCGACGCGGGCGGTGTGACGGGAGTCGCCGCGTATGCGAGAAGCGCCGCGGTCTCGGCATCTGCGTTCACGTCGTCACCCCATTCCGCGTTCGTCGCGAGCGCCGCCTGATAGCGCTGCTGGTCGTCGGGAGACAGCGCGCCGAGCGCCGCCCCTGCCGCGAGTTCCCTGAATTCGCTGTCGTTCATGCTGCTGTCACCCCCAGTGCGATGCGCAGGCGGCTGAGCCCGTCCCGCATCCGTGTCTTTATCGTCCCCAGCGGCGCTCCTACGAGCGCTGCAACCTCGTTCTGACTGTATCCGCCGTAGTACGCGAGCACGAGAGCCTCGCGCTGCGCCTCGGGAAGTCCAGCGAGAGCGTTCACGACCTTCTCGCCTTCGATCCCCAACTCCACCCGCTCCGCGACACTGTCGTGCGCGACGCCGATGTCCCGGTACCCGGCCTTCACGTCCCGGTCCGCGCTGGACTGGGATGCTCGGACCCGGTCGACCGCACGGCGGTGCGCGATCGTCATGATCCAGGTCCTTCCCTGCCCCTTGTTCGGAGCGAACTTGGAAGCGGATTGCCAGATCTCGAGGAAGACCTCCTGCAGCACCTCTTCGCTCTGCGAACGGTTCACCAGGACGCGGAGGATCAGGCCGAACACCCGGCTGGAGAGCGAGTCGTACAGATCGGCGAACGCGCGCTCGTCTCCGTCGCTGACGCGAAGGAGGAGGTCGGCGACAGCATCCCGTGCCGTACCGTCCTCGGGTACGTCCATACCGTCGATGACCATCTCTACCAGCATGCCGCATTCACCTCCCTTTCCCGCGCAACCGTCACCGGAACGTGAGGGAAAAGATCCATCTGTCTCTGACTCTTCGCAGCACATACGGAGAACGGATTGGTTCGAGGGGTCGGAAAATCGATCCGAACTTTTTCCCATCCGATCTCGGAGGGGTTCCGAACACCTGTCAACGCCGCGGAGAGGCCGCGGCACACAGTTCTGAAGGAGCTCGAGATGTTCAGCACCAAGAAGAAGATCACCGCAGCGATCACCCTCGGTCTGGCAAGCGCGTTCGTGCTCGCCGGATGTTCCATGGGCGGATCCTCTGACGAGCCGATGGAGTCCTCGGCACCCGAGACGTCGGAGTCGACGGCTCCCGAGACGATGGACCCGGCCATGGGCGACCTCGTCGGCCCCGGTTGCGCCGCATACGCTGAGGCCGTGCCGGACGGCGCCGGCTCGGTCGAGGGCATGTCCAAGGACCCGGTCGCCACCGCGGCGTCCAACAACCCGCTGCTGAAGACGCTCGTAGCAGCAGTCAGCGGCCAGCTGAACCCCGACGTCAACCTCGTCGACACTCTCAACGGCGGCGAGTTCACGGTCTTCGCGCCGGTGGACGACGCCTTCGCGAAGATCGACCCCGCGACGATCGAGGGGCTCAAGACCGACAGCGCGACCCTGACGTCGATCCTCACGTACCACGTGGTTCCCGGCCAGATCGCTCCGTCCGACATCGACGGCACGCACGCCACCGTGCAGGGTGCTGACCTCACCGTCACCGGCAGCGGCGACGACATCATGGTCAACGACTCCGCCTCGGTCATCTGCGGTGGTGTCACCACGGCCAACGCGACCGTGTACCTGATCGACTCGGTGCTGATGCCCCCGATGTGATCAACGGTGGCCGAGCGTAACGCTCGGCACATGTCTCACCACTCAGGGGGAGGACGGTGAGACGCGAGGGGTCGTCGACGATGGGAGTTTCGTCGGCGGCCCCTTCTTCGCGCCCCCGCGGGCGGGCGGTGGGGTGAAGGGCAAGGCAGGCTAGGATGGTGTGGGTCGGCCTCACGGTCGACGCACGGGCCTTTAGCTCAATTGGCAGAGCAGCGGACTTCAACGAAATAGGAGCGCCCCGGGGGAAACACCGGGGATGACACCACTCAAAGTCGGGGAACCCTTCCTGGAGACAGATGGCGATCCCGAGCCAAGCCGGACCTCGGTCCGGAAGGTGTAGAGACTGGACGGGTGGCACCTACAGCGCAAGCCAGGGTGAAGGGACAGTCCAGACCACGAACATCCGAACGGATGGCGGCGAAAGCCGAAGTGGCAGGTTAATCCGCGGGTTGTGGGTTCGATCCCCACAGGGCCCACCAGTAGGACGATACGGATGTCGGCGCTTCGCGCTACCCTCGGCGCACCGCAGTGAGGAGCGCCATGTCCGGGTCTGATGCGAACGATGATGCGCGGCGATGCGGATCGTGCGGAGTCACCAAGACGCGGGCGGATTTCAACCGCAAGGCCTCCCGATCCGACGGACTTCAGGAGGTCTGCCGCGATTGCAATCGGGAGTCCTCACGCCGGTATTACCGGCGAAACCGAGACCACCATCTTGCCGTGGTGCGCGCACGGACGACGGCTCAGCGTGCCGCTGCAACCGCCCTCGTCGCCGCACATCCTCTGACGCACCCCTGCGTCGATTGCGGGACATCCGACATCCGCGTCCTCGACTTCGACCACCGGCCCGGGGAGTCCAAGCGGGATGGCGTGATGGCGATGGTCCGCAACGGCTTCTCAGGCGAAGCTCTGCTCACCGAGATCACCAAGTGCGACGTCCGCTGTCGCAACTGCCATGCGATCGCGACGTACGAGCGAATGGGCGCGAACTGGCGGTCGCGCGTGATGGCAGAGCAGGCGAACCGTCACGTCGGCGGCGCAACCATCTAGCATCCAGGGTGCGACGGGGCCACCCCCTTTCGGGCACCCGCCTCCTGCGAGAGAGTCGAGACGTCCCCGAGAACCGGGGGCGAGACCCCCACGAAAGGACGCATCATGGCGACTCTGACCGACAGCCGAGTGGCATTCCTCGCGACCGACGGATTCGAGGACAGCGAGCTGACCAGCCCGTGGGAGGCCGTGCAGGCCGAGGGCGCGAGCGCGACGCTCATCGCCCCCGATGGACAGCAGATCACGGGCAAGAACGGCCACGTGCAGCACGTCGACCTCACCGCGGCCTCCGCGTCCGCCGACGAGTTCGACGCGCTCGTGCTGCCCGGTGGCGTCGTGAACGCCGACCATCTGCGGATGGACGAGCCATCGATCGCGCTGGCACGCACCTTCTTCGAGCAGCACAAGCCCGTGGCCGTCATCTGCCACGGCGCGTGGATCCTCATCGAGGCCGGTGTGGTCGACGGACGCACGCTCACGAGCTACCCCAGCCTGAAGACGGACCTCCGCAACGCGGGGGCCGACTGGGTCGACGAAGAGGTCGTGGTCGACAACGGCCTCGTGTCCAGCCGCACCCCGGACGACCTGCCGGCGTTCAACGCCAAGCTCGTCGAGGAGATCTCCGAGGGCAAGCACTCCGAGCAGACGGCCTGACCCTCAGCATCCGGCGGTCCGCCGTCATCCGCTCGCTCGGGCGCGATGGCGGCGGACCGCCGCTCTGTTCGCGCAGCGCACCGAGCAGAATCGCTGGCGGCCGTTGCGGGTGACGTCGACCACGACGTTCGTGCAGGGAGCCGCTGCGCAGCGCGCGAGACGGTCCATGCCTCGCGTGACGAGATGCAGGGAGGTGCCGACCGCGATGATCGCGCGCAGCACGAACGGCAGCGACTGCACGTCGTCCCGGTAGTGCAGGTGCCATCCCTCCCCGTCGTGGTCCGTGAGGCGCGGATAGGCGGCGGCCTGAGCCATCTGCGCGTTGAGCAGTCGCGCACGCGCAACGGGATCGGTCTCGTCGACGATCCGCAGCCAGTCGTCGATGACCTCTCGAACGCGGGCATGGTCGTCGGACTCGACCGGGAACGTCATCGTCATGCCCATGTCGAGGGTGCGGCGCTCGATTCCCGCGCGATCCTCCGGCCAGTCGTCGGCGAGGGATGCCGCGAGGAGAACGGCGTACTCTCCGTAAGGGTTGAGATGCATAAGGCCATTACATCACGCTGGTGACATGACCTCCCTGCACACGCTTCCGATCCCCCACCAGACCACTCGGCCGCACGAGCACGCCTGGATCGCCGAATCCCGCCACTCGACGAGCGAGGGTGTGGTCGTCTACGTCCGTTGCCATGACTGCGGCACGCGACGCGTCGATCTGCAGGCTCGGTCGACCATGCCCCCGGTGGCGCTCAGCGCGGAGCTCCCCGCCTGACCCCGGTCACGCCGTGAGGTCGAGCAGCTTTCGCGTCGTGCGCAGATTGCGCGCCGTCCCGGCGACACCGAGCGCCCGGTCGAGAACGGCCTTCGTGAGCTTGGTGCCCTGCACACCGCTCTCGCCGTAGTCGATCCAGAGGTCGTGACCGACGAGAGCGATGCGCTCCCCCGGTACGAGACGTTCGCGCAGCGCGTCGAGCGCTCCGGCCTTCGGCGCCGCCTCGAGGAACATCGCGTGCAGCATCTTCTCGGAGGTGTCCTCGAAGGGAACCCGGCTCAACGCCTTCTCGAGCGCGTCGTGGGTGCGCAGGATCACCGGGGTGTCGACGTCGAACTCCGCGGAGATCAGTGCGCGGACACGGGCACAGGCGGCAACCGGGTCCTCCGGATGCTCGCAGATGACGTTCCCGCTCGCGATGTACGTCGAGATGTCGTCGCCCAGCTCGGGGGCGAGCACCTCGCGCAGCCGCGCCATCGGCACCGTTCCGCGACCGCCCACGTTGACGGCGCGCAGGAGCAGGACGCTGCGGCTCACGCGTCGCGGCTCTCCGCGAGGACGGCCCCCGCGTGCACGAGCTCGGCGAGCGCGGCCTCGCTGGATTCCGCCCCGACCCCGGCGATCAGGTCGGTGAAGACGCGCACGTGCACGCCGTGCGCGATCGCGTCGAGCGCCGAGGCGCGCACGCAGTGGTCGGTGGCGAGTCCCACCACATCGGCGCTCAGCACGCCGGCCGCCGTGAGCAGCGCGCCGACGGTCTCGCCGGAGACGGTGGCGCCCTCGAACATCGAGTAGGCCGGCTCGCCCTGCCCCTTGTGCACATGGTGCGTGATGGCATCGGTGACGAGCAGGGTGTCGTACTCCGCACCATCGGTCCCCGCGACGCAGTGCACCGGCCACGTGTCGACGAAGTCGGGCTGTTCGGCGAAATGGCCGCCGTTGTCGCCGGTCGCGTCGTGCCAGTCCCGCGACGCGACGACGACGTCGTACCCGCCGGCGTGCGTCGCGAGGAAGGCCGACACCGCGGAGGCGACCGCATCGCCTCCGGCGACAGCGAGTGCACCGCCTTCGGTGAAGTCGTTCTGGACGTCGACGATCAGAAGCGCTCTGCTCATGCTCCGAGCGTACGCCCGTGCGACCCGGGGCGGGATACCAGAAGGCCCCGTGATGTTCTTCGCATCACGGGGCCTGGTGGAGCCGCTTGTCAGAATCGAACTGACGACCTTTTCATTACGAGTGAAATGCTCTGCCGACTGAGCTAAAGCGGCGCGATCATCGATATTACCCGTTCTGGGGCCGCACCGCGAATCGAGACCGACTCACTCGCAGCGCAGTCCGTCTTCGGGCACCGTGTCGTCGAGGAGGAACGCCTCCACGGCGCTGTCGACGCACCTGTTGCCCTTGTTGTAGCCCGTGTGCCCCTCCCCCACGCGGGTGATGAGGACGCCCTCCGAGAGCTGGTCGGCGAGGGACTCCGACCACTCGTACGGGGTCGCCGGGTCGTTGGTCGTGCCGACCACGACGATGGGGCCGGCCCCCTCGGCCGTGATCTCGCCGCGCGTGCCGGTGGGCGGGTACGGCCAGACGGAGCAGGAGTCGGGACCGGCCCAGTACGGGGCGATGGTCGGGGCGCCCTCGGCGATCTTCGCATTCGTCGCCGCCTCGGCCGCAGGGTCGTTCTCCACCGGATAGTCCATGCAGTTGTACGCACGGAAGGCCTCGGAGGAGTTGTCGAGGTAGGAGCCGTTCTCCCGCCCGTTGTAGAAGTCGGCGAGCAGGAAGGCCGTCGACGGGTCGCCCTGCAGCGCCTCGTCGAACGCCTGCGTGAGGTAGGTCCAGCTGTCGGCCGAGTACAGCGCGGCGATGATGGCGGTCATGAGCGCGTCTGCGCCCAGCATCCGTCCGTCGCCGTTCTTCAGCGGCATCGCGTCCACGCTCGCGAGCAGCGCCCCGAGGTCGGCCATCGCGTCGTCGACGGACCCCGAGAACGGACACTGGCCCGAGTCGAGGCAGTCCTGCATGTAGGCGCGGAGCGCGGATTCGAAGCCCAGCGCCTGCGTCGCGCCCACGTCGAGGCCGGACACCGCAGGGTCGATCGCCCCGTCGAGCACGAGCCGACCGGCCTTCTCCGGGTACAGGTTCGCGTACGTCGCGCCGAGGAAGGTGCCGTACGAGTAGCCGAGGTAGTTGAGCTGGGTGTCCCCCAGCACCGCACGGAGGAGATCCATGTCCCGCGCCGCGTTGATGGTCGTGATGTACGGCAGGATGCCGCCGCTGTTGGCCTCGCACGCATCCGCGAACGCCTTGTGACCCTCGAGCAGCTCGGTCTCCCACTCGGCGCTGCCGCGAGGTGCCGTCGGGATCGAGTAGAGGTAGTCGTCCATCTGGGCCGCGTCGAAGCACCTCACGGCCGTCGAGTCGCCGACACCGCGGGGGTCGAACCCGATGACGTCGAAGTTCTCGATGAGGTCGGCGCCGACAGCGAAGTCGAGGCTGTCGCGGATGAGCTCCACGCCGCTCGCGCCGGGGCCGCCGGGGTTGGTGAGCAGCGAGCCCTGCGCGGTCCCTGTCGCCTGGTGACGCACGACCGACAGCGTGATCTCGCCCGCCCCCGGGTTCTCCCAGTCGAGCGGTGCCGTCACATCGGTGCAGTCGAAGCCCGTCCCGCCGCAGTCGGTCCAGGTGAGCGTCTGATCGTAGAAGGGCAGGAGGTCTGCTGCGACGCCCTCCGTGTCCGGCGCCTTCGTGACGGAGGGCTTCGACTCCGCCCCCTCCGGGATCATCGAGTACAGGCATCCGGACAGGGCGACGGATGCCACGGCGAGGCCGGCGACCGCCCCGAGGACGCGTCGCAGGCGAGAAGTCGATCGAGTGTTCACGGTGTCCTCCCGCTCGTGACGGTCACGAGCAAGCTCTCGAGGGCGAGCAGTGGTGCGACGTTGCGCTCCAACGACTGACGGGTGTCCGCCAGGTGGTCGAGCACGACGAGGGTGCGGGTCTCGGGCCACGCGGCCGCGAGGGCGGCGAGTTCGGCGTGGAGCTCGCGGTTGATCAGCTCGGAGTCGCGGCCGAACTGCAGCATCACGACGTCGCGGAACAGCGACTGGAGGTCGGTGAGCACGCGGTCGATGCCGTCGCGCAGGCTCCGGGTCGCGCGCTTCTTCTGCTCGTCCTCCAGGGCGGAGATCTGCGAGCGGAGAGCCGGGGGCACGGCCTGCCCCTCCGCGATGCCGACGGTGCGCAGCAGCGTCGCCCGCTCCGCGGCGTCGCGTTCGGCAGTGAGAGCCTTCGCATCGTCTGTCGCAGCCTGGATGATGCGTCCGGCGACCTCGACCGCGTCGTTCACGCCCCGCACCCCGAGAACCGATCGCAGCGTGTCGTCGCGACGGCGGCGTGCGGACTCGTCTGTGGCGAGGCGCTGGGCCATGCCGATGTGCCGTTGCGCGTGTCGCGCCGCCTGCTCCGCGATCGCCTCGTCTACCCCCGTGCGCATCGTGATCAGACGCGCGACGTCTGCGACATCGGGCTCACGCAGCCGCAGCGACCGCACGCGTGAACGGATGGTGGGCAGCAGGTCCGCCTCGCTCGGCGCGCAGAGGATCCAGACGGTCTGCTCGGGCGGCTCCTCGAGAGCCTTGAGGAGAACGTTCGAGGTGCGTTCGACCATGCGGTCCGCGTCCTCGACGACGATCACGCGATAGCGACCGGCCGACGGAGCGAAGTAGGAGCGCTCGACGAGGGAGCGCGCCTCGGCGATCGTGATGATCACCTTGTCGGTGCGGAGCGCCGTGACGTCGGGATGCGTCCCGGCCAGCACCTGGCGCATGGTCGCCTCGTCGTCGGGACGATCCGCGACGAGTGCGGCGGCGAAGGCGTACGCGAGCGTCGACCTGCCCGATCCCGGCGGGCCGGTGATGAGCCACGCATGCGACAGCGCGGCAGGATCCGATGCGGCGCCCCGCAGCGTCTCGACCGCCGCATCCTGACCCCACACGTCCGCCCAGGGGAAAGGGGCGGCGAGGGTCTGCGTCATGCACTCAGCCTAATCGGGAGCACCGACGTGCGCGGCATCCTGCGAATCGGCACCGCCGGATGCTGTCGCCACGGTTGTGATCACCCGAGGGCTTCGACGATCCGCGCGCGGATCCGCTGCGCGAGGTCCTCGGGCGACAGGGTGGCGTCGACCACCAGGAACCGCTCGGGCTCGGCGGCGGCGAGCGCCAGGTAGGCCTCGCGCACCCGGGCGTGGAACTCGTTCTTCTCGGCCTCGAGACGGTCGAACGGCTTGTCCGCGGAATCGAGTCGCACCCGTGCGACCTCCGGAGCGAGGTCGAGCAGCACGGTGAGGTCGGGCAGCGCCCCCTCGGCCGCCCACAGCGACAGGTTCCGGATCTCGGTGCCGTCGAGCACCCTGCCCGCGCCCTGGTACGCCACCGACGAGTCGAGGTAGCGGTCCTGGAGCACGACCTCGCCGCGCGCGAGCGCCGGGCGGACGACCGTGGCGACGTGGTGCGCGCGATCCGCCGCGTACAGCAGCGCCTCGGCGCGGGGCGCGATGTCGCCGCGGTGGTGCAGCACGATGTCGCGGATCAGCTGTCCGACCTCCGAGCCGCCGGGCTCCCGAGTGCGGACGACGGTGCGCCCGGCCTCTTCGAGCCAGGTCGCGAGCAGGTCGGCCTGGGTGGTCTTGCCCGACCCGTCACCCCCTTCGAGCGTGATCCATATCCCGCGCTCGGCGGTCACGGATGAGTCGTCACCTCGCGTCGGTCTGCTCACTCCGCGCTCTTCTTCGCCGCGTTCGCGGCTCGGGTCGCCGCGGCCTTCTTCGCCGCAGCCGAGCGAGCGGCGGCTTTCTCGGCATCCGTCTGAGCCTTCTTCGCCGGGGCTTTCTTGGCGGGAGCCTTCTTGGCGGGAGCCTTCTTGGCGGGAGCCTTCTTGGCTGTCGCGCCGCGGGCGCCGCGCTTGGGGGCCGGCCCCTTCGCGCGCTTGTCGGCGAGCATCTGCACGGCGATCTCGAACGTGATGTCCTCCGGCTTCTGGCCGCGCGGGATCGTCACGTTCGTCTCGCCGTCCGTCACGTAGGCGCCGAAGCGCCCGTCACGGATGCGGATGGGCTTGCCGCTCACGGGGTCGGCCTCGAATTCCGCCAGCGCGCTCGACGCACGCCGGGATCCCGCGCCGTACTTCGGCTGGGCGTAGATCGCGAGCGCCTCGTCGAGGGTGATGTCGAAGATCTGCGACTCGCTCTCCAGCGACCGGGAGTCGGTGCCCTTCTTCAAGTAGGGACCGTAGCGCCCGTTCTGCGCCGTGATCTCGTCGCCGGACTCGGGGTCGGCTCCCACGACGCGCGGCAGGTTGAGCAGCTGCAGGGCCGTGTCGAGATCGATCGTGTCGACCGACATCGAGCGGAACAGCGAGCCCGTGCGCGGTTTGGGCGCCGTCTCCTTCTTCGCCCCGCGCTTCGGCTTGGGCTTCTCGACGACTTCGCCGGTGGCCTCGTCGACGTCCGCGTCCTCGGAGACGGGCTCGTTCTCCTGCACGTACGGGCCGAAGCGGCCGTCCTTGACGACCACGACCTTCCCGTTGTCGGGGTTGACGCCGAGCACACGGTCGCCGGCGACGGGGGCGTCGATGAGCTCCTGCGCCTTGTCCGCCGTGAGCTCGTCGGGGGCGAGATCCTCCGGGACGTTCACGATGCGCGGCTTCTCGTCCGGCGCATCGGGGTTCGCGACCTCGAGGTAGGGGCCGTATTTGCCGAACCGCAGCGTCGCCGTGTCGGTGATGCGCGTCGAGTTGAGCGCGCGCGCGTCGATCTCGCCGAGGTTGTCGACGACCTGACGCAGTCCGACCTGCGAGTCGGAGCCGTAGTAGAACGAGCGCAGCCATTCGACGCGCTTCTGCTCGCCGCGCGCGATCGCGTCGAGGTCGTCTTCCAGCGCGGCAGTGAAGTCGTAGTCGATCAGGTCGGCGAAGTGCTCTTCGAGCAGACGCACGACGCTGAACGCGAGCCAGGTCGGCACGAGCGCCTGGCCGCGCTTGGTCGCGTAGCCGCGGTCGATCACGGTGCCGATGATGCTCGCGAACGTCGAGGGGCGGCCGATACCGTGCTCCTCGAGCGCCTTGACGAGGGACGCCTCGGTGTAGCGCGGCTTCGGCGTCGTGCGGTGCCCCTTGGCCTCGGCATCCGACATCCCGAGCTCGTCGCCCACGGCGACGGCGGGGAGCGACTGGTCGTCGGACGTGTCCTGGGAGTTGCGCTTCTCGTCGCGCCCCTCCTCGTACGCCTCGAGGAACCCCTTGAACGTGTAGACGGTGCCGGATGCCGTGAACTCCGCGTTCTGGCCCCCGGCGTCGACCGCGATCGTGACGGTCGTGGTCTCGTACTTCGCGTCGGCCATCTGGCTAGCGACCGTGCGCTTCCAGATGAGGTCGTAGAGGCGGAACTCCTCGCGGTCGAGCTCGGACGACACCGAGGAGGGCGTGCGGAAGTTCTCCCCCGAGGGGCGGATCGCCTCATGCGCCTCCTGCGCGTTCTTGCTCTTGGACTTGTAGACCCGCGGCTTGAGCGGCACGGCGCTGTCGCCGTACAACGACACGGCCTGGCTCCGCGCCGCTTGCACCGCCTGGGTGCTGAGCGCCGTGGAGTCGGTGCGCATATAGGTGATGTACCCCTTCTCGTAGAGGCGCTGGGCGACGCTCATCGCCTGCTTGGCGCTCATCGAGAGCTTGCGACCCGCCTCCTGCTGCATGGTGGAGGTCGTGAAGGGCGCGTAGGGGCTGCGGGTTCCCGGCTTCGCCTCGACCTTGGTGACCGTGCCGACGCCGGCGGTCTCGACGGCCTGAGCGAGCGCTGCCGCCTTCTTCTCGTCGAGGACGACGACGGCCTTCTTGAGCGTCCCGAGGTCGTCGAAGTCGGTTCCGCGGGCGAGCTGGCCGCCATCGACGCGCACCAGGCGCACGCGGAATCCGGAGGACGAGGAGGCGAGCGCCTCCACGTCCCAGTACTCCGCGGACACGAAGGCCATGCGCTCACGCTCACGGTCGACGATCATGCGCGTCGCGGCAGACTGCACGCGGCCTGCGGACAGACCCGTCTTGACCTTGTACCAGAGCACGGGCGACACGTCCCAGCCGTAGAGACGATCGAGGATGCGGCGGGTCTCCTGCGCGTCGACGAGGTCGATGTCGAGCTCGCGGGTCTTGCCGACGGCGGCCTGGATCGCGTCCTTGGTGATCTCGTGGAAGACCATGCGCTTGACCGGGATCTTCGGCTTGAGCGTCTCCAGGAGGTGCCAGGCGATGGCTTCGCCCTCGCGGTCCTCATCAGTGGCGAGCAGGAGTTCGTCGGCGGACTTGAGAGCTCGCTTGAGTTCGGCGACGGTCTTCGTCTTGCGGTCGGAGACGACGTAGTACGGGTCGAAGTCGTTGTCGACGTCGATCGAGTACTTCCCGTACGCCTGCTTGTCAGCCGCGGGGATGTCCTTCTTGTCGGCGAGGTCGCGGATGTGCCCGACCGAGCTGAGCACCTCGTATCCGTCGCCGAGGTACCCCTGAATCGACCGCATCTTCGTCGGAGACTCGACGATGACGAGCTTCTTGCCTTGAGCCAAGGGAGCATCCTTTCTTCGAAGCACACCATACACACCGCTGTGATGGGTTGGTCACAGCGGCGGCCCACGGGGAGCGGGACAGCGCTTCGCGCCGCCGTCATCTGTCCTCGGGCGGCCCGGCGCGGGCTCGGGAGACGGCGGCGAGTCCAGCGTACGCCGCCTGGACACGCACGGTCGCCACGAGGCCGGTCACGGTGCATTCCACGAGGCGCGTGTGCGAGGCCGCGGCGATGCGCGCAGCCAGGCCGCACGGGGTGTCGACCGTCGGGATCGCCCCGCTCGCCGCATCCGCTGCGGCGAGCGCCGCCGCATCGGCCGCACCCGCGGCGCGCTGCGCCGTGACCGCCGCTCCGCCTGCGGCAGCGAGGCCCAGCGCGAGCGCGGCGACGACCGCGAGCACTCCCGCGGAGAGCGCTGTGCCCGCCACGGGGTCACCGCCCGCCGTCGAGCGCGCAGCTCGACGCCTGCAGTGTGATCCGGAGCAGGAGCATGGCCGCCTCGGACACCGCGGCCGCCGCCGCGCCGGCATCCTCACCTCGTCCGAGCAGTCGCGCCGCATCGGACGCAGCGTCCTGAAGAGCCACCTGGCGTGCCGCCGCATTCAGCGCACCGATCCCGAGCAGGACGGTGAGCACGACGGCCGGGAGCGCGAGCGCGAGCTCGGCGGCGGCCGAACCGCGGTCGTCGGGAAGGGGATGTCGGCGCGACCGACGGTGGCGATGTCGTGCACTCATCACGACACCGTGAGCGCGCGTCGCACGAGATCGGTGAGGATCCCGCGCACCTCGTCGGACCTCATGATGACCACGAGCAATCCCGCGAACGCCACGGCGGCCATGGTGGTGATCGCGTACTCGGCAGTGGCCGCGCCGCTCTCGTCGCCGAAGAGGTCGGCGGCGCGTCGGCGCGTGAGGCTCGGAAGAGCACCACCCGAGCAGCTCATGGTCGTCCCGGTGGTCGCGCCGCCTCCCCCGCTCGCGGTCGCGGTCCGGTTCTCGGTGGTCATCCTGTGCGCAGCGGTCGTCGTGTGTGCGGTGATCATGGTGTGTCCTTACTCTCTGTGTCGGGGACGCGAAGGCGTCCGAATGGGGGGCATAAGGCCCGGTGGTGTCGTCAGATCGGCAGCTGAGTGGATCCCAGAACGCTCAGCAGCAGCGGAGCGACGCCGAGGAGGAGGAAGGCCGGCAGCGTGCACACTCCGAGCGGCACGAGGAGCCGCGTCGACAGGGCCGCTGCTCTGAGCCGTCCCCGCACACGCGCCGCGTGGCGCTCGTGCGCAGCGGTCGCGCGGAGCAGCTCGACGGCGGGAACCCCTGCTGCGCGCGACAGCTCGAGGACCGAGCGCAGCCGCTCGTCGTGGTGGGCGTCGGCAGGGAGCGACGCACTGACGTCTGCGACGAGGGCCAGCGCTCGTTCGATCGAGACGCCGCCCGACAGCGCGACCGCGACCAGCTCGGACCGCAGCCCCGGGGTGCCCGGTTCCGGTCGTGCGCGCCGCAGCAGCCGAGATGTCCAGAGCCGTGCGGCGAACACGAACAGGAGGCCGAGCACGACGCACGCCCCGCCGGCCGGAGTGCCGAGGATCACGCCGACCGTGTCGAAGCCGAACGCGAAACCGAGCAGAAGTCCGGCCAGGGGCATCCAGAGCAGCATCCGCGCGGTCCCGGCGGGCTCCGCCAGCGCGATCCGCACGTCGTCCGCCGCTGTCGCCGCGTCGCGCAGCGAGCCGGCGATCGAGCGCAGCACGTCGGCGAGCGGTGCCCCGACCACGCTCGCGATCTCCCACGCAGCCGCGACATCGCACCAGGCTCCCTTCTGCGCCTCGATCGCACCGACCAGCGTGGCGCCGCGATCGACCGTGCTCACGATCGCCGCGGCGGTCCGGTCGCCGACGTCGGAGAGATGGCGCCATGCCACCGTCGGCGCGGCCCCCGCCTGCAGCAGCACCGCGAGGGTCTGCACGGTGTCCGCGGCATCCGAGACCTCGGTTGCCGGCGCGGGCGATGCCCTCACCATCCCTGCACCTCCTCCACAGCCAGACGATCGCGCGACAGCCGGAGGGTCCCCGCACAGGCGATTCGACGACGGCCGTCCGGCGCTCTGTCGAGGTGCAGCACGATGCCGAACGCGCTCACCGCCTGCCGCGCGAGCGCGGTCGCATCGAGGCCGGCGAGGGCGCCGAGCGCCTCCAACCGTGCGGGCACGTCGTACAGGCCGCTCGCGTGCAGGGTCCCCGCTCCCCCGTCATGCCCCGTGTTGAGGGCGCTGAGGAGCTCGCGCACCTCCTCGCCGCGGCACTCCCCGACGACCAGTCGATCGGGCCGCATCCGCAGCGATTCGCGCACGAGCCGGGCGAGACTGATCCCGCCGGCGCCTTCGAGGTTGGGCTGTCGGGCCTCCAGGGCCACGTGATGCGGATGCCGGGGACGGAGCTCGGCGACGTCCTCGATCGTGACGACCCGCTCGGAGTCGGGCGCCGCGGTCAGCAGTGCCGACAGCAGCGTGGTCTTCCCGGTCCCGGTCCCTCCCGAGATGAGGACGTTGGTCCGGCGCTCCACGATGTCGCGCAGGCGGCGATGCTGTCGCGCGTCGAATGCTCCGAGGGCGGCGAGCGCCTCGAGATCGGCCGCGCGCACCCGCGGGATGCGGATCGACAGCGCGGTGCCCGATGCGGCGACGGGGGCGAGCACGGCGTGCACGCGGATCCCGGAGACGAGTCGTACGTCGACGCACGGCGCCTGGTCGTCGAGATGCCGTCCGCCGAGTGCGATGAGCGCGACGGCGAGGTCCCTCACCTCACGCTCGGACGCTCGCCATCCCGCGACGGGCTGCGCCCCGTGACCTCGGTCGACGAACAGGCCCGTCGCGCCGTTCACGAACACGTCCGTCACCTCGTCGTCGGCGCAGTGCACTGCGAGAGGACCGAAGGCGGGGTCGAGCTCGAGCGCGCCACGGTCGTCGAGGCCCTCCCGCACCCGGGGTTCGATGACGAACGGTTCGCTCATGCCCCGACGGTACGCACGGGATCCGCCGCCGGGATCTTCCCTCCGCGCGCATCGCCGGCGGCTGTGCAGAACACCTCGTGGACGGCATCCGTGCAGGAGAGATGAAACGCACCGAGGTCGACCGTCAACGGATAAAGGCGACCGGAGACGGAGAAGGGCGGCATCTCACGGGGGGAATGGGATGCCGCCCAGGGCGGCCCTGTCGGGGGAATCGGGCGCGCCGAGGCCGGAATGAAGAATTCGGCTGTCGTCGAGTGTACGGGTGGCAGCCGTCCTGACAAAACCCCGCGCACTACCGACTTCCGGCAGTACTGGGTGCCCTCCACCCCTACTAGATTCGCCCTCACGAGATCGGGTCACCCGCCCGATCGCGCCCGCACGACCCCGCCATGCCGCAAAGGAGCGCCTGCCGATGAGCAGCCAGATCGACCATCTCCTCGACGAGACCCGCAGATTCACGCCGTCCGACGAGTTCGTCGCCCAGTCCGTCTCCTCGCCGGAGCTGTACGAGCGGGCCGCCGCCGACCGCCTGGACTTCTGGGCGGAGCAGTCGCGCGAACTCCTCACCTGGAGCACGCCCTTCACGCGCACGCTCGACTGGTCGACCCCGCCCTTCGCGAAGTGGTTCGACGACGGCGAGCTCAACGTCGCGTACAACTGCCTCGATCGACATGTCGAGGACGGCAACGGCGATCGCGTCGCCCTGCACTGGGAGGGCGAGCCCGGCGACTCCCGCAGCATCACCTACGCCGAACTCACCGAGGAGGTCAAGCGGGTCGCGAACGTGCTCGAAGGCCTCGGCGTCGGGCACGGCGACCGCGTCGCGATCTATCTGCCGATGATCCCCGAGGCGGTGGCCTCGATGCTCGCGGTCGCCCGCGTCGGCGCGATCCACTCGGTCGTGTTCGGCGGCTTCAGCGCCGACAGCCTCCGAGCGCGCATCGACGACGCCGGCGCGAAGCTCGTCATCACCGCCGACGGTGGGTACCGCAAGGGCAAGGTCTCGGCGCTCAAGCCCGCGGTCGACCAGGCCCTGTCCGACCGTGGCGAGGGCGAGCAGCAGACCGTCGAGCACGTCCTGGTCGTCAAGCGCGGCGGCAACGAGGTGGACTGGGACGACGAGCGCGACCTCTGGTGGCACGACGTCGTGCCAGCGGCGTCCCCCGAGCACGAGGCGCAGGCATTCCCCGCCGAGAACCCGCTGTTCATCCTCTACACATCCGGCACGACCGGGAAGCCGAAGGGCATCCTGCACACGTCCGGCGGCTATCTCACGCAGGCCGCCTACTCGCACAAGTACGTGTTCGACCTGCATCCCGAGACCGACGTGTACTGGTGCACCGCCGACATCGGCTGGATCACCGGCCACAGCTACGTGACCTACGGGCCGCTCGCCAACGGTGCGACCCAGGTCATCTACGAGGGCACGCCCGACTCCCCGCATCCCGGCCGCTGGTGGGAGATCATCGAGAAGTACAAGGTCTCGATCTTCTACACGGCGCCGACCGCCATCCGCTCGTTCATGAAGATCGGCCGCAGCGTCCCGCAGAAGTTCGACCTCTCGTCGCTGCGTCTGCTCGGCTCGGTGGGCGAACCCATCAACCCGGAGGCATGGATCTGGTACCGCGACGTGATCGGTGCCGGCACGACCCCGATCGTCGACACATGGTGGCAGACCGAGACCGGGGCGATCATGGTCTCGGCGCTCCCCGGAGTCACCGCCACCAAGCCGGGCTCCGCCCAGGTGCCGCTCCCCGGGATCTCGATCGACGTGGTCGACGAGTCCGGCGTCGAGGTCGGCAACGGCAACGGCGGGCTGCTCGTGATCACCGAGCCGTGGCCCAGCATGCTGCGCGGCATCTGGGGCGACCCTGAGCGGTATCGCGAGACGTACTGGGAGAAGTTCGAGAAGCAGGGCTACTACTTCGCCGGTGACGGCGCACGACTCGACGACGACGGGGACCTGTGGCTGCTCGGCCGGGTCGACGACGTCATGAACGTGTCAGGCCACCGCCTCTCGACCGCCGAGATCGAGTCGTCGCTCGTCGCGCACGAGGCCACGGCCGAAGCCGCGGTCGTCGGCGCCTCGGACGAGACCACCGGACAGGCCGTGGTCGCGTTCGTGATCATCAAGGAGAGCTACCTGTCGGCGCACGATCCCGCGGGTCTCGCCCAGCAGCTGCGGCTCTGGGTCGGCGAGCAGATCGGCGCGATCGCACGCCCGCGCGACGTGTACATCGTGGGCGAGCTGCCGAAGACCCGCTCGGGCAAGATCATGCGCCGCCTGCTGCGCGACGTGGCCGAGGGACGCGAGGTCGGCGACACCACCACGCTGGCCGACACCGCCGTCATGAGCATCATCTCGGCGCAGGTCAAGTAGGACGGATGCAGGAACGCCCCCTCCCGGTCGGGAGGGGGCGTTCTGCGTCGGGGTGGGCGACCGTCAGGCGAGGATGAACGTGACCTCGACCTCGACCGGGCTGTCGAGCGGGAGCACGGGCACGCCGACCGCGGCGCGGACGTGACGCCCTGCGTCGCCGAAGATCTCCCCCAGCACCACGCTTGCGCCGTTGATGACGCCCGGCTGCCCGGTGAACTCGGGGACGGATGCCACGAAGCCGCCGACCCGCAGCACGCCGGCGATCCTGTCCACGCCACCCGCGGCATCCGCAGCCGCAGCCAGCGCGTTCAGCGCGCACGTGCGGGCGTAGGCGTTCGCATCCTCGGCGGTGACCTCGGCCCCCACCTTGCCGGTGGTGGGCAGCGCCCCACCGGCGAACGGGAGCTGGCCGGAGGTGTACACGAGTCCGTCGCGGACCACGGCGGGCACGTAGGCGGCGACCGGAGCGGCGACCGCGGGGAGCTCGATGTCGAGCTCGGCGAGGCGTGCGGAGACGCTCATGCCGCACCTCCCTCGAACTGGCGAGACGCCTGCTCGGCGGCCGCAAGTCCGGCATTGCCCGCGGCGTCGCCGCCGACCGGGCGCTTGAAGTAGGCGACGAGCCCGCCCTCCGGCCCCTGGACGACCTGCACGAGCTCCCAGCCCTGCTTACCCCAGTTGTTGAGGATCGCGGCCGTGTTGTGGATCAGCAGCGGCGTGGTGAGGTACTCCCACGTGGTCATGGCTCTCCTGTCTCGCGGCATCCGTGCCCGGATGCGTCAAAGGTGGTTTTTCAGGGAACTCCCCTACGATCAGCGTATGCCTACAAAGAATCGCACGGTGAGGGGTGCGCTCGGCGGGGTCCTCGGACTCGTCGGCCTGAGCGCGGTCGCCGGCCTCCTCGTCACGGCCAGCGTCACCCCGGTCCTCGCCATGACGGGGATCGCCGGCTCGCAGGCTCTCACGATCTTCGAGAAGCTCCCCGCCAAGCTCGACGTCACCGCTCCCATGGAGCAGTCGACGATCTACGCCACGGCGTCCGACGGCACTCCCATCGAGCTGGCCTCGTTCTACGAGCAGAACCGCGTGCCGGTGACCTTCGAGCAGATCAACCCCGTCGTGTACGACGCGGTGCTCTCGAGCGAGGACAAGGGCTACTACAGCCACGGCGGCGTCAATGTGGGCGCGACCGCCAAGGCGCTGGTCGACAACCTCCGCGGCACGAGCGACCGCGGCGCGTCGACCATCACCCAGCAGTACGTCAAGAACGTGCTGATCCAGGAGTGCGAGCAGAACGCCGACCCTGCGTCCGAGACCTACTCCGACGACCTCCGCCAGTGCTGGCTCGACGCGACCAACGCGACCGGTTCGAAGGGCATCGAGCGCAAGCTGCAGGAGATGCGTTACGCCCTGCAGATCGAGAAGGAGTACTCGAAGAACGACATCCTCCTCGGGTACCTCAACATCGCGAACTTCGGCGGCACGGTCTACGGCATCGAGTCGGCAGCGAACTACTACTTCTCCACCACCGCCGCGAACCTCACGGTCGCGCAGGCCGCGACCATCGCCGGCATGGTGCAGAACCCCAACCAGTACCGCATCGACATGCCGAACGGGACGTGGACCGACGACGACGGCGTCGGCCACAACAGCGCCGCCGACGGCTACGCGCAGACACTCGAGCGCCGCCACTACGTGCTCGGCCGGATGTTGACCGACGGGAAGATCACGCAGGCGCAGTACGACGAGGCCGAGGCGACGCCGATCACCCCGGCCATCACCCCGCCGACGCAGGGCTGCGTCTCCGCGAACAACGTCGCCCGCAGCGCCTACTTCTGCGAGTACGTGAAGTCCGTCGTCCTCAACGACCCCGCCTTCGGCGACACCCCCGAGGCCCGGCGCGACCTGCTGCGCCAGGGCGGCCTCAAGATCTACTCGACCATGAACGTCGACATCCAGAACGCCGGCGCGCAGGCGATGCTGGACACGGTCCCGGGCAACTACGACAACCAGTACTTCGGGTCGGCGGGAGTCTCGCTCGAGACGACGACCGGGCGCGTGCTGGCGATCACACAGAACACCACCTTCAGCGAGACCATCCAGGGCGACCAGGCGTACACGTCGCTCGTCTTCGCGACGGACAAGGCCCACGGTGGCTCCAACGGCTTCTCGGTCGGCTCGACCTACAAACTGTTCACCCTCATCGACTGGCTCGAGGAGGGACACTCCGTGCGCGAGACCCTGAACGGTACGAACCGCGTGTTCCAGAACTTCAAGTGCGGCGACGACCGCATCCGCAACAACACGAAGATCCAGAACTTCGGCAACCAGGGCGGGTACACGGGAACCGTTATGAAGTTCACCGCCGACTCGCTCAACAGCGGTTACCTCGCGATGGCGGAGAAGCTCGACCTCTGCAACATCAACGCCGTGGCCGACCGCATGGGCGTCACGCTCGCCAACGGCGGGAAGACGACCGATGGCAACGCCGCTCCCTACGACATCCTCGGACCGAAGTACATCTCGCCGCTCGCGATGGCCGGCGCTTACGCGACAGTCGCCAACAACGGCATCTACTGCACCCCGAAGGCGATCGACCGCGTGGTCGACGCCGAGGGCAACGAACTGCCGATCCCGGAGTCGAAGTGCTCGCAGGTGATCTCGCCCGAGGTCGCCAACACCGCGGCGTTCGCGCTGCAGGGCGTCATGAACGGCGGAACCGGAGCCAAGGCGAACACGCGCGACGGGGTGCCGCTGATCGGCAAGACCGGAACGCACGAGTCGTGGGGAACCATGATGATCGAGTCGAGCACCAAGGTCACGACGGCGGTGTGGGTCGGACGCTCGCAGGGTCAGGCCAGCATCCTGCGTCAGAGCTGGGGCGGCACTGCGCTCAACGAGATGCGCTACAGCCTGGCGCGAACGATGCAGCGCACCGCGAACGATCTCTACGGCGGAGACGCGTTCCCCCAGCCGGATGCGAACCTCAGCAAGCAGGTGCTGACGGACGTTCCCAACGTGGTCGGAATGGACACCGCGACCGCGACGGCGACGCTGCAGAACGCCGACTTCCAGGTCGTCGTCGGTCCCGCCGTCGACGGACCCGCCGGTGACGTGATCGTGGCTCAGGACCCCGCCGGTCAGGCACCCAGCGGCGCGACCGTGACGATCTCTCCCAGCAACGGGCAGGGCGTCACGGTTCCCGACGTCACGGGCCAGCCGAAGGCCGCCGGGTTCGCCGCGCTGACGGGTGCCGGGTTCTCGACCGTCGACTTCGACAACTCCTGCAACCCCAGCAACGCGGTGGTGTCGTCCACCAACCCGGCTGCCAACACCGCGGCCAACCGCGCCACGCCGATCACGGTCTCGTGCCAGTGACGTCCATCCGTCCTGCTCACCCGGCCCTCATCGCGCTCGGCGCGGTGGGGGCCGCTGGTGCTGCGGCCGCGGTCTGGGGCTTCGGCATCGAGCGCTACCTCTTCACGGTGCGCGAGGTCACGGCATCCGCCCTCGCACCCGGTTCCGCACCGATCCGGGTGCTGCACATCTCGGATGCGCACATGGCGCCCTGGCAGCACCGCAAGCAGGACTGGCTGGCGTCGCTGGCGCAGCTCGAACCCGACTTGATCGTCAACACGGGCGACAACCTCGGGCACCGCGATGGGCTGGCCGGCATCCGCCGCGCGTTCGACTCCTTCGCGGGGATCCCCGGAGTCTTCGTGCACGGCTCGAACGACGTCAATGCGCCTTCGCCGCGGAACCCGTTCCGATACTTCATGGCACCCTCGAAGGGGCATCAGGCGGCGCCGCTGCTCGACACCGCCGCGATGGACTCCTACTTCACGGATGAGCTCGGCTGGGCCGATCTGAACAACACCACGGCGAGCTTCGAGATCGCGGGCAACCCGATAGATCTGTTCGGCGTCAGCGACGCGCATCGGGGATGGGACCGTTTCGACCTCCTCCTCCCCCAAGTCGACGCGCTCAAGCCGTGGGATGCCCGGACGTCCGTGATCGGAGTCACGCATGCGCCGTACCAGCGGGTGCTGAGCAGCTTCGTCGACATCGGGGCCGACGTGATCCTCGGCGGCCACACGCACGGCGGACAGGTCTGCCTTCCCGGCTTCGGCGCATTGGTGGCGAACTGCGACATCCCGCTGGACCAGGCGAAGGGACTCAGCACGTGGTCGAGCGAGGGGCGCACCGTGCCGCTCAACGTGAGCGCGGGCTGCGGCCACTCGATCTACGCGCCCGTGCGCTTCGCGTGCCGCCCCGAGGCGACGCTGCTCACCCTCACGGCACGCGACTGATCAGCCGATTCGGTGCTGCGGGATTTTCCTTGTAGACTCGGAGGGTTGCAAAACGGGGTGTGGCGCAGCTTGGTAGCGCGCTTCGTTCGGGACGAAGAGGTCGCAGGTTCAAATCCTGTCACCCCGACCAGTGACATCGGAAGGCCGCCCCCCACGGGCGGCCTTCTCTGTATCGGGACACCAGCGGAAGGGGAACGCGTGCACCGCCTGCTCCCTGCCCCGCGCGGTCTCACGCGCGGCATCGCCGCGGCCCTCGCCGCCCCCTTCCTCGCCGGACTCGCACTGCTGACCCTCACTCCCACGAGAGTGGAGGAGCGGATGCCGGACCTGCTCGACCTCGCGCTCGCGACGGCCCACCGGATCGGCTGGGACTCGCTCGACTTCACACGCCTCGAGATCCTCGCGAACGTGCTGGTCTTCGTCCCCGTCGGAATCTTCGCCTTCGTGCTCACGCCCCGCCGACTTTGGCTTCTGTCCGTGCTGCTGGGGCCAGCGATCTCCCTCGGGATCGAGCTCGCGCAGCGGCTCGCGCTCCCCCACCGCGCGGCGACCGTGAGCGATGTGATCGCGAACTCGAGCGGAGCTCTGATCGGGGTCGCCCTCGCCATCTGCTGCACACTCCTGTTCGCGCCGCGTGCGACCGCCACACGTACCCTGGAGACACCATGACCACGCCCGCACTCGTCGCGTTCGACCTCGACGACACGCTCGCGCCGTCCAAGGCGACGATCGACCCGCGGATCGCCGATCTGCTCGTCGCCCTGCTGCAGAAGGTCGACGTCGCGATCATCTCGGGCGGCAACGAGCAGCAGTTCCGCTCTCAGGTGATCGCCCAGCTCCGGGACGTCGATGCAGCGCAGCTCGCGCGCCTGCACCTGCTTCCCACGTGCGGCACCCGCTACCTGCGCCACGACGGCGCCGATTTCGCCGCCGTCTATGCGCACGACCTCAACGAGACGGAGAAGTCCGGTGCGCTGACGGCACTGCGCGAGGAGGCCGAGCGTCTGGGGCTGTGGGAGGCGGAGCCCTGGGGCGCGATCCTCGAGGACCGCGGCTCGCAGATCACGTTCTCGGCGCTCGGGCAGAAGGCGCCCGTCGACGCCAAGCACGACTGGGATCCGACGGGTGCGAAGCGCGAGGCTCTGCGGGCCGCGGTCGCACCGCGTCTTCCCGGCCTCGAGGTGCGCTCGGGCGGATCGACGTCGATCGACATCACGCGCGCCGGCATCGACAAGGCCTTCGGCATGCAACGACTCGCCGAGCTGACCGGCATCCCGCTGGCGTCGATGCTGTTCTACGGCGACCGCCTCGACGAGGGTGGCAACGACTACCCGGTCCTCGCGCTCGGCGTGCCCTCGGTCGCGGTGGACGGCTGGGAGGACACAGCGGCGAAGCTCGACGCGCTGCTCGCCGGACTCTGACGTCGGCGGACGCCCGGCTCCACCACGACGTCCTCGCCGAGTCCTACCATGACGGTATGGATCCCCTCGCGATCGTCCTCGTCACCGCCGGCCTCGCCAGCGCCGCCTGTTGGATCCTTTCTCTGCTGACCCGCGACACCTCGTGGGTGGACCGAGCCTGGTCCATCGTCCCGGTCGTGTACGTGTGGATCTTTGCGATCGCCGGGCTCGCCAACGGAGTCGATGCGGCGCGTCTCGTACTCATGGCGCTGCTCGTCACCGCGTGGGGCGCACGCCTGACGTTCAACTTCGCGCGCAAGGGCGGCTACACGGGCATGGAGGACTATCGCTGGGCCATCCTCCGCGGACGCATGCGCCCCTGGCAGTTCCAGCTGTTCAACCTGCTCTTCATCGTCGGCTATCAGATGGCGCTGCTCGTGCTCATCACCCTCCCGGCGAACGTCGCCCTGCAGCATCCCGCGCCCTTGACAGGATGGGATGTCGTGTTCGCGGTGCTCTTCCTCGCCCTACTCGCCGGCGAGACGATCGCGGATCAGCAGCAGTGGGCGTTCCACCAGCACAAGCGGCGAGCCGGCGGAACGCTCGCTCCGGGGTTCGCGACCACAGGACTGTTCCGCTACAGCCGCCACCCGAACTTCTTCTTCGAGCAGAGCCAATGGTGGGCGTTCTACGCGCTCGGCGCGACGGCCGCCGTGACCTCTGGCGCGGGATTCCTGGGCGGGGCGCTGAACGCCTCGATCCTCGGCGCGTTCCTGCTCAGCATCCTCTTCATCGGATCGACGATCTTCACAGAGTCGATCACGGCGTCGAAGTACCCCGCGTACGCCGACTACCGGCGCACGACGTCGATGCTGGTGCCGTGGCCACCGCGGACCCGTCCCGTGGCCGAGCCCGCGGCGTGAACGGCCTCAGCGCACGACCACGTCCGACGCGTCTCTGGCGACCGGAACGAGGCGTGTGAGCTGCGTGACGTGCGCGGGTTCGAGCTCGGCGAGCGAGGAGACCCCGAGCAGACGCATCGTGCGCTCGATCTCGGTGCGGACGATGGCGATCGTCCGGTCCACGCCCTGCCGACCGCCGGCCATCAGACCGTAGAGGTAGGCGCGACCGATCAACGTGAAGTCGGCGCCGAGGGCCACGGAGGCGACGATGTCGGCGCCGTTCATGATGCCCGTGTCGATCATGACCGTGAAATCGTCCCCCACCGCGCGCCGCACCTCGGGCAGCAGGTGGAACGGGATCGGCGCACGATCGAGCTGCCGTCCGCCGTGGTTGGACAGGACGATGCCGTCGACGCCCGCATCGCGCAGACGCACCGAGTCCTCGACGTTCTGCACGCCCTTGATCACGATCTTCCCTGGCCACAGGTCGCGGATCACGGCGAGGTCGTCGTAGCTGATGGTCGGGTCCATCGCGGCGTCGAGCAGCTCGCCGACCGTGCCGCCCGTGGTGCTCAGCGACGCGAACTCCAGTTTGGGCGTCGTGAGGAAGTCGTACCACCACCATGGACGCGGGATCGCGTTGACGATCGTGCCGAGCGTGAGCTGCGGCGGGATGCTGAAGCCGTTGCGCTTGTCACGGAGGCGCGCTCCCGCGACCGGGGTGTCGACCGTGAACTGCAGTGTGTCGAAGCCCGCGGCGGCGGCACGACGGGTGAGCTCGTAGGAGATCTCCCGGTCGCGCATGACGTACAGCTGGAACCAGTTGCGCCCGTGCGGGTTCGCGGCCTTCACGCCCTCGATCGAGGTCGTACCGAGCGTCGAGAGGGTGAAAGGGATGCCGGCGGCAGCCGCTGCTCCGGCACCGGCGACCTCGCCCGCGGTCTGCATCAGGCGCGTGAATCCCGTCGGCGCGATGCCGAACGGCAGCGCCGAAGGGCCGCCGAGGATCTCGACGGACGTGTCGACGGTCGGCGCGGGACGGAGGATGCCGGGGTGGAACTCCACGTCCTGGAACGCCTGGCGTGCCCGCGTCAGCGACAGCTCCCCCTCGGCGGCCCCATCGGTGTAGTCGAAGGCCGCCTTGGGGGTGCGGCGCTTCGCGATCGTCCGCAGGTCGGCGATCGTGAGCGCGGCGTCGAGCCGCCTCTTGCGCCCGTCGAGCTCGGGCTTCTTGAACTTCATGAGCTCGAGGAGCTCGGCGGGGTTGGGGAGCTGGCGCTGGACCATGGTGCCTCTCAGACGACGGACGGGAGGGGGCGGGTGAGTCCCGCCGCGGTGTAGTAGCCGGTGATGTGCGCGTGCACGAGGGAGCGAGCGCTCTCGGCGTCTCCGCGCGCGATCGCCTCGACGATGGCGCGATGCTCGGCGCGGAGCACGTCGACCATCCCGCTCCAGTCCTCGATCGCCTCGGCGCCCCGCTGGACGTAGGACTCGATCGCGGTGCGGAGACCCGCCATCATCGCGGCGACGACAGAGTTGCCGCTCGCCTCGGCGAGAGCGAGATGCAGTTGCGCGTCGAGGGCGAGGAACTCGGAGGGCGTCAGACCCTCGGCATCCATGGCGTCCAGCGTTCGGCGTGCGGGGTCGAGATCGGGCTGCGGCTGCCCCGCGAGGTCGGCGACCACGGCATCTTCGAGCAGCAGCCGCGTGCGGACGACGTCGTCGAGCGGGAAGCCATGAGCTGCGACCTGAAGTCGCAGAAGGGTCGACATGCCCCCGCTGGGGGTGGCGATCACGATCGCGCCGGCCTGAGGGCCCGAGCCCGTGGCCGTGCGGATGAGACCCATGACCTCCAGCACTCGCAGCGCTTCGCGGACGCTCGATCGGCCGACTCCGAGGTCCGCGGAGAGGTCGCGCTCGGACGCCAGGCGGTCGCCGGGACCGAGACGGCCGTCGAGGAGATCTCGTTCGATGTGCTCGAGCACCAGGCGCCACGCGCGTGCAGGCTGCTCCGGCATGCGTCCTCCCGATCACCGTCGAACTCTGTGGTCTGACCACAGTAGCGCGTGTGGTCAGACCATGCAACGCAGGCACGCCGACGGCACCCTCTGACAGAGGAGGGCGAGCCGACGGATCAGCCCAGGCGTCCGCCCGACTCCTGGAGGTAGCAGGCACCGCACAGGGACTCGTAGGTCGTCAGCTCAGGAGCCGAGTCGCCGTTCGCCCCCTCGTCGATCGCGACCTGATCGCCGTCGAACACGAAGCGTCCGCCGACCACACGACCGTTGAAGACCGCCTTGCGTCCGCAGCGGCAGATCGTCTTGAGTTCCTCGAGGGAGTGCGCGATCGCCAGCAGACGCGCCGACCCCGGGAACGCGTGGGTCAGGAAGTCGTTGCGGATGCCGTACGCGATGACCGGGATGCTCTCCTCGATCGCGATGCGGAAGAGATCGTCGACCTGCTCCGCCGTGAGGAACTGAGCCTCGTCGATCAGCAGGCACGCCACCTCGGCGGTCGTCGATGCGCGGACGCGAGCCCGATGCTCCGCGAAAACCACGCGTGCATCGTCCTCGGGCCCGAGAAGGAAGTCGACCTCGCGAGTCATCCCCAGCCGACTCGAGATCTCGGACGCGCCCTTCGTGTCGATCGCGGGCTTCGCGAGCAGGACGTGCTGCCCACGCTCCTCGTAGTTGTACGCGGCCTGAAGGAGAGCGGTGGACTTGCCCGAGTTCATCGCGCCGTAGCGGAAATAGAGCTTGGCCACCGGGCTGCTACTCGTCGATGCCGAGGACGGACGCGGTCGCCGATGTGGAGCTCGCCGCCAGCGCGGCATCCGTGTTCAGCTTCTCGCCGAACGTCGGGATGAGCTCCCGCAGATCGGACTCCCACCCCGGGTACTCGGCCGGGAAGCACTTCTTCAGCAGGTCGAGCATGATCGGCACGGCGGTCGACGCACCGGGCGACGCACCGAGGAGCCCGGCGATCGAGCCGTCACCCGCGGCGACGACCTCGGTGCCGAACTGCAGGATGCCGCCCTTCTTGGGGTCCTTCTTCATCACCTGGGCGCGCTGACCCGCGTTGATGAGGGTCCAGTCCTCGCCCTTCGCGGTCGGCATGAAGGTGCGGAGGCTGTCGACCTTCTTGGAGTGGTTCTTGAGCAGCTCGCCGACCAGGTACGTGATGAGGTCCGGGTTCGCGAAGGCGACGCGGAGCATGGGCCACAGGTTGTGCGGGCGCACCTGGGTCACGAGGTCGAGCATCGATCCGTTCTTGAGGAACTTCGGGCTGAACGTCGCGAACGGGCCGAACATGAGCGACGCCTCGCCGTCGACCACGCGCGTGTCGAGGTGCGGCACCGACATGGGCGGGGCGCCGACCGAGGCCTGCGAATACACCTTGGCCTTGTGCTGCGCGACGATCGCCGGGTTCGAGGTCTTGAGGAACTGTCCGCCGATCGGGAAGACGCCGTAGCCCTTGATCTCCGGGATGCCGGAGCGCTGCAGGAGCTTGAGTGCCCAGCCGCCCGCGCCCACGAACACGAAGCGCGCGTCGACCTCGTCGGGCGTGCGGCCGACCGTGTTGCGGAAGCCGACGCGCCAGGTGCCGTCCTTGCGTTTCTTGAGCGACTTGACCTCGGTGTTCGTGCGGAGCGTGACACCCGAGTCGGTGAGGTGGTCGAAGAGCTGGTGGGTGAGCGCTCCGAAGTCGACGTCGGTACCGGCGGGCACCCGCGTCGCTGCGAACGGCTCGCCCTTGCGACGCTGCTGCATGAGCAGGGGCGCCCACTTGTTGATGACGCGCGAATCCTCGCTGTACTCGATGCCCGCGAACAGCGGCTGCTTCTTGAGCACCTCGTAGCGGTCCTTGAGGTAGGCGACGTCCTTCTCTCCGCGCACGAACGTCATGTGCGGGGTCGCGTTGATGAACGTCGACGGCGCATCGAGCACGCCCTTCTCGACGAGCGAGGACCAGAACTGGCGGCTCTGCTGGAACTGCTCGTTGATCGAGATCGCCTTGGCGGGGTCGAGCGGGCCGTTCCCCTGCTGCGGCATGTAGTTGAGCTCGCACAGGGCCGCGTGGCCGGTGCCCGCGTTGTTCCACGGGTTCGACGACTCCTGGGCCACGTCGGAGAGTCGCTCGAAGGCGACGATCTTCCAGTCCGGCTGCAGCTCGTGCAGCAGCGTACCCAGGGTGGCGGACATGATGCCACCGCCGATCAAGACGACATCGACTTTTTCTGTCACCAGGACAGTCTAGTTCGCGGGCACGGCGCGACAGACCACGCGGGCCGGTCCCACCAGACCGGTTCGGTATCGCGGGGATGCCGTCAGGCTATGACCGCCAGGCGCTCGGCGAGGATCTCGGCGATCTGCACCGCGTTGAGCGCCGCTCCCTTGCGCAGGTTGTCATTGCTGATGAACAGCACGAGGCCCTTGCCCTCCGGCGCGGACTGATCGGCGCGGATGCGACCGACGAAGCTCGGGTCCTTGCCCGCGGCCTGCAGCGGGGTGGGGACCTCGTCGAGCACGACGCCGGGGGCCGCGCTCAGCACCTCGGCCGCGCGCTGCGGGGTGATGTCGCGCGCGAACTCGACGTTGATCGACAGGGAGTGACCCGTGAAAACGGGAACCCGCACGCACGTGCCGGCGACACGGAGGCCGGGGAGTTCGAGGATCTTGCGGCTCTCGTTGCGGAGCTTCTTCTCCTCATCGGTCTCGTTCTGGCCGTCGTCGACGAGGTTCCCCGCGAACGGGATGACGTCGAACGCGATCGGCGCGACGTACTTCTCGGGCTCCGGGAAGTCGATCGCCGAGCCGTCGTGCACCAGACGCAGGGTGTCGCCCTGGGCGAGCACGCCCTCGACCTGGCCGAGGAGCTCCTGCGCGCCGGCAAGGCCGGAGCCCGACACGGCCTGGTAGGTCGACACGATCAGGCGCTCGAGGCCGGCCTCGGCGTCCAGCGCCTTCAGCACCGGCATCGCGGCCATGGTCGTGCAGTTCGGGTTCGCGATGATGCCGCGCGGGCGGTCGTCGATCGCGTGCGGGTTGACCTCGCTGACGACCAGCGGCACCTCGGGGTCGTTGCGCCAGGCGCTGGAGTTGTCGACCACGACGGCTCCGGCCTCGGCGAAGCGCGGCGCGTACGCGCGGCTGGCCGTGGCACCTGCGGAGAACAGAGCGATGTCGATGCCTGCGGCATCCGCGGTCTCGACGTCCTCGACGATGACCGTCGCGCCGCCGAACTCGATCGCGGTGCCCGCCGAGCGCGCGGAGGAGAACAGCCGCAGCTCGCGGATCGGGAAGGACCGCTCGGCGAGAATCTCGCGCATGACGGTACCCACCTGGCCGGTGGCGCCCACGATGGCGACGGAGAGTCCTGAGTCGGAGATGCGGGTCATGATGTTCCTTGGCGTCGAGCAGTGCTGCAAGAGAGGCTTCGGGCGCGACGTCGGGATGCGGATGCCGCGCCTGGCGCCGATGTCAGGGTTCCGGCGAGTCTACCGCGCCGGAGGCGGTGCTCGGCCCGGCGTCAGCGGCCGGTGCCGGCGTGGACCGTTGCGTCGAACTCGCCGTCCAGGCCGTAGGCGGTGTGCACGGTGCGAGCGGCCTCGGCCAGGTCGCTGTCGCGCAGCACGACCGAGATGCGGATCTCGGACGTCGAGATCATCTCGATGTTGATCCCGCCGGCCGACAGCGCCTCGAAGAGGATCGCCGAGACTCCCGAGTGCGTGCGCATGCCCGCGCCGACCACCGAGAGCTTGCCGATCTGGTCGTCGTGCACGAGGTTGCTGAAGCCCACCTCGGTCTGCTCGGCCGCGAGCGCCTTGAGCGCGCCGGTCGCGTCCGCCTTCGGGACCGTGAACGAGATGTCGGTGCGGCCGGTGGTCGCGCCCGACACGTTCTGCACGATCATGTCGACGTTCGCGCCCGACTTAGCGACGATCTTGAAGATCTCCGCGGCCTTGCCCGGCACGTCCGGGACCCCGGCCACGGTGATCTTGGCCTGGCTGAAGTCGGTGGCGACCCCGGCGACGATCGGTTCTTCCATGTCTGCTCCCTCGGCTTCGCGGGGGTTCTTCATGCCCTCGCCCAGAACGTAGGTGCCCTCGGCCGACGAGAACGTCGAACGGGCGTGGATCAGGACGCCGTGACGGCGTGCGTACTCGACGGCGCGGATGTAGAGCACCTTGGCGCCGTTGGCGGCGAGCTCGAGCATCTCCTCGCTCGAGATGTGGTCGAGCTTCTGCGCGCGCGGGATGATGCGCGGGTCGGAGGTGAAGATCCCGTCGACGTCGCTGTAGATCTCGCACACGTCGGCGGACAGAGCTGCCGCCAGGGCGACGGCGGTCGTGTCGGAGCCGCCTCGGCCGAGGGTGGTGATGTCGCGGGTGTCGCGGTTGAAGCCCTGAAAACCGGCGACGATCACGATCGCCCCCTCGTCGAGCGCCTCGCGCAGACGGATGGGCGTCACGTCGACGATGCGGGCCGCGCCGTGCTGGGAGTCGGTGATCATGCCGGCCTGGCTGCCCGTGAACGAGCGCGCCTCGAAACCCATGGAGTGGATCGCCATCGCGAGGAGCGCCATCGAGATCCGCTCGCCGCTCGAGAGCAGCATGTCGAGCTCGCGCGGCGCGGGGATCGGTGCGACCTCGTTCGCGAGGTCGAGCAGCTCGTCGGTCGTGTCGCCCATGGCGCTCACGGCGACGACGACGTCGTGCCCGGCACGACGGGTGTCGACGATGCGCTTGGCGACGCGCTTGATGCTCTCTGCGTCGGCGACGGACGAGCCGCCGTACTTCTGCACGATGAGGGCCACGTTCACTCCCTGGGATGTCGGGCGGATCCGCCCACGCTCATTCTACGATCGGCGCATATACCCGCCCGCGCATGTGACGTCAGGGCGCCGGAGGCACCGGGCCCGGTGCGAGCCCGGCCGGAGCGGAGGCCGGAGGACGGAGTCGCCCGCCGGTCGCGGCGAACCAGCAGCCGGCGATGATGAGCGGGAAGCCGATGAGCAGCCCGGGGGTGAGCGGTTCCGACAGCACGATCGCACCGAGGACGATCGCCACGACCGGATTCACGTAGGTGAACAGCGGCGCGCGCACGGGACCGACCTCGCGGATCAGCGCGAAGAAGGCCAGGAAGGCGACGGCCGTGCAGATGACCGCGAGGGCGAGGAGCGCGCAGATCGCGGTGGGGGTCGGCATCTCGTGCTGTGTCAGGAGACCGATCGGGAGGTACAGGATGCCGATCATGAGGAGCGACAGCGTGATGGTGCCGAGCGACGGAACATCGACGAGCTTGCGCGCGACGATGAACGGGGCGATCGCGTAGAGCACGGCGACGAGGAGCACCTCTCCCGCCGCCAGCAGGCTGACCCGACCGCCGAACAGCCCGGGACCCGCGACGACGATCGCGACGCCGAGGAACCCGACGAGCAGTCCGATCGCGCGGGCCGGGCGGAGCACGCCGCGGTCGCCGCCGCCCAGGGCGATGAGCGCAGCGAAGAGAGGGACGGTCGCGACCAGCAACCCGGTCATGCCGGACGGCAGCGTCATCTCCGCGTGGCCGAGCAGCACGAACGGACCGGCCATCTCGACCAGGCCGAAGGCGAGCACCCAGGGCCAGTGCCGCCACGCCGCCTTCAGGGCACCGCCGCGGAGCGCGAACGGCAGGAGCAGGAGCGCCGCGATCAGCGTGCGGCCGGCGACGATCGCCGGCGGGGAGAACGACTCGACCGCGACGCTGATGAACAGGTACGGCACGCCCCACAGGAGCGCCATCGCCCCGAAGAGCAGCCAGCCGCGTCGGGAAAGCCGCCCTGGGCGTTCACAGCACGCGCCGGCCCTCGAAGGCGCGTCCGAGGGTGACCTCGTCGGCGTACTCGAGGTCGCCGCCGACCGGAAGGCCCGAGGCGAGACGCGACACCGTGATCTGCATGGTGGTGAGCAGGCGGCTGAGGTAGCTGGCGGTGGCCTCGCCCTCGAGGTTCGGGTTGGTGGCGAGGATGACCTCCTGCACCGTGCCGTCGGCCAGACGCGTCATGAGCTGGGCGATGCGCAGATCGTCGGGGCCGATGCCCGCGATCGGGCTGATCGCGCCTCCGAGCACGTGGTACAGACCGCGGAACTCTCGCGTGCGCTCGATCGCCGCCACGTCCTTCGCGTCCTCGACCACGCAGATCAGGGCGGTGTTGCGCCGGGGGTCGCGGCAGATCGCGCAGCGCTCCTGCTCCGCGACGTTGCCGCAGATCTCGCAGAAGCGCACACGCACACGGATCTCGGTGAGCAGCTCGGACAGACGCGCGACGTCGAAAGTCGGCGTCTGCAGGATGTGGAACGCGATGCGCTGGGCCGACTTGGGCCCGATGCCGGGCAGGCGGCCGAACTCGTCGATGAGCTCTTGGACGATTCCGTCGTACATCAGGAGAACCTCGTGGGGGGCTCGTAGGGCTCTTCGCGCACGAACGTCGCGCCGAGCACCTGGCGGATGACTGCCTCACCGTAGCGCTGCACGCCACCGGATGGGGTGCGCTCGGTGACGACGGGGGCGGATGCCGGTGCGGTACGCGGGACGGGAGTCGCCGCGGACCCCTGAACCTGGGTTCGCGGTGCGGATGCGCTCCGGGCAGCTGTCGACCCGCCGGCGGAGGACGGCACCGGTTCGTACGAAGGGTCGTACGGCGGCTCGTCGTCGCAGGGCGGAGGCTCATCGTCGTACGGCGGGGGGACGTCGTCGGTCCCGGGTCCGGACGGCGCCGTCTGCCCGTTCGGTGCCGTCCGCCCGTTCGGCGCGGTCGGTGCATGGGCGGACGCGGTCGGCGACGATGCGGCGGGTGCCGGTACCGCCGGAGCGGGTGACGCAGGCTCCGACGGCGTGGTCACGGTCGCCGATTGATCCGTGACGCCGTCTCGGGCGACCTGGACCGCGTCCGGGGGCGAAGACGGAGTCGCCCGCTCCACCGCGGGGACTCCGGGCTCAGCGCTCGTCGGCTCGGCCGACGACGGGATGGGGGCGACCGCCCAGTCCGTCACGGGGGTCGCGGAATCGCTGCGGGTCTGGGAGCGCGAGGGGCCGGCTGACGCAGGCTCCGATGCGGGAGCGTCGGCGGTCGGTCCGCTGGAGGCCGACGGCGAGGACTGCCTCGGTGCTCCGCCTGCGGGCATCGGCGCGGGGAGGTACTTGACCTTGACGCCGACCTCCTGCTCGATCGCGGTGCGCAGATGATCGGAGGGCCCCGATCCCGGCGTGGTGCCCTTGAACTTCGCCACATCGTGCTGGCTCGTGAACCCGAGCGTCAGCACCTCGGTCTCGGTGACGAACGCGAGGGGCTGCACGGCGGTCGCGAGCAGCCAGGACGCGCGGCTGATGTCCTCGAGACGCGTCAGGATCGCAGGCCAGGATGCCGTGATGCGATCGAACGTGACCGGACCGGAGGGGGCGGGTACGGGCTCGGGCTGCGTCGCGGGCTCGGGCTGTGTCGAGGGCGCGGATGCCGGGCCTTCGGATGCCAGGGCGCGCGTCTCGAATGCCGGGGCGGGCGTCTCGGATGCCGGGGCGGGCTCTGCCGCAGATTCGACCGTCGTCTCGGGCGCGGCGCTCCCTCGCGGAGCGACCGGCGGGGTCGATGCGGGCGCCGTGTGGTTCGATGCGGGAGCCGACGGCGCACTCGCTCGAGCGGCGGTCGCGGTCGGAGCCGCGCCGGTGGAAGGCCCCGCAGCGGCAGCATCCGTGGATCCGGCGAGGACCCGCGCCACCATCAGTTCGAGGTGCAGACGTGGCGAGGTCGCCCCGGACATGTCGTCGAGCGCGGCGCTCACGACGTCGGCGGTGCGCGACAGGCGTGCCGCGCCGAACGACCGGGCCTGCGTCTGCATGCGCGCGAGCTCGTCGGCGGCGATGCCGCGGAGCACGGCGGACGCACCGTCGCCCACGGCCGCGATCACGATGAGGTCGCGCAGGCGCTCGAGAAGGTCGTCCACGAAGCGGCGCGGGTCCTGCCCGGTCTGCACGACCCGGTCGATCGCGGGGAACGCGGCAGCCGCATCGCCCGCGGCGAGCGCGTCGACGATCTCGTCGAGCAGGGCCGCGTGCGTGTACCCGAGAAGAGCGACGGCGCGCTCGTAGGCCACGGTGACGGTCTCGGAGCCTGCCGGAGAATCCGAGCCGGCGATGAGCTGGTCGAGCAGCGAGAGCGTGTCACGGGGCGAACCGCCTCCGGCGCGCACGACGAGCGGCAGCACTCCGCGCTCGGCCACGACGCCCTCCTCGGCGCAGAGCTTCTCGACGTACTCGAGCATCGCGGCGGGCGGGACGAGCCGGAAGGGGTAGTGGTGGGTGCGCGAACGGATCGTGCCGAGCACCTTCTCGGGCTCGGTCGTCGCGAAGATGAACTTCACATGCGGCGGCGGCTCCTCGACGAGCTTGAGCAGCGCGTTGAACCCCTGCGGCGTCACCATGTGGGCCTCGTCGAGGATGAAGATCTTGTAGCGGTCGCGACTCGGGGCGAAAGTGGCGCGCTCGCGGAGGTCGCGCGCGTCGTCGACGCCGTTGTGGCTCGCCGCGTCGATCTCGACGACGTCGAGGGACCCGCCGCCCGCTCGCGAGAGCTCGACGCAGCTCGGGCACGTGCCGCACGGGACGTCGGTCGGACCCTCCGCGCAGTTCAGGCAGCGCGCGAGGATGCGCGCCGAGGTGGTCTTGCCGCAGCCGCGAGGACCGGAGAACAGATAGGCGTGGCCGACACGATCGCCGCGCAGCGCGGTCATCAGCGGATCGGTCACCTGGGACTGCCCGATCATCTCGCCGAACGACTCGGGGCGGTAGCGGCGGTAGAGGGCTGTGGTCACCACCCCAGCCTACGGCGTGCCGCCGACATCGAGGCAGCCCGGGCTCCGGCATCCGATGTTCCGCCTCGCCCCCGTCGACGCCCCATCTGCGCGCCGACGCCCCACCTGAGCGCGGTCCACACGATGGGGCGTGGGCGGCCAGATGGGGCGTCGGTGGAAACGGTCGCGAAGAGTCGGCTCAGTCCTGGGAGTCGATCACCGGGATCGCGGTCGTGATGACGGGCACGGAGGCCGACAAACGCGTGCCGTCCTCACGGCGTGCATCGGCGAACTGCCTCAGCGTCGGACGCCCGGGGATCAGCGGCCCCTGGTCGGCGAGCGGCACCACGACGTCGTCCTCCGTCGTCGCGATGTAGGCGACGTCGCGCACCGTGAACGGGACGGGCTCGCCCGAGCGCACATGCACGCGGAGCTCGTCCTTCGTGACGGTGACCTCAAGGGCCGACCCCTGCCACTGCAGCGGGAACGACAGCGACGGCCAGTCCGCGGGGAGGCGCGGGTCGAAGCTCAGCTCGCCCGCCCAGTCGCGCATGCCGCCGAAGCCGCACACGAGCGCCGTCCACACGCCGCCGGCGGAGGCGACGTGCACGCCGTCGGCCGCGTTGTGGTGCAGGTCGTGGAGGTCGACGAACAGGGACTGCTCGAAGTACTCCAGCGCGAGGTCCTGGTACCCGACCTCGGCCGCGAGGATCGACTGCACCACGGCGGAGAGCGTCGAGTCGCCCGTGGTCAGCGGGTCGTAGTAGTCGAAGTCTGCCTTCTTCTCCTCGGGCGTGAAGTGGTTGCCCTGCAGGAACAGCGCGAGCACGACGTCGGCCTGCTTGAGCACCTGGAACCGGTAGATCACCAGCGGGTGGAAGTGCAGGAGCAGAGGGCGCTGATCGTCGGGCGTGTGTGCCAGATCCCAGACTTCGCGCTCGAGGAACAGCGAGTCCTGCGGGTGGATGCCGAGCGCCTCGCTGTACGGGATGAACATGGCGTCGGCCGCGCGCTCCCAGCCCTCGGCCTCGCCCGGCTGCAGCCCGGTGCGCTCGCGCACGAGCGCGAACTCCTCGCCGTTCGCCTCCTCCGCCTCACGGACGACCTTGGCCGCATAGCGCAGGTTGTACCGCGCCATGACGTTCGTGTACAGGTTGTCGTTCACGACGGTCGTATACTCGTCCGGCCCCGTGACGCCGTGGATGTGGAAGGTCTCGATCGCGCCCTCCGCCCCCGGCACGGCGTGCGAGGAGCGCCAGAACCCGAGGGTGGCCCACAGCCGCGCCGTCTCGATCGCGACGTCGATGCCCTCGCGCCGCAGGAAGTCCTCGTCGCCGGTCGCCCGCACGTACTTGCCGAGGGCGAAGCTCACGTCGGCGTTGATGTGGTACTGCGCGGTGCCGGCCGCGTAGTAGGCCGAGGCCTCCTCGCCGTTGATGGTGCGCCACGGGAACAGCGCCCCTGCCTCGTTGAGCTGTGCCGCGCGTCGACGGGCCGCGGGGAGCATGTGCACACGCGCGCGCAGCGCGTTGCGGGCCCACTGCGGCGAGGTGTAGGTGAGGAACGGGAGCACGTAGATCTCGGTGTCCCAGAAGTAGTGGCCGCTGTAGCCCGACCCCGAGACGCCCTTGGCCGGCACTCCGGTGCCGTCGGCGCGGGCCGACGCCTGTGCAAGCTGCAGCAGGCACCACCGGGTCGCCTGCTGCACGGCATCCTGCCCGTCGATCCGCACGTCGCTGCGCTCCCAGAACGCGGCGAGCCAGTCGGCCTGACGGCGGAACTGCTCGTCGACGCCCTCCGACATCGCGCGGTCGAGCGAGCGGCGGCAGCGGTCGACGAGCTCGCGCGGCGGCACACCTCGCGAGGAGTGGTAGCTGACGAGCTTCGTGATCGAGATCGGCACTCCGGCCCTCGCCTGCACCCGGAAGACGTTCTTGGCGATGTCCTCCTCGATGAGCGTGCGCGAGGTGTACTCGTTCTCGGTCTCGATGATGTGGTCCGCGACCACCGCGACGGTCATGCCGGAGGCCGCGACCGTGTACGACAGCGCGGAGCGCAGGCCGTCCTGCCAGTGCTCGGCCGGCTCCAGCACGCGCTCGGCGATCTTCTCGGCCTTGCGCGGGTCGAAGCCCTTCTTCGCCTCGGTCGGGATGCCGGCGTACACGCCGGCGCCGTCCTGACGGTTGAGCAGCTGACAGCTGACCGTGACGGGGGCGTCGGAGTTCTCGACCACGACCTCGAGCCGCAGGATCGCGAGGTGCCGCTCCTCGAAGCTCACGATGCGCTCGTCGCGCATGCGCACGCGCTTGCCGGACGGCGTCTCCCACACGAGCACGCGCTCGAGAACACCCGTCTTCATGTCGAGCGTGCGACGGTACTCGCGCACGTCGGCGACGTCGAAGGAGATGGGCTCGTCGTCGACGTACACGCGCATGACCTTGGCGTCGGGCGCGTTGACGATGGTCTGTCCGACCTCCGCGAATCCGTACGCCTGCTCGGCGTGGCGGATCGGCCAGGTCTCGTGCAGTCCGTTCACGAACGTGCCGTGCTCGTGCGCGCCACGTCCTTCGATGTGGTTGCCGCGCAGGCCCAGGTAGCCGTTGCCGACGCCGAACAGCGTCTCGCCCACCCCGTCCTCGGAGTAGCGCGTCTCGATCAGGCGCCAGGGGTCGACGGGGAAGCGGTCGCGGTCGATCATGCGGTCTCCTCGGAGTCGGAGGGTGCGGACGAGGGGTTCGGGGTGGAATCGGATGCCGGGAGGAACGCGTCCAGGTCCTCCACGACGACGGTCGCCCCGGCGGCGAGGAGCGCCTCGGCACCGGCGCCGCGGTCGACGCCGACGACGGTCGCGAAGCCCGCAGCGGCCGCCGAGGCGGCGCCCGAGGTGGCGTCCTCGACCGCGACGCTGCGCGCAGGGTCGACGCCCAGCGCGACGGCGCCGGCGCGGAACATGTCGGCGGCGGGTTTGGAGGCGAGTCCCTCGCGCTCCGCCACGACGCCGTCGACGACGACGCGGAAGAAGTCGCGGATGCCGGCGGCGCCCAGAACCTCCTCGGCGTTCTTCGAGCTCGACACGACACCCAGCGGGATGCCGGCGGCGGTCAGCCTCTCGACGAGGGCGAGCGATCCAGGGAAGGGCGCGATGCCCTCGGCACGCAGCGAGGCGGCGAAGGCCGCGTTCTTGCGGTTGCCGATGCCGCAGATCGTCTCGGCCTCGGGCGGGTCGTCGACCGCGCCCCACGGGACCTCGACGTTGCGGCTCTGCATGAGGCTCGCGACCCCGTCATAGCGCTTCTTGCCATCGACGTAGTCGAAGTAGTCGGCATCCGTGTAGGCGGGTTCGATGCCCCACTGCGCGAAGACCTCGTCGAACACGTGCTTCCAGGCGCGCATGTGCACTTCGGCGGTGGGCGTCAACACGCCGTCGAGGTCGAACAGGACCCCGTCGGTGCGGAGCAGATCGGGCAGTGCGTCGGGCACGGGAGCCTCCAGGAGAGGGACGAGGGTTCCGGCACCATCTCCGTGCCACTGTGCAAGCGTAGTGCGGCTCGGCGAGCGGCGGAAACCCCCAGATGCGGTCGGGGTCAGAGCATCCGGGAGGTCTGCCGTGCGATCTCGAGCTCCTCGTTCGTCGGCACCACCAGAACCGCCACCCGGGACGCGTCCGTGGAGATGCGACGGATGCCGCGGCGCCGTTCGACGTTGCGCCCGTGGTCGATCTCGACGCCCGCGAACCCGAGGGTCGCGAGGGCCTCCGCGCGCACGGCCGCCGCGTTCTCTCCCACCCCCGCCGTGAACGAGATCACGTCGACCCCGCCCAGCTGGGCGATGTACGCACCCGCGTAGGCGCGCAGGCGGTGGATGTACACGTCGAACGCGAGCGTCGCCGCGGCGTCGCCGCTGTCGCGCCCGGCGAGGATGTCGCGCATGTCGCTGCGCCCCGCGAGGCCCTGGAGACCGCTGCGGGTGTTGAGGAGCGCATCGAGGTCGTCGATCGAGTATCCGGCACGTCGCGACAGGTGCACGAGGGCGGCGGGGTCCAGGTCGCCGGAGCGGGTCCCCATCACGAGCCCCTCGAGCGGAGTGAGCCCCATCGACGTCTCGACCGAGCGTCCGCCGTCGATCGCGGTGACCGAGGCGCCGTTGCCGAGGTGGAACACCAGCTGGCGGAGCGCGCCGAGGTCACGCCCGAGGAACGCGGCGGCCGCCTCGCTGACGAACTGATGGCTCGTGCCGTGGAAGCCGTAGCGACGCACCCTGTGCTCCGCCGCCAGCTCGGCGTCGATCGCATAGGTGTACGCGGCGGGCGGGAGCGTCTGATGGAAGGCCGTGTCGAACACCGCGACGTGCGGCACGTCCGCGAAGACCGCCTTCGCGGCCACGATCCCGGCGAGGTTCGCCGGGTTGTGCAGCGGCGCGAGCACCGCGAGCTCGGCGATCTGCTCCTCGACGTTCGGCGTCACGAGGGTCGGCGCGTAGAACCGCGCTCCTCCGTGCACGACGCGATGGCCGACCGCGGCGGGAGGATGCTCGTCGAGCGACGGTCCGTGCTCGGCGAACTGCTCCAGCATCACCGCGAAGGCCTCGTCGTGGTCGGCGACCCGTCTCTCGCTCTCGTGCGTGGCGTCGAGCATCGTGACGACGGCCTCGCCCGCGGCATCCGGTCGTACCGTGTGCGCGATCGCGCTGAGATCCTGCCCGATGCGCTCGATCAGCCCGCTCGCGAGTTCCCGCTCGTCCTCGATGTCGATCAGGGAGTACTTGAGCGAGGACGACCCGCTGTTGATCACGAGGATGGTGGTCACGATGCGGCCCCCTGCGCCTGGATCGCGGTGATCGCGACGGTGTTGACGATGTCGTCGACCAGCGCACCGCGCGACAGGTCGTTGATGGGCTTGTTGAGGCCCTGCAGCACGGGTCCGATCGCGACGGCACCCGCCGACCGCTGCACGGCCTTATAGGTGTTGTTCCCCGTGTTGAGGTCGGGGAATACGAACACGGTGGCGCGTCCGGCGACGGCGGAGTCGGGGAGCTTGGCCTTCGCGACGGCGGCGTCGGCCGCCGCGTCGTACTGGATCGGGCCCTCCACGAGCAGCTCGGGAGCGCGCTCGTGCACGAGGGCGGTCGCCTCGCGCACCTTGTCGACGTCGGCACCGGAACCCGACTCCCCCGTCGAGTAGGACAGCATCGCGATGCGCGGGTCGATCCCGAACTGCGTCGCGGTCGCGGCGGAGGAGACCGCGATGTCGGCGAGCTGCTCGGCCGTGGGATCGGGGATCACGGCGCAGTCGCCGTACACGAGCACGCGATCGGCAAGCGCCATGAGGAACACGCTCGAGACGACCTTCACACCGGGGCGGGTCTTGATGATCTCGAACGAGGGGCGGATCGTGTGCGCCGTCGTGTGCGCGGCCCCCGACACCATGCCGTCGGCGAGCCCTGTATGCACCATCATGGTGCCGAAGTACGACACGTCGGTGACGGTGTCGGCCGCCTGGGCGAGCGTGATGCCCTTGTGCGCACGCAGCCGGGCGTACTCGGCCGCGAAGCGCTCGACGAGTGCGGGATCGTTGGGACTCACGATGTCGGCCGCCGCGATGTCGACGCCGAGCTCGACCGCCCGCGCCCGGATCGCCGACTCGTCGCCGAGGATCGTGAGATCGGCGACCTCGCGCGCCAGGAGCGTGGCGGCGGCACGGAGGATGCGGTCGTCGTCGCCCTCCGGCAGCACGATGCGGCGACGGTCCGAGCGCGCCCGCTCGATCAGGCCGTACTCGAACATGAGCGGCGTGACGACCTTCGACTCGGCGAGGCCGAGCTGGGTCGTGAGCTCGGTGATGTCGACGTGCGTCTGGAACAGGCCGAGCGCGCGGTCGTAGCGCGCACGCGACTCGGGCGATATGCGTCCGCGCGCACCCATGACCCGCACGGCGGTGTCGTAGGTGCCGAGGTCCGTCGCGATGATCGGCACCGTCGAGGGGAAGCCGTCGAGCAGCTGCACGATGGGTTCGGGCAGCGGGAACGGTCCGTTGAGGATGATGCCGGCCACCCGCGGGAACGTCCCGGAGGCGTCGGCCAGCAATGTCGCGAGCAGCACCTCGGTGCGGTCGGCGGGGATCACCACGACCGCTTCCTCGGTGAGCCGCGGCAGCACGTTCACCATCGACATCCCGGCGACGACGATCGTCAGCGCCTCGCGTGCCAGCCGGTCGGGGTCGCCCTTGATCAGGCGGCCGTCGACCGCCGCGAGGATGCCGCGGATCGACGGTGCGACGAGGGTGCGGTCCTCGGGCATGGCCCATACGGGCGTCGTGCGCGCCGGACGCACCGCGGCGACCGCGGACTCGATCTCGCCGAGGCGCTCGGGGTCGGCGCGGTTGACGACGACCGCGAGGAGCTCGGCGCGCTCGACCTCGAGCTCGGAGAGTGCGAGCGCGGCGATCTGCCCGACCGCGGCGGGCGTGCGGGCCGTGGTCGTGCCGAGCTGCTCGGCCTGGCGCTGCTGGTCGCGACCGCTGAGCACGAGCAGGACGGGGGCGGCGAGGTTCGCGGCGATCCGCGCGTTGTAGCCGAGCTCGGCGGGGCTCGCGACGTCGGTGTAGTCGCTGCCGATGATCACGACCGCGTCGCACTGCGCCTCGACGGCCTTGAACCGGGCGACGATGGTCGACAGTGCGCGGTCGGGGTCGTCGCGGACGTCGTCGTAGGTCACGCCGATGCAGTCGTCGTACGCGAGCTGCACGCCGTCGTGGGCGAGCAGGAGCTCGAGCACCTCGTCGCGTTCTGTGACCGAGCGGGCGATCGGCCGGAAGACGCCGACCCGCGGGGTGACCCTCATGAGCGCATCGAGCACGCCGAGGGCGATCGTGGACTTCCCGGTATGGCCTTCGGCCGAGGTGATGTAGATGCTCTGCGCCACGGCTCCAGCTTAGGTGCACCTCACCCGCGGATCATGGGCGTCGGCCGTGAGAACCGCCGCCGTGGACGTGCGGGTCAGCAGGGCTCCGACATCGCGTCGACCACGGCGACGGCGTCCTCGGCGTAGCGCGTGTAATAGGTCGGGTCGAGGTTGATCTGCACCCGGTGGATCGCGAGCGAGCGGTCGAGATCCTGCCATCCCGGCACGCGGGCGAGCCGCTGGTAGAACAGGGTCGCGGCGGTCGCGGGATCCATCCGCTGCTCCGCGCTCCCCCACCAGTCCTGCTGCTGGAACAGCCCGATGCTGGTCGTGCGGCTTCCGTCCGGGTTCGTGAACCCGCTCGTCTCCCAGTCGCCGTAGTCGATGTTGCGGAGGCTGCTCTCCCCCATCGCGGTCATGACGCCGAGGATCTGCCCGTCCCGTCCGAACCCGAGGGTCGTCGCGGTCTGCATGATCGTGGCGGCGTTGTCGAGCTGCTCGCCCTCCCACCCGGCGATACCCGACTCGGGGAACGTGGTCGGGTCGCTCAGACAGATCGCCATGGGCTTCTCGTGCGCGAGTCCGAGCGGGATGAGGATCGCGGCGAGCGCGGTGAGAGTCACGGCCCCCGCGGCGATCGCGATCCGGACGAGCACCCGTCTCCGCTGCATCCGTCGCTGCGCGCGCCGGCGTGGCGAGACCCGGCGGCGGCGCGTGCGACCCGAGGGGCGTCGGCCCGTCGTCCGCCGTCGCGTGCTCCGCCTCTTCGTGGCGCCTCTCATGTCGCGCGAGACCGTCCGCGTCCGAGGAAGACCGCGAGCCCCCCGCCGATCGCGCCGAACAGATGCGCCTGCCACGACACGCCCTCCCGCACGCCCACGACCCCCGCGAGCATGGAGCCGCCGTACAGGGCGATCACGATCACCGCGACCACGGCGTACAGGATGCGGTGCGAGACCCGCCCCGGTGCGAACACGCGCAGCACGGTGTAGCCGAAGTATCCGAACACCAGGCCGGAGGCGCCGACCGTGAGCGTGCCCGGTGCGTTGAGCAGCCAGGTTCCGAGGCCGCCGACGACCGCGGCGAGCAGCGTCACGGTCCAGAACCGGCGTGCGCCCTCGACCGCGACGAGGCAGCCGAGCACGAGAAGCGGCAGGGAGTTGGCGATCAGGTGCTGCCAGTTCGCGTGCAGCAGCGGGCCGACGAGGATGCCCAGGAGACCCTCGAGGTCCCACGACCGCAGTCCGAAGCCGGTGAAGGATCCCGGCAGGATCGCATCGGCTGCCTGGACGATCCACATAGCCGCGAGGAGGAGGATCGGCGAAGCGAAACGCCCGAGCGGGCGCGATGCGCGGGTGCTGCGGGTCACATCGGGGCTCGTCACGTCTCGATCCTGGCAGGTGCGCCCCGGAAGACCCTGAAAAAGAAAGTGACCCTCCGCGCACCCAGCAGAGCCCGGTTACCCTTGCTGCGTTTCCGCCCTGGGGGAATTGGCCTGGATGCCGCCACGCGGAGAGCCGTGGACAAGTCTAGCCGATCCGGAGCTCGCTCCCTGCCGCTCGGGTTACGATCGGTGCACGCGCGCATCGTTGCGCCCACGCGAGAGGGAACGCATGCCAGAGAACCCGCCCCCGAGACCACCCGTGACCGACGCCGCGCAGTTCGCCGCGCAGACCTCGGCCATCATCGACTCGGTCTCGCGCGTGATCGACGGCAAGCCGGACGCGGTGCGCAGCGCGCTCGTCTGCCTGCTCGCCGAGGGCCATCTGCTGATCGAGGACGTGCCGGGCGTGGGCAAGACCATGCTCGCCCGCGCTCTCGCCGCGAGCGTCGACGCCACGGTGCGCCGCATCCAGTTCACGCCCGACCTGCTGCCCGGCGACATCACGGGCGTGAGCGTCTACAACCCGGTCGATCGCGAGTTCGAGTTCAAGCGCGGCGCCGTGTTCGCGCACATCGTGATCGCGGACGAGATCAACCGCTCCTCGCCCAAGACGCAGTCCGCCCTGCTCGAGGCCATGGAGGAAGGGCAGGTCACGGTCGACGGGTCGACGCACCCGCTCCCCGATCCGTTCCTCGTGGTCGCGACGCAGAACCCACTCGAGATGGAGGGCACGTACGCTCTCCCGGAGGCGCAGCGCGACCGGTTCATGATGCGCATCTCGATGGGCTACCCGGATGCCGCGGCCGAGGCCGAGATGCTGCGGCAGCGCGACACCGTCAACCCGCTGTCCTCGGTGACGTCCGTCGCGGACGCCGCCTCGATCACGGCGCTCATCGCGTGGGCGCGTTCGGTGCACGTCGCACCGGCGGTCGAGGAGTACACGGTCGCGCTGGCGCAGGCGACGCGATCCGACCCGAGCCTCCACCTCGGCGCGAGCCCTCGGGCCACGCTCCAGCTCATCCGCGCGGCCAAGGTGTGGGCGGCGCTCGACGGTCGGGACTTCGTGATCCCGGACGACGTGTCCGCGCTCCTCGCCCCGGTGCTCGCCCACCGTCTCCTGCCCGCTCGCGGCGCGCACCGCGCCGGCGCCCAGCCCGTCGAGTCCGCGTTGCGGCAGATCGTCGACCGCGTGCGCGTGCCGATCGCCGCGCGATCCTGATCGGGAGGCCGTCATGCCCCGCCGCCGGATGCTCACTCTGCGGGGCACCGGTGCGCTCATCGCGGGCACGGGCTGCCTCGTCGCGGCCAATCTCCTCGGCGCGGTCGTCCTCCTGTACCTCGGCATCCTCCTCTTCGCGCTGACGATCCTCGCCGTGATCGTCGTGCGGGCGCCGCGCCGCTCCGGCACCGTGACGAGGCAGATCTCGACCGATCTGCTCACGGTCTCGGAGACCTCGCGCGTCACCCTGCGCTTCTCGCTGCGGGCCCTGCGGGTGCCGCGCGGTCTGTGGCGCGACGTGCTCCCCGACGCGGTCTCGGGCGACGCCGCCGGCGAGTATCCGCCGGAGACCGGTCAGCTGAGCTACCTCATCACGGGCGTCCGGCGCGGGGTGTGGCCGATCGGACCGCTGCTGCTGCGCACGGTCGACCCGTTCGGGCTCGCGCAGCGCGAGCAGGAGTTCGGGGAGACCCGCACGGTCACGGTCGTGCCCGAGGTGTTCACGCTGTCCCCTCTCGCGGTCCGCGTGGGCGCGGCGGGCGGTACGGCGCAGACCTCGTCCAGTCGTCTCGGCCAGGGCAGCGACAATCTCTCGCCGCGCGTGTACATCCCGGGTGACAGCATGCGCCGCATCCACTGGCGCGCGACAGCCCACCGCGGCCAGCTCATGGTGCGTCAGGAAGAAGAGGAGTCGAGTCCTGACGCCCTCGTCGTGCTCGACCGCAGCGCGGGTCGGTGGTCGGCGTCGGGCGATCAGGCCGATCCTGCGTTCGAGGCCGCGGTGTCGCTGTGCGCATCGGCCGCGGTGCACCTCATGCAGGAGGGGTACGGAGTCGACGTGATCGACACCACCGGAGCGCTGCTCGGCACACTGCGGGGCCATGAGGACGACCGCGACGGTCTGCTGGTGGCGCTGGCTCTCGTGACACCGCGTGGAGAGGCCCGCGATCTCACGTCGCTCGTCGGCGGCACCCCGCCCGGACCGCTCGTCTACATCACGGGTCGTCTCGACGAAGAGGATGCCGCGCTGCTGCGTCCCGCCGGCGCGGCGGCTCCCCTCCTGTTCACGACCGACCCGCAACCGGGGGCCGCGAAGGCCGCCGAGCCGCACGGTTGGCGGGTCGCGACCCTCGGCGACGACGTCGCCGAGGCCTGGGAGGACGCCCTCCCCGAGCGGGTCGGGCTGACCCCTGCGGAACGTCGAGGAGCCGGCGATGTCTCGGCGTGAGCGCACGGCCGCGCAGGCGACGCCGCGCTGGCATCGGGAGCACGATCTCCCGACCGGCGTACTGTGGCCGGCCGTCATGGCTGCGGCCGCCGGCATCGTCGCGATGTGGCCGTACACGTCCGTGATCGCTCCGGGATCCTGGTCGCTCACGGTCGTCGTCGTGATCGTGGTGACGGGCCTGACCGGGATGCTCACCCGCACGCTGCTCAAGCGCCGACCTGCCTGGGTGCGCGACCTCGTGACGCTTGGCGCGCAGATCGTGGTCGCGGCGGCGACCGTCACCCAGCTGGTGGCGGGTGAGACCGCGGTCTTCGGCGTGATCCCGACCGACACCACCCTGGTGGTCTTCCAGACCCTGTTCGCCTCGGCCGCTGAGCAGATCACCTTCGGCTCTGCGCCCCTCAGCGCGTCTCCGGGTCTGCAGGCGGTCCTCGGCGCGGGCTTCGCGGTCGTCGCGATCCTCCTGGATCAGCTCGTCGCGCAGCGTGGCGCCGTCATCGCCTTCCTCCTCACCGGAGTGATCGGCTCGATGCCGATGATCGTGACGGTCAGCGGCGTGAACGTCGTGTGGTTCGTGATGCTCGCCGTCCTGCTCATCCTGCTGCTCCGGCAGACCGCCGCCCAGCATCCCGAGGCACCCCGTCGCTCCTCTGCGGCGGTCGCGGCAGGTGTCGGCGCCGCGGCGCTCGCCTCGACCATGATCGTGGCCCCCGTACTGCCCGTGTCGGCAAGCCTGACGGGCACGGGAGCGGGTGTGTCGGTCGATGCCTCCCTGCGGCTGGGGGACGACCTCCGTCAGCCGAACCCTGTCGAGGTGCTGACGCTCGCGACGACGGCCGACACCGCGCCCTACCTGCGTCTCACGACCCTCTCGGAGTTCGACGGTCGGGTGTGGCGACCCGACCGCGGCGACCTGCAGGCCCAGAGCGAGGGCTTCGGCGCGGAGGACTGGGGACCCGACATCCCGGTCGAGGAGCAGAGCACGTCGATCCGGGTGATCCGCATGTCGAGCTCGTGGCTGCCGGTGCCGTATCCGGCGACGAGCGTGCAGGGCATTCCTGCGGCGTGGCGGCTGAGCCCCGACAACCGGACGATCGCCTCGAGGAGTGCGGATGCCGCCGGCAACGACTACACCGTGCGCTCCCTCGACGTGGAGCCGACGCTCGAGCAGATCCGCGAGACTCCCGCCGCGCCCCTCACGACGGACCCGGATGCCGAGCCCGTCGAGCTGCCTGCCGTGATCGGCGAGACCGCCGACGAGGTCACGGCCGACGCCGACAACGACTATGACCGCCTGATCGCGCTGCAATCGTGGTTCCGCAGCGAGTTCACGTACTCGCTCGAGACCCCGGTCGAGGAGGACTTCGACGGCACCGGTGCCGATGCCGTCGCGCAGTTCCTGGACGTACGGTCGGGGTACTGCATCCACTTCGCCGGTGCTTTCGCCCTGATGGCGCAGAGCCTCGACATGGAGGTGCGCATCGTCGTCGGGTACCTCCCGGGCGCACGGACGACGACCACGCGCGGCGAGGAGGCCGTGTACTCGGTGTCCAGCGACCAGCTGCACTCCTGGCCGGAGGTGCTCTTCCCCGGCATCGGCTGGGTGCCGTTCGAGCCGACGGCCTCGCTCGGCGTGCCCACTGCCTTCGCGGCCGGGGCGACCACGGGTGGCGGCTCGGGCGGCGCGACCCCGACCGAGCCCTCGGCGGCCCCGACGGCCGCGCCGACCACGGGCCCGGAGGTCGAGCGTCCGGACGCGGGCGACAACGCCGGCGCCACCGGTCAGCTGCGCTCGCTCGATCCCTCACCGGTCCTCTTCACGACCCTCGGGATCCTCGTCGTGCTGCTGCTCCCGGCGCTGATCCGCCTGTCCCAGCGCGCGGTCCGCCGCGGGCGGGCGCGACGCGGCGACGCGGCATCCGCCTGGGCCGAGCTGCGGGCGACCATGCTCGATCTGGGAGTCGCGGTCTCCGATGCGGAGTCGCCGCGCATGCGCGGCGCCGATCTCGTGCGCGACAACGGGGTGGATGCCGACGCGATGCGCGTGCTCACGGATGCCGTCGAACGCGCCAGCTACGCGCGCCCGACCGGAGCGACGGCGCACGGCCTCGACGAGGCTCTCGGCACGGTGCTCACCCGCCTGCGCCACAGCGTGGACCGTCCGTCGCGGGCTCGGGCGCTGCTCGTTCCGCGGTCGCTGTTCGCCACCAGCGGGCAGGACTCTCCGCTGCTCGCCTGAGCCGAGGATGTCGCGGTCTCGGTGCGAGCCCCTGCTCTCGGTGACGGCGGTTCAGGCGGCGTGCGCGGTGCAGCGCACGGTGTCGCATGCGGCGCAGACCACGAACTGCGTGCGGCACGACGGATCGGGGCAGTTGGCTGTGCGGTTGGTCGCCGCGCCGCATCCCGCGCATTCGCCGATCACGGCCGCATGGTCGGAGAAGTCGACCGAGCCGCGCTTGTCGAACACGTACAGCGAGCCCTCCCACAGCCCCTCGTCGCCGAAGGTCTCGCCGTAGCGGACGATGCCGCCCTCGAGCTGGTAGACCTCGCCGAAGCCGCGCGACGTCATGAGGCTCGACAGCACCTCGCAGCGGATGCCGCCCGTGCAGTAGGTCACGACCGGCTTGCCCTTGAGGTCGTCGTAAGCGCCGGAATCGAGCAGCTGCACGAAGTCGCGGGTCGTGTCGGTGTCGGGCACCACCGCGCCGCGGAACCGGCCGATCTGCGCCTCCAGCGCGTTGCGCCCGTCGAAGAACACGACGTCGTCGCCGCGCTCGCCGATCAGCTCGTGCAACGCCTCGGGGCTCAGTCGCGTGCCGCCGCCGACCACGCCGTTCTCGTCGACGCGCAGTTCGTCCGGAGCGCCGAAGGACACGATCTCCTCTCGCACCTTGACGCTCAGTTTCGGGAAGTCCAGGCTGCGCCCCTCGGCATCCACCCCCGTGCCCTCGCTCCACTTGAGGTCGACGTCGCGGAACGGCGCATACGAACGGAACGAGCGCGCCCACTTCTTGAGAGCGGGGAGGTCGCCGCCGAGCGTGCCGTTGACGCCGTCCTTCGAGATCAGCAGCCGTCCGCGCAGTCCGAGGGCCTCGCCGAGGTCGCGCTGCCACACCCGTACCGCCTCGGGGTCGGCGAGCGGAGTGAACACGTAGAAGAGCACGATCTTGGGGGTTGCCACCTGGAGATTTTACGTCGCGCCCGCGGGCGCACGGCCCGGAGGCGGCTGGTCATGGGCATCGGGCGCGATCGGATAGACTGTTCAGGTTGTTCCCTGGTGACGTGTCCGAGCGGCCGAAGGAGCACGCTTGGAAAGCGTGTGTTGTGCAAGCAACCGCGGGTTCGAATCCCGCCGTCACCGCCACACGTCAAACGGCCCTCGCGAAGCGGGGGCCGTTTGACGTTTATCTGATGCTGTGGGATTCGGGGAGCCCTGAGCGCAGCGAAGAGCGGAGTCCCGCCGTCACCGCCACACGCCTGAAGGCCTCACGAAGCGGGGGCTGTGTGACGTTTACCTGATGCTGTGCTCGTGCCGGAGTACTGTTTCCTGGAGCACCTCGTCCGGTATCCAGTACGTCACTGGCGGTGGCACGGGAGCGTATGTATCGGGTGGTTGGCGATAGTAGCGACACATGTGCACGCGTAGGCCCGCTTAGCGTCGCTAAACGGGCCGACGCGCGCTTACCGTCGAAGGAGAATCTCATGAATCCACTTGTTCCGACTTCATTAGACGGCATATTCATGTCCGTTCTTGCCCTTGGCTTCGTGCTTGCAATCGTGGCGTTCGTGTCGCTCATGATGACAGCGTCGGTCGATAGAACCCCGGTCGTTGAGCGACACTTCGACTCGCTCCGCTCGCTCAGTGCAGGTCTCCGCGAGACCTGACGCGTTTCGTCTCGTCGCTGCGCTCCTCGCTCAACGACCGAGGAGGAACCCTGCGCTCCTCGCTCAACGACCGGGGGTCACGCTTCAGCCGAAGGTCACGCCGTAGCTCTGCCCGCCGGGCTCGGCGGGGAGTCGTGTCATTCCGAGGCGCTCGTAGAACGCGGCAGCTCCCGTGTTCTTGGGGTCCATGCCGAGATGCAGGCCCTTCACGCCGCGGCGCTCGAGCTCGGCGAACAGCGTTTCGATGAGACGGCGTCCGAGTCCCTGGCCCTGCGTCTCGGGCAGCAGATCGATGTGCAGGTGGGCGGGGTACTCCCCCGCGTTCGCGTTCTTCCCGGGCGCCTGGGCGTAGCCGTACTCGACCATCTTCTCCTCGCGGGTCGACGGCTCCGCCGCGCGCGGGTACTTGGCGCTCAGGGCCGGCCACCACTCGTCACGGAACCAGGTCGAGAACGCCTCGGTGTCGTCCGTCGCGACGATGTAGCCGATCACGCGCTCGTCGTCAGTCTCGACCACCCAGGCGAGGTCGGGATGCCGCTCGACGTACGGCACCGCGAACAGGTCGCCCCACAGCTCGTCGTCCGTGAAGATGCCCGTCGCGTCGCCCCCGGCATCCGCGGTGCGCACGCACACCTCGTACAGGGCGGCGCGGTCGGACGGACGGTACGGGCGGATGCGCGACACGGAGACTCCTCGATGAGTGGGGATGCCGTCAGCCTATCGGCGCGGCCGGGGTCCGCGATCGTGGGATGCGCTCCGACATCGTGCGCGCCCACGGCAGCACGAACCCCGCGAGCACGAACACGACGCCCGCACCGACGAGGGCTCCGCCCAGGGTGTCGGTCGTCCAGTGCACCGACAGCAGGGTGCGCGAGAGCGCCATCGCGACGATCCACGCCGCCCCCACGATCGCGACCCAGACCCGCGGGAACAGCAGGTACAGCACGAGCGCGATCGTCGCGGCGTTCGCGGTGTGACCCGACGGGAACGACCCGAAGTCGCTCGCGACGATCATGTCCTCGGGGCGCGCCCTGCCGAACAGGTGCTTGAGCAGCTGCACCATCCCCGCGCTCGCGAGAAAAGCCATCGCCGCGAACAGCGCGCCCCGCCATCGACGTGCGAGCAGCAAGGCGAGGATCACGAGCAGCGGCACACCGAGGATCGCGACCCAGCCTCCGCCGATGTGATCGAGCACGAGGGCGAACGTCAGCATCCAGTCCGCGCGGTTCTCGACGATCTCGCTGTTCCACCAGCGGTCGAACCCGGGCGGCTCGGTGTACCCGAACACGATCACGGCTCCGAGCACTGCGGCCGCGGCCAGCATCCCGAATCCCCACCACAGCATCGTCCGCGATCTCATCCGACCATTCTGCCGGGTGGATGCTGGGAATCAGGGAGCGAGCATCGCGACCGTGCGCGGACGCACGATCAGCCACAGCGAGAGGATCGCGATCACGGCGCAGCCGACCATGACCGAGGCCATCGTCGTGGCGGTGATGCCCGCGCCTTTCGAGATCCAGCCCACGATCGGCGAGATGAGTCCGGCGACGCCGAAGTTCGTCGCGCCGATCGCGGAGGCCGCGGTCCCGGCCGCTTTGCCGTGACGATCGAGCGCGAGCACCTGCACGTTCGGGAACGTGAACCCGCACGCCGTCATGAAGAAGAACAGCGGGACGACCGTGCCCCACAGCCCGAGGCCGAGCTGGTCGGTCACGATGATCGCCGTGCCCGCGAGCAGGAGCACCGCCGTCGAGTACGCCATGACCCACTGCGGCCCGAAGCGCGCGGCCAGGCGTGAGGCGGTCTGCACGCCGAGCACGACGCCGAGCGAGTTCACGGCGAACAGCATGCCGTACTGCTGCGCGTCGAGCCCGTGGGTCTGCTGGAACAGGAACGGCGAGGCCGACAGGTACGAGAACAGGCCCGAGAACGTCATGCCGCCGATGATGAGGACGCCGATGAACACGCGGTCCGAGAAGACCGAACGGTAGCGCTGCAGCACGGTGGCACCGCCGCGCTCCTGCCGCCGCGCCACCGGCAGCGTCTCGGGGATGAAGAACAGTGTCGACACGAGCATGACCACCCCGTACAGGGCGAGGACGATGAAGATCCCCTGCCACGGCATGAGCGTGAGCAGCCAGGAGCCGATCAGCGGGGCCACCACCGGCGCGACGCCCGACACGAGAGCGAGGCGCGACAGCATCACGACCAGTCGACGTCCGCCGAACAGATCGCGCACGATCGCCATCGCGACCACGCCTCCCGCAGCCGCCCCTACGCCCATCAGCACGCGCGCCCCGCCGAGCAGCGGCAGCGTCGGGGCGAAGGCGGCTGCCGCGCTCGCGAGCACGTGCAGCGCGGTGACGGCGATGAGCGGGATGCGACGTCCGATCTTGTCGCTGAGCGGTCCGACGATCAGCTGGCCGAGCGCGAAGCCGATCATGGTGCCCGTGAGCGTGAGCTGCACGGCGGCAGCGGTGGTCTGGAAGTCCTCCTCGAGCACGGGGAACGCGGGAAGGTACAGGTCGATCGTGAACGGCCCGAGCGCGGTCAGCGCCCCGAGCAGCACGATGTACAGCGCACGACGTCCGTTCGAGATCGAGTCGCCGGGGTGCAGCATGATCGGCGCGGTCGCGGGGTTGGACCCGAGCGTGCGGATCGCACCGGTCGACGAGGGCACGCGGATGCTGCCGGTCGCGGTGCGCTCGGGAGCGGGAGTGGTGGGCACGGAGTCGGTGGGCACCGAATCGGTGCGGGGCGCGTCAGACACAGGTTCTTCCGGATCGAGGGGAGCCTGCTCGAAACGATTCGAGCGAAGCATCCATGCTACTCCCCCGGATGCCGGGACTCAGCGTGCGATGCGGGCGAGCCCCTGCTCGAGGTCGGCGATCAGGTCGGCCGCATCCTCGATGCCGACCGAGAGGCGCACGACGTTCTCGGGCACGGCGAGCTCGGTGCCGCGCACCGAGGCGTGGGTCATGTCCGGCGGATACCCGATCAGCGACTCGACCCCGCCCAGCGACTCCGCGAGCTGGAACAGCTCTGTCGACTCGGCGAAGGCCTTGGCCGCGTCTGCGCCGGCCGCGAGGCCGAGCGACAGCATCCCGCCGAAGCCGCTCATCTGACGTGCGGCGATGTCGTGACCCGCATGCGAGGCGAGACCCGGGTAGAACACCTGCGCGAACTCGGGGCGCTCCGCCGCCCACTCGGCCACGGCCTGCGCGTTCTCAGAGTGCTGACGCACCCGCACGGCGAGCGTCTTGATGCCGCGGGTCGTGAGCCAGGCGTCGAGCGGCGCCGACACGGCGCCGACCGCGAACTGCTGGAACTTCACGTCCTCGACGAAGCGGTCGTCGCCGAACACCACGGCGCCGCCGAGCACGTCGGAGTGACCGCCCAGGTACTTGGTCGTGGAGTGCACGACCACATCGGCGCCGAGCGACAGCGGCTGCTGCAGCGCGGGCGACGCGAACGTGTTGTCGACCACGGCGATCGCGCCGGCCGCGTGCGCGATCTCGGTGATCAGCGCGATGTCGACGATCTTGAGCAGCGGGTTGCTGGGCGTCTCGATCCAGACGATCTTCGTCTCGGGGCGCAGGGCCGAACGCACGGCATCCGTGTCGGAGAGCTCGACGACCGTCGAGAGGATGCCCCATTTGGCGAGCACCTTCGCGAACAGCCGGTAGGTGCCGCCGTAGACGTCGTTGCCGAGCACGACGTGGTCGCCGGGTGCGAGGATGCCGCGCAGCAGCGCGTCCTCGGCGGCGAGACCCGAGGCGAACGACAGGGCACGGACTCCCCCTTCGAGCGCCGCGAGCTGCGTCTCGAGCGAGGAACGCGTCGGGTTGCCCGCCCGGTTGTACTCGTAGCCCTCGCGGAACCCGCCGATGCCGTCCTGCACGTGCGTGGAGGCCTGGTAGATCGGCGGGATGATCGCGCCGGTCGTCGGGTCGGGATCCTGACCCGCGTGGATGGCTCGGGTGGCGAAGGAGTGCTCGGACATTCCCTCAGCCTACGTCCGCGTCCCCACCGGAAGCCCCCGCGTTACGCCCGGGGTCAGCGCGACAGGTAGGCGAGCAGATCCTGCCGCGTGAGCACGGTGTGCGGCTTGCCGCCGTCGGTCACCAGCAGCGCGTCCGCGTCCGCCAGCGCCGCCCGGGCCTGCGCGAGCGGAGCATGGATGCCGACGAGCGGCAGCCGCTCCCCCACGTGCGCCCCCACGGCATCCGTCGGCTTCGCCTCTCCCCGGAACAGCAGGTCGAGCAGGCCCTTCTCGTCGACCGTGCCGACGACCTCGCCCATCATGACGGGCGGCTCGGCGCTGAGCACGACGAGCTGCGAGACCTCGTACTCGGTCATGAGGCCGATCGCCTCGAGCACGGTGTCCGTGGGGTGCGCGTGCACGAGGTCGGGGATGCCCTCCCCCTGCCGTGGCGCACGGGCGGCGAGCACGTCGGCGACGGTTTCGCCCTCCTCGACGTCGCTGAAGCCGTAGGAGCGCATCCATCCGTCGTTGAAGATCTTCGCCAGGTAGCCGCGCCCTCCGTCCGGCAGCAGCACGACCATCACGGCCTCGGCCGGCAGCTCCCGTGCGACGCGCAGCGCACCGACGACGGCCATGCCGCTCGATCCGCCGACGAGGATGCCCTCCTCTCGGGCCAGCCGACGGGTCATCGCGAAGGCCTCGGCGTCGTCGACCGCGACGATCTCGTGCGGAACGGTCGGGTCGTAGGCGCCGGGCCAGATGTCCTCGCCGACGCCCTCCACGAGGTACGGGCGGCCGGTGCCACCGCTGTACACGCTGCCCTCGGGGTCGACGCCGACGATGCGCACCCGGCCGTCCGACACCTCGCGCAGGTAGCGCCCGGTGCCGGTGATCGTGCCGCCGGTGCCGACGCCGGCCACGAAGTGCGTGATGCCGCCGTCGGTGTCGCGCCAGATCTCCGGCCCGGTGGTCTCGTAGTGACTCCGCGGTCCGTTGGGGTTCTCGTACTGGTTCGGCTTGAACGCCCCGGGGATCTCCCGCGCCAGCCTGTCGCTCACGCTGTAGTAGGACTCGGGGCTGTCCGCCGCGACCGAGGTCGGGGTCACGACGACCTCGGCGCCGTAGGCGCGCAGCACGTCGATCTTGTCGTCGCCGACCTTGTCGGGCACGACGAAGACGCACGAGTAGCCGCGCTGCTGCGCGACGAGCGCCAGACCCACTCCGGTGTTCCCGCTGGTCGGCTCCACGATCGTCCCGCCCGGCTTCAGCTCGCCCGATGCCTCGGCGGCGTCGATGATGCGGGACGCGATGCGGTCCTTCGCGGACCCGCCCGGGTTCAGGTACTCGAGCTTCACGAGCACGGTGCACGCGATGCCCTCCGTGACGCGCTGGAGCTTCACGAGGGGCGTGTCGCCGACGAGGTCGACGATCGAGTGCGCATACTTCATGACTTCAGGGTAGACGTGCGGATGCCGCGGCCGGGGTTGTGTTGCACCCGGCCGCGGCATCCTGTCCCCGCGTGCTGTCGGTCAGCCCTTCGTCGACCCCGCCAGCAGCCCTCGCACGAAGTAGCGCTGCAGGGCGAAGAACACGATCAACGGGATGATGATCGACACGAAGGCACCCGCCGTGAGCAGGTACCAGTCGTTGCCTCGGGTTCCCGTGATCTCGGCCAGAAGCTTCGTGATCGGCGCCGCGGCCCCGTCGGCGAAGACGAGGGCTACGAGCAGGTCGTTCCACACCCACAGGAACTGGAAGATCGCGACCGAGGCGATCGCCGGCATCGTCAGCGGCAGCACCACGCGGAAGAAGATCTGTCCGCGCGAGGCTCCGTCGACGCGCGCGGCCTCGATGATCTCGCCGGGGATCTCCGACATGAAGTTGTGCAGCAGGTAGATCGCGAGCGGCAGCGCGAACATCGTGTGGGCGATCCACACCTGCGCGTACCCGGACGAGGCACCCAGCGGCTCGGTCACCTGCACACCGAAGAGGTTGATCCCCCGCGAGAACGAGCTGAGCAGCGGCACGAGGGCCATCTGGATCGGCACGATCTGCAGCGCGAACACGAAGATGAACAGTGCGTTGCGCCCCTTGAAGTCGATCCACGCGAACGCGTACGCGGCCATCGCCGCGATCATCAGCGGAATGATGGTCGCGGGGATCGTGATCGCGATCGAGTTCACGAAGGATTCGAGGATCGTCAGCTGCGTGGTGCCCGACTGCAGCACCTGCACGTAGTTGTCGAACGTCACCTGCGGGTTCGCGAAGAACTCCCACCAACCGCTGGACTGGATGTCATCCCGCGGGCGGAACGACGAGATGAACAGCCCCAGCGTCGGGATCGTCCACAGCACGGCGATGACGATGGACCCGACGGACGCCCACGGACGGGACAGCTTCTTGCGGGCGCGTCCCGCCGCGGCATCCAGCCCTCCGCCCGTGGTGATCGCGCGGGTGGAGGCCGGGGTCTCGGTCTTCAGCGTGTCGCTCATCAGCGCACCTCCCGCTGCTTCTTGATCTGTCGGGCGTTGTAGATGACGATCGGCAGCACGAGGATGAACAGGATGACCGACAGCGCGGCGCTGCGTCCGGCCTCGAACTTCGAGAACTGCGTGTACATCTCGTTCGCCAGCACCGAGGTGCCGTAGTTGCCGGCGGTCATGGTGCGCACGATGTCGAACACCTTCAGGGAGGCGATCGAGATCGTCGTGAGGACCACGATGAGCGCGGGGCGGATCGACGGCACCGTGACGGACCGGAAGCGCTGCCAGGCGTTCGCGCCGTCGAGCTCGGCGGCTTCGAGGAGCTCGGCCGGCACGCCCTTGATGGATGCCGAGAGGACCACCATCGCGAAACCGGTCTGCACCCAGATGAGCACGACGATGAGGAACAGGTTGTTCCACGGCTCGTTGAGCAGCCACTGCTGCGGCGTCCCGCCGAACCACACGAGGATCTGGTTGAGCAGACCGATCTGCTTGAAGTCGCCGCCGCGGTACTCGTACATGAACCGCCAGATGATGCTGGCGCCGACGAACGAGATCGCCATCGGCATGAAGACGAGCACCTTGTAGATCTTCTCGCCACGGGTGCGGTCGATGAAGACGGCGTAGGCGAGGCCGACGATCGTCGACACGGTCGGCACGAGCAGCACCCAGATGATCGAGTTGACCACCGAGGTGACGCCGTCGGACTGCGTGAAGATCCACACGTAGTTCGCGAACCCGACGAAGTCGCTGTTCGAGGAGTTGCGGAACGACGAGTACATGGTCTGGATCGACGGGAGGATGAGCCCGACGAGCAGCAGGAGCAGAGCCGGGGCCATGAAGGCCACGAGCTGGATCAGGTACCCGACGCCGTCTCGGGACCGGTAGTCCAGGAGGAAGAACACGGCGCCGACGACGACGGCGACGCCCATGGCCCAGTACCAGGAGTTGAAGAACAGCATCACGGCGAGCGGGATGAGCAGGCACATCCCCAGCCGGATGAAGGTGTAGAGGGTGCCCTTGCGCGGAGCGATGTCCACGAGGAGCAGGATGACGGCGACGACCGCCACGAAGGCGACCACCACCACGAGGGCTTGGAGGACCGGCGGCAGCATGCCGACCCACTGGAAGAACAGAGTCGCGTTCACGGATTCCCCTTCATGACGCGGGTGGATCATCGGGCGGCGCGTCGTTGCGCCGACCGTTCTGGACAAGAGGGCCGCCCCGGAAAGGGGCGGCCCTCCTCATCCGATCAGCTGGACGGCCAGCCGGTCTCGATCTGCGTCAGGACCTCGTCGGTCGAGGTGCCGTTGACCCAGGCGACGATGCCCTTCCAGAAGGTTCCGGCGCCGACGGCACCGGGCATCAGGTCGGATGCGTCGAAGCGGAACGTGGTGTCCGGGTCCTGCAGGATCTTGATGGTCTCCTGGAGGATCGGGTCCTTCGCGTTCGCCGGGTCGAGCCCGTTGTTAGCCGACGTGACGCCGCCGAGGCTCACGCGGCTGTTCGCCCACTCGGGGCTGGACAGGTACGCGAGCACCTTCTGCGTGGCCTCGGAGTCGCTGAACGCTCCGACGATCTCGCCGGCACCGGTGACGGCCTTGTCGTCTGCGCTCTCGCCCGGGAGCATGAACGCCCACACGTCGCCGTCCTCGGCGATGTTGGTGCCCTCGGGGAAGAAGCCCGACAGGAACGACGCCTGGTGGGTCAGCGCGCAGGTGCCGCCGGCGAGAGCCGGGGCGACGTCGCCGAACGCGGTCGAGTTGATCGAGCGCACGTCGCCGAAGCCCGCGTTCACGTTGGCCGGGTTGAGCAGGATCTCGCCGACGGAGTCGAACGCGGTCTTGATCTGCGGGTCGGTGAACGGGATCTCGTTGGTCACCCACTGGTCGTAGACATCAGGACCGGCCTGGCGCAGGACGTAGTCCTCGACCCAGTCCGTTCCCGGCCAGCCGGTCGCGGTGCCGGACTCGAAGCCGGCGCACCAGGCGGGACCGCCGGTCTTGGCCTGGATCGTGTCGGTCAGCGCCTGCATCTCGTCGAGCGTGGTCGGGACCTCGACGCCCCACTCGGCGAACTTCGCCGGGGAGTACCAGATCCAGCCCTTGACGTTGGCCATGAGCGGAGCGCCGTAGAAGGTGTCGTCGACCGTTCCGTAGTTGACCCAGTCCTCGGTCCAGTACTCGTTGGCGTTCTTCTCGACCTCTTCGGGCGCGGGCTTCAGGAAGTCGCGCTTCGCGAAGTCGGCGAACAGACCCGGCTGCGGGAAGATCGCGATGTCCGGCGGGTTGCCACCCTGTGCGCGGGTGCCGAGCTGCGTCTCGAAGTCCTGGCTGCCCTCGTACTTGATGGTGATGTCGTTCTCCTCGGCCCAGTCCTTCCAGGACTCCTGGAGGAGCTCCGCCTCGGAGTCGACGATGGTGCCGTAGATCGTGACGGTGTTGTCCCCGCCTCCGCCGCCGCTGCCGCCGCCGGGGGCGCCCGGAGCACCGCAGCCCGCGAGCGCGATGCCCGCGACACCCAGGAGGGCGATCGGCGCGTAACGCCGAGAACGCTGTGACAGACCCATGTGAATTCTCCTCTTCGAGTTTCACGACTCCCTGCTGATCGCGCCGCCCCTCGGCGCGGATCGGGAACCGATTCCAGGACAACCTACCGGCGCGTGGCACCCCGGCACAACAAGCGAGTATCACAAGCGTGCAACCATTCATCCCGGCTCGACATGTGCTATGGGAGCGATCCCACAGCAATCGTGTGGAACCGGTTCCCTTCCTCCATCCGAACGGCTACGATGACTTCGGCGTGCACAGGGTCGAGCACGCGAGCGCCTGGTCGAGGAGGACCGATGAGCACGATCGCGGACGTCGCGGCACGTGCCGGCGTGTCCAAGGCGACCGCGAGCCGCGCCCTCACCGGACGCGGCTACGTCTCGGAGGACACTCGGCGGCGGGTCGCGGATGCCGCGGACGAGCTCGCCTACGTCGCCCACTCCTCCGCCACGAGCCTCGCGACCGGACGCACCGGGACGGTCGGCGTCATCATGCCGCCGGTGGACCGCTGGTTCTTCTCCGAGTTGCTCGCCGGCATCCAGGAGTCGCTCTTCGACCTCGACTACGAGCTCGCGCTCTACGGCATCCGCGAGGGCACCGAGACCCGCGAGCGGCTGTTCGACGTCGTCCTCCCGGGACGACGCTTCGACGGCATCATCGCCGTCGGCATCCAACCCAGCGCGCAGGAGCTCGAGCGCCTGCACCGCTCCGAACGGCCGCTCGTCAGCGTCGGGCCCTACAGCGAGGGATCGAGCGCGGTGTCGATCGACGACGTCGCTGCCGCCCGCCTCGCGACCGAGCACCTGATCGAGCTGGGGCACCGCGACATCGCCTTCGTCGGCGGATCGAACGACGCCGCGTCCCTGAGCTTCGGCGACGCGCGCCGCATCGACGGGTACCGCGAGGCGCTGACCGCGGCCGGACTCGCCGACCGCGCTCGCATCGCGGACTCGCCGCCCACCATGCCCGGCGGCTACGCCGCAGCGGTCGAGCTGCTCGGCGACCGACGGGGACGACCCAGCGCGGTGGTCGGGGTCTGCGACGAGGCCGCGATCGGGGCCATGATCGCCGCGCGCCGGCTCGGCATCGCGGTGCCGACCGAACTCAGCATCGTCGGAGTCGACGACCACCAGCACGCCGAGATGTTCGCCCTCACGACCATCAAGCAGTCGCCGCGCGACCAGGGGCACGAGGCCGTGCGGCTGCTGCAGCAGCGGATGGACGAACCGGATGCTCCGCTCGAACGCATCGTGACGGCATCCGTGCTCGTCGTGCGCAGCTCCACCGCGGCGCCGCGCTGATCCCGCGGGTCATCCTGGGGCGGCATCCGCACCCGCACCCGCACCCGCGCCCGCACCCGCATCCGGATCCGGAGGTGCGCCCGCATCCGGATCCGGACGCACGAAAGCCCCGGACCGGAGCCCGGGGCTTTCGCAGACGTTCAGGCAGCGGCGTGTGCCGCGACCCGGACGGGATTACTTGAGGGTGACCGTCGCGCCGGCCTCTTCGAGAGCGGCCTTCGCCTTGTCGGCGGTCTCCTTGTTCGCGCCCTCGAGGACGGCCTTCGGAGCGCCGTCGACGACAGCCTTGGCCTCGCCGAGGCCGAGCGAGGTGAGCTCGCGGACGGCCTTGATGACCTGGATCTTCTTGTCGCCAGCAGCCTCGAGGATGACGTCGAAGGAGTCCTTCTCCTCAACCTCTTCAGCAGCACCAGCGCCACCGGCGCCGGCGACGGCGACGGGTGCAGCAGCGGTGACCTCGAACTTCTCCTCGAACGCCTTCACGAAGTCGTTGAGCTCGACGAGGGTCAGGCCAGCGAACTGCTCGAGCAGCTCCTCGGTGGAAAGCTTCGCCATGATGTATCTCCTAGATAGATGGGGTTGTTGTACGAGAACGTCGGACGCTTACGCGGCCTCGGCGGTCTCGAGCTTTTCGCGAAGCGCGTCGATGGTGGCGGCAGCCTTGCCCATCGTCGCCTTCATCATGCCCGCAGCCTTCGCCAGCAGAACCTCACGGCTCTCGAGCGAGGCGTACTTGTTGACCTCGTCGGCGGTGAGGGCGTTGCCCTCGAAGATGCCGGCCTTGATCACGAGAAGCGGGTTGGCCTTGGCGAAGTCACGAAGAGCCTTGGCAGTGGCGACGAAGTCACCGTGCACGAACGCGACAGCCGACGGACCCTTGAGGTCCGCGTCCAGCGCGGTGATGCCGGCCTTGTTGGCGGCGATCTTGGTCAGCGTGTTCTTCACCACGGCGTACTCAGCGTCCTGACGGATGCTGTTGCGCAGCTCCTTGAGCTGGGCAACCGTCAGACCGCGGTACTCGGTCAGCAGAACGGCAGTCGAGTCCTCGAATGACTTCGTGAGCTCGGCGACCGATGCATCCTTCTGCGCCATGGTCACTCCTTGGTGTGTACGAGGCGCCTCACGGCGGTGAGGCGCCGACCTGGACCGCACGCAACAGAAAAGCTCCGGCGCAAGCGCACGGAGCTTCGGGAAGTTCGTGTCCTGCGCGGGCCCCTGCTGAGCAGAGCTTCGATCCTGCGTGTTCGCACACGCACGATGACCAGCGGTCTTCGGTTGCGACAACTCTACCTCACGCTCAGTCATCCCCCAAATCCGCGCCCCTCCCCGCCGACGCCCCATCTGGGCGCCGACGCCCCATCTGGTTGACGCGAATGAGCGGGGGCGTCGGAGCCGAACAGGGGCGTCGGCGAAGGACTCACCCCGGCGGGCGGATGCCGAACGCGGCGAGCGTCGCCCCGAAGGCATCCGTCGACAGGATGTGCGACGAACCCCAGCGCACCGTTCTCCACCCGGTGACACCGCGCACGGCATCCTCGCGCCTCTTCTCGGCCATCACAACCTCCTCGGCCGTTCGTTCGCCACGCACCTCGTCGTCGAGGTACTTCCCTGCGCCGTCGAACTCGCCGAAGCACTGCGCCCGAGGGAATCCGAAATCCAGCCAGTAGTCCTCCCCCGACGGCCCCACGACATTCACCTGGAGTTGCGGCCTGGCGAATCCGAGTCGGGCGAGCTGCAGACGGCTCACGCTCTCTCCGGGGAGTTGGGCCCTTCCGTCGGCGAACTCGATGATCCTGCGAGCCTGCCTGACTCCGCGACCGTGCGAACGCTCGGCTCGTGCCGACATCCGGCCGGCCCATGCCGCGGCAGCGTCGGCATCCTGCACGTGCCCCGACACCGCCTCGCTCCGCAGTGCCGCATCCGCGGCGGAGACGGCGACACCTGCTGCCGTGGCGCGGCCGAGGTCGAGCCCGGTGCGGTCGAGCGAGGTACACCGGATGCCATCGATCTCCACGATGTCCGATGAGACGACCTCGACGTTGTGCCACACGACGCCGGCGCACGTGCGCCCGTGGCGCGCGTCGATGATCGCGGTGTGGACCTGCTTCGGCGCGAGCCGGTACAGCGGCAGACCGTGCAGCACCGCCGCCGACGGCCCCCAGAACACCGGGCCCGGTGCATCCGAGTTGAGGTGGGTGGCGACGACCTCGACGAGGTGGCGCCCCTCGTTCCAGAGCCCGTTCCACTCGTCGGCCGATAGGTGGCGCCCGTTGCGCACACGCCTGACCACTCGGTCCCGCACCAGCCGTTCGATGTCGCGCTCGGTGCATCCGCTGCGTCGAAGGTCGTCCCGCGTCTGCAGCAATGCGCGGGCGGTGGCGGCGTCGATGTTCCTCGGCATCCGCCGATCGTCCCGCGACGTACGACCGCACAGCGCTTCTTCACAGCCGAGCCGACCGGATGCGGCCCCTCGAGCAGTTGTGCAGGAGAGATCGCCCGATGCCGAAGCCCCTGCTCAGCTCCGACGCCCCTGCTCAGTCACGTAGTTCATCAGGGGCGTCGTAGGTGGGCAGGGGCGTCGGCGAAAGAGGGAAGGATGCGGGACGGGGCGAGGCGAGGCGTGTCGGCGGGGCCGGGCGGAACCGGGCGGGGATGCGGGGCGGGGCACGGCGGCGTGGGAGGGCGGGAGCGTCGGCGGGCGGGGTTAGGGTCGAAGGGTGACCCCGGAACTCCAAGCGCGCATCGTGGCGGACTCCCGCGACCGCGTGGCGTGGATGCGGGCGAGGTCGCGTGGCATCACGGCGACCGATGTCGCAGGGCTCACGAGCGAGAAGTCGATCGCCCGCGCGGCGGACTCCAAGCTCGGCGGCGGGCCCCGCTTCGGTGGCAACGCCTACACGGATCACGGTCGACGCCGCGAGCCCGAGATCGCCGCCTGGGTGGCCGCCACGCACGGCATCATGCCCTCGTCGGCGCTGTTCCGGGCCGAGGTCGAGCACCGGCACCTCGCGACCCCCGACGGCATCGCGGTCGACGCGGGCGGACGCGTGCAGCTCGCCGAGATCAAGACCACGAACAAGGCGTTCCGCGGTATCCCCCGCACCTACCTGCGTCAGGTGTGGTGGCAGCAGCATGTGCTCGGCGCCGAGCGCACCCTGTTCGTGTGGGAGGAGCACGTCAACTTCGCCCCCGTGCACGACGAGCCGCGCTGCGTGTGGATCGACCGCGACGAGCGCGAGATCGCGAAGCTCGTCGGCCTCGCCACCGACCTGATCGACGAGCTGTACCGGCGTACGACCGGTCAGCAGATCCCCGCCCGGATGCCGTCGGCGGTGACGAGCCGTCGCGAGCACCTCCGCGAGCGCGACGCCTTCCGGGCGCTGGCTCTCGCGGACTGACCCCCGCGCGCACCATCCACGCGCGCGATCCGCACGCACCCCGCCGTCCTCAGGTGCAGGACCCTCCGATGCCGAGCGCTCCGACGGCGAGCTGCCTCGTCGCTCCCGTCGAGGTCCACGACGTGCCCGACAGCAGGTTGTTCACCGTCATGGTCGTGGTGCTGCCGAGCAGATTCGCGATCAGGCTCGCGAGCAGACCCTGCGAGAGCACGGCGGTGTGCGTGTAGAGGCCGCCCGTCGGGCCCGTCGTCGTGATGTTCGCGGCCGGGACCACCGCGGTCGTCGTGCCCTGCGTGAGCGTGAGGCGGACGCCGTTAGCGGGATACGGCGAGGTCCACACGAGCGTGACGCTCTGGAAGATGCCCAACCCGTTGAGCGCGACCGTGCATGCCGTGATCGTCGGCACCGGCACCGTGAACGCCGTGAACGTGCCGGACGCCGTGAACTCGACGTCGGTGAAGCGCGCCTCGGTCACCCTCGCGGCGCCGAGCAGCCCGACCCCGGCGAACAGCGACAGACCGAGGATGCCGACGAGCAGCCTCCTGCCCATCGGAACCGCCGGGGCCCGAGAGGCGCTCACGGCCGGCCCCTCGCCCGCGACGTGCCCTGCGTGTCAGTCGCGCTCGCCCGCGCACCACCACGCGAGCGCAGGGCGAACAGACCGGCGCCGATCGCGGCGAGCGCGGCTCCGGCTCCGATCGCCCACGGCGTCGCGGAGCCACCCGTCGCGGGGAGCAGCCCGTCGGACCCGGCGACCACGCTCTCCCCCGCGCCGCGTGCGTGGACGCGGATGTCCGTGATCGTGCCGTCGTCGCTCGCGCCCGCCGGATCCAGTGCGACCCACAGTCGCAGGTACGCGGTCTCCTCCGAGGCGAACTCCGCCAGCGCGATCTCGGAACCGTCGCGCGGGATGTCCCATGCCGACTCGAGCGCGGTGGCCCCGCCCGGACATCCGCTCCCCTCCCATGGCCGCATGCACAGCTCGGCGTCGACGAGCACGGGCGCATTCCCGCTCGCACTCACCGCGAGCGCGACCCGGCCGGGATCGGGAGCGTCCGCACTGACCGCGACGTCCCACCGCACGCGCTCCCCGGGGAGGAGGCTCGAGGCGGCATCCCAGTCGGCGACCGACACCAGCCGCAGGATCTGCCCCTGGACGACCTCTGTCGTCGGCGCCGCCCAGGCCGGAGGGGCACCGACCGAGACGGCGACGAGCCCGACAGCGAGGGCGGCGGCACAGACGAGCAGTCGGGGGACCTTCATATGACTTCGGCCTCCCCTCGTCCGGTCGAGCGCGGCCAGAACGCCCACACGACGAGCACGGTCGCCGCAGCGGTCAGACCGCCGAGCACGAGAGGGTTCCCCATCCCGGCGATCACGGTCGCGATGCCCGGGACCGAGAACAGCACGATCCGCACCGAGGTCACCGAGTACGGGAACGGGTCGTCCGCGGCGTTCGCGTCACCCCGCATCGTGATCACGCGCTCGGCCGACGACTCGCCGCCGGTGATCGACGTGACGCGGTGCGTGATGGGCAGCTCGCCCGGACGATCGACCGTGACCACGTCCCCGACCTTGACCTCGGCAGCCGGCACGCGCTGCACCACCGCGACGGACCCCGCGGGGATCGTGGGCGACATCGAGCCCGTGGAGAACATGATGAGGGTGATGTGCGCCGTGAACGCGAGGATCACGAGCACGATGCACACGACCCCGCCGAGCGCCGCGATCCACAGCAGGACGTCGCCGAGCATCCGCCCGATGCGCCGCTGTCGCACCGACGGGGCGGATGCCGTGGCCGGCGCGGCGTCGGCATCCATGCGCTCCCTGAGGCTGCGTCGCGTCGTCGGCGTGCTCATCTCGTGCTCCTCCCCGGTTCCCGCCGCCGCTACGACGACGTCCCCTGGATCTGCCACGTCTGCGTCATGGTGAGCCCCTGCGCACCGTTGGCCGCGGTCGTGGGGAGTGTGACGGCGACGCAGTAGTTGAGCTGGGTTCCGCCGTTCGCCGTGACCGCCTGCGGGACGGTCGTGGTGGGCGCGCCGCTCACCGTGAGTGCCGAGCCGTCGGCGACGACGATGCTGGTGGATGCCGACGCGGCGGCGTAGGTCACGGCAGTGCACGACTGACTCGGCGTCGCGGCGGTAGGGACGAGCCGCACACCGTAGGTCAGGTACGGAGCGAGTCCGGTGCCCCCGGGCGTCCCCGCCGTCAACTGCAGAGCGCCGGCGGCGGACGGGTTCGCGGTCTTCACGCTGAACAGCGCGTACGTCGTCGTGCCGGGCACCATCGCGGTGGGCGCGGCCGTGAAGCTGAGCGCTGCGGCGGCACCGGCCGAGGCGTGGCTCGAGAACGTCGCGCCGTCGGTGGCTCCGACGATGTCGAAGCGCCCGGCGGTGAACGTCGCCGTCCCGTACTCGGAGTCGTTCCATGCGGCCAGGGTCATCGCGGCCCCCACGCCGAGCACGAGTCCTCCCGCGAGGAGGGCTCGGATCCGGCGGGAGCGGAGCTGCTTCGCCTCCCGCATGGCTCTGCGGGTCTGCATGTCGGACTCAGGTCGTCGACGTCGCCGTGAACTTCCAGGTCGCGGTCGTGGCGAGGCCCTGCTTGAGCGCTGTGCCGGCCGTCACCTTGAAGCACAGCTGCACCGCGGTGCCGGCGGTCGTGGCGTTCGCGCCCTTCGTCAGGGTCATCGGCGTCACGCCCGTCTGTACGTCGAGGGTGGCGCCGCTCGCGACGGGGGTGCCGGTCGCGGATGCCGCGTTGCATGTGGCGCCCGGCGCCAGTTGGTACACCTGGTACGAGAGGTTGCCGGTGTTGGAGCTTGCTGCGGGGTCGGCCGTCGTGCCGTTGGCCGAGAGGCTCGCACCGGTGGTCGTGCCGGCTGCGAGGCGCACCCAGAAGCCGGCGTAGACCGCATCGCCCGGCGACATGTTGCCGACAAGCCCGGTGGGCAGAGTGAAGGCGAGCGTGGCGGCCGTGCCGCCGGTGTCGACGTTGTGGTCGCTGTAGCTGGCGTCCACGTCGCCGGCCACCGAGCCCTGCAGGTTGAACGAGCCGGACGTGAACGTGCCCTGCGCGAACTCCGAGTCGTTCCAGGCAGCGAGAGTGACCGCGACGCCCACTCCGAGGACCAGTCCGCCGGCGAGAACCGCCAGAGTCTTCCGCTTCCGATCTTTCGTAACCATGCTGCAACCCCCTCAGGATGCGTTGTCGGTCGCACGGGCGCATCAGGTCTGCGACCCCTGTGGGTGCGCTCCCATGCGTTCCGGCAATCCTTGCGGAAGCGCTCCCACGCCACAAGAGGTGCGAGCATAACGATTGAACGCCCCTTCAGCCTCTTCACGTTCTTCTCGCTCCACGACCGAGCACCAGAACTAGTTGACGAAAATCAACCACAGGCGTATGGTTGACGAAGTTCAACTACTTCGCATGCGCCAGAGCTGTCGCAGCATCCCTTCCTGCGCATCACGAAAGGCTCCGCATGACCACGGACTCCCCCGCCCGGATGACGCACCGCCAGGTGCTGGAGGCCCTGACCGGCCTCCTGCTCGGCATGTTCGTCTCCATGATCGCGACGACAGTCGTCTCGACGTCGATGCCCGTCATCGTGCACGACCTCGGCGGCGACCAGGCAGCATACACCTGGGTCATCACCTCCACCCTGCTGACGACAGCCATCTCCACGCCGATCTGGGGCAAGCTCGCCGACCTCTTCAACCGCAAGCTGCTCATCCAGCTCGCGATCATCATCTTCGTGGGGGCGACGGCCGCGGCCGGCTTCGCCCAGGACACCAACATGCTCATCCTGTTCCGCGCGATCCAGGGCCTCGGCGGCGGCGGGCTCGCAGCCCTCAGCCAGGTCATCATGGCCGACATCATCAGCCCGCGCGAGCGCGGCCGTTACATGGGACTGTTCGGCGCCGTCATGGCCGTCGCGACGGTCGGCGGCCCGCTGCTCGGCGGCTGGGTCACCGACACGATCAACTGGCGCTGGAACTTCTTCGTCGCGTTGCCGTTCGCGGTCGCGGCGCTGATCATCCTGCAGAAGACCCTGCACATCAGCACCGAGCGCACCCGCAAGGCATCCATCGACTACCTCGGCATCGTGCTGCTGTCGTCCGCAGTGTCCCTGCTGCTGATCTGGGTCACGAACGCCGGGTCGAGCTTCGACTGGTGGAGCACCGAGACCGCCCTCATGGTCGGCGGCGCGATCCTCGCGACCATCGCTTTCATCGTCGTCGAGCTCAAGGTGCGCGAGCCGCTCATCCCGCTCTCGCTCTTCCGCGGCCGCACCTTCACCCTGTCGGTCGTCGCGTCGATCTCGATCGGCGTCGCGATGTTCGGCACCTCGGTGTACCTCGCGCAGTACATGCAGCTGTCCCGCGGCGCTTCGCCGACCGAGGCCGGCCTGATGACGCTGCCGATGATGGCCGGACTCCTCATCTCGTCGATGGTCGTCGGCCAGCTCGTCACGCGCTTCGGCAAGTGGAAGGGCTACCTCATCCTCGGATCCGTGCTGCTGATCGCCGGCTCGACCCTTCTGTCGACGCTGCACTACGACACGGACTTCGTGCTCGTGTCGATCTACATGTTCCTCACCGGCGCGGGCGTCGGCATGACCATGCAGAACCTCGTGCTCATCGTGCAGAACGTCGCGAAGCCCGCCGAGATGGGCGTCGCGAGCGCCGGCGTCACGTTCTTCCGCAGCCTGGGCGGCACCGTCGGCGTCTCCGTCATGGGCGCGGTCCTCGCGAACTCCCTGACGAACCTCTTCGCCGACGGCAAGGAGAAGCTCGGCGCCGCGATCGCCCAGCTCGGCGACAAGGGCGCCGAGGTCGCGGCGCAGCTCTCCAGCGGAACGCTGCCCGAGGTGCGCCTGCTCCCCGAGCCCGTGCGCTCGATCATCGAGGACTTCTACGCCCAGGCCATCTCGCACGCGTTCCTCATCGGCATCCCGCTCGCGATCATCAGCCTGATCGCGATCCTGTTCCTGCCGAACAAGCCGCTCACGCGCATGACGACGAGCGAGCGCGCGACGGCGGATGCCGCGAAGGATCGAGGCTCTGTGGAGGATGCCGCTGACGTGGCGCTCTCCGACGCCGAAGCACTGTCGGGCGCCCCGCGCACCGGCTCCGTGACGGTGGTCCGCCGCGCGGCGGACGATTCCGATGGCCGCTGACGTCGAAGCGTCCGAGGGGGCGCGGACCGCTGCGGTCCGCGCCCTCGAGGCGGAGTTCAGCGAGCTCATCACCCACTTCCGCCGCCTCATCATGGACAACGCGAACCGCGTGAGCCCCGGCATGCTCCCCGGCGCCTATAAGACGTTCACGGCGATCGCGCGCTGCGGCAGCGTCACGTCGTCTGCGTTGGCGGAGCGGATGCTCGTCGACAAGGGCCAACTGAGCCGCACCGTGCGCGACCTCGAGGAGCTCGACCTCATCCGCCGCTCCGCCGATCCGAGCGACGGCCGCTCCTCGCTTCTGAGCCTCACTCCGCACGGCGAGGCGAAGCTGCTCGAAGCCCGGGGACCGCAGGAGGGGATGCTGATGCGCAACCTCGCGGACTGGAGCGTCGCCGACATCGACAGCCTCACCCGACTGCTGCACGCGCTGAGCTCGGGGGCGACGCCGGGCGACGAGGACTAGCCGGACAGCACTCGGCGTGCCTCTTCGGCGACCTCGGCCGCGATCGCGTCGAGGAGCTCCGAGCGCAGGTTCCACTGCTGCCAGAACAGGGCGACGCGCAGTGGCGGGCCGCCGAGGTCGACGAGGTCGCCGTCGTCCTGCAGCCGGGGCACCATCCCCCAGCCGAGGCCGAGCCGCACCGCGAGAGCGTAATCGTGGGATGCCGGGACGTAGTGCCGCGGGATCCCCTGCGCCGCGACGCCCCGCGTCGCGAGCCACTCGTGCTGCAGCGTGTCCCGGCGGTCGAAGTCCACGAACGGCGCGAGCGCGAGCGCCTCCGGCGTCACGCCGTCCGCGAACCAGCGCTCGGCGTAACCGGTCTCGGCCATCGCACGGTACTCGAGCACGCCGAGCGGCGACACGGAGCATCCGGCGACCGGCGTCGCCTCGCTCGTCACCGCCGCCATGACCGTGCCCGATTCGAGCAGCCGTGCCGTGAAGTTCTGGTCGTCGCGGTGCAGGTCGACGTCGATGCCGTGCGCGGCGGACAGCCGGGCGAGCGGCGCGAGGAACCAGGTGGCCATCGAGTCGGCGTTCACGGCCAGCGGGATGCGGGGCCGCGGCGTCTCTCCGTCGAGCCCGAGCCCGCCCAGCGCATCGTGCTCGAGGAGGGCGACCTGACGTGCGAGCCGCACCACGGCCTCGCCCGCCTCGGTGAGCCGTGCCGGCTTGCTGCGGACGACGAGCACACGCCCGAGCTGCTGCTCGAGCGCCTTGAGTCGCTGACTCACGGCCGAGGGCGTGATGCGGAGCACGCGGGAGGCCGCGTCGAGCGTGCCCTCGTCGGCGACGGCGGCGACCGTGGCCGCGAGTTCCGGATCGATCTTCACATGAGCGATGCTAATGGTTCATCAGGAATCCTCGCTGTTGCTGATGATCGACACGAATTAGCGTGAACGCATGCTCTCGGTTCTCTCGGGTCTCGGACTCGGCCTCTCCCTCATCGTCGCGATCGGCGCGCAGAACGTTTTCGTGCTGCGCCAGGGGATCCGCCGCGAGCACGTGCTGCCCGTCGTGATCGTCTGCGCGGTGTCCGACGCCGTGCTGATCGTCGCAGGCGTCGCGGGACTCGGCTTCGTGATCTCGGCCGCGCCCTGGCTCGTGCTCGTCGCCCGGTGGGCGGGTGCGCTGTTCCTGGCGACCTACGGCGTGCTGGCGGCCCGCAGGGCCTGGCGCGGCGGCGAGGAGCTGCGTGTCGAGGCCGCCGATGAAGAGCCTGCCGACAGGCTCGGCGGAGGGATCGCCACAGCGACGCGCACGAGCAGCCGCCTGACCCCCGTGCTCCTCACCGTGCTCGCGCTGACCTGGCTCAACCCGCACGTGTACCTCGACACCGTGCTGATGCTCGGATCGATCGCCGCGACGCACGGCGAGGAGCGCTGGCTGTTCGCGGCGGGAGCGGTCTCGGCCAGCATCCTGTGGTTCACGGCCCTCGGCTTCGGGGCGCGCTTCCTCGGACGCTGGCTGCGCACCGAGCGCTCCTGGCGCATGCTCGACGGCATCATCGCGGTCGTCATGATCGCGCTCGCGATCAGCCTCGTGCTGCCGGTCCTGGCCTGACGCCGGGCCGCCCTCAGTCGCCTTCGAGCGGGCGCAGGATGCGGGTGAGGAAGCGCTGCGTGCGCTCGTGACGCGGTGCGCCGAAGATCTCCGCGGGCGGACCCTCCTCGACGACCACACCGCCGTCGAGGAACATCACCCGGTCGGCGGCCTCGCGCGCGAAGCTCAGCTCATGGGTGACGACGACCATGCTCCACCCCTCGTCGGCGAGCTCCTTGATCACGAGCAGCACCTCTCCCACGAGCTCGGGGTCGAGCGCGCTGGTCGGCTCGTCGAACAGGAGCAGGTCGGGGCGCAACGCGAGTGCGCGCACGATGCCGACGCGCTGCTGCTGTCCGCCCGAGAGCTCGTGCGGGCGGGCGCCCTCCTTGTCGGCGAGACCGACGCGGGCCAGCAGAGTCCGCGCCTCGGCGACGACCTCGGCCTTCGGCCGCTTCTGCACGCGCCACGGCCCCTCGATCACGTTCTCGAGCACGGTCAGGTGCGGGAAGAGGTTGTTCTGCTGGAACACCATCGCGGAGCGGTCGCGCAGCGCGTAGCGCCGTTGCTTCTGCTCGCGTGCGCTCCCGCGCCCCGACGACGCGAAGTCGATCGCAGGCCCACCGGATACCTCCAGCGTCCCGGCATCCGGCGTCTCGAGTCCGTTGAGCGAGCGCAGCACCGTGGTCTTGCCCGAACCGCTGGGCCCGATCAGCACCACCACCTCGCCGCGGTGCAGGGTCACGTCGATGCCGCGGAGCACTTCGTTGTCGCCGAAGCTCTTGTGCAGGCCGCGGGCGGCGAGCAGCGCCTCACCTGCGGGTCGGGGGTCAGTGGGCGACATGGCGATCCAACCTCCTCTCCAAGGCGCTCTGCCCGAACGACAGCACGAGACAGAACACCCAGTACACGAGCGCGGCCGCGAGGTAGATCGTCATGAACTGCAGGGTCGTCGCCGCGATCTGCTGCGCCACCTTGAAAAGCTCGGTCACAAGGATGAGGGAGGCGAGCGACGTGTCCTTCACCAGCGAGATGAACGTGTTCGACAGCGGCGGCACCGACACGCGCGCAGCCTGCGGCAGGATGATGCGCGTCAGCGTGTGCGTACGGTTCATGCCCACGGTGTAGGCAGCCTCCCACTGACCCTTCGGCACCGAGAGGATCGCGGCGCGCACGACCTCCGCCGCATAGCCGCCGACGTTGAGCGACAGCGCGATGATGGCGCTCGGCCAGGGGTCGAGCTTGAGTCCGATCGACGGCAGCCCGTAGAAGATCACGAACAGCTGCACGAGCATCGGCGTGCCGCGGATCACCGAAATGTAGAACCGGGCGACGTTCGACAGGATCGGGTTGACCGAGATGCGCATCAGAGCGACCACGATCGCGATCACGAGCCCGAGCGCGAACGACACGAACGCGAGCGGCACGGTCGCCGTCAGCCCCGCCAGGGCGATCGGCCCGAGGGAGTCGAGGAACAGCAGCCAGGGAGTGTCCATGGGTCGCGGCGTCGCCCGGTTACTGGGTGACGTCCTCGCCGAAGTACTTGTCGCTGATCTTCGCGAGAGTGCCGTCGGCGCGCAGCTCCTCGAGGGCCTTGTCGACGGCCTCGACGAGCGCGGTCTTGTCCTTCGTGAACACGAACGCCTGCTCGCCGGCCTCATCCGTCTCGGCGGCGATCTTGAGTCCCGAATCCTTGTTGGTCGTCTCGTAGTCGAGGAAAGTGAGCTTGTCGTTGACGGTCGCGTCGACACGGCCCTGACGCAGCAGCTCGACGGCCTGCGCCCACCCTTCGACGCCCTCGACCTTCGCACCGGACTCGGTCGCGAGGTCGTACCAATTGCTCGTGAGCGACTGCGCGGTCGTCTTGCCGGCGAGGTCCGCGAAGGACGAGATCGAGTCGTCGTCCTCGTTCACGACGATGACGCCGGGCGAGACCGTGTACGGCGTGCTGAACAGGTACTTCTCCTCACGCTCGTCGTTGATGCTGACCTGGTTCGCGATCACGTCGAAGCGGCCGGCATCCAGTCCCGCGAAGATGGCGTCCCACTGCGTCTCCTGGAACTCGACCTTCAGGTCCAGCTTGTCGGCGACGGCCTGGATGATCTCGACGTCGAAACCGGTGAGCGGGCCGGTGCCGTTGTCGTCGTGGAAGCTGAAGGGGCGGTAGGTGCCCTCGGTGGCGACCGTGAGCGTGCCGCCCGTCACGAGCCCGTAGTCGTCCCCGGCCTCCTGCGAGGATTCGGACTCTGCCGGGGCCGTGCTGCCGCTGCACGCGGTGAGGGCGGCGGCGCCGAGGACGAGAGCGGTGACGGCGATGAGGCGACGGGACATGGGGTTACCCTCCTGGGGTGCGGTGGCGCGGATGCTGTGACGCGCGGGACTCCCTCACCCTACGCGCGTTGTGCACCGGCATCCCAGTCGAGATGACGTCGCATGTCGCGGCGAGCGGGCCATGAAACGAGAAAGGCCCCCGCGCGATGCGCGGGGGCCTTTCCACGGGTCATGCTCAGATGGCGTTGACGTCCAGCGGGATGCCGGGGCCGAACGTGGTCGACACGGCGCCCTTCTGGATGTAACGGCCCTTCGAGCTCGACGGCTTCAGGCGGACGATCTCCTCGAGAGCGGCCTTGATGTTCTCGTCGAGCTGCTCGGCCGAGAACGACGCCTTGCCGACGACGAAGTGCACGTTGGCGTGCTTGTCGACGCGGAACTCGATCTTTCCGCCCTTGATGTCCTCGACGGCCTTGGCCGTGTTCGGGGTCACCGTGCCGGTCTTCGGGTTCGGCATCAGACCACGCGGGCCGAGCACCTTGCCGAGACGACCGACCTGGCCCATGAGCTCCGGGGTGGAGACGGCCGCGTCGAACGCGGTCCAGCCGCCGGCGACCTTCTCGATGAGCTCGGCGCCGCCGACCTCATCTGCACCTGCGGCGATCGCAGCCTCGGCCGCGGGGCCGGTGGCGAACACGATGACGCGGGCGGTCTTGCCGGTGCCGTGCGGGAGGATTACGGTGCCGCGCACCATCTGGTCCGCCTTGCGCGGGTCGACGGAGAGCTTGAGCGCGACCTCGACGGTGGCGTCGAACTTCGACGAGCCGGTCTCCTTCGCGAGGGTCACAGCCTCGGTCGGGGTGTAGAAACGGTCTGCCTCGATCTTCTCGGCGGCAGCCTTGTAAGCCTTGGACTTGGTAGCCATGATTATTCTCCTCAGCCCTCGACCGTGATGCCCATGGAACGGGCGGTGCCGGCGATGATCTTCGAGGCGGCCTCGATGTCGTTCGCGTTCAGGTCGGCCTGCTTCTGCTCGGCGATCTGACGGACCTGGTCCTTGGTGATCTTCGCGACCTTGACGGTGTGCGGGGTCGACGAGCCCTTGGGCACGCCGGCGGCCTTCTTGATGAGCTCCGCAGCCGGCGGGGTCTTCAGGATGAACGTGAAGCTGCGGTCCTCGTAGACGGTGATCTCCACGGGGATGACGTTGCCGCGCTGCGACTCGGTCGCGGCGTTGTACGCCTTGCAGAACTCCATGATGTTGACGCCATGCTGACCGAGCGCGGGGCCGATCGGCGGCGCCGGGTTGGCTGCACCGGCGTTGATCTGAAGCTTGATCAGGCCGGTCACCTTCTTCTTCGGTGCCATTCTCTTTCCTTTCGTCGAATCGGATGCCGGAGCATCCGTTTCTCCCACGGGTCCGGCATCTCCGGACCGTGGTCGTCTGCGCGCACGCGAAAGCGGCGCACAAACCACAACAGTCTACCCGACGCGACGATGGATGGAAAACGCTCGGGAACGGATGCTTTCCGCGACGTTCTCCATCTTTCGTGCGTCCGGGGGAACGCGAAGAGGCCGCCCAGCGGGACGGCCTCTTCGTGCGACGCGGAGCGTCAGATCATCTTGGTGACCTGGTCGAACGACAGCTCGACGGGGGTCTCGCGCTCGAACAGGGAGACGAGCACCGTGAGCTTGCCGCTCTCGGGCTTGATCTCGCTGATCGAACCGGGAAGACCCGCGAACGAACCCTCCTTGATCGTGATGGTCTCGCCGATCTCGAAGTCGACCTCGGCGGGCAGCGGACGGGCGACGGCGACGCCGCCCTTGGCCGCGATGTTCTTGGCGGTCGGGACGTCCTTGACCTCGACGAGCGACTTCAGCATGTTGAAGGCCTCTTCGAAGCGCAGCGGCGTCGGGTTGTGGGCGTTGCCCACGAAGCCGGTGACGCCGGGCGTGTGGCGGACGACCGACCAGGTGTCCTCGGTGAGCTCCATGCGCACCAGCACGTAGCCGGGGATGCGCACGCGCGTGACCATCTTGCGCTGGCCGTTCTTGATCTCGACGACGTCCTCCATCGGGACCTCGATCTGGTAGATCTCGTCCTCGACCTCGAGCGTCGACTTGCGCTGCTCGATGTTCGCCTTGACCTTGCGCTCGAAGCCCGCGTACGAGTGGATGACGTACCACTTGCCCGGCAGCATCCGCAGGTCCATGCGGAACGCCTCGTACGGGTCCTCCTCGGACTCGTCGGCGTCCTCGTCGGACTCGGCGGCGGGACGGTCGTCCTCGCCGTTCACGTCCGGGCCGTCGTACGGGGTGACCTCGTCGGCCGCCTCGGCTGCCTGCTCCGCGGTGTCTTCCGCCACGGCGTCGTTGAGGACCTCTGCGGCAGCCTCGGACTCCGCTGCTTCGTCCAGATTGAGGGCGTCGTTCACGATCGCGTCAGCCTCCGGGTCGTCGATCTCGATGTCGGTGTCGTCGTCTGCGCCGGCGTCGTCGCTGCCGTCCTCGTCCTCCACGTGGAGGGCGACGTGCTCGGCGGACGTCACGGAGCGCTCTTCAGCGGCGAGGACGTTGCCCTCCTGGGCCTCGTCCTCCTCGCTGGACTGCTCTGCGGCGGTCGCCCAGTCGGCGTCGTCGGAATATCGTTCAGACACGTTGTCTCTTTCCAATCACTGCAGCCAGGGCCGCAGGGCATCACGCGTCGGGGACCCCGAACACGATGTGCGTCACCCATGCGAACAGAGTGTCGAGTCCGTAGACGATGCCCATGACGATGATGACGAAGACGAGCACCACCGCGGTGAACTTGACCAGCTCCTTGCGAGTCGGCGTGACGACCTTGCGAAGCTCTGCGATGACCTGGCGGAAGAACAGGGCGATGCCCCCGAAGAACCGGGAGAAGGCGTTGCCGCTCTTCTCGCGGGTGGCGCCGGCCGCGACGACCTCGCCGCGCGGTTCGTCCTGATCCATCCTGAATGTACCTTTCGTGTGCCAGCGTTGCACTGACGCGCAGGGCGGACAGGAATCGAACCTGCAACCTGCGGTTTTGGAGACCGCTGCTCTGCCAATTGAGCTACCGCCCTAGAGACCTGGAGGCCTCGGGGTGTCGTCCCATCCTGCCACCGTTCCGAGTCCTGAGATCCGGGGCACGGCGAAAGAATGCAGACAACAACTGCTGGTCCAGCATACGGCATCCGTCGCGCCCTGCCGAACCGGCGGCGGCATCGGCGCAGTTGCTAGGCTCGGCGGGCGGAGCAACAGGAGGGGATGCCGGTGAGCGCTGACGTGCAGCAGTTCCAGGTGGATCTGCGCGGAGTCGTCGATCTGCTCAGCCGGCACATCTACTCCAGCCCTCGCGTCTACCTCCGCGAACTCCTGCAGAACGCGCGGGACGCGATCACGGCGCGGCGCGAACTCGACGGGCAGGGCGGTCGCATCCGCATCACGCCCCTCTCCGAGGCCACGGGTGAGTTCGTGCTCCGCGACGACGGCGTCGGCCTCACCGCGTCCGAGGTCGCCGACCTGCTCGCGACCGTCGGACGCAGCTCCAAGCGCGACATCTTCGACCTGCCTCGCAGCGACTACCTCGGCCAATTCGGCATCGGACTGCTCAGCTGCTTCATGGTGGCGGACACGATCGTCATCCGCTCCCGCAGCGCCCGCGGCGGCCCGGCCGTCGAGTGGACGGGGAGCGCGGACGGCACGTTCCGCGTGACCGAGATCGACGACGACCTGCCGATCGGCACGAGCGTGCACCTGGTGCCGCGCTTCGACGCCGACGAGCTGCTCCGCGCGGCGGTGGTGCGCGAGCTCGCCACGACCTTCGCGGAGTTCCTGCCGGTGCGGGTCACGCTGGACGCCCCGGGCGGCGACGTCGACCTCACGCGGACCGCGCCCTTCCTCGACCCCGGCGACGACCCGGATGCCGCCGTGCAGTACGGGCGCGACCTGCTCGGCGCCTCCCCGCTCGATGTGATCGAGCTGAGCGAGCCGGCGACCGGCACGCGCGGCCTCGCCTACGTGCTCCCCTTCGCTCCCCCACCCGGCGCGCGGCAGGCCACCCGGATGTACCTCGGACGGATGCTGCTGGGCGAGCGCGTCGACGACGTGCTCCCCGACTGGGCGTTCTTCGTGCGCGCCGTGATCGACTCGACAGGCCTCTCCCCCACCGCGAGCCGCGAGTCGCTCGTCGAGGACGCCTCGCTCGAACGGGTGCGCGAGCAGCTCGGCGCCGGCATCCGCCGCTGGGTTCTCGAGCTCGGGCTGCGCGAACCGCACCGACTCGCGCAGTTCGTCGCGATCCACGAGGTCGGGCTGAAGTCCCTGGTGCGCCACGACGAGGAGCTCGCGCGGTTCATCACGCGATGGCTCACGCTCGAGACCACGCACGGCACGATGCGGATCGGCGACCTCGTCGAGCGCTACCCCCACGTGCGGTTCGCGCAGACCGTGGACGAGTTCCGCCAGGTGGCCGGCATCTCCCCGGCATCCGAGGTGCTGGTGAACGGCGGCTACCTGTACGACTCCGACCTCGTGCGGATGCTGCCAGAGCTCTACCCGCAGGTCACGGTCGAGGCGGTCGACGTGACCGGAGAGCTCGACCGGCTCGACCCGCCGCCTCTCGACGACCGCGACGCCGCGGTGGCTCTCGAGTCGCGGGCGGGCGCGGTGCTCGCGGCATCCGGGTGCGCCGTCACCGTGCGCTCGATCGACCAGCCCGAGCTCGCCGCCCTGTACGTCGCGGACCCCGAGGTGCTGCGCCGCATCGACCGCGGGCGCACCAAGGGCATCACGGGGTCGCTGTGGGGCGGCGTGCTCGACCGCATCGACGCGACGGTCTCCGCCTCGCGCGACGACGACCTCAGCGCGCGCCTGTGCCTCAACTGGGCGAACCGCGTCGTCCGGGCGCTCGTGCGGGTGCAGGACGACGCGGTGTTCTCCCGCACCGTGCAGCTGCTCTACATCCAGGCGCTGCTGGCAGGACACCATCCGCTCACCGATGCCGACCGTGCGCTCATGACCTCGGCACTCACCGACCTCGTCTCGCTCTCGGCCGGCATCGAGGGGGACGCGATCCCCTTCGGCGACGCCGTCTGACCCGCATCCTCCGAAGGGACCACGTATGGCACGTCCGAAGAAGCGCTTCGCGCAGCTGATCGAGGAGATCGACCGCACGCCGTGGGGCCCCGCGGAGCAGGCTCTGGTGGCGGATGCCGTGGCGTTGGCGGTCGAGCTCGGCGACGAGCGCCTCGAGTACGAGGCGCGCATGCGGCAGACCGCGTCCGCGAACATGAGCGGCGCGACCGACGTGATGCTGAACTCCTTCGCGTGGTGCCTCGCCCGGCACGATGCCGATCCGCAGCGCTTCCCCGCCGACCTCGAGTACGGCGGCGCCGACCTCATGTGGCAGTTCAAGTGGATGGCCTCGGCGCTGCGCTCCTCGCCGGCGTTCTCGGTCGAGCAGATCGCTGCCGTGCTCGACGACATGGAGTCGCACTACCGCGCGGCGGGCCTCGGGCAGAGCGGCGTCCTGACGGCGCGTTTCGAGGACGCCTGGGATGCCGGACGCCTGGACGACGCCGAGGCGCTGCGCGTGCAGCTGGAGGCGACGCCCCGCGACGAGCACAGCCACTGCGACGCGTGCGGACGCAGCCAGTTCGCCGGATTCTTCGCGGAGACCGACAGGGACGCCGACGCGATCCGCCTCGTGGAGGAGATGCTCGAGGGCGGCTTCTCCTGCGGCGAGGAGCCCGAGCACGCCCTGTCGCGCGCGCTCCTCCCCTACCTGCGCGCCGGCCGGCTGGACGAGGCGAAGAGCGCGCATCTGCGCAGCTACCGGCTCGCGAAGGACAACGCCGACAACCTGCGCATCGTCGCGAACAACATCGCGTTCGCAGCCGTCACCGGCAACGAAGCGCGCGCCCTTGCGATGGTCGAGCGTCACATCGCCTGGCTCGCACATGACGGGCTGAACGTCGACGCGCACTTCGCCGCCCTCGGGGCGATCGCCGTCGCGCTCGACCGGGTCACCGCTGTCGGGCACGGCGACACGCCCGTGCGGGGCGCGGACGCCCCGGCTCTCGTCGCGTTCTTCGGCGCGCACGAGGGCGCGTGGGACGCGGCCTCGCTCGCGGCGGCGGCGTGGGCGTCGGCCGAGCGCATCGGCGCCGAATTCGACCGCCGCGACGGCACAGACGGCCATGCCCGCAGCCTCGCACGGCTCCGTGCGCTGGAGGACGCGAGCTACGACGTGCCGATCCGCTCGGACGCGTTCGTCGCGACGACCGACGCGACGTCGCCGACCGATGCCGACGGCTGGTTCGAGCGGGCCATGAACCTCGCGCAGTTCGGCGCCGAGCACGAGACGCTCGAGGCTCTGCCGAAGGCGCTCGAGGTCGAAGACCCCGCCAAGCTTTCGCAGCTGCTGTCGATGCGCATCGGCATCCTCATCGCGCTGGATCGGGCCGACGAGGCCCGCGAGATCCTCCCCGCCCGCATCGAGGCGCTCCGCGCCGCTGGGAAGCCCGAGCAGGCCGACCTCGAGCAGCGCCTGGGGCTCGCGACTTTCGGCCTGCGCACCCCCGAGACGGCCGCGGCGCTCGAAGACGAACTCGCCGCCGCGGCATCCCTCCCCGCGTGGTCGCGCGGCGACCTGGCGATCAGCCGTGCGTCGATGCACATGCACGCCGAAGAGCCGGATGCCGCGCTGGACATGGCCGAGATCGCGGCCCGCGCCTTCGCCGAGGCCGAGGATGCGCGCCTGTCGAACACCACCACGCTGATCGCGATCACCGCCGTACTGCAGAAGGGCGACATCGAGGCGGCGTCGGCACTGCTCGACCGCTTCCTCGCGCAGGACGACCTCAGCGAGGGACATCGCGCGCAGGCGCTGCAGACGCGCGCGCGGGTGCGCGGCGGGGGCGAGGACTTCGTGGGCGGCGCCACGGATGCCGACGAGGCCTGCCGACTGCTCGCCGGCCTCGGCGCGACGCAGGCTCTCGGCGCGGCGCACCTGCTCGCCGGCGCGCTGTGGGAGGACGCGGGCGATGCGGAGAAGGCCGTGTCGCGCTACCGCGTGACCTCGCGATTCGTCGCGCAGGAGGGCGGCGACCGGGCCGGAGCGGACTTCCGTCTCGCGCGCGCCATGCTCGCGCAGGGCGACGCCGAGGAAGCGGCCGAGCTGTTCGGCACGGTGCTGCAGCGCGAGGAGGAGGACGAGGTGCCTGCGGCATCGCGTGCGATGACCGCGTCGATGCTCGCACGCGCTCTCGCGGCATCCGGGGAGTTCGGGCAGGCGGTCGGCGCGTTCGGCTATGCGGCGGAGCTGTTCGGCGAGGGCGGAGAGCCCGCAGACCAGGCCGTGGTACTCACGGAGCGGGCCAAGATCCTGGCGCGCTTCGAGGAGCACGACGAGGCGATCGCGACGCTGGAGGCGGCCTCCGAGATCGTCCGCACCGCACCGGATGCCGTCGGAGCTCGCGCCGACGTGCTGCACAACCTCGCGCAGGCCTATGGCGCGCGCCAGGACGAGAGGGCTTTCGCGCTGCTCGACGAGGTCGCCCAGCTGGCGCAGGAGCACGAGGCCGGGTGGCTGGCCGCGGACGTGCAGGACTCTCGGGGGCGCGCACTCGCGTCGTTCGGGCGGATCGACGAGGCCGTCGCGGCGGCCCTCACCGCCGCGGACGCGTTCGCCGGGATCGGGGATGCAGGCTCGGCCGGAGGCTCGGAGCTGTTCTCGGCCCGCCTGCTCGCGGCGCACGAGCGTCCGTCGGATGCCGTGCCGGTCTACCGCAGCGCGATCGAGCACGCCGCCGAGCATCCGCCCCTGCGGCAGGTCGCGGCTCTGGAGCTCGGCGATGTGCTCGAGGCCCTCGGCCGCCACGGCGACGCCGCGGAGGTGCGGGCGCTGCTCGACAGCTGAGGCCCGGCTCGCGCCGGTTCCCTTCCTCGACATTTCTCGACTCCCTCGGCTCTTTCCATGACATCCCACCGAGGGAATCGCACTCCCGAGGAAGAGCGCGGACCTCAACGATAGGCAAGCCCGTCGCACGTCACGAGGTCGCGCAGATCCCCGTCGTCGACCTGCCCCGCCACCTCCGGGTAGGTCCCCGAGGGGATGACGGCGACCTCCACGGCGTCGGCATCGCGCAGGTTCTCAGCGTCCGCGCAGATCGCAACGACCATCCAACCCTCGGGATCCGAAGTCCCGAGGGAGTATGACGCCGCACGTCCGACGCGAGGAGACGAGTCCTGTATCAGGAACCCTGCATCGTCGGGGGCGAGCGTGGTGACGTTCCCAAGAGTTCGACCCACGGCTTCACCGACAGGAGCCGGCGGCTCTCCGGAGCATCCGACCATAGTCAGGGCGAGGGCGCCGCACGCGAGAACGGCGGCGGTCAGAGTCCGCACGCGATGGAGGTGCTCGACGGGTTGAATGCCGAGAGCCTTCCGCTCGTCTCGACCGTGCTCCATGTGACCGTGCCACCTATCCGCGGCGTCGAGCCTTTCTGCTTCTTGAGCGTGTAGGCATACCTGGTACCGACCGCACGAGCCTTCCAGGTTTGGCCGGCGTTGAGTGCAGCGAGCGCCGGGCGCCCGTATTTGATGAGGTAAGTGTTTTCATACGAGGACATAAGCACTCCATACATCGACTGATGCGTCCAGCCTGGTGCCTGAAGTGGGAGTTCGTGCGATATCCCGGAACACGATCGACGCCGTGCACGCATACGCGAACGATGCGGATGTGGGGCCTCAGAGCAGCTGGCGCCAGTTCGCGCGAGCGAGGTCGAGCAGCTCGTCGCCGCGACCCGACATGACCGTGCGGATCGCGTACAGCGCGAAGCCCTTGACCTGCGCCGCCTCGACTGCGGGCGGCATCGACAGCTCCTGACGCTCGGTGACGATATCGAGCAGGGCGGGTCCGTCGTGTGCGAGCACCTCGGCGAGTGCGGCCGGCAGATCCTCGCTGTTCTCCACCCGCCGGGCGAAGATGCCCATCGCCTCGGCGATCGCCGCGAAGCTCGGGTTGTCGAGACCGGTGCCGAAGTTCACGAAACCCGCGGCCTTCATCTCCAGCTCGACGAAGTTCAGTGAGGAGTTGTTCACGACGATCGTCTTCACAGGCAGTCGGTTCTGGGTGAGCGTGAGCAGCTCGCCCAGCATCATCGCGAGGCCGCCGTCTCCGGCGAGCGCGACGACCTGACGGTCGGGGTGCGAGACCTGCGCGCCGATGCCGTGCAGCAGCGCGTTCGCCATGGAGCCGTGCGTGAACGACCCGATGAGCCTGCGTCCCTCCGTCATCGACAGGTAGCGCGCCGCCCAGACGGTGGGCGATCCGACGTCGGCCGTGAAGATCGCGTCATCCGCCGCCTGCTCGTCGAGGAGTCGCGCGAGGTACTGCGGATGGATCGGCCTCCCCTTCTTCGTCGGGGTCGCGAGGTCGTCGAGCTTCGCGCGGGTCTTGCGGTAGTGCGCGGTCGCGTCGTCGAGGTGCCCACGGTCGGACGTCTCGGCGAGCCGCGGCAGCAGCGCATCGACGGTGGCCCGCACATCGCCCACGAGACCGAGATCGAGCGGATGCCGCTTGCCCAGCTGCGAGCCGCGGATGTCGACCTGGATCGTCGTCGCGTGCTCGGGATAGAACTGCTCGTACGGGAAGTCGCTGCCGAGCACGAGCAGCGTGTCCGCCGCCTCCATCGCCCGGTACCCGGACGCGAAGCCGAGCAGCCCCGTCATCCCCACGTCGAAGGGGTTGTCGTACTCGATGAACTCCTTGCCGCGCAGGGCGTGCACGATCGGGGCACCCAGACGATCGGCGAAGGCGACCACCTCGTCGTGCGCGCCCTCGACGCCCGCACCGGCGAGGATCGTCGTCTTGCGGGATGCGTTCAGCAGAGTCGCCGCACGCTCGAGCTCGTCACCGCTCGGCACCACCACGGGCCGGGTGCGCTCGATCACCACGGCGCGGTCGTCCGCGATGTCGGCGAGCGCGACGTCGCCGGGGATCACGAGCACCGCGACGCCGCGCTGCTCGATCGCCGCGCGCATCGCGATCTCCAGCAGCCGGGGCATCTGCCGCGGGTCGGCGACGTACTCGACGTATACGCTGCACTCCCGGAACAGCTCCTGCGGATGCGTCTCCTGGAAGTACCCGGTGCCGATCTCGTTCGTCGGGATGTGCGCGGCGATCGCGAGCACGGGCACGCGCGAGCGGTTGGCGTCGTAGAGGCCGTTGATGAGGTGCAGGTTGCCCGGCCCGCAGGAGCCTGCGACGACAGCGAGGTCGCCCGTGAGCGCAGCATCCGCCGCCGCGGCGAACGCCGCCGACTCCTCGTGCCGCACGTGCACCCAGCGGATGCTCCCGTCCTTGCGCAGCGCGTCGGTGAAACCGTTGAGCGAGTCGCCCGGAAGTCCGTAGACCCGCTCGATCCCGTTGGCGCCCAGTGTCCCTACGATGTTCTCTGCAACCGTGGCCATGCTTCGACCCTACGCCCGCGTCACAGCCCCGAGGCGAACGGGCCGCCCCGCTCTTCCGGTTTTCCGCACCTCGGTCGAGGGGCAGCCGCAGTGACGGCATCCGCCCCCGTGCGTAGCGTCGAGAGCATGGACACTTCTGAGGGTTTGGGCCTGTTCGCGGACTGGGCGATCGCCCTCATGGAGACGCTCGGCAGCATAGGGGCGGGCGTCGCGGTGGCGATCGAGAACCTGTTCCCGCCGATCCCCAGCGAGGTCATCCTGCCGCTCGCCGGCTTCACCGCCAGCCAGGGCTCGATCGTGCTGTGGGAGGTGCTCCTCTGGACCACGGTCGGCTCGGTCGTCGGAGCGCTCGCCCTGTACGGTCTCGGCGCCTGGCTCGGACCTGCGCGCCTGCGGCGGATCGTCGACCGGATGCCGCTCATGAAGGTCAGCGACGTCGATCGCGCCGAGGCGTGGTTCGCGAAGCACGGGTCGAAGGCCGTGTTCTTCGGGCGGATGATCCCCATCTTCCGCAGCCTGATCTCGATCCCGGCGGGCATCCAGCGCATGCCGCTGCTCCGCTTCACGCTGCTCACCACCGCGGGCAGCGCGATCTGGAACACGGTCTTCGTGATGGCCGGCTACCTCCTCGGCGATCAGTGGCACCGCATCGAGCAGTACGCCGACGGCCTGCAGCTCGTGGTGGTGGCGGCCGTGATCGCCGCCGTGTCGGTGTTCGTCGTGATGCGGGTACGGGCGCGCGTGCAGGGCACTCCCACGGCCTGACCGGCAGAATGGCAGTATGACGTCCGCTGACGCCGCACCCCACCCCCGCCCCATCGTGCGGGACGTGCTGCGGATGCTGGGCGGAACCGCCTCCGGGATCCTGATGCTGCCCGCCGCTCTCGTCGCGGTGGCCACGACCCCGCGCCCGCCGGCCCCTCGCGTGCTCGACGCCCTCGCCGCACGACTGACGCGGATCGACGGCATCCCCCGCCGCACGCCTCCGCGAGCGCGACGCACCCGCGGACTGCTCGCGGTGTCGGCCCTGCTGCAGCTGGTCGTTCTCTGCATCCTGCTGCTGATCGGCGTCGGCGTCGTGGTGGGCGTGCAGATGCTCGTCGCGGCGGCCACGGGCGGACCCGTCGATCTGTTCAGCGCCCGGCCGGGGCGTGTGACCTGGGCGACCGTCGGCCTGTTCGTCGTGCCGGGTCTCGTGCTGCTGTTCCTCGCACTCTCGGGCCTCGGCGGCATCGCCTGGCTCGAACGCCGGATGTGGGACGCGTTCCAGCGCCCAGGAGCCGGCGAGCTCTCGCAGGAGGTCGTGCGCCTGCACGCCACACTCGACGAGGTCGTGGATGCCGTCGACGCCGAGCGACGCCGCATCGAGCGCGACATCCACGACGGGGTGCAGCAGCGGGTCGTCGCGCTCTCGATCCTGCTCGCCCGCGTCGAGCGCTCCGGCGCGGCCGACGGCGCTCCCCTGCTGCGTACCGCGCGCGAGGAGACCCAGCACATCCTCGACGACCTGCGCGACGTCGCGTGGCGGACGTATCCCGAGATGCTGCAGCGCGACGGGCTGGCCGCCGCTCTCCAGGCGCTGCGCGACCGGGTCGCGATGCCCGTGCATCTCGAGGTCGACCCGGCGCCGATCACCGACCGTGCCGCCGAGACCGCCGCCTACTTCGTGGCGAGCGAGGCCGTGACCAATGCCATCAAGCACGCGCACGCCTCCGCGATCACGATCCGGGTGCGCGCCGGGGACGGGATGCTCGCCGTGACGATCGAGGACGACGGCGTCGGCGGGGCGGATGCCGCGGGCACGGGCCTGTCGGGCATCGCCTCGCGAGTCGCGGCGCGGGACGGGCGACTCGACGTGCGGAGTCCGCTCGGCGGCCCGACCGTGGTGGAGGCGGTGATCCCGTGCGGATAGCGATCGCCGAGGACTCGACGCTGCTCCGCGAGGGCATCGTGCAGCTGCTCGCCGCCGAGGGGCACGAGGTGGTCGCCTCCGTGGCCGACGCCGAGTCCCTGATGGCCGCGCTCGCGAGCGACGAGCCCGACCTCGTGATCGTCGACGTGCGGATGCCGCCCGACTTCGTCGACGAGGGCATCCGCGCCGCGCTGCGCATCAGGCGGGAGCATCCGTCGGTGGCGGTGCTCGTGCTGTCCCAGCACGTCGAGCGGCGTTACGCGAGCGAGCTGCTGCTCGACGGCCGCGGCGGGGTCGGGTATCTACTCAAGGACCGTGTCTCTGACATCGCGGGCTTCCTCGACGCGATCGTGCGGGTCGCGGAGGGCGGGGTGGCCTTCGACCCGGAGGTGATCCGGCGTCTGATCGCCGACCGGTCCGGCCCCGATCAGGGCGTGGACGATCTCAGCGAGCGCGAGGCCGCCGTCCTCGAGCTCATGGCCGAGGGGCACAGCAACGCGAGCATCGCCGAGCGCCTGTTCGTGAGCCAGAGCGGCGTCGAGAAGCACATCAATACGATCTTCACGAAGCTCGGCCTCGCCGCGGGTTCCGGCGTCAACCGTCGGGTGCTGGCCGTGCTCGCCCACCTCGACCAGGCCGACTGAGGACATCCCTCCTTCGCCGTGTCCGCTGGGGCACGCGGCAGACGCGCGCCCGGGAACGCGAGAGGGGCGGATGCCGCAGCATCCGCCCCTCTCGTACTGCGCCCGCTCAGCCGATGCGGATGAGCTTCTTGTTGACGAACTCGTCGGCCGCGAGGTGTCCGAGCTCGCGGGCCGTGCCGCTGCGCTTGATGCCGCCGAACGGCAGCTCCGGGCTGTCGGCCAGCACGAGGTTCACGTAGACCATGCCGGCCTCGATGCGGTCGGCGACGCGCTCGGCCTGCTCGGCGTCGGTCGTGAAGACGTACGACCCGAGACCGAAGGTCGTGTCGTTGGCGAGGTCGACCGCCGCGTCCTCGTCGGCCACGCGGTAGACGACGGCCGCCGGGCCGAACAGCTCCTCACGGTAGACGTCCATCTCGGGCGTGACGTCGGTCAGCACGGTCGGCGCGAAGAACGCCCCGTCGCGGGTTCCGCCGGTCAGCAGCGTCGCCCCTTGCGCGACGGCCGTGTCGATCTGCTTCTGCAGGTTCTCGGCCGCGGTCTCGGAGGAGACGGGGCCGAGCACGGTGTCGTCGAGCATCGGGTCGGTCGCCTCGACCGCGGCCATCGCGGCCGTGAACTTCTCGACGAACGCGTCGTACAGACCGTCGACCACGATGAAGCGCTTGGCGCCGTTGCACGCCTGTCCGTTGTTGTCGAGGCGGGCGTCTACACCGGCCTGCACGGTCGCGTCGAGATCGTCGGTCGAGAGCACGATGAACGGGTCGGAGCCGCCCAGCTCGAGCGCGACCTTCTTGAGGTTGCGTCCGGCGATCTCGGCGACGGCCGCGCCAGCGCGCTCCGAGCCCGTGAGCGACACGCCCTGCACGCGCGGGTCGGCGATCATCGTCGCGATCTGATCGTTCGTCGCGAGCACGTTCTGGTACGCGCCCTCCGGGAACCCGGCGTCGCGGTAGATCGCGGCGATCGCCGACGAGGACTCCGGGCACTGGGGCGCGGGCTTCAGCAGGATCGTGTTGCCGACGATGAGGTTCGGGGCGGCGAAGCGCACGATCTGGTAGGCCGGGAAGTTCCAGGGCATGATGCCCACGAGCGGCCCGAGCGACGAGCGGCGGATGATCGCCGAGCCGTCGCCCAGGATCGCGATCGGCTGGTCGGCCATGATCGCCTCGGCCTGGTCGGCGTAGTACTCGGCGATGTCGGCGGCGAAGTCGACCTCGCCCAGAGCGGCTTCGCGCGGCTTGCCCATCTCGCGGACGAACACGTCGGCGAGCTCCTCCCGGCGCTCGCGGTGCAGCTCGGCCATGCGACGCACGAGCGCGGCACGCTCGGCGACGGTCGACGAGCGCGACCACTCGCGGTGCGCGGTGTCGGCCGCGGCGACCGCATCCTCGATCTGCGCATCCGTGAACGTGTCGAAGGACTTCAGCGTCTCTCCGGTGGCGGGGTTGATGACGGCGTAGTCGGTCATGTTCTCTCCTCCTCTGGCTCCGGTCAGGAGACCGGGATCAGCGTGTACTTGGTGGACAGGTACTCGTGGATGCCCTCGAAGCCGCCCTCGCGTCCGACGCCGGACTGCTTGACGCCGCCGAAGGGGGCTGCCGCGTTCGACACCACGCCCACGTTGAGACCCATCATGCCCGTCTCGAGGCCGTCGATCATCCGCTGGCCGCGCTGCAGGTTCTCGGTGAAGACGTACGACACCAGTCCGTACTCGGTGTCGTTCGCGAGACGGACGGCCTCCTCCTCGGTCTCGAAGGTCGCGATCGCGAGCACCGGACCGAAGATCTCCTCGCGGAGGATCGCGGACCCGGCGACCACGTCGGTCAGCACGGTCGGCTCGTAGAACGTGCCGGTGCCCTCGAGCGCCTTGCCGCCCGCGAGCAGCGTCGCGCCGCGCTCGACGGCGTCGCCCACGAGCTCCTCGGCCTTGGCCACGGCATCCGTATCGATGAGCGGTCCGATCGTGACGCCCTCCTCGGTACCGCGACCGATCTTCATGGCCTCGACGCGCTCGGTGACGCGCTTGGCGAACTCGCCCGCGACGTCCTTGTGCACGATGAACCGGTTGGCGGCCGTGCACGCCTGGCCGATGTTGCGGAACTTCGCGGCCAGTGCGCCGTCGACCGCCTTGTCGAGGTCGGCGTCGTCGAACACGACGAACGGTGCGTTGCCGCCGAGCTCCATCGAGACGCGCAGCACGCCCTCGGCGGCCTGCGCGATGAGCTTGCGACCGACCTCGGTCGAGCCCGTGAACGACAGCTTGCGCAGTCGCGGGTCGGCGATGATCGGGGCCGACAGGGCCGACGACTTCGACGTCTGTACGACGTTGACGACGCCCTTGGGCAGCCCGGCCTTCTCGAGCAGCGAGGTGAAGAAGATCGTGGTGAGCGGTGTGAGTGCCGGGGGCTTGATCACGACCGTGCAGCCGGCGGCGAGGGCGGGCGCGATCTTGCGCGTCGCCATCGCGAACGGGAAGTTCCACGGCGTCACGAAGAACGACGGCCCGACCGGGCGCTGCGAGACGACCATGTGGCCCGTGCCCTCGGGGTTGATGCCGTAGCGGCCGCTGATGCGCACGGCCTCCTCGCTGAACCAGCGCAGGAACTCGCCGCCGTAGCCGACCTCGCCGCGCGCCTCGGCGAGCGGCTTGCCCATCTCGAGCGTCATGAGCAGCGCGAGGTCCTCCTTGTGCTCCTGCACGAGGTCGAACGCCTTCCGGAGGATCTCGCTGCGCGTGCGCGGTGCCGTGGCGGCCCAGGCATCCTGCGCGGCGACCGCGGCATCGAGGGCGCGGATACCGTCAGCCGGCGTCGCGTCGGCGATCGTCTTGATCACGGCGCCCGTCGCAGGGTCCGTGACGTCGAAGGTCGCGCCGGTCTCACCGTCGATCCACTCGCCGCCGATGAAGAGGCCGGTGGGGATGCTGTCGAGCAGCGCCTGCTCTGTCTGAGTGCTCATGGATTCGCTTTCTGTGGGGACGGGGACGGAAGAGTGCGGGGGCTCAGCGGCGACGGAGGCTCGGCGGGGCATCGGCCCCGAGCGTCTCGCCGCGGAAGAACGCGGGGCGTTTGATGGACTGCCAGATCATCACGGCGATGCCGACCACGATGATCCCGACGCCGAGCACGAACACGAGGCCGACTCCGCCGATGCTGGATCCGCTGCCGTAGGCGGGGTCCATCGAGTCGATCAGGGTCGTGACGAACAGCACGGCGAGGATGGCGCCGCCGACGAGCGGGAACAGGAACGTGAAGAAGAAGCTTCGCGTCGAGTCGAACCACTGCTTGCGGAAGTACCAGACACAGGCGAACGCGGTGAGGCCGTAGTAGAAGCAGATCATCATGCCGAGCGACAGGATCGTGTCGGTGAGGACGTTCTCGCTGACGAGGCGCATCACGGCGTAGAACACCGAGGCGACGACCGCCGACACGATGGTCGAGTACCCGGGCGTGAAGAACCGCGGGCTGACCTTCGCGAACTGCTTGGGCAGCGCGCCGTAGTGGCCCATCGCGAGCAGGGTGCGCGCAGGCCCGACCGCGGTGGACTGCAGCGATGCGGCCGAGCTCGACAGCACCGCGAGCGACACGAGGAAGGCGAGCGGTCCGAGGATCGGGTCGGACAGCGCGAAGAACACGTTCGCCGAGATGTCCTCGTTAGCGAGGCCCAGCTCGCCGTCGCCCACGCCCGCGAACATGATGAGCCCGATCGCGAGCAGCAGGTACAGGCTCACGACCACGAACACCGTGACCATGGCGGCGCGACCCGGGGTCTTCGCCGGATCCTTGGTCTCCTCGTTCATGGTGAGCACGACGTCCCAGCCCCAGAAGATGAAGATGGACAGCGAGAGCCCGGCCGCGAAGGCGCTGAACGTCGGCACCTCGAACGGGTTGAACCACGACCACGAGAACGGCGTCGGGTCGGGGGCGTCTCCGGTCACGGCCTTGACGATCGCGACCGTCGCGAACGCCACGAGCACGAGCACCTGGAAGCCCACGAGGATGTACTGGAACTTCTGCGTGGTCTGCATGTCGCGGTAGGACACGAGGGTTGCCCCGAGCATGAACAGCAGACACACGACCACGTTGGTGAACGGGTTGAAGGCGAGGTCCGCGATGTCGGGATTGCCCGACAGCTGCGCGATCAGCAGGAACAGGAACTCGACCGCGATGCCGGCGAGGTTCGACAGCACGATGACGGTCGCGGCGATGAGACCCCACCCCGTCATCCAACCGATCCACGGTCCGAAGGCCCGCACACCCCACGTGAACGAGGTTCCGGAGTCGGGCATCTCCCGGTTGAGCTCGCGGTAGCCGAACGCCGTGAGCAGCATCGGGATGAAGCCGACGAGGATGATCGCAGGCACCTGCGTGCCGACCACCGCGACCGTCGGTCCGAGGGATGCCGTGAGCGTGTAGGCGGGGGCGATCGTCGAGACGCCGATCACGACGGCGCCGATCACGCCCACCGTGCCGACGCTCAGGCCCTTCTGGGAGATGCCGGTCGTCACGCCGGATGCGGGCTCCGTCGCCCGGTTCGAGCTGCTCATCAGCGGACTCCTGCTTCGGCGCGCGTGCGCGGGACGACGATCATGGGGACGGGCAGCTCGTGCAGCATCTTCGCCGCGGTCGACCCGAGGAACAGCCGGCGGGGCTGCGCGAGGCGGCTGGATCCCACGAGCACGATCTCGCCGGGCAGCCAGTCGAGGTGCGCGACCGCGTCCTCGACGGTGTCGCCGTGCGCCTCCTGGACCGAAGCGTCGACCGTCTCGGGCAGGAGCCCCTGCGCGACCGCGAGGACCTCACGGGAGTGCTCGTCGCCCACGAGGCGGATCGACCCCGTGTCGAGACCGGGCGGCACGTCGAACGGCACGAGCGAGACGAGACGCAGCGCGACGTGCGCGTCGCCCGCGACAGCCGCCGCCTCGTCGAGCAGGTTCTCCGCACCGGGACGTGTGCCCACGGCGACGGTCACGCGCGGCAGCACGTGGTCGTCCTGCGTGGAGGTGCCGGCGGGAGCGAGCGCCACCGGGATGGTCGAGGAGTGCAGCAGCTCGGAGGCCACACTGCCCAGGCGGTGACGCCCGAACAGCGAACCGCCGGCCGCGCCGACGACGATCAGCCGGGCGCCGAACTCCTCCCCCGCGGCGATGAGACCTTCGGCGAAGGACTCTCCGAAGCGCACGTGCCCGGTGCGCACGAGCTCCTGCGGGAGACCGGTGACGGCCTCCTCGAGCCATTGCGTGGCCTGGCGACGCAGATGGTCCTCATAGGCGCGCTCCGGGGCGACCGCGGCATTCCGCGTGCCCTCGGAGGGCAGCACGATCACGAGACGCAGCACCGCGCCGAGGCTGCGGGCCAGCCGCGCGCCGAGCGCCGCGGCATCCGCTCCGGCATCCGTCGCGGTGTAGCCGACGACGATCGACCCCGGCATCAGACGGCCTCGGCCGTGTCGCCCGCATCCCTCGTCGACTCGACGATGTTGGCGGCCGCGAGGTGGCCCATCCGGATCGCGCCGTCGACGTGCTGGTACCCGGCTCCCGCCATGTCGCTGCACGCGAAGTGGATCGGGCCGACCGCGGCACGCAGGTCGGCGCCGTAGCGGTGCAGACCGCCCATGTCGAAGCTCGCGGCGTAGGCACCGCGGGTCCACTCCTCGGTGCCCCAGTCGCTCTCGTAGTACACGACCGGGTTCTTGGCCTCGGGGCCGTAGTAGTGCGACAGAGACTCCAGGATGCGCTCCTTGCGCTCCTCGGCCGACAGCGCGAACAGGTCGTCGGCGTTCTGGTCGCTCACGAAGCCCACGAGCGTGCCCCGCTCGTCGCCGTGGTTGGTGTTGTCGTAGGCCTCGTGCGAGAGCTCGTAGGGGCTGAACGCGGTGCCGCTGAGTCCCTGCTCGCGCCAGAACGGGGTCTCGTAGACCGCGTGCACCTTGATCACGAAGCCCATCGAGAGGTGCTGGTGCAGCTGGTGCTGACGGCGGGGCAGCGGCGGCACGAAGGAGATCCGGTCGTACAGCACCGGGGCGTGCGCGAGGATCGCGAAGCGCGCGCGCACCGTGAGCTCGTCGGTCGTGGCGGTGACGCCGTCGGCACCCCACTCGAGGGTGCGGACCGGCTGGTTCAGGAGGACGTCGTCGCCGAGGCGCTCGGCGAGCAGGATCGGCACCTGCTGGAGACCGCCGACGACCCGCTTGTCGAGGATGAAGTCGGCGTCGACGAGGTTCGAGTACGACCCGGCGGATGCCGCCATGAGCAGCGACTGCAGCAACGAGAACGTATGCGTGGGCTTGGTGAGCATCGCGGAGCCGGTCGCGAACGCGAGGTTGCGCACGGCTTCGTCATCGTCGGTCTGCGCGCGCAGCCACGCGTCCCAGGTGACGGAGTCCCATTCCTTCGCCTGCGGGTGCTCCCACGGGCGGTCGGGGTCGATCTGGGCGACCATCGCATCCAGACGCTCGGTGATCTCGGCGATGACCTTCTCGGTCTCGGCCGACACGGGGAACATCTCGCCCGTGAAGCGGTGCACCTGGCCGTCGGGGCCGATGTAGACGCTGTCGCCCTCGCGGTAGCGGCTGTAGGTCTCGAGGCCGAGCTCGGCGATCGTGTCCTTGAGCGCATCCTGGTCGGGCGACACCCACTGGCCGCCGAGCTCGAGCATCGCACCCTCGATCACGTCGGTCCACAGACGGCCGCCCACGCGGTCGCGCGCCTCGAGCACGGCGACCGACAGGCCGGCCTTGCGCAGGTCGTTCGCCGCCGTGAGGCCCGCGGCCCCGGCTCCGACGATCAGCACGTCACGGGTGATCTCAGCCATCTGCTTCTCCTTCGTTGGAAAGAATGTGCCGGTCGCGACTCGAAATCCCCCGATACGAGTCGCGACCGGACGTGTGTGCCGGCCGCCGTGCGGCCGGAGGTCAGGCGGACGCGAGCGCCTCCGCGACGACGTCGAGCCCTTCGTTCAGGAGGTCGTCGCCGATCGAGAGCGGCGGGAGGAAGCGGATGACGTTGCCGTACGTCCCGCAGGTGAGGACGATGACGCCCTTCGCGATCGCAGCCTTCGCGACCGCCGCGGTGAGCGCGGCGTCCGGAGCCTTGGTCTCGGGGTCGACGAACTCGGCCGCGATCATCGCGCCGTGGCCGCGGATGTCGCCGATGCGGGCGTCCTTCGCCTGGATCTCGGCGAGACGGCTGAGAAGGATCGTCCCGATCTCCTGCGCCCGCTCGATGACGCCGTCGTTCTCGAACACGTCGATCGCGGCGAGCGCGGCGGCGCAGGCGATCGGGTTGCCGCCGTAGGTGCCGCCGAGGCCGCCGGTGTGCGAGGCGTCCATGATCTCGGCGCGGCCCGTGACCGCCGCGAGCGGCAGGCCGCCCGCGATGCCCTTGGCGGTCGTGATGAGGTCGGGCTCGATGCCGAAGATCTCGCTCGCGAACATGTGGCCGGTGCGGGCGAAGCCCGTCTGCACCTCGTCGGCGATGAAGACCACGCCGTTCGCGCGGCACCAGTCGAGGATCGCCGGGAGGAAGCCCTCGGCCGGGACGATGAACCCGCCCTCGCCCTGGATGGGCTCGATGATGACGGCGGCGAGGTTGTCGGCGCCGACCTGCTTCTCGAGCTGCAGGATGACGCGGGCCGCGGCCTCGGGCCCGGTCAGGCCGTCGCGGAACGGGTACGACATCGGGGCGCGGTAGACCTCGGGCGCGAAGGGTCCGAAGCCGCTCTTGTACGGCATCGACTTGGCGGTCAGCGCCATCGTCAGGTTCGTGCGTCCGTGGTAGCCGTGGTCGAAGGCGACGACGGCCTGGCGCCCCGTGTGCTTGCGGGCGATCTTGATCGCGTTCTCGACGGCCTCCGCGCCGGAGTTGAACAGTGCGCTCTTCTTGGCGAAGTCGCCCGGCGTGAGGCGGTTGAGGGCTTCTGCGACCTCGATGTACGACTGGTACGGCGAGATCATGAAGCAGGTGTGCGTGAACTGCGCGGCCTGGGCTGCGACGGCCGCTGCGACCTTCGGGTGCGCGTTGCCGACCGTGGTCACGGCGATGCCGGAGCCGAGGTCGATCAGCGAGTTGCCGTCCGCGTCGACCACGACACCGCCACCGGCGGCGACGGCCGCGACGGGCACGGTGTGGCCGACACCGGCGGGCACGGCCTCGGCCTTGCGGGCGAGGATCTCGGCCGAGCGAGGCCCGGGGAGCTCTGTGACCAGACGACGCTCCTGCGGGAGGTCGGGTCCGCCGAGGGGAACGGTCGCGGTGTCGGTGTCGAGGAGTGCCATGTCGTGAGCGTACGGCTGCGCTCGGGCACACTGCATTCGCCTGGTTGTACAATCCGAAGAGCACTATTCGCCGATGAGTATAAGGGTCATGTGATGGAGATCGTGGATCAGCCCACGCTGCGCTCCCTGTTCCGGCGCCGCGACCTCGGGCTCCGGCTCGTCTCGACCGAGGCCGAACTGCCCGAGGGTGCACTCGACCGCCCGCTGCGCTGGGTGCACAGCTCCGACCTCGCCGACCCCACGCCCTTCCTCGCCGAGGACCTCGTGCTGCTCACGACGGGAACGCAGTTCGACGACGAGACCGACATCGACGTCTACGTGGGGCGGCTGTCCGACCGCGGCGTGCAGGGCCTCGGCTTCGGCACGGAAGTGCATCGCACCGGCATCCCCGAGGAGCTGATCGCCGAGTGCGCCCTGCGCGGGATGCCGCTGTTCGAGGTGCCGTACCGCACCCCGTTCATCGCCGTGGCGCGGGCTCACTCCGAGGCGATCGCCGCGCAGGCCTACTCCCGCCGGTCCTGGGCCCTCGACACGCAGCGCGCGCTCGCCCTCGCAGCCCTCCGCCCCCGCGGACTCGACGCCACGCTGGCGGAGCTCGGTCGCCGACTGGGCGTCTGGGTGGGCATGTACGACGCCGCCGGCGCCCTGCAGGTCTCGCACCCTCGCGCAGAGCTCGCGCCCCAGCAGCAGACCGAGCTCGTCGCGCACGTCGCCGAAGTGCTGACGCGCGGACTCGAGGCCGGGCAGTCGCTGACGATCGACGAGCAGACGTTCATGCTGTTCACGATCGGCCGCGGAGGACGGCTGCGCGGGGTCATCGCGCTCGGGATCGACGGGCTCGACGCCGAGGCGCGCACGGTCGTCACCTCGGTCATCGCGATGGCGGGCCTCGCACTCGAACAGAGCGAGCAGCTCTCCCGCAGCCGCCGACGCCTGCACTCTCAGCTTCTCGTGTCGCTGCAGGATGACGACCCGGGGCTCGCGCGTCGCGTGCTCGGCGGGCTGCCTCCCGCGCCCGTGGTCGTGGCCGTCGCCTCCGATGCTCCAGCCGGTCCCCTGATCGACTGGTGGGAGAGGCGACGCGCCGACGACGGCGTCGCCTCCTTCCTCGCGGAGTCCGACGAGGGCGTGACGCTGTGCGTCGCGGCGAGCGACGAGGCGCTGCTCGACGATGCGGCCGCCAGGTTCGGCCTCCGCATGGGAGCGTCGGGACCCGAGTCGTACGACGCGTTCTCCCGTGCGCACGCGCAGGCCGTGACCGCTTTGCGGCAGCAGCCGGATGCCGGGGTGTTCCGCTATGCGGACGCGGTGAGCACCAGCATCCTCGGCGCCCTCGCGACCGACGAAGCCCGCCTGCTCGCCGACACGCGCCTCGCTCCCCTGCGCGAAAGCGACGTCCGTTCGGGGAACGACCTGGAGGGAACGCTGCGCTCCTGGCTCGAGAACGATGCGAAGGCCGAGCCGACGGCCGCCTCGCTCGGCATCCACCGCCACACCCTGCGCACGCGCATCGGGCAGGCCGGCACTCTGTTGGGCGCCGATCTGTCGTCGTTCCCGGCCCGCGCCGAGCTCTGGGCGCTGCTGCAGACCGCGCGCGACTGACTGCGCGCGACCGGGACGTCAGCGGTCCGTCCGCGCAAGCAGCGCACGGCATCGCGCGACGTCTTCGGCGCTCTGCGCGACCAACGATGCCGCATCCGGGAACCGCAGCGTGCCGCGCAGCCAGGCGACGAGCTCGACGCGCAGCCGCCGCCCGTAGAGGTCGAGAGCCGCGTCGTGCAGGTGCACCTCGACGCGGCGCGCGCGATCTCCCGCGAACGTCGGATTCGCGCCGACGCTGACGCTCGCCTCCCAGGGGTGCGCGTCGTCGTCGACCCGCACCCACGCCGCGTAGATACCGTCGCGGGGAAGGATGCCGTCGTCGAGGTCGAGGTTGGCGGTGGGAAAACCGAGGTCGCGGCCCCGCCCGTCGCCCGACACCACGACGCCGGTCAGCATGACCGGCGGCGAGGTCATGCGCCGTCGGCGGGTGAGATCGCGCGATAGCGACTCTGGTGGAACACGAGCGGCTCGACGCCGTCGAAGAGCGTGACGTCCTGGATCTCGTAGAGCGCGATCTCATGGTCGCCGCCGTCGAACGTGCCGTGCAGCCGGCAGGTCAGCCAGAGCGCGGCATCCGAGATCAGCACGGCCCCGCCCTCGGTGCGGCGCCACTCGTGGCCGCCGAAGCGGTCCCCCTCTCGAGCAGAGAGCGATCGACTGAGCGGCTCGTGGTGGGCGGCGAGCACGCTCATCCCCAGTTCGGGCACGGCACGGAGCACGGGCCACGTCTTCGAGGTGCGGGCGGCGCTGACCGCCACGAGCGCGGGGTCGAGCGAGATCGAGGTGAAGGAGTTGACGGCCATGCCCACCGCGCGGTCGTCGACGTGCGCGGCGAGGGCCACGACGCCAGTCGGGTACACGGAGAACGCACGTCGGAGGGCGAGATCCCGCGGGAGAGGCTCGGTCGCGACAGTCGTCATGTCGAAGTCCTTTCGTTAGTCAACTTTGACTAATTTGATAGTAGTCAATTTTGACTGCTCAAACAACCGAATTCTGCGTTCCGAGCGATTAGCATGATGGTCATGTCGACCACCCGCCTCGTCGTCCTCGGCGCCGTGAAGCAGTTCCAGCCCGTGCACGGGTACTTCCTCCGCCGCGAGCTCATGACCTGGCACGTCGACGAATGGGCGCACATCCAACCCGGATCGATCTACAACGCGCTGCGGGCCCTCGAAGTCGACGGCTACATCGCCGAAAGCGGCACCGAGACCGAGGGCAAGCGGCCTGCCCGCACCACTTACCGCATCACCCCCGCGGGGGAGGTGGAGCTGCAGAGGATGCTGCGCGAGAACCTCTGGAACGTCGCGGCCTTCGACACCCAGGCCGTCATGACCGTGGCGTCGTTCATGTTCGTGCTCAGCCGCCAGGAGGTCATCGCCGGACTCGAGCACCGTCTCATCAAGAGCGACGCGATCATCACCCAGAACGGCTTCGACGTGCAGGACACGCTGCGCTCGGAGACCACCCCGAAGTACGTGCGCGAGATCTTCGACCTCTCCACCGCCCGCCTCACGGCCGAGAAGCAGTGGCTGCTCGACCTGCTCGAACGCCTGCGAGCCGGGGAGTACGCGTTCGCGGGCGAGCCCGTCGAGAACGCCGACCCCACCGAGACCGCACAGAGCTGAAAGCCGACGGATCGCCACGAGAACCGTCGCCGTTCAGAGAGAACCGACGAGGGCGGCGATCGCCCGCGGCGACAGCGCCGCGGTGGTCGCACCCCGCTGCGTGGCGGTGATCGCGCCGGCCGCGCTCGCCATGACCAGCGCATCCTCCAGGCGCTGGCCCGCCGCGAGCGCAGCGGCCAGCGCACCACAGAACGCGTCCCCCGCACCGGTCGTGTCGACGGGGTCGATGCGGAACGCCGCGACGTGCAGGTCAAGGCGCCCCGATCGATGCAGCGTGACGCCCTCAGCGCCGAGCGTGCGGACGACGGCCGCAGCCCCCGCTGCCAGCAGCCGCTCGACCCCACCGAGCTCGAGGCATTCCGTCTCGTTGACGACCAGCACGTCGACGTCGTCGAGCAACGACAGCGCCGCGGAATCGGCGGGCGCCGCGTTCAGCAGCGCGACCGAGCCCTGCATCCGCGCGAGACGCAGGGCCGCGCGCACGGTCGCCAGCGGCACCTCCAGCTGCGCCAGAACGACGGCCGCGCCGGTCGCAGCCGCCTCCGCATCCCCCGGTGCGAGCTCGGCGTTCGCGCCGGCAGCCACGACGATGCTGTTGTCGCCGCCGTCCAACGCGAGCACGTGCGCGACGCCGGTCGGCGCGGTCGCTGCAACCCGCAACTGCGCCTGCACCCCGGCATCCCGCAACGCGCCGCTCAGTAGGGCCGCCGCATCGTCGTCGCCGACTGCCCCACAGAAACGGGTCGACGCACCGGCTCGTGCCGAGGCGACCGCCTGATTCAGCCCCTTGCCGCCCGCGAACCTCCCGCCAGCGCGCCCCAAGAGGGTCTCACCCACCCGAGGCGGGCGCGCGACCGCGACCACGAGGTCGAGGTTCGCGCTGCCCACCACCGCGACGCCGGTGAGGGTGTCAGACATGCGACATCGCCCGCCGATACGACGACCCGACGTGCGAGTCCGCGAGCGCCGGACTCGCCGACCCCAGAAGCCGCTCGCGCAGCGACTGCGGCTCCGCTGACGGCTCGGCGATCGCACCGCGCTGCTTGAGGATCGGCAGCACGTGCTCGATGAAGTCGATGGTCGACGCCGGCGGGATGACGGGGGCGAACAGGAACCCGTCGAGATCCGCGCCGTCGGCGAGCTCGATCATCCGGTCCGCCACCTGCTCTGGGGTGCCCACGATCGGGCGGGCTCCGACGCCGTGCGCGTGCCAGTCGCCCAGCACGTCACCCACGGTCTTGTCGGCGAAGCGCGCGACCTGCGTCTGCGACAGCTCGGTGCTCAGCTCCGACATCGGAGTGCTCGGCGCGTACGCCGAGAGGTCCAGACCCGTGAACCACGCGTAGGACGCGACCGTGACGTCGGGGCTCTGCGCATCCGCGACCTCGGCGTACTTGCGACGTGCCTCCTCCTCGGTGCTGCCGACGACGGCCGCGAATGCCGACATGATCTTGACCTGGTCGGCCCCGCGGCCGTTCCCCACCGCCTCCTCGCGGATCGCGGTGGAGTGCGAGCGCAGCTGCTCGACGGAGCCACTGCCGACGAAGATCGCCTCGCCGTGCTTGCCGCCGAATTCACGCCCGGCCGGCGACGCTCCCGCCTGGAAGAGCACGGGCGTGCCCTGCGGCGAGCGCGACGTGTTGCCATAGCCGTGCGAGCGGAAGTACGGGCCGTCGTGTGCGATGCGGTGCACCTTGGCCGGATCCGCGAAACGCCCGGACTTGTCGCGTTCGAGCGCCCCTTCCTCCCACGCCTGCTCCCACAGCTTGTAGACGACCTGCATGAAGTCGTCCGCCATGAGGTAGCGCTCGTCGTGCCCGACCATGGGCACTCCGAAGCCCTGCACGGCGGTGTCGGCAGTACCCGTCGTCACGACGTTCCAGCCGATGCGCCCGCCCGAGAGGATGTCGAGCGTCGCCATCCTCCGCGCGAACGAGTAGGGCGGCTCGAGCAGAGTCGATCCGGTCGCGACCAATCCGAGGCGCGTGGTCTCGGGGATGAGGGCGGCGAGGATGATCGCCGGGTCGAGACGCGGCAGGTCGAGCCCCTCGACCGAGCAGATGTCAGGCCGCTGTCCCGCCACGTCCGCCCAGCCCCACGCGTCGGCGAGGAACAGGAAGTCGAACCCCGCGTCCTCGACCATGCGCGCGGTGTCGCGCCAGTAGTCGAGCCGGTCGAACAGGTAGCGGCCGTTGTCGGGATGACGCCACGTCGCGGTGCCGGAGTCGTTGGCCTGTGCGTTCTCGAAGAGTCCGAGGCGCAGCTGCTTCCGGGTGTGCTGGTCGGTCATGATCTTGCCTTCCTTGTGGGGTGGCTCGTCTCGAGCCGGATGTGTCGTCGATTCGGGGGCGGATGGGCACGCCGGAGGAACCCGGGAGCGAGGGCGTCTCCCGGGGCCCGGTCCGTCGTCAGCCCTTGGCGGTGACCTCGCCGTCGCTCCACCACAGGACGCGCTTGCGCACGACTGCGAGGAGCACGATCAGCAGTACGCCGAGCAGGCACAGCAGGGCGATGCTCGCCCAGGTCACCGGCAGGTTGGCCTGCGCGGCCGAGGTGGTCACGAGCGAGCCGAGGCCGGCCTGCTGTCCTGCGGCCACGAACTCGGCGACCGCCGCGCCGACCACGGCGAGAGGCAGGGCGATGCGCAGGCCGGCGAACACGTAGGGCATGCTGCCGGGGAACCGCAGTTCGCGGAAGATCTCCCATCGCGAGGCGTGCAGGGTCTTGAACACGTCGAGCGCGCGCTGGTCGACGTCGCGGAGTCCGGCGAGCGAGTTCACGAGCATCGGGAAGAACACCACGAGACCCGTGACGATGAACTTCGGCACCATGCCGAAGCCGAACGCCACGACGAGCGCGGGCGCGATCGCCACGATCGGCGTCACCATCACGATGATCACGAGCGGCATCACGGCCCGCTCGATGATCTGGAACTCGGCCATCACGACCGCCAGCAAGAAGCCCGCGAGGATGCCCGCGGAAGCGCCGACCACGACCTCGAGCAGCGTCACGAGGAAGTTCGACCAGTACATGCCGGCATCGTCGACCAGGCTCGCGCCGATCGTCTCGAGCGTCGGCAGCACGTAAGGGTTCGTCCAGGCGACGACCTGCCACAGCGTCGCGGCGATCACGAACGTGATCAGCGTGGGGAGCCAGGCTCCCCAGCGCAGCCAGGGCGGGATGCCGCCGCGCCGGCGCTCGGCGAGGCGAGCGGTCGCGAGGGTCGCGGTGGTGTCGCGGATGGTCATCTCAGACATGGGCCTTCTCCGTCTGCGCGCGCAGCGCACCGCGCACGACTGCCTCCAGTTCGCGGAACTCGTCCGTGGCGTACGCCTGCTCGGTGCGCGGCCGCGGCAGGTTCACGTCGATCACCTGGGCGATGCGCCCGGGATGCGCCGCCATGACCACTATGCGGTCGGACAGCATGATGGCCTCCGGCACCGAGTGGGTCACGAACATCACGGCCTTGCGGTTCGACTGCCAGAACTCCAGCAGGGCGATCCGCTGCAGGTCGCGGTTCATCTCATCGAGGGCCGAGAACGGCTCGTCCATGAGCATGATCGCGGGGTCGAACACGAACGCCCGCGCGATGGCCGCTCGCTGCTGCATCCCCCCGGAGAGCTGCCCCGGGTACTTCGTCAGGGCATGGCCGAGACCGAAGGTCGAGAGCAGCTCCGCGGGGTCGCGCAGCGCGCGGTCGCCGTTCGCCCCGCGGTTGAGCCGCACCGGCAGCTCGACGTTCTCGCGCACGGTCTTCCACGGCAGCAGCGCCGGAGACTGCGGCACGAGGCCGATCTTCTTGTCGCGGGAGGCAGCGGTGACGCTCTCGCCGTCGATCGTGACGGTGCCGGAGTCGGCGTCGAGCAGGCCGGCGACGACTTTGAGGAGGGTCGACTTGCCGCATCCGCTGGGGCCGATGACCGACACGAACTCGCCCATCCCGATCGTGAGGCTCACGTCGTCGAGCACCGTGACCCTGGCACCGTCGACGCCGAACGTCTTCGTGACGTTCCTGACCTCGACGCCGGCGCCGGACGCTGCGGCGGTCATTTCGCATTCCAGACGAGGGAGTCGCCGTCGTACAGGTCGGCCACGAGATCGGCATCCATCATGTCGGCGATGTCCGGCAGGTCCTTGATCCCGCCGTATTCCTGAACGAGCGCATACTCGGGCTCCCACATGGCCGCGGTCTGCACGCCGGGCTTGCCGCCGGCGCTCTCGCGCACCCAGGCGGACTCGACCTCCCAGGTGCGAGCGAGCTGGTCGCGCGGGAACGCGGCGCCCTGCCCGTTGTCCTCTGCGAGCTGGGCGAGCATGTCGATGCACTCGTCCGATTCGTCGAGGCAGAACTGCAGCGCCTTGAGGCTCGCGCGCATGAAGTCGGCCGCGACCTCGCGGTGCTCGGCGAGGAAGCGCGAGTTGACCTCCATGACGTTGTACGTACCCTCGACGCCGAGGTCGCCGGGGAGGAACTCGCTGAACGGGAGGTCCTGCGCCTTGAGGGTCTGCGGCTGATTGGAGGCGTAACCGACGATCGCGTCGACCTGGTCGCGCACGACGACGGTGGGGTCGTAGTTGGTCATCTTCACCATCTCGACCTTCGAGACGTCGACGCCGGCCTCGTCGAGCATGGCCGAGGCGATCGGGGTGAGGTTGATGAAGTAGCCCAGGGATCCGCCCTCGAGGTCCTTCAGGCTGTCGAGCTTCTCATTGCCGAAGATCGAGAACGGCGGTGTCGTTCCGTAGGTCGCGACGGCCGTGAGATTCTTGCTGTTCGCGGCGGCGAGCATGACGTCGGATGCCGAACCCAGCGCCGTGAACTGCGCCTGACCCGACGCCACGAGCTGCTGGCCGTTCGCGCCGGAGGCGTTGATCTCGACATCGAGGCACAGGTCGTCGAAGTAGCCGAGCTCCTGGGCGAGGAACACGTCGAGCTGACCGGCGCTGGCGGAATAGCCGTACCCGGAGATGTAGGTGATGGTGCCGGCGTCCTTGTTGCGCTGGCAGGAGTCGCTGCTGTCGGTGTCGCTGGGGGCGGAATCGTCGCCGGACGTCTGCGCGGAGCAAGCTCCGAGCGTCAGCGTGGCGGCGAGAACGCACGTCAGGGTGGCAGCGGTGCGGAATCGGGTCTCCGCGGAGGAAGTAGCCATGAGGGTCCCTTCTCGGCCGTTCGTCGTTGATGGCTCGATGAAAGTAACATAGTCAAGATTGACTAAGCAAGATCAAACTAGCAACCGACGAGAAGAGGCTCCCCTGCGCCGATGGCGCATGCGAGCCGTCGAGGGTCCGTCAGGACCGCGGCGAGGCGGGCGGCAGCAGGTACCGGTCCACGAACTCCTGGAACAGCACGCCCATGTCGACCGAGTCGTCGAGCAGCCACTGCAGCTGGATGCCGTCCATGACCGCGCTGATCAACCGCGCGGCGTGAGCGGGGTCGACATCCCGGCGCACTTCGCCCGCGGCCTGCCCGAGTCGCAGGATCTCCTCCGCCTCCGCCGCACGATCGCGGTAGCGGGCGGCGAACTCGGCGTGGGACGGATGCTCGGGATCGGTCGCCTCGGCCGACACGATCGCGTACAGCGAGGTCAGGCCTCGAGTCGTCTGGTTGTGCGCCACCACCCGCGACGCCTGCTCGAGCAGCGTGTGCTCGGCGGGATCCCCCGCTGCCGCACGCACCTTCTCGTCGCGTTGACGGAGCACCTCCGCGAACAGCTCCTCCTTGTCGGCGAAGTGGTGCAGGAGCCCGGCCGGGGTCACTCCGACGCGCTTCGCGATCTCCCGCAGGGATCCGCCACGGAACCCGGTGCGGGAGAACACCGCGAGCGCCTCGTCGACGATCGCCTGCCGCCGCGCCTGCCCGGACGCGTAGGGGCCGCGGGGCCCTCGCCCCGCGGCCCGCTGCTCGCTCGTTCCCACTGCCCGCTCCACTCCTCCGACGCGGGCCGGGCGGGACTCAGCCGCCGTGGCCGTGTCCCGCTCCCCACGACGAGCCGAATACCTGCTGCTTCATCGCGGGCCTCAGCGTCTGCTCCATCTCTGGGTCCACGAAGTAGTCCTTGAGTGTATCTTTCGTGAGTTCGTTGCCGATCGCCGCCATGATCATCGACTGGTCGAGCGAGAGGTAGCGCTTCGCGATGGTGCCGCTCTTCACGGCGACCGCGTCGTAGAACCCGCCCGGGCCGTAGGCTCCCAGCTCCTGCTCGATGCCCTCGAGGTTGCTCAGAGCTCCCCGGCGGTCGTACGGCAGCGCGAGGAACGCGGCGTGCGGGGTCACGACGCCGTCGCCGAACTCCGGGTCGGGGTTCGTGCCGGTGGAGCATCCGGGCCGATCGACGTCGACGTCGGTCTGCTCGGCATCCGAGGTGTAGCCGTCCGACCGCATGCCGGCGATGTCGACGCCGTACTCGGCGTAGCCGCCGAACGGGTTGCTCGCGGGCGAGAAGCCCCAGTAGCCGTAGCCGGCCTCGTCGAGCCCGTGCTGCTTCTGCACCGCGACCGTGACGGCGTGGTTGGTCTTCCACGACTTCGGACCCCACTCCGCCTCGGGAACGAGCAGGTCGGGCATCAGCGACTCGAACATGCTGCCGCCCCAGCTGGGGACGAAGGACATGCCGCCGTACTGGTAGGTGCCCTCCCAGACCTCGACGCCGTCGTAGGTGCGGTACTCGCCCTGCGGGAGCTGCTCCTGCCAGGCCCAATCGCAGCCGGGCGGCATGGTGCGATGCGTGCCGTACAGCGCGGTGGCCGGGATCTGCCCGTTGGCGATCCCCAGGTAGGTCGCGATGCGACTCTCGCTCACCGTCGTGTCGTAGTGGTGGCACGTGTAGAACGCGGTCTCGCCCGAGCCGTTGTACATGGGCGCCTCGACGCTGCAGTCCGGCGGGGCCGCGTCCCAGAATCCGCCGCGGTTCGTGCCGGCGGGGAGCCCCGCAGCACCGGCGGGGTCGAAGAACGCTCCGAAGTCCATCGAGTCGTAGAGGGCGTCCGCCTCGTCCGCGAGCTCGGGCTCCGCTTCACGGACGATGCGGAGGGATGCGGCGAGCCAGCCGTTGTCGACCGTGCTGAGGAACGGGTACACGGGATCGCCGGAGTCCGGCCAGGTGGTGAGCTTCTCCCCCGTCGTCGGGGAGTACCAGTTGTAGAACATCCCGCTCGCATCGTTGCGTTCGAGACCGGCGAGGGTGTCGAGCGTCGTGGTCATGCGGTCGCGGGCCTCATCGTCGCCGATGATGCCGAGGTCGCGCGCGGTGACGGTCGACCAGAGATAGCCCCCGATGTTCGTGGGAGACGTGTAGGCGCCCGCGGTCTGCAGGTCGCCCGTGACGTTGTCGGACGGCAGACCGGTGGCCTCATCGGTCATCGCGTCGAGCGACCGCCAGGTGTCGGCCGCCCAGCGGTTCAGCTCCTCGGTTCCCGGCTTACCGCCGCCGTGCCCGCCGTGTCCTGTGCCGTTGCCGCCGGCCACCGCAGGGCCGGCGAGAGCCAGCCCCGAGACGACCAGTCCTGCGGTCGCCACTGCACTCATCCATCGCTTCATCGCTTCTCCTCGTCGAGAACGGCGCTGCCGATCGCAGCGCTCCGATTCCCGAAAACCTAACAGGTGTTCGGTGTTCACTCAACCCCTCTCGTCACCGGGCGACCGCAGTCCTGGATCATGCCGGCCCTTCGCTCGTCGACGCCGAGGCGTAACCCGCACGCCGTGGGTCAGCGCGCAGCGCGCGAGATCGATACGGTGAGAGGGTGACGTCGTCGACCCCCGACCCCGCCGTCCGCCCTGCGCGACTCGACTGGCCCGATTCCGCGCGCGGACTCAGCGTGGCGCTCATCGTCGTGCTCCACCTCTGGGCCATCCACCTGACCTATTGGATCGCCGACGCCGCCGTGCTGCGGGTGATCGTCGACGTCGTGGAATGGACGATGCCGCTGCGCATCCCCCTCTTCTTCTTCGTGTCCGGCTACCTCGCGCACCGCTCCCTCGTGAAGCCGTGGCGTCAGGCGTGGCGGTCGCGCGTCTTCGCGATCCTCTACCTGTACCTGGGGTGGGTGGCTTTCACGACCGCGTTCTTCTGGCTCGAGAACCGGGCATACGGCAACCCCACCGAGAACCCCTTCGTCACCGTCGCACAGAACCTGATCGCCCCCCACACCCACCTCTGGTACCTGTGGGCGCTCGTCGTGTTCTTCGTGGCCGTGTGGGCGACGCGACTCGTCCCGGGCTGGATCGTACTCGCGATCGCCGCCGTGATCAGCGTCAGCGCGCCGTTCTTCCTCGCCCAGCCCTACCTGCAGGTCGGCTCCGCAGCCGTCTTCTACGTCGCGGGCGCACGGTTCCCCGCGATCACCGCGTGGCTGACGTCGACACGGCGGCTGTGGATCTTCACCGCAGCCGCCGCCCTCTACATCGCCTCCATGCTCCTCGGCCCGACCGGGCCCTACGGGCTCTCGGACCCGTTGACGTCGACGCTGGGTGTCGTCGCTGTGGTGGCGCTCCTGGCGATGGTGTCGCATCACCGGTGGATGGCGGTCTTGAAGATCATCGGACGCAACACTCTGCCGGTGTTCATCCTGAACCCCTTCATCTTCATCCTGCTCAACGACCTGCTCCTCAACAACCCGAGCCTGGCCGCATGGTTGAGCGAGCACCCGCGTGGTGCAGCGGTCTATACCGCGGGCGTCATCGTCGCCACGCTCGCACTCAGCGTCGGACTCAAGCTCGGAGCCGACCGCATCGGCCTGCGTTGGCTGTTCGCGATGCCGGATCGCTGGTTCCGGCGAGCGCCCGCGCGCAACGCGTGACCCCTACACGGCGCTTGGCGCGTGCGCCTCGAGGAACTCGTACACATCGGTCGAGTCGACGCCGGGGAAGGCACCGGTCGGCAGGGTCGCGAGCAGCGTCCGCGGCGTCTTCACGTTCGGCCACGACTGCTCGCGCCAGCGCTCCTCCAGGTCGGCGGGCGCCCGGCGGCAGCACACCTCGATCGAGTGCCGCGAAACTCCCCGATTCGGGGTGTCACGCCCCACGAACCATTTCGTGTCGTCGAAGCGCACGCCGACGCTGACCGAGTGCAGCCCCTCGCTCGACGCCTCCACGCGCGCGGTGCACCAGTAGGTCCCATTGCCCGTGTCGGTGTACTGGTAGTACGGGTTGAAGCGGTCGTCCTCGTCGAACACGACGCGGCTCGTCCATCGGCGGCAGCACATCTGCCCCTCGATCGCGCCGAGCCGATCCGTCGGGAAGTTCACGTCGTCGTTCTCGTACGCCTTGGTGATCGTCCCCGATTCGTGCACCTTCAGGAAGTGGACGGGGATGCCGAGATGCCGCGTCGCGAGATTGGTGAAGCGGTGCGCGGCGGTCTCGTACGACACCGAATAGGCGTCGCGCAGATCCTCGATCGAGATCGACCGCCGGGACTTGGCCTCCTGCAGCGCGGGCACGACGTGCGCCTCGGGCATCAGCAGCGCCCCCGTGAGGTAGTTCGTCTCGACGCGCTGACGCAGGAACTCGGCGTAGCTGCGCGGCTCTGCGTGCCCGAGCACGCGGCTCGACAGCGCCTGCAGCACCGCGGTGCGGGCGTCGCCCTTGGCCGGCACCGTGCTCGACAGGTACAGCCGCCCGTTCGCGAGATCCGCGACGCTCCGCGTGGTCTGCGGCAGGTCGGGGGCGTAGTGCAGCGTGAAGCCGAGGTAGGCGGCGATCTCCGACGCCGTGCGCTGCGTGAGCGGACCGCCCGGATGCCGCACCGCGGCGAGGATCTCGGACGCCTGGGCCTCCAGCTCGGCGAAGTGGTTGTCCTGTCGACGCATCAGGTGCCGGAGCTCGACGTTGGCGCGCCGCGCCTCCTCGGGCGTGGCCGCTCGCTCGTCGCGGAGTCGGTCGATCTCGCCGTGCAACGCGAGCAGCGCCTTGAGCGCATCGGTCGGCACGCTCTTGGCGATCCGGAACGGCTCGATGCCCAGCGCCTGGAACGTCTGCCCCTTCATGGCGCGTTCGAGGGCGATCTCGATCGCGCTGCGCTCGTCGAGCGGTTCTCCCTCCAGCAGTGCGTCGATCGTCACGCCGAGCGCACGGGCGATCGCCTGCAGCTGCGTGAGCTTGGGTTCGCGCTTGCCGGTCTCGATCATCGACAGCTGGCTCGGGGCGCGGTCGACGGCCGCCGCGAGGTCGTCGAGTGTCATCCCCCGCGCCGTGCGGAGCTGGCGGATGCGTCGCCCGATCGTGAGGGCATCGGTCTCTTCTGCACCGGCGGAGGCGTCCATGACGGTGATTCTGTCACAGAAACAGAATTTCGCCCGATCTTCACTCACAGAATCGTCATCGAGGGTGCGGAACTTCACGGATGGTGGATACACGCCACCCGGCACCGCCGCCGGCATCCGATGAAGGAGACAGCATGTCGAACACCGCCGAGAACCACACGCCCCGCCCCGCCGGACTCCGCGCGGGCGATCAGGTCCAGACGGCCGCCGAGCTGCAGGAGATCTGGGACACCGACCCGCGCTGGGACGGCGTCGAGCGCACCTACACGGCAAGCGACGTCATCCGCATCCGCGGCTCCGTCCGCGAGGACTCGACGCTCGCGCACCGCGGCGCGGAGAACCTGTGGAACCTGCTGCACACCGAGGACTACGTCCGGGCGCTCGGCGCCTACACCGGCGGACAGGCCGTGCAGCAGGTGCGCGCGGGCCTCAAGGCCATCTACCTCTCGGGCTGGCAGGTCGCGGCCGACGGCAATCTCGCGGGGCAGACCTACCCCGACCAGTCGCTGTACCCCGCGAACTCGGTGCCGGCGGTCGTGCGTCGCATCAACAACGCGCTCCTCCGCCAGGACCAGCTCGAGCACGCCGAGGGCACCGTCACGCAGGACTGGCTCGCGCCGATCGTCGCGGATGCCGAGGCCGGGTTCGGCGGTCCGCTCAACGCCTACGAGCTGGCGCAGTCGCTCATCCAGGCGGGCGCGGCAGCGATCCACTGGGAGGACCAGCTCGCGAGCGAGAAGAAGTGCGGCCACCTGGGCGGCAAGGTCCTCGTGCCGACGCAGCAGCACATCCGCACGCTCAACGCGGCCCGGCTCGCAGCCGATGTGGCGGGCGTCCCGACCGTGATCATCGCGCGGACGGATGCTCTCGCCGCCGACCTGCTGACGAGCGACGTCGACGAACGGGATCAGGCGTTCACGACAGGCGAGCGCACCCCCGAGGGCTTCTACCGCGTCCGCGCCGGCATCGACTCGGTCATCAGCCGCGGTCTCGCCTTCGCCCCGTACGCCGATCTGCTGTGGGTCGAGACGGGCGAGCCCGACATCGAGCTGGCCCGCGAGTTCGCGGCGGCGATCCACGCCGAGTTCCCCGGCAAGATGCTCGCGTACAACTGCTCCCCGTCGTTCAACTGGAAGCGCCACCTCTCGGATGCCGAGATCGCGACGTTCCAGCAGGAGCTGGCGGAACTGGGCTACAAGTTCCAGTTCATCACGCTGGCCGGGTTCCACGCCCTGAACCACTCCATGTTCGACCTCGCCCGCGGTTACGCCGAGCGCGCCATGAGCGCGTACGTCGAGCTGCAGGAGGCCGAGTTCGCCGCCGAAGCCGACGGCTACACCGCCACCAAGCACCAGCGCGAGGCGGGCACCGGCTACTTCGACGTGATCTCGACGGCGCTCAACCCCGACAGCGTCACGCTCGCCCTCGCCGGCTCCACCGAGACCGCGCAGTTCCACTGACCGCCCTTCCCCTCGCCGCGTTTCGTCTCGTCGCTCCCCGGTCGTTGAGCGAGGACGGCGAAGCCGACCGAGACGAAACGCGCCACACAGACAAGGACACCGATCATGACCACTCCCACCATCCAGCCCACGCAGCAGGGTCCGGCGATCACCGTCACCGGCCCACTGCGCGACCGCTACGCCGAGATCCTCACCCCCGAGGCGATCGCATTCCTCACCGAGCTGCACCACCGTTTCGCGTCGCGCCGCCACGACCGCCTCGCCGATCGGATGCGTCGCCGCTTCGAGATCGGCAACGGCCACGACCCGCGCTTCCGCGACGACACCCGGCACATCCGCGAGGACGCGTCCTGGCGGGTCGCCGGCGCCGGCCCGGGGCTCGAGGACCGCCGCGTCGAGATCACCGGCCCCACCGATCCGAAGATGACGATCAACGCGCTGAACTCGGGCGCGCGGGTCTGGCTGGCCGACCAGGAGGATGCCACGAGTCCCACCTGGAAGAACGTGATCGAGGGGCAGTTGTCGCTGCATGACGCGATCCGCGGCGAACTCTCCTTCACGGGACCGGCCACCGCCGAGGGCCCCGGCAAGGAGTACCGCGTCACCGCCGAGCGGACGCCCACGATCGTGATGCGCCCCCGCGGCTGGCATCTGCCGGAGAAGCACGTGGAGTTCATCGATCGGGCTGGACGTCGCACCGCGGCATCCGGTTCCCTCGTGGACTTCGGGCTGTACTTCCTGCACAACGCGCAGGAGCTCATCGCGAACGGCCGCGGCCCGTACTTCTACCTCGCGAAGATCGAATCCAGCGAGGAGGCGAAGCTGTGGGACGACGTGTTCTCGTTCAGCGAGGAGTACATCGGGATCCCCCACGGCACGATCCGCGCGACCGTGCTGATCGAGACGCTCCCCGCCGCGTTCGAGATGGACGAGATCCTCTACGAGCTGCGCGACCACTGCGCCGGCCTCAACGCTGGTCGCTGGGACTACATCTTCTCGATCATCAAGAACTACCGCGGCCGCGGGGCGCGCTTCGTGCTCCCCGACCGCAGCGAGGTCACGATGACGGTGCCGTTCATGCGGGCCTACACCGAGCTGCTCGTGCAGACCTGCCACAAGCGGGGCGCGTATGCCATCGGCGGCATGAGCGCCTTCATCCCGAACCGACGCGACCCCGAGGTCACCGCCCGGGCGATCGAGAAGGTGTCGGCCGACAAGAAGCGCGAAGCGGGCGACGGCTTCGACGGCACCTGGGTTGCGCACCCCGACCTGATCCCCACGGCGCAGGCGGAGTTCGACGCCGTGCTCGGCGACCGCCCGAACCAGCTCGACCGGCTGCAGCCCGAAGTGTCTGTCGCGCCGGAGGACCTGCTCGATCTGCACATCGGCCGGCCGATCACGGCGCAGGGCGTGCGCGACAACGTCTCGGTGGCCATCCGCTACCTCGAGGCGTGGCTGCGGGGTCTCGGCGCCGTGGCGATCGACAACCTCATGGAGGATGCCGCGACCGCCGAGATCAGCCGCTCGCAGGTGTGGCAGTGGATCCACCAGGACCGCACCACGGAGGACGGCACGCCCATCACGGCGGAGTACGTCGAGGGACTGATCGGGCAGGTGCTGGCTCAGGCGACCCGCTCTGCCGGCGACCGCTTCGACGACGCGGCCGAGGTGTTCCGCGAGGTGGCGCTGCAGCCCGAGTTCCCCGCGTTCCTCACGGTCGGCGCCTACTCCCGGTTCCTGCTCGAGGAGGACTGAGGTCGCGGATCTCGAGGGGCCCGGACGCCGAAGGCATCCGGGCCCCTCGTCGTGTCTTCCCGGCCCCCGCCCGCTCTGACGGGCGTAGCCTGACTGCATGACTGACACCTGGACCGGGATCGCCGCGGAGTTCCTGCACGTCTACCCCCGAGGGAAGCGACTGCTCGCGGTCGCGGGAACGGATGCCGAGCGCTCGCGCCGCGCCGCCGACGACCTCGCTGCGGCGCTGGTCACCGCCAGGCACCCGGTCGAGCGCGTGCACAGTGCTGACGGCGACGGGGACGTGCTGCGGACCGACGTGATCGCCCCGTTCCGCGCCGACGGGTCCGGCGGCGCGGTGCTCGTGGTCTCAGGACCCGCAGCTCTGCTGGGCGAGAGCACCCGTGGCCTGTGGAACTTCACGCTGTGGCAGCTCGCCGGCGAGGAGCAGCCGCACTCGGTGGCTTCCGCATTGGTCGACGTCACCGACCCCGAACACCCGACCCGGCGCTTCGCCGACTACTGCGCCCTCCCCGCCGCCTTCGGCGCCTGACTGGCGAACGTAGACAAATATCTTTATTTGCTAGAATCGGATGATGAAGACCATCTCCGTCGGCGATCTCCGTCAGAATCCGACTGCCGCCCTCGACGCGGTCGCACACGGAGAAACGTACTCCGTGACGCGACACCGTCGGGAGATCGCGCAACTCGTGCCGCCACGAACCCGCCGCGCGACGACCGCCGCCGATCTGCGCCGCACGCTTGCGGAAACGCCCGTGGATGCTGCGTGGGAGCAGGAGATCACCATCGAGCGCTCCGACCTCGACGACGCGCGGAACGCGTGGGAAGGATGATCGCGCTTCTCGATACGAACATCCTCATCGCCTCCGACTCTCGCGGCGAGTCGGCCGCCGATCTCGACGCGTTCGACGACCTGCGCGTGAGCTCCCTCACGTGGGCCGAACTCGCCAAGGGCCTCCACACGACGCAGGACATCCAGATCTTCAGGCAGCGGTCGGCACGACTGGCCGCGCTGCGCGCCGCCTTCGGCGATGGCATCCCGTTCGACGACGACTGCGCCGACGCCTACGACCGAGTACTCGCCCACTTGAGCGCGCAACGACTGCCGGCTCGTCCGCATACGTTCGACCGCATGCTCGCCGCGACCGCGCTCGCGCACGGGTTCACGCTCGTATCTCGCGACAGCGACGCCTTCCGTGGTCTGACCGACCTGGTCCCCGTGGTCCGCGCCTGACGGACGCCTACTCCGCGACGACGCCCGCGCCCTCAGCGGAACGACGCCGCGACCGAGTTGCGGTGGTAGTCGAACACGATGCTCGTGCGGGTCGAGGCGACGCTCGACTGCGCCGACAGGTGCTCGAGGACGAATTCCCGCATCTCCGACGAGTCGGCGACGGCGATGTGCAGCAGGAAGTCGTCGTCCCCACCGAGGAAGAACACCTGGATGACCTGGGGCAGCACGCGCACGCGGTCGGCGAACTCCACGATGCTCTCGCGTCGACCGCTCGGGCGCAACGTGACGCCGATCACGGCCTGGAGCCCTGCGCCCAGCATCCGCTCGTCGACGCTGGCGTGGAACCCCGTGATGACCCCGCGGTCGACGAGTGCGCGCAGCCGGGTGTGCGCGGTCGACGGCGCCACGCCCAAATGGCCGGCGAGCTCGGCGTTGGTCATGCGACCGTTGCCGCTCAGCAGTTGCACGATCCGGGCGTCGACACGGTCGAGCGCGGGCGCCCGAACGCTGTTCGACTCCGCCCCCTCAGGTGATGTCTCCATGCGAACGATTATGCAGGATTCACTCGCTCATCGATGATCCTTCAGTGAATCTGTCGCTTCGACGATGTTTCTGCGATTCTGTAGTCACGAACGTCACCAGGAGGATCGATGAAGATCGGCGTGCCCACCGAGGTCAAGAACAACGAGAACCGCACGGCGCTCACCCCCGCCGGAGCCGACCGGCTGGTGCACGAGGGCCATCGCGTCCTCGTCCAGTCGGGCGCCGGCGTCGGCTCGGGCATCTCCGACGATGCGTACCGCACCGCGGGCGCCGAGATCGTCGCGACGGCAGAGGAGACCTGGGGCGAGGCCGAGCTGCTCATCAAGGTCAAGGAGCCGATCGCTCAGGAGTACGGCTTCCTGCGCTCCGACCTGACGCTCTTCACCTACCTGCACCTCGCGGCCGACCGCGCCCTGACCACGGCGCTCGTCGACGCCGGCACCACGGCGGTCGCCTATGAGACCGTGCAGCTGCCCGACCGCAGCCTTCCGCTCCTCATCCCGATGAGCGAGATCGCCGGACGCCTCTCGGTCACGATGGGCTCGTACTCGCTCATGCGCTCCGCCGGCGGGCGGGGCGTGCTCATGGGCGGCATCGCCGGAGCGCCACGCGCACGGACCGTCGTGATCGGAGGCGGCGTCGCCGGAGAGCACGCGGCCGCGAACGCTCTGGGCCTCGGCTCGCAGGTGACCGTGATCGACATCTCCCTGCCGCGCCTGCGCGAGCTCGAGCACCGCTACGGCGGCGCGCTCGAGACGCGCGCGTCGAGCCGCTACGACATCGCCGAGGCGCTCACGACAGCCGATCTCGTGATCGGCTCCGTGCTGATCCCGGGCGCCGCCGCCCCCAAGCTCGTGACCGATGAGATGGTCGCGACCATGAAGCCGGGCTCGGTGCTCGTCGACATCGCGATCGACCAGGGCGGATGCTTCGAGGGCTCGCGCCCCACCACGCACGACGACCCCACGTTCGCGGTGCACGACTCGATCTACTACTGCGTCGCGAACATGCCGGGCGCCGTGCCGGAGACCGCGACGCGCTCGCTCACGAACGCCACCCTCCCCTACGTGTCGGCGATCGCCGGCAAGGGCTGGGAACGGGCCGCGGCCGAGGACCCGGCACTGGCGAAGGGGCTGAACGTGCAGGGCGGTCGCATCACCCTGGATGCAGTCGCCCAGGCTCACGGCTTCGCGACGGTCTGAGCATCCCGTCGCCCATGAAAGATCGGCGATTCTTGATGACGACTCACCCGGCGCGACGCGCGCCTTCCCGAGTACGCTCGTAACGTGACCGAACGCGCTCCCCTCTCCCGCAAGCTGTCCGCCATCGCCGAGTCGGCGACCCTCAAGGTCGACGCCAAGGCCAAGGCCCTCAAGGCCGAAGGCAAGGACGTCATCTCCTACGCCGCGGGAGAGCCGGACTTCTCGACGCCGCAGTTCATCGTGGATGCCGCGGCCGAGGCGCTGGCGGATCCTGCGAGCTACCGCTACACCCCGGCCGCCGGCCTCCCCGCGCTGCGCGAGGCCGTCGCCGCCAAGACGCTGCGCGACTCGGGCCTCGAGGTCTCGCCGTCGCAGGTCATCGTGACGAACGGCGGCAAGCAGTCGGTGTACCAGGCCTTCCAGACCGTCGTGAACCCGGGCGATGAGGTGCTGCTGCCGGCCCCGTACTGGACGACGTACCCCGAGGCGATCCGTCTCGCCGACGGCATCCCGGTCGAGGTCTTCGCGGGCGCCGACCAGGAGTACAAGGTCACCGTCGAGCAGCTCGAGGCCGCGCGCACCGAGCGCACTACCGTGCTCGTGTTCGTCTCGCCGTCGAACCCCACCGGCTCGGTGTACACGGCCGAGGAGACGAATGCGATCGGCGAGTGGGCGCTGGAGCACGGCATTTGGGTGATCTCCGACGAGATCTACCAGAACCTCACGTACGAGGGTGCCACCGCGACGTCGATCGTGGCGGCCGTCCCCGAGGTCGCCGGGCAGACGATCCTCGTGAACGGCGTCGCGAAGACCTACGCCATGACCGGATGGCGTGTCGGCTGGATGGTGGGTCCGGCCGACGCGATCAAGATCGCCGGCAACCTGCAGTCGCACCTGTCGAGCAATGTCAACAACGTGGCACAGAAGGCCGCGATCGCCGCCCTCAACGGCCCGCAGACCGAGGCCGAGCAGATGCGCGAGGCCTTCGACCGTCGTCGTCGCCTGATCGTGTCGGAGCTGTCGAAGATCGACGGCCTCATCGTGCCGAACCCGCTCGGCGCGTTCTACGTCTACCCCGACGTGCAGGGCCTCCTCGGCCGCACGTGGGGCGGCGTGACGCCGACGACGTCGCTCGAGCTCGCCGATCTCATCCTCGAGCAGGCCGAGGTCGCGGTGGTGCCGGGCGAGGCCTTCGGCCCGTCGGGCTACATCCGCATGTCCTACGCGCTGGGCGACGACCAGCTGCTCGCGGGCGTGCAGCGCCTGCAGCGCCTGTTCGCCTCCTAAGACGCGCGGCGCGTTTCGTCTCGCTGCGCTCGCTCAACGACCGGGTGGATACTCCCCGGTCGTTGAGCGACGAGACGAATCGCGCCGACGCGCACTACTCCCCCTGGAAGCCGATCAGCCAGCGGATGCCGTAGCGGTCGACGAGTGTGCCGTCGTAGTCCCCCCACGGGCGCTTCTGCAGCGCGTCGATCACGCGGCCTCCCGCGGACAGCTGGTCGAACCAGCTGGTGAGGGTCGTGGCGTCGGCGGTGCCGAGCAGCGACAGGAACATGCCGCTCATCTGCACGGCGTCGTCGTCGGCACCGGCATCCGCTCCGGCGAGCTCCACCGGACCGGTCAGCTGACCGTGCGCGATCGCGTCGCCCGGACCGTCGTGCCGACCGGCATCCGCGTAGCTCATGGTCTGCAGCTCACCGCCGAACACCGACCGGTACAGCTCGAGAGCCTCCGCCGCATTTCCGGGGAACAGCAGGTACGGGATCAGTCCGCTCATCCCGCGAGTGTAACCTCGCCGGGACGACCCCGCACCCGCTGTGATCTCAGGCCGCGGGCTTCGTGACGACCGCGACGGGCTTCGACGGGGCGGACACGTTGCCCGCCGCGTCCACCGCGACGACCTCGAGCTCGTAGGTCGTCGCCGGCGTCAACGCGACGCTGACGCCTTTCAGCCCGGTGATCCCGATGGTGCCGGGAACGGCCGCGACGGTCGTGCCCGAGATGCGGTCGCGCACCCGGTACTCGACGACACCGAGGTCGTCGACGGACTTGGACCACAGCAGGTACGCCGACGTGGATCCCACCCGCGCCTTCGGAGCGGCGAGCGACTTCACCGTCGAGGGCGCGGTCACGTCCGGCAGCAGGAGGGCTGCATCGCTCGACGGCATCCGCAGGTCGACGACGTTCGACCCGCTCGTGTTCCCGGCGGCGTCGTACGCCCACACCTGGAGCGAGTACCAGGCACCCGGCTTCAGGTTCGCGAGCGTCGCCTGCGTGGTGCTGCCGTCGACCGTCGCGAGCACCGTGGTCGAGGGGCTGCGGACCTCGTAGCGCGCGACCGCGACATCGTCGACGGCCGCCGCCCAGGAGAGGTTGATCGTCGAGGCACTCGTCGCACGAGCCTGGAGCGCGGTGACGTCCGACGGAGCCTGCGCATCCGTGGCACTCGCGGAGACGAGCCGCGTCGCGGGCTCCTGGGCGACGGCGTTCCCGGCCGAACCGAGCGCGGAGAGCAGGACGATCGCGCCGACGGCGCCGAGAGCGGTGGACTTCTTCGAGGAGATGATGGTCATCCTTCGAGCGTGTCAGCCACCGATCCCGGGAGTCGAGTGACCGCCGTGTCCCATTCCGGGATGCCGATGCACCGCAGGAGAGATGCCGACGGCGCGGACTACAGCTCCACGCCGAGCAGCACGGGCTCCGGCTGCAGCACCAGGCCGAACTCGGCGTGCACCCGGCTCTGGATGAACCGGGCCAGCTCCGAGACCTCCGCGGCGGTCGCGCCGCCGCGGTTGGTCAGGGCGAGCGCGTGCTTGGTCGACACCGAGGCGCGCGACCGCGGCAGCTTGAAGCCCTTGCGGATCCCCGCCTGCTCGATGAGCCAGGCGGCGCTGACCTTCACGTCCGGCGCCTCGGTCTTCGTCACCGGCACGAGCCCGTCGTACGAGGAGAGCGGGATCACCGTGACCGCGTCGAGGTCCGGGGCGACCGGCCACCGCGGGCACTCCGGAGGAAGGGTACGCGCGACGGCATCCGTCACGATCGCGTTCTGGAAGAACGATCCCACGCCGTGGGTGTCGGGATCGTGCTCGTCGAGCAGCATCCCCTTGGACGCCCGAGTGGCGAGGATGCGCTCACGCACCCACGTCAGCGGTACGGGATCGTCGGAGGCGAGACCCAGCGCCCGACGCAGTTGCTCGCCACGCACGACGCGCTCCCCCGCCACGAGCAGATCGACCGTGACCGACAGGATCACGGCCCGCCGCTGCGGCTCGTGCCCGTAGTGGTGCTTGAGCACCGAGGTGCGGAAGCCGAGGCCCAGGTCTGCGGCGGGGACCGTCGAGACCTCGCCCGTCGACTCGTCGATCAGCTCGACCTCGACCAGAGTCTCCTGGATCTCCTGGCCGTACGCGCCGATGTTCTGCACGGGGGACGCCCCGACCGTGCCCGGGATGCCGCTCATGGCCTCGAGACCCGCGTAGCCGTGCTCGACCGCGTACGCCACCAGTTCGTCCCACCCGTGGCCGGCCTCGACCCGCAGGCGGATGCGACCGGGATGCGGCGAGGGGTTCTCCTGGATGCCGCGGGTGAGGATCCGGATGACCGTGCCCTCGAAGCTCTCGTCGCCGACGAACAGGTTCGAACCGCCGCCGAGGGCGAGCCACTCGTCCCCGCGTTCCCAGACGTCAGCGAGCGCCGCGATGAGCTCCTCGCGAGTACGCGCCTCGACCATGCGCTCGGGAGCGCCGCCGGTGCGGAGGGTCGTGAGCGTCGACAGCCGCAGCGGCGGGATCTCGCGGACGTCGGGCACGGTGGAGCCCGCCATCACGCGGCGATGCGCAGCTGCGCCTTGACGAGGACCGTCGTCTCACCGAACGTGACCTTGAGGTCGACGCGGGTCGCCGACTCGTCGACCGCGCCGACCGTGGCGAGGACGTGCAGGTCCGCGCCGTCCTCAGGGTCGACCACCACGGGCTTGGTGAACCGCACGCCGTAGTCGAGCACGCGCGCCGCGGGGTCGAGCGCCGCGATCACGACCGACGACGCGATGCCCATGGTCAGCATCCCGTGCGCGAGCACGCCGGGCAGTCCCACGGCGGCGGCGATATCGTCGCGGTAGTGGATCGGGTTGAAGTCGCCCGAAGCGCCCGCGTAGCGCACGAGAGACTCACGGGTCAGGTGGACGGTGCGCTCGGCGACCACGTCTCCGACGGCGTACGGCATCACTCGGCTCCCTCTTCCGCGCCGACCAGCAGCACGCTGGTGGCGGTCACGACGTGCGCCCCCTCGGCATCCGCGATCTCGGCCTCGCTCGTGATCATGGCGTTGCCGCCCATCATGCGGATGCCGGTGACGCGGAGCTGCGCGGTGAGCTCGTCGCCCGCGACGATCGGACGGCTGTAGGCGAAGCGCTGCTCGGCATGGATCGTGCGGGCGAGCACGATGCCCGAGTCGGGCTCGCCGAGGAGCTGCTGCAGCGTGAGGTCCTGGATCACCATGGCGAACGTGGGCGGCGCGACGACGTCGGCGAAGCCCGCGGCGCGCGCGGCCTCGACGTCGGTGTGCTGCGGGGCGTCGGCGAACACGGCGCGCGCGAACTCGCGCACCTTCTCGCGTCCGACGAGGTACGGGGTGGTCGGCGGGAACTCCCGGCCGACGAGATCTTGGTTCACTGCCACCCCTCGATCCTACGTTCTCCGCCGTGCGCCGAGGATGCGTGCGACCGGACGAAACCCCGGTCAGTCCTTCTTACGACGCCCCTTGATCGCCTTCATCGCCATCTGCACCGCGATCACGACGAGGTATGCCGCGAACAGCATGTTCGCGGCCATGGGGTCGATCACAGTGGCGAGCCACGCGCCGAGCGCCGTGGTCGTGCACGCGGAGATCCCGACGAACGCGGCGGCGACCACATCGACGTTCTGGTTGCGGAGGTTGCCGATCGTGCCGGAGATCGCGGTCGGGATCATCATGAGCATCGAGGTTCCCTTGGCGACGAGGTCGCTCGTGCCGAACGCGAGCATGAGCACGGGTACGACGACGATCCCGCCTCCGACGCCGATGAGCCCCGAGAGGATGCCGGTCGCGACGCCGACCGCGACGAGCGCGATCCCGCTGAGGAGCGTCAGCTCGAAGACGGCGTCGCGCGAGGGGATCACGAGGAACAGGCTCACGATCACGACCGCGAGGAAGCCGACGAAGAACCAGCGGAGCGTCGTCTGCGAGATCTTGGGCAGCAGTCGGGTGCCGATCTGCGCGCCCACCACGGAGCCGGCGGCGAGGATGAGCGCGGGGATCCACGCGACCGAGCCGTGGATCGCGTACGAGATCACGCCGACGGTGGCGGTCGGGACGATCGCCGCGAGCGAGGTGCCGGCGCCGAGACGCTGGTTGAAGTGCAGGAACAGCACGAGGAGCGGGACGATCACGGTGCCGCCGCCGACGCCGAACAGACCGGAGAGCAGGCCCGCGACCAGGCCGATCACGATGAAGGATGCGTAGGCACGAGGCCCTCGGGTCAGGGTCTCTGCGTCACTCACCGGATCAGCCTACCCCCGCAGGACTCTTCTACTCTCACGAACGCTCCTGTGAGACGAGCACTGGGACCGGGTGCCCAGCTATGCGACACTGGATCGCATCACACGGCCCTGTCGCCGACCCGGATCGAAGGAGATCTCATGGTTCGCAGCACGTATCCCGACGTCGAGGTCCCGGAGGTCTCGATCTACGACTTCCTCTTCGGAGACATCGACCCGACACGCCTCGACGCGGTCGCCCTCGTCGACGGCACGAGCGGGGCCACCACCAGCTACCGCCAGCTCATCGGCCAGATCGACCGCTTCGCCGGCGCCCTGGCCGCGCGCGGCGTGGGAGTCGGCACGGTCGTCGGCGTGCTCTGCCCCAACGTGCCCGCCTTCGCGACCGTGCTGCACGGCATCCTGCGCGCGGGAGCGACGGCCACGACCATCAACTCCCTGTACACCTCGGAGGAGATCGCGAACCAGCTGACGGATGCCGGGGCGACGTGGCTCGTCACCGTGTCTCCCCTGCTGCCCGGGGCTGCGGCCGCCGCGGAGAGTCTCGGATTCGACGCGGACCACGTGATCGTGCTCGACGGCGCCGACGGACACCCCTCGCTGGGCGCGCTCCTGGGCGAGGGGCGCGGCGCCCCCGATGTCTCTTTCGACCCCGTAACCCACATCGCGGTGCTCCCGTACTCCTCGGGCACGACCGGGCGTCCGAAGGGCGTCATGCTCACCCACCGCAACCTCGTCGCGAACGTCAGCCAGTGCCGCTCGACGATCTCCCTCGCCGACGACGATCGCGTGCTGGCCGTCCTCCCCTTCTTCCACATCTACGGGCTGACGGTGCTCCTGAACTTCGCGCTGCGGCAGCGCTCCGCGCTCGTCACGATGCCGAAGTTCGACCTGACCGAGTTCCTCCGCGTCGTCCAGGACCACCGCACGAGCTGGATCTTCATCGCTCCGCCGATCGCGGTCGCCCTGGCCAAGCATCCGCTCGTCGACCAGTACGACCTCTCGTCGGTCAAGGTCGTGTTCTCGGGTGCCGCACCGCTCGACGGCGCTCTCGCGTCGGCGGTGGCAGCACGGCTCGACTGCACGGTGTGTCAGGGGTACGGGATGACCGAGACGAGTCCCGTGACGCATGCGATCCCGTACGACCGCACCGAGATCGACCGGTCCACGGTCGGCATGCTGCTCGCGAACACCGAGGCTCGGCTGCTCGCGGAAGACGGTACCGATGTCGACGCGCCCGCCGAGGGCGCCAGCGACCCCGGCGAACTGCTGATCCGCGGGCCTCAGGTCATGGCGGGATACCTGAACCGCCCGGACGCGACGGAGGAGATGCTCGACGCCGACGGCTGGCTGCACACGGGTGACGTGGCGACCGTCACGGCGGAGGGCGTGTTCCGCATCGTCGACCGTCTCAAGGAGCTCATCAAGTACAAGGGCTACCAGGTGGCGCCGGCCGTGCTGGAGGCCGTGCTGCTCGAGCATCCGTCCATCGCGGATGCCGCGGTGATCGGCTCCCTCGACGAGGACGGGCAGGAGGTCCCGAAGGCGTTCGTCGTGGTGCAGCCCGGATCGGGGCTCGACGCGGATGCCGTGATGGCGCATGTCGCGGCGCGCGTCGCGCCGCACGAGAAGGTGCGGCAGGTGGAGTTCATCGACGCGATCCCCAAGTCCGCCTCGGGCAAGATCCTGCGCAAGGACCTCCGCGCTCGCGCCTGAGGACCCGTCCCGATCTGCGGACGCCGCCTCGATCGGCCGACCGAACCCGACGAAACGTCCGCGGATCGGGACACGGTCCGCGAAACGGACCCTGTCGACCCCGACACGACGAAGCCCGCCACCCCGAGAGGGATGGCGGGCTTCGTGCGATGCGAGAGCTTACTTGTTCTCGACGGCGTCCTCGGCGGCGGCCTCAGCGGCCTCGCCCTCGGCCTGCGACTCGGCGCCGGCGTCTGCAGCGGTCTCCTCGGCGGGAGCCTCCTCGACGGCGGTCTCCTCAGCCGGAGCCTCCTCGGCCGGCTTCTCAGCCTTCTCGGCCTTCGGAGCAGCCTTGGCAGCCTTCTTCTTGGGGGTGACGGGCTCGAGGACGAGCTCGATCACGGCCATGGGCGCGTTGTCGCCCTTGCGGTTGCCGACCTTCGTGATGCGGGTGTAGCCGCCCTCACGGTCCGCGACGAGCGGAGCGATCTCGGCGAACAGCGTGTGCACGACGTCCTTGTCACCGATGACCGAGAGAACGCGACGACGAGCGTGCAGGTCTCCGCGCTTGGCGAAGGTGATCAGACGCTCGGCGAGCGGACGCAGGCGCTTGGCCTTCGTCTCGGTCGTCTTGATGGACTTGTGCGTGAACAGCGCAGCGGCGAGGTTGGCAAGCAGCAGGCGCTCGTGGGCGGGGCCGCCTCCGAGGCGGGGACCCTTGGTGGGCTTGGGCATAATCGTCTAACTCCTGGTCAGAAGGTCGGGGTTCAGAAGGACTCGTCTTCGCTGCCGCCGTAGAAGTGGGCGCCGTCGAAACCGGGCACCGAATCCTTGAGCGACAGACCGAGCGAGATGAGCTTGTCGCGCACCTCGTCGACCGACTTCTGGCCGAAATTGCGGATGTTCATGAGCTGCGTCTCCGACAGGGCGACGAGCTCCGAAACGGTGTTGATGCCCTCACGCTTCAGGCAGTTGTACGAGCGCACCGACAGGTCGAGGTCCTCGATCGGCATCGACAGCTCGCTGGAGTTCACAGCCTCCACCGGCGCCGGGCCGATCTCGATGCCCTCGGCCTCGACGTTCAGCTCGCGGGCGAGACCGAACAGCTCGGTGAGCGTCTTGGCAGCCGATGCGACGGCGTCGCGGGGGCTGATCGCCGACTTGGTCTCGACGTCCAGGACCAGCTTGTCGAAGTCGGTGCGCTCACCCGCACGGGTGGCGTCGACGCGGTAGCTGACCTTGAGGACCGGCGAGTAGATCGAGTCGATCGGGATCTGACCGGCCTCGGCGTACTCGTTGCGGTTCTGCGTCGCGGAGACGTAGCCACGGCCGCGCTCGATCGTGAGCTCGAGCTCGAACTTGGCGGTGTCGTTGAGCGTCGCGATGACGAGCTCGGGGTTGTGCACCTCGACACCGGCCGGAGCCGAGATGTCGGCGGCGGTCACTTCGCCCGCACCGGTCTTGCGGAGGTACGCGGTGATCGGCTCGTCGCGCTCGCTCGAGACGACGAGCTGCTTGATGTTGAGGATGATCTCGGTGACATCCTCCTTCACGCCGGGGATGGTGCTGAACTCGTGCAGCACGCCGTCGATGCGGACGCTGGTGACGGCGGCACCGGGGATCGACGACAGCAGGCTGCGACGCAGCGCGTTGCCGATCGTGTATCCGAAGCCGGGCTCCAGAGGCTCGATGACGAACCGGCTCCGGTTCTCGACGATCTTTTCCTCGGTGAGTGTGGGACGCTGTGCAATGAGCACTCTGTGTTCCTTTCGATCACATGACCGCTATATGACATGTGGTGGGTGAGGTCTTGAGTTGTGACGTTTCCGTCGGCCCGCAGTGCGGGCGAACCCGCGGAACGGGCATGTGAGGGATGCCGGAGCACCCCTCACATGAGCCGGATCAGACGCGGCGGCGCTTCGGCGGGCGGCAGCCGTTGTGCGCCTGCGGGGTGACGTCCGAGATCGAGCCGACCTCGAGGCCGGCGGCCTGGAGCGAGCGGATCGCGGTCTCGCGGCCGGAGCCCGGACCCTTCACGAGGACGTCGACCTTCTTGACGCCGTGCTCCGCAGCCTGGCGGGCGGCGGACTCGGCCGCCATTCCGGCGGCGTACGGGGTCGACTTGCGGGAGCCCTTGAAGCCCACGCCACCCGACGATGCCCACGCGATGACGGCGCCGGACGGGTCGGTGATCGAGACGATGGTGTTGTTGAACGTCGACTTGATGTGGGCCTGGCCCAGCGCGATGTTCTTCTTCTCCTTGCGGCGCGGCTTGCGCGCGGCGGCCTTGGGTGCAGCCATGAAAATGTTCTCCTAGTCCCTGGGGCCGCGCTTAGCGGGCCTTCTTCTTGCCGGCGACGGTGCGCTTCGGGCCCTTGCGGGTACGGGCGTTGGTCTTGGTGCGCTGACCACGGACCGGGAGGCCACGACGGTGGCGGATGCCCTCGTAGGAGCCGATCTCGACCTTGCGGCGGATGTCTGCGGCGACCTCGCGGCGCAGGTCACCCTCCACCTTGTAGTTGCCTTCGATGTAGTCGCGGAGTGCGACGAGCTGGTCGTCCGAGAGGTCCTTCACGCGGATCGACTCGTCGATCTCGGTGGCCTTGAGGATCTCGACCGAGCGGGTACGGCCGACGCCGTAGATGTAGGTAAGGGCGATCACCACGCGCTTGTCGCGCGGGATGTCAACGCCGGCAAGACGTGCCATGCGGTTCTCCTGAGTGTGGTGGAGGTGTGGAGCAGGATCGGTGCCCGGGCCTCCGCCCCGAGGTGTCCCCCACCGGAGTGGGATCTGATCCTGCCAGTATCCTTCGGTCGTTGAGCGAACGGAGCGAGACGAAACGCCTCGACGCTCGCGCGACCTGTATTGAGTTGTGAGTCAGATCTGTGTGATCAGCCCTGGCGCTGCTTGTGGCGCGGGTTGCTCTTGCAGATCACCATGACGCGGCCGTGACGGCGGATCACCTTGCAGTGATCGCAGATGGGCTTGACGCTGGGGTTGACCTTCATGATGATTCCTGTTCGCTGTCTTCACCGGGCAGGCACGGATGCCTGGGGTGTTACTTCTCGACCGATCAGCGGTAGCGGTAGACGATGCGGCCGCGGGTCAGGTCGTAGGGGCTGAGCTCCACGACCACGCGGTCCTCGGGGATGATGCGGATGTAGTTCTGCCGCATCTTTCCGGAGATCGTTGCCAGGACCTTGTGTCCGTTGGAGAGCTCAACGCGGAACATCGCGTTGGGCAGAGCCTCGGAGATCACGCCCTCGATCTCGATGACACCGTCTTTCTTAGCCATAGCCTCGCTTGCGCTTCTGCAGACCGGTCGATCTGCGTTGTGAGTGGGATTGCGGTGTCTCGCCGACTCGGACACGCCGAATCAAGGCACAAGGCACCAAAGATCTATGTTAGACGACGACGGGAGTTCCGGCAACCTGAGCAGGATGCCGGAACTCCCGGAATGGGCGAACCTCGATCAGCTGATGAGATCGGTGAACTTCTTGAGATCGGTCTGGTTCTGGAGATCCAGGCGCTCGCCGTTGATCTCGACGGTCGGCGTACCGCCGATCTCATTCGCCTTGGCTTGAGCGGCACCGAACTTGCGATAGGTCTCGTCGGTGATGCACGACACCGCGTCGGTCGCTCCGACCTGAGTGGCGAAGTCGGCGAGCTGGTCCGTCGTGAGACCCGGGGTGTTCTCGTCTGGCTGGTTCTCGAACAGGGTCTTGGCGTAGTCGAGGTACAGGTCGGGGTTCGACTCCGCGACGCAGACCGCCGCACCGGCGGACCGCGAGGAGAACTCCGTGCCCTGTGAGAACCGGTCGAGGATGGCGATCGGGTGGTACTCGAGCGTGATCCGGCCATCGGCAGCCGCGGACTCGAGTGCTGCCCCGAACTGGTCCTCGAAGTTCTTGCACACCGGGCACTGGAAGTCGACGAAGACCGCGACGGTGTCCTCGCCATCGCCGAAGGAGATCGACCCGGTCTCGGAATTGAACGTGTCGTTGCTCTTCGGCTGAGCGCCCGGGGCGGTGGCCTGGTTGTTCAGGAACACCACGACGAAGGCGAGGACGGCCAGCACGACCACCACGGCCGCCGAGACGCCGATCACGAACCAGTTGGGACTACTGCTCTTCGCGGCTGCCATTGCTTTCCGTTTCTGTCGAGGCCCGCTCGCGGCGAGTCCGGCCTGAAATCTGCGGGTGCAGTCGCACCCAAGCATCCATTCTGCCCGGAGAAACCTATGCGCCGGTTGTGATGCCGATGACGATACGGCGTCGTTACGCGAACGCGCGCGACAGGATCAGATCGTCACGCGATCGGAGTCGGCGTGACACCGAAGGCAGCGAGACCCGCCGCTCCCCCGTCGGCTGCCGTGAGCACCCAGATGCCGCCGTCGTGCAGCGCGACGCTGTGCTCCCAGTGCGAGCCGTCGGTGCCGTCGACGGTCGAGACAGTCCAGTCGTCGTCCTCGACGAAGGTCTCCTCGCCGCCGGCCGTGACCATGGGCTCGATCGCCAGCACGAGGCCCGGCTTGATCTCCGGGCCGGGGTCGGGCGTGCGGTAGTTGAAGACGCTCGGGGCCTCATGCATCTTGCGGCCGATGCCGTGCCCGACGTACTCGCGCAGGATGCCGTAGGTCTTCCCCGACACCGCAGAAGGACCCTGGTCCTCGATGTACCCCTGGATGGCGGCACCGAGGTCGCCCAGGTGCCGCGCAGAGGCCATCGCGGCGATACCCGCCCACATCGACCCCTCGGTGACCCGGGAGAGCTCCTCGCGGCGCGCGACGACCTCAGGACGCGTGTCATCCGGAACGACGACCGTGATGGCGCTGTCGCCGTTCCAGCCCTGGTACTGCGCGCCGCAGTCGATGGACACGATGTCGCCGGCCTGCAGCACGCGCTCACCGGGGATGCCGTGCACGACCTCCTCGTTCACCGAGATGCAGGTCGTGTGCCGATAGCCCCGCACGAGCTGGAAGTTCGACTCCGCGCCCCGCTCGAGGATCAGCCGGTTCGCCGCGGCGTCCAGCTCGAGAGTGGTGACGCCAGGGCGGACCAGCGGTCGCATGGCGTCGAGAGCCGCCGCCGTGATCAGCCCCGGCTCCACCATCGAGCGGAGCTGAGCCTGCGTCTTGTAGATCGACCGGCGGAACATGGACGACGTCAGGCGGCGAGGCGCAGACCGCGAGCTGCCAGCGCCGCGAACACGCGCTCAGTGATCTCGTCGAGCGTGCCGACGCCGTCGATGCGATCGACGATGCCGCGCTCGCCGTAGACCTCGAGGATCGGAGCGGTCTCGTGCTCGTAGATGTCCAGACGGTGCGCGATGGCCTCGTCGGTGTCGTCCGAACGGCCCTGCTCCGCGGCGCGGAGCTTCAGCCGGGCGATGCTCTCCTCGCGCGGCACGTCGAGCAGGATGACCGCGTCGAGCGACTCACCGCGTGCTCCGAGGAACTCCTCGAGGTGCGCGACCTGAGCCGTGTTGCGCGGGTAGCCGTCGAGCAGGAACCCGTTCGCGGCATCCTCCTGCGACAGACGATCGCGGACGATCTCGCTGGTCAGGGCGTCCGGCACGAGGTCGCCCTTGTCGAGGATCGCGGTGACCTGCAGTCCGAGGGGCGTGCCCTCCTTGATGTTCGCGCGGAACATGTCGCCGGTCGACACCACCGGGATGCCGTAGGACTCGGCGATGCGGACGCCCTGCGTGCCCTTTCCGGATCCCTGAGGACCGACGATCAGGAGACGTGCGGATGCGGTCATCGGAGGAGCCCTTCGTAGTGACGCTGCTGCAGCTGCGCATCGATCTGCTTGACCGTCTCGAGACCCACACCGACGATGATGAGGATCGAGGCGCCGCCGAACGGGAAGTTCTGGTTGGCGCCGACGGTGGCGAGGGCGATGAGCGGGATGAGCGCAATCAGACCGAGGTAGATCGAGCCGGGCAGCGTGATGCGGGTGAGCACGTAGTCGAGGTACTCGGCGGTCGGACGACCGGCACGGATGCCGGGGATGAACCCGCCGTACTTCTTCATGTTGTCGGCGACCTCGACCGGGTTGAACGTGATCGCGACATAGAAGTAGGTGAACCCGATGATCAGCAGGAAGTACGCCGCCATGTAGATCGGGTGGTTGCCCGTGGTGAAGTACGTGCTGATCCAGGTGACCCACGCGGCCGGCTCCGAGCCGTCCTGCGGGGTGTTGAACTGCGCGATGAGCGCCGGGATGTACAGCAGCGACGACGCGAAGATCACGGGGATCACACCCGCCATGTTCACCTTGATCGGGATGTAGGTGTTCGTGCCGCCGTACGTGCGGCGACCGACCATGCGCTTGGCGTACTGCACGGGGATGCGTCGCTGGGACTGCTCGACGAAGACGACGAGACCCATCACGATGATGCCGACGAGCAGCACGAGCAGGAAGACCTCGAAGCCGCGGCTCTCCCAGATCAGCCACATCGCGCCGGGGAACGTCGCGGCGATCGAGGTGAAGATGAGGAGGGACATGCCGTTGCCGACGCCGCGCTCGGTGACGAGCTCGGCGAACCACATGATGAGGCCGGTGCCGGCGGTCATCGCCATGATGATGAGCAGCTGCGCCCACCACACGTCGTTCGTGAGGAGGTTCTGGCACGCGGCGATGTCGGTCTGCCCGAACAGCTGTCCGCTGCGGGCCACCGTGACGAGCGTCGTCGACTGCAGAAGCGCGAGAGCGATCGTCAGGTAGCGCGTGTACTGGGTCAGACGGGCCTGGCCGGCCTGGCCCTCCTTGTGCAGCGCCTCGAAGTGCGGGATGACCACGCGGAGGAGTTGGGTGATGATCGTCGCGGTGATGTACGGCATGACGCCGAGCGCGAAGATGGAGAGCTGGAGGAGCGCGCCGCCGGAGAACAGGTTGACGAGACCCAGGAGACCGTCGGTCTGCGTGTTCTGTGCGAGACACTGCTCGACGTTCGGGAAGTTGACGAACGGAGCGGGGACGTTGGAGCCGAGTCGGTAGATCGCGACGATGGCGAGAGTGAAACCGATCTTCCGACGCAGGTCTGGCGTGCGGAAGATCCGCGCGATGGCGCTAAACAAGGGACGTTCCTCCTGAAAAGGTTGCCGATCCCCGAGGGACGGCTGAAAGAACAGGCTAACGCATAAGAGGGGCCGGAGAATCTCCGACCCCTCTCACGACGTGGTTACTTGACGGATCCGCCCGCTGCCACGATCTTCTGCTCGGCAGAACCCGAGACCTTGTCGACCGAGACGGTGAGCTTCACGGCGATGTCGCCGTTACCGAGAACCTTGACCTTCTCGTTCTTGCGAACGGCGCCCTTGGCGACCAGGTCGCCGACGGTGACGTCGCCGCCCTGGGGGTACAGCTCCGCGAGCTTCTCCAGGTTCACGACCTGGTACTCCACGCGGAACGGGTTCTTGAAACCGCGCAGCTTCGGGGTGCGCATGTGCAGAGGCATCTGCCCACCCTCGAAGCCGACGCGCACGGTGTTTCGCGCCTTGGTGCCCTTGGTGCCGCGACCGGCGGTCTTGCCCTTGGAACCCTCACCACGACCGACACGGGTCTTCGCGGTGTTGGATCCGGGGACCGGACGCAGGTGGTGCACCTTCAGGACGCCGGGACGGGATGCCGGAGCATCCTTCTTCGGCGCAGCCTTCTTGGCGGCGGGCTTCTTCGCAGGACCCTCGGCCTTGGCGTCGGCCGCGGCGGCCGGTGCCTTCTTGGCGGCGGGCTTCTTCTCGGCTGCAGCCTTGGGAGCGGCAGCCTTCTTCGGGGCCTTCTCAGCCTCGACGGCTTCGTTCTTCTCAGCCATTAGTCGATCTCCTCAACCTTCACGAGGTGCGCGACGGCCTTGACGTAACCGCGCGTCTGCGCGTCGTCGGGGCGGACGGTGCTGTCACCGATCCGCTTCAGACCGAGCGAACGCAGCGTGTCGCGCTGGTTCTGCTTCTCGCTCACCTTGGACTTCACCTGCGTGACCTGGAGCCGGGCGGCCATCAGGCACCTACCTTCTGTGCGGCGATGGCGTCGGCCTCGGCGCGGACGAGGCGCGCGGGTGCGACCTGGTCGAACTCGAGGCCACGACGTGCGGCGACCGCACGGGGCTCCTCGAGCTGCTTCAGGGCCGTCACCGTCGCGTGCACGATGTTGATCGTGTTCGACGAGCCGAGCGACTTCGACAGCACGTCGTGGATGCCGGCGCACTCGAGCACGGCGCGCACGGGACCACCCGCGATGACACCGGTACCGGCGGCAGCGGGACGCAGCAGCACGACACCGGCCGCAGCCTCACCCTGCACGGGGTGCGGGATGGTGCTGCCGACGCGCGGCACGCGGAAGAAGTTGCGCTTGGCCTCTTCGACGCCCTTCGAGATCGCGAGGGGGACCTCACGAGCCTTGCCGTAGCCGACGCCGACCAGACCGTTACCGTCGCCGACGACCACGAGAGCGGTGAAGCTGAAGCGACGACCACCCTTCACGACCTTCGACACGCGGTTGATGGTCACGACGCGCTCGAGGAACTGGTTGTCACCACGGTCGCGCGAGTTGCGGTCGCGTCCACCCTGGTTGCGGTCACCACGGCCGCCGCGGCGACCGTCGCGCTGGTCACGAGTCGGCTCGGCCTGCGTCGTGCCGGCGGCCGTCTCGGAAGTGGCAGCAGCCGCTTCGGTCACTTCGTTCTCCTTGTTGTCACTCACAGTGCCAGGCCTCCCTCACGAGCGCCATCGGCGATGGCGGCGACACGACCGGCGTAGCGGTTGCCGCCACGGTCGAACACTGCCTCGGAAACGCCTGCGGCCTTCGCGCGCTCGGCGAGGAGCTCGCCGACCTTGCGGGCCTTGGCGGTCTTGTCGCCCTCGAGCGAGCGCAGGTCGGTCTCGAGCGTCGAAGCCGACGCGACGGTGTGACCCTTGCTGTCGTCGACGAGCTGCACGAAGACGTGGCGCGACGAGCGGTTGACGACGAGGCGCGGACGCACCTCGGTGCCGACGACCTTCTTGCGAAGGCGGGCGTGACGACGCGCGCGGGCGTCAGACTTTGACTTGAGAGCCATGGTTACTTACCACTCTTTCCGGCCTTGCGACGCACGTTCTCGCCGGCGTAGCGCACGCCCTTGCCCTTGTACGGCTCGGGCTTGCGGATCTTGCGGATGTTGGCAGCTGCCTCGCCGACAGCCTGCTTGTCGATCCCGCTGACGGTGAGCTTGTTGGTGCCCTCGACCGTGAGCGTGATGCCGGCGGGAGCGTCGATCAGGACCGGGTGCGAGAAGCCGAGGGCGAACTCGACCGAGCTGCCCTTCTGCTGCACGCGGTAACCGGTGCCGACGACCTCGAGACCCTTGGAGTAGCCCTGGGTCACGCCGATGATGTTGTTGTTGATGAGCGTGCGGGTCAGGCCGTGGAGAGACCGCGACTCGCGCTCGTCGTCGGGACGGGTGACGAGAACCTGGTTCTCCTCGACCGCGACCTCGATGGGGCTGGCGACCGTCAGGGTGAGCTCACCCTTGGGGCCCTTCACCGCGACCTCACGGCCGTCGACCGAAACGGTCACGCCCGCGGGAACGTCGATGGGAAGTCGTCCGATACGCGACATGTCGAATCACCACACGTAGGCGAGAACTTCTCCGCCCACGCCCTTCTGCTCAGCCTGACGGTCGGTGAGAAGACCGGAGGAGGTGGACAGGATGGCCACGCCGAGGCCGCCGAGGACCTTGGGGAGCTCGGTGGACTTCGCGTACACGCGGAGTCCGGGCTTCGACACGCGCTTGATGCCCGCGATCGAACGCTCCCGGTTGGGGCCGTACTTCAGCTGCAGGGTGAGGTTCGTGCCGACGCGAGCGGCAGAGGTCTCCCAGCCCGCGATGTAGCCCTCCTGCTGGAGGATCTCGGCGATGTGCGTCTTGAGCTTGCTCGACGGCAGCGTCACGGAGTCGTGGTGCGCCGAGTTCGCGTTGCGCAGACGGGTCAGCAGATCTGCGACCGGGTCTGTCATTGTCATTGGTGTTTTCCTTTGTTCATGAGGTTCCGGCTGCCGTTACACGACAGACGGCCTGCGATGAGCACGCAATCTTCAATTGTACGGGCACTTCGACGGGCTCAGTGACCAGATGGTCGCCGAGCCCGTCGAGGTGTCACGCCTGTGCGTCGTCCGAGCGGAACGGGAAGCCGAGGTGGCGCAGCAGGGCGCGACCCTCGTCATCCGTCTTCGCGGTGGTGACGACGGTGATGTCGAAACCGCGAACCCGGTCGATCTTGTCCTGATCGATCTCGTGGAACACGCTCTGCTCCTGGAGACCGAAGGTGTAGTTGCCGTTGCCGTCGAACTGCTTGGCCGACAGACCGCGGAAGTCGCGGATGCGGGGCAGTGCGAGCGAGACCAGGCGGTCCACGAACTCCCAGGCGCGGTCGCCACGCAGGGTGACGTGCGCGCCGATGGCCTGTCCCTCACGCAGCTTGAACTGCGCGATGGACTTGCGGGCCTTCGTGACGATCGGCTTCTGGCCGGTGATCTTGGTGAGGTCGTCGACCGCGCCATCGATCACCTTGCTGTCGCGAGCTGCCTCGCCGACACCGGTGTTCACGACGACCTTGACCAGTCCGGGGATCTGCATGACGTTCGTGTAGCCGAACTCGTCCTGCATCGCCTTCTTGATCTCGGCGTTGTACTTCTGCTTCAGGCGGGGCTGGATCTTGCCAGCCTCCACGGCAGTCTCGGTTGCCATCAGAGGTCCTTACCGCTCTTCTTCGCGAAGCGCACGCGGACGGTGCGCTTGACGCCGTCCTTGGTCTGCTCCTCGACCCGGTGGCCGACCTTGGTCGGCTTCTTGGTCGAGGGGTCGACGAGTGCGACGTTCGAGATGTGGATGGGAGCCTCGACAGTCTCGAGGCCGCCCGTCTTGGTGCCGCGCTGCGTCTGACCGACGCGCGTGTGCTTGGTGACGTAGTTCACGCCCTCGACGACGACGCGGTTGCGCTCGGACAGGATCTCGAGGACCTTGCCCTGCTTGCCGCGCTCGTCCTTGGGTCCGGTGATGACCTGGACCAGGTCACCCTTCTTGATCTTCGCCATGACTTAGATAACCTCCGGCGCCAGCGAGACGATCTTCATGAACTTCTTGTCGCGAAGCTCACGGCCGACCGGGCCGAAGATACGGGTGCCGCGGGGCTCCCCGTCGTTCTTCAGGATCACGGCGGCGTTCTCGTCGAACTTGATGTACGAGCCGTCGGGACGGCGCGTGGACTTGACGGTGCGGACGATGACGGCCTTGACCACATCGCCCTTCTTGACGTTTCCACCGGGGATCGCGTCCTTGACGGTCGCGACGATGGTGTCGCCCAGGCCCGCGTAGCGGCGCTTGGAGCCACCGAGCACACGGATGGTGAGCAGCTCCTTGGCGCCGGTGTTGTCGGCGACCTTGAGGCGAGATTCCTGCTGAATCACTTGGCCTTCTCCAGAATCTCCACCAGACGCCAGCGCTTGGTGGCGCTGAGCGGGCGGGTCTCGTTGATCAGGACGAGGTCGCCGACGCCGGCGGTGTTCGCCTCGTCGTGCGCCTTGACCTTCGAGGTGCGGCGGATGACCTTGCCGTAAAGCGGGTGCTTCACACGGTCCTCGACCTCGACCACGATGGTCTTGTCCATCTTGTCGCTGACGACGTAGCCACGGCGGGCCTTGCGGTAACCGCGGGCGTCCGCGTCGCGGACGTCGTGCGCGGCGTGCTCGGCCTCAGCGGCTGCAGCCTTCTTCTCAGCCATCACTCGGCCTCTTCCTTCACGGCGTCGTCAGCGGCATCCGCCTTCTTCGCCTTCGACTTGGACGCCTTCTTGGCCGGAGCCTCGACCGGAGCGGGCGTCGCACGGATGCCCAGCTCGCGCTCGCGGATCACGGTGTAGAGGCGCGCGATGTCGCGCTTGACGGCGCGGATGCGGCCGTGGCTCTCCAGCTGGCCGGTGGCCGACTGGAAACGGAGGTTGAACAGCTCCTCCTTGGCCTTGCGCAGCTCCTCAACGAGGCGCTGGTCTTCGAACGTGTCGAGCTCTGCCGGAGCGAGCTCCTTGGTGCCGATCGCCATTACGCGTCGCCCTCCTCGCGCTTGATGATGCGTGCCTTGAGCGGCAGCTTGTGGATTGCTCGGGTGAGTGCCTCGCGAGCGAGTTCCTCGTTGACACCCGCAACCTCGAAGAGGACGCGACCCGGCTTGACGTTGGCGACCCACCACTCGGGCGAGCCCTTACCGGAACCCATGCGGGTCTCGGCCGGCTTCTTGGTGAGCGGTCGGTCCGGGTAGATGTTGATCCACACCTTTCCGCCACGCTTGATGTGACGGGTCATCGCGATACGAGCGGACTCGATCTGACGGTTCGTCACGTACGCCGGCGTGAGCGCTTGGATGCCGAACTCGCCGAAGGAGACCTTCGTGCCGCCGGTGGCCTGGCCATCGCGCTTGGGGTGATGCTGCTTGCGGTACTTGACCTTGCGGGGAATAAGCATCAGGCAGACGCTCCTTCTGCGACAGGGGCCTCGTTGCGCGGAGCGCGGCGGCGGTCGCCACCACGGTCGTCACGACGCGACTTCGGTGCGTTGGCCTGCTCGCGAGCAAGCTCCTTGTTGGTCAGGTCGCCCTTGTAGATCCAGACCTTCACGCCGATGCGGCCGAAGGTGGTCTTCGCCTCGTAGAAGCCGTAGTCGATGTTCGCGCGCAGCGTGTGCAGCGGCACACGACCCTCGCGGTAGAACTCCGAGCGGCTCATCTCGGCGCCGCCGAGGCGGCCGGAGACCTGGATGCGGATGCCCTTGGCACCAGCGCGCTGCGCGCCCTGGAGACCCTTGCGCATCGCACGACGGAACGCCACACGAGCAGACAGCTGCTCGGCGATGCCCTGCGCGACGAGCTGAGCGTCGGCCTCGGGGTTCTTGACCTCGAGGATGTTCAGCTGGATCTGCTTGCCGGTGAGCTTCTCGAGGTCGCCGCGGATGCGCTCGGCCTCGGCTCCACGACGACCGATCACGATGCCCGGGCGGGCGGTGTGGATGTCGACGCGGACGCGGTCACGGGTGCGCTCGATCTCGATGTTCGAGACGCCGGCGCGGTCGAGCTGCGTCTGCAGCAGACGACGGATCTTGATGTCCTCGGCGACGTAGTCGGCGTAACGCTGACCCGGCTTCGTCGAGTCCGAGAACCAGCGCGACACGTGGTCCGTGGTGATGCCGAGGCGGAAGCCGTACGGGTTTACCTTCTGTCCCATTACTTGCTCGCCTTCTTGTTGCTGTCGCCCGCAGCGGCCGGGGCCGCCTCAGGCGTCGAGAGCACGACCGTGATGTGGCTCGTGCGCTTCTTGATCTGGAAAGCGCGACCCTGTGCACGGGGCTGGAAACGCTTGAGCGTCGTGCCCTCGTCCACGTACGCGTTCTTCACGTACAGGTCCTGCTCGTCGAGGTACTCGCCGTCACGATCCGCCTTGACCTGCGCGTTGGCCATGGCCGACGCGACAAGCTTGTAGATCGGCTCACTGGCGGACTGCTGAGCGAACTTCAGGATCGCCAGAGCCTCCTGGGCCTGCTTGCCCTTGATGAGCGCGACGACACGACGAGCCTTCTGAGGGGTCACGCGGATGTGTCGCACGCGTGCGATGGACTCCACCATTTCTCTCTCCTCTATCGCCCCCGCGTCAGCGGCGGCGGCCCTTCTTGTCGTCCTTCTCGTGGCCGCGGAAGGTGCGGGTGGGCGCGAACTCGCCCAGCTTGTGGCCGACCATGGTCTCGGACACGAACACAGGGATGTGCTTGCGTCCGTCGTGGACCGCGATCGTGTGACCCAGCATGGCCGGGATGATCATGGACCGGCGGGACCAGGTCTTGATGACGTTCTTCGTGCCGGCTTCGTTCTGCACGACCACCTTGCGAAGCAGGTGCTCGTCGACGAAGGGGCCCTTCTTAAGACTGCGAGGCATCTTCTCTTACTCCTACTTGCGCTTCTTGCCGGCGTTGCGACGGCGCACGATGTACTTGTCGCTTTCCTTGTTGGCGTGACGGGTGCGACCCTCAGCCTGGCCCCAGGGGGAGACGGGGTGACGTCCACCGGACGTCTTGCCCTCACCACCACCGTGCGGGTGGTCGACCGGGTTCATCGCGACACCGCGCACGGTCGGGCGGACGCCCTTCCAGCGCATGCGGCCCGCCTTGCCCCAGTTGATGTTCGACTGCTCGGCGTTGCCGACCTCGCCGATGGTCGCGCGGCAGCGCGCATCGACGTTGCGGATCTCACCGGAGGGCAGACGCAGCTGGGCGAAGTTGCCGTCCTTGGCCACGAGGCGCACCGAGGCACCGGCCGAACGCGCCATCTTCGCGCCGCCACCGGGACGGAGCTCGATCGCGTGGATGACGGTACCCGTCGGGATGTTCTTCAGCGGGAGGTTGTTGCCCGGCTTGATGTCGGCGCCTGCACCCGACTCGACGATGTCGCCCTGCTTGAGCTTCGCCGGCGCGAGGATGTAGCGCTTCTCGCCGTCGAAGTAGTGCAGCAGCGCGATGCGTGCGGTGCGGTTGGGGTCGTACTCGATGTGAGCGACCTTGGCGTCCACGCCGTCCTTGTCATTGCGACGGAAGTCGATGACACGGTACTGGCGCTTGTGGCCACCACCGATGTGACGGGTCGTGATGCGTCCCTGGTTGTTGCGACCACCGGTCTTGGCGAGCGGGCGCAGCAGCGACTTCTCCGGCGTCGATCGGGTGATCTCGGCGAAGTCAGCCACCGACGAGCCGCGACGGCCCGGGGTCGTGGGCTTGTACTTGCGAATAGCCATGATTGTCCTTTATCCCCCGGATCAGCCGATTGCCGTGAAGATGTCGATGGTGCCCGACTTCAGGGTCACGATGGCGCGCTTGGTGTCCTTGCGCTTGCCGGTGCCGAAGCGGGTGCGACGAGCCTTGCCGACGCGGTTGAGGGTGTTGACCCCAGCGACCTTGACGCCGAAGATCTTCTCGATGGCGAGCTTGATCTCGGTCTTCGAAGCGCGCGGGTCGACGAGGAAGGTGTACTTGCCCTCGTCGATCAGACCGTAGCTCTTCTCGGACACGACCGGCTTCAGGATGATGTCGCGCGGGTCCTTGTTCAGGGCCGTCTGGAGAACAGATGCCTGCTCGCTCATGCGGAGACCTCCTGGTTGGCGCCGGTCTTCGAGGCGATGAAGCCCTCCAGAGCGGCCTGGGTGAAGACGATGTCGTCGGAGACGAGCACGTCGTAGGCGTTGAGCTGGTCGAACGTCAGCACGTGGACGTGGCCGAGGTTGCGGAGGCTCTTGAGCGCGAGCTCGTCGCCGCGCTCGGTGACCACGAGGACGTTCTTCGACGTCGCGACCTGGGCGAGGAAGCTCGCCGCGGCCTTGGTCGAGGGCGTGCCCTCGGCGCCGAACGTGTCGATCGCGTGCAGACGGTCACCGCGGAAGCGGTCGCTGAGCGCGCCCAGCAGGGCGGCGGCGATCATCTTCTTGGGGGTGCGCTGCGAGTAGTCGCGCGGCTTGGGGCCGTGCACGATGCCACCACCGGTCATGTGCGGCGCGCGGATGGAGCCCTGACGGGCGTTACCCGTGCCCTTCTGCTTGAAGGGCTTGCGGCCGGCACCGGAGACCTCGCCACGACGCTTGGTCGAGTGCGTGCCCTGGCGTGCCGCCGCGAGCTGCGCGACGACGACCTGGTGGATGAGCGGGATGTTCGTCTTGACGTCGAACAGCGCGGCGGGAAGCTCGACGGAGCCTGCCTTCTTGCCGTCTGCCTTGAGGACGTCGAGCGCGAGAGTCGAGTCAGCCATGATCAGGCACCCTTCACTGCGTTGCGGACGTAGACGATGCGGCCGCGCGCACCGGGGACGGCGCCCTTGACGAGCATGAGTCCCTTCTCGGCGTCGACGGCGTGCACCGTGAGGTTGAGGACGGTCACACGCTCGCCGCCCATACGGCCGGCCATGCGCATGCCCTTGAAGACGCGGCTCGGGGTCGACGATGCGCCGATGGAGCCGGGCTTGCGGTGGTTGCGGTGCGCACCGTGCGATGCCGAGACGCCCTTGAAGTTGTGGCGCTTCATGACACCGGCGAAGCCCTTGCCCTTGCTCGTGCCGACGACGTCGACGAGCTGGCCGGCCTCGAACGTGCCGTCGACCGTGAGCTCCTGGCCCAGGGTGTAGTCACCGGCGTCCGCGGTGCGGACCTCGGTGACGTGACGGCGCGGCGTGACGCCTGCAGCCTCGAAGTGGGCGGAGAGCGGCTTGTTGACCTTGCGGGGGTCGATCTGACCGTACGCGATCTGCACGGCGTTGTAGCCGTCCTTCTCGGGGGTACGGATCTGCGTGACCACGTTCGGGGCGAGCTCGATGACGGTGACGGGAACGAGCTTGCCGTTCTCGTTCCACACCTGGGTCATGCCGAGCTTGGTGCCCAGCAGGCCCTTGGAAACCTTGGAGTTGATGTCAGCCATGTCGGACCTCAGAGCTTGATCTCGATGTTGACGTCGGCCGGCAGGTCGAGGCGCATCAGCGAGTCGACGGCCTTGGGCGTCGGGTCGACGATGTCGATCAGACGCTTGTGGGTGCGCATCTCGAAGTGCTCGCGGCTGTCCTTGTACTTGTGGGGCGACCGGATAACGCACACGACGTTCTTCTCGGTCGGAAGGGGCACGGGGCCGACGACGGTCGCGCCCGCACGGGTCACGGTGTCGACGATCTTGCGTGCGGACGTGTCGATGACCTCGTGGTCATACGACTTCAGGCGAATGCGGATCTTCTGTCCCGCCATTGTCTGCTCTCTCTCTTTAGGCGTCTTACCGTCCTGGGCCGGGTGACCCAGGGGCATTGGACGCACGTCGGCGCTGTTCGCGCCTCGGCACTCGAACGGCTCCGGGGAGCCGGCCTGCGCACCACTGTTCTGCTGTCAGCCCGCACGCCTCTCGACGAGCGGATGCCGACCCCCGCCGCGCACGGCAGGGCCCTCGGGATGAGGGTGTCGGGGGTGTTCTGCCACCCGCGGCCTAGGTCCCTGCGCTCCCGCGCCGCCTATGCACTGCCCTGGTGGTGATCCGGCGCACGCGCGAACGCCGCCGAAATGTCGAACCTGTCTATTCTGCCACGGCGGATTTCCGTTCCGCAAACCCGGGCGTGTCGCGCGGGCTGAGCATCCCCTGAGGATGTCCGACTGCGGTCGTCGAGCGAGCGCGGAATGCGCGATCGGATGGCTCAGCGACGAGGTGAGAGCGGGGCGAGGCATCCCCATGCCTCGCCCCGCTTGGGGAGGGCGTTCAGTGCGAGGGGGCACACCGAACGCGAGGACACCGGCGTGAAGGGACGCCGGGTTCCTCGACCGAGGGCGCGGCGAGATGACCGCCGCGCAGGCGGGAAGACGCCAGGGCGCACAGAGTGCGCGCGTCGCACGATGATCCCCAAAATCGCTTTCCCCAGTTTGACGCGGCGAACCGCGTGATGTCAGGACGTCGAACCCCTTCGACATCCTTCGACCGCAAGATCCCCAGGCGGTCGTGTCCATCATAGGGGACTAGACCGCCGAAGCGCGAGAGCGCGACTCGAGAATATCGATGCACCGGTACACGGGAACGGCGGCCCTCCCCCGGAGAGCCGCCGTCCGCCGTCGCGTGACGGTCCTACTCGTTGCCGACGGCCTTGTCGGCCTGGTCGCGGATCTCGTCGATCTTGTCCGCGGCGCCGGGAGCGATCTTCTTCGCGAAGTCCGCGACGCCGTCGAGCACCTTGTCGCTGATGTCCTCGGCCTGCTCGCTCTTGACCGCATCCGCGATCTTGTCCTTGTTCTGCTCGTACAGGTCCTTGCCCTTGTTGACGACGTCATCGATACCCATGGCGGGCCCCCTTTTCGTTGATCGGAGCGGTGGAACTCCCGCGCCACGTTCATTCTGCACGGCGCGCACGGGGCGCGGAAGAGGGGTGGCCCCGCCCGGAGGACGCGCACCACCCCTCGCCCGACGCGTCAGTCCGCTCGCCGTGCGCCGGCCGCGCCGACCCGCCGGCGGTGGATGACGAGCGCGACCCCGCAGACCACCAGCAGCAGTGCGATGAGCACCAGGGTCCAGACGGGCCCTGCGCCGGTGGTCGCGAGCGCGTCGGCCGCCGCGACCTCCGCCGCGGCGCTCGCGACCAGCCGCGCACCGTCGAGCTGCTCGGAGGGCGAGTCGACCGTGACGACGTTCACGACCGACGGGAACGCCGCCTGATCGACGCGGACGTGGAGCGTCAGCGTGACCTCGCTATCTACCGGGATGCCGTCATGAAGCGTCCAGGTGACGGTCCGACCGTCCACTGAAACGCCGCCGTCGGGCGAATCGGCGAAGGAGAGGCCTGCGGGCAGCGCATCCGTGACGACGACGGGTCCCGGATCGGCGGTCGGGCCGTCGTTGCGCACGACGATCTCGTACGTGGAGGTCTTCCCGACCTGGAAGGTCCCGATCGCGGTCTTGGTCGTCGAGAGCGCCACCATCGCGGGCACCGAGACGGCGTCCTCGACGCGGTTGTCCTCCGGGGTCCGGTCGGGATGCTCGTCCGTGATCTCCGCAGCAGTCACAGCTGCCGTGTTGACCACCTCGGGATACGCCGCCACCTGCACGCGCGTCACGATCTCGAGATCCGCGGACTCGGCACCCGGCGCGATCGCCGGCGCGTAGCGTGCAGTCACGCGGGTTCCCCCGGCGGGGTCGTCCACATCGATCGGCTCGACGGACTCCACGGTCCAGCCCGCTCCGACCGGGTCGCCCGGCGCGGTCAGCACCTCCAGCCCCGCCGGCACGGTGTCGACGACGACGACGTCCGTCGCCTCGGACGGGCCGGCGTTGCGGACCTGCAGCGTGAACGGCAGCTCGTCGCCGATGCGCACCGCTCCCGCGTCGTGGCGCTTGAGGATCGCGAGGTCCACCTCTCGGGCGGCCGTGACGTCGGCGGTGTCCGTGTCGTTGTCCGCGTGGGAGTCCGGGGTTCCCGACGACACCGTCGCCGTGTTCCTCAGGACGGCCCCGTGCACCACGGCGGCGTCGACGTGCGCCTCGAACTCGATCGTCGGTGCGGACACCCCGCTCCCGAGGCCCGCCGCGGAAGGGATCAGCGCGAAGGTGACCGACCGCGGGTCCGTGTCGTCGACCGACGCGGACCACAGGTCGGCGGCAGCGCCCGTGAGCGCGACGAACGAAATGCCGTCCGGCAGCCGGTCGACCACCGAGATCGGGCCGATCGCGTCGCTTGCACCGAGGTTCTCGACCGCGATGCGGTAGCGGACGTCCTCCCCCGCCACGGCCGCAGCTGTCTCCTCGCCCTCCGTCGTGATCGCCGTCTTGACGAGCCGCAGGTCGGCGTCGGTCGTGACGTCGATCCGCGCGGAGTCCTCGTCCTCGTGCGGCGAGGTCGATCGGCTGTCCGTCCACGTCAGCGTCGCGGTGTTCGTGAGAGCCGTGCCGGTCGGCACGTCCGATCCGATCCGCGCGACGACCGTGATGGTGCTCTCGCCGACCGGGTGCTCGGCGCGCAGGCAGCTCTGGGTGCCGTCGTCGCAGGTCCATCCGTCACCCGCGATCGACACGGCGGTGAGCCCCGTCGGGAGCACGTCGGCGACGAACGCATCGGCGACCGAGGGGCCGTCGTTCGCGATCGTCAGGGTGTACGCGACCTCGGTCCCCGCGATCCACGGTCCGGCAGCCGCATCCTTCACGATCGACATCTCGGCCAGACGCACGATGTCGATCGCCGCCTCATCGTGGTTGTTGCTCGGATCGACGTCGTCCGTTCCGGTGACGTCCGCCGCGTTGACGAGCCGCTGCACGCGGACATCGGCGTCGACCGCTGCCGTGACCTCGATCACGATCGTCTCGCCGGTCGCGAGGGTGTCGGTGCCGGTGAGCGCCGCCCAGGAGATCGACCGCTCGTCCGTGCTGACGATCGCGTCGGCATCCGACGCAGTCGCCCCGGCCACGGAGATCGTGGACGACACGTAGGCGAGCCCGGCGGGAAGGCGGTCGTCGACCGTGATCGGTGCGCCGGAGATGCTCGGGCCGCGGTTGGTCACGGTCAGCAGGAAGCGCGTCTGCGTGCCGGCGGTCACCTCGGGGACGACGCCCTCGGCCACCGGTACGCCGGCCGCGTCGAGCGCCTGCTTGACGATCGACAGGTCGGCGACGCGGTCGGATGCCGTGGAGTCGCCGTCCCGCGGGACGTTGGTGGCGTTCTCCCCCTCGGCCCGCGCCTGGTTCTCCACCTCGGAGCCCGGAGCGAGTGCGGCGTCGACCGTGTAGGTCACGACGAAGGATCGCGTGTTCCGACCGGAGGCCGCGGGCACGGCCCCGTCCACGGTGAACGTGTCGAACGTGCCGGGGCCGGCCGTGCGGGTCCACGCGCCCGACTCGTCCTGCACGGACGCGAAGACCAGCATGTCGGGGACCTCGTCCACGACACGGACCTCGCGCGCATCGGCGGGCCCGTTGTTCGTCACCACCACGCGGTAGCTGATGGTCTCGCCGGCGAGCACAGCGGGCAGAGCGGTGCCGAGTTGTCCGGCATCCTTCCACGTGCCGCCGTCGAGCACCACGCGCGTCTTCGTGATCGCGAGGGTCGTGTCGTCGCCGGGCGTGACCGAGACGTCGCCCCGGTCGTTCGTCGGCGTCGGGTCGGTCGTGATCCCCGGCGCGACGGTGGCGGCGTTGCGGATCTCGCCACCGGTCCACGAGGAGTCGATCGTGCCGGTGAGCGACAGGTCCTGGGCGGGGCCCACGGCGAGCTGCGCCCCGAGGAACGTCCAGGTGATCGTGTCGCCGGATGCAGCGGGCCATCCGTCCGACGCCGTGACGCTCCACGCCGTGAGACCCGCGGACGGATCCGCCACTCCGCTGATGCCTGCGGGGATCGTGTCGGTCACGGTGATCGGCGACGAGGTGGTCGCCAGCGCCACGGACGGACCGTTGTTCCGCACCTTGATGCTCCAGGTGATGGGTCGTCCCGCTGTCGGCTCGGCCGTGTTCACGGTCTTCGTCACCGCGAGGTCGGCGGCGCTGGAGATCTCCTTCGACGCGGTGGCGGTGTTGTCCTTCGCGATGTCCTCGGGTCGCTCGAACGTGCGGGTCGTCACCGAGGCGGTGTTCGACGCCGTGCCGGTGGCCGGAGCCTGTACGGCGACGTTCGCCAACAGCACGATGCGGTCGCTTCCGTCGGCCTTGAGAGTGCGAGCGCGGTCGCCGACCACGAACGGATCGCTCGCCGTGCCAGTGCCCGACAGCGTCACCGCGACGCCTGTCGTGTCGGCGGCGCTGGAGTGGTACCGCGCGGTGAACCCGCCGGTCGTCACTCCCGCGGGGAGGTCGACGGCGTCGGTCACGAGGAACGGCCCGCTCGCGGCATCCGGCCCCTGGTTCGTGACGGTGATGCGCCACTGCGGCTGGGCGTAGCCCGCCCGAGCCGTCTCGCCCGCGGTCCAGGCGCCGTTCGAGTCTCCGCCGATCGCCTCCTTCGCGACACGCAGATCGGCGCGAGCGATGTGCGCGGATGCCGCGGCGTCCGGACCGGCGTAGGAGCCGGACGCGTTGCGCGTCGCTCCGGTCGTGTCGGTCGCCACTCCGCCGACGGTGTTCCGGTGGTCGATCGAGAGACCGGCGCCGGGATCCGTCACCGCGCCGGGGTGCGGCACGGTCGCGAAGGTCACGAGCAGCGTGCGCTGCGACTCGGCGGCCCCGCCGGTCGTCCCGGGGAGCAGCGGCTGCCCGGTCGACGACCCGAGAGCCCAGGTCAGCACCTGACGGCCGTCCTTCGCGGTCACGACGGGCGCGGCCAGATCGACCGGAGCCTGCGTACCCACCGTGAGGCGCGGCACGACCGTGGCGTCGTACTCCCAGTTGGCGGGCAGCGTGTCGGTCAGCGTGATCGTCTGCGCCTCCCCCGTCCCGGTGTTGCGCGCCTGGAGGGTCCACGAGAAGGACTCCCCGACGAACGCCTCGCTGCCCGAGGCGACGCGCTTGCTCAGCGCGACCTGCGGGAAGCGCGGGGTGATGTCCGCGGCGCTCGATGTGTTGGTCGCGAGGATCGCGCCGCCACCCGGTCGAGATCCGGTGCCCGGACGATAGGTCCATCCGCCGGTCTCGGCGGACTCGTAGCGTGTGACGACGGCACGGTTGCCGAGCGCCCCGGCGCCGAGGGACTCGGCCGGCACGAACGTGCCGCGGTAGACGAGGTCGATCGTGTTCGCGCCCGCCCGATTGTTCAGCGGACCCGCGAGCGTCCAGGTGATCACGCCACCGCGGCCCTCGCGCAGTGCGGTCTCGTCCGAGAACGTCGCGCCGGCGAATGCCGACTGCGTGGTGTCGATCCGGATGCCGCGGTCCACGGTGTCGGTGACGACCACGCCGTACGCGGGCGCGGTGCCGACGCCGGTCGCGTTGCTGACGCGGATCCGGTAGGTGAACGACTGCTCGGGACCGCCGGTGGAGGCGGCGCCGTAGGCGCTGTCATCCGCACTCGTGTTCTTGACCGCCTTGGCGATCGTGACGTTCGGGTTGAGGATCGTGAGCGGCGCGGTCGCGGTCTGCGTGCGGCGGTCGGACGACGTCGTCGAGCCGTCGACCTTGCTCCACGCGAACGTCGCGCTGTTGATCGGCGCCGCCGACGTCACGGCCGTCGTGATCCGCGCCTGGTACGTCACGGTGATGGACCGGGCGGACGTCCAGGCGAGCACGTCGTCGGACGAGATCGTCCACGACAGCGCGCGGCCGTCGACCGTCGGCGCGCCGATGACCGGGGCGTCGGGGCCGCCGGCCCATTGCACGGTCTGCGTGGTCGTCCCGTCGGCGAGGAACTCGACGCCGGCCGGGAGGGTGTCGCGCAGCGTGACGTCGTAGAAGTTGGTGTTCGACGGGAGGGATGCGGTCACGGAGTACGTGACGACGTCGCCGACGGCGGCCCCGGTGGGGCCGACCTTCTTCTCGATCGACGCCTCGGGCATCTTCACGGTGGCGGTGGTGGAGCGCGTGTACGTGCCGCGACGATCCGCGGTGTCTCCGTCGGTGCCGACGGCGAGGGGCAGCGTGTACCCCGTGAGCTCGGCGCGGTTCACGAACTCGGAGCCGCCGCCGGCGTGGGCCTGCACCGTGCCGAGGTATGTCAGCGTCGGCGCGACGTCGTCACCGCGCACCGCAGGGATCGTCCACTCGATGAGCGTTCCCGTGCCGGAGCCTCGGGCGATGGCGGTGGACGCAGAGCCGCTGCAGTCCTCGTCGAGGATGCGAGCGGATCCGACCGTCGCGCTGAGGGCGCTCGGGGTGACCTCCTGCGGCACGCAGTCGATCACGACGACGTCGTACAGTGCCGGACGACCCGAGGCATTGCTCGCGGTGAGCGTGTACGTGACCGTGCCGCTGGCCGACACCGTCGCGGAGGAGGTGGTCTTGCGCAGCGTGGGCGAGGGTTCGACGAACTGCGCGGACGCGGTGTCCGTGCGGGTCAGCCGGGCGCCGCCCGTCGCGTTCGGGTCGAGGAAGGTCAGACGTGCGGTGTTCGTGAGCGCCGTGCCGTGCGCGATGTCGGCTCGCGAGCCGCCGTCGGCCGAGGCGTCCTTGTCGGTCACCCACACCGTGATGCGTGCGCGGAAGGTCTGCGGCGCGGACGTCGCGTTGGTGTAGACGTCGGGGAAGGTGAGCACGCCGTGCGACTCCCCCGCGCGCTCGGAGGCACGGAAGTCGTTCGAGCCGGCGCCGATCGCGAGAGGAGCGCCGGAGGGACCGAAGAACGCCGCACTGCCCTCGACGTAACGGTAGGCCGTGGACCCGGAGCCGGGCGAGATGCCGAGCCGTCCGTCATCGGAGAGGATCGCGCCCCGAACCGTGGTGCGCGCCGGGATGGTCACGGAGTACTCGAACGTGGCCTGCTCGCCCTGCACGATCTGCGTCGCGCCGTTGCGCGTCCCGTCGCCGAGGTCCACGACGCCGGCCGCGGCATCCGCGGTCGGAGCCACCTCGGTGGAGACCAGCTTCTTCTCGATCACCACATCGGGCAGGTGGATCTCGGCGCTGTCGACGGTGTCGACGTCCGAGGCCGCCACCTCGCCGTCGCGCGGCGTGCGGTTCGTGAGCTGCTGAGCCCCGCCGTCGCGCTGCGGCACGACCGTCGTCGTGCGGCTCGGGGTGTTCTCGACGGCGTAGCTCACGATGCCCGCGGTGTTCGTGTAGCTCTGGGTCAGCTGTGCGGCATCCCCTCCGCCGACGATGCCTGCGGGGACCGTGAGCGTGTAGCCGAGACTCAGACCGCGGACGCGGGCGGAGGTCGTGTCGGTCGCGGCGACGGACCCGGCGAGGGACGCGTCGACGGTCCAGGCGATCACAGAGCGGTCGCCGAGAGCCGGGTCGAGCGCGATGCCGTCGGGCAGCGTCTCCCCCGCGTCGTACGCGGTCGCGGAGTACTGGGCGCTGGAGAGCGCCGAGGTGGCGCCGCCGTCGTAGCGCTCTGCGGAGTAGGCCGAGACGTCGGCCTTCTTCACGCCGGCCGGGAGGACGTCCCACACCACGTAGTCGGTCGTCGTGTTCTGCGGGGTCGTCACGTCGATGCGGTACTCGACCGCGTCGCCCTGCACGACCTGCCTGGTCTCGACGCGGGAGCCGAAGTCCGCTCCGATGACCGTGCCGCCGATCGCGCGGATGCCCTTGGTGAGCGTCGCCCCCCAGTCGAGGTCGATGCCGGCGTCGTCGCGGAGGAAGGAGATCTCGCCGTCGACGTTCACCTGCTGGTACTTGGCGTGGTTGAGGGGGCTGTCGACGTCGTCCTGCGAGGCGGACTGCGCCTGCACCACTCCTCGCAGATACACCGTGACGGCGCTGCCGGCGGGCATGAAGCGGTCGCCGCTGCCGCTGCGGTTGTGCGCCCCGAACTCCCAGGAGAGCGAGGTACCGGTCGCCGCGGTGTCGGGGATGTAGGCGGTCGGGAACGAACCGCTCCCCCAGGCGGTCGGGGTCGTGACGTCGGCGAATCCCGGGATGCCGCGGTAGGCGTAACGGAGCTCCGCGAGCTCGACGCCCTCGGGCAGATAGTCGGTGAGGATCGGATTGCGGGTGTCGATGCCCGTCGCGAACGGCACGACGAGGCGGTACCAGACGTCGTCGCCCGGAGAGAACGGCGCGGTGCTCTCGGCGGACCACGTCGCCCCGGCATCCGTCGGCGTCTGCCCGCGTTCGAGGACGGTCTTCTCGAGTGCGGTGAAGCGCGAGGTGATGAGCGCCGAGGAGTCGTCGAGCACGCGTCGCACTCCTCCGACGCGGTCGCGGAGCGCGGGGTCGTTCGCGATCGCCGCGATCGGGGTCGTCTCGGCCGCGACCTGCACCGTGTTGAGGAAGCGGTCACCCGAGCTCGTGCCTCCGTTCGCTCCCGTGTAGTTCGGGCGCTGCATTACGGCATATCGGCCGGTGTAGGACGAGTCCGCGGCGAGGTCGGCCACCGCGAAGGTCACGGTGAAGGTGCCGTCGCCCGGCGCGTACGTCATCGACGTGAGCGTGAGACCGTCCGAGAGCTCGGCTCCGCGCGCCTCGGTCGGGAAGTTGCAGGCGTCGCCCGGGATCTCGGCGTTCCACTCCGCCGCCGTGACGGATCGATCGCCGATCCTGAGCGCGACATCCGATCCCGAACCGGGGAACGCCGGGCAGAGCCCGTTCGGGATGACGTCCGTGAGCACGATGTGCGAGGCGTCCACGTACTCGCTGACGTCGACGCGCACGGCGTAGGCGGCGACCGCCCCCGTGTCGAACAGTCCACCGGTCTCCACGCTCTTCACGACGCGGACGTCGACCGCCTCGATCACCTCGTCGTCGTCATCGCGCGCGGCGCGGAGCGCGGGATCTCCACCGAGAACCGGCCCCTGGTACGTGCCTGCGACCGCCGCCACGTTGCGGAACGACTGCGCGGACTCCGCAGCGTCGGCCCCGCCGTGGCGCGTGGATGCACCGGTGTTGTTGTCGAGGTTGGCCGCCTGGGCACCGGCCGAGACATCGGGCGCGGTTCCGTCCCACAGCGCGTTCGCGAAGAGGGGCACCGCGGCGTGGTAGCGGATCTCGGCTGTGGCGCCGGGCGCGAGGTCGCCGAGCGACCAGACCACGACCGTGTAGACGCCGGCCCCGGGAAGGCCGAGGGCGTTCGCCCGGGCGGCGTCGATCCGCACCGTGTCGACGGACTCCGTCGCCGTGACGCCGCCGACCAGCGCGGGCGCGCCGTCGTACTCGACGCCCGCGGAGTTGTCGCCCGTGGCCAGGCCGAGGTACTCCAGACCCGCCGGAAGGTAGTCGGTGACGGTGACACCGGTGGTCGCACCACGAGTCGTGTTCTCGATCTTCATGGTGTAGGTCGTCACGTTGCGGTGCACACCGCGCAGGAGCTCGCTCTCGACGCTCGGCTCGTCCTTGACGATGCGCACCGCCTGAACGGGAACGTCGTCGGTCGCGGTGCCGGCACCCGAAGTGTGAGTGCTGGTGCGGGCGACGCTGGGCGAACCGTCGTAGGTCGGCAGACGCGAGGGATCGCCGCTCGTATAGGCGCGGACCGAGAATCCGATCTCGCCGCCTACCGGGTAGAGGTCACTGATCGGGGCGATCGCGATGCTCGAGGAGACCGTGGCTCCCTGCGGGAGGTCGTTGACGTTCGACCACACCCACACCTGCTGACCGGCGGGCACCGCGCAGAGCGGAGTCTCGGGAGAGTCGACGAGACCCTCCGCCGCACAGTCGCTCGCCGTGGTCCGGGAGCGGTTCGGCAGCGTCTCACCCTCCGCATACACGACAGGCGTGCCGAAGGATCCGCCGGAGACGAATGCGACGGATGCCGGCAGGGTGGCGACCAGGCTGAGGTTGAACTGCGCACCCCCGTCGCTGTTGCGCACGGAGACGTCGAAGGCGACGTCCTCGCCCGCGAGCACGAAGTCCTTGCCGGCTCCGGACGGGTCGACGTTCTGCGTCGTCACCGTAGGGGCCCAAGGGGCCGCTGCCGCCGTCTGCGCCGTGACCCCGAGGGCGAGCGCCCCGGTGACGAGCGAGACGACGGCGGTGACGGCCGTCAGTCTCCGGGCGCGCTGATCGAATTTCCGACGCAGGGTCGAACGCATGCTGAAACTCCCCTAAGACCCCGCACACCACTCCCCGATGTGCGGGCACTCCCCTCGCGCATGCACCGGGCGAGCACATCAGAGGAGGTTCGGGTTCCCCAGGTCACCCACGTCGGCTGCCGTCCCGGCCTTGACCCCGGTTCGACGCATACGGGCTGCACGATGTGCAGCAGCTCTCACCGTATACGACACTTCAAGTTATATTCAAAATCATGCACCGGCGCGTCGCGCTCGAATACGAGGAGATTCTTTGACTTCAGGGCACGAAAAAGGGGCCGGACCCGAAGGTCCGACCCCTTTTCAGTGATCTCAGGATGAACGAGGTTTCGACTTGCTCCGCTCGCTCAACCTGAGTCGATGCCGGGTCAACGCGGGCTTCGCTCGCATTGACCCGGCCCGACTCACTTGATGATGCTGGTCACCGTACCGGCGCCGACCGTACGACCACCCTCACGGATGGCGAAGCCGAGGCCCTCCTCCATGGCGATCGGCTGGATCAGCTCGACCGTCATGTCGGTGGTGTCGCCGGGCATGACCATCTCGGTGCCCTCGGGCAGCGAGATGACGCCGGTGACGTCCGTGGTGCGGAAGTAGAACTGCGGGCGGTAGTTCGTGTAGAACGGGTTGTGACGGCCACCCTCGTCCTTCGACAGGATGTACGCGGTGCCCGCGAAGTCGGTGTGCGGCGTGACCGAACCCGGCTTCACGATGACCTGGCCGCGCTCGACGTCCTCACGCTTGGTGCCGCGGAGCAGCAGACCACAGTTCTCGCCGGCCCATGCCTCGTCGAGCTGCTTGTGGAACATCTCGATACCGGTGACGGTCGTCTTCTGCGTCGGGCGCAGACCCACGATCTCGACCTCGGAGTTGATGGCCAGCGTGCCACGCTCGGCGCGACCCGTGACGACGGTACCACGACCGGTGATCGTGAAGACGTCCTCGACGGGCATCAGGAACGGCTTGTCGCGGTCACGCTCGGGGTCCGGGACGTTGTCGTCGACGGCCTGCATGAGGTCCAGGATCGCCTGGGTCCACTTCTCGTCGCCCTCGAGGGCCTTGAGAGCGGAGACGCGGACGACAGGAGCGTCCTCGGCGAAGCCCTGAGCCGCGAGCAGCTCCGAGACCTCGAGCTCGACGAGCTCCAGGATCTCCTCGTCGTCGACCATGTCGGCCTTGTTCAGCGCGACGAGCAGGTACGGCACGCCGACCTGCTTGGCGAGCAGCACGTGCTCACGCGTCTGAGCCATGGGGCCGTCGGTGGCGGCGACCACGAGGATCGCGCCGTCCATCTGAGCCGCACCGGTGATCATGTTCTTGACGTAGTCGGCGTGGCCGGGGGCGTCAACGTGTGCGTAGTGGCGCTTCGGGGTCTCGTACTCGATGTGCGAGATGTTGATGGTGATACCACGCTGGCGCTCTTCCGGCGCCGAGTCGATGGAAGCGAAGTCGCGCTGCACGTTGGTGTCGGACGGGTACTTGTCGGCAAGCACCTTCGAGATCGCTGCGGAGAGCGTGGTCTTGCCGTGGTCGACGTGACCGATCGTTCCGATGTTGACGTGCGGCTTGGTCCGCTCGAACTTGGCCTTAGCCACTGGGTCCTCCTCAGGACGTCGTTGTAGAGGTTCCGGGCACTGGATTGCGACCGGTTCTCTACGGGTTAGGTTCTCAGTTTAGTAGAGAGGGAATGTGAAGTTGTAGGGGACCTGGGAGCCGAGCCTCAACCCGGCTCCCAGGAAGTGTTACTCGCCCTTGGCCTTCTGGACGATCTCGTCGGCCACGGCACGGGGAACCTCAGCGTAGCTGTGGAACTCCATCGAGTAGACGGCGCGACCCGAGGTCTTCGAGCGCAGGTCGCCGATGTAGCCGAACATCTCGGACAGCGGGACCTGGGCACGGACGACCTTGACGCCGGCGGCGTCCTCCATCGACTGGATCTGGCCACGACGCGAGTTCAGGTCGCCGATGACGTCGCCCATGTACTCCTCGGGCGTACGGACCTCGACGGCCATGAGCGGCTCGAGCAGCACGGGGTTGGCGCGACGAGCCGCCTCCTTGAAGCCCATGGAGCCCGCGATCTTGAACGCCATCTCCGAGGAGTCGACGTCGTGCGCGGCACCGTCGACGATGGTCGCCTTGACGCCGACCATCGGGTAGCCGGCGAGCACGCCGACGTTCATGGCGTCCTGGAAGCCGGCGTCGATCGAGCCGATGTACTCACGCGGGATGCGACCACCGGTGACCGAGTTCACGAACTCGTAGGTCTTGTCGCCGTCGAGCTCGAGCGGCTCGATGTTGAACTGGATCTTGGCGAACTGGCCCGATCCACCGGTCTGCTTCTTGTGCGTGTAGTCGTGCTTCTCGACGGCCTTGCGGATCGTCTCGCGGTACGCCACCTGCGGCTTGCCGACGTTCGCCTCGACGCGGAACTCGCGCTTCATGCGGTCGACGAGGATGTCGAGGTGCAGCTCGCCCATGCCCTTGATGGTCGTCTGACCGGTCTCGGGGTTGAGCTCCGTGCGGAACGTCGGGTCCTCTTCGGCGAGCTTCTGGATCGCGGTGCCAAGTTTCTCCTGGTCGGCCTTGGTCTTCGGCTCGATCGCGACCTCGATGACGGGCTCGGGGAACGTCATCGACTCGAGGACGACGGGCGCGTCGATCGCGGCGAGGGTGTCACCGGTGGTGGTGTCCTTCAGACCGATCACGGCGTAGATGTTGCCCGCGGTGAGCGAGTCGACCGGGTTCTCCTTGTTGGCGTGCATCTGGAAGATCTTCCCGATGCGCTCCTTCTTGCCCTTGGTCGAGTTGATGACGGCCGAGCCGGAGTCGAGGTGACCCGAGTAGACGCGGACATAGGTCAGACGACCGAAGAACGGGTGCACGGCGACCTTGAACGCCAGGGCCGCGAACGGGTCCTTGGCGTCGGGGTGACGCTCGATGACCTTCTCCTCGTCCTTCGGGTCGTGCGCCTCGATGGCGCCGACGTCGAGGGGGTTCGGGAGGTAGTCGACGACCGCGTCGAGCATCGGCTGCACGCCGCGGTTCTTGAACGCCGAGCCGCAGAGGACCGGGTAGATCTCCGACGCGACGACCATCTTGCGGATGGCGCCCTTGATCTCGGCGACCGTGAGCTCCTCGCCGCCGAAGAACTTCTCGAGCAGCGCGTCGTCGGTCTCGGCGACGGTCTCGAGGAGCTGCTGACGGTACTCGTCGGCCTTCTCCTTGAGGTCGGCCGGGATCTCCTGGATCTCGTACGACGCGCCCATGGTCACGTCGCCCTTGGCGTCGCCGGGCCAGACCAGCGCGCGCATCTCGATGAGGTCGACGACGCCGACGAAGTCGTTCTCGGCGCCGATCGGGAGCTGCAGCACCAGCGGCTTGGCCCCGAGGCGGTTGACGATCGTGTCGACCGTGAAGTAGAAGTCCGCGCCGAGCTTGTCCATCTTGTTGACAAAGCAGATGCGGGGGACGTTGTACTTGTCGGCCTGACGCCACACGGTCTCGGACTGGGGCTCGACGCCCTCCTTGCCGTCGAACACGGCGACCGCGCCGTCGAGGACGCGGAGCGAGCGCTCCACCTCGACCGTGAAGTCCACGTGACCGGGGGTGTCGATGATGTTGATCTGGTTGTTGTTCCAGAAGCAGGTCACGGCGGCAGACGTGATCGTGATGCCGCGCTCCTTCTCCTGCTCCATCCAGTCGGTGGTCGAGGCGCCGTCGTGCGTCTCGCCCAGCTTGTGGTTGACGCCCGTGTAGAACAGGATGCGCTCGGTCGTGGTGGTCTTGCCGGCATCGATGTGAGCCATGATGCCGATGTTGCGGACCTTGCTCAGGTCCGTGAGCACGTCTTGTGCCACAGGAGTGTCCTTATCTTTTGGAGCAGGTGTACTGCGAAGAGGGGTGCCCGTCCCTCGGCGAGTGGCCGAGGGACGGGCGGAGCTGTTTACCAGCGGTAGTGAGCGAACGCGCGGTTCGACTCGGCCATCTTGTGCGTGTCCTCGCGGCGCTTGACCGCGGCGCCGAGACCGTTCGACGCGTCGAGGATCTCGTTCTGCAGACGCTCGGTCATCGTCTTCTCACGACGGCCCTTGGCGTAGCTGACGAGCCAGCGCAGCGCGAGCGTGTTGGCGCGGTGCGGCTTGACCTCGACCGGCACCTGGTAGGTCGAACCGCCGACGCGGCGGCTCTTGACCTCGAGGGTGGGACGGACGTTGTCGAGCGCCTTCTTGAGCGTGGCGACGGCATCCTGGCCGTTCTTCGCCTCGACGCCCTTGAGGGCGTTGTAGACGATCGACTCGGCGAGGGACTTCTTGCCGTCGACCAGGATCTTGTTGACCAGCTGGCTGACGATGGGAGCGCCGTAGACCGGGTCGTTGACGACGGGACGCTTGGGGGCGGGACCCTTACGAGGCATTGGACTCAGCCCTTCTTCGCGCCGTAGCGGCTGCGAGCCTGCTTACGGTTCTTGACGGCCTGGGTGTCCAGGGCGCCACGGACGATCTTGTAGCGGACACCGGGGAGGTCCTTGACACGACCACCGCGCACGAGCACCAGCGAGTGCTCCTGCAGGTTGTGGCCCTCACCGGGGATGTAAGCGGTGACCTCGGTGCCGTTGCGGAGCTTCACACGGGCGACCTTGCGCATCGCCGAGTTCGGCTTCTTCGGGGTGGTGGTGTAGACGCGGGTGCAGACCCCGGCCTGCTGCGGGTTCGACTTGAGCGCCGGAGCCTTGGTCTTCGAGACCTTGGGCGAGCGACCCTTGCGAACCAACTGCTGAATGGTTGGCACGTTCTCTCCTCATAGTGCTGCACGGTGACAGCGTGATGGGTTTCACATCATGACCCACCGGCACGCCGGAACCGGCGGGCTTTTGTGGTGGTGGGTATGCCGTGGGGGCGGACCGGCCATGGAGCCGACGCCCAGCGCGCACGTCGAGACGTGCACACACCTGACCAAGTGTAATGCCGCGTAACGTGACGGGTCAAATGAGCGCTGGACGCGGGCCCGTCTACGGCAGGTCGGGGTCGAACGGCGAGTCCAGCGACTGCGTCAGCTCGGCGAGCATCGCCTCGATCTGCGGCTCGACGTGCTGCGAGATCGCCGCCTGGATGCGGATGCGGTGGCGCAGCAGGATGCCGCAGATCTCGCGCCCCACGAGGTTCGCGTACTCGTCGGCGAGCGCGACCTCCTGTCGGAGCGCGGTCTTCGCCTCGTCGCTGAGCGGCGGAAGCGGCGGGAGGGCCGCGGCCTCGTCGTCGGCCATCCCCGCGATCGTGAACAGGAAGGGGGCGCCGGGCACGGGATCGGGATCGAGCGGCAGCCCGTCGAACTCCGGATCGAGGCCGTCGGCGGGTCGGTAGCTGCGCGCGCGATTGCGCGCGGCCTGCTGATCGAGCTCCTGCTGCAGCATCGGCAGGTTGCGCGAGGTGTACTCGGCGACGGCGTGGTCGACGATCGTCTTCATGCGCGTCGAGAGCCCGTGCTGAACGCCGTGCGGCGCGTTCGCCCCGATGCCCGCGGCGGACAGGATCGGCGACCCGAGGCAGCGTCGGCAGGGCGCGACGCGACCCCGATGGGTGGCCGGCTCCCAGCGCGGCACCCAGCGCAGCCAGGCCTCGACGGCCTGGTCGACCTGCGTCTCCAGCGAGCGCTCCACACTAAGAGAGTACGGCGCGGCGGTCGCCACCGCCGCGATTTCGCACCGGACGGCGGGGCGTCACCCCTCGTCGTCCCGCTCCCAAGGCCAGCGCGGATGCTCGGCGCGGGTGCGTCGCAGCGCGATCCCGCTCCATGCCGCGACCGCGGCCGCCACGAAGAGCACGATGCTCGCTCCCCCGCTCACGAGACCGCCGACCACGGCCGTGGCGATCACGAGGTCGCCGTCGCCGACGAGCACGCCGACCCACACTCCGGCGAGGTGGGCGAGCGCGGTCGCGAGCGCGACGACCGGTGCGGATGAGAACGACGGACGCGGGCGCCGCAGCCCCGCCCAGAGCACGAGGGCGAACGCGAGGAGCCCGACGAGCATCCCGAACACGCCAGGGCCCTGGCCGAGTCCGCGCACCGCGATGATGTCGGTGTCGGTCGCGACGCTCAGCGCCCCGAGGCCGAAGACGGCGAGCGCGAAGAACCCGATGACCGCGAGGACCAGCGCCAGGACGGCCGAAACCCCCGCAGGCTCGGGCGTGCGGGGGTTCGGCGAGGAGGTGTCCGTGATTACCTCGAGAGCGTCGGGCCCGCCTCGAGCGTGCGCTCGTACTCGCGCTGCGCCTCGGCGTTGAGCTCGGTCTTGCGGGCGCCGCTGCGGGCGACCCACGCGCCGAACCAGATGGTGAGCTCGCGACCGAACACGAAGGCGGCGATCGCGAGCGGCGCGAACAGCTGCCCGCCGATCAGCTCGTTCCCCTCGGATGCCGTGAGGAGCCAGAACCGCTCCTGGAACAGCTGGCCGAGGAGGTGACCGCCGTATGCGATCACGCCGACGATGATGCCGAAGACGACCCACAGGCCCCAGCGACCGCGGTTGATGAACGCGCCGAGCAGCCAGAAACCGAGGAAGAACACGACGACGGGCACCCAGTAACCCCAGGTCATGAGGGGCTCGAGCGCTGCCTCGCCGATGTTCTCACCCGTGACGTCGCCCATGAAGGCCCCGAGCCCGAGGGTGGTGCCCAGGTAGAGGATCGCGAACGCGAGGGTGGCGAGAAGGCCGATCGCGCCGGCCGTGCCGCGGTTGCCGCGTTCGCGCGGCGGCTCGGGAGCCTGAACGAAGATCGGCTGCTGTGCGAACGCGGGTGCGACGACGGGCTCGGCGACGACGGTCTCGGCCACGACGGGCTCAGAGGGGACGACGCGCGTCTCGGCGTCGTCGGGCGACGCGTACGCGGCATCCGCCATCGACGAGGAGTCGCGCGAGACGGGAGCGGAGTATGCGTCGGTTCCGGCGCCGAACGCCGGGGGACGCTGCGCGAACTCGGCGTCGTCGCGGACCGGCGTCGAGAACGTGCCGGGGTGGTCGCGCTCGGCGGCCTCGAAAGCGGCGAGATCGGGATCGACCGCCGGTTCGGTGCGAGGAGCGGGGACGTCGTCCGACGGGACGTAGGCGGCGTCGGACGACGCGGGCACGTCGGCGCGCGCGGCCTCGGCGGCGTCGAGACCAGCGTTGGCGCTGTCGACGACGTCATCGACGTCCTTCGGCCTCTCGGGCTGGGGAACCTCGGGGTCACTCATGGCTGCGCCTCTCCTCGGAAGTGTGCTCTGCGAGGGTACCGCCGCGTCTCGACGCGGGAACGGAGGCGAGCCGACGTGTCGTGGACCCCACGGCGTGTCGCGCTCGAGACGCGCCCCGGCGCCCTCAGCGCAGGACCGTGCGGAGCGTGTCCCCCACGAACGATGCCAGCACGGGCACGAGCGGGAACGAGAGCCAGACGAGGCTCACCACCACGCCGGTGCAGATCACGCCCGCGATCCAGCTCATCGCGATGCTGCGCCCCGCCACCCGTGCCATACCTCAACGCTACGACCGCAGTCCCCGTTCTGCGCGGCGCAACGCCGCGACGGATCGGCCCGTCGTAGAGCCGTCCGTCGGCCCGCCGACGATGCGGTGCCGCAGAGCAGGGGCACAGCGCCCTCGTGATCGATACACTTCTCGTCATGGCTGACAGTTCCTTTGACATCGTCTCGAAAGTGGATCACCAGGAGGCCGAGAACGCCCTGAACCAGGCCCGCAAGGAGATCGAGCAGCGCTACGACTTCAAGGGCACCGGCGCATCGATCGCCTGGAGCGGCGAGCAGGTGCTGATCATCGCCGGCACCGAGGAGCGCGCGAAGGCCGTGCTCGACGTGTTCCAGTCCAAGCTCATCAAGCGCGGGATCTCCCTCAAGAGCCTCGACTCCGGCGAGCCGTTCGCGAGCGGCAAGGAGTTCCGCATCGTCTCCTCCCTCAAGGACGGCATCTCCTCGGAGAACGCGAAGAAGATCGGCAAGATCATCCGCGACGAGGGCCCCAAGGGCGTGAAGAGCCAGATCCAGGGCGACGAGCTCCGCGTGCAGTCCAAGAGCCGCGACGACCTCCAGGCCGTGATCGCGCTACTCAAGGGCGCCGACCTCGATCTCGACCTGCAGTTCGTCAACTACCGCTGACGCGCGACCTTCGACCGACGAGGGGCGGATGCTGCGGCATCCGCCCCTCGTCGTGTGCTCACGGCCGTGCACCAGCCCTGCAAACCGCCGGGGAACCCGGCGCACGATCACACTCAGCCACTCCTCATGTGAACACCACTCGTGTACACCTGTGGATTATTGGCAGAGTGATCGACTTCGTGATGTAGTGGCGTTCCGGGCATTTCGGGGGGCTCGGGTCGGGAACGCAACTGGGGGCAGTCCATGAACAACAACCGTTCGACGACGGGCGTGCGGGAGAGCAAGCAGCTGCTTGCCGAAGAGGTCTTCCGGCACATCGGTTCGCAGATCGTCGACGGCAGGCTCGGGCCGGGCCACCGCATCCGCGACGTGGACGTCGCCGAGGAGCTGCATGTGTCGCGCACGCCGGTGCGCGAAGCCCTGCAGCGTCTGGAGCGACTGGGACTCGTCGTGATGTACCCGAGCCGCTATACGGAAGTCACCACGGTGACCCCCGAGATCGTCGAGCAGACCCTCGAGTTCGCCGGCTACCAGGCGGGCATGGCGGCCCGCATGGGCGTCGAACGCATGAGCCACCGCGACCGCGAACGCGCCGCCGCCCTCGTCGAGGAGCTGTACGACGAGCACGACGACCTGCGCGTCTTCGACATCCGCTGGACCGTGTTCACGTTCCTCAGCGACCACAGCCGCAACATCCAGCACCAGATCCTCCTCACCGACGCCAGCATGGCGCTCGCCCGCAACCTCCGTCACTGGAAGGTCCCCGCGAGCGAGCGGGAACGAATGCACGACATCTACCGCGACTTCCACGACGCGATCCTGCGCGGCGACGCCGGCGACGCCGAACGGCTCGCGCGCGCGATGCACGGCGTCTGACGCCTCCACCCTCGCAGCGGCCGCTCAGCCTGCGGACGACCAGCCCCGCACCCAGCGCTCGAGCCGTCGGTACGCCTCCTCCCGAGCATCGTGCCGCGAGAGGAAGACGTCGTGCAGGGCGCCGTCGATGCGTTCGACCGTCACCGACGGCCCCAGCTTCAGGGCCGCCCGCGCGATGTCGTCGACCACGAGGACCGAGTCGGCACGGGTCAGATCGTCCGACCACCGGGTCGGCGTCGCCGAACGCGCCGACAGCAGGACGCACACGGGTGCGCCGATCGCGAGTCCCGCGGCGACCGTCGCGTGTCCGGAGAGGATCGCGTGGAACCAGCCCGCGTGCACCGCCATCGTCTGCGCCGGACGCCACGCCAGGTTCACCTCTACAGGGTCATCGGGGTCAGCGACCGCCTCCTGGGCCCGGGTGTAGAACCCGAGGTCGACCTGGGGCGCGACGTCCCGCGGCGCCCACCGCGCCTGCAGCTCCGCCACCGGCGCGATGAGCGGCCGTGCCGACGCGACCTGGAACTCGAGCCAGGGGCTGTTGAGGATCACGGCATCCGCCGTGCCGGGGTGCCGGGAAGCCCACAGACTCAGCGTGAGCCCTCCGGTCGAGTGCCCCAGCAGCACGAGCCTTCGTCCCGACCCCGCTCCGTCGGCATCGCGTCCCATCGCGTCCAGCGCGGCAGCGATGTCCTCGTCGTAGGCGGCGAGGTCGGTGATGAATCCGGGAGTCTGCCCCTCGCGCAGGCTGCGTCCGTACTTGCGGAGGTCCAGGGCGAAGAACCTCGCACCCCGGGCCGTCCAGAACCGCGCGAGCCGTTTCTGGAAGAAGTAGTCCGACCACCCGTGCACGTACAGGACGTCGACGTCCTCCAGCATCCGCACCCGACCGCGCCAGCGATCCCACCACCCGATCTCTTGCGGCAGCGCCCGGACGAGCGTCGCGACGACGTCCCCCTCGTCGTCGGGCTCGAGCGCGAGCGTCAGCTGCGCGAACTCGTCGCCGAGGACGTCGGGGACCCAGTCAGCCATGCCGCCAGGCTAGCCGACACCCCCACGACTACTGCGGCGCGGTGACGCCGACGGTGAGGTTCTGGACAGCCGTCTCCGCGAACGGTCGCGGGTCGGATGCCCCCGACCCGTTGTCGTACGTCGTGAATCGGATCCAGTCCGATCCGACGCGTACGTCGAGGATGCGCTCGCCGTGCTCGCCCGCGCTGGCCTTCGCAGCGACGGCTCCGGCCACCTTCTCAGGCTCACCGCCTTGATGCTCGAACGCCCATGCACCCGCCGGAAGCGTCGTGATGCCGAGATAGCTCGCCAGTGAGCCGAGGTCGCCCTCGCCTGACGTGTAGTAGCAGATCCTCGACCCGTTGACGACCTGGTACACCTCGGCGGGAATGCCCCATCCGCCGAAGTCCGTGAAGAGCTTCACGTCGTCACCGACCGCCGCTGCGACCTGCTGCGGAGTGATCAACCTCTCGCAGGGAAGACCCACGATGTCGCTGTCCACGTACTCGACGTCATGGATGCTCGCGGCAGCCGCCGAAGCGAGGCGCCCGAGTGCGGCTCCGACCCGATCCGCGTCGTCATCGCCCAGCGCGGGGTCGGTGATCGATGCCGACAGCAGTACGTCGCCCTCCGGGAACTCGAAGGCGCAGAACCCGTTCTCACACCGACGCTGCTCCCCGAAGTACCCCTGCCGCTCGGTCGCGCCTGCGATGACGGAGTCCGCTCCCGGCACCATCGTGACCTCCCAGTATCGCGGGTGGTCGCCCGCCGAGCACGCGATGCCTCCCGCGCGCTGGAACGCGTACTGCATGGGTCCGGGTGTCCAGTTCGACGAGGACACGACCGACAGCGTGCCGCTGACAGCGGTCGTCGGCTCACCGACCAGCGCCGCCATCTCTGCCGCGACGTCGTCGCACGTGACGTCAAAAGCCGTCTCCGGCTCGACGATCGGATCGGGGGTCGGGGTAGACGTCGGCGTGGCCGCAGGGGACCGCGTGGGGGTCGGGCTGGGCGCAGGCTCGGGAGCGCACGCCGTCAGGACGAGCAGAGCGGCCATGCCGAGCATGAGCAGGGGACGCAGTCGCATGCGCCCAGCCTATTGACGCGGTCTCCCCGACACACGGTGGGCGGGTGACCATCCGGTAACGGTCACTCGCCGCGAGAGACCCGCACCATCTCCTCGCGGGGAACGACCTTGACGCGGGCGCGGTCCTGCGGGGCGCCCAGGCCGATCTCGTGCTCGTCGAGCCGGTGCCAGCCATCGAGGTCGGTCCAGCGGACACCGCGCTCCTGCAGGAGCGCGACGACGGCCTCCTCCGACGGGTCCTCCGGGTGCCACCACGAGCCCTGGTCGTTGATGATGTGCCGCACGGTCTCCATGGCGTCGGACTTGGTGTGGCCGATGAGGCCGACGGGTCCGCGCTTGATCCAGCCGGTCGCGTAGATGCCGGGCATCTGCTGGTTGGAGTCCTTGGCGAGCACCTGTCCCTCGCGGTTCGGGATCACGCCGTGCTTCTTGTCGAAGGGCACGTCGGGCAATGGCGATCCGAAGTAACCGATCGCGCGGTAGAGGGCCTGCAGGGGCACCTCGCGCAGCTCGCCCGTGCCGATCGCGCCGCCCTGCCCGTCAGGCTGCGTGCGCTCGTACACGAGAGCGGCGACGCGACCGGAATCGTCGGTGCGCACCTCGACCGGACGCGCCCAGAAGTGCAGGTGCAGACGGCGGGAGGCCGTGCCGCCCGCGTTGTTCACGGAGTCGCGCTTGCGCCACGACTGCAAGATGCGGTCGATCACCATGACCTGCTTGTTACTGGCGACGGCATCCTTCGACGCCTCGTCGTAGTCGAAGTCCTCGTCGTAGACGACCATGTCGACGTCGCGGAGCTCGCCGAGCTCACGGAGCTCGAGCGGCGTGAACTTCACCTGCGCGGGACCACGGCGGCCGAACACGTGCACATCGGTGATCTCGCTGGCCTTCAGACCGTCGTAGACGTTCTCCGGCACCTCGGTCACGAGGAGGTCCTCGGCGTGCTTCGCGAGCATCCGCGCGACGTCCAGGGCCACGTTGCCGTTGCCGAGGACACCGACCGATGCCGCGTCCAGCGGCCACTCACGCGGGACGTCCGGGTGACCGTCGAACCAGCTCACGTAGTCGGCCGCGCCGTACGAGGCCACCGCGTCGATGCCGGGGATGTCGAGCGAGGTGTCGCGGATCGCGCCGGTCGCGAAGATCACCGCGTTGTAGTGCTTCTTGAGATCCTCGAGCGTGATGTCCTCACCGAAGCGCACGTTGCCGAACAGGCGGATGTCGCCGCGGTCGAGCACGTCGCGCAGCGCCGTGATGATGCCCTTGATGCGGGGATGGTCGGGGGCGACGCCGTAGCGCACGAGGCCGTAGGGCGCGGGGAGCTGCTCGAACAGGTCGATCGACACGTCGAACTTGCGCTCGGCCTTCAGCAGGATGTCGGCGGCGTAGATGCCGGCGGGGCCCGCGCCGACGATGGCCAGTCGGAGCTTGGTCATAGGAGGGTCCTTTCGTGTGCCGTCACGCCCGGATCCGCACGGCCCGTGGCCGCGATCGGATCAGCTGGAGCGTTCGACGAGGGTCTCGGCGAAGCGCGTGAGCGCCTCGCGCACGGTGCCGCGCGGAAGCGGGGCGAGCGCGTCGATCGCATCCTGGGTCCAGGAGTGCGCGAGCGCCAGTGTCTTCTGCGTGCCGGTGTGGTCACGCAGCTCGGCGAGCGGACCGTCGAGGATCATGGGGTCGCCGCCGTCGGCGATGCGGGCGACGCCCTCGTCGATGCGCGCGGCGAGGTCGAGGGAGGCGTCGTCCGTCTCGGCTTTGAGGAGGAGGTACGGCATGGTCGGCACGCCGGCGCGCAGGTCGGTCCCCGGCACCTTGCCCGTGTCCTCGGGCTTCGCGGAGAGGTCGATCACGTCGTCGAGGAGCTGGAAGGCGACGCCGATCTTCTCGCCGTACACGCGCAGTGGCTCCTCGTACTCGCTCGGAGCGTTCGAGAAGATCACACCGCCCTGCGTCGCCGCGGCGATCAGCGAACCGGTCTTGTCGGCGAGCACCTGGATGTAGAACTCGATGGGGTCGTCGTCGGGCTGTGCGCCGATGGTCTCGTGCATCTGCCCGAGCACGAGCCGCTCGAAGGTGTCGGCCTGCAGACGGATCGCCCGCTCGCCGAGTCGGGACATGAGCTGGCTCGCCCGCGAGAACAGGATGTCGCCCGTGAGGATGGCGATGTTGTTGCCCCACACGGTCTGCGCGGCCGGCACCCCCCGACGGCGGTCGGCGCCGTCCATGACGTCGTCGTGGTACAGCGAGCCGAGATGCGTGATCTCGAGCGCCTTGGCGACGTCGACGACCTGCTGGGTGGTGCCGTCGCCGAGTTGGGCTGCGAGGAGCGTGAGCACCGGTCGGATGCGCTTGCCGCCGGCCTCGTACAGGTAGCGGCTCGCGGCGTCGGCGAGCGGGTCGGCGACGCGCACGTCCTCGGCGAGACCGGTCTCGACGAGCTCCAGTCCGTCTTCGATGGCCTGGGCGATGCGGCGGCCGGCCGTGCCGATGAAGACGCGGTCGCTGAAACCGAGACGGCTCGCCAGTCGCGAACCCGGGGCAACGCGGCTCGAAGTCACGGGTTCAGCCTACCGTCGTCCGTGATGCGGATTCGCGCGCGATGCTCACGCGGTGGTGCCGGTGCGGGGCTTGCGGGCGCGGTGCAGCGCCACGATGCCGAACGACAGATTGCGGTAGGCGACATCGGTCCAGCCGGCGTCGCGGATCCACGCGGCGAGCGTCTTCTGGTCGGGCCAGTCCCTGATGGACTCGTTCAGGTAGTCGTACGCCTCGCCGTTCGTGCCGGCGACCCGGGCGACGCGCGGCAACACCTGCGCGTTGTAGAAGCGGTACGCCGAACGGAAGAGCGTCGAGGGCGGCGTGGAGAACTCGTTGATCACGAGTCGACCGCCGGGCTTGGTGACACGGAACAGCTCGCGCAGAGCCTTCTTGGGGTCGTTCACGTTGCGCAGGGCGTAGGACATCGTGACGGCGTCGAACTCCTCGTCCGCGAAGGGCAGATCCGTGGCATCGGCCTGCACGAAAGACAGGTTGCGGATGCTGCCGTGCCGACGTCGCCCTTCCGCGAGCATCCCCGGCGAGAAGTCGGCGGCGACCACCTCGGCTCCGCTGCGCGCGAGGGATGCCGACGAGGAGGCGGTCCCGGCCCCGAGGTCGAGGATGCGCTCCCCCGGCTTCGGCGCCACGGCGCGCGTCGTCGCCGCGCGCCACAGCGCGTCGTTGCCGACCGTCATCGCCGTGTTCGTGCGGTCGTAGCCCGCGGCGACCTGGTCGAACATGCCGCTCACGCGGTCGGGGTCCTTGCCGAGGTCGGCGCGGTTCACATCGTTCGGGGTCACGGGTCCAGTCTAGGCGGGCGACCTGGGCGGCAGCCCGAGGGCGTCGAGGCGGTCGAGCCACTGATCGGCGGTGGCGTCGTCGAACGGCGCGACCTGAGCGCGCACACGCTCCTCGAGGTCGAGGGCGAGCTCCTCCAGCGTCGTCACGACCTCGGGCGGGTAGCCGAACAGCGCGCTGTGCTCGGCCCACTCGTCGCGATCGTCGACCCAGGTGCCGCGCTCGCCCACCACCCGGACGACGTCGAGGTCCATGTCGATGCCGGTGGCGAGCAGCGGATCGTCGGACCACTCGATCTCCCATCCGAGATCGATGTACACGCGCATGCCGCGGGGATGCGCTCGATTGACGGTGAGGGCGAAGTCGGGTCGCCGCGGGATCAGCGTGACGTTCGGCGTCTCGGCGATGAACGATGCCCTCGGACGGGCGCTGAGCCACCCCGTGGGCTGTCCGATCCAGTCGCCCCACTCGTCGGCGCCGAGGTACACGCACTCGTGACGCCAGTGCGGCGACCCGTCCCATTTGCGCCACTGGAAGATCATCTCGGCACCGGGAGCGGGTCGTGCGTCGGTCATGCCCTCAGCGTAGGCGGCGAGGGCAGGTCGTAGCGGAACTAGGCTGGTGGGGTGAGCAGCAGGCTGGTCGTGCGGACCCGTGAGATCGATCCGATCGAGGACCCTCTGGCCTACGCCGACCCCGACCGGCCGCTGGCGTGGCTGCGCCGCGGCGACGGGATCGTGGCCGTCGGAGCAGACGTCGTCGCCACGATCCGCGTCCCCCGCGGCGACGCCCCGCCGCGCTCCGGCGCCGTCGCCTCCGCGTGGCGGGAACTCGCCGACGGCGTCGAGATCGAGGATCCGCTCGGGCTCCCCGGCACCGGACTCGTCGCCTTCGGAGCCCTCGCGTTCGACGAGGACTCGGCCGCCGACAGCGTGCTCATCGTGCCGGCGCTCGTGATCGGCCGACACCACGGACGCACGTGGCTCACGAGCATCCGGGTCGCGGATGCACCGGAGCCGACCGATGCCGAGACGCATCCCTACGGCCCGCACTGGGCCGGCACCGTCGGCCCCGGCGCGCAGAGCCCTCAGGGCTACCAGGATTCGGTGCGCGCCGCGCTCGCCCGCATCGCGGACGGCGAACTCAGCAAGGTCGTGCTCGCCCGCGACCTCACCGGCAGCATCCCGGCCGGCTCCGACCTCCGTCGTCTCGTCCGGGCGCTGTCGACCGGCTACCCCGACACCTGGGCGTTCGCCGTCGACGGACTGATCGGCGCGAGCCCCGAGACGCTCGTGACCGTGCAGGACCGCACGGTCACGGCGCGAGTCCTCGCCGGCACGATCGGCCGCGGCGCCGACGCCGACGCCGACACCGCAGCATCCGCCCACCTCGCCTCCAGCACGAAGGACCTCGACGAGCACCAGTACGCGGTGCAGAGCGTGCTCGCCTCGCTGCGACCGCATACGCGTGCCCTGGCGGCCAGCGAGCAGCCGTTCCTGCTCAAGCTGCCGAACCTGTTCCATCTCGCCACGGACGTCGAGGGCGAGCTGGCCGAGGGCGGGTCGTCGCTCGACCTGGTCGGCGCGCTGCACCCCACCGCGGCGGTCGCCGGCACTCCGACGCCGGCCGCGATCGCCGCGATCCGCGAGCTCGAGCCCTTCGACCGCGGTCGCTACGCCGGACCGGTCGGGTGGGTGGATGCCGCGGGCAACGGCGAGTGGGCCATCGCGCTGCGCTGCGCGCAGTTCTCGCCGGTCGCGGACGGCATCGCCGTCACCGCCTACGCAGGCGCGGGCATCGTCGCGGGGTCGGACCCCGAGTCGGAGCTGCTCGAGACGCGGGTGAAGTTCCGCCCGCTGGTGGATGCCCTCGCCTGAGGTGTCCCGCGGGGCAGGGCGCGTTTCGTCTCGTCGCTGCGCTCCTCGCTCAATGACCGGTGGGCGGGTCCCGGCTCAGCTCGCCGCGAGACGCTTCTTCTCGGCCTCGACGTCGAAGTCGGCGGCGGGCCACTGCGGATCGATGCGCTGCAGGGCGTCGAGCAGCAGTTCCTGCACCGCCAGCCGCGCGTACCACTTGTGGTCGGCGGGCACCACGTGCCACGGCGCAGCCGCGGTCGAGGTGCGCTCGAACACGGTCTGGTACGCGGCCATGTACTCGTCCCAGAGCATCCGCTCGTCGACGTCGCCGGGGTTGTACTTCCAGTACTTGTCGGGCCTCTCGAGCCGTTCCATGAGCCGGGACTTCTGCTCCTCGCGGGAGATGTGCAGCATGACCTTGACGATGCGCGTTCCGGCCGCGGCCGCGGCATCCTCGAACTCGGTGATCGCCGCGTAGCGCCGCTCGATCTCGTCGGCCGGCGCGAGCGCGCGCACGCGCCCGATCAGCACGTCCTCGTAGTGGGAGCGGTCGAACACCCCGATGAACCCGGGCTCGGGCAGTCGCTTCTCGACCCGCCAGAGGAAGTCGTGCGCGAGCTCGTCCGCGGTCGGCGCCTTGAACGCCGTGAGCATGACGCCCTGCGGGTCGACGCCGCCGACCACGTGACGCACGATGCCGCCCTTGCCGGCCGAGTCCATGGCCTGCAGGATCAGCAGCACCGAATCCTCGGCCACCCCGACGCGGCTCCCGGCGAACAGGCGCTCCTGCAGGATGTTCAGCTCGTCGAGGCCTGCGGCGAGGTCGCGCGCACCGTCGGCCTTGCGCCCGTGGTACCCGGGGGTGCTCGCGGGGTCGACGTCGGCGAGGCGGAAGCCCTCGCCTACCTGCAGGGTGCGGGACCAGGAGTGCGCGTTCATGCGCCCATCCTGCCGCGTCGACCGCGCCGAGCGCGAGCACGGCGCGAAGCGCGTCACCGCGTCAGCGGAACCTCGATGAGCTGCCGACCGCCGGCCGGCGCCGTCAGCGCCTGATCGAGCGCCGCGCGCGTCGTGACACGGAGATACTCCCAGCCGTACGCGATCGCGAGCTGCTCGAGGCGCACCGTGTGCGGGGTGTAGAACGCACGGTCGAGGTCGGCGCGTTCGGCCGTGGTCGCGACCTCGAGCGCGTCGAAGATGGTGCCGCCGCCGTCGTTGCCGACGATCACCTGCAGGCGCGGCTCGTCCTCGTCGGGCGGGAGCAGCAACGACCCGACGTCGTGCAGCATCGTGAGATCCCCGAGCAGCACGCGCGTGATCCCGGGGGCGCCGCCCGCCTGACTGGCCAGCGCGATCCCGGTGGCGGTCGCGACCGTGCCGTCGATCCCGGCCAGGCCGCGATTGGCGTGCACGGGCACCTTCTTGCCGGGGAGCACCGCGTCGGCGACGCGCACGATCCGCGAGGACCCGAACACGAGCCGGTCGTGCGGCCAGGTCGCCCGCCACACCGCGTCGACCAGCAGCTCGCGGTCGAGGGGGCGGCGCACGGCGGCGAGCTCGGCGGCCACGGCGTCGCGTCGCGCCACCGGATCGGCCGAGACGAGTCCGTCCTGGTCGGGTGCGGCCTCGCTGAGGTCGACGACGTGAGAGGCGGATGCCGTGAGCCAGGCGCCGAGCCACTCCCGGTCGACCGGCCCCTCGGCGACCCGGACTGCGCCCACCGAGGTCGTGCGCCCGTTGAGGTCGAGGGCGTCGCCGCCGCGGCGCACCGCGATCACCTCTACGTCGGGCCGAGCGAGGAGTCGTGCGACCTGGCGGCTCAGGGTCGGGTGGCCGAGCACGACGGCGCGCTCGATGCGACCGCCGAGCTCCGGGTCGTCGAGCAGCGCACGGTAGCCGTGCACGAGTCGGCGGCCGAACCGGGCGCCGCTGACGATCTCGGCGAGGAGCGGCCATGATCCGGCATGCGCGAGCTCCTCGGCATCCGGCCCCGCATCCGCTCCGGCGACCACCACGGTCCGCGGCCCCTGCGCGAGTTCGAGCGGCTCGGCGACGGGAGGGCGCGGTGCATCGCCCGGTGCGAGGTCGACCGCGGGATGCGTTCCCGACAGCGGCTCTCGGGACGGCAGGTTCAGGTGCACCGGACCCGCGACCCCGGGCAGTCCGTGCGTGGCGTCTCCGCCCATCGCGGCGGTCACCGCACGCGCGCCGAGCCCCGCCCAGTCCCCGTCGGCCGGGCCGTCTCCGGGCACGGGCGCGTCGATCTGCTCACGGGCCCACGCGGCGAACATCCCCGGTTGCACCGTGGCCTGGTTCGCACCGATGCCGCGCAGCTCCGGCGGACGGTCGGCGGTGAGCAGCAGCAGCGGGACCCCCGCGTGGAAAGCCTCCATCGCGGCCGGCAGAAGGTTCGCGGCGGCGGTGCCGGACGTGCACACGACGACTGCCGGCACCCCGCTCTCACGCGACAGGCCGAGGGCCGTGAACCCGGCGACGCGCTCGTCGATGCGCACGTGCACGCGGAGCGCTCCCTGCTCGGAGGCGTGCACCGCGGCGAGCGCGAGAGCCTGCGAACGCGAACCCGGCGAGAGCACGACCTCGCGCACCCCGTGGGCGACGAGTTCCGCGAAGAGAGATGCCGCGGCATCCATCGCCGGCGATGAGGTCACGGACGCGGGTCCGGCGCGGTGCCGTCGTCGGATTCGTCCTCGAGCTTCGCGAGCTCCTCCTCCAGGCGGCGGATGCGCGCATCCTGCTCGCTCTTGCTGATGCTGCGGAGGAACTCGGGGTCGTCGTCCGGTGCGATCACGCGGATCGCGCCCTTCTCGTTCGCGCGGCGCCGGCCGATCGTGAACCAGAGGATGCCGCCGATGACGGGGATCAGCACGACGATGAGGATCCAGACCGCCTTGCGCACGCCCCGGTGACGCGTCGACGGCTGCACGGCGCAGTCGACGATGCTGAACACCCAGAACACGGCGGCCAGGAAGCCGCCTACGATCAACAGTCTCGCCACCCCTCCAGTCTAGGCGCGTGTCGCGGCCTCGGCTCGGCCGCGGGCCCCGGAGGCGGCACCGAGGCCGGATTGTTAGACTGCGCGCACCATGCGCACCCCGACGAACCGACTCTCCCCACGCGGGATCGAGCGGATGCTGATCGTCAGGGTCGCCCTCGCTCTGGGCCTCGCGCTGCTGCTCGTGATCGGCGCGTGGTCGACGTCGCACCGCACCGCGGACGCGCATTCCGCGCTGTGCCTCGCGCCGGGCGTCTCGGCGTCGTCGACGGGCGTCTCGGCGTCGTCGACGGGCAGCGGACGCGACCTCACGGCGGCCGCGTCGTCGCCGGTCGAGGCCTCCCCCATGGATGCCGGCGGCGTCGTGATCGCGGTGCTCTGCTGCCTCCTGCTCGTGCTGCTCCTGCTCCGCCTCCCCGGACGGGGCGCGCTGCTCTGCACCGACTCGCCGTGGCGCTCCGTGATTCCGTCACGGGCCGGCCCTCGTCGCGCGGTACCCGCCCTCACGCTCATCCAGCTCTCCCTCTCCCGTACCTGATCCGGCGCGCCGCGCCGCGGCATCCCCGCACTCGCACGCACCTCGCCCTGCCCGGATCACACGCCCGGATCACACGCCGGACCACCGTTGGAGAGACCCATGAAGACCCCTGTCAAAGCCACCCTGATCGCCCTCGGCGTCGCGATCGTTCTCGCGATCGTCGCCATCGTCTACGCCATGACGCAGCGCGCCGCCGACCCCGCCCCACCCGAGGGCGAACGCCTGCAGACCATCCGCACCGACTCGCACGTGCTCGACCAGGGCGGTGACGGCGCCGTGACGGTCGTGGAGTTCCTCGACTTCGAGTGCGAGGCGTGCGGCGCCTTCTATCCGATCGTCGAGGACCTGCGCGCGCAGTACGCGGGCGACATCACCTACGTCGTCCGCTACTTCCCGCTGCCCGGGCACATCAACTCGACCCAGGCCGCGCTCGCCGCCGAGGCCGCGGCGCAGCAGGATCGCTTCGAGGACATGTACCACCGCCTGTTCGAGACGCAGGCGCAGTGGGGAGAGAACAGCGTCGAGACCCCCGAGGTGTTCCGCGGCTTCGCGGAGGAGCTCGGACTCGATCTCGCGGCCTACGACGCCGCGATCGCCGACCCCGCGACGCTCGACCGCGTGCAGGCCGACAAGAGCGACGGCGAGAAGCTGGGCGTCCGCAGCACGCCGAGCTTCTTCATCGACGGGGAGGCCGTGACGCTGCAGGCGTGGGGCGACCTCGAGGCCGCGATCGCCGAGGCGGTCGGCGGCGGGCGGTGACCCACCGGTCGGCGATCACGACCTGAGCGACCCGCGCGTCCTGGTTCGCTCCCGGATCACCCCGCGACCGGGACGGAGATGATGCGGTCGTCGCCGTCGCGCGGTGTGCCGCGGCCGTCGGTGTTGTTGGTCAGCACCCACACCGCGCCGTCCGGGGCGATCACGACGTCGCGCAGTCGTCCGAGCTCGCCGATCCCGCGCTCGGACTCGGCCGAGAGGTCGTCGATGGGCACGACGCGCAGGCGCTCGCCGCGGAGGTTCGCGATGAGGATCTCGGAGTCGGTGACGGCGATGCCGCTCGGGCTCGCCTCGTCGGGAGACCACTGCTGCACCGGATCGATGAAGTCGCCGTCGTCGGCGATGCCCTCCACCTCGGGCCAGCCGTAGTTCCCCCCGGCCTCGATCACGTTGAGCTCGTCCCAGGTGTCCTGGCCGAACTCGCTCGCGTACATGGCGCCGGCGGCATCCCAGGCGATCCCCTGCGGGTTGCGGTGCCCGTAGCTGTAGACGGGAGAGTCCGCGAAGGGGTTGTCGTCAGGCACTGCGCCGTCGGGCGTGAGCCGCAGGATCTTGCCGGACAGCGCGTCGAGATCCTGAGCGCTGTCGCGGTCTCCCGCGTCGCCGGTCGTGACGTACAGCATCCCGTCGGGTCCGAACGCGATCCGTCCGCCGTTGTGCGTCCCCGCCGAGGGGATGCCGTCGATCACGACCTCCGCGTCGCCGAGCATCAGCCCGCCCGGTTCCCCGATGATCGTGCGCCGCTCCACCCGGTTCTCGCCGTCGGCGGTGAAGTACGCGTAGAGGTCGACGCCGCGCACCGCGAGGCCGAGGAGCCCGCCCTCTCCCCCGGGCGCGACATCATCGATCACGCCGACCTCACGGACGGATCCGTCGTCGCCGATCTCGAGGATCCGCGCGCTGTCGCGCTCGCTGACGAGCGCGGTCCCGCCGTGGAAGGCGATCGACCACGGGCCGTCCAGCCCCTGGACGATCGTGTGGACGTCGCTCGCGGGGGCGGGCGCGGGTTCGACCGCTCCGCATCCGAGGAGCGCACCCGTCGCGAGCATCAGGATGGATGCCGCGAGCGCCGCCATTCTGGCATTTCGGCCTCGTGGGCCGTGAGGTGTCCGATCGATGCTGCCCATGGGTCCATCCCATAACGCTTCGCGCCCCGCCGGCAAGGGAGTCCCCTCCCGCGGGCGCACCTCCGTCGCTACGCTGAGGCGCATGACCGAGGCGCGCCGCACCCCGTCCCCCGTGCATCCCGTCCGGGCGTTCGCCCGACGGATCCCCGCGACGCTCACGTTCGTGGCACTGATCCTCGTGGTGGGGGTCGTGTCGCAGGGACTCTGGCGTCCCTTCGAGGAGTCCGTGCTGTTCGGGGACGTCGCCTATGGCCTGCCCGCCTTCCTCGACGGCAAGTGGTGGACGCCGATCACGGGTACCTTCTTCGTCAACCAGCCGTGGGTGTACGCCTTCACGATCGCCGGTTTCTGGGGCATGGCGTACTTGGAGCACCGTCGCGGCAGCCGCGTCGCCCTCGCCTACTACGGCATCGGCCAGCTGTTCGCGATCCTCGCGACCGCACTGCTGCTGTCGGTCCTGTCCCTGTTCCCGTGGGCGTGGGCGACCACTCAGGCGCAGGCGCTCGACGTCGGCGCCTCGGGTGGCACCATGGCCTGCATCGCCGCGGCCGTCGGCCTGTTCCGGCCGCCCTGGCGGGTGCGCGGCTGGCTGATCCTGCTCGGGTTCGTGTTCATCGCGATGCTGTTCTGGGGCAAGGTCGCCGACCTCGAGCATCTGCTCGCGGTGCTGCTGGTGCTCGTCGTCGACCGCTCGCTGCGGGTGTCCCGCACCACGGTGCGCGAGCAGCGTCTCGTCGCCGTGGTGGCGATCCTCGTGCTCGGAGCCGTGGAGATCATCACGACGCTGATCGCGACCGACGGCCCGTTCGGGCCCACCGAGCCCGTCTCGGGCGGGTTCATCGACCTCGCGATCGACGTCGTCGTGATCCTCGTGCTCGTGAACGGGCTGCGCCGCGGACGACGCCTCGCCTGGGTGCTCGCGATCCTGCTCGGTGTCTTCAACGTGCTCATCGCCGCTCTGATCCTCACTCTCATCACGGTGTTCAGCCAGGCGCAGGTGGACTTCCGCTGGGACGGCGAGACCGAGCTCGCGCTCGCGAACGGGTTCCTGTGGGTCGTCATGCTCGCCTACCTCATCGGTGTGCGCCGGGCCTTCCGTGCCAAGCGCAAATCGCTGCTCGGAACGCAGCCCGCTCCGACCGTCGACGACGTCAAGACCGCTCTGCGCGCGCACGGCGGCGGGACGCTGTCGTGGATGACGACCTGGGACGGCAACAGCTACGCGCGCACCGAGGGCGGCATCGTCGCCTATCAGCGACGCAGCGGGGTGGCGCTCGCGCTCGCGGATCCGATCGGTCCGGCATCCGAGCGGCCTGCCGCCGTCGCGGACTTCATCCGGGTCGCCGAGCACGCGGGGCTGGTCCCCTGCTTCTTCAGCGCGGACCAGGCCACCCGCGACGCGGTGCCGGCAGGCTGGCGCAGCCTGGTCGTCGCGGACGACACGATCGTCGACCTGCCGGGGCTCGAGTTCACCGGCAAGCGCTGGAACTCGGTGCGCACCTCGCTCAACAAGGCCGGACGCGAGGACATGACGTTCCGGATGACGCATCTCAAGGCGGAGTCCTGGGGTGTGCAGCAGCAGCTGCGTGCGATCTCCGAGGCGTGGGTCGGCGATAAGGACCTCCCGGAGATGCGCTTCACCCTCGGCACGCTCGAGGAGGCAGAGGACCCCGAGGTGCGTCTGGCGCTCGCGCTCGCCCCGAACGGCGATGTCGACGGGTTCCTCTCCTGGCTGCCCGTGTACGGCGGCGACGGGGTCGTGCGCGGCTGGACCCTCGACCTCATGCGCCGACGGGAGGGCGGCTTCGGGCCGGTCATGGAGTTCCTGATCGGATCGTCGGCACGGGAGTTCTCGGATGAGGGCGCGGAGATCATGTCCCTCTCGGGCGCACCGCTCGCACACGACTACCCGCCGGATGCCGGGATGATCGCGGCGCTGAGCGACCGGCTCGCCGATGCACTGGAACCCGTGTACGGCTTCGGCTCGCTGCACCGCTTCAAGCAGAAGTTCCATCCGCGCTACGAGACCATGTACCTGCTGTTCCGCGACGAGAGCGACCTCGCGGCGATCGGACCGGCGCTCACCAGGGCGTTCCTCCCGGATGCGACGCTCCGCCAGTTCGCGGGCGCGGGGCTCGAACTTGTGCGCGGCGGAGGCGACGGAAAGGACTGAGCATGACCCCTCACGACAGCACCCCGATCAGACTCTCGGGCAACGCCGATTTCGACTTCGAGCTGAAGACCGTGATCGGCGCCGGCGTCGAGGGGGCGAGCGAGCCGGGCGAGGTCTTCGCGGCCGTCGGCGGCGTGCGCAAGGGAGACCACGACGGCTGGTTCACGGCGTGGAAGGGCCTCGGGGACCGCACTCTGGCGACGGCCACGAGCACCGCGGACGCCGGGCACGGTGTCAGCGCGGCATCCGCGTTCCTGCGCGCATCGACGTACTTCGGGGTTGCGGTGAACGCGGCGAGCGCCGCTGATGATTCCGAGCAGCTGTCGGCGCTGTTCGCGCATCAGCAGGAGGCGTGGCGCGGATTCACCGCCCACACCTCGACGCGCGTCGACGAGGTCGCGATCCCTTACGAGGGCGCGACGCTGCCCGGCTGGTTCTTCCGGCCGGAAGGAACCGCGACCGGCACTCTCGTGGCCGTGAACGGCAGCGATGGATCGCTCGCGTCGCTGTGGGCGTCGTGCGTCGCGGCCGGCCTCCGACGGGGGTACAACGTGCTCGTGTTCGACGGTCCCGGTCAGCAGTCGCAGCTGTTTGAGAAGGACGTGCCGTTCCGAGCCGACTGGGAGCACGTGCTCGCACCGGTGTTCGACTTCGCAGCCCGCCTCGACGGTGTGGACGCCATGCGCGTCGCGGTCTACGGCATCAGCCAGGGCGGGTACTGGGTGTCGCGAGCGCTCGCCTTCGAGCACCGCTTCGCCGCGGCGATCGTCGATCCGGGCATCGTCGACGTCTCGACATCCTGGACGAGCCACCTCCCCCACGGTCTGCTGAAGACCCTCGACGCCGGCGACGTCGCGAAGTTCGACAGGGAGATGGCGCTCGGCATGAAGTTCTCCGCCGACACCGCCCGGACATGGCAGTTCCGCGCACGCCCCTACGGCACGTCCGGGTACGGCGAGACGATCAAGGCGGTGCGCACCTACACAGTGGCCGACGTCGCCGCAGAGATCATGACGCCGCTGCTGATCCTCGCCCCCGAGGGAGAGCAGTTCTGGCCGGGTCAGGCGGAGCAGCTCGCCGCGCTCACGGCATCCGTCTCGACGCTCGTGCGGTTCACCGCCGCCGAGGGAGCCGACGGCCACTGCCAGCCGCTGGCCCGCACGCTCACGGCGCAGCGCATGTTCGACTGGCTCGACGAGCGGCTCGCGTGACCCTCCTGGTCACAGGTCGCGAGGCCGCTGTCGCAGCTGCTTGACGTCCGTGCGGCGGTGCTTGGCGGTGAGGCGGCGCTCCTTCGAGCCGCGGCTCGGCTTCGTGGCGCGCCGCGGCGGAGCCGGGGGCCGCAGCGCGGCGGCGACGAGTGCCGCGAGACGCTCGCGCGCGGCATCCCTGTTGCGCAGCTGCGCGCGATGCTCGGATGCCGCGATCGTCAGCACGCCGTCGACCAGTCGTGACGCCAGCCGATCGAGCAGCCGTTCGCGCTGCACCGGCGACAGCACGGTGCTGCGCCCGGCATCCCAGACGAGCTCGACACGCGAGTCGGCCGTGTTCACGCCCTGACCGCCCGGACCGGACGACCGCGAGAACCGCCACGACAGCTCGGCCTCGGGGATCGTGAGCGCGCCGGACACCCGAAGACCGGGGCGGTGAGGGGCGGGCATGCCTCCATCATCCACCCCGGCCGGGATGCGGTGACTCAGCCGCCGACGGGATCGAGCGTCTGCGCCTCAGGCACGGACGCGGATGCCGGCTCGCGCTTGGCCGTGTTGGCGATGTGCGCGCGGCCCACGACGATCGCGGCGACGATCATGAGGACGACGCCGAGCCAGTACGGTGCCGCGTGACTGACGGTCGTGTACAGCGCGGCGGCGATGAGCGGTGCGACCGTGCTCATGGCGGCGTTGAGCGACTGCGTCGCCCCGCCGAGCCATCCCTGCTCGTCATCGCCCACCGCGTTGGACATGGCGCCGTCCATCGCGGCCTGGGACGCCCCCTGCCCTGCCGCGAGCAGCAGCGCACCGACGATGAACACCCACGGTTGGGCGAGCACGGAGGCGACGATCGCGAGGCCGGCGAGGCCGACCATCTGCGCGATGATGCCGCTCACGATCACACCGCGCTCGCCGATGCGCGGAAGCAGGATGCCGAGCAGCACGCCCTGGATCAGGATGTCGATGATGCCGACCGCGGCCGTCAACAGGCCGATCTGCGTCGGCCCCCACTGAATCGAGTCGAGGGCCAGCACGCTGAAGTTGTTGACGAAGAAGCCGAAAGGCAGGGCGAGGAGGCCGAAGCCGATCATCAGCGCGCGGAGTTCACGACGGCCGAACGCCTCCTTGAAGACCGCGAAGGGCTGGACGTCGCGGGCGCGGATCGCGGGGATGCGGTTCTCGGGCTTGAGGCTCTCGGGCAGCAGGAAGAGGCTGAGGATCGCGATCACGAGCGAGACCGCTGCGGTGAGGAAGACGGGGAGCTGCAGGCTGACCGCCGCGAGGAGGCCGCCGATCGCCGGGCCGAGCATCATGCCGATGCCGGAGAGAGCGCCGAGGAGGCCGAAGCGCTGTGCGCGCTTCTCGGGCGGGGTGATGTCGGCGAGGTAGGCGAAGAGCGCGGGCATGTCGCCAGCGGTGAGGCCCTGGATGACGCGTGCGAGCACCAGCACCCAGATGGCGCCTCCGATGCCGAACAGCGCCATCGAGAACGCGGCGCCGAATGCGGCGGCGACGATCACCGGACGGCGACCGAACCGGTCGGAGAGACGTCCGAGGAACGGCGCCACGAGGAACGCGCAGAGCCCGTTGATGGCCTCGAGCACGCCGACCCAAAGCGCGAGGTCGTGCTCGTGGGTGACGTACTGCAGGACGACGAAGGGCAGCACGGGAAGGACGACGGTCATGCCGATGACGGTGAGCATCGTGAGGACGATGAGCATGACCCAGGCGCGCGTGTCGCCGCGAGCAGACGTGTTGAGTGAAGTCACTCCGTAACTGTATCAATACCAGTTTCGGTGTCAAGCCAGTTTTGGATCGACTTCGCGATAGAGTGACGGCATGACGACCAGCGAGCCCCTCGGCCGTCGCGAGCGCAAGAAGGCCGCGACGCGCAAGAACATCTCCGACGTCGCGACCAGGATGTTCCTCGAGCGCGGCTTCGACGAGGTCAGCATCCGTGAGGTGGCCGACGCCGCCGACGTCTCCCCCACGACCGTGTTCGCGCACTTCCCGCAGAAGGAGGCGCTCGTGTTCGACGAGGACGACGAGCAGCGCGACCGGCTCGTCGCCGCCGTGCGCGAGCGTCAGGACGGTGTGACGATCAGCCGCGCGATCCACGACTTCTACCGCGGGGAGGTGGGCCTGAACCTCGACGAGCACGGCGAGGACATGGCGCGCGTGTTCATGCGATTCCTCAACGCGACCCCCGCGCTGCGCGACTACGCCGCGAAGATGTGGCTGCGCCACGAGGATGCCCTCGCCGAGGCCATCGCCGACGAACTGGGCCTCGACGCCCCGACGGCCGAGGTGCGCGTGTTCTCGCGTTTCGTGCTGCAGATGCAACTGCTCGTGACGGACAGCGAGGATCAGCTCGCGACCCTGGAGGCCGGCTTCGCGGTGCTCGAGGGCGGCTGGGACCCGATCGAGAAGCGACTCGCGGGCCGCTGAGAGAGTGGACGCGACGGCGGGAGTCGAACCCGCAACGCCGTCAGATATGAGCTGAGGCCCGGGACCGCCCGGATCGCCGCGATGGGGTCGACGTTACCTGCGCGTGATCGGGAAAGCCAGCATCCGACGAGGGGTTGACGCCGCGTGTCGGGACGTGTCCTCCCATGACGGCGAGCGTCGGCGCGTGACCCGGTGACCAAGCGGAATACCGGTGTAGCGTCACGGGCATGGCCGCCGACGACGCCCCCGCCACCACCGGCCAGAAGACCCACCGCTACCTGCGCCTCGCGCTCGTGCTCGTCGTGTTCGCGCTGCTCGCGAGCGTCGCGCTGCAGAGCGTCGTCGTGACGTGGCAGCCGCTGCAGTTCGGCTGGCATCCGCTCGCGTCGATCAGTCACTCCTTCTACACGCCGATGCGCGATGTGTTCGCGGGCTCCCTGATCGCGGCATCCGTGGCGCTCCTGGCGCTGTCGGGACGGAACCGGGCGACCACGCTTCTCGACGTGTGCGCGGTGTTCGCGCCGCTCATCGCGATCGTGCCGACCGGGATCGCCGATTCCCGGGCCGAGGGGCATCTCCCGTGCCCGGCCGCGATGGACTGCATCCCCGGCGGAGCGATCGAGTCCGCGAAGGCGGGCATCGCGGTGTACGCGGTCGTCGTCGTCGCGACCGTGATCGTGACCGCGGTGATCCGCGGCCGCACGCGCACGCCGAACCGCTCGGCCGTGATCGTGTCGGCGATCGCGCTTGTCGCGGCCGCTGTCGTCACGGCGCTCGCGTTCTCGCCGGCCCTGAACCAGAGCTTCCCGTTCAACTTCTGGCCGGTGCGCAGCATCCATTTCGTGGTGACGCTGCTGTTCTTCGGATGCTTCGCGGCCGTGCCGATCCTCTACGCCGGCGGCCCGCTCGACGCGCACGAGACGCCGCCGACCCCCCGCCAGCGGGCCGTCTACCGGTGGATCTCCGGCCTGCTGATCGTCGACCTGCTGTTCCTTGTCGCGGCGATCTCGTTCCGCCAGGTGTTCGGCGAGACTCCGGCGGTGCTGATCGGCGAGGCCGTGGCGCTGCTGCTGTTCGCCTGGTTCTGGACCGTGCAGACGTTCCAGCGGTGGAACGACCCGAACCCGCCGTCGATCCTCGCGCCCCGCGGTGCGGGACCGCGGCGCTCAGAACCGTGATGGCGGCGTGGGAGCGTCGAGCGCGCGGATGAGGCGGCCGAGCGCCTCCCGCAGCTCCGCGCGGTGCGGCTCCGGGAAGTCGGTGGTGTACTCGACGCCGGGCGGCACGTAGAACATGCCGTACACGGCCTCCCGCCAGTCCGAGCCGCCGACGGGCCACCGGGTCCGCGTCTCGTCCTCGGGGATCGCGCCGTCCGCCCAGATCCCGAAGTGCTCGCGCATCCGCTCGATCGGCAGGTCCATGACGACGTCGGCCTCGATCTTCTGCGGCGACCAGGACGTCGCGAGCAGGATGCGCTCCTGCACCTCCTCCTCCGACAGATCGCGGGGCGCGAAGAGCACCCGCGTGTGCTCGACGGACTCGATGCGGTCGACGCGCAGGGTGCGCCAGTCGTCGCGCTCGAGGTCCCAGCAGAGCAGGTACCAGTTGCGGTCGGCGGGCGACAGCACATGCGGCTCGACACGGCGGATGCTCTCGACGCCCTCGCGATCGACGTACCGCAGCCGCACCCGCTCGTGGTCGCGCGCGGCGAGTGCGAGCTCTCCGAGCACCACGGGTGAGATGACGGATGCCGCGCGCGTCGACGTCGGCTGCACGGATGCGGCGAGCGCGTTGACCCGGCGACGCAGCGCGGCCGGGAGCACCTGCTCGAGCTTGGCGAGCGCGGTGAGCGTCACCTCGGATCCACCGACCAGCTGCTGCGTCGCCGCGACGCGCAGACCGATCGCCATGGTCACGGCCTCGTCGTCGGTGAGCAGCAGCGGCGGCACCGCGCTCCCCGCCTCCAGGCGGTACCCGCCGGCCGCTCCGGGCGTGGACTCGACGCGGTAACCCAGCTCCCGCAGCCGGTCGACGTCACGGCGCACGGTCCGCTCGGTCACGCCGAGCCGCGTGGCGAGCTCGCTGCCCGGCCAATGGCGGTGGGTCTGCAGCAGGTTCAGCAGGGAGAGGGCTCGCGAGGTGGTGTCGGACATGGGTCCAGATTGTCACGCATCGCGGACAGGATGTGTCCTGGTTGCCTCCTACCGTCGAGGCATGGCGAACGAACCCATCATCGAAACCGAGGGCCTGACCAAGGTCTTCACCGTCAAGAAGTCATCGGTCGAGGCTGTGACCGACCTCTCCTTCATCGCGGAGCGCGGCGAGCTCGTCGCGTTCCTCGGGCCCAACGGCGCGGGTAAGTCGACGAGTCTGCGGATGCTGACCACCCTGATCCCGCCGACCGCGGGGACAGCCCGAGTGGTCGGGCACGACATCCGCTCGGATGCAGCGGGCGTGCGCGCCCGGATCGGCTACGTCGGCCAGCTCACCAGCGGCAGCTTCTCGCAGCGCGTGCGTGACGAGCTTCTCAGTCAGGGCGCCTTCTACGGCATGTCGCGACGCGACAGCATCCGTCGCGCCGACGAGCTGATCGGCTCGCTCGACCTCGGGTCGTTCGCGACCCGCACGGTGCAGCAGCTCAGCGGCGGTCAGAAGCGCCGCCTCGACATCGCTCTCGGGCTCATGCACGCACCGCCGCTCATCTTCCTCGACGAGCCCTCGACGGGTCTCGACCCGCAGAGCCGAGCGAACCTCTGGGAGCACATCCTCGATCTGCGCACGCAGCACGGGACGACCGTCTTCCTCACCACCCACTACCTGGAGGAGGCCGATCGCTACGCCGAACGGGTCATGGTCATGGACAAGGGGCGCATCATCGCCGACGACGACGCCGCGTCGCTCAAGGCCACCCTCGCCGGAGACGTGCTGACGTTCGGCTTCGCGACCGAGGCGGATGCCGCGGCCGCGCGCCCCGTGATCGCCCGGCTCGCCGCGACCGAGGTGACGCTCGAGGAGGACGCGGTGAGTCTCGCAGCACCCGACGGCGACCGCCTGCTGCCGCGGATCGTGCGGGAGCTCGACGCCGCGGGCATCCTCGTGCGCCGGGCGACCGGTGTGCCGCCCACGCTGGACGACGTGTTCCTCGCCCTCACCGGGCGCACGCTGCGCGAAGCGGGCGAAGGGGACTCCTCGGCATCCGATCCCTCCGACGCCACCGAATCCGACAAGACAGGAGCCCTCTCATGAGCATCACCACCGACACCCTCGTGCGGCCGAACCTCGCCCGCGACACCCGCAACGTGCTCATGCGTGAACTGAAGCCCGTGCTGAGGGATCCGTTCACGCTGATCTTCAGCCTGCTACAGCCGCTCGTCTTCCTCGGACTCTTCGCGCCGCTCCTCGTAGGCGGGTCGGGGCAGCCGACGGGAGAGACCCTCGCCTGGTTCGTGCCCGGTGTGCTCGTCATGATCGTGCTGTTCGGCACGGGGGCGACCGGATCGAACCTGCAGTACGAGATGATGACCGGCTCGCACGAGCGTACCCTCGTGGCACCGCTCGCGCGCTCGTCGCTTCTCATCGGGCGCGCCCTGAAGGAGATCGCCCCGATCGTCGTGCAGGCCCTGGTGATCGTGCTCATCGCGTGGCCGTTCGGGTTCGCGATCCATGTGCCGGGGCTGCTGATCGGCCTCGCGCTGCTCGCGGTCTTCGGCGTGGGGCTGGGGGCCCTGTCGTACTCGCTCGCCCTGGCCACCAAGGACCGCGAGTGGTTGTTCTGGGGCGTGCAGCAGTCGCTCATCTTCCCGCTGCTGATCCTCTCGGGGATGCTGCTGCCGCTCGATGACGGCCCGGCATGGATGCGGGCTGTCGCCACCGTCAACCCCGTGAACTGGGTCGTGCAGGCCGAGCGCGCGCTGTTCGCCGGCGACCTGGGCGACATCACGGTGCTGTGGGGCTGGGTCGCCGCCCTCGCGGTCGCGGTCGCCGGTCTCGTGGTCGGGGTGCGGGCCATCCGCCGCAGCAGCTGACGCCGGCACGACCCCTCTGCTCAGCGCCGGATCGAGTCGTGGAACGGGTTCGGCTCGAGCGTGAAGTCCGTCGAGGCGTCGGCCCAGGTGCCGCCCTCGGCGGACGTCCGGCCGCGTCGCAGGCGGGAGATCGCCGCGGTCGCCGGCACGCCGAGCGCCAGAGCCGCCGCGCCGCGCAGCGACCGGTCCTCCCGCCCGAGCACGCTCGCGCGGTGCCAGGCCTCATGCATCGATCCGCCGCGCGGTGCGGGGACGGTCCGTGCGGGCAGGGCGCCCGTGCGCCGCAGCGCCACGAGCTCCTCCACCCGGTTCCACCACGTCGACTCCCCTGCCGGGTGGAAGTAGTTGTCGCGCAGCCAGTCAGGGTGCGGATGCCGGAACCGGCCGGCCACGACCTCGCTGCGTCCCCCGAGCAGACCGCTGCCGACGAACACCGTGTTCAGGAGCCCCTTGCTCACGCCGAAGGAGTCCAGCGCGATCACGGGGACGCCGAGCGCCACGGCCTCGACCGCGGCGGTGGAGCTCACGGTCACGAGGCCCGCGGCGGTGGACAGCGCCTGCGCCATCGAGTCGTAGGAGACGACGAGGTTCTCCGGACGCCGTGCGGGCAGCAGTTCGAGGTACGGGTCGCGTTCGAGGTGCGTCTCCGATTCCCCCGGACGCGAGCGCAGCTTGACCACGACGCGCCGTCGCGGGTCCGCCTCGGCTGCGCGCACGAGTGTCGCAGCGATCTCGGACCGCTCCTCCCGACCCGTCGGCACGAGCGCCTGAGCTGCGAACACGATGTCGGTCGCGGGCGCGCGCACGGCTCGTGGTTCCGTGTCCCCGGCGCGATCGGGACGCTCGGCGAGCAGTGTCGCCGTCGCGCCCGGCACGGTCGGGCCCGCGAGCACCCTGGCCCGGTCGGGCGCGAGCATGCGGGACCGGGGTCGCGCGAACGGCAGCGTCGCGAGCGCGGTCGGCAGCGTCACCGCGATGCGACGCCCGAGTTCCGCGAACGCGCGTTCCTCCCGGTGCGAGTGCACCACGAGCAGGTCGGCGTGCCGACGGTAGTCGAGCGCTCCGCGCTGCGCGGGGATCGCCATGCCGGGGAGGCCGGCCACCACCACGGGACGCCGTGACAGGCGGTCGATCACGCGACCGAGCAGCCGCACGAACGGACCTCGTCCGGCGAGCAGCACGACGTCGGGACGCTGACCCTCGAGCCACCCCGCGGTCTCGGCGAAGGTCAGCCGCGTGACGGCGGATTCCGGCATCCCGGTCCCGGCGAGCGCGGTGCGCTGCTGCTCGACGCTCGCGGTGAGGGGCGTCTGCACGAGCAGCAGGTGAGGCCGGATGCCGGGCACACCGCCGAGCAGTGACGCCGACCACTTCACGAACGAGTCGGCGTCGGCGATCGCCACGACCCGCAGCGGCTGCCCTGCCCGCGTGCTCATGCTCATGCGGTGACGCGGCGGAGCTTCGCCATGGGGGCGCGTTCGCTGTCGAACACGTGCTTCACGCCGTCGCCCAGCGCGGACTCGATCACGCGGATGTCGCGCACGAGGTGCTCGAGACCGGTGGGCTCGAGGGATGCCGCGTGGTCGGAGCCCCACATCGTGCGGTCGAGCGTGATGTGGCGCTCGACGGCGACGGCGCCGAGCGCGACGGCCGCGAGCGAGATCTGCAGGCCGCGCTCATGCCCCGAGTAGCCCACCGGAACCCCGGCGTAGCGGTCGCGCAGCGTGGCGATCATGCGCAGGTTGGCCTCGTCGGGCTCCAGGGGGTAGGTGGAGGTCGCGTGCATGAGCACGACGCGGTCGGTGCCCAGGGTGTCGAGCGCGCGATCGATCTGCTCCATCGTCGACATGCCGGTCGACAGGATGACGGGCTTCCCGGTCTCGCGCAGTGCGAGGAGCAGCTCGGTGTCCGTCAGGCTCGCGGAGGCGACCTTGTGCGCGACAACGTTCAGGTCCTCGAGGAAGTCGACGCTCGGCACGTCCCACGGCGAGGCGAACCAGTCGAGTCCGAGCATCGTGGCGTGGTCGCCGATCGCGATGTACTCGTCGCGGCCGAACTCGATGCGGTGCCGGTACTCGAAGTAGGTCATCGTGCCCCAGGGCGTCTCGCGCTGGACGTCGCGCATGTGCTCGGGGGTGGAGATCTCCGGAGTGCGCTTCTGGAACTTCACGGCGTCGGCTCCCGCCTTCGCCGCGACGTCGATGAGCCGTTTGGCGATCTCGACGTCGCCGTTGTGGTTGAGGCCGATCTCCGCGATGACGTAGGCGGGGCGGCCGCCTCCGATGACACGCGATCCGATGCTGACAGTCATGATTCCTCCGGTCGTCGAAATGGCCTACTCCCCTGGGTACGCGCCGAGGGTGAACTGCGTGCGACAGGACGGTTACCGGCACCCGTCAGGCACAGGTCAGCCCGGCAACACCCGTTCGATCAGCTCGCGCACGGCGCCGTGACCGCCGCGACGGGAGAGCACGACACGCGCCTCGGCGCGCACGCGCGGGTGCGCGTCGGCGACGGCGATCGGCCAGCCCACGATCCGCATCGCAGGCAGGTCGTTCACGTCGTTGCCGAGGTAGGCGATCTCGGCGAGGGCGAGGCCGTTCTCCTCGGCCCATCCGCGCAGCGCGGATTCCTTGTCGTCGATCCCGTGCAGCACCGGCACCTTGAGCTTCTCGGCCCGGGCGCGCACGACCGCGTTCACCTCGGTCGAGAGGATGAGCATGGGGATGCCGGAGCGTCGCAGCAGCGCGACGCCCATGCCGTCCTCACGGCTGACGCGCACGCGCTCGACCCCGTCGGCGTCCACGCTCGCGGTGTCGTCGGTGTGCACGCCGTCGAAATCGGTCACGACGGCCTGCACGCGGATGCGGGCGGGCGACTCGTGCAGGGCGGCGAGCGCGCGGGCGATCTCCAGCTGCTGGGCGTCGTCGATCTCGATCGCCGTCCACTCCGGCACCTCGGCGATGCGGATGCGCCCGAAGAACCGGTGCTGCGCTGCGCGGAAGCCCTCGGCCCCGAAGACGTAGAACGCCCCGGTCTCGAGATAGTGCGGCTCGCGGTCCTGCCGACGGGGGCGATGTCCTGCCTCGTGATTGAGTGCGACGGCTGCGTCGTCGCCCGTGCGCGCCCACAGGAATCCGTAGGTCTCGAACGCCGAGAACACGCTGTCGGCGCGGTCCTCCCGCACCTCGCGCACGGCGGAAGACAGGGCGTCGGAGGGGATGAACGGCGACGTCGCCTGCAGGAACGCGACGACGTCGATGTCGTGTCCGGCCGCGTCGAGCTCGTGCATGGCATGCAGGATCGCGCTCTCGGAGGACGCGGTGTCGCCCGAAATCTCCTCCGGACGACGGATGACGACGGCGCCGACTGAGCTCGCGACCGCGGCGATCTCGGCGTCGTCGGTCGACACCGCCACCAGGTCGACCCCCTCGGCGGCGAGCGCGGTGCGCACGGCCCGTTCGACGAGCGGCACACCGCCGACCCGCTGCACGTTCTTGCGCGGCACTCCCTTGGAGCCGCCGCGAGCGGGGATGATCGCGACCGTCGTCATGCGGTGTCCTCTCGTCCGTCTTCTCTCGTCACGCGCATCAACGCCCACGCAGAGCACGCCACGCGCGCCCCACCCGCCGCCTCGCTCCGAGCGCCGTGAGCTTGAGCTCCTCCACGCGCCCGATTCCCCCGGCGGGACGGATCGCCCGCTGCACGAGGCTCTGCTCCGGGGCTCCCGGCAGGCGCAGCTCGGTCAGGCGCTCCGCGGAGAAGTACCGATCCCGATCGGCAGGACGGATGCCGGCGAGCAGCCGCTCCGCCCGCTCGCGCAGGTGACCGGCGACCACGGGCTGCATCGCGTAGCCCACCGCGTCGATCAGCAGCTGCAGCTGGGCCGGCTCCCGGTACGGGGAGTCCGGACGGGTGAGCACGTCGACGATCGTGGCCGGGATGCGGTTGCTGTTCTCGTAGGGCGTGAGACGCCGCAGCAGGGCATCCGTCCCGACCGCGTCGATGTCGCGGCCGAACAGGGCGCGCACGGTCGGCAGAGCGGTCGAGAACCCGGCGACCACCATCCGCGCGTCGAGTCGTTCGGCGAGCAGTTCGGCCGACAGCGCTCCCCGGTACTCGACGAACTCGATGTCGTGGAACACGGCGCGCTCCCGCAGCGCAGCGGTCACCCGCGGCGGGGCGGCCGGGTGCGGCTTGAAGACGATGCGCCGCGGGGCGTGCCGCAGGGCGCGGTCGATCATGTCGACCTGCAGCGCGACCTCCTCGGCGGCCGTGAGGAGACCGAGCGCCGCGAGGTACTGGCCGAGCACGAGAACCGTCGGACCGTCGACGGGGCCGGGCACGGCGGCGTCGGGATCGCTCGGGACCGCATCCAGAAGCGCCCGACGGAACAGCTCCGGCGCCACGGGCACGGCCTCGGCGTGCGGCGCGCCCACGAGCGGCGCGACTCCCGGCACCACGTCGGCGTGCACGACGCGTCCGATCCGCGCGGTCACCGTGTGCGGCATCCGCACCCTCATCGGCGAGTAGGTCATGAGGCCGTCGCCGATGATCGTGAGGCGCGCCCGGGGGAACAGGGTCATGAGCGTGCGCGTCGGGGCCACCTGCGGGCTCTGCACGAGCAGCTCCAGGTCGTCGGGATCGAGATCCCACGCGCGGGTGAGCAGACGCTCCAGCACCGGCAGTTCCGCCGGCTCGGGCGTCCAGCCGCTCGGATGCAGCGGCCCGAGCAGCGCGTCGAGGTCCTCGATCCGGTCGAAGCGCGCACGTAGACGGGCGAGAGCGGGTTCCGCCGCGATGCCGACCGTGGTCTCGGGCACGCGCGCCGATACGAAGGGCACGAGCAGGCGGTCGCCGTGCGCGCCGAGCAGACCGCCGTCGATCGCGGCGGCGGCGGTCGCGAGACCGTAGGCGCTGTGCAGGGCGAAGAGCTGGGTCACGCGGCACGCCCCACGGTGCGCAGGAGCGGTGCGAGCACCCGTCGACGCGGACCGTCGAGGCGGCGCAGCACCTCGGACGATTCGGCCTGCGGCAGACGACCGAGCAGCTGCCGGATGCCGGAACGCATCTCCGCGCGGAGCCCCGGCGTCATGCGGCGAGCGCGCACGAGGTGCCGGGAGCTCAGCGCCAGCACGCTCCACACCGCCTTGGGCAGGAAGCGTTCGGCCTCGGCATCCGCGCCGACGATGTCGAGCACTTCGCCCATCGCCCTCACGAAGTCGAGCTGCCGCCGGTCACGCACCTGCGTGAGCGAGGTCGAGACCCCCCGCCGGTACAACAGCGCGGGAGCGTCGACCACCGCGAACGAGCGGGCGTTCAGGTGCAGGCGCCAGATCCACGGGCGATCCTCGGCCGTGAACAGACCGGGGGTGAAGTCCGCGAGCCCCTGGTCGAGCACGCGACGGTGCAGCAGCCCCGCCCAGGCGAAGGGATAGTCGACCATGGTCGACTCGTCCTCCGGCAGGATCGCCTCGCGGGGAGAGGCCGCGGTCTCGCGCCAGGCGAACGGCGCCCGCACGAGCGCTCGGGCGCTCCCTCTGACCGTGACGTGGTCGGTGCGCACGAGATCGCAGTCGAGGTCGCGCAGACGGCGCGCGAGCACGTCCAGTCGCTGCGGCTGCATCCAGTCGTCGCCGTCGAGGAACGTGAACGCCTCCCCCTCGACGTGCGCGAGGCCCTGGTTGCGGGCGGTCGCGAGGCCCTGCGGCCGGGGGTTCGCGATCACGGTCGCCCGCGGCATCCGCTCCGCGTAGCTGCGCATGATCGCGCCGGTGTCGTCGCGGGAGCCGTCGTCGATCGCGACGAGTTGCAGCGCCGTCGGATCGTCGAACTGGCGGGTCAGCGTCTCGAGCGTCGTGCCGATATAGGCACCGGCGTCCTTCGCAGGAAGGATGACGGTGACGAGGGGTGTGCGCACGGGTCTCCCGGGGTGGACGGTCCCGGCATGGTGTCAGGCGCTCGTTGCCGACCGGCGACCGGCAGGTGAACGCGGGGTGACTCGCCGGACGCCCCGCACCTCGGGTTCGCGTGATCCGACGCGATCGACCACGATGGAGGGCATGCTCTGGCCGTTCGGAACCACGTGGCGCCCGGTGCGGCAGAAGACGCGCACCGCGGTCGACCTGCGCTGGCTGACCGCGCGGTCGTGGACTCGTCGCTGGTACCCGCAGGGCGTCGACGTGGGCGAGTGGCACGGCCGCCGCACGCTCGCCGTCAGCTGGTTCCGGCAGCGTCTCGACGGGCACCACCTCGCCTCCCGGGTGGCCCTCGTCGACCTGGAGCGGTCGCGGCATCTCGACGTGCTGCTCGCCGTCGAGGACGACGGAGGGCTGCAGCCGGCGCCCATCCACGCGGGTGGGATCGCCTGGTTCGACGACCGCCTGTTCGTCGCGGCGACCGGCAAGGGGATCTGGGAGTTCGACCTGTCGCGCATCCGGCGTGTGCACGGCGCCGAGGCGCGGCGCGTGGCAGGATCCTCGGGGCGCGGGCCGCGCGTGAGCGCTCTCGTCGCGGTGCGCACCCGCGTGCATCCGATCGATCTGCGCTGCTCGTACCTCGGACGCGTGATCGACGCTGACGGGATGCCGGTGGACCGCGTGCTGATCGGCGAGTACAAGCCCGACGACACGGGACGCATCGCGGAGTTCGACCTACCCGAGGACGACGGCGGCTTCGTCGAGCGGGAGCGCTTCTCCCCCGGCATCCCCCGCATGCAGGGGGCCGTGCGCTGGGGCGACCGGCACTTCGTCTCGCAGTCCGACCATCTGCGGCCCGGGACCCTTTGGACCGGCGCTCGGGATGCTCTGACACCGAGCCGCATCCCGCTGCCAGTCGGCTGCGAGGACCTCGCCCTCGACCCCGAGGCGCGGCTGCTGTGGACGCTGGGCGAGCACCCGTGGAAGCGCGTCGTGCGCGGCATCCCGCTCGGCGCGCTGGGGCTCTGACGGCTGCCGTCCGCGTCCGGGCGCTCAGCTCGCTGCTCAGCGCGCGAACGTAGACTGGGAGCGTGAAGAAGCCCGCACCCCTCCTCGTCTACACCGTGCTCCGGCTGCTGGCGTTCCTCGTCCCGCTCGCGATCCTCTGGTTCTTCTTCCCGATCTTCCGGGAGTTCTGGTGGCTCGCCGCGGTCTTCGCCGCCCTGATCGGCGTGAGCATCTCGATGCTGTTCCTGCGCGCACCGCTCACCGACGCGTCCGCGCGGATCCAGGAGCGACGCGACAGCCGCTCCGCGGGAGAGCGCGCGGACGCGGATGCCGAGGACGCGGCCATCGACGCGGACGACGCCGACCACCCCGGTCGCTGACCGCGCCGCCGACCCCGGTCACTGGGTTGTCGAATCTGGGCGGGCCGGGCACAGCTGCGGACTCCCTCGACGACACGCCGGGACCTTCGTTCTGGGGACGGCGTGTCGGCTCTCGACTCCGAAGTCGTGCCCGCCGTCAGCCGGCGAACGCCCAGAACAGCGCACCCGCGTAGAGCAGCGCGGTCAGCGAGGTGAGCGCCAACGCGATCACCAGCTCCTTGGCCTCACGGTACGTCCAGACGATGAGGATCGCCGGGCCTCCCGCGAGCAGCGCGAGGAGTCCGATCCATCCGATCGGATACAGCAGCGCGAGGAACGCGAGGATGCCGAAGGGCGCGAGCACGAACAGCGTGAACAGCACCTGCGTGGCGCGCCGGCCGATCAGCACCGTGAGCGTGCGCTTGCCGACGAGGCGGTCCTGGTCGATGTCGCGGAGGTTGTTAGCGAGCAGCACGGCGCACGCGAACAGACCGGCCGCGATGGCACCGAGCCAGGCCTGCTGCGGGAGTTCGAAGACCTGCACCCAGGTCGTGCCGAGGGTGGCGACGAGGCCGAAGAACACGAAGACGAAGACCTCGCCGAGTCCGAAATAGCCGTAGGGGCGCTTGCCGCCGGTGTAGAACCAGGCCGCGACGATGCAGGCGGCGCCGACCGCCAGCATCCACCACTGGCCGGTGCGCACGACGATCGCGATGCCCACGGCGGCGGCGAGCGCGAAGAACACGAGTCCGATGATCAGCACGGTGCGCGGCTTCACCCGTCCGGAGGCGGTGAGGCGGGCGGGTCCCACGCGCACGGCGTCGGTGCCGCGGATGCCGTCGCTGTAGTCGTTCGTGAAGTTCACGCCGATCTGCAGCAGCACCGCGACCGCGAGGCAGGCGAGCGCGATCACCCAGTGGAACTCGGGACCGGTGCTCCGAGCAGCGCCCGTGCCGATCACGACCGGGGCGACGGCGAGGGGCAGCGTGCGCAGGCGCGCGGCGCCGATCCAGTCGCGTGCCGTGACAGGCCCTGCCTCCACGACCGGACGCTTGGCCGGGTTGCCGCTCGCGTGCGGCGCGGTCCGCCGGGACTTGGTGTTCTTCTTGCGCTGGGAGGATGCTGCCACGCAGGGAATCCTACTGGCCGCGTCTCTCCCGGCCGGTCAGGGATTCGGGTTGGAGTCCTTGCCGTCGAGCCAGAGCGTGTCGGACTTGTCGCCGTGCGCCCCGCCCGTGCCGACATGCTTGTCGCTGATCTTCGGGCCCTTGAGGATCACATGCACCATGGCCTGTGCGTGCCCGTGTCCGAGGCTGTACTCCTGCTTGAGCCAGTTCAGCACGACGGTCGATTTCGTGGTCTCGTCGAACCCCTGCTCCTTCGCGAGCTCGATGAACTGCCGCGGGGTGAGACCGGTCTGGGACTCGACCTTGTCGAGGTAGGCCTGGAAGGACATGCATGCTCCTGACATCGAGGGACATCGATCACGGTATCGCTTCGCGTCCCGCGGCCACTACCCCTCGCCGACGGTGACGATCGGTCGGTGCTCGTAGTAGGTCTGCAGCACCACGGTCGTGCGGGTGTTGACGTTCGCGGCGAGGCGTATGTCGCGCACGAGCTCCTCGAGATCGCGGGGCGTCGCGACGCGCACGAACAGCATGTAGCTCGCGTCGCCCGCGATCGAGTGGCATGCCTCGATCGCGCTGAGGTGCTCCAGGCGATCCGGAGCGTCGTCGGGCTGGGCCGGGTCGAGCGGCGTGATCTCGATGAATGCCGACAGCGGTGCGCCGACCTGCTCGGGGTCGAGCACGGCACGGTAGCCGGTGATCACCCCGCGGGTCTCGAGGCGACGCAACCGGGACTGCACGGCGGAGACGGACAGGCCGACGGCCTCGGACAGCTGGGCGAGGGTCGCCCGTCCGTCACGGGAGATCGCGGCGAGGATCGATCGGTCGACAGCATCATCCATGGATGTAAGATTATCGTCAGGATTCCGCATTGACCGGAATATTTCCTGCAACTACCGCGATCGGAGGTTCCATGTCCACTCCCACCCTGAACTCTCAGGCCATCGTCGGCGAACCCGAGGTCGTCGAGGACGCGTCGATCGCCGAGCAGAGCGCCGCGTGGGCGCAGCTCAAGGACGCCGCGATCGCGATCCGCGAGATGCAGATCAAGGACGGCTCGATCCCGGATGCCGCGCACCACGCCGCCGCGCGTGACCTCGTGTCCGCGATCACGGCGTCGATCCGCGCGCTGGCCCCGGCCTTCCCGCACGACGCCGACTACCTCGCGGCGTCCGTGGTGGACTTTGAGCGCTGGGTCTCGGAGGGCTTCGGCGTGCCCGATTTCCTCGACTCGCTGCTGGCCTTCCAGCCGCAGCAGCACCGCGTCGACGGCATCCGTCACCTCGTCGTGTTCCCGATGTACACGCAGAACGGCTCGAGCGACCGCCTCGTCGAGGCGCTGATCGTCGAGACGATCTGGCCGGAGTTCATCGCCGCGCTCGAAGCCGGCGACTACGGCAACAAGCTGTTCGTCTCGCTGCGCCTCGTGGACTTCACCCCCGGCTACGACACGAACTCGGCCGTGCTGTTCCCCGAGACCGTCGCGATGCGCGAGATCCCTTCGTTCACGTGGGGCGCGATCTTCCAGGACCGCGAGGCCGCCCGCTACCGCCGGGTCACCCGCGCGGCCGCCGAGATCACGAACCTCGACCTGCCGGAGCGCGCCGCGACGATGCTCGACGACCAGGCCCTCACGGAGCGCGCCTTCGTGATGTGGGACATCATCCACGACCGCACGCACATGCGCGGCGACCTGCCGTTCGACCCGTTCATGATCAAGCAGCGGATGCCGTTCTTCCTCTACTCGCTCGAGGAGATGCGCTGCGACATGACCGCGTTCCGCGAGTCGGTGAAGATCGAGCGCGCCCTCGCGGCCCGCATGGATGCCGGAGAGGAGCTCACCGACGCCGAGCGCGAGATGCACGACCACGCCGGTCTCGTGCAGTACGCCGTGATCTTCGACCGGATCTTCCGCTTCGCGATCACCGGCACGCGGGTGCGCAACTACGACGCGGTCGGCGGACAGCTCCTGTTCGCGTGGCTGCACCAGCGCGGCGTGCTGCACTGGACCGACACCGCCCTCGCGTTCGACTGGGACGCCGTGCCGGATGCCGTCGTCGCTCTCGGCGACGCGATCGACGACCTGTACTGGCACTCGATCGACCGCCCGAAGGTGGCCCACTGGCTCGCGGCGTACGAACTGGTGCGCGGCACGCTCACGCCGCACCCGGCGTCGCAGTGGGCCCGCGGATTGTCGGACGAGATCCTCGCCGGTGCTCCCAAGGGGTACACGGATGCCGTGATGGACGACGAGTTCCCGCTGTCGATGTTCTTCGAGACCCTCGACAAGAAGATGAAGCCGGTCATCGAGTCGACCGTCGGCATCCGCGGCGAGGACGACTGATCCGAGCGTGGTTTCTGGGGAGTCCGGTCGACGTTCTGCGGCCGGGCGCGATCTCTGCGGCCACTCCAGGGGGCAGTGGCCGCAGAAGTCGTTCTGATGCGCGAGAGTTGAGCACATGAGCGTCGCACACCGCACGATCGTCCTGGCCGGGGCCACGAGCCCATCCGGCATCGCCCTGACCTCGGCCCTGGTCGCCGCGGGCGCGCGCGTCGTCGCGACCGGGCGCTCCGCCGACCGACTCGCACCTCTGCGCGAACTCGGCGCGGAGGTCGCGGTAGCGGACGCCACGTCGCTCGATGCTATGACCGCTCTCGCCGCCCGTCTGGACACGGTCGACGCCGTGGTCCCGTTGGTCGGCGGATGGCGCGGTGGCGGCGGGCTCGCGGGACAGTCGGACGAGGACTTCGCGGCACTCCTGCCCGCGTTCGAGGCCGTGCGGGCGACGAGTCGCGCGTTCGACCCGCTGCTGCGTTCGGCGGAGGCCGGGCGCTTCGCGATCGTGTCGTCGACCGCGGTTGGGCGTCCGCTCGCCGGCGGGGCGAACTACGCGGCGGTCAAGGCCGCGAGCGAGGCGTGGGCGCGGGCGGTGGCCCAGGGGTATGCGAAGGCGGCACGGGATGCCGGAGAGCCGCTGCGCGCGGCATCCGTGATCTTCCGCGCGAAAGCCCTGAACCCGTCTTCGCTCGCGCCGCGCATCTCGGCGCTGTGGGATGAGGACGCCGCCGCGTTCAACGATCAGATTCGCCTGCTCGACGACTGACGCGCTCAGCGCCCTGCGGCACGGGCGGCACGGGCACGGGCACGGGCACGGGCACGGTACCGCGATGATCGGCGGCCGGCGTCGTGTCCCGCGGCGGGATCATCGGCGAGCGTCGGGGACCTCCGGCGGGAGGCCGCGCACCGGGGCGGGAGCCTCGAGCGCGGATCCGCTCGGGCCCTCTGCATCCGTGTCCGGGCCCGTCTCGGCGGCCGGCGCGTCCACTCCCCCGGAATCCGCCTCCCCACCGGGCAGCTCCTGCTCCGGCGCGTTCGCGTAGAGATCGGTGAGCTTGCGGTAGGACTTCGTGAAGAACGCGAGCGTTCCGACGACCACCATCACGAGACCCGCGAACAGGCAGATCAGGGCGATGCCCCGCGCATCGCCCTCGCCGAGCAACCAGCCCCACTGCTGCCGTCCGGCGCTGGTCTTCATGTAGGGGATCACCATGAACTCCGCAATAGGAGCGATCAGGAACGCGGTCACCGGAGCCGCCGCGGCCTCCATCGCGGCGGCGACGCCGAACACGCGCCCCTGCCGGTCGAAGCGCACGACCTTCTGGATCACGGTCTGCTCCGCCGCCTCGGCGGGAGGCACCAGCGCCATATAGATCCACATCCCGACCACGTACAGCGGCCACCACTCGCGCAGCATGAACACCGCCCCGAGCAGTCCCATCGCGATCACGACGAGCAGCAGCGTGCGCATGGGTTTCTTGCCGAGGCCGAACTTGGCCACGAGGCCGCCGCCGATCAAGAACCCGGTGGAGGCGAAGGCGAGGGCGAAGCCCCAGGTCTGCGCGTCGAAGAGCGTGAGCCCGTAGGGATCCATGAGCGCCATGTAGACGCCGCCGATCAGGTTGTTGAACGTCGAGAAGACGATCAGCGCGAAGAGTCCGGGCGCGAGGCGGATCGCCGCGACGCTGCCGCGGAAGTCGAGGGCACTCGAAGCCTCGGGGTCGGGCGCCGGGGTGCCCTCCGGGATGCGGATGAACAGCAGGTGCACGAAGGTCAGCACCATCGCCGCGATCGCGATGCCCAGGGTCCAGCCCATGCCGAGGAACCCGATGGACAGTCCGGAGAACACGCTCGTCACGAGGAACGCGAGTCCCTGCACCGTGCCGACGAGTCCGTTCGCGTTCGCCCGCCGCTCCTCGGGCACGAGCAGGGTGACCGTCGTCGAGAGCGCGATGTTGCGCATCTGCTCGATCACGCCGCCGAACAGGATGAGGATCGAGAACGCCCAGAACCACGGCCCGCCCAGGTCGAGGATCGCCGACTCCGGCTGCCAGACGTAGAGGATGCCGGCGAGGAGGAACGCCACAGCCGAGACGACGCTCGACAACAGCATGACGGTGTGCTTGCGATGACGATCGACGATCGTGCCGAAGATCATCGCGAAGAAGGCGATGAACAGCATGTAGGCGCCGCCGATGATGCCCGTCGCGAGCACCGACTGCGTCTCGATGTAGACCCAGAACGTGAGCGCGAACCACAGGAAGCTCGTCGTCACGTTGGCGATCAGCGTGTTGACGAGAACGTTCGCGAAGGCCGTCTTCGCCGGGGTGCGTTCCATGGGTCCGAGGGTAGGGGGTGCCTCCGACATCCGGTAGGGCGTCCGCGGATTAGGCTTGACCGGTGAGCATTCAGCATGACCCCGCGATCCGCGGCTTCGCGAGCGACAACTACTCCGGTGTGCACCCCGAGGTGCTCGAGGCGATCGCCCGGGCGAACGGCGGACACCAGATCGCGTACGGAGAGGACGCCTACACCGAGCGTCTGCAGGAGGTGTTCCGCGACCACTTCGGCGAGGGCGTCCAGGCGTTCCCGGTGTTCAACGGCACGGGCGCGAACGTCACCGGCATCCAGTCGATGCTCCCCCGCTGGGGCGCCGTGATCGCCGCATCCACCGCCCACATCAACGTCGACGAGGGCGGCGCCCCCGAGCGCATCGGCGGGTTCAAGATCCTCGCCGTCCCCACAGACGACGGCAAGCTCACGCCCGAGCTCGTCGACCGCGAGGCCTGGGGCTGGGGCGACGAGCATCGCGCGCAGCCGCTCGTCGTCTCGATCACGCAGTCCACCGAACTCGGCACCCTCTACTCGGTCGACGAGATCCGTACACTCGCCGACCACGCGCACGAGCACGGCATGCGACTGCACCTGGACGGCGCCCGGATCTCGAACGCCGCGGCCGCGCTCGACCTGCCGCTGCGCGCATTCACCCGCGACGCCGGCGTCGACGTGTTGAGCTTCGGGGGCACAAAGAACGGGGCGATGCTGGGCGAGGCCATCGTCGTGCTGAACCCCGAGGCGTCGACCGGCCTCACATACTCGCGCAAGTTCAACATGCAGCTGTCGTCGAAGATGCGGTTCGTGTCCGCTCAGCTCATCGCACTGCTCGAGGGCGACCTCTGGCTGCGCAACGCCCGACACGCGAACGCCATGGCCCAGCGCCTGCGCGGCTCGATCGAGGCCGGGATCGCGGACGGCGCCATCCGCGGCGTGGAGTTCACGCAGCCCACGCAGTCGAACGGCGTGTTCGCCACTCTGCCCGAGGGCGTCGCGGATCGGCTGCGCGAGAGCTTCCGCTTCTACGACTGGGATGCCGCTCGGCGCGAGGTCCGCTGGATGTGCGGCTTCGACACCGAGGAGTCCGACGTCGACCAGTTCGTCGCCGCGCTCGCGCGGCTCACCTCCGCCTGAGCTCCGCCTGAGCGCTCTCCGTCCGCGCTGCTCTGCGGCGGTCCGCTCGCCGACGCCCCGCCTGGTCACCCACGCCCCTGCTGGACGACGTACCTGAGCAGGGGCGTCGGCGACCAACAGGGGCGTCGGCGAGCGGGAGGCTTACGAGCAGGGGCGTCGGCGAGCGGGAGGCCTACGAGCAGGAGCGTCGGCGTGAGAAGGCGAGGGCGTCGGCCGGCAACACCGATCAGCGCAGAAGGCCGAGGTTGGCGAGCGCGAGGCGGATGAGCGTGCCGCGCCCACCCTCCATCTCGGCGGCGACCGCATCGGAGGCGGCGGCCTCGGGGGTGAACCAGGTGACCTCGAGCGCGTCCTGACGCGGTTCGCACGTGCCTGTGACCGGAACGACGAACGCCAGCGACACGGCGTGCTGCCTGTCGTCGTGGTACGCGCTCACGCCGGGCAGCGGGAAGTACTCCGCGACCGTGAACGGCAACGGCGACGCCGGCAGCAGCGGGAACGCCATGGGTCCGAGGTCGTTCTCGACGTGCCGGAAGAGCGCATCGCGGATCGTCTCGCCGAAGCGGACGCGACCCGACACGATCGTGCGGGTCATCTCGCCCAGCGGCGTGGAGCGGAGCAGGATGCCGATCTCGGTGACCTGCCCGGAACCGTCGGTGCGCACCGGGATCGCCTCGACGTAGAGCATCGGCAGGCGACGACGCGCTTCCTCGAGCTCGAACTCGCTGAGCCAGCCGGGGTTGCCGTCCGGCGCGGGCGGTTGCGCATCGCCGAAACCGCCGATGCCGTCGTCGGGCTCAGGATCGGGATCGGGTGTGCGGACGGCCATGTGTCCTTTCTACCAGCCGCACCTGCGCGTCGACAGCGACGACCGGCATACGGCTCCGGGCGGATCGGGTGTCGGCGGCCCCTGGCAGGATGGAGACGTGAGCGAGGAACTGAGAATCGACGGCGCCCTCACACGCTGGTCGACCGGCGAGCGCAGCGGGATGCCGCTGCTCGTGCTGCTGCACGGCTACGGCGCCGACGAGCACGACCTATTCGGACTCGTGCCCTACCTGCCCGAGGGCATCGCGGTGGCCGCCGTCGCCGCACCGCTCGCTCCCCCGTGGCCCATGCCCGGCCGCTCCTGGTACCCCATCGAAGGTCTCGACGGCCGCAGCTCGGCGAGTGTGACGGTCGCGGCCGAGGCGTTCCTGCGCTGGCTCGACGAGGATGCAGCGGATGCCGCATCCGTCGCCTTCCTCGGCTTCTCCCAGGGCGCTGCCGTGGCCTTGCAGGCGCTACGTCTCGACCCCGGCCGCGTCGGGGCGGTCGTGGCGCTGAGCGGCTATGTCGCGCCCGGGGACCTACCCCGCGACGAGGAGCTCGCCGAGCTCCGCCCGCACGTCTTCTGGGGTCGCGGCACGCACGACGATGTGATCCCCGAGGCACTCGTCGTGCACACCGCCGACTGGCTGCCCGGGCACTCCGAGCTGTCGGGCCGCGTCTACACTGGCCTCACGCACAGCATCTCCGAGGAGGAGCTCGGCGACGTCCACGCCTTCCTCGCGCGCTGGCTGGAACGCGTCGCCACAGGCTGACCGCTACCGCGCGCCGGGGCCGCCGATGTCGCGAGGGTCGTCCGGATCCTGGTCGAGCTCGTCTCCGGGCAGGCTCTCATCGCCCGGCATCCGCTTGTCCCGCCGCCACGGCGCCCGACTCAGCGCGACAGACAGCGAGAGGCCGATCACGAGGCCGATGCTGATCCCGACGATCATGTTGTCGAAGGTGACTCCGAGAGCGACGCCCACCCCCATGCCGATCGCGATCCCCGCACCCAACCCCATCCGGGCGCGCATCTCTTGAGGACTCGGTTCGCGGTCTGCCATGACTCCACCGTACGGAAGGCGACCGGCGGCGGCATCCCCCGCACGACGGAGCCTGCGACACGCCCGGGCGGTTGCGCAGACCGACACGCCCGGGTATGGTCGTCAGGTCCTGTCCGCCGTGTCTGGAAGTCCTTTGATCTGAATCGTCGCCCTCGCGCTCTCTCATCCGCGCGCTGACCCGACGACGCCTGTTCCACGGCCGACCACCGCCCGCCGTCTTTCTGACGGCATCCGCTTCTTGCGGTCCCCGATTGCGGGGACCCGGGCGATCGGTGTCAGTGCACCCTCGCACTCGACAGGAGACCCCATGACCACCCCCACCCTCCATTCCTCCGTCACGCTCGACCGCGTAAGCCTCATCTGGCCGGACGGCTCCACGGCCCTCGATGCCGTATCCGGATCGTTCGGCACGGGGCGCACCGGCCTCGTCGGCCGCAACGGCGCCGGCAAGTCCACGCTGCTGCGCCTCATGGCCGGCGAGCTCGCCCCGACGTCCGGCGTCCTGTCGACGACGGGCGAGGTCGCGTACCTGCCGCAGCAGCTCACGCTCGACGTGGATCGTCGAGTGGCGGAGCTACTGGGCGTCGCCGAGACGCTCGACGCCGTACGTGCGATCACGGCGGGCGACGTCGACCCCGCGCACTTCGACACGGTCGGCGACGACTGGGACATCGAGGCGCGCGCCGAAGTGGCGCTGGCCGAGGCCGGACTCGCCCCCGACTTCCTCGACCGTCGCGTCGGAGAGCTGTCGGGCGGCGAGGCCGTGCTCGTCGCGATCGCCGGCATCCGTCTGCGACGTGCGCCGATCACCCTGCTGGACGAGCCGACGAACAACCTCGATCGGGACGCACGGGCCGCGCTCGCGGCGATGGTGCGCGCCTGGAAGGGCACACTGATCGTCGTGAGCCACGACCTGTCGCTGCTCGAGCTCATGGACGACACGGCCGAGCTCTACGCCCAGACGCTGAGCGTGTTCGGCGGACCGTACTCCGAATGGCGCGCCTGGTTGGATGCCGAACAGGACGCCGCGCGCCAGGCCGAGGCGACCGCCAGACAGGAGTTCCGCAAGGAGAAGCGTCAGCGCATCGAGGCCGAGGTCAAGCTCGCACACCGTGCGCGCACGGCGAAGAAGGCCGAGATCGAGAAGCGGGTGCCGAAGATCATCGCACACGGGCGGCGCGGTGCCGCCGAGGTGTCAGCCGGTCGGCTGCGTACCGAGGTCGCCGGTAAGGAGGATGCCGCGCGGGCGGCGCTCGACGACGCGGGACGCCGCATCCGCTCCGACGCCTCGATGAAGATCGAGCTGCCGGACCCGCAGGTGTCGCCCGGCCGCCGCATCGCCGAACTCGGCGACGGCGAGCGCACCTGGGTCGTGCAGGGCCCGGAGCGGGTCGCGCTGATCGGACGCAACGGCGCCGGCAAGACGACGCTGCTGGAGCGGTTGGTGCACCCGGGGCTCGACAACTCCGGAGAGCCGGGCGCCGGGGGGTCGGAGTCGCCGGGAACCGCCGCTGGCGGCGCGGATCTCCGGAGTTGTGGACGACCGCAGGTGGCGACCGCGCTGCCGCTGACGGATCGGATCGGCTACCTGCCCCAACGGGTCGACGGGCTCGACGAGACGCGGTCGGTGTTCGAGAACATCGCGGATGCCGCGCCGCACGTTCCCGAGAAGGAGCTACGCAACCGCCTGGCGCGGTTCCTGATCCGCGGGGCGACCGCCGACCGGCCGGTGTCCGCGTTGTCGGGCGGCGAACGGTTCCGGGTGGCGCTCGCGAAGCTGCTGCTGTCGGACCCGCCGCCGCACCTGGTGCTGCTCGACGAGCCGACGAACAACCTCGACATCGACACGGTCGACCAGCTCGTGGAGGCGCTGCGCGCGTATCGGGGCGCGGTGCTCGTGGTGAGTCACGACGACGCGTTCCTCTCCCGGCTCGACCTCGACCTCACGCTCGAGATCGACGGCGAGGGGATGCTGCGGCAGGTGGACTGACCCTCAGGCCCGCCGGCTCCGCATCGCCCTCGTGTGGGCAACCGCGGGGTCGGCGGCGCGGAGCGTGTACTCCTCGGACTCGCGCGGCACCAGAGCGACGCGTCCCTCCTCGTCGTGGTCGAGTCCCCAGCCGTAGCGCTTGCCGAGCGGCGAGGACCGCAGGCACGGCTGTCCCTTTGCGAAGAACGCCTCGCGCGCGGCGGCGTCGTCGGGGTCGATGCCCTGGCGCAGCGCGTGGGTCGTGAAGATCACGTCGTCGGACGTGCGACCGTAGGGCTGCTCGGCGATCAGCCGGTAGTGCAGCGCGGCGATCGTCGGCTTCTCGCCGGTGGGCGGTTCTTCGGCATGATCGACCGGGCAGTCCTCGGCGACCTCGATGAACGTGGTGCGGTAGTTCGTGGTGTGCGCGGCCATGCCTACAGCATGCTCCCGACCTCGGACAATCCGGAACCCGATGTCGGCGGCACCCGCGATGATGGAGGGATGGGTGACGTCCTCGAGCGCTTCACCCCGGCCACGCAGGACTGGTTCCGGGGTGCGTTCACCGCGCCCACGCCCGCGCAGGCCGGCGCGTGGGAGGCGATCTCGCAGGGCAAGCACGCGCTCGTGGTCGCTCCGACCGGATCGGGCAAGACGCTCTCGGCGTTCCTCTGGGCGATCGACAGTGTGTTCCGCGAGCGCATCGCCGCGGGAGCCGTCGCCGGCGAGAAGGAGAGGAAGGCGAAGAAGGATGCCGAGGCGTCGCGCACCCGCATCCTCTACATCTCTCCGCTCAAGGCGCTGGGCGTCGACGTCGAGCGCAACCTGCGTTCCCCGTTGATCGGGATCGGTCAGTCCGCCCGGCGGCTGGACATGCCGGCACCGGCGGTGACGGTCGGGGTCCGCTCCGGCGACACGACGTCGAGCGATCGGCGCAAGCTCGTGTCGGATCCGCCCGACATCCTCATCACGACGCCCGAGTCGCTGTACCTCATGCTCACGAGCCGTGCCGGGGACACGCTGCGCGACGTGCACACCGTCATCATCGACGAGGTGCACGCGGTCGCGGCGACCAAGCGCGGAGCGCACCTCGCGGTGAGCCTCGAACGGCTCGACGCGCTGCGCGCAGCGCACGGGCACGAGCAGCCGGCGCAGCGCATCGGCCTGTCGGCGACCGTGCGACCGATCGACGAGGTCGCGCGCTTCCTCGGCGGCGCGGCCCCCGTCGAGATCGTCGCCCCACCCGCCTCGAAGACCTTCGAGCTCGGGGTGGTCGTGCCGATGGACGACATGACCAACCCGCCCCCGCCGCCCGGGGCCTCCACCACGACCGCCGACGAGGATGCCGCCGAGTACACCGAGGTCACGGGCTCGGTGTGGCCGCACGTGGAGGAGGCGATCGTCGACCGCATCCTGCAGAACAACTCCACGATCGTGTTCTCGAACTCCCGCCGACTGGCCGAGCGACTGACCGGCCGGCTCAACGAGATCTACTCCGAACGCATCGGCGTCCCCCTCCCCGACCAGACCGTGCCGGCGTCGATGATGGCGCAGGCCGGGGCCACGGCGGGCGCCGATCCCGTGCTCGCGAAGGCCCATCACGGCTCGGTGTCGAAGGAGCAGCGCGCCCAGGTCGAGGAGGAGCTGAAGTCCGGGGTCCTCCGCTGCGTGGTCGCGACGAGCAGCCTCGAACTCGGCATCGACATGGGCGCGGTCGACCTCGTGATCCAGGTCGAGGCCCCGCCCTCCGCCGCCTCCGGCCTGCAGCGTGTGGGCCGGGCGGGCCACCAGGTCGGCGAGATCAGCCGCGCTGCGCTGTTCCCCAAGCACCGCGGGGACGTGCTGCACACGGCGATCGTGACCGAGCGGATGCTGGCGGGCAAGATCGAGGCGATCCAGGTGCCCCGCAACCCGCTCGACATCCTGGCTCAGCAGACGGTCGCGGCCAGCGCGCTCGGGGCGATCAGCGTCGAGGAGTGGTTCGAGACCGTGCGACGGTCCGCACCGTTCCAGTCGCTCCCCCGTTCGGCGTACGAGGCGACGCTCGACCTCCTTGCCGGGCGCTTCCCCTCCGACGAGTTCGCCGAGCTGCGCCCTCGGCTCGTCTGGGACCGGGATGCCGGAACGCTGACGGGTCGGCCCGGCGCGCAGCGCATCGCGGTCACGAGCGGCGGCACCATCCCCGACCGCGGGCTGTTCGGCGTCTTCGTCGCAGGAGAGTCCACGGGCGCGCGGGTCGGCGAGCTCGACGAGGAGATGGTCTACGAGTCGCGGGTGGGAGACGTGTTCACGCTCGGCACGACCAGCTGGCGGATCGCCGAGATCACGCACGACCGAGTCAACGTGATCCCCGCCTACGGACAGCCGGGCAAGGTGCCGTTCTGGCACGGCGACGGCATCGGCCGCCCGTTCGAGCTGGGTGAGGCACTCGGGAAGTTCTCCCGTGAAGTGTCGTCGGCTGCCCCCGAGAAGGCTGCGCAGCGGCTGATCGAGGCCGGTCTCGACGAGCAGGCTCGGGCGAACCTCATGGCCCACCTGACCGAGCAGCGGGAGGCCACGGGCACGCTTCCGACGGATCGCTCGCTCACGGTCGAGCGGGGGCACGACGAGGTCGGCGACTGGCGCGTGATCCTGCATTCCCCGTACGGCATGAAGGTGCATGCGCCGTGGGCGCTCGCGATCAACGCCCGAGTGCGGGAGCGCCTGGGCGTCGAGGGATCGGCGGTCGCGAGCGACGACGGCATCATCGTCCGCCTGCCGGATGCGGAGTCCGAGCCGCCCGGAGCCGAGCTCTTCGTGTTCGACCCCGACGAGCTCGAGCAGCTCGTCACGCAGGAGGTCGGCGGCTCCGCGCTCTTCGCCTCCCGGTTCCGCGAGTGCGCAGCGCGAGCTCTGCTTATGCCCCGCACCAACCCCAACCGCCGTACGCCCCTGTGGCAGCAGCGGCAACGGTCCGCGCAGCTGCTCGAAGTCGCACGACGGCATCCGACGTTCCCGGTGATCCTGGAGACCCTGCGCGAGGTACTGCAGGACGTCTACGACCTGCCGTCGCTGCGGCGGCTCGCGACCTCGATCGCCGATCGTCGCATCCGGCTCGTCGAGACCCAGCCCTCGCAGCCGTCGCCCTACGCTCGCGACCTGCTGTTCGGCTACGTCGGCGCGTTCATGTACGAGGGCGACTCGCCGCTGGCCGAGCGACGCGCCGCCGCACTCTCGGTCGATCCGGCGCTCCTCGGCGAGCTGCTCGGCACGGTCGAGCTGCGCGAGCTGCTCGACCCCGCGGTGATCGCGCAGTTCGAACGCGAGGTGCAGCGGCTCGACCCCGAACGGCGAGCGCGAGGGCTCGAGGGGGTGGCCGACCTGCTGCGCGTGCTCGGCCCGCTGGACGCCGCGGAGGTGGCGCTGCGTCTGGAACGTGCGACCGAGACGACGACGGACACCGCGCTCGACACCGCGACGGATGCCGACACCGGTGCGATGATCGAGGCTGCCACGGCCCATCTCGACGCCCTCGTCGCCGCGCGACGCGCGATCCCCGTGACGATCGCGGGCACCACGCGCATCGCGGCGATCGAAGACGCCGGACGTCTGCGCGATGCACTCGGAGCCGCGCTGCCCACCGGCATCCCTGTGGCGTTCCTCGAGCCGATGGCCGATCCGCTGGGCGACCTCGTGGCGCGCTACGCGCGCACGCACGGTCCGTTCACGACCGATGCGCTCGCCTCACGGCTCGGCATCGGCGCCGCGGTCGCCCGGCACACGCTGCAGCGCCTCGAGCACTCCGGCCGGCTGACGAGCGGGTACTTCCTGCCCGAGGCCTCGGGGTCGGGCAGCGAGACCGAGTGGTGCGACACCGAGGTGCTGCGGCGGCTGCGGATGCGGTCGCTCGCAGCCATCCGCGGCAGCGTCGAGCCCGTCTCCCCGGAGGCCTATGCGCGGTTCCTGCCCGACTGGCAGCACCTGCATCGTCCGTTGGAAGGCATCGACGGCGTGCTCACGGTCATCGAGCAGTTCGCAGGTGTACCGATCCCCGCGAGCGCCTGGGAGTCGCTCGTGCTTCCGTCGCGGGTGCGCGACTACTCCCCCGCCCTGCTCGACGAGCTCACGGCCGCCGGTGAGGTCATCTGGTCGGGACACGGCACCCTGCCCGGCCGCGACGGGTGGGTCTCGCTGCATCCTGCCGACCTCGCGCCCTTCACCCTGCCCGAACCCGACTCGGAGATCGCCGCGGACTCGCTCGAGGCCCGCGTGCTCGAGGCGCTCGGCGCGGGAGGGGCGTACTTCGCCGCTCAGCTCCGCGACATGACCGGCGCCGAGAACGAGCAGTCCGTGCTCGAGGCACTCTGGAACCTCACCTGGGCCGGGCGCGTCACGAACGACACGTTCGCCCCGATCCGCTCCCTGCTCGCGGGCGGGTCGCAGGCGCATCGCGTCACGCGCCGCGCTCCGCGCACCCGGGCCTACCGAGGCATGTCGCTCGCGCGTCCCACACCGCGCCCCTCCTCCGTCGGCGGGCGCTGGTCGCTGCTCCCCGGGATCGAGACGGATGCCACGCGCCGCGCGACCGTCACTGCGGGCCTGCTGCTCGACCGCTACGGCGTCGTGACCCGCGGCGCCGTGCAGTCCGAAGGCGTTCCCGGAGGCTTCGCGCAGGCCTACCGCGTGCTCGCGGGTTTCGAGGAGGCCGGTCACTGCCGTCGCGGCTACGTGATCGAGAAGCTCGGCGCCGCGCAGTTCGCGGCCTCCGCCACCGTCGACCGCCTCCGCACCTTCGCGGGTCTCGCCGATCCGCCGCCCCGGCTCGCCGTCACGCTCGCGGCCACCGACCCGGCGAACCCCTATGGCGCGGCTCTGGGCTGGCCGCGCCGCGACGACGTCTCGCACCGGCCCGGACGCAAGGCCGGTGGACTCGTCGTACTCGTCGACGGCGCGCTCGTGCTGTACCTGGAACGCGGCGGACGCACCGTGCTCTGCTTCACCGACGACAGCGAGATCCTCCAGGCGGCCGCCGCCGACCTCGTCGCCACCTCCCGCGCCCGTCGCCTCGACACGCTCACGGTCGAGAAGGTCAACGGCGAAGGTGTCTACGGCACCGAGCTCGCGACCGCGCTGCAGGAGGCCGGGTTCGTCGCGACCCCACGCGGCTACACGCTCCGCAAGGCGATCTGAGGGACTCCCGCAGGGCGATCTGAGGAACTCCCCACAACGCGATCTGCGAGACTCCGAGGTCTCGGCTCCTCCCCGCGCCCGCAGGCCTGCGAGCTCACCGACCGCGACCTCACAGGCACGCGACCTCACCGACCGCGACGCCACCCGCCCGCTGTCACCCCGTCTGCCGGGTGAGTGACATGCCCTGCAGCGACGACTGCACCTGGAACGACATCACATCGGGCAGGTAGCGATCGTCGCCCGCCTCGATCGCCCGCCCGTCCGCAGCGTAGCTGACCCGGTTCACCCGCAGCAGCGGGCTCGACCGCCGCACGTCGAGCAGACGGGCGTCTTCGCTGGGGGCGGCGATCGCATCGATCGTGTGCTCGCCGTGCACCATGCGCACGCCGCGCTCTTCGAGGGCGCCGACGACCGAGGGCTCCTCCGGCGACAGATCCTCGACGAGCGGCGCGATCCACGACGGGTACGCGGTGCGCTCGAGCATCACGACCCGTCCGTTCAGCATCCGCAGGCGCACGACCTCGAGCACGTCGCCGATGCCGTGCCCACCGCGGAACCGCCGGACCTCGTGCGCGGTGGCCGCACGTCTCCGCTGCTCGACGACCCGTCCGCCCGGTTCCATGCCCCGACTCCGCGCCCACTGCGCGAACGACCGCATCTCCGAGAAGCGCTGGCTCAGCCCCGTCGTGCGCACGAGCCATCCGGACCCGCGTCGGGGGGCGATCGCGCCCTGCCTCGCCATGAGCACCAGCGCGTTGCGCACGGTCCCTCGAGACACCTCGTAGGTCACGGCGAGCTGCGCCTCTGCGGGCAGCATCCCGGTGGCGTCGAAGGCGCCGTCGGCGATCTGCATGGTGAGGTCGCGGGCGATCTCCCGGTACCGGTGCACGGTTTCTCCTCTCTACGGCGCCGGGTCGGATGCGGGCCGGTCCGCGGTCAGCGTAGCCCCGCGGCGGCGCGCGGATCCGCCTGTGCGACAGCATCCTGCACACCTGCACGCACCTGTCCGCGGAGTTTCCCGCGGCGTTCTCCTCGCGTTCACCCGCCGTTCCCGCTCAGTCCGGGCGGCGTCCTCCTGCCCCCGCGGAGATGGGGGCAGCGGTCCGTGGAGATCGACGCGACCGGAGGACGACCCATGACACACGATCCCGCGCCCCGATGGGGCGTCCTGAGCGACATGGACGGCACACTCCTCGACACCGAGAGCACGTGGCTGCGCGTCATCGAACGTTTCGTGAACGACCACGATGGAGCGGATGCCGTGGGCCTGGCCGCCGCCTCCGAGGGTCTCGACCTCGATCGCGCCGCGGCGCTGCTGAGCGAGCGCCTGGACCTCCGCGAGCCGCAGTCCGCGATCGCCCTCGACCTGGACCGTCGGGCTCTCGCGGCCTACGCCGAATCGGTCACGTGGCGTCCGGGAGCTCCCGCCCTTCTGCGCGCGCTGACGGAGGCCTCGGTGCCGCTCGCTCTCGTGACGTCGTCGCCGCGGCACTGGGTCGATCGCTTCGCGGAGAGCGTCGATCTGTCGGCGTTCCGGGTGTCGATCACGGCCGACGACTCCGTCCGCACGAAGCCGGCCCCGGATCCCTATCTCGACGGCGCTGCCGCACTGGGCCTCGACGCCGGACGCTGCGTCGTGCTCGAGGACTCCCAGGTCGGTGCGTGGTCGGCCGTGTCGGCAGGCTGCACGACCGTCGTGGTGGGCGACCCCGCCCGGAGCCTCCCACCCGGGGTCCACCGGGTCTCGTCATTGGAGCACGTGGATGTGGGGATGCTGCAGACGATCGTCCAACGCTCCGCGGCGTCCTGAGCGCGAGGTGCTCCCGCCGGGTGTCGGAGCCGTCTCCTAGGCTGGTCGCATGATCCGCGAGTTCGGCGAGGGCGTCCGCATGCTGCTGCGCGGCTTCGGCACCTGGCGCTCCCGTCCCCGGCTCATGGCGCTCGGCCTCGTGCCTGCGGTCATCGCCGCCGTGCTGCTGCTCGCGGCGCTGATCCCCCTGGCGCTCTCACTCGGCACGATCGCCGACGCACTCACCCCGTTCGCCGACGGCTGGGTCGAGCCCTGGCGCGGCCTGTTCCGCGGGGTCGTCGGTATCGTGCTCTTCGCCGCGGCCCTCGCTCTGGCGAGCACGGTGTTCAGCGCTCTGGCGCTCGCGATCGGAGACCCCTTCTATCAGCGCATCTGGCGGGCGGTGGAGGCCGATCTGGGCGATGCGCCCTCCGCCGACGGCGGCGGGTTCTGGACGGCGCTGGGCGAGGGCATCCGGCTCGTGCTGCTCGGCGTCCTCGTGGCGATCGTCGTGCTGCTCCTCGGTTTCGTGCCGCTCGTCGGCGGACTCCTCGGCCCGGTGATGGGTGTCACCCTCACGGGGCGGCTGCTGGCGCGCGAGCTCACCGCTCGGGCGTTCGACGCCCGCGAGCTGTCGCCCGCCGATCGCGCCGCGCTGTTCCGCGGCAGTCGCGCGCGGGTGCTGGGCTTCGGGGTCGCGACGCAGCTCTGCTTCCTGATCCCCGGGGGTGCGGTCGCCGTGATGCCCGCCGCGGTCGCCGGCTCGACGATCCTCGCCCGAACGATGCTGCAGCGCACCACTCTCGCTCCGCCGCCGCCCGCGCCGGACGCCACGGCCGCGCCGCTCCCGCCGCCCGCCGGGCACTCCTCCGGCACGGGAGCCGTCTGATGCCCGAGGGCGACACCGTCTTCCGCACCGCCCGACGCCTGGAGGATGCGCTCGTCGGATCGGAGGTCACGCGCTTCGACCTCCGCGTGCCCCAAGCCGCGACCGTCGACCTCACAGGCCAGCCGATCGTCTCCTCGGGCGCCCGGGGGAAGCATCTGCTGCTGCGGATCGGCGACAGCACGCTGCATTCCCATCTGCGCATGGATGGCGCCTGGCTCGTGTATCGACCGGGCGAGAAGTGGCGGCATCCAGCCTTCAAGGTCCGCGCGATCGTCGGTACGGCGCAGCGCGAGGCCGTGGGCATCGACCTGGCCGAGATCGAGGTCGTGCCGACCCGCGACGAGCAGCAGCTGATCGGCCATCTGGGTCCCGATCCACTCGCTCCCGACTGGGATGCGGCCGAAGCGGTGCGGCGACTGAGTGCCGACACGCGCAGCATCCACGTCGCGCTCCTCGACCAGCGCAACGTCGCCGGGTTCGGCAACGAGTACGCGGCGGAGCTCTTGTTCCTGAGGGGCGTGCTGCCCACGACGCCGACTCCCGAGGTCGACGTCGCAGCGCTCATCGAGCTCGGGGTCCGCACGATACGCGCGAACCGCGATCGTCGCCATCGCACCTTCACGGGTGTCGACCGGCCGGGCCAGGGCACCTGGGTGTACGGCCGCTCCGGCCGCCCCTGCCGACGCTGCGGCACCCTCATCCGCCGCGGCGAGCTGGGCGCCGATCCGACGCGCGAGCGCGTGACCTTCTGGTGCCCCGTCTGCCAGCGCTGAGGCGACACATCCGTCCCATCCATTCCGGGGAATGAATCCGAACCACTCATGGTTGTTCATATATCCGGGAGACTCCGGAGCACGGGAGGAATCGTGGGCAAGAACTACGTCGACATCGAGAACGACCGAGGCGACACGCTGCGCTACCGCAAGCACGCCAACGGTCGGGGTCTCGTCGCGCACGGCGCGAAGGTCCATCCGAAGGCGCACATCGAAGCGGGCGCTTACATCGAACCCGGCGCGCGCGTCGGCGCCGGGGCGTCCATCGCCCGCGGCGCGTGGATCGAACCGGATGCCGTGATCGGCGAGGGCGCGTTCATCGACGCGCACGCACACATCGGCGAGGGCGCGGCCGTGGGAGACCACGCGCACATCGGCGTCCGCACCGAGGTCGGGGCCGGGGCACGCATCGTGCGCGGCGCGCGGATCGGCGACGACGAGACGGTCGCGGCCGGTCTGACCATCGCCACGACGCCGAAGGGCCTGTGGCTCGCGGCGTGATCGGGTGACGGATCAGCGTCGCCTGGAGCCGCGCGGCGGGTAGCCTGGAGCGCATGGCGACCCAGGGACGACGACCGGCGCGCGGCGGGGGCAAGGGGTCCGGACGGGGCACGCCCGTGCGGCGCAACAAGGCCGCGCCCGCGCAGCGGTTCCCGCCGCCCAAGCCACCGCGCAAGACCGCGGATGTCGTGTTCGACGCGCCCGCACCCGAAGAGCCCCGAACGTTCCGGCTCGGAGCCGTCCCCGGAGCGACCCCCGGCAAGTGGATCGACGCGTGGAAGCAGCGGATGCCGCACGTGCCGCTCGAACTCGTCCCGATCGAGGTCGCGGGGCAGCGAACCGCGCTCGACGGGCTCGACGCCGCGCTCGTGCGCCTTCCCCTCGCGGATGACGATCTGCACGTCATCGCGCTCTACGAGGAGGTGCCCGTCGTCGTCGCCTCGAACGAGTCGCACCTGCTGGCGGCAGAGGAGCTCGCGATCGCCGACCTCGCGGGCGAGGTCGTGCTCGCGCTGACCGACGACGCACTCATCCCCTTCGACATCGCGGATGCCGTCGCACCGCGCTTCTCCGCGATGACGACCGCGGACGCGATCGCGACCGCCGCCACGGGCACGGGCGTCGCGATCGTACCCATGTCCCTGGCGCGCCTGCACCACCGCAAGGACGTCGAGCACCGGCCCCTCGCCGACGGTCCGACGTCGACCGTGGCCCTCGCCTGGCTGCGCGATCGGACGACGCCGGACGTCGAGACGTTCGTGGGGATCGTGCGCGGCCGCACCGCCAACTCGTCCCGGTGACGCCCGCGTCCGGAGGGGTCCCTCGCGCTCGTTAGACTCGCGTGGTGGTCTCGCTTCTCTACGTCTGCGTGCGTCCCGAGCTCGGGGCGGCGGATGCCGAGCACGCCTCGTTCCGACGGGCTCTCGGCGTGGATGTCGTCGACCGTCTCGACCTGCTCACGCAGCGCCTCGACACGGTCGACCTGACCCGCTACCGGGGCGTCGTCGTGGGCGGGTCGCCGTTCAACGTGAGCGATGAGCACAAGCCGACCGAGCAGCTCCGCGTCGAAGCCGACCTCGAGACTCTCGCGCGGCTCGCGATCGACCAGCGCATCGCAGTGTTCTTCACGTGCTTCAGCATCGGCGTCGTGACGCGGATGCTGGGAGGCGAGGTCACGACGGCGACACCCGAGCCCGCGAGCGCGACCGTGATCGAGACGACCGCGGCGGGTTCTGCCGACCCGGTCTTCGGCCCCAGCGCGCCGGCGCTCACGGTCTTCACGGCGCACAAGGAATCCGCGGCGTCGCTGCCCGACGGCGCTGTGCTGCTCGCGACGAACGCCGCGTGCCCGGTGCAGGCGTACCGCGTGGGCACGCACCTGTACACGGCGCAGTTCCACCCGGAGCCGACGCCGCGGGACTTCGCCGACCGCATGACGTTCTACCGCACGACCGGGTACTTCGACCCGGAGGAGTTCGACCTCGTGCAGGGCCAGGTGCTCGCGGCCTCCGTCACGGAGGGCGCCGCGCTGCTGCGACGCTTCGCGGAGACGTTCGCCGGGTGACATCGAAGGCGGCGCCGGGGCGTTTCGCCTCGTCACTGCGCTCCTCGCTCAACGACCGGGAACGCCTCGCTCTCGCTCAGCCCCGAAGGAGCTCCACCCGCTCGCGCAGGTAGGTCTCGAGCTGCATCCATCCACCGGCTGTGCTCCAGCGCACCGAGGGCACGCCGTCGACGACTGCGAGCGGACCGGATGCTCCGCCGGCATCCACCGCATCCACGTCGATCACGGTCCACCCCACGTGCGCGACCTCGCCCTCGTCGAACCCGCCGCGCAGGGCGAGCGCCCGACGCGCGGCTCGCTCGCGCGCGGACTCGGCCGTGTAGCCGCGTCGACCCGGGTCCGCGGCGCGCAGCACCTCGGCCGTCGCGAGCGCGTGCGTGTCGGTGAGCAACAGCACGCCGAGGTGCCAGACCCGGCCGATCTTCACGATGCGGTGGCCGCGCCAGCGCGATTCCCGCTCCTCCCCGAGCCCTTCGGTCGGAGCGCCCTGCAGAGCTGCGCGCGCCTCGGCGAGCAGCCGCGAGGCGAGGGGTGCGGGCGTCTCCATCCCTCCAGGGTATGGCGGCGATTCGCCCGGGGGTCGCATCCACGGCAGAATCGATGCACACCCCGAGGAGTCCTCCATGCCCCAGCCCGACACCGCCCGCCTGCTGATCGCCTGCGACGACCAGCCCGGCATCGTCGCCGCCGTCGCCGGCGTGCTCGCACAGCACGGCGCGAACATCATCTCGCTCGACCAGCACTCGACGGACTCCGAGGGCGGACGCTTCTTCCAGCGCACCGTCATCCACCTGCCCGGTCTCGCCGCGGCCCGCACCGCGCTCGAAGCCGATCTCGAGCGGGTCGCCGAGCGCTTCGGCATGGAGTGGTCGCTGCATGACACCGCCCGCCGCAAGCGCGTCGCTATCTTCGTGTCGAAGTACGACCACTGCCTCATGGAGCTGCTGTGGCGCACGCAGCGCGGACAGCTCGACATCGACGTGACGATGGTCGTCTCGAACCACCCCGACCTCGCGGAGGCCGTCCGGTCGTTCGGCGTGCCGTTCGTGCACATCCCCTCGGGCGACAAGGAGTCCATGGAGCAGCGCCAGCTGGAGCTGCTCCGCGGCAACGTCGACCTCGTGGTGCTCGCGCGCTACATGCAGATCCTCACGGACGATTTCATCGAGCGCCTCGAGGCGCCGGTGATCAACATCCACCACTCGTTCCTGCCCGCGTTCATCGGCGCGAACCCCTATGCGCGTGCGAAGGAGCGGGGCGTCAAGCTCATCGGAGCCACGGCGCACTACGCGACGGCCGACCTCGACGAGGGGCCGATCATCGAGCAGGACGTCACGCGCGTCACCCACTCCGAATCGGCCGCCGAACTGCAGCGCCGCGGCGCCGACGTCGAGCGTCTCGTGCTCGCGCGCGCCGTGCAGTGGCACGCGGAGGACCGCGTGATCGTGCACGGCCGCTCGACCGTCATCCTCTAGCGACGGAGAGCTTTCAGCCCGAACCGGCGTCGTCGATCACGTCGACGGCGAGACCGTGCGACGCGGATGCGAGCCTTCGGTCGTTCGTCCAGAACTCCGTGCATCCCGAGAGCTGCGCTGCGGCGAGATGCAGGGCGTCCGGCGTCTTGACCCCGAAGTCCGCGCGGAGCTCAGCGGCACGCACGAAGACTGCGGTGTCGAGGGGGATGCTCTCGAGGTGATCGAAGAGCGCCAGATATCGATCCCGCACCTCGAGGTTCCGCTCCCGGATCGGGAGCACGAGGCACTCCTGCAGCGCGAGCGGACTCGACGCCACCGTCTCGTCCATGCTTCGAAGCCGTCGGCGAACGGCATCGCCGCGGGGCCCTGCGTCCTCGAGCGCGTGCATCAGGATGCAGGAGTCGAGATAGATCATTCCCAGGCGTCCCGGTTCTCGGCGACCTGCGCGTCGATCTCGCGTGCGAGGCGCGAGAGTCGCGGGGGGAGCGGTGAACTCTCGATCCATTCCACGAGCAGTCGTCCGCTCTGAATCATGTCGACGGGGCCGACCGGCACGAGTCGTGCCACCGGCGTCCCGCGGCGGGTGATGACGACGTCCTCGCCGCTCTGCGACTCCACGATCAAGCGTGAGAGGTTGTTCCTCGCGTCGAGAACGTTGTGAGTTGACATGCGCACATTCTAGCCAGATATGTGGCTAGAACGGCCGTCACCCCTCCCGCGGCACCCCCGCCAGCAGCTCCGTGAAGGCCTCGGATGCCGTGCGGGCACGCGCCAACGGGGCACCCTGACCCATCCACAGCGACTGCAGCTCGCCGAGACCCTGATCGTTCGCGACAGCGCGGAACTTCCCGGTGAGCCAGTTCTGCATGGGGAACGGCGCGATCGTGCCGCTCGCCTCGATCGCCCGCACAGCGCGGTTGCGCGCTCCGCGGGCGAGACGTCCGCTCATGGCGCGGGTGAGCACGGTCTCGTCGGCGGCAGTGGAGCGGATCGCCTCACGGTGGGCATCGGTCGTGGCCGACTCGGCGGTCGCGAGGAAGGCTGTGCCGACCTGCACGGCCGAGGCTCCGAGCGCGAATGCCGCCGCGACTCCGCGCCGCTCCGCGATGCCTCCGGCCGCGACCACGGGCACGTCGACCGCGTCGACGACCTGCGGCACGAGCGCCAGGGTGCCGATGAGGGAGTCCTCGGCTGGACGCAGGAACGAGACACGGTGTCCTCCCGCCTCCAGACCGGTGGCGACGACGGCATCCACTCCCGCTTCGGCCAGCGCGACCGCCTCGGCGACCGTCGTCGCGGTGCCGACCACGCGGATGCCGCGGCGACGCGCCTCGGCGATCATCTCGTCCGTGGGCACGCCGAATACGACGCTGAGCACGGGCGGCGCGGACTCCCAGATCGCGTCGAGCTGCTCGTCGAGCGAGGGAAGGTACTGCTCGGGACGCCCGGGGACGTCGAGTCCGACCGCCTCGTAGAAGGGCTGCAGCGCCTGCGCGAACACGGTGTGCTGCGCGTTCGGCTCGACCTCGTCGCCGGTCGGCAGCCAGACGTTCACGGCGAACGGACGTGCGGTCGCCGAGCGGAGCGCCGCGACCGTGGAGCGGATGCGGGCGCCGTCGAACCCGTACAGCCCGAAGCCGCCGAGCCCGCCGGCATCGCTCACGGCCGCCGTCAGTGCGACCGAGGAGAGCCCGCCGAACGGGCCGAGGACGATCGGATGCTCGATGCCGAACAGGCGGCGCAGATCAGTCATGCCTCGAGGCTACGCCCGGAGCGGACAGCCCGTCCGCTCCGGGCCGCGGCACGGGCGCCGGTGTTACGCTCACGGTGAGGGAGGTGTGCGCGTGAGCGAGGGGTTCGGTCAGATGCTGGCCTTCGTCGCGTCCGCGCTCGGCCTCGTCGCCCTGCCCGACGCCGCCGCCCTCGGTCTCGCGATCGCGTTGATCGCGCTGACCACCCTCACGATCGCCGTCGCGCTGAGCCTCGCTCCCCCGTCGCCGCGCAGCGCCCCGCATCCGCTGCGTGCGATCGACGCCTCGACGCTGCTCGCGCAGAGCGATCCGGATGCCGCGGGGCATCCTCGTCCTCGTGCGCCGGGAGTCGCCGCCGCCGCGTAGTCCGTCTCTCGTACGGGACCGCGCGGCCTTCGCCGACCCTTCCCGACACACGAACGGACTTCCATGGACACCTTCGCCTTCCCTCCCCTCGCCGCCCTCCTCGACGCCGCCTACGGCGCGCTGGCCGGCCTCGCCACCCTCGTCGAGCCACTCGCCGGAGCATCCGCCGCGGCCCTCGCGGTCGTGCTCGTGACCCTCCTCGTGCGTGCGCTCCTGATCCCCGTCGGCTTCTCGCAGGCCAAGGCCGAGCAGACCAGAGCGCGCCTCGCGCCGCGGCTGCGCGAGCTGCAGAAGCGCCACAGGAAGAACCCCGAGCGACTGCAGAAGGAGATGATGGAGCTCTACCGCTCCGAGAACACCTCCCCCTTCGCGGGCATGCTGCCGGTGCTCGCCCAGGCGCCGGTCGTGGGCCTGATCTACACGCTGTTCCTGCGCCCCGAGATCGCCGGGCACCCCAACGACCTGCTCACGCACGAGCTGTTCGGCGCACCGCTCGGCACGAGCCTCGTCTCGGCGCTGTTCGGCGGCACGGCGACCCCCGCGACCTTCGCCGTGTTCGGCGTGCTCCTCGCGATCATCGTCGCGGTCGCCGAGGTGTCGCGCCGGGTCTTCCGTCCGGCGCCGGTCGAGGGTGCGGAGGAGTCTCCGTTGAACTCGCCCGCCATGATGAGGGTGGCGGGAGCCCTGCACTACCTGACGGCCGTGTTCGCCGCCTTTGTGCCGTTGGCCGCCGCGCTCTATCTGACCGTCACGGTCGCGTGGACGCTCGTGCAGCGGGTGCTCCTGCGGCGCCGGTATCCGCTTCCGGTCGCCCGGGCGGCCGCCCGAGTCGCGTGAGACGATGCCGCAGAGCGGTTCGCGAGATCAGTCGGGCAACGGGAGGGGGCCGGTGAACGGACCGGCCTCGTCCTCCTTCCGACGGCGTCGTGCGTCCTTGTCCTGGCGTCGCGCACCGAGCGTCGTCCCGACGCTGGCGGCGACCACGAGACCGATCGCGAGCAGCTTGAGCGGCGTCGCCGACTGACCGAGCACGAGCCAGCCGGCGAGGGTCGCGAAAGCGGGCTCGAGGCTCAGCAGCACGCCGAACACCCGCTGAGGCAGCCGCCGGAGCGCGGCGAGCTCGAAGCTGTACGGGATCACCGACGACAGCACAGCGGTGATCGCCGCGAGCAGCAGCAGCTGAATGTCTCCCGCCACGGTGACGGCGGCGGGCACCCCCACGGGGATCAGCAGCACCGCGGCGACGGCCAGCCCCATGGCGAGCCCGCCGCTGCCCGGGATCACAGCGCCCACGCGCGCGCTCATCCGGATGTACATGATCCAGAACCCGGCCGCGACGAGCACGAACAGGACGCCGAGCGGATCCAGCGGCTCCGCTCCGATCAGACCGTCGACCCCGAGCAGTACCATGCCGAGCAGCGCGATCCCGACCCAGGCGAAGTCCGCGAGGCGGCGCGTGAGCACAGCGGCGAGGATGAGCGGTCCGAGGAACTCGATCGCGACGGCCGGGCCCAGCGGGATGCGGTCGATCGCCGCGTAGAAGAACGCGTTCATCGCCGCGAGCGACAGCCCGAACAGCGCCGCGGCCGTCCACTGCTGCCGCGTCCACCCCCGCGGGTTCGGCCGCACGATCACCAGCAGCAGCAGCGCCGCGATCGCGACCCGCAGCGAGGTCACTCCCCACGGACCGAGCACCGGGAAGAGCTGCGCCGCGACGGCCGCGCCGAAGGGCAGCGACAGACACGATCCGATGACGAGGGCGATGCCCACCAGCGGGCGGGAGGACGCGGACTGCTGCACCGGTCCAGCCTAGGCCGCGCGCGGCCCTCTACAGGTGCTTGCCCCCGGTCACCGGGAGCACCGCGCCCGAGGTGTACGAGGCGTCGTCGGAGGCCAGGTACACATAGGCTCCCGCGAGCTCAGACGGCTGGCCGGCCCGACCCAGGGGCGTGTCCTCGCCGAAGGTCGCCAGACGTTCGGCATCCCACCCTGTCGCCGGGATGAGCGGCGTCCAGATCGGTCCGGGCGCCACGGCGTTCACGCGCACGCCCCGCGGACCGGCCTCTTCAGCGAGCGCCTTCACGAAGGCGACCTGGGCCGCCTTGGTCATGGCGTAGTCGATCAGGCCCGGCGACGGCTGGTACGCCTGCACGGATGCCGAGACGATCACGCTCGCGCCGGGCTGCAGGTGCGGGAACGCGGCGCGCGCCGTGAACAGCATCCCGATGAGGTTCGTGTCGAAGACCCGGCGCATCCGCTCGGTGCTGAGGGACTCGAAGCCGTCGATGTCGTGCTGGTAGGCGGCATTGAGCACGAGGACGTCGAGCCCGCCCAACGCGCTGCGCGTCTCGGTCACCACCCGGGTCGCGAAGTCCTCGTCGCGCACGTCTCCCGCGAGGCTGAGCGCCTTGCGCCCCTCGGCGCGGACGAGCGCGAGCGTGTCGTCGGCATCCTTCTGCTCCTCCGGCAGATGAACGATCGCGACGTCTGCTCCCTCTCGGGCGTAGGCGATGGCCACGGCGCGGCCGATGCCCGAGTCGCCGCCGGTGATCAGAGCTCGGCGCCCCTGCAGCCGTCCGTAGCCCCGATATGAGCTCTCGCCGTGGTCGGGATCGGGGCGGGTCTCGTCGGTCAGCCCCGGCTGATCCTGCTGCTGCGCGGGGAAGCCCTCTTCACGATGCGCGTGGCGCGGGTCGGTGGTGTCGGTCATGTCGCTCCTCTCGATCCGTGTCGTTCGAGACTCGCGGGAGCCGGCCGAGGTCGGCAGGGGGTTGACACGATCGCACGCGTCGCGCGGTGCGCGCCGCGCGGTGCGCGGGTCGTGCGGTGCGCGGGTCGTGCGGGCCGCGCTCGTCAGACCGGCGGCGTGACCGAATCGTCGACGTGGTCGGCCGACGAGCCGTGCGCGTCCTGCGGCTCGGGGACGAGATACAGGCCGCTGGGAGCATTCGCCGTGTACGCGAGGGCTTCGATCCAGGCGCGGTTGATCGACGGCTGACGACTGCCGAAGTACTTGAACACGAGCGAGCTTCCCGGCTGCACCCAGACGGTGGTGCGGCCGCCGCCGACGCTCGCGTCCTCGCGCCAGCTGAACGGGAAGGGCTCGGCGCGGCGGAGCTTGGCGGTGATGACGAGCTGGAGGTGCGTGAGCGCGCGGTCCTCGATCTCGGTCTTGACGTTTCCCTCGTAGATGAACTTGCCCATCGGCCCCTCTCCTCACTCGACACGGGGGCGCCGAACGACATCCCCCTGTCGGAGCGGCGCGCACCTGCGTAGCGTCGATCCTATGGGAATGATCTACTACGACGGTGCGGACAATCCGATCCAGATCGACGATCGCGCCCTCGCACATCTCAAAGTCGTGATCGCGACGAAGCTGCGCCGCAACGAGAGCTTCACGCTGAGCTGGCAGCATCCCGAAGGCGACGCTCCGGGCCGCACCACGATCTGGTTGCACCCCTCGATCCCCCTGCGCTTCATCTTCGACGACCCCACCCCCGTCGAACTCCGCTCCGAGTGGATCGCCGCGATGGCGAACTCGGCCAGCAGCACCGGAGGAATCACGCTGGTGCCGGAGGACGTCCTCCCGGCCCTCGAATTCGGGGAGTCGGACGACGCAGGGCGCTGAAGTCAACCCCCTGCAGAACGTCACCCCGCGCGGTAGCGTCGACACACGACCCGAGGAGGCCTTCTCATGAACGCACGGCACATCGACGACCGCCCGGACGAGGGCTACACGCCCGCGACGACGCATGCCGAGTACGGCGCGGGCGATCCCCGGTTGCGGATCAACCACGACGACGACCGCTCCGAGTTCGCGCTCGAGGCCGAGGTCGTGCGCATCGGATCCGCCGCCGAGGCCGACCTGCGGGTCCCGGGCGCTGACCCGGTTCACGCCACCATCACGCACGACGAACGGGACGAGTACGTCCTCGAGATGCACGGCGAGGGCGGGATGAACACCAACCCCGCGGCGGATGCGACGCATCCGGGCGACCGGACCGAGACGCTCCGCACGGGCGCGCAGTTCACGATCGGGGACTGGTCGTTCACGTTCGCTCGCGAGGAGTTCGCGGACCACGGCCGCCCGTTCGGCGGACGCCTCGGCGGCGAGTACTCCGACCAGCCGCTGCAGCAGCCGCGCCCGGACTATTCCGACCAGGCGGACGAGGCGCACGAGGCGGATGCCGCGGCGGGTTCGGATGCCGCGCCGGGTTCTGGTGCCGCGTCGGGTTCTGGTGCCGCGTCCGGCCCTGATGCCGCGTCCGATAAGGCACCCGACGACCCGGATGCCGTGCGATGACGACCGCGCGGGAGATCATGACGCCGAGCCCCCGTTGCATCGGTGTCAATGACTCATTGCGCATCGCGGCATCCGTCATGGCCGATCTCGACGTCGGCGCGCTGCCGATCTGCGGAGAGGACAGCAAGCTCAAGGGGATGCTCACCGACCGCGACATCGTGGTGGGCGCTGTTGCGATGGGCATGGATCCCGAGACGACTCCCGCCGGCCGGCTCGCGAAAGGCGCTCCGGTGACGATCGCGGCCGACGACGACGTGCGCGTCGTTCTCGAGCGCATGCAGCGTCATCAGGTGCGACGTCTCCCCGTGATCGAGAACCACAAGCTGGTGGGAATCGTCAGTCAGGCCGACGTCGCGCTGTCGCTCTCGGCGGCCTCGACGGGCAAGACGGTCGAGGGCATCTCGCAGTGACCGCAGCGCGAGACGCCCTGGAGAGACTGAGCGAGATCTCTGAGGAGCGCGGGTTGCGCGTCTGCGTCGTGGAGTCGCTCACCTCCGGTCGCCTCGCGAGCACGATCGGTGCGGCCGAGGGGGCCGGCGAATGGTTCGCCGGTGGCGTCGTGGCCTACCTCACCGACGTCAAGGAGCGCGTGCTGGGGCTGACGCCGGGAACGGATCCGGTCTCGGCGTCCTGCGCCGAACAGCTCGCTTCGAGTGCGCGGGACCTGTTCGACGCCGACCTGTGCGTCGCGACGACCGGGGTGGGCGGTCCGGGGCCGGACGGCGGGCATCCAGCGGGAACCGTCTTCCTCGGGTGGGCGGGGCCGGACGGCATCGGACACCGGATGCTCGCGCTCGCAGGCGATCCGCACGAGGTCCTCGACGAGACGGTCGACGCGGCCGTGAAGCTCTTGGCGTTCCATGCGGAAGGGCTGCGCGCCCCGGGGCCGCGCCGCGAGCGCGCCGATGCGCCCTGAACCGTGAGCGCGGTGATGTGCCCTGAACCGTGAGCGCGGCGAGGAGTCCGGCTCAGCGCGGCGACGAGGATGCCGGTATGTTCCGTGACTGACCCTCGGTATATTCGAACGTTTGTTCTAGACTGGGAGCATGACCCGGCGCACCGATCTCGACCTCGACATGGAGGAACGGTGCCGCCTGCTCGATGACTGGGTCGATACCCGCCGACAGATCGCGGCACTGGAGGCGCGCGCGTCGAACCTGTTGATCGACCGGATCGCGGTGCACGATGCGGATGTGGCGGAGAGTCCGTTTCACCGGGACGCGATCTACCGGTCGATGATCGCCGAGTACGCCGCCGCCGGACACATACCGCGTGCGACGGTGGAGCACGCGTTCACCGACGCTCGCACCCTCTCCCGCGACCTGCCCGCGGTGCGCGCCGCGTTCCAGGCCGGGACGATCACGGTCGGACACGTCCGCGAGATCGTCCAGGCGAGCACGGTCGTCTCCGAGGCGGTGCTCAACAACGTCGTGGATGCCGAGACGTTGGGCCTGTACGAGCAGTCGGTGCTCGTCGTCGCCGAACAGGACACCGCCGCCCGCACCCGAGCACACGCCCGCAAAGTCGCCGCCGCTCTCGCGAAGCAGACCGTCGTCGAACGCCACCGCCGCGCCACCGACGAACGATGCGTGAACGTCCGCTCCGTCGACGACGGCCTCGCCCTGCTCACCGCCGTGCTCCCCGAATGGCTCGCCGTCGCGATCGCCGACCGCCTCACCCGCATGGCCCGCGAGATCGTCCGCACCCGCAACGACCGCGAACCCGTCCTCCCGCCGCTCGAACCCTCCGCCCCCGACGACGAGTTCGCGCGCGACCTCGTGCCCGGCGATCCCCGCCTCGACGCCGACCAGGGGCAGAACATCATCCACGGCAAAGACGGAACGTACACGATCGACCCGCTCGCCGGACTCGTCGACCCGCTCACGGATCCGTCCAGCCCCGACATCGAGCACGTCCCGGCCGATGAGCGCACGCTCGACCAGATCCGTGCCGACCTCCTCACCGACCTGCTCCTCGCCTCAGCCCCCTCCGAGACGCTCGGCACCGGACTGGACACCATCCAGGCCCGCATCCAGGTCACCGTCTCCGCGACCACCCTCACCGGCACCGACGACCGGCCCGCGGAACTCGACGGCCACGGCCCGCTCCACCCCGACATCGCCCGCGACCTCGCCGGACGAAACACCGGATGGTCCCGCCTCTTCCTCGATCCCACCGGACTCGTCACCGAGACCGACACCTACACCCCCACCGAACCCATGCGCAGGTTCCTCCGCGCCCGCGACCAACACTGCCGCTTCCCCGGATGCCGAATGCCCACCCATCGCTGCGACATCGACCACACCCACGACCACGCCCTCGGCGGACCCACCCGCACCGACAACCTCGCCCACCTCTGCCGCACCCACCACACCCTCAAACACCCCGACAACGACGACCCCTACCGATGGACCGCACACCAGCACCCCGGAGGCGACCTCACCTGGACCAGCCCCCTCGGACGCACCTACACCGACCCACCACGACGACGCGTCATGTTCATCTGACGCACGCGTGTCCGCGAGGCTAGTGGGGGTATGCGCTCGTTCGGCACGTGGGCATGCCTCAGCGTCCGGGCACGAGTCCGATCCGCAGCGGTGCGTCCGGGGCGGTTGCCGCGACGAGCGCCTCGTCGATCGCCGCGAGCTGACGGACTTCTCCGACCGCGTCGGCGAAGGGGTATGCCCGCCCACGTCCGGCGAGGAAGGCGACGGCCTCGGCGAGCTCCGCTCCGGTGTAGTTGTGCACGCCCGCAATCGTCACCAGGCGACGCACAGCGCTCTCGGCATCGAACGGCACGGGATCAGCCGGGAACACACTGCCGACCAGTACGACCGTTCCGCCCGTGGCCACGCCCTCCAGGGCCTGCGACACCGCATGTCCCGACGCCTCGATCACGACGTCGGGATCGCGGTCGAGGCACGTGGCCCCGAAGCGCGACGCCAGTGCACGACGCAGCGGGTTGGGGTCGAGGACCTCGACCGTCGCGCCCCGCTCCACCGCGATCGCCGCGGCCGTGAGCCCGACCAGACCCGCGCCGTGGACGCGGACGGCGGCGCCGTCGAGATCCCGATCCCGGGCCGCGCGGGCGACAGCCGCCCACGCCGTCGCGGTCGCGCACGAGGCGGGAGCGAGCACCGAGGCAGGGAGCGACTCCGGCGCGCGGACGATCGCAGTCCCGCCCCGCACCTGCACATGGCTCGCGAACGCCCCGGTGAGGTCGCCGTGGACGCCGATGCGGTCGTGCCCGTACTTGCCGAGCGTGCGGCACTTCTGCGACAGGCCGCCCACACAGCGGTCGCAGGTGCCGCACGAGATCGTCACCGACCACACCACCCGGTCGCCGATGCGCAGCGGTGTGCCGTCGACCGCGGTGGCACCCGCATCGCCCGTCGCGATCACGCGACCGACGCACTCGTGCCCGAGGACCAGGGGCACGGGCACCGCACGCCGTCCCTGCACGGTGTGCACGTCGGAGCCGCAGATGGTCGACAGCTCGACCGCCACGAGCACGTCGTCGTCGCCGAGCGCCACTCCGGGCACCGCGATCGTCTCGTGCGGATGGCCGTCGCCGATCCACACCATCGCCGTCGCGGCGGGGCGCAGTGTGACGTCGCGGCGATGGCCGGGGGGCCGGATCAGCAGAGTGCCCATATCCCGCGCCTCAGGAGGTCGCGACGAGACGCAACAGCCCGTGCTCCGCCAGCGACCCGCGCAACGCCGAGACGTCGGCGAGCACCGCGTCGGCCCCCGCGCCCGACAGAGCGCGGAAGTCGTGAGCACCCGTCAAGACCCCGGCTACGAAACCCGCGCCGGCCCGGCGTCCGGACTCCACGTCGCTGACGGTGTCCCCTGCGACCGCCACCGCCGCGACCGCGGAGGTCCCGGTGCGCAGCAGCGCCGTGAGAACGAGGTCGGGAGCGGGCCGTCCACGTCCGGCATCCACCGGCGAGAGCGCCAGATCGACGAGTCCGCGCCAGCCGAGGCCGTCGAGCAGCGCATCACGGGTGACGGGCGCGAACCCCGTCGTCAGCACGACAGCGAGACCCGCGTCCTTGAGATCCTGGATCGCATCGGCAGCACCCGGGATCGGCGACACCCCCTGCTCGGCGACGATCTCGGCATAGGCGCCCTCGAACGCGGCGGTGGCGCGCCTCGCCGCCTCCCGGTCGCCGCCCGCGAGATGCGTGAACACGTCGATCTTCGACTGGCCCATGGTGTCGCGGACATACTGCAGAGCGTCCTCCCACGGCATCCGGTCGGCGACGCCCGTGCGTTCCGCCGCGCGCTGGAAAGCGGACTCCACGACGCCGTCGTCGAGCACGGTGGTGCCTGCCATGTCGAGGACGACGAGTTCGACGGGTCGGGGTTCGTGAGCGGTCATGGCGTTCCTTCCATAGCGGGTGTCCACCCGAAGGCGGCGGTGAGATTCTCTTCGGCGAACCCCAGTCCCGTCGTCATACCGATGCCGGTGGTCGCGGCGAGCACCAGCACCCCCTCGACGCCCCTGTCGACGAGGAACTCCTGCGGCCCCTTGGCGTAGACCCCCTGCCAGCGCTCCAGTACGCGCGGGGCACCGATCTCGAACAGAGCCTCGGCCTCGGCAAGGAAAGCCGCGAACGCGGCTTCGGGCTGGAACGGCGGCGGAGCCGCCGCGGTCGCATGCGAGTCACCGAGGATGAGCGTGCCGTCGGGCAGCTGCGTGTACATCTGGTTGAGGTCGAGCGCGGCGAGGTCGGGCCGTTCGGCGTGCAGTCGCTCGCGCAGCACCTGAGCCGCCGTCGACTGCGCGAAACGCCCGTACCGCACGAGCGACCAGCCCGTGAGCAGCGGCGCCGACAACGGCCGCGGAAGATCCGCCGCGATGCGCATCATGTCGAGCGCGCAGCGCTCTACGCCCACCCGCTCCGCGACGTCGGGCAGCAGCTGGTCGACGTCATGGTTCGCCGCGACCACGACGACCTCCGCCGAGATCACCCCGCGCGTCGTGCGTACCGCGCCCGCCGCGACCTCGAGGGCCGCCGTGCGGAACCGGAACTCGACGCCGAGTGCGGCCAGATGCCGCACGATGGCCGGGGCCGCCGCGCGCGGGTCGGTCTGCAGATCCGTCTCGATGTGGGCGCCGCCCACCAGCCCTTCGATGCGCAGCGGCGCCAGGTGGCGCAGCTCCGAAGCATCCAGCATCCGGATGCCGCCGTCCTGCGCCGCATGCTCCAGCACCGCGATCTCGTCGACGTGACGGGCCGCGACCAGCGTTCCCGACTCGCGGAGCCAGAACCCCGCGTCACGCGACAGCCGCAGCCAGAGGTCGCGGGACGCGTCGGCGTAGCGGCGGGCCTCCCCCGTCTGCGCACCGATGCACAGGTGCCCGAAGTTGCGGATCGTCGCGCCTACCGGAGCGTCCGAGCGGTCCACGACCACGACCCGCAGCCCGCGGCGGACGGCCGCGTACGCCGCTCCGAGCCCGACGATGCCCGAGCCGACGACGACGAGGTCCGCGGAGTCCCGGGAGGTCCGCCCGCCGATCATCGGAACACCTTCCGCATCCACATCGCGAGCCCCTCGACGACGAGCACCGCGACCAGGATCATCAGCACGATCGCCGTGACGGTCTCGTAGCGCGACCCCTGGCTGGCGTTGAGCAGGTAGTACCCGACTCCCCCGCCGCCCACGATGCCGAGGATCGTCGCCGCGCGGATGTTGGTGTCGAGCATGTAGAAGCTGTGCCCGATGAGAGCCCGCACCCCCTGCGGCACCGTGGCGGACGCGTACGTCTGCAGCCGCGTGGCGCCCACCGCACGCAGAGCGCGCTCCGGTCCGCGGTCGACCTCCTCGAACGAGTCCGCGATGAGCTTGCCGAGAAGTCCGATGCCGCCGATCGCGAGAGCGATCACGCCCGCCTGCGCGCCCAACCCCGTGACCACCACGAGCACGATCGCGAGGATGAGCTCCGGGATGCCGCGGATGCCGACGAGCAGGAGACGCGCGATGCCACGGACGCCGGGGCCAGGGGCGACGTTCGACGCCGCGAGCGACCCGAGCAGCAGCGACGGGAGCAGCGTCAGCACGGTCGCGGCGAGGGCGATCGCCACGGTGTCGCGCATCGCGAGGAACATGGCGGAGGCGTCGTAGCTGCCGAACGACGGCGGCCAGAACTTCACGGCGACCTCGGGCAGCTTGGCCCAGAAGGTGACGAAGTCCATCCAGTCGATCTGGCTCACGACGACGCTGCCGATCACGACCAGCACGGCGATCGCCACGCCGATCGTGTTCCGCACGCGCTCGGCCGTCCACGGACGACGCACGGCGGTCTGCGGTGAGGCCGCCCAGGCCGGACGAGCGGCCGACGCCCCGGCATCCGCATCCCGCATCCGCGGGTGGATGATCCGGTCGATCCACGAGCGCGTGTGCTTCTGCTTCCCGAGCATCGCCCCGCGCACCATGCTCGAGACGATCTCCATGACGATGCAGAGCACGAAGATCACGAGTGCGACCCCCAGGCCCTTGCCGTAGTTGAGAGCCTTGAACGCGTACGACATCTCGAGGCCGAGACCCGCGACGCCGACGTAGCCGAGCACCACGCTGCCGCGCAGGTTGATGTCGTTGCGGTGCAGCACGGTCGCGACCCAGCTCGGCAGCACCTGCGGGAGGATGCCGGCGGTGAACTCCTGCACCTTCGACCCCCCGGCGGCGCGGATGGCGAGACGGGGTCCCTCGTCGATCTGCTCGATCGCATCGGCGAACATCTTCGAGATCATGCCGATCGAGTGGATGCCGATCGCGAGGATCCCGGGCAGTGTGCCCAGCGAGAACATGAGCACGAACGCCATCGCGAGCACGACGTCCGGAAGAGCTCGGGTGAGCACGCCGACGAATCGCGCCGCGGCCCGCCAGCCGTTGCCGGGGGTCGTGTTCGCTGCGGCGAGATAGGCGATCGGCACCGACAGCACGGCGGCGAGCAGCGTGCCGACCAGCACGAGACCGACCGTCAGCGCGATGAGCCACACGAGGTCGCCGAACTCGGGGAACGACAGTCCGCCGACGCGGGCAATGAAGTTCTCGGCGTTGCCCCAGCTCTGCACCATCGCGGGGATCGAGATGTCGACCTCGCGGACGGCGAGGATGCCGAGCACGACGAGCGTCAGCAGCGTCAGCCCGGCGGCGATGCGCTCGGGCGAGATCGGACGACGAGGAGCGCGGGCGGCGACGGATCCGCCGCCCGCAGGCATCGGAGTGGCAGAGGTGTCCAGGAGCGTCACGAGACGGAGGCCTTGCTCACGGCTGCGGAGGCGGCGACCGCGGCTTCCCGGTCGACCTGCGCGACGTCGACGGCGGTCTCGGTGAGCTCGACCTGCACGGCCCGGATCTCGGCCGTCGACGTCGCGACGCGTCCGTAGATCTCCATGACCTCGGCCTTCGTGAGGTCGGTCGTGGGGGTGTCGAGCACGACCTCGCCGTGGCGGAGGCCGACGATGCGGTCGGCCCAGGAGATCGCGAGGTCGACCTGGTGGAGGCTGCACACGACCGTGAGGCCTTCATCGGCCGCGATCTCGCGGATGAGCGCCATCACCTGGTCGCTCGACTCCGGGTCGAGCGAGGCGACGGGCTCGTCGGCGAGCAGGATGTCCGGCTTCTGCATGAGGGCGCGCGCGATGGCGACGCGCTGCTGCTGCCCGCCGGAGAGGGTGTCGCTGCGCTGGTACGCACGGTCGAGCAGGCCGACGCGGTCGAGGTGCTCGAGGGCGCGGAGCTTGGCGGCCCGTGAGTACCCCCACAGCCCGAGGCGCGGACCGCGGACAGTCGACAGCGATCCGGTGAGCACGTTCTCGAGCACGGTGAGCGAGGGCACGAGCTCGAACTGCTGGAAGATGAAGCCGACGCGGCTGCGGAGCGCGCGCAGGGCCCGGCCCTTCAGCGCGGGGACCTGCTCGCCGAGCACCTGCACGGACCCGGTCGTGGGCACCTCGAGTCCGTCGAGGTGGCGCAGCAGTGTCGACTTGCCTGAGCCGGACAGGCCCAGGAGCACGACGATCTCGCCGCGCGCGACCTGGAGCGACGCGTCTTTCAGCGCCGTGGTCGAGCCGAAGGTCTTGGTCACGCCGTCGAGGCGGATCAGGGAGTCGGATGCTGCGTTCATGGTGTTCTCCCGGGAGTGAGGTCGTCGTGGAACTCGGTCGTGGAGCGAGGAGCGAAGAGACGAGACGAAACGCGCAGTGTCGACACGCTTCGTCTCGCCGCGCTCGCTCAACGAACGGGCGGGTGCGAGGTCAGGCCTTGCACTGCTCCGCTTCGGTCTCCGTGCAGATGTCGCGGATCAGGTCGTAGTACGCGTCGTCGACCGGCTCGGTGGCGTGGAACACGCTGCGGAACGAGTCCGAGTCGGCGCTGTCGATGCCCGCGGCGATGATGTCGTCGATCGTGATCTGGCCGAGGCCGTCGATGAGCTCCTGCGCGATGTCGTCCGGGAGGGTCGAGGAGTACACGAGCGGCGCGCCGGGGACCATGGTCTCGTCGATGACCTTCACCTTGTCCGACTTGGCGACCTCGGAGTCCTCAGCGAATCCGACCTCGCACTCGACACCTTCGCCGACCTTCTGCACCGATACGTCGTGCTTGCCTGCGAAGACCGGCGTGATGTCGGTCGTCGGGTCGATGCCCGCCTCGAGCAGGTTGTACGAGGGGAAGAGGTAGCCGGAGGTCGAGGACGGGTCGACGAAGCAGACCTTCTTGCCCGCGAAGTCCTCGATGCTGTCGATGTCGCTGTCGGCGGGAACGATGGCCTGGGAGTAGTAGCCGGGCTCCTGGCCCTCCTCGGTGACGATCGAGGAGATCGGGGTGAGCTTCGCACCGTTGTTGGTGGCGGTGACGTACGTGAAGCCCGAGAAGGAGGCCACGTCGACCTTGCCGGCGACCGCGGCTTCGATCAGCGCGGCATAGTCGGTGGACTCGTGGTACTCCACGGTCTTGCCGGTGATCTCGGCGATGTAGTCCATGAGCGGCTGGTAGTTCGTCTCGGTGTCCACCGAGTCGGGGACCACGCCGAACACGAGCGTGTTCTCGTCGACCGCGAACCCGCCGGTGGCGGACGCCGTGTCGACGTCGGAACCGGAGCCGTTCGCCTCGGCGTCGCCGGAGCAGCCTGCGAGACCGAGCGCGAGGATCGCTGCGCCGGCGAGGACGGGGAGAGCGCGAAGCTTCATGAGGACCTTTCAGAGGTGTGAGGGAGGTGATCCACGAGCAACTCTGACAGGAGCAAGCGCGACTTATGTACCTAACTCAGAAGAGTTCAGGTGCCGTTCACCGGGGATTCGTGCGGATGAACGCACGCCGAACAGGGAGACGGGCGTCGACGTGGCGAAGTAGTATGCCTATGTGGCCGAAGCTGTGTACACCCAGATCGCCGATGAGCTGCGCGCCCAGATCGCGACGGGGGCGCTGCGCCCGGGAGACGACGTCCCCACCGAGGCGGAGCTCGCCGAACGATGGAGCACGTCCCGCGGACCCATCCGCAACGCGCTCGCGCGCCTGCGCGGAGAGGGCCTGATCGAGACGGGTCGCGGACGCCCGGCCCGCGTGGTCGCGCGCAAGGCGAGCCAGGCGGTCGACGTATCGGTCCCGTTCACCCGATGGGCGCGGGAGCTGGGCGTCACCCCGGGAGCCGAGACCCAGGAGCTGAGCCTCCGCCGTGCTGGGGATCGCGCCGAACTGCTCGGCGTCACTCCCGAGGACACGATCGTCAGCGTGGTGCGCCTGCGTCTGCTCGATGGACGTCCGACCATGCTCGAGCGACTCTTCTATACGGAGGTCCCCGGACGGAGGCTCTTCGAGGTGGACACGGATCAGATCTCCATCACCGAACATCTGGCGTCCATCGGCCATCCGATCGTAGGACTGCAGCATCAGATCGACGCCGTGGCGGCCGATGAGCAGGATGCGGCGCTGCTGCGTGTCCCGCAGGGCACCCCGATCCTTCGCCTGATCCGCATCTCCCGAGATGCGGAAGGCCGGATCTTCGAGGCATCGGAGGACCGTTACCTCAGCGAGGTCGTGCGGTTCACGGTCGCGGCATCCGGGATATCCACAGACGGACACTACATGCGCGCCGTAGGCGGCTGAACCGGCGTCCAGCGAACGAGGGCGATGCGCGGCGAACGGCGGAGAACCTGATCGGTTCCGGAGAAGCCGATCGCGAGCGCGATGGGGATCAGATTCCAAGGATCGCGCTCGCGATCAAAGCGCTGGGGATGCGCTATTTCTGGGGTAGTACCAAGGTAAGCGTCCCGGTGCACCATAGAACACCGTCGAACGTCGAGACATTGCCTAGACTTTCGTCTAGTTCTGCTTGCGCCTCGCCCTGCGGAGAACTCGAGTCTCGACGCGGGCACCTTCCGAGGACTCTACCGCCTCCGCACTCGGTGCGCCGACATCCGCGGCGGGCGCGTCGTCCGTGTCCCGCGCCTGGCGGGCGATGGGCAGGTGGGCGGCGACGACCCAGCGGCCGTCGACCTCGCCGGCGCTGAACTCGCCGCTCGCGCCGAGCACGCGCTCAGCCATGCGGCCGATGCCGGTGCGGCTGGACGAGAGTTCACGCCGGGGGCTCGCCGAAAGGGGGCTGCCGATGGTCAGCCCTGCGGCGTCGTCCGTCACGTCGAGGCGGATCTCGATCTGACCCTGCCCCGCGTACTTGAGCACGTTGGTGGCGGACTCGCGCATGATGCGCGCGAAGATGATCTCAGCGGCACGCGGAATGCGCTCATCGGCGGGGTCGCCCACGAGCAGCACGGTGTGGCCGGCTGATTCGAACTCCTCGGTGGCCTCGGAGATCGAGGCGGCGAGGTCGCCGGTCGGCATACCCGCTGCGCGGGGGCCGTCATCGGCGAGATCGATCACGAAGCGGAGGTCCGTCATGGCCTTGCGGGCCGCGATGCGGATGGCCTCCTGCGACGCCGGGCTCGCGTCGGCGTCATCGAGCATCTGCACGTGCAGCGACACCACCGTGAGGTGATGGGCGATGCTGTCGTGCAACTCGCCGGCGATCCATCGTCGCTCGGCGAGAACCGCCTGTCGTTCCTGCTCGGCCTTCTCGGCCAGTTCCACCTCGAGCCTGCGCCCTCGGGCGAAGGCGAGTCTCAGCGCGTATCCGATGGCACCGGACACCGCCGCGCTGATGAGGAAGATGCCGACACTGATGTTGGCAGGGCCTTCCGGGTCGGAGAGAGCGACGAGCGCCGTCGCGACCAGGAACAGACCTGCATACGAGAGGATCAGGGCGTTCCACCCGAGGCGCATGATCAGACCGGCCGCGAAAGCGGCGGCGATCAGGACCTGGGATTCACTGCCCGTGAGGAAGGAGAGTGCGAACACCACGGCGAGCGCGCATGTCGCATAGAGAGGAGACCAGAGATAGAGGCCGAGCGAGACGGTCGTCGCGACGCCGATCGCAGCGACGAACGGGTCCACCCCCGGAGGGACGAAATACCCGATGACGTCGACGGTCAGGATCGTGACGAGGATCGCGAGAACGAAGATCCGTTCCAGAGCGATCAGCTTCTCACCCTTGCCGAGACGCGCGCCCGTCGTATCACGTGCGCTTCTCGGACTTAAAGCCATGCTTCAGTATCTCCTATTCGCCAGATATATTAGCGAGTGAAGCCAAAGAACTTACCGACACCCTGCCAAAAAGTCATATCAATTCACCTCCCGAGTTGGTCTTTTGTGAAGTCGTGATTACACCTTCTCGGCGATCTGAGCTCCGCACATCTGTCTTTCCGCTAGAGCTGACTAGACGAAGGTCTAGTCCTTCGCTCATCGACGCGCCGCGGGTAGGCTTCCCCCATGCCGGAAATCCGTGTCGTGATCGTCGATGACGATCCCCTCGTGCGCTCTGCCCTGTCCCACTTCGTGTCCCGCGACCCTGAGATCACCGTGATCGCCGAGGCGGAGACCGGACTCGAGGGCATCGACACCGTCGAACGCGAGCGTCCGGACGTGGTGATGATGGACGTGCAGATGCCGGAGATGAACGGAATCGAGGCCACCGCCGTGATCGCCGAGCGCTGGCCGGAGATCCGCATCCTCGCCGTGACCACGCTCGACGGCAGCGACACCGTTCTGCCGATGCTCAGCGCCGGCGCCTCCGGGTACATGCTCAAGGACTCCAGTGCCGCAAGCATCGTGTCGGCCGTGCGCGAGGTGTACAGCGGCCAGAGCTCGCTGTCGCCGCGGATCGCCTCGCTGCTCATCAAGCACGTGCGCGACACCGAACCCGTCACGAGCGACGGCACGCTCGAAGAGCTCACCGACCGCGAGCAGGAAGTGCTGCAGCGCCTCGCCCAGGGCATGTCGAACGCCGAGATCGCACGGTCGCTGATCGTGTCCGAGGGGACGGTCAAGGCCCACCTCGGACGCATCATGTCGAAGTGGCACGTGCGAGATCGCGTGCAGATCCTCGTGACGGCAGCCCACGCGGGACTCGTCGAGTTCCGCTGAGATCGGGTCGACCGGATCCGCTCACCGCGCCGACGGCACGATTCACAGCGCCAGCAGGACGATGCCCGCGGCGACGACCGCTGACGCCGCGATCCGCCACCCGGGGCGACTCTCGCGCAGCACGAAGACGCCGAAGAGGCTCACGAGCACGACGCTCACCTCGCGCAACGGCGCGACGAGCGCCACCGGCGCGATCTGGATCGCCGTGAGGACGAGGATGTACGACAGCGGCGACAGGATGCTGAACGCCGTGATCCGCCGCCACTGCGTCGTCCACAGCATCCGCACGGCCGACCACCGCCCCCGCACACCGACCGTGTAGAAGGGGATCTCGAGCAGCGTCGTACCCACCATGAACGCGACCGGCGAGAGACTCCAGGTGCGCACGGCGTTGGCGTCCCAGATCGTGTACGCGGCGATCGCGACGCCCGTCAACAGGCCGAACACGAGCCCGGGGTCGATGCGTCGCCGCACACCGCCGGAGCGCCCGCGGTCGACGATCCCGATCGCGACCACCCCCACGATGATCGCCGCGACGCCGAGCAGTGCCACGGCCGAGGGGCGTTCACCGAGCAGCAGCACCGCGACGATCACCGAAAGGAAGGGTCCGGTGCCGCGGGCCGTCGCGTACACGGTGGACAGATTGCCCTCGCGATATCCGCGCTGCAGCACGGCCATGTAGAGCACGTGGAGCACGCCGGACACCGCGACGCCCAGGGTGAAGCCCCACAGGTCGTCGGTTCCGAGTCCGCCCGTGAACGGGATGACGCCGATCCACACGACCGTGCTCCCGACCGCGCCCCACCAGAGGAACGGCGTGCCCGCCCGGCTCACGCCGTGCGCGATGACGTTCCAGGCCGCGTGCGCGAGAGCAGCGGTGATGACGAGGACGAACGCGAACGCGGACATGACCGACCCTTCCCTGCGTCGCGAGGCGCGACGCAGAGGGTCCTCCGGGCTTTTGTCCTGTCAGATGACGGCGTCCCTGCGGAGGGAGGCCGTGGCGCCGCTCGGACCAGACGGGGCGATCCCGACCGTCCGGCCGGCATCGCGCCCCGGAACCCTAGGCGCTATCGAGATCCATGGTAACGGCGGTGCGTGAACGCGCGGTGACGCAACGGGGACGGGCCGCGGAACTCACACGTTCCCCGGGCTCCGCCGGCGCCGCACCCGCTGACCATGCCGACGGCGCTGCCGGGCGAGCGCGAGCATCAGGCCGCCGAGCACGAGCAGCACGACGGCGGCGACCACGGCCGCGATCGACGTGGCCATCCCGCCGGTGGCCGCCAGGGACGACACGTCGACGGAGGCGGTCGCGCCGGACGTCACGACCACGGCGCCCGCAGCGGCGCTCACAGTCGCGACGTTGACGACCTCGCCGGACGCGACGTCGACCCCGGTAAGGCGGTAGCGGACCGGTCCGCATCCGGTGGTCTCCCCCGGCGCCAGGTCGGGGATCCGGCAGTCCAGTCGACCGCCGAGCTGCGGATCCTCGATCACGATGTCCGTGAGCGACCGCGCTCCGGTGTTGGTCACGGAGAACCGGAACGCCACCGAGTCGCCGGGGCTCACCTTCCGGTCGCCGTCGTCGTCGGCGTACTCGCCGCCGGACTTGACGAGGGCGATCGCGGGCTGGTTCTCGACGGGTGTGCGCACGGTCGCCTGGGCGGACACGGTCTCGCCGTTCGTCCTCGCCGCGGTCGCGGTCGCGGTGTTCACGATCTCGCCGGCGTCGATCTCCGACTGCGCGAGCACGGCCGCGATGCCGTGGCACATCGTGGAGCGGCCGGGCGCGAGGTCGACGGCGTCGCACCGGATGTCGCCGTCGAGGCGCGCATCCGCGACGACCACGTCGCGCAGACCGGTCGTCCCGAGGTTCGTCACGGTGAAGGTGTAGGCGATGGTGTCGCCGGCATCCACTCGTCCGCTGCCGTTCGCATCGACCGTGGCCGCCGCCGACTTGAGCAGGCCGATGCGGGACGCACCGGCGACCTCGACGTCGATCGTGGCGGAGTCCTCGACGGCATCCGCCCCGGACCGCGCGCCGACCGTGGCGGTGTTGCGGAGGATGCCGGCGTCGACGTCCTGCTGAACGAGGAGGTGCTCCACGGGCCCGCACTCGACCTCGGCTCCCGGCGAGAGCGCGAGGCCGACCAGCGCAGGGCACGCGATGGCGCCGCCGAGCAGCGGATCGTCCAGCGCGACGTCGCGCAGCGTGGTGCTGCCGACATTGCGGATCAGGAACGAGTACGCCACGCTGTCGCCTGCGCCGATCGCGCCGTCCGCGTCGACGTCGGTCACGGCTCCCGCGGACTTGCGCAGCTCGATTCCCGTCGAACCGTCGATCGTGACCTCGATCTCCGCCGCATCCTCGACGATCACGGCGCCCGGGGCTGTCGCCCGCACCACGGCCTCGTTGTGCACCCGTCCGCCGTCCACGTCCTCCTGGGAGAGGGTGTGGACGACGGGATCGCACGAGACGACCGCCCCGGGAGCCAGATCCGCGCCGTCGAGTCCCGCGCACGCGACGGCGCCTCCCAGCATCGGGTCCGTGATCTCCGCGGCACGCAGGGTCCGCGTCCCCGTGTGGGAGACGACGAATGCATATGAGACCGCGTCACCCGCGCCGATCGCCCCGTCGCCGTCGACGTCATCGACGGAGACGGCGGACTTGGTGAGCGCGATGCCGTCCGCACCCGGCACGGGCGAATCGGCCTCCGCACCATCGCCGACGTCGCCCGCCACCGACCGGGCGAGGACGGATGCCGTGTTGTGCACGGTGCCGGCATCCGCGTCCGCCTGGGAGAGCGCGTACGGCACGGGACCGCACGTGACCTCCGCCCCGGGGACCACCGCACGCTCCTCCAGCGCCTCGCAGGGCACGGCACCGCCGAGCAGCGGGTCGTCCAGCACGACCCCTCGCAGCGCGGTCGTGCCGGTGTTGCGCACCAGGAAGGTGTAGTCGATCGTGTCGCCGGCGCCCGCACGACCGTCGGCGTTCGTGTCGACCACGGGCCCGGCTGTCTTCACGAGCTCGACGCCGCTGGTGCCCCGGGCCTCCACACGTGCGGACGTGGTGTCCTCGGTCACACCGCGCGCACTGTCCGCGCTCGCACTCGCGACATTGAACGCGGAGCCGCTCTCGATGTCCCGCTGGGTGAGGGTGAGATCGACCGCGCCGCAGGTCGCCGACTGCCCGGGCGCGAGCGTGAGACCCTCCAGTGCCGGGCAGTCCACCACGCCGTCGAGGCGGACGTCTTCGATCACGATGTCGCGCAGCACCGTGGTCCCCGCGTTGCGGACGGTGAAGGTGTAGGCGACCGTGTCGCCCGCCCCGATCCGGCCATCGCCCGTGGCGTCGACGGGCGTCCCCGGCGTCTTCGTGAGGCGGATCACGCTCTCTCCCTGCACGACCACGTCGACGGACGCGTCGTCCGCGACCGCGCCGAGGGGGCTCGTGCCCTGAACCGACGCCGTGTTGCGGACGGTGCCTGCCTCGACCTCAGCCTGCGTGAGGGTGTGCCTGAACGGACCGCACTCCGCGACGGCATCCGGCGCGAGCACCCCGAGGTCGCACAGCGGCGCGGTGGCGAGCAGCGGATCCGAGACCGACACCCCGGTCGCGCTCGTGGTGCCCGTGTTCCGCACCGCGAACGTGTACTCGACCGCGTCGCCCGCGCCGATCATGCCGTCGTCGTCGACGTCGATGACGTCGCCGGCCGTCTTGCTCAGCTCGATCGCGGCGGTGCGGTCGAGGTCGGCGGATGCCGTGGCCGAGTCCCTCACCGTCCCTATCGGCGCGTCGGCGACCACGGACGCCTCGTTGCGCACGACCCCGGAATCGATGTCGTCCTGCGTCAGCGTGTACGACACCGCCGGGCACCTCACGGATCCGCCCGGATCGATCGCGATGCCGTCCAGCTCCGGGCACGAGACACCGCCCCCGAGCATCGGGTCGGTGATCCGCACGGCGCGGAGCGTCGTCGTCCCGGCGTTCGTGACCGTGAACGTGTACGAGATCGTGTCCCCCGCATCCACCCGTCCGTCCGCGTCGACGTCGACCACGGTGCTCGAGGACTTGGCGAGGTCGATCGCGTTGACCGCGGGCACCGTGACGGCCGCCGCGGCCTCATCCGTCGCGCTGCCGCGGGCCGACTGCGCGAGCACCATCGCGTCGTTGCGGAGCGTGCCCCGGTCGACGTCCTCCTGGGTCAGGACGTACAGCACGGGCGCGCACGTCACCTCGCTTCCTGGAGCGAGCGGCGCGGCGAACGCGGCGCAGCCGACCTCCCCGCCCAGAAGGGGATCCTCGATCGTCGCGGCCGTCAGCGTCACCGGACCGGTGTTGCGGATCGTGAAGGTGTAGGCCACCGCATCGCCCGCGCCGATGCGCCCGTCGCCTGTGGAGTCGGTCGGGGCGTCGGCGCGTTTCACGAGCTCGACCTGTGGCGTGCCCGTCACGGGCACCACGACCGTCGAAGAGTTGTCGGCCGGATCGGGGTCGGATGTGGTCGAGGCCACCGTCGCGGTGTTGGCGAGCGTGTCGGCCGCGGTCGCCGGGTCGAGCGTGCCGCTCACCGCCACGACGAACCTCGCCCCGGCGGCCAGCGTCGGCCGCGTGCAGGTCAGCTGCGATCCGGAGACCGTGCAGCCGGGACTGGTCGTCGCGGGCGACAGCAGCTCGGCAGGGAGCGCGTCGGTGACCGTGACGGCGGCGGCCTCGCTGGGCCCGTCGTTCGCCACCGTCAGTGTGTACGCGACCGGTCGGTTCAGCGCCGCTGGTGTCTCGGCGATGGTCTTCACGATCGACACGTCGGCGGACGGGGCGACGTCGACGGCCGCCGTCGCGCGGTCGTCCGACGGATCGGGGTCGGGCGTGGTCGTACTCGCCACGACGGTGTTGACGTGCCGCCCCTCGGCCGTACTCCCGGCCGTGACCGCGAGCGTCGCGGACGCTCCGGGCAGCAGAGTGCCGACCGTCCAGCGGGCGTCCTTGGCCGACCTCGAACCCGCGGACGGCGTCGCGGCGGTGATCGCGAGCCCTGGTGGGACGGCCTCGTCGACCGTCACGCCCCCCGCAGCCGAGGGACCGTCGTTGCGGACCGTGACCAGGAAGGACGCCGTGCCGCCACGCGGCAGCGTCGGAGTCGTCGTGGTCTTCACGACCGAGACGTCGGCGCTCGGCACGAGCCGCACCTCCGCCGTGGACTCGTTGTCGGCGGTGCGCGGGTCGGGGGTGGCCGAGAGGACGGCTGCGGTATTCAGCACGACACCGGACGCCGTGGCGCTCCACCGTCCCTCGACCCGGACGGTCGCCTCCGCCCCGGGCGCGAGGTCCCCCAGGTCGCACACGAGGGTCCCCGCGGAGACGACGCATCCGGGGCGGTCGACGGCGGCGGACTCGAAGCCGGCCGGCAGGGTGTCCCTCAGCGACGCTCCACGCGCGACCGAGGGGCCGGCGTTCGTGACGAGGAGCGTGTAGGCGAATCCGCTCCCGGGCTCGCCCGTCGCCGGGGCGGTCTTCTCGACGCGCAGGTCCGCACTGTGCACGATCTCGACGTCGACTGCATCCGCGTTGTCCGAGGTGTCGGCGTCGTCGGCTGGCGCCGCGACGGACGCTGTGTTCGTGACGATCCCCGCGGGTGCGTCCGCGGATACCCGGGCGCGCACGACCACGTTCGCCGGGCCGCCGACCGGGAACGTCGCCCACGTGCAGCGCACCGCGGCACCGGTGACCGTGCAGCTCGCCCCGGCAGGCGCCTCCACCCCGGCGACCGTGAATCCGGCGGGCAGGGTGTCGTCCAGCACCACGTTCGCCGCATCGGAGACTCCGCGGTTGCGCACCGCGAGGGTGAAGTCGACCGGATCCCCGGCCGACACCCGATCCGCGGAGGCGGTCTTGGTGAGCGAGAGGTCGGCGACGACACCGGGCTGGAAGCTCACCGAATCCACGTTGTTCGCGGGCTGGGCGTCGGACGTGCTCATGGTGACGGATGCGGTGTTCTGCACCACCGCGGTCACCCCCGCGGGTATCCGCACGACGACGGTCACGTCGACCGATGCACCGGGGGCCAGGGTGCCGATCGCGCACGTCAGGATCGAGGTCTGCACGGCGCAGTCGCCCTGGGGCGTCGTGGCGCTGACGAACGTCGTCGCGGGGTCGAGGGGATCGGTCAGCACCACATCGCGCGCCTCGGACGGCCCGGCGTTGTGCAGTGCAAGGGTGTACGTCAGGTCCTGCCCGGCGATCGGGGCCGCCGGCGCGAAGGTCTTCGCGATCGACACGTCCGCGACGGTCGAGATCGTCGCGGACGCGGTCGCCGTGTTGTTCGCGAGCATCGGGTCGGTGCGCGCGCCCATGACGGTCGCTGTGTTCGTGAGCGCGGCTCCGGGGTCCGCGTCGGCGCGCACGGTGCCGTTCACCCGGATCTGAACGGCTTCCCCGACAGCCATCTCGGGCACGGTGCAGCTCACGGCAGCGGCCACTGTGCAGGTCGCGCCCGCGGACGTGGCCGTCACGTCCGTCATCCCCGCGGGGATCGGGTCTGACACGACGACCCCCGTGGCGGCGTGCGGGCCGTTGTTCGAGACTGCGAGGGTGAACGACACGGCGCGTCCGGCGACGACCGTGGCGGTGTCGAGCGTCTTGATGATCGCGAGGTCGGCCGCTCGGTTCACGGGTGTGCTGGTCTGCTGACTGATGGAGGTGCGGCTCTGCGTCGTCACGTCGTCGCGGAAGACGACCCGCGCCTCGTTGAGCAGCGTGCGGCCGGCCGCCTCCACGGTCACCCGGGCGTCGAACGTGTAGCTCGTGCTCGCTCCCACGCCGACGGATCCGCCCGTCGTGGCCGTGGCTCCGTCGCCGAGCCGCACCTGCACCGTGCGGGTGGCCGCGAGGTGCTCTCCGCGATCGTCCGCGACCGCGTCGCTCACCGCGCCCTTGCCCGGTCCGCTGGCGATCGACAGCGAGCCGGGGACGAACTCGAGCCCCGCGGGGAGCACGTCCGTCGACACCGCCTGTCGCGCGGGGTTGCCGCCGTCGTTGCGCGTCGTCACGGTGTAGCGGAGGATGTCGCCGACCTCGGCGGTCGTGCCGCTGCGCGACAGGTTGGTCACCGCCTTGGTCGTGACGAGGCACGGGAACGAGCCGAAGGTGATGTCGTCGAGGAAGTTGCCCGCCGAGGCGTTGCCGCCCGCAGAGCTCACGGCCTCGAAGGCGAAACGCGTCACGGTCTGGCCGGCCGGAACCGTGTAGGTGCCCGTGTGCGTGCCCCAGGCGGTGTTGCCGTCGGACAGGTTCGCTCCGCTCTGCACGAGCGTTCCCCCGGGGGCGCCGATCATGACCCTCATGACGTCCGTGCCGATGCGCCCGCGATGGCGGAGCGACCAGTAGAAGGTCTGCCCCGGGGTCGTCGCGACGTCTTCGAACAGCCGGCTCGGGGTGTTGGCGTTGAGTTCGACGAACTGCCGCCCCTGGGCCGCCGGCACGCCCAGGAAGCCGCTGCTCCAGATCTCGATCACCTTCTGGGCGTCGGTCGTGGACCACCCGGGCACCTGGCTATCGGGGGTCAGCTTGTTCGTGGCATTCCCGATCGCCGGGGTCTCGAAGCCGCCGTTGCTCAGGGAGACCGCGCCGAGGCACTGCGCCGGGTCCTGCGCTGCGGATGCCGAGGGCGCGGCGATGCGGTCGTTCGCCACGGCAAGCCCGGCGACGAGAAGCAGAGCACAGGCGATCGCCGCGAGTGTCCGCCGGATGCTCGACCGCGCGCCTGCAGACACCGCTGCCCCCTGATTCTCCCCGTGGAGTCCCGCGATCCCCGGATCACGAACCTCTGGAGATGGACCTTATCCGAGAATCAGCGGACACTCCCGGCCTGCGCGAGGCTCTATATCGGCATACCGGTTGGGGCTCGACGAAGGGCGGGATGCCGTCGCATCCCGCCCCTCGTCGCTCACGCGTCCTGGGTCCGGCGGCGCATCCGGGCGACGAGCAGCACGAGCGCGCCGAGCACGAGCAGCGCGAGCGCCCATCCGAGTCCGGTGATCACGCCGCCCGTGGTCGCGAGCGCGGAGAGGTCCACGGTGGCCGTGGCCGCCGCCGTCACGACCACGCCTCCCGCTGCACCCCGCACGGTCGCGACGTTCACGACCTGCCCGTTCGCGACGTCGGCGGCCGTCAGCGTGTAGGCGATCGGGCCGCAGGCCGCGGTCGCTCCGGGAGCGAGGGTGGGGATGGCGCACTCCACGGCTCCGCCGAGCTTCGGATCGTCGATCGCGACGTCCGTCAGCGTGCGGGCTCCCGTGTTGGTCACGACGAAGCGGAACGCGATCGTGTCGCCGGCATCCGTCTTGCCGTTGCCGTTCGCGTCGGCGTACTCGCCGCCGGTCTTGGCGAGCGCGATCGCCGGCTGCGCCTCGAGCGGCGTCACGACCGTATCCTCCGTCGTCGGCGGCTGGTCGCCCGTTCCGGTGCCCGTCGCGGTGGCCGTGTTGACGATCTCGCCCGCGTCGACCTCGGCCTGCGTCAGCACCGCCACGGGGCCGGTGCACACGGTAGAGGCTCCGGGAGCAATCTCGGTCACGTCACAGACCACGGCGCCGTCGAGACGGGGGTCGGACACCGAGACGCCCGTCAGCGTCGTGGTTCCCGTGTTCGTCACGGTGAACGTGTACGCGATCGTGTCGCCCGCGTCGGTCCGGCCGTTGCCGTTCGCGTCGACGACGGCCGCTGCCGACTTCAGTAGCGTGAGGGCGTCCGTGCCGACCACCGTCACGTCGGCCGAGTCCTCGTCGTCGGCGGGACCCGCGACCGACTGAGCGCTCACGGTCGCCGTGTTGCGCACCTCTCCCGCGTCGACGTCGGCCTGCGTGAGGACGTAGTCGACCGGTCCGCACACCACCTCCGTCTGCGGCGCGAGCGCGAGCCCGTCGAGCGCCGGGCAGTCGATGGCACCGCCGAGGAGCGGGTCGTCGAGCAGGATGCCGGTGAGCAGCGTGGTGCCGGTGTTGCGGATCGTGAACGAGTATCCGACGGTGTCACCCGCGCCGATCATGCCGTCACCGGTCGCGTCGACCGGCTGGGTCGGCGTCTTGGTGAGTGCGATCGCCGCGGTCCCCGCGAACAGGACCTCGGCGGACGAGGTGTCGCCCACGGGCCCCAACGGGCTCGTGCCGGCGGCGGTCGCGGTGTTGGGCCGACGTCCGTCCTCGATGTCCTGCTGCGTCAGCGTGTAGGTGAACGGACCGCAGTCGGCGGACGCCCCGACGACGAGCGACGCGACCGTGCAGAGGGTCCCGGTGCCGAGCAGCGGATCGGTCACCGCCACGTCGGTCAACGTCGTGTTGCCGGTGTTGCGCACGGTGAAGGAGTACTCGACGGTGTCGCCCGCCCCGACCGCGCCATCGGCGACGGTGTCACGCACCTGACCGACCGTCTTGACGAGATCGAGTCCCGCCGTGCGGTCGATGTCGGCGGACGCGGATGCCGTGTCGTCGACGGTGCCGTCCGGTGCGTCGGCCGTGACGGTCGCCGTGTTGCGCACGACGCCCTGGTCGATGTCGTCCTGGGTGAGCGTGTAGTCGACCGGAGCGCACGTGATCGACTGCCCCGGTGCGAGGGACACGCCGTCGAGAGCAGCGCAGGTCACGCCGCCGCCCAGCATCGGGTCGGTGATCTCCGCGTTCTGCAGCGTCGTGGTGCCGGTGTTGGTGACCGTGAACGTGTAGGCGATCGTGTCGCCCGAGGTCACCTGACCCGCGCCGTCGACGTCGACCACGGTGCTCGGCGACTTGGTCAGCACGATGCTGTTGACCGACGGCACGATCACGTCGGCGGAGGCGTCGTCGGACACCAGGCCGAACGCGGACTCGGCACTCACGTCGGCATCGTTGTGAACTGTTCCGGCATCGATGTCCGCCTGGGTGAGCGTGTACGACACCGGACCGCACGTCACGGCGGCGCCGGGCGCGAGCGGGTCGGCCAGCGCCGCGCAGGCGATCGCGCCGCCGAGCACGGAATCGAAGAGGCTGGCATCCGTGAGCGTGACATCGCCCGTGTTGCGGACCGTGAACGTGTAGTCCACGGTGTCGCCGACGTCGATGCGGCCGCTGCCGTTCGCGTCGACGGGCGCGGCGACGGCCTTGACCAGCTCGATGCCGGGAACGCCGGCGATCGGCACCTCGACGGTCGAGGTGTTGTCGTCCGGGTCGGGGTCCGGGGTGTCGGACGTCACGGTCGCCGTGTTCGCGATCGCGGTGTCCGCCGAGGCGGGATCGACCGTGCCGGTGACGGTGGCCGTGAACGTCGCGCCCACCGCGAGCGTCGGGATCGCGCAGTCGAGAGCGCCCGCGGTGATCGAGCATCCCGCGGTCGGCGTCGTCGCGTTCAGCAGCGCGGCGGGGAGCGGATCCGAGATGACCACGGCGGATGCCGGGCTCGGCCCAGCGTTCGTCACGACGATCGTGTACGTGAGCGGTCCGTTCGAGGGCGCCGGGTTCGCCGAGGCCGTCTTCACGATCGACAGGTCGGCCGAGGGGGTGACCTCGACGGTCGACGTGCCGGTGTTGTCGGAGGGGTCGGGATCGGGCGTGGGCGACGTCGCGGTCGCCGTGTTCGTGTGCGTGCCGACCGCGGTCGCGGTGGCGGTCACCGTGAGGGTCGCGGACTCGCCGGGCAGGAGGGTGCCGACCGTCCAGCGATGATCAGTAGGAGCCCAGGTGCCGACGGACGGCGTGGCCGAGGTCACCGCGAGTCCCGCCGGCGCGAGCTCCGCGACGACGACTCCTGCGGCGGCCGAGGGGCCGTCGTTGCGCACCGTGATGACGAAGTCGGCGGTTCCGCCGAGCGGCACGCTGGGCGTGGAGGTCGTCTTCACGACGTTCACATCCGCGCTCGGCGTGAGCGCGACGTCCGCGGACGAGGCGTTGTTCGCGGTGTTCGGATCCGGCGTCGCGGACGAGGTCGTCGCGGTGTTGCGGATCGTGCCCACGACGGTGGCGCTCCAGACCCCGTCGACCGTCACGGTCGTGGAGGCGCCCGGAGCGAGATCGCCGAGCGCGCAGGTCACGGTGCCGGCGACGATCTCACAGCCGGCGGTGCCGACGGCGGCGGTCGTGAAGTCGGCGGGCAGGGTGTCCGAGAGCGTGGCGCCGCGGGCGACGGACGGGCCGTTGTTCGTGACGGCGAGCGTGTAGGTGAACGCACCGCCGGGGACTCCGGTCGCCGGCGCCGTCTTCGCGATCGCGAGATCGGCGCTCTGCACGACCTCGACCTCGGCCGAGTCGGAGTTGTTCGTCGGGTCCTGATCGTCGGCGGGCGAGGCGATCGACGCGGTGTTGATCACGGTGCCGGTGGGGGCGTCGGCCGCCACGACCGTGTTCACGACCACGGGCGTCGGTCCGCCGACCGGGAGCACGTCCCAGACGCAGCTCACCGAGGTCGAGGTGGAGGAGCACACCGCGCCAGCCGGAGCCTGCACGCCGGTCACCGTGAAGCCCGCGGGCACCGTGTCGGAGAGCACCGCGTTCACGGCATCCGAGGAGCCCAGGTTCCGCACCGCGAGGGTGAAGTCGACCGTGCCGCCGGCGGCGACCTGCGCGACCGAGGCGGTCTTCTCGACCGCGAGGTCGGCGATGATCTCGGGCTGGAAGCTCGTGGAGTCGACGTTGTTGCTCGGGTCCGGGTCGGGCGTGCTGCTCGTGACGGCGACGGAGTTCTGCACGACCGCGCTCGCACCCGCCGCGATCTGCACGACCACGGTGGTCACCACGGTCTGCCCGGGCGCCAGCGTGCCGATCCCGCAGTCGAGGATGCTGTTCGCGACCGTGCACGTGCCCTGCTGCGTCGCCGCACTGACGAACGTCGTCTCGGGGTCGAGCGGATCGTTGAGGCGCACGTTGCGCGCTTCGGACGGGCCCGCGTTCTGCGTCGTGAGCGTGTAGGTCACGTTCTGACCGGCCACGGGCGTCGCGGGGTCGAAGGTCTTGGTCACGGAGACGTCGGCGACCGCGGTGAGCGTCCCGGACGCGGTGGCGGTGTTGTTCGCGAGGTTCGCGTCGAAGCGGGAACCGGACACCGTCGCGGTGTTCGTGAGAGCCGCGCCAGGGGTGAACGACGGCGAGACGTCTCCCGTGACCGTGATCGTGGCGCTCGCCCCGACCGCGAGGTCCGGCAGCGCGCACGTGATCGTCCCGGTCACGGTGCAGGTGCCCGAGCTCGGGACCGCCTGGACGTTCGCGAACCCGGCGGGCACGGCATCCGTCACGGTGACCCCCGTACCGGTCTGCGGGCCGTTGTTCGTCACCCCGATCGTGAAGGTCGCGGGGCGTCCCGCCACGAGCGGTGTGGTGTCGAGCGTCTTCGTGACGGCGAGGTCGGCCGCGGGGTTGACGGGCGTCAGAGTCTCCTGAGTGACCGAGGTCCGATCGAGGTTCGTGACCGGCTCGCGGAAGGCGACGCGCGCCTCGTTCACGATGGTCGTGGCCGCGGCATCCGCCCGGACCTTCGCGTCGAACGTGTAGGAGGTGACGGTACCGGCGCTGATGGAGCCGCCGGTGGTCGCCGTGCCGCCCTCTCCGAGCCGAACGCGAACGGTGCGGCTGCCCGCCGCGTACTCGCCGCGGTCGTCGCCCGTGGCATCCGTCAGCGCTCCGGCTCCCGCGCCGCTGACGAGGCGGATCGAGCCGGGCACGAAGTCGATGCCGGCCGGGAGCACGTCGGTCGAGACCGACTGGAGGGCGGGGTTGCCGCCGTCGTTGCGCGTGGTCACGGTGTAGCGCAGCGTGTCGCCGATCTCGGCCGTCGTTCCGCCGCGCGTGAGGTTGGCGACCGTCTTGGTCGAGATGAGGCAGGGGCCGGTGCCGAAGGAGATGTCGTCGAGCAGGTTGCCGACCGACTGGTTGCCGGTCGCCGTGCTCACGGCCTGGAACCCGAAGCGGGTCGTCGTCTGCCCGGCGGGCACCGTGTACGAGCCGGTGTGCGTGCCCCACGCGGCGGTGCCGTCGGCGAGAGATCCGCTGACGTTGGTGAGCGTGCCTCCCGGGACGCCGATCATGACGCGCATGGTGTCCGTACCTTCTCGGCCACGGTGCTTGAGCGACCAGTAGAGCGTCTGGCCGGGGGTGGTCGCCACATCCTGGTAGAGCATGCTCGCCTGCGTGGCGTTGAGCTCGGCGAACTGCGATCCCTGGGCTGCGGCGTAACCTCGCGGATTGCCCGGAGAGCGCCAGATCTCGACCTGGTTGTCGGTCGCGGTCGTCGACCATCCCGGAACGACGTCCGCGTTGACGATCGACACTCCCGCGGTGAACGCCGGCTGCTCGAAGCTGCCGTTGGCGAGCGCGAGCGATCCGGCGCACTGCGTCGGATCCTGCGCGGCCGACGCCGGTGACGGCGAGACGGTCTCGGTGACGACGGTGAGTCCCGCCGCGATCATCAGTACCGACAGCGCCCCTGCGAGGGCGCGCCGAATAGACGAGTGAGCGTGTGCAGACACAGCTTTCCCCTGTTTCTCCCCCGGAGCCTCCCCGCGCCGTTCGAAACGACGCGACTCCCTGAAATGGGACCCTAACCGAGCCCCCGACTTAAGTCCATATCGGCATATCGGCATACAGGCGCTCGGGACGCGCTCGTCCGCAGCCCTCGCCCGCGCCGATTACGATCGAAACACGCCATCAGGAAGGTCGACCATGCCCGTCACCCCGGACGCCATCGCCCACGCCGAGGATCTCGCCGACTTCGTCGCCGCCTCCCCCTCCAGCTACCACGCCGCCGCCGAGACGGCCCGCAGGCTCGAGGACGCCGGATTCGAGCGCCTCCACGAGGAGCAGGCGTGGGAGATCGCCCCCGGAGGCCGCTACGTCGTGGTCCGTGACGGCGCGACGATCGCGTGGACCGTGCCCGCCGACGCGACCGCCACCACCCCGACGAACGTGTTCGGCGCGCACACCGACTCCCCCGGCTTCAAGCTCAAGCCGCAGCCCACCATCGGGTCCCGCGGATGGCTGCAGGCCGCGGTCGAGGTCTACGGCGGCCCGCTGCTGAACTCCTGGCTCGACCGCGAACTGCGTCTCGCGGGTCGTCTGGCCCTCGCCGACGGCCGCGTCGTGCTCGCCGACACCGGCGCCCTGCTGCGCCTCCCCCAGCTCGCGGTGCACCTCGACCGCGGCGTCAACAACAACGGCCTCGCCCTCGACAAGCAGAACGAGACGCAGCCCGTGTGGGGACTCGGCGACGCGAGCGAGGCCGACGTGCTGGCCGAGCTCGCCGGGTCCGCGGGCGTCTCCGCCGACGACATCCGCGGCTACGACGTCGTGATCGCCGACGCCGCGCGCGGCGCGGTGTTCGGCAAGGACGACGCGTTCTTCGCCTCCGGCCGCCTCGACGACCTCGCCTCCGTGCACGCCGGGGTGGTCGCGCTCGAAAAGGCGGGGGCCGCCGACTCCGGTCCGATCGCCGTGCTCGCCGCCTTCGACCACGAGGAGCTCGGCTCGAACTCGCGCTCCGGCGCCGCCGGCCCCTTCCTCGAAGACGTGCTCGGCCGCGTGTACGACGCGCTCGGCGCCGACGCCTCGCAGCGCCGCCAGGCCTTCGCCTCGTCGTGGTGCCTGTCGAGCGACGTCGGCCACTCGGTGCACCCGAACTACGCGCAGAAGCACGACCCCGTCGTGCAGCCGGTGCTCGGATCGGGACCGATCCTCAAGCTCAACGCCAACCAGCGGTATGCGACGGATGCCGTCGGCTCCGCCGCCTGGCGCGGCTGGTGCGACACGGCCGACGTCGTGACGCAGGAGTTCGTGTCGAACAACAACGTGCCCTGCGGGTCGACGATCGGCCCCATCACGGCCACGCGTCTCGGCATCCGCACCGTCGACGTCGGCATCCCGATCCTGTCGATGCACTCGGCACGCGAGCTCGCCGGCGTCACCGACCTGCACGACCTCACGCGCGTGGCGGGAGCCTTCTTCGCCGGCTGACAGACCCGTCTATTTCTGCGGAACGCACCCTTGGGACCCTCCATTCGTGCCGTTCGGCAGAAACAGACGGGCTGGGGTGCCATCATGAGCAGATGACGCAGATCCAGCCGGTGGAGACCCGCGGCGCACTCATCGAGCGCGCGGGCATCGAGATCATCCCCGAGTCCGAGCGCACCGCCCGGCCCCGCGACCTGTTCTGGCCGTGGTTCGCGGCGAACGTGTCGGTGTTCGGCATGTCGTACGGGTCGTTCGTGCTCGGCTTCGGCATCTCGTTCTGGCAGGCAACGATCGTGTCGGTCATCGGCATCGTCGTGTCGTTCCTGCTGTGCGGGCTCATCGCGATCGCCGGAAAGCGCGGTTCGGCGCCGACCATGGTGCTGTCGCGCGCGGCGTTCGGCGTGCACGGGCAGAAGGTCCCGGGAATCGTGTCGTGGCTCACGTCGATCGGCTGGGAGACGTTCCTGGCGATCATGGCCGTCCTCGCCACCGCGACCGTGATCACCCAGCTCGGCGGCGACGGCGACAGCGTCGCGCTGAAGATCATCGCGACCGTGATCGTCGCGGCTCTCATCGTCACCGCCTCCGTGCTCGGCTATCACACGATCATGAAGCTGCAGTCTGTGCTCACCTGGCTCACCGGCGCCGTCACGGTCCTCTACGTGATCCTCGCCGCGCCCAGCATCGACCTCGCCGCCGTCATGGCGCGTCCCGACGGCGGCCCCGGCCAGGTCATCGGTGCGCTCGTCATGGTCATGACCGGCTTCGGGCTCGGGTGGATCAACATCGCCGCCGACTGGTCGCGGTATCAGAAGCGCACGGCCTCCGACGGCGCGATCGTGGCGTGGAACACGATCGGCGGATCGATCGCCCCGGTCCTCCTCGTGGTCTTCGGGCTCCTGCTCGCGGGCTCGAACGACGACCTGTTCGCCGCGGTGCAGGCCGACCCGATCGGCGCCCTCGCGACGCTCCTGCCCGTGTGGGTGCTCGTGCCGTTCCTGCTCACCGCCGTGCTCGCTCTCGTCTCGGGCGCCGTGCTCGGCATCTACTCCTCCGGGCTCACGCTGATCAGTCTCGGCATCCGCATCCCCCGCCCCTCGGCCGCGGCGATCGACGGCGTGATCCTCACGCTCGGCACGATCTTCGTCGTCTTCTTCGCAGGCGACTTCCTCGGGCCGTTCCAGAGCTTCCTCATCACGCTCGGCGTGCCGCTCGCGTCGTGGGCCGGCATCCTCATCGCCGACATCCTGCGCCGCAGGAAGGACTACGACGAGGAGGCGCTGTTCGACAGCCGCGGCCGCTACGGGGCGTGGGACTGGACGTCGATCGGCACCATGGTGGTCACGAGCGTGATCGGCTGGGGGCTCGTGGTCAACAACTTCGCGGCGGATGCTCCGTGGAACAACTGGCAGGGCTACCTGCTGTTCCTGATCGGCGGACGCGAGGGCGACTGGGCCTACGCCAACCTCGGCGTCTTCTTCGCGCTCGTGCTGTCGTTCGTGTTCACCTGGTTCGCGCGGGCCGGGAGGATCCGCCGCCAGGAAGCCGGCGCGTGAGCGCGATCGACGCACGACCCTGGCTGGTCGTGATCGACCCGCAGAACATCTTCGCCTCACCCGATTCGGCGTGGGGGTCGCCGTTCTTCGGCGCGGCGATCGTGCGCATCCGCGAGCTCGCGGCGGCGTTCGGCGACCGCGTGCTCGTCACCCGATGGATGCCGACGGCCGACCGCTCCACGGCCTGGGGCGACTACTTCGCGGAGTGGCCGTTCGCCGACCGTCCCGCTGACGATCCGCTGTTCGACCTCGTTCCCGAGGCGCAGGACCTGTCGCCGCATCCGACCCTCGACCTGCCGACGTTCGGCAAGTGGGGACCCGAGATCGAGGCGGTCGTGGGGCGCGGCGCGCACGTCGTGCTGGCCGGCGTCTCCACCGACTGCTGCGTGCTGTCGACCGCTCTCGCCGCTGCGGATGCCGGGGCCCACGTCACTGTCGCCGCCGACGCCTGCGCGGGGTCGACGGCCGAGAACCATGCCGCCGCCCTGCATGTCATGGGCCTGTATCCGCCGCAGCTGATGGTGGGCGACACGGCGTCGGTGCTCTCGGGGCTCTGACCGGGGCGTCCGTCGTCCCGATCTGCTGACCCGGGCACGATCCGCTGACGGATCTGCCCGATCCATCCGCGAATCGGGACGTCGTCCGCGAATCGGGACGTCGTCCGCGAATCGGGACGTGTGAACCAGCGTCAGCCGGCGGCGCGCACGGCCTGGACGATGTCGGCGGGTGTGCCGTGCCACGGCGCGCCGTGGCCGGGCAGGACCCAGGATGCCGGGACGGCGGCGAGCCGGTCTAGGGAGTCGAGCGCGCGCTCGGGCTCATCGGTGAACGGCGCCGGCTGCGCGCCCTCGCGCCCCGTCAGGACGTGCCGCGTGGTGAGGGCGTCGCCCACGAAGACGGCGTCGACCGCCGGTACGTGGATCGCGACGCTGCCCGGCGAATGCCCCGGCATCCCGATGATCACGGGCGCGCCCGGCAGGTCGAGCACGTCGCCGTCGGCGACCTCGACGACCTCGGCGACGTGTCTCGTGCGCAGCGCGTTCTTGCGGATGCCGTAGGCGAGGAACCCGAGCATCGGGGCGAGACGCGAGGGGCCCATCGGCGTCTTCGGCTTCTCGCCGGTGCGGACGCGGTGCGCGTCGGCGGCGTGGATGAACACCGGCACTCCGGCCTCGGTGCGCAGCCGCTCCGCGAAGCCGATGTGGTCGCTGTCCCCGTGGGTGAGGACGACCCCGCGGATGTCGGAGACGGGTCGGCCGATCTCTGCGAGCTCGCGGTGCAGGTCGTGCCAGTGCCCCGGCATCCCCGCGTCGATCAGCGTGATCCCCTCGGGCAGGTCGATCAGGTACGAGGCGACGATGTCGTTTCCGAGGCGGTGCAGTTGGGGTGCGAGCTTCATGATGGATCCCTTCGGTTGCGAAGGCTACGATACGTAGCTATCATGGCTATTGTCAATAGCCATTGCGACCCGCACAGACGCGACCCGAAACCTGGAGAATCGGATGCCGACACCCGACCGCACCTCGCTCCCCGCCATCGTCGCGGCCGGCCGCGCGATCCTCGAAGAGCACGGCCCCGCCGGCCTCACGATGCAGGCCGTCGCAGCGCGCGTCGGCGTCCGCGCCCCCTCGCTGTACAAGCGCGTGCGCGACCGGGACGCCCTGCTCGCCGCGGTGACCCAGGCCGCGGCCGACGAACTCACCGAACGCCTCGAGCGCACCGACGGCGGGCTCGCTGAGATCGCCGTCGCCTATCGCGGCTTCGCGCACGACCAGCCCGAGGGGTTCCGCCTCCTGTTCACCTCGTCGGCGCCACCCGAGGCCCTCCGGGAGACGGCCCGCCCGGTGCTCCGCGCCTGCGAGACGCTGGTCGGCCCCGACGACGCCCTCGACGCGGCGCGCCTGTTCACCGCGTGGGCGACCGGCTTCCTGCAGATGGAGCTCAGCGGCGCGTTCCGCCTCGGCGGCGACGTCGACGCGGCCTTCGACTACGCGTCGGGCCGCATCATCCGCGCCCTCACGCCCTGAGCGGGGAGTTCACCACCGGGACCATGCCGCCCACAGCTCGGCGTAGGGCCCGGCATCCGCGACGAGCTCCTCGTGCGTCCCGGACTGCACGACACGGCCGTCCTGCATCACCAGGATGCGGTCGGCGACGACCGCCTGGCTCAGCCGATGCGCGATCACGATGCCGGTGCGTCCGTCGATCGCTCCCCGCGAGGCGCCGTCGAGCAGTTCCGAATCGGCCGACCCCGCCTCGGCCGTGGCCTCGTCGAGGATGACCACGGATGCCGCCGACAGTGCGACCCGCACGAGGGCGAGGTGCTGCGCCTGACCGGGGGTCAACGGATGCCCCGACTCGCCGATCACGGTGTCGAGACCCTCGGGCAGCCGGAGGATCCAGTCGGCGCCGAGACGATCGATCGCGGCGCGCATCCGTTCCTCGTCGCCGTCTCCGAACAGGGCGAGGTCGTCGCGGACCGTCCCCGCGAAGACGTGCGGCTCCTGGCTCAGCATCGCGACCGCGTCGCGGAGATCGTGCGGATGCCAGTCCTCGATGCCCCGGTCGTCGTGGCGCACCGTGCCCTCCCCCACGGGCAATGCGCCGGCGAGCACACGGGCGAGCGTGGTCTTGCCCGCACCGCTCGCTCCGACGATCGCGATCGTGTCGCCGGGAGCGGCAGAGAGCGAGACCCCGTCGAGGTCACGCCGATCCGGCGAGTGGCTGAACGACAGCCCCTCCACCTCGATCGCACCGTGTCGCTTCGCCGATGCGACGTCGGCCGGACGCTCGCGCGGCGTCGGGAGCCCGATCACCCCGAACAGGCGCGCGAGGCTGGCTCCGGCATCCTGCAGCTCGTCGATCCGATACAGCAGGGTTCCCATCGGACCGAACAGTCCGAGGAAGTACAGGGCCGCCGCGGTCGCCGCGCCGAGCTCGACGTGACCGCCCGTGACGAGCAGGTACCCGACCACCAGCACCGCCGAAAGGCCGACGAGCTCCGCGCCGTTGAGGAACACGTTGAAGTCGTTGCGCACCTTCGTGGCCCGCACCTCGAGCGCGATCGCCTGCTCGCTGGACTCGGCGATGCGGTCGAGATGCAGTTCCTCCGCGCGCAGGGCGCGGACCGTGTCGACGCCGCGCACCGCCTCGATCGTGCGCTGACCGCGCTCAGCGACCACGACCCGATGCTCGCGGTACACCGGGGCGGAGCGGCGCAGGAACCAGCGCAGCGAGAAGTACTGGGTCGGAGCCGCGGCGAGCGCCGCGAGGGCGAAGCGCCAATCCAGCAGTCCGAGGCCGAGCAGGCTGAGCACGATGCCGAACAGGGCCGTGAGGAAGGCGGGCAGCGCCTCCTCGACGACCTCGCCGACCGCACGGACGTCCCCGGACAGCCGCGCGACGAGATCGCCCGTGCCGGCCGACTCGATGCGCGCCGTCGGCTGGGCGAGCGCGGTGCCGAACGCGGCCTCGCGCACTTCGCGGATCGTGCCCTGACCGAGACGCGCGAGCAGCACCCGGCCGACCCAGGTGAGCGCGGCGCCCGCCGCGAGGGACCCGGCGAGCGCGAGGCCGAAGGGCAGGAGCGCTCCGCCGCCGGCCACGATGTCGTCGACCATGAGGCCGATGACCCACGGGGCGACGAGCGCGGCACCGACACCCGCGCACAGCGCGAGCATCGAGGCGATCGCCAGGCCGCGGCGGTGGCCGAGAGCGGTCAAAAGGCCGCGCGCGGTGTCGCGGCGGGTGGCGATCGGGAGCTTCTCGTCGGTCATGCGCGCGCCTCCCGCAGATCGTGCACCCGGTGACAGGAGGACAGCAGCGACGCGCGGTCGGTGAGCAGCACGATCGTGCGCTCTTCGCTCGCGAGTCCCGCCGCGACCTGCGCCTCGGTGATCGGGTCGATCGCCGTCGTGGGCTCGTGCAGCACGAGAAGCGGCTGCGGCTGGTGCAGCGCGCGGGCGAGCAGGAGGCGCTGGCGCTGACCGCCGGACAGGCGCAGCCCGCGCTCGCCGACCCTCTCGTCGAGCCCCTCAGGCAGACGGCGCAGCACCTCGTCGAACGCGGAGGCCGCGAGATGCGCGGCGTCGATGCGCGGCGCGATGTTCTCGGCCGCCGTGCCGCTGAAGACGGCGGCATCGTGCGGCGGCGCGAAGACGGCCGCACGCAGGGCCGCGTCGCCGAGGTCCGCGGCATCCGTCCCGTGGATCACGAGCTCGCCGGGTTCGGCAGGACGAAGACCCCCGAACAAGCGGGAGAGGTCGACGACGAGCTCGGGATCGGCGCGGATGCCGGTGACCTGACCGGCCGCGAGCTCGATCTCCCGGCCGGCGACGCGTAGGCGAGCGACGATCTCGTTCTCGGGCGCGGTCACGGCGAGCGTCGCGTCGGATGACCCGACGCCGTCCGCGCCCGCACCCGTCTCGGTCGAGAACTCGGCGATGCGTCGCGCCGAGCCGTGCTTCGAGGCGATCGCGGCCGGCAGGTAACCGAGTGACTGCAGGGGCCCGCGGATCGTCTGCGCGAGGCCCATCGCCGTGACGAAGCCGCCGACAGTGATGGCGCCGTCGAGTGCGAGCCATCCGCCGAGCATCGCGATGCCGGTGAACGCGAGTCCGCTCACCAGGAGGTTCAGCGCCGTGAGGCCGGCGGCGGCCTTCTCGGCACGATAGGCGGCCTCGGCCGCGATCGCGCTCTCGGCCACGTAGCGCTCGGTGGCGCGGGATGCTCCGCCCAGCGCCCCCAGCACGCGCAGCCCCGTCGCGAAGTCGGTGCTCACGGCATCGAGGCGCGCCGCCTGCTTCTGCGCCTCATAGCCGCGACGCCGCAGCCCGCCGCTGACGAGGTGCACGAGGAACGCCTGCACGAGCGTGCCGATCACGACGGCGATCGCGAGCGGCCAGGCGATCACGAGCAGCGTCGCACAGGCGACGAGCACCGCGGTCGCGGCGGCCGCCTGTTCGGCGATGACCCAGAAGAACCCGGCGGTCTGCCCGGCATCCGAGGAGGAGATCGTCAGCACCTCGCCCGCAGGGCGGCGGGTGCGCCGATGCAGCGCGAGCCCCAGCACCCCCTGGCGCAGCGCGTGCTCGCCGCGCGCGTAGACGACGGTGCCGGAGCGGTCGCCGAGCTGCCAGGCGCAGATCAGCACCGCGAACACGGCGACGAGGAAGGCGAGCGCCCAACCGAGCGCGACCGGGTCACCCGGGCCGATCGCCCGATCGATCACCACGCCGACCGCGACGGGCACCATGACCTCGGCCAGCTGATGTCCGCAGAAACCCACGACCGACAGAACGGCCCGGACACGGCGTCCACGTCCCCAGAGGCCCTCGGCGAAGACCTCACCGACGGTGGTGGTCATGTCGGATCCGCGTCAGAACGGCGGCGCGCGGGCGCAGGAGTGCAGAGGGACATCGGGGCTCCGGAGAGACGGGGGTGGTGCGGCGCGGATCGGCGCGGAGGCGAGTGCCTCCTCTCACGATAGGCGACCCGGATGTCGCGGAACGGCCGTCTCATGCGTCGTCGACGCCGAACCGGCGGGTTCACCCCTGGCGGTTCAGCCGCAGATCGGGACGGGCTCCGCAGATCGGGGCGTCACCCGCGCACGACGAACCGGAATACTGGCACACTGAGCGCGGAGAGGGGTTTCCATGACCACGAGCGCGCCCGCGGAGCACTCCGCGCCGATGACCGACGACCAGCGTCCCCGGCCCACCCGCCGCGAGCGTCGCTGGCGCCGGACGAAGATCGCGCTCCTCGTGGTGGCCGTCGTGGCCGTGATCGTCGGAATCGTCACGTCGCTGTCGCCCTGGCCGTCGGCGCTCCTCATCCGGGCGGTGTTCGAGAAGGGCGGCGCCGAGACCGCGGCCGAGATGCAGAAGCACGTGCCCGATGTCGAGCTCACCGAGCGCCTCGACGTGGCATACGGGGATGCCGGCGCCGACACGACCATGGATGTCTTCGCCCCGGCATCCGCGTCCGGTCCCCTGCCGACCGTGGTGTGGATCCATGGCGGCGCGTGGATCTCGGGCGAGAAGGAGAACGTCGACCCGTACCTGCGCATCCTCGCAGCCGAGGGCTACACGACCATCGGCGTGAACTACACGATCGGTCCCGAAGGCGTGTACCCGCTCGCCGTGACGCAGCTGAACGAGGCGCTGGCGTACATCGACGAGCACGCCGCCGACCTCGGCGCCGACCCGCAGCAGATCATCCTGGCCGGAGACTCCGCCGGCGGGCAGCTCGCGAGTCAGATGGCGACCCTCGTCACGAACCCGGACTACGCCGACATCCTCGGTGTCGAGCCGTCGATCGAGGCATCGCAGCTCGTCGCCACGATCCTCAACTGCGGGGTGTACGACCTCGCCGCGCTCGCGCGCCTCGACGGGGTCGCCGGATGGGGCTTCAAGTCGGCGATGTGGGCGTACTCGGGGACCAAGACCTGGGCGGAGGACTCGACCGGCGCCACCATGTCGACCATCGACTGGGTCACCGCCGACTTCCCCACGACGTACATCTCGGGCGGCAACGGCGACGGCCTCACGTGGCTGCAGTCGATCCCGATGGCGCAGCGGCTGGACGAGCTCGGCGTCGACGTCACGACGCTGTTCTGGCCCGCGCCGCACGAGCCGTCGCTGCCCCACGAGTACCAGTTCCACCTCGACATGCCCGACGCGCAGACCGCCCTGGAGCGGACTCTCGACTTCCTCGACGCGCATACGACGCGCTGAGAGGAGCTGACGGTTTCGCCGCGCAGCGCGTCGGGACGCCCCTAGAGCGGCGGGTCCAGCTCCTTCAGCGCGGCATCCATCCGCTCTGCCATCTGCGCGTACCCCTCGTCGGAGGGATGCAGTCCATCCGACGCCATCCAGCTGTCCTCCGACCCGGCGTAGTGCCCGTCGAGCCAGCGACTCGCTCCCGGGACCCAATCGGCGTCGATCATCGCGGCGGCGTCCCCGACCCACCCGCTGATGATGTCGACCGATTCGGGGCGGTCCTCGGTGTACCAGAAGGGCTCGACCACGACGAAGCGCGCGTCGGGGAGTGCGTCGTGCAGCCGGGTGAAGTCCTCGACGATGGCCTCTCGGATGCGGTCGGCCCGGTGGGCGTAGCTGAAGTTGTCGTTGAGTCCCATGGTGATGACGACGATGTCGGGATCCTCCGCGATGATCAGCGCGGGCAGGTCGTCCTCGCCGAACGAGCGCCGCTGGTTCACGAAACCGAGCCCGTTCACGCTGGGGTTGAACTCCCGCCATCCCCGCGACGCGCTGATGACGGTCGACCAGCGCTTCGTCTCCTCGCTCGCTCCGGTGCCGAGAGTGTACGAGTCCCCGTAGAAGGCGACCACCGGCCCGTCGCCCGGAGCGGGCGACGCGTCCGGGGCGGGCGACGGACTGCACGCCGTCAGGCCCAGGGCGAGGGCGATCACGGAGGCGAGAGATCGGCGGCGGCGCATGCTGGTCGTTCGTCGCGGAGTCGGGACCGGATGGGGGCGTGCGCGTCAGATCCGTGGATCCGCGCGACCCGCCCTCACTTCATGGTGTCGAGGATGCCGGTGAGCTCCTCGAACGTGGTGAGAGGGTTGAGGATCGCGAAGCGGGTGTTCGGCCGCCCGCGGTGCGAGCTCGGCACCACGAACGCGCGCTGCGAGTCGAGCAGCTCGTCGGACCAGCGGTCGTAGTCGGCGCGCTCCCATCCCTCACGCTCGAACACGACGACCGAGAGCTGCGGGTCACGCACGAGCCGGAGCTCGGGGCGTGCGGCGATCTCGGCCGCGATGCGCTGCGTCAGCGCCAGCGTCGCGCTGACGGCGTCGCGATACGCCTCCACTCCGTAAGTCGCGAGCGAGAACCACAGGGGCAGGCCCCGGGGGCGACGCGTGAGCTGGATCGAGTAGTCGGACGGGCTGTAGTCCCCGGCATCCGTGAGCGTGTCGAGGTACTCGGCGTGCTGCGTGTGCGCGCGACGCCCGGCTTCGGGGTCGCGATAGATCAGTGCGCAGCAGTCGAACGGCGCGAACAGCCACTTGTGCGGATCGACGATCACCGAGTCGGCGCGCTCCACACCCGAGAACACCGGGCGGGCTTCGGGCGCGAGCATCGCGGTGAGACCGTACGCGCCGTCGATGTGCAGCCAGAAGTCGAAGTCGTCCTTGAGCGCCGCGATGCCTCGGATGTCGTCGACGATGCCGAAGTTCGTCGATCCACCGGTCGCCACCACCGCGCAGATCTCGTCGCCGTGCTCCTCGAGCGCCGCGCGCACGGCGTCCGCCCGCAGCACTCCGTCGTCGCCCGCGGGCACGAGCAGCACGTCGGCGTCCATGACCTTCGCGGCCGACTTGTTCGAGGAGTGCGCCTCGACGCTGCAGAGGATCTTCCAGCGGGCGGGCGGCTCGACGCCGCGCTCGGCGAGTCGTGCCTTCGCCGACTCCCGCGCGGCCACGAGGGCCGACAGGTTGCCGATCGTGCCGCCCTGCACGAAGACGCCGCCGGCGGTGTCGGGCAGCCCGAACTCGGAGGCGAGGAACGACAGCACCTCGTTCTCGGCGTGTACCGCGCCCGCACCCTCGAGCCAGCTGCCGCCGTAGAGCCCGGAGGCCGAGACGACGAGGTCGAAGGCGATCGACGCGATCGTCGGCGCCGTGGGGATGAACGACAGGTAGGACGGGTGGCTCGTCGTGAGGCACGCCGGCGCGAGGATGTGCTCGAACACGCTGAGGGCGCGCTGCGCTCCGAGTCCCCGGTCGGTGATCGTCGTGCCGACGAGGCGGTTCAGCTCGGCCGGCGTCTGCGGTTTGTCGAGCGGGACGTCTGCGGCCAGCATCCGTCGTCGCGAGTAGTCGAGCACGGCGTCGACGATCGCGGTGGACTCCGGTGATGCCGCGTGCATGCGGTCTGCTCCCATGAGCGGTTTCCTAACTCTCGGCCGCGGCGACCGCGAGCGGGTTGTCGTCGGCCGGCGCGTCGAGCACGGCGGCCAGGGTGCGGCGGGCGAGGGCCGCGCGATCGTGCGGCGCCCATCCCACGAGGGAGTGCGCGCTCATGCCGTCGACCATCGCGAGCAGCATCCACGCGGATGAGGCGGGGTCGGCCCGCAGGCGCGGATCCTCGACGACGGCGCGCGCGATGAGGTCCTCCAGCGCGCTCTGCCAGCCGTCCATCTCGGAGCGCACGCGGGCGGCGAGCGTCTCGTTGCGCACGCCGAGCGCCCAGGACTGCGCCCACACCATCGCGACGTCGTCGCGCGCATCGTCGAGCAGCGTCTCGATGAGCCGCAGCAGGTTGGTGCGCAGGTCGAGTGCGGGGTCGTAGGAGGCGATGACCTCGTCGCGCTCGGCCGACACGATCGACGTGAAGACCTCGGCGACGAAGGAGTCCATGACGGGTCGGTAGTGCGCGACGAGCGCGGGCGTGACCCCCACGCGAGCGGCGATGGCGCGCACGGTCAACGCCTCGAGGCCGCTCTCGGAGGCGAGGCCGATGGCGCCGTGGACGATCGACCGCTCCCGCTCCTCCGGGGGAAGCCGTCGCGGTGCCGCGGGTCTTGACGTGCTGGTCATCACGGGCTACCGTAGCACTCGTTGATCGCATGTTCAATAGCGTCGCTGCGGAGCCGCAGAGACAGCGAGGAGACGAGCACATGGCCTGGCACATGCCCGCCGAGACCGCGCCGCACGAGCGGACGTGGATGGCGTTCCCCGCCGAGGGGGTGACGCTCGGCGAGAGCGCCTCCGAGCGCGAGGAGGGCTATGCGACCTGGACGGCGGTCGCGCACGCGGTGGCCGAGTTCGAGCCCGTCACGATGCTCGTCGATCCCTCCGAGATCGACCGTGCACGACGGATGCTGGGCGGCGGCGTCGAGATCGTCGAGGCCCCGGTCGACGAGTTCTGGATGCGCGACTCCGGCCCCACGTTCGTGGTCGACGACGAGCGACCCGGGGTGCTGGGCGCGGTCGACTGGATCTTCAACGGGTGGGGCGCCCCCGCGTGGGCGCAGTGGCGCAAGGCGGCCGAGCATGCCCGCATCATCGCCGGCGCGGTCGGCGCCGAGCTCGTCAGCTCGACGCTGGTGAACGAGGGCGGCGGCATCCACGTCGACGGCGAAGGCACCGTGCTGCTCACCGAGACCGTGCAGCTCGACCCCCGACGCAACCCCTACGCCGACCGACAGCGCGTCGAGGCCGAGATGGCGAGGACGATCGGGGCGACGAAGGCCGTGTGGCTGCCGCGCGGCCTCACCCGCGACTACGACGAATTCGGCACGAACGGGCACGTCGACATCGTCGCGACACTCACCTCTCCCGGGCATCTGCTGCTGCACGCGCAGCGCGACCCGGATCACCCCGACCACGAGGTCACCCGCGCACTGCGCGCACACCTGTCGGAGCAGACGGATGCCGCGGGTCGGCGCTTCGAGATCACCGACCTGCCGGCCCCCGCGACGCTGCGCGACGACGAGGGCTTCGTGGACTGGAGCTACGTCAACCACCTCGTGACCAACGACGGCGTCGTGGCGTGCGGCTTCGGAGACGAGAAGGCGGATGCCGCGGCGCGCGCGATCCTGTCGGACGCCTACCCCGGGCGCCGCGTCGTCACGGTCGACGCCCGTCCCCTGTTCGACCGCGGCGGCGGCATCCACTGCATCACGCAGCAGCAGCCCCGCGTGTCTGGTCGTTGAGCGAGCGCAGCCCCGGTCGTTGAGCGAGCGCAGCCCCGGTCGTTGAGCGAGCGCAGCCCCGGTCGTTGAGCGAGCGCAGCGAGACGAAACGCCCCCACCCCACCTCGAGGAGCCAGCCCCGATGAACGTCCACGAAGCATCCATCGCCGACCTCCGCCATGCGCTCAAGACGGGCGCGGCGACGTCCGTCGATCTCGTCGACGCGTACCTGGCTCGCATCGCGGCCTACGACGCCCCCGGCACCGCGACCGCGCTCAACGCGGTGGTCGTCGCGAACCCCGAGGCACGTGCCGAGGCCGAGGCGTCCGACGCACGGCGGGCGCGCGGCGAGACCCGAGGGCCGCTCGACGGCATCCCATACACCGCGAAGGACAGCTACCTCGTGCGCGGCCTCACCGCGGCATCCGGCAGTCCGGCCTTCGCCGAGCTCGTCGCGCAGCGCGACGCCTTCACGATCGAGCGCCTTCGCGCGGGCGGGGCGATCTGCCTGGGCCTGACGAACATGCCGCCCATGGCGAACGGCGGCATGCAGCGCGGCGTCTACGGCCGCGCCGAGAGCCCGTACAACGGCGAGTTCCTCACGGCTCCATTCGCCTCGGGCTCCTCGAACGGGTCGGGCACCGCGACGGCGGCGAGCTTCGCGGCGTTCGGGCTCGGCGAGGAGACCTGGTCGAGCGGCCGGGGCCCCGCGACGAACAACGCCCTGTGCGCCTACACTCCCTCGCGCGGCGTGATCTCGACGCGCGGCAACTGGCCCCTCGTGCCGACCATGGACGTCGTGGTGCCGCACGCCCGCACCATGGCAGATCTGCTCGAGGTGCTCGACGTGATCGTGGCCGACGACGCCGAGACCCGCGGCGACTTCTGGCGCGCGCAGCCCTGGGTCGAGATCCCCGCACCGTCGTCGGTTCGGCCGGAGTCGTATCGCGCGCTCGCGGATGCCGCGACGCTCGCGGGCGCTCGCATCGGCATCCCGCGCATGTACATCAATGCCGACCCGGATGCCGGAACCGCCGCCGACCCCGGCATCGGCGGCCCCACGGGGCAGCGCATCGACACCCGCGCCTCGGTGATCGCGCGCTGGGACGCAGCCCGTCGCGACCTCGAGGCAGCGGGGGCGACCGTCGTCGAGGTCGACTTCCCCGTGGTGTCGAACTACGAGGGCGATCGCCCCGGTGCCCCGACCATCGCGACCCGCGGGCTCGTGTCGCCGGCATACCTGCACCGCGAGATCGTCGACCTGTCAGCGTGGGGCTGGGAGGACTTCCTGCAGGCGAACGGAGACCCGCACCTGTCGACGCTCGCCGACGTCGACGGTGCGACGATCTTCCCGCACCCGGAGGGAGCGCTGCCCGATCGCTACACCGGCTTCGACGACGACATCGCCGAGTACCCCGACTGGGTGCGCGCGAACCCGGGCGTCGGGATCACCGACATGCCGGAGCTGCCCGCGGGGCTGCGCGGACTCGAGGAGACCCGCCGCGTCGACCTGGAGGAGTGGATGGACGGCCTCGGCCTCGACGCCGTCGTGTTCCCCGCGGTCGCCGACGTGGGCCCGGCCGACATGGATGTGAACGAGGCGTCGGCCGACCTCGGCTGGCGCAACGGCACCTGGATCGCCAACGGCAACCTCACGGTACGCCACCTCGGCATCCCGACCGTGACCGTGCCGATGGGGCTCATGGCCGACATCGGGATGCCGATCGGCCTGACCTTCGCAGGACGCGCCTACGACGACACGCGGCTGCTGCGACTCGCGGCCGCGTTCGAGGCGTCCGGCGACCCCGGCGAGCGCCGCACTCCCCCGCCGCGCACCCCCGCACTGTAGAAGGCTGCAGCAGCAGTCAGTGCGTCCAGGTGTGCACGGGCTCGCCGGCCTGCATCCGTTCGAGGTAGTCCCCGAGCATGCCGTGCAGCGCGTCGGACCGTGACGCGCCGGAGCGCTCGCGAGCCGCCACGTTCTCGCGCTGCCAGACGGCGCCGTTGCGGCCGGTGACGCACCGCTGCTCGATGATGCCGAGATAGCGATCGCGAACCTCGGGGGCGACGCCGAACGCGTCCAGCCCCTCGGCCGCCGCGGGGAGCAGCCGCCGCAACACGAGCTCTCGCGCGCCGATCCAGCCGACCTCCGGCCAGTACAGCCGCGAGTCGATGCCACCCCGCGCCGCCGCCTGCAGGTTCTCGGCGGCGGCGTCGAAGGTCATCTGCGTCCAGATCGGACGGTCGGCCTCGGCCATGCTGCGCACGAGTCCGTAGTAGAACGCGGCATCAGCCATCACGTCGACGACGCTCGGCCCGCCCGGCAGCACCCGGTTCTCGAGGCGCAGGTGCGCGGTCCCGTCGCCGGCGTCGTAGATCGGACGGTTCCAGCGGTAGACCGTGCCGTTGTGCATCCGCAGCTCGGAGAGCTCGGGCGCACGCCCCTCGTCGAGCGCCTCGAAGGGGTCCTCGTCCGAGCACACCGGCAGCAGGGCGGAGAAGTACCGCGAGTTCTCCTCGAAGAGGTCGAAGATCGACGTGACCCAGCGCTCGCCGAACCACACACGCGGTCGGACGCCCTGGTTCTTGAGCTCTTGCGGACGGATATCGGTGGCCTGCTCGAACATCGGGATCCGGGTCTCGTGCCACAGCGCCTTGCCCGCGAAGAACGGGGAGTTCGCGGCGAGCGCGACCTGCGGGCCCGCGATCGCCTGGGCCGCGTTCCAGTACGAGGCGAAGGACTCGGGGGCGACCTGGAGGTGCAGCTGCACCGAGGTGCAGGCCGCCTCGGGCAGGATCGTGTCGCAGACCATCGCGAGTCGGTCGCCGGGGCGATCGTCGCTCAGGGGGACCCCGTCGATCTGCAGCTCGATGTCCTCTCCGCGGGCCGCGAGGATCTGCTGTCCGAGAAGGCTGTAGCGAGGATCGGCCGAGAACCAGCGCTCGGTGAAGTGCGTCTCGTCGAGCGTCGGGAGCATCCCGATCATCGCCAGGCCGCTGCCGGTCGACCGCGCCCGCTGGTCGGCGACGTCGAGCGCGCCGCGCAGCACGTCCTCGAGCTCCCGGAGATGATCGTCGCCGATCGGCCGCGGCGCCACGTTGACCTCGACGTTGAAGCGGGCGAGCTCGGTCTGGAACGCCGGCGATGCGATCGCGTCGAGCACGGCCTCGTTGCTGCGGGCCGGCGCGCCCTGCTCATCGACCAGGTTCAGCTCGATCTCCATGCCGAGCTGCGACTCCGGAGCGTCCACGGGAGCGAACCGCCCGTCCGCCAGCATGGACGCCAGGGCGTCGAGGCACCGTTCGGTCTTCGCGCGGAACTGCGTACGGTCCTGGCGCGTGAACGTCCGCGCCTCGATGCTGTCGCCCATACGCCGACGGTATCCATCGCACGGCTCCCCGTCGAGCAAGGGCACCCATATCTCGGATGTCCCTCCGATCCCCCGCACGTTGAGCGAGCGCAGCGCGACGAAACGGGGCGACCCGAGCGCTACGCTGGCCGCATGGGCACCGGCGCGATCTCGTTCCTGCTGTTCTTCCCCGCCTTCGTCGTGCTCGTAATGATCACGGCAGGTCTGCTCCGTCTGGTGGTCGGACTCGTGATCGAGACGGTGACCAGCGAGAACAGACAGCGCCGGATTCGCACGTACGTGCGCAAACACCATCGCGAGAACTGGCCGTTGTGACCGCCAACGCGGCGAGGCAAAACGAGCGATCAGGTCTACGCTGAGCGCATGGACAACGGCTCCCTGTTGGTCGCCCTCTTCGGGTTTCCGTTCTGGGCGGGCATCGTCCTGGCGGGCCTGCTGTTGATCCTGATCGTCCCGATCGGCGTCCACCTGGTGATCCGCATCGTGATCGACGCGCTGCTCGCGCATCGGGGAGATCCCGCGCGGCGCCTGAGCGCATACGAGCGCGCGCATTCTCGCGATCGACGGATGCTCCACGCGAGGGCAGAGCACGAACAATGATCGAATTCGCCCTGACGGTCGTGTTCTGGGCGCTCGTGCTTCTCGGCGCGGCGACGACGGTGGTCTGGATCGCGGTGGCCGTGATCCTCGGTGTCGTCGAGACCCGCCGCGCACAGCGCGACGGGCCCGCCACGGAGTCGTCCGAGCGAGAGGATCCTCTCTCGGTCTTCTCGGAGGCGAGCTCGCTCACCCCAGGTCACTGAGCGAGGGCAGCGCTGACCTACAGCTCTACCGCGCGGACCATCGCGCCGAACCGCGCCGCATCGACGTCGAGCAGCCGCGCGACGCCGTCGAGCGGCATCCCCTCCGGTGCGACCCGCATCGCACCCGGCAGCAGGGACGCCAGTACCGGCTCCCATCCCGGCCGCAGCAGGTCGTCGGCGGCGCCGAGGCGTCCGAGGAGCACCCACGGCACGGCCCCATCGAGTCCGGAGCGGACGGCTCCGGCGACCACGACACCGGCGATATGCGCACCGGCCTCCCACCAGATGCTCGTCGCGACGGCATCCCCCGCGCGTGCGAGCTCGGCGACGTCCTTCGCGAACGAGGCGACGAGCGCCACGGGACTCTCATCGGCGGCGACCACTCCGGGGAACCCCGCGACCGGGCCGAACCGGGACTCCAGCCGTTCGAGCAGCGCGGGCGATGCGTGCGGGCGGCCGTCGGAGGCGCTGATCGCCGAGATGAGCCCACGTCGTCCGATCCACCAGCCGGCGCCCTCGTCGCCGATCATCCCGCCGACCCCGTCGACCCGGGCGGCTCCCGCGGGCCCCAGACCGAGACCGACCATGCCGGTCCCCGCCGCGACCACGACGCCATGCGCCTCACCCCGCGCGCCGAGGTACGCGGTCACCGCATCGTCGGCGACGACGGTGCGGCGCACGCCGTGGTCACGGTGCAGCGCCTCCGCGATGCCGTCGATCGGCGGCACCCGGCCGTGCACCCCGGTGCTCCCCACCGCGACGGCGTCGACGTGCGCCACCTCGAGGCGTTGCGTCGCCTCCCCGACGATCGCAGGGATAGCGCCGAGCAGGTCGGCGCCGTACACGAACCCGCGCGTCTCGATCTCGCGGGCGGCTCCGCGGGCGGCCTCGCCCACGGCGTCGCGGGCATCCCCTCGTGCGTCGCCCGCCGCCAGAACGCGGATGCGGGCCTGCGTCTGCCCGATGTCGATCGCCAGACCGACAGCGCCCGCCTCCGCCGCTCGCATCATGCCTCGGTGATCGCGTCGACGAACCACGAGGTGATCGAGGAGGGATGCGTGATCGCGGTACCGACGACGACCGAGTACGCCCCGGCGTCCAGCGCCGCCCTCGCCTCGGTCGGAGTGCGGATGCGTCCCTCGGCGAAGACGGGAACCGTGAGTCGCGACGCGAGGATCTCGACCAGCTCGAGATCCGGCCCGTCGGAGACCGGGCGCTCCCCTGTGTACCCCGAGAGGGTCGTCCCGACGATGTCGGCGCCGGCGTCCTCGGCGGCGAGCGCGTCGTCGACGCTGCCGGTGTCGGCCATCACCAGAAGCCCCGTCGCGGCCTTGAGGCGTGCGATCGTCTCGGCGAGCGTCAGCCCGTCGGGTCGCGGACGGCGCGTGCCGTCGATCGCGACGATGTCGGCCCCGGCCTCGGCGACCGCGAGCGCATGGTCGAGCGTGGGCGTGATGAAGACGCCCTCGTTCCCGACCTTCCACAGCCCGATCTGCGGCACGTCCACGACCTGGGCGATCGCGCGGATGTCGTCGAGACCCTGGGAGCGGATGCCGACCGCGCCGCCGGTCACGGCGGACTGCGCGATGCGCGCCATCGACTCCGGGTGCCGCAACGGCTCCCCCGGGTACGCCTGGCACGACACGACGAGCCCGCCGCGCAAGGCGCGAAAGCGCGCCGGCAGCGAGACGTCCACGTGCGCGGAGGTCACTTGTCGTCCCTCGTGACCGCGAGCTGGAAGGTGTAACGGTCGCCCCGGTAGATCGTGCGGGCGAACTCCACGAGCTGCCCGCGCCGCGAGGAGCTGACACGCGTGACCGCGAGCGCCGCGTCGCCGGGCGCCACCTCGAGCAGCTCGCCCTCCTGCTCCGTGAGTGTGATGGCCTTGATCTCCTGCTCGGCGCGGTACACGTCGTGCCCGGCCCCCCGGAGCTGCTCGTACAGAGAGGCGCCGAGGTTCAACGACTCGATCGCGAGCACGGCCAGCGGCACGTACACGTCCTCGATCGCGATGGGCACGTCGTCGGCGAGACGCAGACGGCGGATGTGCGTGGTCGCCGCTTTCGCCGGGAGGCCCAGCGCGGCCGCGACGGCATCCGGGGCATCCACCCTGGCGAGCTCGAGCACCCGCGACGACGGCACCGAGCCCCGACTGATCATGTCCTCGGTGAAGGAGGTGAGCTTCGGGGTCTTCGAGAAGATGTCGGCGGAGCCGACGTACGTGCCCGAACCGTGCACGTTGTACACGCGCCCTTCGTCGACGAGGGTCGCGATCGCCTTGCGCACCGTCATCCGGCTCACGCCGTGGATCGCCATGAGTTCGCGCTCGGAGGCGAGCGCATCGTGCGGCGACATCGACTGCGCGATCGACTCCCGGATGCTGGCTGCGACCTCTTCGTACTTGTGCGGCATGGTCCGTCCCTCCTGAACTGCCCGTTTCATTCCTTGACCGCACCCGAGGACAGCCCACTCACAAGGTATCGCTGGGCGAAGACCGCGAAGAGCAGCGGCGGCAGGGTCGACAGCACGGATGCCGCCGAGATGTCGCCCCAGCGGATGCCGGTGCTGGTGATGAAGTTCGCCGCACCCAGCGTGACCGGCGTGGCGTTCGAGGTCGACAGCACCAGCGCGAACAGGTAGTCGTTCCAGCTGAAGATGAACACGAGCACCGCGACCGCGACGACGGTCGGGGCGAGGAGCGGCATGACGATCGACCCGAGGGTGCGGTAGATGCTCGCGCCGTCGACGGCCGCCGCCTCCTCGATCTCCTGCGGGATGTCGCCGATCGCGGACGACAGCAGGATGATCGCGAGCGGCAGGTTGAGGAAGGCGTTCGCCGCGATGAGTCCCTGGATGGTGTCCTGGAGCCCCAGCGAGGAGAACAGCAGGAAGAACGGCACGACGAAGAAGATCGCGGGCAGCAGTCGCAGACCCGAGGCGCTGCTGATGATCCACCGGCCGCCGAAGCCGAGCCGCACGATCGCGTACGTGGCGGGGATCGCGATCACCAGCACGACGACGACCGTTCCGACCGCGATCAGGGCGGAGTTCAGGAAGAAGCGCGGGAAGTCGTATCCCGACGCGTAGAGGACGTTCGCGTAGTGGTCGAGCGTGGGCGAGGCGGGCAGCGCGAGCGGGTTCTTCGCGATCTCGCCGTCGGGCTTGAAGCTGACCAGCGCCGCGTTCAGCAGCGGCACGTTCACGATCAGAGCCACGACGCCGGCGAGCAGCGTGAACAGCCAGCGACGGCCGGACGTCGTGGGGCGGGGGTCGGATGCCGCGGAGCGTGCGCGGCTCTTCGCGGGGCGGGCGAGCGTCTCGGTGGTCATCGCTTCCCCTCCATTCCGGTCGAGGTGATGCGTCGCACGATGAACGGCACGAACGGGAGCAGGCACACGAGCACGACGAGGGCTGCCGCGGCGGCCTTGCCGAAGTCGCCGGCCTCGAACGCCGTCTTGTAGATGTAGATGCTGAGCGTCGTGGTGGTGGTCCCGGGACCGCCCGCGGTGAGGACGTAGATGACGTCGAAGGTGCGGATCGCGTCGATCGCGCGGAGGAAGAACGCGGCGAAGAGCACCGGCTTCAGCACCGGCACGACGACCGAGAACAGCGAGCGGAAGTAGCCGGCGCCGTCCATGGCGGAGGCTTCGAGCAGCTCCTTCGGCAGCGACTGGAGCCCCGCGTAGATGATGAGGAACGTGAACGGCGTCCACTGCAGCACGTCGAGCACCACGAGCAGCGGCACGACCGAGTCGGGCGAGAAGAGCGAGACGCTGAGCCCGATGCTCTCGAGCAGGGTCGGGAGGGCTCCGATGTCGCCGTTCAGGAGCAGCCGGAACATGACGCCGAGCAGCGCCGGCGCGATCATGATCGGCAGGAGGAGCAGGGTGAAGAAGAGCTTCTTGCCGGGGAACGCGCGGTTCATCAGCAGTGCGAGCGCGAAGCCGAGCACCATCTCGATCGCCACGACGATCGCCGAGAACCCGACCGTGAAGCCGGCGGCCTTGGCGAAGCCGTCGCTGCGGAACAGCGAGACGAAGTTGTCGATGCCGTTCAGCTCGTTCGACTGGTCGAGCAGCGTGCTGCTCTGGAACGCGGTGAGCGCTCCGGTGGCCAGAGGATACAGGACGAAGACCGCCGCGAAGAGGATCAGCGGCAGGCTGAGGACGGTCGCGGCGACGGTGCGCCGGCGGCGCTCCACCGCGATCGACCTCGCACGTTCGGCGGTATGGCTCATGACGTCACTTCGACCTTCCTCGGGTGGCGTGGTGTCCGGGGCGGGCGGCCGGCGCCCGCCCCGGGGTCTTCATCGGTCGAGCAGTTCCTGCAGGTTGGCGTTCGCGGTCTCGAGCGCCTCGTCGACGTCGGTCTGGCCGACCCAGGCGCCGCTGAGGTCCTCGGCGAGCTTGCTGTACGCCTGGAACGTCTGCGGGAAGACCGGCTCGGAGAACCCGTACTCGGAGATGCTGTCCGAGACCTGCGCGAAGGCGGGGTTGAGGGATGCCTGCGCCTCGAGCACCTCGGGCATCGCGGGGATGCCGCCGGCCTCGGCGTACTGCGTCATCGCGTCGGTCGTCGCGAGGAACGACAGGAACTTCTTGGCCGCATCCTTGTTCTGGCTGTACTTGTTGAGCGAGACCGCGAGCGCGTGCACGTGCGTCTGACCGCCGGGGACCGGGGCGATGGCGATCTTGCCGGCGACGTCGGGCGACTGCTCCGGGTCGTTGAGCTGCGCGAAGGCCGCCGACCACTGGATCGCGAACGCCGTGTCACCGGACTGCAGAGCGGCCTGGGTCTCGGGGAACTCGGCCTGCGCACTGTCGGGCGAGGTCCAGCCGTTCTCGTAGATGTCGGCGTACAGCTGAACGGCCTTCTTGGCGGCGTCGCTCGTGAGGGCAGCCTTGCCGTCCTCCTCCCAGTTGCCGCCGTAGCCCCACAGCACGTCGTTCCAGATCATGGTGTTGTAGAGCAGGTTCTTGGCCTGGAGGATCGTGCCGTACTCCGTGGGCGACGCCGGGTTCGTGCTCTGCGAGAAGTACGCTGCGGCGACCTTGAAGTCGTCGAGGTCCCAGTCGGCCGGGTCCTTCGGAGCGCGCTTCTCGCCGAGCACGGTCTCGCTGATCTTCTCGTACTCGGCCTGCGCGGCGGGATCTGCGAGCAGGGCGTCGATGAGGTCCTTGCGGTAGAGCAGGAAGTGGTTGCTCACGTCGAGGGGCAGCGCGTACAGCTCGCCCTCGTAGGTGAGCCCCTCGGCCGCGACCGGGAAGTACGCGGAGGTGTCGATGTCGGTGAGCGGGTCGAGCGACGGCGCGAACTGTCCGATGTTGTACGACGCCGTGAAGTAGATGTCGACGTCGGAGGACTTCGACGCCATGAGCGCCGTCTCCTTCGAGAAGGTGTCCTGGCGCGACAGCAGGGTCAGCTCGACGTTCACGCCGTCATCCTTGCCCTGACCGGCGTTGTAGGCGTCGACGACCTCGGCCATCGCGTCGCCCTCCGGGCCGGGCCAGGCGACGAGCTTCACGGTGCCCTCGCCCGATCCGTCGGAGCCGCCGGAGCCGCTCGTGCCGGTCGAGCAGCCTGCCAGCAGCGCCGCCGACACGACCAGGGCACCCAGGGTGAGTGTTCTCGTCCTTCGCATCTTTCCTCCAAGTGGTACGGTCCAGTGTTGCGTCGACTATGCCAGCGGCGCAGCGCAGATACGGAAAACGTAACCTGTTCGAAACAATTGGTACGGTCCAGTTGTGAAATTGACGCGTAAACCAGCATTTCACCACTGTGACGCCCGCCACAGAAGTGATATGTTCACTGCATGAGCACCGAGAACGAGCGCGCGCTCGAAGAGGGCATCGTCACCGACCTGACCGGCCGGATGACCTACGGGTCGTACCTGTCGCTCGACCAGCTGCTCACGGCGCAGCATCCGGTCAGCGTGCCCGAGCACCACGACGAGCTGCTGTTCATCATCCAGCACCAGACCACCGAGCTGTGGCTCAAGCAGCTGCTTCACGAGCTGTCGTCGGCACGCGAGCTGCTCGCCCGAGACGACCTGCGCGAGGCTCTCAAGCGCATCGCGCGCATCAAGCGCATCCAGGACGTCATCACCCAGCAGTGGTCGGTGCTCGCGACCCTGACCCCCACCGAGTACGCACAGTTCCGCGGCGCGCTCGGCAACTCCTCCGGCTTCCAGTCCGTGCAGTACCGCGCGGTGGAGTTCGCCCTCGGAAACAAGAACGAGAAGATGCTCGGCGTCTTCTCCGACCACCCCGCGAACCGTGCGCTGCTCGAGGCCGAGTGGGAGAAGCCGACCCTGTACGACGAGTTCCTGCGCTTCGCGGCCCGCCGCGGCCTGCCGGTGCCCGCCGAGATCCTCGACCGCGACGTGCGGCTGCCCTATCGCGAGACGCCCGCGCTCGTGCCGGCCATCCGCGAGATCTACCAGGATCCGGGCACCCACTGGGACCTCTACGAGGCCTGCGAGGACCTGGTCGACCTCGAGGACAACTTCCAGTTCTGGCGCTTCCGCCACCTCAAGACCGTGGCCCGCACGATCGGCATGAAGGTCGGCACGGGCGGATCCAGCGGCGTCGGCTTCCTGCAGCGTGCGCTCGACCTCACGTTCTTCCCCGAGCTCTACACGGTGCGCACGGAGATCGGCGGCTGATGCGCACAGCGATCTTCTTCGACGGGGAGGGATGGCGCGAGGGCGTCGTCCTGCTCGACGACGACGGTCGGATGCTGCTGCGCGACGAGCCCTCGGCATCCCGAATCCCGCGCCTCGACGGCGTCATCGTCGGCGGGTTCACCGATCACCACGTGCATCTGCAGCTCGTCGAGCAGGAGCTGCTCGCGCAGTCGCGGCTCGGGCGGGTCGTGGACCTCGGCGGGGACCCCGGGGTGATGACGGTTCTGGCGGAAGGTGCGCGTGCCACCCGGATCGAGTACGCCGGGGCCTTCCTCACACCGGTCGGCGGCTACCCCTCCGATCGAGACTGGGCTCCGGACGGGTCCGTCCGGCAGATCGTGAACGAGGCGTCGAGCACCTCCGCCGCAGCCGATGCCGTGGCCGAGATGGCGGATGCCGGGGCGTCGTGCATCAAGGTCGCGAGCAACCGCACCGCGGGACCGGTGTTCGACGACATCGTGTTCCGCGCGATCGTCGAGGCGGCGAGCGCGCACGGCCTCCCCGTCGTCGCCCACGCCGAGGGCCGCGACGAGGCGCAGCGCGTCGCCCGGCTCGGAGCCGCGACGCTCGCGCACGCGCCGTTCACGGAACGACTCGACGACGAGGAGATCGCCGAGCAGGCGGCATCCGTCACGTGGATCTCGACCCTCGCGATCCACGGCGGAGCGGACCTGCACGTCGCCCTCGACAACGTCCGCCGCTTCCACGCCGCAGGCGGACGGGTGCTCTACGGCACCGACATGGGCAACGGGCCGACACCCGTCGACCTGAACCCGCTCGAGCTCGCCGCACTCCGCGACGCCGGGCTGGACGGCCCCGCCCTGCGGGGCGCGCTCGCACCCCGGGACCCCCGCGATCCGGCATCCGTCCTGCTGCTCCTGCCGCACCGCGACGCCGACCCGACCCACGCACGCCGCCTGACCGCGGCCGATCTGGAGGCCTGACATGACGCACGACACCCGCGATCCCCGCCCCGCCCTCGACTCGCTGCTCGAGCTCGCGACCGCCCTCGACGCGTCCGATCCGCTCGGCGCGCACCTCGACGCGTTCGCTCCCGCACCCGGCGTCACGGCGTATCTCGACGGCAACTCGCTCGGCAGGCCCCTGCGCGACATCCCGGAGCGGCTCGCGGCGTTCGCGCGCGACGACTGGGGCACGCGGCTCATCCGCTCATGGGACGAGCAGTGGATGGCGCTGCCGATGGCGCTCGGCGACCGGATCGGCGCGCTGACGCTCGGCGCCGCGGCGGGCCAGACCGTGGTCGCCGATTCGACCAGCGTGCTGATCTACAAGCTCATGCGCGCCGCGCTCGCGCACGACCCGTCCCGCACCGAGCTCGTGATCGAGACGGGCAACTTCCCCACCGACCGCTTCCTCGCGGAGGGCGTCGCCGTCGAGACCGGCGCGACCATCCGCTGGATCGAGCCCGACCGCGTGCTCGGCGTGCAGGTCGCCGACGTCGAGGCCGTGGTCTCGGAGCGCACCGCGCTCGTGTCGCTGAGTCATGTCGACTACCGGTCGGGCGCGCTCGCCGACATGCCGGCCATCACCGCGGCCGCGCACGACGCGGGCGCGCTCATGATGTGGGACCTCTGCCACTCCGCCGGTGTCGTGCCGATGCAGCTCGACGAGTGGGGCGTCGACCTCGCCGTCGGATGCACGTACAAGTACCTCAACGGCGGGCCGGGCTCTCCCGCATTCGCCTATCTGCGACGGTCGCTGCAGGGCGTACTGCGGCAGCCGATCCAAGGCTGGTGGAGCGCGGCCGACATCTTCGCGATGGGCCCCGAGTACGTACCGGCCGGCGACATCCGTCAGCTGCTGAGCGGGACTCCCCCGGTGACCTCGATGCTCGCGATGCAGGGGATGCTCGACCTCATCGAGCAGGCCACGATCGACGCCGTCCGGGCGAAGTCCGAGTCGCTCACCGACCTCGCTGTCCGCGCGCACGACGAGCTGCTCGCCCCGCTCGGCGTGCGCCTGCTGAGCCCGCGGGACGCGGCGCTGCGCGGCGGCCATGTGACGATCGGACACCCCGACTTCCGCGCCGTCACGCAGCGGCTCTGGGCGGACGGCATCATCCCGGACTTCCGGTTCCCCGACGGCATCCGCCTCGGTCTCTCGCCGCTCAGCACCTCGTTCGTCGAGACCGTGACGGGCGTGATCGCGGTGCGCGACGCCCTGGAGTCGCATGAGCGCTGACCCCGAAAGCCCGACGGGCGCCCCCGCCGCCGACAGCGTGGTGCTCGACGACATCGATGCGCGCCCCGGCAGCACGGCCTCGCTGCTGCGCACCCTGATCGGTCTGTACCTGCGCCCGCTCGGCGGCTGGATCTCGACCGCGCACCTCGTGGCGCTCGCCGACGACCTCGGCATCCCCGCGGCTCCCGCCCGCACGGGCATCGCTCGACTGAAGCAGAAGGGCCTGCTGCTCGCCGAGCGCCGCGACGTCTCGGGGTACCGCCTGAACCCGGCGGCCGTGCCGATGCTCGAACGCGGCGACCGGCGCATCTTCGCGGTGCGGGAGACGACCGACGCCGACGGCTGGTGCCTGGTGTCGTTCTCGATCCCGGAGAGCGCACGCAGCGTGCGGCATCAGCTGCGTCGACGCCTGCAGTGGATCGGCGCCGGCACGGTGTCGGCCGCGCTGTGGATCTGCCCCGGGCACCTGCAGGGCGAGGTCGAGGAGATCGTCGACGACCTGGGGGCGCGAGGCTGGGTGACGCTGTTCCGCGGCGCGCATCCCGTCATCGCCCGATCGCCCCGCGAGGCCGCCGCCGAATGGTGGGATCTCGTGGCGCTGCGCGCCGAGCACCTCGCCTTCCAGGCCTCGCTCGCATCGCTGCCGGTCGAGCCGTTCGCCGCCTATGTGCGCCTGCTCGACGCGTGGCGGATGCTGCCGTACGTCGACCCCGGCCTCCCCCCGGCGATGCTCCCGGAGGACTGGCCCGGCCGGCGCAGCGTCGGCGAGTTCGCGCGGCTCTCCGCGGAACTCGCCGACGCCGCATCCGCGCACGTGCGCGCGACCGCCAGGCGGGAGAGCGCCTAGCCGGCGACCGCTCCGACGAACGCCTGGACGTGCTCCTGCAGGGCGAGGATGCGCAGGTCCCTGGCGAGTTCGCGGTCGTAGCCCTCGTAGGCGAGCGGCGGCAGGATGCGCACGTTCTTCGAGCATCCGAACTCCGCGCACACGAGCGTGCCGATCGTGTCGCCCTTGCGTCCCGCGGGTCCCGCCTTGCGGGCCGCGAACATCTGCACGTCGTTGCGGAGCGTGACGTCGTCGCACCACGAGCACTGCGCCCGGGCGATCACGCGCTGCTCTGCCCGCTGCAGGATGACTCCGGTGGCGACGTCGTCGATCCACACCACGACGTAGGCGCGGCGCGGCATCTTCGGATCGGTCCAGCCGAGGTAGTCGATCCTGTCGAAGTCGATCTCGTCGAAGCCGGGAGGGAGGTTCAGGTCGGAGACCTCTTTGCGGGAGGCGTTGATGAAGGAGGCGCGCAGAACGCGCTCGTCGAGGGGACGCATGAGTGTGTGTTCTTTCGAGTGGGCCGCGCTCCGCACGGCAGGGTCAGGAGATAAGAGGCCCGACGGATGCCGGGTACGACGTGGCTCCGGGGACGGGATGTTCCGCCTCCGGCCGATCGTCAGCCTCTGTCCGCGGCGCTGATCGCGCCTGCGGCTCCGTTCCGCGCCCGCTCGGGGGCGCTCATCGATGACAGCACCCGGAGAGTCTACGCCCGTTTGTGTCGTCGCGTGTCGGTCCCGGTTCTCTCCCGCCGGCAGCCGACCTACTCTTGCCGGACACCCGCTACCGAAGGAGACCCCCGTGTCCACGCCGCAGAACCATCTCTCACCCTCGACGGTGCGTGAGCGTTCGGCGTGCATGTGCGACCACGGCGACGTCTGCTCCTCGTACGCTCCCGGGCACGCGCTGCACCTCATCCAAGCGCGGCTAGCGTCGGCGACGCCCTCGGACTGGGCGGACGCCCTCGTCGAGCGGGCGGATGCCGCGACCGGACGCCTCGTCGTGCGCACGCTCGATGGCGCCGCACACGAGCTGTGGAGCCGCGCGGGGGCAGCCCTCGAAGCTCCCGCGGGCACCCCGGTGGCGCTGCACGGGCGCTACGGCGTGCTGGCCGTGGGGCGCACGCAGTTCAACGTCGCGCGGGTCTGAAAGCGTTTCGGCTCGCTGCGCTCGCTCAACGACCGGGAGCACGCGGGTCTGAAAGCGTTTCGTCTCGCTGCGCTCGCTCAACGACCGGGAGCACGCGGGTCTGAAAGCGTTTCAGGCCGGCATGAGCATGGCGCGCACGCTCATGCACGCATCCATGCACGCCTGACACGCCTGCGCACACATGCGGCACACGTCGCTGTGGGCGGCGTGCTCCATGCACTCGTCCATGCAGGTCTGGCACATCGCGATGCACGCGTCGAGCATCGCCATCATCGACGCGGGCGTCATGCCCTGCATCCGCATCATGGCGCGCATCATGGTGTTACACATGTCGGCGCAGTTCATGCACGCCGGCGAGCAGTCCATCATCTGCGTCGAGCACACCGTGCACGCCTGCTCACAGGCCGAGCACGCGTCCATACAGGCCTGCAGGACCGACATGTCCATCGCGGCCATGTCCATCATCGACGCGTCCGGCATCGAGGACATGTTCGTCTGCCAGGCATCCATCATCATCGAGTCCATCGCGCACCGCTTCCGTCGTCGGCCTGAGCCGGAGGTGACAGCGGGCAGGTCCACCCGCCTGAGGCCAGGGTAGTCCGGGATCACGCGGCCGTCGACGGTGGATCCGGCTGTCATGGAGACCGCCGATTGTCAATCCCGTAGGCGGCTCCGCGCGTGCGTGCGAGGGTGGCAGTCCCGTTGATCGGATGACGAAAGGACACACCATGAGTGCAGCAGACGACATCAAGAACACCGCCGAGAAGCTGACCGGAAAGGTCAAGGAGGGCGTCGGCAAGGTCACCGACAACGAGCGCCTCGAGGCCGAGGGCAAGGCCGATCAGGTCAAGGCCTCGGCGAAGCAGGCCGGCTCCAACGTCAAGGACGCCGCGAAGAACGTCGGCGACGGCGTCAAGGACGGCTTCCGCGAGTAGAACGCACAGAGAGGGGGCCCGCCGAAGCGGACCCCCTCTCTGACGGTTCGGGTCAGCGCGTGCGGTTCCCCGAGATGGATCGGATCAACCAGGCGATCACGGCGACCGCCAGCAGGACGAGTCCGACCCACAGCAGGAACTGCAGCGACTGGACGAGTCCACCGGTGATGGCCAGGATGATGGCGACGACGATGATGATGATCAGAAGGATGTTCATCGGTCTTTCCCTTCTTTTCGGGGCGCGGTGGCGCCCCTCTTGGTCACCCAACCTAGCCCTGTGTCGGGTCTCTCTTCGAGGGGCTTGACGCGGAGCATCCGCTCGTGAGTAGGGAGATGCAGACATGCCAGGACGCAGGAACAACTCGCTCAAGGATCCCGAGCTCTACGAGGAGCTCCGCGACGACGGCGCGTCGAAGGAGAAGGCCGCGCGGATCTCGAACGCGGCCGCGCGAGACGGTCGCAGCACGGTCGGGCGTCGCGGCGGCGAGCACGGCGACTACGAGGACTGGACGGTCCCCGAGCTGCGCACGCGCGCGAAGGAGATCGGCCTCACCGGCTACAGCGGCAAGCGCAAGGCCGAGCTCATCTCCGCGCTCCGGAACCACTAGGTCCGCCATGGCCCGGTTCGGCGTCGAGGAGGAGTTCGTGGTCCTCGACGAGGAGACACTCGTCCCTCTGGCACTGGACCGGGACACGCGGGAGAGCCTCGTCGGCTCGCGCCACGGCGGCACGATCACACCCGAGTACCTCACGAGCCAGCTCGAGATCGCGACCGCTCCCCTCTCGACCGTCGCAGAGGCCACCGAGCAGCTCGGCGCGCTCCGCGCGACGCTGGACGAGCACGTGTCACGGCAGCGGGCGGTCGTCGTCGCCACCGGCACGCCGTTCCTCGCCTCCCCGCACCCCGAGATCTTCCCGCTCGCGCACTACGACGCGGTGGCTGACATCCTCGGCGAGATCACCCGCGGGCACGAGGTCAACGGACTGCACGTGCACGTCGAGGTGCCCGCGGAGGAGGTGCGCGTGCGGGCCCTCAACCGCGCGGCACGCTGGATGCCGATGCTGCTCGCCCTGACCGGCAACTCGCCGTTCGCGGGCGGCCGGACGACGGGGTTCGCGAGCTGGCGGTCGGTGGTGATCCGGCGACTGCCGACCGCATGGACGCCGCCGCGCTTCCACGACTACAGCGATTACCGGGCCCGCGTCGACGCGCTGCTCGCGCTCGGCGGCATCACGGAGGAATCCTCGCTCGGCTGGACGCTGCGACTCTCGGCACGGTTCCCGACCGTGGAGGTGCGGGTGTGCGACGCGCAGCTCGACGTGGAGGACTCGCTGCTCGCCGCGGCGCTCTGCCGGGCGATCGTCACGGCCGCGGATCTCGATGACGGACCCGAGATCGGCAGCGACGCGATCGACGCCTCGCTGTGGACCGCGGCGCGCTACGGCATGCGGGCACGGATCCTCGATCCGACCACCGGCGAGGCCGCTGCCGCCGATGTCGTCCTCGACCGGATGCTGCAGCGCATCGCTCCCCAGCTCGCGGAGTCCGGTGACGCCGAGTTCGTCGAGGGGATGCTCGCACGCGTCCTCCGCGACGGCACCGGCGCCTACCGTCAGCTCCGCGCTCACGCGCGCGGCGGTGTCGCCGGCCTCCGCGACCTGTACCGCTCGACCACGCGCGACCTCCGCACGTCCGCTCCCGCGCCCTCCCCCTCCCCCGCACCCGCAGCCTCCCCCGCACCCGCACCCGACAGCCGCGTCGAAAGATCAGAAACGCCTCCCGAGAGCATCCTTCCGACGCGTTTCTGATCTCCCGTCGACCCGCACCCCCTCCTCACCGCAGTAGTGTCGCCCTGTGGCAACCTCTCGCTTCGCGCCGCTCCAGCGGCTGGTGATCTCGGTCGCGGTGCTCGCATCGTTCGTGACCTTCCTCGACGGCACCGTCGTGACCGTCGCGCTGCCCGCGATCAGCCGCGAGCTCGGCGGCGGGATCACGACGCAGCAGTGGGTCGTCGACGCCTACCTCATCACGCTCAGCGCGCTGATCCTGCTCGCGGGCTCACTGTCCGACGCATACGGGCGCGTGCTCGTGATGCGCGTGGGACTGATCGCGTTCGGCGTGGCCTCGATCGCCGTGGCCGCAGCCCCCGACCCGCTCGTCCTGATCATCGCCCGCGCGGCCCAGGGAGCAGCCGGCGCCCTGCTCGTGCCGAGTTCACTGGCCCTCATCACAGCCACCATGCGCTCCGACGTGCAGTCCCGGGCGATCGGCGTGTGGACCGCCTTCACGACCGGCGCGCAGCTGGTGGGTCCGCTGCTGGGCGGCTTGTTCGTGGACTTCCTGTCGTGGCGGCTCGTGTTCCTCATCAACGTGCTCCCCATCGGCGTGACCCTTCTCCTGCTCGCCCGGTTGAAGCTCAACGAGAAGCCGAGCGGCGTCCGTGTCGACTGGACCAGCGGCATCCTGTGCGCGGTCGGTCTCGGCGCCGTCGTGTTCGCCCTGATCGAGCAGCCCAACCTCGGATGGTCCTCCCCCGCGATCTGGCTGCCCGGCGTCGTGGGGGCCGCGCTCTTCGCCTGGTTCCTCGTGCGCCAGCAGCGCTCCGCCGCACCGCTCATGCCGATGTCGCTGTTCCGCGTGCGCGACTTCGCGTGGGGCAACCTCGCGACCCTGTTCGTGTACGCCGCCCTGTCGCTCAACGGCTTCGTGGTGGGCGTCTACCTGCAGCAGGGCGCGGGCCTGAGCGCGACGGCCGCGGGTCTCGCGAGCCTGCCGATGACGATCCTCATGATCCTCGTGAGCTCGCGCGCAGGGTCGTGGGCCGGTCGCTACGGGCCGCGCATCTTCATGACGGTCGGCCCGCTCGTGATGGCGGCCGGGGCGGTCATGCTCCTGCTCGTGGCCGAGGAGTTCGACTACTGGTGGCAGGTGCTCCCGGCGATGATCGTGATGGGCCTCGGCCTGTCGCTGACGGTCGCGCCGCTCACCTCGGCGATCCTCGGCGCGATCGACGAGTCGCGCTCCGGCATCGCCTCCGCGGTCAACAACGCGGTCTCGCGCGTCGCCGGGCTGCTCGTGGTCGCGATGCTGTCGACCATCATCGGCGGCACGCTGAACCTCGCCGGCTTCCACAGCGCGGCCTGGGTCACGGCAGCGCTGCTCGTGCTCGGCGGGGTCGTCTCCTGGATCGGGATCCGCCGCAATCCGGCCGAGGAGCAGCCGTCGGAGGACGCCGTCGTCCCCGAGGCCTGAGACCGCACGGCGCTCACGGTCCGCGGTGACGTCCCGTTGACGGTGTCGGCGCCCCCGTTGACGGTGTCGGCGGTCGGGCGCAGACTGGTGGGCACCGCCGCGGCGAACACGGCGTCCGAGCATCCGGAGGTCCCTCGTGAGCACCACCCAGACTCCCCTGCCGCCCGTCGTGGACGCCGACGCCTGGCGACGCGAACTCGATGCGCTGCGGGTGCGCGAGAAGGCGGCGACGCGCGAGCTCGACGCGATCGCGGCGCAGCGACGGCGTCTCCCCATGGTCGAGCTCCCGGAGTACACGCTCGAGGGGCCGGAAGGGCCCGTGCGCCTGGCCGACGTGTTCGACGGGCACTCGCAGCTCATCGTGTACAACCACATGTGGTCGGACGGCAACGAGTGGCAGTGCCCGGGCTGCACGGGCTTCACGTCGCAGTTCACGCGCCTCGACGTGATCGAGCGCTACTACGACGCGCGCTTCGTGATCGTCACGAACGGTCCGATCGAGGAGGCGCTGGCGTATCGCACCAAGGTCGGCAACACCATGGCGTGGTACTCGAGCGCGGGCAGCCCGTTCGGCGCGGACATGGATGCCGGGCCCGGCGAGGGCTTCGGAGTGAACGTGTTCCTGCGCGACGGCGATACCGTGTACCGCACCTGGCACACGAACGGGCGCGGCACCGAACGGCTCAGCTACCTGCAGGGACTCGTCGACCTCCTGCCCTACGGCCGTCAGGAGGAGTGGGAGGACTCGCCCGAGGGGTGGCCGCAGCATCCGACCTACGCGCAGGGGATGCGATCGAAGGAGGTCGCCGAGCTGTACGGTGAGGGGCATGACCACGCCTGACGCGCACCCGGCGCTGTGAGACGATCCGCCTCGATCGTCGTGGTCGGCCTGCTTGCGCTGTCCCTCGCCGGCTGCGCTCTGCCCGGCGCCGAGGTCCAGCTGCCCCCGGCCGGCGCGGTGCCCGACTACCAGCTCGGCGGCTCGTACGACCCCGCCGACGGCGTGGGGATCGTCGGGCGCGACCGCTCGTCCGATCCCGCCGACGGCGTCTACTCGATCTGCTACGTGAACGGGTTCCAGACGCAGCCGGGCGAACTCGACGAGTGGCCCGAGGAGCTCCTGCTCCCCGGCGACGACGGTCCCGTATTCGACCCGGACTGGCCCGACGAGGCCCTGCTCGACACCTCGACGCCCGAGAAGCGGGAGGCGATCGCCGCGATCGTGGGGCCGTGGATCGAGGGATGCGCGACGGCGGGCTTCCAGGCCGTGGAGTTCGACAACCTCGACACCTACTCCCGCTCCGCCGGCGCGCTCTCGCTCGACGACAACCTCGCGCTGGCGACGCGGTTCGTCGAGATCGCGCATGATGCGGGTCTCGCCGCCGGGCAGAAGAACGCCGCCGAGGACGCACGGGCGCTGCACGAGCAGGCGGGCTTCGACTTCGCCGTCGTCGAGGAGTGCGCGGCCTACCGCGAATGCGGCGCGTACACCGAGGTGTACGGCGAGCACGTGATCGACATCGAGTACACCGACGAGCTGCCCCGCCCGTTCGCGGAGGTGTGCGCGGACCCGGAGACACCACGATCGGTCGTCCTGCGCGACCGTCTGCTGCGGATCGCCGGAAGCGAGGGGCACGTCTTCGAGACCTGCGACTGAGCGGATGCTCCGGCGTCGCCTGTCTCCGCACACCGGGTAATCGTAATTTTTTCGCGATGAGCATTGCGTATCGAAGAAACTTCGGTAATCATGAGTGAGGGCTCACGCCCTCCCGCGCACGACGAAGTGGAAGCGACCTCCGATGACGAAGACACATGTGATGGCCCTGGATGCCGGGACCGGCAGCGTCCGCGCGATCCTGTTCGCCCACGACGGCTCCATCACGCACATCTGCCAGGAGGAGTTCGCCCAGCACTACCCGCAGCCGGGGTGGGTCGAGCACGACGCGAACGAGATCTGGGAGGCGCAGCTGCGGGTCGCGCACCAGGTGCTCGAGGAGTCCGGAGTCGAGGCCGCAGCGGTCGCCGGCATCGGCATCGCGAACCAGCGCGAGACCTGCGTCGTGTGGGACCGCCTGACGGGGATGCCCGTGCACCGCGCGATCGTCTGGCAGGACGGCCGCACCGCGGAGTTCTGCGACCGGCTGCGCGAAGACGGGCACGAGGAGTTGATCCGCTCGCGCACCGGCCTCCCGATCGACACCTACTTCTCCGCGACCAAGCTGAGCTGGCTGCTGGACACCGTCCCCGGGGTCAGGGAACGCGCCGAGGCCGGCGAGCTGCTGGCGGGCACGATCGACTCGTGGCTCATCTGGAAGCTGACCGACGGCGCCGCCCACGTCACCGACGTGTCGAACGCGTCCCGCACGCTGTGCTTCGACATCCGTGAAGCGGCATGGGACGACGACATCCTCGCCCTCCTCCGCATCCCGCGCACGCTGCTCCCCGAGGTGCGCCCGTCCAGTGAGGTGTACGGCCTCACGGGGGTCGCGGCGGGATTCGGGTCCGGGATCCCCGTCGCCGCCGCCGTCGGCGACCAGCAGAGCGCCCTGTTCGGCCAGGCGTGCTTCACGCCCGGCTCGGTCAAGGCCACGTACGGCACCGGCGGGTCGGTCATGATGAACACCGGCACCACGCCGGTCATGTCCGACGCCGGCCTGCTCACGACCGTCGCGTGGGGCATCGGCGACGAGGTGGAGTACGCGCTCGAGGGCGTGTTCTTCGCGGTCGGCGCCACCGTGATGTGGCTGCGCGACGAGCTCCGGATCGTCGACTCCGCGTCCGACACGGCGGCGCTGGCCGCGACGGTCGAGGACACCGGCGGCGTGTACATCGTGCCGGCCTTCCACGGGCTCGGCTCCCCCTACTGGGACCAGTACGCCCGGGCGGCGATCCTCGGCATCACGCCGGGCACGGGGCGCGCACATCTCGTGCGCGCAGCCCTCGAGTCCATGAGCTACACGTACCGCGACGCGATCGAGGTGATGGTCGCCGAGTCCGGAGCGCCTCTCCCCGAGCTGCGCGTCGACGGCGGGGCCGTGTCGAACGACTTCCACCTGCAGTTCCAGGCCGACCAGCTCGGCGTGCCCGTGCATCGCGCGCGCATCACCGAGTCCACCGCCCGCGGCGCCGCGTTCCTCGCGGGGCTGGCCGTCGGGTTCTGGGAGTCGAAGGACGAGCTGCGCCGATCCATCGACATCGAGCGCTCGTTCACCCCCGGATCGGATCCCGAGACCAGGGACCGCCTCTACGCGGGATGGCGCAAGGCCGTGTCCCGCGCCCAGGACTGGGTCGACCACTGACACGGTGCGACCCGCCCGGGTTCGCCCGGGAGCGATCGGGTCGGCGTGCGTGACCCGTCTAGTGGGTACCGGTCACGCGCGTCGGCTTGATCGCCGAGAGGTAGCTCTCATGAAGGTAATCGGCTGTCTCCTCGAAGTAGCGCGCGGCGTACGTGGCGTAGAGCACGTCGATCGCGAGCAGCTGACCCCACTTGCCGGTCACGGATTCGCCGTAGACGTCGGAGCTCGCGACGGTCCCTGCGGTGAGCAGGACACTGTCGACCACCGAGGCGAGGGCCGAGTCGACGTTCGAGGTGATGCCGAGCACGAACGCGCCGTGGAACTTGGCGATCTGCGCCGACGACACGATCGGCGTGGAGTCGCCGGAATCGCTGATCGCGATCAGGACGTCACCGGGCCCGAGCGTGGCGCTGCCCATCGACTGGATGCTCTGATCGCGGAAGAAGTGGCACCTCTTGCCCGCGCGGACGAAGCGCATGACGGCGCTCTCCGCCGAGGTCGCCGACGACCCCATCGCCGCGAGATACACGCACGAGGCGGAGTGGATGCGCTCCGCGGCGTCGTCGAGCACGGTCGGATCGAGTCGCTCGGCGGTGCGGTTCAGCGCCTCGATGCTGCCGTGCAGCACCTTCTGCAGGATCTGGTCGCGGCTGTCGCCGCGGAGGACGCCCTCGTACACCCAGGACGCCCGCTGCTCGGCATCCACGGGACGCGAGTAGATCGCCTGTGCGATGCCGAGACGGAGCTGGTTGTACCCGTCGAGGTCGAGCTCGCGGAGGAACCGGGAGACGGTCGAGTCTGCCACGCCGGCGCGACCGGCGAGCTCGGTGATCGACAGGGACTGTGCGCTCTCGGGATCCGACAGGATGACGTCGGCGACGCCGCGCAGGGCCGGACTCAGCGAACTCGCGCGGCGGGAGATCTGATGGAGCAGATTCCCGCCCTCGTCCTGGTCAGCCACGTCTGGAGTCTATGACATGCGCCGCGACGGTCACGGGAGCGGCCTGGTTCACGAGAACGTCAGGAGCGACTTCATGCCCGCTCCGGAGCGCGAGTGGTCCATGGCCGCCTCGATCTCGTCGAGGGCGAAGCGCGCGGAGACGATCGGCGACAGGTCGATCGCGTCATCCGCGACGATGTCGATCACATCGCCGTAGTCGCGCACGCTCGACCCCGTCGTCCCCGTCAGCGTCTGCTCGCGATAGTGCAGGGCGTTGACGTCGATCTGCGGACGCGCCTGATCGCCGAGACCCGAGAACACGTTGATGCGGCCGAGCCGCCCGGCGAGATCCGTGGTGGAGGCGATCACCTCCGGCTTCGACACGCACGTGATGACGACATCGGCCCCCGCTCCCCCGGTCAGCTCCATGACCTCGGTGCGCAGGTCGCTCTCGCCGACGTTCACGAGGTGGTCGGCGCCCAGCCTGCCGGCGATGTCGAGCCGCGGCTGTCGGGTGTTCGCGACGATGACCTGGCGGGCGCCCGACCGTTTCGCGAGCACGGTGTGGAAGCATCCGATGGGTCCCGCCCCGATGATGAGCACCGAGTCGTCCGCGGAGACGGCGACCTTGCGCTGCCCGTGCAGACAGCACGACATGGGCTCCATGAGAGCCGCGGACTCGTCCGAGAGCGCGTCGGGCACGACGAACACGTTGCCGCGCGCGATCGCCGCAGCGGGGATGCGGAGGTACTCCTGGAACCCGCCGTCCCACGTGATGCCGAAGGCGTCGTAGGTCGGGCACAGCTGGTTCAGGCCGCGCCGGCACATGGGGCAGGTGCCGCAGCCCACGTTGGGCGCGACGCTGACGCGATCGCCGACCGTGAAACTCTGCACGGCACGCCCGGTCTCGACGATGCGCCCCGTGAGCTCGTGCCCCAGCACGCGGCGCGTGCCCTCGGGGATGCGGAAGTGGCCGTGCTTCATGATCCGCAGATCCGTGCCGCAGATGCTCGCGGCCGTGACCTCGACGAGCAGGTCGCCGTCGCCGATCTCGGGGATCGGGATGTCGTCGACCTCGATGCGACCGGGTTCGATGAAGAGCGCGGCCCTCATGACCGCACCGCACTCGCCGACAGCGTCGCCGACAGCGACCGGGCGAGGGCGTCATCGCGCTCGGCGAGCGCCTCCTCCGAGATCGCGAAGAGCGTCTTGTTCGACCACTCGCCGCGGTCCGCCAGTCGGGCGAACACCTCGGGTGCGTCGTCGAGGCGCTCGACATGGCTCACGAGGTCGTCGACGAGCAGCGTGCGTCCGAGGCACGCCACGACCATCTCCCAGTCGTTCGTGGTGCGCGGGGTGATCACCGCGTTCCAGGTGCCCCGCAGCACGAGCTCACGACGCAGGATGCGCGACACCATCTCCTTCGGGAGGTCGACGTCGTCGCGCAGGTCGCCGAGCAGGATCACCTGGCCGCGGTGCGCGGCCGAGCGCACGGCCTGGAGGAACGTGACGGCGAGTCCGCTCGCCTCGACCGCGATGTCGACGCCCCGGCCGTCCGTGGCGGCGGTGGCGAGCTCGTCGGAGGGCCCGGCCGTCGCGTCGAGCACCTCGAAGCCGAGATGCTCGGCCACCTCGCGCTTGCGCGCGTCAATGTCGGACACGAGCACCCGGACGACGCCGAGGATCCGCAGCCACTGCGCCGCGAGCAGGCCGATGGGGCCGGCGCCGATCACGAGCGCCGTCGCGTTCGGCGGCACCTGTGCCTTGCGCACCGCGTGCAGGGCCACGCCGGCCGGCTCGACCATGGCTCCGGCGAGCAGCGAGGTGCCCGCCGGCAGCGGCACGAGATTGCGCTCGGGCACCCGCAGATACTCCTCGAGACCACCGTCGCGGCGCGACCCGAAGTAGTCGTACCGCTCGGCGAGCGTGAACTCGCCGATCTCGGTCATGGGGTCCTCGGCATCCGGGATGCAGGGGAAGATCGCGACGCGGTCCCCCGCGCGGAGCCGCCCGCTCGGGGAGTCCTCGACCACCGTGCCCGACATCTCGTGCCCGAGGACCAGCGGGAAGCCGTACCCCTTGCCGACCGCGTAGCGGAGGACGTCGGAGCCGCACACACCCACCGCGCCGACGCGCACGAGCACCGGGTCGACGCCGACGGGCTCGGGGTCGGGCACCTCGACGACCGCCATGTCACGGACGCCGCGCAGCACCGCCGCGCGCACCTCACACCTCCATGCCGTACCGCAGCACCTTGTGCGTCGGGTACAGCGAGAAGGTCGGGATGGTCACGTCGGGCGTGCGGGTCGCGATGTAGAGCGCCGCGTCGGCGACGTTGGAGACATCGATGCAGGTGGCGGAGAGCCCCTCTTCGATCTCCTTGTCGTCGAGCCAGCCCTCGGTGTACGCGGGCAGGTCGCCGTCGTAGAGGCCCTTGTCGATGATCTCCGTCATGGGCGTGCGCACGTGCGAGGGGTTGAGCACCGTGACCCCGATGTTCTTGTGCATGCCCTCGATCAGGATGTTCTTCGAGAACCCGAGCATCCCGTGCTTCGAGGCCCGATAGGGGCTGTGCCCGGGACCGGAGGCGACCTTGGTCGAGGAGGAGCCCATGTTGATGATGCGGCCGCCGCTCTCCTGGGTCTCCATGACCCGGAACGCCTCACGGCAGCACAGGAACACACCGGTGAGGTTCGGGCCGATCGTCTTGTTCCACTCCTCCAGCGTGACCTCGGTGACAGGCGGGGCCAACGAGTCGCGGCCCGCGCTGTTGATGACGAGGTCGATCCGCCCCCACTCCGCCACCGTGCGGGAGAAGAAGGACCGCACCGCATCCTCGTCGGCGACGTCCGCGACGACGGCCAGCACCTCCCCGCCGCGCGCCGTGATGTCGGCGGCGACCTGGTCGAGGCGCGCCGCGTCGATGTCGATCAGCGCGACCCGGCATCCGTTCGCGGCGTAGATCCGGGCCACGGCTTCGCCGATGCCGGAGGCCGCGCCCGTGATCAGGGCGACCTTGCCGGTGAGTGCGCTGCCGGGTTCGGGGAGGTAGTCGGGCACCATGAGGGCGCTCCTTTCGTGTGAGGGTGACAGCGGTTCGTGTGACGATGACGGGGGTCCGGGGACGGAGGCGTTCACGAGGCGAGTCCCATCTGCTCGGGGGTCTTCGCGCCGACCATGAGCGCGACCGCGTCGGCCATGTCGATCTGCGAGGTCTCGACCAGGGCGATCCGGCGTCCGAGGCGCTGGATGTGGATGCGGTCGGCGACCTCGAAGATCTGCGGCATGTTGTGGCTGATGAGGATGACCGGGATGCCGCGCGCGTTGATGTCCTTGATGAGGTTGACGACGCGCCCCGATTCCTTGACGCCGAGGGCCGCGGTCGGCTCGTCGAGGATCACGACCTTCGACCCGAACGCGGCCGCCCGGGCGACCGCGACGCCCTGCCGCTGACCGCCTGACAGCGTCTCGACCGACTGGCCGATGTTCTGCAGGGTCTGCAGGCCGAGCTGCGACATGACCTCGAGCGACTGCTCCCGCATCCGCTTCTTGTCGAGCATCCGGAACAGCGACCCGGCGATGCCCGGCCGTCGCAGCTCCCGTCCGAGGAAGATGTTGCTCGCGATATCGAGTGCGGGCGAGACGGCGAGGCTCTGGAACACGGTCTCGATGCCGAGGCGTCGGGCCTCGACGGGCGATCTGAGCGCGGTCGGCTCTCCCCCGACGAGCAGCTCGCCCTCGTCGGGCTGGACCGCGCCGGCGAGCACCTGGATCAGCGAGGACTTGCCCGCGCCGTTGTCGCCGATGACGGCGAGCACCTCGCCGCGGCGGATCTCGAAGTCGGTGTGGTCGAGCGCGACCACGCGGCCGTAGCGCTTGACGATCCCGCGCGCCTCGAGCACGAGGTCCGTGGCGGTGGAGGCGGTGTCGTGTGCAGAGGTCATATCATCGTCCGATCTTGCGAAGACGCTGGTCGACGGCGACCGCGCCGATGATGAGGATGCCGATCGTGAACTCCTGCCACAGGCTGTCGAAGCCCGCGAGCGAGAGTCCGCTCGAGAAGACCCCGACGATCAGCGAGCCGAGCAGCGTGCCCATGATCCGGCCGCGCCCGCCGAAGAGGCTCGTGCCGCCGATCACGACGGCGGTGATGGATGCGAGGTTGTACGCGGCGCCCGCGGTCGGGGAGATCGAGCCGATGCGTCCGATGAGCAGCCAGGCGGTGATGCCGATGATGAGTCCGGCGATCACGTAGACGGACATCAGCACCCTGTCGACGCGGATGCCGCTCAGCCGGGCGGCCTCGAGGTTGTCGCCGACCGCGTACACGTGCGTGCCCCAGGCGGTGCTGCGCAGGATGTACGCGAACAGCACGAACATGAGGAGGGTGAGCACCTGCCCCCAGGTGAAGGTCGTGCCGATGATCTGGAAGCCGGTGCCGAGCCAGGTGAGCAGCGCGGGCACCTCGGCGAAGGGCACGCTCTCGCCGTCGGAGATGAAGATGTTGAGCGCGTAGAAGATGCTCAGCGAGCCGAGCGTCGCGATGAAGGGCGGGATGTTGAGCTTCGTCACGATGAGACCGTTGATCGCGCCGCAGGCGATGCCGACCAGGATGCCGAGCACGAGCGAGAGCTCCACCGGGAGCCCCATCGCGACGGCGAACCGGCCCATCGCGACCTGGGACAGCAGCATCACCGCCGCGACGGACAGATCGATGCCCGCGGTGAGGATGATCAGGGTCTGGGCGATCCCGAGCATCGCGATGACCTGCACCTGCTGCAGGATCAGGGAGAAGTTCTGCAGCGTGCCGAAGTTCGGCGACACGATCGAGAACACGATCACCGCGATGACGAGCACCGCGATCGGGCCGATCAGGGGCCGCGTGAGCATCTTCCGCTCGATCCACTGCAGCGGGGTCGGGCGGGGACCCTGATCGATCTCGACCAGGCCCATCGAGAACCCCGCCGTCACGGTGCTCGCCCGCTCGTCGTCGGGCAGATCCGTCGCGCTTCTGTTCATGGTCGGCTCCTTCGCCGTCTCGTGCGGGGCGTCAGCCCCAGCACTCCTCCAGGCCGAAGGCGGAGTCCTCGGACTCGATGCCCGCCTGGGGCTGATCGGTGATGAGGGTCACACCGGTGTTGGTGAAGTCCAGGCCCTCGCTGTTCTGCGGCTTCGTCCCGTCGGCGAGGTAGGCGTCGACCGCCTGCAGCGCCTGCGCGGCCATGTCGAGCGGGAACTGCATCGACGTCGCGTCGATGATGCCCTTCTCGACGTTGGCGATGCCGGGGCAGCCGCCGTCGATCGAGACGATCATGATCTGGTCCTGCAGGCCCGCCGCGACGATCGCCTGGTAGGCACCGGCGGCGGCCGGCTCGTTCACGGTGTAGACGAGGTTGATCGTCGGGTCCTTCTGCAGGAGCTTCTCCATGCCGGTGCGCCCGCCCGCTTCGTTCGCGTCGGTCACCTCGTGCCCCACGAAGCGGGGGTCGTCCTCGTCCCACATCTTGGTGTCGTCGGCGAGGTCGATGCCGAAGCCCTCCAGGAACCCCTGGTTGCGGGCGACGTCGACGGGGATCTGGTCCGAGTTGAGGTCGAGCGTCGCGATGCGCGGCTCGGTGTCGCCGAGGGCCTCGCGGGCCCACTGGCCGACCAGCTCCCCTGCGAGGCGGTTGTCGGTCGCGAAGGTGCCGTCGACCCCGGAGTCGGCCGCGAGCGGGGAGTCGAGGGCGAAGACCAGGACCCCTGCCTGCTGGGCCTTGCGGATCGCGGGGATGATGCCGTCGCCGGCCGGCGTCACGAGGATCGCCTTGGCGCCCTTCGCGGTGAGGTTCTCGATCGCGGTGATCTGCGAGTCGACGTCGCTCTGGCCGTCGCCGCTGGCGATCTGGAGGTTCAGCCCGAGGGACTCCGCCTCGGACTTCGCCCCCTCGGTCATCTTCACGTAGAAGGGGTTGTCCTGCGTCTTGATGACGAGGCCGACGAGCGGCTCGTCGGATCCTGCCGAGGCGGCGCAGCCGCTGAGGCCTGCGAGCGCCATCGCTCCCACGGCCGTCGCAGCGACGATGCTGCGGATGTGTGCGTGCATGATGTCCCTTTCGGACCGGGTTCGAAATGTTTACCGACATCGTGAGCATAACGGAAATTTCTGCGATGTCGAGAGTTGCGACGAAGTTTTCTCGACGGGGGCTCGGCTCTGCGGTCGATAGGCTGACCCCGTGACGAGCTCGGGGGGACACGGCGCGGACGCGGCCACGGACTCCCCGGCGCGCGCAGGCACAGACTCCCCGGCGCGCGCACGCACGGACTCCCCGGCCCGCGCCGCGACGGCGACACGTACGGTGCTCGCCCGGTGGGGACGTGCGATCGCCGACGTTCCGCGCCTGGTCTGGATCGCGGCCGGGGTCGTCGTGCTCGGGCTCCTCGGCGTCGCGGTGACCGGCGGGTTCGCGCAGGTGCAGACCGCCGCGGACGAGGTCGGCGCGGGAACGGAGGTGCGCACCTCCGCCTATGCGATCGCAGTGCTCGACGCCGAGCTGACCGACGCCGTGGAGTCGGAGTACCTCGAGGCCGACCCGGGCGAGATGCTGCTCGTGCTGACCACGCGCATGGAGAACCTCTCGGACGAGGCGGTCGGCGTCGCCACGACCGCCGACCGCACGCGTGCCGGGTTCGTGAACACCGACGCCCCGCTGCTCGATCTCACCGGGGTGACGCCCCTCGGCGTGACCGCGGTCTGGCGCGACGACGGCTCAGCAGGGCAGGTCGTGCTGCAGCCCGGAGTCCCGAGCGAGGTGACGTTCGCTTTCACGGTGCCAGACGACGCGTACACGGATCGCCCGATCGCGCTCGACGTGCACGATGTCGAGGTGCGCCGCGGCGCCGTCATCCTCTCCTCCCGCGTCGTGACCTGGCGACCCGCCGAGGTCGTGGCGCGCATCGTCGTGCCCGCCACGGAGACGCCATGAGGCGCGCGCTCCCCTGGATCCTCGGCGCCGTGCTCGTGGTCGGCGCCGGCGCCGTGACCGCGATGACGCCCACCGAGGAGGACGTGCTCGGCCCGTTCGCGCTCCACGGCGCAGTGGGCGAGACGGTCTCCTCGCGCGCCCTGGTCGCCACGGTCGAGGATGCCGTGTTCGCTGACGAGGTCGCCGTGTCCGACGGCTCGTGGAGCGCTGAGGGCAATTGGCTCGTGGTGCGGATCACGGCGTCGGCGGCGCAGACCGAGGTCGACGCCGCGGTGCAGCTCGCGACCCTCGTGGTCGGCGATCGGGTGTTCCGCGCAAGCGAACGGCCCTCGGCGGCGCTGCGCGGCACAGCGCTGCGAGTGGGCATCGACACCGTCGGCGTGCTCGCGTTCGAGCTGCCTCCCGACGTGTCGACCGGCACCGCTGAGCTCCGCCTCACGACCGACTTCATCACCTCGGAGCTCGACGACCTGATCGTCGTGACGATCGATCTCGGCGACCTCGATCGGTCGGAGAGCATCGAGCTCAGCCGTTCGGAGGTGGTGCCGCGATGAGCTGGTGGCGGCGGCAGCGCACTGCGCTCCTGGCCTTGGCGGTCGCCACGGTCGCCGTCATCGGCGCCTACGTCTGGCTCGACGTGCTGCCCTCGGTGCGGTCGGGCGATCGGGTCGTCGAGGTCGAGACCGACGTCGACATCTCCGGGCAGACCCTCTCGATCGGGCCGGCCGAGTGGGGCGAGTTCGAGTCCCCGGCCGGTACGCGAACCCTCAGCATCCGTCTCCGATCGAGCGGCGGGACGGATGCCGCGCTGTGCGGACCGGCGACGCTCACCGACCCCTCGTCGTCGCGCACCTGGCTCAGCTCGCGGTCCGGACTCGACGTGCCCTCCGGCGAGGGCGAGTCGTCATGCGTCGCGGAGTCCTCGCCGTACCGCGTCCTGCTGGTGTTCCTGCTCCCCGACGACGTCGAGGGTCCGTTTCGACTCGACCTGGAGGGCGGCGACGATGTGACCGCCCGGTTCACCGTCGAGCCCTGAGCCGTCGATCCCTGAGTCGTCGAGCCCTGAGGGGCGGGTGTCGAGCCCGGCCTGCGGACGCGCGATGACGCTGTCATAGGCGGTGGCCACGATCGCCACGCGCACCGGCTCGGCGATCGCGCCGACCGCCACGACCACCAGCGGGTACACGCCCGCCCAGAACGCGTTCTCGTGCCCGCCGATCACCAGCAGCACTCCCCTGGTGCCGGACTGCTCCGCCCACGCCCATGCCGCGTATGCGACCGCGTACGCTCCGAACAGCAGCGGGCCGCCGCGCCAGATCACCGCGACCGCCGCCCACAGCCCTTCGAGTCGCAGGACGATCGTGCGCGCGACGCTCGCGAGCGCACCGCGCATCGCTCCCCCACCCCAGCGGGCGAAGGACGGCGTGGAGTCGAACGTCGTGCCGAACACGACCCCGGCGACCGTGAGCCACGCCGCCGGCACGATGACCGCGGCGATCACGATGCCGACGATCCAGGTCGCGACCTCCCAGACGACCGCGACGAGGGCGAGGTTCACGGCGAACCAGTCGCCGAAGACCTGCAGCCACCCGACGACCTCGCGCTGCCCGATCCAGTCGAGGATGCCGCTCCACCAGCGGGCGACGAGCGTGAAGAGCATGAAGGTCCACAGCACCTCCGCGTACACCGCCAGCACGACGCTCCAGCGCGGCAGTCGCGGCGCGAGACGCATGTAGACGAGGCGGGCGGCGAGCGCGATCACGAGCACCGCGACCGGCAGCGCGCCGACCGCGATCAGGCCGCCCCGGTCCCCCACCTGGTCGAGCTGGTAACCGGAGTCGGCGAGGGCGATGGCGCTCGCGACGCGGAAGAAGTCGATCTGATCCGCGTCCAGCATCCCCCACGCGGTGTAGAAAGCGAAGAACGGCAGGATCGCGGCGAGCGTGGCCGAGGCGAACTCCCGCGGGCCGCCGGCGTCCTCTCGCCGGCTGTGCGGCAGCGATGGGCGCACCGTCAGGTACATCGCGACGTACGAGACGAGCCGGGCGGCCACCGCGAGCGGCAGCAGCAGCAGACCTCCGAGCGTGGTGTGGCCGCCCACGAACCCCGCGAGCTCGATGAGCAGGCGGTGCATGGCCTCGCCGCCCAGGTACCACGCCATCAGCGCGGGCCAGTGCCGCGCGAGGATGCGCCCGAAGGTGCGGAGGGCCGGTGCCATGTGCCCTACCGTAGCGGGCGGGTGCGCACTCTGCCCGCGGCCGCTCCTCGCAGCCCTCGCTAGCGTTCGCCGAGGTGCGCGTCAACAGCATTGCGACGTGTGCTCGCCCCGCCGGACCATCGCGTCATGAGAACGATGCGATCCGTGGCGGTCGCCGGGACGGCGCTCGCATTCGCGCTCGGGCTGTCCGGCTGCGGCCTCACCGTACCCGCGGACCCCGACGGCACGCTCGAGAGCGTCACGCACGGCGAGCTGCGCGTGGGCTGGTCCGCCGATCCCGGACTCATCTCCGGCGGGACGTCGGACGAGCCGACCGGCAGTCTGCCCACCCTGGTCGAAGGCTTCGCGGACGACCTCGACGCCGACGTCGAATGGACCGAGGCCTCGGAGGAGACGCTCGTCGGGATGCTGGAACGCGGCGACCTCGACCTCGTGGTCGGCGGGATGACCGATCAGACCCTCTGGGTCGACCGGGCGGGCGTCACCCGCGGCTACCCCGGGATCGACGGGGCGGACGGACGATCGATCGTCCTTCTCGTGCCCCTGGGCGAGAACGCGTTCCTCGGCGCGCTCGAGCGGCACCTCGACGACGAGGTCGGATCGTGAGCCGCATCGGCCGCATCGGCCGCACCGAGCTGCCGGAGGAGCAGCAGACCGCTCTGCGCAAGGCGGTCCGCTGGGAGTGGTTCACGATCGTCTACACCGCCGTGACGATCGCCGTGATCGCGCTCGTCGTCGGCAACTCCCAGGCCATGCGGACGGCGTGGATCGAGGACATGCTCTCGCTCGTCCCGCAGATCGCCTTCCTCACGGCGCTGATCTTCGTACGTCGTCGACCGACCGTGAAGCATCCCTACGGTCTGCATCGTGCCATGGGCGTCGGACATCTCGTCGCCGGCGTCGCGCTGCTCGCCGTGGGCCTCAACCTCGCCCGCGAAGCCGTCGTCGGACTCGTCACGGCCGAGCATCCGACGATCGGGACGGTCGTGCTGTTCGGCCAGACGGTGTGGCTCGGGTGGCTCATGGTCGCCGTCATGGCGGTCGTGATCGTGGGCCCGGTGTTCTTCTACGGACCGGCGAAGTCGAAGCTCGCGCCCGTGCTGCACAACAAGCTGCTGTACGCCGACGCCGACATGGCGAAGGCGGACTGGCAGACGACGGTCGCGTCGATCGTCGGCGTGCTGGGAGTGGGCATCGGCCTGTGGTGGCTCGACGGCGCAGCCGCGCTCTTCATCTCCCTCGGCATCATCTGGGACGGGGTGAAGAACACCAAGACCGCCGTGATCGATCTCATGGACCAGCGTGCGCGCACATTCGACAGCAGCGAGCCGCATCCGCTGGCCGGCGACATCCTGTCGACCATGCGCTCGCGCCCGTGGGTCAAGGAGGCGTCGGTGAGGATGCGGGATCAGGGGCAGGTGTTCCACATCGAGGCGTTCGTGGTGCCGCGCCGGGGACGCGTGTCGCTCGACGAGATCACGGACCTCGAGGAGCGCATCACGGATCTCGACTGGAAGGTGCAGGAGATCGTGATCGTGCCCACCGAGTCGCTGCCCGAGGGGACCGACACGTCGGGCCGCGACTGAATCCGGCCGCGGGATCCGATGCCGGGTGCGGTGCCAGCCGGGATCGGATGCGGAGTGCGATGCCGGGCGGATGCCGGACCGGGATCGGATGCGGGGTGCAATGTCGGACGCGAGCGACGCCCACCGCACGCGGAAGGGGAATCCGAGCGGCGGGCGCCGTGGGCCGACCGCGAGGGAGCGGTCGGCAGTCTCTGCGCCGTTCAGGCGAGGCCGGTCAGGCGAGGTCGTTCAGGCCAGGTCGTTCAGACGGGGCCGGTCAGACGGACCCTGTCAGGCGAGGTCGTTCAGGTCGATCCTGTCGTCGTCCTCGTCCTGGCCGCGGCGGTGGTCGGGGTGGCCGTGACCGGCCTCGCCCTCGTCGTTCGCGACGCCGGCGGCATCAGGATCGTTCGCGACCGGGTCGTCCGACGTCTGTCGCGGGACGAGCTCCTCGGGGATCATCGGCGTCTCGTCGGCGGAACCGGTGTCCGACATGCGTGCTCCTCTCGTCGGTGGGTGGGTGGGTGTACAGCATCCCTCCGATCGGGCCCGCGCGAGTCCCCCTTGACACGCGCGCTTCGTGTGGCAGCCAGGTTGCTGACGATCCTCGCCCCGCACGTCAACCCCCTGGGTGCGACCGGCATCCCGGACGAGCATGCGAGAGACGAAGGGAGCCCGTCATGGCGAAGAACGTCCGCATCATGAACTGTCTTCCGGACGATGTGTTCCGGGTGCTGGGCGACGCCTGGCTGTACCCGGCCTGGGTGGTCGGCGCGTCGCGCATGCGCGACGTCGACGAGGCCTGGCCGCAGCGCGGCGCGGAACTGCACCACTCGGTGGGCGTCTGGCCGTTCCTGCTCGACGACACCACCGTGGTCGAGGACTGGTCGCCGCCGAACCGCATGGTGATGCGGGCGCGCGGCTGGCCCATCGGAGAGGCCCGCGTCACGCTGCGCGTGCGCTCCTACGGGCACCGGTGCATGGTGCGCATCGACGAAAAGCCTGTGTCAGGCCCGGGTGCGTTGCTGCCGGGGTTGGTCACGACCCCGTTGCTGCGCTGGCGCAACGGCGAGACCCTGCACCGGCTGGCGTACCTCGCGGAGGGTCGCGCCGAGTGACGCGCCCCTCCGCGCAGCCGTGGACCCGGTCTGCGGTCACACCGCGGAGGGATGCAGCACGACCTTGATGCAGCCGTCCTCCTTGCGCTGGAAGGTCTCGTAGAGTCCCGGCGCCTCCTCGAGCGGGGCGTCGTGGGTCACCAGATCCATGACGCCGAGCGGATCGGAGAGGTCCTCGACGAGCGGCATGAGGTCGTCGATCCACCGCTTCACGTTGCACTGGCCCATCCGCAGACTGAGCTGCTTGTCGAACATGGTCTTCATGGGCATGAGGTCGGCGTCGCCCGCGTACACGCCGCTCAACGACACCGTGCCGCCGCGCCGGGCGACGTCGATCGACGCGTGCAGGGCCGCGAGACGGTCGATCCCGGCCTTGTCCATGAGCTGACGGGCGAGCGGGTCCGGCAGCATCCCCACCGCGCGCTGCACCACTCCCACCCCGGGATTGCCGTGCGCCTCCATGCCGACCGCGTCGACCACGGCATCCGCTCCCCGACCTTCGGTGAGGTCGCGCAGTTCCGCGACGACATCATCCGTCAGGTCGAAGGCCTCCACGCCGTGGCGGGCCGCCATCTCGCGGCGTTCCACGACGGGATCGACGGCGAGCACGCGGTATCCGCGGTGCACGCCGATGCGCGCCGCGAACTGTCCGACCGGTCCGAGCCCCATGACGGCGAGCGTCCCGCCATCGGGGACGTTCGCGTACTCGACGCCCTGCCAGGCCGTCGGCAGGATGTCGCTGAGGAACAGGTAGCGCTCATCCGGCAGGTCGGAGGCGACCGTGATGTGGTTGTAGTCCGCGAGCGGCACGCGGAGATACTCCGCCTGGCCACCGGGGACCTGACCGTAGAGCTTCGTGTAGCCGAACAGCGTCGCGCCGCTGCCGTACTCGCGCACCTGCGTCGTCTCGCACTGCGACTGCAGCCCCTGTCGGCAGAAGAAGCACTCACCGCACGAGATCGTGAACGGGATGACCACGCGATCCCCGACCGCGAGGGTCGTGACCGCATCGCCCACCTCGACCACGACGCCCATCGGCTCGTGCCCGAGGATGTCGCCGCGGTCGAGGAACGGTCCGAGCAGCTCGTACAGATGGAGGTCGGATCCGCAGATCGCCGACGACGTGATCCTCACGATCGCATCCGTCGGTCGCTGGATCACCGGGTCGGGGACCTCCTCTACCGTCACGGTGCGGGTTCCCTGCCAGGTCAGTGCCTTCATGATGCGTTCCTCCTCGTGCGTCGTGATTCTCGTGTCTCGTGTCTCGTGTCTCGTGCGAAGGGGCCAGCCTCCGCGGGGATCGGACGTCGCGACAGTGGGTTGACAGAGCGGATGCCGTGGGCGAGACGCGCGACGGATGCCGGTGCCGGCCTGTGCACGCCCGCCCTGTCGTGTGCGCGTCCGCGCCGTACGCCCGGACGCACACGCCGCGCCCGCTGGGGCCGTATATCCCCGCACCCGCACCTGCACGCGCACCTGCACCTGCACCCGAATCTGCACTGGCGCCGCATCTGCACCCGCGTCCGGACCCGCACCCACACCCACACCCACACCCACACCCACACCCACACCCACACCCACACCCACACCCACACCCACACCCACACCCACACCCACACCCACACCCACACCCACCATCGCGCCGGCCCGCATCTGCACCCGCACCCACAGCCATCCGCACCCGCACCCGAGCACACCATCGCGCCGGCCCGCATGCGCACTCTCCCGCACGCCCGGACCTGCTCCTCCGTCGCCGAATTCGCGATATGCCGCGATCTCGCCACCGAGTTCCGGAATATCTTCTGAACTGGGCAAAAAGTGCGGCCGTGCGGCTCTGAATGTCGGTGGCCCCGAGTTGAATCGGGATATGACATCGCACCTCAGCCGCCTGCTCGATCAGGTCGTCTCCGACCTCGATCGGGTGCTGGCCGACGACGCGCTCGCCGGGCTTGCTCCCAGCGAGCGCATCGAGGTGCTGGCGGCAGCGGGAGCCGTGTTCCGCCGCGCAGAGGCGGTCATCGTCGAGACCGTCGCATCGGGTGACAGCGAGTTCCCGCATTCTGCGGGGTGCCGCACCGAGAACGAGCTGCTGCGACGCGCTCTGTTGATCGACACGGCGGGCGCGACGCGCGTCAGCAAGGCGGTCGATGCGTGCCGTCGCGACATCAGCATCGTTTCGGGCGAGCGGCTGCCGGCGCGATGGCCCGCCTTGCGGGACGCGCTGCTGAGCGGCGCAGTAGGCGTAGCGGGACTGCTCGCCGCGACAGCGCCTATCGAGGAAGTGTCGTACCGGATCGGCCTCGATGAGCGGCTCGACGCCGATGACTGCCTCGCCGAGGCGGCGCGTGGCGTGCGCGACGACGAGTCCGGCGCTGACGACGACGAGTCCGGTGCCGACGACGACTCCCCCGGCGAATCGCTCCGCGACGCATCGCGGGGTCCGGCGCCCATGCCCGAAGACCTTCGCCTTCTCGCCGAGATAATCGCCACACTGCTCGACCCCGACGGCGATGAGCCCCGCGACGACGCTGTGCGCCGCCGAGGCATCACGATCGGACGCATGCGCGACGGGCTGCGGTCGATCTCGGGCGCACTGACCCCCGAGGTCGCGGCCCAGCTCGAGCTCGTCCTCGACGCCCAGAACAATCCCAAGGGCGATGGTCCTCCACCACCGGGAGTGCGGTTCCTGCCCGCTGCCGGCGGTGAGAGTCCGGACGACGCCGACGACGAAAGCGGACATACCGACGCCGACGCAGTCCCTGAGACTGCGACCTCGGGACGAGATCCCTTCAATGACGACCCGCGACGGGTGATCGACGACCGCACTGCGGCGCAGAAGCGGCACGATGCTCTCGCTGCCGCCATCGGCATCGCCGCACGGCACCACGACATGCCCTCTCTCGGCGGGGCGGCCCCGACTCTCGTCGTGACAGTAGACGTCGCCGATCTCTCATCCGGGACCGGGCGAGCGAGCGTCACCGGCGCGCAGAATCAGGTTCCAGTGAGCATCGCCGCACAGATCGGCTGCACAGGCACGATCCAGCGGGTGACCATGGATGGCGGACGCATCATCGGCATCAGCTCCACCGATCGGGTGTTCACCGCACACCAGCGTCGGGCCATCATCGCCCGCGACAGGGAGTGCCTGATACCGGGATGCCACGTTCCAGCGTCCTGGTGCGAGATCCATCACGTCACAGAGCACGCCCGCGGCGGACCCACCCACACCGACAACGGCGTGCCGCTGTGCTGGTGGCATCATCGGAGCCTGGGTTCCTCGGGCTGGGAGATCAGGATGGACCAGGGCGTCCCGGAGATCCGCGGTCCGGCCTGGTGGGATCCGACAGGACGATGGCGCGCGCCTCGGCTCAGCGCGCCGATGACGTCTCCGCAACCACGTGCCACGAGACAACCCGCCGTGCTCGCCAGGGCTGGATGAGATCGGCGGGCCGATCCGTACCCCGACGCGCCACGGCGCGTCATGACCCGTCCCGATCCGTTCCGACCTGTCCCGATCCGTTCCGACCTGTCCCGATCCGTTCCGACCTGTCCCGATCCGTTCCGACCTGTCCCGATCCGTTCCGACCCGTTCAACCCGTTCCGACCTGCACAGCCGATGTTCCGGTTCGTCGCCTATCCTGGACCCAGTGATGTGAGAGTCGGTGCACCAGCACCGCGCGACGCTCGGGACGACCCGGACGTCATCTTCAGTCGGGGACGGCCCCACTTCGAAGGAGCGCGACCATGTCACCCACCGCCGATCACAACTCGCCCGAGGCCCGCACAGGCACCACATCCAGCGATCACCGCAACGGCGTCATGCGCCTCATCCGCCCCGCCGACACCGCGCGCATCGCGCTCGGCTGGGGCGCCTTCGGGGCCCTGCTGTTGGCGCACCCGCTGCTCGAGGCCCCCGCTCCGACACCGGCGCTCGTGATCGGACTCATCGCGATCATCGCCGTGATCCTCGTGTGCGCGTTCGGCGTCGTGAAACAGGCCGAAGCCTTAGCCCACCGACTCGGCGACCCCTACGGATCGCTCGTCCTCACGCTGTCGATCGTGCTCATCGAGGTGATCCTCATCTCGGCCGTCATGCTCGGACCCGGCGAGCACCAGACCATCGCCCGCGACTCCGTCATGGCCGTCGCGATGATCATCATGAACCTCGTGATCGGACTCGCACTGCTCCTCGGCGGCCTCCGCCACCGCGGACTGGAGCACAACCGCACCGGCACGTCGATGTACCTCGCGATGCTCGTGCTGCTCGTCACGCTGGCCTTCGGCCTCCCGGCTCTCATCGGCGACGGCGGCTCGTACACGCTCGCGCAGGAGATCCCCGTCGTGATCCTCACTCTCGGGATCTACGCGTTCTTCCTCGCCCGGCAGATGAGCGCGCAGGCCGAGGACTTCACCGAGGTGGCCACGATCCCGACAGCACGCGCGACCCCGGCACCACAGGCGATCCCGGCAGCGGAAGCGCACACCCCCGCGTCGATCGGAATCCGCGAGACCCTCGCCCTCCACCGCACCGAGGTGCTCGTGCGCCTCGCGCTGCTCGTCGTGACGGTGCTGCCGATCGTGCTCCTGTCGCACGACATGGCGGCGCTGCTCGACGACGGACTCGGACGCCTCGGCGCCCCACCGGCGCTGGCCGGCGTGCTCATCGCCGCGATCGTGTTCCTCCCGGAATCGATCACCGCCGTGCGCGCGGCGCTCGCGGGCGAAGCCCAGCGCGTGAACAACCTGTGTCACGGAGCCCTCGTGTCGACCGTCGGCCTCACGATCCCCGCCGTGCTGGTTATCGGGATGCTGACCGGGCAGACCGTGATCCTCGCCGAGTCACCCGCGAACCTGCTGATGCTCGGCGTGACACTGCTGCTGTCGGTCGCGACGTTCAGCGCGAAGCGCGTGACGGCCACCCACGGGGCCACCCACCTCGTGCTGTTCGCCGCCTACGCGATCGTGCTCTTCAGCTGATATCAGCGCCGCCTCTCGCCAAGGACCGACTCGCGGAGCAGGATAGGACGACGGGACCAATCCGACGGGACCAATCCGACGGGACCGTGGCACCGAACAACCCGGGGCCGGCTGCGCGAGCGGTCGGCCGGAAAGGGCACCATGGGACTGGCAACGACGCTCAAGCAATGGGAACTCGACACGAGGCCCATCCACCCCGAGACCAAGCGGGCTCTCGCCCTGCGCTGGGCGGAACTGCCCGAGCACGCGAAGACCCCGAACCAGCTGCTCGGCCGGTGCGCGGTCGGATGCGAGGGGACCCACGGCGTCTTCCCCAAATGCAACCTCACCTGCTCGCCCTGCTACCACTCCGCCGATGCGAACAAGGTGAGGATCGACGGCGATCACACGGTCGACAACGTCGCCTCCCAGATGTCATACCTCCGGCAGGTGCGCGGCCCGCGCGCCCACGCCCAGCTGATCGGCGGCGAGGTCAGCCTCCTCCCCGCCGAAGACCACGCCCAGGCGCTCCTCGCCATGCGCGACGCCGGGCGCGAACCGATGTCGATGACGCACGGCGACTTCGAGTACGACTACCTGCTGGACCTCGTGCTCGACGCCGAGGGCAAGCCCCGCTTCGACAAGGTCTCGTTCGCCGCCCACTTCGACTCCCTCATGCGAGGTCGCCGCGGCGCGGTGCGACCCCGGAGCGAAGCCGAGCTGAACCCCTTCCGCGAGAAGTTCGCGCAGATGTTCATCGACCTCAAGCGCGATCATGGCGTCGGCAGCTACCTCGCACACAACATGACGGTCACGCCGTCGAACGTCGACGAGGTCGAACAGGTCACTCGGGACGTGCTCGACATGCCGTTCGACATGATGTCCTTCCAGCCCGCCGCGTTCATCGGCGATGACCGCCGCTGGCGGGAGGACTTCGGCGAGGTCACGATCGACGCGGTCTGGGAGCGCATCGAACGCGGCGCCGGTCAGAAGCTGCCGTGGCAGGCGACGCAGTTCGGCGACCCTCGGTGCAACCGCTCCACGGTGGGAGTGCGCGTGGGCGGCAGCTTCGCACCGCTTCTCGACCCCGACGATCCCCAGGACATCGCCGCGCGCGACCGCTTCCTCGCGCACTTCGGCGGCATGATCTTCGGTGGCATCCCGACGTCGACGCTCATCGTGAAGGTCATCAGGGCCATCGCCGCGCACCCCGGCGACATCCCGCCGCTGATCGGACTCGGCCGTCGGGTCGTCCGTCGCGCGGGCGGACTCCGCCGTCTCGTCCGCGAGGCGCGGAAGGGCAGAGTGTCGTTCAAGACCTTCGTGATCCACAACTTCATGGATGCCGAGCAGGTGGCCCCCGCCTGGGAGATGATGCAGAACGGCGTGGTCGCCGACGACCCGCTGCTCAAGGAGACGCAGGAGCGCCTCGGCGCGTGCATGTACGCGATGTCCCACCCCGAGGACGGACGTCTCGTCCCCGCCTGCGTGCAGCATTCGGTGCTCGACCCGATCGAGAACGTCGAACTGCGGCGCCTCCTTCCCCTCCCGTCGCTGCGTGACGGCGCCGAGCCGCAGGTCGTGTCACGGCCGGCCGGTCTCACCGCGGTGCGGACGACCGGCGCGGCGCAGCCCGCGGCGAGCTGACGGCCAGGTCTGCACCCCGCAGGTCTGCACCCCGCACGTCTGCACCCCGCACGACGGTGTATTTCGCGGCCGAGCCGTTCGCGACAGGGAGTTGCGCGGCGTCACTCCGAGACGACGTGGACCGCGCGCACGGGGATCATGACCGACACCCGCTCTCCGATGCGGCGCGAGCGTGTCGGCGCATCCTCCGCGTGCAGCAGCGCGTCTCCGCACCTCACCACCACCTCGGAGCGGGGTCCCGTGACCCGCACCGTCTCGACCACGCCCTCCAGCACGAGTGCCTCGGAGCCGACGGCTTCCGCTGCACGGCCGGGCTGGTAGTCCTGCACGGCGACGTCTTCCTGCCGCACGACCAGCACACCGGGTCCGTCGGCGGCACCGGGCACCGGCACCGCCCCGAGAACACTCCGGTGGACCGCGTCGCGCACCTCACCCGGTACGGCGTTACGGCCTCCCATCAACGTCGAGGCGCGAAGGCTCCGCGGCCGGCGATAGGCGCCGTGGACGTCGCTCTCGTGCAGCAGGACGCCGTCCTCGATCAGAGCGATCCGGTCGGAAGCCCGCGCCGCCTCATCGCGATCGTGCGTGACGAGCACGATCGTCGGCGCCACCTGCGCCCGCACCGCATCCAGCAGGTCGTGCATGTCGCTCCGCAGCGCCGGATCGAGGGCGCTGAACGGCTCGTCGAGCAGGAGGACCGCGGGCTGTGCGGCGAGCGCCCGCGCGATCGCCACGCGCTGCTCCTGTCCGCCCGACAGCTCGTCGATACCGCGATCACCGAAACCGCCCAATCGCACCATGTCGAGATACTCCTCGGCACGGTCTCGCGCTCGTGCTCTGCCGCCCCCTCGGATCGTGTCGGAGAAGGCGACGTTGTCGCGCACCGACAGGTGCGGGAAGAGCAGCGACCGCTGGAAGACCATACCGACGCCGCGCCGCTCGGCATCCACTGCGTCCACGTCCCGCCCGTCGATCCGCACGTGACCGGCATCCGCGCGCTCGAGCCCCGCGACCACCCGCAGCAGGGTGCTCTTACCCGAACCGCTCGGCCCGAGGACGGCCGTGCACGTCCCCGCGGCGACGGTCAGGGAGAAGTCACGCAGCGCGGGCGTCGGCGACCCGGGAAAGTGCTTGTCGAGATGGCCGACCTCGAGATCGGCGCTCATGAGGGGGATCCTGACCGTGGGAGGAGGGCGGGCTCGGGTGCCGGAGCGGGATCGGATGCCGGAGCGGGATCGGATCTCGCGCGGCCGGGCGCAGGACGGCGGCGTCGTGCTGCGCGGCGATCGGATGCCGTGCGGCGTCCGCCGAAGGCCAGCACCGCGAGCAGCAGCGCGATCGGAGGGACGACCGAAGCGAGCGACATCACGGCGACGGCAGCGTCGTTGCCCAGTCCGGACGCCGCTCCCGCGACGACGAGCGGCAGACTGACGAGCGCGCCACCGCCGACGATGACCGTGACGATGTAGTCGCTCCAGGCCACCAGGAACGCGAGGAATGCCGCACGCGCGAGCGCCGGAGCCAGCATGGGCAGCTGCACCCGACGCAGCACCTGCAGGCGGGACGCACCGAGCAGACGGGCCTCCTCCTCGTACGACCGGTTATACGCACCGTACGCCGCGCGCATCACGAAAGCGGTGTACGGCAGTGCGAACACGACGAGCACCAGCACGACGCCGACGAGCGGCGGGACGTAGGCGCGCAGCAGCACGACGTTCACCCCGAGCACCGCGGCGAAGGGCGGGAGTGCGATCGGCGCCAGCAGAAGCGCCGACACGACACGCGGGAACGGCACGGCGCCGAACGTCAGAGCACGCGCGGCGAGGGCCCCCAGCGGCGTCGCTATCGCCGCGACCACCACGCCGAGCAGCACCGAGCGTCCGAAGGCAGGCAGTATGCCGAAGCCGATCGCATCCGAGACGCCCCGCACGCCCCAGGCGGTGGGGAGCGGCGACGGGAAGGACCACGCGTCGGCGAACGCCCACAGGGCCAGCGGCAGGAGCGGGATCGCGAACCACAGCACGAGCGCGGCCGTCGCGACCAGCCGGAGCACCCGGCTGAGGGTGCGCGGAGTCGCGAGGACGGGAGAGGTCACGTCGTCACCTCCACACCGCTGTGCGGCGCAGGGCTGCGAAGGCGAGCCCGACGACGGCGAGGGCGATCACGCTGGTCACGAGGGCGACGGCCGCGGCCTCCGGACGCGAGTCCAGAGCGACTCCCTGGAACAGCCGCACCGCGAGAACCGGAAGCGGCTCGGGGTACGCGCGGCCGAGCAGCCACGACACCTCGTACGATCCCAGCGCGTAGACGAAGCTGACGGTCGCGCAGATCACGATCGTCGGCGCGGTCAAGGGAAGCAGCACGTGGCGGAACCGCTTCCACCGCCCGGCGCCGAGCAGAGCGGCGGTCTCGTCGTAGGTCGCGATGCGAGTGGCGAGCGTGCCCGTGACCACGAGGGCGACGAACGCGGACTCCTTCCACGCGAACTCCACGATCACCGCTCCCCACAGCGGGCCGCCGACCCACGCCGGCCACGCCTCCGGCGCGATCCCGAGCAGTCGCGGCAACACCCCCGCATCCGACAGCAGCAGCCCGACGGTGGCGGCGCCGATCAGATGCGGAACCGTGATCACCGTGGCGCCGAGTCCCGCGAGGAGACGCCTGCCGGTCTTGCTCGCGGCGATCACGACCGCGGCACCGGTGCCGATCACGACCGCGATGACCGTCGCGGTCGTGGCGATCGCGAGCGACACGGAGATCGCCGCGACCAGGTCGTCGGAATGCGCCGTGAACGCGCCCACTCCCGGCGAGACGGGGCCGGCCACGGGCATGAGACCGAGAGCCTGCAGCGCGGTCGCGCCCAGCCCACCGCCCACGACGAACGCCGCGGCGGCGACGGCGGGGAGGACGAGGAGCGCACTGCGCATCCGCTCGCGGCGCGTCCCGCCCCGTCGCGTGACCGGTGCGAAGCTCATCGAGCGAGGACGCTCTTCCGCCAGCCCTCGTCGAGTGCCGGCACCCACTCCGCGGCCAGCTCGCCGTGCGCGTTCTCGGACAGCACCTCGTACCCCGGCACGACCGGCGAAGCGGGCAGGGCGTCGAACAGCGCACGGTCGTCTGCGCCGAGGGCGTCGATATCGAGCACGGTGAACTGCCCCCAGACGTCGGGCTTGGCCTTCTCGACCTGCTGCTCGACCGAGAGCGCGACGTCGGCGACGACCATCGCGCCGGCGATCGCGTCGGAGTTCGCCGGCAGGCCCAGGAAGCTCGCGTTGCCCACGGTTCCGTCCTCGAGCGGGAGGACGGTGGTCCCGGGCGGATATGTCCCGTCGGCGACGAGTCCGGTGAGGGTGGCCGGACCATAAGTCATGGTCATGTCGATCTGGCGGTCGGCGAACAGCTGACCGAGTTCCGCCTCGTCAGCCGGATACGTGTCCCCGCCGCGCCAGAGGCTCGGGGCCAGGTCTGCGAGGCGCTCGTACAGGGCGGGGGTCAGTTCGTCGTAAGCGTCGTCGGAGAACTGCGCGGGAACCTCGTCCGCTCCGCCCGACACGCTCGCGAGGACCTCACGCAGGAACACCGAGCCCGTGAAGTCCGGCGGTGCCGGGTAGGTGAATCGGCCGGGGTTCGCCTCAGCCCACTCCAGCACGCCCTCGACGGTCGTCGGCGGGTCGGGGATCGCCTCGGCGTTGTACGCCAACGTGAACTGGGCCTTGTGCCACGGCGCCTCGCACCCGTCGACCGGGGTGCCGAAGTCGGACTGCAGGAGCGGATCGTCGGGATCCGTCGCGGCCATCGACGGCAGCAGGCCGGTCCAGTCGCACAGCCAGGCGTCGGCCTCCTTGCCGGTGCGGAAGTTGTCGCCGTTGACCCAGATGAGGTCGACCGTGCCATCGTCGCGTCCCGCCTGCATCTCGGTGAACACTCGGTTCAGGGCGTCGACCGTGTCTGTGACGGGCACCCGCTCCAGGGTCACCCCGTACTCGGCGACCGCGGGAGCCAGCACGTCGTCGACGTAGGCGTTGCCCTGATCGTCGCCGCCGTACATCCAGAGCTGCACGGTCTGCCCCTTCGCATCCGCGAGCACGGCATCCCAATCGTCATAGCCGGCGGTGGCCTCCCCGCCCGAGGGGGCTGCGCATGCGGCGAGCGCCGCGAGCGGCAGCGCGATGCCGGCGAGTGCGGCGACCGCTCGACGGTGACGACGTCCGGTGCTGATCATGGGTTCCTCGTTTCGGGATGGGCCGGGCGCATCGCGGGATTAGGCTATAGGAGGTCGGAGGGATGCCGTGGACGCTGACGACGAGCGAGATCGAGTCGCCCCTCGGGGTCGCCGTCGGGCGGCGATCCGTCTCGGCATCCTCCTCCTGTTCGTCGCCGTCGCCGGAACGGTTGGGTTCCTCCTCACACCGAGCGATGTCGGGGTCGTACGGGACTGGGCGGAGGGCCTCGGGATCGGCGGTGCCGCGCTGTTCGTGCTCGCCTACGCGGCGATCACGCTCACCCCGGTGCCGAAGAACATCCTCACGATCGCCGCGGGTGTGGTCTGGGGCTTCTGGCCCGCGCTCGCCATGGTCTACGTGGGTGCACTCCTCGGCTCCGCCGCCTCCTTCGTGATCGGCAGGATGCTGGGGCGCGAGGCGGTCGAGAAGCTCACCGGTGCGCGCGTGGCACGGGTGGACGCCGTCCTCGCCGACCGCGGCTTCCTTGCGGTGCTGGGCGCACGCCTCGTGCCGATCATCCCCTTCACGCTCATCAACTACGGCGCGGGACTGACCTCCGTGCGCCCGCGCGATTACGCCGCGGGGACGGCTCTCGGCATCATCCCGGGCTCCGCCGCCTATGTCGCCCTCGGCGCGTTCGGTGTCGAGCTCGGACCGGGGTTCTGGGTGGCGATCGCAGGGCTGGGGGCGCTGGTGCTCGGCGGAGTGATCGCCGCAGCAGTGCTCCGACGGCGACAGGCAGAGCACCACGGCGGCGCATCGCGGGAGGACCCCCGTGCTTGATCGTTCCGTGCGCGCGGCGCTGAGTCGCCCCCTCGACGCGATCACCGCTGCGATCGACCGGCCCGGCGTCACCCCGGACCGGATCACGATGCTGGGGCTGGTGCTCGGGGTCGCGTCAGCCGTGGCCGCGGCGCTGCACCTCTGGTGGGTGGCGCTGGTGCTGTGGCTCGTGTCCCGGATCGCCGACGGCCTCGACGGCACCCTTGCACGCCGGCGACGTGCTCTCGCCGGCCCCGGTGCCGATGCGGGCGGCCCCGGTGACGATGCGCGCGGGTCGGAGGCCGGCGGCTTCCTCGACATCACGGCCGACTTCGTGGTCTACGGCGCGACCGTGATGGGTGTCGCGATCGGGGCGACGTCGGAGTTCGACGCACCCTGGTGGCCGTTCCTGGCCGTGCTCTTCGCCTACTACGTCAACGGCACGGCCTTCCTCGCGTTCTCCTCGATCGCGGAGCGCACCGGACGCACGATCGACGACGGACGCTCGCTGTCGTTCCTCGGACGGATCGCCGAGGGCACCGAGACGATCGTCGTGCATTCCGTGTGGCTGATCCTGCCGTTCTGGTCATGGCAGATCGCGATCGGGTGGTGCGTGTTCGTGTCCGTGAGCGCGGTGCAGCGGATCGTCGTGGGGTACCGCAGCCTGCGCTGATCAGGCGGGCAGGCATCCGCTCAGGCAACGGATGCCGCGGATGCGTCAGCCGCGCCGACGGCGGATGACGCGCAGCAGCCGGATCGCGAGACCCACCGCGCCGCCCGACAGCGAGTTCCGCGTGTCGGCGACGACCGCGTTCCAGCCCGCATCGGAGTACGTCGGATAGGCGTGGATGGTGCCTGCGAGGGCACCGGCCGTCAGGCGCAGCCTCGTCGCCACCGTGAGCTCCGCGAGCGCCTCCCCCGCCCGCGGTCCGACGACCACGGCGCCCCAGACGCGGGATCTCCGGTCGAGCACGATCGCGGTGTACCCCTCGGTCCGGCCGTCGGTGATCGCACGGTCGGCGTCGCGGAGGGGCTGCACGGCGACGCGGAGGCCGCGAGCGGCGGCATCCGCGGGCGCGATTCCGACCGCGGCGACCTCGGGGGCGGTGAAGGTGACGCGGGGCACGGCATCCGCATCGATCGTGCGACGCAGCCCGAGCACCGCGTTCGTGGCGGCGACGCTGCCGTACATCCCCGCGGTGTGGGTGAAGCGGGGCAGCGGGGTCGCGTCGCCGGCCGCCCGGATGCGCGGGTTCGACGTGCGCATCGTACGGTCGACCTCGATCGCGCCGCTGTCGCCCAGACGCACACCCGCGGCGTCGAGACCGAGCCCGGAGGTGTCCACCCGACGCCCAAGCGCCGCGAGGACGCGGTCGAACGCCACCTCGGCGCCGTCGCTCAACAGTGCGACGCCGCCGACGGTCGGTCCCGTCGACGACGCGGCGCCCGCCAATCCCGTGATCGTCGCACCGAGGCGCACGTCGACCCCGTCGGCCCTGAGCGCCTCGAGGACGATCGACGACGCCTGCGGATCCTCCTTCTCGAGAAGACGATCGCCGCGATGCACGAGCGTCACGGCGCTGCCCAGCCTGGCCATGGCCTGCGCGATCTCGCAGCCGATGGCGCCGCCGCCGTGCACGAGCAGCCGCCCGGGCTGCTCGTCGAGGTCCCAGAAGGTCTCGTTCGTCAACACGTCCACGTCGTCCACCCCCGGCACGTCGGGCAGGCGCGGCGAGCTCCCCGTCGCGACGAGGGCGTCGCGGAAGCGGATCGTCCATCCGTCCACGACGACGGCGCGGGGCGACGCGAACCGCGCACGGCCGTGGAGTGAGAACACCCCCGCGCTCGCGAGCGCGTCCGGGCTGTCAACCGGCGCGATCTCGTCGATGGCTCCGCGGACGTGCGACATCACCGCCGCGAAGTCGACGCGCACGGTGGCCGAGACGCCGAGCCGCTCACCCGCGAGTGCCGAGTGTGCCGCGTCGGCCGCCGCGATCAACGCTTTCGACGGAACGCAGCCTGTGTGCAGGCACTCGCCGCCGAAACGGTGCTCTTCCACGATCAGCACGCGCGCACCGAGGTGGGCGGCGGTCTTGGCGCCGACCAGACCGGCGCTCCCTGCGCCGATCACCACGAGATCCCAGACGCGACTCGCCGCCTGCTCGGCGTTCAGGGTGCGGGCCGTTCGTCGCGAGGAGGTGACCATTCCGACAGCCTAGAGTGGACGCGATCGGAGGGCGACGATGGCACGATTCGCGCGGTACACCGCCGGCGCACGCTGGTATGACATCCTGTCGGGCGAACGGTGGGTCTACGCGGCCGGACGCCGTGCCGGGCTCGAGCTGCTGGGCGCGCGCGCCGGTGACATCGTGATCGACCTCGGATGCGGCACCGGTCTGAACTTCTCGGGTCTGGTCTCGGCCGTCGGCCCGGACGGACTGGTGATCGGCGTCGACCGCAGTCCGCAGATGCTCGCGATGGCGGCCCGACGCGTGGAGGAGAGCGGCTGGCAGGATCGGGTCCGCCTTCTGCAGAGGGACGCGACGACGCTGCGCCCCGACGATGTCGCCGCGGTGATCGGCGCCGCGCGCGGGGGCGGGGACCGTGTCGCCGACGCTTTCCTGACGACCTATGCCCTCAGCGTCATCCCGGAGCGGGGAGAGGCGTGGCTGCGCGCGAAGGCCTTGCTCCGTGTCGGAGCCCGCGCCGTCATCGTGGACATGCAGCCGCCCCAGGGCCGATGGCGGTTCCTGTCGCCTCTCGCGCGTCTCGCGTGCGCCGCGGGAGGATCGGACATCACCGCGCGGCCATGGCGCATGCTCGAACACGATGCCGCCGACCCTCCCGGTGTCGAGCGCGCGGAGCGCAAGGGCGGGCACATCGTCGCCGTGAGCGGGGTGCTCGCCGCGCCGTCAGATCAGGCGTCGGCGCGCGCGGCCTCCAACGACGGGTAATCGGTGTACCCCTCGGCGGTGCGACCGTAGAACAGCGCCGGGCGCGGCTCGTTGAGCTCCGCCTCCTCGCGCCAGCGCGCGACCAGGTCGGGGTTGGCGATCACGGGACGCCCCGCGGCGACGGCATCCGCCCACCCGCCGGCGACGAGCTCGTCCGCGGCCTCGAGGGTCGTCGGCACCGAGAAGCCCGTGTTCACGATGAACGGTGCACGGGACGCGCGGCGGATGCCCTGCACGAGGTCGGTCGTCGGATCGGCGCTCAGCACATCGACGAACGCCAGCCCGAGCGGTGCGAGGCCCTCCGCGACCGCGAGATAGGTCGCGAGCGCGTCGGCATCATCCTCTTCGAGAACGCCCTGGATGTTGTGCTGCGGAGACAGGCGGATGCCGGTGCGATCGGCCCCGACCGCCGCGGCGACCGCCCGGCTCACCTCGATCGCGAAGCGCGCGCGGTTGTCCGGCGAGCCTCCATAGGCATCGTCGCGGACGTTCGACACGGGCGACAGGAACTCGTGCACGAGGTACCCGTTCGCACCGTGCACCTCGACCCCATCGAGCCCCGCGGCGATCGCATTCCGCGCCGCCAGCGCGAACTGCTCCACCACCATCGGGATCTCCTCGAGCGTGAGCGCATGCGCGACGGGCATCTGCGCCTTGCCGACGGGGGTGTGCGTCTCGCCGGGGGCGGCGAGCGCGCTCGGTGCGACCACGCGCGGCTCCCCCGAGATCTCCGGGTGCCCGACGCGTCCGCCGTGCATGAGCTGCATCACGATCGTGCCGCCGGCCTCGTGCACGGCGTCCGCGATGCGCCGCCAGCCCTCGATCTGCGCCGGCGTCACGATGCCGGGCTGGCCGGGATACGACTTGCCCTCGGCGGCGGGCCAGGTGCCCTCCGTGATGATGAGTCCCTGCCCCGCACGCTGGCGGTAGTACTCGGCCATGGTCTCGGTGGGCACGCCCTCGTCGTCCGCGCGCGTACGCGTCAGGGGCGCCATCACGACGCGGTTGGAGAGCGGAAGAGCGCCGAAGACGGCCGATTCGAAAAGACTCACGAGAAAGGCAAGCCGGTCGGCACGCGCAGTATTCCCACTCAGGATTCGCCGTCGCTGCCGCGATCCCTGCTGAGGTCGCCGAGCAGAGCGACGAACCGGTCGAGGTCCTCCGCCGACCAGCCGCGCACCCGTTCGCCGAGCCGCGCCTCGTACCGGGACCGGGCGATCGCGATGCGCTCCTGAGCGAGCGGCGTCGCCACGAGCACACGCGCCCGGCGGTCGACCGCATCGGGCACGCTCTCGATGAGCCCGAGCTGCTCGAGCTGGCGCACGTGACGGCTCACGGCCGACTTGTCGGTCTGCAGGCGATCGATGATCGCGCCCGCCGAGGTGGCAGCTCCCGACGCGATCGACGTGAGCACCTGATAGCCGAGTGGTTGAAGGTCGGGGTGCACCGTGATCGCCGCCTCGCGCCATCCCACCCGGATGCGCGCGAACAGGCGTCCGAGTTCGTGCTCGACCCGGTGCACCGCGTCATCGAGGTCGGCGGAATCGTCGGCGGGATCGTCGGCGGCGCTCATGCTCGCCAGCATACGGGGAACCGGGATCTCGGCCGCCGCCCGTCAGACCTCGGACAGCAGCCGGAACACCTTCGACGCGGCGCGGATCTCCTCGGACGACAGCTCCGCCATCACGGTGTGCAGACGCACGCTGTGGTCGCGGCGCAGCTCGGAGAGGGCCTCCCGAGCGGTCGGCGTCGCGCTGAGCACGCGCAGCCGACCGTCCCGCTCGTCCGGCCGGGACTCCAGCAGACCGAGCTCCTCCAGCATCCGCACCTGCCGGCTGATGACCGACTTGTCCATCTCGAACCGCTCCGCGAGCTCGTGCGCGCTGGCCGTACCCGCCCGCTCGATGAACGTGAGCAGCTTGTAGCCGCCCACCTGGAGGTCCGGGGCGATGCGGGCCGCGGACTCCCTCCAGAGCGTCCGGGTCCTCGCGAAGATGAGGTTGAGGTGAGTCTGGAGGTCGCCGATCGCGGTCTCCACATCCGGGGTGGAGTCCGCCTCGGGGGCGGACTCCACCGTGAGGGTCGCCGGAGCGTCCGGGGCGCTCATGTCAGCCCTTCGACTCCCGGTCGTCCTCGCGCTCGAGAACCGTGACGGGCGCGGTGGTGGGTGACGTCGTCGGCGTCGCGGATCCCTCCGCGAGGCCCGAGATCCGGATGACTCCGGTCGAGGCGCCGACCTCGGCCTCGGACACCTCGATGACCGACTCCTCGACCTGGTCGCGCATCTGCTCCGCCGCGTTCTTGGTCGACAGCGGCTTGTTGCGGATGAACGCGATCGCGATGACCGCGATGACCGCGAGCGGGATCGCGATGATGAAGGCGTCCGCGATGCCGTGCCCGTAGGCGCCTTCGACGATCGCGCGGATGCTGTCGGGCAGCTGCCCCACCTTCGGCACGTCGCCCGAGCCGAGGTGCTGGAGGGCGTCGATCTCGTCCTGCGTCGTGGGCGCGAAGCCTTCGAGGCCGTCCTTCACGTAGGTGGCGACGCTCGACGACAGCAGCGACCCCATGATCGTGACGCCGATGGTGCCGGCGATCGTGCGGAAGAAGTTGACGTTCGACGAAGCGGCGCCCAGCTGCTGCGGCGCGGTGTCGTTCTGCACGATGAGCGTGAGGTTCTGCATGACCATGCCGAGGCCCGCGCCGAGCACGAACATGTAGGTCGCGACGAGGCCGAACGGGGTGTCGTAGCGCAGGGTCGCCATGAGCGAGACGCCGACCGCGGTGAGTACCGCTCCGGTCAGCATCCACCCCTTCCACTTGCCGAAGCGGCTCACGAGCTGGCCGATGATGATCGACGCGCCCATCTGCCCGATGATCATCGGGATCGTCATGAGGCCGGACTCGGTCGGCGTGGCGCCGCGCGCGAGCTGGAAGTACTGGGCGAGGAACACCGAGGTCGCGAACATCGAGACGCCGATCGCGATCGAGGCGATGACCGAGAGCGTGAACGTGCGGTTGCGGAAGAGCGACATCGGGACGATGGGCTCCTTGACGAAGAACTCGACCGTGATGAACGCGGCGAGCGCGACGCCCGCGATGACCGCGAGCATGATGCTCGTGGAGGAGTCCCAGTCGAACTGGCTGCCGCCCATGGAGACCCAGATGAGGAGCGTGGAGACGCCGACCGCGAGGAGCACGATGCCGAAGTAGTCGATCGAGACCTTGGTGTCGCGCTGGGGCTTCGGCAGGTGCAGCGTGAACTGCAGCAGCACGAGCGCGAGGATCGCGAACGGCACGCCGACGAAGAAGTTGGAGCGCCAGCCCCACACGTCGGTGAGGAGACCGCCGAGCAGCGGTCCGCCGATCGTGCCGAGGGCCATGATGCCGCCGACGACGCCCATGTACTTGCCGCGCTCGCGCGGGGAGATGATGAGGGCGACCGCGATCATCACGAGGGACATGAGTCCGCCGACGCCGATGCCCTGGATGACGCGGACCGCGATGAGCATGTTCGTGTCGGTGGAGAAGCCGGCGATCACGGTGCCCACCGTGAAGAGGATGAGCGAGATCTGCACGAGGATCTTGCGGTCGACGAGGTCGGCGAGCTTGCCCCAGATGGGAGTGGAGACCGCGGTGGCCAGGAGGCTCGCGGTGATGACCCAGGTGTACTGGGACTGGGTGCCGCCGAGGTCGGCGATGATGACGGGCATCGAGGTCGACACGACGGTGCCGGAGAGCACGGCGACGAACATGCCGACGACGAGGCCCGAGATCGCGGTGAAGACCTCGCGGGCCGAGCGCGTGGTCTCGGTGGAGGTGGATGAGGGGATTGTCACTGTAGGAGAGCTCCGTCTAGAAAGTTGATAAGTGTCAACTATACATCTATTGGTTGCCAAAGTGCAACTATCCCGATGGATCGCCGTCGATGCGAGGATCGAGGGGTGACGGAACCGTGGGAGCTGCGCAGCTGGTTCGAGGACTACCTCGACGCATGCAACCGGCACGACCTCGACGACGTGCGCGAACTGCTCGACCCGCACGTGCGCCGAGCCCACCTCCCCGCGGGAGCCGACGCCTGGATCGACGACCTCGCCGATCTGTTCCATGGGTTCCCGGACTGGCAGTGGCGGCGCATCCAGCTGGTCGTCGAGGACGACCGCATCGCCGCGCACCTGCGCGGCGGCGGCACGCACTCGGGCGTCTACCGCGGCATCGCACCGACCAGGCGGCACGTCAACGTCGCCGAGTTCGGCATGTACCGCGTCACACGCGGTCGGGTGGTGGAGTTCAGCGGCACGGAGCACGACGCCCTGATGCGCGCGATCGAGTCCTGAACACCGGCATCCTGCTCGCAGCGACCCCGCTCGCGACGCCCCACTCCACGGTCACGCCGCCACCATGGGTCAGAATGGGTCGTGGGCCGCGCGCCCGGAGGAGGCAATGGTGGCAGAGAGCGGTGCACGCACGCCCGTCGCGGACCAGATGTACGAGGTCCTGCTCGGACAGTTCATGGACGGCATCCGCGGAGCCGGAGAGCCCCTGAACATCGGAGCCCTCTCCCGCGAGCTGAACGTCAGCCCGACCCCGCTGCGCGAAGCACTGGCCCGCCTCGAGCACACCGGGCTCGTGCACCGCGAGGCGCTGCGCGGCTACCGCGTCGCCCCGATGATGAGCCTCACCGAGGTGCGGCAGCTGCGCGACGCCCGCCTGCTCATCGAACCGCACCTCGCGGCGGAGGCCACCGCCCGCGCGACCGAGGCGTTCGTCACAAGCCTCGAGGAGACCGTGACGGACTTCGAGTCGTCGATCGATCACGCCGATCGCGAGACGGAGGGCTTCCGGATCTACTGGCGATCGGACGACCGCTTCCACCGCCTGATCGCCGCGCACGCCGGCAACCCGTTCCTCGCCACCGCCTACGACACGCTCGCCGGGCAGATCCAGCGCTTCCGACTGTTCTCCAAGCTCGGACGCACCGGAGCGAAGTGGGCAGCTCCCGAGCACCGCGCGATCCTCGACGCGATCCGCGCCCATGACGTGGAGGGCACGCGCGAGCGGATGCGGGAGCACATCGAAGGCGCAGCCGGACGCCTGCTGGATCCCTGAGCCGGAGTGCCCGAGCCGGAGTGCCCGAGCCGGAACACCTGGGGTCCACTCCCTCTGTCTGTGCAATACTATTGTCGATAGTATTGAGTACCGCGAGGGTCGACGACGACAGCTCACCTCCCCCGCGCGAAGGGAGAGAATCGAGCCATGTACACGCTGCACTCGCTCGTCGACGGCTTCCCGGGGAAGTCATCCTCGCACGGGGCGTTCGGATGGAGCAGCCTCTGGCTTCTGCAGGACGAAGAACGCCGGGTGCTCGTCGACGCCGGCCCGCCCGCGTACATCCCCCTGATCCACGCGGGCCTCGCCGAACTCGGACTCACGACCGCCGACATCACCGACGTCCTCGTGACGCACCTGCACTGGGATCACGTCGGGAACTTCACGATGTACCCGAACGCCACCACCTGGGTCGGCGAGGATGAGATGGCCTGGGCGGCGACGCAGCCGCCCGGCACGCCGTTCGTCCCCGACCTGCACGTGCAGGAGCTGCAGCGTCGCACCGAGGGCGTCGAGCGCATGCGCGACGGCCAGGAGGTGCTTCCCGGCATCACCGCGATCGCGAGCCCGGGCCACACGCCCGGACACCTCGCATTCCACGTGGAGGCCGCCGACCGCTCGCACGTCTTCGCCGGGGACGCCGTGAAGAACGTGTTCGAGCTCAATACCCTGCGGGTCGACTCGACCATGGACGCCGACGCCAGCCGCGCGAGCGTCGACCGACTCCGCTCGCTGATCCGCGACACCGACGGACTGCTCATCCCCGGTCACGACGTCGCCCTGGGCCTCGACGGCGCAGAGGCCGTGCGACTCGCCGCGCAGACCGCCCGCATCGGGTTCTTCGCCGACGGGGTGCAGGGCGAGGCCGACCGGAGCATCCGCTGACCCGGACCGCCCGACCGCCGACCGCCTGACCGCCGCCCGCCCGTCCGCGCACTGACCGCCCGCCTCGAGGAGAGATCATGACCGCCCTGCGATTCGACGCCAACCTCAAGTGGCTGTTCACGGAGCACCCCTTCGAGGAGCGTTTCGACGCCGCGGCCCGCGCCGGCTTCCGCGGCGTCGAGTTCCCCGCGCCGTACGCGTACGCCCCCGAGCGCCTCGCCGAGCTGCTGCGGCAGGCCGGCCTCGCGCAGGTCCTGATCAACACCCCCATGGGCCCGGCCGGATCGCCGACGCGTCAGGGACTCGCCTGCGTGCCCGGCGCGGAGGAGTCGTTCCGCGAGGGCGTGCTCGAGGGTCTCCGCTATGCGACGGCGCTCGACGCCCCGTTCCTGCACGTGGTGGCCGGCATCGTCCCCGACGGCGTGGAGCGCGAGCGGGCGTTCGCCCTCTACCAGGAGAACATCGGCTGGGCCGCGGAACAGGCCAGGGGCACCGGCATCCGCCTGCTGCTCGAGCCGCAGAACAAGCGCGACGCCCCGGGCTTCGTGCTCGACACCCAGGCTCAGGCCGCCGCGGTGGTCGACGCGGTCGGTCGGGATGCCGTCGGCCTGCTCATGGACTTCTACCACGCGCAGATCGACGAGGGCGACCTGATCACGACCTACCTCGCGCACCGCGAGCAGATCGCGCACATCCAGATCGCCGACCCGCCCGGACGCCACGAACCCGGCACCGGGGAGATCGCGTTCGACCGGATCTTCGCGACGATCGCCGACTCCGGCTACGACGGCTGGATCGGCTGCGAGTACCAGCCGCTCACCGACACCGTGAGCGGTCTCGACTGGATGAAGGGCCTCGCCGCATGACCACTCCCCCGCGCATCGCCCTGATCAGCGCCGTCACCGCCGCGATCGGTCCCGCCACCGCCGCGCTCGCCGAGCTGTACCCCGACGCCGAGGTGTGGAACATCCTCGACGACCGGCTGCTCGGCGACGCCGATGCACGCGGCGGCCTGGACGACGCGCTCCGCGCCCGCATGACGCGCCTGATCGATCACGCTCTCGCCGAGGGTGCGGACGGCGTGCTGCTCACCTGCTCGCTGTACGGACCCGTGGTCTCCGAGGTGAGTCGAGACGCTCCCGTGCTCGCCCCCGACGAGGCCGCGTTCGCCGAGATCGCGGATGCCGGCTACGGGCGCGTGCTCGTGGTCGCCTCCTTCCACGGGGCGATGCAGGACTCGGTCGACCGCCTGCGGCAGGCGCTGTCGCAGTCCGGCGCGACCACGGCGGTGACGGGCGTCGCCGTGCCCGCGGCCATGGCGGCGACCAAGGCCCAGGACCCCGACGCGCTGGTGACGGCTCTCGTCGACGCCTGCCGCCCCCTCGCCGCGGACGTGGATGCGATCCTCCTCGCCCAGTACTCGCTCGCACCCGCGGGTCCCTCGCTCAGCGCCGCCGTGGACCGCCCGGTGCTGTCCGGCCCCGCCAGCTCCGCGGTCGCCCTGCGCGACCGGCTCACGCCGAAGGAGGACGCCCGATGATCGGCATCATCGCCGACGACGTCACGGGCGGCACCGACGTGGCCGTCGCGTGCCGTCGCCAGGGACTGCGCACCGGGATCGTCTTCGGGGCGCCGTCGCCCGGCGCGATCGACACCTCCTGGGACGTCGCGGTCGTGGCCCTCAAGACGCGCACGATCCCCGCGGCGGATGCCGTGGCGCAGTCGCTCTCGGCGGCCGAGGCGCTCCGCGCGGCGGGTGCGACGCAGCTGTACCTCAAGTACTGCTCGACCTTCGACTCCACCGCGGAGGGGAACATCGGGCCGGTGCTCGACGCTCTCGCCGCGCTCGTGGGCGCGGAGCGCGTCGTGACGACGCCGAGCTCCCCCGAGCACGGGCGCACGGTCGACGCCGGACAGCTGCTGGTGCACGGCACGCCTCTCGCCGAGTCGCCCATGCGCGACCACCCGCTCACCCCGATGCGCGACTCCGACCTCGTGCGGCTGCTGGATCGGCAGCTCCCCGCCCCGGCGAGCGCCGCTGTCGCGCTCGACGTCGTGCGCCGCGGCCCCGACGCCCTGCGCGACGCCGTCTCCGCCCTCACGTCCGACGTCCGCTACGTGCTCCCGGATGCCATCGCCGACGACGACCTCGTCACGATCGCCCGGTCCGCGGCATCCGATCCCCTGTGGGGAGGCGCAGCCGGGTTCGCGGGCGCGCTCGCCCGCGTCGTCGCCGAGCAGCGCGGCGGCGACGACACGTCCACGGCCGCACCGACCGCCACGGGCCGCGCGGTCGTGCTCGCGGGGTCGTGCTCGCAGCGCACTCTCGAGCAGATCGACGCCATGCTCGACGCGGGGCGCCCCGCGTTCCGCCTCGACGCCCTCCGAGAGCAGGACCCGGACCGCCTCGCCGCCGAGGCGCTCGCCTGGTACGACGCCCTGGATTCGGACTCCAGACCCGACAGTGCGGCTCTCGTCTACGCCTCCCTCCCGCCGGCACAGCTGCACGAGGTGCAGGAGCGGCTCGGCGTCGCGGAGTCCGCGGCGATCCTCGAGGCCGCGCTCTCGCGCGTGGCCCAGGGCCTCCGCGAGCGCGGAGTGAGACGCTTCGTCACCGCCGGCGGCGAGACCTCGGGCGCCGTGGTCGCCGCCCTCGGTGTGGATGCCGGAGAGATCGGCGCGGAGGCCGCCCGTGGCGTGCCGTGGATCCATGCCGCCGACGGCATCCGTCTGCTCCTCAAGTCCGGCAATTTCGGCGAGGTCGACCTGCTCGTGAAGTCCTCTGCCGACGTCGTCGAGCGCGCAGGCGGCGCATGAACGAGGAACGGGCCGCCGTGATCCGCGCCGCGCGGTCGCTGTTCGATCGCGGTCTCACGCACGGCAGCACGGGCAACGTGTCGCTGCGCACGGGCGACGGCATCCTCGTGACGCCGACCGGCTCGAGCCTCGGCACCGTCACCGAGGACGACCTCTCGCTGATCGACGATCGAGGTGCTCACCTGGCCGGACCCCGTCCCTCGAAAGAGGCGTTCCTGCACGCAGCCGTGCTGCGCGCCCGCCCCTCGGCGCGTGCCGTCGTGCACACGCACTCCACCCACGCCGCAGCCGTGTCGTGCCTGCGCGACGTCGACCATGCCGATGCGCTCCCGCCCCTCACCGCCTACTTCGCGATGCGGGTCGGACGCCTGCCGCTGCTGCCGTACCACGCACCGGGCGACGACGCGCTCGAGGCCGTGGCCGAGGAGACCGCGCGTACGCACATCGCGCTGCTGCTGCGGAACCACGGACCCGTCGTCGCCGGCGCCTCACTGTCGGCGGCGATGGACGCGCTCGAGGAGCTCGAGGAGACGGCGAAGCTGTTCCTGCTGCTGCGGGGCCTGCCCACCCGGCCGCTCACGCCGGTCGAGGCCGAGGCGCTGCGCCCCGCCGACTGAGCCTGCGACCGACGCCAGCGCACGCGAAGCGGCGGGTGAGGAATCCTCACCCGCCGCTCCTGTCTCCGCCGGTCAGCGGTGCGCCGTGACCGCCGCCGTCAGCGCGTCGGCGACTGCCGCAGCATCGATGTCGAACAGCACGTCGACGTTGGGCTCGCCCTTCCAGCGGTCGATCATCTGCACGACCGTCTGCCCGCGGGTGTGCTCGCCGTGCAGCTCGATGTCGACACGCAGACGGCGCACCGTGAACCAGTCCGGGTTCAGGGCGTATGCGACGCACGGCACGTCGTTCAGGTGCATGCCCTCGGCCTTCCACTCGGGCATCTCGTCAGGATCGTCATGGCGGTCCGGGTAGCCGATCATCTCGCACAGCGCGCGTCCCATCGGCGACCCCGACTCCCACAGCGTCGCGATGTGAGCGGGGCTGAGGGCGAAGCTCCGCGACACGTCGAGTCCGACCTGGGTGAGCGGGGCACCCGACTTCACGACGATCTCGGCGGCCTCGGGGTCGTTGTAGATGTTCGCGCTCGCGACGGGCGTGACGTTGCCCCAGGTGAGCGCAGCTCCTCCCATGTAGATGATGCGGCGCACCGACTGCGCGAACCTGGGCTCCAGCTTGATCGCCAGGGCGACGTTCGTGAGCGGTGCGAGCGCCATGATCGTGATCTCCCCGGGCGACGACATGACCGCGTCGATCATGCGCAGCACGGCGTCGGACGGGACCACCGCATCCGGATCGGGATCGGGGTACTCCCAGTAGCCCACGCCTCCCGGGCGGTGGATGTGCTCCGCGAAGTGCGGCTCGCCGACGAGGGGCCGCGCGGCGCCGCTCCAGATCGGCAGGTCGGGGCGACCGGCGAGCGTCGCGATCTTGCGCGCGTTGATCGTCGCCGTCTCGACGGGGACGTTGCCGAAGACCGTGGTCAGCGCCTCGATCTGGAAGGCGTCCGAGGCGAGCGCCCAGAACAGCGCTCCCGCGTCGTCGATCCCGGGATCGGTGTCGATGATCAGTCGTTCCATGTGCATTCTCTCTTTCGGGCCCTACCGGCTCGTCTGCCGGTCTGACGCTTCTTCCGCAGGGTCGGGAGTGGGGGTCTGGTCCGCGTCCGCCGGCAGGGCATCCCGCGCCGCGCGAGCGGCACGGGCGCCCCGGAACAGGTACACGCAGTTGATCGCGATCAGCGTCACGTTGAGCGCGACCATCGGGGCGGAGCCGAGCAGCAGGTTGTAGGCCATCAGCAGCGACGACGCGCCGAGGTTCACCCACCGCAGGCGCGAGATCGTCGGCTGCATCAGCGAAGTGATCAGGAGGGCGCTCCCCACCCAGCCGACGATCTCGCGCCAGAGGTCCATCAGGCGGTCACTTGCCCACGAAGAGGCCGTTGCGCCGCTTGGCGAGCACGTACAGCACGACGCTCACGGCGCACAGGGTCGCGATGTAGATCGGGAAGACCCACATCAGCCCCAGGCTCTGCAGCCACAGCAGCAGGTAGGAGGCCGTACCGCCGAAGATCGCCACTCCGAGGCCGTAGCCGAGACCGAGAGCCGTGCCGCGGATGTGCTGGGGCAGAAGGGAGTTCGAGACCACCACGAAGATCGTCATGTTGAGCAGCAGCACGATCGCGCCGCCGAACATCACGCCGGCGAGCGTCCCGACGCCGGGCTGCGAGTAGAGCAGGGCGAGGAAGATCGTCGGGATGGCGAGCAGTCGGGCGACCACGAACCAGCGCGACATCGGGAACCGGTCGAGGATGCGGCTGAGCGCCAGCGCGCCCAGGGTGAGGAAGATCCCCATGCCGGTCGTGATGGCGAACACCGCGGTGGGGTCCTCGCCGAACGTGCCGTTCGCGAGGTTCGGGAGTCCGGCGATCCACGTGTAGTTGTACGCCTGGATCGCGCCGACGATGAAGATCGCCGCGAGCACGCTCAGCCAGTACTTGCGCACCTCGCGCCACACGGAGTTCTCCGGGGTGGGCACCGCGCCGACCGTGCGGATGGCCTCGGTGTTCAGCGTCTCGGGCAGCGTGCGGCGCAGCCACAGCACGAGCAGGCCGAACACACCGCCGATCAGGAACGGGATGCGCCAGCCGTACTCCGCGAGAACCGCGGGGCCGAGGAGCGAGCTGATGGCGAAGATCGACAGCGGCGCGAGCAGGTTGCCGAGGTTGTTGAAGAACGCGAAGAACCCGGCGACGTAGCCGGGCCGGTTGGGCACCAGCTCGAGCGCGTACGCGGTTCCGAGGGGCGCCTCGACGCCCGCGGAGAGCCCCTGCAGCAGACGTGCCGCCACGACGATGATCGGGGCGGCGACGCCGATCGTCTGATAGTCGGGGAGCACGCCGATCACAAAGCTCCCCAGCGCGACGGCGCCGATCGCGAAGATCATGATCTTGCGTCGGCCGAAGCGGTCGGCCACGAACCCGAACACGACGCCGCCGAGCGGACGGGCGACGAACCCCACCGCGAAGACCGCGAGCGCGTTGAGCGTCGAGGCGAGCGGGTTGTCGGACGGGAAGAACGCCGCGCCGAGGTAGACCGAGAGCAATCCGAAGATGGCCCAGTCGTACCATTCGAGTGCGTGCCCCCAGCTCAGCGCGCGGAGGTTGCGGCGCTCGGTCTTGCTGGCCTTGCCCTTCAACTGCTGCGGTGCCGTCGTCGTCACTGCTTCTTCATCGATGCTCATTCGAGCTCCTTCGCTCTACCCCGTGAGAGTGGGGTGTTCGGGTGTCGGGTGTGCGGGTGTGGGTGGGGGGTTCAGGTCCAGGGCAGCGGACGGCGGAGGGTGTCGCCGATGAGGTCGAGCACGCCGTCGAAGTCCATGTCGACGATCACGCGATGCAGCGGCCGGGTCTCGCCGCGCACCGGATGCACGCCGGCGAGGTAGCGGTCGCCGGTCGCCGGGTCCTCGAACGTCTGCAGCGGACGCTCCACCGAGGCGGCCACGAGCTCGGGACGAAGCAGGGTCGCAACCGCGAGGCTGTCGTTGATGCCCATGATCCGCCGGTCGTCGGGCTGCTCGTAGGAGCGCGTGTAGAAGCCGGCGTAGTCGGCGCTGATCGCCGTGATCAGCTGCGCGGCGGGCGAACCGGTCTCCGCGGCGATGTCGAGGAAGAACTGCTCGGGCACGAGCGCCTGACGGGTGACGTAGGGGCCGCACCACGTGACGTCTCCTTCGTGCCGCGCCACCTCCTGCGTGGCGTCGGGATCGAACGACACGTTGGGGTCGCGGGAGACGCGGAACCGGCGATCGGCCCACGGCTCGGTGTCGTGGTACAGCGCGGGGCCGAGCGTTCCCACGATCGTGACGCTGCGCAGGCGCTGCAGCAGGCGCGGCTCGCGATGGAGAGCGAGCGCCAGGTTGGTCTGCGGACCCAGTGCGATGTAGTCGATCTCGCCGTCATGCGCCTCGACGAGGTCGAGGATGACCTGCACGCCGTCCGGCTCGGCGGGAACGGAGACGGCGGGACGCAGGCCGGTGTTGCCGAAGCCGTCTTCGCCGTGCACCCCGGGGTTGAGCTGCAGGTCCTGTTCGAGGGGCACCGCGGCGCCGCGGTAGACGGGCACGTCGGAGCGTCCGCACGTGTCGAGCACGTAGCGTGCGTTGTCGGCTGCGCGCTCGCTCTCGCAGTTCCCGAAGACGCTGATCGCGGCGAGGATCTCGACCTCGGGGTCCGCGGCCAGCAGCATCAGGGCCAGAGCGTCGTCGACGCCCGTGTCGGTGTCGACAATGACTTTTCTCATGTTCCTCTTCTTCCGGGTGAGGGGATGTCGGGTGAGGGGATGCCGCTCAGGGGGCGCTGAGGCCGATGGCCGCGAACGCGCGACGGGCGGCAGGCTGCAGCAGGCTCTCGGCGAAGACCGACGCGGCCGGCGCCTCGGCCCGCACGCCGATCGCGAAGCGACCGTAGGACTGCAGGGCGTCCGGCAGCGGGGCCACGATGTGAGGGCCGGGCACGGAGCGCAGCTCGCTGATCTGCTGGATCGCGACGGTCGCACGGCCGTCCACGACGGCCTCCGCCGTGAGCCCCGAGGGGAATCGCACGGCTCTCTCGTCGATCTCGTCGAGCAGCCCGCGCTCGCGCAGCAGCGACATGAAATGCAGCCCGCTCGCGCCGCTCAGCGTGTAGGCGACGGCCGGCGCCGCACGCAGATAGTCGAGGAAGGCGGCCTCCCCGTCGTCGACGGGTGCCGCGCTCTCGGGGAGCCGCGCGAAGCCGACCGCCGACACCGCGATGTCGGCCACCTGCCGCGGGTCGAGCACGCCGTCCTCCGCGAGCTCGCGGACCGAGGCCGAGACGCCCAGGAGCAGGTCGGGTCGCGCGCCGGCCGCGATGCGGTCGAGCAGCACGGTGGTCGGCTCGAACGTCGTCTCGACGCGCTCTCCCGTCGCCTCCTCGAATGCGGGGATCACGGTCTCCTCGAGCGCCTGCTTCACCACCAGTCCGCTGTACAGCGAGATCACGCCGTCACCTCCTGCGTCGCCGCGGCGCGGTGCTCGGGGTTCACCACGAACTGCGGCTCTCCCCCGCCGAGCACGGCGATCACGGTGGCGGCGGCGATGCGTCCGGACTCCCCACGCGCTTCGCGGGTCGCCCCAGCGACGTGAGTGGTCGCGAGGATGCCCGGAGTGTGCAGCAGCGGGCTGGACGCCGGCAGCGGCTCCTGCGCGAACACGTCGAGCGCCGCGCCGCCGATGACACCGCGCCGCACAGCATCCACGAGGGCGTCCTCGTCGATGATCCCGCCGCGGGCGGTGTTGATGAGGACCGCGTCGTCCTTCATGAGCGCGAGACGGTCGGCATCCATCAGGTTGCGTGTGGTGTCGTCGAGGAACAGGTGCAGGGTCACGAAGTCCGACTCCGCGAGCACCTCGTCGAGGGTCGCCCGGCGGATGCCGTTCGCCGCGGCGAACTCCTCGTCGAAGTAGGGGTCGTAGGCCGCGACGCGCATTCCGAAGCCGCGGGCGATCGTCGCGACCGCCTTGCCGATCGAGCCGAGACCGAGGATGCCGAGGGTCGCCCCGCGCAGCTCCCGTCCCGTGAGCTGGTTCCAGCGCCCGTCGGCGAGGTTGCGGATGTTCTCGGGGATGCGTCGCGCCGAGGCGAGCATGAGGGCGAAGACGTGCTCGGCGACGGCCTGGCGGTTGGCTCCCGCGGTGATGCACACGGGGAGACCGAGCCGGGTGGCCGCGTCGACGTCGACGCTGTCGTAGCCGACGCCCGTGCGTACGACGACCTGCAGCTGTGCGGCCGCGGCCAGGTCGTCCGCTCCCAGGGGGCGCGTGCCGGCGATGATCGCGCGCACTCCAGCGAGGGCGGCCTCGCGTTCGTCTGCGGGGAGGGCGTCGAGCTCCGGCTCGTGCCTGGTCGTGAGTCCCGCATCGCGCAGGAGCAGGTCGACCTCGTCTCCGGGGGCGAGGAAGGCCGTCGTGATGAGGACGTCGGCGTTCCGGGCGTTCTCGGTGTTCACCAGATGCCTCCCTCGTAGTCCGCGGCCGTGAATGCGCCGCCGTGGTGGCGGGGCGTCGGCGCATCGGCGTCGACACCGCCCGCGTGGTCGGCGGCGTCGTCCTGCGGCACGTAGCCGATCGCGGCCCAACCGGCGGTGCCGTTCCACCAGGAACCGGTGTTGGCGGAGCATCCGTAGACGACCTGGCAGCCGACCGAGCCGTTCTCGATCGCGCAGCGGACCAGCTCGATGCCGTCGCGCCAGCTGAGCCACAGGGCGAGCTGGCGCACGTCCTCGGGTTCCGGGCGGAAGGTGCCGATGCGCAGGAGCACCGATTCGATGCCCCACTTGTCGTGGTACAGGCTGGCGAGCGCCTCTCCGAAGGCCTTGGAGACGCCGTAGAACGTGTCGGGCCGCAGCGGGGCGCTCTCGTCGAGCACCGTGCTCGCGTCGTGGAAGCCGACGACGTGGTTCGAGCTGGCGTACACGACGCGGCGCACCCCGGCTCGGCGCGCGGCCTCGTACACGTGCTGGGTGCCGTCGATGTTGGAGTCGCGGATGCTCTCGTACGTCGACTCGTCGGCGATGCCGCCCAGGTGCACGATGACGTCGACGCCCTGTGCGGCCGCCGTCAGCGCCTCGAGGTCGGCGAGGTCGCCGATCGCGACCTCCTCCCCCGCGTACAGCGCCTCCTCGGGTGCGTGGCGCGCGAACAGGACGACCCGGTCGTAACGTCCGGCGAGGCCCTCGCGGATCACCCGGCCCATCCGGCCGGTGCCTCCCGTGTACAGAACTGTGGTCATCATCGTCCTTCGATCGCGTTGCGAATCAAATAGTATTTTACATACTATTTTATCTGCGTCCAGTCTTCCGCCGACATCCACTGCAGAGACCTCTCCCGACTACCTGGCCGCAGTGATGCGCGCGACGGCCTCGGCGACCTCGTCCGGATCGCGGGGCTCCTCGTCGAGCGCGCGGTGGATCGACACACCTTCGATCATGGCATCCAGCAGTCGCGCGGTCTCGGGGTCGAAGTGTCGCTCGAGGGCCGTGCGGCTGCGTCGCATCCACGCGGTCGTGAGAGCGCGGTACGCGGGCTTGCGTGCGGCGAGCGTGTACAGCTCGTGCGAGAGGACCAGCTCGCGACCGTCGCCGAACACGTCCTCGTGGATGATCGCGACGACCGCGGCGCGTGCCGACTCGAGGTCGGTCGCGGCGGCCATGCGCTGCTCGAAGCGCTCACTCACGGTGTGCGAGAACCGGGTGAAGGTCTCGTGCAGCAGCTCGTCGATCCCGTCGAAGTGGTAGGTCATCGATCCGAGCGGCACCCCGGCAGCGTCCGCGATGCGACGGTGCGACGCCCCCGCGACTCCGGACTCGGCGATCACGTCGAGGCACGCGGCGATGATCCGATCCCGCCGCTCAGGGTCGTTCTTGCGGCCGCTGCGCGTGCCGGCGGCCGCGTCGCCCCCGGCCGCGTCGCCCGCGAGCATCCGCTCCCGGTTCGTGCGGGGGTCGCCTGCGAAGTGGTCGGTCATGACCCGATCATACCGGTATGCGTACGTTCGTACCCAAAGCCTCCCGCGTCACTCCGCCCGTGCGCCCCGCCCCGGCGACCCGAGCGGCACGAGGGCGCTCAGCACGACGAGCGACACGGCGCCGAGCGCGGCGATGCCGGCGGGGATCCAGAAGAGATGCGGCATCCCGAGCCACGCCGCCCCCACACTGCCGAGGAACCCGCCGAGGGCGGCGTTGAGCGCGTAGGAGCTGAGGAAGACGCTGGATGCCGTGCCGATGCGCTCCGGGAGTAGCCGCTGCGCCACCGTGATGCCGAGCACCCCGAACGTCGCGATGACTCCCGCCATGAGCAGCTGACCGAGCACCAGCAGCACGATAGGCTGCGCGACCGCATCCGCCGACGCGTACGCGACGTGCGCACCGACCGCCATCACCGCGCCGCCGAGCAGCACGCGGGTGACCCCGAACCGGTCCGCGAGCTTCGCGGCGAACAGCATGAGCGGCAGCTCGATGAGCGGCTGCAGGCCGATGACCGCGCCGCGGAGCCCCGCATCCATACCCAGGGTGCGGTCCATGTAGAGCGGAAGGTAGGCGAGCTTCACGGTCTCGCCGCACATGATGAGGATGTAGATCGCGGTGAACAGCAGCAGCGGCGCCATCGACCGCCGCACCGCGACGACGGTCGCCCCCGAGGGGACGGCGGGTGCGGCCGCACCCAGCTCGGCCGGATCGTCGCCCGCCGAGCGGATCGGCGAGGAGCGGTCGGCGCGCATGGGCGGCGTCCGCACCCCGATCAGCGGCACGATCGACAGCAGGATGCTGACACCTGTGAGGAGGAGCAGCGGTCGCAGCCCGAAGGCCGCGCCGAGCACGGCGCCGAGCACCGGCCCCACGACCCACCCGAACGCCATGGCCGTGCGCATCACGGCGATCACGCTGTTGTCGGCCGGCGTGGGCGAGGCGTTGAGCTCATCGCGCACGGCCGCCTGCAGCTGCGCGGCTCCGGCGCCGGCAGCACTGAGCAGCAGCATGTTGATCGCGAACGGCATCCACGCCTGCATCGCGACCGCCATCAGCGCCCACCCCACGAAGCCCGCGACCGCCGAGATGCGGAACACCAGCAGGCGCGATCCCATGCGGTCGGAGAGCGAGCCGACGATGTACCCGGTGATCGGCGCCACGAGATTGGTGAGGAAGTAGAGTCCCGCCTGCGAGTCGGTGAAGTGCAGCTCCTCGACGAGGAAAAGGGTGATCTGCGGGGCGGTGATCGACATGCCGATCCCCGAGATCACGAGGCTCAGGAACGCGCCGCGCAGCAGTCGCGAACGGAGGATGTACCGCGTGGCCGACGCCTCGGCCCGCGGGGACTGCTCGTGCGACACGGGGGACCGGCTCTCGGGGATCGCGGGGAAGCGGATGGGGAGGAATATGCAAGGGGAAGTTACAAACCTTGCTCGCCTCCATCGTATCGATTCGAAGCACACGCACGAACCCTCGGCAACCCCCTGTCCTCCCCGCCCCCACGGACGGATGCTGTCGCCATGAGCCACCCCGACGACATCAAGCAGCCGCTGGACCACCTGCCCCCGCTCGAGGAGCGCGACAAGGCCGTCGAGATCGAGGAGCCGCATTACCCCGGCACCGACGCCCCCGCCGGAGAGGGCAACGCCTCCCCCGACACCGCCGCCGAACCCGGCAAGCCCGCCCGGCACGGGGTCGACAAGCTGCCGCCGACCTCGCGCTGACCTCATCCGGAACGACCCGGAACAGCGCGGGACGGCTGCACACCGCGACTGACCGCGCGAGAAGCCCGCGCGGTAAGCCCGCGCGAGAAGCCCGCGCGAGAAGACCGCGAGAGAACAGAGAGCCGGAGCACGTCGAGCGCTCCAGCGCCCTCGCAGACCCGCCCGGTAGTCTGGTGCCATGCCCTCCCTCGCGATCTCCGGCGCCGTGCGCGCGCCGCGGTCGCTGCCGTCGGCCACGCCGATGGCGTCCTGGACGAAGGTCGTCATGCACCCGGGGACGAACGGGTGGACGAGCGTGTGGGGCACCCTGTCGCACGGCGAGATCGCAGGCTGCCCGCCGCCAGGCACTTGACGCGCCACCGACGCCGGTGCGCGCGATCGAGCCCGTCCCGCGTCCCTTCACCGTGAGGTCTCTCCGTGTCTTCGTCATCGTCTTCGCCATCCGATTCGTCATCCCGTCTCCCCCTCGCGCCGCATGAGCTGTGGCGCGGCATCCGCTCCACCGTCCGCAGCGACGTCACCGCCGGCGTGCTGCTGCTCGCCGCGACCGTCGCGGCGCTGATCCTCGCCAACAGCCCCGCGTCCGGCTGGTACAGCGCCGTGCGGGACTTCACGTTCGGCATCCCCGAACTGCACCTCGAGCTCAGCGTCGGCGCCTGGGCCGCCGACGGCCTGCTGGCGATCTTCTTCTTCGTCGTCGGCCTCGAGCTGAAGGAGGAGTTCACGACCGGGCGCCTGCGCGACCCCCGTGCCGCGGCGCTCCCGGTCGCCGCGGCGGCCGGCGGCGTCATCGCCCCCGCGCTGATCTTCCTGCTGCTCACCGCGGGCGGAGCCGCGGACGCCTCCCGGGGCTGGGCGATCCCCACCGCGACCGACATCGCCTTCGCGGTCGCCGTGATCGCGGTCGTGGGACGCTTCCTTCCGCCCGCGCTCCGGGTGTTCCTGCTCACGCTCGCCGTGGTCGACGACCTCATCGCGATCACGATCATCGCGACCGTCTACACCGACGACATCAGCCTGCTCTGGCTCGGGCTGGCCGTGCTGCCGCTCGCCGGGTTCGGATTCGCCGCGCAGCGCGGCATCCGCTCCTGGTGGATCCTGCTGCCCCTGGCTCTCGCGACCTGGGCTCTCGTGCACGCCTCGGGTGTGCACGCGACCGTGGCCGGGGTGCTGCTGGCGTTCACCGTCCCGGTGCGGCCGAACGACCGCGCGCACGTGATCCTGGGCCAGGGCGAGAAGCGCATGCGCGAGGGACTCGCCCCGCACTGGGCCGACCGCTGGGGCGTGGTCGCCACGCTCTTCGCCGTGCCCGTCTTCGCGTTCTTCTCCGCCGGCGTCCCCCTCGGGGGCATCGACGGTCTGCGCTCGGCGTTCGCCGACCCGATCACGCTCGGCATCGTGCTGGGTCTCGTGCTCGGCAAGCCCATCGGCATCCTGCTCACGACCCTCGGAGTCGGGAGCATCCCGGCACTGCGCCGCGACCCGAGCCTGCGCTGGCCCGATCTGATCGGCATGTCGTTCGTCGCGGGCATCGGCTTCACGGTGTCGCTGCTGATCGGCGAGCTGGCCTTCGGAAGCGCTTCGGTCGCCGACGAGCACGTGAAGATCGGGGTGCTCACGGGCTCGCTCGTCGCGGCGCTCATCGGCGGCACGATCCTCGCGATCCGCAGCGGACGCTACCGGCGGGGCCTGATCGGCTGACCCCGCCGGCGGCGCTCACACGGTCGCCGGCAGCAGCTCGCGCAGCAGGTCGTCGAGGGTCACGACGCCGACGAGCGACCCGCCCTCGACGACCGCGGCGAGCTGCACGTGCTCACGCTGCATGCGGCTGAGCGTGTCGTACGCGCCGGCGCCCGGGGCGACCGTGGTCACGGGCCGGGCGATCTCCACCACCGGGGTCGCGACGTCGAGCGGAAGCGTGTCGCGCACGTGCACCACGCGCGCCGCGGCCCCCTCCCCCACGAGGATCCGGAGGTGCCCCGACTCGGCGGCCACGGCCTGCACGTCGCGCACGGTCGCAGTGAGAGGCACGGCCGTCGGCGGGGCATCCGTCCGCACGATCTCGCCAACCGTGAGCGACTGCAGGGAGATGGCCCGAACGATGGGCTCCGAGTACTCGACCTCGAGGGTGCCGGCGGCGCGCGAGTGCGCCACGAGCTCGCGGATCGTGTCGACGTCCTGACCGCCGGCGGCGGCCTTCTCGACCGGCTCGACGCCCGAGGCCTTCACGAGGCGGTTCGCGATGCGGTTGATCCACAGCAGGAACGGCCGCAGCGGCCAGGTGAGGGCGCGGGCGAGGATGCTGGTGGCCTTCGCCGCGGTCTCGGGATGCGCGATCGCCCACGACTTCGGGGCCATCTCGCCGATCACGAGGTGCAGGAACGTGACGACGATGAGCGCGAGCATGAACGCGATGATGTCGGCCGCGATGTACGGCAGACCCCACGCCTCGAACACGGGCGACAGCGCGTAGTCGATCGCGGGCTTGGTGATCGCGCCGAGCAGGAACGTGCACGCCGTGATGCCCAGCTGCGCGAACGCGAGCATGACGGTGAGCTCGTTGAGACCGCGCAGGGCCGAGCGGGCGGAGGCGCTCGTGTCGGCCTCCGCCTCCAGCCGGTGCCGTCGCGCGGCGAGCAGCGCGAACTCGACGATGACGAAGAACGCGCTCGCGACGATCAGCGCCGTCGTGATCAGGGTGACCATCCACCAGCTCATCGGGCCACCTCCGTCGTGGGCTCGGCATCCGTGTCGGGATCCGCGCCCGACTCCTCGAGGGCGATGTGCACGACGGACGGCACGTGACGCGCGACCTCGACGATCCGCACGTCCAGCCAGCGGTCGATCTCGATCCCCTGCACGGTCTCGGCCGCCTTCGCGGGCAGGTCGATCCGCACGACGTCGCCCGCCTGCGGCAGGTCGCCGTGCGCGCTCACCACGAGTCCCGCGATCGTCTCGGCGTCGTCGTCGGGCGCGAAGTCGCGCCCGATCAGGCGCTCGATCTCGTCGAGGTGCACGTCGCCGGCGAGGGTCCAGCCGTCCTCGCCGCCCGCCACGACCACGGCATCCGGGTCGTGCTCGTCCTCGATCTCGCCGACGACCTCCTCGGTGAGGTCCTCGATCGTGAGGATGCCGTCGAAGTTGCCGTACTCGTCGACCACGCACGCGAGCTCGTTGCGCGTCTGGCGCATGCGGTCGAGCGCGAGCGGCAGCCGCATGGACGTCGGCAGGATGACGGGAGGGCGCATGACGTCGGACACCGGAGCGCCGTCGGCCGGCGCGAGGCGCAACAGGTCGATGAGCTCGACCACGCCGACCGGGATGTCCTCGTCGCCGATCACCGGGTACCGGGTGTGGCCGGTGGACATGAGCTCGCGGACCTCGGCGACCGTGGTCGACGGCGCGACGGTGTCGACCTTGGAGCGCGGGACCATGGCGTGCTCGACGTCGCGCTCGGGGAAGTCCAGCATCCGGTCGATGATGATCGACAGGTCGTCGGGCAGGTCGCCGCTCACGCGGGACTCCTCGACGATGGCCTCGAGGTCGCGCGCCGTGGCGCTCTCGTCGACGTCCTCGAGCGGCTCGATGCGCACGAGTCGCAGCAGCGCGTTCGCGGCGACGTCGAACACCGTGATGAGCCACCCGAACGCCGCGAGGTAGATGCGGGTGGGCAGGGCCAGGGCGCGGGCGAGCGGCTCGGGGCTCGCGATGGCCAGGTTCTTCGGGTACAGCTCGCCGAAGATCATCGTGACGATCGTGGCGAGCAGCAGCGCCCCGGTCGTGCCGATCAGCACCGAGACAGCGGGCGGGATGCCGACCCCGCCGAGCAGGGTGCCGATCGACTCGCCGATCAGCGGCTCGGCGACGTAGCCGATGAGGAGGCCCGTCACGGTGATGCCCAGCTGCGCGCCGGACAGCATGAAGGAGGTGCGCTTCGTGATCGCGAGCACACGTCCCGCCTGCGCGTCGCCCTTCTCGGCGAGGGCCGCCATGCGCGACCGGTCGACCGACATGTAGGCGAACTCCTGCGCGACGAAGAACCCGCACGCGGCGATGATCGCCAGCGTCAGCAGCACGCCGAGCAGCAGCGTCAGCACTGCCTCCAGCATCCGAACTCACCCCCTCGCACGAAGACGAAGGGGTCGGTAGATCGACCCTCCTGATCAGGGGCAGGGCGGTGACGGCTCACAGGTCTCTTCCTGGGGTCGTATGCGAGTCGCTCGTCCGACGGACGGCTCGATGTTCACTTTATCGAGTGGATGCTGTGATCGGGATGGGATTCCCGCCCTCGGGGCGCCATGGCTCAGCCGGCCAGAAGCCCCTGCCCCGGTCGGCGCGCGTTGCGCTCGGCGAGATCGACGGCGATCGCGACGCTCGCCGCGCTGCCGAGCCCGCGGTCCAGACCGTGCACGATCCCCGCGAAGAACGCGTCACCGCTTCCCGCGGGGAATCGTCCGTGCACCGACGGGGCGGGGATGCGCAGGTCGTCCCCGTCGACCAGGGCCGCCCCCGGATGGATGCCGTCGGTCACCACGGCATCCACCGCCAATTCCCCGTGCAGCGCGTGACATGCGGATGCCGCGTCCGCGAGATCCCGCCCCAGGATCTCCGACGCCTCGCGACGATTGACCTTCACGAGATCGCCCGCCGCTGCGAGCGTCTGCAGGGCGGGACCCGACATGTCGAGCGCCACGCGCGAGCCGCGGCCGCGCGCATCGGCGAGCACGGCGGCCAGCGCCACCGGATCGACGCCCTCGGGCAGTGAGCCCGAGACCGTGGTCCAGTCCGCGGCACGCCCGTCGGCGGAGCGCAGATCGGCGGCGGCCAGCGCGAACGCGTCCCACTCCCCCGCGGTCACCGGTGAGGCGGTGTCGTAGATGTCCGTGCTGGAAGCCCCGCCCTGCTCCTCGACGATCGCGAGGCACGTGCGGGTCTCGGCCGCGATGTCGACCACCGTCACCGGGACGCCGTCTCGGTCGAGCGCGGCGCGGATGCGGCGCCCATTCGCGCCGCCGAGCATCGCCAGGACCCGCACGTCGGCGCCGGCCGCGATGGCCACGCGCGCCATGTTGAGTCCCTTGCCTCCCGCCACCACGGTCGTGCGGGTCGGCCGGTTGATCTCCCCGATCACGAGCGACTCCACCTCGTAGGTGACGTCGAGGGCCGGCGACAGGGCCAGGACGGCGATCACGGGCGCTCCGCCCAGGGGCGCACGCGGCCGAGCGTCCGACCGACGCCGTCGTCGAGCACGGCGAGCACGGCATCCGACACCTCCGTCGGCGAGTGCCAGCGCGGAGACGCCGAATCGCCCGTCCAGCCGAGCTGCAGGGTGTCGTCCGGCACCACGACCTCTCCCCGCGCAGGATCCGCATCGGCGCTGGTGCGCACGACGACCGTCCGAGCGTCGACCGCATCGACGAGGAGCGCGAGAGAGGCGCCCGACAGCGCGGGCGCGTAGACCACGGCATTCGTCCAGCGCCGCGCACCGAGGGCCGCGGCGAGCGCCGTCGCGTCCCTGGCATCCACCCGCAGCGCCTCCACGCCGCGCGGCATCGGCCGGCTGCGGCCGACGCCCGTCACGGGCACGCCACGTGACCGCAGCGTGACGGCTGCGGGAGCGAGGATGCCGGAGGCGCCGACGATCAGGACGTTCCGCACGCCGCCCACTCTAGAGCGACCCCACGTCAGAACGCCTTGGGACCCACGGCAGCGCCCGAGCGGCCCTGCAGGAAATCGAGGTCGAGGCCCTCGTCCGCCTGCGTGACGTGCTCGATGTACAGCCGGGTCCATCCGCGGTCGCTCCCCGGCACGACGGGCGGGGTCCAGCCCCGACGGCGCTCCGCGAGCTCCTCGCCCGACACGTGCAGGTGCAGTGAGCGGTTCGCGACGTCGACCGTGACAGTGTCGCCGGTGCGCACGAACGCGAGCGGTCCCCCCGCCGCGGCCTCGGGCACGACGTGCAGCACGACCGTGCCGTACGAGGTGCCGCTCATCCGGGCATCCGAGATGCGCACCATGTCGGTCACCCCGGACTCGAGGATCTTCCGCGGCAGCGCGAGGTTGCCGACCTCCGGCATCCCCGGGTATCCGCGCGGACCCACGTAGCGGACGACGAGGATGTCGTCCGGGTGGACGTCGAGGTCGGGGTCCTCCGCGTCGGAGAGGTAGTCCTCGAGCGCATCCCACACGAGCGCACGACCGGTGTGCTGCATGAGCTCGGGCGCGGCCGCCGACTGCTTGATCACGGCACCGCGCGGAGCGAGGTTGCCGGTGAGCACCGCGATGCCCGAGCCCACGGGCTTGACAGGGTTGTCGAGCGGACGGATCACCTCGCGGTCGAACACCTCGGCGCCGGCGTAGTTCTCGCCCAGCGTGCGGCCGGTGACGGTGAGGGTGTCGCGGTGCAGCAGGTCGCCGAGCGTCTCGGCGAAGCCGGCGATGCCGCCCGCGTACTCGAAGTCCTCCATGAGGAACCGGCCGCTCGGCATGAGGTCGGCGAGCACGGGCACGTCGCGCACGAGGGTGTCGAAGTCGTCGAGCGTGAGCTCGACCCCGACGCGGCGAGCGAGCGCGAGCAGGTGGATCACCGCGTTCGTCGAACCGCCGAGTGCGGCGTTCGCGCGCACGCCGTTCTCGAACGCCTCACGGGTGAGGATCGCCGACGGGCGCAGATCCTCCGCGACCATCTCCACGATGCGACGGCCCGCGAGGTGCGCCGCGACCGCTCGCCGCGAGTCGTTCGCGGGCAGCGACGACGATCCGGGGAGCTGCATGCCCATGAGCTCGAACACGCTCGCGAGGGTCGAGGCCGTTCCCATCGTCTGGCAGTGCCCCTGGCTGCGGGCCATGCAGCCCTCGGCCTCGGTGATCGCCGTCTCGTCGATGAGCCCGGCACGGTAGGCCTCGGTGAACTTCCACACCGAGGTGCCCGAGCCGATGTCCTCGCCGCGGTGCTTGCCATTGAGCATCGGCCCGCCGGTGATAAGGAGAGCCGGGATGTCGACCGAGGCCGCGCCCATGAGGTACGCCGGCGTGGTCTTGTCGCAGCCCGCGAGCAGCACCACGCCGTCGAGCGGGTTGGCGCGCAGTGTCTCCTCGAGATCCATGGCCATGAGGTTGCGCAAGAGCATCGCGGTCGGCCGCACGAGGGGCTCGCCCGCGGAGGTGGTCGGGAACTCGAACGGCACGCCGCCGGCCTGCCAGATGCCGCGCTTGACGTGCTCGGCGAGGGCGCGGAGGTGGATGTTGCAGCTGGTCAGCTCGCTCCACGAGTTCGCGATGCCGATGATCGGCCGGCCGCGGAAGGAGTCGTCGGGCAGCCCCTCGCTGCGCAGCCACGACCGGTGCATGAACCCGGTCTTGCCCTCGGCGCCGAACCACTTCTGGCTGCGCAGACCCGTGCCCCAGTCGTGCTCGCCCGCGGGAGCGAAGCGGTCGAACGGGGCGTGCGGGATGCCGGGTTCGTACGGCTCGTGGGTCGAGCCGATGTTCTCGGCGCTCATGCGAACCTCGGCAGGTGCTGCGCCTGTGCGGCGATCAGGTCGTCGGCGAGGGCTGCCGCTCGATCGACGTCGAAGATCGCGCCATCGGCGATCATCGCCTCGACGACCAGGTCGCGGTCGCCGTTCAGCGCCGCGTCGACCGCGAGGTCGACCGAGGTGAGGCGCCGCGCGAGGATCGCGGTGAGCGGCTTGCCGAGGTCCGGTACGGCGATCGGACGGATGCCGCGGGCGGTCGCCACGCCGGGGATCTCGACGGCCGACCACTCGGGCAGCCCCGGGACCGCGCCGTCGTTGACGACGTTGCAGCTGAACATCTCGCGAGTGTCGAACGTGATGGAGCGGATGATCGCGATCAGCTGCTCCTGCTCGCCGCCCGAGCGCTCGAAGATCGACTGGTCGAGCGGATCCTGTCCCGTGGCCTGACGCTTCATGCCCTGGTAGCGGTTCTCCCCCCACTCGAGGATCTCCGGCAGGCTGAACGCATCGATGCCGAGCTTCTTGCCGTAGTAGTCGCCCGAGGCGAAGCGCTCAGGGAAGAACTCGACGACGTGGCGGTCGCCCGCCGCCGCGAAGGCGCCGTACCGGTCGAACAGCTCCCACGCGAACGGGTTGTGCCATGCGGTCGGGGTCTCGTAGAAGATGTTGCCGATGTCGTCGGGGTTCGGCGCCTGGGCGAGTTCACGATGCACGCGCTCGCGGATCAGCGGCCACGCGTCACGTCCCTTCCATCGGAAGTCGTAGATGAACGTGAGGTGGTTGATGCCGGCGTACAGCGTCGACGTCTCCTCGAACGGAGCGTCGATCAGCTGGGCGAGCTCACGCTGGATGTGGTGCATGCCGTGGCAGAGGCCCACGACGTCGAGGCCGGTCTGCTGGTGGATGGCCTGCACGTTCGCGGTCATCGGGTTCGAGTAGTTGAAGAAGAACGCCTCGGGGGCGAGGTCGGCGATGTCCTGCGCGATCTCGACGAGCACCGGCGTCGTGCGCAGCAGCCGCGAGATGCCACCGGGCATGATCGAGTCGCCGACCGGCTGGTGGATGCCGTGGCGCTGCACGATCTCGTGGTCGAGCTGCCACGCCGGTCGGCCGCCGACGCCCACGCACGTCACGATGAAGTCGGCGCCGGGCAGCACGGCGCGACGATCGGTCGAGCGGACGACGCGAATGCTGTCGCCGACGCCGCGGGAGGCGACCATCCCCTCGGCGAGATCGGCGGCGACGTCGAGGGCCGCGGAGTCGACGTCGACGAGGCGGATCTCCCAGGCCCCGAGGTCCTCGGCCCCGATCAGGTCGGCGAGCAGGCCCCGGGTGAAGACGGCTGACCCCGCGCCGATGAGGACGAGGACTCGGCGATCTGTGGTGTTCATCGTGGTGCTCCGTTTCGGGCGGGTGGGTCAGCGGGCGAGGAGCGAGCGGTGGACGAAGCGGTTGCGCAGCACGCCGATGCCCTCGACACCGGCCTCCACCACCTGCTCGTGCTGAAGGTAGCGCGGCGGTGTGCGGAACCCGCCGGCGCCCGCGGGTGTGCCGGTGAGGATGAGGTCGCCCGGTTCGAGGGTGACGCCGTCGCTGACGAACGCGAGGATCGTCGGGACGTCGAAGATCATGTCGGCGGTGTCGTCCTCCTGCAGCAGCTCTCCGTCGACGGAGGCGTGGATGCGGTGTCCGCCGGGCTCTCCGAACTCGTCGGGGGTGACGAGCCAGGGGCCGAGCGGGGTGAACGTGTCGAAGGACTTGCCGCGGGTCCATTGGACGTCGCCGAACTGGACGTCTCGGGCGGAGACGTCGTTGGCGACCGTGTACGCCGCGACGTCGTCGAGCGTGGCGGGGGTGTCGCCGCCGCAGCGACGGCCGATCACGAGAGCGAGCTCGGCCTCGAAGTCGACGCCCTGCGCGATGTGGTCGGGGATGACGACGTCACTGTAGGGGCCGGTGAGCGAGGTCGTGTACTTCGCGAAGGTGAGGGGGCGCTCGGGCTGCGCGAAGCCGGTCTCGGCGGTGTGGTCGACGTAGTTGAGGCCGACCGCGATGATCTTGCCGGCTCCCGCGACGGGGGCGAGGAGCTCGTGCGCGTCGAGGTCGATCACGGGCCAGGCGGAGAACGCGCCGGAGCGGGCCGACTCGATCGCGACGAGGGCGTCGTCGGCGTGCTCGAGCGGCGCGAGGTGCGCGGCATCCGCGTCGATCACGACGATGCGCGGCTGGCCGTCGACGAGGGTTCTGGCGATTCTCATGGTTCTCCTTCGAAAAGATGCGACGCACACATGCTGTCACAAACTTCCATGAATGAGCAAGAATAAGCAAATGCATTCACAGAACATCATCACCGTGGGAGCGGATCGGTCGACGTCGGGACCCGTGAGCCTCGCCCAGGGCGTCTACGGCACGCGGGGCAATCTCGAGCTGCTCGCGTGCGACGCCGCCGAAGGCCTCTGGGTCTTCTGGTTCAACGCCGATCGGGCCGAGGACCCGCTGGCGACGCCGCGCACGTGCCGCCGGGGAGCTGGAGCGCGGGACTCTCCTTCGCCGCCGGCACACGGTATCTCGACGCGCAGATCGTGCAGTCGACACTCGGCCCCGACCACCTCGAGGTCGTCGCGCTCGCGGACGCCGGGTCGCTGGAGAGCTGGTACTGGTCGCCCGGTCCGGGGTTCCAGCGGCGCGCCGGCGTCGTCGCCGCGGGCGTCCGCGCGTTCCGGCTGACGCATCGCGACGGCGAGCTGGAGGTCACGGTCGAGAGCCTCGACGGCGGCCGGTCGCTCATCGGCTCTCCCGCGATCGGCTACCCCGAGAGGTTCTGGAGCGCGCGCGACGGTGCGGCACCCCTCGACGACGACGCCGCCGGGATGCTGGAGGCGCACGGCATCCGCGACGCCCAGCCCGGAACCGCCCGATCTACGAGGTCGTCGCGCGACGGCGGCACGACCGAGCTCACGTGGCGCGGCGCCGACGGCGGCATCCGTCACCTCGGCATCCGCGACTGAACCTTCGCAGAACGACACGGATCTCGCAGGTCTCGCGCAAGATCCTGCGAGATATGTGTCGTTCTGCGAGATCAGCGCGCCCGGTGAAGCCCCTGAGCGACGGCCCGCATGACGAGATCCTGCACCAGGGCCCACTCCTGCGTCACCTGGTGATAGCCGACCCGGATCACGTGATACCCCATGAGTCGCAGCTGCGCATCGTGCCGGATGTCCTCGGCCCGCTGCGCGCCGACATGGTGACCGCCGTCGATCTGGATCACCAGCCGCTCGCCGACGAGGATGTCGACGCGATGCCCGGCGATCCAGATCTGCGCGCGGATCGGCAGCCGGAGCCACCGCAGCCGGACCCGCACGTACGTCTCGAGTCCCGCATCCGCGAACGGCGACGCCTCGTCGAGCAGCCGACGCGCCCGCGGACGCAGCGGGAGGTTGCTCAGGACGTCACGGTCGACCTGGTTCTGGTTGAGCGCCGACTCCCACGTCGCGAGTGCCTGCTCGTACGGCTCGCACTCCGCGACGAGGGCGAGGACGTTCTCGATCGGATCGACGAGCAGCCCGGGCGGCCTCGGGATCAGGGGCTTCGCCCAGTGCACGCGGATGCCGGATGACCGGCCCCCCGCGCTCCCCGGCGTGACGGCGACATGGATGCCGGGTCGCTCGTCGTGCACCCACAGGCCGAGTCGTCGGGCCTGCGTCAGACAGGACAGGACGACGCCGTGTCGGGCGGCCTGGACCACGAGCGGATCGGCGTCGGGTACGGCCACCCACCCGGGGCGCACCCGCCACAGCCGGGCCTCACGCAGAGCCGACTCGATCGCCGCCCGGCGAAAGCCGAACTCCGCGAGCTCGCGGACGCGGACGACGCCGCCGCGCTCGCGGACCAAGGCATCGATGGTCGGTCGGACGAGGGCGGTGCGCGGCATCGTCCGAGCATCCCGCGTCGGAGGGTTCTCGAGGCCGCCCCGGCATCCGCTCTCCACGATCTGGGGAGGAGTCCGCCCGCGGTGCGATTGTGGAGGAGGAAACAACCTCGCAGAACGGCACGGATCTCGCAGGTTTCGCCGAGAAACGTGCGAGATGCGTGTCGTTCTGCGCGACGGCCGAGACTCAGTTCACCCGGTGGATCATCGTGTTCGCGAATTGGTAGCGGTAGCCGGCCTCCTTCACGGCCTGATCGTGACGGGGGTTCTGCCCGTAGGACGAGCCGTGCAGCCACACGAACGCCGGCGCCTCCTGCCCCGTGACCGCTTCGAGCTGCGCCTTCGAGTCGACGACCTCGCGGCGGATGTCCTCGTCTGACAGCACGGTGTCGAAGCCCTCGTGGTGCGCCGTGTGGGGAAACACGACGTGTCGACGCGAGACCTCGGCGACCTCGTCCCAGCTCATCGCGATGCGACCGCCCTTCGTGTCCTCCTCGACGAGCGAGATCCAGTGCGCCCGCGCGAAGGCCTCCTGGTGCTCGGGGTCGCAGTCGACGAACGAGGTGGCGATCGGGAACCAGCCCGTGAGTCCGAGCTCGTCGCACAGCGGCGCCGCGACCGAGATCGAGTTCCGGTAGCCCTCGTAGAACACGGGGATGAGGCCGGGCTTGTCCTTGTGCCAGGTGCCGGTCTCGAACAGCCGGTCGAGGTCGTCGAGCGTGACCGGCGCGTAGTCGCGCGCGAAGCCGGCGAGCTCCCGGGCGAGCTCGTCGCGGGCCCCGCGCGGGGTCGAGTGGTAGTTCACCACGCGGATGAAGTGCCCGTCGGCGAGCTGCTGCCGCTGCGCGGCGAAGGACGGCGTGGTCATGAGAGGGTTCCTTCCCCGGTGAGGACCGGATCGATGGGATCGGATGCCGCCTCGCGTGGCTCGGGAGCATCGGATGCAGCAACGAGCGGCACGTCAGCGAGCGGAACGGCTCCCGGCGCGAAGTGCGTGTACGCGAGCACCTGCATCGCGGTGATGACGGCGCCCTCGTCCTCGTCGCGGGCCCACGGCACGAGCGCGTCGCGGTAGCGGTCGAGCACGGCGAGGAGCTCCTGGCCCTCGGCGCGCTGCGCCTCGGAGCCGGCGACGGGGATCGGACCGCGCTCGTCCGCAAGGCCGAGCACCATCGGGATGCCCTCCCGTTCGAGACGGCGGTCATGGCAGGCACGCATGAGTCCGACGATGTCGCCGGCCTCCAGCAGTGCGGCGGCGCTGGGCTCTCCGTCGTGCGACGACGGCCCCTGCACGGTGGCGGACATGGCTGGTTCCCTTCGGGTTCTCAGAGCGGGGTGGAGATGACGCCGAGCAGGTGCTCGACGTCGGCGGCGATCGCCTCGCGCGCCGCGGTCAGCGCTCGGCGCGGGTCGGCGCGGTCACCGAGCTCGGTGCGCAGCGCGCGCGAATACGCGGCCGACAGCTGCGTGCCGACGTTGACCTTGCGGATGCCGGCGGCCACCGCCGCGCGGATTCCGTCGTCGTCGACGCCGGACGAGCCGTGCAGCACGAGCGCCACCGGCACGGCATCCGCGAGTCGGGCGATGAGCGCGGCGTCGGGGCGAGCCGTGCGCTCGGTCATGGCGTGCGAGGTTCCGACGGCGACGGCGAGAGCGTCGACGCCGGTCGCGGCGACGAACGCGGCGGCCTCCGCGGGGTCGGTGCGCACACCGGGCGCGTGCGCGCCGTCCTTCCCGCCGATCTCACCGAGCTCGGCCTCGATCCACAGCCCTCGCTCCTGCCCGAGAGCGGCGACACGGGCGGTGGCTGCGACGTTCTCGGCGTACGGCAGCGTCGAGGCGTCGAACATCGCCGAGGCGAAGCCGAGCCCGGCCGACTCGAGCACGAGCTCCTCGGACTCGCAGTGATCGAGATGCAGCAGTACGGGCACGGATGCCGAGTCGGCGAGCGCCCGGCAGGCGGCCGCGAGCGGCGCGAGACCGCCGTGGAAGCGCACCGCGTTGTGACTGATCGACAGCACCACCGGGCGCTGCGCGCGCTCGGCGCCGAGGATGATCCCCTCGGCGTACTCGAGCGTGATGACGTTGAATGCGGCGATCGCGGGCAGGCTCGCGCCCAGCCCCACCGCCGCCAGGGTGGGCGGGATCAGCATGTCTCGACGGTCACCCCTGCCCCGCTCATGCGCGCCAGCACCTCGGCATCCGCGCCGTCGTCGACGATCAGCCGCGAGATGCCGTCGGTCGGGACGAGTCGTGCCGGCCCGCGCTTCGCGAGCTTGGAGTGGTCGGCGAGCACGATGAGCTCCCGCGCGGACGAGGCGAGCGAGCGGTCGGTCTGCGTCTCGGAGAGGTTCGTGCCGGTGACGCCCATCTCGGGGTCGACGCCGAACGCGCCCGTGAAGACCCGGTCGATGCCGAACTCGTCGAGCCCCGCGATCGTCAGGTGCCCGAGCAGGCTCATCTCGGTGCGACGCAGCAGCCCGCCGAGCACGATGATGTCGATGTCGGGGAACTGCGCGAGGCGGCTCACCACCGAGAGGCTGTTCGTCAGGACGGTGAGGCCGGGGATGCCGCCGAGGAAAGGCAGCATCGCCTCGGTCGTCGTGCCGCCGGTGATGAGCACGGTCGAGTTCGGCGTGATGTGCGCGGCGGCGGCGCGGCCGATGCGCTGCTTCTCCTCCGCGAACGCGACCTCGCGCTGCGGGCGCAGCGGCTCCACGTCGTCGTCGACCTGAGCGGCGCCGCCGTGCACGCGCTCGATGAGCTTCCTGTCCTGCAGCTCGTTGAGGTCGCGTCGCACGGTCGAGGTGCTCACCCCGAGCATCTTGGCCATCTCGCTGACCGACCCCGCCCCGTAGGTGCGGATGTAGTTGAGAAGCTCGCGCTGACGCTTCGGCCCGATCAGGGGCTCAGTAACCGGCTGCACGGTCCACCTCATTCAGCAAGGGCCGATCCTCGGCCAGTCGTGTCAGATTCTCGACGACGAGGTCGAGTGTCTGTGCATGATACTGCGGGGCGAGTCCGGCGACGTGGGGTGTCACCAGCGCGCCCGGTTCCGTCCACCACGGCGAGTCCGCGGGCAGCGGCTCGTCGTCGAACACGTCGAGGGCGACGCCGCCGATGCGCCCGTCGCGCATCCGCTCGCGCAGCGCGCTCTCGTCGACGATGCCGCCGCGGGCGATGTTCACCACGAACGCGCCGGGTGGGAGGAGGTCGAGCTGGCCGGGTCCGATCAGCCCGCGCGTCAGCTCTGTGAGCGGCACGACGACGACCAGGAAATCGCTGCGCCGCAGCACCTCGTCGAGCCGGTCGATCGCGAAGAGCTCGGCGGGGTCGTCGGCCGGCGCCTGGCGCCCGGTGTCGAACTTCTCGGCACCGGCGGCGCGCACGCCCGAGCGGCTCACGCCCAGCACCCGCATCCCGAACGCCGTGGCGAGGCGCGAGATCTCGCGGCCGATGCGCCCGTACCCGACGATCCCGACGGTCGCCCCGGGGAGCGCTCGCGGGGTGAGCGTGTCGAGCCGGTCGGCGTTCGTCGGCCACGAGCGCTCGGCGCGGTGCGCGACGATGCGCGGCATCCGGTGCGAGAGCTCCAGGATCGACATCAGCGCGTACTCGGCCATCGGCACGGGGGCGATGCCGCCGAGCGTCGCGATCGGCACCCCGGTCTCCCAGAGCGACGTGCCACGGACGTGGTCGACGCCCGAGGTGTCGAGCTGCACGAGCCGGACGGCGGGAATCGCGGCGGCATCCGGGAGCCACTCGCTCGTGTGCAGCAGGTCGACCTCGGCGAGGAGTTCGGCGGAGGGCGGCTCCGACGGCGACATGCGGTGCACGGAGACGTCGGGCATCCGCGCGCGCAGCTCGTCGAACCACGAGTCCGGCAAGGGGAGCGAGCAGAGGTAGGTGAGACTCATTTGATACCGCTCCGGGCGAAGCCCTGCACGAAGTAGCGCTGGAAGAAGATGAACAGCAGCACCATCGGCAGCACCGAGATCAGGGCCAGGGCCATGATCGCGTTGTAGTCGGGTGTGGTCTGGTCCTTGAGATAGAGGAGTCCGATCGGCAGGGTGAACAGCTCGTTGTCCTTGAGGGCGATGAGCGGCCACGCGAAGTCGTTCCAGCTTCCCATGAGAGTGAGCAGGATGAGCACGGCGATCAGCGGCTTGCACAGGGGCAGCACCACCTGCACGAAGATGCGCAGGTGACCGGCGCCGTCGATGCGGGCGGCCTCGATGATCTCGTCGGGGATGCCGATGAAGAACTGCCGTGCGAGGAAGATGCCGAACGCGGCGGCGGCACCGGGCAGGATCACGCCCCAGTAGGTGCCGTAGATGCCGAGCCCGGACACGAGCTTGAACTGCGCGACCATGATCGCCTGCACGGGGATCATCATCGTCGCGAGGGCGAGGATGAACACGGCGTTGCGGCCACCGAAGCGCAGTCGCGCGAACGCGTAACCGGCGAGCAGGTTCACGGTGACCGTGAGCACGGTGACGAACACGCCGATCACGACCGAGTTGCCGAGCCACGCGACCACGGGCACCCGGTCGAACACCTTGGCGAAGTTCTCGAGCGTCAGAGCGCTCGGCCAGAGCCGCAGCCCGGGCAGGAACACCTCGCCGCGCGGGGAGAACGCGACGACGACCATCCAGTACAGCGGGAACACGACGACGATCGACACGATCGCCGCGACGAGAGTGCGCCAGACGATGCCCTTGCGTCCGCTCGCCTGTCGGCGACGGCGGCGCTGCACCCGCGCCGCGCCCTTCTCCCCCAGCACCGCCGCGTCGGCGATCTGGATGACGGTGGTGGTCTCAGCCATGATGGATCCTCACTCGGCCAGGTCTCGGGTGCGGCTCGTCTTCCACTGGATGAACGTGAAGACGAGGGTGATGACGAGGATGACGATGCCGATCGCGGCGCCGTACCCCTGCTCGCGGATCTGGAAGCCGTTGCGGTACGCGTAGGTGACGAGCACCGAGGTGGCGTTGCCCGGTCCGCCGCCGGTCATGACGAAGATGAGGTCGAACACCTGGAACGACGCGATGACGTTCATGATCAACAGGAAGAACGTCGACGGACCCACGAGCGGCACGGTCACCGAGCGGAACTGCTGCCACCGCGAGGCGCCGTCGATGCGTGCGGCCTCGTACAGCTCCGGCGAGATCGACTGCAGGCCGGCGAGGTAGATGATCATGTTGAAGCCGAGGCGCAGCCAGATCGCCACGGCGATCACGGCGATCATCGCGGGCGTCCCCTCGGACTGCCAGCCGATCGGGTCGAGCCCGAGCGTCTGCAGGATCTTGTTGACCAGGCCGTTGGACTCGTAGAAGAGGATGACGGCGATCATGCCGGACGCGACACCGGAGATGACCATCGGCAGCACGATCATCGTGCGGAACAGCCCGCGCGCGGGCAGTACCGAGTTCAGCAGCACGGCGAGGCCCAGTCCGCCGGCGAGTTCGAGCGGCACCGTCGCGATCGTGAAGACCACGGTGTTCAGCAGACTCTGCCAGAAGACCGGGTCGGACACGAGCGTCGCGTAGTTGTCGAGTCCGATCCACTCCGGGTCACCGAACCCCTTGGTCTCCTGGAAGGAGAGGATCAGCGCCCAGACGATCGGGATGAACAGGAACAGCGACATCAGCACGAGGTTCGGAGCGGCGAACCCCCAGCCCACGAGCGATTCGCGGAATCGAGCCCGACGACGGGTCGCCCGCGGCCGGAACGACGCGGGCGCGTCGCTCCGGTCGTGGGTGGTGAGAGAGGTCATTACTTCGAGGCTTCCTCGATCGCGGCGGAGAGCTTCGCGAGCGTGTCGGCGGTGGACTGCCCGCCGATGAACGCGGCCTCGAGCTGGTCCTGCAGGGCCGTGTTGATGGCGGCCATCGCGGGCGAGGTGAGCTGCTTGACGTCGCCCGGCTCGATCGTCGACGCCTGGTCGACGAACACCGGCATGACGTCGGGGCGGACCTTGAACTCGACGGCGTCGCCCTCGAGGTCGACGCGCGTGGGCAGCTCGTTGGTGTTGGCGCAGAACTCGCTCATCGCATCCGCCGAGACCATGAACTTCAGGAACTCCGCGGCGAGCTCGGGATTCTTCGTGTCCTTGGTCGCGACGAGGGCGTTGCCGCCGAGGTCGGTCGCGCCGCGCTCATCCTTCGGCATCGGCAGCGCGGTCCAGTCGAAGGCGGCGAGCGAGTCGATGTCGGGCACGAGGAACGAGCCGGCGAACGCCATGGCCGCCGTGCCCTCGGTGAAGAGCGAGTCGGCGTACACGGTGCCCTTGGTCGAGCTCGTGGGCGGAACCCAGCCGTTGTCGAAGAAGCTCTTCGTGAAGTCGAGCGCCTTGGCGCCCTCGTCGGAGTCGATCGTCGCTGTCGTGCCGTCGAGGAACGTCCCGTCCGCCTGGAAGAGCCAGCTCAGCCAGCGCGGCGCTCCGCCGAGCTGCCAGTTGTACACGAAGGGGTACTTGTCGGCGGGCAGCGCCTCGCGCAGCTGGGTCGCGACGTCGGCGAACTCGTCCCAGGTCCACGCGTCGTCCTGCGTGGTGGGCAGCGTGGAGACGTCGATGCCGGCCTCGGTGAGCATGGCGGTGTTCACGAGCAGGGCGGACACGTCGGTCTGGTGCGGCACGCCGTAGGGGGCGCCGTCGTACGACACGGCCTCCCACATCGCCGGCGTGAACTCCGCGACCTCGTCGTCGGAGAAGGCGTCGCTCAGGTCGAGCAGCTGCCCCTGGCTCGAGTACACGCCGAGGTTGCCGTAGTCGACACGGAAGATGTCGGGGGCGTCGCCCGAGGAGAGCTGCGCGTCGATGTTCGAGAACATCTGGTCGTAGGGCACGACGTTGAGCTTGATGTCGACGCCCTCGTGCTCGGACTCGAACTGCTCGATGAGGGCCGTGAAGCTGGCTTCCTCGGACTCGCTGCCCCAGGTCGTGAACGTCAGGCTCTGGTCGCCGCCGTCATCCGAGCCGCCACCGCCGAAGCCGGCGCAGCCGGAGAGGACGAGTGCGCTGACGGCACCGAGCCCGATGATGCCTGCGAAGCGCTGGGTTCTGATTTTCACGCGTCGATCTCCTTCTCGTGGTGTGGTCTGCAGCGGCGTCGCTGCGTGACGTCCTTGTCGTAGGCAGTATTCAACAAACGGCGCAATCCGTCAAGAACTTTCATTCCATGCTCATTTCTGATTGAATCTGCACAGATCGCCGCCACATCACGACGGCACAGAGACGTGAAGGGTCTTCGAGATGAACGACAGCATCGCCGGATCGGGAGCGACGACACGGGCGGAGCTCTCCAGCCAGCCCGAGGTCTGGCAGCAGGCCCTCGACCTCGTGGACCAGCACGCGGCCCTCCTCCCCACGACGGGCGAGAAGGTGCTCGTGGTCGGCTGCGGCACCTCCTATTACATCGGCGACTCCTACGCCTACCTGCGCAACGACGCCGGCCTCGGACGCACCCGTGCCGCCATCCCCAGCGAACTGGACTGGATCGACGACGACGAGCACATCATCGTGATCTCGCGCTCCGGAACCACCGTCGACGTCGTCGACCTCGTCGAGAAGTACGGCAACACTCACCGGGTGACCGCGATCCTCGGCGACACCGACACCGCGCTCGGCCGCCTCTGCGCCGAGCGGACCGTGCACCTCGGCTTCGCCGACGAGAAGTCGATCGTGCAGACCCGCTTCGCGACCACCGTGCTCGCGACCCTGCGCGCCTCGATCGGCCAGGCCGACGACGCACTCGTCGCCGACGCGCGCACCGCGCTCGCCGCCGACCTCCCGGTCGACCCCGCCGAGGTGCAGCACATCGTCTTCCTCGGCCACCGGTGGACCAACGGCCTCGCCCAGGAGGCGGCCCTGAAGGTGCGCGAGTCGGCCGGGTTCTGGACCGAGGCGTACTCCATGTGGGAGTACCAGCACGGCCCGATCTCGTGCGCGGGTTCGAACACCCTGGTCTGGTTCCTCGGTGAGGCCCCGGACGTGGTCGCGGACGACGTGCGCTCCACCGGAGCCACCGTCTACGTGAACGACCTCGATCCGCACGCGAACCTGCCGCTCGTGCACCGCCTCGCCGTCGACCTCGCCGCGCTCCGCGGGCGCAACCCCGACACCCCGCCCTTCCTCAACCGCTCGGTCCTCGTCACCGACTGATGCCGGTCGTGACGATCGCCGCGCCGGCGCATCCCGACGAGGCGCAGCTGGCCGGGCGGGTGGCGGATGCCGTCGCCGACGCCCTCGGCCTGGGATCGGGCGACGTGGTGGCGATGACGATCCCGGCGCGGACGACCGTCGCGAGCGGCGGACACGGCGCGGGATCCGCGCCGTGGGCCGTCATCGGGGTCCACGGCTCGGACCGAGGAGCCGTCGCGATGCGCCGCGCGTGCGACGCCGCGCACGCGGTGGCCGCAGACTGGAACCTCGAACACGACGGCGCTCTGGAAGGGGTGTGGTGCGAATGGCTGCTTCCGCAGCGACCGTAGGCCGACTGCTCGTCGTCGGCGAGCTCTGCGTCGATCTCATCATCGAGGTCGACGACGACATCCGCTTCGGGCAGCACGAGCAGATCGTGCCACGCACGACGCTGACCATGGGCAGCTCCTCGGCGATCACCGCGTGCGGCGCCGCCGCTCTCGGCACCCCCACGTCGCTGGTCAGCGTGCGCGGCGACGACACCTTCGGGCTCTTCCTCGATGGCGAGCTGAGGGCGCGCGGCGTCGACACGTCCCGAATCCGCGTCGACGGCACCCGCCCCACGGGCGCATCGACGCACCTCACGCGCCCGAGCGGCGACCGCGCGATCCTCACCTCGATCGGCTCGATCGGCACGGTGCGCGCCTCCGACGTCGCCGCCGACGACCTCGCGAGCGCTCGACACCTGCACGTGGGGAGCTGGTTCCTGCAGCACGATCTGCACGACGACGCGCCCGCGCTGTTCGCCGCGGCCCGCGCGGCCGGCCTGAGCACGTCGCTCGACGGCAACTTCGACCCCGCCGAGACGTGGGATTCCGGCATCCTCGCTGTGCTCCCCCACGTCGACGTCTTCTTCGGCAACGAGGAGGAGCTCACGGGCATCACGGGCGCGTCCGACATCGAGGCCGCGATCCGCCGGATGCTGGAGATCATGCCCACGGGCGCGACCGTGATCGCGAAGCTCGGCGGCGACGGCGCCCTCGCCGCGCGACGGCACGACGACGGGATCCGCCTCACGAGCGCCCCCGTCCCCGCGGTCGACAGCCCCCTCGTCGACACCGTGGGAGCGGGCGATACGCTCGCCGCCGGATTCCTCACGGCTCGCCTCCGCGGGCTCCCCGAGAACGAGGCGATCGCGTTCGCGGTCGCCTGCGGCACCGCGTCGACACGCGGCCCGGGCGGCGTGGGCGCGCAGCCGGATGCCGAGACCGCCGCCGCTCTCGCCAACGGCATCCCGGCGTCGGTCAGCCGGATCTGACGCGGGGCGCGCACCTCGACGGCGCGCGTCGCCCGATCAGGCGTGCGCCCAGAGCCGCTCGATCGGCACGTCGCGACCGAGCACGCGCTCGGCCGCGCGATGCCCCGAGAGCATGGCCGCCGGCACGGTCGCGGGGTCGTCGGTCCAGGTCGCCTCGCCGGCGAGGTGCAGGATGCCGTCGATCGGCGTCGCGAGGTCGTCGTGGTCGGCTGTGGTCGAGCCGAGCGTCATATAGGCGTAGGAGCCGTGCGACCAGGGGTCGTCCTGCCAGTCCGTGCGGATCACTCCCACCGGCTGTGCGACGCGGTCGCCGAACAGGCGGCGCAGCTGTGCGAGCACCGACTCGACGACCTCCTCGTCGCTCCAGTCGCGGATGCCTCGGGCGGCCGGCCCCGCCGCGAACGTGAGCAGCGTGGGCTCGCCGTGCAACGCGGTGAGGTCGTACCAGGAGTGCCACCACCGACTCTCGGGACCCTGCTGACGGATCGCGTAGACGCCCTCGTCCCAGAACCGCTCGGGGAACCGCAGGAACACCTTCTCGAAGGCGTTCATCTCCAGGCGGGACAGAGCCTCGGCGTTCACGGCGGGCAGCGGCGGCGTGAAGGCGATCGCCTCCGCGCGCAGTACCCCCACGGGAACCGTCACGACCGCGGCATCCGCGGTGAACTCGCCGTGCGCGGTGCGGACGAGGATGCCGTCGCGACGGTCGATCGCCGTGACGGCGTGGTCCAGGCGCACGTCGAGCCCCTCGGCGAGGCGGGCCGGCAGCACGTCGTACCCCTCGGGGAAGACCACCTCGTCGCCGTCGATCGAGTCGTCGTCGAGGCCGTGAGCCGCGAGGTCGTCGATCCACGCGCCGTACTGCTCCTCCGAGCGGTGCTCCAGATACTCGCGGACGCGCTGCGTGCGCTGGGTATCCCACGCCTGCCGCACGAGCGCCGCATCCGTCACATCCCGGTACGAGGCCTCGGGCGCCGACTCCGCGATCGTCTCGCGCAGTGTCGCGTCGACCGTGCGCACGTCGGCCGCGAAAGCGCGTGCCGCCTCGTCGCTCAGCCGCACGCCGTTGGGGCCGTAGTACGCGATGGGCCTGCTGTCGGGCTGATAGCCGCCGACCGTGAACTCCACCGTCGGCATCCCGAACGCGGCGGCCGCCGCGGCCACCGGGCTGTCGGTCACACCGTGGATCCAGGAGGCGCCGCGGTCCGTCGCGGCCCCTGTGCGGTCGGTGTGCACGCGGCCTCCGACCCTGTCGCGCGCCTCCAGGACGATCACGCGCTGCCCGGCATCCACGAGCAGCCGCGCCGCGCTGAGTCCCGAGACCCCCGCCCCGACCACGATCGTGTCGACGTGCTCCATCGCCGCGCCCTTCTCCCTGACCCGGATCGGGTCGGCCTGTGCTGGCTGTGTGTCACCTCCGAGGATACGACCCGGTCGACCTTCCGACGGCTACGCGTTCTCGATCTCGTCCAGGAAAGATCGGGCGCCTTGCGCCGCGTCCGCGCGTAGCTGATCTTCCGTCGCCGAGTCACCCGTGGCGATCATCGTCTCGGCGAAGACCCCCGCCCACGATCCGGCCGAGTCCAGGTAGCGCTCCATCACGCGACGGATCTCCGCAGGGTCCGACGACTCCTCCGTGGCGGCGAGCTGCCGCGCGACAGCACGAGCGGCTTCTCGCGGGCCCGCGTCGTTGTACAGGGTCACGTACATCAGGTCGTACTTGTCCTTCGGAAGCATCCGCGATCGCGCCGCCGCAGCCTTGGCGATGAGATAGCCGCCGAGATTCGAGAAACGGAGCATCATCGTCTCGGGCGCGTCTGGCGTGTCTGCGCGCACGCCAGCGGACACCGCGAGTCGGCGCTCTATCGGTGAGTGGAGCGCCGCGGCAGGTCCGGCGATCTTGCTCGCCACCGCTCGGGCTGAGCCCGGGAGTGGAACAGTGTCCTCGGTGTGGTCCCAGACGTCGCACAGGAACTCCAGACGTATTCTCGCGTCCCCCGACCGGGCGTCCCAGCGCCACCCGTTCCTCGATGCGAACCCGCCAGCGTCGAGCGCGGCGTCCACCCAGGAGAAGTCCGGAGCGTCCGCGACGTGGTCGAACCCGAGAGCGAAGAGCAGATCGATGTCAGTCGTACCCTGATGAGGCACAGGCGCGTTGCTCGCCAGAAAGTCGGGGTTGAGCCCGCCGATCACGACGTAGTCGCGGGCATGCTCACCCGCGAGAAGCGCGAACCGGACGAGAGCGTCCTCCGCGCGGGCGCGGGCCTCACGGCTGCGGATCTCAGAATCCAATGGCGACCTCCCTCAGGTATTCCGCCGCCTCCACCGATCGTCCCCGCTCGCGCAGGAGGTCCCCGTACACGCGCACCGGCGACGCGATACGAAGGCCCCGCTGATCCTGGGCGAGACCGAGGAGGTACTCGTCGACGGTGAAAAGCCTCACCCGCCCGCCGCGGTCCACCTCGCGCACGTCCTCGTCGCTCGACAGCCGTCGACGCACTTCCGCCAGAGCACCGAACGGCACGACCACGTCCACAGTGGGGATGCTGGTGAGGTACGGAGCGATGCGATCGGCTGCCGCGGCCCCGGTCAGCGCCCAATCCAACGAACGAAGCGACGAGGCGAACATCGACAGTGTCTGGTCGTGATCGCGCCACGGAACGTGAAACTCCGCCGCCGGCGCCATGTCCTTCTGCGTGTACTGCCCGGCCCAGTCGCTCAGCATGCGTCCGGGATCGCGCAGCTCGCGTGTCGCGGTGCTCCCGCGCTCGGCACCGGTCTTCGCCGTGTACCCCTGCTCGTCGAACTGTCGGAGGACTCGCGCCGCATGCGCGACGGAGACGTCGGCAGTCTCCGCGATCACGCCGACCCGGCCGATCGAATCGGGCACGTCGTCACGCTGACGCACTCTCCAGGTCAGGAGAGTCTCCGCGACCGCCTGAGCGGCTCTCGACCATGTGAACGGCCGTCCCGCATCTGCGGGTACCGGATCGAATCGTGCGAGGTACACCTCTCCGGGAATGACGATCTTCGCGCGACCGCTCGCATCCACCCACGAGAGCTGTGACTCCTCAAGGAGCTCCCGGGCTCCCGGGCTCATCCGGCGAGCTGCGATGACGGGGAGCGCTTCGACCCCGGCACGTCCGTGGACGACGTCGTTCCGGACCCGGCGAATGTCGGCGGGGAGCCCCTCACCCGCCCAGATCGGCTGAAGCACCCAGCGGCGTGAATCGAGGGCGACGTCGACCGCGTCGACGCGCGGCTCGACGAGGAAATCCGATGGCAGGACGCGCAGCAGAGCTGCCACTGCGGGGTTTTCTCGCGATGCCATAGTTATATCCTAGACTGATATTTACTCGGTATTCTCAATTTAACTCGGTAAAATTCATCTGTGGAGAAAACGATACAAGTGAGCGATCGACCCGCATCGGCGTGACTCGCCCACCGGACGAGATTCGCACCCACCGGTAGAGTGCCAGGCATGGCCGCTACGACGCAGACCCCGAAACGCGAGGCCTTCGGCTCGCGGAACGTGTTCATCCTCTCGGCGATCGGCTCCGCGGTCGGGCTCGGCAACATCTGGCGTTTCCCGTACGTCGCCTACGAGGGCGGCGGCGGCGCCTTCCTCATCCCGTACCTGTGCGCGCTGCTCACCGCCGGCATCCCGCTGCTGTTCCTCGACTACGCGATCGGGCACCGCTACCGCGGCTCCGCCCCGCTCGCGTTCCGTCGCATGCACCGCGCCGCCGAACCGCTCGGCTGGTGGCAGGTGCTGATCTGCGTCGTGATCGCCGTGTACTACGCCGTCATCGTCGCCTGGGCGGGCATGTACACCTGGTTCTCGGCCCAGCTGACCTGGGGCCCCGGCAACGAGGAGGGCTTCTTCTTCACCGACTTCCTGCGCTCGGCCGACGTCGCCGAGGTCGGCCTGTCGGGCGAGTTCGTGCCGCAGGTCGGCATCCCCCTCGTCGTCGTGTGGCTGCTCGTGATCGTCATCATGGCGCTCGGCGTGAAGCGCGGCATCGGCGCGGCGAACATGATCCTCATGCCGCTGCTCACGGTCATGTTCGCGGTGCTCGTGGTGCAGTCACTGTTCCTGCCCGGCGCCATGCAGGGGCTCAACGCCTTCTTCACGCCCGACTGGCAGGCCCTCGCCGACCCGGGTGTCTGGGCCTCTGCCTACGGCCACATCTTCTTCTCGCTGTCGGTCGCCTTCGGCATCATGGTGACCTACTCCTCGTACCTCAAGCGCAAGACCGACCTCACCGGCTCCGGACTCGTCGTCGGCTTCGCGAACTCCGGCTTCGAGATCCTCGCGGGCATCGGCGTGTTCGCCGCCCTCGGCTTCATGGCGCAGGCGCAGGGTGTGGACGTCGACGGCGTGGCCTCGTCCGGCATCGGCCTCGCGTTCGTCGCGTTCCCGACGATCGTGTCCCAGGCCACCGGCGGATCCATCATCGGGGTGCTGTTCTTCGGCGCGCTCGTGTTCGCCGGGATCACCTCGCTCATCTCGATCCTCGAGGTCATCGTCGCCGCGCTGCAGGACAAGCTGGGGTGGCGCCGGGTGCGCACGACCCTCGTGGTGACGATCCCCCTCGCGGTGATCTCGATGGCCCTGTTCTCGACCACGACCGCGCTCTCGGTGCTCGACACCACGGATGCGTTCGTGAACGCCTTCGGCATCATGGCCGTCGCGCTCGTGGCCGTGATCGTCGTCGCCTGGCTCCTGCACAAGCTCCCCGTACTCGTCGAGCACCTCGACCGCCGATCGAGCTTCCGCGTCGGACGCATCTGGAAGCTGCTCGTGGGCGTGCTCGCGCCGCTCGTGCTCGGATACCTGCTGATCAGCGAGCTCGTGACGAAGATCACCCAGCCCTACGGCGGCTACCCCGACTGGTTCCTCGGCGTGTTCGGCTGGGGCATGGTGGTCGCCCTCGTGGTGCTCGGCCTCCTGCTGTCGGCCCTGCCGTGGGGTGCGCACTCGCACGCCAAGGACGACCCCGACTACGACGAGTTCCTCGAGAGCGAGGACTACGATCCCGACCCCGAGACCGCCGCCGTGCCGACGGCATCCGCCCCGAGCGAGAGGAGCGAGTCATGACCCCCGTCGCGATCGTCATGATGGTCATCGCCATGGTCACCGTGTGGGGCGGTCTGATCGCCGCCGTCGTCAACCTGGCACGGCACCCCGAGGTCGCGGAGAGCGAGCCGCAGCCGCCCGTCGAGCTCTAGCCCGTCGAGCTCTCGGAGGGGATGCACTTTCGTCGTCGCCCTCGACGTTGTTAGGGTCGTCGGACATGGCCTCCGAGAGCAGCAGACGACGTGCGGCACGCCGCGCGAAGCCCGGCGACGGCCACGAGCTCCAGAGGTACCGGTGGTGGCAGCCGTTCTCCCGCTCGCTCTTCCACCTGCGGATCGTCGGCGCCGACGGCATCCCGCAGACCTGGTCGGTGGACGTGCGGCACGGCGGCGACGAGAACGGCGTCGTGCGTGCGCGGCTGTACCGCGACGGTATCAACCAGGCGGCGTCGAAGCTGCCCGCCGCGTTCGCCGTACCCGGCGGCGTGATCGAGGTGGCCGTGAGCGGCTACGGACTCAAGCGCTGCCACTACGTCGCCGACGACGGCACCGCACGCGCGCTCTCCCCCGACACGTCATCCGCCGAGGGGTGGCGTGCGCGTCTGCATCGCCGCTCTCCGGGCGTGAGCCGCACGATCGGCATCGTCTCGATCCTGGTGCTCGTGGTCGCCCTCGTGCTCGGCATCCCGCAGATCATCGAACAGGTCACCCACATCCCGCCCGTCGCCGAGGCGATCGGCGCATTCGAGAGCCCCATCCGCCTGCCCGCGTGGCTCAACATCTCCCTCGTCGTCGGCGCGCTCGTCGCCAGCACCGAGCGCGCGCTGCGCCTGCGGTACAACTGGCTGCTCGACGGAGGCTTCTTCGACGGCGAGGAGTGACCTCGCCGCGCCGAGCGGCGAGACTGTCGTCATGAACTCCCTCCTCTACGAAGGCGCCCTGCAGGTCGTGCCGCTTTGCTGATCGCTCTCTACCTCGACAGGAGGATGCCGAACGACGGCGCGACCGAGAAGGCGCAGCGCTGGCAACGGTGGTCGAGCAAGTTCTCGCTCCTGTTGAACGCCGTCGCCTTTCTGTTGTCCCTGTTCATCGTCGCGGACATCATCCCCGCGAGTTCGCTGACCATCGCGATCGTCATCTCAGCCGTGGCCGGATCCATCGGACTGCTGTGCGGGCAGATCTGGGTGCGGATCGACCGGTCGGCGGGTCGGTCATCGCCCTGAGGCTCCTCGTTCTGGGAATCGTGCCCGCTTCGTTCGCCGGTCCTCCCGGATGACGCTGAGGATGCTGACCGTCGTCGCGATGAGCAGCAGGATCTGGAAAGCGACCGCGAACGGATTCGGGTCCTCCGCGGAGTGCGCGTTCGGCACGGACTCGCTTGGCGTCCCTGCGCCGGAGGCGAGGTACAGCACCCAATCGGTGAGGGCGTGCGCGAGCATGGCGACCCACAGTCTGCCGGTGACGCGACGCACCCAGTAGTACGCAGCTCCGGACGCGGCGAGGAACGACGCCTGGAAGGCGATGGTGCCGAGGGAGGCCCCGCCGATGATGCTCCCCGGGATGTGCGCGAGCGCGAACACCACGCTGGTTCCGAGGAGGGCCGCGAGCTCGCCGTGGCGGGCCCGGATGGCGGTGAGCAGGACCCCGCGGATGACCAGTTCCTCCCCGAACCCGACCATGAGCGTCCCCGCCGCGATGACGAGGACGTACCTGATCGAGCGCGAGGCCCACGGGACATCACCGAGCTGGCCGAGTGGCAGCAGGACCACGAGCACGGGGATCGAGATCAACCACCATCGCCGCGGAGCCAGCGTCGGCGTGGGCGACTCACGCCAAACATCCGCACCCCACCCCGTCCATCGCAGGAACAGCAACAGCCCGACGATCGCGACGGCGAGCGGGATGAAGTGTCCGAGCGAGAACTGGGCGAGCTCCTGATCGTCGCCGACCAGCCCGCTCAGCAGGTTGCCGAGACCGGCGGCAAGCAGGATGTAGACGACGACGGCAGCGAGGGCGAGCCAGATGCTCCGGGGACGGCCGGCAGCCCAGAACCCCTCCCTCGTCTGCCAGGAATCCATCACGGGTGCCCCCTCGGCTCCGCTCGCGCGAATAGGCGAGATCCTCCTCATCCTGGCGGGCGCGAGATGTCCACGTCAACGAGGTCTCGCCCCGTGAGCACATCGTCGTCATCCACGGAGGGCCATCTCCCCCGCACGATCGGGACCGCCGCCTAGACGACGCGCCCCCGATCCAACCGGACGACGCGGTCGGCCGCAGCGACCGCCTCGTCGTCGTGCGTGACGGTGCATACGGCGGCCCCGCGCGCGGCCTCCTCGCGGAGGATCAGCTGCATGCGCGCCGCGCTCTCCCGATCCAGCCCGGCGGCCGCCTCGTCGAGGAGCAGGATGCTCGGCGCGCGCACGATCCCCTGTGCGAGGAACACTCGTTGCCGCTGTCCACCGGAGAGCTCGGCCAGCGGACGGTCGGCCAGCTCGCTCATGTCCACGCGGTCGAGCGCCTGGGAGACCGCTCGTCGAGCGGCCATCCGTGACAGGCGGGCACCGCGCTTCCACGTGCCCATGCGCACCACGTCCGCCACCGTCACGGGGAGCGCATCCGGCACGGCGGGCCGCTGCACCACGAGGGCGAGGTCGCCGCCCCGGCGCACGTCCCCTCGTCGCGGAGCCTTCACTCCGGCGAGGATCTCGACGAGGGTCGACTTTCCCGAGCCGTTGTGGCCGGCCAGGGCGACGACTTCGCCGGAGCGCACGTCAAGGTCGACGGAGTGCAGCACGTCGTCTTCGCCGTAGCCGAAGCACACGGCGCGCGCGGAGAGCGCTGCGTTCGATGTCATCCCGCCACTGTAGCAATTGATAATCATTCTCATTTTTAGATAGAGTGCCCTTCCGTGCCCACTTTGCTCCAGCCCTTCACCGTCGAGTTCTTCGTCCGCGCCCTGGCCGGCGGAGTGCTCGTCGCCGTCATCTGCGGCGTCGTGGGCACCTGGGTCGTGATCCGAGGCATGGCCTTCCTCGGCGAGGCGATCGGCCACGGGATGCTGCCCGGCGTCGCGCTCGCGACGGTCCTCGGTGCCCCCGTCCTGCTCGGGGCCGCGCTGAGCGCCGCCGCGATGAGCGCGGCGATCGGTCTGCTGCAGCGCCGTGGCCGCCTGTCCTACGACACGAGCATCGGTCTGCTGTTCGTCGCGATGCTCTCGCTCGGCGTGATCATCGTCTCCCACTCGCGCAGCTTCGCCACCGACGCCACCGCGCTGCTGTTCGGCGACATCCTCGCGATCCGCCCTGACGACATCGCGATCCTGGCTGTCGCCGTCGCCGTCACGGTCGGCGTCGCAGCCGGCTTCCACCGCTCGTTCGTGGTCACCGCCTTCGACGCGCGGATCGCCCGCACCCTCGGGCTGCGGCCGCAGCTCGCGCACGTGGTGCTCGTCGCTCTCGTGACGGTCGCCGTCGTGGCCTCGTACCAGGCTGTCGGCACCCTCCTGGTCGTGGGCCTGCTCCTCGCCCCCGCCGTGGCCGCGCGCGCCTGGACGACCCGCATCCCGGCCACCATGATCGTCGCGACCCTGGTCGGCGCCGCGGCCGTGCTGATCGGCCTGCTCGTGTCCTGGCATTTCGCGACCGCTGCGGGTGCCTCGATCGCCGCGGCAGCCGTCCTGCTCGCGGCGCTCTCCGCGTCCATCCGCGCCGTGCTCGCCCGCGCCGCGCGGCGACGCCACCCCGTCGACGCCGATCTCGCCCACTCCCCCGAACCCGCGCCGGAACGCGCGCCCGTCGCGTTCCCCGAAAGGACCCGATGACCTCCCGCCCCCTCCTGCTCCTCCCCGCAGTCCTGGCCATCGCCGCACTCACCGCCTGCGCTGCGGCACCGAGCGCTTCTCCGTCGGCGGCTGCCACGTCCGGAGACGGCCATGGCGCGATCGCCGGCGCCGCAGAGGTCTCCGAACCGCCGCTCGGACTGCTCTCGGTCGACGCCGAGGGCAGCGTCGCAGTGCTCGACCTGCTCAGCGAGGAGACCGCGGATCTCGGCGCCACCGCGGCGCCGACCGCCCTTGCGAGTGACGGGCGCTACGGCTTCGTGACCACGGACGAGGGCGTGGAGATCGTCGACTCGGGCCGCTGGAGCTGGGATCACGGCGATCACTTCCACTACTACCTCGCGGAACCCGCCGTGCTCGGGACCGTGACGGGCGACGGCGCTGCGACCGTCACGACCGGCGCGCTGTCGACCGCCGGCACCACGGGGGTGTTCTTCGCCGGTTCCGGCGAAGCGGTCCTGCTCGACAACAAGGCGCTGTCCGACGGACGGATCGACGAGCTGTTCCGGATCGAGACGGGAGCGGATGCCGGACTCGTCGCCCCGGTCGGAGACGGCGCGCTCGTGACCGACGGCGAGGCTCTCGTGTTCCACGACAGCGACGGCGAGTCGGCAGGAACCCCGGTCGAGTGCGCCGACGCCGCGGGTGCCATCACGACCCGGGTGGGACTCGTCGTCGGCTGCGCGGACGGCGCCGTGCTCGCGACCTGGCAGGACGACGAGCTCCTCACCGAGCGCATCCCGTATCCGGCGGGCGCATCCGACCGCGCGCTGATGTTCGAGGGACGCAAGGGCCGTCCGACGGTCGCGGCCGTCGCCGGGACCACCGGCTTCTGGCTGCTGGACTCCCGCGAGCGCACCTGGACCCTGGTGCCGACCGAGCGCCCGCTCACCCGCGTTGTCGCGGTGGACGACGCCGAGGGCCACGTCGTCGCGATCGACGTCGACGGACGGATCGTCGTGCACCTCGCCGAGGGCGGAGTGCTCGTCGGCGCCACCGAACCCCTGCTCGCCGACGGCGGCACTGCCTCGTCGCTGGTGGTCGACGAGCAGCGCGCCTATGTCGGCGATCCGACGGCGGGCGTCGTGCACGAGATCGACTACGCCGACGGCGCCCGCATCGCGCGATCGCTCGAGACCCCCACGGCACCGACGTTCGTCACGGAGGTCGGCCGATGAGGATGCTGCGCACCGGCGCCCTGCTCGCGGGCCTCGCACTGATCGGCGCGGGAGTCACCGGGTGCGCCGCCCCGGCAGGGACTGACCGACCACAGATCGTCGTCACGACGAACATCCTCGGCGACGTCGTCGAGAACGTCGTCGGCGATGCCGCAGAGGTCACGGTGCTCATGAAGCCGAACGCCGACCCGCACTCGTTCGAGATCTCCGCGCAGGAGGCCGCGCAGATGGACGGCGCCGATCTGCTCGTGACGAACGGCCTCGGGCTCGAGGAAGGGCTGCAGCAGCACATCGACCGCACGGAGGCGACCGGGGTGCCGACCCTGGTCGCTGGAGACGTGATCGACGTGCTCCCCTACACCTCGGAGGATGCCGCCAGCGCCGACGATCCGCACTTCTGGACGGATCCCGCCCGGATGGTCGACGTCGTCAATGCTCTCGAAAACGCCCTCGCGGGCATCGACGGGATCGACGTCGAGAAGATCCGCGACAACGCCGACGCCTACCGCGGAGAGCTCGCCGAGCTCGACGAGGAGATGTCCGCGGCGTTCGACGCGATCCCTGCGGATCGCCGGGCGCTCGTGACGAACCACCACGTCTTCGGCTACCTCGCCGACCGGTTCGACTTCCGCCTCGTCGGCGCCGTCATCCCGGGCGGCACGACGCTCGCCGCCCCCAGCGCGGCCGATCTGCGCGACCTGACCGACGCGATCGACGAGGCCGGGGTCCGCACGATCTTCGCCGAGTCCTCGCAGCCCGATCGGCTCATCCAGGTGCTGGCCTCCGAGGCCGGCGTCGAGGTCGAGGTCGTCGAGCTGTTCACCGAATCCCTCACCGCACCGGGCGAGGGCGCCGATACCTACCTGACGATGATGCGCGCGAACACCGAGCGCATCGCCGACGGACTGAACCCATGAATGGACCCCGATCGGGGCCCGACACGAGAGGAAACACAATGAAGCGACACATGAGGATGAGTGCCGCTGTCGCGGCGCTCGCGGGCGTCTCGCTGCTCGCCACCGCGTGCGCCGGAGGAGCCACCGGCTCCGCCCCGGCAGACGAGGAGTCGCCGGCCGCGACCGCGCAGACGGGCCGCGTCGCGGTCTCCTACGAGGGCGGGATCGCCGTGCTCGACCCCGAGACGCTCGAGGTCGTCGACGAGTTCGAGACCGAGGAGTTCACGCGCCTCAACCCCTTCGGCGACGGCAGGACGATCGCCGTCACGACCTCCGAGGGCTTCCAGATGCTCGACACCGCCGAGCCTGCCCTGACCGACGCGCTGTTCGAGGGGACCACGCCCGGCCACGTCGTGATCCACGGCGAGAACACCGTGCTGTTCGACGACGGCACCGGCGTCACCACGATCGTGCCGACCGACGGGTTCGCCGACGGCTACGACGCGCTGCCCGAGACGACGACCTACACCGCGGATGCCGCGCACCACGGCGTCTCGATCGTCCTGGAGGACGGCACGCTCGTCACGACGGTCGGCGACGAGACCTCCCGCACGGGCGCGAAGTCGCTGCACGCGCACGACGACCACTGGGACGAAGCCGCGGCGAACGCCGAGTGCCCCGGCATCCACGGCGAAGGCACCGCTGCGGACGAGGCCGTGATCTTCGGTTGCGAGAACGGCGCGCTGCTGTTCAAGGACGAGGCCTTCACCAAGCTCACCGCGCCCGATGCATACGGCCGCATGGGCAACGCCTTCGTCTCGGAGACCAGCCCGATCGTCGTCGGCGACTACAAGACCGACCCCGACGCCGAGGGCTACCTGCTGAGCGCCGTGACGCTGATCGACACCGCGGCCGAGACCCTCGAGGTCGTCGAGCTCCCCACCGAGGTGCGCTACACGTTCCGGGACATCGCCCGCGGCCCCGGCGACCTCGCGTACATCCTGTCGACCGACGGGCAGATCCACGTGCTCGACCCCGAGACGGGCGAGCTGACCGACGCGTACCCCGTCGTCGCACCGTGGGAGGGCCCCGCCGAGTGGCAGGACGCCCACCCGGCGATCAAGGTCCACGGCGACATCGCCTACGTGACCGAGCCCGCCGCGAACAGCGTGCACGCGGTCGACCTCACCACCGGCGAGGTCATCGCCTCGGTCGAACTCGACCACACGCCGAACGAGCTGGCCGTCGCGATCGGCTGATCAGCGGCATCCGCGAACGGAGCGGGCAGGGCGTCCCGAGGGGGATGCCCTGCCCGCTCCTCGTTCTGCGTGACCGTCCCGGGCTACCGATCGCGGAGTCGTGGCACCGTGTCGGGTTGTGCGAACCACTCGGCGGAGAGCTCATGAGCCTTCGTCGCCTGGAGCGTCGCCTGCGCGGCGATCGCGTTGCCCTTGACCCGCACCCACGCGACGACGGCTCGACCTTCGGAAGCGAGGTGCCGGATCGTCGGGACGAAGTGCTGGCTCGACCCTGGGGTCAGCTGTCCGATGCGCCGACCGTCGAAACGAACCTCGACGACGTCTTTCGGTGCCTTCGCGGTACCGCCTGGAATGACATCCAGCGTCGCCAACTCGACTCCATCGCCCTGGGCGTTCGTGTAGCTCGCGAGTACATCCTGATGATGCTCCTCGCCGGTCACCTGCAGCCCGTGACCCCACGGCAGGATGCTGTGCTCATCCACGGGCGGATCGTTGAGTGGCAGGAGGAGGTGGGGCTCATTCAGCGCCAGCGTCACGCGCGCCACATACTTGAGCTTCTTCGAGTCCCAGGACTCCCGAGCCGACGCCCACACTCTCGCTCCCGTCGCCGCGACGTAACCGGCATCCCAGACCTGCCGGATCACCGGCTGATACCGCGCAGCATCCTCCTTCTCGAGGTAGCCGATGTGCTGACCGTTGATCTGCACCATGATGGCGTTCCTGTCGTGAGGATTGCTCGGCTCGGGCACGAGTGCTGCGACCAGATCCGTGAGCTCGATCTCCTCGTCGAGCTTCGGCTTGCGTCCTATCGCCTTGTGGATGCTGTCGACGCGAGCGAACTCGCCCGCGACCTCGGTGTTCGCATAGCCGTCGGCGCCGATGAGGAGGTATCCGGTGCGCGTGCCGCGCTGAGGAGATGAGGCGCCTTCGGCCCGTGCATGGCTGCTCGACTGCGCTCGGTCTTGTGGATACAGAGGATCGAGGGACTGCACGCCGTCATCAGCGACCCAGTCGGCCCATTGCGCACCGTCCCAGTACCGGTACTGGTGTCGCCCTGCGGGATCGGCATGCCAGGCAGCCGGGACTTGGTGCTCGTGCTCCGACACTCGCTCCCCCTCCGAGACGCGTTTTCTCGCGCCCTTTCGATGTCGACTGGTCGGTTCGACCGCGTCGTCTGACGTCACGCTATCGTGCTCAGCCCGGCGCGTGAGCAGGGGCTTCGTGGAATCGGTTGCCGTGCGTCGCCGCGCGCCGCTCCGCCGGACATGACGAAGGCCCCGCATCCCAGTCTTTACAACGGGAGTCGGGGCCTTCGTGGTGGCGGTGACGGTGGGATTTGAACCCATATTGATCAACGCCAGACTAAGCACTCACCGTCAGATTCAGCGGAAACACGGGGCATTTGGGCACATCTGCACACATCAGTTCACAGCGCATCGCATGCGTTCCGTTACTGCTGCGTTACCGCTGGAGCGCGGCAGCACGCTGACGGTGTAGTGCCGAAGCCACATCATCCAGATCGTCGTCGAGCAGGTCGGCGTATGTGTCGAGGGTCATAGCCGCACTCGCATGCCCGAGCATCCTCTGTATGGCCTTCACGTTCGCGCCAGCACTGATCGCCAATGACGCTGCCGTGTGTCGCAGATCATGGGGCGTGACTCGAGGCATGACGGCACGAACGTTCTCGCCGCGCGCCCGCGCCTCAGCGGCATCCGCCGCATCTTCGCGGCGAGCCCGCTTGCAGGCACCTGCGAACCATCCGGACTGCGCATTGCCCTGCCGAAGATAGCCGCCGGTCGCGGCGGGGAAGACCAAGTCATCCGGTCGCTTATGCGAGGTCGCTCGCGCCATCGCGTCATCTAGGAAGGCCGGATACACGACGGTTCGCCTCTCGTGGGTCTTCGGCGTACCGACGACGACGTGTCCATTGACAGTCACCGCATTGGAAGTGATATTCAGTCTGCGACGCGACAGATCGATGTCCGCGACCTTGAGCCCGGTGGCTTCTCCCCAACGGAGCCCCGTATAGGCCAAGAAGCGCACCAGGTCCGGGTAGAGCGAAGCGTCCGCAAGCCGCTCAACTTGCTGATGGGTGAGATAAGCCCTCGCCTTCGGGACCTTTCGAGGCGTCTTCACGTCCCGTGCCGGGTTCGATTGGAGTCGCCGGTCCCGCACTGCACCGTCGAGAATCGCGGCGAGCACGCCGTGACATCGCTTGACGGTTGTCGCCGACCGTTTCCGGCTCATCTCCGCCACCCACGCGGAGACCTCCGTGTGGCGGATTGTGCCGACTTGGCGACCTCCCCAGACCGGCTCGACGTGGACTCTCCACGCGCTCTCATCGCTGTGCAACGTCGACGGCTTGACCGCCGCTCCGTGCGCCACGAGCCACGCTGCACCAAGCGTGCCGACCGTGACGCGTGATTCTCCCGGCGCGATGTATGCCCCCTGAAGCTTCGCCGATTCCACCGTGGTAAGGTATGCCTCCGCGTCGCGCTTCCTCATGAAGCCGCCCTTCCGAGCAGTCTTCCCGTCCGGCTTGCGGTACCGCGCCTCCCACCGCCTGCCTTCTTTGGTCTCGTACGAGTAGGCGCTGCCCATCGGTCCTCCGCCAGTCTTGCTCTCAGTGTGGGATGCGAGCTTATGGCACACCACTGACATCTGTAGCGACACTGCACCCACGACGCCGACTGCAGCTTTCTGCTCGCAAACGAATGAAAACGTGTGCTACGGTGTCGACCTACACGATTCTGCAGCCCGAAAGTAAAAGGCTAGTTTCCGAATCCCTTTCAGGTTGAGCCCCACTCGGGCGGCAGCCCTCCTGGAAGCTTCGGGGATGCGATAGAGACGGTGCATCCGCACCAACCGCTTCACCACCATTGGCCGGTTCACGACGACCAGATGGAGCGGATCTCTTGGAGAGAAAACCACCTCCAAGGGATCCGTATGCCTACTCCGACCTCGCTCCCCGCTCCGTCAGTCCTCTCGACGCTCATCACGCCGGCGGCGCTCGCAGAGGCACTCGGCACCACTGAGCGCACTCTGAGCGAATGGCGTATTCGCGGCACGGGTCCCGCGTTCATCCGTGCGGGCGGCAGGGCCGTCCGCTACAGACCCGAAAGCGTGGACGAATGGCTGATCGCGCAAGAGCGCCGCAGCACTGCTGAAGAGCTCAGCGCCTGACCGTGGATCCCAGCGCCCCTTGGACTCACGTCGACCCGCCCGTCAGATCTGCTGCACCCCGCGCCCCGCCGCGCGCGACTGAGGTTCAAACGCCCAGTCGCCAGTTGCCAAGATGCACCAAAGGATGCCGCATGAGAATGACCACTTCACAGCTTCGAGCGAAGCAGATCGCCGACCTGCAAGCCCAGCAGGCCGCGTACGAGAGGAAGGTTGAAGAAGCCTTGAAATCCGCGGGCTATGCGCGTTGCGCAGTCGTTGAGGACTTATACGAGCTGATGGGGATTGAAGCTTCCCAGCGCAAGCGAAAGAACCGCAACGGAGAGATCATCCAGGTCCTTTCCGACAGGGATGAATCGGATCGCACGGCGCGTCTTATCGAAGCGGTGTCCTCCTTGCTCAACTCGAGCGAGCCCCTCAGCGCTCCGCTTTTCCCGCCTGCCACCTCGGCCTGAACACCGGTTGGCGGTGCGGAGGCCTCGACTTCGCACCGCCAACCTATCCCGCACTCTTGGGGTGTCGTCGTCTAGCCAGCTACCGAGCGGCAAGACAGGTCGAGACTCGAACAGCAGCATTCGCCAATTGAAGACCCTGCAGGTACAACGTGTGGATGCCACACTCCTTGGCTAAGTGCTTGAGTTAGCTCGCTAAGCGTGAGGTAAGGCGCCCCGGTTCCTCGATAGCGGTCGCGAATGGACAACTCGTTCTCGACCACCCACTCGTGCAGGCGGCCAAGCTTGGACACATCCCTTGGACGCAAGCCGATCACGCAGTCGCTAAGCACTACGCGTCCGACGTCGATCTGGAGCGGCGCCTGCCACCGGCCCACCCGCGAAAGACATACGAGGGGCGCATCGTCACCTAGGTGCGCTGGAGCAGAGTCGCAACGCTCCTTCTCAAATTGACGCATGGATGTCGTGTGCAGCAGCGGCAGTAGGTCCGAGGCGCTCGCAACCCGGCTGCGATTTTGGTGGACGGGAACTCGACCGCGCACCACTTCAACGCAGCTACACCCGTCGATAGCTTCCGTGGTCGCTCGTACCTCGTGCGCGATGCGCGGCGGCGGCGCGACGGCGTCTTCAGCTGCTCGTCGCGTCAACTGAATGATCGTTGTCGCGACACGAGCGCCAGGAAACGAAGATGTGCCTGGCGATCCCAACCGATCTACGGAGAAGTCCTGTCGGATAGCATCCCAAAGCTCACGGTTACGCTCCGCCTCAACCGCACCGTTCGGCAGTATCGCGACGAATCCCGCTGCGGGATTGAAGGACTTGAGCGCCGTTATCAGAAACTCGACCGCAGGTGCGACCGCCCCCTCAAATGATCGGTATGAAGCAGACGTACCACCGTTGCCACGGTATGAGAATGGAGGATTCAACAGCACCGCAGCGAGGCCAGCCCGCGCCGCCCGCGCGGCCGCGGATGCGGTTCGGGAACGACTGTCGAGGAAGTCGGCGTTGCTCACGACCCATGCCGGGTTCTCTCTGCGCAGCCGACGAGTTGTTTGCGAGTCGACATCGATCGCGGCGAGCCTGACGGAACTGCCGAATCGTTTCTCAGCAGCTTGTAGAAGCGCTCCCTCTCCCGCCGCCGGATCCAGCACCAGGCCATTCAGGTCCAGGGGCAGTGACGAGACCATCTGCTCGGCTAACCACGTGGGGGTGTAGTAGGCGTCCCGTTTTCTAGGCATCCGCACGCCATCGCCGGTGGTGTGCCATGAACCCTGAGACGTCATACACATACATTGATCGCGAGCCAACAGTCCGGTTCGCGGTACGCACCGGATGATCGTAGATCAATTCAACAGCGTCCATGTGGTCGATCGCATACAAGACCGCCCCCAGCGCGTGCGGTTTCGTACCGATAGGAGCCACCCGCAGATAACGACTACCTGCGGAGTGGTGGATTCGCTCAAGCGCTTGATAAGCCTCGAAGGGACAATGTGCGGCAGCGAACTCCACTCTGTCCTCCATCCTGTCCCGATCTAGCGTTTCCTTGTTCGCGATGTAGGACTGCATCGAGTACTCGAGTCGGAACGCAGGGATGCCAACCACGGGGGACGTCACTCGAGAATCCACCTCCTCCTGATCGAAGATGTGCTGCAGGCGAGCGCCTTCAAACCCGAGGAGCGGCGCGAACGTCCCCCGGTCGTCTGCTCTGCGACCGATTCGCGCAAACCCTGGCAAGGGTTCGATTCCGCGATTCGAGCTCAGGTCGTAGAGCGAACCCGGCTCTTGATCGTGCTTTCGATAGTCCTGCGGCTCCGCATACAGCGCGACCAGTGCACGTCCGGCGCGCAGCAACGTCCTCACGAGTGGCGCCCACACACGATGCTCCAAACTCGTCAAATCGATAGCGACCACCCCGGTCATACGAGCGACGAGCGATTCAAGATCGGCAGTCTCGTGCAGATTGAACGAATCAGTCCACGGAACGACATGCAGTATCGCTTCATCGACCAGCGTCACACAGTGGAGATCGACGCCAATCGTCGACAACTGCGATGCTGCCGTCCGAGCTCGATCCTCATCGATCGTCTCCCCGTAGATCAGATGTCTGATGGCGAACCGCCCCAGCTCGTGACTCGCGACCTTGAACGTGTACGACACCTCGTCGAGATGGAGCATGTCATACACCTAGCCCGGCGAAGAGATCCAATTGGTCCGGGGGAGCGCCTCCGTCATCATTGCTCGAGGACAAGATGCGCTTGAACGCCGCGGTCGCGGTCTCACGCTGCGTCAACGCGATTAGGTCATCCGCAGGAATTGTGAGTCGACGCTTACTTCGATGGCTATAGACGAACGCGGGAGCCAGCACAGGGTGGAGTTGATAGTCAAGCTCCGGCGGCCGCCCTCGTTCCGCAGCCTCTTTATTGCCGACGAAATCTACGAGAACACCCTGACCAACCGCCTCAGCCAGTAGCGCGTCAACACTTGCCTCGGGGACGGTCGCGCCAGAATAGCGAACTCGGAACTGCACGACTTCCGGCGTAGTCAAGGCACTTGAACGAGCGAGCGACCCAAACAGTCCTCCGAGCCCGACCGTGAGTCGAGTCAGTGCAACCCCTCTCGTCGACCAGCCCTGAAGATCGCGAACGGTGATCTCCCCGACACGCTTTGCCGCGAGCGTCTGACTCAAGGGTGACACGGGCTCTTCGAGCCCTGCACCTTCCTCAACGTGGCGGCGCAACGCCTCTTGGACAAGCCTAAGAAGATAACGAATGTTCCCATCTGCGAGTTGGCGGTAGGTGCGCCATCCCGTGTAGTACTTACGTTCCCCAACACTGCGCTGTCGAACGGTGAACAACACCGCGTGATTGTAGTTGCCGACACGCGTCTTCCACTTAGACGGCCATCGGAGAGCGAACCGTACGACGTCAATCACCTGTTCGCTGTGAAGCTCCGCCCATCGAACGATCAACGCAGCCTCAACGAGGTTCCGATCGGCCGCGAAGGCCACTTCTTCTTCCGACCCACCGTCAGACCGGACCTCGTGAAGCAGAGTCTCCTTGAGTGCCTCTGCGCCCAGAAGCTCCGCTTCCGCATCCAGCGTTAGCCCCGGCAGCAGCTGGTCGAGCGGCAAATGCGCCAGCCCCTCGGAACTGAGGCGGCGGGTGATTACGGATTCGGCAAACTTCTTGAATCCAGCGTCCTTCAGCCGAGTCACGATGTCGATTGTGGCGAAGTCAGCGGTGTCCTGAAGCGGCTGGCCCTCGATCATGGTCGCTCGCTCGATCGCGACCTTATTACGGACCCCAATCTTGAAAGTGAAGGGCGCTCCTCCAACCTGCTTCACGAGCGTATTGAGAAGCCGCTGTTGGTCTGCCGAGAGGTTTTCGTACTCATCCACGCAGAAGACGAACGGCTTGGAGAGAGAAACCTGGAGGCCGCCGAGTGCCGCAAAGAGGTACTCGATCGGCTTGCCGAGGATGGACGTTGGCAACGTGGCGAGTTCAGACACACGCCCGTTGACCTTCGATTCAATCTCGACAATGGCCATGTCGATGTTGGCCTGTAGCGACTGAAGGCTAGCGGCGTTCTTCAGTCCGCAAGACCCCGAGAACATCGACATGTGATGAGTGTCGATGTCGACAGCCTGCCCATTGGATGCCAGCCACACGGCGTACTCAACGACGAGCGAGCTCAAACGAAGATTCAAGTAGTGAGCAAAGACGCGTTCCCATGTCGTCGAGTCGATCCCCTTGCCACGAAAAACCGACACGACCGTAGGCTCAGCCTTCCAGTAGCCACCAATTGATTCCCAATCGCGCGGGTCAACGCTTCCCGAGAGTTGATGTTGCCCGCGGAAGCCGAGAGCGCGCAAGGTCGTCGTCTTCCCCGTGCCTCGACCTCCGACGAGGAATGTAGGCGTGATGCCGGCGAGCTGATGCACGTAGACAGGCAGAGCAAGTCGACCATACAGTTCGTCGTCGTCTGAGTATTCCGCGCGTACAGAGCCCAACGCCCGGTTCAACTTCTCCAGAACGTTGCTATCAGTCATCGCTGATCAAAGGCTTCCATGTTGGCGAGGGGCGGGCTGGTTGAAGGATGGGCAGAGTGTTATTCGGGGCCTTGTCCTGAAAACTCACGGCAAGACCTTGCGCTTTGTAACCCAACGGGCCATCTGCGTCGAGGCCGGTCGAGGGAGCGTGGCGCGTCGCGACCTCAATGAGATGCTCACGAAGGCTGTCTGGGACAAGTCTCGTATCAGGAGAGTTTGCGGAGTAATCCTCGCCAAGGAGGTACGCGGGATGCACGACCGCTTCTGTTCGAGCCTCTATCTGAGCCTTGGCGAGTTCGGTCGCGACGATCGGAACAAAGTACACAGCCCCAAGGCGCTGCTCAGCGGCAAGCTTCCTCAGAGAGGATCTCCCAGCCTGAGTCGAGTAGACGCGCTCCCAGTTCGCAATAAACTGTCCCCCGGTTCCGCTGATGTCGTCCAGGAAAACGATCGGTCGAAGCGTCTTGGCGCTCAGCAACTCGTGGATCAAGCGCTCGCTGTCGATGCACCTGGCGAAGCCCAACGCGCGAGCTGTTCGCAGGTATTGATATCCCGAGGCCGCGCCATCGCCCGCGAATGAAAGCGGGATCGAGGCGATCGCCTCCCCAAGGAATCTCTCCCACGCCTCGACCCGAGCGGACGCATCCCCGAACTCGGGTCGCGTCGATAGCGATCGGATGGTTGAACTGAGTGCGGCGATCCGGTGATCATCGTTGATGAAGACGAAGGAGTCAAGAAGCGCGTGCGCAACCTCACGGTCAATCCCGTGCTCAAAGTTCTCGACCCAAGCCTCGACATGGAGGTTTCGAGCCTTGGGCCAGACGCGGATACGCGAGAGGTAACGCCGAGCTTCGACGATGTCCCTCTCGTGGGTCATGAGTGCTCCTGGATGTCAGCGCGACACGGCCGACTTCCTGGCGATCGAGCCTGCGTCGGCGACGGGTGGCCGCTAGGAACTCGCCGTCAGCTAGAACCTAGCAGAGACGCGGACGGCCCCTGCGAGGCGTGCGCTCCGGACTCTTTAGCGAACCCATTACCGGCCGGCTCCGGATAGGTCACTTGATAGAGCGTCATACAGATAAACTGCTTGCCGTCTATGCGATAGGGTGATGAAACGCTCATATACGAGCAAGCAGTGGGCCGGTCTGCTAGGAACTCGATCGAGGTGGACCGACAGATGGCAGCGACCGGAAACGCGAAGAAGCAGACGACGAGTCACACGCGCCGAAAGAAGACGACCTTCGGTGAACGCCGCAGCATCCGCTTCAGCGAAGAGGAGGAGCGCAGCGTTCAGGACCTGCGCGAAGCGATCGCGGTGCGGTCAGGACGCGCGTTTGAGGACGTCACATTCAGCGAGGCCGTTCGACTCCTAGTGCGCGACAAGAAGAGCGCTGCAGAGATCGAGGCCCGCGCTCTCGCCATTCAGCGCGGCGGCGGGAACGCATCCGAGTGGGGCCTCTGGGCGATCTCGGAGCGACTCGGATACGAGCTCGCGCCGATGCGGCGGTACATCGCACGCATCGGCGGCGACCTCAATCGAATCGCTGGTCGGCTTGCCAAAGAGGAGAAGATTCCCTACGAGGAACTCGCAGATGCTCTGCAGGCCGCGGCTGACCTGCGGCATGTCCCCGATGACATCGAACGGCGCATCGCTCACCTAGTGCAACGCGGTCTTCCCGAGCGAGGCGTGAAGTAGATATGGCTGTCGTGATGGCGAGCTCCACACGCTCCGCCGACGACCTCATTCGTTACGTCCTCGAGCCCAAGAGCGATCAGCGCGGCGAGCGCTACGTGATGGCATCCGGGACGGGTGGGCTGCTCGTGTCGCTGGCCCGGGACCAGATGCGAGATGTCCGCGAGAGGTGGGGTAAGAACGAGCCCGGGGCGTACGTGCAGGCCTATCACGTCATCCAGAGTTTCTCAGCAAGAGATGAGCTCGACCCGGCCGATCCGAGCGATTGGATGACCGCACAGGACCTCGGGATTGCACTCGCCGAAGAGGTGTTCGCAGGACGGCAAGTGCTCGTCGTTACACAGCGGGATGGCGCCGGCGGTTGCCTCCACAACCACTTGGTCGCCTCGAGCGTGAACACTGAGACGGGCGACAGCTTGAATAGTTCGGTGGTCATGCATGCGCGTCTGGTCGAGACGCACGAGGCGGTTCTGGAGCGCGAGGGATTCCATCAGCCCGACGATTTGAGACAGGCATACACCGACGCGCTGGATCGCCGCGATCGTGGCGAGTCCAGCAGGCTCCGCCGCGCGCCAACGAAGGAGCAGCGCGCACTGATCGAGGCAACGCGCCACGCACAGTGGCAAGCCTTGCGCGCGACTGCCGAGTCGGGCACAGCACGTCGGCTCGAGCCATTCAGCTTGCTCGTTCTGAAGCACCGCATCGACAGTGCAGTGACGGCCCGAAGCACGACAGACTGGGTCACGTTTGTCACAAACGCGCGGACCGAAGGGGTGAGCGTGGAACGCGCGGAGGGAGATGATCTCGTGTCGTTTGGCATGATGCGTCGAATGCACGACGGATCCTTCCGCGCGCCTACGGCCAGCGATCGCCGCCGCGGTTCCACGATTGGCGAGGGTTACACCGTAACTGCCCTCGAACAACGGATCACCAGCCAGCTCGACGCGATCGCGAGGTCTGCGCGCACGATGACATTCGTCTTGACCGCGGAGGACGAAAGAGAAGTCGAGGCCCGCATGGCCATCTACTGGGCCGAGTTCGAGAATGAGCGCGCAAAACCGTTCCGCGCGCGGGGGTCGCTTGAACAGCAGCCTCCGCGAGACATCCCGTCAGCGGCGACAGGCGATGCGGATCCGAGCGACTCTGCGACTGGCGCACCGACGAGCGACCTGCAGAGAGAACGCGACTTGGACGACCTCCGCGTAGAGCTTGAAGGCAGCTCTCCCGGAAGTCTCCCAGCGCCGGTCTCTGCCGGCGCCAACGATAGCCTCAATCTGTCTGATCCCAGCACCGAGATCTGCGCTGACTACGAAGCTCCGCGGTCAACTCCGACGTCACCCGCACCCGAGAACCGCGATGCTAACTCGATCGCGGAGGCGAGACGACGTCGACCAAGACGACAGGCGATGTTCGACTTCGATTTGCAGGACGACACCTCGCCGCGTGTTGAGGGCGAGCTGGAACTATAGTCGACGGCTATCGACTGCGGAGATCCGGTACCGGCTTCGGAAGAAGATCCTCAATGGGCACCTGAAGGACCTGAGCGATCGAAAGGACTGAACGAAGCGCGGGGTTGGCTGCTGTGCCCCGCCGGGATTCACCGCTCTCGTACTGGCGGTAGATGAAGCGGCTCAGGCCAGCGCGAGAAGCCACTTCCTCCTGGCTCAGTCCCGCCTCGAGGCGAAGCCTGCGCAATTGCACCGAGAGCCCCAGGACGAACCTCTGCCACTCTGCATCCGCTGCGCTCGCGCCGTCCGTCACATCTTCAAGCGTTGCGAGAATGGCAGCCTTGTATGGGCTTACGCGTAAGCCATAGTGTTGTGCGCGGGGAGGCGGATCCGCAACGCATGCGAGATCGGCCACGCCCCCCCCTTTCGGCCGAGCGACGTGCGCAGGCTGTCGGGACGACGGAGTAAGAGCGAAAGGACGATAGCGGCGATGCCCAATCCGCGATCAAAACGCAAGTCCGCCACCTGGTGGGGCGGTAAAGGCTGCCCGCCGGCCGCATGGATCGCAGCATTCGACGACTTCACCCAGGGAGCTTCCGGCCGCGAATGGGGCCTGGCAGCCTCGCTATTCGTCATGCACCATCATCGCAAACACTCTGAGGGGCCGACCTTCCGCGAAGTGTTCGAGCACCTTTTACCCGAGACAAACGGAGCGCCTTCGCTTCTTGCCGGGTGGGAGCCATCCGAGCGGTTGCAAACCGTCCACCGCTTCAGGTACTTCGTTCTGTCGAAGTGGAGCCAGCGAGGGTTCGTCGAGTTTGACAAGGGTGTCAGCCGAAGCCTCCGCACGGGGCCACAGTTCCGAGAGATCGCGATCCGGGAACGCCGCATCCAAGACCTGGTTCGCAAAAAGCCCCCGCGATCTGGGCGCGGGCCGAGCGACGCCGTGGCGGCTGCGACGCTCGCCCCGGAGGGCGCGGCGGCTCGACTTCGCATCACCGAGACCGCGTTGAGGCGCCTTACAAAGGCGGGATACCTCCGCCGGGTCACACACGAAGGTCAAGCGCTCTATCCGTCCTGGCAGTTCTCACCCCAGCCGGATAAGCCTGTCGTCGCCGGCATAGAGGTCGTCGCCCCCGCCATCCCGGAGCACTGGCCGTTGGCCGCAGAACACTACTTCATGGCCGCCCCGCGTATGGAACTTGCAGTCGACGGTCGGCACCGCTCCCCCAGCGACTGGCTCGACCTGGGCATGAATCCACACGTCGTCGCCGGCATTCTCGAGAAGTACTCCTATGACATCGGCCGTTGAGCACGCGGCGGGCGCGGGATCGGAGCCATGGACTCAAGCCGACGCTGACACAGTTTCGGAGTCCTTGAATCTGCTCATTGAGACGGCTGCGCAGCAGGGGCGCGACGGAAAGCTGGTGAGCGCTCTGTTGACCACTATGACGGCGTTCATCGCAGACCGGGGTGCGGACGTCCTCGCCCCGCCAGATCCGGAGGATCCGGGGCGCCGGCTCCGCCCTGAGTTCAGAGCGCGAATCGACGCAATTGTCGACTCTCTGAGTGACGACGAGACCGCCGCCTTCCTCGGGATCGGCGTGCGACAGGTGCGGCGACGCGCGCATCAAGGAGCGCTCTACTTCTTCACCGTGGGAAAGCGACGCCGCTACCCCGCATGGCAGTTCGATGAACTGCTCGGTGTGCTCCCCGGTATTCGCGACATCTTGCGGGCTATCCCGGAGGACTGGACTCCCGAGCGAGCACAGCTGTTCATGTCTGGGGTAGGTGCCGAGCTCACGATCGCCGACAAGCCGATTTCGCCGCGGACCTGGCTGATTGTCGGCTTAGACCCGATGGAAATCGTCAACCTGATCCGGGAGGGCACGGAAGAGAATGGATAAGCGATCATCGACGCCCGAAGAGGCGAAGCGCGCACTCGCTGCCATCGACAAGGGCCACCAACTCGAGGGTAAGCAGCTGAACGCGCGCGATCTCGACCGCGCTCAGCGCATTCTGACGGGAGAGCTCAGCCCGGAGGAGGCTCGGACCGAGCTGCGGGAAGCGCTGGACCTGGTCATCGACACCGAACGAAGGCACGTGGAGGCCATTGGCTGGACGGACGCGGCGCCCACTGGGGCTCTCGCCCGCCGCCTGACGGCGGTCCTAGGGCCGACGCTCGTGTCCACTCTCGCCGGCTCGAAGGACCTCCGCACCGCCACAGGGTGGGGCTCTCCGGATGGGCCGCTGCCGAGTGCTTACGCCTCGCTTCGGCTGGAATGCGCCTACGACGCCTGGCAGAAGATCAGCACCGCTGAAGGCGACGACGTCGCTAGAGCGTGGTTCGTCGGCAGCAATCCCTGGTTAGGAAACGACTCACCCATCACGGCAATCCGCGAGGGCCGGTTCGTGGACGTAGCCAACGCGGCTGAGGCGTGCGCGAACGATTCATTCAGCGGGTAAGCAAGTACGTCACGGCTGTCCAGCATTCCTGTGTTCGGAGCTTCGCGGCCGTGGACTCTATCCGGTCGCGGCACAATGCGTCGGTTGGCCGTGAGCGTTCGATAGGTTCAAGGCATGTCCCGGCACTTCGACGATCCCGGCCTTTGGGCCGGGCAGCTTGAGGCGTACGAGCCCGCCGTCGCGAGCATCATCCTCCGCGCGCCCCTTCAGCGCGCAAGATCCTCGGGCGCCGGTGCGTTCTTGGGCATCGCGGACGATGGTCTGCAGTACTGGTTCAAAGTGCCTGGCAACCCCCAGGGAAACTACGTTCTCGCGAATGAAGTGATCGTGGAGGGCGTCGGCGCGCTCATCGGCGCTCCGGTATGCAAGAGGGCTCTTGCCACAATCACCACCGCATCGATGACGTGGGACATGTATCCCGGACCGCCCGTCCCGAACGCCGTGACCGCGCACGCGTCCCGACACGTTGGTGGCGCCATCGACGACGATGCTCTCGGCTACACCCGGCGAGACGACAACGCGCGTAGGCAAGCGGCGCTCGTCGCGTTGTGGGACTGGTGTCTCGGCGACGACGAGCAATGGTTGTATGAGGCTGCCGCGCAGTCCTCCGTCTGGTCGTACGATCACGGGTTGTGGTTCACCACTGGGGAGGGCGACTGGGACTCCGAGGTCCTGCGCAGTCTCGAGGGCATCGATGGATCCTTCCGGCAACCACCGTCAGGCCTGAACGAGCAGCGGCTCTTGGAGGTCGCCGATCGCATCGAAGCAGTCACCCCAGAGGAGCTTCTGCGGGTGATGTCCCAGGTGCCCGTAGAATGGGGTATCCCCAGCGGCGACCTGGAAACGATGGGGTGGCTTCTGTATCGACGGGCACCGGCAGTCGCCCAGCGAGTACGAGGACTCGCCTCGCTCCCCACAGCTACCCAGACAGGAAATCCACGATGAACGAGCCATACCTTTATTGGCTCGTTCGCTATGTGCCAGACGTCGCCCGAGGCGAGAGGGTCAACGTGGCCGTCATCGTCGGGCGCGACGGTGGCGACTGGGCTATTCGATCTGCACCAAATCTTCGTCGCGCCAGTCGTATCGGCGGCGACGCGCAAGCGATCCGGCCCTGGCTCGAAAGTCTCGAGCGCTCCGTGCGCGACTACGAGCATCCCCCGCTTGCATTGTTCGCATCGCTGGAACCTCAAACGGTGAGCCGAGCGTGGCTCTCGCTGCTCTCTCACCGCTTCAACAACACACTTCAGCTCAGCAGCCCTGCGCCCGTGGAAGCGGTGTCTGCAGAGGACGCGGCAGGCTTCCTCTATTCCGTTCTCGTAGCTACCCCCGACATCAGCCCGCGTTCGAAGACTCGAACCCGGCTCGTCCAGCACCTGAGCGACCTGTATCTGCGCACGAGCAGCCTCGAGCTCGGAGAATCATTACTGAGACGACCTCGAGCCCTGGTCGGCAAGCAGCGCGGTCGTTTTGATTTCGCCGTCGTCGATGATCACGTCGATCAGCTGTCGCATGCGTTCGCGTTCGACGTGAAGGACACCGATTCACTGGAGCAGGAACTGCAGTCGTGGAACTTCGTTGTCACGCGGCTGCGGGATAGCGGCGCGATCGTCGCGGCCGGTCAGGAGGAGCGCACGGCCGAATCCGACGTGCCGGTCTCGGTGGTATTCCAAGAACCTCCTCGCAGCGCGGACTCTCGGACGTGGGACGTCTTCGATGCCGCCCTCGAGGCCTGGCGCACCCTGGGCGTCGACGCCGTGCCGGGATCCGAGATGGACCGTATCGCGGTCGAAGCCCGGGATCTTTTCCACGCCTAGAGCTCGCACATCACTCACGACCGGCTGTCCATGCGTTGAGCGACGGGCCCGCTTCAGGACGGTGCCCCACCCTCGGCAAGGCTGAGTTCGGCGCCTTCGATTCGGCGAGCCCGCCCCCGGGCCTGATCTGCTCACCGACGACCAGACCCCCGCGATCCCGTTCGGCGACAGCTCAAACGCCGCACACCGGCTCGGCCCTATCTCACTTCAACGTCTAGCCCATTGCCGACGATAACAACAGTTATCCAGATTATCGGCGCGAACCCCTTCTCAGTTCTCCGCCCGGCCGTTTACCGACGATAAGACCACTCATCGCAACTATCCGGCGCAACTCTTGCCATCTTGCGAGCCCCTGTGCCAGCTTGTTGTACGTTCGCGAGCGGGCTGCGCAGCTCGGGGGCGGGTTCACAGGTTTTCCGGTTTACGCCATACCTACTTCAGCGACCGCGTAGCCACGGTGTTCTGGCCGCGGAGTAACATCTGTATCGGTAGGTTCGGCACGGTCTCTCGGAGCGCGGCGAGCCTCTCCCACGGGCCCTCCCCGAGAAAGCGGAGCGCGACATCAAAGGTCGCACCGCCCCACGCCTCAACAGCGAGCAACTCCGGTGTGACGCGGACCCCGTACGGTGCGATCCTGACGAGGTCTTTCGTGCGAACTCATGTCGCGAATAGAGACTGATGCGCGTCACAGTAGGTCGTCTCCGTGACGCCCAAGGCCTCTTGCGCGCAGAGCGGTCGCGAAGCCTCGCGGTCCAAGTTCGAGTAGCCGCGCACGGTGCCCGGCAATTACGGGCTGTGAGTGGGTCGAGTTCAGGCAACTTCATTCTGGGCTCCCCGAACCCGGGACGACCGCTCCTCATTCTCACCCGCCTGCTTACGCAGCTTCGGCCAGCGACGGCCAGCTGGGTCGGGCGAGCCGCGCCCTGACGGGGTAACCGATACATGAGAGTCCCGGTCAAACGCGCCCCAGCCGGACGCGCCTCAGTCGAGTGAGGCGCGTCCGGCAGCGGTGAAGCCGACCCGTCGGTGTGGGTCGAGCCGGTCAACGAGGGGTTCCAGGATGCGGGCGAGAGAGCCGAGATCCTCCTCCGACAGCTGGTCCATCACAAGCTCCTTCGCGAGCGCGATGTGGTCAGGAACCGCCCGGACGAGCGCCCGCCGCCCCGTCGTGGTGAGACGAACGTTCACGACCCTAGCGTCCGTCGTTCCCCCGGCGCGTTCGACGAGGCCTCGAGCCTCCAGCTTACTCAGAACGCGTGACAGACGAGGAGGCGTCGCATTCACCGCCGCAGCGAGATCCTTCGTCCGAAGAGCGCTCTTCGAGGCCTGCCTCAGGGTGCCGAGGACCATGAACTCGAAGTGGGTCAAATCCGCGTTGGACTGCAGCTGCGCATCAAGCACTGCAGGAAGGAGCTCCGCCATCCAGACCAGCGCAAGCCAGGCGCGCGACTGCTCCTCCGTCATCCGCGGCACCGTGTAAGTCATGATTTCGTCAGCCTACGGGAATAGATGCACCTGCAACCAGGTTCACCTTGATAGTTGTATATGCAACTGAAACTGATCAGGAGGAAAGAACATGGCAAGCATCTCCGTCATCGGAACGGGAAACATGGGGTCGGCCATCGCCAGCATCGCAGCGAAGGGCGGCGCATCCGTGCAGGTCATCGCACGCGACGCCGCCAAGGCAAACACTCTCGCAGCCCAGTTCGACGGCACTGCCACCGCGTTCGGAGAGACCCTTGCCGGCGACATCGTCGTGCTCGCCCTTCCCTACCCCGCGCTCGAAGACGTCATCACGGCCTACGGGGAGCAGCTGAACGGCAAGATCGTCGTCGACGTCACCAACCCCGTCGACTTCGACAGCTTTGACGCACTCACCGTCCCCGCCGATTCCTCCGCCGCCGCGCAACTCCAGAGCGCACTCCCCCACGCGAAGGTCATCAAGGCCTTTAACACCAACTTCGCCGCCACCCTCGGCAGTGGCGAAGTCGGAGGCGTCCCCACCACCGTCATCATCGCCGGGGACGACGAGCAGGCCAAGACTTATCTCACCGAACTCATCTCGTCGGGCGGCGTCTCCGTCACCGACGCCGGTTCGCTCAAGCGCGCACGCGAATTGGAAGCCGTCGGCTTCCTCCAGCTCGTCCTTGCTGTCCGCGAAGAGATCGCATGGACCGGAGGTTTCGCGGTCCGATCCTGACGCTGTGACCGGCGGGCGCAGCCTTGCGTCACAGCTCGCCCGCCGTCCGCCGTCCGCCGTTAGAGATACGACACCCGCTCAATAATCAGCTGCGGGCAAGGCGGTCTTCTGGATTACACGATCGGCATCGCGTTGCGCCCGTCGAGACGGTGCCGCGTATCGACGTAACACGTCGATGGACGCGTTCGCACCCTCGCACTCGTCGAGATCACGACCACCCAGGCGCTCGGACGTCAACCTACGAGCGGGCATTCGCCCTTGGCTAAGCGCGTCGAGCGATAGGTCATTGTCACTCGGCGAAAGTCACTGCACTGAGCGAGAACGTGCCAGCCGCCGATGGCGGGCCTGGATTCGACAATCCCGCTCAGGACTGGCGGCGCGTGATCTCTGCCATGGCCGACCAGTCGAGAGAAGCCAGCTCCTCATCGCGCAAGGTCTGTTCAAAGATCTCGGTGAGCACCGGTGCGGTCGGCAATGCTGCTCGATATTCTCCTGCGGCGGCTCGAGCCAGCATCAGGTCTTTGAGCCCTAGCTCCGCGGAGAACCCCACGGGCTTGTAACCGCGCTCCGCGATCATCTTTCCGTATCCCGTGTAAGCACTTCCGGTGTAGGCGGCATCCGTCAGAATCTCGACGAAGGTGGGCCCGTCGACACCTCCCCGCTCGATCAGATTAACGGACTCCGCCAGAGCCTGTAGCGTGTGGATCAGGTTGTAGTTGACGCCGATCTTTACCAGATTCGCAAGCTCGGGCTGGTGCCCTAGGCGCCAGGTGCGCTTGCCGAGAACAGAGAGGAACTCCTCGGCGCGGTCGAGTGCCTCCTCGGAGCCGGCTGTGACGATGTTGAGACCACCGCTGGCTGCCAGGTGAGGACGACCCAGCACAGGAGCAGCGACATAATCGACGCCGGCCGCACGATGCCGCTCGGCCAGATTCCGCACGGTGTCCAGGCTCAGCGTCGACATGTTCACGTGCACCGAGCCGGCCGCAGCGCGGAGCGACTCATCCGTGAAAACCGCGTTGGCGGCCGCATCGTTCGCGAGCATGGAGATCGCGACCCCGGCGCAGAGGGCCTCGGCTGGTGTCTCGGCCGCGCGGGCCCCGGCAGCGACGAGTGGCTCCAGTGGACCGCTCGAGCGGTTCCATACGAGCACGTCGTGCCCGGCATCGATGAGACGGTGAGCCATGCCTGCACCCATGGTGCCGAGGCCGAGGAAACCAACAGTGGTCACGAGAAACTCCGTTCGGTGGTGAGGGGAGAGAAGAAGCTCAGGGTGAGTATGCGGTCGTCGAGCCGCGCTCGATGAACTCGGGCTCGAGCGTCTGACGGACTTCGGTCGGCCGCACTCCTTCTAGGAGATCGAATGCTATGCGCGCACTGCGACGCCCCAGCTCGAAACCGGGCATACGCACCGTCGTGAGCGGCGGGTTGAGATGGTCGACGAGCGGCGCGTCGTTGTACCCGACCACCGAGATGTCCTCAGGACAACGCAATCTGGCGGCTCGAATCGCATCGATGGCGCCGATCGCCATCAGGTCGTTGTGCACGAAGATCGCCGTCGGCCGCCTGTCAGGTGGCTGACGAAGAAGCATCTCTGCCTGACGTCGCCCTTCCTCGACATTGCTGTCCGGCGCGTGGGCACCGGTCGACACGTCCGCGGCCTCTGGATGCTCACGCAGAGCCGCCTCGAACCCGCGCGCCCGCTCGACGAACGAAGAGATCTGGAACGTACCGGGAATCTGTGCGATGCGCCGGTGGCCCAGGGACAGGAGGTGGCCGGCCGCGACCCTGGCACCGACGAAGTCATCAGGCAACACTTCGAGATGGCGTCGTTCGATTCCGGACTGCGCCGAGGAACCGAATCCTCGCACCGCCAGTACCACCGGAACACGCCGCTCGAGGTCTGCGACGAAGTCCTCATCGTCGACCTGCGCGGCGCTCAGGATGATGCAGTCCACCTGATTGCGCAGCAGCCGTGTCACGACGCTGCGAAGTATCGCCGGGTCGTCGTGGGTTTCGGCGACGAGCGGCGTGTATGTGCCAGTGCGGACTTCGTGCTCGATCCCCCGCAGCAAGGAGACCACGAAGGAGTTGGCCAAGTCGGCGACGACGACACCGATGGTGCCCGTCCTTCCCCGGCGAAGACTCTGTGCGACCGCGTTGGTGCGATAGCCGAGCCCCTCGGCGATGGCGACCACCCTGGCCTTGGTCGCATCGCTCACGAGGTGGGCCTGGTCATCACTCAGAGCTCGCGACGCAGTGGCGACATGGACGCCGGCCTCACGGGCGACGTCCTTCAGATTCGGTACTCGAGATTCGGCCATATTCGCACTGTAACGCCCGTTGATTCGTCCCCGGCGCAGGGAGTCCGCGCTCCCCGTCACGCGGACCGATCCCCTGGGGTCTCGGTCCGCGCGAATGACGCCGTCACTCTGACCCACGCTCTCGTGAGATGTTTCCCTCGCTCAATAGGGGTTGGCGACCATGAGTTCGTCGGCGGGGTACTTCGTGAGAATCACCGGCCCTTCCTCCGTGACGACGACCTCTTCTTCGATGCGCGCGGCAGAGTAACCGTCGCTTGCGGGGCAGTAGGTCTCGACTGCGAACACCATTCCGGTCTTGATCTCGACGGGTTCGCGGTAGCTGTTCAGTCTCGAGATGACCGGTCGTTCGTGGAGTCCGAGCCCGAGGCCGTGGCAGAACTGCAGCCCGAAGGCCGACAACTCGTCTTCGAAGCCGAGGGTCTCCGCCGTGGGGAACAAGGACGCGATCTCGTCCGAGCCCACACCCGGCTTGATGGCGGCGATGGCGTTGTCCATCCACTCCCTCGCGCGGGAGTAGGCGCTCTTCTGCGGGCCCGTGGCGCGGCCCACGCTGAACGTGCGGTAGTAGCACGTGCGATAGCCGTTGAACGAGTGGATGATGTCGAAGAACGCCTGGTCTCCCGGACGGATGATCCGATCGGTGAAGTTGTGCGGGTGCGGGTTGCATCGCTCGCCGGAGATCGCGTTGATCGCTTCCACCTGGTCAGACCCGTACTCGTAGAGCTTCTTCGCGGCCATGGCGACGATGTCGCTCTCGCGCACGCCAGGCTTCAGCGCCTCGACGATGTCGGTGTACACGCCGTCGACCATCGCCGCAGCCTGGTTCAGCAACATGATTTCGTCGGAGCTCTTGATCTCGCGAGCATCGAGCATGTGCTGCTGGGCATCGACCACCGTGAGGCCCTGGCGCTGCATCTCGAACAGGAAGGGAGGCTCGACGATGTCGATCCCGACGGGTGCATTGTGCAGACCCATGTCCTTCAAGATGCCCTTGATCTCGGTCACCGCGTCGACCATGAGACCCGCCGTGGGAGCTACCGCGCCTCGGAAGCCGAGGAAACCAGGGTGATTGTGATCCTGCTTCAACCACGGCGAATAGAGCTGGTGGTGCTTCACCGCGGAACCGAAGTCCCACAGGTGCGGCTCGCCGCCTCGTGTGAGCAGGGCGTACCGGATCATCTTGTCGCCCAGAGCGCCTCCCACCCAGGACGACGTGGTGTAGCGGATGTTGTAGAAGTCGAACAAGAGGAACGCGCCGCATTCGCTCGCTTCCAGGGCCGCTTGGGCGCGCTGGAGGCGGTAATCCCGCAGGCGGGAGAAATCGACCCGCATCTCGTAGTCGACACCCATCTGTCCGGGCGTCAGGAGCGGTCGGGGAGTGTTGGCGGCCTCGGCCATCAGTGGCGGCCTCTCTGTCGGGACGGTTGTCATAGTCGACGTTACCGTAAATTCAAACGATTGCATTCACGCACGGAGGCCGATTCCTGGGGAATCGCCACCGCTTCCCCACGACGAACGCGAGGTAGCCACTTGGCGTCCGACTCACCACCCGACCGCGGAACAGGCGGGGTGGGCAGCGCCGTGATGTATGGAGCGCAGACAGAGCGCCTCCGGGTGGGCTTCCCTGCTCATGAAGCGAGGATGCCCACCCTGTCGGCCGTCAGCGCACCGCGGCGATGCCGTCGATCTCGATCGTGGCGCCGTTGTAGAGCGAGTGGACACCGATGACGGTGCTCGCGGAAGGCGTGGTTGTGTTGATGATGCGGTTGCGCGTCTCGCGCCAGGTGTATAGCTTCTCCTGGTCCAGCTCCGTGATGTACACGTTCACGCGAACCAGGTCGTCGTACGTCACGCCAGCCGCGTTCAGAGCGCGCTCGAACTCGCCGTACGTAAGCTCGATGGCACGGACGAAGTCGGTGGGGACGGAGCCGTCCTCTTCGAAGCCGACCTGGCCCGAGATGAAGACCAGCTCGCCCGCGGTAACGCGAGTGCTGTCCGAGATACCGGGCACCACGGGCGCCGGGATACGGGAGATGCGTTCGTTGGTCATATTCATTGCTCCTTGTTGTTGCGGATTGTCGAACGAGTGTTATTCGTCTCGCCCGTAGACGACGCAGAACGGGACGGACGAGGTCGGAAGCGAGGATCGGTCCGAGAGCGTGTGCCACCGACGGTTGTGATAGACGAGGGGCACGGGCTCCTTGTCGACATCGTCGCCGTGCAGCTTGGATTCGATCGCCTCGACGAGGATGAGGGTCGAGCCGTTGGCATCCACACGCTGTACGACCCGCCCGCGCAGCCAGTGCGCCCCCGGATAGTAGGGCTCGCCGGTGGGGAGCCGCCCCCACTCGACGTCCGGGCCGAATCGGTCGACACCGCGCTGCGCCCCCAGCTTGGCCAGCGCGACCTGATCCGCGGCGAGCATGTGCACGACGACCGTCTCGGCTTTGAGGATCGTCGGCGTGCTCGAAGAGAGGGCTGACGCGGAAAACACGAGAGTCGGCGGGTCGATAGACACGGACGCGACAGAGCTGACGGTCATCGCGACCGGTCCGTCGCCAGCGTCGGCGGTGACGATCGCGACGCCGGCCGGATGCGACCGGAAGGCGAAGCGGAAGTCGTCGGCGGAGATGGCGGAGGGCGTCTCAGTCATGGTCATTTTCTCACCGTTCACTTGGTTGGTTCCGAAGTCGGGTACAGCTCGGGACTCATACGACGGGCAAGACGAAGCGGGCATCGCCTTCACGGCCCACCATCACCCTGCCCAGAGCCTCGTAGCCGCTCGCAGAGAGGGTGTGCCCGTGTCGGGCCGCCGCTGCCTGGTCGCGCCAGATCCGCTGGAGAACCGACGAATCGGCGAACCCTGCGGAACCGTGCGCCGTCACGAGGTCGCCGATGAGCTGAGTGATCGTATCGATGACCCAGCCCGCCTTCGCGCGCAGGGCGATCCGGTCGGCGTACGGCGCATAGTCTCCCCGCTCTGCCGTGCGGTAGATCTCGTCGGCGACCTGTTCTGCCAGCGCTTCGGCCGCGGCAAGCTGCACGGCGGCCTTCGCGAGCGTGTACTGGAAGATCGTGGAGTCAGCCTGACGGTCGTATCCCGTGAAGGCGATCGACTTCGTTTCCGCCGCCGCTACGACGAAATCCAATGCCGCGCGCCCCATTCCGAGGTGTGGTCCCACCAGGTTCATGAAGAGAGAGGGCACGAACATCGTCCGGTACGACGTCCCGTGGTTGCTGCCGATGTACTCGCCCTCGATCGCGGCAGTCAACGGGAAGATGCGATGACTCGGCACGAAGACGTCGGTCGCGAGCTGAGTCACGCTCGCGGTCGACTTCATTCCGGCGACGAACCAGTCATCTTCGAAGGTGAGGTCCTCGCGCGGGATCAACGCGACACCGGCGTCGACGATCTCGCCCGCACCGTTCTTGAGTGGCACACCGAGGAGCGACCAATCCGCCTCGCGGCTGCCCGTGCCGTATGTCCATCGACCGGTGATACGGAATCCCCCGTCGACGGCGACCGCTTCTGACGTGGTGGCCAGCACGATGGAGACGAGTGCGCCCGCCTTCCCGCGCTCACCCCAGACGTCTTCCTGCGCCTGATCGCTCATGAGGCTCAGCACCCACGCGCCGGTGTTGTAGATGCCGGCCATCCAGGCGAGACTGCCGTCGCCTGCGCCGATCGCGCTGGTCACAGCCTGCACGTCGCGGGTACTGGCTGCGAGCCCGCCGAACTTCTCCGGTGCAGACACGTTGAAGGCACCCGTAGCCCGCACGGCTTCGAAGACACGCTCCGGAACGCGTCGAGAGAGATCCCCCTCGCGTCCGCCTTCCGCGAGCTCGGGGCGGAGCCTCATGACCTGGTCGACGATGTCGGCGGTCGATGGTAGAACAAATGTGTCAGACATGGGTGTTCCTCCTCGGGGCGGTTGATCGTTTGAAGCGAATGGCGAACTGCAAACGATTGCTTCTACTTGATCGTAAGCCGACATTGTTGCGGTGATGTTTCGCGGTCATGTGTGGTCGGCTGCGGCGTCGCTCGCACGGGGATTCCGCCTTCTGTGCGCTATGCATCGAAGACCCCCGGGTGGCGAGCAAGTTCCAATCGACTGCGGCGGATGTGCCGTCGGAGCACCTGCTCAGCCTCTTCGGCATCTCGCCGACGAAGAGCCGTGACGAGCAGATGGTGGTCGTGATGGACTGCATCGTCACCCTCGCGGTAGAAGAGACGCGTCGCGGTCCGCCGATAATGCTGCGTGCGATTCCACAGCCGGAAGACTGTCTCGCCGAGAACAGTCGTTTGCACCGCCTGCAGGCTCGAATGGTGGAACTCGCGGTCCAGGAGCAGGAAGCGCTCGACATCCGACGTGCTCGCCATCGCGTCAGCGAGGACATCCATGCTGTCGATCACCGAGTCTGGCAGGAGGGGGACATTCAACCCCAGGAGCAGTGGCTCCAGGCTCTCCCTCATTCGATACATCTCTTCACAGTCCGACATCGTGAGCCTCGACACCCACGCACCGGTGTTCGCGACGATCGTCACGAGTCCCTCCGCCTCCAGCATCCGCAATGCCTCGCGGACGGGCAGCCGACTGGCGCCGAGCTGGTCGGCGAGTTGGCCCTGACGGATACGCTCGCCCGGCGCGTACTGACCTAAGAGGATGGCATCGCGCAACGTCGCCGCAATGCGAGCGCCGGTCGCGCCATGGATGAGCGTGCTATTCGCTATCGACATGCGCGGCTCATCGTTCGGGGTGCGCCGGGTGCCAGAGCAGCCGGTCGGATGACTGTTCGTAAGCCTTGCCGTCGGGAAAGCTCACGAGCTCGAACTGCAGACCCCACGGGCTGGTGAAGTAGACCCAGCGCTGGCCCTCCGCGGCGTGTGCGCTGGACGTCGGCGAACCCATGACGTCGACGCCGTTCTCCTTCAGGTAGCGCACCGCCTCATCGAGTTCATCGACGTAGAACGCGATGTGATATCCGCCGAGGTCGCTGTTGCGCGGGTGGGGGGCCTGACCATCGGCAGCTTCGTAGAGGAACACCTCGAAGTTGGCCCCGTTGCCCAGGCGGAAGAAGCGAATCTCGCTGATGACGGTGCGCGGATGCACTCCCAGATGGGTGTGCATCCAGTCATCCTCGGACTGCTTCGATCCGAGGGTGTAGACGCGGTCGCAACCGAGGATGTCGACAAGGAAGCGCTCGGCTTCTTCGAGATCCGGGACGGTAAATCCGATGTGGTCGGTCCCGCGGATGCCGGGGATACCCCGTCGCACGGCGTCAGCCATATGTGGACTCCTCTGTCACTGCAAAATTGGATACACCGTACCCATATCCGGAGTCTACGACGGAGTATTCAGATATGCAAACGTTTGTATTGGATCCGATACTCCGCTACCGTCGACTCAGCGGTCAGGTGATCGCGCGAGAGGATGGGCGAAGATGCCGAAGAAGAAGCGACTCCAGACCGGCGTCGACTGGTTCCAGCTGACCACCACCGACGCGGATTGGAATGCCGCCGATCCCGCACTTCTGGGGACCATGCTGAGTGAGCTGCATCTGATCCGCGCCTTCGAGGAGACTGTCCTCGAGATCGCCGGCGAGGGTCTCGTCCATGGCCCCGCGCACTCGAGCATCGGACAGGAAGGCGGCGCCGTCGGCTCGATCGTCGGGCTGCGTTCGACGGACGGCGTCAACGGCTCTCACCGCGGGCACCACCAGTTCCTTGCCAAGGCGCTCACCCACGTCAGCGCCGGCACGATCGATCCCGCCGAGCCGGTGAACGATGCCATCCAGACCGTCCTACAGCGCACACTCGCCGAGATCCTCGGCCTCGCACAGGGGTACTGCCGCGGCCGCGGCGGGTCGATGCATTTGCAGTGGTTCGAAGCCGGCGCACTCGGCACCAACGCGATCGTCGGCGGAGGCGCACCGATGGCCACCGGTAACGCCTGGGCGCAGAAGCACTCGGGCACGACGGATCTCTCCATCAACTACTTCGGTGACGGAGCGGCACAGATCGGTTCCGTCCTGGAGTCCATGAACCTCGCTGCCGCATGGAAGCTGCCCGTCTGTTTCTTCGTCGAGAACAACCTGTATGCCGTGTCGACCCGCGCGGACGAGATCACCGCGGACCCCCGGTTCTCCGTCCGCGGCCAGGGCTTCGGCATTCCTTCGTGGCGCGTCGACGGCATGGACCCGCTCGCGGTGCACCTGGCAACTCTCGAGGCATCCGAGCGGATGCGCTCGGGCGAAGGTCCAACCGTCATCGAGGCCGAGGTCTACCGGTTCTTCCACCAGAACGGCGCGTATCCCGGCAGTGCGTTCGGGTATCGCACAAAGGAAGAGGAGGCGCACTGGGTTGCCCGTGACCCCCTGGATCTCGTTGCCCGGCACATGATCCGCCGCGGACTCATCGACGATGCCGGTGTCACAGCCCTTCGCGAGCGTGTTCAGGCCGCGATGACCGAGGCCACCGCTCAGCTTCTCGAGTCGGACCCGGACCGTCCCGGAAAGCGCCGCATCCGCCCGAAGCTGTGGCCCGAGACGAGCTTCGTCAACGTGGGCGTCCGCGGCGACGGCACCGAGTTGCAGGGTCTCCCCGCGCTCGACGAGTCCACTCCCCTGCGCCCGGTGAAGTTCATCGACGCCGTCTCCCAGGTGATGGACCGCCGCATGGAGACGGACCCGCGCATCGTCGTGATGGGCGAGGACGTGCACCGCCTCAACGGAGGCACCAACGGCGCCACCAAGGGGCTGCCGAAGAAGTACGGCGAGGAGCGCATCCTGGGCACCCCGATCAGCGAGAACGCGTTCGTCGGTCTCGCCGGCGGCCTCGCCCTGGACGGGCGCTTCCGCCCGGTCGTCGAGTTCATGTACCCCGACTTCATGTGGGTGGCCGCCGACCAGGTCTTCAACCAGATCGGCAAGGCGCGTCACATGTTCGGCGGGGACAATGATGTACCCCTGGTGCTGCGCACCAAGGTCGCGATGGGTTCCGGCTACGGGTCGCAGCACCTCATGGACCCCGCGGGCATCTTCGCGACCAGCCCCGGCTGGCGCATCGTCGCCCCCTCGAACGCGAGGGACTACGTCGGTCTGATGAATGCGGCTCTCGCACTGCAGGACCCCGTGCTCGTGATCGAGCACGTCGACCTCTACGGAGCCGCCGACGAGATCCCGGAGGGCGATCTCGACTACGTCATCGAGCCGGGCTCGGCCGCGGTGCTTCGCGAAGGCTCCGACGTCACGGTCCTCACCTACCTGTCCATGGTCGCGCACTCCAAGGAGGCCATCGAGCAGACCCGGATCGATGCCGAACTCATCGACCTGCGTTGGCTCGACCGGGCATCCATCGACTGGGACACGATCGGTGAGAGCATCCGCAAGACGAATGCCGTGCTGATCGTCGAACAGGGTTCGCAGGGCACGTCCTACGGTGCATGGCTGGCCGACGAGATCCAGCGGCGGTTCTTCGACTGGCTCGATCAGCCGATCGCCCGTGTCACCGGCGAAGAGGCATCGCCCAGCATCTCTCGTGTGTTGGAGCGGGCAGCCATCGCCCGCACGGAAGAAGTAGTCGCGGGGCTCGAAGCCGTCCGCGCCGGATTCGGATCCTGATCATGGTGGAAATCATCCGTATGCCCGCGATCCTCGCCGGCGCCGAGGAAGCGGCCGTCCAGGCGTGGCTCGTCGCCGCGGGCGAGACCATCGCACAGAATCAGCCGATCGCCGAGATCGAGACCGACAAGGCGAGCGTCGAAATGCTCTCGGAAGTCGCCGGAGTGGTCGGCCGACTCCTGGTGCCCCAGGGCGACAGCGTCGCGGTGGGCGATCCGATCTTCGTGATGCTCGCCCCCGGCGACACCGAGAAGGACATCGACACCGCGCTCGCCGCGATCGGGCTGGGGGCGCCGGCATCGCCCCCGCCATCAGAGCCGGAACCGGCGAGCGCCGTCCCGACGATCGCATCGACGGCCTTGTCGGATAAGACGCGCGCGCTCGCCGCGGAGCGGAGCGACGAGGTCGAGACACGCCGACTCGTCGCAACTCCCATTGTTCGCCGGCTCGCCGCTCAGCACGGCGTAGCGTTGAGCGATGTGCAGGGGACCGGCCCGCACGGCCGGATCGTGCGACGCGACTTCGACGCTCATCTTGCACACCTGACGGCGGCTCCCTCCGCCGCTCCAGCACAGGAACTCTCCGATGCGACCCCCGCAGCGGCAACGCCGAGCAGTGGAGCGGCTTACGAGGACATCCCCCTCGATCGGATGCGCAAGGCGATCGCCCGCCGCCTCACCGAGAGCAAGTCCACGGTGCCGCACTTCTACCTCGTGGCCGACTGCCGCGTGGACGCATTGATGGCCCTGCGTGCGACGGTGAATGAGACGGCGAGCCGCAAGATCTCGGTCAACGACTTCGTGGTGAAGGCCGTCGGTGCGGCTCTCATGGAGGTCACGCAGGCGAACGCGACGTGGAACGGCGACAGCATCCGCCAGTTCTCGTCCGCTGATGTCTCGGTCGCGGTCGCCTCGGAAGGCGGCCTGACAACCCCGGTCCTGCGCGGCATCGAACGCATGTCCCTGACGGAGGTGAGCGCGACCATCGCCGAGATGGCCGAGCGCGCACGCGCAGGGCGGCTCAAGCAGCACGAGCTCGAAGGAGGCAGCTTCTCGGTCTCCAATCTCGGGATGTACGGCACGTCGCAGTTCACCGCCATCCTCAACCCGCCGCAGGCGGGAATCCTCGCGGTCGGGGCCGCGCGGTCGGTGCCGGTGATCGACGCGGACGGGGCGCTTGCGACCGGGAAGGTCATGACCGTGACCCTCTCGGCTGACCATCGCGTGCTCGACGGGGCGGTCGCGGCCCAGTGGCTCGCCGCCTTCCAGCGACGCATCGAGAACCCTCTCACCATCCTGATCTGACCTGAGGAAAGAAGACGACCATGGCAATCATGCGAAGTGTCAACCCCACCACCGGGGAGGAGCTGGCGACGTTCGAGCACGACAGCGACGATGTCGTCGAGCAGAAGCTGGCCGCCGCCAGCGCCGCCGTGCCCCAGCTCAATGCGGCAGGGTGGGCACGACGAGCCGAACTCATGAACGCCGCCGCCGATCTACTGGAAGCAGACCTCGAGCAGGTCGCGGCGATGATCACCGACGAGATGGGCAAGCCCATCGCACAATCGCGTGGGGAGGTGACGAAGTCCGTCTACGCCATGCGCTACTACGCGGAGAACGCCGAAGCCTTCCTCAGCGGACGCACCCTCAACGACCCCTCCGCCGTCGGAGCGACCCGGGCTGGCACGCGCTTCGACCCGCTCGGCGTCGTCCTCGCCGTCATGCCGTGGAACTACCCCATCTGGCAGGTCGTACGCTTCGCCGCACCGGCTCTGATGGCGGGGAACGCCGGCGTCTTGAAGCACGCCTCGAATGTGCCGCAGGCCGCGGTATACCTCGGCCGCCTCTTCACCCGGGCTGGGTTCCCCGAAGGCTCTTTCTCAACCCTGCTCATCGGTGCCGGACGGGTTGAGGGCGTGATCCGGGACCCGCGCGTGTCTGCCGTCACCCTGACCGGTTCGGAGCCGGCAGGGCGTTCGGTCGCGTCGATCGCGGGAGACGTGTTGAAGAAGGTCGTGCTCGAACTCGGCGGATCCGATCCATTCATCGTGATGCCCTCCGCCGACCTCGATGCCGCCGCGGAGACGGCCGTGAAAGCCCGCACCACCAACAACGGCCAGGCCTGCATCAACGCGAAGCGCTTCATCGTGCACACCGACGCATACGCCGCGTTCGCCGAGAAGTTCGCCCAGAAGATGGCACAGCTGAGGATCGGTGATCCGCAGGATGCGAGCACCGACATCGGCCCCCTGGCCACTTCCTCGGGCCGCGACGACATCGTCGAGCTCGTCGACGATGCCCGGGAGAAGGGCGCGAGCATCATCGTGGGCGGCTCCTTCGATGACAGCGCCGACGGCTGGTTCTACCCGCCGACCGTGATCGCGGGGATCACCCCCGAGATGCGCCTGTTCGAGGAGGAGGCCTTCGGACCGGTCGCGAGCCTGTATGAGGCGGCTTCGCTCGAAGACGCTCTGGCGATCGCCAATAGTCTGGACTTCGGCCTGGGCTCGGCGTTCTGGAGCTCGGACGAAGCGGAGATCGACCACGCCATCAAGGCGATCGAGTCCGGCGCCGTCTTCGTCAACGGCATGACGATCTCCTATCCCGAGCTGCCCTTCGGAGGCATCAAGCGCTCCGGTTACGGCCGCGAGCTTTCCGCCGAGGGTATCCGGGAGTTCTGCAATCTCAAGACCGTGTGGGTCGCTTGACCCACCACGCGGCGTGAGGAGCTCACCCGCGAGCGCCCACGCCGCAAGACGGCCCCGTGGAGAAATCCGCGGGGCCGTCTTGCGTGTCCCGGACGAAGCAGCTCGGCGACACGAGAAGGCCCTCGGGGCGGTCGGCGTCTCCGTCGCCGCCCCGAGGGCCTTCCCCTGACGATCAGAAGGGCTGGACGTTGTCCTCGATGCCGAAGAGGAACTTGCCGTAGACCTCGGCGCCGATCTCCGGGTGCACCAGAGCGTGACGGCTCGCCGTCTCGCTGTTGCGCCAGAAACGCTGTAGAGGATTGATCTCGGCGAAGCTGAAAGCCCCGGCGATGCTGAGGCAGCGGTTGATCGACTTGCGCACGAGCGCTGCCGCCTGGCCGTTGTCCATACGAGTCCTGGCACGCTCCTCCACCGTCATCGGACGACGGTCGCGAGCGGCGGAATCGATGGTCGCGACGCTGCGCGTGACGAGCAGGTACGCCTGGTCGGCCTCGGACTGTGCCTTCGCAAGCTCGATCTGGTGCACGACCGAGTTCTTCGCGTGCTGGTACACGGAGTACGTGATCGGCTTCTCACCGACGCTGCGGGCGATCTCGATGGCGCCGCGCGCCATGCCGATCTGCGCCGCGCTCAGCACGATCTCCGCGACGGGAACGAAGGAGGCGTTGTAGTTGTCCTCCTCAGCCCACTCCCGAGGGTACTGCTCGGTTGCCAGGTCGCCGATCGGCACGATCCGGTGCTCGGGGATGAAGATGTCCTCGACGAAGACAGTGTTCGAGCCCGTTGCGCGCATGCCCGCCACGTACCAAGTGTCCCTGATGTTCGAGTCCACGCGCGGGATCAGAACGAGCGAGTTCACGGCGAGCCCGTTCTCGTCCTCGCTGGTGCGTACCGGAACGATCGACCAGTCCGCGTGCAGCGAACCGGTCGAGTAGCCCCACTCACCGGTGAGGCGGATGCCGCCTTCGACGTGCTCGACCTTCTTGGTGGAGTTCGCCTGCATGAAGGGGCCGCCGGGCGAAAGGACTGCGGCGACGGATGCGCGGGGGTTCGCACCGAAGACGTCATCCTGAGCCTGTTCGGGGAAAAGAGTGGCGAACCACGTGGACGAGTTCAGCAGCGCTGAAACCCAACCAGTCGCTCCGTCAGCCTGCCCGACAGCCGCGACGGTGTCGATGAAGGTGCGGAAGTTTCCGCCGAGACCGCCCCAGCGCTTCGGGATCGAGATGTGCAGAAGCCCGGCATCCCGCATCGCTGTGATGACCTCATCCGAGACACGGCGGTTCTCCTCACCCTGCTGGGCGTACTCGCGGATCAGAGGCTGCAGTGTCTGCGCCTTCGCGATAATCTCGTAGTCGGGGCCGGGGGCGCCGAAAAAGGCGTCCATGACTGGCGCTTCTTGAACTGAACTGCTCACTGTCGCTCTCCTTCGATGACTCTGGCCTGAAGCCTGCACGTTACTGCAATCGTTTGCTTCTGAAGATGATGCTATACGGCGGACGAGGACTTTTGTGTTTCAGTTTTGAAAACTTCAGGCTCGCGGACGCACAGCGAGGAGCCGAGCGGGACCACCGGGCTGCCGGACGTCGACCTGCACCGGCACGCAGAGGAAAGCATCCGATTGGGCGATGCTACCGACGTTGCGCCACGATACAACGTCCATTGCACCGGCGGTGCCCCACCAGGCCAGAGCCGCGCCGACGTCGCCGATCGGAGCCCGCCTCGGAGTCGCTATCGGGTTCTCCCGAAGATGCTCCCGCGGCACCACCACAAGGATTCACCCGGGTGCGGGAGGGGACCAGACCTAGCTCAGACTGCGGCGATCGCGTCAATCTCGATCACGGCTCCGTTGTACAGTGAGTGCACTCCGACAGCGGTGCTTGCCGGAAGTCGATCAGGATCGAGAATCGAATCGCGCACTCGGCGGTACGCCTGCAGCTTGGCCTCGTCGAGATGCTTGATGTAGACGTTCACCCTCACGAGGTCATCGAATGTCGCACCACCTCGATGCAAAGCTTCTCTCAGTGCTTCGAAGGTCAGTTTGATGGATTCCTCGTCGTTTCCTGGGTGCGGCGCGTAGACCCCCGACACGTAGAGGAGCCCGGTGGTCGTGTCCAGGACACTGTCGGAGATCCCGGGGACCACCGGAGCAGGAATGCGTATTAGCCGATCAGAAGGCAAGCTCTCTCCACTCACTCAGGACGACGGTGCTGCCGGAAACGCTCAAGAGTGCGGCTTCACGCTGCAGCCCCTTCGATGACGTTACCGTCTCATTAAGACTATTGCAATCGTTTGTAGATGTGGGTACACCTGGGTTAACTGCACAAGCGCGCAGCATCGACAGCTCTCACACGAAGCCCGAACCCGAGAAGGACACCACGAATGAGCGAACGCAAGACCGACTACTCTATTTACTCCCTTGAGTTCTGCCAGGGCACGATGCCCCATGACTTCTTCGGAGGTTCAGGCCTCTACAGCAACGCAGGGACGGTGCGCATCCCGATGCTGTACACCCTCCTCATCGGCGGGGAGGTCGGGGGCAAGCAGCACGTCGCCCTCGTGGACTGCGGCTTCCGCGATGACTACTGGCTCGACCGCTACCCGTTCCAGAGCTGGGAGAGCCCCGCCGAGGTCCTCGCCAAGGTCGACCTAACCCCCGAGGACATCGACATCATCCTCGTCTCTCACATGCACTTCGACCACATGGGCAACTTCGAAGCATTCCCCAATGCGCAGCTCTATGTGCAATTCGACGAGTACGTGGGCTGGTCCGAAGCGGTGAACCTCGCGAATCAGATGCCGAGCGACGCCGACCGCGCATGGATCTTCTCCTCATTCGACCCCACCGATCTGACTCGCGCAGCCAAAGGCATCGCGGACGGCCGCATCCGCTTCGTCAACGGCGATGAGGAACTCCTCCCCGGAGTCACCGCACGCCTGGCACGAGACTCCCACACCTTCGGATCCCAGTGGTTCAAAGTCGAGACCCAGAGCGGCCCCTTCGTCGTCGCCGGAGACACCGTCTACTGGTACTCCAACGTCGAGAAGATGTGGACCCCCGGCTACGGCCAAGGTAACGACTTCAACCTCATCCGGCTATACAAGACCCTCAAAGAAGAACTCAAAGAGGAAACCAGCCGCATCATCCCCGGCCATGATGTCGACATTGTCAATCGCTACAAGTCCTGGACCACTGACAGCGGCAACTACGTCATCGAGGTCAACACACGCGAGAACGAGGCCTCCCGCGCCCCCGCCGACGCAGGCATCCTCCTGACCTGATCCGACAGACGAGGTAGACCGCGCTTGCACCCGACAACGAGTGCAAGCGCGGTTCCGTCGTCAGCGTCGAGAGCGTTTCGGAACGCGCGACGCCGCTTTCAATCCGACGTTTCGGATCAGGTATCCGGAAGAACTTCTCGGAGACATCGATGCGATCCACCCGACGCTCGCCAGGCTCGACCGCGCCTCAGTCCGACGTGAAGTTCGCGACCTCGTCAGTGAGGCGGTGTCCGCGCTTGGCTGCGTCACGTCGAGCCTTGATAACGCTCGCCACGGTCGATACTGCCATGGCTGCAACGATGACGCCGAGCGACGTCCAGGTGTTGATCTCGGGCGCCCAGTCGATGTGCTCGCCGCCGTTGAGGAACGGGAGCTCGTTGACGTGCATGGCGTGGAAGACGAGCTTGACGCCGATGAAGGCGAGGATGAACGCGATGCCGTACTTGAGGTACTCGAGCCGTTCGAGCAGACCTCCGAGGAGGAAGTACAGCTGGCGCAGACCCATGAGCGCGAAGACGTTGGCGGTGAAGACGATGAACGGGCTCTGGGTGATTCCGAAGATCGCGGGGATGGAGTCGAGCGCGAAGAGGAGGTCGGTGGTGCCGATGGCGATGAGGACGATGAGCATCGGTGTGAAGTGCTTGTGGCCGTTCTCGGTCACCTTCAGCTTGATGCCGTTGTACGTGTCGGTGATCCGGATGCGCTTGCGCAGCGCGCGGACGATGAAGCTGTCCAAGTCGTCATCTTCGTGGTCACGCAACTGCTGGATAGCGGTCCAGACGAGCCACGCTCCGAAGATGTAGAAGATCCAGGAGAAGTTATCGATGAGTTGTGCGCCCAGGAGGATGAAGATGCCTCGCAGGAGCAGCGCGATGATGATGCCAATCATCAGCACTTCCTGCTGATTCTTCTTCGGCACGGAGAAGCGAGCCATGATGATGACGAACACGAACAGGTTGTCGATGGACAGGCTGTACTCGGTCAACCATCCTGCGAGGAACTGCCCTGCCCATTCACCGCCCGCGAAGTTGAGCATCAGCAGGGCGAACACGAGGGCAAGACCGACGTACAGGCTCACCCACAGCGTGGCTTCCTTCATGGATGGTACGTGCGGGCGTCGAACGACGATGAGCAGGTCGATGATGAGGATCGCGACGAGCGCGACCATCGAACCAATCTCGAAGAGAGGGGGCAGTTCAGGCATCGGAATGCTCCTTGTGGTGGCACGCGACTATGCGGGGAGGGTCTCGGCCAGCACGCGCTCGCGCGCGGGGATCACGATGGGATGGATGCCGGCCATACGTTCGAGGACGCGCACGACCTGGCAGCTGTAGCCGTATTCGTTGTCGTACCAGACGTAGAGGGTGAGGTTGACTCCGTCAGCGACGGTCGCGAGCCCGTCGACGATGCCGGCGCGGTGGGAGCCGACGAAGTCGGTCGACACGATCTCCGGCGATTCGACGTAGTCGATCTGCTGGCGCAGGGGCGAGTGCAATGACACTCGGCGCAGGTAGTCGTTGACCTCGTCGCGAGTGACCGCACGCTGCAGCGTGAGGTTGAGGATGGCGAGGGACACATCTGGAGTGGGCACACGGATGCTGGAGCCGGTGAGCTTTCCTTCCAGCTGAGGAAGTGCTTTCGCGACAGCCTTCGCGGCGCCCGTCTCGGTGATGACCATGTTCAGCACCGCGGAACGTCCTCGTCGGTCGCCCTTGTGGAAGTTGTCGATGAGGTTCTGGTCGTTCGTGAACGAGTGGACGGTCTCGACGTGGCCACGCGCGACACCGTAGGCATCGTCGAGCGCTTTCAGCACAGGGGTGATGGCGTTCGTCGTGCAGGACGCTGCGGACAGGATCCGGTCGGTGGAGTGGATCGTGTCGTCGTTGATGCCGTGGACGATGTTCTTCAACGGGGTCTTGCCGGGCGCAGTGAGCAGAACCCGGGATACGCCGGGACTGCGGAGATGCTGCATCAGGCCCTCTTCGTCACGCCAGCGGCCGGTGTTATCCACGACGACCGCGTCGTGGATGCCGTAGCTGGTGTAGTCGGTGGCGGCGGGGTCGTCGGAGTAGATGACCTGCACGCGCACACCATTGGCGATGAGGACGTTGGCCTCGTGGTCTACGGAGACGGACCCGGAGAACGGGCCGTGGACGGAGTCGCGCAAGAGGAGGCTGGCGCGCTTGTCGAGGTCGTTGCCCGATCCGCGGCGCACGACGATGGCGCGAAGCCGCAGTCCGTGTCCGTTGCCGGCCTGGGCGATGAGGATGCGGGCGAGCAGTCTGCCGATTCGGCCGAATCCGTAGAGGACAACGTCCGTGCTTCCGGCTTCGGTGTCAGGGATCTCAGCGAACAGCGCACTGAGGACGTCAGCCTCAGACGCCGCGACTGCGGCGGCGACACGGGCGATGTCTATCGAGGACGGCGCCGGTGCTGCGGCGAGGAGAGCCTCGAGGACGGAGGCAGTCTGCTCCAGAGCGATGGCGGGGTGGCCCATGTCGGCCGCTCGGTCGTGCGCGGCGATGACCCCGGTGGCGGAGAGGTTGATGAGGTGGTGACCGTGGATGGATGTCACCACTCCGTGGTCCCGGTACAGCTTCCCGATGAGGGGAATGAGGTTCTCGGCGAGCTCTTCGCGACGCACCCAGCTGTCGCGGTGGGAGTCGAAGGCGGATTCGGTCACGGCTGTTCTCTCGGTTTGGCGTCAGTCGATGCTGAGGCGGAAGGCGTGTGCGAGTTCTCTGATGCGTTGCGCGCGTCCGAGGCGCGGAAGGTCGCTGCCGTCGCGGACGACACCTCCCCGGTCATCGAAGTCGGCGAGAAAGTCGCGGGCCCAGATCACGTCGGAGCGCGAGGGGCTGAAGGCCTCGTTGACGACGGTGGGCTGCGCATCAGAGAGGCAGAGCTTGCCCGTCATCCCGAGTGCCACTCCGACCGCGGATTGCTCGCGCAGGGGCGCGTGTCCCGGGGTGACAGTGGGACCGTCGATGGGGCCTGGTAGCCCACCGATGCGGGATGCGATGACCAGGCGAGACCGCGGATAGGCCATGGCGAGGTCGTCGGCGCTGGCTCCCGTGTCGCGGCGGTAGTCGCCGCTGCCGAAGGCGAGTCGGGCCGCGCCTTCGGCCCGTGCGATGCCGACTGCCTCTTCGATGCCGAGTGCGGACTCGATGAGGGCGATGACGGGCGTCTCCCCGCCGAGACCTATGAATGTCTCCGTCACAGCCGTGGCCGACTCGACTTTCGCGAGGACGACGCCGCGGAGCCCTCGGAAACCTTTCAGCTCCGCGACGTCGTCGGCCCAGAACGGGCTCTCGTGATTGTTGATGCGCACCCAGGCGCTGTTGTCCGAGAGCCAGCTGGCGACATCCTGACGCGCGTCGTCCTTGAACGACTCATCGACGGCGTCCTCGATGTCGAGGACGATCTCGTCAGCGTCGCCCTCGGCAGCGACCTGGAACCTGCCAGTGTCCCGCGCGGAGACAAGGAGCCAGGATCGGGCGAGGTCGCTGCCGAGAGAGGTGCTGTCGAGAATGTCAGTCATGAGCGTCGTCAGAGGTCGGGATCAGAAGGCGGCGAGGACGTTGCGAAGGTGCTCGACCTGCGGGGTGCCATCGACGTGCGGGCCGATGAGTTCGCGCCACGCCAGGAACGCACCCGATTCGCGGAAGGTGACCATGTGGTCGTCGATGGACTCCCAGCCGACGAAGAGGCGGTACACGGTCGGCTTCTCCTCGGACGATTCGAGCCGGAACGTGCGGGCTCCGTGCGCCCGCTGGAACAGCGGCGCCGCCTGCGCGACGGCCTCCTCGAACTGCTGCTGGTGCCCGTCGATGACGGTGATGGTGGCCATCTCCGTCACGATTCGCACTGCGCCCGCTGCGGCGTCTGCCGACTCGGCGTCGACACGTCCGTACTCTCCGGACTCCGTGAGCGTGCGGGTCGCGTCGAGCGATCCATAGGTCCACAGGATCCGCATCTCCTCCGTTTCCGAGGAGTTCTCGAAGTGGTGGGGAATGTTCGCGGGCACGAAGGTGGTGTCGTACGTGTTCAGGGCGGTGCGTTCGCCGTTGATGTCGACGACGGCGGTGCCCTTGATGACCATGACGGACTCGGCCACGTTGTGGATGTGGTGTCCGATGGCCGCGCCGGGCTCGAATATGGTCACGCCGTTGAGGTAGGTCGTGCCGCCCCGGGAGGCGGTGACCAGTGGAACCGTCTTCGCCCCTCCTCCACGGTTCTTCGAGGGGAGCTCGTCCGGGCGGAAGACGTGCGTGGGCTGGGAGGTGATGTCGTTCGTAGCGGTCATCGGGTCACTCGCCGATCTTCTCGGCGACCGTCGGAGCCGGGGTCTTCGCCGGTCCGATCCACACCGTCTTGATGTTCACGAACTCGCGCAGCCCGTAGTCGCCGAGCTCGCGGCCGTATCCCGATGCCTTGATGCCACCGAAAGGCAGGCGGGCGTCGGAGGCCACCATGCCGTTGACGAACACGGCGCCGGCGTCGATCTGTCGCGTCAGCTTACGAGCAAGGTCGAGGTCCTGGGTCCACAGCGCCGCGCCCAGACCAAACTCGGTGTCGTTTGCCAGTTCGACGGCGTGGTCCGCGTTCTTCGCGCGGATGATGGCGGCGACGGGGCCGAAGGTCTCCTCTTCGAACGCGGTGTCCCCCGGCTCAACGTAGTCGATGACGGTCGGCGGGTAGAAGTAGCCGGGGCCGTCAAGCGGTGCGCCACCGAGCTTGAGGACGGTGCGTCCGTGCTCGAGTGTGCGCAGAACCTGGTCGTGGAGCTCGTCGCGGAGGTTGCCGCGGGCCATCGGCCCGATGTTGGTGTCATCCTCGAACGGGTCACCGATCTTCAGCGCTGCGGCGTGCTCGACGAATGCTGCCACGAACTCGTCGGCAACAGCGTCCTCGACGATGAAGCGCTTGGCGTTCACGCAGCTCTGTCCGACGTTGGTGAAGCGCGCCTTGACCGCAACCTTCGCAGCCTCGGCGATGTCGGCGCCTTCGAGAACGATGAACGGGTCGGACCCGCCGAGCTCGAGCACCTGCTTCTTCAGGGCCTTGCCCGCCTGGGAGGCGACGATGCGACCGACCTCGGTCGAACCGGTGAGGGTCACGGCGGCGATGCGGTCGTCTTCAATGAGGGCGGCGACGCGGTTCGACTCGATGAGCACCGTGGTGCAGAGGCCCTCAGGCGCGCCGGCTTTGCGCACGATCTCTTCCACGGCGACAGCGGCCGCCGGCACGTTGTTCGCGTGTTTCAGGAACGGTGCGTTACCGGCAGCGAGGGCGGGAGCGGCGAACCGGAAGAACTGCCAGAACGGGTAGTTCCACGGCATGATGGCGAGGACCACACCGAGCGGGTCGAAGACGACCGCGCTCTCAGTGGCGTTCGAGGCGATGCGCTCGTTCGCGAGGAACTTCGGCGCCTGCTCGGCGTAGTAGTCGAGGGTGACGGCGCACTTCTCGACCTCGGCGCGGGCCTCGACGATGGGCTTGCCCATCTCCCGGGTGATGATCTGCGCGTACTCTTCCTTGCCTTCGCGCAGCACCTCTGCGATGCGACGGAGCAGCGCGGTGCGGTCCTCGATGGACGTGCGACGCCAGCTCTTCTGCGCGGCGACGGCCGCGTCGAGCTTCTGCTCGAGCTGCTCGGGCGTGTGAAGCTCGAACGTGGCGACAGTCTCTTCCGTTGCCGGGTTGACCGAACTGATGACCATGATTGTGCCTTTCTTAGAACGAGCGTCAGAACAGGGGGTAAGCGAACAGGCCGCCGACGACGAGCATCACCAGGGCGACGATGGTGCCGCGCCAGATGACCTTCTTGAAGTGCTCGCCGAGGTTGACGTTGGCCAGACCGATGAGAAGAAGGAACGACGCCACCAGGGGGCTCGACTGGTGCAGTGCCTGACCCACCAGAGATGCGCGTGCCATCTCGACCGGCTCAATGCCGAAGTGGGTCGCCGTCTCAGCGAGAATCGGCAGAACACCGAAGTAGTACGCGTCGTTGGTCATGATGAAGGTCAGTGGAATACTGAGGATTCCAGCGATAGTCGCCATGAACGGCCCCAGCGCCGGCGGGATGATGTCAACGAGCCAACCGGCCATCGCCTCGACCATTCCGGTGCCGCTCATGATGCCGGTGAGGACCGAGGCCGCGAACACCATGCCGACGACGGAGATGACCGACGAGGCGTGCGCCTTGAGCTGTGCGGACTGCTCCTGCACACGGGGGAAGTTCACGACCAGCGCGGTTGCCGCGGCAATCATGAAGATGACGACGGGCTCGGTGACATCCATCACGAGGACGGTCATGACTGCAAGGGTGAGGATCAGGTTGAACCAGATCAGACGCGGACGTGCGTTCGGTCGGTCAAGCAGCTGCGTCCCGTCCTCGTTGGTCGGAACGGCGAAGTTGTTGGTCAGCACGACGGACGAGTCCCAGTCGCCACCGTTCGCCGCGGCCTTGCGCGTTGCGCGGTCGGCCGAGGAGTGCTTCAGCTCCACCCCGATATCCGCCTTCTTGAGGAAGCCGGGCGACTCGGTCAGCACGAGCTCGCCGATGCGCTTCGTCTCACGCCGTCCGAGGAAGTAGGCGATGATGATCACCGTTGCGAGACCCGCGATGATGGACGGGATCATCGGAACGAAGATGTCGATGGGCGACACGTTCAGTGCTGCTGCGGCGCGCGCGGTGGATCCACCCCACGGGACGGTGTTGAGGACACCATTGGACATCGCCGCCACCACTGTGAGGATCACCGGGCTCATACCGAGTCGCAGGTAGATCGGCAAGAACGCCGAGGTCACGATGATGAAGGTCGTCGAACCGTCCCCGTCCAGCGACACGATGGAAGTCAGCAGCGCCGTGCCCACAACGAGGCGGGTGGGGTGATTGCCCACGAACTTCAGAATCAGTTTGATGAGCGGGTCGAACAGCCCGACGTCAATCATTGTGCCGAAGAAGATGATGGCGAAGAACAGAAGCCCTGCGGTCGGTGCGAGCTTGAGGAACGACTCGACGATCATGTCGCTGAGGCCGAGGCCAGCTCCCGTGAAGAGGCCAAAGATGATGGGAACCAGGATCAGGGTTGCAACCGGCGTGGCCTTCTTGGCCATCACCAGGTACATGAACACGGCGATCATCAGGAAGCCGAGTATCACGAGCATCGTCGCTCCTTTTGCATAGAGGGGAACCTTGCGCAGTCGAGCGCGTCCATACAGTTATACATGCAGGTATACCTGTTTGTAAACTAGGATGGATTCATGAGCTCCGAGGACAGCGTCTGGCGCGGCAAAGCAGAGCGCGCGTATGCGCAGTTGCGCTCCGACATCGAGACCGGCGTGCTCGCGCCAGGTCAGACGCTGTCGGAGATCGAACTGGTCGCGTACACCGGAGCGTCTCGCACGCCTGTCCGCGAGGCGATCCGGCGCCTCGCCGCTGAGGGGCTCGTGGACCTCGCTCCCCGTCGAGCACCTACGGTGTCCCGCATTTCCCTGCGGAGCGCACGGGCGCTTTTCGACTTCCGTCGCATCGTCGAGCCCATCGCGGTGCGGATGGTCACTCAGAAGGCTGCGGATAACCCCTCGCTCCGAGAGGCCTTCCTCCGCGTGCTCGATGCGTTCGCTTCCATCCGAGGCGTCGAGTACTCCCCCGAGTTCGCGGCGCGTTTCCGCGACGCTGCGGCGGAGTTCGACCGGCTCATCGCGGTGAATACGCCGAACGAGTACCTCGGACGCTCCATCGTGGACCTGCGGCCTCATAGCGCGAGACTGCGATATATCGCGCATGGAGACCTCTCGCGCCTGCAGGAATCCGTCGCCGAGCACATGAATATGTGCCATGCCATCGTCGACGGCAACGCCGACGCCGCGGCTGAGGCGATGACCACTCACCTCAACCACGTCGACCAGGCAATCTTCCGTCAGCTGATGACCGGCGACGCCGGCGAGCTCCTCGTCACCTAGACGGAACAGTCTCCGAGGCGCCGAACAAACGTCGCCCTTCAGTGATGGTCTGAGACCCAGGAACGATGGTCTCAGCGACCGCCTGCTTCCACGCCGCGTAGTGCGCCGCGGACCGGTGCTCGACGACGAACGCGTCCCTGTCGCGGTAGATCTCATAGAAGGCGAACCGCTGCTCGGCTGCGTCGAGCTCGATGACGTCGAAGTAGTAGCAGCCCGGCTCATCGCGGACGGTGGCATCCGCGTTCGCAGCGATTGCAGCACGGAACTCATCGAGCTTCCCCTCGATGACCTGTACTTCCACCCAAACCGAGTGCATGGCAACTCCTCAAACCTCGTGATGCGAACTTTCCGTAGGTAGTGTATACCTGTAGGTGTACACATCTCATCCTGACTGATCGGACGGGCAGACCAATGGACGCTCAGCCTTCCCTCGACGCGGCACCCACTCAGTTGGTGTCCCCGTCTTCGCTTCGGACCTTCGCAACGCGAATCCTCACGTCGCAGGGCGTACCCGATGCCGATGCCGCTTTGGTCGCAGATAGCTTGGTCGCGGCCGACGAGTGGGGCCATCAGTCGCACGGCGTGCTGCGTCTGCCCTGGTATCTCGAGCGATTGCGCACCGGAGCGATGAAGACGGTGACCGCACCGTCCACCGTTATTGACACCGGAGCCCTCGCCATCTACGACGGCCACGACGGCATCGGACAGGTGCTGACCGAGCACGCGCGGATCGAAGCGGTGCGCCGCGCTCGAGAGCACGGCATCGGTGCGGTCGGCGTGCGAAACTCCAACCACTTCGGCACCGCGATGTACTTCACCCGCCGCGCCGCCGCCGACGGCTGCGCAGCGATCCTCACGACGAACGCCTCGCCTGCCATGGCCCCATGGGGCGGTCGCGAGAAGCGTCTGGGCACCAACCCCTGGTCTATCGCAGCGCCCTACGGTGACCGCGTCGTCGCCGTAGACATCGCCAACACCGCTGTGGCGCGCGGGAAGATCTACCTCGCCCGCCAGAAGGGCGAACTCATCCCCGACAGTTGGGCACTCACCGAGGACGGCGCACGGACCACCGATGCGGCCGAGGCAGTCCACGGTGTCATCTTGCCGATGGCCGCGCACAAGGGTTACGCCATCACCTTCATGATGGATGTGCTGTCGGGCGCCCTGACGGGCAGCGCCGTCGGCACCGGAGTGCACGGCCCGTACGAGGCGGACAAGGCCAGCGGCGCCGGCCACCTCTTCCTCGCCATCGACGTGAACGCTACCGGTGACCCCGAGGGATATGCAGAGCGCGTCTCCCACCTCGTCGACGAGGTGAAGAGCACTCCGCTCGCGCAGGACGCGAACGAGATCTTCTACCCCGGCGAAGTGGAGGACCGCTCTGCTGCTCGGGTGGCAGAGGCCGGCGGTCTGCAGCTTCCGGAGCAGACGATCCTGGACCTGCAGCTCATTGCGGACGAGCAGGGAGTGGAGTTCACCCTGTAGTTCTCCGCACCCACACTCGTGGGCCCCTCGCACTCCCTGGCGAGGGGCCCACGTTATGTTCGGAGTGGTCAACGGTGCGACAACGCCTCGACGACATGGCGGGTGAACTCCGCAGTACCGAGTGCTCCGCCGATGTCGCCCGTACGCGTCTGCGGGTTGCTGAGCACACGATCCACAGCGGCCTCAATGGCCCCCGCGGCATCCTGCAGTGCAACCGAGCCGTCCTGTCTGCCGCGCCAGTCCAGAAGCATCGCCGCGGACAGGATGAGCGAAGTCGGGTTGGCGATTCCGCGACCCGCGATATCGGGCGCGGAGCCGTGCTGCGCCTGCGCGACGGCGATGTCGTCGCCCACGTTCAGGGAACCACCCAGGCCCAGGCTGCCGGACAGTTCGGACGCTTCATCCGAGAGAATGTCGCCGAACATGTTCGTCGTCACGATGACGTCGAAGTGGTCGGGCCGCTTGATGAGCGCCGCGGCCGCCGCATCGACGATGAGTTCAGTGAGCTCGACGTCCGGGTACTCCTCAGCGACCTTGCGAACCTCGCGGAGGAACAGCCCGTCGGAGAGCTTCACGACGTTGGCCTTGTGGACGGCCGTGACCTTGTTGTTGCGGCGTTGAGCGATCTCGAACGCCGCACGTGCAACGCGTGACGATGCACGCGCCGTCACCTTCCGGATGCTGAAGGCGCTGTCGGGATCGGGCATGAATTCGCCGGATCCGGCGAACATGTTCCTGTCGGAGTAGAACCCCTCGGTGTTCTCGCGCACGAGGACTAGGTCCATCGGCGTCCGCAGAATGCTCATGTCCGCTCGCGACCGGCACGGCCGGACATTGGCGAACAGATCGAACTGCACGCGGAGTTCCGCCGAGGGGTTGAATCCGCCCTCGTGCTTGGCCGGGTACTCGTAGTGCGATACCGGGCCGAGGATGACTCCGTCCGCTTGGGGAACTCGCTTGAGGACGTCGGCCGGCAACGTCGTGCCGACCTCCGCGAGGCTCTTCAGGCCGATGTCGGCGCTTTCGATCTCGAAGGTCACGTCGTGGGTGCGCTCGACGGCGCGGAGCACTTCGAGGGTGGACTCGGTGATCTCTGGCCCGATGCCGTCTCCGGGCAGTACAAGGATGTGCATGGGGTCCTCTCAGGGGGTGGTCTTGTCGCCGGCGGACGCCTTGGCAGCCACCTTCGCCTCGCGGCGGGCGGTGCGCTTGTCGACGGTGCGAAGCGTGGAGGTGGCGAAGCCCGCGTCGACCTCATCCAGACCGACCTCGGCCGCGGTGCGGCGCTCCCAGCGCTTCAGGAAGAAGGGAACGATGGCGACGAGGATGACGAGCACGTAGCAGGCGATGGAGAACGGCGAGTGGATGAGCGCGAGTGCGTCGCCGTCCGAGATCGCCAATGCACGTCGAAGCTGCTGCTCAGCGACCGGGCCGAGGATCACACCGATGATGAGTGGTGCGATGGGGAAGCCATACTGCCGCATGAAGTAGCCCAGGATGCCGACGACCAAGAGGACGAAGACGTCGAACACGGACCCTTTGAGGCTGTACGCACCGAGCAGGGCGAAGATGATGATCCCCGCGTAGAGGTACGGAGTCGGGATCCGGAGCACCTTCACCCAGAGCCCGACGAGCGGGAGGTTGATGATGAGGAGCATCAGGTTTCCGATGAGGAGCGCTGCGACAAGACCCCAGACGAGCTCGGGCTGCGTCTCCAGCAGTCGCGGCCCCGGCTGGATGCCGTACTGCTGGAACGCAACGAGGATCACCGCGGCCGTGGCTGTTGTCGGCAGCCCGAGCGCGAGCAGCGGCATGAGAGCACCTGCGGCATTGGCATTGTTGGCCGCCTCGGGGCCGGCGACACCCTCGATGGCACCGTGTCCGAACTCCTCCTTGTGCCGGGAAAGGCGCTTCTCTGCCGCGTACGACAGGAAGGTCGGGACCTCGGACCCTCCGACCGGGACTGCGCCGAGGGGCCAGCCGATGAGCGTGCCGCGGAGCCACGCAGGCCAGGAGCGCTTCCAGTCTTCGCGGGTCATCCAGTGCTTGCCCTTGTTGATGGCCATGATCTGCGGCTTGCCCTTGCGCATCTTGGCCGCGAGGTAGACCGCTTCACCGAGCGCGAAGAGTCCGACGATGATGACGATGGAGCTGACGCCATCGAGTAGGCGAGGGATCCCGAAGGTGAACCGTGCGACGCCGCTCTGAGCGTCGAAGCCGATGAGGCCGATGACCAGACCGATGCTGACACTGACAAATCCGCGGGCGGGCGAGGCTCCCAGGAGCGCTCCGACCGTCATGAACGCGACCACGATGAGGGCGAGATAGTCCGCTGGGCCGAGGAGGATCGCGACATCGACGACGTAGGGGGCGACGAACGCGAGCAAAACGGTGGCGATGGTTCCAGCGACGAACGATCCGATGGCGGCAGTCGCGAGGGCTGCTGCCGCGCGCCCGGTCCTTGCCATCTTGTTGCCTTCGACGGCTGTCATCATCGACCCGGACTCGCCTGGAGTGTTCAGGAGGATGGATGTGGTTGAGCCACCGTACATCGCGCCGTAATAGATGCCAGCGAACATGATGAACGCCGCTTCCGGGGCGACCGTATAGGTCAGGGGCAGGAGCAGAGCGATGGTGAGCGCGGGTCCGATGCCGGGGAGAACACCGACGAAGGTTCCCGCGAGGACGCCGAGGAATGCGAAGAGCAGGTTCCCCGGAGTCAGCGCGACGGCGAAGCCGTCGATGAGTCCTTGCAAGCCTTCCATGATGGGACTTTCAGAAGAGGCCTTCGAACGGTCCGAGGGGTAGGTAGATACCCAGCACCTCGGTGAACAGAAGGAAGATGAGCACGGGGAGAACGACGGAGACGACGGTCATGAGCCACCAGCGCCGAGCACCGAAGGTCAGCAGCAGGCCGAACATGCACAGCGGCGCAGCGATGAGGTAGCCGAGCGGGTCCAGCAGGACGCCGAAGGCGATGACCGAGGCGACCAGGAGCGCGACGCGACCGAAGTGGAACTTCTGCGTCGGGTCGGCGAGCTCGGACTCTTCCGGGGACGCGGAGCGGCCACGCAGGATCTCGAGCAGAGTCCAGGCTGCAGCGACCGTGAGCAGGCCGCCGGCGAAGTACGGCATGAACCGGGGGCCGACGTTGCTCGCGGCAACAGGGATCGGAATCGCCGCCGTCTCGATGAGAACGAAGATGCCGAGGACAAGGAGGAGCCCGGCGAACGCGAGCTCCCCCTTGCTCTGAATCGAGAGCTTCATACCAGCCCGAGGTCCGCCAGCAGCTGCTGTGTCTGCTCCTGGACGGACGTCAGCTCGGTACCGAAGTCGTCACTGCCCAGCCACTCGTCGCTCCAGCCGTTGGTCTCGAGGACCTCTTTCCAGCTGTCGGACTTCACGACGTCTTCGAACAGCGCCTCGAGCGTCGCGCGGTCCTCGTCGCTGATCCCAGGAGGGGCGAAGACTCCACGCCAGTTCACAAGGGCGGAGTCGGGGTAACCGGCGTCAGCGATGGTGGGAGCGTCAGGTGCGATCTCCAGCGGCTCGGCGGACGCCGTCGCGAGGATGCGAAGGTCGCCATTCTCGATGGCGTCGGCGAACTCGCCGTAACCGGAGATGCCCGCCGCGACCTGGTTCCCGAGAAGAGCGATGAGCGCTTCCCCGCCACCGGAGAACGTGACGAAGTTCACGTCCGTGGCCTCGAGGCCTGCGTCCTGAGCGAGCATGCCGCCCCACATGTGGTCATACCCGCCCTGGTTGCCGATGGCGATGGGGTTCTTGCCCGGGTCGTCCGCCAGCGCGTCGAAGAAGTCTTGAAGCGTCTCGTGCGGGCTTGCGGCCGGCACGACGATGACGTCGTACTCGCCGATGAGGCGGGCGATGGGCGTCAGCTCTTCGAGCGTGTTCGGGGCGTTGTTCGTGATGGTGGCGCCGACGAGCGACAGTCCGCCGATCATCAGTTCATCCGGATCGGTCTTGGTCACGAACTCCGCCAGTGCCACGGTGCCGCCGGCGCCTTCCGTGTTGGAGACCTGGACGCGGGAGACGAGGTCTTCGCCCTTGAGCGTGGCCTCGATGGCGCGGGCGGTCTGGTCGTAGCCGCTGCCAGGACCGGACGGCGCGTCGATGGATACGCCTTGGCGCAGGATGTCGGGGGCTCCCCCGCCTCCCGCGCCGCCGCTGTTGCTGGCCGAGCAGGCGGTTGCGCCAAGGACGGCGGTAAGGGCGACTGCCGCGAGGGCGAGACGGACACTTCTCTTTCGGGTGAGCATCATCATTGATCTCCGCTGTGTGCGCAGTGCGTGCCGCTACTTTGCGGCGCCGACGCGATCTGCGTTGTCGGAAACGTAGCACTTCGTACATCTGTATACAACTATGCAACTGGTACAAGTATGCTGACGGCGGAGGTGGACATGGCGAACGCAACGATGCGGGGCTCGGGTAGTCATCTGGCGTACTCGGAGCTTCGTCGCAAGGTGCTCACACTCGAATTGCAGCCCGGCTCCCGACTCTCGGAGGAGAGCCTGGCGACGTCTTTGGGGGTGAGTCGCACGCCGCTGCGTGAGGCCGTGAGGCAACTCGTGTCGGAGAGCCTGCTCGAACGCCTCCCCACTGGCGGGCTCGTGGTGCCGCAGCTGAACCAGACCGAGATCTCAGAGCTGTATGACGTTCGCGCATCCCTCGAGTTGTTGATGGCTGGCGAAGCAGCGTCCCGTGCGACGGCTGCCGATATCGAAGAGTTGGAAGGGATCGTTGCCCGTAACGCCGCGATGGTCGATTTTCCGGACGACGCCATGCGATACGGCCAGGCGCTGCACAGTGCCCTTGCCGACATCGCCGGCAATGACTGGGCGGTGCGCCTTCACGCCCAGGTCTCCAGCCAGATGGAGCGTTATCGCCGGTTCACCAACCACAGCGCAGCCCGACGGCAGTCCGCTCTTGAACAGCATCGTGCACTGGTACGGCTTGTAGCTGACGGCGATGTCGAAGGCGCCCGCCGAATGGCCTTCCAGCACGTGATTGACGCGCGGGACGAGGCGCTGCGCGCTATCGGCGCGAATCTGGATTGATGAAGCCGTTCGGGCGTCTGTCGCTCGCGTCGCTTCTGCTGCATTCGGCGCTGATCCAGGCCGCCATCTTCCTCATCCGTCCTACCGCGTCGTATCGAGCGCTGGAGCTGGGGGCGCCGCCAGCGGCGCTCGGCGCGATTGGGGCAGCGTTCGCCGTGCTCCCTCTCCTCTTGGCCGTACCCGCGGGCCTTCTCGCTGACCGCATCGGCTCTCGGCCGATGATCCTCATGGGATCCGTCATCACACTTGGTGCGGCAGTGACATTCCTCTTCTGGGGCGGCGACCTCGTTGGCCTGATAGTCGCGACAGCGGTCCTCGGCGCCGGCCACCTGGCGTGTATCGTCGGCCAGCAGAGCGCGGTTGCCCACACCTCGCGAGGTGGGCGACTGGACTCGATGTTCGGCTACTACACGTTCATGGCTTCGCTTGGTCAGGCCGCCGGACCGTTGCTGATCCCGCTTGTCGGGGGCCACGGGCTTACGCCTTCGACGAACGCCCTGTTCAGCGCGGGAGTGTGCATCGCGGGTGCGCTCGTCGTCTTCGGTGCGCTGATGCGTAACGCGAAGTCCGAGAAGCCCTTGAACCGTGCCACCGACGGCAACACGTGGTCGATCCTCCGAACCCCAGGCGTCGCCCGTGCTATTGGCACGAGCGCGCTCATCGTCGCAGCCGTGGACCTCACCCTGGTCTACATCCCGGCGCTGGGCGTCGAACGGGAGATGACCGCCGCATCCGTCGGCGCGTTGCTCACCATCCGGGCGGTCGCGTCGATGGCGTCCAGACTGTTCCTCGGTCGTGCGGCCGCGCGCATCGGGCGAGCCCGGCTGATGGGGGTAAGCATCGCCATGGCCGCCATCTCGTTCCTGATCCTCGCCACCCCCGTGCCCGAGTGGGCGATCTTCGCCACGATGGTCACCCTCGGCCTCGGCCTCGGGGTCGGACAGCCGCTGACCATGTCCTGGGTGACGGAGCAGGTCCCACCCGGGCGTCGGGGAACAGCCCTTGCGGTGCGCCTCGCCGGGAACCGGTTGAGCCAGGTCGTGCTCCCGTCCGCAGTCGGATCTCTCGGCAGCATCGCGAGCGCCGGCGCCGTGCTGGGAGTGACGGGCTTGCTGTTGGTCGGCACTTTGGTGCTGATCGGGACCGTGCGTTTCGATGAAGACCCCTAGCTCCGCCAGCGTGATGCGTATGCCGCCGGTCAGGGGACGAGGTTGGCCCTCACCCACTCGCGGAGCGTTGTCGTCCTGATTTCCTGACGGGCATTGTAGGTAGTTGCCTTATCCCAGGCAACACCGCGCCCCTGCGCGAAGGCGGCACGATACTTCCGCGTCATATCATGAGGGTCGTCGGCGAGTTCCTCCATGAGCTGAGATTCCGACCACACCCTCAGCGCGAACGGATGTCCGAGCGCGTCCCCGAGCGTCTCGGCGACCTCTCCGTAGGTTACGGTGTCGCCGGCGACGTAGACGATCTCATTCTGAATTCGAGGTTCAGCGAAGAGGATCTCTGCGGTGAGCGCACCGATATCCTCCGGCGTCGTCACGGTGACGGCGGTCTCTGCTGACCCGAGCGCGTTGACGGTACGACTGGGTAGATCAACCATCCCCGAGCCGGGCTCAAAGAGGTAGTTCATGAACATGCCGGTCGAAATGATCACCCACTCGGTCTCTTCCTGCGACCGCAGGAGGTCTCGGACATCGAGCTGCGAGTCGAAGATATCCTGTGGGCTGCCGCGACCGATGACATCGAAGTCCACGCCGAACTGCCAAGGGAAGTACCGGGGTACTTTCGCCGCCAGTGCCGCGCGGGCGACCTTCATGGGAGCGTCAAGGCCCGCGGTGATCCCCGTGCATCCGATGACGGTGTCGTACCGGGTGAAGATGCTCACAAGCTCGTCGATCGTGTTCTGCACGAGGTCGCCGGGAACAATGCCTATCCCCAGATCGCGAATCTCGGCGAGATCGCGCTGCTTCGCCGGTGCCCCGGAATCGATGGTGGCGGAGCGGAGCAGAACGTCCACCGAGGAGCCTGGGACACCCATGGCGCGGCGCATGACGTTCCGCAGCACGGGCATGCCTAGCTCTCCTGCTCCGATTACGAGAATTTTCCTGGACTGGCCGTCCCACTCATGTCCTGACATCAATGCTCCTTTCCTTGCGTCTCGTGTGTCGAGGCGCCTGCATCCACAGAGCGTAAACTTTGACACTAGTGTCAAGGTCAAATCGGGATCGGTAGAGGAGAGTGAGCATGAAGATCAGCGAAGCCGCGGCCAAGGTCGGGGCACCTGCAAGGATGCTCCGGTACTACGAGCAGCAAGGCCTCATCGCGGCCTCGCGCTCAGGGAATGGATATCGCGACTACTCGGAGGAGCAGGTCGAGCATGCCCGCCACGTCCGGGCTCTGGTTGAAGCCGGTCTTTCGACACGCATGATCAAGATCGTCCTGGATATCGAGGCACCGCTCGAACGACAGCAGGCGGTTTCGTGCAGCCGTGCGTCAGCCGAGGACCTGGCCCGGGAGTTGCGTGTGGTCGAGAACCGCATCTCGTGCTTGGAGAAGAGCCGCGATGCCGTGATCCGCTACCTTCGAAGCTCGGAACATTCTGACGTGCTAGCCTCCTTCGCGCGATGAAGGAGATCATCCTGCAGATGCGAGCCGCATGATGCTCTCAGCAGATGTACACCTTGCGCAGGGTCTCGGTGACCGTCCACACGGTGCGTTGCCCTTCGGTCAGATACACGATCGATCCAGGACCGACTTCGATCGCGGTGAGCGGAGGCTCGACGAAGTCGATGCGCGCATGACCGGCCAGCACGACGAAAACTTCGTCGACCTCGATGTCCGATGCCGTGCCGGGCGTCATCTCCCAGATGCCGACCTCGATCTCACCGAGGGCAGCCAGCGCACGCGTGGCGGTCGTCGGCTGACCGAGCACTACCTCGTCGACAGGCAGCGGCTCGTGCACGAGCGGTAGTGCCGCGGCATCCACTCCCGCCCCGGCGGCGAGCAGGCTCACGAGTCGAATCCCATGCCGACGGCGTCGAGCGTCCGGAGGAAGAGGTTGCGCTTTCCCTCGTTGTGATCGGCGCGGTCCATCGCGGCGCGCACGAGGTTGATGCCGATCGCGGCGGCGGGCTCCGGAGGGAACGGGATGGGCTTCTCGCGCACCATCGCCAGCTCCGTGCGTTCGGTCTGCTCTCCCGAGAGTTCGTCGAGCATGACGTCGGCGGCGAACCGGGCGGCGCCGACGCCGAGCCCCGTGAAGCCGGTCGCGTAGGCGACCCGTCCCCGGCGGGCGGTGCCGAAGAAAGCGCAGAACCGGCTCGACGAGTCGATGGCGCCCGCCCAGCGGTGCGTGAAGCGCAGCCCTTCGAGCTGCGGGAACGTCGTGAAGAAGTGCGAGGCGAGTCTGCGGTGGCTCTCCATCCGGTCCTCGTACTCGGGGCGCACCTTGCCGCCGAAGTGGTACACGGCGTCGTAGCCGCCGAAGAGGATCCGGTTGTCGGCGGTGAGGCGGTAGTAGTGGAACTGGTTGGCGCTGTCTGCGAGGCCCTGGCGGTTCGACCAGCCGATCGACGTGAGCTGTTCGTCGCTCAGCGGTTCGCTCATCAGCACGTAGTCGTACACGGGGACGGTCATGAGCCGATTGCGCCTGAGGAGCGACGGGAAGACGTTCGTGGCGAGCGCGACGTCGTCGGCGATCACGCGTCCGCCGTCGCGGGTGACGACGGTCATCGGTCCCGTGCCGTCGCCCTCGATGCCTCGCACGAGCGAGTGCTCGAAGATCTCGACGCCCAGGTCGGCGGCGACCCGCGCGAGCTCGAGGCCGAGCTTCGCGGGATGCACGAGCGCCGTGGCATCGCGGTCCCACGCGCCGGCGAGGAAGGTCGGCGAATGCACTTCGGCCTGCACGGCCTCGCGGTCGAGGAAGCCGTCCTCCTCGCGGAGCCAGTCGACCTGATGAGGTTCGACGGCGAGCGTGATCGCGCCGGTGCGTTCGAAGTCGGCATCCATCCCGTATCGCTCCACGGTCCGGGCGATGCCGTCGAGGTTCTCGAGTCCGAGCTCCTCGAGTCGGTCAATCTCCTGCGGCCAGCGGGTCAGTCCGTTCTCGTGGCCGTGCGTGAGGCTCGCCTCGCAGAAGCCGCCGTTGCGGCCGGAGGCCGCCCACGCGATGCGCGACGCCTCGAGCAGCACGACCCGGCGCTGCGGGTCGCGCTCCTTCGCACGCACCGCGGTCCACAGTCCTGCGTACCCGCCGCCGACGATCACGAGATCGGCGGACACCGGGCCGGTGAGCGCCGGATGCGTCGGCCGCTCGACGTCGTCGAGCCAGAAGACGCTCAGCGCCGTCCCCTGCAGAGACGCGTCGATGACGGCATCCGAGGGGCGCTGGCGTTCGAAGACGGTGGTTCCCATGAATCTCTCCTTGTTTCCGGGCCGCGCGGTCAGCGCGTACCCCAGTTGTAGAGGTCTTTGTAGAGGCCGGCGTAGAGCAGGCTCTCGGTGTGGATGACGCCGGGGATGGTGCGGATGCGGGTGGCGATGAGGTCGAGCAGATGGGCGTCGCTCTCGCACACCGCTTCGACGAGGATGTCGTAGGTGCCGAGGGTCACGACCACGTAGGCGAGTTCGGTGATCTCCGTCAGCTGCTCTGCGACCGCACGGGGGTCGCCGGTGACGCGGATGCCGATCATCGACATGCGCTTGAAGCCGAGCTGCATCGGGTCGGTGACGGCGACGATCTGGATGATGCCCGCCTCCGTCATCCGCTGCACGCGCTGCCGGGCCGCGGCCTCGCTGAGCCCGACCTCGCGGCCGATCTCGGCGTAGGGGCGCCGGCCGTCCTCCTGCAGCAGCTCGACGATCCGCTTCGAGATGTCATCAAGGACTGGCTGTTTCGTTGCGGCACTCATGTGATGATATTGACAGCATCATCCAACATTCGCAACTGATTCCATTGCGTAGCCCCTGTAGAACTTCCGTATTCGCAATATTGTGGCTACTATGACCGTCATGGCCACAGAATCCCTGCAGAACTTCATCGGCGGTCGACGCGTTCCCGTGAACGGCGCAGGGCGGATGCCGCTGATCGACCCGGCGACGGAGGAGACGTACGGCGAGCTGCCCGTGTCGGACGCCTCCGACGTCGACGCCGCGTACGCCGCGGCCGCCGCCGCGTTTCCCGTCTGGCGCGACACGACCCCGGCCGACCGGCAGCTGGCCCTGTTCCGCATCGCCGACGAGATGCAGGCCCGCGCCGAGGAGTTCGCCGACCTGGAGTCGAAGGACACCGGCAAGCCGCGGGCCAGCCTCGTCGCCGACGAGATCCTGCAGTCCATCGACCAGCTGCGGTTCTTCGCCGGCGCCGCCCGCAGCCTCGAGGGCCGCGCCGCCGCCGAGTACCTCGCCGGCCACACCTCGTTCGTGCGCCGCGAGCCCATCGGCGTCATCGGCCAGGTCACGCCGTGGAACTACCCGCTCAACATGGCGGTGTGGAAGATCGCGCCAGCGCTCGCCGCCGGCAACACCGTGGTGCTGAAGCCCGCCGAATCGACCCCGCTGACCACGCTGTTGCTCGCCGAGATCGTGGCCGTGCACACGCCCGTCGGCACTCTGAACGTCGTGCTCGGCGACCGCGACACCGGGGTGGCGCTCGTCGAGCATCCGACGCCGCAGATGGTCGCGATCACCGGGTCGGTGCGGGCGGGCATGGCAGTGGCCCGCTCGGCCGCCGCCGACGTGAAGCGCGTGCACCTCGAACTCGGCGGCAAAGCGCCGGCGATCGTCTTCCCCGACGCCGACCTCGACAGGGCGGCCTCGGGCATCGTCACCGGCGCGTTCTTCAACGCCGGGCAGGACTGCACAGCCGCCACCCGCGTGCTCGTGCACTCCTCTGTGCACGACGAGTTCGTCGCGGCGCTGGTCGAGAAGACGAAAACGGATGCCCGCACCGGTGCACCGCATGAGGAGGGAGTCCTGTACGGGCCCCTCAGCAGCGCGGCCCAGCTCGCCCAGGTGCAGGGCTTCGTCGACCGGCTGCCGCCTCACGCCACGATCGAGACCGGCGGGCGTCACCAGGGAGACGCGGGCTACTTCTTCGAGGCCACCATCGTCTCGGGTCTGCACCAGGACGACGAGGCCGTGCAGAGCGAGATCTTCGGACCGGTGCTCACCGTGCAGGCCTTCGACACCGACGAGGAGGCGCTGGCGATGGCGAACGACGTCCCCTACGCTCTGGCCTCGTCGGTGTGGACGCGTGACCACACCAGGGCGATGCGCTTCTCCCGCGACCTCGACTTCGGGTGCGTGTGGATCAACACCCACATCCCGTTCGTGTCCGACATGCCGCACGGCGGCTTCAAGCACTCGGGCTACGGCAAGGACCTCTCGCAATACGGCTTCGACGACTACACCCGCATCAAGCACGTCATGACCGCGCTCGACTGAGCGCGACCCGCCGCCAGACGATCATGATTCGTTACGAGCCAGCCATCGACCTCGAGACGATCTCCGCGATCGACGTGCATGTGCACATCGAGGTCGACAGACACGGACGCACCTCGCTGCCTGATGACCTCTCGAGTGCCGCATCGGAGTACTTCTCTATTGACGGCCCGCGCCCGGACCTCGACTCGGTTGCGAAGTATTATCGGGAGCGCCGAATGGCAGCGGTCGTGTTCACGGTCGGCGCGACGACGCAGTTGGGACACACAGGCATCTTCAGCGAGGAAATCGCCGAGGGCGCAGCGCACAACAACGACGTCCTCATCCCTTTCGGATCGGTCGATCCACGCCTCGGCGCCGCGGCTGTGGATCGCGCACGCCGTTTGATCGACGACTACGGTGTGCGCGGCTTCAAGTTCCACCCCACTCTGCAGGGATTCGATCCGAGCGACGAAACGCATCACGCGCTTTACAGGCTCCTTGAGGGTGCCGGAGTGATCGCCCTCTTCCACACGGGACAAACCGGCATCGGCGCCGGACTCCGAGGAGGGCGCGGTCTGCGCCTGGGGCTCTCGAACCCGATGCTGCTCGACCCGGTGGCTGCGGACTTCCCCCGACCTACAGATCATCATGGCCCACCCGTCCGTGCCCTGGCAGGACGAGGCGCTGTCTGTAGCGACCCACAAGCCCAACACCTGGATCGACCTGTCCGGTTGGAGCCCCAAGTACTTCCCCGAGAACCTCGTGAGTCATGCCAACTCGCTTCTCCGTTCCCGCATCCTGTTCGGATCGGACTTCCCGCTCCTCACCCCCGAACGCTGGATGAGGGACGCCGAGAAGACCTCGCTCAAGCCCGAGGTGATGCCGGGGATCCTCAAGGACAACGCGGCGCGACTACTCGGTCTCGCAGACTGACACCGTCGGAAGGAGCACCATGACCACCACCGTCGCCTCCTGCTCTCCCTCGTCATCGGATTCCAGGCCTTCATCAAGCTGATGGCGAATTCTTCGACTGGCGATTCCGTCGTCGCCCGCGTACTCCGTGTCTTGGACACGTTCACACCCACTCGCACGGTCCAGACGCGCAGTGAGATCGGCCGTCGAGCGGGCCTCCCGAGCTCGACCGCCCATCGCATCGTGAACGACCTGGTCGAGAGCGGTGTGCTGGAACGCGACGAGCACAACGGCATGCGGGTGGGTGTGCGCCTGTGGGAGCTGGCGACTCGGTCGTCCGACGCGCTCCGTCTGCGTCAAGCTGCGTTGCCCTCGATGGAGCGGGTGCAGGCGCGGATCGGGGAGCACACCCAACTCGCCGTCAGGGAGGCCGACGAGGCGCTGTTCCTGGAACGCCTCAGTAGCCCCGAGTCCGGAGCGAACATCACCAAGATCGCCGGCCGCCTTCCCCTGCACGCATCATCCTCGGGATTGGTTCTGCTCGCGTTTGCAGATCGCGCGACTCGGGAGCGGGTTCTGAGCCTACCGATGAAGCGTCTGACGAAAAGCACGATCACGGAGAGTTCCGACCTGCGGAGGAAGCTCAATGAGGTCCGCAGTGTCGGGTTCAGCATCGCTCCCGGTTACGTCGAAGAGGTCTCCACAGGTGTCGCAGTGCCCATCCGCGGCGAGCGCGGTGTCATCGCTGCGCTTTCGGTGGTCCTGCCCCGCGACTCCCCTACGGAAGGCCCGTTGGTGGCGATCATTCAAGCCGCGCGAGACATCGAACGCGCGCTCGGCGCTCATCGGCAGCGATCGATCGGATCCCCATTGAATGGGAATCTCGGTGGTGTAGCGCCCCGCTGATTGGAGACTGAGACGGGCCCGCAGGCCTCGAGAATCACGTCAGAGGAGACGACATGCCCGCTCCCAGCCGCACCCGGGTCGCCATCATCGGCGCAGGCCCCGCAGGCCTCCTTCTCTCGCACCTGCTCTCGAGCGCCGGGATCGAGTCGATCGTCATCGATTCCCGCACCCGCGAGGAGATCGAGTCGACCATTCGCGCGGGGATCCTCGAGCAGGGCACTGTCGAGCTTTTCGAGCAGACCGGCGCCTCGACGCGGGCGCGCGCCGAGGGGCACCGTCACGAGGGCATCGAGCTCCGCTTCGCGGGCGAAGGACACCGCATCGACTTCGCGGGGCTGACCGGACGTGCCGTATGGCTGTATCCGCAGCACGAGGCACTGAAGGACCTCATCGCCGCGCGCCTCGCCGACGGTCAGGACCTCCGCTTCGGGGTCACGGCGAAGTCGGTGGAGGATGCCGAGGGCGACCGCCCTCGTGTCGTCGCCACGGACGCGGCCGGCGAGCGGTTCGAGATCGAGGCCGATTTCGTCGTGGGCGCGGATGGCTCGCGCAGCGTCGCACGCGCAGCCGTCACCGGCTCGCGCTCGGGCGGATACTTCCGCGAGTACCCGTTCGCCTGGTTCGGCATTCTCTGCGAGGCACCGCCGAGCGCGGACGAGCTGATCTACTCCAACTCCCCCGACGGCTTCGCGCTCATCAGCCAGCGCAGCGACACGGTGCAGCGCATGTACTTCCAGTGCGATCCCGACGACGACCCCATGGCCTACAGCGAAGCGCAGCTGTGGGAGGAGCTGCAGAAGCGGGTGCCCGGCACCACCCTCATCGAGGGCCGCATCTTCCAGCGCGACATCCTGCGGTTCCGCAGCTTCGTGGCACACCACCTGCTGAGGGGGCGCGTCGCCCTCATCGGCGACGCCGCCCACACCGTGCCGCCCAGCGGGGCGAAGGGCATGAACCTCGCGGTCGCCGACGTGGTCATCCTCGCGAAGGCGCTCCGCGCCCTGCTTCTCGAGAACGACTCCCGTCTCATCGAGGCGTTCCCCGAGACCGCGCGACAGCGCATCTGGAAAGCGCAGCAGTTCTCGTGGTGGATGACGAGCCTGCTGCATGTCGCCCCGGACGCGACCGACTTCGACCGCCTGCGCCAACTCGGCGAACTGCGCACGGTCGTGGAGTCCGAGGCCGGACGCACCTACCTCGCCGAGGCGTATACGGGATGGCCGCTCGCCGGTCTCTGAGCGGGTGCCTCTGCTGCGCCGGCCTCGGCCGGCGCAGCAGGCGGCGTCGTCACGAGGCGGATGCCGCGTGGAAGCTGTGCGCGATCGCGATCGCCGAGGCCTCCGGCGAGGCGAAGAACTCGAGGACCGCACGGGCCGCCCCCGGATCATTAGAGCTCCGCGAGACGGCACCCGAGAACACGGTGTCGATCGCGCAGTCGTCGGGGAGCACCCCGGTCACCCGGATGCCCGGCTGGCCCACGAGCTCGCTGAGCTGCTGGAAGCCCAGATCGACAGATCCCTGCGCCAGCAGCTGCGCCACCGGCACGCCGGGGTGGGCCTGCAGGAGCTTGGGGCCGACGGCATCCGTGAGACCCCATGCCCGGATCATCTCGAGCAGCGCCGTACCGCTCGGCCCTGTCGAGTACCCGACCCTCGCCGCTGAGCGCAGCGCGTCGCGCACGCCGGCCGCATCCGCGAAGGCGGCTTCGTCCGGCCGCTCGGCTCGACCGGCGCCGCCTGCGGTCACGGCGACCGCCACCTGCGAGATCACGAGCGGTGTGAGCGAGTCGTCGTCGACATGCCCCTGGGCGGCGAGGGCGGAAAGGGCTCCGGCGGCGAGGAAGACGAGGTCGAATCCCTCGCCCTCGGCGACGCGTCGGGCGGCCTCGACCCCTCCCGTCGACTCGATGTGCACGCGCGGGAGACCCACCTCGGCCGCGGCGACCGTGAGATCGGCGAGCAGATGCCGGGTGGCCATCGACGACACGGCTCTCATGCGGCCTCGAAGGTCTCGGTGTCGACGTCCGCAGCGGGACCCGGCGCGTACCGCGGTCCGGAGACGGTGTCGGTGCCGATGAGCCGTCCCGCCCTGCGCAGGATCTCCGGCGGCACCTCGACGTCGACGGCGGCGAGATCCTCGCGCAGATGCGTCGGATCCGTCGTGCCGGGGATCGCGACGACGTGCTCTCCGCGCGAGAGCACCCACGCGAGGGCGAGCTGCGCGGGAGTGCACCCGGCCTCGTCGGCGAGCGCGTGCCAGTCCGGAAGCAGCGCGGCGTTGATGGGCCAGTGCTCGGGCTGGAAGCGGGGCATGGAGCGACGGATGTCGTTCGACGCCAGGTGCGCCGGGTCCGACACCCCGCGGCTCAGGAAGCCGCGGGCGACGGGCGAGAAGGCGACGAACGCCACGCCGGACTCGCGGGTGGCGTCGAGCATGCCGAGTTCGGGGTTCCGACTCCAGAGCGAGTACTCGTTCTGCACGGCGGCGATCGGAGCAGTCCGCTGCGCCTCTCGAAGACGCGCGACCGACACCTCCGAGAGCCCGATCGCGCCGATCCTGCCGTCATCGACGAGCTCCGCCAGCGCGCCGACGCTCTCGCCGATCGGCACCGAGCGGTCCCAGCGGTGCAGATAGTAGAGGTCGATGCGGTCCACGCCGAGGCGACGCAGCGATTCGTCGACCTGGGTGCGCAGGGTGTCGGGGCGTCCGTCGATCGTGCGCACGCCGTCAACGAGCGCCATCCCGCCCTTGCTCGCGAGCAGCACCTCGTCGCGCCGACCGGCGACCGCCCTCCCGACGAGCTCCTCGTTGCGACCGCCGCCGTACAGGGTCGCGGTGTCGAGCATCCCCACTCCCGCGTCGAGCGCCGCACACAGCAGAGCCAGGCCGTCCGCGTCCGACGGGGGCACTCCGTAGGCGTGGCTCAGCGACATGCAGCCGAGGCCGATGCGGGGCAGGATCACGCGAGCTGCTCCTCCAGCGCGCCGAGCACGCGGTAGCAGTCGATGACCTGACGCAGCGACGAGTTCGGCTCGCGTCCTTCGCGGATCGCGGCGACGAACTCGCGGTCCTGCAGCTCGATGCCGTTGAAGCTCACGGCCACCTGCGACACGTCGATCTGCTGATCCCTGCCGTCGTAGAGGTCGTCGTAGCGGGCGACGTACGTGGCGGTGTCTCCGATGTAGCGGAAGAACGTGCCGAAGGGCCCGTCGTTGTTGAACGACAGCGACAGCGTGCAGATTGCCCCGGTCTCGCTCTTCAGCTGGATCGACATGTCCATCGCGATGCCGAGCTCGGGGTGGATCGGGCCCTGGATCGCGTGCGCCTGCACGATGCGCCCCGCCTGGTAAGCGAAGAGGTCGACGGTGTGGGCCGCGTGATGCCAGAGGAGGTGGTCGGTCCACGAGCGCGCCTCGCCCTTGGCGTTCGTGTTCGTGCGGCGGAAGAAGTACGTCTGCACGTCCATCTGCTGCACGGCGAACTCGCCGGCGGCGATGCGCTCGTGCACCAGCTGGTGGGAGGGGTTGAACCGCCGCGTGTGGCCGACCATTGCGACGCGGTCCGAGGCCTCGGCCACGGCGAGGGTGGCCTCGGCGTCGGCCAGCGAGTCCGCGAGCGGGATCTCGACCTGCACGTGCTTGCCGGCCGCGAGCACCGCCTGGGTCTGTGCGGCGTGCAGTCCGGTGGGAGTCGCGAGGATCACGGCGTCCACGTCGTCGCGCTCGAACACGGCATCCAGCCCCACGACGGCGGTCGCGACGCCGTACTGCGCGGCGACGGCATCCGCCTTCTCCTGCGAAGTCGCGCTGACGACCGTCACCTCCGCGTCCTCGATGTTCGCGAGGCCGTCGAGGTGCTTCATGCCGAAGGCGCCGTTGGCGCCGACAACCGCGATTCGGATCTTGTCTGTCATGCGGGTTTCCTCCCGGGGCTCCGGTTCAGGACGTCAGGCGTTCGACAGCGCTGCCATCGCCTCGGGCTCGCTCGAGCCCTCGGGCGCGGAGCTGCGCGTCGGCACGGCCGCATCGGCGTCGTCTTCGGCGAGGGCGGGCGTGCGGACCGGGTTCGACAGGACGAGGTGTCCGACCGCGGTGTTCGACGCGGGGACGTGATAGAACCGGTGGCCCACCTCGGGAGCCTCGCCGCCGAACTGGTCGTCCATCGCGCCGCGGGCGATGAGCCAGTCGACGAGCTCGATCCCCTCAGAGCCCGCCTCGTCGACGTACTCCATGTGAGGCCACTCCGTGAGTCCGAGCGGGTCCGCGATCAGGTGGTCGAGGAACGCGTTGTCCCACTCCTTGTTGATGAGTCCGGCGCGCGGCCCCTGCAGCTGGTGGCTCATGCCGCCGGTTCCCCAGATCTGCACGTTCAGCTCTTCGCCGTCCCACTTGTCGATCGCGCGGCGCAGAGCCTTGCCCAGCTCGTAGCAGCGTCGGCCGGACGGCACCGGGTACTGCACGACGTTCACGGCGAGCGGGATGACTCGGACCGGCCACTCCTCGACCTCGCCGTACACGAGGGACAGCGGCACGGTCAGGCCGTGGTCGACGACCATCTCGTTGACGAGGGTGAGGTCGAAGTCGTCCTGGATGATCGACTGCGCGAGGTGCGCGGCGAACTCCGGGTAGCCCTTCACATCCGGAACGGGACGAGGACCATAACCCTCGTCGGCGACCGGGTACTCGTCACCCGTGCCGAGGACGAAGGTGGGGATGATCGAGGCGTCGAAGGCCGTGGCGTGGTCGTTGTACACGAGGATCACGACATCGGGGGTGTTCTCCTTCGCCCATGTGCGGGTCCACCGGTAGCCGTCGAAGACCTTCTTCCAGTACGGCTCCTCCGTCTTGCCGAGATCCATCGCCGCACCGATCGCCGGGACGTGCGACGTGAACAGCGCCGAGGTGTAGCGGGCGGGGGCGTCCGGCCGGACGGCGGTCGCCTTCTCGGTCGACCGGGGCGTCCATCCGTCGAGGTCCTTCAGGCGGTTGCCCTCGGGGCGACGGCCGCCGGCGACCATCATGTCCCGGTACGCGGCCTCCGACATCCCGGTCATCGAGCCCGCCATCTGCTGGAAGCTGAGTCCGTGGGTCGCGCCGATCTTGCTGAGGAAGTAGATGTTCCCTCCCTCGGCGATCATGGTGTTAAGGTCCATGTCGAGCACCGCCTGGCGCTGCACCGGGTTCAGCGGCCACTCGTCGAGGTACGCCTCCTGATCCGCGAGGAACCGCTCCCGGTTCTCGGGCTTCATCAGCGACATCGAGAACTGGTTGAGGTGGTATCCCTTGCGCGCCTGCTCGGCGTCGTAGATCGTCGTGCCGGGGACGTCCTTGTACGGCTTGTCGAGTGCCATGGTCATTCTCCTTCTGGCCAGTACAGCCGCCGCGGGTTGTCGACGAGCAGCTGCCGCTGCAGGTCGGCGGTCGGGGCGATCTGCGGGATGTAGTCGACCAGGAGCCCGTCGTCGGGCATGTGGTCCTTGAGATTGGGGTGGGGCCAGTCGGTGCCCCACAGCACGCGGTCGGGGAACTCCTCGACCACGCGACGGGCGAAGGGCACGACGTCGGTGTACGCGTGCTGCTCGCCGTGCAGAGCGCGTGGACCGTCGATGCTGAGCCGCTCGGGGCACGACACCTTGGTCCACACGCGGGGGTTCTCGCGCAGGAAGCTCAGGAACAGCTCGAACTCCGGGCCGTCCGGATCCTTCGAGACATCGGGGCGACCCATGTGGTCGACGACGATATCCGTCGGGATGCCGGAGAAGAAGTCGTACAGCTCGGGGAGGTCGTCGGCTTCGAAGTAGATCACGACGTGCCAGCCGAGCGGCGCGACCTTCGCGACGATGTCTTCGAGCGAGTCGGTCGGCACCCGGTCGACCAGGCGCTTGACGAAGTTGAAGCGCACGCCGCGCACACCCGCCTCGTGCAGCTCGGCGAGCTCTTCGTCGGTCACATCGCGCCGCACGGTCGCGACGCCCCGGGCGCGGCCCTCGCTGCGGCGGAGGGCATCGAGGAGTGCGCTGTTGTCGGCGCCGTGGCAGGTGGCCTGCACGATCACGTTGCGGTCGAAGCCGAGGTGGTCCCGCAGGGCGAACAGCTGCTCCGCCGACGCATCGCACGGTGTGTACTTGCGTTCCGGCGCGTAGGGGAACTCAGCCCCCGGCCCGAACACATGGCAATGCGCGTCCACCGCACCCTCCGGCACCTGGAACATCGGCGTGCTGGGGCCGTCGTACCAGTCCAGCCATCCGGCGGTCTTCTCGAAGCCGCCGCTCGTGTCTCCGTGCGACACGTCAGTCCTCCCGGTACTCGAGGCCGGCGGCGGCGAGCTTCTCGCGCATGCCGTAGATGTCGAGGCCGAGCATGCCCTCGCGGAACTTCTCGCGCTTGGCCTCTTCGTTGTCCTCGCGTGCGCGGCTCGCGTCGGCGACCGCTCCGACCAGCGCGCGCGGCACCACGACGACGCCGTCGACGTCGGCCACGACGACATCACCCGGGTTGACCAGGGCATTGGCGACCACCACCGGGACGTTCACCGAGCCGAGCGTCGCCTTGACCGTCCCCTTGGAGTGGATCGCCCGCGAGAACACGGGGAAGTTCATCCGCTCAAGGTCGGCGACGTCTCGAACTCCGCCGTCGATCACGAGCCCCTTGCACCCGCGCGCGGTGAGCGAGGTTGCGAGCAGCTCGCCGAAGAAGCCGTCCTCGCTCTCCGTCGTACAGCCCGCGACGAGGACATCACCCGCGCTCACATGCTCCGCCGCGACGTGGAACATCCAGTTGTCACCTGGCTGCAGGAGCACGGTCACCGCGACGCCGCACAGCTTCGCTTCGGGATATACCGGACGGATGTAGGGGCGGAGAAGCCCGACCCTGCCCATCGCCTCATGAATGGTGGCGACGCCGAACTGGGAGATCCGCTCGACGTCGTCAGGATCGGGTCGCTCGATGTTCGTGTGGACGATACCGAGGTCGTTCAGGCGCATGGCGTACCTTTCAGAGCCCGCGGGCGGTCAGTGCTCGGTCGAGCCGCGGGTAGACCCGGCGGGCGTTGCCCTCGAAGACGGCGAAGCGCTCGATATCGGTCAGATTCGGCGTCGCGTCGACATAGCGCCTCGTGTCATCGAAATAATGCCCGGTGCGCGGGTCGATGTCGCGCACGGCACCGATCATCTCGCTGGCAAACAGGATGTTCCTCGTCGGAATGACTTCGGCCAGCAGATCGATCCCCGACTGGTGGTAGACACACGTGTCGAAGAACACGTTGCCCAGAAGATGCTCCTCGAGCTCCGGCTTCCCCAGTGCCATGGCCAGTCCACGAAAGCGACCCCAGTGATACGGGACCGCTCCGCCGCCGTGCGGGATCACGAACTTGAGGTCGGGGAAGTCGCGGAACAGATCGCCTTTGAGTAGTTGCATGAAGGCAGTGGTATCGGCACCGAGATAGTGGTCGCCGGTTGTGTGGAATACCGGCTTGCAAGACGTGCTGACGTGGATCATGGCCGGCAGCTCGTACTCCACGAGCTTCTCGTAGATCGGGTACCAGGATCGATCCGTGAGCGCGGGAGCCGTCCACAGCCCGCCGGCCGGGTCGGGGTTGAGATTGACCGTGACGACGCCGAGCTCTTCGACCGCACGCGTAATCTCGGCGACGCTCGTCGCGGGATCAGCCCCTGGGGATTGCGGGAGCATCGCGCCGGGGAGGAACCGGTCAGGGAAAAGCTCGCTCACCCGGGCGCACAGGTCATTGCAGATGCGCGCCCAGGTCTCGCTCACATTCAGATCGCCGATGTGGTGCGCCATGAAGGACGCGCGAGGGCTGAACAGGGTGAGGTCGCTGCCGCGGTCGTTCATCAGGCGAAGCTGGTTCGCCTCGATCGTCTCGCGGATATCGTCGTCGTCGATGCGGAGAGCAGCCGGATCGGGGGATTCTCCGTCGCCGTTCGTGAATGCGATCTGCAGATCCCGCCACGCACCGAGTTGAGCGGGGGCTGTCGTGTAGTGCCCGTGTACATCGATGATCACGGCGTGTCGTCCTTCTCACTGGAGGTGTGAATACTTCGAACGTAGATCGCCGCCGCTCAGCAGTCCAATAGATGCGTGCCGCCACCCGCATAGATAGGGTCTATTCGTGGACATCGTCGATCTGAACCAGCTACGCACCTTCGTCGTGCTCTACGAAATGCGCAGCGTGACCGCCGCGGCCGCGCGGCTTCATGTGACGCAGCCGACGGTGAGCTATACGCTGCGCCGTCTGCGGGAGCGCTTCGAGGATGACCTCTTCCGACGCGAGGGGCACGACATGGTCCCGACAGCCAGGGCGACAGCCCTCTTCGTGCCGTTGCACGAAGCACTCGCGCAGATCGACTCCGCGGTGGGCGACCCCCGTACGTTCGAGCCCGCAGGCTTTCGCGGAGAGCTCGTCATGGGGCTCACGTCCATCGGCGAACAGACGTTTCTCCCGCCGGTGATGGCCGCCCTGGCTCGACAAGGGTCTCGCCCCCACCTGAAGGTCGAACGACTAGACGCGGACCACGTGGAAGATGGACTCACCCGAGGCAAGATCGACCTCGCCATGACCGTCTCGATGGTCGGCAGCCCACGGCTGTGGCGCACGCACGTGCGCGCCGTGGAGTACGTCGCGCTCTCCTCGACGCGCCACCCCTTACCACCGACTGCTCCTGACATGTTCGACGGCCGACACTTCATCCGAGTGTCCGCCCGCGGGGGTCATGTCTTCCCGCTGCAGGCGTTGATCGAGCACGGACTGATGTCGCAGGTATCGCTCACCGTGGAGGAATACGCCACCGTACCCGCCGTGGTTCAGACGACCGACCTGGTGGTTTTGCTGCCGCGGCACGTCGCCGAGGTCTTCCGCGGATGGTTCCCTGACCTCGACATCACTGACCTCCCGTGGCCAGGACAGAGCACACCGGTTTCGCTGTACACCAGACGGGAGGCAGCACTATCCCCCGCGCAGAAATGGTTCCGGGAGCTCGTACGCGAGGCAGTGAGCACAGAGGAGTATCGACGCGCGCCGGCGGACGCCCTCTAAGGCTGCCGCTTTCGACCCCAACTCGCCTTCGTGGGGGCGAACGGACTCCGCACGTGGATCGACCAGGTCGAGTGCGGGTGTATCGAGAGAATCGCCTGCTCGTACCACGCGCGGGCATCCGGGTCGAGAGCAGCCAGGACAGCGTCCTTATCCACGTCATCCTCTGGTCGTGGTCGAAGCGCCTTCCACACGAGCTGCACCTCGGGAGCACCGGTGGGAACGCCGCCGATGTCGCGGACGGCACGATCCCACGGCAGCTGGAGCCGGGGGTCGCGCTTGTATACCCAAGCACGCTCCCCGCCGTCCTCGACGTTCACCTGGAGCACCCATTCCGTCGAAGAGTCATTCAAGATCTTCACACGATGAACGTCAGCGTCTTCGGGGACATCCCGGAAGAGGAGATGATCACAGTCATCGCCGATCGCCGCCCACGCGCTGAAGCGATCCGGCAGAGCTCGCACCAAAGCGGGCAGATCGTCACGGATAACGCTGATGTCGACGTCACCGCGCTTTCTGATCTCGCGCCCGACCCACCGGTCGAGAGCCACCCCTCCTGACAGCCACCACCGGATTCCCGCCGCGGACAGCAGATCGACGATCTCGCCCGCTGCGAGCGGTCGCCAAGGGGCGTCAGAGTGCGGGGTGGAGTCAGCCATGCGTCGAGAATAGGGCAAGAGCGGTGCCTTGTGATGAGCGGTCGGCGTCTATTCTCGGCAGGTGGTCAGCGACCGGACACCTTGCCGAAGAGCTGCGCGATCCCCGCGATCACCACGGGTCGAGCGGCGTGAACGCCACCGCCCATCACCGCGAGCGACGCCAGGAACAGCCCGAGGCCGAGCCAGCTCGCCGAGTCGTCGGCTGCGTAGATGTGGTTGAGGTTGCGCAGAGCCCCTGTCGCGAGGACGAGATCCCCGGGAATGATCTCGATTTCGAGGGCCCGGATCTCGGCGATGTCCTTCTGCTCCGACGACGATGCGGAACCGATGGCGGCTGGACGAAGCAGCACATTCACGGAGGCCCCGGGCACATCAGCCGTCCGGCGGGCGACGTTGCGCAGAACCGGCATCGCCAACTCCCCCGCTCCGATAACGAGGATCTTCCGCGATGATCCTTCCCGGTCTTGCGTGGTCATGTGCGTTCCATCCTCGGCGTCCCGAGGTCGGTGCCGAGTTCAGATACGAGCGTAAACCTTGACATCATTGTCAAGGTCTAATCTCGTCGATGGAGCGCTTGTGGGGTTCTCGGGAGAGCGACGGCGAACCCCGCGCATCAGCCCGGGTGCAGCTCAGTCACCACTAGCTCCGTAGGCGCAGCGTCACGGTCCCAGAGGCCTGCGAAGGACTCCGCCAGAATGCCTTCGATGCCGGCTAGGGATCTGACGCGGAACACCGCGCCGAACGACCTGACCTCGCCGTGATCATTCAACCCGTGCGCTCGAAGACCATGGTCGACAGCAAGCATCCAGGTCTCCGCTGCCGACTTGAGGGCGGCGTAGTTCGCAGAGCTGCCAGTCGGGCGGGAGACGACGACGGAAGAGACGATCGCCGTGCGACCGGCCGAGGACAGTCTCAGATCAGTGTCGAACGCTCGCGACACATGCCTCAGGGCACTGAGACTCGACTCCAACGACCTGTACGCTTCGTCGGTCTGCCCGGCGAGACCACCGCCCCCACTCCAACCGCCGACGAGATGGAGCACCCCGTCGACCCGCCCCCACGTGTCGAGGATTCGCTTGCGTAGCTCTGCGACCGATTCCTCGCTCGAGAGGTCCGCCCGCTGTACGTGCACCTGCGGGAGTTCGTCTCGGCACCGAGCCAGCTTCCCCGCATCCCGACCAACGATGATCACTTGTGCGCCGCGGTCGAGAAGCGCCTTCGCGGAGGCGAATCCCGAAGCGGACGTGCCCCCGGCGAGCAGCACGAGCCTGCCGGAAACGGGATGTTCGAGAGCGGTCTTCATCTGAGTTCCTCGTTCGTTCAATGCGACCCGCTTCTGCGGAGCGTTCTAGGAATCAGCCGCGGCGCCTTGCCGAAGTGCAGGAACCTGTCGAAGCGCAGGAACGCCATCTCCGCTCCGCTCCTGTGCGACCAGCAGCGCATCGACCACGAACGCGGCTCCTGAGGCCGGTTCGATGATCAGCGGGTTGAGGTCGCCCGCAACCAGGATGTCCTTCAAATCGACTGCCATCCACGAGAGCTTCACGAGGAGGTTGACGACGGATCCGACATCGACGACGGGATGAAGGTTCCTAAACCCATCAAGGAGCTGTGAGAGTCGAGTACCGTCGAGCAGGCGGCGCGCTGACTCCGGCGAGAGGGGCGCGATCGCATACTCCACGTCGTCGAGTAGCTCGACCAGCACTCCGCCGATGCCGATTCCTACAGCCACGCCGATGTCAGGGTCCGCGACGAAGCCGAGGAACGCTTCGATGCCCGTAGGGATCTGTCTCTGCACCTCGATGCCGCGAATTTCGGCATCTGGACGATGGCGATGCGCAGATCCGAGAATCGCCGCCCACGCGTCGCGCAGTTGCTCCTCATCCTGCAGGCCCAGCGCCACACCACCGACATCGGACCGATGGGTGATGTCGGGAGAATCGATCTTGGCCACGACCGGGTATCCGTTGCGCTCGCACCATCCGACCGCCTCGTCCACATCGCCGAACGAATGCGAACTGACGGTATTGATCCCGTAGACATCGAGAACCCGTCGCACGGAGTCCCGGTCGAGCACGCCCGATGTGCGCGCGAGAGAGCCGCGGATCTCTTCAACGATCGCAGAGCCGGGAACCGAGGACGGGCGGTCGAGCAGGCGCGGGCCTTGCCCTGCAACCTGAGCGGCTGCGCGGACGGCCGTCAAGGCGTTGCGAAGACCCCGGAGCACCGGGATGCTCGCGTCGGTCGTGGGCACCCGCACTGGATGCACGGTCATCGAGGAGCTGGAGGCAAGGAGCACGGGGACCTCGGCCTCAGCACTCAGTAGCGTGAAGGCGTCGACAATGTCGTCTTCGTACTCCAACTCGATCGCAGACAGGCTCGACTGCGCGTCGATGACACCGAGTACGACATCGACGCCCTCGTCCTCGCTGATGATCTGCAGGGTGCGCTGGAACGTGTCGTCGTCCGCATCCGCGCTCCCCCACGCATCGAGCGGGTTGATCGCGTGCATGTCCGGGAGGACTTCCTCGAGTCGCCGCTGCGTCTCCGGCGAGAAGCGCGCCAAAGTCGCGCCCACCTGTTCCGCCAGATCGGCTGCCAGGGCCGCCTGCCCTCCGGAGAGAGTGACGATTGCGGTCCGCCCCGCTCCGACGGCTCGCCAGTCGACGCGGGCGAGCAGATCGATTGCGGCGGCCAACTCGTCATAGTCCGCCAGAAGGGGCACGCCGATCTGCTCCATGTATGCGTCGATGACCGTTCGGTTGCTGAGCATCGCTCCGGTGTGAGCGAGCGTCGCCGCCCGCCCTGATTCGGAGGAGCCCACTTTCAGCGCCACGACCGGCTTACCGACCTCCCGTGCGGCTTCGACGGCCCGCGCCAAGCCTTCGGAGTCGTACACCGACTCCAGGATGAGTGCGATGACGCCTGTTCTGGAGTCCTCTGCGAGGTATCGCACGTAGTCGGCTGTGGTCAGGGCCGCTTCGTTTCCGGTCGACACGATGTGGGAGAAGCCGACGCCGCTCGTCGACCGCGCGACGAAGATCGCCCCCGACCCCGACTGCGAGACGATGGCGACGTTTCCGGCGGGAAGATCAGCGAGGATCCCCTCGTCCGCCCACAGCATCGTGCGGTCGTGGACGTTGATCAGTCCCATGCAGTTCGGCCCGTGGATGTGCATGCCGGAGCTGCGTGAGAAGTCGTTGATCGCCCGGATCTCATCAGGGGTGAATCCCACACTCATCACGAGTCCCGCCTTGACGCCGACAGCCGCGAGGCCACGCAACGCGGGGAGCACGGCGCCTGCGCGAAGGGTCACGACGACGAGGTCGGCGCCGGCCGCCTCGCTCACGTCTGAAAGCGCCTCGATGCCCTCGATCGTGCCACCACTCTGGCTGAGGACATCGATCCGGCCCCTGAACCCCCCATTACGGAGGTTGCGGAGCACCTGATTTCCGGTCGCGTCGGTCCGGGTCGAAGACGCGCCGACGACAACGACTCGCCTCGGGGAGACGAATGTGATCAGCGGGATGAGATCGGCGAGCGACATGAGGACTCCTTTTATGTAGCACTAACTATATAAAAAACTCGCGGGCTCGTCCAGCGACCGTGCCCAAGTCCGAGCGGTGGTCAGCCCGGCCGCTCCGGGCTGACCACCGCTCAACTCACAGGCGCCTAGTCGGCGCTCCCGATGAAGGACAGAGAAGGAAGGTTGACGTACACCGAAGAGGTGATCACGCCGCCCACACGATCGCTGACGAAGTTCACCTGGTATGGATTGACGATGGAGATTGTCGCGGCGCGCTCTTCGAAGCGATCCTGGATGTCAAGAGTGAGCTCGGTGCGGCGATCCTCGTCAAGCTCGGCGACAGCTTCACCGAAGAGCCCCTCAAGCTGCTCGTCCACGTAGCCATCCCAGTTGTAGAGGCCGTTGGGCAGGTAGTAGTAGCGGATCGAGGCAAGCGGCTCCTGCACGACGTCGCCACTGCTACTCAGGAGCAGATCGCTGTCGCCGCGCACGGCCGGATCGTACATCGCCTGAGCGTACTCGAGCGGCTGGAGTGCACGGATCGACACACTAAGGCCCGCCGCCTGCGCCTGGGCCTGAACGAGCTGACCGAGTTGAGAAGCCGTCTCGTCTCCGCTCGCCACGATCAGCTCGATCTCCTGATCCTCGACACCGGCCTCTTCGACCAGCTGCTTCGCCTTCTCCGGATCGTAGCCGCGACCGTCCGCGATCGCGGTCGTCCGCTTCTCTGTGCTGTCCCGCACAGAGGCCGGCCATGAAATGGGACTGATCGCGGTGCGCCACGGCTGGGCCGCACCATGGAAGACCGCCTGCGCGATCGCGTCCCGGTCGATCATCTGCTGAAAAGCCTGCCGCAGTGTTGCGTTGGTAGCGAGGATGCTGTCAGGGCTCGCGACACGGAGAGACCAGATCGTCGTGGTACCGCCGAAATACAACGAGCCCGTGTCGACGGCCTGCAGGGCGGGGATGGACGAGGCGGGAATCTCCCATCCACCGTCGACTTCCCCAGTCGCCATCGCCTGAGTGAGAGCACTCGTATCGGTGATGAAGGTGAGACGGACGGCGTCCGCTTTGGCCGCTCGGCCCTTGTCCCAGTAGTTCTCGTTCTTGACGAGCCGGATGTCGGTACCGACGTTCCACTTGGAGATCTCGAAGGGACCGGAACACATCAAGCCTCCCGCGGGAGTGCCGAGCGCCTCTCCGGCGTTCTCGCTGAACGCCTTCTCCATGACGACACCTCCGACTCCGACCATGGTCGGCAGGAAGGTGGCATCAGGTGCACTGAAGTCGATCGCGACCTCTGTGTCCGAGATGGCCGAGATGGCCGCGACGTTGGCGAACGTCGGCGCGAGGTAGGACGACGGCGAAGCAGCCCGGTTGAGACTGTAGGCGACGTCCTCGGTCGTCAGCGGTGCACCGTCCCAGAATGTCGCGTCGGTGCGGAGTGTGAACACGGCTCTAAGCGGAGACTCCTGCGTCACAGACGCGAGACCGGGTACGATCGCCCCCGACTCGTCGACTGAGAGCAGGGAGTCGCAGACGCTCGTGACGACAGCCATCGCCGAGTAGGTCGGGACGTTCGGCGGGTCCAGCGTCCCGGGCTCTCCTGACCCGAGGTTCCAGGTGATGGAGTCGACGGCTCCGTCCCCTCCCGGGGATCTGAGCACCGTCTTGACAGCGGTGTCCGGCGTCGTGTCAGGCACCGTCGCGGCGCATCCGACCACCATGCTCACGGTGGCGACGCTGACGGCGGCGACGAGTGCGGCCCTACGCTGGGCCCGGCGCGATCGATCCATGTCTCGTGCTTCCTCTCGACGTTCATCGTGAAGTCCTCGGGGCGGACTCCGGTTCCGTCATTGAAGCGCAGATCGACTTAAATGTGGTGACTTTTATATAACGATTGACTGATCACCGTGGATGCTCCCCTGATTAAAAAGTTCCTGTTGCGCTCGTCACTTTATTAATACAAGATGTTGCCAACCGTATCAATTATGTGACAGGAGATGCTGTGAGCACCGTCGTCAGCACTGCAGAGACCACCCTCCTCGAGCGCGTGACCGAGATCTTCCCTCTGGTTCGCGATTCCGAAGAGATCATCGAGAACGAGCGGAGGATGCCCGAAGAGATCACCAACGCGCTCTACGAGAACGGCATGTACCGCGCGTTCCTCCCCAAGGAGCTGGGTGGGCTCGAAGCGCACCCCGTCGAATGGCTTGAGGCCGTCGAGGCCCTCTCCCACGTGAACGGCTCGGCCGGCTGGCTCTGCATGCTGCACACCGGGCAGACCTGGGCCGGAAAGGAGGCCATGCAGCGCATCCTCGATGACGAACGCTGGATCATCGCCGGTAATGGAGGGCGTGCGGGAGGCGTGGCTCGCGCAGTCGAGGGCGGGTACTGGGTATCGGGTCGGTGGCCGTTCTCCAGCGGATCCCCCGAGGCCACACACCTCTTCGGCCTCTGCGTTCTCCATGACGACAATGGCGACGTCGTGCTCTCGCCGAAGGATGGGACGCCGTGGTTCGTGGTTCCCTACTTCCGCAGGGAGGACGTGACCCTGCACGACACGTGGGATGGCCTCGGTCTTCGCGGAACGGGAAGCGGAGACTTCTCGGTCGACCAGGAGGTCTTCGTGCCAGCCGACATGGTGGACGAGCGCGGCATCTGGGGCATCACCTATGGAACGCCGCACGAGAAGGGCCCGTTCATCCAGGCTGCGCACTCGGCTCATGCGCTCGGACTCGCAACCGCCGCGCTGGAGGAGTTGATCAAGCAGACGCATCTGAAGGCCCGACGCGGCTCCTACCGTCAGCTTCGCTTCGCGACCGACGAGAACCTGCACATCGCGATCGCTCGTTCCGACGCGCGGATCCGCGCATCGCGGCTGCTGCAGAACGACGTGATCTCCCGCGCATTCGAGAGTGCGCAGAACAACCGCTTCATCGACTACGAGCTCCGGGTGCTGATGGCGGAGATCAACACGTTCATCGTTCACGAGTGTCGCGATATCGTGAACACCCTGTTCGTCGAGAGCGGCGTCGGCGGCGTCGGAGCGAAGTCCCGGCTCGCGCGCATCTTCCGCGACATGGCGGTTGCTGCGAACCACATCATCATCGCTCAGAATCAGCTTCCCTCCGTGGGTGCCTACTGGATGACTCGCGACATGGAAGGCGGCCCCTTCATCGAGAACATCGAGATGTCTGCCATCTACCCTCCCCACCCGCAGTTCGCCGATCGCGCGAACATCCGGGTCGACCTCCCCACCCGGAAGCGGTCATGATGAGCACGCCGACACTGCCTACAGCGCCTCTGCTCGATTCACAGGCACTGCGTGGCGCGTTCTCGCGTTTCGCCACGGGCGTCACGATCGTCGGCTTCGAGGACAAGGAAGGTATCCACGGACTCACTGTCAACGCCTTCACCTCCGTGTCGCTGGATCCCCCTCTCCTTCTCGTGTCGATCCAGAAGACGTCTCGGTCACACGAGCGGCTCCTGCAGCAGTCGTTCTCGGTCAGCGTGCTCAACGACGCGCACGGCGCAACAGCGCGGTCCTTCGCCTCGAAGGACCGCTCCGGAGCGCCGGACTGGGATCGCTCCGGTCGGTTGCCTCGAATCTCCGGCGCGCTCGGATGGTTCGAATGCGATCATTGGGCACAGCACGACGCTGGTGATCACACCCTCGTGATCGGTCAGGTCTCTGACTTCGGGACAGCAGCTGGCGACCCGTTGCTATTCTTCAATGGTGCTCTCACCGGACTCAGCTGACGACTATGGCGATGCCGAGTTTCTTCGTGATGTCCCACGGGAAGCGGCGCTCTGAGTTGACGACGTCCGATTCCTCGACGACGGTGGAGCGGTCGATCGCTCTGCTCTGGGAGCTCTACGCGAATCCCGAGGGGCTGTCCGCTTCCGACCTCGCGCGTCGGCTCGACACCCAGCGCACTGCTCTCTATCGCCTATTGCGGCCGTTCCTGCGTACGCAGTTCATCCGCAGAGACGACCGCAAGCGCTACTATCTCGGATTCGGCATCACGGCGCTGGCTCGAGCGGTCGCAGAGCCCATCGAAAGCCTCGTGCGGGATACGCTCCAAAAGCTCGCAGATGCGACGGACTGCTCGGCGATGATCATCGCCGACACGGACGGCATCCTGGTCACCGTCGCCAGTGCCAGCCCGCAGCGTCCCGGAATGCATGTCGCCGCCCCTCCGGGGTTCGTGCATGAGAACAACGACGTCGCTCTCCGAGCGATCGACGCAGGCAGGGGGGGCGCTGCGGGGAACGATCTGCTCGCGGATGCCGCAAGACCATTCAGCAACGAGAATAGGGGGAGCGCGACGACCATTGCACTCCCCCTTCACGTGCCCATCATCGGATCGGACGCGTGCATACTCCTGGCCTCCGTCACCCCGTTCCGGCTCGACGACGTGCTCCCACTACTCTCGCATGCCTGCGAAGTCGTCGCTCACTCGCAGGACCCGTGACCTCCCTCACCGAGGCTGGCGCTGCGGCGGCGTCCAACCAGGGACCGGCACCGACTCGATGAGCCTGCGGGTATAGGCGGCCTGAGGATCGTCCAGCACCTGCTCGATTCCGCCCTCCTCCACGACCGCTCCGTCCCGCATCACCAGAACGCGATCGCAGATCTGACGGACGACCGCCAGATCGTGTGAAACGAACAAATACGCCAGCTGGGTTTCCTCGCGGAGATCACTGAGCAGCCTGAGCACCTGCGCCTGGACGCTGACGTCGAGAGCCGAGACCGCTTCGTCGAGGATCAACAGGTGCGGCTGCGGCGCCAGAGCCCGTGCGATGGCGAATCGCTGCCGTTGCCCTCCGGACAGATGCCGGGGATAGGAATCGGCATGGTGCGCCTCCAGCCCGACACGCTCTAGCAGCGTGCGCGCGAACTCGTTCGTCGATTGACCGGCCGGTGTGCCGTGGATGGCGAGGATCTCCGCGAGACACGCTCCGAGCTTCTGGCGAGGGTCCAAGGATCCGAACGGGTCCTGGAAGACCATCTGCACTCGACGGGCCTGGGCGCGGCGAGCGACCGCTGTCCGGGCGGGTCTCGTCTGCTCACCCCAGAAGGTGATCCGCCCCGCTGTGGTCCGCTCGAGTCCCGCGATCATTCGCGCGGTGGTGGACTTCCCCGAACCCGACTCACCGACGATCCCGACCGCCTCGCCGGCCATCAGGTCGAAACTCACGTCGTCGACGGCTCGGAACTCACCTCCGGGAGAGGGGAAGACCTTCGACACGTGTTCCAGTGAGACAAGAGATGCGGTCACTGTGCGGTCCTCTCCAGCCGGGTTCGAATCTCGTGAGTCCGCACGCATGCGGACACGCTGTCGTCGCCCACCGGCTGCAAGCGCGGTTCGCTCTCGACGCATTCGGGCTCGACGAAGCGGCATCGATCCGCGAAGGCGCAGCGATCGTGCACTGACGACGCGAGCGTCGGGACTCCCGGGATGCTGGCGGGAAGCTCGCGTCTCGTCAGAGAAGGACGCGCAGCCAGCAACGCAGAGGTGTAGGGATGCGTCGGGGTGCTCGTCACCGAGCGAGCCGGCCCCGCCTCGATGATACGCCCGGCGTACATCACCACCAGCCGATCGGTCGTGGCCGCAGCGAGATCGAGATCATGGGTCACGAAGAGGAGCCCGACATCGTGAGCCCGGATCACATCTCCGAAGATCGACATCACCTCCGCCTGAACGGTGACGTCGAGCGCGGTGGTCGGCTCGTCGGCGAGCAGGAGCTGAGGTTCGGGCATCAGGGCGGCGACGATCATCACGCGCTGCAGCAGACCCCCCGAGAGCTCGCCGGGGTACTGCTTCATCTGCCGCACAGGATCGCGGAACCCCACCTCTTCGAGCAGTCGCCCGGCGCGATCCCGCGCTTCGCGGCGGGAGAGACGACGATCGGCCACGACCGCCTCTGTGAGGAAGTCGCCGATGGTCCACAGTGGGTTGATGTGCGCTCGAGGATCCTGATAGATCATCCCCACCCGACGAGATCGAAACCTCGCGAGGTGCGAAGGTCGCATCGAGAGGACGTCCTCACCGTCGAACTGGATGGTGCCCTCGCTGCTGAAGCCCTTGGGCAGCTGTCCCATCACCGCGCGCAACGTCATCGACTTGCCCGAGCCGGACTCCCCTACGACGCCGACGGCTTCGCCGGGGCGCACGTCGAGGTCGACTCCGCTGAGGACCGGGATGAGCTCGCGCCCGACCCGATTGCGTACGTCCAGGCCCCGGATCGAGAGAAGCGGGGGACGAGGGTCTTCTGTGCGTGTCATCGACTCGCTCCCAGCATCCTCTGCAGACGTTCCCCCAGGAGGGTGAAAGAGATCACGGTGAGGACGATCATGACTCCGGCCGCTGTCGTCTGTTGAGGATTCCCGGCGAGGAGCTCGGTGCGGCCGGCGATGACCATGGCCCCCCATTCCGCGGTCGGCGGCTGGACTCCGAGTCCGACGAACGACAGCGCACCGAACTCGAGCAGCGCGACGCTGAAGCCGAAAGTGGCCTGAGCGAGCACGATCGGCATGACACCGCGCAGAATGTGCGCATTGATTCGCACGGTCGACACTCCAGAGAGTGCGAGCGCCTCGACGTAGGGGCGGTGCCGCTCCTGCAGCGCAGTTCCCCTGATCACGCGCGCCACATAGGGCGAACTCGCGAATGCCATGGCCAGCACGGGCGCCCAGAATCCGGCACCGAGAACCGTGACCGCGATGATGGCCACGATCATCCCGGGAATGGCGATGAACACGTTGAGAACCGAGGACGTCGCACTGTCCACGAACCCGCCGTACCAGGAAGCCAGCAGAGCGAGGAAGGTGCCGATGATGACGCTGATGCACACGATGAGCAAAGCCGCCGCGTAGCTGATCTGCGCGCCCCAGAGAATCCGGGAGAGCAGGTCTCGTCCGAGCGAATCCGTGCCGAGGAGGTGCGCCGGGCTCGGGCCTTGGTTGGCGGCGAGGAGATCAGTGGATTCCGGGGCGTACGGCGCGACCAGCGGCCCGATCACGGCCATCACGATAAGCGCCCCGCAGAGGACGATGAGGAAGATCGTGTACGGATCCAGGGCACGCAGGCGTGTCCGGCTCCATCGAGGAATGCGCAGAGCTGAGGTGATCCCGGCGAGTGTCATGCTCTCCCCTTTCGGGACCGGAGCGACGGATCCAGGAGCACATGGATCACATCGACCAGTGCCATGACGATCACGTACACGGCAACGACGATGACGGAGACCGCCGCGACCACAGGGACATCCTTTGTTCCCACGCTGCGGACGAGCAAGGATCCGATCCCGTCGAGCGTGAAGGCCGTCTCGACGATCACGCTGCCCGCGACGAGTGCGGCGAGGGTGAGACCTGTCGCTGTGACGATCGGGACCCCGGCATTGCGTAGCACATGCTTCCCGATCACCAGATGTCGCGGCAGTCCCCTGCCGATCGCTGTACGGACATGCTCCTTCGACCGCTGATCGTCGATGGACGCCATCGAGATCTGCGCCATGTAAGCGATCCACGACACCGAGAGCGCGATCGCCGGGAGGGTCAGATGCCAGAACCGATCCACGCCGGGCGCGCCCGCGCCGAAGCTCGGAAACCACCGCAGGTTCACTGCGAAAAGCCCGAGGAGCGCCGTCGCCGCAACATAGCTCGGTATCGAGATCAACAGGGCGATCAGTCCCGCGATCGCAGGCCTGATGCGCTGGGTGAGCCCGCCGATCAGACCGAGCGCGATACCGAGCAGCACGATCAGGACGGCGGCGTAGAGGACGAGTTGCAGAGTGACCTCTGCGCGAGGCGCGAGCACGGAGACGACAGAGTCCCGGTAGGTGTAGGAGGTGCCGAGGTCTCCACGCAGCAGACCTCCGATCCACTCGACGTAGCGCGCGATCAGCGGCTCGTCCAAGCCCAGCTGCTCTCGCATGGCCGCGCGGGCCTCGTCGGTCGCCTTCCCCCCGAGGATCTGAGCGATCGGGTCTCCCGGCGTGAGGGACAGCGCCGAGAAGACGAGGAACGACGTCACGAGTATCGTCGCCACGGGGAGCACGAGCCAGCGCACGAGCCGTTGGCGCCCTCTGGTCGCCGCAGAGGCGCGCCTTCCGATCGCCCGCACGCTCGCGGTCGATGGCCCCACATCGATCCCCGCTGTCACAGCCGGAACTCCGGGCGCAGGTGAGCCCACGGTTGCAGCGTCTCCCAGACGGCGGCCATCTGCAGAAGCCGCGCGTCGTGATGCTGAGGCATGTGCAGCTGCATGCCGACAGGCATCCCGTCGGAATCGAACCCCGCCGGCACCGTGATCGCGGGGATCCCGGCATGAGATGCGGGTTCGGTGTACCGATGAAAGTCGATCGCCGGGTGCGCGACGGGCACCCCGTCTATCTCGGTGTTGCCCCCCGCTGCGCCTGGATGCGGGAACGCCGCCACCGGGCTCGTGGGAGTGATGAGCAGATCGAACTCCTCGAACACGCGGTTGTAGGTCCGAGTGATTTCGGCTCGAGTCTCGGAAGCCGTGTGAAGGTGTCTCTCCAATGTGAGCCGCTGCGCCGCCTCGCTGACGCTGCGCATGGCGGGATGCGGCAGCGGAGCGTTCGGATCGAGGAAGGCGGGACCCCAGAAATCGATGAAGTACTCCACCGGGTCCGGCAGAGGCAGCTCGATGAGGTTGACCTCGGCTCCTGCGCCCGCCAGCACGTCGATGGCCCGACGGACGACGGCGGCCACCTCAGCACTCGGGGCCGCACCGGACGGGCTCTGCGCGTAGGCGATGCGGACACCGGCTAGGTCGGCGGGAAGGGCGCGCATGGCGCTGACGAAGTCGCGGACGGGCAACGGCGTCGAGAACGGAGCCGTTGGGTGATGCCCCGCCGTGACCTCCAGCAGAAGAGCCTGATCGACGACGGTACGGGTGAGCGGACCGTCGGTCACCGCCGAGTCCCAAGGATGCTCACCCGGGATCCAACGCAGCGAGGCTTTGAGCCCGACCACACCGCAGTAGGACGCGGGGATGCGCACCGACCCGCCGCCGTCTGAGCCCCAGGCGAGCTGTCCCATGCCGGATGCACTCGCCACTGCTGCACCGCCGCTGGATCCGCCGGCGGTGCGCGACAGCCGCCAAGGGTTGTTGGTGACTCCGGTGAGTGCGCTCTCGGTGACTCCGAGCATCCCGAACTCCGGGGTGGTCGTCTTGCCGATGAGGATAGCCCCAGCGCCTCGAAGACGGCCCACTGCGAGAGAATCCGCATCGGGGACGTGCTCGGCGAACTGCGTGCTGCCGAAGGTCGTTCTGATCCCCGCTGTGGCCGAGAGGTCCTTGACGGTGAGCGGCACGCCGAACAGCGGAGGCAGGTCTGCGGGATCTGCTCGCATCACCTCGTCGTCCGCACGCGCCGCCTGATCCATTGCCTGCTCGGCGAGGACCGTGACGAAGGCGTTCGTCTGCGCTTCGTGCTCATCGATCTGCTGAAGCGCGGCGGCCACCACCTCCGACGGCTTGACGCTGCGCGAGCGGATGAGGGACGCCACGTCTGCACCGGACATCCAGGCGAGTCCGTCGGAGCGCGGAATCGTCGACATCACGCCTCGTCCTCCTCGTCCACGCTCCACAGCGCCTTCCACGTCGCGACCATCGCCGGTCGCTCGGATCCCTCGATCTCCATGACGCAGTCGTAGGTGACGAGATAGCCGCCGGCTCGAGGCTGCAACTGCGTGATCTCACCCGCGACTCGCACACGGTCGGAGATGGTCACCGGAGACGTGAACCGGACTCGATCGAGACCGTAGTTCCACCCCGTCCACGCGTCCGCCTCCACGTACGACACCTGGCCCACGAGGTGATCCAGGAGCGCCAGCAGGTGGAATCCTTCCACCAGGCCCTCCGGATATCCTGCAGGATCGAACGGGCTCTCGGCCGGATCCAGGTAGGACGCCTTCTCGAAATGCATTCTGGCGTCGTCTGAGATCTCAAGCCATTCGCTGACGAACCGTCGTCCGACGAGACTCTCGATCTCGCTCCAAGGGGCCACGGCGCGCTCTGCGCTGGTTGGGATAGTGCTCACGGTGCTCCTCGGGTACTCACACTCATGGTCGGGTGAAAGCACTCTACGAAAAACCTCGCCGTTTGTATAGAGATCGTCACAAAATAATCATCGTCAGCCGTTCGCGCTCTGCTCACCCACCAGGCCGAGCGCCGCTAAGCCGCGCTCCACCACCGCTCGCTGACGCTCTTCCGTCCAGTACTGCGGGTGTTCGACCGCGGAGAGCACGGCTCCGTTGACGAGCATGCGAAGGAAGTCGATCGCCTCCCCCATCGCATCCTCATCGATCAGACCGTCGAGCCTCGCCCGGAATGCCGAACGGGCTCTGCCCTCCATCGAGTCGAAGAAGCCCGCTATCGCGCTGTTGTCCGCGGAGTGGACGAGCGCGACTCTGCAGCGCTCGATATCGATCTCCTCAGGCGTCAGCGGAACCATCCACAGCAGGTACGCGCGCAGGTCCTCGACACGGTCGCCGGTCAGAGGCAGCGATGCGACATCATCGTCGTAGTTCGTCGACAGCTCATCGATGATGCCGGCCAGGAGCGTCTTCCTGTCCGCATAGAAGTGCGTCACCAGCGTGATGGAGCCGTTGAGTTCACGCGCCAGCGCACGCAACGTCAGCCCGTCGGGGCCGCTGCGGGCGAGCACGCGCATCGCCGCCACGCTGATCTCATGCCTGCGCGCCGCATGGTCGACGATCTTCGGCATGATCTCTCCTCCGTCTGTAACACCCCGCCCGGTCAGAGCAGCTGGAAAACGCGGATCCGGATCCGCTGGCCTTCATCGCTCGCCACCCCGATGAACTGATTCTCCGCCAACCATCGGTACGTGGGCGAATCCGTTCGGAAAGTGAAGGCCGTACGAAAGTAGTACGAGCCTTCCTCGACGGGCTGCCCTGCCTCGAGAAGCTCCTCGACCTCGAGAGTCGCACGGAAGTAGCCCACGTTGGTGACGTCCACCACGACGCCATCACTCGTCTTGATGAGATACCGGGCCTCGACACGCGTCGTGTCCTGCCGCTTCACCGACCAGTCGCCGCCGCCCGAGAGCACCTCGCCGGAGAGGCGTGGCCCTTCGAAACTCCCCCCCGTGATGGGGGTGAACCACAGCTTCTCGTCTTCTCCGACACCGATGTGCCACCCCTCATCGATGTCGACGAGGATGTCGAAGGCGAACTCGAAGGACGGCATAGTCAGGTCGGGCATGGGGTTCCTTTTGTCGTGGTCTTTCGGGGGAGTCCTCCCGACGGGCGGGCGGACCGGGCGCGCAGTCACCGGGGCGACGGCAGAGATCCCGACACCACCGCGCCTGAGAAGACGACAGCCGTCGGCTGAACGGTCGCGAGCTCGTGGGCCGGGGTCGCGAACGGGTCTATGTTGAGCACGACGAGGTTCGCGAGTTTTCCCGGAGACACACTGCCGTAATCCTTCTCGATACGCAGCTGCACAGCGGCATCGATCGTGTATCCCCGCAGCAGTTGCGCGATCGACAGCGAGGCAGTACTAGCGGGACGCCGGCTCTCGGCGAATCGTTCAGGGTCGAGAGGCACTTCGGGATCTATGCGGGTGGCGGCGATCTGCATGCCGAAGAACGGTGCCGCCCGGTGGAGTTCGGCGGCGGACACCACATCGCTCGAGAAGGTCAGCCGGGCTCCGGAGTCGGCAATCGCGGTGAAGTCGTACATGCGCTCCCAGCGATGCGCACCGAGATGGCGTGCGGCTTCTTCCCCGAAGTATCCGCCGGACCAATGATTGGTCCAGTTGACGATGACCCCTAGCTCAGCGGGTCGAGCAAGGTCCGCCGGATCGACAAGCTCACAGTGAGCGAACGTGACCTGGAGGCTCCACTTGTCGCCCTCGGCCTCCGCCCGGGAGCGCGCACGCTCCACCGCGTCGCACGCCGTGCGGAAGGCCCTGTCACCGACCATGTGGATGTGAAGATCCACGGCCGCCCCGTTGCACAGGCGCATGCACTCCGCGAGGTCGTCGAGCTCCATCTGGATCGCGCCGAGCGGGCCGGCGTTGTCCTCGCTGAGCAGCGGGTCGAGGACGGCCCCGCTGCCGAGCTCATTCGTGCCGTCGAGGAACAGCTTGACGGTGCGTACCCGCACTCTGCTCGACGCGGAGTCGTCATCGAGCGCAGACACCGTCGCGAGCGCCTCGGGGAGATCACCGAGAGTTCGAAACCGTACCGCTCCCTCGTAGTGCAGGTGGAGGTCGCCACGGCTCTCCAGCTCACGCATCGCGGCGACGACCTCCGGCGTCTCGATGAGCGCGTCGAAGACGGCAACGACGCCGGTGCTTCCGAGGAAGTCCAAGACCGGGCGGATGATCTCCGGGGTCGGCTGCTCCGGCGGAGTCCAGCCCAGGGTCTCGTACATCCGCGGAAGGAAACGTACATGCGCGTTCTCGAATATGTAGCCTGTCGGACGTCCGTGGGCATCCCTCGCGAATCGTTCCAGGCCTGGCACGGGGTCGGGAGTGGTGTCGTCGACACCGAGGAGCTCCAGCATCCGGGTGTTGACCCAGCTCGCATGATCGCCGGCGTCCTGGACAAGCACCGGACGATCGGAGATCGCACGGTCGAGCAGCTCCTTGGTCGCACCGCCCTCACCGAGGAGAGCAGTCGGGAAGTACTCGAAGTACAAGTACGGCTCGTCCTCCTGAGGATGCGCCATCCCATACTCGCGGATGAAGTCGATGAGCTCATCCACGCTCTGCGTCTCGGGCAACTGTACGTGCCATCCACTCATCGCGACCAGCGCGGGGTGGGAGTGAGCATCGATCAGACCGGGGATCACCGCCCTCCCGTCGAGATCCACCACAGGAAGATCGATACTCCTGGGGAGATCGGAGGCGCGACCCACCCAGTCGAAGCGGCCGTCCCTGATCACAAGGGTGTCGGCCGCGGGACTCTGGTCATCGGAGGTGAGAATCACCGCGTTCGTCAGGATCATCCCGGACCTCTCCTCATCGTGAGCCTGGTCTCCCCGGTTCATTTGCCGTCACCTGTGCCGCCGAGGTAGGCGACAGAGGGCATCGACATGTACGCGAATGACGTGATCGCGCCACCGAGACGGTTGTTGAGGAACGTCGTGGTGTGGAGACTCAGCAGCGGGATCGCGGCCGACGTCATCTCTCCGATCTCTTGCGCCTCGATCACGAGGCGGGCGCGGTCTTCGGGGTCGACAGCCGCTCGGGCCTGATCGAGGAGACTGGTGAGCTCGGGGTCAGCGATCTGTGTGTAGTTGTACGGTGCACCTTCAGTCAGGGTGAATCCGAGCGGCTCCAGCGGCTCCGCCGTCGCGTTGAAAGACTCGCCGAGCATCAGATCCAAACCAAAGCGCTCGCGGACGACCGCGTCATACGCGGCGGTCGTGTAGTCGAGGGGCTGGAGCTCCTTGATCTCGATCTGGATGCCGACAGCCTCGGCGTCCTGCTGCACCAGTTGCGCCACCCGCGAGATGGTGGCCTGTCCCGTCGGCACACCCAGCACCAGCGTCTCCCCGGCATAGCCGGAGCCCGCGACGAGCTTCTTCGCGGCCTTGGGATCGAATGCCCGCGCGTCCGCCCACTTGTCATAAGCATTCTGGTAGAGCTCGCGTTGAGCGGTCGGCCACGTACGCGGGGTCACGGTGGTGTATAGAGGCGCCGCTGCTCCAGAATAGACGGTGGACGCGAGCACCTCCCTGTCGACGGCCTTCTGCAGGGCGTCCCTGAGGGCGACGTCGGCGAGCGGACCGTCCGCCCTCGCCACGTAAAGCTGCAGACTCTCCATCGACGGGCCGAAGTAGAGCTGCCCGTTCGAGGCTGTGCTGAGGGTCGGCACCGCCGAGGGATCGATGCGGTATGCGCCGTCGATCTCGCCGGTCGACAACGCCTGGGTCGCGGCCGTGCTGTCGGTGATGAAGGTGAACTTCGCACGATCGACGAGCAGCGGGAGATCTTCATTCCAGTAGTCGGGGTTGCGCTCGATGGTGATGTCGCTTCCGGAGCGCCACTCGTCGAGCATGTAGGGGCCGCTGCACATGATCCCTCCCGCCGCGGTCCCGAACGATGCGCCGGCCGTCTCGGCGAAGGAACGTTCGACGACAGCACCCGCGAACGTCGCCATCTGCGCGTTGAACATCGCGTCGGGCTGAGCAAACCGAACCGTCACCGTGACATCGTCCGTCTTCTCTACCTCGGCGACGCTCGCGAACAGGAAGGAGGTGGTCGCCGCCGGGTCTGCGGCTCGGTCCAGGCTATAGACGATGTCGTCTGCGGTGACGGGCTGGCCGTCCCAGAAAGTCGCCTCCGCTTCGATCGTGTAGACGAGCGTCAGGGGATCGGGGGCTTCGAAGCTGACGAGGTTCGGATGCAGCGTGTAGTCCTCATCGATCGCCAAGAGCGGGTCGCAGAGGTTCGCGACCACCGTCGCGCCCGAGTACGTCGCGGAGTCCCGGGGATCCAGGGTCGTCGGCTCACCATCAGGGAGGTTCCACGTGATCTCCGGCACCGCCTCCGCGGCCGACGGCGCACGGTCGGTCAATTCGACCTCGATCTCGGCAGGCCCTGTCGAGGTCGAGCATGCGGTGACGGACAACAGACCGGCAGCGAGGCTCGCGGCCATCCATGCTTTGCGGTACCGAGGGGACGTGCGTTCGGCCATGGTTGTCCTCCAGATGGGCGACTGTTCAGACTTTTATAGAACATTCGCTATTAAAAAAGCAAGAGCGCCGCCTCCTGTCGTGGATCACGCTGTCGAGACTCTGTGGACAAATGCATCAGTCGCGCGGCGTGAAGGCTACCTCGCGCAGGGTCGCGGCCAGGTGGCTCCGAGTCTCCTCGTCGAGCACCGAGTACAACCGCTCCTCCGCCGCACGCGCCGAGCGGTGGGCGATCCGGTGCAGGCGCACTCCGGCATCCGTCGCGACGACGACGTTCGCGCGGCGATCTCGTGGGTCAGGCTGCCGTTCGACCAGACCGTCTTCCTGGAGGTCATCGATGAGCGCCACGACCTGACTGGGGTCGAGCCGGAGGAAGTCGGCGAGCTCGCGCTGTGACGGACGCTCGCCGGACGCGGCGAGCGCGAGCACCGAGTAGGACCGCACACGCAGCCCGTGCGCGGCGAGCGCCACATTCCCCGCAGCGAGCGATAGGGCATTCGTCCGAGCGAGCAGGAAGCTGAGCTCATCGCCGAGGCTGCTGCCTCGCAATCGGTCGACAGCCGCGCTCACATCATCAGTCGGGATCGGAGAGGTCACGAAGTCACGATAACAAATAATGAGAGAACACAATGATTGACTTTCTCAATGATTGTGTGATTCGATCATCCTGATTCGAAAGGACACCATGTCTGTCAACGGAAAAGTCGCCATCGTCACTGGTTCGGGCCGCGGGCTAGGCCTCGCCTACGCGCAGGAACTCGCACGTCAGGGAGCCTCCGTCGTGATCAACGACGTCGATGCCGCCATCGCCGACGCCGCTGTCGATAACATCCGCTCGACGGGGGGGAAGGCCGTCGCCGTCGCGGCGCCTGTCGGTTCGGCAGACACCGCCCAGGCACTTGTCGACGCCGCTCTCTCCAGCTTCGGGCGCCTCGACATCCTGGTGACGAATGCGGGAGTCCTGCGCGACACGGTGCTGTGGAAGATGAGCGACGACGACTTCGACACCGTGATCGATGTTCACCTGCGCGGCACCTTCACCACCGTCCGCGCCGCCGTGACCCATATGCGAGAGAACGAGATCGCCGGCCGCATCATCTGCATCGGATCGCCGACCGGTCAGCGCGGCAACTTCGGGCAGACCAACTACGCGGCGGCGAAGGCGGGAATCGTCGGGATGGTGCGCACGTGGGCGCTCGAGCTCCGTCGCGCGGGGATTACCGCCAACGCGGTCATCCCCGTCGCCGCCACCGCGATGACCGCGACGGTGCCGTACTTCGCCGCCGCCGTCGAGGCGGATGCCGCAGGCCGGCCGATGCCGGACTTCTTCCGACACGACCTCGGCTTCGGCACTGCTGACGACGTCAGCGGACTCATCGCCTACCTGGCCTCGGACGACGCGGCCAGCGTGACCGGTCAGGCGATCGGCATCGGCGGCGACCGCATCCAGTTGTGGTCCCACCCCGAGCCCGTGGTCACGGAGTACCGCGAAGGCGGCTGGACGACCGCCGCGCTGGAAGAGAACTTCGCCACGCTGATCGGCGAGCAGCTGCAGGACGTCGGCGAGAAGTTCCCGCCGCTTCCCGCAGAACTCCAGCGTCCTGTTCCCCAGGATTGATGACCATGGCCCGCTACGAGTCGGCCATCGACCTCACGTCGATCACCGCCATCGACATGCACGTGCACATCGAAGTCGATGGACACGGGCACACGTCCCTTCCGACCGACCTCGCCGACGCCGCCTCTGCGTACTTCTCGACAGAGGGGCCGCGCCCCGATCTCGATTCGGTGGCCGCGTACTATCGCGATCACCGCATGGCCGCGGTCGTATTCACGGTCGACGCGACGACACAGCTGGGCCACAGGGGGCTCTCGAGCGAGGAGATCGCCGGGGGTGCGGCGCGCAACAACGACGTGCTGATCCCGTTCGGCTCAGTGGACCCGCGCCTCAGCGGCGAAGCCGTCGATCGCGCACGGCGCCTGATCGACGAACACGGCGTCCGCGGATTCAAGTTCCACCCGACCGTCCAGGGCTTCGATCCCAGTGACTCGACCTACTATCCGCTCTATGAAGTGCTGCAAGATGCCGGGATGGTCGCCCTCTTCCACACCGGACAGACGGGCATCGGAGCCGGGCTGCCAGGCGGTCGCGGTCTGCGTCTCGGGCTCTCGAACCCGATGCTGCTCGACCCGGTGGCTGCGGACTTTCCCGACCTACAGATCATCATGGCCCACCCGTCCGTGCCCTGGCAGGACGAGGCGCTGTCTGTAGCGACCCACAAGCCCAACACCTGGATCGACCTGTCCGGTTGGAGCCCCAAGTACTTCCCCGAGAACCTCGTGAGTCATGCCAACTCGCTTCTCCGTTCCCGCATCCTGTTCGGATCGGACTTCCCGCTCCTCACCCCCGAACGCTGGATGCGCGACGCCGAGAAGACCTCGCTTAAGCCCGAGGTGATGCCAGGGATCCTCAAGGACAACGCCGCACGCCTACTCGGTCTCACACGCTGACACCATCGAAAGGAACATCATGACCACCACCGTCGCCTATGCCGATGTCAACGGACTCGCCGGCTGCGATCTCGGCTGGTCCGAGTGGCTGGAGGTCACGCAGGACCGCGTGAACCTCTTCGCCGACGCCACCGACGACCACCAGTGGATCCACACCGATCCGGAGCGCGCGAAAGACGGCCCCTTCGGAAGGCCGATCGCCCATGGCTTCCTATCCCTGTCGCTCGTCATCAAGTTCTGGACCGAGCTTTTCGACGTCGAAGACGTCTCCACCAGGGTCAACTACGGTCTTGACAAGGTCCGCTTCATCTCCCCCGTCGTCGTCGGCGCTCAGGTGCGCGGCAACGCCGTGATCGCCGAGGTCACCGAAATCCCGGGAGGCTACCAACTCTCCGTCGACCACACCATCGAGATCCACGGTGCCGTCAAGCCCGCCGTCGCCACACGGAGTCTGTACCGCTTCTACGCGTAATACCCCCGGCGCTCGGCATCCGCCTCGCGCCGGCTCCACCCCGGCGCGAGGATGCGCCCTACCTCGATGAACAGAATGATGCACACAAAAGGATTGGGTGCCTGGCTCCCTCGCCGCCGTCTGCGAAACCCCGACAAGACGGCGATCGTTTTCGGAGACGGGCAGCGGCTCTCATACTCGCAGCTCGCACACTCGGCGGAGCGCGTCTCGCAAGTCCTCGTTGCACGCGGGGTGCGTGAGGGCGACAGCGTCGCCTATCTCGGCGAGAACAGCCCGGACTTCTTGATCACGCTGTTCGGGGCGGTACGTATCGGCGCCGTATTCGTCCCCGTCAACACTCGCCTCGCGATCCCCGAGATCGAACATGTCCTCTCCGACAGTGGCGCTCGCATCCTGATCCACGATCCGGAGTTCGCCCATCGGCTCGAGCGTCTGCTCACCGCTTCCGGAGCCCCGGCCCATGTTATCCGCACCGGCTCTTCGGGCCGCGATGGCACCCTCGGCCTTGCGCGGCTGATCGAGCAGGCCACAGACATACCGCCGTTGCATGCCGCAGACGACGACACTCCCGCAGCTATCGTCTACACCTCCGGAACCACAGGCCGGGCCAAAGGCGCCGTGCTCACACACGCGAACCTCACCGCGGTGGCCGTGAACAACCTCATCGACTACGACGTCTCCTCCGATGATGTCGCGCTGATGATCTCGCCACTGTTCCACGTCGCAGCATTGGGTATGGGCGCGTTGCCGGTTCTCCTCAAGGGCGGCACCCTCGTTCTCGAGAAGGGCTTCGATCCCGGCACGGCGCTGGATCTGGTCGAGCGCTACCGAGTGACGATGCTGTCCGGAGTCCCCACCACGTTCCAGCTCCTGGTGGATCACCCCGAATGGGGCTCGACCGACCTGTCGAGTCTCGACAAGCTGACCTGCGGAGGGTCTGCGGTGCCCTCGCGCATCCTCGCCGCCTATGAAGAGCGCGGGATGTCGTTCTCCCAGGGTTACGGGATGACCGAGACCTCACCGGGCGCGACCTCATTGTCTCCTGACATGACGGCGCATAAGCTCGGCAGCGTCGGTCTTCCGCACTTCTTCACCGACGTGCGGGTCGTCGACGAGAGTGGCGGGGCCGTCGAGACGGGGATCGTCGGCGAGATCCAGGTCGCGGGTCCCAATGTCTTCGCGGGCTATCACGGCCTTCCCGATGCGACTGCCGCCTCGCTCACCGCCGACGGATGGTTCCGCTCAGGTGATCTCGGATACGTCGATGACCACGGCTACCTCTACATCTCCGACCGACTGAAGGACATGATCATCTCCGGAGGGGAGAATATCTATCCCGCCGAGATCGAATCGCTCATCGCGGACATCGACGGGGTGACCGGAGCTGCCGTGATCGGCGTCCCCGACGAGAGGTGGGGCGAGGTGCCGATCGCGGTCCTCACGGTTCGAGATGGCTTCGACATTACGCTCGACACCATTCGCGGCACGCTGGAAGGACGTGTCGCCCGGTACAAGCTGCCCACCCGTGTCGAGATCGTCGGCTCACTGCCTCGAACCGCCTCGGGCAAAGTGCGAAAGCACGAACTGCGCGGGCTGTTTCCGCGGTAACGGCAGGGGTCTCAGGGCCCTATTCGTCGACGGCACCCAAGCACGCGGGTCTCAGCCGGACAAGGCGCATCATGTCGGCGATGAGAATCGCCTCATGATCACCCTTCGCCCACCGGAGCGTGAGCACGGAGTCGTCGGCATCGCCGTCTCCTCGTCGGAGAGCAGCCCCGCCACATCCACGACGCCGATTCCATCATGCATGTCGAGCGTCGTGAACTGCTTGCGGGGGCAGATCTCCAGCCAGCTGCGCAACCGATCGGTTCTTCCGGCCATGAGCGCGTGCAACATCAGCATCGGAAGCGCGACACCGTACCCCCAGTGTCCGCGTACGGACATCGCGAGCTGGACGCGGAAGTTCTCGTGGATCTCGGGGAGCATCTGCGTGCCCCGTTCACGGAGCGGCTCCATGCCGATGTCCAACACGTCCCACACATCGGGTTCGATGAAGAAGAAACTCGTTTTCGGGCTTTTGGCGGCGTTTGTGTTCGGCGTTGAGATCGTCGACTTGCTGTCAGCGACCGGACACCTTGCCGAAGAGCTGCGCGATCCCCGCGATCACCACGGGTCGAGCGGCGTGAACGCCACCGCCCATCACCGCGAGCGACGCCAGGAACAGCCCGAGGCCGAGCCAGCTCGCCGAGTCGTCGGCTGCGTAGATGTGGTTGAGGTTGCGCAGAGCCCCTGTCGCGAGGACGAGAACGACGTGGACGAGAATGAACAGCGCGAAGTAGATCATCACGGGGAACTGCACGGCTCGAGCGAACCTGATGGGGTACACCCGATTCAGCCAGCGGGAACCGCCGGGCCGGAGATGCGACAGTCGGAATCCCGTCAGCGCGGCGAGGGGAGTGCAAACGCTGCGCGCGTCATTCCCCACATCTATTCCGCCGTCACGAGCGCAGCTGCCGCTAGCGCGATGCGATCAGACTGAACTCTCACCCGCAACTTCAACAGTCGTAACCATCCCGCAACAACCCCTGATAGACCCTCGCCGAAAATCTTGGGATCTTCGCCGTCATCTTGGTCGAGCCGCCTCGTCTTTACTGGGTTTGCCCCGAGGCACGGCGTCGTCGATGGCGGCATACGTAGCGATTGAGCCGACCCGGGCGGATCCGCGGCGAGAACCCCACCCTGGCTCGCGTTACTGCTGCGTTACCGCACGCCCCGATCGGAGCAGGACAAAGGCCCCGCATCCCAGTCTTTTCAACGGGATTCGGGGCCTTCGTGGTGGCGGTGACGGTGGGATTTGAACCCACGGTAGGGGGTTACCCTACACAACTTTTCGAGAGTTGCACCTTCGGCCGCTCGGACACGTCACCGCGGACTAGCTTACGACAGTCCGCGTTCCCGCGCGAATCGTGGACCTGACGGCTTATGCACGGTCGCACACCGGGCGCCGCGGACGCAGGATAGTTAGGATGGCCTAAGCGACGCAACGGAGGGATGCGCACATGGGCTACATCACGTCGGAGGCGCTGGCCGAGACCGGCTACGTCGTGCTCGACGACCACGACCAGGCATCCGATCCCGCCGAGTGGCTCGATCTCGAGTACATCGGCTGGCGCTCGTCCGGGGTCACGCGCTTCGCGCCCCTCGCGAGCTACGCGGGCGAGATCGAGTGCAACGGCTTCTGGAACCACACACCTCCGCGCACCGACAAGGACGGCGTGTGGGTGCCGTCGCAGGTCGCGATCGCCCCGACCCTGCAGCGCCGTGCACTCGAGCCCGGTGCCGGCGTCGGGCGCTGCCGGGTGATCGAACTGCAGCCCAACACCTACGCCGATGCGGTCTACAACCTGCACCAGGACGACAACAACCGCCTGAACGACGAGGGCACGGGCTGGGTCGTGCGCGGCTACTACAACCTCACGGACGACCCCGACTCGCTGCTGCTCCTGCGCGGCGACCGCTTCGACCCGGCCACCGAGATCCGTCTGCCGCTGCGGGCGGGGTCCCGCATCGTCGTCGACACGCAGCGCTTCTGGCATGCCGTGTGGCACCGGGGCACGGCCCCGCGCTTCGCGCTGATCACGTCGTGGACCTCCGGCCCCGAGCTCGACGCGTACATCGCCGCGAATCACGGCGACCCGCATCCCGACACGGTCGCGCTCGACCCCCAGCTCGTCGACGATGCGCAGGTGGAGCTGCACCGCCGCATCGAGGAGCGCCGCCGCGCGTTCGAGGCGCAGGGCATCGTCATGGAGCCCCGCGCCGATCTCACTACCGGTCGTTGAGCGAGCGGAGCGAGCCGAAACGCACCACGGTTCCGCGGGACCTCAAGACCTGTCGTCTCGTCGCTGCGCTCCTCGCTCAACGACCGGTGACGGTGCGGCCGTCTTCCAGCCGCACGACGCGGTCGACCGATCCCTCGGGCGGGGCGACGTGCGAGATCAGCAGCACCGACTGCTCCCCCGCGGCGCCCAGGAGATCGGCGAGCAGCGCATCCGACGCCTCCGGGTCGACGCCCGCGGTCGGCTCGTCGAGCACGAGCACGGGGAACCCGCGCAGCAGCGCCCTCGCGAGCGCCAGACGCTGCGCCTGACCGCCCGACACGAGCGCGCCCCGATCGCCGACACGTGCATCGAGGCCTCCGCGCTCCCGCATCCAGTCGCCCAGACCGACGCGTGACAGCACTGCCAGCAACTCGTCATCGGTCGCGGTGTCCCGCGCGAACAGCAGGTTCTGACGGATGTCCTCGTCGAACAGCTGCGGGCTCTGCTCGCACAGCCCGATCGTGCGCCGCAGCGCCGGGCCCGACAGCTCGGCAGCGGACACACCCCCGACCGTGTACTCCCCCTCGGCCCGCAGGAAGCCGACGAGCACGGCGGCGAGCGAGCTCTTGCCCGCCCCGCTCGGCCCCGACACGAGCACCCGCTCCCCCGGATGCAGGTCGAGATCGACTCCGTGCAGCGCCGGCGCCCCGCCCGGCCAGTCGGCCCGCACGCCGCGCAGGCGCAGAGCCGGGGAGCCCTCCACGACATCGTCCGTCCCGGCATCCGGGCGCAGCTGGACCGGCATCCGCTCCGGCAGCACGTCGACGATGCGCTCGGCACTCGACCGCACGCTCCGCCAGGATGCCGCGGCGATCGGCACCGCGCCGAACACCTCGAACACGACCATCGGCACGAGCACCGCGACCGCGAGCCACGGCCCGTCGATCGCACTGCCGAGTCCCGGCGCCGCGGCCGCGAGCGCCCAGACCGACGCGGCACCGGCGACCGCCGACACGACCCCCGCGGCGACCGCCTGCGCGAGCGACGCTCCCGCGACGGCACGCCGCAGCGCGGCATCCGCAGCGCTCACCCGCTCGCGCGCCTCGGGTTCCGCCCCGTACGCGAGCAGCACGTCGAGCCCGCCCAGGTAGTCGGTGAGCGCAGCCGCGAGATCGCCGCGCCGCTGCGAGACGAGCGACTCGGCGCGTGAGCCGAACAGCCACCCCAGCCCGATCGCGGCGAGTGCGGCGATCACCAGACAGACCGCGAGCGTGAGCGCCGCAGGCACCGAGACGAACAGCAGGAACACGACGGCGCCGACCGCGACGACGCCGGACACCGCGAGGGGCTGCACGACGCGCAGCGGGAGGTTCTGCAGGTTCTCCACGTCGTCGACGAGCGCGGAGAGCACGCGGCCGTGGTCGGTGCGCCCGAGCCCCGCGGGCGACAGGGGCGTGAGCCTGCGGACCATGTCGGCGCGGGTCGCGGCGAGCTGCCGCAGGGCCGCGTCGTGACCGCTCAGGCGCTCGAGGTACCGCGTCACCGCGCGCGTCACCGCGAAGAAGCGCACACCGACCACGGCGATCGACAGCGGCACGAGCGAGTCGACGATCGAGGCGCTCACGATCAGCCACCCGCTCACCGCGAGCAGGCTCACCGCTGCCCCCGCCGACACCACACCCCAGACGAGTCCGGGGAGGAACCGCGGGAAGGGCGGCTGCGCGAGTCGCAGCACCTCCCGGATGCGGGCGGCCCGCGAGACGGATCCGGTGACGGAGCTCATACCCGCACCCCCAGTTCCACGACGCGGTCGGCGATGTCGCGCACGGAGCGCCGATGCGACACGAGGAGCACCGTCGCCCCGGCATCCGCCCGCGCGCGCAGCGAGGCCCACAGACGCTGCTCGGTGTCGGGGTCGAGCGCGCTGGACGGCTCATCGAGCGCGAGCACCGCCCCCGGCCTGCGCGTCTGCCGGTACAGCGCCCGCGCGACCGCGACCCGCTGCGCCTGTCCGCCGGAGAGCCCGCTGCCCTGCACACCGAGCTCGAGCGCGGCGTCGACCTCGTCGGCGCACGCCTCGTCGAGCGCGCGACGGATGCCGTCGGCCTCCGGTGCCGGATCGCCCAGCGCCACATTGGCGGTCACCGTGCCCCGACGGAGCTGCGGGCTCTGCCCGGCCCACGCCAGCCAGTCGGCGGGCGACAGCGCACGGACGTCTCGCCCGCCGATCGTCGCGGCCCCCTCGAACGCGACGGCCCCGCGGAGCGCCGCGAGCAGGCTCGACTTGCCGACCCCGCTCGGCCCCTCGATCAGGGTGATCGTGCCGGGCTCGGCCGTGAAGGAGACCGGCGGGAGGTCGCGCACGCGCAGGTCCGTGACGATCAGCGGGGAGGGGCGTTTCGTCTCGTCGCTGCGCTCCTCGCGGGGCGACCGAACACCGGTCGTTGAGCGAGCGGAGCGAGCCGAAACGTCGCCGGAATCACCCGCCTCGTCGAGCACCGCGAACACGTCCTCGGTCGCTGCGACCCCCTCCGCCGCGGCGTGGAACTGCACCCCGACCTGGCGGATCGGCAGGAACGCCTCCGGCGCGAGCAGCAGCACGAACAGGCCGACCTCGAGCGACAGGTCACCGGACAGCAGCCGGAACCCGATCGCCACGGCGATGAGCGCGACCGCGATCGACGACAGCAGCTCCATCGCGAAACCCGACAGGAACGAGAACCGCAGCACCTTCATGGTCTCGCGTCGGTACTCGTCGGCCGTGGTCTCGATCTGCGCGGCCGCACGGCCTGCGCGGCCGAACAGGCGCAGCGTCGCGAGCCCCTGCACGGTATCGGCGAACCGGGCGGCGAGGCGCTGCAGCGTCTGCCACTGCCGACGCTGCACGGTGCGGGTCGCCATGCCGATCAGGATGAGGAACAGCGGGATGAGCGGCAGCGTGACGATCGCCGTGAGTCCGCTAGGCCAGTCCTGCCACCACATGATCGCGACGATCACGGGGGTCGCCACGACCGTGAGCACGAGCTGCGGGATGTACCGCGCGAAGTACGCGTCGAGAGCCTCGAGCCCGTGCCCGGCCGTGACCGCCAGCTCCGCGCGGTTGCGCTGCGCGAGCCATCCGGGTCCGAGGCGGCCGATCGCGGCGATGAGCGCCGACCGCAGCTGCATCCCGGTCTTCGCGGCGGCGCGCATGCCGGCGGCATCCGAGGCGGCGATGAGCAGTCCGCGCAGCAGGGCCAGTGCGAGCAGCCACAGCAGGGATGCCGTGACGTCGCGTCCCGCGAGCGCGCCGGTCACGGCATCCGTGAGCATCCAGGCGAACGCGATCACGACCGCGGTCTGCGCGACCCCGATCACCCCGGAGAGGAGCAGGAACCCCCGGGCGGCGCTCGCATAGCGGAGGAGCCGGATGTCGACGGGTTTCACGCGTGCGCCGGAGCCCCCTCGATCGAACGGCGGGTGACGCGCTTGCGGAACACCCAGTAGGTCCACGCCTGGTAGGCGAGCACGAGCGGGGTCGCGATCAGCGCCGTCCAGCTCATGATCTCCAGCGTATATTGCGTGCTCGACGCGTTCGCGATCGTCAGGCTGTTCGCGTCGGCGATGGTCGACGGCATGACGTACGGGAACAGTGCGGCGAACAGCATCACGACCGCGAGCATCACGGTGACCATGCCGGCGAAGAACGCCCAGCCGTCCCGGCGCACGAGCGACAGGCCGACAGCGGCGATCAGCGCCACAGCCGCCACGGCCCCCGCACCGATCACGAGCCACAGCAGCGGCGCCTCCCGGTTCATGGCGATCACCGCCGTCCACACCACGGTGCCCGCGGCGGCGAGGATCGTGGGCCCGGCGGCGAGCTTCGCCAGCCGGTGCGCGTCCTCGTGCACGGGTCCGTCGGTCTTGAGCGCCACGAAGAGCACCCCGTGCAGGAAGAACAGCAGCAGCGTGGTCACGCCCACGAGGAGCGCGTAGGGGTTCAGCAGCGCGAAGAACCCGCCGACGTAGATGTGGTTCTCATCCAAGGCCACGCCCTGCACGATGTTGCCGAACGCGACGCCCCAGAGCAGCGCCGGGACGACGGAGCCGATCACGATCATCCGGTCGAAGCCGCGCTTCCACGCCGCGCTGTCGCGCTGATGACGGTACTCGAACGAGACGCCGCGCAGGATCAGCGCGAGCAGGATGAGGAGCAGCGGCAGGTAGAACCCGCTGAAGAGCGTGGCGTACCACTCGGGGAACGACGCGAACAGCACGGCGCCCGCGACGATGACCCACGTCTCGTTGAGGTCCCACACCGGGCCGATCGTGTTGATCACCTGGCGGCGGGAGACGTCGTCCTTGCCGAGGAACGGCAGCGACATGCCGACGCCGAAGTCGAATCCGTCGAGCACGAAGTAGCCGACGAAGAAGAAGGCGACGATGAAGAACCAGAGCGTTGCGAGATCCATGATGTTCCTTCCTCTCAGTACACGACCGACGGCAGCTGGGCCGTCTCCTCGTGGGGTTGCTCGTCGGTGTCCGGGCCCTTCTGCGCGGCCTTGACGATGAGTCGCACCTCGACGACCGCGAGGGCGGCGTAGATGGCCGTGAACGCGATGAGCGAGATCAGCACGTCGACGCCGGTCACGCCCGGCGAGACGCCGTCCTGCGTGGTCATGAGCCCGAACACGATCCACGGCTGTCGACCCATCTCGGTGAAGACCCAACCCATGATGTTGGCGACGAGCGCGAGGGGGAACGACCAGATCGCGAGCTTCCACATCCACGGCGCCGGCGGCTTCTTGGCGCCCTTGCGGGTCAGCCACAGGCCGATCACGGCGACGAGGCCGGCGGCCATGCCGAGGCCGATCATCCAGCGGAACGCCCAGTACGTGACCCAGAGGATCGGGGCGAACTCGGTGAGACCGGTGTCGGCGTACGTGGTCGCGTACTCGGCGTTCAGGTCGTTGATGCCGTGCACGCACGCGTCGAACGTGTGGGTCGACAGCAGCGACAGCAGGTACGGCACGCGGATGCTGAACAGCTCGGAGCTGCCGTCGGGGGTGCCGAGCGTGAAGAGGCTGAACGCGGCATCCGGCCCGCACACCGTGTTGAACGTCGCCTCCGCCGCGGCCATCTTCATGGGCTGCGCGGCGTACATCGCGAGTCCGAGCTGGTCGCCCGTGAGCACCACGCCCGCGGTCGAGAAGATCATCGCCCACAGGCCGAACTTGAGCGAGATGCGCATGGTGTCGAAGTGCTGGCCGCGAGCGAGGTGCCAGGCCGACACGGAGATCACGACGCCGGCGGCGAACATGAGCGCGCCGAAGATCGTGTGCGGGAAGGCGGCGAGCGCGACGGGGTTCGTCAGCAGCGCCCAGAAGTCGGTGAGCTCGGCGCGGTTCGTCTCGGGGTTGAACACGTAGCCGACCGGGTTCTGCATGAACGCGTTGGCGGCGATGATGAAGTAGGCCGACAGGATCGTGCCGATCGAGACGCACCAGATCGTCGCGAGGTGCAGCTTCTGCGGGAGCTTGTCCCAGCCGAAGATCCAGAGGCCGATGAACGTGGCCTCGAAGAAGAACGCCAGCAGTCCCTCGAACGCGAGCGGGGCGCCGAACACGTCGCCGACGAAGCGCGAGTAGTCCGACCAGTTCATGCCGAACTGGAACTCCTGCACGATGCCGGTCACGACGCCCATGGCGAAGTTGATGAGGAAGATCTTGCCGAAGAAGCGCGTCAGGTGGAGGTACTGCACCTTGCCGGTGCGCACCCACGCGGTCTGGAAGATCGCCGCGACCAGCGCCATGCCGATCGTCAGCGGCACGAACAGGTAGTGGTAGACGGTCGTGAGACCGAACTGCCATCGCGAGAGGGCGAGCGGATCGAGCCATTCCATCGGAGGCCACTCCTTCTTCTGTGCCTGTTCTTCAGTGCCTGCGGCCGCGAGGACCGCCGCCGTCGGCCCTCGCGGGGCCGTCGGTCCGGGAGGACAGACGATCGCCTAGGCGGCGGTCATCTCCGTCAGACGCAGCTGCACGGTGCATTCCTCCGGACGTCCGGGGGCGCGCACGGCCTCGGCAGCGAGCGGCCCGCCCGCTTCGGCGAGCACCCCCTGCATGAGGCCGAGATGCACGGAGCACAGCATCGGGCGGTCTTCGGCGCGGCCCGCGGCGTGCGGGCACGGGGTGAGATCGACCGTGAGCTGCTCGTCGTCGACGACGGGCTCGAAGCCGCTCTCCTCCAAGTGTTCGATGAGGGCGTCCAGCTGGTAGGTCGCGTCGCGACCCAGAGCGGATGCGGTCGCCGGGAGCATCCGGCGGAGCAGGTCGCCGCGGTGGGCTGCGGCCTTGGCCTTGTCGCGCGCGATCGGGCTGGAGGCGTCACCCGTGCCGGTCGCCGCGCTGTACAGGGTGCGCGGACGACCGCGGGTCGTGCGGTGCTCGGTGGCCTGGATCACGTAGCCGCCCTCGATCAGGCGCTGCAGGTGCTCGCGGACCGTGTTGGGGTGCAGGCCCGTGGCCTCGCACAGTTCGCCGATCGTGCGCGTGCCACGGATCTGGGCCGTGCCGGACTCGAACAGCGCGTGCAGGATCCGCACTCGCGAGAAGGTCGAGATGGGCCCGCAGACGGGCGCTCCGTTGGCCATGGATCCAGTATCGCGTGGCCGCTGCGCGACATCGAGGGCTGGGGCCGTGAATAATGCCCGCCGCGATAGGGATGTCGGATACCGGCGATAGCCTGGCTGCATGGCTACCCGCAAACCCGCTCCTCCCGCGTATGTGTGCACGGAATGCGGGTGGACGACCGCGAAGTGGGTCGGACGCTGCGGCGAGTGCCAGCAGTGGGGCACGGTGCAGGAGCAGAGCGCGCAGACCGGCATCCTCAGCCGGGTGACCCCCCTCGCGCCGACCGCCGATCGCGCTGCGCGGCCGATCACGCAGATCACCACGACCGATGCCCCGCGGCGCACGAGCGGTGTGGGCGAGTTCGACCGCGTGCTGGGCGGCGGCATCGTTCCGGGAGCGGCGATCCTGCTGAGCGGTGAGCCGGGTGTCGGCAAGTCGACGCTACTGCTCGAGGTGGCGGCGAAGGCCGCGCAGTCAGGGCGCCGCGTGCTGTACGCCAGCGCCGAGGAGTCCCCCGCGCAGGTGCGCCTGCGCGCCGAGCGCACCGGCGCACTGCACGATGAGCTGTACCTCGCGAGCGAGACCGATCTCGCGACGATCCTCGGGCACATCGACGAGGTCGAGCCGCAGCTCGTGATCGTGGACTCCGTGCAGACCGTGTCGTCGGCGCTGATCGACGGCGCCGCGGGTCAGCCGAGCCAGGTGCGCGACGTCGCGTCGACCCTGATCCGCGTGGCGAAGGAGCGCAGCCTGCCCATCATCATCGTCGGACACGTCACGAAGGACGGTCAGGTGGCGGGACCCCGCGTGCTCGAGCACCTGGTCGACGTCGTGTGCCACTTCGAGGGCGACCGCCAGACCTCGCTGCGGTTCATCCGCGCGCTCAAGAACCGCTTCGGGCCCACCGACGAGGTCGGATGCTTCGAGATGACGGGCGACGGCATCGCCGAGGTGCCCGACCCCTCGGGGCTGTTCCTGTCGCAGGGCGCGACCGAGCCCGGCACGTGCGTCGCGATCTCCCTCGAGGGGCGCCGTGCGCTGCCGGTCGAGGTGCAGGCGCTCACAGTCGGGACGACGGCGCCGAACCCGCGCCGAGTCGTGCACGGTCTCGACTCCTCGCGCGTGGCGATGGTGCTCGCGATCCTCGAACGGCGGGCAGGGATCAAGACCAGCACGCTCGACGTGTACGTGTCGACGGTCGGCGGGGTGCGCTTCACGGAACCCGCCGCGGATCTCGCGATCGCGATCGCCGTGGCGGGATCGATCCAACAGATCTCCGTGCCGCGCACGGTCGCCGCCGTGGGCGAGCTCAGCCTCGCGGGAGAGATCCGCCCGGTGACGCAGTCAGCCCAGCGGCGCTCCGAGGCCGCACGCCTGGGGTACGAGCAGGTCGTCGACGACCGGTCGAAGACGTTGCGGGCCGCGTTGAACGACGTCCGCGCGCGCAACACCTCACGCCGCGGCGAGGCCGACATCCCGCCGTTCTGAGCGGCGCTCGCCGTGCACACCGGTCGTTGAGCGAGGAGCGCAGCGACGAGACGAAACGCGCCCCATCCCGCGCAGCGTCTCAGGCGTCGAGGGCCTTGAGGATCTCCTCGGGCGACGCCTGCATCGGGTGCGGTCCCGCGATGTCGAGGAACACCGTCGTGATGGGATGCGTCGCGAGGAACTTCCGCAGCCAGTCGGCGGAGTAGATCCCGACGCCCGGCGGCAGGTTGGCCGGCTTGTTCTTCGCGTCGCTGAACAGGAGCAGCGCGAGATCGCCCGTGTTCGGGTCTCGGTACGTCCACACCTCGCCGCTGTCGAGCGGGTTGTCGCGCGCGCCGGGCTTGACGAGCGGGACGACCGTCGTGCCGTGGCGCAGGGCGAGAGCGACGGCTGCGACGTCCTGCTTCTCGAGCGCCTGGGCGAGAGCATCCGACCGGAAGTCCTCGGGTGCGGGCTTCTTCGCGGACTTCGACTTCTTCGCTGCCATGGTTCCAGCGTAGTCACGGCGCGGTCGGCATCGCGCCGGCATCCGCTCGGGAGAGGCCGGCATCCGGTCAGGAGAAGATTGGGGCCCTCTCGAGTCCCACATTGGGGACTGGGGTACTCGAGAGGGCCCGCGGGCTCTCGGGCGGCACGTGTCGAAGCGCTGGGGACGCTGTGAGTCGACGCCACTGGGGATGGCATGAACGCCGCATGATCAGAAAGCCGTTTCCAATGGTATCCCAAAGAAAGCGAGGTGTCAGCCCCGATACTGAGTGCAGATAGGTATTCGGGCGTGTCGCGAGGTCGACACCGCCCCGTCAGTAGAGCAGGATCTGCTTCGTCGCCGCCCCGGCGAAGCCGCCGATCTCGACCGCCACGTGATACGACGACCCACCGCCGGGCGCGCGCGGACGGTTCTCCTGCGCACAGGTGTCGACACTCGACCGCGTGCGGTCCCACACCACCGGCACCTTGCTGGTGACCGTCGCGCCCGCTGCGAGCGTCGCGATCATGCTGCTCGGGTTCTCCTGGCAGTCGGTCGACCGCCACCAGACGTCCGCACCGCTCGACACCGTGAACACCTGGGTGGTCGACCCGACGTCGATCGTGCAGTCCGCTGCGCCGTTGTTCGTGAGCGAGATCGACAGGTTGGGGAGCACGCCCGCGGCGTAGGTGTCGGCGTCGGTGACCGCCGTCACGACCACGTCCTTCGCCTCGCACGCCACGACACCCGGCGTCTCCTCGGCGCTCGGTTCGGGCGACGGGGACTCGGCCGTGTCTGTCGGAGTCGTGCTCGGCGTCGGCGTGCCCGTCGCCGTCGAGGTCGGCACGGGCGTCGCATCGGTGGCCGCGGCCCAGGGGCGCGCGATCAGCAGCCAGACCGCCAATCCGACGAACGCGATGAAGAGGACGAGCCCGACGAGAGCCACGATGCGCCGACGACGATAGACGGCGGCGGACTGGCGGGACATGATCCCAGGTTAGTTCAGCCGCTTCAGCATCCTGGTGTTGCCGAGCGTGTTCGGCTTGACGTGCGCGAGGTCGAGGAACTCCTCGACACCCGCGTCACCACTGCGCAGCAGCTGGGAGTACACGTCGGGGTCGACGACCTGCTCGCCGATGGGCGTATACCCGCGGCGTCCGAAGAACACGGTCTCGAACGTGAGGCAAAACAGACGGCTGAGCCCGAGCTCGCGGGCGTTGTCCTCGAGCCGGCCGACGATCGCGCCGCCGACGCCGTGGTGCAGCCAGTCCTCGCGCACCATGAGCGTGCGCACCTCGCCGAGGTCCTCCCAGAACGCGTGCAGGGCTCCGCAGCCGATGAGCTCGCCCTCGGCTTCGGCGACGACGAACTCCTGCACCGCGCCGTACAGCACCGCGAGATCCTTGCCGAGGAGCACGCGTCGCTCCACCATCGGCTGCAGGAGATCGCGGATGCCGACGATGTCCGCGCTGCGCGCCGGACGGACGATGTACTCACTCACCCGTCCAGCCTAGAACCGGTCGCCTCGATCGACCCTGAACACCTGCGGATCCTGAGTCCGCATGGACACCGTCGAGCTCATTGTCGCTCATTCACGAACATCCTCGATGCTGTGTCGTGGAACCCGAAGCTCGAGTCGTTGCCCCCACAACGTGCCGACCAAGACGAGGGCAACACCGATGAAACCCGTGAGGCCGAGTCGATCGCCGGCGATCGTCACCCCGATAAGCGCCGCCCATACGGGCTCTGTCCCGAGCACGAGGCTCACGCGGGTCGGGGAGGTCCGACGCACCGCCCACATCTGAATGAAGAAGGGAAACACCGTGCAGACGATCACCAGGTAAGCCATCCATACCGCGAGATTCCACCCCATCGATGTCAGGTAACTCCAGCTGGAGACACCCCAGATGCTGGAGAGGGCGACGAAGACCGCGCCGCAGGTGAGCATCTGGACGAACGTGAGAGCGAGGGAGTCTACGGAACGCGCGTGGGATAGGCGATGCATGCTCAGCACGTGGAGGGAACGCGCGAAGGCCGCGATCAGGATGAGAACGTCGCCGACGCCGAACGCCGTGAACCTGCTCCCTGTCGCGAGGAAGTACACGCCGGCGACCGCGGTGACGCCGGCGATGTAGAACAGAGCCCCCAAACGTCGCCTTCCCACCAGTGATTCCAAGACAGGGGTGATGATGATGGTCAAGCTGATGATGACCCCGGCGTTCGTTGCGCTGGTCATCGCGATCCCGAAAGTCTCGAAGATGAAGACAAGCGACAACATCACACCCAACACGAAGCCCACTCGCAAAGCGCCGCGAGTCATCCGTTGTCGAAGCAATGCCCACAGTGCGCCGAGCGCGAGAGCTGTCGCCGACATCCGAACGGCCAGCATCGCAAAGACCGTGTCTTCGGTTACAAGAATCTTCGCAACGAGGTAGGTCGACCCCCAGGCGACCGCGACCACGACTAGCAGAACATCCGCAACCCACGGTCGCGTTCCGAGCCTCCTAGCGCTGGACTCAGCCAATGCGTGACCCGGCGAGAGTACTGGCCATCGAGACCTCATAGGCAGACCGCTCGGCGCGGACGGCCTCGATCTCCCACACGTCTCGGTCACGCAGATAGAGTGGCTTCTCTGCCACGATGCTCACCGTGTCCGCCGATCGATGATTGATCGACCACGTCACCGATCCGGATACCTGCGAGACGGATGCGTCCACGAACGACTGAGCGGCAGCTCGAAGCTCACTGAACCACCGTCCCTCAAGCACTTCCTCGACCCAGATCTGCTCGACCCTCTGCTTCTCGCGGATATGAGGCTGCGTGAGCGTTGCTCCTTCCAGATGCCGCAATGTTCGGAGCAACAGCCACGCAGCCGGCATCTCCCGAACCTCGAGTACTTTCTGTCCGTGATCCAGATGCTCGAGTCCGCTGTATCGCCCGTAGCCGAACTTGCCGACCCGATAGTTGAGATCCTCGAGAATAGCCCCGAGACCCATCGGGCAGTCATTCAGAGCAACCGGTAGCCCGCGATTGAATGTGACCTTGATTCGCTCGTCGGCGTGCTGCCCCAGATCTTTGGTCCAGTGATAGAGGTCGTACTTCATCGCGTGCGCCTCGGGGTCATCCAGAAACCCGGACTCGTACTCGCGACACCAGAGGTTGGTGTCGCCGCTGACCACACGCTCCGCCATATGCGACATCCCAGCCTCCGTGATGCGCGCGATCTTCGTCACACGATCGATCGGGTCCAGGTCGTACGGGCTCCCATAGTGACCCTCGAAGCCCTGGGCTCGAATTGCCCCGTTCAGCCGCCGTAGCGAATTCTGCGACCTATTCGCGGTATGCAGGACGGCTCTTGCTCCTAGTTCCGCAGCAACGCGAAGGGCGCTCTTGGCAATCAAAGGTCGTGAGAGCGACGAGCTCACCGGATGCGTCTGCAGGTAGACAGCATGGGCACGCAGGGCAGGCGCCACATACTCATCGACGAACTCACTCCTGGAATCGACGGCCACTAGCCTCGCCCCGAGGTGGGCGGCGATCTCTTGCTTCCCCGCGTGCGAATCCTCGTCACCGACATCTACGGAAACTGCATGCACATCATGTGCCCCCAGTTCTTTAAGACGGAGGAGGAGGTAGGTACTGTCGAGTCCGCCACTGAACAGGGTGACGACCGGAGCGTGGAGATCGACTTCGCCGCTTTCGAGCTGAGCGAAGGAGCGAAGGAGCGAACAATTCTCGACACAACAGCCCTCAGTCTTCTACTACGGTAAACATCGCGATCAGCACGTCGCGGTGGCCGATCTCCTGCCCCTCTTCCAGCGACAACCCGGTAACACCGTGCATCAGTTTCTGATCGTCGACGAAGAGGTATTCTCCGGGCTCCGCCAACTGCGCTTCTGCCAGCAAGCCCTGGTTCTCAGCGGTGTAGACGCTGCTGACACCGCCCTGTGCTCCGACTCGGTCCACGAAAAGCGTGAGAACGAAGTCGACGCCGTCGCGATGCACGCCCTCTGGGGCAGGGTGACCGATTTCGTTAGGCGTCGACCTGATGCGATTCTGAAAACACTGCGCTTTCCAGGTCCGCCCCGGGCGCACTGCCTCGAGGTATGCAGCCGATGTGGCAAACGCCCGTGCCAGAGCATCACTGTCGACCACCCGCGACTCGAACGGTTCGTAAAGACGATCGATCCCCCCGTTCAGATGATTGACGTCGCGCTCCTGTCGGTAAGCGACGTGCGGAAGCAGGTTCGCAGCACCAGTTGTTCCGTTGACCGAGAACTCCGAGTACCGGCGAACGCGATACTCCCCGCCATCAGCCATGTATGTGTCGGGACGCAGATTGTCCCAGCTCTCCGCGAAGAGCTCCCAATCTGAAGCAAGGTCAAGCTTCGAATGTGCGTAACCCTTTGTGCGCAGGGACGCAACGTTCTGCGCGTCGGAGACGTTCGTCAATGCAGTGCCTCTCATAGGATCGACCTCGCCGCCCGAACTGCTCGCGAAATGGAATCGGCTCTCACATGCTGCTCGGAGTGGAGGCGAGACCGGGTCTTCGGTTCTGAGTTACCCAGGTCTTCGGTTCTGTGGTCACCTCGACGCTAGAGTCACCCCAAGCGGGTGTCCACCGGGACGGCTGTGCTGCATCGGTATGCTGCAATACATCAACGAATGACGTGGTCGACGGCGGTGATGACCGTGCACCCGGACACGACGAAGGGGCGGATGCCGCAGCATCCGCCCCTTCGTGTGCTCTGCGATCAGTCGTTGCCGGTGATCGCGAGGTCCGGCGTGGCCGAGATCTCGCCGCCGGTGTTCACACCGACCGCGACCTTCTCGCCGCGCGGGCCGTGCTCGAACAGGAACTCGCCGTCCTTCGCGTCGACCTTCACGTGGTCGCCGGGGTTGAGCTCGCCGTGCAGGATCTTCTCCGACAGACGGTCCTCGACCTCGTGCTGCATCGCGCGACGCAGCGGCCGTGCGCCGAGGGCCGGGTCGAACCCGATCTCGATCAGGCGCTCCTTGGCGGCCAGCGAGAGCTCGATCGTCATGTCGCGGTCCAGCAGACGCTCGCCGAGGCGCTTGGTGAACAGATCGACGATCTGCACCAGCTCCTCCTTGTTCAGCTGCGGGAACACGATGATGTCGTCGACACGGTTCAGGAACTCGGGCTTGAAGTTGCGCTTCAGCTCCTCGTTGACCTTGCCCTTCATGCGCTCGTAGGTCGTGGCGTTGCTGCCCTCGATCTGGAAGCCCACGGGACCACCGGCGATGTCACGAGCACCGAGGTTGGTGGTCATGATGATGACGGTGTTCTTGAAGTCGATCACGCGACCCTGGCCGTCGGTCAGACGACCCTCTTCCAGGATCTGCAGGAGCGAGTTGAAGATGTCCGGGTGCGCCTTCTCGATCTCGTCGAAGAGCACGACGCTGAACGGCTTGCGGCGCACCTTCTCGGTGAGCTGGCCGCCCTCTTCGAATCCGACGAATCCGGGAGGGGCGCCGAACAGACGCGAGACGGTGTGCTTCTCGCCGAACTCGCTCATGTCGAGCGAGATCAGCGCGGCCTCGTCGTCGAATAGGAACTCCGCGAGAGCCTTGGCGAGCTCGGTCTTTCCGACACCCGTGGGGCCGGCGAAGATGAACGAGCCCGAGGGGCGCTTCGGGTCCTTGAGGCCGGCGCGCTGACGACGGATCGTCTTGGAGAGGGCCGCGATGGCCTCCTCCTGTCCGATGACGCGCTGGTGCAGCGCCTTCTCCATGAAGACGAGCCGCGAGGACTCCTCCTCGGTCAGCTTGAACACCGGGATGCCGGTGGCCTGAGCGAGCACCTCGGCGATCAGACCCTCGTCGACGACCGCCTGGGTCGCGACGTCACCCGAACGCCACTGCTTCTCGAGACGCAGACGCTCGGCGAGGAGGCTCTTCTCCTCGTCGCGCAGTGACGCGGCCTTCTCAAAGTCCTGCTCCTCGGAGGCGATCTCCTTCTGCTCGCGCACGGCGGCGATCTTCTCGTCGAACTCGCGCAGCTCGGGAGGGCTCGAGAGGATCGACAGACGCAGGCGTGCGCCGGCCTCGTCGATCAGGTCGATCGCCTTGTCGGGCAGGAAGCGGTCCGAGACGTAGCGGTCGGCGAGGTTCGCCGCCGCGACGATCGCGCCGTCCGTGATCTGCACCTTGTGGTGCGCCTCGTAGCGGTCGCGCAGCCCCTTGAGGATGTTGATCGCGTGGGGCAGGCTCGGCTCGGCGACCTGGATCGGCTGGAAGCGGCGCTCGAGCGCAGCATCCTTCTCGAAGTGCTTGCGGTACTCGTCGAGCGTGGTGGCGCCGATGGTCTGCAGCTCGCCGCGCGCGAGGAGCGGCTTGAGGATGCTGGCCGCGTCGATCGCGCCCTCGGCGGCGCCCGCACCCACCAGGGTGTGGATCTCGTCGATGAAGACGATGATGTCGCCGCGGGTGCGGATCTCCTTCGTGACCTTCTTCAGGCGCTCCTCGAAGTCACCGCGGTAGCGGGAACCGGCGATGAGCGAGCCGAGGTCGAGCGAGTAGAGCTGCTTGTCCTTGAGCGTCTCGGGCACGTCGCCCTTGACGATGGCCTGCGCGAGACCCTCGACGACGGCGGTCTTGCCGACGCCGGGCTCACCGATCAGGACAGGGTTGTTCTTGGAGCGACGCGAGAGGATCTGCATGACCCGCTCGATCTCCTTCTCGCGCCCGATGACCGGGTCGAGCTTGTTGTCGCGCGCGGCCTGCGTGAGGTTGCGGCCGAACTGGTCGAGCACCTGCGAGCCGCCCTGGGCGCTCGGGGTGTCGTTCGACTGCGCACCGACGGCGGCGGGCTCGCGTCCGGGAGCGCCGGACAGGAGCTGGATGACCTGCTGACGGACCTTGTTCAGGTCGGCGCCGAGCTTGACGAGCACCTGGGCGGCGACGCCCTCGCCCTCGCGGATGAGGCCGAGGAGGATGTGCTCGGTGCCGATGTAGTTGTGGCCGAGCTGGAGGGCCTCGCGGAGGCTGAGCTCGAGCACCTTCTTGGCGCGCGGCGTGAACGGGATGTGCCCGGTCGGCTGCTGCTGACCCTGGCCGATGATGTCCTGCACCTGCTCGCGGACGGCGTCAAGGGAGATGCCGAGACTCTCGAGCGCCTTGGCGGCGACGCCCTCACCTTCGTGGATGAGGCCGAGCAGGATGTGCTCGGTGCCGATGTAGTTGTGGTTGAGCATCTTCGCCTCTTCCTGGGCGAGGACGACCACACGACGGGCTCGGTCGGTGAATCTCTCGAACATGCTGTGACTCCTTTATTCGCACGTGTTGTTCGACACTGGCGAAGACGCATGAAGCGCTTGTACATCGAGAGTAACCACCGTGCGCGGGTGGTATGCCCGTGTTCGCCGTCGGCATATCGCCGTGACGGGTGATGACGCGCGGATGCCGGGCGGATGCCGGAGTCGCGGTTGACATGCATATCGAAAGTCGATATGTTAACGATTGTCGGTAACAACGATAGTCGATAAGGAGTGGACAATGTCCCCCACGAAGAACGACCGGACGCTGAGTCGCGGCGACGTCGGAGCCCTCGTCGGGTTCTGCATCGCCGGCGTCGTCATCGCCGTGTACTTCACGGTGTACTCGATCGTCCGCATCATCGAACTGGCGGGCGGACGACAGGTCCCCGTGCGCGTCGAGTTCCGCGGCGACAGCGTCGACCTCCCGCTGTCGACAGGTGGCAGCATCCCGGTCGGACTCGAGAGCGGCACGATCGTCGCCCCGCAGCTGCCCCTCGTCGCCGTCGTCCCGGGGATCATCGCCCAGGTGCTGCAGATCATCACGGTGGTCGTCGTGATCGCGTGCCTCATCCTGCTCGCCCGCTTGACGATGGGAGGACGCATCTTCGGGCGCGGACGCACCGCGGTCGTCGCCACTGCGGGCATCACCGGCCTCCTCGGCTTCTCCGGGGTGCGCTTCTTCGACAACATGCTCGCGAACGCCACGGTCTCGCGCATCGCCGACAACGGCATCGACAACGCAGTCCTCACTGTCGAGCCGTTCACCTTCATCCTCGCGGCGTTCGTGGTCGCGCTCATCACCACGGTGTTCTCGATCGGCGACCGCCTGCAGCGCGAGACGGAAGGACTCGTCTGATGTCGACGAACGCCGCCACCCCCACGCGCTCGGAACGCGCCGATGCGATCACCGTGATCCTGTACGCCGGTGCAGCCCTCGTCATCGTCGGCATCGTCACGGTCATGCGGGCGCTCGACACCTTCCGCGCCGACGGCATCGCCTGGTCGATCCCGATCGACGAGCAGCCGATAGAGGCGACCGTGGACTCGGGCTCGATTCCCGTCGAGGGGATCGCGCAGCACGCGATGGTCGTCGCTTCGGACGTCAACGCGGTGTCCATCGCCGCGATCATCGCGGCCATCGCGCTGTGGGCGCTCGCGGCGCTCGCGATCATCGCCGCGGTCGCGCTCGTCGCCTGGAACTTCCTGCGTGGCCGCTTCTTCGTACGGGGCAACGCCCGCGCGTTCGATGTGATCGGCTGGACCCTCGTGCTCGCCCCGCTCCTGATCGTGATGCTCGAGACGATGGGCCGGAACGGCGTGACGGCCGCCCTCGGCCTGAGCGCGGCCGAGCCCACGCATCCGATCGAGTTCTGGGCGATCGCCCCGATCTTCGCCACGGGAGTGACGGTCGGCTTGATCGCCGTCGCGTTCCGCCGCGGGATCCGCGTGCAACAGGAGCGGGACTCGCTCGCCGACGACACCCGGGGCCTCGTATGACTCCGGCGGAGAGCGACGACGAGCTCACCGGCATCCACTGCCGACTCGACGAGCTGCTCGCCGAGCGCGGCATGACGCTGACCGAGCTGAGCGCACGCGTGGGCGTGAGCATCGTGAATCTGTCGGTGCTGAAGAACGATCGTGCGCGGGCGATCCGGTACTCGACGCTGCGCGCGATCTGCGATGCCCTGCAGTGCGAGGTCGGCGAACTGCTCGTGCTCGCCTGACGCCGAGTCAGACCGTCGGCTGCTGCGGTACCGACGGCGCGAGCGGCTCGACCACGACGGCCGTGCCGTAGGCGCAGATCTCGGTGAAGTTCGCGATCGATCCGGCGTCGAAGCGCATCGCGACGATCGCGTTGCCGCCGCGCTGCTGGGCCTCGGCCCACATGCGCCCCATCACGACCTGTCGCGCCTCGTACATGACCTGCGTGTACTCGGGGATCTCGCCGCCGCCGAGCGAGCGGAACCCCGCGGCGAACCCCTGGCCGAAGTCGGTCGACCGCACCGTGAGGCCCATGACCTCCCCGAGCACCTGGGTGATGCGGTAGCCGGGGATGTCGTTCGTCGTCACCATGAACATGACGCCATCGTGGCACTCCGCCATCCCGGGCGACAGATCATGGCGTGGGGATTTCTCCCCATGCAACCCCCTCTATGAATTCGCTGTGCGCCAATACTCTGGTGTGCATGAAGCTCAACGACCGGAACCTGCGCCCCGCCTCCCGACTGCTCCTGGCCCTGCCCATCGCGGCCGTCGCCCTCTCGCTCGCCGCCTGCGGCGGCCCCGCCGAACGCCCCTCCGCCGAGGACGTCTCGGACGGACTCATGAAGGTCCTCGAGGACCAGGGCATGGGCGACACCCTCACCGAGCCGATGGTCCTGTGCCTCTCCGAGGCCCTGGTCGACTCGGAGGTGTCGAACGACACGCTGGCCGCCATCGCGAAGGGCGACCAGAACGCGCAGACCAACCAGGACGACTTCGACCTCGTCCAGTCCACGATCACCGAGGCCGGGCCGGACTGCGTCACCGCCGAGTAGCAGGCATCGATGAAGGATGGCGGATGCTGCGGCATCCGTCATCCTTCGTCATAACGGCCCCGGGAATGTCAGCCGGCTCCTAGCGTTGACCGATATGTCGCGCACTCGCGCGCATCTGTCCGTCCACGCGCGTCCCCCGTCGCGCAACGACCCTGGAGTCCCCACCCCATGAGCACCACCGCGCGCGCCGCCAAGGCGCCAGACACCCGCGGGCCGGTCCGGAAGCTGCTGACCTCGTTCGGCTTCCAGATCCTCGCGGCCCTCGTCCTCGGCATCGCCGCCGGACTCGTCGCCCGCCAGCTCGGCGCGACCGCCGACGCCCCCAACGGCCTCTCGGCGACGCTCGACACGATCGGCAGCTCCTACGTGACGCTGCTGCGCGCCGCCGTCGTCCCGCTGATCTTCACCGCCATCGTCGCGAGCATCTCGAACCTGCGCCGCGTGCAGAACGCCGCACGCCTCGCGGGTCAGACCCTGCTGTGGTTCGCGATCACCGCGTTCATCGCCGTGACGATCGGCATCGTGCTGGGCCTCGTGATCCAGCCCGGCTCCCGCGCCGGCGAGGGCCTCGAGCCCAGCGACCCGTACACGGTCGGCACGTGGTGGAACTTCCTCCTCGGCCTCATCCCCCAGAACTTCCTCGGCCTGGGCGTCAGCACCAACCCGGGCGCGGTCGAGGGCACGTTCACCTCGAGCGTGAACTTCAACATCCTGCAGGTCATCGTCGTCGCGGTCGCCGTGGGCATCGCCGCACTGAAGGCCGGCAAGAAGGCGGAGCCGTTCCTCGCGTTCACCGAGTCGCTGCTCAAGGTCATCCAGCGCGTGCTGTGGTGGATCATCCGCATCGCCCCGATCGGCACGTTCGGCCTCATCGGCGCCGCGGTCGTCAAGTACGGCTGGGAGAAGCTCGCCGCGCTCGGCTGGTTCGCGATCGCCGTGTACATCGGCCTCGCGCTCGTGCTGTTCGTCGTCTACCCGGTGCTCGTGAAGACGCACGGCCTGTCGATCAAGCAGTACTTCTCGGGCGTGTGGCCCGCCGTGCAGCTCGGCTTCGTGAGCCGCTCGTCGATCGGCACGCTGCCCCTGACCGAGCGCGTCACCGAGCGCAACCTCGGCGTGCCCCGCTCGTACGCGTCGTTCGCAGTGCCGTTCGGCGCGACCACGAAGATGGACGGCTGCGCCGCGATCTACCCGGCGATCGCGGCGATCTTCGTCGCGCAGTTCTTCGGCATCGAGCTCAACATCGTGCAGTACCTGCTGATCGTGCTCGTGTCGGTCGTCGGCTCCGCCGCCACGGCCGGCACCACGGGCGCGACCGTCATGCTCACGCTCACGCTGTCGACCCTGGGCCTGCCGCTCGAGGGCGTCGGCCTGCTGCTCGCGATCGACCCGATCCTCGACATGGGCCGCACCGCGGTCAACGTCGCGGGCCAGGCGCTGGTGCCGGCGATCGTCGCCAAGCGCGAGGGCATCCTGAACGAGGACCTCTACAACGCGCCGCGCGAGGGCCTGCCCTTCGCCGACGACAACGACGACGAGCCCGAGGCGGACGCCACGGCATCCGCGTCGGAGCCCGCCGCCACCCGCTGACGCGCGCGTCACCGTACGAAGCGCCTCGCCCCTCCGGGGCGGGGCGCTTCTGCATCCCCGAGCCCCCGTCCGACCCGTCCGACCCGGCCATAGATGGAAAACGTCTCGCACCGGGACCCGGCAGCGACGTTATCCATCTCGCGACCGGCATATCGGCGGGAGGGGACGGCGGGAGGGGACGGGACGGGACGTGGCGGGATGGGATGCTCAGGCGCGGCCCTGCTGGCGGGTAGCGCCGCGCGTGTCGAGCGCCAGCTCCTCGGCATCCATGGCCGTCATGAGCTCGCGCATGACCTCCTCGTCGAGGTTGCCGGCGTCGCGCTCCTGCACGAGGATGTCGCGACGCACCTGCAGCCACCCGCGCGACAGCGCCACGAGGTCGTCGAACGAAGGACGGCGCACCGCGGCATCCTCGACCTCCTGCGCCTCGTCGGTGTCCTTCTGCACGCGCGTCATGCGCTTCGTGAACGCGTCGAACATGTCGAGGTCGGCGGGGCCGTGCTTCGCCTCCCACTCGGCGCGCTTCTCGGCGAGGAACTCCTTGCCGGCCGCGCGGCTCTTCGCCTTGACGGCCTCCAGCGCCCGCTCGTCCTCCTCCTCCTCGGAGTCGGTCGCGATCCCCAGGCCGCGGATCAGCATCGGCAGCGTGAGGCCCTGCAGCAACAGCGTGCCCACGGTGACGATGAACGCCACCACGACGATCGCGTGCGAGGGCTCGGTCCCGAGTCCTGCGAGGTCGGCCGCGGCGAGCGCGGTCGCCAGCGTCACGACGCCGCGCATCCCCGCCCAGGAGATCACGGCGTTGTCCTTCCAGGTGAGCTGAAGCCCCGCCATCCGGTCGCGCACGATCTTCGACCGCAGCTCCTCCGGCGTGTACTCCTTCCACCGCTTCGACTCGCGGCGGCGCTCGTCGAACGCCCCCGACGCGACGCTGCGATCCCAGCGCTCGAGGCGCCTGCGGTCCTGGAAGTTCGACCACATGTTGGTCGGATACACGTACAGCGGACGCATGACGAGCACGACCAGCAGCACCGCTCCGGACAGCAGCAGGATGCGGGGAACCTCCTCGCCGCCGAGGTCGCTCAGCACCCGCGGGAACTGCAGGCCGATGTACGCGAACACGAAGCTCTCCAGCAGCAGGTCGGCCGAGAGCCACAGGGGCTTCTCCTGCTGGCGGGTCGTGTAGTCGGTGCGCGGGGAGTTGTAGCCGACGAACAGGCCCATCGCGACGACCGCGAGCACTCCGGACCCGAGCAGGTGCTCGGCGATCGCGTAGGCGCCGAAGGGGGCGAGCAGCCCGAACGTGCCGATCACGACCGCGTCGTTCACCCGCATCCGGAGCTGGTGCAGCACCGCCCCGAACACGAGTCCGACCGCGACGCCCACGCCCACCGCAAGTCCGAACTGTCCGATCCCGCCCCACACCGAGACCGTCGCGCCCGCGATGATCGCCGCGAACACGCGGTACAGCGTCAGCGAGGTCGCGTCGTTGATGAGGCTCTCCCCCGACAGCACGGTCATGATGCGGCGCGGCAGACCGAGCTTGCGGCCGATCGCGGCGGCCGAGACCGCGTCGGGCGGGGCGACGATCGCACCGAGCAGCAGCGCGCCGGGCAACGTGAGCGAGGGCAGGATCCACCAGGCGACGAGCCCGACCGCGACCGAGGTCAGCAGCACGAGCGTGATACCGAGCCGGCGGATCTGCGGCAGGCTGCGCTTGAACCCCACGAACGACACGTCCAGCGCGGCCGAGTACAGCAGCGGCGGCAGCACGAGATTGAGCAGCAGGTGGCCGTCGATGTCGACGTCGGGCACGAAGGGCAGGAAGGATGCCGCGAGCGCGACCACCGTCACGAGCAGAGGTGCCGGCCAGCCCCGCCATCGCGCGACCGCCGCGACGACCACCGCACCGACGAGCACATAGAAGATCTCGGCATCCATGCCCCTCAAGATACTGCGCGGGGAATGCGCGCTGCAGTCCGCGGGTTGGAGAGGGGGTGACTGCTCTCTCCGTCCTCGACCTCGTCCCGGTGCGCACCGGGCAGACCAGCGCCGAGGCCATCGCGGCCTCCCTGTCCCTCGCCGAGACGGCCGACCGGCTGGGCTATGGCCGGTACTGGTTCGCCGAGCACCACAACATGCCGGCGGTCGCGTCCACCACTCCCCCGGTGCTGATCGCCGCCGCCGCGATGCGCACCTCCCGCATCCGCCTGGGATCGGGTGGAGTGATGCTGCCGAACCACGCGCCGCTCATCGTCGCGGAGCAGTTCGCCGCGCTCGAGGCGATCGCGCCGGGACGCATCGACCTCGGTCTCGGCCGCGCACCCGGGAGCGACCCCGTCATCACGCAGCTGCTGCGCGGATCGGGCACGACGAGCGACGTCGAGCAGTTCCCGCGCCACGTGCAGGACATCGGCGCGCTCACCTCGGACGAGGGCGCGACCGTGCGCTTCACGTCCGGCGGCGAGTACACCGTGCGCGCGACGCCCGCCGCGACCGGCGCCCCGGAGATCTGGCTGCTCGGGTCGAGCGACTACTCCGCTCAGCTCGCCGCCTCGCACGGACTGCCCTACGTGTTCGCGAACCACTTCTCGGGGCAGGGCCTCGAGCGCGCGCTCGACCTGTATCGCAGCGGGTACCGGCCGAGCGAGGAGCATCCCGAGCCGCGCACGTTCCTCACCGTGAACGCGGTCGCCGCACCCACGCAGGAGGAGGCCGAGGCCCGCGCCCTGCCACAGCTGCGCATGATGGCGCGGCTGCGCCTGAACAAGCCGCTCATCGCGCTGGAGACCGTCGAGGAGGCACAGGCCGCCGAGACGGATGCCGCCGAGCAGCAGGTCGTGGAGGGCGCGCGCTCGCGCTGGTTCGTCGGGACGGGCGAGTCCGTGGCCGCCGAGGCGCAGGCGTTCGCCGCGGCGCACGGCGTCGACGAGATCATGCTGTCGCCGGTCGCAGGCGCGTACGAGGCCGAGCCGCGCGACGCCGCCGGCGGGCGCGCGCAGACGCTCGAGCTCATCGCCGAGGCGCTGTAGCCCGCGGCATCCCGGCGCTCGCGGGAAGGGCTGGTTTTCGCGCACCTTCGGGCGTAGCCTCAGCGGCAATGGAAGGGGTTCGATCATGAGCACGAAGACTCTGGCCCTCTGGGTGGCGTACGGAACGAACGGCGTGGTCGGCAGCATCCGACACGATGACGAGGGGTACACCGTCGTCATGGCGGGCTCGGATGCCGCATCCGGCACCTTCCCCAGCCTCGCGTCGGCGAAGGGCGCCCTGCACGCGAAGATGCGGCCGGGCAGCGCCTGGCCGATGTTCCGCGAGCACTGATCCGCCTCCCCCTCCCCACCCCGCGCCCCGTCACCCGGCCCCCATCCGGGCGATATGCCGGTCGCGAGATGGATAACGCCGCTGCGCGGTCTCGCTGCGAGGCGTTTTCCATCTGTGGCTGGCTTGGGCGCGCCGCGAGCGCTCGGCGGATGCGGGAGATGACGTCGGTGGAAGCGTCGAGATCGTGCTGCGTCAGACGGATCACGATCCACCCGAGGTCCTCGAGACGCCGCTGTCGTGCGATGTCGCGTCGCCACTGCGCCTTGTCCGTGCGGTGCCCGTCTCCCTCGTACTCGATCGCGATCCGCTGGTCCGGGTAGGCGAGGTCCACGCGCGCGACGAACTCGCCGCCGCTCCAGACCTCGTGCTGGATGACCGGCTCGGGAAGCCCGGCGTCGACGATCATCAGTCTGGTCTGCGTCTCCTTCGGCGACTCCACGGCGTCGCGCACACGAAGCAGAGCCCGCCGAACCTTCGCGATCCCGGCCGATCCACGCCAGTTCTGCACGCGGGATGCGAGTTCCTCCCGCGACACCCGGGGACGTCGGACCTCCCGAAGACCGGGGTAGTTCCCCGACGACGTGATCACGGCATCGAGCATCACGACGAGCTGATCCGCAGTCAGCTCAGGAGCGCAGCTCAGGACAGCGGCGACGGGATCGACCACGGGCACCCCGTGCACCCGCCAGGTCTGCGCACGGGACAGGGCGAGACGTCGCCCCGCGACCCCGTGGGTGCGCGGCGGATTGCGGCGATGGCCCACGGCGATGTGCAGCGGCTCGTCTGCGCGCCACCCCGTCGGGCACGGCAGTCCCCACAGGCGGACGGCCGTGATCCCGACGAATCGCTGGCCGTCGCGGAGGCGCGGAACGTAGCAGCTCACGGTCTCCAGGAACGTCGTCGGCGGTTGGAACGCACGGATGCCGGAGAACGGACGCGCCAGGTCTGTGGCATCCGCCCGGCCACGGCGCACCCCGAGCGCCGATGCCTGCGCAAGGCTGAACCTGTCTCCCAGCTCGTGCGGGAGGTCGCTGCGATGACGCATCCGGGAAGCCTGCCAGCGTCCCTCGCCGCAGCGCCGTCCTCCGTCCGCTACGCCCACCGGATCGGGATAAGCCGCCCCCGCGGCCTCCTGTGCAGGGCGCGTTGCAGGTGGCGAGAGATGGAAAACGCCTCCAGCAGGCATCCCTCAGAGGCGTTTTCCATCTCTCGACGGGAGGGGACGGGACGGGACGGGGGCGGGGGCGGGGCGGGCGGAGCGGGAGGGGACGGGGACGGCTACGCCTCCGGCTCGCCCGAGAGGATGCCGCGCAGCCAGTCGCGCGCCTCGACGAAGACGTCGTCGGCGTAGCGGTCGGGGTACTGCACGATCTGGCGGTCTGCGCGCGGGTACGAGCCGAGGAACACGACGCGCGGGCTGAACCGCCGGATGCCGAGCAGCGCGTCGGCCATGCGCTCGTGGGAGATGTGCCCGTCGGCGTCGATCACGAACCGGTAGCGGCCGAGCTCGTCACCGATGGGCCGCGACTGGATCAGCGAGAGGTTGATCCCCCGGGTCGAGAACTGCTCGAGCATCTCGAGGAGCGATCCGGGGTGGTCGTTCGGGAGCTCGACGATCAGCGAGGTCTTGTCGGCGCCGGTCGGCTCCGGCGCCGTGGTCGTGCGCGTGACGAGCACGAACCGCGTGACGGCCTGCGCGTTGTCGCCGATGTCGGTCGCGAGCACGTCGACGTCGAGGTGCTTCACGACACCGGGAGCGGCGATGGCCGCCTGGGCGGGGAGCGACCCGTCGAGCACGCCGATCGCCGAGGCGACGTTGCTCGCGGCGGGCACGTGGGAGTGGGACGGCAGGTGCTCGCCGAGCCAGCCGTGGCACTGGGCGTAGGCGACCGGATGCGCGGCGATGACCGACACGTCCGACAGCGTGGTGCCCCGCGGGGCCACGAGCACGAAGTTCACCCGCACGAGGTACTCGCCGATGATCCGCAGCCCGGGGATGGTCGCGAGAGCGTCCTGCGTGGTGGAGACGCCGCCCTCGACCGAGTTCTCGATCGCGATCATCGCGGCGTGGCTGCGCCCCTCCAGCACGTCGGCGAGCGCCTCGCCGACGTTGTGCACGGCGCGCCACTCCTGCCCGCGCGCCTCGGCGACCTGCTCGAGCGCCGCCTCCGTGAACGTTCCGGCGGGGCCCAGATAGCTGTAGGTGCGGCGTTCGGTCACGCGTTTCACTGTAGGGCACGCGCCGGGTCCCGGAGGCGACGGGGCGGCCGCTGTCAAGCATCCGACTCGAAGGTGCGCGGATGCCGAGATGGGGGCAGACTGTCTGCATGACGAGCCGTGCCGGCCTCCCCGCGGAGGACACTGACCTGATCGACGTCGACGAGCTGATCTCGGCCTACTACGACCGCACCCCGGATCCCTCCGTCGCCGCGGAGCGTGTGGTGTTCGGCACCAGCGGTCACCGCGGGTCGTCGCTGTCGAAGAGCTTCAACGAGCATCACATCCTCGCCACCACACAGGCGATCGTCGACTACCGGGCGGCGCAGGGCATCACCGGGCCGCTGTTCCTCGGTCGCGACACGCACGCCCTCTCGCTGCCGGCCGAGCGCAGCGCGATCGAGGTGCTCGTCGCGAACGGGGTCGACGTGCGCGTGGACTCGCGCGACGCCTGGGTACCGACGCCGGCGCTCAGCCACGCGATCCTCACGTACAACTGGGGCCGCGCGGCGGACGACGCGGGCCGCGCCGACGGCATCGTCGTGACGCCGAGCCACAACCCGCCGCGCGACGGCGGGTTCAAGTACAACCCGCCGCACGGCGGACCGGCCGACACCGACGCGACCGGCTGGATCGCGAACCGCGCGAACGAGCTGATCGCCGCCGGGCTCGAGGGAGTGAAGCGCGAGCGGTTCGCGGACATCGACTGGGATGCCCTGCCCGGCTATGACTTCCGCGACGCGTACGTGCGCGACCTGTCGTCGATCATCGACGTCGACGCGATCCGCCGGGCGGGTGTGCGCATCGGCGCCGATCCGCTGGGTGGCGCCTCGGTCGAGTACTGGCAGCTCATCAAGGAGGTCCACGACCTGGACCTCACGGTCGTGAACCCCGAGGTCGACCCGACGTGGCGCTTCATGACGCTCGACTGGGACGAGAAGATCCGCATGGATCCGTCGTCGCCCTCGGCGATGGCCTCGCTCGTCGCGAAGCGGGGCGACTTCGACGTGCTCACCGGCAACGATGCGGATGCCGACCGCCACGGCATCGTCACCCCCGACGCCGGGCTCATGAACCCCAACCACTACCTCGCGGTCGCGATCGACTACCTGTTCTCGCACCGTGCCGAGTGGCCCCGCGATGCGGCGATCGGCAAGACGCTCGTGTCGTCCATGATCATCGACCGGGTCGCCGAGTCGCTCGGCCGCCGCCTGCTGGAGGTACCGGTCGGGTTCAAGTGGTTCGTGCCCGGTCTGCTCGACGGCAGTGTCGCGTTCGGCGGCGAGGAGTCGGCGGGTGCCTCGTTCCTCCGAATGGACGGCTCGGTCTGGTCGACCGACAAGGACGGCATCCTGCTGTGCCTGCTCGCGGCCGAGATCATCGCCGTGACGGGCAAGACGCCCTCGGAGCGCTACCGCGAGCTCGAGGAGGCGTTCGGATCGTCGGCCTATCAGCGCGTCGACGCGCCGGCCACGCCCGAGCAGAAGGCGACGCTCGGCAGGCTCGCACCGGATGCCGTCACGGCCACGTCCCTCGCGGGCGAGGAGATCACGGCGAAGCTGTCGAACGCCCCGGGCAACGGCGCCGCGATCGGCGGCCTCAAGGTGCAGACCGAGCACGCGTGGTTCGCCGCGCGGCCCTCGGGCACCGAGGACGTCTACAAGCTGTATGCCGAGAGCCTGCGGGGCCCTGATCACCTCGCGCAGGTGCAGGAAGAGGCCAGGGCGGTCGTATCGGCCGCGCTCGAGGGCTGAGCCCCGAGGCGGGTCACCGCGCTCAGCGAGCGAACCCGAGGCCCCGCTCGTTGAGCGAGCGCAGCGAGTCGAAACGCGCCGCACGTCGGCGGATGCGTTTCGTCTCGTCGCTGCGCTCCTCGCTCAACGACCGAGGTCAAGGACCGGTCGTGCGGGCGAGCACGGCGCCGGCCTCGCGCAGCCAGCGGGCCGGCTCCCGGAGCGCGGCATCCGACGACCCCGCCAGCGCGGTGAGTGACGCGGATGCCGTGAACAGCGCCGTGTCCGCGTCCTCCGTGATGCGACCGGCGGCGAGCATGGCCGCGGCTCCCGCAGAGGACGCGATCCCGGCGAGGAACGACGGGACCTTGCCGTCGCCGGACTGGCCGTCATAGGAGCCCTCGCCGGTGATCACGACGTCGGCTCCGCGGACGGCCTCCTCGAGTCCGATGAGCGCGGCGACCTCGGCGGCACCCGGCGCGAGTGTCGCGCCCCATGCGACGAGCGCCGCGCCCGTGCCTCCCGCCGCCCCGGTGCCCGGGGTGGTCGGATCGAGGTCGAGCAGGGTGGCGAGGCGCGCCAGCCCGGCATCCGCCGTGGTGATGTCGTCGACCGAGTCGAGGCCCTTCTGCGGGCCGAACACCGCTGCCGCACCGCGTGCGCCGATCAGAGGGTTCGTGACGTCGGTGAGAACGCGCACCTCGGGGGCGGCGCGCAGGGCGCTCCGGTCGACGGCGGCGAGGTCGGCGAGACCGCGAGCTCCCCGCGCGACGGGTGCGCCGTCCGCGTCGAGGAACCGGGCCCCGAGGGCGGTCAGCATCCCGGTTCCGCCGTCGGTCGAGGCGCTGGACCCGATGCCGACGACCAGACGGGACACTCCGTGGTCGAGGGCCGCGGCGATCGCCTGGCCGAAGCCGGTCGTGTCGGCATCCCAGGGGCGCAGCTCGTCGAGCAGCTCGATGCCGGACGTCGAGGCGAGATCGACCACCGCGGTCCCGCCCGGCGCTGCGGCGTCGCCGGGCAGCAGCAGCCACGAGGCGTCGATCCGACGCCCGGCGGGCCCGTCGACCGTCACGGGCATCCGGCGCGCTCCGGGCACCGCGGCCTCGAACGCCGCGACCGTGCCCTCCCCGCCGTCCGCCATCGGCCGGTGCACGAACTCGGCGTCGGAGTCGACCGACGCCCATCCCTCCGCGAGCGCCGCGGCGGCGTCGGCGGCCGTGATCGTGCCCTTGAAGCTGTCCGGGGCGAGGACGACGCGGGTCATGCGCCGGCTCCCGGCGTGCTCGACCGCACGACGACGTCGAGCGGCAGCGGGGTCTGCTCCCAGTCGGCGTCGACCGTGGCGCGGAAGGCCTGATAGCCGATGTCGCTCAGCGGCACCCGCACGGTCGTCAGCCCCGGCGTGACGTCGCTGCTCGAGGGCACGTCGTCGAAGCCGCACACCGCGATGTCACGACCGACCTCGCGTCCGGCGTCACGGATCGCCGACATGGCTCCGATCGCGATGACGTCGCTCATCCCGAACACGAGCGTTCCGGGTTCGACGCCCTCCGCGAGCGCTGCCGCCATGCTCGTCGCGCCCGACTCGCGACGGAAGTCCCCGCGCAGCACGCGGTCGACCGTTCCTCCCCCCTCTTCGAAGCCGCTGCGGAATCCCGCGAGACGCTCATCGGAGGTGAGGATGCCGGGCGCTGCGGCGAGCGCGATCGCCGAGCGGTAGCCGAGCGCGGCCATCCGACGACCGAGCTCCTCGGCGCCCGCGCGGTTGTCGATCTCGATGTGCCGGTTCTCGCCGACCCTGGCGCCGAACGTGACGACGCGGCTGCCGAAGCGCGCGAATCCGTCCAGTTCGGCGACCGCGTCGGCATCCGTCGTCCCGCTCGTGCGGGATGCCGCGATGATGAGACCTTGGGGACGCTGACCGCGCAGGGCCCGGACGATCCGCGCCTCGCGGGCCGGGTCGCGCTCGGTGATCGAGATCGTGACGACGAGACCGTGCTCGTCGGCGCCGCGCGCGACGCCGGCCGCGATCAGCCCGAAGTACGGGTCGGCGATGTCGGCGACGAGCAGGGCGATGACCGGGGACGTGCCGCGAGCGGTGGCCTGGGCCGAGACGTTCGCCGTGTAGCCGAGGGAGGCCGCGGCCTGCTCGACCTTCTCGCGGAACGACTCGGCCACCTTGCGATCGGAGCCGTTGAGCACGCGCGACGCGGTCGCAAGCGACACCCCCGCCTCCCGGGCGACGTCGTGCAGGGTGGGCGCCGCTCCGCGCGGCGGCCGCGGCTGACGCACGCGGGAAGGGCTTTCCGGCACACTCATGAGCCGAGCCTACTGGTCACCGCGACCGTGCCCGCGTGGAGGTCATGGCAGATGCGGTGACACCGCGGCCGCAAACGCCTCGGCGGTGCGCCGCACGACGTTCTCCGGCGCATCGGCCCAGACGTCGGCGTGGAAGATTTCGACCTCGATGTCACGGTCGTATCCGGCATCCACCACGGCCTTCGTGAGCGACCCGAAGTCGATCACGCCGTCGCCCGGATAGTGCCTCGACAGCAGCGGATCGGCCGCGAGCGGCGTCTTCCAGTCGCACACCTGATACGTCGCGATGCGCCCCTCGCGCCCGGCGCGGGCGATCTGCTCGAGCACCTGCGGGTCCCACCAGATATGGAACGTATCGACCGCCGCGCCCACGACCTCCGGCGCGAAGTCCGCCGCGATGTCGAGCGCCTGACCCAGGGTCGAGACGACGGCGCGATCGGACGCGTACATCGGATGCAGCGGCTCGATCGCGAGCGTGACTCCGGCGGCCTCGGCATCCGTCGCCAGCGTGCCGATCGCGTCGCGCACCCGCTCCCGCGCCCCGACGAGATCGCGGGAGCCGGTGGGCAGTCCGCCCGCGACGAGCACGAGCACGGCCGTCGACCCTTCCGCGCCGGCTGCGGCGAGCGTCGCGGTCTCCTCGATCGCGCGACGGTTGTCGTCGAGGGCTGCGATGCGCTCCGGCCCCTCCGGCAGGGTGAAGAACCCGCCACGGCAGTGGGTCGTGAACCGCAGGCCCGAATCGGCCAGCATCCGCGCCGCGAGGTCGAGACCCACCTCGTTCACGGGCTCGCGCCACAGTCCGATGGCGTGGATGCCGGCATCCGCCGTCGCACGCAGGGCGGTCGCGAGGTCGGCGTGCTTGATCGTCGCCTGGTTGATGCTCAGCCGCGGATCCGGTGCGTTCACGCGTCCACTCCGTTCAGGCGCAGCATCCCGTGCCAGCGCTCGCGCGCGAGCTGCGGATCCTCCAGGGCGAGCGAGGCGTTCGCGAGCTCGACGATCCGGCTGAGATGCGGGAGGCTGCGGGCCGAGTGCAGGCCGCCGACCATCTGGAAGGCCGGCTGGTGCCCGTTGAGCCACGCCAGGAACGCGACTCCTGTCTTGTAGTAGAACGTGGGGGCGGCGAACACCTGACGGCTGAGTTCTTCGGTCGGGCCGAGGATCTCGAGGTAGCGCTCCGCGTCTCCGGCGTCCAGCGCCTGGATCGCCGCCGAGGCGACCGGCGTGATCGCGGCGAACGCGCCGAGCAGCGCGTCGGAGTGGGTGCGTTTCGTCTCGCTCCCGTCGCTCGACGACCGACCTTCTCCCCCGATGAGCCCCACGTAGTGGAAGTCGTCGCCGGTGAACATCCGCACGCCCTCGGGCAACCGCTCCCGCACCGAGATCTCCGAGTCGGCGTTCAACAGGCTCATCTTCACGCCCGCGACCTTGTCGGGGTGCTCCCCGATGATGTCGAGGAGCACAGCGGATGCCGTCTCCCAGTCGTCCGCTCCGAAGTAGCCGTGCAGCTCGGGGTCGAAGGCCGGTCCGAGCCAGTGCAGCACGACCGGCGCCGTCGCGCTCGCCAGAACCTCCCGGTAGACGCGACGGTAGTCGTCGGCATCCCCCGCCGCCCTCGCGACATGACGAGACGCCATGAGCACAGGACCGGCTCCCTGCTCCTCGGTGAAGTGCAGCTGCTGCTTGTAGGCGTCGATCACGCGGTCGAGCGAGATGTGCGTCTCCTCGACGTGGTCGGTGTTCACCCCGACCACCACGGAGCCGCCCTCCTCGCGTGCCACCTCCGCGCTGCGGGCGATCAGCTCACGCACAGCCGTCGGGTCGAGCCCCATGTTCCGCTGCGCGGTGTCCATGGCGTCGGCGACGCCCAGGCCCCAGGAGTACACGTTGCGACGGAACGCGAGCGTGGCATCCCAGTCGATGTCGGCGGGGCGGCCGGGCGTGTTGTCGGCGTGCGCCTTCGGCGCGACGTGCGCGGCGGCGTACGCGACGCGGCTCTGCAGCGGGGCGGTTGGCCGGGTGTAGCCGCCGCTGTCGTGCAGTTCGGTCTCGGAGGTCGCGCCGTCGGCGGAGAGGAGGCGGAGCGTGGTCATCGCAGTCCCAGGGGCTCGATCGCGACCTTGCGGCCCTCGGCGCTGGAGGTCAGGCCCGCCTCGGCGAACTGCACACCGCGCGCGCCCGCGAGCAGGTCGAACGGGTAGTCGGTTCCCTCGACGTACGACACCAGGTATTCCTCCCACTGCTGGCGGAAGCCGTTGAGGAACACGTCGTTGGTCGGCACCTGCTGCCAGTCGGCGTCGTAGTCGTGGTCGTCTTCGAGGTCGGGGTTCCAGACCGGCTTCGGGGTGGCGCCCCGGGGCTGGATCTTCGCGCCGAACAGTCCGACCACGGCGGATCCGTGGGTGCCGTCGACCTGGAACTCGACGAGCTCGTCGCGATTCACGCGCACGGTCCAGCTCGAATTGATCTCGGCGATGACGCCGCCCTCGATCTCGAAGATGCCGTAGGCCGCGTCCTCGGCGGTCGCGGTGTAGTGCTCGCCCTTCTCGTCCCAGCGGTCGGCGATGTGCACCGCCGCCTGCGCGTACACGCTCTTCACCTCGCCGAACAGGTTCTCGAGCACGTAGTTCCAGTGCGGGAACATGTCGACGATGATGCCGCCGCCGTCCTCCGTGCGGTAGTTCCAGCTCGGACGCTGGGCGGGCTGCCAGTCGCCCTCGAACACCCAGTAGCCGAACTCCCCGCGCACGGAGAGGATGCGCCCGAAGAAGCCCGAGTCGATCAGGCGCTTGAGCTTCTGCAGACCGGGCAGGTAGAGCTTGTCGTGCACGACGCCGGTCTTGACGCCGGCCTCGTCCGCGAGACGGGCGAGTTCGAGCGCCTCCTCGAGCGATTCGGCGGTGGGCTTCTCGGTGTAGATCGCCTTGCCGGCGGCGATGGCCTTGCGGAGGGCGGCCGCGCGGGCCTTGGTCACGAGGAAGTCGGCGTAGATCTCCCACTGCGGGTCGGCGAGCGCGGCATCCAGGTCGGTCGTGTAGTCGGCGATGTCGTGGCGTGCGGCGAGCTCGGCGAGCTTGGCCTCGTTGCGGCCCACGAGCAGCGGCTTGACCGTGACGCGCGAGCCGTCGGGCACCTCGATGCCGCCCTGCTCTCGGATCGCGAGGATCGAGCGCACGAGGTGCTGCCGGTAGCCCATGCGCCCGGAGACGCCGTTCATGATGATCCCGATCTCGCGGGTGGTCGCCTGTGCCATGCGTGGTCCGTTCTGTGAATCTTGGTAAACGCTTTCCAGCACCATCTCATGGCTCGGAGCGGAACGCAACCGTTCTGGGAAAACGCTCTCCGCATCGGCGGGGTGCAACGAGAGATTGAGAACGCATCGGAAGTGCTCGCTTCCGGAGCGTTTTCGATCTCTCGAGTCAGAGGATGCTGGCGCGCGACACGAGAGCCGTCGGGACGACGGTGGATGCCGGGACGTCGGCACCCTCGATCTCCGCGACGAGCAGGTCCACGGCACGATGCGCGAGCGCGGTGAAGTCCTGCCGGACGGTCGTGAGCGGAGGGCGGAAGTTCGCCGCCTCCGGCACGTCGTCGAAGCCGATCACCGCGACATCCTCGGGCACCCGTCGCCCCGCTTCGGCGAGCGCCCGCAGCAGGCCCAGCGCCATCTGGTCGTTCGCGCAGAACACCGCGGATGCCGAGGCGAGCGCATCCCCCGCCGCGTACCCCGCGTCCGCCGACCAGTCCCCCCGTACGACCGGCGGCACCGCGGCACCCTCGGCCAGGAGCGTTTCGCGCCATCCGCGCTCGCGCTCGGCCGCCGCGAAGGAATCCGCCGGACCCGCGAGATGGTGCACCGTCGCGTGGCCGCTGTCGAGCAGGTGCGCGGTCGCGGCGGCGGCTCCCCCCGCGTGATCGCTGTGCACGACGACGAGACCGTCGTCCGCCGGGGCATCGACGACCACGAGGCGCAGATCGGCGGGGCGCTGCGCCGCAGGGACGAGCGCCGACGCCTCGTTGAGCACGAGCGCGCCGTCGACCTCCTGCTCGGCGAGACGCGCGAACGCCTCAGCGACCGAGTCGCCCGCGGTCACGAGCATGAGGGCGTACCCCCGTTCGGCCGCTGCTTCGGCCGTGGCCTGCAGCATGCGCGAGTTGCCCACCGTGGCGAGTGTCGTGACGACGAGACCGATCGTGTGCGAGCGCCCGGTGCGCAGGGCGCGCGCAGCGCGGTGCGGGCGGTAGCCGAGGTCGGCCATGGCCCGTTCGACGCGCATGCGCGTCTCGGGATCGACCCGCGGGCTGCCGTTCACGACGCGGGAGACCGTCTGGCCCGAGACGCCGGCGGCCGCGGCGACGGTCGCCATCGAGACGCGCGCCGAGGAGACAGCCCGAGCGTCGGGCGAGCGGGGCGGGGGTAGGGATCCGTCGTCCACTCGAGGCACCTCCGCTCCGCCGTCACAACTCCGGTGTGTTGACGTTACCACGCACCCATGCCTACCATGTTGACGTGAACACGCCTGATTCTCCGGAGAACCGCACGGCGACCAGCGCCGCCGCGCTGCCCCAGACGCTCCGGGCCGGAGTCGTGAAGCGCGCGACGACACTCGCCGACGGACGCGAACTGCTGTACTTCGACGACCCCGCCACGACCCTCGGCCCCGAGCGCGCGATCGACACCCGCGCGCTGGATGCTCGCGGCGAGACCGCGACCATGCGGCTCGACGTGCTCTCCGGGGACTGGATCACGGTCGCCGCGAACCGGCAGAACCGCGTGATGATGCCGAGCGCCGACGCCGATCCCCTCGCCCCGCAGAGCGCGACGAACCCCTCCGAGATCCCGTCGCTGTACGACGTCGCCGTGTTCGAGAACCGCTCGCCCGCATTCGGCCCCGCGCTCGCGGACGCGCTCGACGGAGCACCCGCCGCCGCCGACCCGCCCCGCGGTCTCGACGACCTCGCGACGCTGGACCTGGGCCGCACCCGAACCTCGGTCGGACGCTGCGAGGTCGTGTGCTTCAGCCCCGAGCACACCGGGTCGTTCGGCACGCAGTCGGTCACCCGGGCCCGCACCGTGATCGAGGCGTGGGCCGACCGCACGGCCGCTCTCTCGGCGCTCCCCGGCATCGAGCAAGTCTTCCCGTTCGAGAACCGCGGCGAGGCGATCGGCGTCACGCTCCCGCATCCGCACGGCCAGATCTACGCCTACCCGTACATCACGCCGCGCACGACTCGGCTGCTCGACAGCATCGACCGCACGGCACCCGACCTGTTCTCCCGCATCCTCGAGTTCGAGCAGCGGTCCGAGCGCGTCGTGCTGCGCGGCGAGCACTGGACCGCGTTCGTGCCCTTCGCGGCGCGCTGGCCCCTCGAGGTGCACCTCATGCCGCACCGGCACGTCGCCGACCTCGCCGAGACGACGGATGCCGAGCGCGACGAGCTCGCGCCCCTGTACCTGCGCCTGCTGCGAGGCGTCGACGCCCTGTACGAGACGCCCACCCCGTACATCGCCGCCTGGCATCAGGCCCCGGTCCGCCGCGGGCGCGACGGCGTGCGCCTGCACCTCCAGCTCACGAGCCCGCGTCGCGCGGCCGACAAGCTCAAGTTCCTGGCCGGGTCGGAGGCTGCGATGGGCGCCTGGGCCGCCGAGGTCGCACCCGAGCAGGGTGCCGAGCGTCTGCGCGCGGCGGTCGAGAGCATCCCCGAGGTCAGGGCATGAGCGCGCACGCCGCGCCGACCGCCGCTGCGGAGGAGCTGTTCACGACCCTGACCGGTCATGCCCCCGAGGGCCTCTGGTCGGCGCCCGGCCGCGTCAACCTCATCGGCGAGCACACCGACTACAACGACGGCTTCGTGCTGCCGTTCGCGATCCCGCACCGCACGGTCGCGGCCATGGGCCGTCGTGACGACGACCGCATCCGGGTGGCGTCGACCTTCGCGGACGAGTCCGTGGAGGTGGCGCTCGACGACCTACACCGGCTGTTCCCGACCCCCGCGGGCGAGGCACCCCGCGTCGCGGAATGGGCCGCGTACCCCCTCGGCGTCGCGTGGGCGCTGCGCGAAGCGGGCGTCGCCGGCTCCGGCGTCGACATCGCACTCGCGTCCGACGTCCCGGTCGGCGCGGGGCTCTCCTCGTCAGCGGCGATCGAGGGCGCGACGGCATCCGCCCTGAACGATCTGTGGGGCGCGGGACTCGATCGCGTCGCCCTCGCGCGCATCGGCCGGACGGCCGAGAACGACGCAGTGGGCGCCCCCACCGGGATCATGGACCAGATGGCGTCGATGCTGGGCGAGCCGGACTCCGCGATCTTCCTCGACTGCCGGTCCCTCGACGCGGTGCCCGTGCCGGTCGGAATCGTCGAGGCCGGTCTCGCGGTGCTCGTGATCGACACGCGCGTCGCGCACGCGCACTCGACGGGCGGCTATCGCGAGCGCCGTGCGTCGTGCGAGCGGGGAGCCCGGATGCTCGGGGCGACGAGCCTGCGCGACGTGTCGGTCGACGATCTCGGCCGCGCCGAGAGCATCCTCGACGATGTGACCTTCCGACGCGTCCGTCACGTCGTGACCGAGAACCAGCGCGTGCTCGACACGGTGCGCACGCTGCGCGCGCAGGGGGCCCGAGCGATCGGCGGCCTGCTCGTCGCCTCGCACGCCTCGATGCGCGACGACTTCGAGATCTCGGTGCCGGAGCTCGACACGGCCGTGGACGCAGCGCTCTCGGCGGGGGCGATCGGCGCGCGCATGACCGGCGGAGGATTCGGCGGCGCGGCGATCGCGCTGATCGACCGCGACGCCGTGGAGACAGTGACGGATGCCGTGCACGCCGCGTTCGCGGCATCCGGTTTCGCGCCACCCGTGATGTTCACGGTGACGCCCTCGGAAGGCCCGCGACGCGACGCCTGACACGGGTACCTGGGCGCAGACCCGGCGGTCGCCCGCGGGCGAACTGGAAGAATCGTCCTGAGCCGCGCAGCGCGGCAGGAGAGGAACACATGTCCTGGATCGTCACCGGCGGCGCCGGCTACATCGGAGCCCACGTGGTCCGCGCCCTCGCCGGAGCGGGCCTCGACCCCGTGATCATCGACGACCTCTCCAGCGGCGTCGCGTCGTTCGCCCCCGAGGGCGTGCCGTTCGTGCGCGGCAGCATCCTCGACCGCGAGCTCGTCGAGAGCACGCTGCGGGAGTACCGTGCGGAGGGCGTGATCCACGTCGCCGGCTACAAGTACGCGGGCGTCTCGGTGCAGCGCCCCCTGCACACGTACGCGCAGAACGTCGAGGGCACGCGCGTGATCCTCGAGGCCATGCAGGCCGTCGGCGTGCGGAACATCGTGTTCTCGTCGTCCGCGGCCGTGTTCGGCACCCCGGACGTGCCCCTCGTCGTCGAGGACACCGCGAAGCGCCCGGCGAGCCCCTACGGCGAATCCAAGCTCATCGGCGAGTGGCTGCTGCGCGACCAGGCGGTCGCGACGGCGGACTCGGATGCTCCGCTGCGCCACACCTCGCTGCGGTACTTCAACGTCGTGGGCTCGGCGGACCCCACCGTGTACGACGTGAGCCCGCACAACCTGTTCCCGATCGTGTTCGAGGCGCTGCTCGACGGCCGCACCCCGAAGATCTTCGGCGACGACTACGCCACGGAGGACGGCACCAACGTGCGCGACTACGTGCACGTCGGCGACATCGCGGCCGCGCACGTGGCCGCCGCGAAGCGGCTCGCAGCAGGCGAGCCGGTCGAGCCCGCGTACAACCTCGGCTCCGGCGACGGGCTGAGCGTGAAGCAGATCATGGATGCCGTGGCGCGCGTCACCGGCATCGACTTCACCCCGGAGATCGGGCCGCGCCGCGCGGGCGACCCCGACCGCATCGTGGCGACGGGCGAGCTCGCCGCGCGCGACCTCGACTGGAAGATGCGGTACTCGGTCGACGAGATGGTCCGCACCGGCTGGGAGGCCCGCCGCCGCGCGAGCTGAGACCCGTCCCGGCGACGCCCGTCAGACCGGAGCCGTCGTCCGGGCCCGCAGCGCGTCGAGATCGGCCCGCGAGGGGAGATCCGCCCCCGGCCTTCCGACGGTGAGGGATGCCGCCTCGGCGGCACCCTGCAGGATCTCCGCGAGAGTGGACCGGTGGAGCGCGCGAAGTCTCGCGCGGCCGTCCGCTCCCGAGATGCCCTGGCTGACGAGCCCGTCGAGCATCGCGGCCATGAACGTGTCGCCCGCCCCGACCGTGTCGACGACGTCGACGGATACGGCAGGCACTCGCAGCTCGGCCTCCCGCTCTCGCAGTGCGATGACTCCCTCGGCGCCCTGCGTGATCACGACCAGCGCCGAACCTCTGCCCAGCAGCTCGGCGCCCGCCCGCCGGAGGTCGACCCCCGGGAACATCCACGCGAGGTCCTCATCGCTCGCTTTCACGACATCCGCCCGGGCGAGGAGGTCGAGCATCCTCACCCGCGCCGCGACGGTGCCCGGCACGAGCGACGGCCGCACGTTGGGGTCGGCGCTGATCAGCGCGCGACCTCGGTGGCGATCGACGATCTGTGCGACCGCCCGCGCCCCCGGATCGAGCGCGACGGCGATCGATCCCACGTGGAGCGCATCGGCGATCGGCGCGTCGTCCGCGTCCAGTTCCCAATCGATGGCGAACCGGTAGGACGCGGCACCCCGGGAGTCGAGTTCGGCCGTGGCCGTCGACGTGCGTTCCCGGGGCGTCCCGACGAGCGCCACACCGGATTCCGCCAGCCAGCGTCGTAGGGCATCGCCTCGGTCGTCGGTCCCGATCGAGCTCAGCAGGGTCGGAGTCCGCCCCAGCCGCCCGAGTCCCAGGGCGACGTTCGCCGGGCTGCCGCCCGGGGTCTCGGTGACGGACCCGTCGAGCCGGTGCACGATGTCGACGAGCGCCTCGCCCACGACGAGGATCCGCGGTTCGTCGGTCGAGGGCGCCATCAGGTCACCGTTCCGAGTCGCACGGCGACCACTTCGTCGTGCGCGGTCGTGATCCGCGACGCGACCGCCTCCGAGTCCGTGAAGAGCAAGTGGGAGGCCGTCTGCTCTCCCTCGCCGAAGAAGATCTCCACCAGGGGACCGTCGACGACCACCAGCATCCGCGCTTCCGACGATGCGGTGAGGGTGAACTCGACCGACGACGGGAAATCCGGATGCAGGGCGGCGGCGTCGGTGCCGGAGCGGGTGATGCGCACATCCCCGGATTCGGGGCGGTGTTCGACGGCGAGGACGGCGTCCGCGTCGCCGGACACCTCGTAGCGCAAGGTTCCGGTCTGCGCCGGATCCCACCGCAGCTCGAGGACCGCATGCGCCTCGTGTGCACGCGCCCAGGGCGTGGAGACCCTGTGCTCGGGCTCGCCGGCCAGGATGTCCCGGAGGAAGTCCGCCGGCTGCTGGCACAGCGCCGGGCCATGGTCGTCCGTGCGCAGAGAGAGTCGACGGGGCAGCGACATCGCACCACGAGAGGGCGCCGCCGGAACGTCCGCCGCGTAGCGCCAGTTGCTCATCCACCCGACCATGATCGCGTCACCGTCGGGCGCGCTGTCGAAGGTCACGCCGGCGTAGAAGTCCCTGCCGTGGTCCAGGCGCCGCAGCTCGGCGTCGTCCGCGACGAAGACCGCGCCGTCGAAGTCCCCGATCACCCAGCTCATCGACGATCCGTCGGCGTCGGCGTCTGCGCCGACCGGGTTGGTGCTCACGACCAGCACCCAGCGCTGGTCATCCTCCCTACCGTCGACCCGCAGTCGCACCAGGTCGGGGCATTCCCACACGACGCCCTCGGGCCCGAGCGGACCGTACGACCCCCGGTACTCCCACGTGAGCAGATCGCGGGACGTGTGGAAGAGCACCTGGCGGTCCTCGGCCTCGACCGCGAGCATGACCCAGGTGAGAGTGCCGTCGTCATCGATGTGGCGGATGATCTTCGGATCCCGGAACGCGGTCGTGCCCCGATCCAGCACGGGCCCGGGAGGGTCCGTGACCCAGTACCGGCCGTCGACGCTGCGCGCCCGCGACTGCGCCTGACGACCGTCGTCGTATGCGCTCGTGTAGTAGGCGACCAGGCCGCCGTCCGGTGCGACCACCGCCGAGCCGGAGAACATCTGCTCGCCCGGACGACACGAGAGCGCGACCTCGTGCTCGGTCCAGCGCCGGAGGTCTCCACTCGTCGCATGACCCCAGCTCATGTTGCCCCAGTCGGCGCCCTCCGGGTTGTACTGGAAGTACAGATGCCACACACCGTCGACATGGACGAGGCCGTTCGGGTCGTTCATCCAGTTCGTCCGCGGGGTGAAGTGGAAGGCGGGGCGCGGGACCACCCTCGCGAGCGGCCGCTCTTCTGTGCCCACGTCCATCCCTCACACCGACCTGCGCCGAACCGGCGGGCACGTGACGAGGGTCGGACGGTCGTCTGCGGGCTTCTCCAGCCCGAGCAGCACGCGCACGCCCGACGCGCCCAGCTCATAGTGCGGGAGCGCGACGGTGGAGAGCGTCGGACGCAGATGCGCGGCTATCACATCCTGGTTGTCGAAGCCCATGACCGCGACGTCTTCGGGGATGCGCAGGTTCCGCTCGCGCAGCCCGTCGTAGACCCCCATCGCCACACGGTCGTTGTGGCAGAAGACCGCGGTCGCCCCCGATTCGACGATCCGCGCGGTGGCTTCGTATCCACCCTCCTGCTCCGGGGCCGCCGGCAGGACCAACGCATCGTCGTACTCGACCCCCGCGGCCTCGAGCGCCGCACGGTAGCCCTCGAGCCGCCCGGTCTGCGCGGGCGACGGAGTCGTCGTGTTCACGAAGGCGATCCGCCGGTGTCCTGCGGCGAGGAGCTCCTCGGTCGCAGTACGCCCGCCCTGCACTTCGTCCGGCACGATGGCGGGCAGCCCACTGCCCGGCGCGAAGCAGTCGACGAGGACCGAGTCGGTGTGATGGAGCGCCTCCGGCACTGCGATCTCCCGGTGATACCAGGTGGAGTAGAGGATGCCGCGCACCTGGTGCTCGAGCATCATCGCGATCGCGTCGTTCTCCACTTCGGCACGACCGTCGGTGTTCGCGACGAGCAGCACGAACCCGTGCTTCCACGCTTCGTCCTGGGCGCCGTGGATGATCTGACCGGCGAACGGCGTCGTCGCGATCTGGTCGGCGACGAGACCGATGAAGCGCGAGGTGCCCTGGGAGAGAGTCTTCGCCAGCGCGTTGGGTCGGTAACCCAGGTCGGCGACGGCCTCTTGAACGCGGCGACGGGCGTCCTCGCCGATCCGTGCGCCGGGCTTGTCATTGACGACGTGCGACACGGTCGCGATCGAGACGCCCGCGGCCTTGGCGACGTCGCGCATCGTGACGTTCGGCGCGTGTGCGCCCTGCCCTGCACTGCTCATCCCTTTGTCGCTCCGCTCTCGAGTCCCTGGATCATCGCCTTGTTGAGCACGAGGAACACCAGCAGCAACGGCGTCACCGACACGCAGACCGCCGCGAACGTCGCCGTCCAGTCGGTGTTCCCCATCGCCCCAATGTAGTTCTGCAGGCCGAGGGGAATCGTCTTCAGACCGTCGGATAGTACGAAGGTGTTCGCGAAGATGAAGTCGTTCCAGATGAAGATGCTGTTCACCAGGACCACCGTGATGATGGTGTTCAGGGACAGCGGCGAGGTGATCGTGAGGAAGATCCGATACGGGCCGGCACCGTCCAGCGACGCCGCCTCGTACGTTTCGCGGGGGATGTACTCGTAGAAGGACGAGAACAGGTACACCGCCATGGGGAGGGCGAACGCCGCGAGTGGGATGATCATCGACAGATGCGTGTCGAGCAGACCGACCTGCGAGTAATCGATGAAGAGCGGGACCAGTGCGATCTGCACGGGCACGATGATCCCGAGGAGGAACAGCGCGCGCACCATGCCGCTGAACCGGAACCCGAGCACCTGCAGGGCGAAGGCGGCCATCATGCCGGCGATCACGATGAGCAGGCTGGACCCGAGCGTGACGATCAGGCTGTTCACGATGTTCAGCCCCAGGTTGCCTGTCGCGAACGCCCGCCCGTAGTTGTCCAGGGTGAACTCGGACGGCAGGGCGAAGGGGTTGCCTCCCGCGAAGTCCGCGGCCGTGCGGAAGCTCGTGAGGAACAGCCAGGCCAACGGGTAGATCTGCACGATGACGATCAGCACGACCGTGACGGTGAGCAGCGTGCGCTGCGTGCGGAGCCGAGTCGAGCCGGGCCTCCGCCGCAGCGGTGTGCGCCGGGGCGCCGACTCCCCGGCCGGCGCGAGCACCTCGGTCGCGGGAGCGGTCATGATTCGTCCTTCCGACGGAGTACGAGCAGGATGAGTCCGACGGCCACGAGGCATTCGATCACGATGAACACCGAGATCGCGCTCGCGTATCCGTAGTCGGTGTGGACGAAGGCCGTCTTGTACATGTAGGTGGTCAGCAGCTCGGAGGCCTGGCCGGGGCCGCCGCCGGTGAGCAGGTAGGGGATGTCGAATCCGCGGAGCGCGAAGGTCGTCGCCATGATCGTCGTGGTGATCCACACCGGGCGGATGTGGGGGAAGCGGATCCGCCAGAACACCTGCCACCACGATGCACCGTCCAGGCGGGCAGCCTCCTCCAGCTCGCGCGGCACAGAGATCAACGCGGCGTAGATGATGAGCATGTACAGCCCGGTGAAGCGCCACCCCTCGGGGATCGAGACAGCGGCGAGCACGGTCTGCACGTTCGACAACCACGCCGTCTGCAGCCCTTCGAGCCCGATCCAGGCCAGAGCCTGATTCACCAGGCCCGCCGGCTCCAGGGAGTAGATCCGCTGGAAGAGGATCGCGATGGCGACCGTCGAGATGACGGCCGGCAGCAGATAGATCGTCTTGACGAGCTCGCGCGCCCGAGGGAGGGCGGTGAGCAGGGCGGCGACGACGAGCGCACCGCCGAGCTGGAGCACCAGGCAGATCACGAGGTAGCCGATCGCGTTCCCGAAGGCCGTCCAGAAGACGTCGTCTCGGGTGAGCATCTTCAGGTAGTTGTCGATGCCGACGAACACGAGGTCGGTGATGCCGTCCCAGCGGAAGAAGCTGAGGACGAGGGACTGGACGATCGGCAGCAGGACGGCGATCCCGTACAGCAGGAGCGGTGGGACCAGGAACACGAGCACCGAGAGCGTCGACCGACGCGGCAGCATGGACCCGGCCATCGGCCGTCGATGGGGCCTCCGGGACGGCCGCGCGCGAGGCGGGACCGTCCCGGAGGAGAGGACGTCAGCCATCGCTGTTCTCCGCGAGAGCGGCGTCCATGGTCTCGATGAACTCGTCCGGCGTGATCTCGCCCTGGACGAGCAGGGTGAGCTCCTGCTGGAGGCGGGTGTTGGTGGCCGGGTCCAGCTGCGTGTCCCACGGCATGGCGATCGCCTCGCCCACGCCGTCCGCCTGCTCCACGGCACGACTGTAGAGCGGCGTCGCGGTATCGGGCACGGTCGTGACGGCCGACGACGTCGGCGACAGCGCACCGGTCGCGGCGTAGAGCTCCGGGTACCGCTCGAGGGCGAAGGCGAGGAAGTCACGGACCAGCGGGTCGTACGTCTGGGCGTTCACGGCCATCCCGATCCCGGACGGAGTGACGTACTCGTTGTCGGCGGTCGCCGCACCGTCGATCGTCGGGAGGGTGAAGTAGTCGACCGCATCGCGCACCGAGGCGTCGAGGGAGTCAGTGGCGAGGTTGCCGAGCTCCCACGTGCCGATGTTGTACACCGCCGCCGTACCGGAGGTGAACTGCGCCTGCGCGTCGGCGTATCCGGTGGCCGAGAAGCCGTCGGAGAAGCATCCGGCCTGTCCCAGCGAGTGCAGCCACTCGGCCGCGGCGCGTCCGGCGGGGTCGCCGAACGAGGCGTCGCCGTTCTTGAGGTCCTGCACGTACTCGGGTCCCGCAAGGCGGAAGGGGTAGTACGACATGTACCGTTCGAGCGGCCACTGATCCTGGCCGTCGAGCGCGATCGGGGTGATTCCGGCTGCGCGCAGGTCCGTGCACATCTGCGGGAAGTCGTCGAGAGTCGCCGGCACCGTGGCGCCGGCTTCCTCGAACAGCGCGGTGTTGTACCAGAAGAACTCCAGCTGGAACTCGAAGGGCACCATGTACAGAGAACCGTCGTCGAAGCGCTGATAGTTCAGAGCCGCCGGGCGGTAGTCGTCGGTGAGCCCCAGGTCGTCGAGGAGGAGGTCGATGTCGAGCATCCGTCCCTGTCCGGCGAGTTTCTGGGCGAACGGCGTCGCGTCCGTGTCGAAGAGCTCCGGCAGCTTGTTCGCCGCGGCCAGCGTCTCGTACTTCTGGATGTAGGAGGGTCGGTCGGGGGTCGTGATCAGGTTGAGTGCGAACCCGGGATGATCCTCGGCGTACTCGTCGGCGATCTGCTCCATGGTGGTGATGACCCCGCCGTCCGCCGGCCGGGACAGCAACCAGGAGATCTCGCGGGGCACGATCTCGCCCTCGGGATCGACGTCGGTCGGATCCGCGGACGGCGAGGCGCCGCCGCAGGCGGTGAGCACGAGCGCGGCCGTCGCTGCGGCAGCGGCGAGAAGCACGATCCTGCGTGCGGGTCGAATCATGGTGTATCTCCTTCGATGTCCATTCGGGTGGGGGAAGAACTCACGCGCTGGTCGCGACGAGGTCGTGCTGCGGCATGACGACCGCTGAGCGGTCGCGGGAGTGAAGGGTGAGATCGAGGACGGTGGCCTCGCCCTCGCCGACGAAGACGCCGACGCGGCCCGACGGGTGGTCGTAGAGGCGGGTGCTCAGCACGACGGAGTCATCGACGGTGGCCACGCAGAGCTCGCCGTCCACGATCACGTCGAGCACGTGCTCGCCCGGGCCGAGATCGACGGGGCGCTCGAGTTCGATCAGGAACGGCACGTCTCCGGAGATCTGCCATTGCTCGGTTCCCGTCGCCCGTCGCGGCCACCGGTCGAACACCAGTCGACCGCGGTGGGGCTCGAGCCGGAGGACGTATCCGGAGTCCTCGTCGTCACCGACCCGGAGCACGACACCGCATTCCCGGGTGTCGTCGTCGGTGCGGAAACGCGCGACGAGTCGGAACGACTCGTCCACCGCGTGCTCGCTGAGCATCTGCCTGTATCCGTCCGGGGCGCTCAGCGCGGTGCCCGCGGGCAGGAGCGCGGTCGGCGCCCCGAACGTCGCGCGCAGCTCGCTCGTCGGGTGGAAGGCGAGGGTCCCGTCGGCACGCTGCTCGGCCTCGATGACGGACATCGTCCCCGCCCACTGCCATGCGCCGTCGTCGGCCCCGCCTTCGCGCGTCGCGATCCATCCGAAGAAGAGGCGGCGGTCCCCGCGGGACGCCGACTTGGCGGCGTAGAAGGCACGTGAGTCGAGCGTGTCGTGCGTCGGCACGATCCACGGGCCGTCGAGGCTGCGCGCCATGCGGTAGCGGGTCACGAACGCGTCGCTGAACTCGGAGGAGACCAGGTACCACCAGTCGCCCCACCGGAACACCTCGGGGCATTCGTGGGCGACACAGCGTCGGGGGCTCCAGAAGGGGGCGGCGGGTTCCCAGTGCGCGAGGTCGCGGGAGGTGCACTGCGCGATCACCCCGCGGCGGCGGTGCGGGCCGTCGTCGTGCCGCGCGGTGATCAGCATCCGCCATAGCCCCTCCCGCTCGTCGCGGAACACGAAGGGGTCCCGCCAGTCGGCGGTCTCGTATCCCCCGGTCGCGCCGAAGGTGTGCTCCGGATGCCGGTTCCACGTGGCCATGCCGTCGGTGCTCGTCGCATGCATCACGAGCTGCAGCGGAAGCCCATCGGGTCCGAGGCGGTCGGGGTTCTGTCCGGTGTAGAAGGCGTGGTGCAGCCCGTCCTCGTCTCGGACGATGCTGCCCGTGTAGACGTTGAAGTCGTCGGAGTCGGCGCCTCCGGAGGCGATGCCGTCGTGGTGCTCCCGGAAGTCGATGAGGTTCTCGGTGGAGATGCGACGCCACGGCATCCCGTCCTTGGGCACCCGGCGAGTCTCGTGCAGGTAGTACAGGTGGAAGACGCCCTCCTCCTGCCAGGGGATGACGTCACCCACCCACGCGCGGTGCGGTTGATAGAACCCTCGCTGGTCCACGTCCCGTCCAATCGTCTTTGGTTAATCGGTTACGCAGAGAGTAACCCGAATCCCTCGGCGTGGTCAAGCGGTTAATCAGGATAAATGGAGAGTGATCGGAGCCCGCGGCGGATGCCGGCAGAATCCCGGCTCGGGCGCAGCCGGTCAGACGTCGCGCGCGCGGATCGGGTAGAGCCAGAAGCACAGCCAGGCGAGAGCCGTGAACACGAGCGGCACGACCGCGACCATGATCCGGATGCCGCCGTCGACGGTCTCGGGCTGGGCGTCGCCGAGACCCGCGTCGAACCCGGATGCCGTGAGCACGGCCGCCGCGACGACGGCCTGCAGCACGACCGAGCCGCGCACCACGAAGCCGTTGATGCCGAAGTAGGCGCCCTCGCGCCGGTGCCCCGTGCGGACGGCATCCTCGTCGATGATCTGCGCGAGCACGACCTCGAGCAGCTGCAGCAGGCCTCCCACGCCGATGCCGACCGCGACGCCGACGAGCGCAGCGGCGAGCACGCTCGACGGCAGCAGGTAGCCGAGCACGGCGACGCCGAACACGGCCACGCTCCACAGCAGGGCGGTGCGCGGCGAGGTGCGGCGCACGACCGCGCTCCACAGCACGATCGAGGGGATCGCGGTGACGAAGATCGCCCCGAGCAGCAGACTCCCCTCGCCCTCGGCGGCGTGCAGCGAGTAGCGCACGTAGAACGGGATGGCGGCGAGGATCACCGCGATCGACGTCTGCACGAACAGCGAGCCGAGCACGTACGGCACGAAGGCCCGGTTCGCGAACGTGTACCGCAGCTGGTCGCCCCAGCGCATCGCCTCGGACGACGCCTCGGGCACGCGCCGCTCGACCATGCCGCCCGTGAACGACCAGACCAGCATCCCGAGGCACACGATCGCGAGCACGATCGCCATCCCGGGCCAGCCGATCCAGCCGTACAGGGCCGGGGCGCCGGCCGTGCCCAGCACCATTCCGAGGATCGCGAAGATCTGCCGTGGCACGTTGCCGCGGGCGCGCTCCTCGGTGGTGCGGAAGATCTCGGGGAACAGCGCCGAGACGTTGAGCACGACCACGACGAAGGCGATGTCGTACACCGCGACGACCACGAGGAACCAGACGATCAGACCCGCTGTCGGCAGGGCCGGCGGCATCCACACGAGGGCGAAGGCCACGACCAGGGGCACGATGCCGATCCCGATCCACGGGATGCGGCGGCCCCAGGGCGTGCGGATGCGGTCGGACAGCGCCCCGACGACCGGGTTCAACACGGCGTTCAGTACACCGTGGGCGACCATGGCCGCCGCGACCCAGCCCGGCGCGACGCCGAGGTGGGTGACGTAGAAGTAGACGACGAACGCCGAGAACGTCTGCGCCATGAGCTGCGTCGGGAATCCCGAGGCGCCGAACGCCAGGGCCTGAGCGCGGGTGGGCGCGGCATCGAGCCGTCGATCGCGCAGGCGCGTCGTGAGCGAGCTCACCGCTCTCCCCTCTGCAGGTCGCGCAGCTCGCGCCATCCGATGCGCACCAGACCCTCCTCCTCGATCGCCTGCAGCACCATCGGGTCGCTCAGCAGCCGCAGCTCATGCCCGCGCTTCTCGGCGCCGACGTCGACCGCGGCGCGCAGTTCCTCGTCGTCGACCATGGGATGCAGATAGATCTCGGTGACCCCTGCCGGCACGGCGCGCAACAGGGCGAGGAACCCCTCCCGCACCCATTCGTAGGTCTCTCCGGGCAGCGCGTCGAAGGGGTGCGTCCAGAGCCGATCGACGATCTCCACGCCGAGCGCGTCGGCGGCCGCGGCGGCCTCGGTGAGCTTCGCCTGCAGCGCGGGGTCGCCGGCCGCGCCCTCCATGGTCCGCGGGAGGCGGAAGGGCAGTCCGTGGCGGGCCGCCAGTTCGAGTACGGGGCCGAGGAAGTCGCGGCCGGTGAGCAGTCCGTAGACCGAGCCCATGTGGTTGTCGAGATGCGTGACGTCGACGCCGGCGTCGAGGGCGGCCTGCAGCTGCGCCGCGATCTCGGCGGCGACGTCGGCGTCTGACGCACCCTGCTCGACCGCGAGCACCTCGGCGGGGAAGTACCCCGCCCCGTCGACGAGGGTCGTGGCGGTGCCGGTCAGGGGACGCCAGCGGTACCGCGTCCACTCGCTCGTGAGCACGAGATGCACGCCCACGTCGAGGTCGGTTCGGGACGCCGCGAACGCGAGCGCCTCCGGCGCCCATGGGCACGGGACCATCACGGTCGTCGAGTCGATGAGTCCGGCCGGCAGCAGCTGCATGATGGCGGTGTTCGCGGCGTGACACATGCCGAAGTCGTCGGCGTTGACGATGATCGCGCGCGCCCCAGGGGCGAGGCCCAGACGGTCGGCGAGGTCCGAGATCATCGGGACGACCGTGCGCCCGTGGCGCCGCGATCGAGGGACGCGCCCCGATCTACAGAGGGGACCAGGCGCGAGAAGACGGTCGCACGCAATGCGGCGGCCGACTCCTGCACGGCGCCCACCAGCGGGGCCTCCGGCCCGAACGCCGACACGAGGAAGCGCATCGGCAGCTGCGCGGCGTACTCGTCCGCGACGCGCTCCACCGCCTCGACGAGCACGGGGTGCGTGGCGAGCCCGCCGAGGATGAACGCCTCGGGGTCGAGTACGAGCGCGATGCTGCCCGCCACGATCGTGAGGCGGCGTCCCATCTCGGCCGCCATCGCGAGGGCGGCCGCGTCCCCGGCGGCAGCGGCGTCGAGGTGCTGGTGGACGCTCTCCTCGGGGTCGCGTCCGTGCGCGAGAGCGAGGTCGCGCACCACGGCGTCGCCGAGGACGGGGGCGCCGATCGGCACGGGCGTCTGCGGCAGGAACGTGATCTCGCCGGCGACGCCGGAGAACCCCCGGTGCAGCATCCCGTCGATCACGATGCCGCCGCCGAGGCCGTCGTCGAGCAGCAGCAGCGCGAAGCTCGCGAGCTCGGAGCCGCGTCCGTCGGCGAGCTCCGCCAGAGCGGCGAGGTTCACGTCGTTCTCGACCCGGACGGCCGCGCCGAGCCTGGCGGAGAGCGCGGCGCGGAATGCTCCGCCGTCGGGGCCCTGGTCGTCGCGGATCGCCCCGTCGGCGGTGACGATGCCCGGCACGCCGACGACCGCGACGTGCAGGGGTCCGTTCACCTTGGCGAGACAGGCCTCGATCAGCTCGGCGATGTGGGCCACGCGGTCGCCGAGAGGCGGGAACGGGCCGTGGGTCTCCACGCGCACGGCGCCGGTCGCATCGACGAGCGCGACGTGCGCGGCCGAGGGCTCGACGTGCACGGCGGCCGCGTATCCGAGGGAGGGATGCAGGGACACGCGCCCCGCGGCGGGTCCGCGCGTCTCCCGGTCGACGCCGGCGGCGGCGACGGCCTCCGACCCCTCCAGCATCCGCAGCACCTGGGTGACCGCGGTGCGGGAGAGACCCGTCTCGGTCATGAGCTCGGCGCGTGTGAGAGGTCCGCGGCGGGCGAGCGATTCGAGGATCGCGCGTCCGTTCAGCGTGCGCAGCAGCGTCTGCGGACCGGCGAGCGGTCGTGCCATGAGGGTCCCCCCGGAGTCGACGTCGGACCCAGCATAGACACATCGTGTCTGACTGGTCGAGCCGTGACCGGAGCCCCGCGATCCGCGCTCAGTCGAGCGCGGTCATGACGTGCTTGAGCCGCGTGTAGTCGTCGAAGCCGTACTGCGACAGATCCTTGCCGTACCCGGAGTGCTTGAAGCCACCGTGCGGCATGTCCGAGACGAAGGGGATGTGCGTGTTGATCCACACGCAGCCGAAGTCGAGGTCACGCGAGAAGCGCATGGCGCGTGCGTGATCGGTCGTCCACACCGAGGAGGCGAGGGCGTAGGGCACGTCGTTCGCCATCGCGAGCGCCTCCTCCTCGGTCTCGAACGACTGCACCGTGAGCACCGGGCCGAAGATCTCGCCCTGCACGGCCTCGTCGTCCTGACGCATGCCCGTGACGATCGTCGCCTCGTAGAAGTAGCCCGTGTCGCCCTGCCGGCGCCCGCCGGTGACGACCGTCGCGTGCGCCGGCAGGCGGTCGACGAAGCCGGACACCTGGTCGAGCTGGGCCGCGCTGCTGAGCGGCCCGTAGAGCACACCCTCCTCGTGCGGACCGCCGGTGCGGGCATCCGCCTTCGCGCGGTCGACGAGCGCCGCGACGAGCTCATCGTGCAGCGAGGAGTGCACGAGCACCCTGGTCGCCGCCGTGCAGTCCTGGCCCGCGTTGAAGAAGGCTCCGGTGACGATGCCGGAGGCGGCCTTGGCGACATCCGCATCGGGGAACACGATCGCCGGGGCCTTGCCGCCGAGTTCGAGGTGCACGCGCTTCACATCCGCAGCCGCGGAACGCGCGACCGCCATGCCCGCGCGCACGGATCCGGTGATCGCGACCATCTGCGGGGTCGGATGCTCGACGAGCGCGACGCCCGTGTCCCGATCTCCGAGCACCACGTTGAGGGTGCCTGCAGGCGTGTGCACCGCGACGATCTCGGCGAGCAGCAGCGTCGTGAGCGGCGTGGACTCGGCGGGCTTGAGCACGACGGTGTTGCCCGCCGCGAGCGCGGGGGCGATCTTCCACACCGCCATGTTCAGCGGATAGTTCCACGGCGTGACCTGGCCGATCACGCCGATCGGCTCCCGCCGCACGAACGAGGTGTGACCCGCGAGGTACTCCGCGGCGGCCCGACCCTCGAGGCTCCGGGCCGCGCCCGCGAAGAAGCGCAGCTGGTCGACCGACTGCAGGATCTCGTCGGCGACCAGCGTCGCGCGCGGCTTGCCGGTGTCCTTCGACTCCAGGTCGGCGAACTCCTCCGCGCGGGCCTGCATCTCGTCGGCGATGCGGAAGAGCGCGAGCTGCCGGTCGGCGGGCGTGGTGTCACGCCACACGGGGAACGCTGCGGCTGCTGCGGCGTAGGCCGCGTCGACGTCGGAGGCGTCCGAGATCGGCAGTTCGCCGTAGGTCTCCTCGGTCGCGGGGTCGATCAGCGGCATCCGACCGGTGCCGCGCGCGGCGACGAACGCGCCGCCGATGAAGTTCTGCAGGAGCTCGGTGCGCGGATGCTGAGTGGCCATGCTCGCCATGCTAGCGACCGCTGTGCGAATACAGAAGAGTGCGCCGAGAACAACGATGGAATCAGTTGCAGGAATGGCATCCGCCTGTCAATATCGACATATGAGCGCGCCCGCGAAGCAGCCCGTGCTGGACGACATCTCGAAGCGGATCGTCGAACTCCTGCAGGAGGACGGCCGTCGCCCGTACGCGGAGATCGGTCGTGAGGTCGGGCTCAGCGAGGCCGCGGCCCGCCAGCGCGTGCAGCGCATGACCGAGGCGGGCATCATCCAGATCGTCGCGGTCACCGACCCCATGCAGCTCGGATTCCACCGCATGTCGATGATCGGCATCCGCGTCACGGGCGATCCGCGAGCGGTCGCCATCCAACTCACCGAGATCACCGAGCTCGCCTACGTCGTCGTGACGCTCGGCACCTACGACATCCTCGTCGAAGCGGTGTGCGAGAGCGACGCCGACCTGCTCGACCTCATCGCGACCCGCATCCGCACCATCCCCGGCGTGACGCACACCGAGAGCCTGCTGTACGCAGGCCTCTACAAGGACCTCTACAACTGGGGCACGCGCTGACGCGCGCCCGCCATCCGCATCGGAGTGACCATGGGAACCACCGTCTTCGAACGCCAGCGCCCGACGGATGCCGTCATCGACGCGTCCCTGCAGGACACCGCGCTGAGCGTGTTCTGGCTCGACGACGTCGAGCGGCCCGCGCATCCGCCGCTCCGCGGCACGACGAGCGCCGACCTCGTGATCGTCGGCGGCGGCTACACGGGCCTCTGGACCGCGATCCGCGCCAAGGAGCGCGAGCCGGCACGCTCGGTCGTGCTGGTCGAGGCGTCGCGCATCGCGTGGGCGGCGTCCGGTCGCAACGGCGGGTTCTGTGAGGCCAGTCTCACGCACGGGCACGAGAACGGCGTCACCCGCTGGCCGCAGGAGATCGACCGCCTCGAAGAGTTCGGGCTCGAGAACCTCGACGGCATCGAGGCGACCGTCCGCCGCTACGAGATGGACGCCGACTTCGAGCGCACCGGTCAGCTCGCCGTCGCCGTGGAACCGCACCAGGTGGAGTGGCTGCGCGAGGAGGAGGGCTTCCTCGATCGGGAGGCCGTGCAGGCCGAGGTGCACTCCCCCACGTTCCTCGCCGGGGCCTGGGAGCGCGACGCCTGCGCCATGGTGCACCCCGCCAAGCTCGGGCTCGAACTCGCCCGCGTGGCCGTCGAGCTCGGCGTCGAGATCCACGAGAACTCGCTCGTACGGGAGATCACCGGAGACGGCTCCGGCCCGGTCACGGTCGTCACGCGCGACGGGGCGAAGGTCATCGCCGAGTCCGTGGCGCTCGGCACGAACGTCTTCCCCTCGCTCCTCAAGCGCAACCGCCTCATGACCGTGCCCGTGTACGACTACGTGCTCATGACCGAGCCGCTGTCGGCCGAGCAGCTCGCATCGATCGGGTGGTCGAACCGTCAGGGGCTCGCCGACAGCGCGAACCAGTTCCACTACTACCGACTGACCGCCGACGACCGCATCCTGTTCGGCGGGTACGACGCCGTCTACCACTTCGGCGGCAAGGTGCGCCCGGAGTACGAGGACCGGATGGAGAGCCACCGCAAGCTCGCCTCGCACTTCTTCACGACGTTCCCGCAGCTCGAGGGTCTGCGCTTCACGCACCGCTGGGCTGGGGCGATCGACTCGTCGAGCCGCTTCTGCGCGTTCTTCGGCACGGCCCGTCGCGGTCGGGTCGCGTACGCGACCGGCTTCACGGGCCTCGGTGTGGGTGCTGCGCGCTTCGCCGCCGACGTCATGCTCGACAAGCTCTCGGGCGAGCCGACCGAGCGCACCGAGCTCGCGATGGTGCGCGAGAAGCCCATCCCCTTCCCACCCGAGCCCGCCGCCGCGATCGGCATCAACCTCGTGCGCGCCGCGATGAACCAGGCTGATCACAACGAGGGCAGGCGCAACCTGTTCCTCAAGACGCTGGATGCCGTCGGCATGGGGTTCGACTCGTGAGCGCACTCGCGCCGGGCGCCGTGGTGGATGCCGCGGCACTGCCCCTCGCGCACGAGCCGCTGCCCGCGTCCGAGGTGGTGTCGGGTGCTCCGACGACGGGCGCGGTCGCGCTCGACGAGCTGTCGGGGGTCGAGGTCGGGATCTGGGAGATGACCCCGGGCACGGCGTCCGACACCGAGGCCGACGAGGTCTTCGTCGTCCTGGCGGGGCGAGCACGCGTCGAGTTCGTCGACCCGGCGCTCCCGTCGATCGAGGTGGGACCCGGCTCGCTGGTGCGCCTCGCCGAGGGCACGCGCACGGTGTGGACGGTCACCGAGACCCTCCGCAAGGTCTACATCGCCTGAGGCGACGTCAGACGCCCGATACGAGCCGGACTCCCGCGCCGATCTGGGTCAGTAGGTACGACGCGAGCCGCGAAATCGGGTAGGGGTCGAGGAACTCGCGGCTGACCGCACTGAGCTGACCGACGTTAGCGACCGAGTCACGGTCCAGCCCCGACGCCGCCGCGGGGATGAGAACATTCCCCGGGAAGCCTTCGAGAGTCGTGTTCGATGTGAGCGGCACCACAAGCACCGTGTTGATCTGCGTGTCGAGCAGCCAGTCGTCCTGGAGCACGACTGCGGGCCTGACCTTGGCTGGTTCCGAGCCGCGCGGGACTCCGAAATCCACCCAGACGACGTCCCCGCGGCGGATCACCAGTCGGACTCTTCGCGCAGACGCTCCTCGTTCGCGCGCACGAAGAGGTCGTCGTCCGGGATGCCGGTTGCTCGCGCGAGCACATCGTCGGCGATGCGCGTGAGATCCGCAGCGCCCTCCAGCTCGTCCGCGAGCCTCGCACCCGCCACCCGGTAGAACTCGGATCGGTTCATTCCATGACGACGGGCGACGCGCTCGAAACGCGCGAAGTCGCCATCGGGTACCGAGATCGCTGTCTTCATGACTCGAGTATAACCGGTCATACCCGCAGCGGGCGCACGGTCGCGTACGCGTCCGCGACGTCACGGGTCTCGCTGTCGTAGACGCGCACGATCCCGGCATCCCCCTCGTGCTGCGGCCAGCCCGGATCCCCGCGCGTGATGAAGGAGACAGCCGCGGAATGCACCTCGTCGGCGAGCCGCTGCGGCGGGTTCGGGCCGGCGAGGTTCTCGATCCGAGGACCGTCGAGGCAGTCGAAGAAGAACGGGACGTCGAGGCAGTGCTCCGCGAAGCCGAAGCGCCCGGACGGCCACGAGAACCGGTACACCCAGGTCGGTGCGTCGCCGCGGGCGTCCGACACCCGCAGCACTCCGACGCGGAACATCCGGTCGGTGAGCACGCGCCCCGCCAGGCGGGACTTGCCGAGGCGCACGATGTCGGCGTTCGCGGCGAGGTAGTCGGCGCGGACGCTCCGCGGCAGCCCGAGCCGATCGAGCAGCACGTTCCGCGGCACCCAGCGCAACGCCTTCGCCGCCGCACCGCCGAACACCATCGTGAACTCGTCGTCGGTCGCGCCCAGCACGAGGGGCTTGTCCGCGCCGACGCCGGCGCGCAGCGAGTCGAGGGTCGGCCGGACGATCAGGTCGCCGTCGACGGCGGGGCCGAGCGGAAGCCCCTGATCGACCATGCTCGCGATGATCCGCGGATTCAGCTGCGTCGCGCGCTTCTGCAGCTCGAGGACCCGCAGCTCGTCGACCGTCGACAGCCCGGCGACCGTCGGGGCGACCCCGGCGGATGCGGCGAGCGCGCGACCGAACGATTCCGAGCGCGCGGCCGCGACGTCGGTGAGCGCCGACGACAGCGCGTAGACGCCATGGAACAGGTGCTGCGCCTTCTCCATCCCGAGCAGCGTGAGCACGGCTCCGCCGCCCGCGGACTGCCCGGCGATCGTGACGCGACCCGGATCTCCCCCGAAGGCCGCGATGTTCTGCTGCACCCATTCGAGCGCGAGCAGCCAGTCGCGCACGCCGCGGTTCGAGGGCGCATCCTCGATCCATCCGAATCCCTCGAAGCCCAGCCGGTACGAGAGCGTCACGGTCACGACGCCGTCGCGGTTGAAGCTCCGTCCGTCGTACCAGGGGCTCGCCGGGGACCCGGTCGTGAAGCCGCCGCCATGGATCCAGACGAGCACCGGCAGACCGGTCGCCTCCGGGTCGGGCGTGAACACGTTGACGTTGAGCGTGGACTCGCCCTCGACACTCGGCTCGGGGATCAGCGTGTCGCCCTGGTCGCCGCGCTGCGCGGTCGCGCCGAACGCGAGCGCATCCCGCACGCCCTCCCAGGCCGCATGCGGCACGGGAGCCGCGAAGCGCAGATCCCCGACCGGCGGCTCCGCGAACGGGATGCCGAGGAACGCGGCCGATCTCGGCGCGCCCCCACCACCCGTCGTCTCACGCCAGCGTCCGCGGACGCGCCCTGCAGCGGTGTCGACCTCGACGAATTCGCTCATCACAGCAGTCTGCCGGATCGTGCGGTGCGCTCAGCCCTGCACGACCTCGGCATGCGGCATCCGCTCCGTCATGACGCGGATCGCCTCGGGGTTGTCGTCCACGAGCACGGCGTCGCGGCCGAGCGCCGACGCGACGGCTCCGGTCGTGCCGCTGCCGGCGAAGAGGTCGAGCACGCGGTCGCCAGGGCGGCTCGACGCCCGCACGATGCGACGGAGGATGCCCTCGGGCTTCTGCGTCGGATACCCGGTCTTCTCGCGCCCCGTGGTCGGGACGATCGTGTGCCACCAGACGTCGGTGGGCAGCTTGCCGCGCGCGGCCTTCTCGGCCGTGACGAGCCCCGGGGCCATGTACGGCTCGCGGTCGACGTCGTCGGCATTGAACACGTACTCGCGCGGGTTCTTCACGTAGACGAGGATCGTGTCGTGCTTGGTCGGCCAGCGCCGCCGCGACTTCGCGCCGTAGTCGTACGCCCAGATGAGCTCGTTCAGGAAGCAGTCGCGCCCGAAAACCGCATCCAGCATGACCTTGGCGTAGTGCGCCTCGCGGTAGTCGAGGTGCAGGTACAGGGTGCCGTCGTCGGCGAGCAGGCGCCAGGCCTCCTCGAGGCGCGGCATGAGGAAGTCGCCGTAGTCGTCGAAACGGTCGTCGTAGGTACGTAGCATCCCCCGCACGCGCTCGTACCGATGCCCGTGGAAGCCGTGCCGCACCTCGGTGGTCGGCTCCTCCCGTTCAGGACTCCGGAGATCCGCGGCGGCCGGGCCGTCCGCTTCGCGTGATTCCTCGGTCGCGTCCTCCGCGACCACGGGGTTCTCCGGAGTTGTGAAAGCGCGCCGGGCGGTGACGACCTGCCGTTCCTGCGCCCGCCCGGTGTTGAACGGCGGGTCGAGGTAGACGAGCGTGAAGGACGCCGAGGGCAGCGTCGCCGAGACCGCGAGGTTGTCGCCCTGGATGACCGTGACGGCGCCGAGCGGATCGTCGGTCACGGGACCCGGTGCAGCCACGCGTCGGTGGCGAACTTCGACTCGACGAGCGCCTCGGCGTCGGCGTACTCGTCGGGCGTGATCGTGCCGTCCTCCGCGTGCGTGAGCGACCGGAACGTGGCCTTGAAGCGCTCGATGATCTCTGCGCGCGCAAGGCCCGTCTGACTGCGCAGCGGGTCGACGCGCTTGGCGGCCGAGGTCGTGCCCTTGTCGCTGAGCTTCTCGCGGCCGATGCGCAGCACCTCGGTCATGGTCTGCCCGTCGATGTCGTACGAGAGCGTGGCGTGGTGCAGGACGCCGCCGTTCGCGAGGCGCTTCTGCGCCGCGCCGCCGATCTTGCCCGAGGAGCTCGCGATGTCGTTGAGCGGCTGGTACACCGCGTCGATCCCGAGCGAGCGCAGCGCCTGCAGCACCCAGTCGTCGAGGAACGCGTAGGAGTCGGCGAACGTCATGCCCTGTACGAGGGATGCCGGCACGTACAGCGAGTAGGTGATGATCTGCCCCGCGGCCATGAGCATCGCCCCGCCGCCGGAGATGCGGCGGACGACGTCGAAGCCGTGGCGGGCCGCGCCCTCGGGGTCGACCTCGTTGCGGTAGGACTGGAACGACCCGATCACGACAGCCGACTGGTCCCACTCCCAGATCCGCAGCGTGGGCCGGCGGCGCCCCTCGCCGACGCGGGCGGTGAGCACCTCGTCGAGCGCGAGATTCATGCGCGGCGAGACGGCCTTCTCGTGCACGATCTCCCAGTCGAAGTCTCCCCATCCCGGAGCCGTGACGAGCGCTCGTCGCACCGCGGTGCCCACGGCTTCAGGCGTGAAGCCGAGCAGTTGGGCGCCCTCGGGCAGCGCGGCGCGCACGGCGGCGGCGATGGTCGTGGCGTCGGACTCCACGGGCAGCCCGTTCACGGCGGCGTCGATGTCCTCGATGGCCGAGTCCGGTTCCAGGAAGAAGTCGCCGGCGAGGCGGAATCGCGCGATCCGGTCGTCCTCGACTTCGAGGTCGACGACCACGAGCTTTCCGCCTGGGACCTTGTATTCTCCGTGCACGGTTCCAGCTTAAGGCGCGGCCCGCAGGGCCGGGGGCGGATGCCGGGCTCAGCGTCCGAGCACGACGACCCTCTCGCCCGCGCGGATCGGCAGGGAGTACCGGTTCTCGGCCGGCGGCTGCGGACACACGAACTGGTCGGAGAACGCGCACGGCGGCAGGTAGGCCCGGTTGAAGTCGACGACCGCGGTGCCGTCGTCCGCGGGTTCCTCCACGGGCAGGAAGCGGAAGCGGTAGGTCTCGGTGCCGTTCGTGCCGTCGGCGAAGACCGCGGTCAGGGCCCCCTGCGGCGTGCGGGTCGCGGAGAGGGTCAGGGGGATGCCGTCGAGCGCGAAGCGCAGGCGTCCGGCCAGCGGCTGCTCGTGCACGGCACCATCGAGCGCGGTGATAGTGATCGTCTCGTCGGGCGTCGCCTCGAAGTCGGCGCGCACCCGCCACCCCTCCCGTGGCGGGTACGCGTCGATCCCGCTGAAGCGCTCGCGTTCGGGCCGCCGCGGATTGAACACCCGCAGTGCGACGGCGCCGCGCCGGTCGAACACCCGCAGCTCGCGTCGGCCGAGGCGCAGCGTCTCGCGCCCTCGCAGCGTGACGACGTTCCCCGCGGTGCCGAGGTCGCTCCCGCGGATCCCGCCGTCGCCGGTGAGCGCCCACAGCCCGGGCACGCCCTCCACCGCGGCCGGTTCCGTGATGAGCCAGTTCGTCGATTCGAGCGCGGCCGGTCCGTATTCGGCGCCGGCGTAGCGCTCGCGCGACTCGTGCCAGCTGCGCCACTCCTGTTCGAAGCCCACCGCGCACCTCCCTCTCGACCCGGTCGCTGTCACCCTCCAGCCGTGAATCTATGGCGAGGAGAGGATGCCGGGCGGGCGCGGCGTCACGCGGATTCACCCGCTGTCATACGGGGTCACGCGAGGTCACGGGAGGACATCTCCCGCGGGCTCAGCGCGCGGGGATCCGGGCGCCGAGCCAGGAGAGCACGTCGGCGCGGACCTCGGCCTGGTTGAGCTCGGCGAAGATCTCGTGGCGGGCGTCGGGGTAGACGAGGGTCGTGACGTCGGTGAAGCCCGAGCGTGTGCGGTACGCCTCGGCGAGCCTGTGCACGCTGCGCGGTCCGCCGACCGGGTCGTCGCGACCGACGAGCAGCAGCAGCGGGATGTCGCGTCCGAGGTCCTTCCGCGGCCGCCCGTAGAGCTTGGCGGCCTCGATCGGCCCGAACAGCTTCAACAGCGGTTCCTCGGTCGTGAGCGGGTCGTCGTGGAACGCCGACCACACCTCGGGGTCGCGGCTGAGCCATTCGAGTCCGGTGGCGTCGGGAGCCGCCCACCGGGCGTTGAGCGGCGCGGCGTTGAGGGCGCCGGGCATGCGCAGCGCGGAGCCGGAGAGGATCACGGCGTCCCAGGCCTCGGGGTGGTCGTTGACGAGCATCTGCGCGAGGAACGATCCCCACGAGTGCCCGAGCAGCACGAGGGGCAGATCCGGCTGCTCGTCCTTGATGATCCCGGTGAGCTGCCAGATCGCGGCTTCGGCGGCGCGCAGCCCGCCCGCCCCCAGCCGGCCGAGCTTCGCCGGGCCCTCATGCTGACGGATGCCGGTTCGTCCGTGTCCGCGGTGGTCGTCGGCGTACACGTGGAACCCGGCGTCCGTGAGCGCCGCGATCAGCGCGACATAGCGGCCCGCATGCTCGCCGACGCCGTGCAGCAGTTGGACGACGCCTCGCGCCTCACCGGCCGCGGGGTGCACGTCGTAGACGATGGCGATGCCGTGGGCATCCGTGAACTCACGCGTTTCGGTCACGCCCCCACCCTACTGACCGGTGCCCGAGGGCGTCAGGGAGGCGAGCGCGGCGACGACCGCGCGGGCGGTGTCGAGGTCGGTGACCTCGTAGCCGCCGACGCCGTCGGACGCCGATCCCATGCGCACGCCGCCGTCTTCGCGCACCGTGCGCTTGGCCGAGAAGTGCAGGGCGTCGACGCCGGTCGCGGCGAGCGCGGTCGCGCTCTCGGCATCCACTCCGCTCCCGGCCATGACCTCGATCGCGCCGGCGGCTTCGACGACCATCGCGCGGAGCGTGTCGATCCCGTCGATCGCGGCCGAGGCGCCGCCCGAGGTGAGCACGCGGCGCAGTCCGAGCGAGCGAGCCGCGGCGAGCGTCGCCACGGGGTCGGCCGTGACGTCGATCGCGCGGTGCAGGGTGACGGATGCCGAGCCCGCGGCGTCGCGCAGACGCGCCATGGCGTCGAGGTCGAGCGCGCCGGCCGGGTCGAGCGCACCGACGACCACGCCGTCGGCTCCCGCCTCGACCGCACGGCGCACATCGAGGACGGACAGGGCGATCTCTTCGGCGTCGTAGTGGAATCCGCCGGCCCGTGGTCGCACGAGCACGTGCACCTCGACGCGGACCTCGCGCGCGGCGTCGATCGACAGCTCCAGGGTCGCCGGCGAGGGCGTCAACCCGCCGAGCGGCAGGGCCTGCGCGAGCTCCACACGCACGGCCCCGACCTCTCCGGCGATGCGGATGCCGGCGGGTCCGGTCACGGCGATCTCGAGTGCGGGCGTGCGGGTCGTCATCCGTCCATTCTGACGTGCCCACGACGACATCCGCGGCATCGGGCGCGTGGTGGGCTTTCGTTCGCGCGAGAAATTACTTAGACTGTCTAAGTAATGTCTGCGTCCGATGAAGCCCTCCACCTCACCGCGACAGACCTGCGCATGGCCGTGTTCCGGCTCGCGCGCCGCCTCCGCTGCGCCCGCGCGATCGACGCCATGAGCGATGCGCAGCTCGCTGTCCTCGCCACTCTCCGCATGCACGGCCGTCGCACGATCAGCGCTCTCGCCGAGCGCGAGCGCGTCACCGCACCCTCCATGACGAGCATGATCAACGGCCTGGAGGAGCAGGGCTACGTCGTGCGCATCCCCGACGAGGAGGACCGGCGACGCGTGCACGTCGACATCACCGAGACCGGCACCGCGATCGTCGCCGAGACCATCCAGCGCCGCGACGACCTCCTCGCCGACATGCTCGCCGAACTCGACTTCACCGACGACGAGCTCGCGACGCTGCGTGAGGCGAGTGCCCTGATACGCAAGGTGGTCGACCGATGAGCGCCATGTTCCGGTCGTTCGCGAACATCAACTACCGCATCTGGTTCGCGGGCGCGCTCGTCTCGAACGTCGGCGGGTGGATGCAGGCCACCGCCCAGGACTGGGTCGTGCTCACCGAGCTCACCGACAACGACGCGGCCGCCATGGGCGTGACGATGGCGCTGCAGTTCGGTCCGCCGCTCGTGCTCGTGAGCCTCACCGGATGGGTCGCCGACCGATTCGAGCGCCGCCGCATCCTGCTTGCGACCCAGACCTCCCTGCTGATCCTCGCGATCGCCGTCGGCACCCTGCTGCTGAACGGTCTCATGACCCTGCCGATGATGTTCGGCTTCGCGGCGGCCTTCGGCGTGGTCAACGCCTTCGACGCTCCGGCCCGCCAGGCGTTCGTGTCGGACATGGTGTCGGTCGGCGACACCTCGAACGCGGTCGCTCTCAACTCGGCCTCCTTCAACCTCGCCCGCATGATCGGGCCCGCGGTCGGCGGCCTGCTCATCGTCGCGATCGGCTCGGGGTGGGTGTTCATCGCGAACGCCGCGACCTTCCTTGCGATGCTCGTCGCGCTGCTGATGTTGCGCACCGGACAGCTCGCCCCTCGCCTCAAGGGCCGCAGCCGGGGAGGTCTCGCCGCGGGATTCCGGTACGTCTGGGGGCGCAGCGATCTGCGGGTCGTGTTCGTGACCGTGTTCCTGATCGGCGCGTTCGGCATGAACTTCCCGATCTTCGCCTCGACCATGGCGCTCGAGTTCGGCGCCGGGGCCGACGGCTACGGCGTGCTCAGCTCGATCCTCGCGATCGGCTCGCTCGCCGGCGCGCTGCTCGCCGCCCGCCGCGACCGCGCCCGCGTGCGCGTCGTGATCTTCGCCGCCGGCGGCTTCGGCGTCGCCGCCTTCGTGTCGGCCGCGATGCCGACCTACCTCACGTACGCGATCACGCTCACTTTCACCGGGTTCATGATCGTGACGCTGCTCACGACCGCGAACGGATACGTGCAGATGACGACCGACGCCGCGCTGCGCGGTCGCGTCCTCGCGCTGTACATGGCCGTCATCATGGGCTCGACCCCGGTGGGTGCGCCGATCGCCGGCTGGGTGGCCGACACCTTCGGACCCCGCAGCGCGATCATGCTCGGCGGCACCGCAGGGTTCCTCGCCTGCGCGATCGGCCTGACCTGGGTGCTCACCTCCGGGCGGCTGAGGCGCCGTGAGGACCGGCGCTTCCTCCTCACACTCGACGAGACGCGGCCGCTCAGCATCGTCGACGAGCCGGAGCTGGCCGAGCCCTCGGCATCCGCAGAGCCCGTCGACTACACCGAGAAGGCCACCGCGACGACCCCGATCCGGATCGCGAACCAGGACTGAGCGCCCGCGCTTTGTCAACGCCCTCTCGAGCGGATGCGGGCGCGCGTAGCGTCACCCCCATGGACGACAACACAGGACGCACCCCGCACCCCGAGCAGCCCGCCGAGGGCTCCCCCGACGTCAACCCCGAGCACAACACCGCCCCCGACGGCGAGGACGGCGGCGCGCAGGGCGCAGCTCAGGGCGGCGCGATCCAGGGCGACAGTGCGCACGGCGAATCGGCGCGCGGGGCCATCCAGGGCGAAGCCGAGGACGGAGACCCGCAGGGCGCGACGCAGGGCGGCGCGATCCAGGGAGACAGCTCCCACGGAGAGTCGCCGCACGGCGCGATCCAGGGCGACGCGAACCCCGACCGGGGCGCGCACCTGGGCGGCGACGCGACGACCGAGGAGCAGCTCGACGCCGACACCGAGGTCGAACGCGACACGCTGCGCACCCTCGACCCCGACGACACACCCGCCTGATCGGGGCGTGCTCCGGGCTACGCCCCCAGCACGTGCCGGAGCTGCTCGACGGCCCAGTCGAGTTCCGTCGCGCGCACCACGAGCGGCGGCGCGATGCGGATCGTCTGCCCGTGCGTGTCCTTGACGAGCACGCCGCGGTCGAGGAGTTTCTCGGCGATCTCGCGACCGGTGCCCTTCGCGGGGTCGATGTCGACGCCCGCCCACAGCCCCGCGATGCGCACGGCCGTGACGCCGTGCCCGATCAGGGGCTCGAGGGCCGCGGCGAGGTGCGCTCCGAGGGCACGAGCGCGCTCCTGGAACTCCCAGGTCTCGAGCATCTCGACCACGCGCAGACCGACCGCCGCGGCGAGCGGGTTGCCGCCGAACGTCGAGCCGTGCTCGCCCGGCTGGATCACTCCGAGCACGTCGGTGTTCCCGACCACGGCCGACACGGGCAGGATGCCGCCGCCCAGCGCCTTGCCGAGCAGATACAGGTCGGGCACCACGCCCTCGCGGTCGCACGCGAACGTCTCGCCCACACGCCCGAGGCCCGACTGGATCTCGTCGGCGATGAACAGCACGTTCTTCTCGTCGCAGATGTCGCGGATGCGGCGCAGGTAGCCTTCCGGCGGGATGATGACGCCGCCCTCGCCCTGGATGGGCTCGATCAGCACGGCGGCCGTGTCGACCGTGATCGCCGCGGCGACGGCATCCGCGTCCCCGTAGGGCACGACGTCGAAGCCGGGCGTATACGGGCCGAAGTCGGCGCGCGCCTCCTCGTCGTCGCTGAAGCTGACGATCGTCGTCGTGCGCCCGTGGAAGTTGCCGGCGGCGACGACGATGCGCGCGGCGCCGTCGGCGATGCCCTTGACCCGGTACCCCCAGGCGCGGGCCACCTTGATGCCGGTCTCGACGGCCTCGGCGCCGGTGTTCATCGGCAGCACCATGTCCTTGCCGGCGAGCTGCGCGAGCGCGGCGGCGAACGGCTCCAGTCGATCGCTCATGAACGCACGGCTCGTGAGCGTGACCCGTCCGAGCTGCTCGGTCAGCGCGGCGACGAGGGCCGGATGCCGGTGCCCGAAGTTCACGGCGGAGTACGCCGCGAGCAGGTCGAGGTAGCGCTTGCCCTCCACGTCGGTGACCCAGGCGCCCTCGCCGCGGGCGATCATGACGGGCATCGGGTGGTAGTTGTGCGCCACGTGGGGCTCGGCGCCGATCCCGGCCGCCGCCCCCGTGGTCTCGTCGAGCGCGGTCATGCGGCACCGCGCAGCTCGAGCGTGCAGCACTTGATCCCGCCGCCGCCGAGCAGCAGCTCCGACAGGTCGATCATGATCGGGTTGTAACCGCGCTCGCGCAGCTGCTTCTCGAAGCCGGTCGCCCGCGGCGAGATGACGACGTTGTAGCCGTCGCTGGCCGAGTTCAGGCCGAACACCGAGCCGTCCTCGTCGGACACGAGGATCGCGTCCGGGAAGCGCTCCTCGAGGATCGCGCGGCTCTCCGCGTCAAACGCGCCGGGCAGGTAGGCGATGTTGGCGCGCTCGGGGCCGCCGTTCTCGACACCCTGCACGGGGTCGAGCACCGCGATCGCGGTGTCGAGGTGGTAGAAGCGCGGGTCGACGAGCTTCAGCGACACGACCTCGCGGCCGAAGACCTCGCCGACCTCGCGGTGGCTGTCGCCCGTGGAGCGGAACCCGGTGCCGGCGAGGATCACGTCGCCCACGAGCAGGAAGTCGCCCTCGCCCTCGTTGACCTCCTCGGGGATGACCGTGTCGTAGCCGGCGGCACGGAACCAGTCGGCGAACGCCGGGGCCTCACCCTGACGCTCCACGAAGCGGAACTTGGGCACGTACGCGCGACCGTCGATGAGGAAGCCGCCGTTCGCGGTGTAGACCATGTCGGGGTAGCCGGCGAGCGGCTCGATCAGCTCGACCTCGTGGCCCAGCTCGAGGTACAGGTCGTGCAGCTTCTGCCACTGGGCGACCGCCTTCGCGGTGTCGGTCGGCTTCGCCGGCTCCATCCACGGGTTGATCGAGTAGTTGACCGTGAAGTGCGAGGGCTCGCACATCAGGTACCGGCGGTGGTGCGCGGTGCGGACCGGCGTGGTCGTGGCCGTGGTTTCGACAGACATGGAGCTCCTCGAACGGATGCGGCGGACGCTGTCCAGGGGCCCGGCGGTCCTTCGACCCGTGCCGCTCGCCGAGGAGCGAGTGCGGGGAAGATGCGACTCGAGCACGCCGCGACCATTCTGTCACCCGCTTCCCCAGCCCGTCTATTTCTGCCGTATGGCGCGAATAGACGGGCGGTTTGTGTCATACGGCAGAAATAGACGGGTCTGAGAGCACGATCAGCTTGCCGACCGTGTGACCGGCCTCGATGTGGCGGAGCGCCTCCCCGGCATCCTCGAACGCGTACTCGCGCTCGATCACGGGCGTGATGCGTCCCTCTGCGGCCAGATCGAGGAGCGCCGAGAGCACCTCGGCGCGCGGGGTCGCCAGCAGCGGACGGATGCGGCGGCGCGAGCCGATCGACCGCAGCGTCGCGGCGAGCAGGCGAGGGATCGGCCCCAGCACGTGACCCCCGTTGCCCGCCGTCAGCACGACCGTGCCGCCAGCGCGGACGAGACGCTGCAGATCGCGGAGCGGGATGCCGCCGGCGATGTCGACCACGGCGTCGAAATGCCCCTCGGGCAGCGTCGACAGAGGCTCACGACGATGGTCGAGCGTGCGGACCGCGCCGAGGTGCTCGACGAGACGGGCGTTGCGCTCCCCGCACGTCGCCCACACCTCGGCGCCGCGCAGCGCGGCGAGCTGCACCGTGAAGGTGCCGACACCGCCGGAGGCGCCGATCACGAGGACGCGCCCCGCACCGGCATCCGGCGCCCCACCTGCCGTGCGGATGCCGACGCCGGCGAGGTCGAGCGCCTGCCACGCCGTGCCGCCGGCCACGGGCAGGGTCGCCGCGATGTCGGACGGGACGTCCGGAGGCACGGCGACGAGACGCGACGAGGGCACCGCGACGTGCGAGGCGAGACCTCCGCCGCCGACGAGCTCGCCGACCATCCGGCTGCCGAGCTCCACGCCGATCGCCTCGGGGCCGAGCTCGACCACGGTGCCTGCGACCTCCATGCCCCGCACGGGGTTCTTGGGGCGGGTGAGACCGAAGGCCGGACGCACGACCAGCGGATCGCCGAGCAGCAGGCGGACGTCTCCCGCGTTGAGCGAGGTCGCCTCGACCCGCAGCACGACCTCGCCGCGGCGCGGCACGGGAATCGGACGCTGCGCGAGGCGGACGCCGTCGGCCGGTCCGTAGGTGTCGCGGCTCCACGCGGGCATGCTGGCGGCTGTCGTGGCGGGAGTGAAGTGTGAGGCGTTCATGTCAGTCCTCCGTCGATGCGGCGTCGGGGTATTGGAACAGGTCGTCGAGGCCGACGCCGAAGGCTCGGGCGATCTGGAACGCGAGCTCGAGCGTCGGGGAGTACTTCTCCTGCTCGATCGCGATGAGGGTCTGCCGGGTCACGCCGATCGTGCGGGCAAGCTCGGCCTGGGTGAGGCCGGCGGACTCGCGGTGGGCGCGGATGCGGTTGGAGACGAGGGTCGGCTTGACCATCACACGAGCCCCCGCCGGTAGGCGATAACTCGGGCGACCCCGCCGACGACGGCCGAGACGGCGAACCCGGCGAACATGGTGTTCGCGATCCAGAACACGTCGGCCCCGACCGCGCACAGCAGGATCACGCCGAGCCCGGCGAGCACGAGGAACGACTGCTCGACCCTGGTGCCCATGCGGCTGATGTCCCGGTCGCGGATGTCGGACTTCCCGACGCCGTCGGGGTCGCGAGCGCCGGCGACGATGCCCCACACTACGCTGAGGACGATGGTCGCGACGATGCCGATGCCGATCGTCCACAGCATGAGCGGGAACCAGTCGATCGTCTCGACGGGCCGGCCTGCCGCCTGCTGCAGGATGATGACGATGTAGGCAGGGATCACGAGGATGCTGACGATGAGTCCCGCCCAGACATTGCGCTCTTCGTAGACCATGACAGCCTCCCATGTAAAAGATTGTTTACATGGGAGAGTACGGCGACCCGGCATCCGGTGTCAAGAATTCTTTACACGCTGGACGCGGGACGCTCAGATGACCTCGGCACTCCAGTCGTCGGGGTTGCCGTAGCGGTGCGCCGTGATCGCGATCGCCTGCTCGTGCACGAACGGCAGCAGCTCGATGCGGCCCGCCGACGTCACCTCGCCGTCGTACACCGCCAGGTCGGGATCGCCGTCGAGGGCCGCGGCGAGAGCGCCGTGCAGCGCGGCGACCGAGTCCCGCTGCCCCACGATCCGCACACGGGCGGGACGCTCGGGCGACCGCATCCGCGCGATCCACTCCTCCTCGGACTCCATGTACACGACCGCGCCGAGGTCGCCCAACGCATGCCGCACGGCCGAGGGCAGACCCACCGGCGTCGAGAGCGTGAACGCGGCGCCGGCCCGCACCGCGGCCACGACGACCCGCAGCAGCTCCTGCCACCCGGCATCCGCCGTCGCCCTGATCGCGACCGGCACCGGCCGGTACCGGAACAGGTTGCGCTCCACGCCGAGCTGCGAGACGTCGCGGACACGGCCGAACTCGCGGTCCCAGGCGAGCGCATCCGACAGCGCCGAACGCCGCAGCCATTCGAAAGCCTCGTAGTCGAGCGACGACTGCGCGGCCTCGATGAGCTCGGTGATCCGCGAGTCGAGGCCCCGCAGGTGCAGCGTGCTCGAGACAGGACCGGAGCCGCGCGAGCGCCAGGTGCCGAGACCGATCAGGTAGTTGGGGCCGCCGGCCTTGGCGCCGGGGCCGACCGAGGAGCGCTTCCATCCGCCGAACGGCTGCCGCTGCACGATCGCCCCCGTGATGCCGCGGTTCACGTAGAGGTTCCCGGCCTGCACGCGGTCGAGCCAGAGGCCGAGGTCGTCGGGGTCCTGCGTGTACAGCCCCGCCGTGAGGCCGTAGGCGACCGCGTTCTGCATCTCGATCGCCGCCTCCAGCGTCGGCGCATGCATGACACCCAGCACCGGCCCGAAGAACTCCTCGGTGTGGAATCGCGAGCCCGGCTGCACGCCGACCCGGATGCCGGGGCGCCAGAGCCGTCCGGAGGGATCGTCGGCGGCGACAGCGGGTTCGATGAGCCATTGCTCGTCGCCCTCGAGCTCGGTCAGCGCCCAGGCGAGCTTGCCCTGCGGCCGCTCGATCACCGGACCCATCTCGGAGCGCGGGTCCTCGGGCCAGCCGACGTGCAGCGAGCGTGTCGCGTCGGCGAGCTGACGCGCGAACCGCTGCGAGCGGCCCACCGGACCCACGAGGATCGCGAGCGACGCCGCCGAGCATTTCTGTCCCGCATGCCCGAAGGCACTGCGCACCAGGTCGGACACCGCGAGGTCGAGGTCGGCCGAGGGCGTCACGATCATGGCGTTCTTGCCGCTCGTCTCGGCGAGCAGCGGCAGATCGGGCCGCCACGAGCGGAACAGCGCCGCCGTCTCCCACGACCCGGTGAGGATGACCCGGTCGACCGCGGGGTGCGCGATCAGCGTCCGCCCGAGATCCCCTTCCTCGATGTCGACCAGGGCGAGCGCATCGCGGGGCACGCCCACCTGCCACAGCGTCTCGGCGATCACCGCGGCGCAGCGGCGCGATTGGGGTGCGGGCTTGAACACGACGCCCGATCCCGCGGCGAGCGCGGCGAGCACGCCTCCGGCGGGTATCGCGAGCGGGAAGTTCCACGGCGGCGCCACGACGGTCACGCGCGCCGGTTCGAAGGCGGCGCCGGCGACGGCATCCAGCTCCCGCGCCTTCGCGGCGTAGTAGCGCGCGAAGTCGACCGCCTCGCTGACCTCCACGTCGGCCTCGGCGAACACCTTGCCGGTCTCGGACGCGGCCACCTCGATCAGCTCGCCGCGGCGTCCCTCCAGCGCGGCGGCGGCCCGCAGCAGCACCTCCGCGCGTTCGGCGGCCGGGCGCGAGCCCCAGCTGGTGCCGGCATCCCGGACGCGGGCGACCGTGGTCTCGAGCACCGCGGCGTCGTCGATGCGCGCGGCGGCGATCGTCTCCTCGCCGAGCGTCGATCCGGCGATGCGTGCGTGCACCTCGCGCGCCCAGGCCCGGTTCGCGGGCAGGGAGGCGTCGCTGTCGGGAGTGTTCTCGAAGCCCGGCGCTCCGCCGGTGCCGCGTTCGACCTCGCGCGGGTCGTACACCGCGGTCTCGAGGAACGGCCCTCCCCCGTCGCCGGATCCGCGCGAGATCCCGAGCACGGCCTTCGTGAGGTCCTGCTCGGGGGCGGGGGCGACGGGCGCCGGGCGCATCGACTCGTGCACGGGCGCGCTGCGATCCTGCGTGCGCCGAGGCCCCGTGCGCAGGTCGGGCGACGCGGAGCGGTCCAGGGCGTCGAGGAAGCGGTCCTGCTCGCGCACGAACAGCGCCTCGTCGTCGCCGAGCCGGAACGCCGCCGAGAGGAAGTTCTCCGAGGAGGCGTTCTCCTCGAGCCGGCGCACGAGGTAGCTGATCGCGACGTCGAACTCGTCGGGCTTCACGACGGGGACGTACAGCAGCACCTCGCCGACCTCGCGGGACACGGCCTGCACCTGCCCCTGCGCCATGCCGAGCAGCATCTCGAACTCGATCGGCGGCTGGCCGGCGATCGATCCCGCGCCGACAGCGGCCGTCGCACCCACCAGACCGCGCTCTCCCGCGAGCAGCCACGCATAGGCGATGCCGAAGAGGTTGTGCCCTGCGATGCCCAGGTGCACGGCGGCGATGTTCTCGGGACGCAGCGCCCAGTCGAGGCAGCGGAGGTAGTTCGCGTCGGTGTCGACCTTGGTGTCGTAGGTCGCGACGGGCCAGCCGTGCATGGTCGCCTCGACGTGCTCCATCGCGAGGTTCGCGCCCTTCACGAGCCGCACCTTGATGGGCGCTCCGCCGTGCTGCACGCGCTCGCGCGCCCAGGCGGTGAGCTCCTGCAGCGCGGGCAGCGCATCGGGCAGGTACGCCTGCAGGACGATGCCGCCCTCGAGTCCCTGCAGCCGCGGGTCCTCGAGGATGCGCGTGAACACCGCGATCGTGAGGTCGAGGTCGCGGTACTCCTCCATGTCGAGGTTGATGAAAGTGCGGTCGCCCGCGGCGGTGAGGTACAGCGGCAGGAGTCGCTCGACGACGGCATCCACCACGTCGTCGAACGCCCACATCGAGATGTGGCTCATGATCGCCGACACCTTGACCGAGACGTAGTCCACGTCGGGGCGGCGGATGAGGTCGTGGATGCCGTCGAGACGACGCTTCGCCTCGGCTTCGCCGAGCACGGCCTCGCCCAGCAGGTTGAGGTTCAGGCGCGCCCCGGACTCGCGGATCTTCGCGATGGCCGGTCCGAGCTTCGCGGGCCGGGCGTCGACCACGAGGTGTCCGACCATCTCGCGCAGCACCCGACGGGCGATCGGCACGACCGGGGCGGGGAGGACGGGTGCGACGCCGCCGCCGATCCTCACGGCCGACCGCAGGTACCAGGGCAGGAAGTCGGGCACGATCGGCGCGATGCGGTGCAGCTGGGATGCCGCAGCGCCCAGGCTCTCCGGGCGCATGACGCCGTCGACGAAGCCGAGTGTGAAGGGCAGCCCGTTGGCGTCCTGCAGCACGCCGGCAAGACGCTCGGCGGCGGGGTCGACGTCGGCGGCCGCGGATTCGGCGACCCACCGGCGCGCGAGCTCGATCGCGCGATCCGCGAGGGTGTCGGATGCGGGTGCGGACGGCGTCGGGTCGGCCATGTGCTCAGCCTAGGACTGCGCGTGCTCGTCGCCGCGTCCCCGCGCCGGGTGGCGGAGCTCGCGCCGTTCGGGGGCCTTCACCTCGGGGGCTGCCCTCCTCCCGCGGACCCTCCTCCCGCCGACGCCCCTGCTCAGCTGCGACGCCCCCGCTCAGTTGCGCAACTGAGCGGGGGCGTCGCAGCCCTATAGGGGCGTCGAGCCGGGTCGAGGGTGGCGGCTGGGCGAGGATGGTCGCCGGGAGGATGCTCGCGGGGCGAGGACGACCTCAGACCTCGAGCATCGCGTCGTAGCCCTCGCGGAACGTCGGATAGGCGAGCTCTCCGAGCAGCGCGTGGGCGCGAGCCCCGTCGAGCACCGTTCCGCCGCCGGCATCCCCCGCGCTCTGCGGCGGTATCGGAACGCCGAGCCGCGCCGCGATGTGCGCCACGACCTCACCGAGCTGAGCGGGTTCCTGATCGATCGCGTGCACGAGAGCGGGCGGCGCCTCGGCCCGCAGCAGCACCTCCAGCAGGCGCACCAGGTCGTGCTCGTGGATGCGGTTGGTGCGGCGCTCGTGGTCGACGGGCGCGCCCTCCCGCACGCGGCGGATCAACGAGTCGCGGCCTGGCCCGTAGATGCCCGCGGGTCGGACGATCACGGCACCCAGGAGGTCGACCGCGCGGCGCTCGCCGTCGAGCAGAGACTCACCGCGTTCTCCCGTGGGCCGTGGTTCGTCGAGCTCGGTGAGCGGCGCGCGTCCGTCGGCTCCGCCGAAAGCCTCAGACGCGTAGCCCTCGAACACCCGCGTCGACGATACGAACAGCACCCGCTCGGGCGTCGCTGGCAGCGCCTCCGCGATGTGCGCGAGGGCCGCGGGGTAGATCGACTCCTCGCCGCTGATGCCCGGCGGCAGCGTGATCACGACCGAGTCGAACTGCGGCAGCGACGCGAGAAGCGGATGCCGCAGATCCGCCTCAACCGCCGAGAAGGAGGACGGCAGACCGGTGGCGTCCCGCCGGATCGCGGTGACCTCGTCTCCCGCGGCGACGAGACGCTCCCCGAGCGCCGTGCCGAGCGCCCCGCAGCCGACGAGCAGCGTGCGTCCGGGGCGCCGACCCGCGGCATCCGTCACGACGTCAGCTCCAGTCGCTCGGAGCGGGCGTGCGCACGGGCGGCAGCGCGGAGGCCGCGGCCCAGTCGTGCACCCACGCGTCGATCTCGCGGACGCCCTCGGGCTTGCCGACAGCGGCGAAGAGCTCCTCGTTGCTGACGGTGCCGCCGGTGCGGCGCAGCATCCGCGCCCTCACGATCGCCCGCGCATAGACCTCGCCCTTCACGACCGCGCGGTGCTCCATGAAGACCGCCTTCTCATCGTGCCCGATGAAGCGGGTCTGCACGTCGAAGCGCTGCCACAACTGCAGCGACTTGCGGAACGTGACCGTCTCGCTCGACACGACCGCGTACCAGCCGCGATCCTTCATGGCATCGAACAGGCCGGTGCGGATGAGCAGGTCCCAGCGGCCGAGGTCGAACAGCGACAGGTAGCGGCCGTTGTTCATGTGGCGCAGGATGTCGATGTCGCTCGGCAGGGTCGTGAGCCGCACGGTGCCGACGGCCGTGGGATCGAGGGCTTTGCCGCGGCGCACACGGCGGCGGGCGGCGAGGATGACGAGGAGGGTGCGCCAGATCACGTTCACGAGGATCGATCGTAGCCATCGGTGCACGATCCGCGAACATCGTTGTCCGATTCCTCCATACGGTGTTACGGCGGCATTTCGGCATCCTGCTCGATTTCTCGATCCCGGATGCCGCGCGTAGAGTCACCGCATGAGCGCCGAAGCCCAGCCCGAAGTCATCGTCCGTCCGGTCCGTGATGTGGATGCGGAAGCCCTTGGTCGCGTGCACGCGCAGTGCTGGCACGAGACCTACGACCACCTGATCAGCAAGGCCGCGCTCGAGAAGGTCTCGCCCCGACGCATGGCCGAACTGTGGACGCACTGGGCGGCTCAGGGGCCCGAGTTCACCATGAACGCGGCCCTGGTCGACGGCGAGATCGTCGGCTTCGTCGGCTCGGGTCCTGCCCGCGACAAGGACGCCCCCGCTTTCCGCGAGCTGTACTTCATCTACCTGCTCGACGCGTGGCACGGCACCGGCATCGGCCAGAAGCTCTTCGACGCGGCCGTCGAGAAGGACGAGCCGCTGTACCTGTGGGTCGCCGAGGACAACCCCCGCGCGCACCGGTTCTACACGCGCAACGGCTTCACGCTCGACGGCGCCAGCCACACCGAGCCGTTCCTCGGCGAGACGCTGACCGAGGTCCGCTTCACGCGCTGAGCCCTGCGCCGTTCCCTCGCGGCACCGACGCCCCTGCTGAGCGCCGACGCCCCCTCTGAGATTCGCTTCTCAGCAGGGGCGTCGGCAACCAGCGGGGGCGTCGACGTGGGCGGCGGCACGATGCGCCGCGCGTCAGCGCCCGGACACGTTCCCGAAGAGCTTCGCGATCGGCGCGATCACGAGCGGCCGCGCGGCCACCCAGCCGACCGCGATCACCACGAGCGAGGCCACGAACACCCAGAATCCGGTCCAGGTGACGGCATCCTGCGAGGCGTACATGTGGTTGAGGTTGCGCAGGAACCCCGTCAGCATCACGAGCGCGACGTGCGCGATGATGAACGCCACGAAGTACAGCATCACCGGGAAGTGCAGTGCCCGCGCCCACTCGATCGGGTAGGCCTTCGAGAGCCGTTCGGCCTTCTTGGGCCACATCCCCGACATCCGGAAGCCGGTGATCGCGGCCAGCGGCGCGGCGAGGAACACGGTCGCGAAGTACGCGAGCTGCTGCAGGCTGTTGTAGTTGTTCCAGCCGTTCTCGTGCGGCCAGTCGAACGACACATACTGCAGCGCCGCCGACAGCGCGTTCGGGAAGACCTCCCAGCTGGTCGGCACGATGCGCGCCCAGTGCCCCGTCGTGAACAGCAGCACCACGAAGATCACGCCGTTCACCAGCCACAGCACGTCGAGCGCCTGGTGGAACCAGATCGTCAGGCTGACCTTGCCCTTCGGGTTGTTGCGCGGGGTCCAGAACGCTGTCGGCCGCTTCTCGGTGCGGATCGTCAGCCCCGAGCGGATGATCAGCACCATCAAGAACACGTTGAAGAAGTGCTGCCAGCCGATCCACGGCGCGAATCCCGGCTCGACGTGCACGGCGGGCTCGTACTCGCCGGGGAACGCCATCAGGAAATCCTGCATGAACGGCAGGCTCAGCAGCGTCCGTACGAAGGCGATCGCGGCTCCGGCGAGGATGCCGAGCGCCGCGGCGCCCAGCAGCACGGCGATACCCTGCGTCCAGGTGGGGCGTGGACGAGCGGATGCCGGGGCCGCGGCCACGTGACGAGGCGCACGGCCGTTCCACACGGTGCGACTCCACGGCAGCGGCGTCGAGACGTCGGCGGTCGTCGCAACGACGGTCGAAGGAGCGGATGCCGCTGCGACGGGCGTTCCCGTCGCCGTCGGTGCCATCGCGCCGAGGCTCTCCTCGGCACGACCGGCGACCGGCACGTCGGAGGTCGCAGACGTCTCGCGGGGCACGGTGCCGGCCGGCGGCCAGGGCTCGCCTCCGACCGTGCGGGGAAGGCCACGGCGGACGGATGCTCCGATCTCGCCCCGGTCGTCGAGCGACGACACCTCCGCGTCACCTCGGTCGTCGACCGAGGACGTCGATACGGCACCCCGGTCGTCGACCGAGGACGCCTCCGCCACCCCCTGGTCGTTGAGCGAGGACGACGGAGTCGACCGAGACGAAACGGGTTCCCCGACGGATGCAGTCTCGGCGGTCGTACCGGCGGGCGGCCAGGGCTCTCCGCCCGGCGTGCGCGGGAGGCCGCGGCGGAAGGTCGTGCGGGCGGGTCGGCGCGTCTCGTCTCGCTCCGCTTGCGGGACGACCTGAGGTGCAACCCCTTCCGGAGCCCGACGCGTTTCGTCTCGCTCCGCTCGCTCAACGACCGGAGACTCGACGACGGGAGACTCTGCGACCGGAGACTCGACGACCGGAGACTCGACGACCGGAGGCTCGGCCGCCGGGGTGCCCGGAACCACCACGACCGCACCGCCGGGGGGCCACGGCTCGCCACCGGGTGTGCGCGGGAGGCCGCGGCGCAGCATCCGCTCTGCCATGGCTACTTCTTCCGAGCCTCGAGAGCCGCGATGAGCTGCGGCACGACGGTGAACACGTCGCCGACGATGCCGAAGTCCGCGACGTCGAAGATCGGCGCCTCGGCATCCTTGTTGATCGCGACGATCGTCTTGGAGGTCTGCATGCCCGCGCGGTGCTGGATCGCGCCGGATATGCCGAGAGCGACATACAGCTGCGGCGATACCGAGACCCCTGTCTGCCCGACCTGGTGCGACTGCGGGATGTAATCCGCATCGACCGCGGCCCGGGATGCTCCGACGGCGGCGCCGAGCGCGTCGGCGAGCTCCTCGACGAGCACGAACTTCTCCTTGGAGGCGAGACCGCGTCCGCCCGAGACGACGCGCGTCGCGCCGCGCAGCTCTGGCCGCGACGACGCCTGCTCGACGGCCTCGATCGCGCCGACGGTCGCAGCGGGGACCTCGGATGCCGTGACCGCGAGCAGTTCGATGCGCGGCGACTCCACGGCTTCGGCCCGCGCCTCGACCGCACCCTGACGCACCGTGATGACGGGCGCTGCGAACGTGGGTGCCGAGTCGACGAGGTACGCCCCGCCGTACACGGAGTGGTGAGCCACGATGCCCTCGTCGTCGCGTGAGACGCCGACCGCGTCGACGGAGAGTGCGAGCTTCGCGCGCACGGCGAACCGTCCGGCGGCATCACGGCCCGCGATGGAGTTCGAGACGAGCACGGCATCGGGCTGTACCTGCGCGAAGGCCGACTGCAGCGCGTCGACGACCGGGGTCGTGAGCGTGGCGGCATCCGCGCCGGCAGTGAGCACGACGGATGCTCCGGCTGCGGCCGCCTGTGCCGCGGCGCCCTCCGCCCCGCCCACGACGAGCGCGACGGGAGATCCGACGGTCGATGCGGCACCGATCAGAGCGGCGGTGCTCGAGGCGACGTCACCCGAGGGCGTCACGTCGACGAGCACGAGGATCGGGTTGTCGGGGTAGCCCATGGTCACACCAGCCTGTTCTGCGCGAGGTACTCGACGAGCTTCTCGGCGGCGTCGCCCTCGTCGACGATCTTGACGCCCGCCGCGCGCGGGGGCTTCTCCGACACCGCGGTCATGATGGTGCGCGGCGCTGCCGCCGGATCGGCGGAGACACCGAGGTCGGCGAGAGACAGCACTTCGAGGGGCTTCTTCTTCGCGGCCATGATGCCCTTGAAGTTCGGGAACCGGGCATCGGGCAGCGCTTCGGTGATCGAGATCACGGCGGGCAGCGGGGCCGAGACAGACTGCGCACCGGCATCCGCTGCGCGCGTGCCGGTGACTCCCTCCGGCGTGATCTCGACGGAGGTGAGCGCGGTCGCCTGCGCCCAGCCGAGGTGCTCGGCGAGCATCGCGGGGATCACGCCGCCCGAGCCGTCGGTCGAGAGGTTGCCGGTGATGACGAGGTCGGGCTCGCCGCGGCGGATCGCGGCCGCGAGTACTTCGGCGGTGAGGCCCAGATCGGCGCCGGCGAGCTGCTCGTCGGCGATGTGCACGGCAGATCCTGCGCCGATCGCGAGAGCGCGGCGTACCGACGCGGTCGAGCCCTCGGGGGCCATCGAGAGAGCGACCACCTCGGTGCCCTCGTTCTTGTCGGCGTGACTCAGCGCGACCTCGAGAGCCCGCTCGGTGATCTCATCGAGCACCACGTCTCCGGCGCCGCGCTCGGCGAGCCCGGTCTCGAGGTTCAGGACGCGGTCGCCGTAGGTGTCGGGCACCTCTTTGACCAGGACGAAGATCTTCATCGATTGCTCCTCACGACTGCCTCGATTCTAGCGTGCTGAAACTGAGTGCCATCCAACGAGCGACCGAGGACCAACGCGCCGCGCGCCCCGCCATGCCCTACCGTAGAACCGTGGTCCAATCCCGTCCGCTCCCCGTCGATCCGCTCGCCGAAGCGAAGCGGCAATGGCTCGCGCACGGATGGACGGATGCCGCCGACGGCATGACCGTCGTCACCTCCGTGATGCGCGCGCAGCAGCTGCTCCTCGCCCGAGTGGATGCCGCGCTCAAACCCTTCGCGCTGAGCTTCGCCCGCTACGAGATGCTGCGTCTGCTGGCGTTCAGCCGCTCCGGACGCCTGCCGCTGTCGAGCGTGGTCGCCCGACTGCAGGTGCACGCGACGACCGTCACGAGCACGGCCGAGCGCCTGGTGCGCGACGGCCTGATCGTCCGCGAACCGCACCCGCACGACGGTCGCGCCGCTCTCCTCGCGCTCACCGACTCGGGTGGCGTCCTGGTCGAGCGTGCGACGACCGCGCTGAACTCCGAGGTGTTCGTCGACCCGGGCATCAGCCGCGAGGACGCCACCGAGCTCGTCGCCATCGTCGCGCGCATGCGCAAGGCGGCCGGTGACTTCGCCGACCCCCGCCCACAGCCCGACGCCCTCTGACATGGCGCGCTTCGTGCTCGAGCGGGTGATCGCCGCTCCCCCGGCCGAGGTCTTCGCCGCGGCGCTCGACCCCGGGCTGCACGTGCGGTCGATGGCACGACACGGCGAGACCATGGTCGAAGCGCCGGCCGGCGGGGCGTTCAGCGAGGGCTCGACCGTCACCTGGCGCGCGCGCCACTTCGGCATCCCGTTCCGGCTGCGCTCGCTGGTGTTCGACATCGACCGGCCGCGGGGTTTCCGCGATCGGCAGATCACGGGCCCCTTCGGGGCGTTCCTGCACGTGCACGAGTTCGAGGAGCATCCGCACGGAACGCTCATGCGCGACACGATCACGTTCCGCTCGCCGTTCGGTCCGCTCGGACGGCTCGTCGACCGCCTCGTGATGCGCACGTATCTGCAGCGTCTCATCGAGGAGCGCAACGACACGATCACCGCCGAGATCGAGGGGCGTGGGCGTACCCTGTCGCCATGAGCGAACTGCGTCTGCACACCGTCCTCGAGGGCCGCGGCCCCGCCGCGGCGATCATCCTGTCGGACGAGCAGGTCGCCTCGTTCGGCGCGGGCAAGGCATTCCCCGTCGCCGTGACGATCGGCGGCCGCACCGCCCGCCTGCGCCTGGCGCGCATGGGCGGGCAGAACATGATCGGCTTCAGCAAGGCCGTGCGTGCAGACCTCGGCGTCGAGATCGACCAGGAGGTCGACGCGGTCATCCGGGTCGACGGCGCCGAGCGCACGGTCGAGGTCCCGCCCGCACTCGCGGCGGCGCTCGACGCCGACCCGGCGCTGCGCTCGGCCTTCGACGCCCTCTCGTACTCGGTGCGCAAGGAGCACGCCCGCACCGTCGCCGAAGCCAAGCAGGAGGAGACGCGCGAGCGGCGCATCGCCAAGATCGTGGAGGCGCTGCGGAGCTGACGCGTCCGACGACAGTGCCTTAGCGGTTCTGGAAGTCGGGTGCACGTTTCTCCCGGAAGGCGGCCATGCCCTCCTTCTGGTCGGCGGTGTCGAACAGGGCGGCGAACGCCTGCTTCTCGTGGGCCAGGCCGTCGGCGAGACCGGTCTCCATCGCCGCATCCAGGGCCGCTTTCGCCGCGAACAGCGAGGGCAGCGACTTCGAGGCGATCGTGTCGGCGAGCGTCGTGGCCTCGGCGATCAGGTCGGATGCCGGGACGACGCGCGAGACGAGACCCGAGCGCTCCGCCTCCGCCGCGTCCATGAGCCGCCCGGAGAGCACGAGCTCCGCCGCCTTGTAGTAGCCGACCGCCCGGATGAGCCGCTGCGTGCCGCCCATGCCCGGGATGACGCCGAGGTTGATCTCGGGCTGACCGAACTTCGCGGTGTCGGCGGCGAGGATGATGTCGCACATCATCGCCAGTTCGCAGCCACCGCCGAGCGCGAAGCCCGAGACAGCGGCGATCACGGGGGTGCGCACCGCGGCGAACTCGTGCCAGATGCCGAAGTGGTCGGTGTCGAGCATCTCGGCCGCGGACATGCCCTCCATCTCCTTGATGTCGGCGCCCGCAGCGAAAGCCTTCTCCGACCCGGTGACGACGATCGCGCCGACGCCGTCATCCGCGTCGAAGGCCTGTGCCGCGGCGGTGATCTCCTCCGCGAGACGGGAGTTCAGCGCGTTCAGCGCCTGCGGGCGGTTCAGGGTGATCCATCCGACGCGTCCGCGCTGCTCGACCAGGATCGTCTCGTACTCGGTCATGAAGGCCCTCTCCGTCGGCTGTCGGTTCCAGTATGTCGCGGGGTCTGTGCGTTTCGTCTCGCTTCGCTCGCTCAACGACCGGGAGCTCCGTCGCGGATGTCGGTGATGATGCCGGAGAAGTCGCGACCCGCGCCCTCACCCGCGGCGAAGGCGGCGTAGAGCTCCTGCGCGAGCCGCCCCATCCGCGCATCGGTCGAGGTCTGCTCGATCGCCTGCAGCGCCAGGCCGAGGTCCTTCGCCATGAGCGCTCCTGCGAAGCCCGGCTGGTAGTCGCGGTTCGCGGGACTCGTGGGCACGGGGCCCGGCACGGGGCAGTTGGTGGTGATCGACCAGCACTGACCGGATGCCTGCGACACGACGTCGAACAGCGCCTGGTGCTCGAGTCCCAGACGCTCTCCGAGCACGAACGCCTCGGCGACGGCGATCTGCGACACCGCGAGCACCATGTTGTTGCACACCTTCGCGGCCTGTCCGAGCCCCGGTCCACCGCAGTGCACGATGCGCTTTCCCATGACCTCGAGTAGCGGCAGCGCGGTGGCGTGGTCCTCGTCGGAGCCGCCGACCATGAAAGCGAGCGTGCCGTTCTCGGCCCCCACCACACCGCCGGAGACCGGAGCGTCGATGTTGCGGTGGCCCGCCGCGAGCGCGAGCGCGTGCGCGGCCCTGGCCTCGTCGACCGCGATCGTCGACGACTCGATGAAGAGCGTCCCGGGTCGCGCGGCGGCGAGGAGCTCGGTGCGGTAGGCCTCGATCACGTGCCTCCCCGCGGGGAACATCGTGATGACGACGTCGGCGTCGGCGACGGCATCCGCTCCGCTCCCGGCGACCGGGATGCCGGCGGCACGCGCTGCGTCGATCGCGGCCGGCACGAGGTCGAAGCCGTGCACCTCGTGTCCCGCGGCGACGAGGTTCCGCGCCATGGGCAGACCCATGTGACCGAGCCCGAGGAACGCGACCGTATGGGCGGACGGGGCGGTCATGACTGACTCCGCATGGATGCGGAGCCCGACGGCCGCAGCATCTCCCGGCCGACGATCAAGCGCATGATCTCGTTGGTCCCCTCGAGGATCTGATGCACGCGCAGGTCGCGCACGACCCTCTCGATGCCGTAGTCCTGCAGGTAGCCGTAACCGCCGTGCAGCTGCAGCGCGCGGTTGGCGACGTCGAAGCCGGCGTCGGTCGCGAAGCGCTTGGCCATGGCGCAGCGCATCGTCGCGTCGGGCGCGTGCTCGTCGACCGCCCTCGCGCCGTCGCTGACCATGAGCCGGGCGGCCTGCAGGTCGGTGCGCATGTCGGCGACCTGGAAGAGGATCGACTGCTTCTCGGCCAGCGGCTCGCCGAACGCGACGCGCTCGTGCACGTACTGCACGGCACGGTCGAGCGCCCATTGCGCGCCGCCCAGCGAGCACGCGGCGATGTTCAGACGTCCGCCGTTCAGGGCCGACATCGCGATCGCGAAGCCGCGCCCCTCCTCGCCGAGACGAGCGGATGCCGGCACCCGCACCCCGTCGAGGATGACCTGGCGCGTGGGCTGAGCGTGCCAGCCCATCTTCTTCTCCGGCGCTCCGAAGCTGAGCCCTGCCGCATCGCCCGGCACGAGGAACGCGCTGATGCCGCGCGCTCCCGGCTCTCCCGTGCGTGCCATGACGACGTAGACCGCGGCCTCGCCCGCACCGGAGATGAACTGCTTGACGCCCGTGAGCACGTAGTCGTCGCCGTCGCGCACCGCGCTCGTGGCGATGTTCGCGGCATCCGATCCGACCCCCGGCTCGGTGAGGCAGTACCCGCCGAACTCCTGCATCGCGGTGAGCTGCGGCAGCCAGGCGGCACGTTGCGCGTCGTCGCCGTAGGTGTCGATCATCCACGCGACCATGTTGTGGATCGAGATGTACGCCGCGACCGCCGGGTCACCCGTCGCGAGCTCCTCGAAGATCGCGACGGTGTCGGTGCGGCTGAGGCCGGTGCCGCCGAACTCCTCGCGCACGTAGATGCCGCCCAGGCCCAGCTCGCCGCCGCGCTGCAGCGACTCCCGCGGGAACAGGTGCTTCTCGTCGCGCTCGGCGGCGAAGGGCGCGAGCTCGGTCTCGGCGAACTCGCGCACGGCGCCGATGATCGCCTCGCGCTCCTCGGCGGTGGTGGTGGTGGTGGCGGTGATGGTGTCAGTCATGTCTCTCTCCTGCGTTTCCTCTCGCTGCGCTCGCTCAAAGACCGATGGTCAGTGCATGGTCGGGATGACGAAGCTGGCGCCGTCCTTGATGCCGCTCGGCCATCGGCTCGTGACGGTCTTGGTCTTCGTGTAGAAGCGGAAGGCGTCGGCGCCGTGCTGGTTGAGGTCGCCGAATCCCGACCTCTTCCAGCCGCCGAACGTGTAGTACGCGATCGGCACGGGAATGGGCACGTTGACGCCGACCATGCCGACCTCCACCCGGGCGGCGAAATCGCGAGCCGCGTCGCCGTCACGCGTGAAGATGGCGACGCCGTTGCCGAACTCGTGCTCCGACGCCATGCGCAGCGCCTGCTCGTAGTCGTCCGCGCGGGCGATCACCAGCACCGGACCGAAGATCTCCTCTCGGTAGATCGCCATGTCGGTGGTGACGTGGTCGAACAGCGTCGGCCCGAGATAGAAGCCCTCCTCGTGACCTGCGACCGTGAAGCCGCGCCCGTCGGCGAGCAGCGTCGCCCCCTCGTCGACGCCCTGCTGGATGTAACCCTGCACGCGCTCGACCGCCGCGCGGGTCACGAGCGGGCCGTAGTCGACGTCCGCGGCGAGCGAAGGGCCCACGCGCAGCTGCGCGACGCGCTCCAGGAGCTTCGCGGCGAGAGCATCCGCCGTCTCCTGGCCGACCGGAACCGCGACCGAGATCGCCATGCAGCGCTCGCCCGCCGAGCCGTAGCCCGCGCCGATCAGCGCGTCGACGGCCTGGTCGAGGTCGGCGTCGGGCATCACGATCATGTGGTTCTTGGCTCCGCCGAAGCACTGCGCGCGCTTGCCATGCGCGGCCGCGGTGGCGTAGATGTACTCGGCGATCGGCGTCGAGCCGACGAAGCCGACGGCGCGGATGCGGTCGTCGGTGAGCAGCGCGTCGACCGCCTCCTTGTCGCCATGCACGACGTTGAGCACACCCGCGGGCAGACCCGCCTCGAGGAACAGCTCGGCGAGACGCACGGGCACCGAGGGGTCGCGCTCGCTGGGCTTGAGCACGACGGCGTTGCCGGCGGCGAGCGCAGGGCCGGCCTTCCACAGCGGGATCATCGCCGGGAAGTTGAAGGGGGTAATCGCGGCGACGACGCCGAGCGGCTGCCGCATCGAGTACACGTCGATGCCGGCGCCGGCTCCGGTCGAGTACTCGCCCTTAAGGAGATGCGGCGCACCGGCGGCGAACTCGATCACCTCGAGGCCGCGCTGGATGTCGCCCTTGGCGTCGTCGACGGTCTTGCCGTGCTCGCTCGCAAGCAGCTCGGCGAGAGACTGCATCTCGCGCTGGACGAGATCGAGGAAGCGCAGGAGCACGCGGGCGCGCTTCTGCGGGTTGGTCGCGGCCCAGTCCGCCTGCGCGGCCTCGGCGTTCGCGATCACCTCGCGCACCTCGTCGGCGGACGCGAGCGGCACGCGGGCCTGCACGGCTCCGCTGCTGGGGTCGAAGACGTCCGCGAAGCGTCCGGAGTCCGGAGTCACGGGCTTTCCGCCTACGAAATGCGGGATAGTACGAGTCATTGTGCGTTGTCCCTTCGGGCCGTCATTGGCACATTGCGATCATACTTCGGCATCCATGGATTTACTAGGGCATCCTAGTATCCTGACGAACGCGACAGCCGACGGTGTTCGCCCCGCGTTCACCGGCCGGACATCTCCGCCGACTACAACTGCTGATGCGCGGACACAGGACTCAGACCGGATCGGGTAGTCACGTCATCCGCGCTCCGCGGTGAGCATCTGCTCCCGTCGCGGTGTCACCCACCGCGAGGACCCCCGCCGAATCGGGTCGGCGGGGGTCTTCTCCGTCTCGGGCGGCTAGAGGCGCTCCACGATCAGGGCGTTCGCCATGCCGCCGCCCTCGCACATGGTCTGCAGGCCGAGCCTGCCGCCCGTCGCCTGGAGATGGTCGACCAGCGTGCCGAGCAGGCGTGTGCCCGAGGAGCCGAGCGCGTGGCCGAGCGCGATCGCCCCGCCCCGGGGGTTGAGCTTCGCGGCATCCGCCCCGACCTCGGCGGCCCACGCGAGCGGCACCGAGGCGAACGCCTCGTTGACCTCGTAGGCGTCGAGGTCGTCGATCGAGAGTCCCGCGCGCTCGAGGATGCGTCGCGTGGCGGGGATCGGGCCGGTCAGCATCATCAGCGGGTCGTCGCCCACCACCGTGAACCCGCGGAACCGCGCCCGCGGCACGAGCCCCAGCTGCTCCGCGCGGTCGGCGCTCATCAGCAGCGCGGCCGAGGCCCCGTCGGTGAGCGGCGAGGAGTTGCCCGGGGTGATGCGCCAGTCGATCTCGGGGAAGCGCTCGGCCAGTGCATCGGTGCGGAACGCCGGTGACAGACCGGCCAGAGCGGATGCCGTGGTGCCGGCCCGCACGGTCTCATCCCCCACGGCATCAGGAGCCTCGTCCACCGCGATCACCGTCCGGTCGAAGAACCCTTCGTCCCACGCGGCGGCGGCACGGCGATGCGACTCCGCGGAGTACGCGTCGAGGGCGTCGCGGTCGAGGCCCCACCGCTGCGCGATGAGCTCGGCGGAGACGCCCTGGTTCACGAGTCCCTCCGGGTAGCGAGCCCGCAGCCGAGGCGACATCGGACTTCCGGCGACGGCCGCCGACGATCCGAGCGGCACGCGGCTCATCGACTCCACGCCGCCCACGATCACGGCGTCGTAGGACCCGGCGATGATGCCCTGCGCCGCGGAGTGCACGGCCTGCTGGCTCGACCCGCACTGCCGGTCGATGGTCGTGGCAGGCACGGCCTCGTCGAAGCCGGCGGCGAGCACGGCCTGCCTCGCGATGTTCGACGACTGCTCGCCGACCTGGCTCACGCAACCGAGGAGCACGTCGTCGATCTGGCGCGACTCGAGTCCGCTGCGGGTGAGGATCGCCGCGAGCGCACCGGCGGCGAGGTCGACGGGGTGCACACCCGACAGCATCCCTCCGGGCTTGCCCCGACCCACCGGGGTGCGGACGACGTCGATCAGGACGGCTTCACTGCGCGCGCTCATGCGTCCCATTGTCACCCCGCTGGAGCGGTGCGGCGCTCGCCCGGTGGATGTCAGGTGGCGGGGAACGGCGGCCGCGAGACGATGCGGAGCGGCTTGAGCGAGCGGGCGCGGGGGCCCTTCTCGCGTTCATCCGACCGCACGGGTTCGTCCATGCGTGGTCGGGGCGGGCGTCTGTCTGCGTCCTTGTCGGACGAGCGGTGACTGCTCATGTCCCGACCGTACGGGGCGAACATGTACGCGCGTTCAGGTTCGCACGGCAGCGCCGACGCGATCGGGGTCGCCCCCGAGGCGCGCGGTGATCCGCTCCGTGCGAACGAGGCGTCGGGCCGCCGGCATCCGAAATAGAATCGGAGGGCGCCCGCACCCTGGCGCCGCCCCCCCCTGCCGATGCGCCCGAGACCCGGGCCGTGCTCTCCCGAGGATCCGCCATGTCCAGCGACTCCATCACCGTGTCCATCCGCCGCGAGGTCGACCCGACGCGTATCGCCGAGACCACCGAGTGGGTGCAGCGCGGGGTGAACAAGGCGAACACGTATCCGGGATTCCTCGGATCCGGGTGGGTGCGCGCCGGCGCCGACTCGCACGTCTGGCACATGCTGTACCGGTTCGCCGACGAGGACACGCTCGTCGCTTGGGAGGACTCCGCCGAGCGCGCGGCCTGGCTGGCCACCGGAGAGGGGCTCGTGCTGAGCGAGCGCTCCCGCCGACGCAGCGGCATCGAGGGGTGGTTCGACGAACCCGCGACAGGCTCGGTCACGGTGCAGACCGCCGAGGGGACGGCCGCTGGTGCCATCGTGAAGGCTCCCCCGCGGTGGAAGCAGGCCGTGTCGATCTGGCTCGGGTTCTTCCCCGTGAACCTCGCGTTCACGTACGCCATGAGCCCGGTCCCGGGCTTCAACGAGCTGCCGATCTGGTTGCGCGTGCTGGCCACGACGCTGGTGCTCACGCCGATCATGACCTACTGGGTGCTGCCCTGGGTCACGCGCGCGCTGCGCCGCTGGCTCGCCCGCTGACGCCCCAGCCTGCCCGTCTGTTTCTGGCGAATGCACGGTTGAGGAGTCCTATTTGTGCCGTTCGGCAGAAATAGACGGGCAGGGAGAGGGCGGACGTCAGATCGCGGAGATCGTCCAGGATGCCGCGTGCGCGGCGCCCGGCTCGAGGACCACGAGGTCCGTTCCCGAGTTGAAGGCGTCGGGTGGGCAGGTCATGGGTTCGACTGCGAGGCCGATGCGGTCGGAATCGTCCGCCGTGTGCACCTGCACCCAGGGACAGTGCTCGTCGAACCGCATCGCGACACCGGTCCCGGCGGCCGTCTCGAGGCGCACCTCGGCCACGCCGTCGGTCCGGGTGAGCCCCGTGAAGGCGTGGTCGACGAAGACGTCGCCGAGCACGCGCGGTGCACGGAAGTCCCACTCCGGATGCTCCGAGACGGGCTCGACCGCGACCGGAGACAGCCGATCCTGTGTCACCGTGAGCACCGAGGATGCCGGCAGCGTCAGCGTCCAATCGTCCACGCGCCCGCCGCCGGCCACGAGGTACGGGTGCGGACCGACGCCCCACGGCGCAGCATCCGTCCCGAGGTTGTGACCTGTCACGGTCTGCGTGAGACCGTGGGCGTCGAGGCGGTACTCGACCTCCACCTCGACACGGAAGGGGTAGCCGGTCCGGGGTTCGATCACCCCGGCCAGCACGACCCGGTCGTCGGAGACCACACGGTCGTCGAACTCGGTCCAGTCGATGAGGCCGTGCAGCGCGTGACCGCGCTCGGGCTCGGTGAGCGGCAGTCGGAGCTCGAGCCCGCCGAACGTGTACCGCCCGTCGACGATCCGGTTGGGCCAGGGTGCGAGCGTCGCCCCGCGATACGCCGGACGCACCTCGTCGGCGGCGAAGGGCACGACGAGGTCCCGCCCGGCGAAGGTCAGGGAACGGAGGGTCGCCCCGACGCTCGCGATCGCCGCCTCGTAGCCGTGCCCGGCGATCGTCAGCTGGCGGCCGGAGCGCGGCCGAACCGCGGACGTCGTCGAAACACTCACGCCGACGAGTGTATGCCGAATGGCCCGCGCCCCCTGTCGGCATGTCACGCTGGTGGCATGCGCATCGCACTCACCGGATCATCGGGAAAGCTCGGCTCCGTCGTCGCACGGGAGCTGCTGGCCGCGGGCCTGGATGTCGTCGGCATGGATATCGCCGGCGAGCGCGGCCCCGGGTTCGTGCAGGTCGACCTCACCGATTACGGCCAGGTCGTCGACGCGTTCACCGCTGTCGGCGACCAGCACGACGGCATCGACGGCGTCGTGCACCTGGGCGCGATCCCGGCGCCGGGCATCCGCAGCGACGTGGCGACGTTCCACAACAACATGCCCGCCACGTTCAACGTGTTCTGGGCGGCGGTGCGCCTCGGCATCCGTCGTATCGTCTACGCCTCCAGCGAGACGGTGCTCGGGCTCCCGTTCGACGCGCCGCCGCCGTACGTCCCCGTCGACGAGGAGTACCCGCCCCGGCCCGAGTCGGTGTACTCGCTCGTGAAGACGCTCGAGGAGCGCCTGGCGACCGAGCTCGTGCGCTGGCACCCTGACCTGTCGATCACGGCCCTGCGGTTCTCGAACGTCATGGTGCCCGAGGATTACGTCGAGTTCCCCTCATTCGACGCCGATGCCCTGCGGCGCAAGTGGAACCTGTGGGGCTACATCGACGCGCGTGACGGCGCCCAGGCCGTGCACCGGGCGCTCGAGGTCGCGCCGCCGGGGTTCGAGCAGTACATCATCGCCGCGGCCGACACAGTCATGTCACGGCCGAACGCCGAGCTGCTCGCCGAGGTCTTCCCCGACGTGCCCGCGGCGCGCGACGTGGGGGCGAACGAGACCCTGCTGTCGATCGACAAGGCGCGGCGGATGCTGGGCTACGAGCCGCAGCACTCCTGGCGCGACCACGTCTGAGCGCGCGACGACGTCTGAGCGCACGTCTGAGCGTCAGTTGTCGGTGTCGCGCGGGAGCACGGTCAGCACGCGCTCGATGTGGTCGCGGAACTCGCTCATGAAGCCGCGCAGGAAGTCGGCCGTGTCGGAGTGCGTGACCGTGCCGTCCTCGGCGTAGTGCTCGGGTTTGAACTGGATGTACGCCTCGGGGGCCGTCATCTGCCGGGCGTTGCAGAAGCTCAGCACGCCGCGCAGGCTCTGCTGGGCGACGGCGGTGCCGATCGCGCCGACCGAGGCGCCGATGACCGCGGCGGGGATGTGGTCGAAGGAGTTCTGCCCCCAGGGGCGCGAGGCCCAGTCGATCGCGTTCTTGAGACCGCCGGGGATCGACCGGTTGTACTCCGGCGTGACGAACAGCACCGCGTCGGCCGAGTCGATCGCCTCCTTGAGCGCCACCGCCTCCGGCGGATACGACTCGTCGTAGTCCTGGCTGTACAGCGGCAGGTCGCGGATCGGGATCTCGAAGAACTCCAGATCCCGCGGCGCCAACTCGATCAGGGCCGTCGCGAGGATCCGGTTGATGGATGTCGACGACAGGCTGCCGACGAAGTATCCGACCCTGAGTGCCATGTCCGCTCCTCCGTCTCGATGCCGAGCGCGCTGCCCGGGCACTGGGTCCAGTCTCGCGTCGGTCGTGGCCCGCGTCCACCCCCGCCGGGCGGCGCCTCGCTCAGAGGCCCAGCCGCTCCAAGTACGGGTTCACGAGCCGGCGCTCGGGGTCGTAGCGGGCAGCGAGCGCAGCGAAGTCGTCGAAGCGCGGGTACCGCGACCGCACCTCTGCGCCGTCGAGCGTGGAGACCTTGCCCCAGTGCGGTCGCGCCGTGCCGGGCAACGCCGCCTCGAGGGTCGGCAGGAACGCACGCACGGCCTCCTCGTCGGGCTTCCAGGTGAAGTGGATGCCGACAGCATCCGTTTCGTACGACGAGCTCAGCCACAGGTCGTCGGATTTGACCGTGCGGATCTCATTCACCAGGAGCAGGGGCGCGATCTGACCCGCGAGCGTGCGCACGACCTGGATGGCCTCGACGGCATCGGAGCGCGGCACGAGATACTCGCTCTGCAGCTCCGCTCCGGCCGACGGCGTGAACTCGAGCCGGAAGTGCGGCAGGCGGTCGAACCACGGACCAGGAACACCGCCCTGCTCCGTGCACGCGACCGGATCGACGCCGAGGATCGGATGCCGCTTCACGTCAGCCGGCTGTGCGTCGAGGCGTGAGAACAGGTCGGCGCGGGTGATCTCACGCGCCTCGGGTAACCGCTGCTTGACCCAGATCTGGTCCGCGACGTCGGTGCGCTCCCAGGTCGAGAAGATGCTGACGCTCGTGCCGATGCCGGTCACGTCGTCGAAGTCGCGGAGGATCGCGTCCCACGACGGACCCTCGAACACGTGCTGGGCGACCTCGTAGGCGGGTTCGACGTCGAGCGTGACGTCGATCACCGCTCCGAGCGCCCCGAGGCTCACGACCGCGCCGTCGAAGTCCTCGTCGCCGCGGGCGAGACTCCGCGTCTCCCCGGCGGCGGTCACGATCGTGAGGGCGCGCACCGCCGTCGCCAGCGAGCCGAGGGCGTCGCCCGAGCCGTGCGTGCCCGTCGCGACCGCGCCCGCGATCGAGATGTGCGGGAGAGAGGCGAGGTTCGCGAGCGCCAGCCCCTCGGCGTCCAGCAGCGGGGCGAGGTCTCCGTAGCGCAGCGCGCCGCTCACCCGAACCGCGTCACGTTCGCGGCTCACCTCGAACACGGCCGGCATCCGGTCGAGGGCGATCAACGTCCCGTCCGTGTCGGCCAGCGTGTTGAAGCTGTGGCGGGAGCCCAGCATCCGCACCGCTCCACCCTGCGCGAGGAGCTCCTGCAGCTGATCGGGCGACGCCGGGTGCTCCACCCGTGCGGCGCGGTACTCGATGTTGCCTGCCCAGTTCCGTTCGGAAGCCATCGCGCCAGGATACCGAGGCACGGCTCACCGGCCGGAGGGCGCGTCGGGCGTGACCCCCTTCTCCGGCGGATCCACGAGCGACAGCGGATCCGCGATGTCCTCGAGCGACTTGCCTGCCGCGCTGACGCCGAACACGCCGCACACGACGCCGCCGACGATCATGATCGCCGCGCCGAGCACGTAGCCCCAGAACAGGGGCCCGCGGTCGCCGGTCTCGGCGCTCTCGCCGATCAGCGCCCCGTACAGCGCGGGGGCGATCGCGCCCACGAGCTGCCCGATCGAGAACACGTAGGAGATCACCTGGCTGCGCAGCTCGAGCGGGAAGATCTCGCTCACAGTGAGGTACGCGGCCGAGGCCCCCGCCGAGGCGAAGAAGAACGACGCGCACCAGAACGCCGTGTGGGTGCCCGCGTTCAGCACGCCGGCGTGGAACAGGAACGCGCTCACGAGCAGGATCGACCCGGCCAGCACATAGGTCGCGAACAGCATCCGCCGCCGTCCCCACGTGTCGAAGAAGTGCCCGAGGACGAGCGCCCCGGCGAGATTGCCGATCGCGAAGATGATGAAGTACTGCGAGGCGGATGCCGGGGGCGTGTCGTAGAAGTTCTCGAGCACGAGCGCGTACGTGAAGAAGATCGCGTTGTACAGGAACGACTGCGTCACCATCATCGTGATGCCGACGAGTGTGCGCCGCGGATACTTCTGGAACAGCACCTTCACGATCACGAGGAACGGCACCCGACCGTACTCCTTGACCGTGATCGCCTTCGACTCGTCGACCGGCGGGATCTCCTTGCCCTCCTCGCGGATGCGCTGCTCGATCCCGTCGACGTTGCGCTCGGCCTCGTCCTCGCGTCCGTGCGTCATCTGCCAGCGCGGGCTCTCGGGGATGTGCCGGCGCAGCCAGATGATGAGGATGCCGAGCACGGGCCCCAGGAAGAAGCTGAGCCGCCAGCCGATGTCGGCGGGCAGGATGTCGGTGTTGAGGAAGAACAGGTTCGCGACGGCGCCGAGCGCCGCACCTCCCCAGTACGTGCCGTTGATGGCGATGTCGACGCGTCCCCGGTACTTCGCGGGGATGATCTCGTCGATCGCCGAATTGATCGCCGCGTACTCGCCGCCGATGCCCGCTCCCGCGACGAAGCGCCAGATGTAGAAGAACCAGGGCGCGAACGCGAGACCCGCGACCGCGGAGCCCACGAGGTACACCGCGAGCGACAGGATGAAGAGCTTCTTGCGTCCGAGCCGGTCGGTGAGCCGCCCGAACACCAGCGCGCCGAACACCTGGCCGAGCAGGTAGCAGGTGCCGGCGAGGCCGACCTCGGCTGGGCCCATCCCGAGCGTGGCGGCATAGCCGTTCGCGGCGACGATCTGCACCTCGAGGCCGTCGAGGATCCAGGAGAACCCGAGGCCGACGACGATCATCCAGTGGAATCGCGCCCACGGCAGCCGGTCCATCCGGGCGGGCACGAGCGACCGGACCTCCTTGACGTTGACACCCGACGCTGACACGGAGCCTCCTTCACCCGGGACCCCTCGGTCCCGGATCAGTGATACTCCTGGCGCGCGGGTCCGCGCATCCGGTTGATTCGCGCCGCGGATCGCGCTACGGCATCCGCCCGTCGCCCCGCCCGTCCCCCCGCCCGTCTCCCCGCCCGTCTATTTCTGCCGAACGGCAGCAATAGACCCTCTATTCGTGCCGTTCGGCAGAAATAGAGGGTCTTTGCGCGCTCAGCCCTGGACGTGCCTCTCGTCGACCCGGTCGTAGTGGGAGAGCGGACGGATGAGCGCATTCGCACCGGCCTGCTCGATCACGTGCGCGGTCCAGCCCGTGACGCGCGCGGCGACGAACAGCGGCGTGAACGTGAGCGTATCGAAGCCGATCAGGTTGTACGCCGGACCGGACGGGTAGTCGAGGTTCGGGTAGATGCCCTTGCGCTCGACGAACTCCGCCTCGAGCGCGTCGTAGAGCGCCGCGACCTCGGGCTTGTCGTAGTGCTCGACGAGCGTGTCGAGGGCCGCCTTCATGGTCGGCACGCGGGAGTCGCCGCGCTTGTACACGCGGTGTCCGAAGCCCATGATCTTGCGCTTCTCGGCGAGTGCCTTCTCGAGCCACGGCACGACGTTGTCCGCCTCCCCGATCTCGTCGAAGATGTGCAGCACGGCTTCGTTGGCGCCGCCGTGCAGCGGCCCCTTGAGCGCGCCGATGGCCCCGACCACCGCCGAGTACAGGTCGCTCAGCGTCGAGGTGATCACTCGCGCGGTGAACGTCGAGGCGTTGAAGGAGTGCTCTGCGTACAGGATCATCGAGCGGTTGAACGCGTCGACGACCACCGGGTCCGGCTCCTCGCCGAACGTCATCCACAGGAAGTTCGAGGAGTAGTCGAGGTCGTCGCGCGGCTCGACGATCTCCTGTCCGCGACGACGACGCTGCCCGTAAGCGACGATCGCCGGCAGGGCGGCGAAGAGGCGGATGCTGCGCTCGAGGTTCTGCTCGGGGCTGCCGCCCGCGTCGAGCACCGACCCACCGGCGGCGGGATCGGAGGCGCCGATCACACTCACGGCCGTGCGCACCTCGTCCATCGGGTGGGCGTCGAGCGGCACGAGGTCGATCGCGGCCTTGACGTTGTCGGCGAGCGCGCGGTGGCGGCGCTCCTCGAGCCGGAAGGCCGCGAGCTCCTCGGAGGTGGGGAGCTCGCCGTGCCACAGGAGGTACGCGACCGCCTCGAAGGGCTGCGTGTCGGCCAGCTCCTGCACGGGATAGCCGCGGTACAGCAGGCTGTTCGTCTCGGGGTTGACCTTCGAGATCGCCGTCGTGTCGACGACGACCCCTGCGAGGCCCTTCTTGATGTCAGGCTCGGTCATGCTCACTCCTTCGTGTCATTTCGGTCGTTGAGCGAGGAGCGAAGCGACGAGACGAAACGCGGTGGCGCGTTTCGTCTCGCTTCGCTCGCTCAACGACCGGTGGTGTCGATCGTGAAGTTGAAGACGCCGGAGTCGAAGTGGTTGTACGACTCGTAGTCGATCAGGTCGTAGAGATCGGCGCGGTGCTGCATCTCGCCGAGCTTCGAGGTCAGATGCCCCTCCTCGTTCAGCGTATCGAGAGCACGGCCCGCCGCGCCCATCGCGATCCGCAGTAGCGAGACCGGCCAGATGACCATGCTCACACCCGCGTCCCGCAACTGGTCGACGGAGAACAGGTCGCTCTTGCCGAACTCGGTCATGTTGGCGAGGATCGGCACGTCGAGAGCATCCGCCATCGCCTCGAACTCCGAGAGGTCGCGCATCGCCTCGGGGAAGATCGCGTCGGCCCCCGCGTCTACGAGGGCCTTGGCCCGATCGATCGCGGCATCCAGTCCGTCGATCGCGCGGATGTCGGTGCGGGCCATGATCAGGAAGTTCTCGTCTCGGCGCGCATCGGCGGCGGCGCGGATGCGCTTGATCGCCGTGTTCTCGTCGACCACGCTCTTGCCGTCGAGGTGACCGCAGCGCTTGGGGTTGATCTGGTCCTCGATATGGGTGCCGGCGAGTCCGGCATCCTCGAGCTCCTGGATCGTGCGCGCCACGTTCATCGGCTCGCCGAAACCGGTGTCGGCATCGACGATCGAGGGGATGTCGGTCATGCGGGCGATCTGCTTCGCGCGTCCGGCGACCTCGGTCAGCGTCGTGAGTCCGATGTCGGGCAGACCCAGATCGGCCGAGAGAACGGCCCCGGAGATGTAGACGCCGTCGAAGCCCCTCTGTTCGATGAGCTTGGCGCTGAGGGGGTTGAACGCTCCGGGGAAGCGCAGCAGTTCGCCGCTCGCGAGGCGCTCACGGAACAACCGCCTCTTCTCGGCCGGCGTCGTCGTGGAGTACAGCATCAGAACAGCCCCTTCGGCGTGTCCGCGCCCTCGAGGAGGCCGGGCTTCGCGATGATCGACAGCTCGCCGACCTCGGCGGCCGTCAGCTCGGGCAGGCGCTGCACGAGCTCGAGGAAGCGCTCGATCTCCGCGGGCTCCAGCACGGGCTCCGCGAGCAGCCGGAACTTCGCGATGTAGTTCTCGCGCGCGAACGGACGGGCCCCGAGCGGGTGCGCGTCGGCCACGGCGATCTCGTCGACGACGGTCGAGCCGTCCGTCAGCGTGAACTCCACACGACCGCCGAAGGCCTTCACGTCGGGGTCCTCGGAGTGGTAGCGACGCGTCCACTCGGCATCCTCGGCCGTCGTGATCTTGTGCCACAGCGCGACCGTGTCGGGGCGGCCTGCGCGCTCGGGGGTGTACGAGTCGACGTGGTGCCAGCCGCCGTCCTGCAGCGCGACGGCGAAGATGTACGGGATCGAGTGGTCGAGCGTCTCCCGCGACGCCGTCGGGTCGTACTTCTGCGGGTCGTTCGCGCCCGAGCCGATCACGTAGTGCGTGTGGTGGCTCGTGTGCAGCACGATCGACTCGATGTTCGCGGGGTCGCGAAGCGCCGGGTTCTCGGTGCCGAGCTTGCGGGCGAGGTCGATCCACGCCTGGGCCTGGTACTCGGCGGAGTGCTCCTTCGTGTACGAGTCGAGGATCGCGCGCTTCGGCTCGCCGGATGCCGGGAGCGGCACCTCGTACGCGGCATCCTTGCCGTCGAGCATCCAGGCGATCACGCCGTCCTCGCCCTCGTAGATCGGGGCGGGGCTGGTCTGGCCGCGCATGGCCCGGTCGACCGCTTCGACGGCCATCTTGCCGGCGAACGCCGGGGCGTGCGCCTTCCACGTGGAGATCTCGCCCTTGCGGCTCTGCCGGGTCGCGGTCGTGGTGTGCAGGCCCTGGCCGACGGCCTGGTAGATCGTCTCGACGTCGAGTCCGAGGAGCGTGCCGATGCCGGCGGAGGCCGAGGGTCCGAGGTGCGCGACGTGGTCGATCTTGTGCTTGTGCAGGCAGATCGCGCGCACGAGGTCCATCTGGATCTCATAGCCGGTCGCGATGGCGCGGACGAGCGCTCGACCGTCGGATCCGACGTGCTGCGCGACCGCGAGGATCGGCGGGATGTTGTCACCGGGGTGCGAGTACTCGGCGGCCAGGAACGTGTCGTGGTAGTCGAGCTCGCGCACCGCGACGCCGTTCACCCACGCCGCCCACTCCGGGCTCGTGCGCTGATCGAGCGCCGCGCCGAACACGGTCGCGCCCGCACCGCCGGTCGACACCGGGTGGCTGAACGCCTGCGCACGCGCCGCGTTGATCGGTCCGCGCGTGAGGGATGCTGCGGCGACCGAGGCGTTGTCGATGATGCGGTTGACGATCATGTCGACGACCGCGGGCTCGACCTCGACGGGATCGGCGGCGACCTCGGCGATCTTCCAGGCGAGCTGATCCTCACGGGCGAGGTTCTCGTCGCTCCGGTGGACGCGGACGTGGTGGGTGACGGTCATGACGGATCCCTACTCGTCGGAGGTCGTGGTCGTTGAGCGAGCGGAGCGAGCGCCGTGCTGAGTGAGCGGAGCGAGTCGAAGTGACGAAACGCCCTCCCCCGCCCCGGTCGTTGAGCGAGCGGAGCGAGTCGAAACGCCCTCCCCCACAGCATCCAGAGATTCCAGGATGCCGGTGAGCGCGTTGTGCAGGTGCACGTGCGTCGCGTGCGCGGCGAGGTCGCCGTCGCGGGCGGCGAGTGCCTGCGCGATCGTGCGGTGCTCGGAGGCGGAGGCCGCGAGGCGCGCGGGCTTGTCCTTCGCCATGCGGCGCACCCGCACCAGATGTGTGCGCACGGTGCGCAGCGCCGAGGCGATGTAGTCGTTCGCCACGGCGGCGTCGAGGGCCGCGTCGAAACGGGCGATGAGCGCGTAGTAGTCGTCGCGTCCGACGTCCGCCGCCAGGTCGACGTGCGCGAACTCCTCCGCGAGCGCGGCGAACAGCTCGGCGTCCCCGCGCTGCGCGGCGAGTCTCGCAGACGTCTCCTCCAGCGCGCGGCGGATCTCGAAGAGCTTGCGGATGTCGGAGGCGTCGAGGTCGGCGACCACGGTCACGCGCGGCGACTGCTGCACCACGAGACCGTCCGCGGCGAGGCGCCGAAGCGCTTCGCGCAGCGGCGTGCGGCTCACGCCCAGCCGTGCGGCCTGCTCGACCTCGCCGAGCACGGATCCCGCGGGCAGCACCCCGGATTGGATGTCGTCGAGAAGCGCGGCGTGGGCGCGCTCGCTCGCCGAGATGCGATCGACTGCCGGAAGCGCCATGCCCTCAGTGTATACACAAAGCGCGAACTGGGGTCAGAGTTCCGCTGTAAACCGATCCTCGGTATACACTGCATCCTCCGGCAGCGACTCGACGAACTCGGCAGCCGGCACCGGCTCGCCGAGCTTGACGACGACCACGCCCACCAGGACCAGCACGCCGCCGAGTGCCTGCAGCAGGTCGGGGAGCTGCCCGAGCAGGAGCCACCCGAACAGCAGCGCGGCCATGACCTCGGCGAGCGCGACGAACGACGCGAGGCGGGACCCCAGCATCCGCGTCGAGGTGATGCCGAGCACGTATGCGAGCGCGGTCGCCAGGACGCCGATCGCGAGCACCGGGACGAACCACGGCACGGTGCCGAAGCGGTAGGAGATGTCGTCGGTGGTCCAACGGAAGGGCAGGATGCCGACGGCGGCGGCGATCGAGAGTCCGACGGCCCCGAGCAGCAGCCCCGACCCCGCGAGGGCGATCGGCGGGATGCCGGTGTCGGCGCGGGCGGAGAGCACGAAGTAGGTGGCGGCGCCGACCATCGCGGCGAGCGCCCAGAGGATGCCGGCGACGTTGACCTCCGCGCCGGTGACGACATCGAGCATGAGGACGAGCCCGACGAACGCGATCACCGCACCGATCACGCTGCGGCGACTCGGCCGCTCGCCGCGGTGCAGCCACAGCCACAGGAGCACGGCGATCGGCGCGGTGTACTCGATCAGCAGCGCGATGCCGACGTCCATCACGGCGACGGCCTGGAAGTAGAACAGCTGCGTGGCGGCGACCGCGAGCAGGCCGTAGGCGGCCACCATGCCGGCGTTCCGCCACAGGGTGCGCCAGCGTTCGCGCAGCGCGAGGAGCGTGGGGATGAGCAGCACGAGCGCGGCGACCCACACCCGCACGGTGACCGCGGCCCCGGGCGTCCAGCCCGCATCGATGAGTCCGCGCGCCCAGGCGCCGGACATGCCGAAGGAGAAGGCCGCGGCGATCGCCAGCGGCAGCCCGAGGCCCATGCCCGTCGCGCGCTTGTCATCGGTGACTGTGCTCATGACACGTGACGCTACTCGCGCACGGAGTAAGGTGTCAACATGATCTTCACCGATGACACCGAGGAGGCGCTGCGCTCCGCCGTCTGGCTCGTGAACTCCGCGGAGGACCCCGACACGCTCGAGTCCCTCGACGACCATCGGGCGTTCCTCGCCGACTTCCCCTACTCCGGCCGCCTCGACCGCGATCGGGCCGAGCTCGACGCCCTGCGCGGCATCCGCCCCCGACTCCGCACGATGCTCCTCGCATCCCGCGACGACATGACCGAGCACGTCAACGCCGCCCTCGCCGAGACGCGCCTCACCCCGCGCCTCGTCCGCCACGACGCCGCCGACTGGCACCTGCACGCGGTCGCCGACGATCGACCCCTCGCCGAGCGCGTGCTCATCGAGACCGCCATGGCGCTGATCGACGTCATCCGCACCGACGAGGGCTCGCGCATCTCGGTATGCGCCGACGACACCTGCGAGGCGCTCGCGCTCGACCTCTCCCGCAACCGCTCGAAGCGCTACTGCTCACCGACCTGCACCAACCGCAACGCCGTCGCCGCGTACCGGGCGCGTCAGGCGAGCGCCTAGGCCTCCCGCGCTCTCGGATCGCGCAACGCGCGCATCGCGTCCACCAGACTCTCGTGGATGTACTCGAGCTCGGGTGAGGTGAACGCCGACCAGTCCTCCTGCTCCACACCCTCGTCACTGCCGGGCGCACCCCACTCCTCGGCATCCGCGAACCCGTCCGCCTCCGCGTCCGGCGCATGGCGATACACCCACCACAGGTTCCCTGCGGGATCGGCGAAGCGCGAGAAGGTGTCGCCGAAGAAGTCGGTCGGCGCCGTGACGATCCGCGCCCCGCGCTCGACCGCGCGGGCGAGCGTCGCCTCGACGTCGTCGACGTACACCTGCACGAAGCCCGGCGTGAAGGGCCAGTCGGGCTTGCGATCGGCGACGATGACGACCGAGTCCCCGATGCGCAGCTCGGAGTGCAGGATCAGCCCGTCGGTGTCGAGAGTGCGAGCCTCCGGCACGTCGACCGCGCCGAACACGTCGACGAGGAAGGCGATGATGCGCGGGGCATCGTCGGTCATCAGGAAGGGGTTCACGGTGTTGGATCCGGCGGGGATCGCGGGGAGATGAGTCATGGCTCGTCCTTTCGTCCCGGCCAGCATCCCCGACAACCAGGACATATACGGTCCTCAATGGAGAGCGGGATACGGTCGGATGATCATGACCTTCCCCGCGCCCTACGACACCTGGTTCCCGGATGCCGCGTTCGACAGCACCTACGGCTTCGACGAGAGCGCACTGCGTCGGGTCCGGCCGGTCGCCGCGCCTCCGGGTCTCGCGGAGACCTGGCGACGCTGGCGTGCGGAGGCGAGGACGGTGGATGCCGCGCCGCGCCTCCTCTCAACCGGCAGGCACGAGGGCCGAGAGGTCTCGATCGTCGAGCACGCCGGCGTCGACGGCATCCGCCTGCGATCCTGGGTCGTGGGCCCGGCAACGGGCGCAGCCCGCGTGGGGATCGTGCACTCGCACGGCTACGGCGGTCGCGACGCGGTCGACCTCGCCCGGGTGCCCGACGACGCGGCGGCGATCTTCCCGGTCGCGCGGGGTCTGCCGACCCTGAACGCGGGCGTCGGCGCCCCCGAGCCCGTGGAGCAGCACGTTCTCGCCGGACTCGATGACCCCGATCGGTACGTCCTCGGCCTGTGCGCGCGGGACCTCTGGCTCGCGGCGGACACGCTCCTCGCGATGGCCGGCGACCTGCCGCTCTACTACGTGGGCGAGAGCTTCGGCGGCGGCATCGGGGCTCTCGCGCTGCCCTGGGACGACCGGTGCATCGGCGCGACACTCATCGTGCCGAGCTTCGGCCAGTACGACGAGCGCCTCGCGGTTCGGTGCCTCGGCAGCGGCGAGGTCGTGCGGGCGCACGTCGCCACGCACCCCGAGGCCCGGGAGCAGCTGCGGCTGTTCGATGCGTCGAGCACGCTGGGCTTCGCCCGGGTGCCAGTGCGGGTCGAGGCCGCGCTGTGGGACGACTACGTACCGCCACCCGGGCAGTTCGGCGTCGCGAACGCCGTACGCGACCTCGACCTGGAGGTCCTGCCCGCCGGGCACGCGGAGTACCCGGGGTCGGATGCCGCTGCCGCCCGGGCCGTGCGCGGGGGACGCGCACATCTCACGCGAGCCCTGCGCGCCGCACCCTGAGCATCCTTCCCCCGCCCGTCCACACTCCCCGCCCGCTCGCGCGCCGCCCGCCGCTCTCCCGGCGACCCTGGGCGTAGGCGATCACCCGGGCGCAGGACGATCCGGGCCACATCTTCCTACCTCCGCGTCATCCCCTCCCTCCGCGCCTTCCCTCCACGCCCCCGCACCCGCACCCGCACCCGCGCCCGCACCTCCGCGCAGATGAGCACTGGACACCACTTGTCATAACAGGTACGCTCAACTTGTCATTACAGGTTGCGCAGTGTCGCAGCACCCTACGAGGAGCACCGATGCCCGAGTTCCACACCCCGCCGCTCTCCCCGATCGCGATCACCTTCGACGCCGAGAAGCTCACCCTGTCGCCCGAGGGCCCGACCCTCACGCGCCGCATGTCCGACCTCGAGGGTCTCTTCCTCGACACGGATGCCTGGAAGGCCGCCAGCGAAGGCGACAACCCCGTGGTCTACACGGTCGTGAGCTCCCCCGTGCCGGAGATCGACCGCGAGCTGCCCCAGTCGATCACGACGATCATGCCGGGCGACACCTCGGGCGAGCTCTGGATGACCAAGGGCCACCAGCACCCGAACCACCAGGGCGAGATCTACCTCGCGCTGAAGGGCCGCGGCGGACTGCTGATGTTCGACGGAGAGCGCTCCGAGTGGCTCGACATGCTCCCGGGCACGATCGGCTACATTCCGCCGGGCTGGGCGCACCGCTCGGTCAACACGGGTGACGAGCCCTACGCGTTCCTCGCGGTATACCCCGGCGGAGCCGGCCACGACTACGGCTGGGTGCTCGAGCACGGCATGGGCTCGCGGGCGTACCGCGCGTCCGCGGGCGTGGACCTCCGCCCCTACGCCGCCACCGCCGAATAGGCTCCGGCCATGATCATCGCGCACGACCTCGGCACGACCGGCAACAAGGCCTCACTGCACCACGACGACGGCCGGCTCGTGACCTCGGTCACGGTGCCGTATCCCGCGCACTTCGCGGCGGGCGGCATCGCCGAGCAGGACCCGGCGGACTGGTGGGGCGCGGTCGTCACCGCCACGCGGCAGCTGCTGTCGCAGTCGGGCATCGGGCCCGAGATCGTCGGCGGCCTGGTCGTGAGCGGTCAGATGATGGGCACGGTGCTGCTCGACGCGCACGGCGCCCCCGTACGCCCCGCGATCATCTGGGCCGACACGCGCTCGGGCGCCCAGACGCGGATGCTGGAGCAGGCGCTCGGCGCCGAGGCGGCCTACCGCGTGCTCGGCCACCGCCTCAACCCGACGTACTCGCTCGAGAAGATCATGTGGGTGCGCGACAACGAGCCCGACACGTGGGCGCGCGTGCGCCACTTCTGCGTCGCGAAGGACTTCATCGTCTACCGCCTCACCGGCCGCCTGGCGACCGAGCGCTCCGACGCCTCGGGCACGAACGCCTACGACCAGATCACCGGTACGTGGTCGGAGTCGGTGCTCGCCGCTGCCGGCCTCGACCCCGCGCTGTTCCCCGAGATCCTCGACTCGACGACCGTCGCGGGCACGCTCACGTCCGACGCCGCCGATGCGCTGGGTCTCCCGACCGGGACCCGGGTCGTGATGGGCGGCGGCGACGGTCCGCTCGCGGCTGTCGGCTCCGGTGTCGTCGCCCCGGAGGACGGCGCGTACGTGTGCCTGGGCACCTCGTCGTGGATCTCGTTCGCGAGCCCCACCCCGCTGCACGACCCGCAGATGCGCACCATGACGTTCGACAACGTCGTGCCCGGTTCGTTCGTGCCGACCGCGACGATGCAGGCCGGCGGCGCCTCGGTGCAGTGGATCGCGGAGGCGCTGTCCGCCGACCCGGCGCGCCCCGAGACCGGCCGTCTGACCGCCGACGCGGGCGGCGACCTCGACACGGAGGACCTCTACTTCCTGCCGTACCTCCTGGGCGAGCGCTCCCCGCTGTGGGACCCCGCCGCCCGCGGGGCGTTCGTCGGCATCGGCCGCCACCACACGCGAGCCCACCTGACCCGTGCGGTGCTCGAGGGCGTGGCGTTCAACCTCTTCACCTGCATCCAGGCGTTCCGCGAGTCCGGCGCCGTGATCGACCGCATCGACGCGGTCGGCGGCGGCGCGCAGAGCGACGTCTGGCTCGGCATTCTCGCCGACGTGTGGGGAGTGCCGGTGCGTCGCCGCACGATCGTCGAGGAGGCCAACAGCCTGGGTGCGGCGGTCACCGGCGCGGTGGGCCTCGGCCTCGCGGACTTCTCGGCCGCCCGCGCCCTGAGCGAGGTCACGGCCGAGTTCGCCCCGGATACCGGGCGCCACGCGGTGTACGCGCAGCGGCACGCCCGCTTCACGACGGCGTACGACGCGCTCGCGCCGTGGTTCGCCTCGGCCCCGTCCGCGGGGAGCGTGTGATGGGCGTCATCCTCGCCACGAGCCGTTCGTTCTCCGACGGCGACCTCGACCTCGTCGCCCGGGCGGAGGCCGCGGGGCACGAGATCGTGCGCGGACCCGCGCACCACGACCTCGCCGAGCTGACCCCGCTGCTCGCGACGGCCGAGGGGTGGATCGCGGGCACCGGCCCCGTGACCGACGAGCACCTCGCGGCGGCACCGCAGCTGCGCATCGTCGCCCGCTACGGCGTCGGCACCGAGGCGGTCGACATCGCGGCCGCCGAGCGCCGCGGCATCCCGGTGACGAACACTCCCGGCGCGAACGCGGATGCCGTCGCCGACCACGCGGTGGGCCTGATGCTCGCCGCGCTGCGCTTCATCCCCGACGGCGACCGACGCGTACGGGACGGTGACTGGAGCGTGCGGCGCGGCCGTGAGTTGGGCGCCGCGACCGTCGGGATCGTGGGCTTCGGCCGCATCGGCCAGGGCGTCGCCCGACGACTCTCCGGCTTCGGGTGCACGGTGCTCGCCGCCGACCCCTACCTCCCCGCGGAGCGGATCACCGAGCTGGGCGCGACCCCGGTCGACCTCGACGAGCTGTTCCGTAGCGCCGACCTCATCACGCTCCATGCCCCGGGCGGCCAGACGCTCGTGGACGCGGCGCGGCTGAGCGGCATCCATCCCGGCGCGATCGTCGTGAACACCGCCCGCCCCGATCTCGTCGACGAGGATGCCGTGGCCGCGTCCCTCCGCGACGGGCGCCTGGGCGCGTACGCGGCCGACACGCTCGCCGGCGACACCGCGGCGAGCGCGAGCCCGCTGCTCGCGGCCGACCTCGCCGAACGCGTGACCGTGACGCCGCACCTCGGCGCGCAGACCACCCAGGCCGTCGACAACATGGGCTCGCTGTCGCTCGACGACGTGCTCTCCGTACTCGCGGGGCGCGCACCGGCGCATCCCGTCTCCTCCCGACCCTGAAGCCCCTACCCCTGAAGGACCGACATGACCATCACTGAGAACACGCCGACCACGACCGGCGGCTACATGGGCTTCGTGGGCGTGAGCACCGGCTCGTCGTCGATCATGCAGGTCTTCCCCCGGTGGGCGGAGGTGCTCGACCTGCCGACGACCGAGCTGGTGGGCCACGACCTGCCCATGGATGCGACCCCCGCGCAATACCGCGCCATGGTCGAGCAGATCCGCGACGACCCGCACCACCGCGGAGCACTCGTGACGACCCACAAGATGAACGTGTTCGCCGCGGCATCCGACCTGTTCGACGAGCTCGATCCGTTCGCGGTGTCGTGCTCCGAGATCTCGAGCATCTCCAAGCGCGGCGACCTCCTGATCGGCCGCGCGAAGGATCCGCTCACGGTCGATCTCGCACTGAACGACTTCCTGCCCGCAGACCACTTCGCGCGCACGGGCGCCGAGGTCGTGATCCTGGGCGCCGGCGGCTCGGGCACCGCTCTGAGCTGGGCTCTCGCGGAGCGCGAGGACGCCCCGACGAAGATCACCGTGACCGCCCGCAGCGACGAGAAGCTCGAGCATCTGCGCGAGGTCCATCGCCAGCACGGCACCCGCGAAGGCCTCATCGAGTACGTGCGCACCGGTTCGGTCGAGGAGGCTGCCGCGGTCGTCGCCGCCGCCCCCGCCGGATCGCTCATCGTGAACGCCACCGGTCTCGGCAAGGACCGTCCAGGCTCTCCGCTGCCCGACGACGTGGTGTTCCCCGAAGACGCGTGGGTATGGGAGTTCAACTACCGCGGCACGCTCGAGTTCCTGCACCAGGCCCGCGCGCAGGAGGCCGCGCGCCGCCTGCACGTGGTCGACGGCTGGCGCTACTTCATCCACGGATGGTCGCAGGTCGTCGCCGACGTGTTCGAGCTGGAGCTCACGCCCGAGATCGTGGAGCGTCTGGCCGAGGCGGCGGAGTCGGTGCGCCGATGATCCGCACGGTCCTCGGCGACGTCGACCCGGCGGATCTGGGGACGACGGACTATCACGAGCACCTGTTCCAGGTGTCGCCGCTGCTGCCGGGCGACGAGCTCGACGACGAAGAGCGCTCGGGGGCCGAGGCCGCACTGCTGCGTGACAGCGGGTTCGCGGCGATGGTCGACGCCACGCCTGTCGGCCTCGGCCGCGACCCCGAGGCGCTCGCGCGCATCAGCGCCGCGACCGGACTCCGCATCGTCGCGACGACGGGACGCCACCGCGAGGCGCACTACTCCGCGGACCACCAGACGCGCCATCAGGATGCCGAGACCCTGACGAGGCAGTTCGTGCGCGAGATCGCCGAGGGGATGCCGCGCGACGACACCGATCCCGACGGCACACGGGCACTCGCCCCCGGCGGCGCCCCCGCGCGTGCCGGACTGCTCAAGGGCGGCGTCGACTACTGGCGCATCAGCGACTTCGAGAGCACGACCCTGCGCGCCCTCGCCGCCGCCCATCGCACCACCGGGGCCCCGATCATGGTGCACCTGGAGTTCTGCACGGCCGCGCACGAAGTGCTCGATCTGCTCGGCGCCGAGGGCGTGGGCGCCGAGCGCGTGGTGCTCGCGCACGCCGACCGGGACCCGGACGCGGGACTGCACGTCTCGCTCGCCGAACGCGGCGCCTACCTGGGGTACGACGGCTTCGCCCGCCCCCGCACGAGATCGGATGCCGAGCTGCTGGCCCTCACCGAAGCCGTTGTGTCGCGCGGCGCCGGCGACCGCGTGGTGCTCGGCGGCGACGTGGCGCGCGCGACCCGCTACATCGCGTACGGCGGGATGCCGGGCCTCGCCTACCTCGGCGAACGTTACGTGCCCCGGCTGCGTGCGGCGGTCGGCGACGACGCCGTCGACCGGATGCTCATCGCGAACCCCGCCCGCCTCCTGACCCTGACGTCTCCGTAGGCGTTTCGTCTCGTCGCTGCGCTCCTCGCTCAACGACCGCTACTCGGTCGTTGAGCGAGCGAAGCGAGACGAAACGCGCCGGATCCCCGCACGACACCCAGTTCGCAGCATCCGCCCCGAAGGAGTCCCTCATGACCGCACCGACCATCCTCCACGCAACCTTCACGGCGCGCCCGGGCGAGGGCGACCGCGTCGCTGCGCTGCTCGCGGACTTCGCCGAGGGCGTGCGCGCCGAGGAGGGCAACGTCGTGTTCGACGCGACCCGTCTCGTCGACGATCCCGACCGCTTCTTCGTGTACGAGGTCTATCGCGACGAGGCGGCGTTCCAGGCGCACCTCGCCTCCCCCGCCGGGAAGCCCTTCAACGAGGCGCTGCAGCAGCTCATCGTCGAGCCGTCGTCCGTCCTGACGTTCCTCCGCCGCCTCTGACGGCATCCCTCTGCCCTCTTCGCCTCCACGCCTCTTCGCCTCCACGTCGACGCCCCGGCTGGTTGCCCACGCCCCCGCTGACCGACGTCGATCAGACGGGGCGTCGGCAATCAGACGGGGCGTCGGCATCCGGGCAGGCCCAGACGGGGCGTCGGCATCCGGGCCACACACGCGAAAGAGCCCCCCGCCCGAAGGCGAGGGGCTCTCCCGTTCTCAGAGGATCACTCGTACAGGACCGCGGCGATCTTCGAGTCCTCGAGGTTCGTCTTGTCGTACCAGTACGAACCCGTGTCGTAGAACTTCTCGACCGACTTGCCGTTCGCGGCGTCGTACGCCGCCTGCACGACCTGCGCGCCGATGCCGATCGGGTCCTGCGTGATGGCGCCGGCCATCGTGCCGTCCTTGATCGCGTTGATCTGCGCAGCGCCGGAGTCGAAGCCGACGATCGTGATCTTGCCCTTCTCGAGGCCGAGCTCGTTCACGGCGTTGACGACGCCGATCGCGGAGCCCTCGTTGGTGCCGTAGATGCCCTTGAGGTCGGGGTGCGCGGCGATGAGGGTCTTGGCGATGTCGGCCGACTTCAGGTGGTCGCCGTCGCCGTACTGGATGTCGACGATGTCGATGTCCGGGTAGTCGGCTTCCATCTTCTCGACGAAGCCGTCGCGACGCTCGACACCGGTCGAGTTGATCTGCGAGTGGCCGACGATCGCGACCTCGCCCGATCCGCCGATCAGCTCGGCCATGTGCTCGGCGGCCAGCGCGCCGGCGACCTTGCTGTCGGTGGCCGAGAGGCTCAGGCCCACGTCTCCGTCGCAGGGGGCGTCGAAGTACACGACCGGGATGTCCTTCGACTTGGCCTGTTCGAGCGGGGCGACGCACGCCTCGGGGTCGAGGGCGGCGTAGGCGATGGCGTCCGGGTTCTTGTCGATGGCGGCGGTCAGCATCTCGAGCTGCTGGGCGATCTCGGTCTCGGCTGCGGGGCCTTCGAACGTGATGCGCACGCCCAGCTCCTCGGCCTTCTCCTCGGCGCCCTTCTTCACGGCCTGCCAGAACTGGTGCTGGAAGCCCTTCGACACCATGGCGATGTACATCTCGCCGTCGCCGCTGCCTCCGTCGCCGCTGCCCTCTTCGATGACGTCACCGCCGCCGCCGGCACAGCCGGCGAACACGAGGGCGGATGCGGCCACGAGTGCCGCGAATGCGGTCTTCTTGCCGAACTTCATGGAAACTCCATTGTTTGTGGGTGGGTACTGCTGTGGTGGGTGGGTACTGCTGTGATGATGCGTACTGCGGGTGGTGCTACGGGATGGGTCAGGTGTGCTGGCGGTTGCGCAGCGAGTCGAGGAACACGGCCAGCAGCACGACGATTCCGACGACGATGTTCTGCCACTCGGTCTGGATCGAGAGGATGCGCAGGCCGTTGACGAGCACGCTCATGATGAGCGCGCCGATCACGGTGCCGAGGATCGAGCCGCGTCCGCCGAGCAGCGAGGTGCCGCCGATGATGACAGCCGCGATCGCCTGCAGCTCGTAGCCCATGCCGATCTGCGGTTGGGCGGAGTCGAGGCGGGAGGCGATCACGATGCCCGCGACACCCGTGAAGGCACCGGCGAACATGTAGATGAAGATCGTCCAGCGGCGGGTGTTGACGCCCGAGAGACGCGTGGCCTCCTCGTTGGACCCGATCGCGAAGGTGTAGCGACCGAGCAGTGTCTTCGACAGCACCAGCCACGCGACGACCGCGAGAGCGGCCGTGATGAGCACGGCGTTCGGGATGCCGGGGATGATCAGGCCGAGCGCGATCTTCTTGAAGTCGGGGGCCGAGCTCGAGAAGTAGATCGGCGCGACGTTCGAGATGACGAGGGCGAGACCGCCGGCGATCATCATCATCGCGAGGGTCGCGATGAACGGCGGGAGGCGGAGGAAGGTGATGTTGATGCCGTTCACGAGACCCATCAGGACTCCCGTGAGCACACCGCCGATCACGCCGATCCAGACCGGCAGCCCCATGTTCGTGACGATCACACCGGTCATCACGGCGCAGAGCGCCATGCCGGTTCCGATCGACAGGTCGATGCCGCCGGTGATGATCACGAAGGTCGTGCCGAGGGCGAGGATGCCGATGACGGCCGTCGAGAGCAGCACGGTCGAGATGTTGCTGAACGTGAAGAAGTTGGGGCTCGCGATCGAGAAGAAGATCACGAGCACGATCAGCGTGCCGAACGCGAGGGACTGCTGGACCTGGCGCTTGAGGAACCCGACGACGTCGCGTTTGTCGGTGTTCTCGTCGATGGCCGTCTGGATGATCGTCGTCGTGGACGATCCGTTCTGCGGAGCGCTCATCAGTCTTCCTCTCCGTGGGCTGCGAGTTGCATGATCTTCTCCTGGCTGGCGTCCTCGTTGCGGAGCGTGCCGGTGATGCGACCGTTCGCGAAGACCGCGATGCGGTTCGCGACGCGGAGGATCTCCGGGAGCTCCGACGAGATGACGATGATGGACTTGCCCTGATCAGCGAGCTGCTGCATCAGGCGGTAGATCTCTTCCTTCGCGCCGACGTCGATACCTCGGGTCGGCTCGTCGAAGATGAGGATGTCGCAGTCGCGCATCAGCCACCGGGCGATGACGACCTTCTGCTGGTTGCCGCCCGAGAGGAGCTTCACGACCTGGTTCACCGAGGGCGTCTTGACGCGCAGCTGCTGCACGTAGTCCTTGGTGCGGTTCTTCGCCTTGCCGTCGCCCATCCAGCCGATCGCGTTGGCGTAGGAGCCGAGCGAGGCGAGCACGGTGTTGAACGTCACGTCCTGCTCGAGCATGAGACCCAGCAGCTTGCGGTCCTCGGAGAGGTAGCCGACGCCGTGCTTGACGGCATCCGCGGGCTGGGAGATGCGCACGGAGCGTCCGCCGATCGTGACGACGCCCCCGTCGCTGCGGTCGGCCCCGATGATCGCGCGGGCGGTCTCGGTGCGTCCGGCGCCCATGAGGCCGGCGAAGCCGAGGATCTCGCCCTTGTGCAGCTGGAAGGAGACGTCCTTGAGGAGGGCCTTGGTCGACAGCCCCTGCACATCGAGGACCACGGGGTCGTTCGCATGCTCGCGCGCCTGCGGACGGGTTCCCTCGTCGATCACGCGGCCCACCATCATCTCGATGATCTTCGGGATGCTGACCTCGGACTTCTCCAGTGATCCGATGTATGTGCCGTCTCGGAGCACGGTGACACGATCGGCGAGGCGCCGTAGCTCGTCCATGCGGTGGGAGATGTAGACGATGCCGGTGCCGGCGGCCCTGAGCTGCTCGATGAGCACGAACAGGGTCTCGACCTCGGAGTCGGTCAGCGCCGAGGTGGGCTCGTCCATGATGAGGACCTTGGCGTTGAACGACAGCGCCTTCGCGATCTCGACCATCTGCTGCTCGGCGACCGTGAGCTCGCCGACCTTCTGCCGCGGGTCGAGCCGGATGTTCAGACGCGTCAGCAGCTCGGCCGTCTGCGCGTTGAGCTTGCGCTCCGACAGGAACGGGCCGGACGTGGGCTCGCGCCCGACGAAGATGTTCTGCGCCACGGTGAGGTCCGGCATCAGGTTGAGCTCCTGATGGATGATCGTGACGCCCAGCTGCTGCGCCTGCAGCGGGCTGGTCAGCTCGACCTCCCGGCCCTCGAACGTGATCGTGCCCTCGTCCTTGGTATAGATCCCCGAGAGGATCTTCATGAGCGTGGACTTGCCTGCACCGTTCTCGCCCACGAGAACCAGCACCTCGCCGGCGTGCACCTCGAGGTGCACGTCCTTCAGCGCCTGCACGCCCGGGAATCCCTTGCTGATCCCGTCCACTCGGAGGATGGGGTCGCCCATGCGCTCACCTGCTTCCTTGAAGGTCGTCTCCGCTGTTTCCGGTTCGAGCCGGAAACATCGGATCAATTCTGCGGCCTGCGGTGCCTGCACCGCAAGTTGTATCTAAATGTATCTAACTGACTGCGGAAAGGGAATATCTGTAATAACAAGTGGGTCACAGCTTGTCCGGGACCCGGCGGCCCAGTCTAAGTGAAATCGATTTCAGATCAAGCCCTCACCGATATAGCGCTCAGTGGAGCCGGATCGAGTCCACCGCCACGAGCTTGTCCCGGATGTACGCATTGGCGTGAGCGCCGAGTTCGACGTTGTCGGTCCACAGGTTGCGCCAGATGCCCAGCATCCGGCTCAGATCCGGAGCCACGACGGCCGAGGAGAACGACTCGAAGACGATCGGGCCCTCGTAGCCGATGCGTCCGAGAGCCTTGAAGAACGTGTCGAAATCGACCGTCCCCGTGCCGAGGTAGCCGCGGTGGCTCTCGCCGATGTGCACGTACCGCAGCGACGGTGCCGCGTCCAGCACGGGCGCGAACATGTCCGACTCCTCGATGTTCATGTGGTACGTGTCGAGATGGATGCCGAGGTTCGGCCTGTCCACAGCGGCGAGGTAGTCGATCGCCTGCCGAGCGGTGTTCAGCACGTTCGTCTCGTAGCGGTTCACGACCTCGAGCGCGACCTCGACGCCGCGGTCGGCGGCGTGCTCGGCGACCCTGGCGATCGTGCGGCGGCTGCCCTCCAGCCCCTCCGGCGTCACCGGCTCCATGTACTTCTTCATGGCGCTGTAGATCACCCCGCAGAAGTGGCGTCCGCCGAGCTCGGCCAGCACGTCGACCGCGCGCAGCAGCAGCTCCTCCCCCGCCTGGACGACCGCGGGATCCGCGCTCGTGATGTCCGTGGACTCGGAGAGTCCGAGCGAGGCGCTGACCGCGAGCTCGTGCTCCGCGAGCGCGTCCCGTGCGGCCTCGACGTCGAAGGAGAAGGGGTCCATCAGCGGGAACTCGATGAGGTCGAAGCCGGCCTGCTTGGTCTTCTCGACGGACAGGCGGATGCCCTCGGCGTCGAAGCGTCCGGTCCACACCAGTCCGTGGCATCCGATGTTCATGGCACCTCTCGGAGGCGGGTGTGCGGCACCGTCGCCTCCGTCGATTGGCACGTGCCAAATCGACGTGCGAGTCACGCTACGTGCGCGGCCCCACGACTGTCAAGAACTTTCTTGGCACGTGCCAAGTCCTGCACTAGCCTGGTCACGCACCGCATCAGCAGAGGAGCTCCATGCCCGCCAGCGTCAAAGACGTCGCCGCCCTCGCCGGGGTCTCCTCCTCGACGGTCTCGAACTACCTCAACCATCCGCACGTGCTCGGCGCAGCGAGCGCCGAGAAGGTGCGCGCCGCGATCGCACAGCTCGGCTACGTGCCCAACGAGTCGGCACGGCAGCTGCGCGCCGGGACGAGCAGTACCCTCGCGCTCGTGCTGCTCGACGCGTGGATCCCGTACTTCCAGGAGCTCTCCCGAGGTGTCGAGGACATCGCGCGCGAGGAGGGCTGGTCGCTGTTCTTCAGCAACAGCAGCCGTGACGGCGACCTCGAACGACGCAACATCGACATGTTCGAGGCGCACCGGGTGCAGGGCATCGTGATCTACCCGCTGGGCGACGTCGTACCGCGCCTCGAGCAGCTGGCGGAGCGCGGCATCCGCTCGGTCGTGATCGGGCCGACCAGCGAGTCCGCGGCGGTCGGGTCCGTGCTCTTCGACGACCGCGGGGGCGGGCGCCTCGCGGGCGAGCACCTGCTCGCGCTCGGCCGCCGCCGCATCCTGTTCCTCGGTGCGCCGTCGGTGAGCCAGTCGAACGACCGCCTGCGCGGGCTCCAGGATGCCGTCGCCGAGTCCTCCGCGACCGTCGAGGTCGACGAGGTCGCGCATCTCGCGACGGAGGACGGCCTGGAGGCGGGGGCGCGCATCGTCGCTCTGCCGCCGCACGAGCGCCCCGACGCGGTGTTCGCCGCGAACGACATGGTCGCGATCGGCGTGCTCGCACAGCTGCTGAGGCACGGCATCCGCGTCCCGGAAGACGTCGCACTCGTCGGATTCGACGACGTCGCGCAGGCCCACCAGTCCGTCGTCCCGCTCACGAGCGTGCGGCAGCCGGGGTACGACATCGGTCGCGCCGCGGGCGCCGCCCTGCTGCAGCAGCTCGCGAATCCGGGCGCGCCGCTGCCGGAGCCGACGCCGTTCGCGGCCGAGCTCGTCGTGCGGGAGTCGACCCTCGGGCGCTGACCCCCGTCGGCGCAGGCACCCCGCCGACTCCGGCCCGAGCTGTCGACTCCGTCTGAGATCCGGTCAACCGCGCCAGGTCCGGACGCCTCGCCCTCCGGCATCCGTATCTCGCACGGTTCACCGGATCTCGGCTGGGCGTCCCCACCCCCGCGGGCCTCAGTCTGGGATGAGCTCTTCCGCCGCGAGCTCCTGCCACAGCGCAGCCGGAATGTCCCGCGCTGCGTGCTCCGCGTTCTGCCGCAGCTGCTCCGGCCGGCTCCCGCCCACGACGACCGAGCGCACGACGTCGGACTGCAGGGGATACTGGATCGCCGCGGCAGGCAGCGGAACGTCGTGCGCGGCGCACACGGCGGCGATGCGCACGAGTCGGTCCCAGAGCTCGTCCGGCAGCTGCCCGTACTCATAGCGGCCGTCGCGACGCGGTTCGTCCGAGGCGAGCAGCCCGGAGTTGAAGACGGATGCCGCGACGATGCCCGTCCGGCGCTCGCGGCAGGCCGGCAGCACGTCCGCGGCCGCCGGCTGCTCGAGCAGCGTGTACCGGCCGGCGACCATCACGAGATCGAGGTCGGCTCCCCGGACGGCCGCGGCGAGAGCATCCGACACCATCGATCCGATGCCGACCGCGGCGACCTCCCCGGCATCTCGAAGACCTTCGAGGGCGGGAAGCGCTTCGGCGAGCGCGAGATCGAGGTCGTGCCGTTCGGGGTCGTGCAGGTAGAGCAGGTCGATGCGCTCGATGCCCAGCCGCTCGCGCGACTCGTCGAGGCTGGCGCGGATGCCGTCGGCCGAGAAGTCCCACACCCGCTGCAGATCGTCGGGTACGTGGAAGTCGTTCGCGGTGTCGAGTCCGCCCGCGTGGGCGGGGTTGGGGCGCAGCAGCCGGCCGACCTTGGTCGACAGCACGTACTCCTCGCGGGGCTTGGTCTGCAGGAACGCGCCGAGGCGCCGCTCCGACAGGCCGAGGCCGTAGTGCGGTGCGGTGTCGTAGAAGCGGATGCCGCTCTCCCACGCCGCGTCGAGCACGGCCCAGGCCTCGTCGTCGGTGAGCTCCCGGAAGAGATTGCCGACGTTGGCGGCGCCGTAGCCGAGCGTCGGGACGGTCAGTCGATCAGACCGTGACATGCGCGCCCGTCCACGTATAGTCCGCGATGCTGTCGGCCTTCATCTCCATGCCCGCTCCCGGCGCGGTGGGCGCCATGTACGAGCCGCCCTGGATGTCGGTGGGCACGACGAAGTGCTCGTGCAGGTGATCCACGAACTCGATCATGCGCCCCTCCCTCGTGCCCGTGACGGCGACGAAGTCGAACATCGACAGGTGCTGCACGGCTTCGCAGAGCCCTACGCCGCCCGCGTGCGGGCACACCGGCACGCCGAACTTGGCTGCGAGCAGCAGGTTCGCGATGTTCTCATTGACGCCGGCGACGCGCACGGCGTCGATCTGCATCACGGAGATCGCCTCGGCCTGCAGCAGCTGCTTGAAGATCACGCGGTTCTGGGCGTGCTCGCCCGTGGCGACGCGGATGGGCGCGACGCCGCGCGCGATCTCGGCGTGCCCGAGCACGTCGTCGGGGCTCGTGGGCTCCTCGATCCAGGCGGGGTGGAACTCGGCGAGTGCGTTCACCCACTCGATGGCCTCCGATACCTCCCAGCGCTGGTTCGCGTCGATCGCGATGGGGAAGTCGGGTCCGCACACCTCGCGGGCCTTGCGGAACCGGCGGATGTCGTCGTCGAGGTCGGCGCCGACCTTGAGCTTGATCTGCGTGAAGCCGTCGCCCATGGCCTCGCGGGCGAGTCGTTCGAGCTTCTCGTCGGAGTAGCCGAGCCAGCCGGGGCTGGTCGTGTACCCCGGGTATCCGGTCGCGAGCAGCTCGCGCTCGCGGTCCTCCCGGCCCGGCACGGCGGCGCGGAGTATCTCGAGGGCCTCCTCGCGGGTGAGCGCGTTGGTGAGGTAGCGGAAGTCGACGAGGTCGACGATCTCCTCGGGGCTCATCCGGCCGAGCAGCTGCCACAGCGGCAGGCCGGCGCGCTTGGCCTTGATGTCCCACAGCGCGTTGATCACGGCGCCGATCGCCATGTGCATGACGCCCTTCTCGGGTCCGAGCCAGCGCAGCTGGGAGTCGCCGATGATGTCGCGGAACGTCCCGCCCATGTCGTCGAGCAGCGGTTCGATCTCTCGCCCGACGAGGTGTCCGGCGAGCGCGTCGATCGCCGCGACCTGCACGTCGTTGCCGCGCCCGATGGTGAAGACGAACGCGTGCCCGTCGTGGCCGTCGCCGGCGTCGGTGCGCACGACGACGTAGGCGGCCGAGTAGTCGGGGTCCGGGTTCATCGCGTCGGAGCCGTCGAGGCTCAACGACGTGGGGAAGCGGATGTCGGTCGTGTCGAGGGCGACGATGCGGCTCACGGGTTCCTCTCGGGCACGGATGGGATTCGTGCGGATCTCTTGGAGTGTAAACATCCGATGTCTATACTGTCAACGAGGCCGGCCGCGTCGACGCAGCCGGTCTGCACGACGATCCGACTGAGCAGGAGAGACATGAAGTTCGCACGCCTGGGACCCCTCGGAGCCGAGATCCCCGTCCTCGTCGAGGGCGACGTCCACCTCGATCTTCGCCCCGTGACATCCGATGTCGACGGCGCGTTCCTCGCGAGCGACTTCTCCGCCCGCATCGCCGCCGCGCGCTCCGCGGGCGAGCTCGTACCCCTCGAAGGCGCTGCGGACCTGCGCATCGGCTCCCCCATCGCGCGTCCCAGCGCGGTCATCTGCATCGGCCAGAACTACGCAGCTCACGCCCGCGAGTCCGGCGCCGAGCCACCCACGGTGCCGATCATCTTCCTCAAGACCCCGAACACGGTCGTGGGGCCGCACGATACGGTGACGATCCCGCGCGGCAGCGAGAAGACCGACTGGGAGGTCGAGCTCGGCATCGTGATCGGCGCCCGTGCGGCCTACCTCGACTCCCCCGAGCAGGCAGAGGCCCACATCGCGGGCTATGTCACGGCCGACGACGTCTCGGAGCGGGCCTTCCAGATGGAGGTCTCCGGAGGGCAGTGGTCGAAGGGCAAGATCGCCCCGGGCTTCAATCCGACCGGACCGTGGCTCGTCACCCCCGACGAGGTCGAGGTCGACGCTCTGCGCCTGCGCAGCTGGGTCAACGGCGAGCCCCGCCAGGACTCGAACACCGACGACATGATCTTCGACGTGCGCACGATCGTGCACCACCTGTCGCAGTACGTGACGCTCGAACCGGGCGACCTCATCCTGACGGGCACGCCGCAGGGCGTCGCGTTCGGCGGGAAGTTCCCCTACCTGAAGGCCGGGGACGTCGTCGAGATCGAGATCGACGGGCTCGGGCGTCAACGCCACGAGTTCGTGGCCTGGGAGGCGCAGAAGTGAGCGAAGGACTGAACGGACTCGTCGCGGTCGTCACGGGAGGGGCCTCGGGACTCGGCGCCGCGATCGCCGCGCGCCTGCACGCCGACGGGGCGCAGATCGCCGTGCTCGACCGCGACACCTCGGGAGCGGATGCCGCGTTCGCGGCGTTCACCGCCGACGTGTCCGACCGTACGTCGGTCGACGCCGCGGTGGCCGCGGTCGCCGAGCGCTTCGGCCGCATCGACATCGTCGTGAACAACGCCGGGATCGGTGCGCAGGGCGACATCACGGCGAACGACGACGAGGAGTGGGCTCGCGTGCTCTCGATCAACGTGACCGGCATCGCCCGCGTCACGGCGGCGGCGCTGCCCTGGCTGCGGAAGTCCCCGAGCGCGGCGGTGTGCAACACGGCATCCATCGCCTCGACCACGGGGCTGCCGCAGCGTGCCCTGTACAGCGCGTCGAAGGGCGCGGTCGCGGCGCTCACCCGCGCGATGGCGACCGACCACCTGCGCGAGGGCATCCGCGTGAACGCGGTCAACCCGGGCACGGCCGACACCCCGTGGGTGGGACGACTGCTCGACACGGCATCCGATCCCGACGCGGAGCGCGCGGCGCTCGAGGCCCGGCAGCCCCACGGCCGCCTGGTCGCGCCCGAGGAGGTCGCCGCAGCTGTGGCCTACCTCGTGAGCCCGGACGCGGGGTCGACCACGGGCACGTTCCTCGAGATCGACGGCGGCATGGCGCGGTTGCGTCTGCGCCCCGTCGGCAGCTGACCCCGCCCGATCTGCGGGACAGGTCCCGATCCGCCGACGGCATCAGCCGATCCGTCCGCGGATCGGGACGAGGTCCGCGGATCGGGACGGCCCGCTCACGTCACTCCCCGCGGAGCCACCCCAGGATGCCGCGGCGCGGCCGATCCGACGCATCCGCGGCCTCGCGGCGCTCGCCGATCCGATAGAACTCCCAGGCGTTGCGCCAGAGGATCGCGTCGACGTCGTGACCGCGCTCCTCGGCCCACGCGGTCACGGTCTCGGCCCAGCGGTCGCGACCGTGCGGCTGGTACGCGGGCGATCCGTCCTCCGGCGCATGCGGGTCGTCGTGCTCCGCGGGACCGATGACCGAGACCGGCCAGTCGCTCCCCCACATCAGCCGGTCCGCTCCGAACGCGTCGGCCGCGGCATCCAGGAAGGGTTCGAGCTGCTCGCGCGTCCAGTTCCCCCCAGCCTCGGCCGGGAGCCCGGAGAGCTTGCAGACGGCGAGCGGATGCCGCGCGAGGTCGGCGAGGTCGCGCACCCATTCCGGGGTCGGCGTGAGCGGTGCGTCCGCCGTACCGACCGCGGGCTTGCCGAGGTGGTCGAGCGCGATGCGCAGTTCGGGCACCGCGGCGGCCAGCCGCGAGACCTCGGGCAGCTGGTCGGGGCGGATGCAGGCGTCGAAGGTCCATCCTCGGGCGGCGACCTCGCGCGCACCGGTCACGAATGCGGCCGTCCCGGCGAGTCCGTCGTCCGCGCCCTGCAGGAGGTGCCGCACGCCGACGACGAGCGGCTCGACCTCGAGCCCCTCCAGGTGCGCGGTGGTGTCGGTGCCGCGGTCGAGTCGCACACCCGCCACGATGCCGACCACGTCGAGTGCGGGCGCCAGGCCCGCGACCCAGCGGACCTCGTCGAGGAAGTCGTCCTCCACGGTCTCGGCCTGGACGAACACCGACGCTTCCGTGGTCGCCCGCTCGACGCGGGAGTGCTCGATCTCCGTGTCGGCGAAGCGCCACGCGAGGGGCCCTTCGAGCCAGGTGTAGTGCAGAACCTCGGGGTCCCAGAGGTGCAGGTGCGAATCGAGTACGCGCATGCCGACCATCCTGCCTCAGACATCCGATGAATCGCTAGGATGACGCCATGGCTGTGACAGACGAGGCGATCGAGAAGATCAAGGCGATGATCGTGTCGGGCGAGCTCGCTCCCGGCGATCGCCTCCCGCCCGAGAAGGAGCTGTCCGAGCGTCTGGGCCTGTCGCGCAACTCGATGCGCGAGGCCGTGAAGGCGCTCGAGGTCATCCGGGTGCTCGACGTGCGACGCGGCGACGGCACCTATGTCACGAGCCTCGAACCCCATCTGCTGCTGGAGGCGATCTCGTTCGTCGTCGACATGCACGACGACGACTCGATGCTGGAGATCTTCGCGGTGCGTCGGATGCTGGAGTCGCAGGCCACCGGTCTCGCCGCGACGCTCGGCACGGCGGATGCGATCGCGCACCTCGAGCAGGAGGTCGCCTCGGTCGACGCGAACGTCAGCATCGAGGAGCTCGTCGAGCACGACATCCGGTTCCATCGCGAGATCGTCGCGATGTCGGGCAACGCCTATCTCGCGAGCCTGATCGAGCACCTGAGCAGCCAGACCGTGCGGGCGCGTGTCTGGCGCGGACTCACCGAGGGCGGCGCCGTCGAGCGCACGCTGTCGGAGCACCGGGCGATCGCGGATGCCGTCGCGCAGCACGATCCGATCCTCGCGACGTCCCTCGCGACGGCGCACATCGCGGGCGTGGAACGGTGGCTGCGTCAGGCGGCGTCGGCCTGACACCCCGCGTCGAATCGCTGCCGGGCGTCAGGCCCCGAGCCGCACCATGGCCGCGTCGAACTCGGCGGCGGAACTGTCGCTGACCTCGTGGGACAGCACGGCGTCGAGCACGTCGGGAGCCGCCGTGAAGTAGGGCACCCCGGCGAGGCGGAGGCCGGTGATGTCGTCGGGTGAGCGCAGGCTCGCGGCGAGCACGTTCGATCCGCTTCCGGCGCACACCTCCTGCATCCGCGCGATCACGGCGTCGCCGTCGATCCCGGCATCCCGCATGCGACCCAGGTATGGCGCGATGTACTGCGCGCCGATGCTCGCGCACGCGAGCGCCTGCGCGACGGAGTACACGGCCGTGACGAGCACGGTCGCGCCGTCGCGCACGAGGGCGGATGCCGCCGCGAAGCCCTCCCGCGTCGCCGGCACCTTGACCGCGACGAGGTCGCCGAGCGCGCGGATCCCCTCGGCGTTGCGGAGGAAGGACGCGGTGTCGCCGCCCCAGGTCTGGAAGAAGATCTCGCGCGCGCCCTCGCTCGCCCACCGGGCGTACAGGTCCGGGATCTCGGCGGCGGTGCGCCCGCCGCGCTCGAGGATCGTGGGGTTGGTCGTGACGCCGTGCATGACGCCGGTCGCGAGGAGCGACGAGACGCGCTCGAGGTCGGCGCTGTCGACGTAGAGACGGGGGGACGGCGCGGTCATGGCTCTCCTCGATCGCAACCTGTCGTTACAGGTTCGGATTCGGCTAATGTAATGACAGCCGCGGACGATTGTCAAAGCCCGCGGATCGACGACGATCAGGAGCGCCATGACCCCCGCCGCCTCGGCCGACCGCACCGGAGTCGTGATCGTCGGAAGCGTCACCGCCGACGTCACCACCTTCTCGACCCGACTCCCCGCGCGCGGCGAGACGATCCTGGGCGACGAGTTCACGCTCATGCTGGGCGGCAAGGGCGCGAACCAGGCCGTGGCGGCCGGACGATCCGGGGCGCTCACGAGCTTCGTCGGATGCGTGGGCGACGACCTGTTCCACGACCTCGTCGTGACCGGGCTGAGCGACGCGGGCGTCGACCTCGCGCACCTGCGGACCGTGCCCGGCCCAACCGGCATCGCGCACATCCGCGTCGACGCCTCGGCGCAGAACGACATCGTCATGGTGCCTCTCGCGAACGCGGCGCTGAGCCCCGAGCAGATCGACGACGCCCTCGCCGCGCTCGCGCCGACCACGTCGGTGCTGCTCACGCAGCTCGAGACGCCCTCCGCTCTCACCGCGCACATCACGGCGCGCGGTCGCGAGCACGGCATGACCGTGATCCTCGATCCCGCCCCCGCAGCATCCCTCCCCGACGAGGTGTGGTCGAGCATCGACATCGTGACGCCGAACGAGACCGAGGCGACGCTCATCAGCGGCGTCGAGGTGACGGACGCCGACTCGGCCGAGCGCGCGGGTCGCTGGTTCCTCGACCGCGGGGTCGGGGCCGCCGTCATCACGCTCGCGGGTCAGGGATCGTGCGTCGTCACGGCCGAGGGCGCCACCGTGATCCCCCCGTTCCCGGTCGAGGCCGTCGACACCACGGCCGCGGGTGACGCCTACGCCGGCTATCTCGGGGCCGCACTCGCGAACGGCAGCACTCTCGACGAGGCGGTGCGCCTGGCGACCGCGGCCGGGGCGCTGGCTGTCACGAAGCAGGGCGCGTCGCCGAGCCTGCCGCTGCGCGCCGAGGTCGACGCGTTCCTGTCCGCCCGCGAAGCCGCCGCCTGAGCCGCCGCACCCGCCGCCCGACCCGCAGCATCAGCCGCCCGAGGAGCCCCCATGCGCAAGACCGCCACGACCATCAACCCCGCGCTCTCCCGCGTGATCAGCGAGACCGGCCACACCGACCTCATCGTGGTGACCGACGCCGGCCTGCCGATCCCGCCCGGCTCGGAGCGCATCGACCTGGCGTACCGGCCCGGCGCGCCCGCGTTCTTCGACGTGCTCGACACCGTGCTCGCCGAACTCGTGGTCGAGGGTGCGACGGTGTCGGCCGAGATCGCCGAGAAGAGTCCCGAGGTGCTGGCGGCGCTGCGCGAGCGGTTCGCGGACCAGGACTTCGAGATCACGCTCGTGCCGCACGTGGAGTTCAAAGAGCTCACGCACGGCGCCCGCGCCTTCGTGCGCTCGGGCGAGTTCACGCCGTACGCCAACGTGATCCTGCACGCGGGAGTGGCGTACTGACATGGAGGACTCGATCGACCGGCACTCCGCAGCGCCGATGTACGACCAGCTGCGGCAGCTGATCATCGAGGGCATCGCCCGCGACGGTCTGCAGCCGGGCGATCCGCTGCCCGGCGAGCACCGGCTGTGCGAGCGGTACGGCATCTCCCGCACGGTCGTCCGCCAGGCGCTCGCGCAGCTCGAGCACGAAGGACTCGTCGAACGCGTCAAGGGCAAGGGCACGTTCGTGTCGCGCCCGCGCACGGCGGAGAGCCTGGTGCACACGCTCGTCGGCCTGTACGACGACGTCGAGCGCCGAGGCGGCCACGTGCACAGCGACGTACTGCGGCACGAGCAGGCTTTGGCCGACGACGAGATCGCCGCCGCGCTGGAGGTGGCTCCCGGGACCCCTGTGGTCGTGCTCGAACGTCTGCGGCACGTGGACGACGAGCCGTGGTCGCTGTCCACGACGTGGATGCCGGAGCACATCGGCGGCGTCACGCTCGGCGTCGATCTGTCCGAGGCGTCGCTGTACCGGGTGCTCGCGGACAACGGGATCGTCGCGACGAGCGGTGTCCGCTCCGCCGAGGCGACGGTCGCGACGCACGAGCAGGCTCAGCACCTCGGCGTGAGCGCGGGCTCCGCCCTGCTGCGGCTGCGCAGTGTGAGTCGCGGCGCCGACGGCATCCCGATCGAGTACTTCGTGGCGCACCATCGCGGTGATCGTTCGCGCTTCGAGTTCCAGCTGCAGCAGGAGCAGTCGCAGGCGTCGCTGCTGCACATCGACGACGACGGCGCGGCGTCGAGGGCGGGCACGGTGAGCTGATCGGGCGCCGTCGGGAGCGCCGCGTTACGCTCGATGCATGAGCGACTGGACCAGCACCGCGATCGCCCTGCTGGAAGCCGACGCGAACCGCAGCGCCGACACGCACCTGCACCTGTTCCCGCTGCCGGCCGAGTGGGGCATCGACCTGTACCTGAAGGACGAGTCGGTACATCCGACCGGGTCGCTCAAGCACCGCCTCGCCCGCTCGCTGCTGCTCTACGGACTGGTGAACGGACGCATCACGGCGGACACGACGCTCGTCGAGTCCTCGAGCGGGTCGACCGCGGTCTCCGAGGCGTACTTCGCGCGGATGCTGGGCCTGCCCTTCATCACCGTGGTGCCGCGTTCGACGAGCCAGGAGAAGATCGACCTCATCGAGTTCTACGGCGGCACCTGCCACTTCGTCGAGCGCGCGGAGGACATGTCTCCCGAGGCGCGGCGTCTGGCGAGCGACTGCCACGGCCACTACCTCGACCAGTTCACGTTCGCGGAGCGCGCGACGGACTGGCGGGGCAACAACAACATCGCCGAGAGCGTGTTCAGCCAGCTGTCTCAGGAGCGGCATCCGATCCCCCGCTGGATCGTGGTGGGCGCGGGGACCGGCGGCACGAGCGCGACGTTCGGCCGGTACGTGAAGTACCGCCGCCACGACACGCAGATCGCGGTCGTCGACCCCGAGGGCTCGGCGTTCTACGACGGATGGGCCGGCACCCCCGAGGCACCCGCCGGACGCCCCAGCCGCATCGAGGGCATCGGCCGCCCGCAGGTCGAGCCGTCGTTCGTGCCGACCGTGATCGACGAGATGATCCAGGTGCCGGATGCCGGATCCATCGCCGCGATCCGGATGCTGCGCGAGCGCACCCTGCACCTCGCCGGCGGCTCCACGGGCACGAACCTGTACGGCGCGTTCCAGCTGATCGCCCGCATGCGCGCGGCCGGAGAGACCGGCAGCGTCGTCACGCTCATCTGCGACAGCGGCATCCGCTACGCCGGCACCTATTACTCCGACGACTGGGTCGCCGCGCAGGGTTGGGACCTCGCTCCGCACCGCGCGCGGCTCGACCGGTTCCTGGAGACGGGCGACTGGATCGAGTGAACAGCGCGCCGTAACTCCGGAGAAGCGGCGCGGCTGAGGAGTGCGCGCGCCCCGAGAGACCGGTATTCGCCCGATTCGCCGGAGTTGTGGCGGGAGTGCCCGGGTACGCTGGCCGCATGACCACTCTCATCCTCACCGTCGCGGGTGCTGACCGTCCGGGCCTCGTGGCCGCCGTCGCCGATGTCGTGGACGCCCACGGCGGCAACTGGGAGTCGAGCCAGCTCGCCGAGCTGTCCGGCACGTTCGCGGGTGTCATCGAGGTCTCGATCGCCCCGGAGCGGTCGTCCGAGCTGGAGTCGGCGCTGCGCGAGCTCGACGGCCTGCTCACGGTCGCCGTGCGCACGGGCACCGAGAACGTCGCCGCCCCGGAGCGGATGCTGGAACTGCGCGTGCTGGGCAACGACCGTCCCGGCATCGTGCGAGAGGTGTCGGCCGTGCTGCACGCGCACGCGCTGAGCATCGAGGAGCTGGCGACGGAGACGCGGGATGCGGCGATGGCGGGAGGCCGCCTGTTCGAGGCGACGGTCGCGGCGCGGGTTCCTGCGGACGTCGACGTCGACGCACTGCAGGCCGACCTGGAGCGTCTGGCGACCGAGATCCAGGTCGACATCACGTTCGAGTAGGCCCTCGGGGCGTCCCGATCCGCTGAGCCTTGCCCGATCCGCGGACGGATCGGCCGAGAACGTCCGCGGATCGGGCCGTGGTCCGCGGATCGGGACAGGCCGTGGCGCGGGTCAGGCGTCGGAGTCGTCAGGGGCGTCTGTGTACAGCCGCACCCAGTACTCGGTCGCGGCGACGTGCGACGATGCGGCTGCCGAGGCGGCGACCGGGTCGGCGGCGGCGAGTCCGCGCAGGATGGCCCGGTGCCCGGCATCCGAGTTCCGCTTGAGCTCGTTCGCGTCGTGCGCGTCGGGGATGCGGTAGGCGCGCGAGCGCGAGCGCAGCACGTCGATCAGGCTCGTGAGGGCGTCGTTGCCGGCGACCTCGGAGATCGTCATGTGGAAGGCGTGGTCGAGGCGCGAGTGCTCCTCGAAGTCGTCGCTCGCCTCGATCTCGGTGAGGATGCCGTCGAGCGCCGCCACCGTGTCGGCGTCGATCCGCGCGGCGGCGAGCGCCGCGGCATGCGGTTCGAGCACCCGGCGCAGCTCGGTGAGCTCCAGCACCCCGGCCATGGGCAGCAGCCCGACCGTGAGCGAGAGGCTGCCGATGAGGTCGGCGGCACGCAGCTCGCCGACGTAGCTGCCGGAGCCGTGGCGGGTCTCGAGCACGCCGAGGGCGGCGAGCATGCGGATGGCCTCGCGCAGCGACCCGCGGGAGACCCCGAGCCGCTCGCACAGCTCCCCTTCGCTCGGCAGGCGGTCGCCGGGGCGCAATGCGCCGTCGGCGATCAGCGCCCGCAGGCCGTGCAGCGCCGTGTCGAGTGCGCTCATCGTCATCCTCTCGGCCATCGCCCTGCTCCTCGTGAAGTCTGTCGGAATGTGCCGACCGTGGAAACTCGTATGACAACTATGTTTCATCTTCACCGATCCGTAGCCATTTCCGCACTCCTGTGGCAAAGTTGTGCAACAACTCGCCCCTGACTCACCGATGAGGATCGATGCCCGCACTGCCGTTCCCCGCACCGCTCACGCTGAACTCCGGCCTGAGATCGCGCGACGCCTGGCCCCTCGACCCCGAGGTGATCCACCTCAACCACGGATCCTTCGGCGCCGTGCCGACCGCGGTCGTCGCCCACCAGGACGCACTGCGCCGCCGGGCCGACCTCAGCCCGGTCGAATGGTTCCCGCGCATCGCCGAGCGCGTGCAGGAGGCGCGCGAGCGCACGGCCCCGTTCGTGGGTGCTCGCGCCGAGGACAGCGTGTTCGTGCCGAACGCCTCCGCCGCCGCGACCGTCGTCTACAACGCCCTCCGGCTCGAGGCCGGCGACGAGATCCTCGTGACCGACCAGGGCTACGGCGCCATCACGATGGGGGCAGAGCGCCTCGCGCGCCGCTTCGGAGCATCCGTCCGCACCGTCGCCCTGCCGCTGCTCGCCGCCGACGACGAGGTCGTGCAGCTGTTCGCCGACGCCCTCACCGCGCGCACGCGGCTGATCGTGGTCGACCAGATCACCTCCCCGACCGCCCGCCTGCTGCCCACGCGTCGCATCGCCGAGCTCGCCGCCGTGCAGGGTGTGCGCACCCTCGTCGACGGCGCACACGCGCCCGGCCTGATCGCCGATGCCGCGGCCCAGGCCGGTGGCGACTGGTGGTTCGGCAACCTGCACAAGTGGCCCTGCGCTCCGCGCGGCTCGGCGCTGCTCGTCACCTCCGCCCCCGACCGCGACGAACTCTGGCCGCTCATCGACTCCTGGGCCGCGCGCGAGCCGTATCCCGTGCGCTTCGACACGCAGGGCACGATCGACGCGACGACGTACCTCGCGACCCCGACCGCGATCGACTTCGTCGAGAGCGAGTTCGGCTGGGCCGATGCGCGTCTCGCGATCTCCGAGATCGCGGATGCCGGCGCCGAGATGATCGCCGAGGCGCTGCGTCCCTACGGCGACGAGGACCCGCTCACCCCGCTCCCCTCGCCCGTGCCGTCGATGCGCCTGGTGCGCCTGCCGCTCGGACTCGGCGCGACCCGCGAGGAGGCCGACGCGCTGCGCATGGACCTCCTCGACGCGGTCGGCGTCGAGACCGCGTTCACGAGCTTCCGCGGCATCGGCTACTTCCGCCTGTCGGCGCACCTCTACACGGAGGAGTCCGACTTCGCCGCGTTCGTCGAGCGCTGCGTGCCGCAGATCCTCAGCCGCGCCGGCATCCGCTCTGCGAACTCCCTCATCGTCTCCTGACCGCACGACCCGATCCCCCATCCGCACCCCCCATCGCCCGAACCACCACCACCCGAACCCATCACCACCCGAACCCACCACCACCCGAAATTGAGAGGCACCTCGTGAAGAAGAACCGCATCTTGACGACCGCAGCGGGAATCGGCACCGTCGCCGCACTCGCGCTCACCGGCTGCTCCGGCGGCAGCGGCGGCTCGTCCGCCGACGGCACCGTGACGCTGCAGATGGTCGAGAGCCTGACCAATCCGGCCCGCACCGACCTGATCCGCGGCCTGCTCGACGAGTTCGAGAAGGAGAACCCCGACATCAAGGTCAACCTGGTCTCGCCGCCGACCGAGCAGGCCGACGCGAAGATCCAGCAGATGCTGCAGTCCGGCAAGGGCGTCGACGTGCTCGAGGTCCGCGACATCACGGTCGGCCCGTTCGCGAACAACGGCTGGCTGTACGACATGACCGCCGACCTGGAGAAGTGGGACGGCTGGGACGCCCTGACCGACAACGCGCAGTCCGCGTCGGTCGCGGCCGACGGCAAGAGCTACTTCGTGCCCTACGGCTTCTACGGCCTGTCGCTGTTCTACCGCACCGACCTCGTCGCCGACGCCGGCTTCGACGGTCCGCCGCACAGCTGGAAGGACCTCCTCGAGCAGGCCAGCGCGATCCAGGACCCGTCGAACAACGTCTACGGCTACGCCTTCCGCGGCGGGGCGAACGCCAACAGCAACGTGGTCGCGGCGATCGAGGCCTACACGATCGACGGCCTCGACACCGAGGACGCGTTCCTCATGGAGGACGGCTCGACGATCTTCGCCGCTCCCGAGGCACAGGATGCCGTCGACGACTACTTCGACCTGTTCACCGAGGCGTCGCCGCCCTCGGCCGTCTCGTGGGGCTACCCCGAGATGGTCGCCGGCTTCACGAACGGCACCACCGCGTTCCTGCTGCAGGACCCCGAGGTCATCGCGACCGTGCAGGACTCCTCGCTCACCGAGGACCAGTGGGACACCGCTCCGCTGCTCGTCGGCCCTTCGGGCAAGGCTGCGCAGCCGCTGGCCGTCGCCGGCTGGGGCGTCGCCGAGAACAGCGAGCACCAGGAGGCCGCGGTGAAGCTCGTCGAGTTCCTCTCGTCGGCTGAGCCCGCAACGGAGTTCGCGCAGGCGAACAGCCTCGTGCCGATCATCACCGAGGCGGCCGACGACGAGTTCTACTCGACGGGCCCGTGGACCAGCTACGTCACCATGACGGAGGACCCCGAGACCTACGTGAACGTGCGCCAGCCGCGCGGAGTGAGCTGGTGGACCGAGTGGATCCAGAAGTCCGACCAGGATGTGCAGAACGTGCTGCTCGGCAACATGTCGACGAGCGAGCTGCTCGAGTCGTGGGACACGTTCTGGACCGAGAAGTACGCCGCGGAGAAGGGTTGATCCGTGTCATCCGCTCTTCGTGAGAGGGGTTCCGCCGGCACGGCTTCGAAAGAAGCCGCCGGCGGGGCCTCCTCCCCCGGTCCGCGTCGGCGTCCGTTCCGCGGGCGTCACGCGCTGACCCTGCTGGCCTTCATGGCCCCGGCGATCGTGTTCGTCGCCTGGTTCACGTACTGGCCGATGCTGCAGGGCGCGCGCATGGCGTTCCACGACTGGAACCTGTGGGACCTCACCTCGACCCCGTGGGTCGGCTTCGACAACTTCGTCACGGTCTTCCAGGACCCGGCCTTCCCGGTCGTGGCGTGGAACTCGATCCTCTGGGTCGTCGGCTCGCTCGTGCCTCAGCTCGTGATCGGCTTCCTGATCGCTCTCGCGCTGCGCAAGCGGTTCCGCTTCCGGGGCGTCTACCAGGCGCTGGTCTTCTTCCCATGGGCCGTCTCCGGCTTCCTCATCGGGATGCTGTTCCGCTGGATGTTCAACGCGGAGTTCGGGGTCGTCAACGACCTGCTCATGAAGGCCGGTCTCATCGACGCCCCACTGCCGTGGCTGGCCGACCCGAAGCTCGCGATGTTCGCGGTCATCGTCGCGAACGTCTGGTACGGCGTGACGTTCTTCGCGATCATGATCCTCGCGGCTCTCCAGTCGGTGCCCGACGAGATGCTCGAGGCGGCCAGCCTCGACGGCGCCGGCAAGGTGCGGCAGCTGTTCTCGATCATCATCCCGTACATCTCGGTGACGCTGCTGCTGACGATCCTGCTGCGCGTGATCTGGATCTTCAACTTCCCCGACATCATCTACGCCATGACGAACGGCGGACCCGCGAACCAGACGCACATCATCACGACGTGGATGATCAACTACACGCAACAGGGCAACTACGGCATCGCGAGCGCGATCGGCCTGATCGTCGTGGCGTTCCTGTTCGTGTTCTGCGCGTTCTACCTCATGGCGATGCGGAGGGCCCAGCGATGACCATCACCACCCCCACCGGCACGACCATGACCGAGACGCGGGTGCTGACGGTGCCGGACGCGGCGAAGGCTCCGCGCGGCCGTCGTCGCGTCACGGCCGGCGGCGTCGTCCGCGTGGTCGGCCTCGGCCTCTGGCTCGTGATCACGCTGTTCCCGCTGTACTGGATCGCGCTCACGTCGATCAAGTCGCCCGGCACGATCAACCGGTTCCCGATCGAGTACTGGCCCAGCGAGCCGTCGTTCGAGAACTACGTGAAACTGTTCCAGCAGAGCGCGTTCGCGACGTTCCTCGGTAACTCGGCGCTCGTCGCGATCGTCGCCGGAGCCGTGGCGACGCTGATCGCCCTGTTGAGCGCCTACGTGATCGCGCGGTTCGAGTTCCGGGGCAAGGGCGCGGTGCTGATCGCGTTCCTGCTCACGCAGATGATCCCCGCGTTCATCGCGCTCGGACCGCTGTACTCGATGATGACCGACCTCGGTCTCGTCGACACGAAGCCCGGCCTGATCCTCGTGTACATCGCGATCTGCATCCCGTTCTCGACGGTCATGCTCCGCGGATTCTTCGAGAACGTGCCCGACGCGCTGGAGGAGGCGGCGATGATCGACGGATGCTCGCGCCTCGGCGCCCTGTTCCGCGTGCTCGTCCCCGTGATGACGCCGGGCATCATCGCGGCGTTCATCTTCAACTTCGTGAACTGCTGGAACGAGCTGTTCCTGTCGGTCGTGCTGATGAACACCGACGAGAACCGCACCGTCCCCTCGGCGTTGAACGGCTTCATCTCGACGTTCAACATCGACTGGGGCTCGATGAGCGCCGCCGCCGTGCTCACGATCCTGCCGACCATGGCGATGTTCGCGCTCGCGAGCCGCTGGATCGTGCAGGGCCTCACCGCCGGCGCCGTGAAGGAGTAGCTCCCGCATCCGGCATCCCGCGCCGCATTCGCCGACGCCCCGCCTGGTCGCCGACGCCCCCGCTGAGTCACGTATCTCAGCGGGGGCGTCGGCATTCAGACGGGGCGTCGACGCGCGGGCGTCGGCGGGGGAAGTCAGACCAGGCGGGACTCCGGGGAGACCGAGTACGTGGCCTCGGCATCCCGGTTCACCGTGTCGCCCAAGGCCTCGTCGATCGCCGCGAGGGTGTCGGCGTCGAGCGTGACACCCGAGGCCTTGACCGTGTCGGCGAGCTGCTCGGGACGGGATGCTCCGACGAGCGCCGCGGCCACGTTGGGGTTCTGCAGCACCCACGCGATCGCGAGCTGGGGCATCGTGAGACCTGCCTGTTCGGCGATCGGCTTGAGCTTCTGCACGGCCGTGAGGATGTCGTCCTGCAGGAAGCCCTTGATGAAGTCGGAGCCGCTGTGCGGATCGGTCGCCCGCGAGCCCGCGGGAACCGGCTGACCCGGCAGGTACTTGCCGCTCAGCACGCCCTGCGCCATGGGAGACCACACGATCTGCGAGATGCCGAGCTCCTCGGACGCCGGCACGACCTTGCCCTCGATCACGCGGTGCAGCATCGAGTACTGCGGCTGATTGGAGATGAGCTGGATGCCGAGCTGGCGCGCGAGCGCGTGTCCGTCCTGCAGCTGCTCCGCCGTCCACTCGGAGACGCCGATGTAGAGCGCCTTGCCCTGGCGCACGACGTCGGCGAATGCCTGGAACGTCTCCTCGAGCGGCGTCTCGTAGTCGAAGCGGTGCGCCTGGTAGAGGTCGACGTGGTCCGTTCCGAGGCGGGTCAGCGAGCCGTTGATCGACTCCATGATGTGCTTGCGGCTGAGTCCGGTGTCGTTCGGGCCCTTCGGACCGGTCGGGAAGTAGACCTTCGTGAAGATCTCGAGGCTCTCGCGGCGCTGGCCTTCGAGGGCCTTGCCGAGCACGACCTCCGCGGCCGTGTTGGCGTAGGTGTCGGCGGTGTCGAACGTGGTGATGCCGGCATCCAGCGCGGCGTGCACCGTCTTCACTGCGGCTTCGTCACCGACCTGCGAGGCGTGGGTGACCCAGTTGCCGTAGGTGATCTCCGAGACCTTGAGTCCGCTGTTACCGAGGTAGCGATAGTTGACCATGAGGCCACGCTACTCGCGGATGCCGGGGCGCGGGCCGTTACGGCCGCGCGGCCCCGCCCGCGAGACCGGCGCGCGCTCAGGCCTGCGTCTGCAGCAGCCGCTCCTGATCCTCGAGCGTCTGCGCCTGCGCGCGCTGCTCGGCACGCTCGCGTTCCTCCGCTTCGGCCTTCTCCGCCTCGCGCCGCTCGGCGCGGGTCTGCGGCGCCGCGGCATCCGCCTCCGCCTGGATGCCGGAGGACTGCTCGTTCACGATCGCGGCGCGGTCGCGGAAGCCCTCGGCCGTGACCTTGTCGAGCGCGACCTGTTTGCGGATCGCCAGGGCACGCTCGTACAGCGAGGGATCGCCGTACGAGGTGAGCACCTTCACGAGCACGGGCAGCAGCTCGATCATGAAGAACAGCGCCGCGATGAGGATGTGCGCCCACAGGATCGTGGGCTCCTTCTCGCTCAGGCGGTTCAGCCCGCTGATCTGACTGAGCAGACCGATGGCCCCGGCGTTGCCGGAGGCGACCGACTCGGCCCGGGCGTTGTACGCGGCGAGCGCCGTCTCGTACGAGTCGCGGGCGGCGGGCAGCTGCGACTTCGCCTCTTCGCGGTTCTGGGTCTCGGAGGCGGTGGTGTTCTCCTTGGCCGAGGTGCCCGCGGCGGCGAGCTCCTCGTTCGCGGTGCGCAGCTGTGCGGCGAGCGCGTCGTAGGTCTGCTGCGCCTCGGCGAGCTGGGCCTTCGCGGCGTCCGAACTCGCGCCCTCGCCGTTCACGCCCGTGCAGCCGGGCACCGTCCCCGCGCCCTCGCCGGTGAGCTCGCACTGGTACAGCACGCGGGCCTGGTCGATCACGGCCTGCTGGGCGGTCATCTTGGCGGTGACGTCGTCGACGGTCGCCTGCGCGGCGGACTCGCTCGCCGACGAGGAGTCGGTGCCGGCGACGATGCCCGTCGCGGCCTGGTTCTCGAGCTCGGCGACGCGATCGGATGCCGCATCCAGAGCCTTCTTCTCCGGACCGGTCTCGAGTGCGTCCTGGTCGGACTGCGCCTGGGTGATGTTCGTCGAGGCGACCTCGCGGGCGATGTCGTTGTGGAAGATCTGCAGCACGAGAGGCTCCGCGACGACGAAGCCGATGATCGCGGCCATGACGATACGCGGGATCGCGAGGCCGATCAGGCGCCAGACGTTGCGGGTCGACGTCATGGTCGACGTGAGGAACCGGTCGAGGTTGAAGATGATCAGCGCCCACACGATCGCGAGGGGCACGGCCAGCCAGATCGCGGCCTGCACGCCCGTGGTGAGGGCGAAGAGCATAGAGATCGCCGACACGAGGGCGGTGCCTGCGAGCACGAAGAACATCTGCACGAACCGCGGGGTCTCCCCGGGCACGCGGTCGAGGATCTCGCCCTCCGCGCCGCCGAGGATCGCGAGCGTGCGCAGGCGGGATCCGGGGACCCGCGGCTTCTTCTCGCGGGGCTGACGACGCGGCTTCGGCTCACGGACGGGACGGCATGCCGCGGCATCCGTCTCATCCGTCGTCACCGCGTGCTCGTCGATCGGCGCGGTCGACTGCGCGTCGGCGCTGTCGGCGCCGCTCGGCTCGTAGGCGCGCAGGAAGTCGAGGTCATCCGTGTCGGCGTTCGGGTCGCTGTCGACGATGATCCGCCCCTGCGAATCGAACCGTCCGGGACGGTGAGCGGAATAGGGCATCCCGACAATCTACGAAAGGTCGCCTGTGGAAAACGTGGACGGTGCCTGTGTCTCCGCCGCGAGATCCCGCGGGCTCAGGCGGGGAGCATGCGGCGGAGCGTGTGCTCGTACCCGGCGAGCGCGGCGTCGAGGGGGAAATGCCCCGCGGCGCAGAGCGTCCCGAGGCCGTGCACGAGACCCCAGATCCCCGTGACGTCGTCCGCGGTACCGAGCCCGGCGGAGGCTGCCGCGCGGGACAGCTGCCCCTCGAGTTCGGCGATGAGGGGAGCCATCGTGTCGCTCGGCTCGCCGGGGATGCACACGGTCGGGTCGTAGATGACGTCGAAGCCGTGGGGGTTCTCGACCGCGTAGCGGATGTAGGCCGCGCCGCAGTCGATCGCGGCCGCGGTCGCGTCGGGTGCGCGCCCGATCGCGAGACGCACCGCCTCGACGAGGTCGGCCATGCTCCGCTCGGCCAGCACCTTGAGCAGCCCGCGGCGGTCGGAGAAGTGATGGTACGGCGCGTTGTGGCTCACGTCGGCGGCGCGGGCCACCTCGCGCAGGCTGATCTCCTGCGCCGGACGATCGGCCAGCAGCTGCATCGCCGCGGCCTCGAGGGCGTGCGCGAGGTCGCCGTGGTGATATCCGGATCGAGAACTTGACACGAGCAACATTGTTCCCTATCTTGACAGTGTCCACCACATTGACAGTGTCAACATTGGAGCAGCCATGACCACCGCCCTCGTCCTCGACGGCCACCCCGACGCCCGCTCGCTGACCGCCGAGCTCGCCCGGCGCTACGCCGCCGCGCACGGCTACGCGCGCGTTCTCGCGGTGCGCGACCTCGCCTTCGATCCCTCGCTGCGCTTCGGCTACCGCGAGCGGATGGAACTCGAACCCGACCTCGCCGATGCCAAGAGGATGCTGCGCGAGGCCTCATCCGTCACCGTGACGACCCCGCTGTGGTGGGGCTCCGTACCCGCGGTTCTGAAGGGCTTCTTCGACCGCGCGCTGCTGCCGCAGCAGGAGTACCGCTACTCGACGCTCGGGATCCCCGAGGGACTGCTCCCCGCCCGGCGCGGTCGGCTGATCCTGCTCGCCGACACCCCCTGGTACGCGGTGCCCTTCACGGGCCTGCCCGCGCAGACGCAGGTCGCCCGCAACACGATGCGGCTCTGCGGCATCCGCACGGTCCGCACGCACCGGATGCTGGGCGTCAAGACCGCGAGTCCGGAGCGGATCGCGTCATGGATCGCCCGCGCTGAAGAGCTCGGACGGCGCGACGGCATCCGGGATGCCGCAGACAGGGGATCCGCTCAGGCCAGGGCGGCCGCGGCGGCTTCGTCCTCGGTCGTCGCGACGAGCTGACCGCACGCGCCGTCGATCTCCTTGCCGCGGGTGTCGCGGAGGGTCGTCGGGATGCCGGCGTCGTTGAGTCGACGCACGAACTCGTCCTGCACGTCCTTCTCGGACGAGGTCCAGATCGAGCCGGGAGTCGGGTTCAGCGGGATCGGGTTCACGTGCACCCAGCCCCGTCCGCGCTGATTGAGCTTCTCGGCGAGGAGGTCGGCGCGCCACGCGTGGTCGTTCATGTCCTTGATGAGCGCGTACTCGATCGACACGCGACGACCCGTCTTGGCGTAGTAGTCGTAGGCGGCGTCGAGCGCCTCGTCGACTTTCCAGCGCGAGTTCACCGGGATGAGCTCGTCGCGGAGGTGGTCGTCGGGCGCGTGCAGCGACAGCGCGAAGGTCACCGGGATGTTCTCGTCGGCGAGCTTCTTGATCGCGGGTACGAGACCCACGGTCGAGACCGTGATTCCGCGCGCGCTCATCCCGAGACCGTCGGGCTGAGGGGCGACCATGGTGCGCACGGCATCCATCACGCGCTTGTAGTTCGCGAGCGGCTCCCCCATGCCCATGAAGACGATGTTCGAGACGCGCTCCATGGAGTGGTCGTCGGCCTTCTTGCCGCCCAGCCCGCCGTCGGCGATCAGGCGGTTGGCGCGCACGATCTGCTCGACGATCTCGGCCGTCGACATGTTGCGCGTGAGTCCCGCCTGGCCCGTGGCGCAGAACGGGCAGTTCATGCCGCATCCGGCCTGCGACGACACGCACAGCGTGATGCGGCCCGGGTAGCGCATGAGCACCGACTCGACGAGCGCGCCGTCGTGCAGACGCCACAGGAACTTGATCGTGTCGCCGCGGTCGGTCTCGAGGCGGCGCACCTCGGTCATGAGCGGCGGGAGCATGCCGGCGACGAGCTCCTCACGGATGCCGGCGGGGAGGTCGGTCATCTCGGCGGCGTCCGACGTGTAGTGCCGGAAGTAATGCGTGGAGAGCTGCTTGGCCCGGAACCCCGGAAGACCCAGCTCCTTCACCTTGTCGACGCGCTCGGCCGGCGTGAGGTCGGCGAGGTGCACGGGCGGCTTGCCGCGCTTGGGGCTCGCGAACTGCAGGAGCGGCCGCCCCTCGGCATCCTTCTGCTGCGTCCAGCCCTCGGTCGCCGGACGCACCTGCGTGCCGCCAGTGGCGCGGATCGTGGTCCCCGCGGGACGGGACGACGCGGTCGCGGGGCGCGTCTCGCGCGTGCGGGGCTTCTCGGTCATGTCTCCAGGGTACCGGGGGCCGGGTGGGAGGCGGCTGGGTCGGCGGGCGCGGGGCCTCCCTGCACTGATTGCCAGACGCAACTTGTAATGACAGGTTGACGTCCGCGAGAATGGACGCAGCCCATCGAAGGAGACCCATGTCCGACCGTCTCGACCGCGCCCGCGCCACCGGCGTCCTCGCCGTCCTCCGCGCCCCGTCCCCCGAGCTCGCGCTCGAGGCGTCCGAGGCGATCATCCGCGGCGGGGTGACCGGCATCGAGGTCACGTTCTCGACACCCGACGCCCCCGCCGTGATCCGCGAGCTCATCGCCCGCCACGGCGACGCCGCCTATGTCGGAGCCGGCACCGTCACCACGGTCGAGCAGGCGACGGCCGCAGCGGATGCCGGTGCCGAGTTCCTCGTGAGCCCCGGAAGCCTTCCCGCCCTCACCCGCGCCATGCTCGACACCGGTCGCGTCGTGATGACCGGCGCGATGACGCCGACCGAGGTCATGGGTGCGCTCGAGCTCGGCGTCGACGTCGTGAAGATCTTCCCCGCCTCCCTCGGCGGCCCCTCGTACCTCGGCGCGCTGCGCGGACCGTTCCCCGACGCTCCGCTCATGCCCACCGGCGGCGTCACGCCCGACAACCTCGCCGACTGGTTCCGCGCGGGAGCCGTCGCGGTCGGCGCGGGCGGCGACCTCGCGAACGGCGCCTCCATCGCGGGCTCCGACTGGGCCGACCTCGAGCAGCGCGCTGCTCGCTTCGCCGCCGCGCTCGCTGCCACGCGGAGCTGAGCTCGATCGCCCCCGCTGCCCTCCCCGTGGTAGACCGGAACCATGAGAACCGCCCGGATGCTGCTGTGGGGCGCTCTCGCGACCGTCGTCGCTCTCGGGCTGTCGGCGTGCGCTCCGGCATCCGTCCCACCCGCCCCTGAGGAGTCCGCCATGTCCGATGCCTCCCGTGATCTGCTCGCCGCGGCAGCCGGCGGAGACGCGGATGCCGTACGGGCAGCGCTCGACGCGGGAGCCGACCTCGAGGCGCGCGGCGGGGGCGGCATGACCGCGCTCGTCGCCGCGACCAAGGCGAACCATCTCGCCGCGGCCCGGGCTCTGATCGACGCCGGCGCCGACGTGAACGCGAAGGACGACATCCAGGACTCGGCGTACCTCTACGCGGGAGCCCGCGGCCACGACGAGATCCTGCGACTGACGCTCGACCACGGCGCCGACCTCGCGAGCACGAACCGCTACGGCGGTACGGCGCTGATCCCGGCATCCGAGCGGGGGCTCCTGTCGACCATCCGAATCCTGCTCGACGCCGGCGTCGACCCGAACCACGTGAACAACCTGCACTGGACGGCGCTGCACGAGGCGATCGTGCTCGGCGACGGCTCGCAGACCTACGTCGAGGTCGTGCGGGCACTGCTCGCGGGCGGTGCCGACGTCACCGTCCGCGACGGCGACGGCGTGCTCCCCCACGACCTCGCGACGGCGCGCGGCTACGACGCGATCGCCGCCCTGCTGGCGGGCTGAGCGCCCTGTGACCGAGCTCGAACCCTGGGCGTGGGCCGCACTCGGCCTCGCCGCCGTCACGATCGGCATCTCGAAGACCGCGCTGCCCGGCGGCAACATCCTCGCGATCGCGCTGTTCGCCGCGGTGCTGCCGGCCCGCACGTCGACCGCCGCGATGCTCCTGCTGCTCATGGTCGGCGACGTGTTCGCGCTGCTCGCCTATCGCCGTCATGCGCATTGGCCGACACTGCTGCGCCTCGCCCCGGCGGTGGTCGCGGGGCTCGTGCTCGGCTTCGCGTTCCTCGCGATCGCCGGCGACGGCATCGTGCGCCGCGCGATCGGCGTCATCCTGCTGCTCATGATCGCCGTGACCCTCTGGCGCCGCTGGCGACAGAGCCGGTCCGATGCGGTGGACACGCCGCGCGGCGGCATCCTGCTCGCCGGCACGTACGGAACGCTCGGCGGCTTCACGACCATGGTCGCGAACGCGGGCGGCCCGGTCATGTCGATGTACTTCCTCGCGACGCGGACGCCCGTGCAGGTCTTCCTCGGCACCTCGGCGTGGTTCTTCGCGATCATCAACCTCGTGAAGGTGCCGTTCCTCGCGGGCCTGGGCCTCTTCCACGGCCCCGTGCTGCTCATGGACGCCGTGCTCGCACCGCTCGTCGTGATCGGCGCGCTGGTCGGCATCGCCGTCGCGAAGCGCCTGGACCAGCGGCTGTTCGACCGGATCGTGATCGTCCTCACGATCGCCGGCGCGATCTACCTGCTGTTCTGACGCGGTCTCTCTCCCCTCCGGGCCTTCAGTCGAGGAAGATATCCGGGAAGAGCCGGTCGTCAGGGGTTCCGGGGATCGCGGCGTAGCCCGAGAAGTCGGTGACCCCGTCAGCCTCGAGCACGTCCTCCACGATGAGCGTCTGGCCCGTGTAGCCCGCCGCGGGCTTCGTGAGCACGGCGTACGCCGCATCGGCGTAGATGTCGGCCGTGCGGCTCGCGGCCATGACCTTGTCGCCGCCGAGGAGGTTCTGTACCGCGGCGGTCGCGATCGTCGTGCGCGGCCACAGCGTGTTCGCGGCGATGCCGTCGCGCGCGAACTCCGCGGCGAGACCGAGCGTGACCATCGTCATGCCGAACTTCGCGAGCGTGTACCCGGTGTGCGCGCCGAGCCACTTCGGCGTCGGGTTGAGGGGCGGGGAGAGCGACAGGATGTGCGGGTTCTCGGCATCCTTGAGGATCGGCACGGCAGCGCGCGACAGCATGAACGTGCCGCGCACGTTGACATCCTGCATGAGGTCGTACTTCTTGGCGCCGAGGTCGAGCGAACGCGACAGGTCGATCACGCTGGCGTTGTTGATGACGATGTCGATGCCGCCGAACTCGCCCTGCGTCTTGAGCACGGCCTCGGTGATGTCGTCGTCGTCGCGCACGTCGCCCACGATCGGCAGCGCCTGGCCGCCGGCCGCGCGGATCTGCTCGGCGGCCGTGTGGATCGTGCCCTCGAGCTTCGGATGCGGGGTGTCGGTCTTCGCGAGCATGGCGATGTTCGCGCCGTCGGCGGCGGCGCGCAGGGCGATCGCGAGGCCGATTCCGCGGCTGCCGCCCGACATGAGGATGGTCTTTCCGGCGAGGGACATGGGTTCTCCTGAGGTTGCGGGATCGGAGGTCACTTCGGCGCCATGCGGATCGCGCCGTCGAGGCGGATCGTCTCGCCGTTGAGGTAGTCGTTCTCGACGATCTGCTGCACGAGCGAGGCGTACTCCGCGGGGCGGCCGAGCCGCGAGGGGAACGGCACCTGCGTGCCGAGCGAGTCCTGCGCCTCCTGCGGCAGCCCCATGAGCATGGGAGTCTCCATGATGCCGGGCGCGATCGTGCAGACGCGGATGCCGTAACGCGCGAGCTCCCGCGCCACGGGCAGCGTCATGGCGTGCACTCCGCCCTTCGACGCGGAGTACGCGGGCTGTCCGATCTGCCCGTCGAACGCGGCGACGCTCGCGGTGTTCACGATGACGCCGCGGGTGCCGCCCTCGGTCGAGTCGTTCTTCGCGATCACGGCGGCGGCCTGCGACAGGACGTTGAAGGTGCCGACGAGGTTGATGCGCACGATGCGCTCGAAGTCGGCGAGCACGGCGGGGGCGCCCTCACGGTCGAGGACCTTGGCGGGCGGGGCGATACCCGCGCAGTTCACGACGATCCGCAGCGGTGCGGCGGTCTGGGCTGCGGAGACGGCTGCCGCCGCGTCCTCGGGGCTCGTGACGTCGCCGGGTGCGAATGCGCCACCGAGTTCCCGTGCGAGTTCGGCCCCGGCGGAGGAGGGGAGGTCGAGGATAGTGACGACGGCTCCGGCGGCGGTGAGCGCTCGGGCGGTCGCGAGTCCCAGCCCGGAGGCGCCTCCCGTGATGAGAGCGCTCGAACCCTGGATCTGCATGCGGTTCTCCTTCGAACGTGTGCGACTGGGTTTCAGCCTAACTGATTCCCGGTTTCATCCCGAGCGAGGTCGTCGCGCCGGGTGATCGGTCCGAGCCTAGGACACGGGCGCACCGCGCGCGCGAGCGAACTGCCGGGCAGGATGGAGGCATGAGCATCCCGGCAGGCGACGTCGACGTCCCCGTGATCGTGCACGCCCTCGCCGCCGGCGCACGGCTCACCCCGGTCTGGCGGAACGGCATCGGCGGGCTGACGTTCCGCACCGATGACGGACGCTACATCAAGTGGGGGCCGCGCGACCCCGAGGCGACGATGCGGCACGAGGCCGAGCGGATGCGGTGGGCGCGCCGCTGGACGCCGGTGCCCGAGGTCCTCGAGCAGGGCGAGGATGCCGCGCAGGAGTGGCTCGTGACGGCGGCACTGCCGGGGCGCAGCGCGGTCGACCCGCGCTGGATCGACGAACCCGCGACAGCAGTCCGCGCCGTCGGCATCGCCCTCAGGAATCTGCACGACGCGCTCCCCGTCGCGGAGTGCCCGTGGTCGTGGGATCCGGCGACCCGCATCGCGAACGCCAGCGACCGCGGCATCCGCGTGCCGGCCGAGCTGCGCACTCCCCCTCCTGTGGACCGCCTGGTCGTGTGCCATGGCGACGCCTGCGTGCCGAACACCCTGCTCGACGACGATGGTCTGCCTCTCGCACACGTCGACCTCGCAGCGCTCGGCGTCGCCGATCGGTGGGCCGACATCGCCGTGGCGTCCATGAGCACCGAGTGGAACTACGGTCCCGGGTGGGTGGACGCGCTCATCGCGGCCTACGGCGTCGAGCCCGACCCCGTGCGCCTCGACTACTACCGCCGGCTCTGGAACGAGACGTGACCGGGGCAGCTCAGAAGGCGTAGCCGAGGGCGGCGCGGGCGGCGTCCAGCGTCTCCATGACGGCGATCGACGCCGCCAGCGGATGCTCGGGCGCCTCGGTGCGCCCGTCGGCGATGTGCCCGGCGATGGCTGCCGCCTGCCAGCACAGCCCGTCACGCCACACCAGACCTGAGGGGTCCTCGTACTCGAGCGTGCGCCCGCCCGTCGAGAGCACGAAGCCCCCGGGGGCGAGGAAGTGGGCGCTCGTGAGCAGCCCCTCAGTGCCGGCGATCACGCCGGTGTTGTCGAGGGTGGCGAGAGCTCCGGAGACGCTCACTCCCTGCGCCCCGGGGTAGGTGAGGGAGATCACGGCCTGCACGTCGACGCCCGTCGCCCCCAGCGAGCCGACAGCACTCACGGCCGTCGGCGTGCCCAACGCGAACTGCGTCCACCAGACCGAGTAGGTGCCGAGGTCGAGCAGGCTGCCGCCTCCGAGCCGCGGATCCCAGATCCGCTCGACGTGCTGCGGGAACCGCGATCCGAGAGTCGCGGAGGCGAACGTGACGTTGCCGAGCGCGCCGTCGTCCAGCAGCCGAGCGATCACGGTGGACTTCGGCTGGAACCGCGTCCACATCGCCTCCATCGCGAACACACCGGCATCCCGCGCCGCCATCGCGATCTCTCGCGCCTGCGCCGCGTCCATGGCGATGGGCTTCTCTACCAGGACGTGCTTCCCCGCGGCGATCGCCGCCAGAGCGTGGTCGCGGTGCACGTTGTTCGGGGTCGCGATGTACACGATGTCGACGCTCGGATCGGAGAGCAGGTTCTTGTACGATGCGTGGCTGCGCTCCACACCGTGGTCCGCAGCGAACGGGGCCGAACGCTCCTCCGAGCGCGAGCCGACCGCGACGACGCGCTGGTCCGTGTGATCGTGCAGCGCCTTCGTGAACGCCGAGGCGATCTCGCCGGGCCCTAATACGCCCCAGCGGAGGACCGGACCTCCCCGAAGCGGTGCGGCGGTGGATGCGGGAAGGGAGAGGCTCGCTGTCACGCCGCCCACGCTACACGTCGTCGCTCACCCGCCTGCGGCTCGGCTCCCTGCGCCAGGCGTGTGTACCTACGCAGGCGCTTCGCCTCCGGCATCCGCGTCGTTCTCGTGCACCGCGACCCGGATCTCCGAGATCCGGCGGCGGTCGATGCCGGTGACGTGGATCGTCGCACCGGGCACCTCGACGGAGTCGCCCACGACGGCGAGGCGGCCGAGCATCTCCGTGACGAAGCCGGCGACGGTGTCGGACGCTCCGCGAGGCAGGACGATTCCCGTGATCTCGGCGAAGTCCTGCAGATTGAGGCGCCCGTCGAGAGGGCCGCCAGCCGCGGGCATCCGCTCCTCCGGGTCGTACTCGTCGAAGATCTCGCCGACGACCTCCTCCACGAGGTCCTCGAGCGTCACGATGCCGTCGGTACCGCCGTACTCGTCGACCACGACCGCGATCTGGTGGCCCGCCGCCCGCATGCGGGTCAGCGTGGGCAGCACGCGCGCGGTCGACGGCAGATACTCGACGGGCCGGGTGAGCGTCTCGACCGTGCGGCCCGCGTCCGCCGACGCCGCCTCGAACAGGTCGCGCACGTGCACGAAGCCGACGATGTCGTCGATCGAGGTGTCGACCACGGGGTAGCGCGAGAACGGCAGCTCGGTGACCTGCACGATCGCCTCGGCCAACGGAGCGGCGGCGTCGAGCGCGACGACCTCCGGGCGCGGGCGCATGACCTCGCTCACCTGGCGATCGCGCAGCGACAGCACGTCGTCGAGGATGCGGCGCTCGTCGTCGGGCAGGCTCTGGTGCGTCGCGACGATGTCGCGCAGCTCCTCCTCGCTCAGCTCGTCGGCCGTCTTGTGCGGATCACCGCCGAGCAGGCGCACGAGCGCGTTGGTCGAGACCGACAGCAGCCAGATGACGGGCCGCATGACGGTCGCGAAGCCGTCCAGCACGGGGGCGACCGCATAGGCGAACTGCGCGTTGCGCTGGATCGCGAGGCGCTTGGGCACGAGCTCGCCGAGCACGAGCGAGAGGTACGCGATCAGCAGGGTGAGAATGACCGTCGCGAGCGTGAAGGACAGCTGCTGGTCGAGACCCCACGACTGGAGCAGCGGAGCGACCGAAGGGGCGATCGAGGTGGCGCCGTACGCGGCCGACGCGAACCCGGCCACGGTCACGCCGATCTGCACGGCCGACAGGAACGTGTTCGGGTTGCGGGCGAGGCCCGCAACCTTCGCTCCACGACGACCGCGTGCCGCGATCGCGTTGATCTGGCTCTCGCGGAGCGTCACGAGCGCCATCTCGGTCGCGGCGAAGACGCCGCCGACCAGCACGAACACGAGGACCAGCGCGATGTTCCACAGCAGGTCGGCGGTCATCGGACCGGCTCCTGCGGTGCGGGGGTGCCCGAGGTCAGTCGGGCGCCGGGTCTGTCAGGGTCTGCGGACGCGTCGGAGCGGCGCGACTGGTTCACGAGTGATCCTTGTCTGTGTCGGTCGTGAGGGCGGTGTCGGTCGGGAGGGTGCCGTCGGTCGTGCGGGCGGAGTCGGTCGTGGGAGCCGTCGCGGGCGCGAGCGCCGCGCGCCGCTCGTCGGCGCGGGACTTCATGAGGCTCGCGACGGTCGCGACGGCGATCGTCAGCCCGATGAACACGAGCGAGAACCAGATCGGGATCTCGGGGGCCCACAGCATCGGCTCGCCGCCGTTGATGAACGGCAGCTCGTTGACGTGCATGGCGTGCAGCACCAGCTTGACGCCGATGAAGGCGAGGATCACGGCGAGGCCCTGGGCGAGGTAGACGAGCTTCTGCAGCAGTCCGCCGATGAGGAAGTACAGCTGACGGAGGCCCATGAGCGCGAACGCGTTGGCCGTGAAGACGATGTACGCCTCCTCCGTGAGCCCGTAGATCGCGGGGATCGAGTCGACCGCGAAGATCAGGTCGACGAAGCCGATCGCGATGATCACGAGGAACATCGGGGTGACGAAGCGGCGGCCGTCCTTCTTGACGGTGAGGCGGTCGCCCTCGTACTGGTCGCTCACCGGGAGGATGCGGCGGACGAAGCGCATGAACCGGCCGTCGGCGGGGTTGTGGTCGCCGTCGACGAATGCCTGACGGTACGCGAGCACGAGCAGCAGGGCGCCGAACAGGTAGAAGATCCAGGAGAAGTTCTCGATCAGCGCCGCGCCGACCGCGATGAACGCGCCGCGCATGACGAGCGCGATCACGATGCCGATCATCAGCACCTTCTGCTGGTAGATCTTCGGCACAGCGAAGCCGGTCATCACGATGAGGAACACGAAGAGGTTGTCGATCGACAGCGCCTTCTCGGTCAGGTAGCCGGCGAAGTACTCGCCGCCGAACTTCCATCCGGAGACGACGCCGATGCCGACTCCGAACAGCAGCGCGAGGCCGATGTAGAACGCCGACCAGCGGGCGGACTCGCCCACGGTGGGTTCATGCGGGGTGCGGACGTGCGCGAAGAACTCGTACACGAAGAAGGCGATCGTGACGAGGAGCGTGATGATCCACACGAGGGGGGTGATTTCCACAGGGTTCTCCAGACGAGGGCGTGACGATGTCGACGCCAAGGTCTTCTCCATCCTCGTGGACGAGGACCGGGGACCCGGGATGCAGAGACATCCGTAATGACGAGCCGCCCGTGGCGGAGTACTCCCCTTGGGTTACCTCGATGATACCAGGCGGTCGGGACCGCTCAGGCCGTGGGGCCGAGGATGAAGTTCCACGATCCCGTGAGCACGGCCACGGTGAGCGCCGTGACGGGGATCACGGCGGCGACGAGCACGAGGGCTGTGTCCCGTCGATCCCAGCGCGACTCCCGAGCCCACGAGCGGATGCCGGGGCCGCCGAACCCCCGGGCCTCCATCGCGGTCGCGAGGGACGAGCCGCGTCGGATCGCCAGCACGAACAGGGCGAAGGCCATGCCGAACGCCCGCCGCACACGGCCTTCGTCCGCGACGCCGCGCGCCCGTCGGGCCAGGGACAGCGCGCGCCAGTCGTCGACGAGCAGGCCGAGCATCCGCATCCCCGCGAGCGCCCCGACCACGAAGCGCGCCGGGAGGCGCAGCCGCTGCGCGAGATCGTCCGCCAGATCGGTCGGATCGACGGTGACGAACAGCACCACCGCGGGCAAGCCGATCGCGAGCACGCGCACCGCTGTCGCCGCGGCGAGCGCCAGGGAGCCGTCGCTCACCCGCATGACCAGCCACTCGAAGTGGATCGTGCCGCTCGTGGCGCCGTAGAGCGCGATCGTGACCGCCCCGAGGGGCGCTGCGATCCACAGCACGGCCGTGCGGGTCCAGAACTCCCGGGCGCGAAGACCCGCGAGCACGAGCAGCGGGATCTCCAGCAGCAGCGCCACGGCGGCGGAGACGACATCGATCGTGAGCACGAGCGGCAGCGCGATCAGCAGCGCCGCTGCGAGCTTCGCCAGCGCCGACCGCGGGGCGATGGGGCCGGGGCGCTCTATCCGCGCCGTGAGAGGGTCGATCATCGCCCGACCTCGATCCGCCGTGCGTGCAGCGCCGACAGCACGGCCTCGTCGTGGCTGATCGCGACGACGGCGGTGCCCTCGTCGCGCAGGCGGGCGATGAGGCCCACGAGCTCGGCCCAGGTCGCGGCATCCTGTCCGAACGTCGGTTCGTCGAGCACGAGCATCCGCGGACGTGTGGCGAGTGCGGCAGCGACCGTGAGCCGCCGTTTCTCGCCTCCGGAGAGCGTGTAGGGGTTCGCGTCGGCGAGAGCGCGGAGCCGTAGCCGGTCGAGCAGGTCGTCCGTGCGCGCGGCGGCCTCCGCGTCGGGCAGTCGCAGGGCCCGGGGCCCCACCGCGAGCTCCTCGCGCACGGTCTTCGCGAGCAGCTGATGCTCGGGCGTCTGCAGCACGGTGGCGATGCGCGTGAGCAGGGCGCGTGAGCTCCAGCGCATCGGATCGGGTCCGGCTCCGTCCGCGAGCACCGGCTGCGCCTCGACCCGGCCGCGCTCGGCCGGGAGGAGACCCGCGAGCGTGAGTCCCAGGGTCGATTTGCCCGCGCCGTTCGGTCCGGTCACGCCGAGCACCTCGCCCGCACGCACGTCGAGGTCGAACGGGCCGGCGACGGCGAGTCCGCGTCGGCGTGCGACCTCCAGCTCTCGGGCCTCGAGCAGCACTGGGCCGGGTGCGGACGACGGCGGTGCCGGCACACGAGGCGGATGACCGGGCACCCAGACGCCGGATGCCGCGAGCTCGGCGCCGCGCGCCCCGAGAACCTCGTCCGGGGAGCCGTCGGCGAGCACGACCGTCCCCTCGGCTTCCGCGCCGAGGACGATCACGCGGGTCACGAGCGGCAGCCACACGTCGATGCGGTGCTCGATCACGACGAGTGTCGCTCCCGTGGCATCGAGGGCCGACGCGACGGCATCCCGCACGTCCGCGACGCCCTCGGGGTCGAGATTGGCGGTCGGCTCGTCGAGCAGGATCGCTCCGGGTCGCATCGCGAGCACGCCGGCCAGGGCGAGGCGCTGCTTCTGCCCGCCCGACAGCGCAGCGGTCGACCGGTCGAGGTCGACGTCGAGCTCGACGGCATCCAGCGCCTGCCGCACCCGCTGCCAGATCTCCTCGCGTGGGACGCCCAGGTTCTCGCAGCCGAACGCGACGTCGTCACCGACCCGCGCGAGGATCGTCTGGGTGTCCGGATCCTGCAGGACCATGCCGACGCGGCCCCGCGCCTCGGTCGGCGCGCGCCCGTCGACGAACAGCGCCCCGAGGGTCTCCCCCTCGTCAGCACCGCCGAGCACGCCGCCGAAGCCCTGCAGCAGGGTCGACTTGCCCGAGCCGGAGGCGCCGAGCAGCAGCACGCGCTCCCCCGGCTCGATGCGCAGATCGATGTCGCGCACGGCCCAGCGGCGACGCGTCGCATACCGCCACCCCCAGCCGCGGGCGTCGAGGGCGGCCGGAGTCCCCGGCGCGGTCACACGCGTGCGGTGACCTCACGCCCGGCGGCGAACCGGCTGAGCGCTCCGGTCGCGGCGAGACCTCGGGCGATGAGCCAGGCTCCGAGGCCGGCGATGATCGCCCCCGAGATCGTCGTCGACACGATGTACACCGTCGTGAAGAGCGTGTCGGCGCCCGCGTACCAGAGGATGCGGTCGTTGATGCCGCACGCGAGGCCCGCGCCGGCGCCCGCGAGCATGGCCACCGGCAGACGCCACACGCCGTACAGGAAGACGAGGAAGATCAGCTCGGCGCCGAGACCCTGCACGAGACCCGACACGATCGTGAGCGGACCCCAGGCGTTGCCGACGAGTGCGGAGATGATCGCGGCCACGAGCTCGGTGTACAGCGCGGCGCCCGGCTTGCGGATGATAAGTGCGCCGAGGACGCCGGCGATGAGCCACGGTCCGGCCAGCAATCCCTGCACACCCGGCAGCAGCGGCTTCAGGATGCTGCTCGGCACCTCGTAGCCGACGTTCCAGAGCAGGAAGATCAGGGCGCACGCGACGGCGATGACGCTGGCGACGACGATGTCGACGACCCGCCAGCGCCAGAGCTCGGGGCGGCCGAGTCCCTTCGCGGACGCGCTGATGGCAGCGGATTCCGTGGTGGATCCGGACGTGGATGTGCTCATTGAATGCTCCTCCCTGCGCTGGCATGACCCAGATCAGGTTCGACGGTCGAAGCGCGATTCGCTCCCTCTCAGCCCGGCTCGCCGGACTCCCGTGGTTGTGCTCTCGATCCTAGCCGGGTTCGACACTCCTGTCTCGTCGGCCCGCAGCGCCGGGATTCCGTGCCGGGATTGGGTACCGTGAGGGGGTGACCGCTCCGCACTCCCCTGAGGCCGCCCCGGACACGTCGCCCACGGACGCGACGTCGGTGCTGACGCGCCCGCCGGTGGAGACCGCCGAGGCTGAGCCTTCCGGCGCCGAGAGCGCCCCGGAGACCCGATGGGCCGCGGCCGGGTCAGGCGGCACGGCTCTCACCTGGGTCGACCCGCTCGAGGTCGCGGAGCTCACGTCGACCGGACCTCTCACGCTGGACGCGGATCCGGAGGCGGCCAGCACTCTGCTGCGGGGCGCGCGGCTGCGTTCTCGGGCGGCGAGCCCCGGCATCCTCGTGCCCATCGGCGCCCTTCTCGGACTCCTGGGCACCTACGCGGGGGCGACCATGCTGTGGCCGTTGCATGAGCTGCCGCCGACCGTGCAGGCCGCCACCTTCACGCCGACGGCACCCGCACCGGCGGAGATCCTCTGGCCCGCGCAGGGCAGTGCCGCCGTCGGCATCGGCGGACTCGGCACGACCGCATCCTCCCTCGACCCGGCCGTGATCGCGAGCGTCACGAAGGTCGTCTCGAGCCTCATGGTGCTCGACCGCATGCCGCTCGCCGTCGGGGAGCAGGGGCCCGAGTTCGCGTTCACGCGTGCCGACAACCAGGCCTACTGGCAGTACCGCCGGTCCGATCAGTCCGCGCTCGACGTGCCCGTCGGCGGAACGCTCACCGAGTACCAGATGCTGCAGGGCACCCTGCTGGGATCGGCGAACAACTACATCGACCGTCTCGCCCGAGAGATTTGGGGATCGGATGAGGCGTTCGCCTCGGCGGCGACGGTGTGGCTGCGGGATCGCGGCCTCGACGGGATCACGATCGCCACGCCGTCCGGGTTCGACGAGCGCAACACGGCGACCCCGGCATCGCTGATCGCTCTGGCCGAGCGCGCGATGCAAAATCCCGTGTTCGCGAGCATCGTGAGCACGCCGTCGGTGGACCTGCCCGGGGCGGGAACGGTCGTCAACACGAACGGGATGCTGGCCGACGCCGGTGTCGTCGGCGTCAAGACCGGCACGCTCGGCGACAGCTGGAACCTCCTCACGGCGAAGGACATCGTGGTCGACGACACGACCGTCCGGATGTACGCGGCGGTGCTGGGGCAGGTGGATGACGAGCAGCGTCTGTCCGAGACGCGTGCCCTGTTCGCCCAGGTCGAGGCCGCACTCGCGGCACAGGAACCCGCGGTCGAGAAGGATGCCGTGATCGGCACCGTGACGACGTTGTGGGGCGAGACGGTGGACATCGTCGCGGATGCCGACACCCCCATCATCCTGTGGAACGGCGTGGGCGCGCAGGCGACCCCGACCTTCGATCTCGGCGATCGCCGGGAGGGTGGCGACGAGGCGGGAACGCTGCTCGTGTCCGGGCCTCTCAACTCCGTGGTGACGCCCCTCAGCCTCGCGGAGGATGTCGACGGGCCGAGTCCCTGGTGGCGTCTCACGCATCCGCTCGAACTCTTCGGCCTCACCGAAGCCCAGCGCTGACTCAGCCCCGTCGATGCGCTGACCGCGGACGCGAGAGCGCCGCGCCCCGGGAGGGACGCGGCGCTCTCGTGTTCCTGCTCAGGTCTGTGAGTCGCCGTCCGGGCGCTCGACCACGGCTTTCGCTGCCGCGGCTTCGGCGACCGGCTGCTGCGCTCCGACGGAAGCGCCCACCTGGGCCGCTGTCTGCTCTTCGGCTTCGCCGCTCACGACGACGGGCGTGGTGCCGGTGAGGGCCTCTTCCGCGTCGATGTCGGTCGCGGCCTGCTCGAACTGCGACTGGTAGAGGCGCCAGTACGCACCCTGCGCGGCGATGAGCTCGTCGTGCGTGCCCTTCTCGACGATGTCGCCGTGCTCCATCACGAGGATGAGGTCGGCGTCGCGGATGGTCGACAGACGGTGCGCGATCACGAACGACGTGCGTCCCTGACGGAGCGCAGCCATCGCGTTCTGCAGAAGCAGCTCGGTGCGCGTGTCGACGGCAGACGTCGCCTCGTCGAGGATCAGGATCGACGGCTGCGCCACGAACGCGCGGGCGATCGTGATGAGCTGGCGCTCGCCGGCCGAGACGTTCGACGCGTCCTCGTCGAGCACGGTGTCGTACCCGTCCGGGAGCGCGTGCACGAAACGGTCGACGTAGGTCGCCTTGGCCGCCTCGTACACCTCGTCGTCGGTCGCGGACGACCTCCCGTACCGGATGTTCTCGCGGATCGACCCTGCGAACAGCCACGGGTCCTGCAGCACCATGCCGGTGCGCGACCGCAGATCCTCACGGGTGATCTCCGCGATGTCCTGACCGTCGAGCAGGATGCGCCCGCCGTTCAGCTCGTAGAACCGCATGATCAGGTTGACCAACGTCGTCTTGCCCGCGCCGGTCGGGCCGACGATCGCGACCGTCTGACCGGGTTCGACGCGGAACGACAGATCCGTGATGAGCGGACGCTCCGGCGTGTACGAGAACGCCACGTTCTCGAACTCGACGACGCCCTTGCCCTCGTCGAGCTTCGGAGCGTCGACGGCGTCTGCCTCCTGCTCCGGGGCGTCGAGCAGCTCGAACACCCGCTCGGCCGAAGCGGTGCCCGACTGAACGACCGCGGCCATGCCGCCCAGCTCCGACAGCGGCTGCGTGAACTGCTGCGAATACTGGATGAATGCCTGCACGTCGCCGAGGCGCAGCTGGCCGTTGGCGACCATGAGGCCACCAAGCACCGCGATGCCGACATAGGTGAGGCTGCCGACGAAGGTCATCGCCGGCATGATGATGCCGGAGAGGAACTGCGCCTTGAAGCTGGCCTGGAAGAGCTCCTCGTTCTCGTCCTTGAACTTGTCGAGCGCGTCCTGCTCGCGGCCGAACACCTTGACGAGAGCGTGGCCCGAGAAGGCCTCCTCGACACGGGCGTTGAGACGACCGACCTTGCGCCACTGCGTGCCGAAGGCCTTCTGCGACCGCGGACCGATCACGCCGAAGATCACACCCATGAGCGGGAGGGCGACGAGCGCGACGAGTGCGAGCTGCCACGAGATCGAGAACATCAGCACGAGCACGCCCACGACGGTGAGCACGGCCGTGATGGCCCCGGACAGCGATTGCTGCATCGTCTGCGTGATGTTGTCGATGTCGTTCGTGACGCGCGAGATCAGGTCACCGCGCTGCACCTTGTCGAAGTACGACAGCGGCAGGCGGTTGATCTTCGCCTCGACCTGCTCACGCAGGCGCCACATGGTGCGCACCATGATGACGTTGATGACGTAGCCCTGGATCCAGCTGAGGAACGCCGCGACGATGTAGATCGCGAGCACCGCGATGATGACCCACCGCAGCGCGTCGAAGTCGACGCCGTCACCGACCTGGAAGCTGCCGAGTGCCGCCACCTGGTTCGCGAAGTCGTCCTGCCCACCCTGTCGCAGCGCGGCGACCACGTCCTCTTGCGGGGTACCTGCGGGGAATCCGGGGATACCCCCGTTCGTCTGCCCGAGCTGCACCGAGAGGAAGCCCTTGTAGATGAGGTTCGTGGCCTCGCCGAGCACCTTCGGGGCGGCGACGGTCAGCACCACGCCGATGGCACCCGCGATCGACACCAGGACGAACCACACCGCCGACGGCTTCAGCAGACCGATCATCCGGCTGAAGCTCTTGCCGAAGTTGTCGGCCTTGCCCGGCGCGACGCTGTCCCAGCCGCCGCCGTTCTGACGGGCCTGCTCGGCCAGTTCTGCCTCGTACTTCTCGTCCTCGGTCAGTTCCGGCTCGACGGTCGCGGCGGCCGCGTCCTTCGGCGCGCGACCGCGACGGGACGTGGGCGTGCTCTGCTCGCTCATGCGTCGACCCCCAACTGCGATTCGACGATCTCTCGGTATGTCGGGCTCGTCTCGAGGAGCTCCTCATGGGTGCCGACCCCGACCATCGTGCCGCCCTCGAGGACGACGATGCGGTCGGCATCCGTGATCGACGAGACGCGCTGTGCGACGACGATCTTGGTGACGTGCGGCAGCTCGCGCCACAGCGCCTGCCTGAGCCTCGCATCGGTCGTGAGGTCGAGCGCCGAGAAGGAATCGTCGAACACGAGGATCTGCGGCTGGCGCACGATCGCACGGGCGATCGCGAGACGCTGACGCTGACCGCCGGACACGTTCGTGCCGCCCTGCGTGATGCGCGACTCGAGGCCATCGGGCATCTCCTCGACGAAGTCACGCCCCTGGGCGATCTCGAGCGCATGCCACAGCTCTTCGTCCGTCGCGTCCTCCCGGCCGTACCGGAGGTTCGACGCGACGGTGCCGGTGAACAGGAAAGGACGCTGCGGCACGAGGCCGATGGTCGCCCACAGCGACTCGACGTCGGCGGTGCGCACATCGGTCCCGCCGACGAAGACCGCTCCGCCTGAGACATCGAACAGTCGAGGGATGAGCGAGACGAGTGTCGTCTTTCCGGCGCCCGTCGACCCGACGATCGCGACGGTCTCGCCCGGCTCGGCACCGAAGCTGATACCGGTGAGAACCGGAGAGTCCGCGCCGGGGTAGGTGAACTCGACGTCGTCGAAGGCGACGGAGCCAGGCCGCGGGAACGCGGTGACGCCGTCTGCCGGACGAGTCATGCTCGACTCGGTGTCGAGCACCTCGCCGATGCGCTCGGCCGAGACGGCAGCGCGCGGGATCATGATCGCCATGAAGCTCGCCATGATGACACCGCCCATGATCTGGCCGATGTACTGCATGAAGGCGAAGATGGTGCCGACCTGCACCGTGCCGCTGTTGACCTCGACGCCGCCGAACCACACGACCGCCACGACCGTGACGTTGAGGATCAGCATGAAGAGCGGGAACAGCAGGACGAACAGCGAGCCGACCTTGCGGCCGACGACCATGATGTCGGTGTTGGCCTCGCGGAAGCGCTCCTCCTCGATGCGCTCGCGGACGAACGCGCGGACGACGCGCACGCCGGTCAGCTGCTCGCGCATGACGCGGTTCACGGTGTCGAGCTTGCCCTGATAGCTGCGGAACAGCGGAACCATGCGGCTGACCACCAAGCCCGCCACGACCAGCAGCAGCGGAACCGAGACGGCGATCAGCCAGCTGAGGCCGACGTTCGTCTGCACGGCGAAGATGATGCCGCCGATCGCGAGCAGCGGGGCGGTGACGAGCATCGTCGCGCCCATCATCGCCAGCATCTGCACCTGCTGCACGTCATTCGTGTTGCGGGTGATGAGCGAACCGGCGCCGAACTGCGAGACCTCGCGCTCGGAGAAGCCGCTCACCTTGCCGAAGACGTCGGAGCGGATGTCACGCCCCGCTCCCATGGACGCGCGGGCGGCGAAGTAGGTCGCGATGATCGAGGCGATGATCTGACCGAGCGACACGGCGAGCATGAACAGCCCGGTGCGCCAGATGTAATCGGTGTCGGACTGCGCGACGCCCTTGTTGATGATGTCTTCGTTGAGACGGGGGAGGTAGAGCGTGGCGATGGCGCTGGCGAACTGGAAGACCAGAACGCCCACGAGCAACCACTTGTATCGGCGGAGATAGCGGAAGAGGATTTTTCCCAGCACAGGCGGACTTTCTAGGAAGGGTGACGCGGCGGATCTCCCGACGGGCGGACGCAGGCCGACGATCGCGCACATGCAAGAGTGCCACGAACCGACGACATTCGTATCCCCCTATGGGAGGACCTTCGCTCACAGCGAACCGATCCCCGGTCCGGCCGGGGTTTTCTGCACCGCGGCGAACAAAGGCCGGCCGACGGCACCCCCTAGAACAGCGAGCGCTCCGGGACGAACGAACGGGCCGGCGCCCCCGCATCCGACGCGAGCTCGGCGATCGTCGCCGGACTCCAATGCGGGTCGCGATCCTTGTCGACGATCTGCGCGCGGATGCCCTCCACGAGGTCGGGATGGTGCCGCACGAACCACATCACGCGGCGGTACTCCCCCTCCAGAGCCGCGCGGAGACCCGGCATCCCCCGCGCCTCGCGCACCGCGTCGAGCGTCACGGTGAGCGCGGTCGGCGCGAGCGTCTCGAGCAGATCGGCCGTCGCGACCGCATCCGACTCGGTGCGAGCGCGCAGCCGCGCGACGATCTCCGCGACCGTGTCGGCGGAGAACGCGTCCTCGATCCACTCGCGGGAGGCCGGCAGCGTCGAGGGGTCGGGTGTCTCGTCGAACAGCAGCACGATCTCCGCCGGCCCCGTGGGGTCGGCGCGGTACGCGAGGGCCTCGCGCAGCGCACCGAGCCGATCCGAGGGGACGAAGTGGTCGGCGAAGCCGAGCAGCACGGCATCCGCCCCGTTCATGGTCGAGCCCGTGAGTCCGAAGTACTCCCCGAAGCGCCCGGGAGCGCGGCCGAGCAGCCAGGTGCCGCCGACATCGGGGGTGAAGCCGATCCTCGTCTCGGGCATCGCGAGCTTCGACCGCTCCGTGACGATGCGGATCGCCGCGTGGCCGGTGAGGCCGATCCCGCCGCCCATCGTGATGCCGTCCGCCAGCGCGACCACCGGCTTGGGGTACTCCGCGATCATGGCGTCCAGGGCGTACTCGGAGCGGAAGAACTCCGTCGTCGTGTCCGCCTGGCCCGCGACGATCTGGTCGTAGAGAGCCCGAACATCGCCGCCCGCGCACGTGCCGCGGTCGCCTTCGCCGTCGATCAGCACGATCTGCACGTCGGTGTCGTCGCGCCAGGCCTCGAGCGCCGCCGTGAGCGCCTGGATCATGTCGACGTCGAGCGCGTTGATGGCCTCGGGACGGTTGAGAGTGAGTCGACCCAGCGCGCCTTCCGTGCGGACGAGGACGCGGGGCGAGGCGGTCGATGCGGTCACGCGTGCCAGGCTACCCCGTCATCCAGGGCTTGCTTCTGCACATGTTCCTGCGGTAAATGCGCGATCCGACGGCTTTTCCGGCAGGATAGACGGAACCGCCCATTGCAACGAGAGGTCGCGGATGCCCGACGGACAGGTGCTCGAGTTCACGCGCGTGACGAAGCGCTTCAATGACGTGACGGCGGTGTCCGACCTCTCCGCACGTGTCGAGCCGGGGATCGTCACCGCGTTCCTCGGCCCCAACGGCGCCGGGAAGACCACGTCTCTGCGCATCCTGCTCGGCCAGGTGCGACCCACGAGCGGAACCGCCACGATCGGCGGCGTCGCCTACGCCGAGCTGCGTCACCCGCTGCGCACGATCGGCTCCGTGCTGGAGGAGACCGTCTACCGACCGCGCCGCAGCGCCGCACGCCACCTGACCATCGCGGCCAAGGCCAACGGCATCCCGCTCTCCCGCGTCGACGAGGTGCTGTCGCTCGTGGGTCTCGAGCACGAGGCCGAGGGCCGCGTCGGAAGCTTCTCCCTCGGCATGCGCCAGCGCCTGAGCGTCGCGCACGCCCTGCTCGGCGACCCCGGCGCGCTCGTGTTCGACGAACCGGCGAACGGACTCGACCCCGAGGGCATCCGGTGGATGCGTCTTCTGATGCGGCGCCTCGCGGACGAGGGACGCACCGTGCTCGTCTCCTCCCACGTCCTCAGCGAGATCGAGCAGGTGGCCGACCACGTGCTCGTGCTGTCCAAGGGGCAGCTCGTGCTCTCCAGCGGCATCGAGACCCTCGCCGACCCGTCCGGCGGATCCGTCGTCGTCGACTCCGCCGACCGCGTCGCCCTGCGCACTGCGCTCTCGAGCGCGGGCTTCGAGGTCGAGGTGCTGCGCTCCGGACTCCGCGTGCGCGGCGGGGACGCGCAGACCGTCGGTGCGATCGCCGCCTCGGCAGGCGTCGCGCTCAGCACGCTCGTGCAGCGCGGACCCACGCTGGAGGACGTGTTCATCGAGCTCGTCCGCGGAGGGACGCTCGGACCGCGCGCGGTCGCGGCGGCGTCGGAGTACGTGGCGCCGTCGGAGGCTGCCCCTGCAGTCGTCGAGGCGGAAGCCGGTCCGGAGACGGATGCCGATTCGGAGGCGGATGCCGGTTCCGCGGCGGATGCTGCGGCGGACGCGGATGCTGCGGCTGAGGCGGATGCTGTCGCGGATGAGGATGCTGCGGTGGACCCGCTCTCGGGTGCTTCGGTCGAGGCGCAGGCGGAACCGACAGCGGAAGCCTCTGCGGTGGCCCCGGAGGCGGTGACCGCCGATGCGGCTCCGGATGCAGACGCCGCGCAGGCCGCTGACGCGGACACCGGCGAAGAGCAGGATCGCCCGGCTGAGGAAGGCGCGACCACGCAGTCCTTCGACGACATCCTGTTCGGCACCGGGACCGCGCCCGGGGACGAGAACGAGGACCGTCTCCCCGAGGTCGCCGACGCACCGACGACGGGCGAGGCGGACGCCGCGGCATCCGGTGTCGAGGTCTTCGACGACCTCGGCGAGCAGGATGACGTCGCCGACGGAGGCGACGAATCGGACGATCGCCCCGAGGGGGACGATCCACGCTCCGCGGCGGTGACGTCCATGCTCGCCGCCGCCGCTCGCGCCTACTACGACGATGAGCCGGCAGACTACCCGCTCGGCGACGCCGCGGCGTCCACCGATGCCGGCGCCGACGGCGAGGAGGGCGACGCGTCCGAAGGCGCTACGGGCGACGCGTCCGAGGACGAGACCTCGAACGAGGACGCGCACTGGTCCGTCGCGAGCACGGGCGTGATCGACCAGGTGCCCGCGTGGACACCCGACAGCGACGCAGCTGAGGAGAACGATTCGGCTGCGGAGGACGACTCGGCGTCAGGGGCGGCTTCGTCCGCTGAAGGCCGTTCGTCTGCGGATGACGAGCAGGGGCACCAGGTCGAGAGCGAGCACCCCGAGCGTGAGCACCAGAACCACGAGGGCGAGCACCAGAACCACGAGGGCGAGCACCAGAACCACGAGGGCGAGCACCAGAACCACGAGGGCGAGCACCAGAACCACGAGGGCGAGCACCAGAACCACGAGGGCGAGCACCAGAACCACGAGGGCGAGCACCGTCACGACTGACGCGCCCCGAGCGACGATGCCCTCCGTCACCGATCGGTGACGGAGGGCATTCTTGTCGAGGGCTCAGGCCGGTCGGGGACGGATGACCGGCCGGCGGCGCTGCTTGGACACGGGCGTCGGTGCCGTGGCGACGATCTCCTCGACGTCTGCGGGCTCCGCGGAAACGTCGAGGCGCAGGGCCTGGGTCAGGGCGAGTCCGTGGCGCGTCGTGAGGATCAGGCGACGGAACTGCGGATCTCCGTCGAGGTCGATCACGACGCTCGGACGGTGTCGGCGGATGAGCACGAAGTCGACGCTGCCCGCCGCCTTCCAGCTTCCCGAGGCGAGCACCCCGGGGATGTGCGTTCCCGGATTGGGCACGCCGCGCAGCCAGGTCCACGCATCGTCGGTGAGCTGCACTTTCGTGATCGTCTCGCGCGCGATGCGCAGGTTGTCACGATGGAAGCTGGCCGCGCGCTCGATGGGCGAGAGCACGACTTCGAGTTGCGTCTGGTCCAGCAGCAACGTCACCATGCGTCCAGTCTGCCAGCGGTACCCCGTCCGTTGCCTGCGTCTTCTTCACAGGACCACAACGATCCCTTGTCTGTTCCCACCATCGCGCGCTGTTCCATTCCGATGTTCTGCTCGAGTTTCGAACAAAGATACTAAACTCGAGGCATGGCAGCAATTCACGACACCGATCTCGACCACCGCCGGGCTCTGCTCGACGCGTGGGCGAGAAGCGGCGTCGGATCGCCGTCCTCGAGTCCGAGGCCTCGTCGCTGCTCGCCGATCGGATGGCGCTGAGCCAAGCGGATTCGGCGGAGTACCCCTTCCACCGGGATGCGATCCACCGCTCGATGGTCGCCGAGTACGCCGCGGCCGGTCGCTTATCCACCGGCGCGACGGAGCACGCGTTCACAGATGCCGCATTCCTGCGCCGGGGCCACCCCGAGGTGCTCGCTGCCTTCCGCACAGGCTCGATCACAGCCGCCCACGTGCGGGCCATCATCCGCGAGGGCGGCGTCGTCCGTGAGGCCGTCATGAACGGACGAGCGGATGCCGAGGCTGCGGACGACTACGACGCCGGGGCCGTGATCGTCGCGCAACGCGAGTCCCCCGCGCGCACCGCCGTGCACGTCCGTTCCCTCGCCGCGGTGCTGGCCGGAGCGACCCTGCGGGAGCGCCATGCACGCGCGCGGTCGGAGCGCACCGTCACGCTGCGCTCCGTCGACGACGGACTCGCACTGCTCACCGTGGTCCTGCCAGAACATCTCGCGGTCGCGATCATGGACCGACTCACCCAGCTCGCGCGCGGTGTGCTGGCCGCGCGCACGGACTCGTCCCGGAAGAATGCGCGCCTCGCCGGTGTCGCAGACGCTCGGGACGCCGGTGTCGCAGACGCTCGGGACGCCGGCGAGGAGACGACATCGGCCGATCGCGACGACCATGCGATCTTCGCCGGCGCGACGTTCACGGTGGACCCGTCGATCACAGCAGATACGCCGACGGTCTCTGCGGGAGGCGGCGAAGACATCAATGCCCTCCCACGACACCTGTCTGACGATCGCACCATCGACCAGGTCCGCACCGACCTGCTCACCGATCTCCTGCTCTCTGCCGCACCCGGCGACGCTCACGGAACCGCTCTCGACGGCATTCACGCCCGCATCCAGGTGACGGTCGCGGCGTCGACGCTCGCCGGCCTCGACGATCGTCCAGCCGAGCTCGACGGCTTCGGTCCGCTGCATCCCGACATCGCACGGGATCTCGCCGGGCGCAACAGCGGGTGGTCGCGACTGTTCCTCGACGCTCGAGGACTCGTCACCGAGACGGACACCTACACTCCGACCGAGCCGATGCGCCGATTCCTTCGAGCCCGAGATCAGCACTGCCGCTTCCCCGGTTGTCGGATGCCGGTGCACCGCTGCCAGATCGACCACACCCACGATCACGCCAAGGGCGGTCGGACCGAGGTGCACAACCTCGGGCACCTGTGTGCGACCCACCACGTACTCAAACATCCGGACATCGCCGACGACCACCGATGGACCGCGCGGCAACTTCCGGACGGGACGATCGACTGGCTCAGCCCGCTGGGCCGCATTTATCGCGACGAGCCACAGCGCCGGGTCATGTTCTCCTGACAGGGGGAGGTACTGCCCGCGGGCGTGATCGCGCCCCGCCGGATCACGCCAGTCGTGCGACCTGCAGGGCATGTGCGCCCGGCACCCGGTCAGGTTCGCATCATCCCCGCGCGTTCGCGGCAGCCCGGGCTGCCGCCGGGAGTGCTGCCTCGATCCGCTGCAGATCCTCCTCGTCGTGAGCGGCGGTGAGGAACCACGCCTCGAACACGCTCGGCGGCAGCGCCACGCCCTGCTCGCGCATGCTGTGGAAGAACGGCGCGTAGCGGAACGATTCCTGGGCCTGCGCTTCGGTGTAGTCGCGCGGGGCGGTCGGCCGGAACGACCCATTGAACAGGTTTCCGGCGTGGGCGACGGCATGGGTGACGCCTGCGTCCGCAAGCGCGCGGTCGAGGGCCGATGCGACGCGTGCAGCGGCAGCGTCGACAGCCGCATAGACCTCGGGCGTGGCGAGGCGCAGGGTCGCCAGACCGGCCGCGACCGACAGCGGATTCCCCGAGAGCGTACCCGCCTGATACACAGGCCCCAGGGGCGCCAGAAGATCCATGACCTCGGCGCGACCCCCCAGAGCGGCGAGCGGCATCCCGCCGCCGACGACCTTGCCGAACGTGACGATGTCGGGTGTGTACTGCTCGCCGGCCGCAGCCTGCAGACCCCAGAAGCCCGCGGGGTGCACCCGGAATCCCGTGAGCACTTCGTCGAGGATCAACAACGCGCCGTGCGTGTGCGCCGTGTCAGCCAGGAAGGCGTTGAAACCCGGGTCCGGCGCGACCACGCCCATGTTCGCCGCAGCGGCCTCGACGATCACCGCGGCGATGCGGTCGCCGTGCTCGGCGAACACCGTCTCGAGCGCGGTGCGGTCGTTGTAGTCGATCACCAGGGTCTGCGCCGCGATCGGCGCGGGCACTCCCGCGGAACCAGGAAGAGCAAGCGTCGCGACACCCGAGCCCGCAGCCGCCAGCAGCCCGTCGGAATGACCGTGATAGTGCCCCGCGAACTTCACGAGAAGGTCGCGACCCGTGGCACCGCGAGCCAGTCGGATCGCGGTCATCGTCGCCTCGGTGCCCGTCGACACGAGACGCACACGCTCGATCGGAGCGGCGTCGCCCACGCGCACACGACCCGCAATCAGCTCGGCGAGCTCGACCTCACCCTCGGTCGGCGCTCCGAAGGACAACCCGCGGGTGGCGGCGTCCTGCACCGCGGCGACGACCTCGGGATGTGCATGCCCGAGCAGCGCGGGCCCCCAGGACGCGACGAGATCGACGAACTCGACGCCCGCGGCATCCGTCACCCGCGCACCGCGAGCCGAGGCGAGGAAACGCGGGGTTCCACCGACGGACCCGTACGCCCGAACCGGCGAGTTCACCCCGCCGGGGATCACCGCTCGCGCGGCGGAGAACAGGTCGTCATTGCGGTCGGTCACAGCACACTCCTCGGACAGGGCACGGACGGCTCCGAGCACACCCTCCAGGCTATCCCCGGCGCCTGTACACAGGACTCAGGGCCGGGCGCACACGACTCAGGGCCGGTGCTCGCAGAGCGGAACGGGACGCGCGGACTCAGAGCGCGGTGAGGACATTCAGCGCGCCTCTCGCGCGCGCTCAGCCTCTCAGCAAGCGGGCCGCCTCGGTCGCCCAGTACGTGAGCACGGCGTCGGCGCCCGCACGGCGGATCGAGAGGAGCGATTCGAGGATCGATGCGCGCCGATCGATCCAGCCGTTCGCCGCTGCGGCCTCGATCATGGCGTACTCCCCCGACACCTGGTACGCCCAGACCGGGACATCGACGGAGTCCCGCACCTCGCGGAGCACGTCGAGGAAGGCCATCGCCGGCTTGACCATGACGATGTCGGCGCCCTCCTGCTCGTCGACGACGGCCTCGCGCACGCCCTCGCGCCGGTTGCCCGGATCGAGCTGATACGTGCGGCGGTCGCCCTTCAGCTGCGAATCGACGGCCTCGCGGAACGGGCCGTAGAAGGCACTCGCATACTTCGCCGCGTAGGCGAGCAGCAGCGTGTCGGTGAAGCCCTCGGCATCCAGAGCTCGACGGATCACGGCGACCTGACCGTCCATCATCCCCGACAGGCCCAGCAGCTGCGAGCCGGCGCGCGCCTGCGCGAGCGCCATCGACGCGTACCGCTCCAGCGTCGCGTCGTTGTCGACCGAGCCGTCCGGCGCCAGCACACCGCAATGCCCGTGGTCGGTGAACTCGTCGAGACAGAGGTCGGTCTGCACGACGATCGCATCGCCGACCTCCGCAGCGAGCGCCTCGGTCGCGACGTTGAGGATGCCGCGCGGGTCATCGGCCCCCGAACCCTGCGCGTCACGCACAGCCGGCACTCCGAAGAGCATCACACCGCCGACGCCCGCCTCGGCAGCCTCCGTCGCCGCGCTCTTCAGCGAGTCGAGCGAATGCTGCACGATGCCCGGCATCGAGCCGATCGGCTGCGCCTCCGTGACGCCCTCGCGCACGAACAGGGGCAGCACCAGCTGGCGAGGCTCGATCGAGGTCTCGCGGACCAGCCCGCGCACAGCCGGGGACTGTCGCAGCCTGCGCAGGCGCACGTCGGGGAAGCTCACGGCGCCAGCTCGTCCGCCGCGTGCGGAAGCGTGAACGTCGACACCGCGTCGATGAGCGCATCGACGGTCTGTCGATCGGCGACCACCGTGATGGGGAGCCCGGCCTTGTCGGCATCCCGAGCAGTCCGCGGGCCGATCGCCGCGAGCAGCGTCTCATCCGGGATCTCCGGGAATTGCTCGCGCACCTGCGCCGCGACAGAACCGCTGGTGATGAGAATCGCGTTGATCCGGCCGTTCTCCACGTCGCGCTTGATGCGATCCGTCACCGGCACGCCGACCGTGCGATACGCCACGACGCTGTCCACGTCGTGCCCGGCCTCCTGCAGCAGCACACTGAGCACCGGCTTCGCGATCTCGCTGCGCAGCGCGAGGATGCGTCGCGGCTCGGTCTCGAGAGCGATCAGCTGCTGCGCCATCCCCTCGGCGGAGTTGTCCTGCTCGGGCACGAGAGCGACCTCGTAGCCGACGGCCTGCAGGGCCGCGGCCGTCGTCTCGCCCACCGCGGCGATCTTCGTCCCCCGCGGCACGACCGCGCGATGCGCGAACATCACGTCGACAGTCGTCGCGCTCGTCACGGTCAGCCAGTCGTACGCGCCGTCGGCAAGCTGCGCGAGCGCCACGTCGAGTGCCGCCTGGTCCGTGGTCGGGGCGAAATTGATCAGCGGCGCGACCACCGGCACCGCGCCCTGGGCACGGAGGCTCGCGGCGACGCCGTCGCCCCACGGCCCCCCGCGCGGCACGAGGATGCGCCAGCCGCTCAGCGGTCGGTCCTGCTTCGATTCAGTCATGAAGAATGCTCTCGGGAAACAAGGTCAGCCGCCCCTTGTTCGAGCAGCCGACGGGCAACAGTCAACCCGAGCTCGCGCGCTGCGTGCATCGGGTCTGCACCATCGGCAGCATCCGCCCCATTGCCACTGCCGTTCCGACGAATATACTCCCCGTTCAGCACCTCGGTGACGTCGAGGCCGATCCGACGCTCCCCTTCGGGGGCGTAGACGACCGTCCTGACGCGGATCTCGTCGCCCTGCAGAACCGCGTGCGCGGCCATGGGGGCTTGACAACCGGCATCGAGACCCTCCAGCACCGCGCGCTCCACCGTGATGGCCACCCGGGTGTCGTGATCGTCGAGCTCTGCGAGCGCATCGAGCAGCTCCTGGGGCGCATCCGTGCGGGTCTCGATCGCCAGCGCACCCTGCCCCGGTGCGGTCGGCCACTCGGCGAGGCCGAGCTCCTCCCGCCGCAGGGGCGAGTCCGTGCCAAGACGCGAGAGACCCGCGGCGGCGAGGATGACGGCATCGAGCTCGCCCGAGGCGACGCGCTGCAGACGGGAGTCGACGTTGCCGCGCAGGTCGACGACCTTCGCGTGCGGCGACCGTCGACGCACCTGCGCGATGCGACGCGGCGAACCGGTGCCGACCGTGCTCCCCGATCGCAGCGCGTGGAGCGGTGTGCCCCCACGGGTGATCGCGACGTCCCGCGCATCCTCGCGCACGGGCGTCGCGGCGATCACGAGACCGTCGGGGATCGCCGTCGGGAGGTCTTTGAGCGAGTGCACGAGGAAGTCGCATTCCCCCGCGAGCAGAGCCTCGCGCAGGCGTGTGGCGAAGATGCCCTGCCCACCGATCTCCGACAGCGAGGCGCGGTTCGTGTCGCCCTCGCTCGTGATCGGGACGAGTTCCACCGCGCGGCCCGATACCTTCTCGAGCGCGGCTGCGACATGACCCGACTGCGCCTGCGCGAGCGCGCTGCGTCGGGTGCCCAGACGGATGGGGGCGGAGCGGTCGATCGAAATGCTCATGGACGACCTACTACAGGACGTCCGCGATCTCGTCGAACCGGAGTCGGCGCCCCGTGTAGAAGGGCACCTCCTCCTTCACGTAGAGGCGCGCATCCGTGTAGCGCAGGTCGCGCATCATGTCGACGAGGTCGGTGACGTCGTCCGCCTCCATCGGGAGGATCCACTCGTAGTCGCCGAGCGCGAAGGCCGCGACCGTGTTCGCGATGACGCCCGTGAACGCCGCACCCTTGCGGCCGTGATCCGCGAGCATCTTCCGACGCTCCTCCTCCGGCGCGAGATACCACTCCGGCGTGCGCACGAACGGATACAGGCACAACCAGTCCTTCGGCTCGACGCCGCGGAGGAATCCCGGCACGTGCGCGCGGTTGAACTCCGCGTCGCGGTGCACCCCCATGACGTTCCACACCGGCAGCAGCGAACGCAGCAGCTCGGTGCGACGCAAGCGGCGCAGCGCACGCTGCAGCTCCTCGGCGGTCTCACCGTGCAGCCACACCATGAGATCGGCGTCGGCCTTCAGACCGGATACGTCGTAGAAACCGCGCACCGTCACGCCCGAGTCCTCGATGTAGCCCGCGATCGTCTCGAGCTCCGTCGAGTCGGACTCGGTCACCGGGACATCGGGGTTGCGCCGCCACACGGCCCACAGGGTGAAGCCGGACGGGTTCTCTTCGCGCTCATCGGACATGTATCCAGTCTGCCCCCTTTGCGAAGGAGTAGCGAACGCGGAGGAACCCGGGTCGATCGCAGCCGGGAGAACCCGCTCTCACTCAGCGCGACAGCGCCCGGGCGATCACCCACACAGCTCCGCCGACGACGGCGGCGAGAGCGACGGATGCGGCAGTCGCCGCCGCGGGGTTGCGGTCCGCGAACGCACGGGCCTTCACCACCGCCCGCTTCGATGCCTTGTCGATGCGGCGCGGGAAGTTCCCCTTCACCTCGATCGCGGCGAGAGCCGCCTTCAGCTCCGCACGAGCCGACTCCACCGGATCGGCGATGCCCGCGGGCACGGCCGTCTTCGGCAGAGTCGCCATCGTGACGTTCGATCGAGACGAGCGCAGGGAGTTGTCAGAATTGGTCATCGCCGGCTTCCTTCACGAGTCGGAGGTCTGCGCCGACCGCCTGGGCGGGATTCTCGCGGCGGAGCACCTTGCGGAACTTCAGGATGCCGAGCAGCGCGAAGAACAGCACGGCGAGCAGGAGGATGCCGAACACGGCGAGCGCCGACAGCCACACCGGCCACCACGACGACAGACCCGCGATCGCGAACACGAGGATCACGGGCACCGCCCAGAACAGGAAGAACAGGGCGACGACGAACCACACGGCGCCGATCCCGGCACCCTTCGCGGTCTTCGCGACCCATTTCTTGCCGGCGTCGATCTCGGCCTTGACCAGGTTCCCGATCAGCTCGGGAAGGTCGCCGATCAGCGACAGCAGACTGTCATCCGCGCGATCGCGGTAGCCCCGGGCCATGGTCAGTCACCGGACTTCGTCGTGGAACGCGACGACGTCGATCGGCTGGATGCCGGCTTCTTCGCAGCCGGCTTCTTCGCGGCGGGCTTCTTGGCGGCGGACTTGGTCTCTTCCACCGCATCCTCGGTCGCGTCGACGATGTCGTCCGCGGCCTTCTTGCCGGCGGCCACGGCTGCGTCGAGGCGCTGCCCCGCCGTGCCGCCGCCGTTCGCCGAGCGCACGACCTTCTGCACGCCCGACCAGATCGCTCCCGGGACCGCGGCGGCCTTGTCGCCGACATAGCCCTTGACCTTCTCGACCTGCTCCTGCACCGGATCGAGGTGCCACACCTTGAGCCACTGCGTCTTGATCTGCTCGTAGCGCTCACGTCCGGCGCGCGTTCCGAGGACGTATCCCACGCCGAGTCCTACGACGAGTCCGATCTTCCCCTTCATGGGGTCTCCTCACGTTGTTCCGGTGCGATCGCCCGGGGGCGACCCGGCGGCTCGGCGCCGCCAGCCAGGTGTCCAGCGTAACGCCGTATGCCGATTTCGGCATCTATCGCGTAGAGGGTTGACAGACGAGCCCGGTTCGCGGTCAGAACGAGCGAGCCCGCGACACCGATCCCCTCCGCCCGAGTTCACTCCCAGAGGAGCGCCCGGCGCAGGCGGTCGGCCTCGTCGTGCGCGTCGGGGACGACCTGGGCGAGGCCGGTGCCGGCCATCCACGCGCCGACGACGGCCAAGCCGGGCACGGCGCGGACCGCCGCGCGCGCAGCATCCCGTCGGTCTCCGGAGCCGATGATCGAAGCCGGCTGGGCCTGCACGAACCGCGACCGATAGGCGGCGAGGAGATCCCCATCGGTGAACGACGTCCCGAGAAGCGCCCCGGCCTCCCGCAACGCCAGCCGCGCCGCGTCGGCGTCGTCGAGACCCGCCGTCGCCGCGGGCTCGCCCTGCGCGCCGAACGACACGCGCACGACGTGTCGATCTCCGGCAGACTCCTGCAGCCACGTCCACTTCGCGCTCGAGTGGGTGAGCGCCTTGGCGGTGTGGCTCCCGGGCACTGTGAGCACCCCGGTACCGCGCGGAGCGCCCTGCAGCGCCCCTGCCGACAGCAGCAGCGTGACGATCTCGATCTCGGGGGCCTCGGCGGCGTCGGTCTTCGCCAGCGCAGGGACGGCGGCGGCGAGCAGAGTGCGGGCCACGGTCTCGGACGTGGCGACGACGATTCCGTCGGCGTCGAGAACGAGGGGGTCGCTCTCATGCGTGCGTGACGCACCCGCAGCGTCCGGAGATACCGCAGCCGCAGCGTCCGGAGACAACGCTTCTGCATCGTCGGGCTGCACCATCGCGACGCGCCATGTCTCGCCCTCGCGGACCACACCCGTCACCGGTACCCCGGTGCGCACCTCGCCGCCGAGCTTCTCGATGTCGGCGACGAGCGCCTCGACGAGCACGCTCATGCCTCCGACGAGGCCCTCGACGGCAGCGCCGGGGGACTTCGCCTGCGCCGCCCGAGCGGCGCCCTCATCGCGCAGCACCTGCACCGCGCCCGACAGCGAGCCGACACGGGTGAGGGCCGCGTTCAGGCCGGGCGCCGCGACCTCCACGTCGACGTCCTCAGGCGACGCCGAGTACACGCCCGTGGTCACCGGAGCCACGAGACGGTCGCACACCCTCGCACCCATCCGGGTGCGGACGAGCTTGCCGAGGCTGTGATCGTGGCCGATCGTGAGCGGCGGGCGGATGCGGTCGAGGTAGGCGCGCCACACTCCCGACCACCCGATGATCCGGCGCACATCCTCCTGGAAGGGGTTGCTCGGGATGCCGAGGATGCCGCCGACCGGCAGCGGTGCGGCGCCGACGCCGGGGATCCCCGCGAGCCAGGCACCGCCCGCCGCGGGCGCGACGATGCGATCGGACAGTCCGAGCTCGGCGAGGAGCGCTCGCACATGCCCTCCGCGGGTCGCGTAGCTCTCGGCGCCCGCGTCGAGCACGACGCCGTCCAGCTCGGCGCGGCGGATCGCGCCGCCGACGGCATCCCCCGCTTCGAGCACCGTGACCCTCATGCCTACCTTGGCGCACTCCCGCGCGGCGATGAGTCCGCCGATGCCGCCGCCGATCACGACGACGCGTCGCTCCGCCGCGCGAGCGGCGCGTGCTTCGAGCTCGATCCGCGAGCTCTCCGCAGCGGAAGCCTCGTCGGGGCTCCCGGAACTCCCCTCGGCGCGGGTCATGAGCGCACCAGCTCCACGATGCGCGTGAGCTGGTCGGGATCGGTCTCGGTCTGCACGCGCGTCATGAGTGCACCAGCTCCACGATGCGCGTGAGCTGGTCGGGATCGGTCTCGGGCGGCACGCCGTGACCGAGGTTGAGGATGTGCCCCTTCGCCGCTCGCCCCCGCTCGAGCACATCGCGCACGTGCGCCTCGAGCACAGGCCAGGGCGCCGACAGCAGGGCCGGGTCGATGTTGCCCTGCACCGCGGTGTCCGGTCCGACGATCTCCGCGGCCTCGTCGAGCGGCAGACGCCAGTCGACGCCCACGCCGTCGGCCACGCCGTCGAGGCGCATGTCGGCGAGGAACGGACCCGTCCCCACGCCGAAGTGGATGGTCGGGACGCCGATGCCCGCGAGCGCGGCGTGCGAATGCGGGGCGACGAAGCGCCGGTAGTCGGCGGGGTTCAACGACCCGGCCCACGAGTCGAAAAGCTGCACGACCGACGCTCCCGCGTCGCGCTGGATCTCGAGGAACCGGCGCGAGACACGCGCGAGCCAGCCGGCGAGGCGGTCCCAGGACGCCGGGTCCGCGTGCATCATGGCCCTCGCCCGCAGGTGCTCCTTCGACGGGCCCCCCTCGACGAGATAGGCGGCGAGGGTGAACGGCGCGCCCGCGAACCCGATCACCGGGGTGTCGCCGAGCTCGGCCGCGACGATGCGCACGGCCTCGGCCACCGCCGTGCCGTCCAGGGACTCGGGGTCGATCGCGGTGATGCGCTCGACGTCCGCGGCCGAGCGCACCGGATTCGCGAACACAGGCCCGCGGCCCGGCTCGATCTCGACGTCGACGCCCGCGAGACGCAGCGGGATCACGATGTCGCTGAAGAACACGGCGGCGTCCACTCCGTGCCGTCGCACGGGCTGGAGGGTGATCTCGGCGGCCAGATCGGGGGTGAGGCAGGCATCCAGCATCCGCGTCCCGACCCGCAGTTCACGGTACTCGGGCAGCGAGCGACCGGCCTGCCGCATGAACCACACGGGGGTGCGATCGGGACGGGGACCGGTGAGGGCGCGCAGCAGCGGGGCGTCGGAGAGGGCCATGTCTCCATCCTCCCATCCCGCTCTCCGACCGACCTGTGCGTGAGGAGGGGTAGACTCGTGGGGTGCTGCTGTGTGTCACGGCGAGTCACAAGACCGCCTCCTTCGAACTGCTCGAACGCCTGAGCCGCACCCCCCACGACGTCGCCTCCACCGTGGTGGACGCAGCGTCGTGCGTGCAGGGTGCTGTCGTGCTGGCGACGTGCAACCGCTTCGAGGCGTACGTCGAGATGGACGAGCCCGTCACTGCGGCCGGCGCGATCGGCGTCGAGGCCGTGCTCGAGGCCGTCGAGTCCGCGACCGGCATCACCGTGGCCGAGCTGGACGGCGCCTACGAGGTCCACTCCGGCCGCCACGTGGCCGAGCACCTGTTCTCGGTCGCCTCGGGGCTCGAATCCGTGGTGTCCGGCGAGGGCGAGATCGCGGGCCAGGTTCGTCGCGCGCTGAAGAGCGCCCGCAAGGACGGCACGACGTCGCCGGAGCTGGAGCGCCTGTTCCAGCGCGCGAGCCAGGCTCAGCGCAAGGTCAAGAACGTGACAGCGCTCGGTCGCGCCGGCCGATCGCTCGTGCGCCTCGCCCTCGAACTCGCCGACAGCCGGATCGCGGACTGGTCGGCAGAGCGCGTGCTGCTCGTCGGCACCGGCGCGTACGCGGCCGTGACCCTGGCCACTCTGCGAGAGCGCGGTGCCGTCGACATCTCGGTGTACTCGCCGTCCGGACGCGCCGAGAAGTTCGCGGCGAAGCACGGCCTCCGTGCCGTCGCGGCTGCGGACTACGCGCGTGTCGCCTCACGATCGAGCCTGCTGATCACCTGCACGACGGCCACGGAGCCGGTGCTGACGTCCGCGCAGCTCGAGGCTCCGGCCGGGCTCTCCGCCGTCGGCTGCCCCGTGACCTCCCACAGCCAGCTCGTGATCGACCTCGGCATGCCGCGCAACGTCGATCCGGCCGTCGCCACGCTCGAAGGCGTCTCGCTGCTCGACCTCGAGACGATCAGCCTGCACGCGCCGCTCGAGGAGCTGCAGGCGACGGATGCCGCGCGCTCGGTCGTCCGCGAGGCCGCCGACACGTTCCACGTGGTCGGCAGTCGCCAGAGCGTCACCCCGTCGGTGGTCGCACTGCGCTCACACATCTTCTCGCTGCTCGACTCCGAGATCGACCGCGCCCGCGCGCGCGGAGACGAGGACGGAAAGGTCGAGCAGGCGCTGCGCCACCTCGCCGGGGTGCTCCTCCACGCACCGACGACGCGCGCCCACGAGCTCGCCGACGCCGGTCGCGCAGACGAGTTCGCCGCCGCTCTCTCGACGCTGTACGGCCTCGAGCCGGTCGAGCCCGCGCAGACCGCGATTCCGGACGACGCAGCGACCGCCTGAAACCCGGGGCTGGGCGAGTCCCTCCCTCCACAGCCGCTCCCGAGCGAGACTTCTCCACGGAGACCCACGTCCGCGCATCCGCGCTCCGCGGTCCGGGCCGAGAACGCCGACGTCAAGATCTCGATCGCTCGGGTCGAGGGGCCGATCGTACGCAGACTGCAGCGTCTGTGAACAGGGACTGTCACACTGGACGCATGGCCCTTCACATCACCGGAGACACCGCCGCCGACGCGCTGCTGACCGACAACCCGCTCGCCCTCCTCGTGGGCATGCTGCTCGACCAGCAGGTGCCGATGGAGACCGCGTTCGCCGGGCCCCTCAAGATCGAGCAGCGCACCGGCGCGGCCGACGCCGCATCCATCGCCGGCATGGACCCCGAGGAGTTCCTCGAGGCGTTCAAGACCACCCCGGCCGTGCACCGCTTCCCCGGCTCCATGGCGACCCGCGTGCAGACGCTGTGCCAGGACCTCGTCGACCACTGGGGCGGTGACGCGGCGGCGCTGTGGACCCAGGGCGACCCGAACGGCGCCGAGGTTCTGAAGCGCCTGAAGGCCCTGCCGGGGTTCGGGGAGCAGAAGGCGAAGATCTTCCTCGCCCTGCTCGGCAAGCAGTACGGGTTCGCGGGCGAGGGGTGGCGCGAAGCGGCCGGCGCCTACGGCGAGGAAGGCTCGTTCCGCAGCGTCGCCGACATCGTCTCCCCCGAGTCCCTCGCCAAGGTGCGCGAGCACAAGAAGGCCATGAAGGCCGCGGCCAAGGCGGCGAAGGCGTGAAGCCCACGGGCGACGACGTCGCCGGCCTGATCGCTCGCGCCAAGCCGGCGACCCGGCGACGCGACGCCGAGACCCTCACCGCACTCATGCAGGAGGTCTCGGGCCGCGAGCCCGCGACCTGGGGGACGATCATCGGCTTCGGATCCTGCCACTACCGCTACCCCACCGGCACGGAGGGCGACAGCGGACTCCTCGGGTTCGCGCCCCGGGCGGCGGCGACGACCATCTACCTGTTCGAGGGCACCGACGCGCACGCGGAGGCGCTGAGCACTCTCGGCCCGCACACCACCGGCGCGAGCTGCGTCTACATCAAGGACCTCGAGCTGATCGATCTGGACGTGCTCCGGGGGATCCTCGAGAGGTCCCTCGCTTGGATGGAAGCCGGCGGCTCGCCCGAAGCGCGCATCACCGTCACGGGCTGACGGCCAGCGTTCTCAGCCCACCGAGACGCTCAGCGCAGGACCTCGACGAGGGCCACCCACGACACGACGATCGCGGAGACGATCGCGAGCAGACACCCGGCAGCGGCCGCGTACAGGCCGGAAGGATGCCCCACCGCCACCAGCACGCCGGCGACGAGATACGCGGTGAGCGGCAGGAAGCCGATGAGGTACTTGAGCGGGCGCGCGCGGTCGGCCGGATCCGGGTCCCGTGCGATCAGCCGCGTGACGTTCACCTGGAACACCGACATCAGCAGCGTCGCCAGGACCATGAGGATGCCGTACCAGACGAGGTCGATATCGGGGACGAGTCCGAGCGCGGAGACGGCGAGTGCGAGCACGAGCGCGGCGATCCCCGCGAGCAGCCGAGCCGTGAGCGTGCGCGACTTCACGATCTCGGCGATGTTGACGCTGGCCGCGACGATCACGAGGCCGGCGAGGGCGGCGGTCGCGCCCGCCATCGCGACGTTGAACTCGCTCCACTCCTCGATCATGAGACGTCCCCGATCATGAGGACATCGTAGGCCTGGGAGCACCCGCACGCCGAGCCCCTCGCGTCAGCGGACGCGAGGGGCTCGGCGGGGACGCGGTTCAGCGGCGATCGGCGAAGAAGGCGCGGATGTCGCCGGCCAGCACGGCCGGACGCTCCAGGGCTGCGAAATGGCCGCCCTCGTCGAAGCGGCTCCAGTGCACGATGTTCGAGTTGTCGCGCTCGGCGAACACCCGGATGGTCTGGAAGTCGTCGGCGAACACGGCGACCCCGGTGCGCGCGGCGTTGATGCGCGGCGCGGCCTCCTCCCCGGCATCCGCTCGGGCGTTCTCCAGATAGCTGCGGTTCATGCCGGAGGCCGCGTTCGCGAACCAGTTCACGCTGACTTCGAGCAGGATCGTCTCGAGCGGCACGAGCGAGGTGCCGTTCCCGAAGGAGTTGAACAGCTCGCTGTAGGCGAGGAGTCCGACGGGGGAGTCGCTGATCCCGACCGCCACGGTCTGAGGCCGGGACGAGTTCATCGCGTTATAGCCGCCGACCGACTGGAACCACTGCATGTGCTCGAGACCGGCGTAGTCCTGCGGCTCGAGGCGCTCGAACTCCGACGGGTCGCCCGACGGGAACGAGAACAGCTGCAGCACGTGAAGTCCGAGGAACCCCTCGGGCTCCCGCAGCCCCAGCTCGCGGGCGACCATCGCGCCGTTGTCGGAGCCGTGGATGCCGTAGCTGTCGTAGCCGAGTCCACGCATGAGGCGGTCGTAGGCCTCCGCGACGCGGGCGGTGGTCCATCCGGACGACGCGAGCGGCTGTGAGAACCCGTAGCCCGGGGCGTCAGGGATCACGACGTCGAACGCATCCTCGGCACGACCTCCGTGCGCGACCGGGTCGACGAGCTCGTCGATCAGGTCGAGGTAGTCGACGGACGACCCCGGATAGGTGTGCGCGAGCAGCAGTGGCGTGGCGCCCTCGTGCCGGGAGCGCACGTGCAGGAAGTGGATTGTCTGGCCGTCGATCTCCGTCGTGAACTGGGGCACGGCGTTGATCCGGTCCTGAGCGGCCGACCAGTCGAACGCCCGCCAGGCGGCGATCGCCTCGCGGAGGTAGGAGTTCGGCGTACCGGCATCCCAGTCGTCCGTGGGCGAGGGCTGCGGCAGTCGGGTGCGGGCGAGGCGATCGTGCAGATCGGCGACCTCGGCGGCGGAGATCGAGACCGTGAAGGGGCTGAAGGTGAGGTTCGTTTTTTCCATATCTCCACGGTAGGAACCCATTAGGTTGAATATGTTCCTAATGGAAGCATCGATTCTCGGAGATGTCATGACCGATCCGACCGCCCGCCTGCTCGCGCTCCTGGCACAGCTGCAGACCGCGCCAGGGCGCTCGGGCAGCGAGCTGTCCGCACGGCTCGGAGTCTCCGCTCGCACGATCCGTCACGACATCGAGCGCCTGCGCGACCTCGGCTACCCCGTCGACGCCACGCGAGGATCGACGGGCGGCTATCGGCTCGGCGCCGGAGGCAAGCTCCCGCCGCTGCTGCTCGACGACGAAGAGGCCGTAGCGGTCACGGTCGGACTCCGCGCCGCGGCCGGCATCGCAGGGATCGCGGACTCGGGCGCCCGTGCCCTCGCGAAGCTCGAACAGGTCCTGCCCTCGCATCTGCGCCCCACGGTCGACGCCCTGCGGTCGAGCGTCGACAGGGCACCCGAGAACAACGACACCGACGCCCCCGACCCGGAGGTCGACGCCGCCGCGCTGCAGGCCATAGCCACCGCGATCCGCAACGAGGAGTGGCTGCGCTTCGACTACGACGACGCGGCCGTGCTCATCGAGCCCTACCGCCTGCTCACCTGGCATCGCCGCTGGTACCTCGTCGGCCGGGACCCGCAGAGCGAGGAGTGGACGACGTTCCGCGTCGACTGGATGGGACTGCGGATGCCGACACGGCGACGCTTCGCACCGCAGCCTCTCCCCGGCGGCGACTACACCGCGTTCGCGATGCGCACGATCGCCGTGAGCGGATGGGTCGTGCACGCGCGGCTGCGCATCGACGCCCCCGCCGAGGTCGTGCTCGACCGCATCCATGCCGCCGTGGGTGTCGTCGAACCGGTCGACGACACCCACTGCATCCTCGTCACCGGCGCCGACAGCCTCGACACGGTCGCGGCGTACATCGGGATGCTGATGATGGACTTCACGGTCGAGTCGCCGCCCGAGCTGATCCCGCGACTGCGCGTGCTGTCGGAGAGATACGCGCGCGCGGTCGCCGGATCGAGGTGAACCGGCTCAGGCGCCCCGGAGACGCTCCGCGAGGTAGGCGTGCAGCTCGTCGATCGCCACGCGCTCCTGGGCCATGGTGTCGCGGTCGCGCACCGTCACGGCGTGGTCGTCGAGCGAGTCGAAGTCGACCGTGACACAGAACGGCGTGCCGATCTCGTCCTGACGGCGATAGCGGCGCCCGATCGCCCCGGCGTCGTCGAAGTCAACGGCCCAGGAGGTGCGCAGCGTGTCCGCGACCTCGCGGGCGAGGGGCGACAGACGCTCGTTGCGCGACAGCGGGAGAACGGCGGCCTTCACGGGAGCGAGACGCGGGTCGAGCTTGAGCACGGTGCGGACGTCGGTGCCGCCCTTCGCGTTCGGCACCTCCTCCTCGACGTACGCATCGACGAGGAACGCCATCATCGCGCGAGTCAGACCGAACGAGGGCTCGATCACGTACGGCGTGTACCGCTCACCCGAGGCCTGGTCGAAGTAGGTGAGGCTCTGGCCGGAGGCCTCGCTGTGACTCGACAGGTCGTAGTCGGTGCGGTTCGCGACGCCCATGAGCTCGCCCCACTCCTTGCCCTGGAAGCCGAACCGGTACTCGACGTCGATCGTGCCGGCGGAGTAGTGCGCGCGATCCTCTTCGGGCACGTCGAACTGGCGCATGTTCTCCGGGTCGATCCCCAAGTCGATGAACCAGTTCCAGCAGGCCTCGACCCAGTGCGCGAACCAGTCCGGCGCGTCGGCAGGAGGGGTGAAGAACTCGATCTCCATCTGCTCGAACTCGCGCGTGCGGAAGATGAAGTTGCCGGGGGTGATCTCGTTGCGGAAGGCCTTGCCGACCTGGCCGATGCCGAACGGCGGCTTCTTGCGGCTCGCGGTGAGCACGTTCGAGAAGTTCACGAAGATGCCCTGGGCGGTCTCGGGACGCAGGTAGTAGAGGCCGGACTCGTCGTCGACCACGCCGAGGTACGTCTTCACGAGACCCGAGAAGTCCTTCGGCTCGGTGTACTGCCCCTTGGTGCCGCAGTTCGGGCACGGGACGTCGGCCAGACCGTTCTCGGCCTTGCGGCCCTTGCGCGCCTCGAAGTCCTCGATGAGGTTGTCGGCGCGGAAGCGCCTGTGGCAGCTCAGGCACTCGACCAGCGGATCGGTGAACGTCGCGACGTGACCCGACGCCTCCCACACGCGCTTCGGAAGGATGATGCTCGAGTCGAGGCCGACCATGTCTCCGCGACCCCGCACGAACGTCTGCCACCACTGGCGGCGGATGTTCTCCTTGAGCTCCGTGCCGAGGGGTCCGTAGTCCCAGGCGGACCGGGAACCGCCGTAGATCTCACCCGCCTGGAAGACGAACCCGCGGTGGCGGGCGAGGGCGATGACCTTGTCGAGACGAGACTGTTCGGCCACGGTGGCTCCAATGGTCGGATGGGGAAGGATGCGGAGAAACCCGGGAACCCGGGCACGTCAATCCTATCCGCGCTGGATTATGCGCGAGTGAACAGGTAACCCCGTCACGCAGTGAACAGGTAGCCCCGCTCGACGTCGAAGCCCGCGATCCGCAGACCGCTGCCGAGCAGGCCCTCACCCCTCACGCAGTGAACAGGTAGCCCCGCTCGACGTCGAAGCCCGCGATCCGCAGACCGCTGCCGAGCAGGCCTTCCATCTGCGCGCGGAGGCGGGTGCGCCATTCGTGCGCGGCTGCGGGATCCGACTCCCGCAGGGCCTCGATGTCGGAAGGGATCTCGAGCGTCTCGACCACCAGGTCGGGTGCCGGGGCCTTGGCGATGTCCGCGAGGGCCCACTCGACGTCGAGACGGTCGCTCTCGTCACCGGCATCCCCTCCGCCGAAGATGCCGTAGCGGTTGATCGAGTACCCGGTCACGCGGGCGCCCAGCACGGAGAGGAAGAAGTGCGCGTTGCGTGCGACGAGCGGGTCGAACGTCCAGGTGATGCGGCCGACGTCGCGCGAGAACGCCCACTGGCGCTGGTGCTCCTTGAGCTCGCGCCCCCAGCCGCGCCCCCGGTACTCCGGAAGCAGCGCCGTGATGTGGGAGTGCATCGCCCGCTGGGCCGGAGCGCCGAAGAACGCGATCGAGGCTCCGACCATGCGCTCTTCCCCGCCTTCGCCGTCGAACAGGCCCACGACGTAGTTGCCGGACTGCTGCAGCGCGCGCAGAGTGCCGGCGTCGATCACGCGTTCGGGGCCGCGGATGGAGTCCAGCACGCCCTGCGCGTCGATGATGAGTTCAACGGTGTCGAGATCACGGATGGTTCGCACCCTCACAGTCTGTCCCTCATCGCCTCAGGTGCGAAACCCGACCCCGGGGTGTCAGCGGTTCGGGTAGGGGAAACCACTCGCCACATCCAAGGCGTCTGCGGAGTACCGTCGGAGGATGAGCACCGCAGAGCAGACCAGCGCGAGCGACCGCCAGGACACCCGCTTCTTCGGGCAGCCGTGGGCGCTCGTCCACGTCTTCGGCGTCGAGATGTGGGAGCGCTTCAGCTTCTACGGCATGCAGGGCATCCTGCTGATCTACCTGTACTTCTCCGTCACAGAGGGCGGGCTCGGACTCCCACAGGCCGTCGCGGGCGGGATCGTCGGAGCGTACGGCGGCTCCGTCTACCTCTCGACCATCCTCGGCGCCTGGATCGCCGACCGGATGCTGGGATCCGAGCGCGTGCTGTTCCTCAGCGCGATCGTGATCGTCGCCGGCCACGTCGCTCTCGCACTGCTGCCCGGTTTTCTCGGCGTCGGCGTGGGACTCGTGCTCGTCGCCCTCGGCTCGGGCGGACTCAAGGCCAACGCGACCTCCGTCGTCGGCACGCTGTACAGCGCCGACGACACCCGTCGCGACGCCGGGTTCTCGCTGTTCTACCTCGGCATCAACCTCGGCGCCTTCCTCGGCCCGATCCTCACCGGAATCCTGCAGTCCACCCTCGGCTTCCACTTCGGGTTCGGACTCGCGGCGATCGGCATGACGCTCGGCCTCGTGCAATACGCCTTCGGACGCCGAGGGCTGCCCGACGAGGCGCGTCGCGTGCCCAATCCGCTCCCCGCGAAGCGCTACCCGCTCGTCGCGGTCGTCACGGTGGCCGCGATCATCGTGATCGTCGCCCTGGTGCTGCTCGGCGTGATCAAGCCCGACAACCTCTCGACCATCGTGATCATCGGCACGGTCGTCGCGGCGATCGCCTACTTCGCGGTCATCCTCAGCAGCCGCCGGATCGATGCGACCGAGCGCTCGCGCGTGTGGGGCTTCCTGCCTCTGTTCGTCACGAGCGTCGCGTTCTGGTCGCTGTACCAGCAGCAGTTCACGGTGCTCACGGTCTACTCGGACGAGCGCCTCGACCGCAACATCTTCGGCTTCGAGATGCCGGTGTCCTGGGTGCAGTCGATCAACCCGGTGTTCATCATCATCCTGTCGGGGGTATTCGCCGCCATCTGGACACGGCTCGGCGCCCGCCAGCCCTCGACACCGGTGAAGTTCGCGCTCGGCGCGATGATCATGGGGTCGGCGTTCCTGCTGTTCCTGATCTTCGCGAACGGCGCCGCGAACTCGACGCCGCTGCTCGCGATCGTCGGCATCCTGCTCGTGTTCACGATCGCCGAGCTCCTGATCTCCCCGGTCGGGCTGTCGGTCACGACCAAGCTCGCACCCGAGGTCTTTCACACGCAGATGGTCGCGCTGTTCTTCCTCTCGATCGCGCTGGGCACCGCGATCTCCGGCTGGCTCGTGCGCTTCTACGATCCGAAGAACGAGGTGCCGTACTTCGCGATCCTGGGCGGCATCGCGATCCTCGTCGGCGCCGGCCTGCTCCTCTCGGTGAAGCCGGTGCTGCGGCTCATGAAGGGTGTGAGCTGAGGGATCCGTTCTGGGCGGTCACACCGCGCGGAGCGTGTCCCGGTCGAGTTCAGCCACGGCGGTGAGACCCGCGAGGCCGAGGGTGATGTCGAGCTCGGCCAGCACATTGCGCACGACCTGGCCGACCCCGACCTCGCCGGCGATCCCGAGCCCGTAGGCGTAGGGGCGTCCGAGCGCGACGGCCGTCGCCCCGAGCGCGAGGGCGATCGCGGCGTCCGCGCCGCCGCGCACACCGGAGTCGAACACGATCGGCACCCGCCCGGCCACGTGCTGTGCGATGTCGGGCAGCACATCGAGGGTCGGGACGGAGCGGTCGATCTGGCGGCCGCCGTGGTTCGAGATCCAGACGCCGTCGGCCCCGGCGTCCAGCGCATGCTGCGCGTCGTCCGGGTGCACGATGCCCTTGAGGATGATCGGCAGGGTGGTCCACTCACGGGCCTTCGCCAGGTCTCCCCAGGTGAGCGCCGGCGTGGAGAACACGTCGAGGAAGGTCTCGACGGCCGCGCGCGGGAGCGGAGAGCGGATGCTGTCGCGCAATCCCGCACCGGTGAGCGGTGCTCCCTTGCGTGCGATCGTCATCGCTGCCGCCACGGCTTTCGGCGTGACCTTCACGGCGGGCGCCCCGCCATGTGAAGGACGCGCTGCGCGCTCGCGCACCAGGCGCTGGAAGACCGGATCGCTCGTGTACTGCGCGATCCCGAGGCCGCGCGTGAACGGGAGGTAGGCGAGGTCGAGGTCGCGCGTGCGCCAGCCCAGCAGATGCGTGTCGAGCGTGACCACGATCGCCTCGCATCCCGACGCCTCGGCCCGCGCGAGCAGCGAGGCGTTGAGCTCGTCGGACGCCGACCAGTAGAGCTGGAACAGGCGGGCGCCACCGGGCGCGGCATCCCGCACCTGCTCCATCGGGAACGACGCCTGGTTCGACAGCGTGTACGGCACGCCGAGGGATGCCGCCGCCCGGGCGACCGCGAGATCCGCGTCCCGGTGCGCCAGCTCCATGACACCGAGGGGCGCGAGCAGCAGCGGCGTCGGCCGACGACGGCCGAGGAACTCGATCGACAGGTCGCGCTCGGAGACGTCGCGGAGCGGTCGCGGCCACACCTGCCAGCGGTCGAACGCGGCGCGGTTCGCGCGCACCGTGGACTCGGCCCCGGCGCCGCCCGCGATGTACGCGAACGCCTCCGCGCTCAGCGCCCGGCGGGCGGCTCGCTCGAGAGCGCTCGGATCGACCGGCACGGCCGGGCGGGTGCCGCTGATCCCCGCGCGGTAGACATCGGACTGGGTGCGCCGGGAGATGCCGCGGCCCGCGGCGGGATCGTCCGGAGCGACGCTGCTCGTGACCATTCCCACATGCTAGTCACCGGGACTCGTCCGGGCCCTGCCCTGCCCCGACTGCTCTCGCCGATCCCGCCCCTGCCGCTCTGCCGCTCCCGAGGGTCCGCGGCTCGCCCTGCCGCCCCGGCCACTGCCGCCCCTGCCCCTGCACTCGCCCCTCGCGCTCCGCCCCTGCGCTCGGCCCCTGCGCTCGACCCTTGCGCTCGGCCCCTGCGCCGCCCAGCGCCGATATGTTGGAATGATGGGAGAGAACGACGATCGCGCACGCAGACGGCTCTCCCGACAGGTCCCCCGCTGGGCGACGATCGCCGTCCTCGCCTTCACCGGCCTGTGCGCGTCCTTCATGTTCACCCTCGTCGTGCCCCTGCAGGCCGAGCTCCCCCGCCTGCTGAACGCCTCGCGCGAGGACACCACCTGGGTCGTCACGATCACTCTGCTCGTCGCGGCCGTCGCGACGCCGATCTCGGGCCGCCTGGGCGACATGTACGGCAAGCGACGCGTCGTGATCGCGCTGCTCGCGCTGCTGATCGTCGGCTCCCTCATCGCCGCCCTGTCGGGTTCGATCGTCGGCGTCATCATCGGCCGGGCCCTCCAGGGCGCCGTGACGGGCGTCGTGCCGCTCGGCATCGCGATCATGCGAGACGTGCTGCCGCCCGAACGTCTCGGCACCGCCGTCGCCCTGATGAGCGCGACCATGGGCGTCGGCGGAGCCGTGGGGATGCCGGTCGCCGCGCTCCTCGCCGAGAACGCCGACTGGCACTGGCTGTTCTGGCTCGCCGCGGCGCTCGGGCTGATCGGGCTCGCACTCGTGCTCCTCGCCGTGCCGGAGGACGTGCTGCGCACCCCTGGTCGGCTCGACGTCGTCGGCGCGATCGGACTGGCCATCGGCCTCACCGGCATCCTGTTGTTCGTCTCCCGCGGAGCGCAATGGGGCTGGACCTCTCCGCTCACGCTCACGTGCATCTTCGGCGGACTCGGCGTGCTGCTCCTGTGGGGCTGGTACCAGCTGCGCACGACCGACCCCCTGCTCGACCTGCGCGTCGCCGCACGACCCGCAGTGCTGTTCACGAACATCGCCGCGATCGGCATGGGGTTCGCGCTGTTCGCCTCGAACGTGACCTTCCCGCAGCTGCTCGAGATGCCGGTCGCGACCGGTTCCGGCTTCGGGCTCGACATGGTGTCGGCGGCGCTCGTCGTGATGCCCGCCGGACTCGTCATGATGGTGATCTCACCCCTGTCCGGATGGCTCGAGCGTACGGTCGGACCACGTCCGCTGTTCACCGTCGGCGCGACCGCGATCGTGCTCGCCTATCTGTTCGTGCTGCTGTGGTCGAGCGAGGTGTGGCACATCCTCGTCGGCAACATCCTCATCGGCGTGGGCATCGGGTTCACGTTCGCCGCCATGCCGATGATCATCATGCGGTCCGTGCCCGCGAACGAGACCGGTGCGTCGAACGGCCTGAACGCGCTGTTCCGCTCGGTGGGCACCTCGAGCGCCTCGGCGGTCATGGGCGGGGTGCTCGCGGCGATGAGCGTGGAGGTCGACGGCGTCGCCATCCCCACGCGCGCCGCCTTCGACCTGTGCTTCTGGCTCGCGATCGCCGCGGGCGTCGTCGCCGTGCTGCTGTCGCTGTTCATCCCGCGTCAGCGCGCGAGCGAGCAGCATCCGTCACTGCCCGGCTGACGACGAGTCCCCCGCTCAGAGCACCCGCGGGTCCGGGTCGTCGTGACGCGGCGGACGAAGACGCGCGGGGATCGGCCACGGGAGCGAGAATCGCTGCGTCGGGGGCCGGGTCACGTCCCCGAGATCGTCGACCTTCACCACGATGCGCCCCGGGTTCCCGTCCCCATCCGGAGTGACCTCGAGGATCCGCACACGCAGCGCCCGGTCGGCCTCCCCCTCAAGCATCCAGGGTTCCGCGAGCCACGCGATGCCGTGGTCCTCCAGAGCGACCTCGGCCTCGAGCCAGTCGACCGGCGCCGACACCGGGCGACCGAGCACGTCGACCGCGACCCAGCCGTCGCCGTCGGGGTGGATCCACCCCAGCAGCTCGCCGTCGTCGCGGCGGTGCGGGGTCCAGTCGGAGCGGGGCATAACCAGATAGCGTACTCCGACAGTGCGTGTTCTCCGGCTAGTGCGTGTATTCCATGAGCTCGACGCCCAGGACGCGGAACGCGTCGTGAGCCCGCAGGCGGTGCGTGATCGAGAGGTCGTCGAAGCAGACGATCATCGAGTACCCGACCCCCGCGCGCGGGCCCGCGAGCACTCCGGCTTCGGCCCGCACGCCTCGATCGCGACCCGTCTTGTTGATGAAGAGCAGCCCATGGGCGTCGTGGTCGTGCGCGAAAGGATCCAGGCCCGTCGAGGCCGCCACGAGGCTGAGGTCCTGGTTCAGGCTGAGCCACTCCGCGACCTGCGCGCTCACCGGCGCATCGACCACCTGCGAGTTCACGAGGGCCGAGAACAGCCCCGCGAACTCCCGTGCCGAGCCCACCGCGACCTGCGGCGCGTCATCCGGGCCGCGCTCATCGCGGAACCGGTCGAGCAGCGCCGTGCGGCGCAGGCCGAGGTCTTCGATGCGCCGACGCACCCGGTCATGGCCCACACGATGCAGAAGGGCGTTCACCGCGATCGGATCGCCCGCGGTCGCCGCGAGGACCGCGAGATCCTCGAGCGGGAGCGCCGGGGCGTGCAGATGCCGCCAGAGACCCGACGTCGACACGGAGTCGACCGCGCTGCGCTCGACGATCTCGAGCGGATCGAGCGTTCCGGCCTCGAAAGCCGCGGCGACCTCGATCAGCAACGGGACGACGCCGAGCCCCGCGACTGGCATCGTCACGTGGTCGTCGCCGGACAGGACGTGCACGTGGTTGTCGAGATCGACGACGTGCACCGACACCTGCGCCCCGGCGTCCGCGAGCTGCTCGAGCGCCCGCAGCGTCGCCGTGAACGATCGACGTCCGGCCGCGGCACGGCGTGGCAAGCGGCGGCTGGCTCGCTGAGAGCGGCGCAGCGAGGCCAGAGGTGGCCCATCGACAGGCTCGGGAGCGCCCACGCGTGATCCTTACAGGGGGGTGTGGATTGGCGGGTAGCCGCGGGGTTCGTCCCCCGCGGCACGGATATCGTAACCCCGTCGGATGTGGATGCCCCACAGACGGCGGAGATTGGTCACCAGAACGTCACGCGGCGGAAACGGGAGAGCTCGCCGAAGGATGGGGAGCGCTCCCGCAGGACTCCGGAGCATCGGACTCCGGGACAGGAGCGCTCACCGGATCGTGACGCGCGAACTCACCAGATCGTGACGCGCGAGCCCTCGGGGAGCCACAGCGCATCGGACTCCGTGACCCCGAAAGCGTCGTAGAACGCGTCGATGTTGCGGACGATCTGGTTGCAGCGGAACTCGTTCGGGGAATGCGGGTCGATCGTCAGCAGCCGCAGGGTCTCGGCCTCACGGCTCTTCTGCTGCCACACCTGAGCCCACGACAGCAGCAGGCGCTGCACGCCCGTGTAGCCGTCGACCACCGGGGCCTCCGCACCTTCGAGCGAGAGCTCGTAGGCCTTGAGGGCGATGCCCAGTCCGCCGAGGTCGCCGATGTTCTCGCCGATCGTCAACGCGCCGTTCACATGGTGCTCGGAGTCGAGCCCCTCCGGCACGAGCGCGTCGTATTGCGCGATCAGGGCCTTCGTGCGCTCCTCGAACGCCGCGCGATCGGCATCCGTCCACCAGTCCTCGAGCTTGCCGTCTCCCGTGTAGCGGCTGCCCTGATCGTCGAAGCCGTGCCCGATCTCGTGGCCGATCACGGCGCCGATGCCGCCGTAGTTGGCGGCCGCGTCACGAGACGCATCGAAGAACGGGTACTGCAGGATCGCCGCGGGGAACACGATCTCGTTCATCGACGGGTTGTAGTACGCGTTGACCATCTGCGGCGGCATGTGCCACTCGGTGCGGTCGATCGGCTTCCCCACCTTGTCGACGTGGCGGTCGTGCTCGAAGATCGCCGCCCGACGCACGTTGCCGAGCAGGTCCTCACGGTCGATCGTCAGCGTCGAATAGTCGCGCCACACCTCGGGGTGGCCGATCTTGGGCGTGAACGCATCGAGCTTCGCGAGCGCGCGCTCGCGGGTCTCGGCCGTCATCCATTCGAGCTCCGTGATGCTGCGCCGGTACGCCTCGATGAGGTTCGCGACGAGCTCGTCCATGGCGGCCTTCGCCGTCGGCGGGTAATGCCGTTCGACGTAGACCTTGCCGATCGCCTCGCCGAGCGCCCCTTCCGTGACCGAGACACCGCGCTTCCAGCGCTCGCGGATGGAGGGCACGCCGGAGAGCTCGGTGCCGTAGAAGGAGAAGTTCTCCTGCACGATGTCGTCGGTCAGGTACGGCGCGGCCGCATGCACGACCTGGGCGCGGAGCCACGCCTTCCATTCATCGAGACGCTCGGCGACGAGCAGCGTGCCGAGTCCCTCGAGGAAGCTCGGCTGCGACACCACCGCCACGGCGAAGGCCGAGGGGTTGCTCGGCGCGACCGCATCGCGCCAGGGCGTCAGGTCGACGCCGATGAGCCGCTGGACCTCGTCCCAGGTCTTGAGGTTGTAGGTCGCGACCGCATCGCGGCTGCGCACGTTGTCCCAGTGGTGCGTGGCGATCTCGCCCTCGAGAGCGATCGACCGCCCGGCCTGCGCAGCCGCATCCTCGACGCCGGCGAGCACGAGCAGGCGCTCGAGGTGGGCCCGGTACGCCGCCCGCGTGCCCTCGAACGTGTCGAGGCGGTAGTAGCTCTCGTCGGGGAGGGACAGCCCGGCCTGCAGGATGACCGGGACGTAGCGCTCGGGGTCGCCGGGGTCGCCGTCGACGTAGAAGCCGAGGAGGTGGGCCCTGCCGTCACGGTCGTACTCGCCGAGAACGCGCAGCAGCTCGGGGATGCCGTCGATCGCGTCGATCTCGGAGAGCGTCGCGGCGAGCGGAGTCGCGCCCGCCGCCGCGATGCGCTCGGTGTCCATGAAGCTCGCGAACAGGTCGCCGATCTTGCGTGCGAGCGTGCCGTCGGCGGCATCCTGCGATTCCTCGATGATGGCCCGCACGTCCTTCTCGGCCTGCTCGGCCAGCAGGTGGAAGGATCCCCAGCGGGCCTTGTCGCCCGGGATCTCGGTGCGGTCGAGCCACGCGCCGTTGACGTGGCGGTAGAGGTCGTCCTGCGGACGGATGTCGGAGCTGAACTCGGTGGTCTCGAGGCCGGAGGGAAGCACGTCGGTCATGCGACCAGCCTAGGCCGCGGTCCGACATCAGGGACGGAACGGATCCCCGGACGCGGAGGATCTCGGCGCCTCAGGTCCGGCGACGGATGCCGAACCGGCGGCGGCGAGGCGCGACAGAGGCCTCGTCGGCCGTGACCGCGGTCCGCGCGGCACGGCGTTCCCGCCATGCCGCGATCTCGATCTCGACGTCGCGTGTCGGGGTGACCACGGGAGGGCCGCCCTGCAGCTGGCGACGCGCCTCGATGACGCGGCGGTTGAAGTCCTCGAGCAGCTCGCGGACATCGGCCTCGCGGCCGAGTGCGTCTAGCTGCGCGTCGAGGTCGCGATCCTCGGCGCGCAGCATGATGGCGGGAGGCCCGAGCCCGGTGAGGTTCTCGGTCTCGATCTTGCGACGGAGCCACCAGTCCGGGTCGTGGTGCCCGCCGAGCCCCTCCAGGGGCTTGCCCGCGCCCGGCAGGTCGTCGAACTCGCCGCGGCGGATCGCGACCTGGATCGCGGTCTCGATGTACGCCGCCCGATCGACGGCGGCTGCGACTCCGGGTGCGGATCCCGCCTCCGCGTCCTCCGGGCCGCGCTCGTCCGCGCTCTCGGCCCGCTGCTGAGCGCGATACCGTGCCGCGGCCTCCCGGGGATCCGACATGACACACCTCCGCAGCATCGTCGACCCTGCCCGCGCTCCAGCCTACGCCGCGCTCCTGAACCGGGCGTCGCCGGCAGCCCATAGGCTCGGAGGATGACCGAGCGCCCCCTCAACCGCGAGATCCTGCGGCTCGCCGTGCCGGCGCTCGGTGCCCTGATGGCGGAGCCCGCGTTCCTGATCGTCGACGCCGCACTCGTCGGACACCTCGGGACCACGCCCCTCGCGGGCCTCGGCATCGCGGGCGCGGTGCTGCAGACGATTGTGGGCCTGATGGTGTTCCTCGCGTATTCGACGACCCCGGCCGTCGCACGGCATTTCGGCGCGGGCCGTCCGGGCGACGCCGTGTCCGTGGGCGTCAACGGCATGTGGCTCGCGCTCGCGCTCGGCGCGATGCTGGCCGCGGCGGGCGCGGCCTCCTCCCCCTGGCTCGTCTCTCTGTTCGGGGCGAGCGAGGCCGTGTCGGCCGAGGCGAACGCGTACCTCGTCGTCTCGATGTGGGGCCTGCCCGCCATGCTGATCGTGTTCGCGGCCACCGGTCTGCTGCGAGGGATGCAGGACACCGTGACGCCCCTGTGGATCGCGGGCCTCGGCTTCGGCGCGAATGCGCTGCTCAACCTGCTCTTCATCTACGGGTTCGGGTGGGGCATCGCCGGGTCGGCTGCGGGCACGGTCGTGGCCCAGTGGGGCATGGTCGGAGCCTATGTGCTCGTGGTGCGCCGACTCGCGGCACGCCATACGGCCTCCCTTCGGGTGCAGCGCGAGGGTCTCGGTCGCACGGCCCGTTCGGGCGGGTGGCTGTTCCTGCGCACGGTCAGCCTGCGCGTCGCCCTGCTCGCGACGGTCGCGGTGGCGACCGGCATCGGCACGTCCGAGCTCGCGGGGTGGCAGATCGTTTTCACGATCTTCTCGGCCGCCGCGTTCGCGCTCGATGCGCTCGCCATCGCGGCGCAGGCGCTGATCGGCAAGGAGCTCGGCGCCGGCGACGAACGCCAGGTGCATCGCGTCCTCCGGCGCACTGTGGCCTGGGGCGTGTGGTTCGGCGTCATCGTCGGCGCGATCATCGCGGCACTGTCGGGTGTGCTGGGCATCGTCTTCACGGGCGATCCCGTCGTCGCGACGCTCGTCCAGCCGGCACTGCTCGTCCTGGCGGTGGCCCAGCCGATCGCCGGAGTGGTCTTCGTGCTCGACGGCGTGCTGATGGGAGCCGACGATGCCCGCTATCTCGCGATCGCGGGCGGTCTGAACCTCGTGCCGTTCCTGCCAGTGCTGTGGATCATCGCGGCGAGCGGCGTGGACGCCGCACCGGGGCTGGTCTGGCTCGCCGTGGCGTTCTTCGGCGTCTACCTGCTCGCGCGGCTCGCGACCCTCGGCTGGCGTGTCCGCTCGGGCCGATGGGTCACCGCCGGCGCTCGGTGACCCGACACTCCCCCTCCACCGACGGGGTCGCCGGCCGGGTTCTCCCCAGGCCCGGAAGTTTCCCGGAATACAGCACTGCCGCCCCCTGGCGAGTTCCGCCATGATCGGCGGACACTGAAGGGATGCTGGGGATGAACGAACCACAAGTGTGGACAGCGATCGGCGTCTTCGCCGCGGGGATGTTCGGGACGATCACGATCGTCCTGACGTCGTTCACGCACATCATGAAGACCGAGTTCGCGAGCGTGCGGAAGGAGCTCGGAAGCGTGCGCACGGATCTGCAGACCGAGATCGCGAGTGTGCGCACCGAGATGCGGAGCGAGTTCGCGAGTGTGCGCACCGAGATCAGCGCCGTGCACGGACGGATCGATCATCTGGATCGCGACGTCAACGCGATCTACCGGCACCTGTTCGGCATCGATCGCGGCTGACCGCCTCTGACCCCATCCGACCGCACGCTCAGCCAGCGTGCCGCCGGCACCACTCGTACATGATGACCGCGGCGGCCGCGCTCGCGTTGATCGAGCGGGTCGAGCCGTACTGGGTGATCTCGACATGAGCGGATGCCGCGGCGAGCGCCTCCTCCGACAGCCCCGGCCCCTCCTGTCCGAACAGCAGCACGCAGCGCTCGGGCAGGTCGGCACGGTCGACGGGCACGGCGCCGTCCACGTTGTCGACAGCGATCACGGAGAGGGCGTCGGCCGCGGCCCAGGCCGTGAACGCCGCGACGTCTTCGTGGTGCACGACGTGCTGGTAGCGGTCGGTGACCATCGCTCCGCGTCGGTTCCACCGTCGACGCCCGATGATGTGCACGGTGTCGGCGAGGAACGCGTTGGCACTGCGCACGATCGAGCCGATGTTCATGTCGTGCTGCCAGTTCTCGATCGCGACGTGGAACGGATGCCGACGAGTGTCGAGGTCGGCGACGATCGCGTCCATCCGCCAGTACCGGTAGCGGTCGACGACGTTGCGGGTGTCACCCGTGGCGAGCAGTTCGCGGTCGTAGTGCTCCTCGGTCGGCCATGCGGCTTCGCCGCCGGGCCAGGGGCCGACCCCGTAGCCGGGCTGAGCCGACGATCCGTCGCGAGGCTCGTCGGGGTTCTGGGGCTCCATCCGGCCAGGCTATCTCGGCACGTCGCGAACGATATTTAGGTAGACCGAAATATCCGCTATGGTTTCGGTGTGCCTAAAAATTCCATGATCGAGACGCCCGCTCCTCGCACGACCCCGCCGCGCAGCCTCTGGCTGCTCGGACCGGCCCTCGTCGCGGGTGTCGCGTATCTCGATCCGGGCAATGTCGCCAGCAACATGACGGCCGGCGCGCAGTACGGCTACCTCCTCGTGTGGATCGTCGTGGCCGGGAACGTCATGGCCTGGCTGATCCAGTACCTGTCGGCCAAGCTCGGCGTCGTCACGGGGCAGAGCCTCCCCGAGGTGCTCGGTCAGCGCCTGCGCCGACCCTGGGCACGACGCGCGTACTGGCTGCAGGCCGAGCTCGTGGCGATGGCCACCGACATCGCCGAGGTCATCGGCGGCGCAGTGGCCCTCAACCTGTTGTTCGACATCCCCCTGCTGGTCGGAGGCGTCATCACGGGCGCGGTCTCCATCGCCATCCTCCTGGTGCAGAGCCGCCGCGGTCCGCGTCCCTTCGAGTTCGTGATCATCGGACTCATGGCGATCATCACGATCGGCTTCGTCGCCGGGCTCTTCATCGCCCCGCCCGACCCGGCCGGGGTCGTCGGCGGTCTGGTCCCGCGCTTCCAGGACACGGGTTCCGTGCTGCTCGCCGCCTCGATCCTCGGCGCCACGATCATGCCGCACGCGATCTACGCGCACTCCTCGCTCGCGCGCGACCGATTCGGCGCCGCGGCGCCCGGCTCCCCCGGCGAGACGGCCCGCACCGAGACCTCCCGCATCCGGCGGCTCCTCACGGCGACCCGCTGGGACGTGTCGATCGCGATGATCATCGCCGGATCCGTCAACCTCGCCATCCTGCTGCTGGCCGCCGCGAACCTCGCCGGCGTCGACGGCACCGACTCGCTCGAAGGGGCGCACGCGGCACTCGCCGCCGGGCTCGGCCCGGTCGTCGCGACGTTCTTCGCGGTCGGCCTGCTTGCCTCGGGCCTCGCCTCGACCTCGGTCGGCGCGTACGCCGGCGCCGAGATCATGCACGGCCTGCTGCGCGTCCGCGTCCCGCTTCTCGCCCGACGCCTCGTCACGCTGATCCCCGCGCTCCTCATCCTGGGGCTCGGCATCGACCCCACGCTCGCACTCGTGCTCAGCCAGGTCGTGCTGTCATTCGGCATCCCCTTCGCCCTCATCCCGCTCGTCGCCCTCACGGCGCAGCGGCGCACCCTGGGCGCGTGGACGAACAGGGCGTGGACCACCGCGGCCGGCATCGTGGCCTCGGTCCTGCTGATCGCATTGAACGGCGCGTTGCTGTGGTTGGTGCTGACGGGGGCGTGAACGGTCCTCGAATGCCGACTCGCGCACCCCGGATCAGGCTCGGAGCATGTCCGCCGATCCCGCTCGCCGCACCGTCGGGTCCTGGCTCCCTGCGCTCCCGGATTAGGCTCGGAGGATGTCTGCCGATCCCGCTCGCCGCACCGTTCGCATCCTGACCTGGATCGGGGTCGCGACCGGAGTGATCGGCGGCCTGCTCGTCGCCTTCCCGACGGTCCTCCCGGTGGGTGGGCCGTGGGTGCAGCTCGCACTCGGCATCGCGACGCTCGTGCTGGCGTTCCGCGCCCGCAAGCTCGGCATCGCCGAGGTCGAGGGCTTCGACGGCCGGCTCTCGCTGTTCGCCGCACTGCTCGGGTTCCTGGTCGTGTTCTTCGCCGGGCAGGTCGCGTTCGGCATCCTCGTCGCCGTCGCCAACTGAGCCTTCCCCGGGTCGGGGCGCGGATCGGGCTCGCCTAAGCTGGATGGGTGGCCTCCCCCGCAGCAGACGACTACCTGAAGACGGTGTACGCGCACACCGAGTGGCAGGATGCGCCGATCACCCCGTCTGTGCTCGCGGCGAAGCTGGGCATCGCCCCCTCGTCGGTGACCGAGATGGTGAAGAAGCTCGCCGCCGCCGGTCTCGTCTCGCACGTGCCCTACGGCGCCGTGCGGCTGACGGATGCCGGGACGCAGCGCGCCCTCGCGATGGTGCGTCGCCACCGGCTGATCGAGACCTGGCTCGTGCAGGAGTTCGGCTACGGCTGGGACGAGGTGCACGACGAGGCGGAGGTGCTCGAGCACACGATCAGCGACCGCCTGCTCGAGGGCATCGACGCGCGCCTCGGACGACCGCGCTTCGATCCGCACGGCGATGCGATCCCGGATGCCGAGGGCCGGGTCGACCGCGAGCCGTTCGTGCTCCTCGCGGATGCGCCGACGGGGCACAGCGCCAGAGTGCTGCGCGTCGACGACCGCGACCCGGACCTGCTCCGCAGCCTCGAAGCGCTCGGACTCGTCGTAGCGGCGGCCGTGACCACCACGGCATCCGGCATCACGATCGACGGCGCGGACGTCGACCTCCCCGAGGGCGCCGCCGACGTGGTCTGGCTGAGCGCATAGCCCGGGCCGAGACCGTCACCTCCCGGCAACACTCGCCCAGTACGCTGAGCACATGGGACACCGCGACGACATCGAGTGCTGGCTGACCGACATGGACGGCGTTCTCGTGCATGAGAACACCGCCATCCCGGGCGCATCGGAGCTGCTCGCCGGCTGGGAGCAGAACGAGATCCCGTACCTCGTGCTCACGAACAACTCGATCTTCACGGCGCGCGACCTCTCTGCGCGACTGCGCGCGAGCGGCCTCACCGTGCCCGAGGAGCGCATCTGGACCTCGGCGCTCGCGACCGCGGACTTCCTCAAGCAGCAACTGCCCGGCGGTTCGGCGTTCGTGATCGGCGAGGCAGGCATCCTCACGGCGCTGCACGAGGCCGGGTTCATCATGACCGAGACGCATCCCGACTTCGTCGTCGTGGGCGAGACGCGCAACTATTCGTTCGAGGCGATCACGAAGGCGATCCGCCACATCATCAACGGCTCGCGCTTCATCGTCACGAATCCCGACGCGACGGGGCCCTCAGCCGACGGCGTGCTCCCCGCGACCGGTGCGATCGCCGCGCTCATCACGAAGGCCACGGGCAAGGAGCCCTACGTCGTCGGCAAGCCGAACCCGATGATGTTCCGCTCGGCGCTCAACAAGATCGGCGCGCACTCGAAGAAGACGGGCATGATCGGCGACCGCATGGACACCGACATCGTCGCGGGGATCGAGGCGGGCCTCCACACCGTGCTCGTGATGACCGGCATCAGCGACCAGGCGGAGATCGAGAAGTACCCGTTCCGCCCCGACGAGATCGTCGACTCGGTCGCCGACCTGCTCCCCACCGTCACGGAGTCGATCCCGACCCTCGACGAGGACTGACGGAGACGCGGACCATGGGCGCACTCGACGAGGGCGAGCGCATCAGCGCGGCGGACGCGGCCGTGTGGCGCGCCTGGCTCGAGCAGAACCACGAGCGCGCGGCGGGCGTCTGGCTGCTGAGCGTGCGCGGCGGCCGGGGCGAGGGCGTGGGCTACGACGACGCCGTCCGGCAGGCACTGTGCTTCGGCTGGATCGACGGCCCCGTGCGGACCTTCGACGACACCACGGTCGGGCAGTGGTTCTCGCCCCGGCGGCCGGGGAGCGGCTGGGCGGCCACCAACAAGGCGCGCATCGCGGAACTCGAGGCGGCGGGGCTGCTGGCTCCCGCCGGCATCCGAGTGCTCGAGACCGCCAAGGCCAACGGATCCTGGACGGTGCTCGACGGTCCGGAGGCCGGGATCGAGCCGCCGGAGCTGACCGCAGCGCTGGATGCCGTCCCCGAGGCCCGCGCGCACTGGGACGCGTTCCCGAAGTCCGTGAAGAAGTTCGGACTCACGCACATCGCGATGGCGAAGCGCCCCGAGACGACGACGGCACGCATCGCGAAGATCGTCACGGACGCCGCGGAAGGGAAGCGCCCATGACCCAGCAGGACCTGCTGTTCCTCGTCCTGATCCTGATCGGGGTCAGCTCGCTGACGATCTTCGTCGTGCAGTTCGTGCGTTCCCGCCGACGAGGTCCCGGCGACGACGACGGCCGCGCGGGCTGGTGGGAAGGTCCCTGGGAGGACGACGACCGCAAGCGCTGAGCGAGCGCAGCGAGACGAAACGCCCTCAGCGCAACGTCAGGCTCCGCACGGACTCGACGGGTTCCGGCATCCGCAGCGGTCCCCGGCCCGGCGTGATGGTCCCGAGGATGCGCGGTTCGCGTGCCCCGGTGCCGCCGGCCGTGACGGCGGGGACCCCGTGCATCGTGCACCACCCGATCAGCGCGAAGAGGATCGCCTCCTTGCTGTCGACCGGGGCGCCCAGCTCGTCGGCGAGGACCACCTCCACGTCGGGGAGCGCATCGCGCAGCCCCTGCAGGATCAGCGGGTTGTGGCAGCCGCCGCCTGAGACGGCGAGGAAGCGGATGCCGGACGCGGCGACGTCCTGAGCGACAGTGCGCACCGTGAGCTCGGTGAGGGTGCGCACGAGATCGGATGTGGTGATCTCGTGTCCCCGGCGGTGAGCGTCCTCGAGGTGCGAGCGCACGTAGTCGAGGTGGAAGTGCTCCTTGCCCGTGCTCTTCGGGGCCGGGAGCGCGTAGTACGGGTCGGCGAGGAGCGCCTCGAGCAGGACCTCGTCGACCGTGCCGGTGCGTGCGATCGCGGCGTCGGCGTCGTAGCCGCGCTCGTCGAGCCCCTCGGAGACGACGACCGCATCGACGAGGGCGTTGGCCGGGCCGATGTCGTACGCGACGAGACCCTCCGGGCCGACCACGGTCATGTTCGCGATGCCGCCGAGGTTCAGAGCAGCCGAGATCCCGGCGCGACCGCGGAGGAGCAGTTCGTCGAGGAAGGAGACGAGCGGGGCGCCGTGGCCGCCTGCCGTGATGTCTCGGATCCGGACGTCGGAGACGACCGGGGCGCCCACACGCTCGGCGATCCACGCGGGCTGGCCGATCTGCAGCGTGCCGAGCGCGTGCCCGCGGTCGACCCAGTGGAAGACGGTCTGCCCGTGCGTGCAGACCGCGTCCACTCCCCCGACCGCACCCGCCGCTCCGGCGGCGACCTCGGCGAACGCCTGGCCGATCAGGGTGTCGAGCTCGCACATCTCGGCGAACGTGGTGTGCGCAGGTGGAAGAGCCGCCACCAGTCGCGCTCGGAACGTGGGCTCGTAGGGCACGCTGTCCTCATGCAGGACCGTGCCATGCAGCATCCCGTCGTTCTCGCGGAAGTCGACGACCGTGACGTCGATCCCGTCGTGCGAGGTGCCGGAGAGCAGTCCGAGTACGCGCATGTGCAGCCCTTCTGACGGCGGTGGATGTGCTGGTCCGAGCCTACGGGAATTTGTTAGGGATGCAGACGGAAACGAGTGACTCTCCTCCACATCCCGCCGTCACCGGCGGCTCTTCACAGCGTCCGTGCTCTCCCATCACGCCGCGCGCGATCACGAACATCCCGCAGCTAGCATTCTGCGAACCCCACCCTCGCGAGGTCAGAATGGGAGCATGTTCGTGTCCGCAGAGATCATCGCCGTCGTGCTCAGCGCGATCGGCATCGTGCTGACCCTCGGCACGAGCATGTTTCTCGGGTTCGCATGGTGCGTGCGCCGGACAGATGCCGTCGACCATAAGCTCAGCGCACGCATCGACGGCGTCGAGACGAGACTCGGCGAGCGAATCGACAACCTCGCACACGAGGTCACCGAACTCAAGATCGCGGTAGCGCGCCTCGAAGGACCCGTTCCGCACCTGCTCACCCGGTCACGCTGAGCCCTACCGTCACCGGGTCGACTGAGCAGGATCAGCGCAGCACGAGCGCGGCGGCGCCGATCAACGGCCCTTCGTCACCCAGCCCCGAACGCACCACTCGCGTGCGGCGGGAGTACTCGTGTGCGGCGCTCGTCGTGAGCGCGGCCTGCACGAGGTCGATGTAGTCGTCGGAGACCCGCGAGAATCCCCCGCCGATCGCCACCATGTCGAGGTCGACCAGGGTCGCGGCATCCGCGAGCGCCTCGCCGACGGCCGTCGCGGAACGCACGATCGCGGCTCGCGCGATCTCGACGCCCGCGGCGGCATCCCGCGCGAGGTCCTCGCCGGTCGCGCCGTTCCAGCCCTGCTGCTGCGCCCAGGCGGCGCTCGCCGGACCCGAGGCGATCTCCTCGAGCGTGAGCCCGCCCTCGCGGCGCACCTGACCGAGGTGCCCGGCGTTGCCGGTCGCGCCGGGGATGTACGCCCCACCGACGACGAAACCGCCCCCGACGCCCGTCGACACGACGATCGACAGGGATGCTCCCGCGCCCTGCGTCGCGCCCCGCCAGGACTCGGCGAGAGCGAGGGCTCCGCCATCGTGGCCGAGTACGGTGGGCACCTCACGGCCGAGCGCGGCCGAGGCGCTCGCGCGCACGGACTCGGCGAGACCGAAGCCGCGTGCGAGGGGCATGTTGACGGGAACGATGGCCCCGGCGGCGCGCTCGATGGGACCAGCGCTTCCCGCCCCGGCACCCACGAGCTCCGCATCCGTCGGCAGCGCGGACAGCGCGTGCGCGACGACCGCGGCGACACCGCGATCGAGCGACTCGAACGTCGCCTCGCGACCGGTCGCCTGGCGCGAACGGCTGCCCTCGACGAGTACGCCGTGCTCGCTCACGAGCGCGGCCTCCATCTTCGTGCCGCCGACGTCGACGGCGAGTGCGTACCTGGTCACTGCGGGTCGAGCCCGAGGTCGTCGAGGTCGAACGCGGCGCGCCACTCCAGGCCCTCGGCCTCGATCGCGGCCTGCGCTCCGGTCTTGCGATCGACGATCACGGCGACCGCCACGATCTCGGCACCCTCCTTGCGGAGGGCTTCGACGGCCTTGAGGGCGGACTGGCCGGTGGTCGAGGTGTCCTCGAGCACGACCACGCGCTTGCCCTTCACGTCGGCGCCCTCGATCTGACGCCCGCGACCGTGGTCCTTGGGCTCCTTGCGCACGACGAAGGCGTCGAGCGGGCGATCGGTCGCGACCGAGGCGTGCAGCACGGAGTTGGCGATCGGGTCGGCGCCGAGCGTGAGTCCGCCGACGGCCACGACGTCGAGGTCGGAGATCAGGTCGAGCATGATGCGGCCGATCGCGGGGGCGGCCCGGTGGTCGAGCGTGAGCTTGCGCATGTCGACGTAGTACGTCGCCTGCTTGCCGCTGGAGAGGGTGAAGTCTCCGTGGAACACGGCCTCGTCTTTGATGAGGTCGAGGAGTGTCTGGCGGTCTGCGTCGAGTGCGGTCACGGCTTCCAGTGTAGGAGGCGCGAGCGGCATCCCCCGCAGATGTCACGCGAAGTCCGGTGTCGGTGCCCGCAACTAGGCTGGACCCATGCGCTTGGCCACCTGGAACGTCAACTCCATCCGCACCCGCGTCACCCGCACCGTCGAGTTCGCCGTCCGTGAAGACGTCGATGTGCTGGCGATGCAGGAGATCAAGTGCAAGCCCGAGCAGTTCCCGTACGGGCCGTTCGAGGAGGCCGGGTACCACGTCGAGGTGCACGGACTGAACCAGTGGAACGGCGTCGCGATCGCCAGCCGCTTGCCCGTGACCGACGTTCGCACCTCGTTCGACGGGATGCCGGGCTTCGCGAAGGGCCACGAGGGTCCGGATGCGCCGCTCGAGGCGCGGGCGCTGGGCGTGCTCGTCGACGGCGTGCGCGTGTGGAGCCTGTACGTGCCGAACGGCCGTGCGCTGGGCGACCCGCACCTCGCCTACAAGCTGCACTGGCTCGAAGCCTTGAAGACCGCGACGGCGGCCGAGCTCGCGGCCAACCCCGAGCAGGCGCTCGCGCTGGTCGGCGACTTCAACATCATCCCGTTCGATAAGGACAACGGAGACCCCGACATCGTCGAGGGCGTCTCCACGCACGTCTCCCCCGAGGAGCGGCAGGCGTTCTTCGCGTTCGCCGACGCGGGACTCACCGATGTCGTGCGCCCGCTGATCCCCGAGGGCTTCACCTACTGGGACTACCAGCGCCTCAAGTTCCCGCGCAACGAGGGCGTGCGCATCGACTTCATCCTCGGCTCGAAGACGCTGGCGGATGCCGTGACCGCGGCCTCGATCCACCGCGACGAGCGCAAGGGCGAGCAGCCGAGCGACCACGTGCCGGTGCTCGTCGACCTCGACGACAGCCGTCTCGGCACGAGCGCCGCCGAGGACGACGACGACCTCCCGATGATCTTCTCCTGAGAGCCGGTCGTTGAGCAGCAACCACTTCCCCGGTCGTTGAGCGAGCGAAGCGAGACGAAACGCATGAACCCGCGCCTGATCGCGACCGACCTCGACGGCACGCTCCTCACCTCCGCGGTCGAGGTGAGCCCGCGAACGCGCGCGGCGCTCGACGCGGCGAGGGCCCGCGGCATCCACGTCGTCCCGGTCACCGCGCGGCAGCCGATCGGTCTGCGTGCGATCGCTGGCGGGGCGGGCTTCGACGGGTGGGCGCTGTGCAGCAACGGCGCGTTCGCGACGCACCTCTCCGACGGACGGATGCTGTTCACCGAGGAACTGCCCTCCGACACGATCCGCACCCTGGCCGCGGCGCTGCGCGAGAGCATCCCCGACCTGCTGTTCGCGAGCGTGCGCGAGGGCGGTGAGGGCTTCGTCGCGCAGCACGGTTACGCGGAGATCGCCGATCTGACCGACCACAAGCGCGACCCGCGCACGATGGGCGGCGTCGACCTGGAGCACGTGCTGGCGGCACCCAGCCTCAAGCTCGTGATCCGGCATCCCGAGCTCGCCCCCGCGGCCGTCTTCGACGCCCTGCGCGCTCTCGGGCTGACCGGGTTCGAGGCCACGCTCTCGGGCGCACCGTTCGTCGAGGTCATGGCCGAGGGCGTCACGAAGGCGACCGGGCTCGCGCGCCTGTGCGAGCACCTCGACATCGACCGGGCAGACGTCGTGGCGTTCGGAGACGCCCTCAACGACGTCGAGATGCTGCACTGGGCCGGACACGGCGTCGCGATGGCGAACGCCGAAGACGCCGTGAAGGACGCCGCCGACGAGACGACCGCGTCGAACGACGACGACGGCGTCGCTCGGGTGATCGAGCGGATGCTGGGCTGAGGCTCTGCTGCTCGTGAACGCCGCGGACACGCGAGGCCGAGTCGCGCCGTCCGCGATGCAGTCGTCGAGTTCGGCGACGCCGTCAACCAGCAGCTACGACTGCACATCGGGAACTCGATCACCCCGGCGTCCGTCGCGCCGCATCGCAATGGAACGGGCGACCGAACGGCGAACGGCCCCCTCGTGCTGGCTCCCGGTCCCGACAGCCTGCGATTCATCGGACTGATTGCGAACCCCGTGATGGTCCCCGGAGTCATCGACCACAATCAGCTCGCCTGCCTCCACGCGTTCGAGTTGCCCTTCACGGGTTGAGGAGATCGGCTCAAGAAGTAAAGGACATGCCCCGTCGGGTGAGCGGAGGGGCATGTCCTTGACTGAAGTCAGATCTGAGGAAGGGGCCTGCCGCGGTCCCCTCGCTTCGCGTAAAGTCGCCGCCGACAGTCGCGGACGCCCGAACTCGCATGCTCCGCAATGCGCAGGGCGCATCGCTCGGTTCGACGTACAACCTACCCGTTCGCGAATCTCTCACTGATGGCGGCGACCGGGGGCCAAGCGATCGAGTCTCGCTGACGCGATCGCGATGAGGGCGAACGCCGCAAAAATAACGGCACACGAAAGCCCCACGAAGGCAGTCAATATAAACGATAGGGCGATCGCCTGTGGGAATAAAACGAAGGTCATGAAGAACAGTAGGACGGCCATCACGACAGGCCCGGTCCAAGAAGTCGCTAATACTCGCGCCGCGGTCGACGACGGTCGCCCTCTAACGGCGAAATAATATGAAATCGTGTACGCCGGCAGACCGCCAATTAGCGCGAAGATCAACGGCCCGAAGGCGACCGAGACGGTTGAAGTTCCGCCACTGCGAAGCACGGCCGGGAAGACGTGTTCAACGCAGAACTTGATGACCGTATCGGTAGCGAATCCGCCGACGAGAGCCGCCACAGCGTATGCGACCGCGATTATCCAGCGGGGTACGTCTCTGTGCAGAAAGATAAGACTACTCATTTCAGTTGGTCTCGAAGATTTATCGCTTGGATGTTCCAGGTGTGTTCGGCCAGAACTTGAGCCCCGGCCCAGCTCGCCAGCCCTGATCCATTGACCTGCGCGTGCTGTTCCAACCAAACCATCCCTGACGAGTCCTCATAAGTCGAAAACTTGATCGTGGATCCGGGAGAGTCGAAGTAGTCGGGATTCAACACTGTGAATGTTACTGACGTGCGAGTTACATCGACACCGACGACCCCCCCCTGCTGTTCGTGGGGTTGGGGATGTAGCCGACGACTTGGCGTTCTTCAAATCCCATTGGTGCCTGCTCCCGGAGAGTGAGCATATTTGCGGTCGTGGTTCCGCTTGCTTGATCCGTATGCAGGATGCACTCTGAACCTTGAGTGAACGAACTACACCCCTTCACGACGAACGGGAAGATCTTGGCTGGCTGAGTCTTGAAGACGTTCATCACTTCAACCGCGCTGGCGCTGGATGTGATGGCCCACCGTTTGGTATAGGTGTAGGAAATCGGGCCGGAGAGAGCCCTGTCGCACAGTCTCGGATGACTCCGATCTCCGCACGACTTCGCCTCCTCCTTGATTCGGCAGCCCCAATCTCCACTTTTACAAGCCTGCCCCTTCGAGAAACTCGGCTGAGCCCCCTTCGAGCCACCCGCCTTCGTCGCTGCCGGTGGATCGATCGCGAACTTCAGACCGGTGGGGTCGTTGTACGTGGTGGGGTTGTTGCCGGAGTACGTGTAGCCGGTGTTCTGCTGGGGGAGGTTCGTGTCGATCACGGGGGTCGACGGAGAGGAACTTCCCGAGCACCGGGTCGTACGTGCGGGCGCCGACCGTCGTCAGACCCGTCGACGCGGTCGCGGGCTTGTTCATGTACCCGGTGCCGCTCGCCCACACTCCCGACGAGCCGATCGGCGCACCATACGGGTCAGGGATCGTCCGCGTGGTGGTTCCCGTGGCGTTCGCCACCGTCTGCACGTCCACTGTCCCCTCCAGGTTCGAGAACACCCACGTCAGGATCGTCCCGGCCGTGCCGGTCTTCGCAGACTTCTCCGCGATCGGCTTGCCGTCAGCCCCAGAATACGTCCGGACACCGGACACCACACTCGAGCCCGCCGCCTGCGACAACACCGTGTCGCCCACGAACAGCGTCGACCCCTCCGACGATCAGGTAGCGACGCTGAACCTAGAGAATGCTGGCGGAGCTCAAGACCATCAATGATCCAAAGACCATGAGCGCGCAACCGACGACGATGACGTGCGTGCGCAGATGTCGCGTCCGCACGGCATCGTCCGCGACGGGTTCGCCGTAGAAGATCCGGAGACCGGTGTGAATCAGTCTTGGAATCTGAGGGCTAAGTACGATCGCGAGAATTCCCACGCAGACAGCTATCGCGCCGACTATGAACTGCGCAGCCAATGATGACTCCTATCCGGAGCATTCTCTGATACCAACGGAGCATCCTCCACCGCCGTCGACCTCCCCGACCCGCCCATCGAATCACGAACCCGGCCGCCCGCGAGGGACGACCGGGTTCATGAGGTGATCCCGGTCAGCTGTGCGCGCGGCGGCGACGTGCGAGAGCCGTACCGACGACAACGAGGAAGAGTCCCGTGAGCAGGGCCGCTGCGGGGAGTTCCCCACCCGTAGCCGCGAGGGCTCCGCTGCTCGTCGCGGATCCGCTCGCCGCTCCGGCTGCGGGAACGGTGGCCGCCGCGGCGGTGACCTGAACCGCCACGCTCGCCTGGATCGCGCCTCCCGCGCCGAGCGCCACCAGAGTGTGCGCGCCGGCGGGCGCGGAAGCGGGAATCAGCAGCGTCCCGCTGAGCCGTCCGTTCTGATCGGCGGTGAGCGACCCGAGGGCGATCGGGTCGGAGTGCAGCTCGAAAGCCACGACCTCGCCCGCAGCGAATCCCTCACCCGCGATCTGGATGGCACCGCCGGCGCGGATCGTGGATGCCGTGAGCGAGAGCGCGGGCTTCGGCTCGGGTTCCGGCGTCTCCGTGTCGACGGTGAGCGCGAAGTCCACGCCCGTCACGGACTGCCCGGGCACGACGGTGATCGGCGTCGCCTCCTCGGCGGTATCGACCCCGTCGAAGTACTGGGACTTCGCCGTGATGCTCCCGTCCGCGAACTCGATCCGCGCCTTGAGGATGTACGGCCCCTTGGCGACGTGCATCGTGTAGGCGCCGGTGGTGGCGTTCGCACCGATCGCGCGCACGTTCTGCCCGTTCTGCCACGCCTCGACCACGATCTTCGATGGTGCGGCGGAGTCGACGGTCACCGTTCCGGTGATGGTGGCGCTGGGCTCGAGAATCGGATCGATGCCCGTGACCTCCTGCCGCGGCGCGACCGTGATCGTCGTCGCGGTCTCCCAGATCTCGGCGTCGTCCCAATACTCCTGCTTGAGTCCGTCCGACAGGAAGAGGACCTTGTACGTGCCGGGTGCGACGGGCGCACGGAACACGCCGTCGAAGCCGGGGTAGGCCGTCGGCTGGTCGTATCCCTCGATGGCGTCGTAGATGAGGACCCAACCGGGCACAGGCTGACCATCGGATCCGCGGGTCATGGTGCCGTTGATGAAGCCGGCGACCACGAGCGACGCGTCCATCCCGGAGACGGTCTGCCCCTCGACGGCCGACACCGGAGTGGCGTAGGAAAAGTCGTAGCCCCCCTCCCAGAACTCGGACATGAGGTCGGAGTCGGGTGCACCGAAGCGCACGCGATACTGGCCCGTGGGGAGTCCGCCAAGGTGATACGCGCCCGACGCATCCGTCGTGGTCGCCCCGACGATCTCGTTGCGCGAGTCGAGCGCCTGCACCGACACGTCCTGGATCGGACTGCCGTCGTCCTCGCGGGTGATGGTCCCTTCGAAGGCAGCTCCTCGGTCGAGCGATGCGTCGATACCGGGGACGACCTCACCCTCCCCGACGACGACGGGGGTCGCCTGGTCGTAAGCGAAGGCACCCTGCCAGTACTCGCGCTTCAGGTCCGTCCCCTCGGGGAAGAAGCTGACGACGTACGACCCAGCGGCGAGTCCGGGCAGCGAATACGCCCCCGTGGAATCCGTCGTCGTCGAGGCCCACGTCGGGCCGTCCGCCGACACCGTGACACCCGCGACGGGGGTGCCGTCGTCCGCGCGCATCACCGCACCGCTGATCGATCCCCCGGCGGGAGCCGGATCAGGCTCCGCGATGGCCGTCGTCGCTCCGCCGAGCGCGAGCGCGAACGCTGCGACACCGCCCAGCACCGCTCGAATGAATGCGCGTCGTCGCGCCATGATTTCCCCTCCCGAATGGAGGTCGGGCGCGCACTCTGACGCTGTCGCGATCGACCTCGAGCTCCTGCCGATCACGCGGCAACGTCTCAGAGCAATCTACGGGAAGAGACATGGGAGAGGAATAGTCGATATGACTGATATATCAGTCAGTCCTCGAAGGTGTCGACCTTGGGCGTGCGATCCGTGCGGCCGTAGCGGAGGAGCGTCACGCCCTCGGCATCCGTCACCGGCTTCTCGATCAGCTCGAGCACCGAGGGCAGAGCGTCGTCGCGGAACACCTTCTTGCCCGCGCCGAGCAGGATCGGGTAGACCCAGAGGTTGAGCTGGTCGAACAGCCCCTCGGCGAGCAGGGTGTGCACGAAGTCGATGCTGCCGATCACATGCACCTCACGATGACGTTCCCGCAGGTCGGCGATCTCGGCGGCGAGGTCCGCCCCCACGCGGGAGCTTCCCTGCCAGGCGAGGGGGAACTCGGGGTCGCGCGTCGCGACGTACTTCGGCACACGGTCGAACAGCTGCCCGATCTCCCCCGAGGGACCGTCGGTGTGCTGCGGCCAGTACGCGGCGAAGATGTCGTACGTGCGGCGGCCCAGCAGCAGCGCATCGAGGCCCTCCATCCCCTTCGCGATCTCGGGGCCGACGCCCGACGAGGGATAGCCGGCCTGCCAGCCGCTGAAGGTGAAGCCGCCCGAGGTGTCCTCCCCCACGCCGCCCGGCCCCTGCGCGACGCCGTCGAGGGTGGTGAACAGGTCGATGAGAATGCGTCCGGTCATGATGAGCTCCTTTACGCGAGGGAACAGCGGGTACTACACGGCAAGGGGGGCGCCCAGCGGCGCGATGTGGAACGTGCGGGCAAACGAGTCGAGGTGCGCGGCGTCGCCGCGGACGACCGCGACCACCTCCTGCGCGATCGCCTCGGCGGGCGTGATCTCTCCCCCGATGAGACGACGGATGCCGGGACCGGCGACGATCACGGCATCCGGCTCCTCTCTCACGGGCTCCCGTCCACCGACGGGCGGGGCGGGCGGCGAGATCTGCGTGACCGTGAGCTCGCCGCCGCGCACGGAGGCGTGCAGCGCGACCTCGCCCACGTGCAGCTCGTACTCGGCGTCGTCCGCGACATCCGCCTGGAACGCCGTGCGCAGCGCCATCGTGAGCGAGTCGGCGGTGACGACGTCGCCCTCCTCCGGGTCGCCCATGGTCTGGAAGCCCCACCTCCCGAGCGCGAGGATGACGGGCTCGAGCGCCTGGCCGTAAGGGGTGAGCTCGTAGGCGAGGCCGCGGAGCAGCGGGATGCGGCGCACGACACCGCCGTCCTGCAGTTCCTTGAGCCGCGTGGACAGGATGTTCGTGGGGATGCGCGGCAGGCCCTGCTTGAGGTCGGTGTAGCGACGCGGCCCGACGAGCAGATCGCGGACGATGAGCAGCGCCCACCGCTCCCCGATCAGCTCGACGGCCGTCGTCACCCCGCAGTACTGGCCGTAGCTGCGCGCCGCCATCAGGAGCCGGCGCTCTGCTCCGCGACGTGCTCCGGGCCGTTCTCGATGGCCTCCGGGGTCATGTAGAGGAAGCCGAGGGAGTTGCCGTCGGGGTCGTCGATGTCGCGCGAGTACATGAACCCGTAGTCCTGCGCGGGCTTGGGCTCGGTGCCGCCGGCGGCGAGGGCCTTCTCGGTGATTGCATCGACGTCCTCGCGCGACTCACGACTGAACGTGACCGAGACCTGTGCGACCTGCGTGGGGTCGGCGATGGGCTTGTCCGTGAAGGTCTGGAAGAACTCGCGCTTCAGGACCATGAAGTAGATGGTGTCCGACCAGACCACGCACGCGGCGTTCTCGTCGGTGAAGTTCGGATTGATCTCGCAGCCGAGGGCCGTGTAGAACGCCTTGGCGCGTTCGAGATCGGTGGTGGGCAGGTTGACGAAGACGCTGGTCACGATGACTCCCTTGTCGGTTTGTGGATGGTTTGATACTTGCAAAAAGCAACCGCACTTGTCAATAGCAAGTTTCCGACGAGTGTGAGAAGACGCGTCCGTCGCGCGGGGGATGCCGCGGCATCCCCCTCCCCGTACGGTGGGGGAATGCCCGTCGTGCCGTTCACCCGCACCCCGAGCGTCCGCGACCGCCGCAGCGACCTCGTGCTCGCGGCCATCATGTTCGTCGGCGCGATCCTCAGCGCCGCGCTGTCGACGATCTCCGAGATCTACGGCGACACGCGGGCCGAGCCGTGGACCGCGATCGTGTACGCCGCCGTCATCACGGCGCCCCTCGCGTTCCGCCGTCACTTCCCTGCCCCGGTGGCCGTGGTCGTGTGTCTCGCCTACTTCGCGGCGGTCTCGTTGCAGGTGCCGGAGATCTACGTCGGCAACATCGCGATGTTCGTGTCGCTGTACACGGTGGGCGCATGGATGAACAATCGACGGGCCGCGACGATCGTCCGGATCGCGATCATCGTCGGCATGTTCGTGTGGCTGCTCATCTCGATGTACCGCACCGCGCTCGAGCAGGCGGACGAGGCCGACATCGCCGCCGGGCTGCTCTCGCCCTACGTCGCGTTCATGCTGCTGCAGATCCTGCTGAACGCCCTGTACTTCGGCGGGGCGTACTACTTCGGCGACCGCTCCTGGAACGCGGCGCAGGCCCGCGAGGTCCTCGAGCACCGCACGGCCGAGCTCGAGCGCGAGCGCGAGGTCACCGCCGCGCAGGCCGTCGCGCTCGACCGGGTGCGCATCGCCCGCGAACTGCACGACGTGGTCGCACACCACGTCTCGGTCATGGGCGTGCAGGCCGGGGCCGCACGGCTCGTGATCGACCAGGACCCGGAGAAGGCACGCGGCATCCTCGCGGGGATCGAGGGGTCGGCGCGCGACGCGATCCACGAGCTCCGCCAGCTGCTCGAGACCCTGCGGGCCCCCGGGGGGGGACACGTCGGAGGCATCGTCGACGGTCACGCTCGACGACATCGCCGACCTCGTCGCCGCCTCGGCCGAGGCAGGGCTCCCCACCGACTACGCCGTGATCGGAGACCCGGTGCCCGTCCCCTCGGTCGTCGCCGTCAACCTCTACCGCATCGCGCAGGAGTCGCTCACGAACGCCCGCCGTCACGCCGGGGTCGGCGCCACAGCCGATGTGCGCGTGCGCTACGACGACGCGGCCGTCGAGGTCGAGGTCGTCAACACCGGCCGCACGGTCGCCGCTCTCCGCCCCGGACTCGGCCAGCTCGGCATGCGCGAGCGCGCCGCAGCCTCGGGAGGGACGCTCGACATCGCACCACGCTCCGCCGGCGGGCTCCGGGTACGGGCGCGGGTACCGCTGCCGGCTGCCCCCGTCACGATGGGAGACCCGGCATGACCGAGAACACGATCAGGGTCCTGCTCGTCGACGACCACGCGATGCTGCGGGCCGGGTTCCGGACCATCCTCGACACGCAACCCGACATCGAGGTCGTCGGCGAGGCGGCCACCGGCGCAGAGGCCGTGACCGCGGCATCCGCTCTGCATCCCGACGTCATCACGATGGACGTGCAGATGCCCGACATGGACGGCATCGAAGCCACACGCCTGCTCGTCGCCGACCCCGCGATCACAGCGCAGATCGCGATCATCACCACGTTCGACCGCGACGACTACCTCTACCGGGCGCTGGATGCCGGAGCCAGCGGATTCCTGCTCAAGAACGCCGGTGCCGACGACCTCATCGCCGCCGTGCGGGCGCTCGCGGCGGGCGACGGGATGCTGGCGCCCGAGGTCACGCGCCGCGTGCTGTCGCGGTTCTCGGCCGGCCCCGTGCCGACACCCGCACGCGCCGCATCCGTCGAACCGCCCGCGCTGCTCGAACCGCCCTCGCTGCTCGAACCGCTCACCGACCGCGAGGCCGAGGTCCTGACCCTGCTCGCCGACGCGCGCAGCAACGGCGAGATCGCGGCCGCGCTGTTCATCGGCGAGGCCACCGTGAAGACCCACGTCTCCCGCATCCTGCAGAAGCTCGGCGCCCGCGACCGCGTGCAGGCCGTCGTGCTCGCGCACCGGATGGGCCTCGCCTGACGACGGATCGACCACGGCCTCCCGCTACTCTCGGAGGGTGCCCGCTCCCCCGTCCCGCCCCGCATCCGCTCGCGCGGTCCTCGCCGGGGTCGTCACGGCGCTGGTCGGGTTCACGAGCTCCTTCGCGGTCGTGCTCACGGGGCTGCACGCTGTCGGAGCCTCCTCGGCCGAGGCGGCCAGCGGGCTCCTCGCGCTGAGCCTCACGATGGGGCTCGCCTGCATCGTGCTCGCCTGGCGCTACAGGATGCCGATCACCTCGGCGTGGTCCACGCCCGGCGCCGCCCTGCTCGCGGCGACAGGCACGGTCGAGGGCGGGTGGCCCGCCGCGGTCGGCGCTTTCCTCGTCGCGGCGGCACTGATCCTGCTGACGGCGCTGTGGCCCGCGCTCGGGACGCTGATCGCCCGCATCCCGCCGTCGATCGCGCAGGCGATGCTCGCGGGCGTGCTGCTGCCCCTGTGCCTGGCGCCCATCACCGGCCTGGTCGCGAACCCCTGGGGCGTGATCCCCGTGGTCGTCACCTGGCTGGTGTGCGCGCGCCTCGCGCCGAGGTGGGCCGTTCCGCTCGCGTTCGCCGCCGCGGCCGTGGTCGTCGGGGTGTCGCTCGCGCAGCAGGGCGCGTCCGTCGACCCCGGCCTGCTCGTCCCCCGCGTCGAGCTCACCGCTCCCGTCTTCACGGTCGGCGCCCTGGTCGGCATCGCCCTGCCGCTGTTCATCGTGACCATGGCCTCGCAGAACGTGCCGGGAATCGCGATCATGCGCAGCTTCGGCTACGAGGTGCCCTGGCGTCCGGCCATGCTCGTGACGGGACTCGGCACGGCGCTCGGCGCCCCCGCGGGCGGTCATGCGATCAATCTCGCGGCGATCAGCGCGGCCCTCGCCGCCTCGCCCGAGGTCGATCCCGATCCGCGTCGCCGCTGGGTCGCCGGCGTCTCGACGGGAGTGTCGTACCTGGTGCTCGGCGGGTTCTCGGCCGCGTTCGCCGCGCTCGTGCTTCTCGCGCCGGAGGCCGTGATCCCGGCCGTCGCGGGTCTGGCGCTGTTCGGCGCGTTCGGCTCGTCGGTGCAGCAGGCGATCGACGACCCGGGCGAGCGCCTCCCCGCGGTCGTGACGTTCCTCGTCGCCGCCTCGGGCATCGCGGTGCTCGGCGTGAGCGCGGCGTTCTGGGCGCTCGTCGCGGGACTCCTCGTGCGCACCGTGCTGCACCTCGGGACGCGGCGGGAGGCCGGATCGTGACGGCAGGACACTTCGACGCCCGCGCCCTCCTCGACCCGGTGGACCCGGCCGAGGTCGACGCCTTCACCCGGGCGCATCGCGCGGCGCACCCGACCCCCGCATCGCACATCGCCGCCTGGGTCGTGGCGATCGTCGCGCTGGCGCTCGTCGTGCCGATGATCGGGGTGTTCATCCTCGGCCTCGGCTACGCGATCGGACGCGGCACGGGTGTGGCGGTGACGGGTGCGATCGGCCTGATGCTGCTCGCCGGACTCGTCGTCGGGCTCGTGGCGCTCGTGCGCCGCGCGATGCGCGCCCGTGCCCTCGCCCGGTTCCGACTCTCCCGCTTCGCCGCTGCGAACGCGATGACGTACCTCGACCGGATCGACGCACCGCCGCTGCCCGGCATGATCTTCCAGGCGGGGTCGGGGCGGATGTCGACGGATGTGCTGAGGGGCACGGAGCCGCGCTTCGTGGAGTTCGGCAACTACCAGTACACGACGAGCAACGGCAAGAACTCGCAGACGCACCGGTGGGGCTACGTCGCCGTCAAGCTCGACGTGCCGCTGCCGAACATCGTGCTCGACGCGCTCGGCAACAACGGCCTGGGCGGCAGCATCGCGACGGGCTTCCGCCGCGACCAGCGCCTGTCGCTCGAGGGCGACTTCGACCGGTACTTCTCGCTGTTCTGCCCCGAGGGCTACGAGGTCGACGCGCTCTACCTGTTCACGCCCGACGTCATGGCCCGCTTCATCGACCACGCCGCGGAGCTCGACGTCGAGATCGTCGACGACTGGCTGTTCCTGTACACGCGGCGCGAGGCGTCGACCCTCGACCCCGCGACGTGGGCGTGGCTGTTCGGTGCGGTCGGCGCGCTGCTGGTGAAGCTCGACCAGTGGGCGCGGTGGCGCGACGAGAGGCTGCGGCTCGCGGCCGGTCCACCGGCTGCTGCAACGGGGCCCACGCCGGCGCAGCCGCAGCATCCGTCCGTCGCACCGGCTACCGGCGGCGCGCCCGCGCTACCCTTCGCCGCCCCTTCCGGCCTGCTCACCCCGCCGCCGATCGGCGTCGCCCCGCCCGGACGACGCCTCCGGCGACGGAGTCCCTGGGTCATCCTCGGCATCGTGTTCGGCGCGCTGCTGCTCGTCGGACTCGCCCCTTTCGCGCTCGGGATCTTCGGCTTCCTGTTCCTGCGCTGAGCCCCGAACGCGTGATCTCCCAGCATCCGCCGCACGACGGATGCCGAACAGGAACCGCGCCGCTGATCCGCCGCACGGGGGATGCCGTCACCGCCGGCCCGGTCCTAGCGTGAAGGCATGACAGGAAACCTCGTACTGACTGGCATCACCAAGAGCTACGGCTCACGGCGCGTGCTCGACGACGTCTCGTTCGAGGTCGCCCCCGGGCGCCTCACGGGCTTCGTCGGGGGCAACGGCGCCGGCAAGACCACGACCATGCGGATCGTACTCGGACTCCTCGGCGCCGATTCCGGCTCCGTCGAGCTCGACGGCCGTCCGCTCACGGGCGCCGACCGCAGCCACTTCGGGTACATGCCCGAGGAGCGCGGCCTCTACCCCAAGATGAAGGTGCTCGAGCAGATCGTGTACCTCGCGCGCCTGCACGGCTTCTCCAAGACGGATGCCGCCACGAGAGCCACCGCGCTGCTCACCGAGCTCGGTCTCGAGGAGCGCCTGAACGACACGATCGAGTCGCTCTCGCTCGGCAACCAGCAGCGCGCGCAGATCGCCGCGGCGCTCGTGCACGACCCCGAGGTGCTGATCCTCGACGAGCCGTTCTCGGGCCTCGACCCGCTCGCGGTCGACGTGGTCGCCTCGGTGCTGCAGTCCTCCGCGGCGCAGGGCGCCTCCATCCTCTTCTCGTCCCATCAGCTGGACGTCGTCGAGCGCCTGTGCGACGACCTCGTGATCCTCGCCGGCGGGCAGATCCGCGCCGCCGGCTCCCGCGACGCCCTGCGTGCCGAGCACTCGGGAAGCCGGTACGAGCTCGTCTCGGCGGGCGACGCCGGCTGGCTGCGCACCGAGCCCGGCGTGACGGTCGTCGACTTCGAGGGCGGCTACGCGCTGTTCGACGCCGACAGCGCCGAGACCGCGCAGCGCGTGCTGCGCGCGGCCGTCGAGCGCGGCGACGTCGCGAGCTTCGCGCCCCAGCATCCGTCCCTCGCCCAGATCTTCAAGGAGGTCATCCAGTGAGCACCCCCGTCCGCACCGGCGCCGGCTCCGGCACGAGTGCCCCCAGCCAAGCATCCATGATCTGGCTCGTCGCCGAACGGGAGATCGGGTCGAAGCTGCGCAGCAAGGCGTTCCTGATCTCCACCGGCATCCTGCTGCTGATCGCGCTCGCGGGCATCCTCATCGGCGGTTTCGCGAGCAAGAACGCGGCCGCCGAGACGACTCCCGTCGCCGCGACCTCCGCGACCGTCTCCACCGTGTCGGCACTGCCGAACGTCGAGGTGACCGAGGTCGCCGACACCGCGGCCGCCGAGGAGCTGCTGCGGTCCGAGAAGGTCGACGCCGCGGTCGTCCCCGGCGAGGGCGCGACCGGCCTGACCGTGATCGCCCTGAAGGATGCTCCGAGCGGGCTCGTCTCGGCGCTGTCGCAGACCCCGACGGTGGAGATCCTCGAACCGGCGACGACCAACCCGCTGCTGCGGTACTTCATCGCGATCGGCTTCGGCCTCGTGTTCATGATGGCGGCGGCGACCTTCGGCGGCACGATCGCGCAGAGCGTCGTCGAGGAGAAGCAGACCCGCGTGGTGGAGATCCTGCTGTCGACGATCTCGGCGCGCACACTGCTCGCGGGCAAGGTGATCGGCAACACGGTCCTCGCGATGGGGCAGATCCTCGCGCTCGCGGCGATCGCGACGATAGGACTCACCGCGACGGGTCAGAGCGAGGTGCTGGCCACGCTCGGCGCGCCGATCATCTGGTTCGCGGTATTCTTCCTGTTCGGGTTCATCCTGCTCGCGTCGATGTTCGCGGCGGCCGCGTCGATGGTGTCGCGCCAGGAGGACATCGGCTCGACCACGACGCCCATCACGATGCTCATCATGGCGCCGTACATCCTCGTGATCGTCTTCAACGACAACCCGCTGGTGCTGACGATCATGTCGTACGTACCGTTCTCGGCCCCAGTGGGCATGCCGATGCGTCTGTTCGTGGGTGAGGCGCAGTGGTGGGAGCCGCTGCTCAGCCTCGTGATCCTGCTGGCGGGCTGCGTCGCGGCGATCGTGATCGGCGCCAAGATCTACGAGAATTCGCTGCTGCGCATGGGCAGCCGGGTCAAGCTCGTGGAGGCGCTGCGCGGCTGAGTGCCCGCTCCTGCCTCCTGGCCGCCAGCCCGTCCCGAGCCCGAGCCCCCAGCCCGTCTGTTTGTGCCGAATGACGCGAATCCCCAGCGGATTTCTGCCATTCGACACAAATAGACGGGCTTTTCAGATCACGCCTTCGGAGAGGGTCGTGGGGTTGCCGAAGCGGTGGTTCGTGATCGACACGGCCTGCTCGTGCAGGAACGGCAGCATCTCGACGCGTCCGGCCCCCGTCACCGCATGCGACCACACCGCGACGTCGGGCGTGCCGCCCAGCGCCTCGAACAGCGCCGCGGGGTCGCCGCCCACGAGCCGCACGCGTCGCCATGTGTGCGCGGCCTTCGCCGCCGCCTTCGCGAAGCCCTTGACCCAGGCCGCGTCCTTCTCGTGCGAGACCGTCACGCCCGCCGCGCGCAGCGCCTTCTCGACGCGGGAAGGCAGCGCAGGGGCCGATACGGTGAACGGCGAGCCGCTGCGCAGCGCGGCGGCGATCACGCGGATGCCGTCGGCGAGCGCCGCGTCCTCCGCGATGCGCACGTCGACCTCGACCGGACGGTACCGGAAGACGTTGCGCTCGACGCCGAGGCCGGACTTGTCGGAGGTCACGCCGAACTCGGAGGTCCAGGCGCGCTCGTCGGCCGCGGCGGCGCGGTGCAGCCACTCGATCTCGAGCGCGTCGAGGTCGGCAGCCGCGGCGGCCAGCACAGCGTCGACCGTGGGGATCGTGGCGGCGTCGGATGCGGCGGCAGGCAGCTCCGCCCGCGTCCACTCCCCCAGCCCGAACAGATAGTTCGGGCCACCGGCCTTGGCTCCCGCTCCGACCGCCGAGCGCTTCCAGCCGCCGAACGGCTGACGCTGCACGATCGCGCCGGTGATGCCGCGGTTGACGTAGAGGTTGCCCGCCTCGACCTCGTCGAGCCAGGTCGCCACCTCGTCTGAGTCGAGGGAGTGGATGCCGGCGGTGAGGCCGTAGTCCACGGCGTTCTGCAGGCGGATGGCCTCGTCGAGGTCCTTCGCGCGCATGATGCCGAGCACGGGGCCGAAGAACTCGGTGAGGTGCGTGGTCGATCCGGGTGCGACGCCGATCTTGACGCCGGGCGTCCACTGGCGGCCCTCGGTGTCGAGCTTCTTCGGCTCGACGAGCCAGCGCTCGCCCTTCTCCAGGGTGGTGAGCGCGGTGAGCAGCTTGCCGTTCGCGGGCTCGATGATCGGCCCCATCTGGGTCGCGGGGTCCTCGGGCAGGCCCACGCGCATCGAGGTGACGGCATCCACCAGCTGGCGCTCGAAGCGCTCGGAGTCGGCGACCGACCCGACGAGGATCGCCAGCGACGCCGCCGAGCACTTCTGCCCCGCGTGACCGAACGCGCTGCGGGCGACGTCGGCGGCCGCGAGGTCGAGGTCGGCCGAGGGCGTGACGATGATCGCGTTCTTGCCGCTGGTCTCGGCGAGCAGCGGCAGATCGGAGCGGAACGAGCGGAACAGCTGCGCCGTCTCGTAGGCGCCCGTGAGGATGACCCGGTCGACGGATTCGCTCGCGACCAGCTGCGTGCCGAGGTCGCGGTTCGCGAGGTCGACGAGCGCGAGGAGCTCGCGGGGCACACCGGCCGCCCACAGCGCCTCGACCATGACGGCACCGCAGCGCTGAGTGAGCTTGGCGGGCTTGATGATGACGCCCGAGCCCGAGGCGAGGCCCGCGAGCACTCCGCCGGCGGGGATCGCGACGGGGAAGTTCCACGGCGGGGTCACGACCGTGACGGTCGACGGCACGAACTCCGCGCCCGTGACGTTCTCGAGGTCGAGCGCGCGCTCGGCGTAGTAGTGCGCGAAGTCGATCGCCTCGCTCACCTCGGGGTCGGCCTCGGCGATGGTCTTGCCGGCCTCGTGGGCCATGATCTCGATGAGCTGGGCACGGCGGGCGGCGAGCTCATCGCCCGCACGGTGCAGGATCTCGACGCGCTCGGATGCCGGACGCGCGGCCCATGCGGCCGCGGCGGCCGTCACGTCGGCGAAGACGCCGTCGAGCTCGTCAGCGGTCTCGACCTTCGCACGGGCGATCGCGTCGAGGCCGAGCGTGGAGTCCACGGAGCGCTGCAGGATCTCGCGTCCCCAGGCGCGGTTCGCGCCGATCGCCGGGTCGGAGTCGGGCTGGTTGTGGAAGCCGGCCGTACCCTCGAACACCTCGGTCGTGCGATCCTGCACGCGGTGCGGCGCGGGGACGGCGGGGTCGGCGGCGAGCGCCGCGAGCGAGCGCTCGAACCGCTCCCGCTCACGGGTGAGCAGCGTGGGGTTCGAAGCGAGCTCGAACACGGCCGACATGAAGTTCTCGGGGCTCGCGTTCTCCTCGAGTCGGCGCACGAGGTACGCGATCGCGACGTCGAACTCCGCGGGGTTCACGACCGGCGTGTACAGCAGCAGGCGTCCGACGTCCTTGCGCACGGCCTCGGCCTGGCCGGTCGCCATGCCGAGCAGCATCTCGTACTCGACCGCGTCGGTCACGCCGCGCTGCGAGGCGAGCAGCCAGGTGTAGGCGATGTCGAAGAGGTTGTGACCCGCGACGCCGATGCGCACGGCATCCAGCCGCTCGGGGGTCATGGCCCAGTCGAGCACGCGCTTGTAGTTCGTGTCGGAGTCCTGCTTGGTGCCGTAGGTCGCGAGCGGCCACCCGTGGACCTTCGCGTCGACCTCCTCCATCGCGAGGTTCGCGCCCTTGACGACGCGCACCTTGATGGGCGCGCCGCCCTTCGCGCGGCGGGCGGCCGCCCACTCTTGCAGGCGCTGCATCGCGGCGAGCGCGTCGGGCAGGTAGGCCTGCAGCACGATGCCGGCCTCGAGATCCTCGAGACCGGGCTGGTCGAGGATGCTGGTGAACGCGGCGATCGTGAGATCGAGGTCGCGGTACTCCTCCATGTCGAGGTTGATGAACTTGGCCTTGCCCTTCGACTCCGCAGCGGCGGCGAGGCGGTAGAGCGGGGTGAGCTTCTCGACGACGTCGGCGACGGCCTCGTCGAACGACCACATCGACAGCTGGCTCACGACGCTCGACACCTTGATCGACACGTAGTCGACGTCGTCACGGGCGAGGAAGTCGCGCGTGCCCTGCAGCCGCCGGCCGGCCTCGCGCTCGCCCAGCACGGCCTCGCCGAGCAGGTTGAGGTTCAGGCGGTTGCCGGTCTTGCGCAGCTTCGCGATCGCGGGGCCGAGCTTCGACGGGGTCGCGTCGAGCACGAGGTGGCCGACCATGGCGCGGAGCACCCGCCGCGAGATCGGCACGACGACGCCGGGCAGCTTGGGCGCCCAGAAGCCGCCGGCCTTGATCGCCAGGCGCAGATAGCCGGGCAGCAGCGCGGGGGTGATGTCGGCGAGGCCCGCGAGGGTGCGGCCGGCGACGCCGAGGTCTTCGGGGCGCATGACGCCGTCGACGAAGCCGACCGTGAAGGCGAGGCCGTTCGGGTCCTTGAGCACTTCGGAGAGACGCTGAGCGGCGGGCTCGACGGGGTGGGTCTCGCTCTCGGCGAGCCACTTCTCGACGAGGGCGGCGACGTCCTCGGTGCGCGGGTGGGTGGTGGTGGTGGCGTCGGCGGCGACAGTCATCGGGATACCTTCCGGAGAGCGCACAACCGGGACCGTGTGCGACTCGATCATTCTCAGACGGCGCAGTAGGCTACGTCTATCAATCGATTCGGAGCATTTCCGTTCGGTTTTCCTGAACTGTTCGAGGGGGGTGGAGAGAGCGGATGCTGGACGTCAACCGCTTGCGGATGCTGGTCGAGTTCTCGCGACTCGGCACCCTCTCCGCCGTCGCCGACGCCCTGTCGTACAGCAAGGCGTCGGTGTCGCAGCAGCTCAGCACCCTGGAGCGCGAGGTCGGCGTCCCCCTGCTGCGTCGAGTGGGCCGGGGTGTGCAGCTCACGCCGCAGGGCACGGTGCTCGTGACCGAGGCCATCGGCATCCTCGACCGTCTCGAGCAGGCCGAGGTCGCGGTCGCCGAATCCCTGACCGAGGTGACAGGCACCGTGCACCTCGCGGTCTTCCAGTCCACCGCCCACTCGCTGCTGCCCGGCGCCCTGGCGGCGCTTCGCGCCGAGCATCCGTCGCTCCGCGTCGAGGTCACCGAGAGCGACCCCGAGACCGGGCTCGTCGGGGTGTCGAGCCGCGACTTCGACCTGATCCTCGCGGAGCAGTATCCCGGACGCACGCGGCCGATCCATGCCGATCTCGACCGGGTGGCACTCGCGCACGACGCGATCGCCCTGGCCCGGCATCCAGGCGCCGCGTCGGCATCGGACCCCGTCGCTGCCCTCTGGGCCACCCGCGACGAGCCCTGGGTGCTGGAACCCGCCGGCACGGCCTCGCGCGCGTGGGCCGAGCAGCTGTGCCGCACGGCGGGCTTCGAACCCGACGTACGGTTCGAGGTCGCCGACCTCACGGCGCACGTGCGATTGATCCGCGCCGGACTCGCGGTGGGGCTGCTGCCCGAACTGGTGTGGGCGGGCGAGACGCCGACCGTCGAGCTCACGCCGCTCCCCGAGGAGCCCCGGCGCGAGATCTTCTCCTCCGCGCGGCGCGTCTCGGCGGCCGCCCCGTCGATCCGCGCCGTGCGGCGGGCGCTCGCCTCGACGGCATCCCGCAACCTCCTCGACTGACCCCGGCCGGGGTCTCGATGACGTCACAGAACGTCACGGGAATATGCACACACATGGATCCGTTGAGACCCTCGTACCCGGACGAAGGAGTCCGATCCGACTCCTTTCTGAAAGGCATCACCGTGAGCACTCCCGTCATCGACCGCACCGCCCCCACCGAGCACCCCGTCCTGGACGTTCTCGCCGGACGCTGGAGCCCCCGCGCCTACGACGCGGACACGACGATCGACGACGCCAAGCTGAACGCCGCCCTCGAGGCCGCGCGCTGGTCGCCCTCCGCCTACAACCTGCAGCCCTGGCGTTTCATCGTCGCGCGTCGCGGCACCGCGCTGTTCGACCAGGTCACGAGCGCTCTCGTCGAGTTCAACCAGCTCTGGGCCAGCAAGGCCTCGGCCCTCGTCGTCGCGATCGCCGAGACCGAGTCCGAGGACGGCAAGGCCATCAGCCACGCGATCTACGACCTCGGCCAGGCCGTCGCGCACTTCTCGGTGCAGGCTCACCACGAGGGCCTGCTCGTGCACCAGATGAGCGGCTTCGACCCCGAGGTCGTCCGCGAGTTCGCCGACCTGCCCGCGCGCTTCAGCGCCATCACCGTGATCGCCGTGGGCGAGCTCGGCGACGCCTCCGGCCTCCCCGAGGGCCTGCAGCAGGGCGAGACCGCTCCGCGCGTGCGCCGCCCGATCGACGAGACGGTCATCCTCAGCGCCTGACCGCACGTCCGGATCTCTCCGCCGACGCCCCTGCTGAGTGCCGACGCCCCTCCTGGTTCACGCAAACCACGAGGGGCGTCGGCGGCAGACAGGGGCGTCGGCGTTCGCCGGCGGGAGCGAACGCGATCAGCGCGCGAGGGCTCGCTGACGGGCGGCGTCCAGCAGCTCGAGGTCGATCTCGACGTGATGCTGCGCGATGCGACCAGCATCCTCGACGCGCCCGTCGGCGATGGCCGCGACCAGGTCGGCGTGCTCCCGCGCGGCTCGTTCCTCCATCGCGGGCCGACTGTCGGAGTCGCCCCACAGGTGCGCCGGCGCCACGATCGACAGCCTTCCCTCGTGCTCGCGTACGAGGGTCGCCAGGGTCTCGTTGTGGGCCGCGTCGATGATGGCCAGGTGCAGCAGGCTGTCGGCCTGCTGTCGGCCGGCTCCGGACTCGGCGGCGAGGAAGTCGTCGAGACGGGCCCTCATCAGGTCGATGTCGGCTTCTGTCCTCGAGGCCGCGGCAAGACGGGCGATCGCTCCATGCAGGTGGGTGCCAGCGATCGTGGCATCGACGAGCTGAGGCCACTGGTCCTCGAGCCAGCGCGTCACGGCAGCGGACTCCGACGCCGGCCATTCCTCGCGCACGAACGACCCACCCGTGCGACCGCGCTGCTTCTCGAGGATGCCACGGTCGACCAGGCGCTCGAGCGCCGCTCGGGTGGTCGTGCGGCCGACCCCGAGCGACCGGGCGAGATCGCGCTCGGCCGGCAGCCGGGTCCCGGGCAGGAACTCGCCGATCGCGACGGCCGTGACGAGGCGGTCGGTGATCCGGTCGATGAGGGTGTCGTCGGTCTCCGTCATATCCCCTCCAGTGTTACATCGATGTGAAATCGCGAATCAATGGTTTACTCGCAGACCATTTAGGTCCACGATGTGCTCATGCGCTTCCATGAGTCCTCGTCCCCGTTCCGCGACGGCTTCACGTGGTTCCGGATCACCGAGCCCGACACCCCCCGCGATCTCGACCCCGTCTTCATCCTGCACGGCGGCCCCGGCATGGCGCACGACTACGTGCGGAACCTCGACCACCTGGCCGACCTCACGGGCCGCACCGTCGTGCACTACGACCAGATCGGGTGCGGACGCAGCTCCCACCACCCCGACGCCCCCGCCGACCACTGGACCCCCGAGCTCTTCGTCGACGAGTTCCATGCCCTCCACGAGCACCTCGACATCGACGCCTACCACGTGCTCGGCCAGTCGTGGGGCGGGATGCTGGGTGCCGAGATCGCCGTCCGCCGACCGCAGGGTCTCCGCGGACTGATGATCTGCAACTCCCCGGCATCCATGCCGCTGTGGACGAGCGAGGCGGCTCGGCTGCGCGCCGACCTCCCCGCGAGCACGCGCTCCGCGCTCGACCTGCACGAGGCCGACGGCACGACCGACCACCCCGACTACCTCGCCGCCACGCAGGTCTTCTACGAACGCCACGTCTGCCGCATCGTGCCGACCCCGCAGGACTTCGTCGACAGCGAGCGGCAGATGCTGGCCGACCCGACGGTGTACCACACGATGAACGGACCGAACGAGTTCCACGTGATCGGCACACTGCGGGACTGGTCCGTCATCGACCGTCTGCTATCGATCGACGTGCCGACGCTCGTCGTCGCCGGCGAGTTCGACGAGGCCACCCCCGCCACCTGGCGACCGTTCGTCGACCGCATCCCGGATGTCGCGTCGCACGTGTTCCCCGACACCAGCCACTGCGTCCACCTCGAACAGCCCGAGGCGTTCCTCGGCGTCATCGCCGACCATCTCGCCGATCGCCCCTGACCCGCCGGGCCCCGCCGTCTCCCCCGCTGTACCCCTCACCTCTCCCTACCCTCCAGGAGTTCCGATGACCTCGACCACCTCGTCCGGAGACCAGCCACGGCTGGAGTCCTTCGGCTACAAGCAGGAGCTCAAGCGCTCCGTCTCGACCGTCGACCTCGTCATCTACGGTCTCGTCTTCATGGTGCCGATCGCTCCGTGGGCGATCTTCGGCGTCGTGTTCAACGAGTCGAAGGGCATGGTCCCCCTCGTCTACCTCGTGGGTCTGATCGCCATGATCTTCACGGCGCTCGGGTACGCGCAGATGGCGAAGTCCTTCCCCCTCGCCGGATCCGTGTTCTCCTATGTCGGACGCGGCACGCATCCGATCGCCGGGTTCTTCGCGGGCTGGGCGATCCTGCTCGACTACCTGCTGGTCCCCACTCTGCTCTACGTGTTCGCCGCGTCCTCGATGCGCGGGATCTTCCCCGAGTCGCCCGAGTGGCTGTGGGCCATCCTGTGCGTCGCGGTGAACACCGTGATCAACGTGCTCGGCATCGGCTCGATCACGGTCGCCAACCGCATCTTCCTGGCGATCGAGCTCGTGTTCGTGGCGATCTTCGTCGTCATCGCCGTCTCCGCGCTGACCGGCGAGACCATCGCAGGGTCCTCGTTCTCCCTCGCCCAGCTGTGGGACCCTGCCAAGGTCGACCCGCCCCTGATCGCCGCCGCGCTGTCGATCGCCGTGCTCAGCTTCCTGGGGTTCGACGGCATCTCGACGCTCTCGGAGGAGACCACCGGCCGGAAGAACCCCGCGGGCCGCGCCATGATCATCGCGTTGTTCATCGTCGCGACGCTCTTCATCCTGCAGACGTGGCTCGCGAGCGCTCTCGCCGCCGGCACGATCGCGTTCGACGACGACGAGGTTAACAACGCCTTCTTCTCGATCGTGGCGCAGGCGGCGGGCAGCGGATGGGCGACCGCGTTCCTCGCGGTCAACGTCGTCGCGGTGGGCATCGCGAACGCGATCGCGGCACAGGCGGCCACCTCGCGTCTGCTGTACTCGATGAGCCGCGACCGACAGCTGCCCGGGTTCTTCTCGAAGATCAACGCCCGCCAGGTGCCCGTGTACGCGATCCTGGTGGTCAGCGCCCTGAGCGTCATCCTCGTGCTGTTCTTCGTGGGGCAGATCGGAGTGATCTCGTCCCTGGTCAACTTCGGAGCCCTGTTCGGCTTCCTCCTGCTGCACGTCGCCGTGTTCTGGCACTACATCGTCCGCAAGCGCTCGACCAACTGGCTGCTGCATCTCGTCGTGCCGCTGTGCGGGTTCCTCATCATCGGCTACGTGCTGGTCAACGCCTCCGCCGAGGCGAAGATCGGCGGAGTGATCTGGCTCGCCGTCGGCGTCATCGTGTTCATCGTCTTCCGCATCCGCAACGGCGCCAACCCCGAGATTCTGTCGGAGCACGCGGCGACGAACGAGGAGAAGACGGAATGACAGGAATCGATCACTTCCTCGGCAAGGATCTCGGCAGGCCCGGATTCCGCTCCGACGTCGAGCCGGTGCTGCGCATCCGCCCGGGGACGGGCGAGCGGATCGGCTTCGAGACGGATGACGCGGTCTACCGGGAGCTCCACGACCATCATGACCTCGCCGCGCTCGCGGCGCCCATCAACCCGGTCACGGGTCCGGTCTGGGTGGAGGGGGCGAAGCCGGGCGACGCCCTAGCCGTCACGGTGCACGAGATCCACCTGAAGGACTGCGGATGGTCGGTGAGCCTGCCCGGCACGGGCGCGCTGCGCCACCGCATGGGCGATTCCGTGCTCACCCGACAGGTGCCGATCGATGACGCGGGCGTGCATCTCACGGCTCGGCACGTCGTCGCCCCGCAGCCCATGATCGGCTGCATCGGCACCGCCCCGGCATCCGGAGTGCACTCCACGGTCATGCCGACCACGGCCCTCGGCGGCAACATGGACGTGACCGACGTCGCCCCTGGAGCGACCGTGTACCTGCCGGTCGAGGTCGAGGGCGCGCTCCTGTCGATCGGCGACATCCACGCGATCATGAGCCAGGGCGAATCGTCGTTCGTCGCGATCGAGGCCGAGGGCATCGCGGTCGTGAGCGTCGACGTGGTTCCGGGGCTCGCGCTGCGTGCTCCGCGGATCGAGACGCCCGACGCCTGGGTGTTCGTCGGCCTGGGCGACCCGGTGCAGGAGAGCATCACGCGCGGCTACGAGGACGCCTACGACTTCCTCGTGACCGACAACGGGTGGGACCGGATGGATGCGTACGCCGTGATGAGCGCGCTGGTCGACTCGACTCTGGGCGGCCCGACCGGGTCGAGCGACCCCGACCCCCTGCATCCCTTCATGGCGATCGGCGCCGTCACGCTGCATCGGGTGCCGAAGTCGGTGCTGTAGAGCGAGCCGATTCCTGAGCGCGACGCCCCTGCTGATCGTCGACGCCCCTCCTGGTTCACGTGAACCAGGAGGGGCGTCGGCGGCAGACAGGGGCGTCGGCGAATCGGTACGGGCGCCCCGCGCCTCAGTGCCCGGTACTCTCGGCGCGCACCTCGTTGCCGTGTCGGTCGACGACCCTGCCGTCGACGATCGAGTCGCCGTCCTCGAAGGCCTCGAGGTACACGACGGGGATGCTGCGCGTCGGCGCCGCCGCGAACACCGAGGCGTCTTTGCCGGGCCCGCGACCCAGGTGGTTGAAGAGCAGGTTGAGCAGGATCGCCGTGACGGCGGCCGAGCTGATGCCCGAGTGGAAGATGGTCGTGAACCAGTCGGGCATCCCGTCGTAGATCGTGGGCGCCGCGATGGGCAGCATGCCGATCCCGATGGCGGACGCCACGATGACGAGGTTCATGTTGCCCCGGTAGTCGACCTTGGCCAGGGTGCGGATGCCGCTCGCCGCGACGCTGCCGAACAGTACGATGCCCGCCCCGCCGAGCACCGGCGCCGGTACGGCCGCGACCACGCGTCCGAGCACGGGCAGCAGGCCGAGCAGGACGAGCACCACGCCGCCGGCCGTCACCACGAACCGGCTCTTCACGCCGGTGATCGCGACGAGCCCGACGTTCTGCGCGAAGGCCGACTGCGTGAACGAGCCGAACACGGGCGAGACGGCGCTCGACAGCATGTCCGCCCGGAGGCCCGCCGCGATGCGCTTGGAGTCGACCTTCGTTCCGACGATCTCGCCGACCGCGAGGATGTCGGCCGTCGTCTCGGTGAGCGTGACGAGGATCACGATGAACATCGAGATGATCGCGGCGACCTCGAAGGTCGGCATCCCGAACGCGAACGGGCTCGGCAGCGCGAAGATCGGCCCCTCACCCACGGCGCTGAAGTCGACCCGGCCGAGCACCGCCGCGACGATCGTGCCGACCACGATCGCGAGCAGGATCGACAGGCGGGAGATCGCGCCGACGGGCACCTTGCTCAGTGCCACGACCACGACGAACGTGATCAGCGCGAGCAGCAGGTTCGACGGGTCGCCGTAGTCGGATGCCGTGCTGTCACCGCCCATCGCCCAGTTGGCCGCGACGGGGAGCAGCGTGAGACCGATCGTCGTGATCACGGTTCCGGTGACCACGGGTGGGAAGAAGCGGATGACCGTCGCGAAGACCGGCGCGATCACCAGGCCGATCACCGAGGCGACGATCACCGAGCCGAAGACCGCGGGCAGCCCGCCGCCGCTCGTGACGATCGCGCCCATGGTCGCGACGCCCGCGAAGGAGACGCCCTGCACGAGCGGCAGCTGCGAGCCGAAGAACGGGATGCCGACGGTCTGCAGGATCGTCGCGAGGCCGCCCATGAACAGGCAGGCGGTGATCAGCACGCCGATCTCCGCCCCGTTCAGGCCGGCCATCGAGCCGATGATGAGCGGCGGGGCGATGATCCCGCCGTACATGGTGAGCACGTGCTGGATGCCGTAGGCGACCGTCACTCCGAGCGGCAGCCGCTCGTCTTCGGGGCGGACGGCGGTGGTGCGTTTCTTCATCTCGACCTCTTCGTCGTGTGTGCGGGGTGGGGGGTGCTGGTCGTGGTCGGCCGTGCGGGTGCGGGTCAGCCGTGTCTGGCGAGCAGGCCGCGGGCGGCCTCGCTGTGGTGGGCGATCAGGCGATCGACGTCGAGTCCGACGATCTGCCCGTCGAGCACACGCCAGGAGCCCGCGACCATGACCCGGTCGGCGCGTTCGGCGCCGCACAGGAGCAGCGCGGCCACGGGGTCGTGGCTGCCCGAGAAGCGCAGCTCGTCGAGTGTGAACATCGCGAGGTCGGCCTGCCGCCCCACCTCGAGCACGCCGATGTCGTCGCGGCCGAGGGCCCGCGCCGAGCCGGCGGTCGCCCAGTTCAGCGCGCGCTCCGGGGTCACCGCGGCGGCGCCGTAGCGGAGACGCTGCAGGTACAGCGCCTGGCGCACCTCCTGGATCATGTTCGATCCGTCGTTCGAGGCCGAGCCGTCGACGCCGAGGCCGACGGGCGCGCCGGCCTGCTCGAGTTCGAGCGTGCGGGCGATCCCGGAGGCGAGCCGCATGTTCGACGTCGCGCAGTGCGACACCGCCGTCCCCGCGGCGCCGAGGCGCGTGATCTCCGCATCGTCGAAGTGGATGCCGTGCGCCAGCCAGGTACGGTCCGACAGCCAGCCGACGCTTTCGAGATAGTCGACTGTGCGGAGGCCGAAGGTCTCGTGGCAGAAGTCCTCCTCGTCGAGCGTCTCGGCGAGGTGGGTGTGCAGGCGCACGTCGAGGTTCTCGGCCAGGGCGGCGGTGTCGCGCATGAGCCCCGTGGTGACGGAGAACGGCGAGCAGGGCGCGAGACCGATCTGCACCTGGGCGCCATCGCCGCGCTCGTGGTACGCGCCGATGAGCCGCTCGCTGTCGGCGAGGATCGCCTCGGCGTCCTGCACCGTGCTCTGCGGGGGCAGGCCGCCGTCGTCCTCGCCGAGCGACATCGACCCCCGGGTGAGCGTCGCCCTCATGCCGAGCCGGCGCACGACGTCGACCTGCACGTCGATCGCGTCGTCGAGCCCCTGGGGGAAGAGGTAGTGGTGGTCGGCGGCCGTGGTGCAGCCCGAGAGCAGCAGCTCGGCGAGCGCCACGGTCGTCGCGAGCTCGAGATCGCGCGGGGTGAGACCTGCCCAGACGCCGTACAGGCCCTTCAGCCAGGGGAAGAGCTCCGCGCTCACGACGGGCGTCCACGCTCGGGTGAGGGTCTGGTAGAAGTGGTGATGCGTGTTGATCAGGCCGGGGATGACGACGTGCCGCGACGCGTCGACGGTCTCGTCGACGGGCTGCGCGGGGGTCGCTCCGCGGGGCACGATCTCTGCGATGCGGCCGTCGGCGATCACCAGGCCGCCGGCGGCATCGACGTCGGTCCCGGTATGGATGCCGAGGGGGTTCTTGACCCAGAGGCGGGCGGTCGTCGGTGACATGGCGTGGCTCCATCGGTACGAACGGAGCCGCGGGCCGGCCCCGTAGGAGGCCAGCTCAGTGTTGTCCTGTCTGCTGATCCAGGATCCCCGTCGCCGGGGTGCCATCAGGTTTACCAGCATCCCGGTCAGATCGTCAAGGTAAGATTCCGAATACCGGGTGATTCTTTCCGTATCTCAGAATGCGTCGGGCACGCTGCCATCCGTCGTGAGCGTCGACGCCCCTCCTGAGCGTCGACGCCCCTCCTGATTCACGCGTATCAGGAGGGGCGTCGGCAGCCAGCAGGGGCGTCGGCGTCAGTCGTCGAGGAGCTCGGCCTCGACCACGTCGTCACCCTCGTCGTCAAGGCGCCCGGGCTCGGGACTCGTCGCGGTCAGCACGAGCGCCGTGCCGTCGGCCGCGACGTCGACGCGCACCGTGTCACCGTCGTGCACGCCGCCCGAGAGCAGCGCGGTCGCGAGCTTGTTCTGCACCTCGGTCTGGATGAGACGCCGCAGCGGGCGGGCGCCGAACACCGGGTCGTACCCGCGCTCGGCGAGCCACGATCGCGCATCCGGGGTGACCGCGAGCGAGAGCCGACGGTCGCGCAGCCGCTCGTGCAGCTGGTCGACGGACAGCTCGACGATCTGCGCGAGGTCGTCCTCGCTGAGCGCCTGGAACATCACGATGTCGTCGAGCCTGTTGAGGAACTCCGGGCGGAACGCCTGCCGCACGAGCGCCATGACCTGCTCGCGCTTCTCGTCGGGAGCCAGCGTCGGATCGATCAGGATCGGCGACCCGAGGTTGGAGGTGAGGATGAGGATGACGTTCGAGAAGTCGACCGTCCGCCCCTGCCCGTCCGTGAGCCGCCCGTCGTCGAGCACCTGCAGCAGCACGTCGAAGACCTCGGGATGCGCCTTCTCGACCTCGTCGAGCAGCACGACGCTGTACGGACGGCGCCGCACGGCCTCGGTCAGCTGGCCGCCCTGCTCGTAGCCGACGTACCCGGGAGGGGCGCCGACGAGCCGGGAGACCGAGTGCTTCTCGCCGTACTCCGACATGTCGATGCGCACCATGGCGCGCTCGTCGTCGAACAGGAAGTCGGCGAGCGCTTTCGCGAGCTCGGTCTTGCCGACACCGGTCGGGCCGAGGAACAGGAACGATCCGGTCGGGCGGCCGGGGTCGCTGATGCCCGCGCGGGAGCGGCGCACCGCGTCGGACACGGCCTTCACGGCATCCTTCTGCCCGATCAGACGTCGCCCGAGCTCGGACTCGAGGTGCAGCAGGCGCTCGCTCTCACCCTGCAGCAGACGTCCGACGGGGATGCCGGTCCACGCCGCGATCACCGCGGCGATGTCCTCGTCGGTCACCTGCTCGTTGACCATGCGCGGCTCGTCGGATGCTGCGGCCTCGGCCCGCTCGGCCTCGGCGATGTCGCGCTCAAGTCGCTTGATGGTCTCGTACTCGAGCTTCGAGGCGCGCGTGTAGTCGGCCTCGCGCATCGCGAGGTCGCGCTGCGTGACGGCGTCGTCGAGCTGCTTCTTGAGCTCGCCCACGCGGTTGAGGCCCTGCCGCTCGCGCGCCCACCGCGCTTCGAGCTCGGCGAGCTGCGCCTCGAGGCCGACGAGCTGCTCGCGCAGCGCGCCGAGACGCTCCTTCGAGGCGGCGTCCTTCTCACGCTTGAGCGCGAGCTCCTCGAGCTTCATGCGGTCGACCTGGCGCTTGAGCTGGTCGATCTCGACGGGCGAGGAGTCGATCTCCATCTTGAGACGCGACATCGACTCGTCGATCAGGTCGATCGCCTTGTCGGGCAGCTGCCGCGCCGGCAGGTAGCGGTTGGAGAGCGCGGCCGCGGCGACGAGCGCACTGTCGGAGATCGTGACCCCGTGGTGCGCCTCGTAGCGGCCCTTGAGCCCGCGGAGGATCGCGATCGTGTCCTCGACGGTCGGCTCGCCCACGGACACCTGCTGGAAGCGACGCTCGAGCGCGGCATCCTTCTCGATGAACTCGCGGTACTCGTTGAGCGTGGTGGCGCCGATCAGACGCAGCTCCCCGCGGGCGAGCATCGGCTTGAGCATGTTCGACGCCGCGACGGACCCTTCGCCGCCACCCGCGCCCATGAGCACGTGCAGCTCGTCGATGAAGGTGATGATGCGACCGTCGGACTCGGTGATCTCCTTGAGCACGCTCTTCAGGCGCTCCTCGAACTGCCCGCGGTACATGGCACCGGCGACGAGGGCGGAGATGTCGAGCGACACGAGCTCCTTATCCTTGAGGGACTCGGCGACGTCGCCCGCGACGATGCGCTGTGCGAGGCCTTCGACGACGGCGGTCTTGCCGACGCCGGGCTCGCCGATCAGCACGGGGTTGTTCTTGGTGCGTCGGGTGAGCACCTGGCTCACGCGACGGATTTCGCTGTCGCGGCCGATCACGGGGTCGAGCTTGCCCTGGCGGGCGCGGTCGGTGAGGTTGATCCCGAACTGCTCGAGGGCGGACTGCTGGTCGTCGTTCTGCGCGGTGCTCTGTGGGCCTGGCATCTGTTCCTCCTGAGGAGACTCCTTGTCGTCGATGGCCACTCGCCATAAAGTTGAGTGGAGATGACTCAAGTTTAGCGCACGGTGACGACGGCGTCCAGGATCGCCTGCGCGACCTCGCGCTTGCTGCCCGCGGCGGAGGCCACGACCGCGCCGCCCTCCCCCACGACCTCGACCGCGTTGTCCGCGGCCTCGAATCCCCGCTCGGCATCCACGAGGTTCACGGCGAGCAGGTCGACGCCCTTGCGCTCGCGTTTGCGACGCGCGCGCTCCAGGCGCTCGGCGGGGTCAGGCAGGGTCTCGGCGGCGAAGGCGACGATGATCTGCCCCGCCGGAGCCGACCCGGCACTCCGGGCGGCGGCGAGCGCGGCGACCACGTCCTCGTTCTCGACGAGGTCGATGCGCGTGAGCGGGCCGGCTTCCTTCGTGAGCTTCTGCGCGGCGACCTCGGCCGGTCGGTAGTCGGCCACGGCCGCCGCCATGACGATCACGTCGGCCTCGACGGCGAGGCGCTTCATGACGTCGGCGAGCTCCGCCGCCGTCCCGACCCGTTCCACCGCGAGGGACGGATGCCGCGCCTCGGCGAGAACGTCGGCCGAGACGTGCGCGGCGACGAGCGTCACGGCGGCACCGCGGGCGGCGGCCTCCACGGCGAGCGCGGCCCCCTGCCGACCGCTCGACCGGTTGCCGAGGAAGCGCACGGGGTCGATCGGCTCGCGCGTGCCGCCCGCCGACACCACGACCCGGAGTCCCGCGAGGTCCTGAGGGGCGAGCAGGGCGTGCGCGGCCTCGGCGATCTGCTCGGGTTCGACCATGCGCCCGGGACCGCTGTCGCCGCCGGCGAGCTCGCCGTCGGCGGGGCCCACGAGATGCACGCCCCGGGCGGTCAGCGTGGCGATGTTCGCCTGGGTCGCGGCGTTGCGCCACATCTCGGCGTGCATGGCCGGTGCGAGCAGCACGGGCGCCTCGGTCGCGAGCAGTGTCGTGCCGAGCAGGTCGTCGGCGATGCCGGCCGTGATCTTCGCGATCGTGTTCGCGGTCGCCGGGGCCACGATCACGAGGTCGGCGTTCTGCCCGAGGGCGACGTGGCGCACGCGCGCGACGTCGTCGTGCACGCTGGTCGTCACCGGGTGCCGGCTCAGCGCCTCCCACGTGGGCGAGCCGACGAAGCGCAGCGCGTCCTCGGTCGGCACGACGGTCACCTCGTGTCCGCTCTTCGTGAGCAGCCGCACCAGGTGCACTGTCTTGTATGCGGCGATTCCACCCGTGACTCCGACGACGATGTTCACGGTTCGATTCTGCCCCAGCATCCGATCGCGCGGGTCGCGGGCCTCGCACGGATCGCGTCCGGATATTCGCATCGCGGAATCCCATCTCCGCGCTATGGACATGATGGGAGGGTTGTCCTACACTCGTCCCAGGCCTAGGCGGGTTACCACTGTGAACCATCTACCGGGCATCCCGCGGCGAAGACGCCGCGGTTGCGACCCGGGAGGTTCCCCACATGCTCGACCGCATCCACGACTACGCCGAGTGCCTGGCCGATCCCGACCGCTGGGCGATCGCCACGATCGTCGAGGTCTCCGGCTCCGTGCCGCGGCCGCCCGGCACCTCCATGGCGGTGCGCGACGACGGGCGGACCATCGGCTCGATCTCGGGGGGATGCGTGGAGGGCGCGGTCGTCGACGCCGCCCTCGGCTGCCTGGAGTCCGGCTCGGTCGAGCTGCACTCCTTCGGATACGCCGATGACGACGGCGTCTCGATCGGACTCCTGTGCGGCGGCGATGTGCGCGTGCTCGTGCAACCGTTGCGCACGCTGCCCTCCGAGCTGCTCTTCGCACTCGCCGCTCCGGAGCCGGGACTGCGCCTGGTGCGCGACCTCCCCCTCGACGACAGCGCCCGCAACGGCGGAGCCCTCCGCCTCGGGAGGATCTCGCCCGGCGACGTCTCCTCCCGAGCGCGAGTCCTCTTCCCGAACGCGTCGGACGCCGCGGACGCCCCGGACGCCTCGAACGCGTCGGACGCCGCCGAGGATCCGCTCATCCGAGCCGCGCTCGAGATCGGCGGCACCCACGTCGTGGACCTCGCCGACCGCAGCCGGCCGGACTGCCCCGTCGCCCGTCGGGTGCTCGTGGAGTCGACCGCCGCGCCCGCGCGACTCCTCATCTACGGGGCCAACGACTTCGCCGTGGCGCTCGCCCAGGCCGCTGCTCTCCTCGGACGCCGGGTGACCGTGTGCGACGCACGCCCCGTGTTCGCGACGTCCGCGCGCCACCCCGGCGCGCACGAGGTGGTGCTCATGCCCCCGGCCGTGCACTTCGCGCGGGAGGCGGAGGCCGGACGCCTCGACGCTCGCACGGCCGTGGTCGTGCTCACGCACGACCCGCGGGTCGACCTCCCCGTGCTGGAGCAGGCGCTGCGCTCCGGGGTCGCATACGTCGGCGCGATGGGCTCACGCGTCACGCACGAGAAGCGGATGCAGGAGCTGCGATCGAGCGGCATCCCCGAGGCCCTGCTCGCGCGCCTGCACTCCCCCATCGGACTCGACCTCGGCGCACGCACCCCCGCCGAGGTCGCGGTGTCGATCCTCGCCGAACTCGTCCTCGTCACGAGCGGCGGCGGCGCACACGGGGCGACGGCTGCGGCACCACGGAGGCTGCGCGACACCGACGGCGCCGTGCACGACATCGGCCGCACCTGCGCCTCCGCGCCGACGATCGGGCGGGTCCCCACGACGCACCCGACCGGGACGATGCACCAGACCACGACGAACCCGACCACGACGAACCCGACCGCGACGAACCCGACCGCGACGGAGGTGCCGGCATGGATGTGACCAGTGTCGACGAGGTGTTGATGTGCGCCGACCCGCGGGAGTGGCGCTCCGGCGACTCGTGGCTCGCCGGAGGCACGGTCCTCTACTCCTACGGCACCGACGTCACCCGTGGGGCCCCGCGACGCCTGCTCGACATCACGGGCGCGAGCTGGCAGCCGCTCACCTGGCACGGGGATGCCGCAGGCGAGCCCTCTCTGGAGATCGCGGCGACCTGCCGCGTCGCCGACCTGCGCGCCCTCGCCGACGAGCCCCGACCCGGCGGCGTCGACCGGGCGACCCTTCCCGGCCTCGACCTGATCCCGCCGGTGTGCGACTCCTTCGTCGCCTCGTGGAAGATCTGGCACATGTCCACGGTCGGCGGCAACGTCGCGACCGCTCTGCCCGCAGGACCCCTGATCTCCCTGCTCACCGCGTGGGACGCGACCGCGCTGATCCTGCGCCCCGACGGTCGGCGGCGTCGCGTCGCCGTCGCCGACCTCGTCGTCGGCGCCACGAAGACACGCCTCGGCTACGGGGAGCTGATCCGCAGCTTCCTCGTGCCCGGCGCCTCCCTGCGCCAGCGGCCCGCGTTCCGGCGCATCTCGCTCACCGAGCGCGGACGGTCCGCCGCTCTGCTGATCGGGCGGCGCACCTCCGAGCGGTCGCTGCGGCTGTCGGTCACGGCATCGGTCGCCCGCCCCGTCATGCTCGACCTCACCGCCGACACCGACCTCGACCGACGCCCCGGTGCCGTGCGCGCGGATGCCGGGGCGTGGCGCACCGCCGTCGATCGGGCCGCGGGACGGTGGTACGACGATGTCCATGGCGACCCCGCCTGGCGCCGCCTGATGACCCACCGCCTCGGCGACGAGATCCTCGCCGAGCTGCTGCCGGGGATCGCCACCGGGGTGGATCGGGCAGCGGGTCGCGTCACGGGCGATCTGCGCATCGAGAGGAGAGCCGCATGAGCACGGACGAGATCGGCATCGCCGCGGATGCCACAGGCGCGGCAGCGCCCGCAGGCGCGGCAGGCCCCACAGACGCGGCGGGCCCCACCGCCACCCTCGACGGCCGCACGGTCGCAGTGTCCCCCGAGCCGGGGCAGTGCCTGCGCACCTGGCTGCGCGACCAGGGGTCGTACGGCGTGAAGAAGGGGTGCGACGGCGGCGACTGCGGCGCCTGCACCGTGATCGTCGACGGCGAGGCCGTGCACAGCTGCGTCTACCCCGCGCACCGCGCCTCGGGTCGCGACATCGTCACGGTGCAGGGGCTGGGAACGCCAGAGCATCCTCATCCGGTGCAGGAGAGCTTCCGTCGGGCTGCCGGCTTCCAGTGCGGCTTCTGCACCGCGGGGATGGTGTGCACGGTCGCGTCGATGCCGGAGGGAGCCGACCAGGATCTCGGCCGCACGCTCAAGGGCAACGTCTGCCGGTGCACGGGCTACCGCAGCATCGAGGACGCCGTGCACGGACGCGTCAACATCGACGACCGCGCCGGGGGCGTCGGTCATGCGACGGGGACGCCCGCAGCGATGGGCGTCGTGACGGGCACGGTCCGGTACACCATGGACGTCGACGAGACCGAGCTGCCCGGGACGCCGCTGTACGCGGCCGTCGTGCGCAGCCCGCACGCGCACGCACGCGTCGTGCACGTCGATGCGACGCGGGCGCTCGGGGCTCCCGGCGTCGTGACGGTGCTGACGCGCGACGACGCCCCGCGCACGCTCTTCTCGTCGGCGCAGCACGAGCTCGTCGAGGACGACCCCGATGACACCCGCGTGTTCGACGACGTCGTGCGCTTCGTCGGGCAGCGCGTCGCCCTGGTCGTCGCCGAGTCCCCGCGTCTGGCCGAACGCGCGGCGCGCCTCGTCGACGTCGAGTACGAGGTGCTGCCGGCCAACGTCGACCCCGAGCTGGCCGACCATCCGGACACGCCGATCCTGCACGGCGACAGCAACGTCCTCGTGGAGCTGCACTCCGAGGTCGGCGACCTCGCCGCCGCCCTCGCAGCATCCGACGTCGTCGAGGAACGCACCTTCCACACCCATCGCGTCTCGCACACCGCGCTCGAGACCCACGGCTCGATCGCCTGGCGCGACGAGGACGGCGGGTACGTCGTGCGCAGCAGCACGCAAGTGCCGTTCCTCGTGCGTCGGACGCTGGCCCGCGTGTTCGGCCTCGACAAGGAGGCGGTGCGCGTGTACGCCGCGCGGGTCGGCGGCGGTTTCGGCGGCAAGCAGGAGATGCTCACCGAGGACCTCGCGCTGCTGGCGACGCAGGCCACCGGTCGCCCGGTGCGCGTCGAGTTCTCGCGCAAAGAGGTGCTCACGGCCACGACGGTGCGGCATCCCTTCCGCGTCCGGGTGCGCATGGGCGCGACGGCGGACGGCACCATCACCGGCATCGGCGTCGACGTGCGGTCGAACACCGGCGCGTACGGCAACCACGGGCCCGGTGTGATGTTCCACGGCGTGGGCGAGTCGATCGCGGTGTACCGCGCGGCGGCGAAGAAGATCGACGCAGACGTCGTCTACACGAACACGATCCCCTCGGGCGCCTTCCGCGGCTACGGCCTCAGCCAGATGATCTTCGCGATCGAGTCGACCGTCGACGAGGTGGCGCGCCGTCTCGGCGTCGATCCGCTCGACCTGCGCCGGCAGAACCTCATCGGCGCCGAGGATCCGCTGATCGCGGCGCACGAGGAACCGGATCTGCTCATCGGCAGCTATGGTCTCGACGAGTGCGTGACGACGGTGCAGGAGACGCTGGCGAGGGACCGGGATGCCGATGCCGCCGCCGTCGGGCCCGGGTGGCGGATCGGCGAGGGTGCGGCCGTGGCCATGATCGCGACCGTCCCTCCCCGCGGCCACCACGCCCACGCCGCGATCCGACTCGACGAGGACGGCGACTTCACCCTCGACGTGGGCACGGCGGAGTTCGGCAACGGCACCTCCACCGTGCATCAGCAGATCGCGGCGACCGTGCTGCAGACGCATACGCGTCGCGTGCGGCTGCGCCAGGCCGATTCCGCTCTCGTGCCCCATGACACCGGAGCCTTCGGCTCCACGGGCACGGTCGTCGCGGGGCGCGCGACGCACGCCGCGGCGACCGCCCTCGCCGAGCGACTGCGCGCCAGAGCCGCGGAGCTGCTCGGGGCTCCGGTGGACGAGTGCCTTCTCGTGGGCGACCGCGTGGTGCACGGTGGGGCATCCGTGTCACTGCGCGACCTCGCCGCCGACGCGATCCGCACGGCGACGCCCCTGGAGACCACCGGCTACTGGGGCGGCACGCCGCGCTCGGTGGCCTTCAACGTGCAGGGTTTCCGGGTGGCGATCGACGAGGGCACCGGCGAGCTGCGCATCCTCCGGTCGATCCACGCGGCCGATGCGGGCGTGGTGGTGAATCCGGAGCAGTGCCGGGGCCAGATCGAGGGCGGCATCGCGCAGGCGCTCGGGGCCGCGCTGCACGAGATCGTGCGCGTCGACGAGCGCGGCGTGGTCGTCACCGACATCCTCCGGCAGTACCACGTGCCGACCTTTGCCGATGTGCCGCGCTCGGAGATCTCCTTCGCCCGCACGAGCGACGTGCTCGGGCCGCTGGGGGCCAAATCGATGAGCGAGTCCCCTTTCAATCCGGTCGCGCCCGCGCTCGCGGCGGCGATCCGCGACGCCACCGGCATCCGGATGACGGCCACGCCGTTCACGCGCGACCGCATCCACGCCGCGATCCTCGCGCGCGACGCGACAGCGCCCCGGCCATGACCCTCCTCTACCGTCACGCGATCGTGCTCGCCGCGGGGAGCGGCTCCCGGCTCGGACGCGGCCCGAAGGCGCTGCTGCCCTGGAACGACGAGGTGCTCGTCACCCGTGCCGCCCGGGTCGCCGCGCACGCGGGATGCAGCGTCACGGTCGCGGTCGGGCCCGAGGCGCGCACGGCGAGGCGATGGCTGCGCGCCCGCTGCGCCTCCGCGAGCACCGTCTACGTGCGCGACGCCGCCTCCGGGATGTCGGCCTCCCTCCGCGCCGCGGTGCGTCATCTCGCCTCGGCGCCCGCCCGCCCGCACGTGGTGGTCGTGCTGCTGGTCGACCAGCCGGGAGTGGGAGAGCCGGTCGTGAGCCGGCTGCTCGCCGCACACCGGCCGGGCCGGGCGACCAGGGCCGCCTGGCACGGCGTCGCCGGCACCCCCGTCGTCTTCGACACCGCCGACCTCATCGCCGCCGCAGCCCTCGCGCAGGGCGACTCCGGCGCACGATCCTGGATGTCACGGCATCCGCACCTCGTCGATCGCGTCGAGTGCGCCGACATCGGCTCCGGCGCCGACATCGACACCGCCGACGACCTCGCCGCCTGGCCCGAGCTGGGCTGAACCCCACCGGTCGCCGCTCCCCTCGCACGACCACGCCCCCTCCGGCGGACCGGAGGGGGCGTGGTCGTGGGGACCGGGGTCAGCCGGCGAGCAGCATCTCGATGGGGCCGCGCACGAAGTAGAGAGCGAAACCCGCGGCCACGATCCACATCAACCAGTGCACCTTGCGCGCACGACCGGAGAGCGCGTTGACGAGCGCCCAGGTGATGAAGCCGACGCCGATGCCGTTGGCGATCGAGTAGGTCAGCGGCATCGTCACGATCGTGAGGAAGACGGGAAGGGCGACCGCGAAGTTCGTGAACTTGATCTCCTTGATCTGCCCCATCATCATCGCGCCCACGACGACCAGTGCCGCGGAGCCGACCTCAATCGGCACCACGAGGGTCAGCGGCGTGAAGAACATCGAGAGCAGGAAGAGCACGCCGACGACGACGGCCGCGAGTCCCGTGCGCGCACCCTCGGCGATGCCGGAGGCGCTGTCGACGTAGACGGTGTTCGACGAGGTCGAGGATGCTCCGCCCGCGACGGCCCCGAGACCCTCGACCACGAAGGCCGAGCGGAGACGCGGGAACGTGCCGTCCTTGTAGGCGAGGCCGGCGTTCTTCGCGAGACCGGTCATGGTGCCCATGGCGTCGAAGAAGTTCGAGAACACGAGGGTGAAGACGAGCATGGTCGCGGCGAGCGCGCCGATGCGGCCGAAGGAGCCGACGAGATCGAACTGGCCGATCAGGCCGAAGTCGGGGATCGTCACGAGCGCCGTCGGGATCTCCGGGATCGTCATGTGCCAGCCGCCGGGCCCCTCGGCGCTCGATGGGAGCTTGAAGATCGCCTGGGCGATGATCGCGAGGATCGTGGAGGCGACGATGCCGATCAGGATGCCGCCGGGCACGCGGCGCGCGACCAGCACGCCGATGAGCACGAGGCCGATGAGGAAGACGAGGGTCGGGATCGAGGTGATCGAGCCGCCGTCGCCGAGCTGCACGGGCGGGCCGCCCGCGGTGCGGGTGACGAAGCCGGAGTCCACGAAGCCGATGAAGGCGATGAAGAGACCGATGCCGACCGTGATCGCCGCCTTCAGCTGAGCGGGCACGGCGTTGAAGATCGCGGTCCGGATGCCGGTGGCGCCGAACAGCACGATGAGGATGCCGTTGATGACGACGAGTCCCATCGCCTCGGGCCAGGTGACCTGACCGACGACCGAGACGGCGAGGAACGAGTTGATGCCCAGGCCCGCGGCGAGCGCGAACGGCAGCCGGGCGATGAGGCCGAAGAGGATCGTCATGACACCGGCGGTGAGGCCGGTGGCCGCGCCGATCTGCGCGCCGTCGAGGGCGGTGCCCGCGACATCCTCGACGCCGCCGAGGATGAGCGGGTTGAGGATCACGATGTACGCCATGGTCACGAACGTGACGATGCCGCCGCGGATCTCGCGGGCGAAGGTCGAGCCGCGACGCGTGATCTCGAAGAAGCGGTCGACGGCGTTCTTGGGCTCGGCGTCGACCGTGGTGGTCGCTCCGGTGGCCAGGGGCGGGAGTGCCGGCGTGGGGACCGCGCCGGTCTCGGGGTCGTTGAAGACATGTGAAGACATCATCGGCTCCAGTGTTCGTGGGGTGGAAGGAGTTCCCGGGTCGCCGAGGACCGGTTCGCCGGATCGGCTGGCGGCACGAGGCCGTCAGGGGTGGGTGCGCGTCGCGTCGGTGGTCGGTGCGCGTCGCGTCGGTGGTCGGTGCGCGTGGCCTCAGTACTCGGTGCGCTCGGCGGTGGCGTTCCACTCGGTGAACGGCGCGACGCGTTCGTCGGCGGAGAGGCTCGCCGAGCTGACGGGCATGATCGCCCTGTCGTCGGGGCCGCCCTCGAAGTAGCGGTAGAACACCGCGTCGTCGAATCCGGCGTCGGCCGCGTCGTGGCGGTCGGCGGCGAAGTAGACCCGGTCGATGCGGGCCCAGAGCGAGGTGGCGAGGCACATCGGGCAGGGCTCGCAGCTCGTGTAGAGCGTGGCGCCGGTGAGGTCGAAGGTGCCGAGCTCCCGGCAGGCGTTGCGGATCGCGGTCACCTCGGCGTGCGCGGACGGGTCGAGGTTGGCCGTCACCCGGTTGACGCCCTCGAAGACACGGCCGTCGGCGGAGACGACGATGGCCCCGAACGGGCCGCCCGCATTGCGGACGTTGTCGGTGGCGAGGGCGACGGCCTCGGAGAGGTACTCGGCCGGAGTGGGCTGCGAGTCGGTCGCGGGCATGCTGATGCTGGTCATGAAGGCTTCCTTGCTGTCGTCGCAGTGATACGGCTTCCGGTCGGCCCCGCCGGGGTCGGCCTCGAGATATACGTCGAACCGCTAGGTTGTGCTTTCGTGACTGCCGACCTCCATCGGTCGTCCAGCCACCACCGACTGTACCCCGGGCATGTCGGATCGTCCAGTGCATTCTGAAATTCATATTCCGACATGCGAGAATCTAGGTAAGTTGCGCCGACCTAGACTGGGACGGTGTGCACCGTGGTGATCGACGTCGAGGATGCCGGCAACGCGCGACTGCTCGCGGTGCGCGATGAGGATCCCCAGCGCGGATGGGATGCTCCCGGCGACTGGTGGCCGGATCGGTACCCCGGGATCTCCGGGATCCGCGACCGTCGGGCCGGCGGCGCGTGGCTGGCCGTGAACCCCTCCGAGCGACGGCTCGCCGTGCTGCTCAACCGCGCAGACGTGGCCGAGATCCCGGGCGGCACGCCGCAGACCCGCGGTTCACTCGTGCTCGAGTCCGTCTCGGGACGGTCCCCCGAGGGCGCTCTGCCCATGCACGGCTTCAACCTGCTCGAGGTCGGCCCCGCGGGAGCCCGCGTTCTCAGTTGGGACGGCGTCGACCTGCGCGAGACTCCCATCACACCCGGCATCCACATGATCGCGCACGACGATCTCGACGACGGCGCGACCCCGCGCATCGCCACATGGCTGCCCGAGTTCCGCACTCTCGGTCCCGCCGCAGACCTCGACGACTGGACCTCGGAGTGGACCGCGCTGCTCAGCGCGTCCGCGCGACTCGACCCGGAGGACGACCGGGCGATCATCCGCGACAACCGTCCGCACGGCTACCCGACCCAGTCGCTGCTGTACTGCACCGCGTCCGTGACGCCGAAGGGCATCGTGCTCGACTACCGGGCGCTCGCGCACGCGGGGCACTGGGACTGATCGCGGCCCCGCGAGCTCAGGCGGCGGTCGGCTCGGGCGCCGGCATCGCCTCGAGGTCGTCGGCGCATGAGAACCGGGCACGATAGGCGGTCGGCGTGGTGCCGAGCACCCGAGCGAAGTTCTGGCGCAGTACGGCCGCCGACCCGAAGCCGCACTCCTCGGCGATGCGATCGAGCGGGACGTCGCTGCGCTCCAGCATCCGCTGCGCGTGCAGCACCCGCTGGCGGGCGAGCCAGGCCGCCGGCGTCGCCCCGTACTCGGCCTTGAACCGCCGCGCGAAGGTGCGGGGCGACATCAGCGCGCGCGCTGCGAGCTGGTCGACGCCGAGGTCCTCGCGGAGGTGCGACACCGCCCAGTCCGCGACCGCGGCGAGCGAGTCGTTCGGGACCACGGGGATCGGCCGGTCGATGAACTGCGCCTGACCGCCGTCGCGCTGCGGGGGCACGACCATGCGCCGGGCGATGCGGTTGGTGAGCTCGGCGCCCAGCTCCTGACGGAGCAGGTGCAGGCACGCGTCGATGCCGGCCGCGGTGCCGGCACTCGTGATGATGCGGCCGTCCTGCACGAAAAGCACATCGGGGTCGATGTCGATCTGCGGGTACATGTCCGCCATGACGTCGGAGTACATCCAGTGCGTCGTGGCGCGGCGGCCGTCGAGCACCCCGGACGCACCGAGGATGAAGGACCCGCTGCAGATCGTCAGGACCCAGGCACCGCGCGCGACCGCGTCGCGGGCGACCTCGATCAGGAGCGGGTCGATCGCCGACCAGTACTCGCGCGGCACCGGGCAGAACACGACGAGGTCGGCCTCGTACGCGAAGGAGAGGTCGTTCTCGACGTTGAGCGAGAACCCCAGCTTGGACGGGATCGCCCCGGGATGCGGCGCGACGACGCGGAAGTCGAAGTTCGGCACGCCGTCGTTCGACCGGTCGAGACCGAAGGCCTCGCAGGCGAGCCCGAACTCGAAGGGCGCGAACCCCTCCTGGACGATGCAGGCGACGGTTTCCATGGCGGCTCTCCGGTTTGGCAGTTTTCCGATGGTCGGAGTCTAATCTGCCACTCGTGGCAGATCAAGGAGGAACGTAGCGTTTCTGCCATGATCCTTCTCTTCGCACTCCTCGCCCTCTCCGTCTGGGCGGTCGTCGCGACCGTCGTCGAACTCCGCCGGGACGGCTATCGCCGGCAGCCGACCGACTGGAGCCGCGTCGCCGACCGCGATCCGCTCACCGATGCGCAGTCCGGCCACGTCTATCGCTGACGCGCATCCTCGGCGCCTCGGCGCCTCACCGGATGTTCCCCTGCACACCGGAGTACGGGGCTACGCTCGACAGCATGAGCGAGCAGCAGCCCTCCGGCCAGCCCCAGGGAACACCTCCCGCGCCTCCGCAGCACCCCGGCCTGGGCAATCCGGCACCGCAGGCCCCGTCGTACCCGCAGCAGGGCCAGCCGCCGTACCCGCAGCAGAGCCAGCCGTACGCACAGGGCCAGCCGTACGCACAGGGCCAGCCGTCGTACCCGCAGCAGGGCCAGCCCTACCCGCAGGGCCAGCCCTACCCGCAGGCACAGCCCTACCCGCAGAATCCGTCATATCCGGGCGCCGCATCGGGTGCAGGCGGCCCGGGCAACGCCCTCGGCCGCACCGCTTTCGTGATCGCACTCATCACCCTCGGCATCGGCCTGATCGCCACGTTCTTCACCCCCCTGCTCTACTCGAGCGGAGGATACGCGGTCGCCGACGGGCTCAGCACGGTGATCGGGATCTTCGTGCTCCTCGGCAACGCGGCGGCGCTCGTGCTCGGCATCATCGCACTCCGCCGACCCGCACCGCACGTGCTGGCCGCCGTGGCGATCGGCATCGCCGGGGCGTCGATCGCGATGCGCCTGTTCGGCTGGGCGTCGACGCTGTTCTACTACATCGGGTTCTGATCCTCCATCGGGCTCTGATCCGCGACGTCGGATTGCGGCCCGGGCTCAGGTCGGTCGACCAGTGAGCACCCGCTCGTACACCTCGATCATCGCGGCGGTCCGCGACGACTGACGGAACGCCTCCGAGACCTCGCGCGACGGCACGGGAGCAATACCGGAGACGATGTCGGATGCTGCGCGCCGGAGCGTCTCGACGAGCCCCGCCTCACGCTGGGCCTCGGTACCGGCCGCACCCGGGACCGCCCACAGACCTCCGCCGAGCTCGGCCGCGATGTCGGGGTCGCTGATGATCGACGGCGTCCCGAGGGTCGCGGCCTCGAACGGGGTCATCCCCTGCGTCTCGAAGCCGATCGACGTCTGCACGAGAGCATCCGCCGCAGCGATCCGCGCGAGGGTCTGGGGGTAGCTGAGCTTGCCGACGAACCGCACGTGCGGGTGCCCCGCGACGATCCTCTCGGCGGCCGCGCGCTGCCCTCCCCCGCCGATGATCTCGAGGTCGGCATCGACGCCTGACTCGACGAACGCCCGCAGGAACGGCAGCAGTCTCTTCTCGGGGCTCATGCGCCCGAGCCACACGAACCGGGGACGCCCCGGTTCCCGCCCGGCGGACGCGGCGGCGAGCGTCTGCTCCCGGATGTCGTCGTCGATGCCGTTCCACACCACGTCGACGGGCGAGAACACGCCGTGCTCTTCGAGTCGGCGGGCGAAATGGGTCGACGGCGCGGTCACGGCATCCGCTCCCCGGGCGAGTCCGCGCAGGAACGCCCAGCCGTCCGCGCCGGGGATGCTCTCGACCGCCCCGCGCAGCGCCGCCCGCCGCCAGAGGTTGAGCACGGCGAGCACGGGTCGGTACAGCGGCGTGACCGCCGCGATCCCCACGTCGACGCGGTTGTGCATGGTGTGCACGACCGGGATGCCGTGGCGCGCCGCGTACCGGTGGCCGATGAACGCGCCCCAGAAGTCGGCCTGCACGTGCACGAGGTCCACCGGAGGCCGATGCGTCATGGCGCGGTCGAGGTGCCGGTCGGTGGCACGGCCGGGCCAGCTCATCGAGTACTCGTGGTCGAGCGTGATGGGCATCGACGGCAGGTCGACGTTCGCGGGATCGGGGACGCGCGCGGCGCGCGGCCCGTGCATCCGCGGAGCCACCACGGTGACGGTGTGGCCCGCCCGTTCGAGGAACTCCCGCTGCAGGCGCATCGAGACCTGGGCCCCGCCGAGCGAGTCCAGGTGCTGATCGCCGAAGAAGACGATGTGCATGGCGGCCCGCTACTGCGGGAGGGGCTCGTCGCGGTACAGCGCCTCGAACGTGTCGAGCGTGCGGTGGATGTCGTGGATCGCGACACCGTCGAGCGAGGCCTGCTGCATCCGCTCGTACTCCGCAGGCTCCGCCGTGAGCACGCGCGTCAGCCGGTCGGCGAGAGCATCCGCATCGCCCGGTTCGAACAGGTAGCCGTTCTCCCCGTCGTGCACGAGGTGCGGCAGGGCGACGGCGTCGGCCGCGACGATCGGCAGCGCCGACGCCATGGCCTCCATGGTCGCGATCGACTGCAGCTCGGCGATCGACGCGATCACGAACAGCGAGGCGCGCGACAGCAGCGCGCGCAGCTCCTCGTCCGTCGTGCGGCCGTGGAACGTCACACGGTCGGCGAGTCCGAGCTGTGCCGTGAGGTTCTCGAGCTGCTTGCGCTGGTCCCCGCCGCCGACGATGTCGAACGTGACGTCGAGCGCGGGGTCGAGCTTCGTCATGGCCTGCAGGATGACCTCCACCTGCTTCTCGGCCGTGAGGCGTCCGACGAACACGATGCGGTTCTTGTCGCGAGGTCCGATCACCGGCGTGTACTGGCTGCGGTCGATGCCGCAGCTCACCGGGATGACGCCCTGCAGCTCGATCGTCCGCTCCAGGAAGTCCGCGGCGCGACGCGTGGGGGTCGTGACGGCCCTGGTGAGGCCGAAGGTGCGCTTGGCGTCGGCCCACGCGAAGCGCAGGACCAGATCGTCGACCCACTTCGGCATGGTGGTGTGGTCGAGGATGTTCTCGGCCATCACGTGATTCGTCGCGATGACCGGGATGCCGCGCTGGTGGGCGATGCGCGCGAGTCCGCGTCCGATCACGATGTGCGACTGGATGTGCACGACGTCGGGCTGCACCGCGTCGAGGACCTTGCGTGCATAGTGCTTGGAGCGCCACGGCCACACGAAGCGCAGCCAGTCGTGCGGCGCCCAGCGCACGGACGGCAGCCGGTGCATCGTCATGGGCTCGCCCTCGATGACCTCGGTGCGCGCCGGGGTGCGGCGGTACGCGACGTTCGGGGCGACCACGTGCACGTCGTCGCCGCGCTGGACCAGGCCGGCCGCGAGGCGCTCGGCGAAGCGGGCGGCGCCGTTGATGTCGGGCGCGAACGTGTCGCAGCCGATCAGGATGCGCAGCGGACGCTCACCCGGGGTCGGGGCGGCGGACGCGGCGTCGGGAGCGCTCGTCGGATCGGAGGGAGAGGAAGACATTCTGCCTATCGGTCTGGCGGCCAGGATGCCCGATCTGGGCGCTGGCCACTCTACCCGAGGCCCCTGATCGCCCCGCCGAGGCGGGCCGTGGCCCGTGCAGACCCGATTCCTGCGCATCCCGCAGCTTTCCCCCGTAGCGTGGAGACATGCGACTGACTGCCGACGCCGACCCCCAGCAGTGGATCCCCGTGACGGACTCTCTCGGCTGGAAGGGCCGCCGCCACCGCAAAGCCGCGATCCGGATGCTGTTGGGCCAGGCGAACGCGGCACTCGGCGCGACCGAGCGTCCGGGGTCCCGATTCGGCGCGTGGGCGATGAGCCAGGCGGCACCGCTGCTCATGAAGCGCGCCGACGGGCGCGTGCTGGTGTGGACCTGGAAGGCCGATCCGGAGCTCGTCGTCGCGATGGCGACCGTAGAGACCCTCACCCCCGAGGTGCGCATCGCCCGAGCATCCATGCCCATGGACTACGACGACACCGAGTCGTTCCGCAGTCGCTGGCTCGGTGCGGGAGAGAAGCTCGTGGTGGCGATGCCGCCGTCGCCCGCCTCCCCGCCGTTCACGACGTACACGTGGGACACGGGCACCCATCTCATCACCCTCACCGCGGTGTGCAGCGACCGGGAGCGCTTCGGCACGCTCGCATCGGCCCTCGACGACCTCGCCCGCAGCATCCGCGTCGCCGACGAGCTGACCGGCGGCGAGTCGCCGGAGGTCCTGCGCCTCGACCCCGCATGAGCCGGATCACGCCAGGCCGCGCTCGTCCAGCCACTTCTTCGCGACGAGCACCGGAGCGCGCTCGAGCCACGCGTCCGCGATGATCTCGGCGAGCCGGTCGCGATCGATCACGTCGAGCTGCACGAGCAGACCCGGATACCCGTCGAAGTGCGGGATCGTGAACAGCGCACCGGGCTCGGCCGCGAGCAGCGCCTCCTTCTCCTCGAGGCTGCCAACCCGCACACCCAGCACCGGGCCCTCCGGCCAGGTCACACCGAGGGCCGTGAGCTGGCGCAGATCCGTCGCGCTCGGTCCGCGGATCCACGCGATCTGACCGTTCGGGAGCCGCCACCCGGGTTCGCCGGTGTGGCCGCCCGTGCGCTCGGTCACGCCGGGCAGGGCGAGCGCGATCGCCCGCACGTCCTCGATGGTCGCCATGCCGCTATCGTCCTCCTGCGCGCCGACTGCCACAATGGCCGCATGAGCACCGAGAGTGGTCCACCATGAGCGTCGCGTGGACCGCGCCGCGCAGCTCCGCGGAGCTGATCTCCGCCGGCGTCGAGGCCCGCGCGCGCACGCCGCGTCGCACGCTCGCCGAGCTCTCCACCGCAGTCCGCGACCCGCTCGGCATCCTCGAGGCGCAGAACCGCTCGCGCATCCCCGAGCTGATCCCGCTGCGCAGCGAGCGCATGTCCGCCAGTCCGTTCGCGTTCTACCGCGGAACCGCCGCCCTGATGGCCGCCGATCTCGCCGAGGCGCCGCACAGCGGCATCCTCGTCGCCTCCTGCGGCGACGCGCACGTGTCGAACTTCGGCTTCTACGCCTCGGCGCAGCGCAGCCTGATGTTCGATCTCAACGACTTCGACGAGGCCGCCTGGGCGCCCTGGGAATGGGACGTCAAGCGCCTCGTGGCCAGCATCGTGATCGGCGGCCAGGCGACCGGACGCCCCGACTCGGTGATCGACGCGGCGGCGCTGGCGGCGACCACCGCGTACGTGCGCGGCATCCGCCGGGCGAGCACGCTCAGCCCGACCGCGCGGTACTTCACGCACTTCGACGTGGACTCCACGAAGGGGATGCTCGACAAGGAGTCCCGGCGGGCGATCCGCAGCGCCGTCGCGCAGGCGCAGAAGCGCACGGGAGACCGCGCGGTGCGCCGACTCACGGAAGCGGATGCCGAGGGCCGGCGCCGCTTCCTCGTCGACGAGCCCACGACCACGCCGATCGACGAGCAGCAGCGCGCGCAGGTGCACGAGCTCGTCGGCCAGTACCGCCGCACCGTGAACGCCGACGTCGCCCTGCTGTTCGAGCACTACACCGTGAGCGACGTCGCCCGACGGGTGGTCGGCGTCGGCAGCGTCGGGACCCGGTGCTTCCTCGTGCTCTTCCAGGACGGCGACGGGAACACCCTGCTCATGCAGCCCAAGCAGGCCGCGCAGAGCGTGCTGGTCGAGTACGGCCGCGTCGAGCAGCCGCGGCAGCTGAGCGAGCTGATCCGCGCGCACGGCGAGGGCGCCAGGGTCGTCGCGATGCAGCGCATCCTGCAGGCGCTCTCCGATCCGTTCCTGGGGCACCTCCGCAGCCCCGTCGCCGACTTCTACGCCCGCCAGTTCCATGACATGAAGGGCAGCGTCGACGTCGAGGAGCTCGACGACGGCCCGTTCGTGACCTACGCGCAGGCGTGCGCGGCGACCGTCGCGCGAGCGCACAGCCAGTCGGTCACCGCCACGCGGGTCGCCGGGTACATCGGCGGAGGCCGGGCGGTCGCGACGGCGATCCTCGACTGGGCACGCGGCTACGCCGAGGTCTCGCTCGCCGACTACGCAGCGTTCCGCTCAGCGCGCTGAGCCCGCCGCCCCGCGCGCCGGGGCAGCGGGTGTCAGCGCACGATGCGGAGCGTGCGGACCTCGAACGGGCGGAGCGTCAGCTCGCCGCCGATGCGCGCGTCGTCGAGTGCGTCCTCGATGAGCGAGACCTCGCGGATCTCGCGGTGCTCGAAACCGGCGGTGAGCGTGCCCGTCGTCCGCCGACCCAGGGCCTCGTAGAGACGCACGATCACGTCGCCCGAGCCGTCGTCCGCGAGCTTCACGCCCGACACGACGATGCCGCGACCCTCGACCGCGACCAGCGGTTCGACCTCGCGCGCGCCGCGCACCAGGCTCGGGAGGGCGTTGAACGCGATCCCCTCGGCGGTCGCGATCTCGGCGTCCGCGCCGATCACGAAGCCGACCTCGATCGCGTGATGCCCGTGATCCGTCTCGGGATCGGGGAACCGCGGCGCACGCAGCAGCGACAGCCGCACGGTCGTCGTGACGGTGTCGCCGTCGACGTCGCGCGAGGTGTCGTAGCCGTAGATCGAGTCGTTCACGAGTGCGACGCCGAAGTCCGCCTCCCGCACCAGCACGAAGCGGTGCATCGAGGTCTCGAACTTCGCCGCCTCCCAGCTCGTGTTCGTGTGCGTGGGACGCGCCTGGTAGCCGAACTGCGTCTCGGCCTCGGTGTGCGCGGCCTGGACGTCGAGAGGGAAGGCGAGCTTGAGCAGCTTCTCGGTCTCATTCCAGTCGATGTCGTTGCGCAGCGTGACGGTGCGCGATCCCGGGGCCAGCGCGATCGCCTGGGTGATGGTCGACTCCGAGAACTCCCGCACGACCGTCACGGTCGCGACGCCGTCGACGAGGGATGCCGTGATCGACGCGACCCCGGTCAGGTCGGTGACGCTGTTCCGGTAGAAGCGGTCGATGTCCCACGCATCCCACATGTTCGGGAAGTCCTGGTGCAGCTGGAAGAGGTTGGCGGCGCGGCCTTCCGCGACGGCTTCGCGTCCGGTGCCCTTGTCGACCGCCGACACGATCAGGCCCTCGGCCGACACGATCACCGTGACGAGCTCGTTCTCGAGCCGCCACCCGCCGGACTCCTCGCTCAGCGAGACCGGTGGCTCCGACGACTCCTCGACCCAGGACGCCCCGAGTGCGCGTCCGGCGCCGACCGAGCTCGGCGTGAAGCGCAGGGCACGGTCGCCCTCGCCCGCGAGAGACCGCCGCGCGGCATCCGCGATGTCCCGGGCATCCGAGAGCACGCCGGTCAGCACCTCGACGGCCTCACGGTGCACCCACGCGATCGAGGTGCCGGGGAGGATGTCGTGGAACTCGTGCAGCAGCACGGACTCCCACAGCCGGTCGAGCTCGGCCTTCGGATAGGCGGCGCCCGTGCGCACGGAGTCCGTCGCCGCCCACAGCTCGGCCTCGACGAGCGCGTGCTCGGCCCAGCGGTGCAGCGCCTTCGTGGCGTGCTGGCTCGTGAGCGTCCCGCGGTGCAGTTCGAGGTAGAGCTCGCCGACCCACACCGCCGGGTGCGGGATCTCGGCCCGGGCCTTGTCGAAGAACGCGTCCGGATGCTCCCACTCGACGCGCGCGCTGCCCTCGAGGTCCTGCAGGCGCCGGGCCTTGCCGGTCATCTCGCGCGTGGTGCCACCGCCGCCGTCTCCCCAGCCGACCGGGGCGATCGACCGCGAGGACACGCGGTTCTCCTTGAACTGGCGGGCGGCCTTGGCGACCTCCATGCCGCTCAGCTGCGAGTTGTAGGTGTCCATCGAGGGGAAGTGCGTGAACACCTGCGACCCGTCGATCCCCTCCCAGAGGAACGAGTGGTGCGGGAAGACGTTCTGCTGGTTCCACGAGATCTTCTGCGTGAAGAACCACTCGAATCCGGCCCGACGCATGAGCTGCGGCAGAGCGGGCGAGTATCCGAAGCTGTCGGGCAGCCACACGCCCTTCGAGCGGATGCCGAACTCCCGCTCGAAGAAGCGCTGACCGTAGGAGAACTGCCGCACGAGCGATTCGCCCGTGGGCATGACGGTGTCGGACTCGACCCACATCCCGCCCAGGGGCAGGAAGCGCCCGTCGGCGACCGCGGCCTTGACCCGCTCCCACACCTCGGGGCGGTGCTCCTTGATCCACGCGTACTGCTGCGCGCTGGACATGCCGTAGAGGAAGTCCGGCTGCTCTTCGATGAGGCTGGTCATGGAGGAGGTCGTGCGCGCCACCTTGCGGATGGTCTCGCGCACCGGCCACAGCCACGCGGAGTCGATGTGCGCGTGCCCGACGGCCGAGATCCGGTGGGCGCTCGCTTCGGCGGGCGCCGCGAGGACGTCCGCGAGCTGCGCCCGGGCATCCGGTGCGGTCTCGACGATGCGCTGCAGGTCGAGGACGTCGAGGGCGTCGTCCAGCGCCTGGAGGATGCGCATGCGACGGGGCGAGGTCGCCGGCAGCTCGGCCTGCAGCTCGAACAGCACCTCGAGATCGAGCGAGAGTTCGAAGACCTGCTCCTCGAAGACCGCGAGGTCGATGCGCCGGGTGCGATACAGCGGATCGGGCGAGGATGTGCGGATGTCGCCCTGCTGCGTCGGGAGGAAGGGGTGGTAGTCGAGCAGCACGGGGTTCGCCGCGGCTTCGAGGTAGAGCTCGACCGGCTCCTCGCCCTGAGCCGTCTCGACGATCGGCACCCACTGGTTGCGCGGGTTGACGCTCTTCACGGGAGAGCCGTCGGGACGGTAGACGAGAGCCTCGCACTGGAAGCCCGGCATGTTGATGTCGAAGCCGAGGTCGACCACGGCCTCGACGCGACGGCCGGCCCAGTCGGCGGGCACGGCGCCGGTGAGGCGGAACCAGGTGGTCGACCAGGCGGGTCCCCACGGCGCGGGAACCGACGCGGGCGCGAACACGAGCGCGAGTCCGTCGCCGGGGGCGATGGGCTCGCCGGGGAGCTCGTGGACGGCGATCTCGAGCGGCACGGATGCCGAGTGGATGGCCGGGCGGATCCGCTCGTCCAGCACGCGCTTGACGCGTCCGACGGTGAGCGAGGTGTCGTCATGCATGGGGGTGGTCTCCGGGCTCGACGGTGAGGGGGCGGACATCCGCGATGCGGTGTCGTCCGACGATGCTATCCGATTTACTAAAACGATCTAGCATCTCGGTCGAAACGATACGGCTTTCTTGTCCTGGAGGCTAAACCGATCAAGTAGGGTGAGGGACTATGAGCCCGGCGAAACGCGTCACGATCGCCGACATCGCGCGCATGGCCGGTGTCTCGCCCGGCGCCGTCTCCTTCGCCCTCAACGGCCGCCCCGGCGTGAGCGAGGAGACCCGGCAGCGCATCCTGTCGATCGTCGAGGAGAACGGGTGGCAGCCCAGCTCCGCGGCGCGCGCACTCGTGGGCGCACGGGCGAACACGGTCGGCTTCGCCCTCGCCCGCCCCGCTCGCTCCCTCGGCTCCGAGGCCTTCTTCACCGACCTCATCGCCGGCATCGAATCGAGACTCTCCGAGAACAAGGTCAGCCTGCAGCTGCGACTCGTGAGCGGCATCGCCGAGGAGATGGAGGTGCACCGGCAGTGGCGCTCGTCCAATCAGGTCGACGGCATCATCCTCATCGACCCGCGCGACGACGATCCCCGCGGCGAGCGCATCCTGGCGCTCGACGCCCGCGCCGTGATGATCGGCTCCGAGCCGTCCCCCGACGGTGCCGTGCCGAGCGTCTGGATCGGCGACGACACCGTGGCCGAGGCTCTCTTCTCCTACCTCGCCGCACTGGGTCACGAGCGCATCGCCTACGTCGCCGGACCCGCCGAGCTCGAGCACACCCGACTGCGCGCCGAGGTGCTCGAGCGCATGGCGGCCGACGGCATCGAGGGCGAGGTCATCACCACCGACTTCTCGCCCCCGCGAGCATCTGCCGTGACGCGCACCCTTCTGTCGGGGCGCCGACGCCCGACCGCGATCGTCTACGACAACGACGTGATGGCCGTCGCGGGGCTGCGGGTCGCACAGGAGATGGGCCGCCACGTGCCGCGCGACGTGTCGCTCGCGTCGTTCGACGACTCCGTGATCGCCGGACTCATCAACCCCTCGATCACCGCGATGACCCGCGACACCTTCGAACTCGGCGAGCGCGCGGCGACACTTCTGCTGCAGCAGATCGAGGCGGGCGCGAATCTTCCCAGCGTCGAGGGGCCGACGCCGACGCTCACCGTGCGCGAGAGCACGGCCCCGCCGGCACCCGCGGGCTGACGGCACCTACGGGATGGCGGGCTCGGATGCCGCGTTTCAGGCCTGCACGACGGTGTTGACGGAGCCGTAGCGGCTGACCTCGCTCCCCGCCGTGTCGGGGTGGATGAGCCGACGAATGCCGCGCGCGTCGAGCGCCACGGGGTCGAGGGCGTCGCGCGAGGTGACGAGTGCGGGATCGAGACCGCTCGCGCAGGCATCCACCCACGCCTGGAACACCGCTCCGCCGGGGCTGAGCGCCGCCCGGCTCACCGGCACCTCGCGCTCGTCGACCTCGACGACGATCGCGGTGTCGCGCACCGGGGCAGGCGTGCGTCGACGCAGGTCGGGGATGAGCTCGGCGAGGCGACGACCGAGCGGCTTCGCCGCGCCGGACTGATCGATCAGACCGAGCGAGTACTCCAGCTCGGGGAAGTCGCCGAGCTCGCGGCTCACGTCGTGCGAGCACCACCAGGTGATGCCCCAGAGGTTCTCGGTGCGAGCGGCCGAGCGCACGGTGGCCTCGAGGAATCCGGGCATCTCGTCGTCGGTGAGGCAGTTCGACGGGGCGCCGACCTCCTGCAGCCACACGCTCCGCTCGGGGTCGGTCGCGAAGGCGCGGGAGAGCTCGATCAGGTACTCGGCGTGCCGGTCGGAGGCCACCGACCGCCCGCCGTACCGCTGCGCCGTGCCGTTGAAGATCCAGGAGTGGATCGTCGTCATCGCACCGAGGCGCGAGGCGTGCGCGGGGGTGAACCCGTGATCGTCCATGTACCAGACGGCGTCGTACTCGCTGTGCACGTGCGGCAGTCCGGGGGCGGCCTGCTCGGCGGCATCGAGCAGCGCCGAGATCCATCCGCCGGCCTCGTCCTGCGTGACGGGCCAGGGCGAGGGATGCGTGTGCGCGGAGAACTGGTTGACCTCGTTGCCGAGCGTCAGGCCGAGGAAGTTCGGCGCGTCGCCCAGCGCGCGACCGAGACGGTCGACCAGCGCGACCTGTCCGCTCAGGGCCTTCGGGTCCGTGAACATGTTCTTGTCGTGCCAGGTGCCGAGCCAGGCGGGCACGAAGTCGAAACTCGACAGGTGCCCCTGGATCACGTCGACGCTCGCATCCATCCCGAACTCCGCCGCGATGTCGACCACGGCACGGACGTCGGCGACGGCCCGGTCGCGGATGAAGGTGCGGTTCGGCTGCAGCACCGTCCACAGCGGGAAGACCCGGACGTGGTCGAGGCCGAGCTCGGCGAGCGCCGAGAAGTCGCGGCGCACGTCGTCGGGCTCGAAGTCGAGCCACGAGTGCATCCAGTCCTTGGACGGCGTGTAGTTCGCCCCGAATCTCAGGGGAGCATCGAGGGCGCCGCGCTGCGTCATGGTCCGGACCTTTCCGACGGGGTCCTCCGACGAGGACGAATCGGACCACTATAACGCTTGAGCAACAACCTGCATACCGTCGAGCGAACCACGACAGCTGTTCGTCCCGAACGGCCTTGACATGCGCCGAATCCGATGGTTTCATCTGCTAAAGCGTTGTAGTCCACGTTCGGACCGACGTCGAATCGACCGCCTCGAGGAAGAAGCACGATGAGAATCCCGACACGCATTGCCACGGTGGCAGCCTTCAGCATCGGCGTCCTGACGCTCACGAGTTGCACCGGAGGAGGCGGCGGTGCCGGCGGAGACAGCGGACCCATCGACACGTCCGGCGAGCTGAGTGGATCGATCCAGTTCCAGACGTGGTCGCTCAAGAACGAGAAGTTCACGCCCTACTTCGAGGACATCATCGACGCCTTCGAGGAGGAGCACCCCGACGTGTCGGTCGAGTGGCTCGACCAGCCCGGCGACGGCTACCAGGACAAGATCCTCAGCCAGGCCAACGCCGACACCCTTCCGGACGTCCTCAACCTGCCGCCCGACATCGCCTACCCGCTGGTCGCCGCCGGCAAGCTGCTCGACGTGAACGCGGCGGACGCCGACCTCAAGGACGTCTACAACACCGGTGCCTGGGACTCGTACAGCGAGTACCCCGGCGTCGACGGCACCTACGGACTCCCCTGGTACCTCTCGAGCGACGCCTCGTGGTGGAACCTGGCACAGCTCGCGCCCTACGGCGTCACCGAGCAGAACCTCCCCACCACGGTCGACGAGCTGCTGACGCTGGCGGAGAAGGTCGCCTCGGAATCGGGCGGCAAGGTGCAGCTGCTGTCGTCGATCCCGGGGCTCGACACCTTCACGTCCGCGGGCATCGAGGTCATCGACGACAAGGGCGAGTTCGTCTTCAACACCGACGAGGCCGCGGCGATCGTCCAGGCGTACGCCGACGCCTACGCCGCAGGCGCGATGCCCGCGGAGGCCCTCACGGGCGACTACGGCGGCAACGCCGAGGCGTACATCCAGGAGAAGGTCGCCTTCACGACCGGAGGCACGGGCTTCACGACCGACCTGCAGAAGGACGCTCCGGCTCTGCTCGCGACCACGGTCGCGACGCCGCGGCTCGGCATCCCTCCCCTGTACGTGCAGGGGCTGAACATCTCCGCCGACTCCGACAACAAGGCGGCCGCCCTGGCGTTCGCCGAGTTCGTGACGAACGAGGAGAACCAGATCGCCTTCTCGTCGCTGGCCGTCGGCACCGCCCCCGGCACCGTCTCGGGCGGCGACACCGTCGTCGACAACATCTCGGCCTCGGTCACCGACCCGACCCAGCTCGCCGCGATCGACACCGTGTTCACCGCGATGCAGGACGCCAAGGCGATCCCGTTCCAGTGGACCTCCGACATGGCGACCTACATGACCCAGCAGATCGCCCTCGCGATCAACGGCGAGGCCGACCCGAAGACGCAGCTCGACAAGATCGTCGAGTACGCCAACGCGAACCGGGTGGACCAGTAAGCATGGCCGCGGACACCGGCATCCGGAGGCGGATGAGCGGGATCACCTCGCACAGGTGGTTCACCCCCTGGCTCCTGCTCGCTCCCGCCGTGATCTGGGTGCTGGTGTTCGCGCTCTGGCCGTTCCTCAACACCGTCGTCCTCAGCTTCACGGACGCGAAGCCGCTGCGCACCCCCGAGTTCGTCGGCGCCGCGAACTACGAGCGGATGCTCGGCGACGAGATGTTCTGGAACGCCCTGACCACCTGCCTCATCTACGTGGTCGTGTGCGTGCCCCTGTTGACGATCCTGCCGCTGCTGCTCGCACTGCTCGTGCAGAAGAAGCTGCCGGGGATCTCGTTCTTCCGCACGACGTTCTACTTCCCGGTGATCGCCTCGGTCGTCGTGGTGGCCCTGATCTGGACCTGGCTGTTCGACAGTCGAGGCATCATCAACCAGACGCTCGAGTTCCTCGGCGTCGTCGACCGTCCCGTCGCGTTCCTCGTCGACCGGTGGCTGCTGCTCGGCTGCGCGATCCTCCTGACGGTGTGGAAGGGCCTCGGCTACTACATGGTCGTGTACCTCGCCGCCCTGGGGAACGTGGGCAAGGAGCTGCACGAGGCCGCGATGCTCGACGGCGCGGGGTCCTTCCGCCGCTTCCTCTCCGTCACGATCCCGTCCGTGCGCGGGGCCATGCTCCTCATCGCGGTGCTGATCGCGGTGTCGGCCATGCGCGTCTTCGCCGAGCTCGACGTCCTCTCCAAGAGCACGGGAGGTCCCGGCGGCTACGACATCTCGCTCGTGATGCTGATCCGGCAGGTCGGCTCCGGCCTCAACGGCAACATCGGCTACGCCTCCGCGATCAGCGTCGCACTCTTCCTGCTCACGCTCATCCCGCTCGCCGCGATCGCCTTCATGAACCGCGAGAAGAAGGCGAAGGCTCCCGCATGAGCATCCTGGACCGTCCCCGCACCGACGACACCCGATCGAACGAGGACGCCGAGGCACCGGCATCCCGCGAGCGGATCTTCCGTCGCCGCGGGTCCGGCGACTTCAGCAAGCCGACGCTCGGCGGGCTGATCGGCCGCTACGCGCTGCTCGTGTTCGTGCTGTTCCTCGTGATCGGCCCGTTCGTCTGGCAGCTCTCCACCTCGTTCAAGGGCCCGCAGGAGAACATCTACTCGTTCCCGCCGAACCTCATCCCCCGCGAGCCGACCGTGGGCAACTACGTCACGGTCGCCGACATCGTGCCGGTCTACCTGTACGCCTGGCACTCGCTGCTGGTGTCGGTCGGCACTGTGCTCAGCAACGTCGTGCTCGCGACCTTCGCCGGGTACGCGCTCGGGTGCATGCGGTTCCGCGGCAAGTGGATCGTCATGGCGATCCTGCTCTCGACCCTGCTCTTCCCGGGCGAGGTCACCGTCACGAGCAACTTCCTCACGATCCGCGCGCTCGGCCTCGCCGACACGCTCTGGGGCGTGTTCCTGCCCGGGGCGATCAGCGCCATGAACGTGCTGCTGGTCGCGACCGCGTGCCGCATGATCCCCAAGGACGTGCTGGATGCCGCGACGGTCGACGGCGCGACCACGTGGCAGCGGATCCGTCACATCGTGTGGCCGAACATCCGCGGCATGGTGTCGGTGGTCGCGATCTTCGCGTTCATCGGCGCCTGGGACGACTACCTGTGGCCGCTCATCGTGCTCTCCGATCCGTCGAAGTACACGTTGACCGTCGGCATGGCCTACCTGAACAGCAGCTTCTCGGTGGATCCGCGTCTGATCGCGGCGGGGACCATGATCGCGCTCGTGCCGATCGTCATCATGTTCTCGTTCACGCAGCGCTTCTTCTTCAAGGGCGTGCAGGAAGGCGCGGTCAAGGGGTGACGTACGCCCGCTTGACGGCGGCGGACGGGCCCGCGGACCCGCCGTCGTCGAAGCCGTTCACGGGTGTCCTTGCGGCGCCGGTGTTCGCGTTCTCGTTCGACCCGGCCGAGGGACCGCAGCGCCTCGAGGTGCCCGGTCTCGACGCCCTCGCGATCACAACCGACACGGTGCTGCACTGGGCGTTCTACGCCGACGGCGCGGAGGCTGCGCTCGCTCCGCACGCCGCGCTCGCTGTCACGGTCGACGTGCGCCTCGACGACCGCGCGCGTCTCACTGACGATCCACAGGTGCGCGACCGTTACGGCTTCCCGATCACCCCGGAGTCGCAGTTCGCGGCGCGCTGGAGCATGCCCGAGCAGTGGAACGCCGACACCGTGTCTCTCGCGCCGGTCGCCGGTCGATCCGGCACGGTCGAGGTCGTGTTCGGCGCGGAGTCACTCGTCGCCGTCACGGGCCTTCCTGCCCGGGTGACCGGATTCGTGCAGGTGCTGGTCGAGGAGCGCGTCGGCGCGGCATCCGACCTCCCTCCCGTCGAACGCGTCGACACACGCCGCGGGACCCACTCGGGTGCGCGGTTCTCGCGCGGCAACACGATCCCCGCCGTCGCGCGTCCGCACGGCTTCACGTTCGTGACCCCGGCGACCGACGCCGCCGACGCGCGCTGGCCGTACCGCCCTTTCGTGCACGACGATCCGCAGGGCCGCCGCTTGGAGGCGCTGCAGTTCTCGCACCAGCCGAGTCCGTGGATCGGCGACCGCTCGGTGCTGCAGCTCATGCCGTTCTCCGGCGCCCCGGCCTCGGATCACGCCGCGAGGCGGCGCTGGATCGTGCCGGGATCGGAGCGGGCGAGACCGCACGAGTACGCCGTCGAGCTCCACGACGGGCGCGGCTCCGGAATTCACGTCGAGATGACGGCGACCGTGCACGGAGCCGCGTTCCGCGTGACCGGCGCCGATGACGACGCCCGCGTCGGGTTCGTGCTCGATCAGCTCACGGACGAGGGGCGGCTCCGCTGGACGGAGGCCGACGGTTTCACGGGCTGGATCCCCGAAGGTGCAGAGGACTGGGGCAACGCACCTCGGTGCTACTTCGCGGGCCGGGTGCTCGAGGGCCCCGCCGAGAGCGGGCAACTCGACGACGCCGGTCGCGGACGAGTGGCCGGCTTCGTCGCCGGCCACGGATCGCTCGAGGTGCGTGTGGCCGTGTCGTTCCTGTCGATCGAGCAGGCCGAGCGCAGTCTCGCCCTGGAACTCCACGCCGCGACCGGGTTCGACGAGCTGCGCGCCGACGCCGCCGCATCCTGGAACCGGCTCCTCGGTCGTGTCACGATCCCGCCGCTACCCGAGGTCGACGCACCGTATCGCGGGCTCGCCGACGAGGAGAACCGGGCGCGGATCGCCGCCGCGTTGCACCGCATGCACCTCTATCCGAACACCGCGGCCGAGGAGACCGGGTCGCCCGACGTCCCGGCATCCGCCTTCGCCGACGTCTTCGCGGCACGCACGCCGTTCGGCCAGACGCGCACGAGCGCTCCGGTCGCGGCGGGCGAGTTGGTCGTGAACAACGGCTACTGGGACACGTATCGCACGGAGTGGCCGGGCCTCGCCCTGCTCGACCCGACGCTCGCGGGACGCCTGCTCGACGGACAGCTCGAGCAGTACCGCCGCGGCGGATGGATGGCGCGGTGGAGCGCCCCCGGCTACGTCGACAGCATGGTGGGCACATCGAGCGATCAGATCTTCGCGGATGCCGCGCGCTGGGGCGTGGGTTTCGACCACCGCACGGCGTTCGAGAGCGGCTGGCGCAACGCCTGCGAGCCGGGCCCGGACGCCCGTAGCGGGCGGAAGGGCATCGACCGGGGCCGGTTCGCGGGGTTCATCGCCTCCGCCATGCCCGAGGGCATGAGCTGGAGCATCGAGAACGCGATCAGCGACGCCGCTCTCGGCCGGTTCGCCGCACAGCTCGCCGACGCCCCGGAGACCTCGGAGACGGATGCCGCGCGCTACCTCGCCTTCGCGCGCTACTTCGCGAACCGCGCCCTGTCGTACCGCGCGCTGTTCGACGCCGAGACGCGGTTCTTCCGAGGCCGCGACGACCGCGGATCGTTCTCGTCCGAGCCCTTCGACCCGCGCACGTGGGGCGGTGACAACGTCGAGACGAACGCCTGGGGCATGTCGGTCGGCGCGGTGCACGACGGCGACGGGCTGGCTGACCTCTACGGCGGCCGCGCGGGCCTGCGCCGGCACCTCGACGCGCTGTTCGCCGAGCCCGAGACCGCCGAGGAGCGGTTCGGCGGCGCCTACGGCACGGTCATCCACGAGCAGCGCGAGGCCCGTGCTCTGCGCTCCGGAATGTGCGCGATCTCGAATCAGCCCGCGCACCACATCCCGTACATGTACGCGTTCACGGATCAGCCGTGGCGCGCGGGCGCGACCGTGCACGAGCTGGCCGCGCGCCTGTTCGCGGGCGCGCACATCGGCCAGGGCTTCCCCGGCGACGAGGACAACGGCGAGATGAGCGCCTGGTGGCTGTGGGCCGCGCTCGGGCTGTACCCGCTGGAGCTCGCCTCAGGCGCGCTATTGATCGGCTCACCCCTGTTCGACGACGTCCGCGTCGATCGAGGAGGAGGGCCGACGCTGCGCATCCGCTCGATCCGCGATTCGCCGACCGCGCACGTGCTGCGGGAGGCGCGACTGAACGGCGTCCCCCTCCCGACGGCGGAACTGCCTGTCGATGCTCTCGTCGACTCTGCCGCCGGCGAGGTCGTGCTCGACCTCGTGTTCGGCGACGATCCCGAGGGCTGGCTCGGAGAACCCAGGGAGACGGATGCTGCGCCCTGGCGCCCCGACCTGACCGCAGGCTCGGACGGCGGCGGCGCGCCGATCGCATCGGAGCGCGTCCGGCACGCGGAGCGCGCCTTCGACGACGGCGATCCGGAAGGCGCCGACGGGGTGGCGCTCGGTCGGGGCGAGTGGATCGGCTGGCGGTTCGCCGAGGCTCGAGCGGTCAGCGACGTCTCCGTGACGACCGTGGCCGCGGCATCCTCGACCACGCTCGCGTGGGAGGCCGAGACGGCCAACGGGTGGGAGCGGGTCGCCGTCACCGCCGACATCGACCTCCCCGCCGACCGCACCACGCCCTTCACGCTCGCCGCCCGCGTCGTGACCTCGGCGCTCCGCGTGCGGGCGGAGGCCGAGGTCACGATCCGTCAGCTCGAGCTGTTCGACCTGGATGGGCCCGGCGAGCCGGCCTGAGGTCGGCCCGGGCTCACTGCGGCGCGTACACCGTCGCCTCGCCCTTGATCGCCTCGGTGATGCCCGAGATCAGCGAGGCCTGATTCGTCGACGTGAGGTTGTACGCGACATAGACGCCGTACCCGTCGGCGGCCGTGCGCTGGGCGAAGTCCGCTGCGGTCGCCGCGCTCGTGTTCGACAGGTCGATCGCCGCGGCGCCGATACGGCTGCGGTCGTCGAGTCCCGGGACGGTCGGGGCGTCGTAGGTCGGGTAGTACGGGTTCCACGCGTAGTCGAGCGTGGCACTGACGTCGAAGGCCCCGAAGTCGGTGGTGGTGTACGACGGGCCGATCGCGTACAGCGTGATGAGCTTGTCGGGTCCCAGGCGGTCGCGCAGCGCCGAGGCCACCCATCCGAAGGACTGGGCGTTCGGCTGCGGCGTGCCGTTCGCACCGTATTGGCTCCACTCGTCGTCGAAGTCGATGCCGTCGAGTCCGTAAGTTGTGACGGCGTCAGCGAGCTCGGCCGCGAACGCGTCGGCCTCGGCGTAGCTCGAGAAGTTCGCGAATCCGGCGCCCTGGTGGTTGCCGAGCACCGAGAGCAGCACCTTGGTGCCCTGTGCCTGCAGCGGGCGGATCTGGTTCTCCGCGTCCTGCAGCGTCTCGGTGACGCGCTCGTTGAAGTGCAGGTAGGCCTTCTCGCCGTCGTAGTTGATGTTGGCGGCGAAGATCATCGCGAGGTCGACGGCCGGCTTCCCGGAGTCGGCGAGCCGATAGTCGGCGACGTTCGCTAAATCGTTAGAGTTCACTTCGACGTAGACCGCGAGCTTCGTGTCCTCGGCTGCCGTGTCGTCGGCGGCGGCGGATGAAGCGGCGAGTGCTCCGACGGCGGTGAGCGCTACCGCGGCGGTGGCCGCGAGGCATCGTCGGAAGAGGGATGTACGGGCGTTCGGCTGACTCATGGTGGAGCTTCTCCTTCGGCGTCGTTGTCGATCTCACGTCGCGTCGGTGCGACGTGCGAGCGACTATATCGCTTAAGTGAAGCGCTCGAAAGGGGCTGCCGCGGGACGGAAGAGGGGCGGATGCCGCAGCATCCGCCCCTCCGCCGTCCTCGAACTCAGATCTTCACGTCTCCCACGAGATTGACCTTGATACCCATGCCGTCGAGCATTGCCGCCTTCGCGATGAGCGCCTTGTCGGCCGTCTCGGCGTCGGGCGCGTAGACCGTCTGCGCGTGGTTGGCCTTGTGTCGGGCCATGAACTGGTCGCGTGAGACGCCGTGCAGCACGACGTGCGCGATCGGCCACTCGGGGTTCGTGGCGTCCTTGCGGCGCTGCGTCTCCTCGGCCGGCAGCTCGACGACCGAGGCGCGGAAGATGTCGGCCTGCAGGATGCCGTCGGCGATGAACACGCGCGAGAGCACGAGCTCGCCGGGCTTCGAGACGCCGTTGATCGTGGCCCCGCCCGCGGGGAAGAAGACGTGCCCCTGACGCCATCCCTCGGCGTTCTGCCATCCACCGAGGTGCGACGCCGGCACCGATCCGGAGATCTCGTAGACCCACACGAACTGCCCGTCGAAGTCCTCGCCCCAGCGCACGTCGTGCAGCGTGTTGTCGGGCACGAGGCCCATCGCACGCCACACCCGGTCGGTCACGAGCGCGTCGACCGCGACGCCCTCGTCGGCCTCGTTGAAGTGCGGGAACGCGCGGCCCTCGTGCAGCACCCGCGAGCCGTCGCGCGAGGTCACCGGCGGGCGCTCGGTCGAGTTCAGGATGCCCTCGGCGAGGTCGGATGCGGGCACGAGGTCCTTCAGGCCCTGCTGGTACTGGATGCCGACCGCGTCGAGCCCGAAGTCGTCGGCGATGCGGAGCGCGGCGATGTACATCTTCAGCTGCCACTGCACCTGCTCGCGGGTGAGGTCGGTCGCGGCGTCCTCCCCGTACACGAACGTCATCCCGGCGTCGATCAGCCAGTCGTACGCGGCATCCGCCTCGGCCTCGGTGACGTTCAGCATCTCGGCGTACAGCGCCGACTGCGACAGGCGCTCCTTGTAGATGCCCGTCTTGTTGAGCAGCTCATCGTCGAAGATCGCGTTGTACATGCCCATGCAGCCCTCGTCGAACACGCCGATGATGGCCTTCTCAGCGAGGAGCTCGGCGGCGAGCGCCTCCCCCAGCTGCTTCTCGGGGCTGTCGGGCAGCTCGGGCAGCGCGCGCACGTGTGAGGCGTCGTGCGTGATGGTGCCGGTCTCGGTCCATTCGCGGATGCCGTCGCGGAACCAGTCGTCGGTGAAGTCGACCGACCAGATCGTGGCGTAGGGCTTGTCCATCTTCGTGAGGCCGGCGTTCAGGCCGAGCAGCCCGACGAGGCCGGGCCAGTCGCCCGCGAAGTTCGCGACCGTGAGGATCGGACCCTCGTGCGTGCGGAGTCCGGCGAGCACGTGGTGCGAGTACTGCCACACGGCCTCGGCGACGATGAGCGGAGCATCCACGGGGATGTTCTTGAAGACCTCGAGGCCCATGCGCTGGCTGGAGATGAAGCCGTGTCCGGTCGCGGGGTCGACCTCGTTCGCGCGGATCACGGACCAGCCGAGATCGCGGAAGACGCCGGTGACCCCGGCTTCGAGCTCGACCTGCACGGGCCAGCCGCCGGTGTTGGCGGCCTCGCGCAGGTCGCCGGAGGCGATCAGGTAGGCGGTCTTCGGGGCGGACGCCGGACGGGATGCCGGGGCGGGGAGCGTGTAGGTGGTCATGATGCCTCTCCGGTGGTGCGGGTGGTGCTAGTGCTGGTGGTGGTGCTGGTCGAGTGGGGAGAATCAGCGGATGCGGTGTCCGCGGTTGTTCGGGCGAGTTCGACGCGGTGTGTCTCCCCCACGCCGAGCCGAACCCCTTCGGCGATGGAGCGGTCGCGGAGCACGAGTTCGGCGACGGTGAGTTCTCCGCCATCGATGTGCAGCACGAGAGCGTCGTCGTCGATCTCGACGCGCCCCCATCCCGTGCCTGTCGTGAAGAGGCCCGTGAAAGAGCCTCCGCCCGCAGGCGCGAACGAGAGCGTCTTCGTCGGGGCGTCCCATTGCGCCCCGCTCGCGCCGAGCAGCAGCGCCCACGACGCGAGCGACCGCGCGTAGTGGTTGCCGCATTCGATCTCGTTCCAAGGGTTGCGGTGTGCACCGTCGTAGCGGGAGCGCAGCCTTCGTTCGATCCGCAACGCCTCGCCGACGCGGCCGACGTAGAGCAGCGATGCCGCGACCTGATGCTCGATGCCGGTCCAGACCTCGTCGGAATAGACGAACGGGATCGTCGGCCGGCCGCCGCGCGGCCAGGAGGCGAGCAGCAGTCCGCCTTCCTCGTTCAGGGCGTACACGCGCTGCGTGCTCTCCTGAGCCGAGAGGTCGTCGCGGAGATTGTGGGCGACGATCGCGGCGAGCGCGGAGTCGATGTGCGCGGCGGGCAGGATGTGACCGAGGCCGTTGACGAACGCGTGGAACTGCCCGAGCAGCTGATCAGACAGCACGCCGTCGCCGTACTGGTAGCGGTGCGCATCGACGTCGTCGATCACCTGGCGGTAGTACTCGCCGTTCCAGAGGACGTCGTCCATCGCCGCCGCGACGTGGTCGGCGCGGCGCGTCCACGTCGCGGCGCGGTCGACCTCGCCGAGATGTTCGGCCATCCGCGCCCCCGCCCGCAGCGCGGCGAGATGGATGCCGTTGGCGAGCGGCTCCGCGCCGTGGAACTCGATGTCGTAGGTGTTGTGCATCTCACCGTCGAGCAGGCCGTCCCCGTCGCGATCCCACTCCGCCGCGGCGTAGTCGAGGGTTCGGACGGCAGCCGGCCACAGCTCGCGCAGGAAGTCGTCGTCACCGCTGAACCTCCACTCGCGGTGCAGGCGCAGCAGCGTGCCGAGCTGACCGTCGACCGCGGGGCTCATGAACCACGACGGTCCGCCCAGCAGCCGGTTCCCCCGGAACTTCTGCGCGCCGGCATCGTCGGTCTCGAGCAGGTACTCCGCGCGGCGCGCACTGCGTTCGAGCGACGGGAACAACCACGCCAGTGTCTGTGCGTACGACCACACATGTGTGCAGGTGCCCTCGCACGACCCGCTGTGGTCGAAGGATCCCTCCCACGCCGCGAACACCGGCCCGTCGCCGAGGTCGGGATGCGGGGATTCGACCACGAAGCACGTCGTCGACCGCGCGGCGGCGACATTCGCGCCGACGGCGTCAGCCAGCGCCGGGTCGAGGCTCCCGCCGTAGAGCGCCTCGACGAAGGCATCCGTCGATCGCTCCAGATTCGGGAGCTCGGCGTGCAGGTGCGCGGCCGCGCTCCACGCATCGGGCCAGAGCGTCGCGTAGTGGTTGCGGAGGATCCCCGCGGCCGGGTCGTCGAACACGATGTGCCCGTGCCAACCGCTGCGACGGTTGGGGAAGCTCCAGGCGAGCACGAACTCGAAGTCGCGACTCTCGCCCGCCTCGAGGGTGTGCACGATGCCGAGCGACCCGGTGCGCAGCCGGGGCAGCTTCGCGAGCATCTGCTCCTCGGTGAGCGGTGCGGCGTCGGGGTCGGCGTCCAGCTCGGCGAACAGGCCGCGCGGCCGGTCTTCGAGGGTCAGGCGCGGTTCGGGCTGCAGCAGGCCGTCGGCGGCGAGGTCGTCCCAGAAGAGCCGAGCACCATCGGGCCAGTAGCTCGTGACCCACTGCGGCTTGACCGTGGTCGACTCGTCTGCGGTGGTGAGGCTCAGCGTGCCGTACCCGGGGTCGTCCTCCGGCAGGTCGATGTCAAAGTCGAGGCCGCGCAGCCCCTCCTCCTCGCGCCAGCGCACCCGCTGCGTGCCGCGCATGCCCCAGGGCGCGTCGGGCCCCGGCGCGCCTCGTCCCGCCGTGTGCGAGACGCTGCCGACGACCGTCACGGCGACGGCGGCCCGTCCAGGGTTCGTCACACGGTAGCGGAGCACGGCGGCGGGGATGCCGGATGCGTCGGCGTCGAGCGGCACGAGCGGCGTGAAGGCATGCAGCGACACATCGACCGGCAGGGAGTGGTCGATGAAGTCGACATCGACGACCGGGTACTCTCCACGCAGGGTCGCGCCGTCGAGTCTGGGCAGGCCGGCGAGCTGGTCGAACGCGTACCCCGCGTCGGCGTCATGCCGACCGGTGAGGCGCGCTTCGAGCACGCGGGTGACGGCGTTGCCGCCCTCGGGCGCCGCATGGATCGAGAAGAACGAGTGCGGATTGCGGCGCCCCTTGTCGGGGAGGTTCTCGAACTCCCAGTCGCGCAACTCGCCGCGTGCGCCGATCGACACGTTCCCGGTGCCGATTCCGCCGAGCGGGAAGGCGGTCGCCTGCGAGGTATGCGGGATGCCGCGCGCGCGGCGGGTCATGCCGACGCGCCTCTCTGATCGGCGGCGAGCTCGTGCACGACGCCCGCCGTCTCGCGGTACAGGCGGGTGTAGCGGTCGAACAGCTCATCGTAGAGGTCACGGAGCGAGTCGTCGGGACGGATGGTCTCGGTCACGGGGTTCCACGCAGCGATCTTCGGCACTGCATCGACGGCGACAGCGACCGCGGCAAGGAAGGCAGCGCCGTAGCTCGCGCCGATCGTCGTCGCCGGTACGCCCTGCACGAGGCCGGTGACGTCGGAGACGATCTGCAGCCACAGCCGCCCCTGCGTACCGCCCCCGACGGCGACGATGCGCCGGATGTCGGCGCCGGCGGCGCGCATGGTCTCGACATTGTGACGGACTCCGAGGGCGGTCGCCTCAAGGGCGGCGCGGTAGAGGTCGCCCCGGGTGTGGGCGAGCGTGAGTCCGGCGATGACACCGCGGGCATCGGGATCCTGGATGGGGGTGCGCTCACCCGCGAAGTACGGGAGCATCAGCAGCCCACGCGCCCCGGGACCCGACGCGGTCGCCTCGGAGAGCAGCTGCGGGTAGTCGGCGCCCGTGAGTTCCTTCAGCCAGCCGGTGAGCGCTCCGGAGGTCGAGAGACCCCCGGCCAGGTTCCTCGTTCCGGCGAAGGCCCCGGCCGTAGTCCACATCGACGGCGTACGCAGCGTCTCCTCACCCGTCGCGACGAGGAACATGGTCGTGCCGTACATGAGCATGAGGTCGCCGACCTCGTGCGCTCCGACGCTCACGGCCTCGGTCCACGCGTCGATCGTCCCGGCGATCACGGGAATGCCCTCGGGGATGCCGGTGTCCCCCGCCGCGGCGGCGGTGACGGTGCCGGCGACATCTCCGGCCCAGAGCAGCGGCGGCTGCTCGATCGACGACGCGTACCGCTGCCACCACTCGTCGTGCCACGCTTCGCGCTCGATGTCGTAGAGCGGGGACACCTGGCTGGCCGACTGGTGGTCGAGCGCGTAGGCGCCGGTGAGGCGGCGGGCGAGCCAGGAAGCCGGCATGTACACGCGGCGCGCTCGCTGCCAGGCCCCGGGCTCCTCGTCGGCGACCCAGACGAGCTTGGGTCCTCCGGCCTGCGAGGTCAGAGTCGATCCGCCGACGCGCGTGATCTCGGACTCGCCGAGCTCGACAGTCATCCGCTCGATCTGCGCAGTGGAGCGGGTGTCGACGCCGTAGAGGATCGCCGGACGGACGGGACGATCGTGTTCGTCCGCCAGGAGGATGCACGGGCCCATGCCGCTCACGCCGACTCCGGCGACCTCGGCGTCCGGGGCCGCAGCGAGGAGCTCGCGGGCGATGGCGACGAACTCGTCCCACCACACATCGCCTTCCATCTCGACCCAACCCGTGCGGGGGCGGGAGACGTCATGCGACCGGGTCGCGGTGGCGACGATCGCGCCATCAGCATCCACCAGCACGCCCTTGCTGCTGGATGTGCCGATGTCCACCCCGAGGGTGCAGCGCATGGTGTCCTCCTTGAAACCTGAGCCGGTGATTCTGAAATCTCTCGCAACTGTACGCGAAATCGATTTCAACGCGCAAGAAGGTGATCGGATGTCTACCGGAATATCGGCTGACTCGGTGCGCGGGGTCGGGCGGGGCCCCAGCGTCTCAGGGCCGAGAGGCGCTGGCCGGTTGGATCTCGTTGCGCAGCACCACGGTGCGGGACGGCTGCGTATCGCCGCCGATGCGCTCCAGCAGCATCCGCGCTGCCGTCACGCCCATGTGCCGAGCGGGCAGCCGGACGACTGTCACCGCGCTCGGCGAGAGCGTCGTGAACGGCAGCGAGCCGATCACCGCGACGCCTACACGCGGCGGCGTGAGGCCACGCTCCGTCAGCACCTGGATCGCGCCGACGCCGATGAGGTTGTTGCCGGCGACGACGGCGTCCGGCGGTTCGGGCAGAGCCAGCAACTCCTCCATCGCCGCGCGTCCGCCCTCGACGCGGAAGGACGCGAAGCGGGCGAGCTCGTCGACGTCGAGCTCGGGCTCGGCGCGGGTGAGCGCCGCGCGCCACCCGGCCGCGCGCTCGGCGGCCGTGTCGATGTGCTCGGGACCGCCGATGTAGGCGATACGGCGGTATCCGGCATCCAGCAGGTCTCTCGCGGCGGATGTCCCCGCGGCCCTGTTGGCCATCACGACCCCGTCGATGTCGTAGGACGTACTGCGGTCGACAGCGACGACGGGACGGCCGGTCGCGAGGATCGTGTCGAGGTTCGTGGTCTCGTCGGCGGTCGCGATGATGACACCGGACATGTGCTCGGCGATCGCGATGCGCAGGTATGTCCCCTCCTTCTCGACCTGGGAGTCGGAGTTGCAGAGCACGACCGAGTAGCCCGCCTCCGAGGCGACGTCCTCGACGCCGCGCGCCATCTCGGTGAAGTACGGGTTCTCGATGTCGGGGATCACGAGGGCGATCACCTCGGAGCTCTGCCGGCGCAGCGACCGCGCCGTGCGGTTCGGCGTGAAACTGAGTTTCGCGGCGGCGTCGCGCACAGCCGCCACCTTGTCCTCCGACACGCTCGTGCCGTTGAAGACGCGAGAGACCGTGGCGGGAGACACTCCCGCCAGTTCCGCGACGTCGTAGATGGTGGCCATTCGAACCTCATTGCCGTGCCGGGCCGAGCCGGATCTGAAGCAACAGTAGCGCGCGAGCAGTCGATCTCTGGTGTTCCACCCTGAAATCGATTACATTGGCGGCCATGACTCACGCATCCTCCGACCTCTCGAGCATCGCAGCGCTGCGATCCGTGCAGACACGATCGATCTCCCCCGAGAACTTCGACGGATCCGCGGGAGGCGGAGGCCGGGCGACCGACGGCACGGGCGCCGAATGCGCCCGTGACCTCGGCCCCGGCTGGAAGATCTCGCCGAGCGTCGACGTCAAGCCCGGAGAGACGTTCGACCTCGCGAACATCGACGGCGCGGGCAAGATCACGCACATCTGGATCACGACCCACACCGACAACTGGCGCACCCTGCTCCTGCGCGCCTACTGGGATGGGTCGGAGGAGCCCGCCGTCGAGGTGCCCTACGGCGACTTCTTCTGCAACGGCTGGGGCGTCTTCGCGCAGGTCGACTCGCAGACCATCGCCGCCAACCCGCACGGCGGATTCAACTCGTACTGGCCCATGCCGTTCCGCGACGGCGCGCGTCTCACGATCGAGAACACCTCGGTCGTCGACGTGCGCATCTACTTCCAGATCACCTACGAGATCGGCGGCGACTACTCGAACGACGCCTACTTCCACGCGCAGTGGCGCCGGTCCAACCCGCTGGAGGAGCTCACCCCGCACGTGATCCTCGAGGGCATCGAGGGACAGGGCCAGTACGTCGGCACATACATCGCCTGGGGCGTGAACTCCAACGGCTGGTGGGGCGAGGGCGAGATCAAGTTCTACCTCGACGACGACACCGACTACCCGACCATCGCAGGCACGGGCACCGAGGACTATTTCGGCGGTGCCTGGAACTTCGATGTTCCCGGTCAGGGGTACACGGCGTTCTCGACTCCGTACCTCGGGATGCCGCAGATCATCCGACCCGACGGTCTCTACGTGAGCCAGCAGCGCTTCGGCATGTACCGGTGGCATCTGCTCGACCCGATCCACTTCGCCACCGGCATCCCAAAGGTCGACATCCAGGCGCTCGGCTGGCGCAGCGGATGGCGGTACCTCCCGCTGCGCGACGACATCGCCTCCACCGCGATGTTCTACCTCGATCGCCCCACTGCCCGCAGACCCCGGACGCCCTCCGCCGACGATCTGGAGGTGCACCTAGGAACGGCCCCGGTGCCGGACCTCGGAGCGACCCCGCCGCGATGATCGATGTCCTCGTCGTCGGCGCGGGGTTCGGCCGCGACTTCCTCCCGCTCTATGCGCTGCATCCCGCCGTGCGTCGGGTGGGGCTGGTCGAGCCGAACGCCTCCCGTCGTTCGGCTGTGGCGGCCGAGCTCGCGGTCGACGACGAGTTCGCCTCGCTCGACGACGCGCTCGCGGGCGGCGGATGGGATGCCGTGCACCTGCTGTCCCCCGTGCGGTTCCACGTCGAGCAGACGCTGCTGGTGCTCGCGAGCGGCCGCTCCTGCGCGAGCGCGGTTCCCATGGCGACCACGCTCGACGACGTGGAACGCGTGATCGACGCGGCGGACGCCGGTCCCGGCCGGTACATGATGATGGAGACGGCGCTCTACCAGCGCGAGTACCTCCATGCCCTGCATCTGCGCGACACCGGGACCCTCGGCCGCCTGACCTACCTCAGCGGGACGCACATACAGGATCTCGACGGGTTCCCGGCCTACTGGATGGGGTACGCGCCGATGGAGTACGCGACCCACATCGTCGCCCCGCTGCTCGGACTCGCGGAGGCGTCGGCGCAGTCGGTGCGCTGCCTCGGCTCCGGCACGCTGCGGGACGCCCACCGCGGGCCCGGCGACAACCCCTTCCCCCTCGAGGCCGCCCTGTTCGAGCTGTCGACGCCCGAGCCCCTGGTCGCGCAGGTCACGGTGTCGTTCTTCGAGAACGCACGGGCCTACACCGAGGGGTTCAACGTCTACGGCGAGCACGGCGCGATGGAGTGGCCGTCGGTCGAGGGAGAACCCGCCGTGACGTACACGGCCGGACCAGCCGACGGCGCGCACCGCGGACGCCCGATCACGCGCGAGGCCGCCGAGATCCCGGATCGGTTCGGCGACCTGCCCATGTCTCTGCGCCCGCACACGCGCAAGGGCACGTACTCACCTCCCGGCGGACGCCCACCGGTCGACCTGCACGCGTGGCACGGCGGATCGCACCCGCACCTCGTGCACGAGTTCGTCTCGGCGGTGGTCGAGCATCGCTCTCCCACGATCGACGCGCACCGCGCAGCGAGCATCACGGTGCCGGGGATCGTCGCGCACCGCTCCGCGCTCCGCGGCGGTGCCGACCTCCTGGTCCCGCGGTTCTGACGTCGGTGCGGCCCACGCCGGTCACCGATACCAGCAGCCTCCCGCTCCGCCTCAGACGAGCCCCTGCACGCGGAACTGCTCGGAGTGGTACACGCTGTTGTTCCCGGTGTTCCACTGGCTGACGCTGAGGTGCAGGTCCGAGAGCGTCGACCCGGGGATGATGTACCCGCCGTAGAGCTGGGCCACGTGCGACGCATCTTCCTGCCCCCACTCGGCGCCCGTGAGCAGGGTCGTCTTGGTGGCGGTGTAGAGGTTGTCGGTCGGGGTGTTCAGCACCATCGCGTCGATCCGGTACGCGGCCGCGTTGAACCAGGTGAGGATCCATTTGCCGCCGAGCGGTCGCAGGCACATCTCGCCGAACCCGCCGGGCAGGACTTCGGTCACCGGCTTGCCCCAGCCCCAGGAGCCGTTCGCGAACCCCCACGGCTGATACGCCGAGAGGGTGGTCATGTTGTTCGAGGGCACGCGGTAGAGCACGATGCCCTTGTCGCGCTGGAAGCCGGTGCCGTAGATGTACACGTATCCGTCGCTGCCGAGGCCCCACGTGATGCACTGGAACTTGCCGCCGGCCATGTCGGCGGGGAACTGCAGCCCGGTGTGCTGCCAGGTCGCGCCGTTGTCGTCGGACTTCCACAGCTCGGTCCAGCGCACCGCGCCGAACTGCGGGCCGTTCACGATCGCGTGCAGGTACATGCGCGAGCCGATCGTGATGACGTCCGAGGGGATGACGGTCGTGAAGTACGCGTCGTGCGGGTAGTACCAGAACTGGGGAGCCACACCCTGCGTGTTGGCGCCGGCGCCGGCTGAGCCGTTGAAGACGACGCCGGCGGTGAGGTTCGTGGTCGACGAGTAGAGGCCGACCGGGGAGCGCCAGTTCGCGCCGCCGACGTGATCGGCCCACGTGTCGCCGAACACGAACAGCAGCCGCCCGTCCGGCGTGCGGGCGGGGATGCCGAGGTCGGTCGCCCCGATCCCGTACTGCACGGGGCTCTGCGTCCCGGCGAGCACTTTCAACCTGGTGACGGTGAGCGGTCCGGCGGCGGATGCCGGAGCTGCGGCGCCGATCCCGACAACGGGAGCGGCCAGCATCCCTGCGCCGAGCGCGAGCGCGCCCTGCAGGACGCCGCGGCGGGAGATGAGCGGAGACGTACGGTGTTCGGTCATCGTCGACCTCTTTCCTGTGTCGGTGGTGCTCTCCGACGGCCGGTCTACTTGAGACCGGCCATCTTGATGTTGCCGATGATCTGGCGCTGGAAGATGAGGAACAGGATCATGACGGGCGCCGCAGCGAGCACCGAGCCGGCCATGAGGAGCCCGAGCTCGCTCGTGCGCTCGGAGCGGAAGGTCGCGAGGAACTGCTGGACGACGAAGCGCTCGGGGGTGGTGATCGTGAGGATCGGCCACACGTACGAGTTCCAGTACGCGAGGAACGAGGTGATGCCCATGACGACGAACGGCGGCTTCGACAGCGGGAGGAAGATGCGCACGAAGATCGCGAAGCGTCCGCAGCCGTCGAGCATCGCCGCCTCCTCGAGGCTCGCGGGAATGTTCAGGTAGAACTGCCGGATGAAGAACACCGTGCCGGCGCTCGCGGCCCCGGGCAGGACGAGCACCGCGAGGGTGTCGAGCATCGACAACCGGGTCACGACGATGAAGCTCGTGAGCAGGATCGTCATCCCGGGGATGAACATGGTCGTGATGACGATGACCCACAGGGTGCGCTGGAACCGGAAGTCCAGGCGCGCGAACGCGTAGGCGGCGAGCGAATTGACCGTGAGGCTCAGGGCCGTGAAGAGCACGGCGCCGCCGAAGGTCCACAGCATCGTGCGGGTGAAGGTGGGATCGGCGAGGATCTGCGCGTAGTTCTCCCAGCGCCACACCTCGGGGAAGAACTGGAAGGGGGTCTGGATGACCTCGGTCTTCGACTTGAAACCGGCGATGACCATCCAGGCCAGCGGAAACAGCGCCGCCACGAGGAACACCGCACCCGCGATGAGCTTGCCGATCACGATCACCCACGAGCCTGGGGTCTTCGGCAGGCGGGCCCGCCGCGACGGCTCGGTGCCGGCGAGCACGATGGCGCGCGTAGTGTCCTGCGGCGCGATGGTGACCATCAGTCCACCAGCCTCTCGGAATTGACGAACTTGAACACGATCGCCGACACCGTGCCGAGCACGACGAACATGACGAGCGCGGCGGCGATCGAGTAGCCGACGTTGATGTCGTTGCGGAAGTGGTTGAAGATGAAGAGGTTCGGCAGGGTCGTGGAGTCCAGCGGTCCGCCGCCGGTCATGACGAGCGGAAGCTCGAACTGCTGGATGGCCGCGACGAACCCGGTGATCAGCAGATACAGGATGATGTTCTTCATCTGCGGCAGCGTGATGAACGCGGTCTTCTGCCACCAGTTGGCGCCCTCCATCGCCGCCGCCTCGTAGAACTCGGTGGGGATGTCGACCATCGCAGCGACCATGATGAGCGAGGTCAGACCCATGCCCAGCCAGATGGCGGGGATGGCGATCGCGAGCAGCGCCCAGGCCGGATCGCCGATCCACGCGATCGGGTCGACGCCGAAGATCCCGAGGAACCAGTTGAGCAGACCGCCCGAGTAGTCGTACATCAGCACGAAGATGATCGATGTGATGACCGAGGAGATGATCGTCGGGATGTAGATGCTGACCTTGAGGACGCTGGCGAAACGGCGAGACACGCTCACGACCAGGCTCGCGAAGAAGAACGCGAGCACGAGCATGGGCGGCACCGTCATCGCGACGAAGGCGAAGCCCCTGCCCACCGACGCCCAGAACAGCGGATCGCTGAGGACGGCGGTGAAGTTGCGAAGGCCGACGAACTCGGGCTCCTTATAGAAGCTCCAGTTCTGGAACGACAGGAATCCGGCATAGACCGCCGGCCAGATCACGAAGATCGCGAGGAGGCCGACCACCGGCAGCAGGAACAGGTACGCGACTTTCGTGTCGCGATACCGTCTGGCATCCGTTCGGCGTCTCACCGCCCGTCGTTCCGTCGAGACTGCACTGACCATCGTTCGCTCCACCCGTTCCCTCGTGCTGTCGTGATCCCGCAGGCGGGGGTCGGCGCGTAACTCCGACCCCCGCCGCGGAGTCCTACTGGCTCGGCGCCTTGTCCGCGAGGCCCTCGCGGTCGATGACCGTCTGGATCGCCTTGTTCGCGGTGTCGATCGCGGCATCCGGCGACGCGGACCCCTTCATGACCGACTCGAAGGCGGTGCCGACCGCGAGCGAGACGTCCCACGGGTAGGTCGGCTCGGGGATCGCGTTTGGAGCGATCTCCTCGGTGATGATCGACGACCAGGGCGCATCAGTCGCCTTGGGGTCGGCGGCGACAGCATCCTGCACCGACTGGCGCACCGGGGCCTTCGTGAACTGCGTGTCGACGAAGAAGGGCACGAGGTTCTCGGGGTCGCCGGCGATCGCCCAGGAGAGGAACTTCCCCGCCGCTTCCGCGTTCTTGGTCTTCGCGTCGACGACCCACTTGAAGTTGCCGAGGGTCGTGGCCGTGCGACCGTCGGCCTCCGCCGAGTTCACCATCGGCCCGATGCCGGTCTTGCCGAGGACCTCGGCGTAGTCCGAGCCGATCTCCGACAGCATCCACGAACCGGACACCTTGAAGGCGACCTTCTGCTCACCGAAGTCCTTGCCTCCGCCGTAGTCGGCGAGGGGCTGCTTGGGCATGTACCCCTCATCCCACAGTGTCTTGTACTGCGTCATCATGTCGCGGTATCCGGCGTCGTCGATGTCGGCGGCGGTCCAGTCGGAGTTCAGCGCGGTGTGACCGGCGAAGTTGTACTGCTGGCCGACGGTCGACCAGGCGAACGTCGCGGCGTCCTGCGCTGGCGAGATGCAATACTGCCCGTCGGCGAGCGTGGGCTGGATCTTGGCGCACGCGTCCATCAGTTCGTCCCACGTCGTCGGTCCCTGCTCGGAGTCGACGCCCGCCGCGTCGAGGATGTCCTTGTTCCAGAACAGCACGGCCTGCGGCTCGAGCAGCAGCGGGTAGGCGTAGTAGGTGCCGTCGATCTCGGAGACCGGCTTCGCGGCGTCCGAGATCTCGGCGAGGGCGTCGTCGGGCACGATCCCGTCGAGCTCGTGCAGCTGACCCGCGTTCACAGCATCCTGGATGCTGCCGGGGTGCGTGTAGATGTCGGGGGCCTTGCCCGCCGCCTGCGCGGCCTTCATCTTCTGATCCCAGGCGTCGCCGGGCACCTGCGTGCCGACGACCTTGATCTCGTCCTGCGAGTCATTGAACTTCCTGATGATGTTCTCGTACCACTCGTTCTCGACCGGCGTGAAGTTGCGGTGCCAGAACTGGATCGTGGTGACGCCGTCCTCGCCGCCGGAGTCGGCGGATTCTCCTGGCGTTCCGGATCCGCAGCCGGCGATCATCGCGCCGATGGTGAGTGCCCCGAGAGCGGCGAACGTCGCCCTGCGGGTGCGTGGGGTGATTCTCATGGGTTCCTCCTCAGGAACGGACTCCTCGTCGAGTCGCTGCTGTGTGCTCGGCTGTCGCCGAAACCCACCGGCCCAGCCGACGGTCCTCGGCGACCGGGTATGCGCCAGAGTAAGCGAAATCGATTTCATAAGCAAGGGATCCAATATCTCAGTTCGACCGCTCAAGATCGGCCGAGAACCAGAACACGTTGTACGGCCCCCACAGCGACAGCGTGAAGTGGATGCGCCTGCCGTCCTCCGTCACGTACCGCGGATTCAGGTACGGCGAGTAGAGGCCCTCGTACTCGCTGCCCGGCACGAGCTCGAGCGGATCGCCCCACGGCCCCCACGGCGTGATGCCCTCTCGGATGTACGCGTTCCCCGCGTCGGAGTACGTCATGATCCAGCGCTCGAGGTACGTCGACCACATCACCGAGAGTTCGCCGATCGTGCCGTCGACCACGGTATCGGCGTCGGCCATGTCGTCGCTCCAGGTCGGCGCACCGCCGTCGAGCCCGGCGAAGTACGAGTACGCCGACTGGTCCTCGACGGCCTCCTCGGTCGCCCGGACCCGCATGAGCTGGACGCTTCCGAAACGTCCGGACGGGATCGACCAGAGGTAGATCCAGTCCTCACCGCCTTCGTTGACCTCGGCTGTCGCGAGCTGGACGAAGTTGGAGTCCCCCGGCCACTCCACGCCCTCGACGGGATCCCACGACGTGCCGCCGTCGCGCGAGACGATGAGCGCGGATCGGTTGGCATCCCAGGCGCCGGGCTCCCCCCAGAACCGCACGGACATGTACGAGACGTAGATCGTGTCGCCGATCGAGAAGCCGTACGTCGGGATTTTGGTGACCTCGCCTCCGGCCCCGTTCGCGTCGTGATCACCTTCGATCAGCGCCTCCGCCAAGCCGATGTCGTCGGCGACCCAACCGTCGAAGTCGATGCCGTCGGTCGGGTCGTCGTCCTCCGTCCACGCCGCCACGTTCGACCGCCAGAACCCGCCCTGGCCGCCGATCGACTCCGGGTCGCGTTCGCCGAACGTGTCGCCGAAGAAGAAGAAGGTGCGGTCGCCGACGTTCGTCATCGACCCGAGATCCGTGCCGGCCACCGAGACGGACGCCGTGTCGTTCATGGCGCCGGGACCGGTCAGCTGGGCGATCTCCGTGAGATTCGAGACGCCCTCGAGCACGAACGGCTTGTCGGGGTCCGGATCCACGGTCACGCCGGTTCCTCCCGCGCAGCCGGAGAGCCCCAGGGCGAGGACGACGAATGCCGCGGCGAGACGGCGATGGGATGCGGGTGCACGGCGCATGATCCTCCTCGATCGGCGGTGCGGACGCACCGCGCCTGGCATCGAACCTAGCGAAATCGATTTCATCGCACTAGGGTCTCAGGCGTGCCCTCATCGACCGAAGGAACCTGGCTACGTGCCGACGGCGTGCCGCGATGGGGCCACCGCGACGGCATCCAGATTGGCATCGCTCCCCTCCCCGGCCCGCGGGGACTCCTGCGCGTCTACACGCCGTACCTCGACCACCCGCCGGAACGACTCGTGAACTTCATCGCCGTCGAACCGATACCTGAGGGGCAGACGGGGCGAGGGTTCTCAGAACTGGAGCCGAGCATGCTCGACCCCGGGGAGCCGGGCAAGCGGTTCTGGTCGGCCGACGACCCACTCGCCGCTGGAGAGCCCGCGGCGACGGATCACCCCGCGCGCGGCGTCGTCGCGGAGATCGACGGCATCGAGACGCTCACCGTGTGGATCGGCGTGGAGCGCTTCGACAACGGGGCGGATGTCCACGTTCGGATTCGCTTCTTCGCCGACCGCCCGCACGAAGTCGAGGTCGCCGGGTTCGTGAATGCGTCATCGACGCCGCTGGAGCATCTCGTCCTCACCGCCACCATGGGCAATTGGGCACGGCTGCGAGTGCTGCGACTCGCGGACCGCACCGTCACCCCCGCCGACCTGTGGCCAGGGTTCTGCGGCACCGGTTTCACCGAGCACGGCCGCTTCGGCCTCGCAGAGCTGCGTCGAGACGGACAGGCCGCGATCGTAGAAGCCGTCGGGGACGAGATGGATCCGTGGTCGGTCGAATACTCTCACGACACCGCCGACCACTGGCGATTCCTCGGACGACGGTCGTTGCAGCGGTGGCGGGTCGACGACCCCCACCCCGCGCTCGAGTGCCGGGTCAACGCGCGGTGGTCCTACTGGGCGAGCGCGTCGCCGATCCCCGGCGGACCGGCGTTCGAGAACTTCGAGATCGTCGAACCGTTCCGCCAGGGCGCGGCATTCCGCTTCCTGGTCGAGCCGCTGACCGTACCGGCCCGACCGGCTTGAGTCAGGCGAGCCAGACCGGTGCCCGACCGCGCAGCACGCCCCGGTCGACCGAGAAGCGCCCCGCCCCCGTGAACGCGAGGGCGAGGGCGACCGCACCGAGCACGGCGACGAACTCGTAGCCGCCGTCGCCGACCCAGAGCCCCGCGGGCAGGTGCACGAGCACGAGTGCGACGAGCATGTCGACCGCGAGGAGCACGCCGGCGAGGCGCGTGAACAGGCCGAGCACGAGCATCCCTCCGCCGATCAGCTCGACGAAGGCGACGACGGGAGCGGCGATCTCGGGCAGAGGGACACCCATGCCGGCGAAGCTGCCGATCGTGCCGGCGAGCGTGAACTCGAAGATCTTCTGCGCCCCGTGGGCGAGGAAGACGGCGCCGACGACGATGCGGAGGACGAGGAGTCCCCAGGAGGTCGTGGCTGCGGGGGCGGTGGTGTTCGTCATGAGGAGGCCTTCCTTCGTGGCAGGACACCGCGCCAGGCGCGGAGCGGGCTGATGCCCACCCTCGACGCTAGGAAAGCCACCTTTCGATCCCCTGTGCCGAGCGCCCGGACCGCTACGCTGAGGCCATGCCAGAGTGGTCCCAAGCTGTGCCGGCGGCGGTGCGGCGAGAGCAGATCGTCTCGATCATCGAGCGTCAGGGATTCGCCCGCGTGCAGGAGCTCAGCCGGGCGCTCAGCGTCTCCGAGGTCACGGTCCGCACCGACCTCGACCTGCTCGCCGAGGAGAACGTGATCCAGCGCGTGCACGGCGGCGCGATCTCGGGTATCAAGTCCACGGCGCACTCCCCCGACTACGAGCGCGCGCTCACCCGGGCGGTCACCGAGAAGCGGCGGATCGGGCACGCGGCAGCCGGACTCGTCGAGAGCGAGATGGCGATCATGCTCGACGCGGGGACGACGACCCTCGCGGTGGCGCGAGCGCTGCGCACGCGCGAGGAGCTGCGCGGCGTGGTCGTGTTCACGAACTCCCTCACGATCGCGCTGGAGCTCGGCGTCGCCGAGCCGCACCAGATCACCGTGGTCGTCACCGGCGGCACCGTGAGCTACAAGCAGCGCTCCCTCATCGATCCGCTCGGAGACATGTTCCTCGGCTCCGTGCACAGCGACCTCGGCATCATCGGCTGCAACGGGGTGTCCCCGACGGGCTTCACCAACTCGAGCCTGCCCGAGGTCACCATGAAGCGCCGGTATCTGGAGACCGCGGCCCGCCGCATCGTGGTGGCCGACAGCTCGAAGATCGGCAAGAGCCAGATGATCCAGGTCGCGCCGCTGTCGCAGGTCGATCTGCTCGTCACGGGCTCGGAGGCCCCGGGCGACGAACTGGAGGCGCTCCGCGAGGCGGGCCTCACGATCGACATCGCCTGAGTCGCCAGGTACAGACGACGACCCCGCTCCCCAGGGAGCAGGGCCGTCGGAGGGTCAGGCGCGACCGGCCGAGCCGAACTCGCGCATCCGGCGCGCGACCATGCCGCGGAATCCGTCGATCCCGGCGCGCAACTGCTCGCTCGGCTCCACGACCGCGGGACGCTCGCTCAGGAACTCCCGCAGTGCCGCGGTCCACGCGAGGTGCGAGTCGGTGCCCTGGTTGATCTTTCGGATGCCGGCGGCGACGCCCTCGCTCTTCTGCTCCGGCGAGATGCCGTATGAGGGGCGCACCGCCCCGCCGTGCGTGTTGATCGTCGTGACCGCCTCCGCCGGCACCGAAGAGGAGCCGTGCAGCACGAGGAAGGTGTCGGGCAGTCGTCGTTTGATCTCCGCGATGAGCTCGAGCCGGAGCCGCTGCCCGCCCTCGGCATCCGTGAACTTCACCGAGCCATGGCTCGTGCCCACCGCGACCGCGAGTGCGTCGACGTCGGTCGCCGCGACGAACGAGGCCGCCTGATCGGGGTCGGCGAACACGATCTCCTCGACCGTGCCGGTGATCCCCGCCTCCGCGCCGCCGATCGTGCCGAGCTCCCCCTCGACGCTCACGCCCGCGGGATGCGCGAGCTCGACGACTCGCCGGGTGAGCGCGACGTTCTCGTCGAAGGAGGACGGCTCGTCGTCGTCGATGTCGCGGCTCGCATCGATCATGACGCTAGTGAATCCATGGTCGATCGCGCGCGCGCAGTCGTCGTACGTGCGGCCATGGTCGAGGTGCAGCACCACCGGGATGCGGTCGGCGTGCTCGTCGACCAGTCGACGCAGCCGGTGCCACCACGCGGACTCGTCGTCGTAGGCCGACATGCCGGCGATCGCCTGCACGATCACGGGCGAGCGCTCGGCCTCGGCCGCCGCGAGCACCGCGAGGACCTGATCGAGGCTGGACACGTTGAACGCGCCCACCGCGTACTCCCCCGCCTCTGCCAGGGCGAGCGCTTCTCGGAGTGTCTGCAGCGCCATGAGGTCAGAGCGCTTCGGTGATGCCGAGCTTGTCGTACTCGAGCACGATCGGCGTGTCCGTCAGCGCGCGGGCGTAGGCCTGCACCTTGGCCGCAGACTCGACCGCCACGCTGGTCTTGAACGCGTCGCGCAGGTTCGGGCCGACCGTGAGCAGTCCGTGGTTCGCCCACACGACAGCGTTGAGGTCGCCCATCGCGTCGCACATGTGCTCCCCGAACTCGGTGTTGTTGCTGAGCTCGAACGGCATGATGGGCACGTCGCCCTTGGTGTAGATCACCATGTTCACGAGCGTGCCGAGGATCGGCGATCCCACGACGCCCCACACGTTCGAGAACACGGGCTCGGAGTGCACGATCGCGTTCACATCGGGACGGCGCTTGTACACCGCCATGTGCACGGTGACCTCGCTGGACGGACCGAGCCGGCCGTCGATCACCTCGCTGGCGCCGTTCACGAGCACGATGTCCTCCGGCGTCATCCGGTCGTACTCGAGGTCGGTGGGGGTGATGAGGAAACGGTCGTCGACTCCGGGAACGCGGATGCTGATGTTGCCCTGGGTGTTGAAGTTCAGGCCGTACTCCATCGACCGCAGGCAGTAGTCGAGGATCTCCTTCCGGGCGGCGTCGATGTCGAATCCCGTGCGGGACAGCGTGTCGGTCATGGCGTGTTCTCCTTCTGATGGGCAGGTGCGTTCTGATGTTCTGAGGCGGTCTGAGGGGCAGGCGTTGCGAGATGAGCGGCGATGTCGCGGGTCGCGCGATAGAGGTCGCGGTAGGCGCTGCGCTGCCGCGCGTACCACTCGGAGTGCTCGGCGGCCGGCTCGGCGACGGCCGCCGTGGTCGGCGCGAGGAGCGGGGCGGAATCGGCGCCGAGGGCGGATGCCGCGAACATCGCCGCTCCCCGCGCCGAGGCGTCGGCGGTCACGGGTGTGAGCGACCGCCCTGCGGCATCCGCTCTGGCCTGGAGAGCCGCGGCGTTCTCCGAGCCCGAACCGGTCACGATCAGATCGCCCGTGGCGACCCCGTGGGCGGAGAAGGCGTCGAGGATGGTGCGGAACTCGAACCCCGCGGACTCGGCGACCGCTCGCGCGATCTCGGGCACCGACGTCTCGAGCGTGAGGCCGTGCAGCACCCCTCGCGCCTGCGGGTCGTTGTCGAGCGTGCCGCTTCCCGCGAGGTACGGCAGCAGGAGCAGGGCCGGCGGACACGGGCTGAGAGTGCCGAACACCTCGCCGACCGTCGATCCGACGATGCCCGCGAACCACTGCAGCGCCCACCCGCCTGCGGCGGTGCCCGCCAGGGTGATCCATCGTTCCTCGTCGATCCGGTACGAGGCGAACCCGGTCGCCTCGAGGCCCGCCGGCCGCGAGGCCGAGCCGACCGTGAGGCAGTCGCTCGATCCGAATGCGACGACCGAGCGGATGCCGGCAGCGCCGCCGGCACCGAGGAACGCCGCGGCCTGGTCGTGCGCGCCGGCGACCACGAGCACGTCGCCCGAGAGCCCCAGCCGCTCCGCCGTCGACCCCGTGACCGTGCCGATCGCCTGGCCCCCGGCGACGGGTGTCGGCAGCCGATCCTCGGTGATCCACGGCGCCGTGTCGGCGAAGGCGTCGAGCAGCTCCGAGCTCCACCGTCCCGTGGCGACGTCGAGCAGACCCGTGCGCGCCGCCTGCGAGAGGTCGATGCCGGCGACCCCGGTCCACCGCTCGGCGAGCAGGTCTCCCATGCAGCGGTAGCCCGCGGCATCCCGCCATGGCTCATCGCCCGCGGCGATCTTGAACACCGAGAACATGCCGTGCAGCGGCTGCCCGGTGATCCCCGCGAAGCGTTCGGCACCGATGCCCCTGCCGAGAGCGGCCGCCGCGTCGTGCCCGCGGGCGTCCATGCTCACCGCGACGGGGGCGAGCGGCTCCCCCGCGGCGCCGATCGGCACGACGGCCTCGCCCAGCACGCTGAACGCGAGCGCCGCGACGGGGTCGCCATGCGCCCGCGCAGCGGCAGCCGCGGACCGGACGACCGACTCGGCCGCGGCGATGAGCTCCCCCGCATCCAGCTCGACGCGATCCCGCCCCGGCCGCTGGAGCTCGAGAGTCGCTGAGGCGCTGCCGATCTCGCGACCGTCGAGAGAGAACGCCGCGGCACGCACCCCGCTGGTGCCGAGGTCGAGTCCCAGGACGCTCACTTGATCGCCCCCGAGAGCCCGTTCACCAGGTACTTCTGGATGAAGACGAACAGCAGCACGACCGGCACCGAGATGAGCACGAGGATCGCGAACAGGGCACCCGGCTGCGACAGGTACATGCCCCGGTACGTGAGCGGCACGAGCGTGAGCGGCTTGAGCTCGTTGTCGCCAAGCGTGACGAGCGGGAGCAGGAAGTCGTTCCAGCTCATCATGGTCTGCCACACCGCGACCACCGCGAGCGCGGGCTTGCCGAGCGGAAGATAGATGCGCCAGAAGATCTGCCACGCGCTGGCGCCGTCGAGTCGCGCGGCCTCGTAGGTCTCCAGCGGGATCGCGAGGTAGGAGGTGCGGATGATGATGACCGCGAACGGCAGACCCAGGGCGGTGTACACGAGCACGAGACCCGCGATGTTGTTGTACAGCTGCATGGACTGCAGGATGCGGAAGGTCGCGACGACGATGCTCGACATCGGCAGGATCAGCGCGAGGATGAGGACCCCGAAGATCAGCGCCTTGAGGGGCACACGGAGCCGAGCGAGGGCGAACGCCGCCATCGAGCCGAGCAGGCACACCAGCACGACCGAGGGGACAGTGATCAGCAGGCTGTTGAGCAGATGCAGCAGGATCGGGTTCTGCTCCCAGATGGTCAGGTAGTTCCGGATGCTGAACTCCTGCGGGAACATCCCGAAGAACTGCGTCGTCGGATTGTTCGGCGGCATGAGCGAGAGCCCGACGACCATGATGATCGGGATCAGCCACAGCACGGCGAGCGGCACGAGCACGACGTGCAGCCAGCCCACACGGCGACCGGGGGCTCCGTGGCTGCGGGCCGCCCGACGACGGGTCTCGGGGACGATCAGCGTCCTGGTCTCGCTCATTTCTCGTCTCCCGTGATGAATCCGGCTCCGAAGACGCGCACCATCGACAGCGAGCTGACGACCGCGATCACGAGGAGCACGACGCTGATGGTCGAGGCGTAGCCGACGTTCTGCAACTGGAAGGCCTCGAGGAACGCGAAGGTCGGCAGCATCTCCGAGGCGTGGTTCGGGCCGCCCTGAGTCAGCACGTACACGAGCTCGAAGGTCTTGAGCGACCCGATGATCCCGAGCAGCACGAGCGACAGCGTCGTCGTCTTCAGCAGCGGGAAGGTGATGCGGACCATGGTCTGGAATCCGTTCGCGCCGTCGATGCGGGCGGCCTCCACGAGGCTCGGATCGATCAGCTGGAGACCGGCGAGGTAGAACAGCATTGAGAAGCCGGTCCACATCCAGACGTTCACGAAGATGACCGCGAAGATCGCCGTCTGCGGATCGCTGAGGTAGTTCCCACCGAGGAACTCGAGGCCCGTGGCCTTGCCGAGACTGGTGAGGACGCCGTTGAACGGGTCGAGGATGCGCTGCCAGACGATACCGACCACGACCGGCGACAGGATCGCCGGGATGAAGAAGATCGCGCGGTACAGGGTGCTGCTGCGCAGACCCTGGTTGAGGGCGACGGCCAGCAGGAAGCCGATGAGAGCCTGCGGGATGATGGTCAGCACGATCCAGAACGCCGAGTTGCGCAGCGTGATGAGGAACGTCGGGTCCTGGAACAGCTCGCCGTAGTTGCCGGCTCCGACGAAGGTCCCGGCGTTGACGCCGTCCCAGTCCAGCGTGCTGGCCTGGACGTTGTAGACGATCGGATAGACGACGAAGACGGCGAACAGGATCAGCGTCGGCGCCAGGAAGGCCAGGCCGACCAGACGCTCGCGGGTCAGTGTCTTCACGCGCGCTCCCCTCGAGGCGGGTGGGCGCCGTCACGGATCCGGGGCGAGGGGCGCTCCGGATCCGTGACGGCGGGGTCGGTCAGTTCAGCGTGTCCTGCACGGCCTGCACGGAGGCGGCCGCCTCTTCGGGCGTGGAGTCACCCGTGGCGATCGCCGCGAGGGCGTCGGCCACGGCCTGGTCGAGCTTGGGCGACTCGAAGTAGCGCGAGTACTGGACCTTCGGGAGCCACTCGTCCACGAAGAGGTTCCAGATGTCCTCCTGCTTCTGGCTCGTGAACTCCTCGGGCGACAGACCGGTCACGGCGGGCACGTCGTTCATGGTGTTGACGAGCTTCTGCGCGCCGGAGCCGGCGATGAAGTCGGTGAGCACCTTGCAGGCGAGCTCCGGGTTCGCGGTGTCCTTCGAGATGCCGAGGCTCACGTCGATGCCGCCGACGAACTGCGACTCCGCAGCTCCGCCCGGGATCGTCGGGAACAGGAACGGCTCGTAACCGGACATGCCCTCGGAGAGCGGCGGGATGTCGGACTTGGTCGGGTCGGACTGCTGGATCCACCAGGCGCCGAGCGGGATCATCGCGGCGTTGCCCGCCTCGAACTGGTTGACGGCCGAGGGGTAGGCGTCGAGGCCGATCGCGCCGTCCTGGGCGATGCCGTCGGTGAAGAGCTTGCCCCAGTACGAGAAGGCTTCGACGATCGCAGGGTCGGTCCACGGGATCGTCCCGTCTTCGGCCTCGTAGACGGTGCCGGGCGAGACGTTGTTGGCGATCTGCAGGAAGACCACGTTGCGCAGCCAGGAGTCCTTGGCCGGCAGGAGGAAGGGGGCGGCGTCTCCGCCGGAGAGCTCCGCCGTGACGCTCTTCAGGTCGTCCCAGGTCTTCGGGACCTCGAGTCCGGCGTCGTCGAAGATGTTCGAGTTCGCCCAGAGGTTCACGGTCTGGGTGAGGATCGGCAGCGAGTAGAAGTTCTCGTCGCCCTCGGGGTTGCCCATGCGGGACTGCTCGATGCCGATCGGGTAGAACTTGTCCTGCCAGTCGTCGCCCCAGGTCTCGGCGGCGCAGTCCTGCAGCGGCATGAGGTTGTCGCGGTACTGCTGGGTGAGCGCGCCGGGCTGCAGTCCCACGATGTCGGGCATCGTGTTGGAGCTCGCGCGGCTCTGCAGGTCGACGAGGTACTCCGGGTAGTTGAAGATCGTCGCGTCGATCGACGATCCCTCGTTCTGGGCCTCGAAGGCCTCGATCATCTGGCGCGTGGTCTGCTCGATCGGGCTCCACGAGCGGAACGTCACGGTGTCGGCGTCTCCCCCGCCACCGGTCTGGGTGGGTGCGGCACCACCGGCACAGGCTGTCAGTCCCACGGCTGCTGCGCCGGCGACGGCGACAGCCAGGCTCTTTCTGAGCTTCATTCGCAAACCCCTTACATCGTCGTAGAAGTTATCGGCGTGCGCCGAACGACGTCAGTTTAGGTTTATTTGCGTATTCTGGACCAGGAAATCAGCCCAACTTGGTGAAACTCTTTCTGTTCTTGTGTTTTCCGATCCCCAGTCTTTCGATTTCACAAGCGACAGCGACGACGATCCGCGATTCTTTGGGATCGCGGGGTTTGCGAACTCAGCGGTGCGTCGCCACGACCTGCGCGACAGCGGAGCGCTCGGCGTCGGTGGGCTCGGCGATCGCCATGCGGCAGTGCGCGTCGGCGACCTCGAGCACGCGGTACGCCTCCTTCATGCGGGCCATGTCGCCGCCGATCAGCGACACCACGTCGTCGACCGCCGCCTGGGCCGCGGCGATCGCGGCGGGATCGCCCGCACGACCGGCGTCGGCCAGCGCGCGGAACGGCTTCGGCGTCACCGAGGAGACGCCCGACACGACGCCCTGCGCACCGGCGTCCACCGCCGCGATGAGGTCGCGATCCGCGCCCGTGTAGAGCTCGAAGTCCGCGGGCACCGCCGCGCGGTAGGCCGCGATGTCGTCGAGGCTCAGCTCGCTGACCTTGGCGCCGACGACGTTCGGCAGCTGCGCGAGCCGCACCAGCAGATCGACCGAGACCGGGTTGCCGCTGCGCGCCGGGTAGATGTACACGTACAGACGCCCGTCGCCGACGGCATCCGACACCTTCTCGAAGTACTCGAAGATCGCGTCGTCCGAGGACTTCAGGTAGTACGGCGTGAGCGCGGCGAACTCCGTGGCGCCCAGACCCTTCGCGATCTCGACCAGACGGAGCGCCTCGAACGTGCTGGGCCGCCCGACGTGCACGATCACGCGCATGCGGTCGGCGAGCTCCTCCAGTGCGGTGCGCACGAGCGCCGTGAACTCCTCGACGTCGACCGCCGGGAACTCTCCCGTCGTGCCGAGCACGAAGGCCCCCTCGTTGCCGGACTCCCCCACGAACCGGAAGATCGACCGCGAGCCCTCGAGGTCGAGGCTCCCGTCGCGGTGGAACGCGGTGGGGATGGCGGTGAGGATGTCGTAACGGGTCACTTCTCGTTCTCCTTGGAACTGGTGCGCGGCTTCCGGCGCGCGCGGGCGGTGTCGTCGGTGCGGACCGTCGAGGTCAGCAGGTCGGGCCGCGCGGCGAGCTCGTCGTGCGCGCGCTCGATCTGCTCGCGGCTCTCGTCGTCGAGGATCGAGTCCTCGAGCGAGGCACGCTCGGCACGCGGCTTTCGGGCGGCCCGGATCGCGGGCATCACGATCGAGAACACGGCGAGGGCGAGCAGCACGATCGCGATCGGGCTCACGACCTCGAAGAACGGCCGGGTCGGGAGGATCGCCAGGGTCCGCGCGAGGTTCTCCTCGGCGAGCGGGCCGAGCAGGAGGCCGAGCACCACGGGGCCTGCGGGCACCTGCATCCGCTTGAGCAGCACGCCGATCACGCCGAACACGAGCATCGTCACGACGGTCGACAGGCTGTTGGACGTCGCGTACGTGCCGATGATGCAGAAGATCAGGATGCCGCTCCACAGGTACGGCTGCGGCACGTCGAGCAGCTTGACCATGCCCTTCATGCGCACGAGGCTCAGCAGCAGCGACAGGATGGTCGCTGTCAGCATGATGCCGACGATCGACACGACGAGGTCGGGCCGGTTGGTGAACAGCGTCGGTCCGGGCGTGATGCCCCAGATGATCATCGAGCCGATCATGACGGCCATGACCGAGTCGCCGGGGATGCCGAGCGCCATCGTGGTCGTCAGCGAGCCGCCGAGCGTCGCGCTGGAGGCCGTGTCGGAGGCGGCGACGCCCTCGATCGACCCCTTGCCGAACAGCTCGGGACGCTTCGACGCCTTGCGCGCCCGCTCCCATCCGATGAGTCCGGCGATGTCGCCGCCGGCCGCCGGGATCAGCCCCACGCCGAGGCCCACCGCGCCCCCGACCGCGGTTGCCCGGCCGCTCTGGCGCAGCTCGGAGCGGTTCGGCCACCAGCGGCCGAGGCTCGAGATCGGGCGCACGGTGCTCTTGCGGTACGTGAGCAGCTGGTCGAACAGCTCGGCGATGCCGAAGAGCCCGATGATCACGGCGATGAAGTTCACTCCCTCGACCAGTTCGAGAACCCCGAAGGTGAAACGCTGGTCGGCGGTCGCGGCGTACGTGCCGACCGTGCCGAGCATGAGGCCGAAGAGGCCGGCGAGGATGCCCTTGAGCATCGATTTCGACGAGATGCCGATCATGATCGAGATGCCGAACACCACGAGCGCGAACAGCTCCGGCGACTTGAAGTAGTCGCGGGCGAAGCTCGCGATCGGCACGGCCGCGACCGAGAACAGCACGAGCGAGGCGAGGATGCCGACGGCGGAGACGATCGCGGAGATCGTGAGCGCCAGTCCGGCGCGGCCCTGCTTCGCCATCGGATACCCGTCGAGCGTGGTGGCGATCGACGCGGGCGTGCCCGGAGTGTTGATGAGGATCGAGGGCACCCGGTCGCCGAAGTTCGCTGCGACGTAGATCGTGAGCAGCACCGCGAGGCCCTGCACGGGCTCGAGCGTCATCGTGAAGCCCGCGGCGAGCGCGACGGCCATGGTCGCGGTGATGCCGGGGAAGGCTCCGACCATGAAGCCGAGCACGAGGCCCACGAGCATGTAGAGCAGGATCGAGATGTCGAGGAGCGAGTTCAGCCCCTCCATGAGCGCGTTCACAGGGGGATCCTCAGGAGCATCCCGAACACGACGTACACGAACGCCGTGACGGAGGCAGAGTAGATGACGAGGCTCAGCCAGCGGCGGTGGCCGTAGAGGAGCATGAGGCCGGCCATCAGGAGGGCGGCCGCGATCGGGAAGACCTCGACGCGGTAGCCGAACAGGATGACGGAGCCGAGCGACCACAGCGCAATGAACGCGCCGGAGATGGCCAGCGTGGCGACGACGCGGACGTAGCCGCCCGGTTGGATGCGCTCGAGGTCCTCGCGACCCGGTGCCGGGCGGGCGAGGGCCATCGCGAGGATCGCGAGGGCGATCACGACCGCCGTGACGCCGATGACCATGGGCCAGAATCGGGCGTCGATCTGCCCGGGGGCTGCCTCACGGCGCAGCGGGATCTGCGTGGCGAGGGCGAGGTATCCGGAGGCGACGGCCAGGGAGACGACGCCGAAGAGGATCTCGAGCGGGCGGGACGCGGGCGCGCCCTGGTACGCGTCGCCGGAGTCGACGGCCGCGTCGACGGCGCCGGATGCGGGGGTGTCGGGAGTCGACATCGATGCTCCTCGGGGGTGACGGCTGGTCGGGAACCGCGGGGTCGGCGCGAACCGGCCCCGCGATCCGATCAGCCCAGGAGGTCCTTGAACAGGGCGAACTGCTCGTCGACGAACGTGGTCCACTCGGCGGAGTCGCGGTAGACCACGAGGTTGCCGGCGTCCTTCTGGAACTTCTGGTAGCCGTCGGACTCGACGGCCTCCTTGACGGCGGCCTCGAGGGTGCTCTTGACGTCGTCCGGAAGGTCCTTCGGGGCGTAGATCCCGCCCCAGCCGCCGAACTGCACGTCCTCGCCCACCGCCTCCTCGACCGTCGGCACGTCCTCGGCGTCGGGGTGGCGCTCGTCGTTCATGACAGCGAGGATGCGCACGGCCTCGCCCTGCGCGAGGGCCTCGCCCAGGCCCGAGACGGCGGCGACGGTCTCGCCCGATGCCGCGGCGGAGACCGCGGTGGCTCCGCCGTCGTAGGGCACGGGCGTGAACTCGGCGTCGGTCGCGTCGCCGAGGCCGATCGTCGCGGCCTCCCAGATCGAGCCCGCTCCGGAGTTGGCGACCGTGACGGCGCCGGACGTCGCCCGGTCGACGAGGTCCTCGAGCGACTCGATGCCGCTGTTCGCGCCGACCGTGATGACGCCCGGCGCGAGCATGATCTGTCCCAGCAGGGTGAAGTCGTCGGGCAGGACGTTCGCGCTCTGGGTGGTGTTGAGCATCGCGATCTCGACCGGAGCGAACCCGATCACATAGCCGTCGGGGTCCTGCGACCCGACGTACTCCATCGCGAGGGCGCCGGCGGCACCCGGCATGTTCTCGGGGATCACGCTGACCCCGAGGATGCCCTCGAGCTCGGTCGCGAGCGCGCGCGACGACAGGTCGGATCCGCCGCCGGGGTTGGCCTGGATGATGAGGCGGATGTCGTTCTCGGGGAATGCCGACGCGGCATCCTCCCCTTCTTCGACCTTGGTGCAGGCGGACAGGACGAGAGCCGTGGCTGCGACGGCGGCGATCGCGGCGGCCGCCCGGGTGATGCGCATGCGGGGCATCTTTGCTCCTCTACGTGGGTCGACCGTGTTGTCGACGTGACTGAGGCTAACAGTGTTGACTGTTAACAGTCAACACTGTGCAGGTCACAGACCGATCTCGAGGCGATCGCACGCGCTGCCGAAGGGCGGACGCACGCGCACAGAAGAGCGGATGCCGCTCAGCCGCGACCCGAGATCTCGCTGAGCATGCGCGCCCGAGCCCCGTCGAGGTGCGCCGCGAGCACCTCTGCCGCCGCCTCCGGCGTCCCCTCCCGCATGACCCTCATGAGGGTCACGTGGTCGCCGGAGGACTCGTGGAGGTCCTCGTCGTGATTGATCGTGACCTCCAGCAGCGCCGCGAAGGTCGGCAGGTACTGGTGCCAGGCCCCTTCGAGCCGGGCGTGATCCGCGAGCACGTAGATCTGCGAGTGGAACTCGAGGTCGGCCGCCACGAACGCCGCATGGTCTCCGGCATCCGCGGCCGCCCCCATCCGCTCCACGGCAGCCGCCATGGGCGACCACCGCGAGTCGTCCTCGACCCGCATCGCCCGCGCCAGCGCGAGCTGCTCCAACGCGCCGCGCAGACTGTAGAGCTGATCGACGTCGTCGGGCGCGAGGCCCACGATGTACACGCCGCGCGGGCGCTGCACCTCGACGAGCTTCTCGAAGCTCAGCTGCACGAGGGCGTCGCGGATCGGGCCGCGACTCACCGAGAATTCCTCGGCGAGCGCCTCCTCGGTGATGCGCGATCCGGCGGCGAGCTCGCCGCGCACGATGCGCTGTCGCAGCACCCGGGCCACCTGTGCGCCGAGGGACTCCCCGCGCTGGACGGTCTGTGTCACGATGACCTCCTGTTAACTGTTGACAGGATACACAGCGGGCGCGGCGACACGCGCGCCACGACCGGCGATCCGGCCCGCACCCTCAGACGGCTTCCGTAGACTCGCCGGATGGCGCGACCCGAGCGCCGACATGGCGCGACCGGAGCGCCGGGGAAGGATGCGAGACGACGGTGAGGGCGCGAGCTGTCTTCGGCGCACTGCGCCTCGCCGCAGCGACCGTGTGCACCGTCGCCCTCGTGCACCGCCTGTTCTGGGGGCTCAGCTCCCGCACGATCGCGGGCGACAACTTCTTCGCCTACCTCACGGTGCAGTCGAACTGCGCCCTCGTCGTCGTGCTCGTGATCGGCGCGGTCCTCGCGTTCGCCCGCGCCGCCGACCCGCGGTGGTTCACGGTCGCGCTGGCGCTCGTTCTGACATGGACCATCACCGCCGGACTCGCGTTCGCGCTCATCGTCTGGCAGGCCGGGCTCCGCGGCATCCGCGTCGACGTGCCGTGGTCGGATCAGGTGCTGCACTTCTACCTGCCCGCGTGCACCGCGCTCGCGTGGGTGCTCACGCCCGGTCACCGCGGCGTGCCGTGGTGGGTCGTGCCGACCGCGCTGGCGTTCCCGCTCGCCTGGGGAGGCGTCACGCTGTGGCGCGGCCCGCTGGTCGGCTGGTACCCGTACTACTTCCTCGACCCGCGGCAGGTCTCCGGACCGCCGGAGTTCTTCGTGACCAGCGCGATCGCGCTCGCGATCTTCGCCGCGGTGGCATCCGTGATCGTGCTCGTCAGCCGGATGCGGCGACGCGGCCACGAGCGCATCCCGGTCTGACGGGGCGGAGCCCGGACGCCCGGGTCAGGGCGTCGCGAGGAACGGCGCGAGTGAGGTGATGGCAGCCTCGAGCACCTCGGTGTCGTCGAGCTCGGCGAACGTCTGCGCGTCCTCGCCGCCGACGATCCCCACGACGACGGTCTCGCCGGTCACCGGGGAGAGGTCGATCCAGGTGCGGATCAGTGCGTCGCCGCCGACCACGTGCCACACACCGGCCGTCGCCTCCGGGGCGGGGGTCGGCGCGGGTTCCTCCGAGGGATCCGCGGCGAACGGCGATTCCTCGAACCGCATCCACACGGTCTCGATGCGGCCCATGCCGAGCTCGGCGATCGCGCCGCGGTGCGAGAACGGCAGCGCCGGGGCGAACTGCAGCCCCTCGCCCTTCAGCACGCCGAGCGGCACAGTGATGACCACGCGGTCGAACGACAGCGACTCCCCCGTCGCTATCCCGAGGCTCACGCCCGCGTCGTCGTAGGCGACGCGGGACACGGGCGACGACAGGCTCACCCTCGCGCCGTCGAGCAGGTCGTCGAGCACGGCGCCGAGGTCGCCGAGGGGAGCGGTGCGCTCGGCCGGCGGGAGTGCGGGTGGGAACCAGGTCGACGCGTCATCGGCGTCGGAGCCGGATGCCGATGAGACGGCCGCGAGCAGCGCGGCGAGTCCCGGCTCCTCGAGGTCGACGCCGGCCTCGGCGAGCGCATCGGCGAGCGAGACATCGGCGGGCTTCTGCTGCCCCGCGTCGATCGCGGCGCGGACCGGCTCGTCGGAGATGGCGTCGACCGCCCCCTCGGCCGACCGCCACGAGGGCGTCGAGACGGAGGCGGAGCGGATATCGAGACGGGTGAGCTGTGCGAGCATCTCGGTGTCCGCGGCGCCGAGGAGCCATCCGCCGAGTTGGGCGGGCACCGGCCAGGTCTTCTCGTCGACGACGGACTGCACGCGGCCGCCGACCCGGTCACGCGCTTCGAAGACCATGACCTCGGCCCCGGCGGAGACCAGGCGCGACGCCGCCGCCGCACCGGCGAGGCCCGCGCCGATCACGGCGATCCGCTCTCCGGTCCCGGCGACGCGCAGCACATCCTCGGCTGCGCGCTCGCCGGATCGCAGCGCAGCGTCGAGCGTGCCCGGCGCCTCGGCATCCGTCGCCTCCCCGGCCAGGAACAGGCGGTCCTCGACGGGCTCTGCGAGAGCCTCGCGGGCGCTCTGCTGGGTGCCGACGGGCGTGAAGCTCGCGGCGCCGAGGGAGAACGGATCGGTGGTCCACGCGCTGCGCGCGAACGCGGCGGGGCTGATCGCGCCGCCGGTCGGACGCGGTGTGGGGGTCGGTGTGGGCGTGGGCGACGGCGCCGGCTCGGGCGTGCAGGAGGCCAGCAGGACTCCCAGGACACCGGCTCCGGCGCCGACCAGCAGGGTGCGACGCGTCATCCTCATCGTGTCGCAACGATACCGCGCGCAGATGTGTGGGGCGCGTTCCGACGGCACCCTCAGCGGATCACGAGCTCCGGGGTGATGAGCGCGTGCGCGGATCCGGGCTCGAGTCGGCGGGGAGCGACGACGTCGCCGGTCGGCCCCATCAGCAGCTCGAGGATCGCCTGAGCGACGTCTTCAGGGCGCTGCTCGACGCTCGAGAATCCGAGCGCCTCGGCCGTGGGCGTGTTGTCGAAGCCGACCACGGGCACGCTCAGCCGTGCGTCGGCGAGGGCGAGCAGCGCCCCCACCGCGAGCGAGTCGCTCGCGCAGACGAGCGCGTCGATGCGGGTGCCCTCCGCGAGCACACGCGCCAGGGCCTCGCGCGCGCCGGTCACGGACTCCTCCGAGATCACGCGCAGACCGCGCGCTCCGGCATCCGCGATCGTCTCACGCCAGCCGCGCTCCCGGTCGTCGCCTGTGCCCGATCCGTGCGGCCAGCCGAGGAACGCCACGGTGTCGCCGAAGCCGAGCGCGTGCGCGGTCGCGGCCCGTGTCCCGGCGGCTCCGTCGACGTCGACCCACAGGTGCGTGGGGTCGGCGATGTCGTCGTCGCCCCAGGGGCGGCCGAAGGAGATGAACGGGAGGCCGACGGCATCCAGGCTCCCGACGCGGGGGTCGTCGCGCTCGGTGGCGGTGAGGATGGCCGCGTCGATCTCCGACCCCTCCCACAGCTCGGTGAGTTGGCTCAGCTCCTCCTGCGGCGAGCGCGCGGCGTAGACGAGCATCCGCATGCCGCGCGCGCTGGCGCGCTCGGTGATGGCGTGCACGAAGCGGTCGAGCACCACGCCGGACACCCCGCCGAGGTAGGGGTCGAGGCGGATGCCGATGGTCGAGCTGCGACGCAGGCGCAGCCGTCTCGCGGCGGCGTGACGTCGGTAGCCGAGCGCGTCGATCGCGGCGAGCACGCGCTCGCGCGTCTCGGGGCGGACGATGTCGGGGGTGTTGAGCACGTTCGACACCGTCTGCCGGGAGACGCCTGCGTGTGCGGCGACGTCTTCGACCGTGGGCGCCTTCGCCATCGCTCTCCTCGCTCCGTGCGGGCTTGACATGCCCGCGTGACCGCACCTAGCCTATTCCACGCGGAGTTTGATCGTTCAAATTGCACCCGGACCGCAACGATCACAGCCTCTTGCAGTGACTCATCAAAGGAGAGAGACCATGACACGGCACACCACACGCGCCCTCGTCGGCACCGGAGCGGTGCTGATCGCCAGCACGCTCGTCCTCGCCGGATGCGGCTCCGGCTTCTCGGGCGGCGACTCCGGCGGCGACTCGGAGGGCCTCACCTCCTCGGACGACGCGCTCACGATCCTGATCGGCTCCTCCGGCGACGCCGAGACCGCCGCCGTGCAGTCCGCGGTCGACGCGTGGTCGAAGGACTCCGGCACCGAGGTCGACGTGCAGGTCGCGAGCGACCTCGCCCAGGAGCTCTCGCAGGGCTTCGCGGCCGGAAAGCCCGCCGACCTCTTCTACCTCGCCCCCGAGCAGATGGCCGGCTTCGCGAAGAACGGGTCGCTGCAGGCCTACGGCGACGAGCTCTCGAACAAGGACGACTTCTACCCCTCGCTCGTCGAGAACTTCACGCTCGACGGCACGTTCTACTGCGCTCCCAAGGACTTCTCGACGCTCGCGCTCGTGATCAACAGCCAGATGTGGGCGGATGCCGGTCTCACCGACGCCGACCTGCCCAAGACGTGGGACGACCTCGCGACCGTCGCGCAGAAGCTCACGACCCCCGAGCACGTCGGACTCGCCTTCGGCGCCGAGTACCAGCGTGTCGGCACGTTCATGGCGCAGGCGGGCGGCGGCCTCGTCGACGACGGCACCGCGATCGCCGACGACCAGGCGAACGTCGACGCGCTCGACTACGTCAAGACGCACCTCGACGACGGCACCTTCGCCTACGCCAAGGACGTCGGCGCCGGATGGGGCGGCGAAGCTCTCGGAAAGGGCCTGGCCGCGATGGTGATCGAGGGCAACTGGATCACCGGCGCCATGGAGAACGACTTCAGCTCGGTCGACTACACCGTCGCCGAGTTGCCCGAGGGCCCGGGCGGTGCGGGCACCCTGCAGTTCACGAACTGCTGGGGCATGGCCGCCGACAGCCCCAACCAGCAGGCCGCGCTCGACCTCGTCGAGCACCTCACGAGCGCCGATAGCCAGCTCGCCTTCTCGAAGGCCTTCGGTCCGATGCCGTCGATCGCCTCGGCGGCCGACCAGTGGACCTCCGACAACCCGACGCTCGCACCGTTCCTCGCGGGTGCCGACTACGCGCAGTTCCCGCCGAACCAGGACGGCGCCGCCGACGTGGTCGCCGACTTCAACGCCCAGCTCGAGTCGCTGAAGACGGGTGACCCCGCGCAGATCCTCGGCACCGTGCAGTCGAACCTCGAAGCGATCGTCGAGTAACCATGGCGACGACGGCCACGCCTCGCCGCGGGGGAGCTTCCGGGCTCCGCCGCGGCGAGGCCGCCGCCGGATGGCTCTTCACCGCTCCCGTGATCGTCATCCTCGGCGTCTTCCTCCTCGTGCCGGTGCTCATGGCCCTGTGGGTGAGCATGTCGGACTGGGGCGGGCGCGGCAGCCCCTTCTCGCCCTCGGTCTCGTTCGTCGGCACGGAGAACTACTCCGCGGTGCTCGCCGACGGCGGGCTCGCCACGAAGGACTTCGGCACGGCGCTGCGCAACAACGCGTGGTACGTGCTGCTCGTCGTGCCGCTGCAGACCGCGCTCGCGCTGTTCCTCGCGGTGCTCGTGAACCGCGCCGTGCTGCGCGGCCGCGGGTTCTTCCGCACGGCCTACTACTTCCCGTCCGTCACGAGCTCGGTCGCGATCACGGTGCTGTGGCTGTTCCTGTTCTCGGCGAGCGGTGCCGTCAACAGCCTGCTCTCCTGGTTCGGCGTCGAGGGGCCGAACTGGTTCAACGACCCGCGCGGCGTGCTGCACCTCGTGCTCGGTGCGTTCGGTGTCGACGCGGGTCCGGCGGCCCTCACCGGCGGCGGCATGCTCGGGATCTCCTGGTGGGAGTGGCTCGCCGGCCCGTCGATCGCCATGAGCGCCTACGTCCTGATGGCGGTGTTCACGACCTCCGGCACGTTCATGCTGATCTTCCTCGCCGGGCTCCAGAACCTCGGCGCCGACGTCGACGAGGCCGCCATGATGGACGGCGCGAACGGCGGGCAGCGCTTCTGGCGCGTGACCCTCCCCCAGCTCCGGCCCACGCTGTTCACGGTGCTCACGCTGGGCCTGATCGGATGCTGGCAGGTGTTCGACCAGATCTACACGGGCACGCGGGGCGCCCCGAGCAAGACCACGCTCACCCCCGCGTACCAGTCGTACAAGACCGCGTTCACGGATCAGGAGTGGGGGCAGGGCGCGGCGATCGCGTTCATCCTGTTCGTCATCATCGTCGTGTTCACGCTGCTGCAGCGCTGGGTGCTGCGCGACCGCCCCGTGTCGCGCCGGCGCATCCGCGCCTACGAGATCACCTCGAAGGGGGGCGTGCGATGAGACTCTCCTCCAAGCAGCTCACGTGGCAGATCGTGCTGTACGCGGTGCTGATCGTCCTCGCCCTGATCTACATCTATCCGTTCCTCATCCAGGTGTTCACGAGCTTCAAGACGGATGAGGATGCCGCGGCCTCCGGCCTCGGCCTGCTGCCGGACTCCTGGACGTTCGCGGCGTACGAGCGCCTGTTCGCGAACTCGGACTTCCCGTCCTGGTTCGTGAACAGCGCGATCGTGACGATCTTCGTGACGGCCGGACGCGTGTTCTTCAACTCGCTCGCGGGGTACGCGCTCGCGCGTCTCCGGTTCCGCGGACGCGGCCTCGTGTTCGCCGCCCTCGTGGCGGTCATGTCGGTCCCGACCGTGGTGCTGCTGATCCCGAAGTTCCTCGTGATCAACCAGCTCGGCATCTTCAACTCGTACGCGGGCATGGTCCTGCCGCTGCTCGTCGACGCCGCGGGGGTCTTCATCATGAAGAACTTCTTCGAGTCGATCCCCGTCTCGGTCGAGGAGCAGGCGCGCATCGACGGCGCCGGCACGTTCCGGATGTTCTGGTCGGTCGTGCTGCCCATGGCGACGCCCGCGCTCATCACGATCGTGATCCTGTCGTTCCAGGGGTCCTGGAACGAGCTGAGCCACTTCATCGTGTCGACCAACGACCCCGCCCTGACGACCCTCACCAAGGGCGTCGCGTCCCTCGCGAGCGGACAGCTCAGCCAGGGCACCCAGTACCCCCTCAAGCTGGCTGCCGCGCTCATCATGACGATCCCCGTCGCCGTGATGTTCTTCGTCTTCCAGCGCCGCATCATGAATTCCACTGAAGGAGCCGTCAAGGAATGACCGACCGCCCCCGCCTCCAGCCCCTGCTCGACCAGGCTGTGATCGTGCTCGACGCCCCCACGCAGGTGTGGTCGGCGCGCGACGGCCGCATGGGCACCGCCCCGATCCATGGCGTGTACCACGGCGACGTCCGGCACATCTCCGCGATCGATGTGGTGGTGCGGGGCACGGCCGTGGAGTCGATCGGATGCTCGTCGCCGACGCCCGACCGGGTGATCTTCACGGATCTGCTGCGTGGCCTCGACGACGCGGGCGCCGATCCGAAGATCCGCCTGGACCGCGAGCGCACGGTCACGGCGGGGAGGTTCGCCGAGAGCATCCGCGTCTCCTCGCACCTCGAGGCCGCGGTGCCGGTGGAGGTCGCGGTACGCGTGCGCCCGGACTTCGCGCCGATGCAGCTCGTGAAGGCGGGAATGGACGCGGACCTCGCCTGGGACTGGGACGGCCGCGTCTGCCGCGCCGGGGACGCCTCTTTCACGCTGACCGCGACCGAGGCCGAGATCACGGCCGACGGCGGGGACATCGTGGTGCGGTGGCGGGCGGACGTGCCGGCGCGCGGCGCGCTCGACCTCGCCTGGTCCGTGGACCTCGACGACCCGTCGCTGGTCGTGACCTCGCCCGCACCGTCGTCCGCAACGCAACGAGTGGGTCACGGCGACGACCCCCGCGCCGCGCGCTGGCTCGACCGCGCCGCCGCCGACCTCGCCGCGCTCCGTCTCGCTCTGCCCGAGCATCCGGACGACGCGTTCTACGCCGCGGGCGCCCCCTGGTTCTTCACGCTGTTCGGCCGCGACTCGATCTGGGCCGCGCGTCTCGCCCTGGCAGCCGATCCGTCGATGGCCGCCTCGACGCTCCGGGTGCTCGCGCGCCTGCAGGGGACGGTGGTCGACCCGGCGACCGCGCAGGCTCCCGGCAAGATCGCGCACGAGCTGCGCAGCGGAGCGCTGTCGCTGCCGCACGAGGGCGTGCACCTGCCGCCGCTCTACTACGGCACGGTCGACGCGACACCGCTGTGGGTGTGCCTGCTGGCCGACGCCCGTGACGCCGGGCTCTCGGACGCCGAACTGCGCGAGCTGCTCCCGGCGCTGCGCGCGGCACTGGACTGGATGGTCGTGCACGGCGACGCCTCGGGCAGCGGGTTCATCGACTACCGCGACGAGACGGGGCACGGACTCGCCAACCAGGGGTGGAAGGACTCGGGCGACTCGATCCAGTGGCGCGACGGCCACCTGGCCGACGGACCGATCGCCCTGAGCGAGGTGCAGGCGTACGCCTACGAGGCCGCCGTGCGCGGTGCCGCGCTGCTCGACGAGCTCGGCGAGGACGGCGGCGACGAGCTGCGCGTCTGGGCCGACGACCTGCGCACGCGTTTCCGCGAGGCGTACTGGGTCACGACCGAGGAGGGCCACTACCCCGCGATCGCCCTCGATGCGCACGGGGCGCCGGTCGACACCCTGACGAGCAACATCGGCCATCTGATTGGCACGGGTCTGCTCGACGCGGACGAGGAGCGGGCGTGCGCCGAGCTGCTCCTCGGCGACTCGATGTCGAGCGGGTACGGCATCCGCACGATGTCGACGGGTGCCGCCGGGTACTGGCCGCTGAGCTATCACGGCGGCAGCGTGTGGACCCACGACACCGCGATCGCGGTGCACGGGATGCTGCGCTCCGGCCTGACGGGACCTGCGCGACGCATCGCGGAGCAGCTGATCGACCTCGCCGAGGGCTTCGAGTACCGCGTCCCCGAGTTGCACTCCGGGGAGCCGCGTGTCGCAGGAGGCGCTCCCGTGCCGTATCCCGCGGCGTGCCGCCCGCAGGCGTGGTCGGCCGCGGCTGCGGTCGTGTGCGCCGAGGCGCTGCGCTGACGGGAGTCGATCGCGGTTCCGGTCGCAGTTCGTGTCGCTTTCCGCCGCGGTGGGCGGCACGAATCGCGACCGGAACGGATGCCGGGGCCGCCGTCAGCGGACGGCGACCCCGTCCTTCCACACCCGGCCGACCAGGGGCACGCCCGGCCGGTAGGCGAGGTGGATGCGGGTCGGCGCGTTCAGCAGCACGAGATCGGCGCGCGCGCCTGGCGCGATGATCCCGACGTCGTCGCGCCGCAGCGCCTGTGCCCCGCCCGCGGTCGCCGCCCACACGGCCTCCGCCGGCGTCATGCCCATGTCGCGCACGGCGACCGCGATGCAGAACGCCATCGACGAGGTGAAGCTCGAGCCCGGGTTCGTGTCGCATGCGAGGGCCACCGTGACGCCCGCGTCGATCAGCCGCCGCGCGTCGGGATACGGCTGCCGGGTCGAGAACTCCACACCGGGCAGCAGCGTGAGCACGGTGTCAGACCCGGCGAGTGCCGCGACGTCGGCGTCCGTGAGGTACGTGCCGTGGTCGACCGATGCCGCTCCGAGCTCGACCGCGAGCTGCACGCCCTCACCCGGCCCGAGCTGGCTCGCGTGCAGGCGCGGCACGAGTCCGGCGGCGATGCCCGCCTCGAGGATCCGCCGCGACTGCGCGACCGTGAACGCCCCGGTCTCGCAGAACGCGTCGATCCAGCGGGAGTGCGGTGCGCACGCCGCGAGCATCTCGCCGCACACGAGGTCGACGTACGCCTCGGGGTCGTCGGCGTACTCGGCGGGGACGACATGCGCTCCGAGGAAGGTGACCTCGGGCGTGACCTCGGCGGCGAGCCGCACGAGTCGCTCCTCGTCGGCGACCGAGAGCCCGTAGCCGCTCTTGATCTCGACCGTGGTCGTGCCCTGCGCGAGCAGCTCGTCGACGAAGCCGCGCAGGCGCTCGCGGAGCTCGTCGTCGCTCGCCGCGCGCGTGGCGGCCACGGTGGAGCGGATGCCGCCGGCGGCGTACTTCTGCCCAGCCATGCGCGCCTCGAACTCGGCTGCCCGGTCGCCGCCGAACACGAGGTGGCTGTGGCTGTCGACGAATCCCGGGATCACGGCCCGGCCTCCGGCATCCACGATCTCGTCGGCGTCCGGTGCGTCGGCGGAGGGGCCGACCCAGGCGATCCGTCCGCCGTCGATCAGCACGGCGGCATCGTACAGCGTGCCGCACGGGTCGCCGGGCTCGCCGGCGCGTCCCGATCCGCCGACGGCGTCCCGATCCGCCGACGAGTTCACAGTTTCGGTCAGCGGATCGGGACCGCGTCCGCGAATCGGGTCATCCGGCGAGCCGACGTTGGTGGTCAGCTCGCCGATGTTCGTCAGCAGCACGGTGTTCGCAGGCACAGTGCTCATAGCCGCGGTGCTCACAGCATCGGCACGGTCAGGCCGCGCTCGCGGGCGATCTCGCGCGCGTGCTCGTACCCGGCGTCGACGTGCCGCATCACGCCCGTGCCGGGGTCGTTCGTCAGCACCCGCTCGAGCTTCTCGGCGGCGAGCGCGGACCCGTCAGCGACCGTGACCTGTCCCGCATGGATCGACCGGCCGATGCCGACACCGCCACCATGGTGCAGCGACACCCAGGAGGCACCGGACGCCGTATTGAGCAGCGCGTTCAGCAGCGGCCAGTCGGCGATCGCGTCGGAGCCGTCCTTCATGCCCTCCGTCTCCCGATACGGCGAGGCCACCGAACCGGAGTCGAGGTGGTCGCGGCCGATCACGATCGGCGCCGACAGCTCGCCTGCGGCCACCATCTCGTTGAACTTCAACCCGGCGAGGTGGCGCTCCTTGTAGCCGAGCCAGCAGATGCGTGCGGGGAGGCCCTCGAAGTGCACCTTCTCCCCCGCCTTCTCGAGCCAGCGGTGCAGGGCCGCGTCCTCGGGGAACAGCTCGGCGATCGCCCGATCGGTCCTGCGGATGTCCTCGGGGTCTCCCGACAGAGCGGCCCAGCGGAACGGCCCACGCCCCTCCTCGAACTGGGGGCGGATGTACGCGGGCACGAAGCCGGGGAATGCGAACGCCCGGTCGAAGCCGCCCAGCTGCGCCTCAGCCCGGATCGAGTTGCCGTAGTCGAACACCGCGGCACCGGCATCCTGGAACGCGACCATCGCCGCGACGTGCGCGGCCATCGACTCGCGGGAGCGGCGCGTGAACTCCTCGGGATCGCGCTCCGCCTCGGCCTTCCAGTCCGCGACGGGGATGCCGATAGGCAGGTACGCGAGCGGGTCGTGCGCGCTCGTCTGATCGGTCACGATGTCGATCGGCACGCCGCGGCGCAGCAGCTCGGGGAAGACCTCGGCCGCGTTGCCGACGACGCCCACCGAGAGCGCCTCGCCGGCGTCTTTCGCGGCGACGGCCCGTGCGATGGCCTCATCGAGGTCGGTGAAGTAGAGGTCGAGGTAGCCGTGGTCGACGCGGCGCGCGAGACGGCTCTCATCGACGTCGACGATCAGCACGGCCCCCTCGTTCATGGTCACGGCGAGCGGCTGCGCACCGCCCATGCCTCCGGCCCCGCCGGTGAGGGTGAGGGTGCCCTTCAGCGAGTCACGGCCGAGCGACCGCGCGACGGCGGCGAAGGTCTCATACGTGCCCTGGAGGATGCCCTGCGTGCCGATGTAGATCCACGACCCTGCGGTCATCTGGCCGTACATGATGAGACCGAGTTCCTCGAGCCGACGGAACTCCGGCCAGTTCGCCCAGTCACCCACGAGGTTCGAGTTCGCGATGAGCACTCGTGGCGCCCACTCGTGCGTGCGGAACACGCCGACCGGCTTGCCCGACTGCACGAGCAGCGTCTCGTCGGGCTCGAGCTCGTCGAGCGTGCGGACGATCGCGTCGTACGCGGCCCAGCTGCGCGCCGCGCGTCCCGTGCCGCCGTAGACGACGAGGTCTTCGGGATGCTCGGCGACCTCGGGATCGAGGTTGTTCATCAGCATCCGCTTGGCGGCCTCGGCGCCCCAGCTCTTCGCCGTGCGCTGGTTGCCCCGAGGGGCGCGGATCGTGCGAGGACCGGCGGCAGTCGTGCCAGTCGTCTCGGTCGTATCAGTCATGCGCGTGCTCCTTCGCGATGCGGGTGACGGCGCCGGACTGCACGAGTGCGGTCACGGCCTCCATGTCGGGTGAGAGGAAGCGGTCGGGGCCGGGGCCCTCAGCGACCGTGCGGACGAGGTCGCGGACGGCCCCGGTCGCGGGTCCGGCCTGCAACGGCGCTCGCAGGTCGAGTGCGCGAGCGCCGGTGAGGATCTCGATCGCGAGCACGCGTCCGAGGCCGTCGATCGCACGGCGCAGCTTGCGTGCCGCCGCCCACCCCATGGAGACGTGATCCTCCTGCATCGCCGAGGAAGGGATCGAGTCGACGGATGCCGGGGCGGCGAGACGCTTGAGCTCGGAGACGATGCCCGCCGAGGCGTACTGCGCGATCATGAGCCCCGAGTCGACGCCGACCTCGTCGGCGAGGAACGGCGGCAGCCCGTGGTTGCGGGCGGGATCGAGCGCCCGATCCGTGCGTCGCTCGGAGACCGAGGCGACGTCGGCCACCGAGATCGCGAGGAAGTCGAGCACCGCCGCGATCGGGGCACCGTGGAAGTTCCCGTTCGACTCGATGCGTCCGTCGACCGTGATGACGGGGTTGTCGATCACGCTGGCGAGCTCGCGCCCCGCGATCAGGGCGGCGTGCGCCATGGTGTCGCGTGCGGCACCGTGCACCTGCGGCGAACAGCGCAGCGAGTACGCATCCTGCACCCGGCCGTCCTCCGGCCCCTTGTGGCTGTGCACGATCGGCGAGTCCCGCAGGAACGCGCGCAGGTGGGCGGCTGACTCGCCCTGGCCGAACTGCGGACGCAGCGCCATGAGGTCGGCGGCGAAGACGGCATCCGTGCCGAGCTGCGATTCGATCGACATCGCGGCGGCCATGTCGGCGGCGAGGAGGAGCGAGTCGAGATCGTGCAGTGCGAGCGCCAGGGTCGCGAGCATCCCGTCGGTGCCGTTGATGAGGGCGAGCCCCTCTTTCTCGACGAGCGCGACGGGGGCGATCCCCGCGCTGGCGAGGGCGTCGGATGCCGGGACGAGGTCGCCCTCCGGCGTGCGGACGTCTCCCTCCCCCATCGCAGCGAGGGCGATGTGAGCGAGGGGCGCGAGGTCACCGGAGCATCCGAGCGAGCCGTACTCGCGGACGATCGGCGTGATGCCGGCGTTCAACAGGGCGGCGTACGTCTCGACGACCACGGGTCGCACACCGGTGCGTCCCGAAGCGAGGGTCTGCAGACGCAGGAGCTGCAGCCCGCGGATGACTTCGCGTTCGACCTCGGCACCGGTGCCGGCGGCATGCGAGCGGATCAGGCTGGCCTGCAGCTGCAGGCGACGATCCGGGGCGATGAAGGTCGTGGCGAGGGCGCCGAATCCGGTCGAGACGCCGTAGTGCGGGTTCGGATCGGCAGCGAGGCCGTCGATCACACGGCGGGTCTCAGCGACGCGCTTGAGCGCCTCGGCGCTGACGACGACGGACACGTCGTGACGCGCGACCGCAACGACCTGATCGATCGAGAGGGGGCCGGCGCCGACGACGACGGGGGACGGAGTGCTCATGTCTCGATTCCACACCCCGCACCTCGCGTGCGACACCCGTCCGTGGCATCCTGTGTCTGTGATACCAGACAACCCCGACGCGTCGATGACCGCCGCCCAGGTGCCGGCCGCGGACAACACTCTGCGCATGCTGCGTTACCTCGCCGGTCGCCCGGCGCCGGTGGCCGCGTCGGCGATCGCCCGTGACCTCGCGCTCCCCCGTTCGACGGTCTACCACCTGCTGACGACCATGGCCGCGCACGGGTTCGTACTGCACATGCGCGAGGATCGGCGCTGGGGCCTGGGGACCTCCGCGTTCGAGCTCGCGGGCGGTTATGCCCGACAGCAGCCGCTCGCCCGACTGGGCCGCCCCGTGGTCGCGGCACTCTCCGACCGTCTCGGCGAGAGCGCGCACCTCGCGGTCATGAGCGGCGGTGACGTGCTCTACATCGTGGAGGAACGAGCGCCGAGGCGTCCCGCGCTCGTGACGGACGTCGGCGTGCGGCTGCCGGCGCACCTCACTGCGTCGGGGCGAGCGATGTTGGCGGCTCTCCCCCGTGAGCAGGTGCGCGCGCTGTACCCGAGCGCTTCGGCGTTCCCGGATCGCACGGGCGTCGGGCCGCGCACTCCGGCCGAGCTGCGCGAGGTGCTGCGCATCGCTCGCGCGCGAGGCTATGCGACGGAGGACAGCGAGGTCGCCGATGGCCTGCGCAGTGTCGGCGCCGCCGTGCACGACCATGCCGGCTGGCCCGTGGCGGCTGTCGCCGTCACGTGGGCGAACGCAGATCTCGACGAGGAACTGCTCGCGGAAGCCGTGCGCGAGACGGCAGCGGTGCTCGAATCGCGACTGCGTCGATGAGCCCCGTCGCCGGGAGAATGAGGATGTCTCAGGACTGCGACATCCTCGCGACGCGGTGGCGACACCGCCTGGATACGCTCGACACATGACCTCGTTCACCGCTTCGCCCGCCCTCCGCATGAGCCATGCGCTCGCCGTCGGAGGGGTGCTCGCATGCTCCGCCGCCCTCGCGCTGACGGGCTGCGCCCCGGAGCCGGCGGCCAGCGCACCATCGCCGACGTCGGCGCCGACGGCCCCGGCCTCCGCGACCCCGGACGTCGCGACCGTCGCGGGATACGACGTCGGGCAGTTCCCGCCCGTGCCGCTCTTCGTGCTCCCGGATCTGTCGTTGCTCGACACTTCGGCGTCGGCGTTCACGATCGAGGTCAACCAGGCGCTCGCCGACATCCCCGGCGTCGTCGCCGCCCCCGCCCAGTGCGACGCGGGCGGGAGCGTGATCTCCGGCAACGGCACCGCGTATCTCTACGGGGACGGCTCCGGCTCCTTCACCGGACCGGACGGCACGGTGCAGAACTTCGGCGACGGATCCGGCAACTCGACGATCAACGGGGTCGCTATCCAGAACTTCGGCGACGGCTCGGGCAACTACAGCGACGGTACGGTGACCATCCAGAACTTCGGCGACGGATCCGGCACCTACTCCGACGCGACGACGACGGTGCAGATCTTCGGCGACGGATCGGGCAACTACGCCCGGGGCCCCGTGACGATCCAGAACTTCGGCGACGGCTCGGGCAACTACTCCGACGGCACCGTCACGATCCAGAACTTCGGCGACGGATCCGGCAACTACTCCGATGGCCGTGTGAGGATCCAGAACTGGGGCGACGGCACGGCCCTCGTCGACGGCGAGACGGTGGAGGCCGAGCCGCTGCCCGATGTGCCGAAGCTCGGCGTCTTCCCCCCGCTCGGCGCGCTCGCTCCGGTCGCGTCCTGCGGCACGACGCTGACGTTCGCCGACGGTGTGCTCTTCGACTTCGACAAGAGCGACATCCGCCCCGACGCGGCGACGACACTCGACGCGGTCGCCCAGGTGTTCACGCGTCTCGGCGTCTCCTCTGCGCAGGTGAGCGGGCACACCGACGCGATCGGATCGGATGCCGAGAACCAGGTGCTCTCGGAGGATCGCGCGCAGTCCGTCGTCGCGGGACTGGAGGACCGGGGCGTGACGACCACGCTCACCGCGGAGGGCTTCGGCGAGAGCCGTCCGGTCGCCGCGAACGAGATCGACGGCACCGACAACCCCGCAGGACGCCAGTTGAATCGCCGCGTGGAGATCTTCATCCCCGCGGCGCTGTGATCGGATGCCGTCGACACGAGAGGATGAATGCATGCGCCGCTCCACCGCGACCTCCGTCCTGCTGACCGCCGTCCTGCTCGCGACGACGCTGAGCGGATGCACGGTGTCGATCGTCGACCCGGGTGCCGCCGACGCCGAACGCACACCCACTCCGGAGTCCACGTCCTCCTTCGAGGTCGAGCGCACCGAGCCCACGCCCCCGGCCAGCTCGCCGACGGATTCCGACAGGCTGAGCGACGAGCGACAGGCCGACCGCGACCGACTCACCGCGGCGGCCTCGACGACCACGGCGTGCCCGACCGGTGCTGTCACGGCCGACGGGGTCGTCATCCGGATCGAGGGCTCGTGCCCGCAGCTGGACGTCCAGGCGGACGCGGCCGTCGTCATCGCCGACGATGTCGAGTCGCTCACGCTCTCCGGCAGCGGGACCGTGGTCTACGTCGTGAACGTCTCCTCGGTGACGGTGACCGGTGATGCGAGCTCGGTCTTCTGGGCCGGTTCCACGCCGAGCGTCGACGACACGGGCGCCGGCAACACCGTGCGAAAGGGGTGAGGATGAACGAGACTCCCCGTCCGCGCATCCTGCTCGTCGATGACGACGAGGCGATCACCACCGCTCTCGCACCCTTCCTCGAACGCAGCGGCTTCGCCGTGCAGGTGGCCGGCGACGGGCTCGCGGCACTCGACGCCGTCGGCGGCGAGGTGCCGGACATCGTGGTGTGCGATGTCGTCATGCCTCACGTGGACGGACGCGAGTTCGTGCGCCGGATGCGTGCGCGACAGCTCTGGCTGCCGATCATCCTGCTCACGCAGGTCGGAGAATCGTGGGAGCGCAGTGCCGCTCTCGATGAAGGCGCCGACGACTATCTCAACAAGCCCTTCGATCCGCATGAGCTCCTCGCACGCATCCGTGCCGTGCTCCGTCGCACGGCCCAGGGAGTCAGCTCCCTGCGATCCGCGACCCGCTTGCAGGCGCACGACCTCGTTCTCGACCGAAGCGCGCGCCGCGTCTGGCGCGGCACGACAGAGCTGTCGTTGACGCCGAAGGCGCTGACGCTGCTCGAGTACCTGATGATGCATCCGCAGGAGGTGCACTCGCGCGAACGACTGTTGTCGACGCTGTGGGGGTTCGACTTCGCGACGACCAGCCGCGCGGTCGACCATCGCATCGCCGAGCTGCGCCGCGTCCTCGGCGACGGAACCGGAGAGGTCCGGTTCATCGAGACCGCGCAGACGATGGGATATCAGTTCACGGCACCGGTGGTGGCGGCGTGAGCCGGGGTGCGGACGTCACGCTCGGCATCCTGGCCGCGGTGCCGATCGGGGCGTGCGCGGTCGTCGCGGGCGCCATGCTGCTGACGGGAGAAGATCGCCTGCTCGCCGTCGAGCTGACCCTTCCCTCCGGAGTCCTCGTCGGAGGTGTCGTGCTGTCGGCGATCCCGCTCGCGATCCTGGCGTGGCGACGACGCTCCGCACGAATTCGACGTCGAGAGGCTGCGGCGGCAGAGGCTGCCGCGGTCGCCGCCGCACAGCAAGAACGTGCGACGCATCAGCAGTTCCTCGCGCGCCTGGACCACGAGCTGAAGAACCCGCTCACCGCGATCCGGGCCACCGCGGCGGCCGGGCAGAGCGCGGACCAGGCCGACCCGAGCGCGGCAGCGTGGCAGACTGTGGACGCGCAGGCGTCGAAGCTGAGCTCTCTCGTGCGCGATCTGCGCAAGCTCGCCGAGTTGGAGACCAGGCCGCTCGAGACGGAGCCCGTGCTCCTCGAAGAGCTGCTCACGGAGGCGATCGACGCTCTCGGCCACCAGAACCCGCAGGCGAGGGCTCGCACGGCGTTGACGGTGACGAGGGTGCCGTGGGCCGTGCCGCCGCTGGATGCAGACCTGGATCTGCTGTCGCTCGCGGTCGACAACGTTCTCGGCAACGCCGCCAAGTACTCGACATCGGGACCGATCGAGGTCCGCCTGCGTGAGCAGGACGGCTGGGCCGTGATCGAGGTCGCGGATGCCGGGCGGGGTGTCCCGGCCGCCGAGCTGCCCACGGTGTTCGATGAGCTGGCTCGCGCGCAGAACGCCCGAGACGTGAGCGGTTCGGGCATCGGTCTGACCCTCGTCGCGACGGTCATGCGCCGGCACGGCGGTGACGTCGCGATCCGTTCGGTCGAGGGATCAGGATCGGTCGTGACATTGCGTCTGCCGATTCGACGCTGACCCGGTCCGACGCTGACGACCCGAGCGCGTTAACGCAGAAGAGCCACCCAACGATGGGCGGCTCTTCTGTCTAAAAGGAGTCCGGCGGTGTCCTACTCTCCCACAGGGTCCCCCCTGCAGTACCATCGGCGCTGTGAGGCTTAGCTTCCGGGTTCGGAATGTAACCGGGCGTTTCCCTCACGCTATGGCCGCCGAAACACTATTGATGTTTCAATCGTTGCATAACGACAAAGTCAAAGTTATGCGGTTCTCGACCGTACATCGAGAACCACTCAGTGGACGCAAGCACCAACAAACGGTGTGTTATCAAGTCATCGGCTTATTAGTACCAGTCAGCTGCACACGTTACCGTGCTTCCACATCTGGCCTATCAACCCAGTAGTCTGGCTGGGAGCCTCTCACCCGAAGGTATGGAAGTCTCATCTTGAGGCCGGCTTCCCGCTTAGATGCTTTCAGCGGTTATCCATCCCGAACGTAGCTAATCAGCGGTGCTCCTGGCGGAACAACTGACACACCAGAGGTTCGTCCAACCCGGTCCTCTCGTACTAGGGTCAGATCCTCTCAAACTTCCTACGCGCGCAGCGGATAGGGACCGAACTGTCTCACGACGTTCTAAACCCAGCTCGCGTACCGCTTTAATGGGCGAACAGCCCAACCCTTGGGACCTACTCCAGCCCCAGGATGCGACGAGCCGACATCGAGGTGCCAAACCATGCCGTCGATATGGACTCTTGGGCAAGATCAGCCTGTTATCCCCGAGGTACCTTTTATCCGTTGAGCGACAGCGCTTCCACAAGCCACTGCCGGATCACTAGTCCCGACTTTCGTCCCTGCTCGACCTGTCAGTCTCACAGTCAAGCTCCCTTGTGCACTTACACTCGACACCTGATTGCCAACCAGGTTGAGGGAACCTTTGGGCGCCTCCGTTACTTTTTGGGAGGCAACCGCCCCAGTTAAACTACCCACCAGGCACTGTCCCTGAACCGGATTACGGTTCGAAGTTAGATATCCAGAGTGACCAGAGTGGTATTTCAACAATGACTCCACATGAACTGGCGTCCATGCTTCACAGTCTCCCACCTATCCTACACAAGCCACACCGAACACCAATACCAAGCTGTAGTAAAGGTCACGGGGTCTTTCCGTCCTGCTGCGCGTAACGAGCATCTTTACTCGTAATGCAATTTCGCCGAGTTCGCGGTTGAGACAGTTGGGAAGTCGTTACGCCATTCGTGCAGGTCGGAACTTACCCGACAAGGAATTTCGCTACCTTAGGATGGTTATAGTTACCACCGCCGTTTACTGGGGCTTAAATTCTCAGCTTCGCCTTGCGGCTAACCGGTCCTCTTAACCTTCCAGCACCGGGCAGGCGTCAGTCCGTATACATCGTCTTGCGACTTGGCACGGACCTGTGTTTTTAGTAAACAGTCGCTACCCACTAGTCTCTGCGGCCACCACACCCTTTTCGGAGCAAGTCCGTATAAGTGGATGGCCCCCCTTCTCCCGAAGTTACGGGGGCATTTTGCCGAGTTCCTTAACCACGATTCTCTCGATCTCCTTGGTATTCTCTACCTGACCACCTGAGTCGGTTTGGGGTACGGGCAGCTAGAACCTCGCGTCGATGCTTTTCTCGGCAGCATAGGATCATCCACTTTTTATCCGCATCGTGTCTCAGCCTGTATGAGTCACGGATTTGCCTATGACTCGGCCTACGCACTTGCACCAGGACAACCATCGCCTGGCTTGGACTACCTTCCTGCGTCACACCTGTTAATACGCTAACCGCACCAGCATGGGGTCACGTGATCCACCACCCGATGGATCCCGAAGGACCCGGTGAGCGGCTTCGGACGTTTAGCACCACTGGATTAGCTTGGGCGGTTCTTCGCCGGTACGGGAATATCAACCCGTTGTCCATCGACTACGCCTGTCGGCCTCGCCTTAGGTCCCGACTTACCCAGGGAAGATTAGCTTGACCCTGGAACCCTTGGTCTTTCGGAGGACGTGTTTCTCACACGTCTTTCGCTACTCATGCCTGCATTCTCACTCGTGTAGCCTCCACGGCTGGTTTCCACCGCCGCTTCGCTGGCCACACGACGCTCTCCTACCCATCAACACGGCTGGACCACGAAGGCCTACCAATAATGTCAATGCCACAACTTCGGTGGCGTGCTTGAGCCCCGTTACATTGTCGGCGCGGAATCACTTGACCAGTGAGCTATTACGCACTCTTTCAAGGGTGGCTGCTTCTAAGCCAACCTCCTGGTTGTCACAGCAACTCCACATCCTTTCCCACTTAGCACGCGCTTTGGGACCTTAGTTGGTGGTCTGGGTTGTTTCCCTCTCGACTATGAAGCTTATCCCCCACAGTCTCACTGCTGCGCTCTCACTTACCGGCATTCGGAGTTTGGCTGACGTCAGTAACCTTGTAGGGCCCATCGGCCATCCAGTAGCTCTACCTCCGGCAAGAAACACGCAACGCTGCACCTAAATGCATTTCGGAGAGAACCAGCTATCACGAAGTTTGATTGGCCTTTCACCCCTATCCACAGCTCATCCCCTCAGTTTTCAACCTAAGTGGGTTCGGTCCTCCACGACGTCTTACCGTCGCTTCAACCTGGCCATGGATAGATCACTTCGCTTCGGGTCTAGGACATGCGACTGAATCGCCCTATTCAGACTCGCTTTCGCTACGGCTACCCCACACGGGTTAACCTCGCCACATATCGCTAACTCGCAGGCTCATTCTTCAAAAGGCACGCTGTCACACCTACCAGGGGTGCTCCAACGGTTTGTAAGCAAACGGTTTCAGGTACTATTTCACTCCCCTCCCGGGGTACTTTTCACCTTTCCCTCACGGTACTTGTCCGCTATCGGTCATCTGGGAGTATTTAGGCTTATCAGGTGGTCCTGACAGATTCACACGGGATTTCACGGGCCCCGTGCTACTTGGGATACTCTTCGCGCCAAGCAAGGCATTTCGACTACGGGGTTGGCACCCTCTATGACCGGCCTTTCAAGACCGTTCGTCTATACCTTCTTGTAACGCCGCCATCTCGGCAGAAATGACTGAAAAGTCCCACAACCCCGAACGTGCAACGCCTGCCGGCTATCACACACGCTCGGTTTAGCCTGATCCGGTTTCGCTCGCCACTACTAACGGAATCGCGGTTGCTTTCTCTTCCTGTGGGTACTGAGATGTTTCACTTCCCCACGTTCCCTCTACCCGCCCTATATATTCAGGCGGGAGTCACTAGGTCGGCACGCCGCCCAGCGGGGTTTCCCCATTCGGACACCCTCGGATCAAAACTTGCTTATCAGTTCCCCGAGGCTTATCGCAGATTGCTACGTCCTTCTTCGGCTCCAGATGCCAAGGCATCCACCGTTTGCTCTTAAAGACTTGAAATCACATGAGTTTGAATCAGAATCGATTCCAGACCCCAAAAGGCCTGGAATGAAATTGACTAATGATCTTTAAGATCATCTTGTGCAACCGATCGATGATCAGTTGCAAGATGCTCGCGTCCACTGTGTAGTTCTCAAAGTACGGGCGGTACCCCTCACCGCTTGCCCCACAGGACAAACAACGAAGGGCCCAGAGGTACAGACCCGCAACCCGAAGGCCGCGACGTCCGGTCCCTCAGGACCCAACAGCGTGCAGACACCCCGCTCACCAACCCCCACGTTCCTGCCGCCGAAGCGACGTACTAGCAGAAATCAGCTGCGCTGATGCCATGTCAAATGTTCCACCCATGAGCTCCGGTCGAGAACGTACGTCCCGAATCCGGCTCTGTCACCCCGAAGGGTGCAGTGCTCCTTAGAAAGGAGGTGATCCAGCCGCACCTTCCGGTACGGCTACCTTGTTACGACTTAGTCCTAATTACCGATCCCACCTTCGACGGCTCCCTCCACAAGGGTTAGGCCACCGGCTTCAGGTGTTACCGACTTTCATGACTTGACGGGCGGTGTGTACAAGACCCGGGAACGTATTCACCGCAGCGTTGCTGATCTGCGATTACTAGCGACTCCGACTTCATGAGGTCGAGTTGCAGACCTCAATCCGAACTGGGACCGGCTTTTTGGGATTCGCTCCACCTCGCGGTATTGCAGCCCTTTGTACCGGCCATTGTAGCATGCGTGAAGCCCAAGACATAAGGGGCATGATGATTTGACGTCATCCCCACCTTCCTCCGAGTTGACCCCGGCAGTATCCCATGAGTTCCCACCATTACGTGCTGGCAACATAGAACGAGGGTTGCGCTCGTTGCGGGACTTAACCCAACATCTCACGACACGAGCTGACGACAACCATGCACCACCTGTTTACGAGTGTCCAAAGAGTTGACCATTTCTGGCCCGTTCTCGTATATGTCAAGCCTTGGTAAGGTTCTTCGCGTTGCATCGAATTAATCCGCATGCTCCGCCGCTTGTGCGGGTCCCCGTCAATTCCTTTGAGTTTTAGCCTTGCGGCCGTACTCCCCAGGCGGGGAACTTAATGCGTTAGCTGCGTCACGGAATCCGTGGAATGGACCCCACAACTAGTTCCCAACGTTTACGGGGTGGACTACCAGGGTATCTAAGCCTGTTTGCTCCCCACCCTTTCGCTCCTCAGCGTCAGTTACGGCCCAGAGATCTGCCTTCGCCATCGGTGTTCCTCCTGATATCTGCGCATTCCACCGCTACACCAGGAATTCCAATCTCCCCTACCGCACTCTAGTCTGCCCGTACCCACTGCAGGCCCGAGGTTGAGCCTCGGGATTTCACAGCAGACGCGACAAACCGCCTACGAGCTCTTTACGCCCAATAATTCCGGATAACGCTTGCGCCCTACGTATTACCGCGGCTGCTGGCACGTAGTTAGCCGGCGCTTTTTCTGCAGGTACCGTCACTTTCGCTTCTTCCCTGCTAAAAGAGGTTTACAACCCGAAGGCCGTCATCCCTCACGCGGCGTTGCTGCATCAGGCTTGCGCCCATTGTGCAATATTCCCCACTGCTGCCTCCCGTAGGAGTCTGGGCCGTGTCTCAGTCCCAGTGTGGCCGGTCACCCTCTCAGGCCGGCTACCCGTCGACGCCTTGGTGAGCCATTACCTCACCAACAAGCTGATAGGCCGCGAGCCCATCCCCAACCGAAATTCTTTCCAACCACTGAAGATGCCTTCGTGGTTCGTATCCAGTATTAGACGCCGTTTCCAGCGCTTATCCCAGAGTCAGGGGCAGGTTGCTCACGTGTTACTCACCCGTTCGCCACTGATCCCACAGAGCAAGCTCCGTGTTCACCGTTCGACTTGCATGTGTTAAGCACGCCGCCAGCGTTCATCCTGAGCCAGGATCAAACTCTCCGTAAAAAAGAAATGCATACGAACACCCGGAATAGGATGACGCAGCGAGTTTGATGCTGACCAAAGAGATAAATCATTGCTGACTATCCATCGCCACTCCCCAAAGGAAGTGGTCTTTGATCCAAAGGAATCTCACCCTGCCGAAGCAGGAACGAGGTTATTTGGCATTTGACAAGTGCACGCTGTTGAGTTCTCAAGGATCGGACGCTCCCCCGACCCAACCATCACAGTCAGGCCCGAAGGGCAACTTCTCAATCTTACCTGCGCCGTCCCGGCTGTCAAATCGACACGCCGTGAGGTTCAGGCCCAGATCCGTAGCCGGGCGCTTACCGCGCCGAGGCAACTTCACTAGCTTATCCGTTCCGGTCAGGCTGTCAAATCGACCGCCGTCCCGTCCGGGAAGCTCCCACGTCGGACAGAAGTGTGTCCGCGATCTGCTCCGAGGATCTGATCTGAGGGAGTGGTTCTCCGCTTGAGGGGGGTAAGGCTCTCGGCCTCTCCGCTTCCCTGTGGGGCGAACAGGTAATAACTTACGTGGATCCCGGGACTCGGGCAAATCGCTGCGATCCGCCGGGCGTGTCGCCCGCGGACCGGGTGACACGTCTCAGCCGCGGCCGCTCCCCGGGTGCCACAGCACCACCTCTGTCGACCGGCGCAGTCGGCGCCCGCTCGGCATCGGCACGACACCAGCCGAACCGGCCGCGAACACTCGGACTCCCGGTCGGTTCTCGCGCTCGGCACGGAGCGCGGCATCCAGATCGGCCACGCGTCGGCGCAGCATCCGGTTCTCGTCCTCGAGGTCGAGGAGACGGGCGATCGCGGGAAGGCTCATTCCTTCCGAGGAGAGCTGCGCGACCTCGCGGAGCTGCTCGATGTTGCGGGTCGAATAGCGGCGAGACCCTCCGCTGGTGCGGCCGGGGACCACGAGCCCGATCCGGTCGTACTGTCGCAGCGTCTGCGGGTGCATGCCCGCGAGCTCGGCCGCGACCGCGATCGCGAACACCGGGGTGTCGGTATCCATCTGCTGATCAGCCATGGAGATCACCTCTTCCTTCCGGTGTTCGCGGTCGTCATCCCGGTCATGATGTCAGCGCCGTGCCTTCGCCATCAGGTCGGCGCGCGGGTTCTCGGCGGGCTCGAGCTCCTGGAACTTCTCCAGCGCCTCCTTGGCCGCCTCATCGAGGTGCGAGGGCACCGCGATCTGCAGCTCGGCCAGGAGGTCTCCCGTGCCCTTGCTGGTTGTGACTCCGCGTCCCTTGACGCGGAGCACCCGCCCCGACGGCGTGCCCGGGGCGACGCGGAGCTTGACCGTGTCGCCCCCGAGCGTGGGGACCTCGATCGTCGCGCCGAGCGCTGCCTCCGTGAAGGTCACCGGCACCACGACGCGCAGGTTGAGGCCGTCGCGCGTGAAGACCGGATGCGGTCGCACCGTGATCTGCACCACGATGTCGCCGCTCTCCCCGCCGTCCGGCGACGGTCGGCCGCGACCGCGCAGGCGGATCTTCTGCCCGTCGGCGACCCCGGCGGGGATCTTCACCTTGAACGGCTTGCCGTCCTCGCCCTGCAGGCTGATCGTCTCGCCCTGCACGGCGGTCGCGAAGTCCAGCGTGGTGCGGGCCGTGACGTCGGCGCCGCGCTGGGGGCCGCCGAAGCCGCGGAATCCGCCGGACGTCTGCCCGAACCGGCCGGAGCCGAACGATCCGCCGCCCTGCCCCTGGTTGAACATCGCGAAGATGTCCTCGAAGTCGGCGGTCTGCCCGCGACCCTGCTGGCCGAACCGGCTGAAGACGTCTTCGAAGCCGCCGCCGCCCTGGCCGCCCGCCGTGAAGCGCGCGCCCGAGCCCATCGCACGGATCTCGTCGTACTCCTTGCGCTGCTCGGCGTCGGAGAGCACCGAGTAGGCCTCGCTGATCTCCTTGAACTTCGCCTCCGCCTTCTCGTCCCCCTGGTTGGAGTCCGGGTGGTACTTGCGGGCGAGCTTGCGGTACGTCTTCTTGAGATCGGCGTCGCTGACGTCCTTCGAGACCCCGAGGGTCTTGTAGAAGTCCTTGTCGAACCAGTCCTGGCTAGCCATCGATCACCTACTCGGCAGGGACGGCGACCACGACCTTGGCGGGTCGCAGCTCGACGTCGCCGAGGCGGTAGCCCACCTCGACCACCTCGAGGATCGTCGTCGTGGTGGCGCCCGGCGTGGGCTGCTGGAAGATCGCCTCGTGGCGCTGCGGGTCGAACTCCTCACCGGCCGCCCCGTAGGAGACGACGCCGAGACGGTCGACCACCGTGCGCACCTTGTCGGCGATCACGGCGAAGGGCGTGCCCTCGACCAGATCGCCGTGCTGGGCGGCGCGGGCGAGATCGTCGAGCACGGGGATGAGGCCCTTCGCGGCCTCGCCCTTCGCGCGCTCGATCTCGACCTGACGCTGCTCCTCGGTGCGGCGGCGGTAGTTCGCGTACTCGGCCTGCAGGCGCTTGAGGTCGTTCAGGAGCGTCGACTCCAGGTCGGCGAGCACGGCGTCCTCCGCCGCGGCCTCGCCGGTCTGCGTGGCACCGAGGATGTCGTCGACCGTGAGGTCGTCGGGGGCGCCGTCGACCGGGGTCTCGTCCGATCCCTCGGCGGCCGCCGCCTCGCGGGAGTCCTGGTTCTGCGGCTCGGGGCCGGATGCCTGAGCATCCGACCCCTCGCTGCGACCTCCGGCGGACTCAGGATTCTGGTTCTCGTCGAAGTTCTTGTCCGTCATGATTACTTCTTCTCGTCCTCGTCGTCCACGACCTCGGCGTCGATGACGTCCTCGTCGGAGGAGGTGTCGTCACCGGCCGGGGCGTCGCCCTCGGCCGAGGCGCCGGCAGCGGCGTCCGCCTGCGAGGACGCGTACAGCGCCTCGCCGATCCGGCCCTGCGACTGGTTGAGCTTGTCGAACGCGGTCTTGACCGCGTCCTCGTCCTCGCCCGCGAGCGCCGTCTTGAGGGCGTCGACGTCGGCCTTGACCTCGGTCTTCACGTCCTCCGGCAGCTTGTCGTCGTTCTCGGTCAGCAACTTGTCGATCGAGTACGCGAGCGTCTCGGCCTGGTTGCGGACCTCGGCGGCCTCGCGGCGCTGCTTGTCCTCGGCGGCGTGCTCCTCGGCCTCGCGCACCATGCGCTCGATGTCCTCCTTCGACAGCGACGAGCCGCCGGAGATGACGATCGACTTCTCGGTACCGGTGCCCTTGTCCTTGGCGGACACGTGCACGATGCCGTTCGCGTCGATGTCGAACGTGACCTCGATCTGCGGGATGCCGCGGGGGGCCGCGGCGATGCCGGTCAGCTCGAACGTGCCGAGCGGCTTGTTGTCGCGCGTGAAGTCGCGCTCGCCCTGGAACACCTGGATCGCGACGGACGGCTGGTTGTCGTCTGCCGTGGTGAAGGTCTCGCTGCGCTTGGTCGGGATGGCCGTGTTGCGCTCGATGAGCTTGGTCATCATGCCGCCCTTGGTCTCGATGCCGAGGCTCAGGGGGGTGACGTCGATCAGCAGGACGTCCTTGCGCTCGCCCTTGAGGACACCGGCCTGCAGGGCTGCGCCCACGGCCACGACCTCGTCGGGGTTGACGCCCTTGTTGGCCTCCTTGCCGGTCTCGCGCTTGACGAGCTCGGCGACGGCGGGCATCCGGGTCGATCCGCCGACCAGCACGATGTGGTCGATGTCGGCGACCTTGATGTTCGCCTCGCGGATGACGTCCTCGAAGGGCTTCTTGGTGCGGTCGAGGAGGTCCTTGGTGAGGTCCTCGAACTTCGCGCGCGTGATGGTCTCGCTCAGCGACACCGGGCCGGACTCCGTCAGCGACAGGTACGGCAGGTTGATGCTGGTCGAGGTCGAGGAGGAGAGCTCCTTCTTCGCCTGCTCCGCGGCCTCCTTGAGGCGCTGCAGCGCGATCTTGTCGCCCGAGACGTCGACGCCCGTGGTCTCCTTGAACTGCTTGATCAGGTAGTCGACGAGGCGCTGGTCCCAGTCGTCTCCGCCGAGGCGGTTGTCACCCGCGGTCGCGCGGACCTGGATCGTGGAGAAGTCGTCGTCCTTGCCCACCTCGAGCAGGGAGACGTCGAACGTGCCGCCGCCGAGGTCGAAGACGAGGATGAGCTCGTCCTCCTTGCCCTTGTCGAGGCCGTAGGCCAGGGCGGCCGCGGTCGGCTCGTTGATGATGCGCAGGACGTTGAGGCCCGAGATCTCGCCGGCCTCCTTGGTGGCCTGACGCTCGGCGTCGTTGAAGTACGCGGGGACGGTGATGACGGCATCCGTCACCGTGTCGCCCAGGTACGACTCGGCGTCGCGCTTGAGCTTCTGGAGGATGCGCGCGGAGATCTCCTGCGGCGTCCACTTCTTGCCGTCGACGTCGAAGGACCAGTCGGTGCCGACGTGGCGCTTGACGGAGGCGATGGTGCGGTCGACGTTCGTGACGGCCTGGCGCTTGGCGGTCTCGCCGACGAGCACCTCGCCGTCCTTCGTGAAGGCGACCACCGAGGGGGTGGTGCGGAAGCCCTCGGCGTTGGCGATGACCTTCGGCTCGCCGCCCTCGAGGACGCTGACGACGGAGTTCGTCGTTCCGAGGTCGATACCCACAGCACGTGCCATGTTGTTCTCCTTTGTGTCGCGTGAGTTGATGTGGTCGGAAAATCCGGGGCGATCAGGGAAACCTGAGTCGCGATGGCTCAACTGTACTCCGACCTTCGGACGCTGTCAAACAAACTTGATATGAGTTCGCTCAAGTTTTGATCCGAGACGGCCGAGTAAGGCCACCCTAAGCAGACGATGGCAGGATGGAGGACGGAGGTGCACAGTGGACGACTCGACGCCCTACGACGCCCTGATCGTGGGCGGGGGGCCCGCAGGCCTCTCGGCCGCGCTGAATCTCGGCCGAGCGCTCATGCGCGTGCTGCTGGTCGACGCGGACCGTCCCCGCAACGCCGCCACGCTGAACTCGCACGGCTTCCTCACGCGTGACGGCGTGCCGCCCCACGAGCTGCGACGTCTCGCACGGGCCGAGCTCGAGGCCTACCCCGGGGTCGAAGTGCGCTCCCGCGTGCGCGTGCACTCGCTGCGGATGTCGGATGCTGGATTCGAGGCGGGCATCGGCCGACGCGGACCCGACGAGACCGTCGCGACGCGCGCCGTGCTGCTCTCGACGGGTCTGCGGGAGACCCTCCCCGAGGTAGCCAACCTCCGCGGCTTCTACGGCATGAGCCTGTTCAGCTGCACGGCGTGCGACGCGTGGGAGCTGCAGGGCCGTCGCCTGGCGCTGATCGGCGAGACGTCGGATCTCGCCGCTCGCGCCCGTCTGATCGCCCGCTGGACCGCGGCGCTCACGGTCTTCACGAACGGATCGGATGCCGTGACCGCGGCCGAGGAGGCGGAACTGGCCGCCGCGGGCGTGACGGTGCGACGAGCCCGCATCGTCGAGCTCGTCGGAGACCGAGGGGTCATCGAAGCCGTGCGGCTCGACGACGGGGAGGTCGTCTCGATCGAGGGCGGCTTCGTGCGGCCCGAGTGGTCGAGCGACCTGTCGTTCCTGCACGAGACGGCGCCGTCGGTCGACGGCCACGGGCTCATCCACGTCGACCACGGCGGGCGGACCGACGTCGCGGGGCTCTACGCCGCCGGCGATGCGACGGTGCCGGGACCGCAGCAGCTCATCGTGGCAGCCGGAGCAGGAGCCCAGGCCGCCAGGAGCATCGTGCGGGACTCCGTGGGCGTCGCGTTCGCGCACTGAGCGCGTGGCCCGGCATCCTGATCACTTGCCGCCGGGAGGGCCGACGAGCAGCAGGATCACGTACAGCGCGACGATGCCGACCACCAGCAGCATGGCGAGCACCCACGGCCGACGCAGGAACCAGCGCATGAGCCGGTCGTACCAGCGCGCATCGCGTGGGTCGTCGCCCTGCTCGAGCCGCCAGTCGCCGGTCAGGCGTCCGGTGCGCTGCAGCCAGATCTCGGTCGGGATCGTGGCGTACGGGATCACAGCGCTCGCCACGGCGACGACCGCGACGCCGACGTGCCAGCGCTGGTTGAGGGCGACGAGCAGGGCCGTGGCCGCGTAGGCGAGGAACACGAAGCCGTGGATGCCGCCGCCGATCGTCACGACGACGCCGGGCGCCCCGAGGGCGCGCGCGATGATCCCCGAGATGAGGATCGTCCAGGTGATCGCCTCCGCGATCGCCAGGACACGGAAAAGACGGCCGGGTGCACGGAACACGGGACTCCTCGGATGGTTTCGTGTCAGCGTAACCGGCGTTCCTATGAGCTCCCGGCCGGAATATCGCCGCGCGTGCAGGCGTTGCCTGAGGCATGGTGATCGCCGACTCCTCCGCGCTCGCGCGCGTGCTCGACTCCGTCGACCTGACGGTCGGCATCGCGCGTCGCGCACCGCTCGCGCCCGGCGGGCTGCTGGCGCTTCCGGCCGGACGCGCGACGCTCGTGTACGTCGCCGCAGGCGCAGTGCGCGGCCATCCCCCGCTGAACGCCGGATGCCGACTGGATGTCGACCGGGCCTCGAGCTCGATCGCCGTGGAGGAGCATCCGCGCAACGAGCCTCTGTCGGCGGGCGACGCCTTCCTCACCCTGGGCAACACCTCCTTCGCGCTCGAAGCCCGCGGTCCGGCAGACCTGGTGGTGTTCGACCTCGAGTTCTCCGAGAGCACCCGGCTGCTCGCCGGCGGGCTGCCGGACCCCGTCACCGTCACCTCTTTCGACGCTCTCGAACCCGCAGCGGCGGCGCTCGCCGCGAGCATGGGGCCGACCGACCCTCCCGGCTCGCCCGCGCGTCAGGGCGACCCCCTCATCTGCCGCATGATGGCGAAGACCGTGCTGTTGTCGGTCATCCGCGCCTGGGCGGCGAACGGCTGCGCTCCGGCAGGCTGGCCCGCGGCATCCGACCCCTTCCTCGATCGTGTCGTCGAGGCGATCCACGAGCGACCGGGCGAGGAATGGACGGTCGAGAGCCTCGCGAGCGTCGGCGCGATGTCGCGGTCGGTGTTCGCGGAGCGGTTCCGCATCGCGATCGGCCGCTCCCCCGCCGACTACGTCACCGAGGTGCGGATCGATGAGGCGAAGCGGATGCTGGAGGCCGGCCGTTCCGTCTCGGAGACCTCCCGCACCCTGGGCTATGCCTCGGACGAGGGCTTCAGCCGCGCGTTCCGCCGCCGCACGGGCATGACCCCGTCGTCATGGCGCGCGTCGCACGCGATCGTCCCCGCCTGACCTCTACCCGCTACCCGCGCGCCCGGGAACTCACCCGGTTCGAGGCCCCGAAGAGCACGGCGCCGAGCAGCAGCACGACCGCGCCGATCACGTAGACGAGCTGGATGCTCAGCGTGTCGACCAGCAGGCCGCCGACTCCTGCTGCGAGCGTGATCGCGCCCTGGAACCCGACGACCACGAGGCTGCCCCCGGCCTCCAGCCGATCGGGCATCCGGTGTCCGACCCAGGTGTTGGCGACGAGCAGCCACGACGAGAAGAAGAATCCCCACACCAGCACGATCGCGCCGACGCCGATCACCGTGCCCGCGAACAGGATCATCGACAGCACCGCCACCGCGATCACGAGCGGCGCGAAAACCGAGAAGAACGCGAAGCGCCGGTCGATGATCAGGCCGATCGACAGGTTGCCCGCGAGACCGCCGACGCCGAACAGCGCCAGCAGGACCACGATGGTCGAGGCATCCACACCCGGGATGCTCTCGAGCGCGAGCCGCACGTACGTGTACGCGAGGAAGTGCCCGAGCACCACGAGCACGTGGCCGAGCATCCCGAGTCCGATGCCGGGGCGACGCAGCGTGTCGACCAGGAGGCGGAGGCTGGACGCCTGCTCAGCCGGCACTGGAGGCAGCACGAAACGCAGCGCGACGGCCAGCAGCACCATCAGCACGCCGGCGATCGCGAACACCGCCTGCCAGTTCACGAACTCACTCAGCAGGACGCCGAGCGGGACTCCGGCGACGGTGGCGAGCGACACGCCCGCAGAGGTGAACATGACCCCGCGGCCCAGGTGCTCGGGCCCGGCGAGGCGCACGGCGACCGTGATGGACATGGCCCAGAACGCGCTGATCGCCGCGCCCAGCAGGAACCGCGCGAGGAGCACGATCACCAGGTTCGGCGCGATCGCGACGATGAGGTTCGACGCGGCGGCGGCGAGCGCCATCCACACGAGCAGCGACCGTCGGTCGAGGCGCGGGAAGACGAGTCCGACCGTGGGGGCGACGACGAGTCCGACGAGCGCCGTGACCGTGACCGTCTGCCCGGCCTGCCCGGGGGTCACCCCGAGTGCGTCGGCCATCTCGGTGAGCACGCCGTTGGGGAGGAACTCGGCCGTGACGAGCAGGAAGCCCATCAGCATCAGCACGATGAGTCCGCCGTAGCGGATGCTCGGGGTGCGCGTGGTCGTCACGGGAACGGGGGCGGTCGTGGTCATGCTTCCAGGCTTCCAGCACCCGAGGGCCCGCGCCCGACGGGCCGTCCGCCGCATCCGACCGATCGTCCGGACACGCCGAGGGCGGATGCCGCGGACTGGTCCACGGCATCCGCCCCCTGATGTGCGGTGCGGTCGCGCCGACTACTTCACGGTCGCGGTGTACGCGCCCGAGCCGGAGTCGGACACCACGACGACGCGGTACGTCCCGGCGGTCGCGCTGTACGAGAACTTCTCGTCCGGAGCGGTCGTGATGCCGCGGGCGACCGTCGTCCACGTCCCCGACGAGGAGCGCTTCTGCAGGTACGCGTCGAAGTCCGCGCCGGTCGGACCGTCGAGGCAGACCTCGATCGTGCCGGCCGCGGTGCGGCTGAACGTCGCGGAGATCGCCTGTGCGCCGGACGCGAGGGTGCCCGAGCTCACCGAGGTTCCGGTGCAGGTGCTCGGCGGCGTGGTCGAGGCGTTCACCTTCCACGAGAAGGTGAACGAGTCCTGCGTCGCGGGGCTGGCGGCGTCACGCACCGTGACCGTGACGGACGAGGTCGCCGCCGTCGTGGGCGTTCCCGTGATGCGTCCGGTCGTCGCGGAGATCGACAGACCCGCGGGAAGACCCGAGGCCGAGAACGTGTACGGCGCCGTGCCTCCGGTCGCGGTGACCGCGAGGTCGACCGCCGATCCGACGGTCGAGGTCTGGTCGGGGATAGCGGCGAGGTCGACAGCGGTCGGCGTCGTCGTGGTCGGGTTCAGGAACCCGGTGTACAGCAGACGGTTCGGCGACGCCGCGTCGAGGCCAGTGAGCACCCCGGTCGTGGCGTTGCCGACGAGCGCCTGCGCGATCTGGGCGGGCGTCGCGGACGGTGTCTTGCCGAGCATGAGGGCGGCGGATCCTGCGACGTGCGGGGAAGCCATGGACGTGCCGGTCAGGGACTTCGTCGCCGTGTCGCTCGTGTGGAACGAGGAGATGATCTCCGTGCCCGGCGCCCAGAGGTCGAGGCACGATCCGTGACTGCTCGTCGGGTTCTTGGCGTCCTGCCGGTTCACGTTTCCGACGGTGACGGACTCGGGGACGCGCTGCGGGCTGTACAGGCACGCGTTGTCGTTGGAGTTGCCCGCCGCCTGCACCCAGGAGATGCCCGAGGCGATGAGGTTCTTCACCGCCGCATCGAGCGCGGGGTACGAGCACGCGGTCTGACATCCGATGCTGTAGTTCACGACGGCCGGGCGCTGCGCGTTCTCCATGATCCATTCGATCGCGGCGAGCGACGCGTCGCTCGGGCCCTTCCCATTGCATCCGAGGATGCGCACCGAGTGCACGGTCGCCTTCTTCGCGACACCGTAGGTCGTTCCGGCTGCGGTGCCGGCGACGTGCGTGCCGTGGCCGTTGCAGTCCTGGTAGGGCTGGCCTGCGCCGGTGACGTCGAAGCCGTCGCCGAGGCGTCCCGCGAACTCGGAGTGGGTGCCGCGGATCCCGGAGTCGATGACGTACACGTGCACGCCTGCTCCCGCGGAGTCGGGGTAGACGAATCGTCCGTCGAGCGGGAGTGCGCGCTGGTCGATGCGGTCGTCGCCCCAGTTCGGCGGAGAGACCTGCTCGGCGAGGGCCACCATCGTCTGCACCGGCTCGACCGACTGGACACGCGGATCCGCGGCCACGGCGTTTGCCTCCTCAGCAGTGAGGGTGGCGGAGTAACCGTCGATGGCGGTGTCGAAGACCTCGGTCACCTCGCCTCCGGCCGCGTCGCTGATGGACTCCGCGACGCCGTCGTTGGCGGCGGCTGCCGCTTCGGGCTTCAGCACGACGACGTACTCCCCGTCGACCCCGGTGCCGGTCTGCGCGCCGACGACGGCCGGAGCGCTCGCCGGAGTGCCGACCGGGCTCGTGGCAGCATTCGCGATCGATGGCGTGAACAGCAGACCGCCGAGGGTGACGAGGGCCGCCGAGACGGCTACCCCTCGAGGCAGCTTCGCGCCTCGTGAACGTCGAATGGACATGGTGCTCCTCTCATCTACGAAGGGCACCTTGTGGGCGTCCCTCCTCGTGTGACTGAAAGGTAGCGAGGGCCGCGCCGTTTCTGCATCCGATCCAGAAATCGCATTCCGGAATGCTGGCTGATAGCCGTCGAGCGACGGCAGGCCGACGGCTCTGGACAGCACCCTCGCCGCACCCTAGGCTCGACCACGCACCGGGAAGCGCCCGGAAGGCCGCTCGAGAGGAGCCGATGACATGAACGCCGTCTTCGTCGCGCCCCTCGCCGACATCCTTCCCGAGGCCACCCGCTCCTGACCCGCGCGTGGCCTCCTTCTCCCCGGAGCCACACCGTGTCTGATCACTCCGCTTCTTCCGAAGCATCGTCCCTCTTCGACGCCTCGCCCTTCGAGGCCGTACCCGTCTTCGCCGACGTCGAACCCGGCGCGAACCAGCGCTGGACGACCTGGCCGTCCGTCACCCCCTCGGAACGCGGACCCGAGCCGCGGCCCGACTGGGTCGTGACGAGCGCCGGCGCCCTCGACACCGAGCTCGGCATCCTCAAGACAGGCAAGGAGGCCGACGTCTTCCTGATCGAACGGGCCGTTCCCGGCGATCCTCAGCAGCGCACGCTGCTCGCCGCGAAGCGATACCGCGACAGCGACCGCAGCGGCTTCCACCGCTCAGCGGTCTACACCGAGGGCCGCGCCACGCGGAACACCCGTGATACCCGCGCTCTTGCGAAGAAGTCCGCCCACGGTCGCGAGGTCGCCGCCGCGCAGTGGTCGTTCGCCGAGTTCACGGCGCTGAGCCGGATGCACGAGCTGGGCGCCCCTGTGCCCTACCCGGTGCAGGTGAACGGCACAGAGGTCCTGATGGAGTTCCTCGGGGACGCCGACGGCACCGCCGCCCCGCGCCTCGCCCAGATCCGGGCCGACCGCGTCGAGCTCGCCGGGCAGTTCGCGCAGGTCGTCGACCTCATGCGGGTGTTCGCCGCGGCGGGATTCACGCACGGCGACCTCTCGGCCTACAACCTCCTCGTGCACGAGGGCCGCGTGCGGGTGATCGACCTGCCGCAGATCGTCGACGTGATCGTGAACCCGCAGGGCCTCGACCTGCTGCACCGCGACTGCGTCAACGTGTGCGACTGGTTCGCCCGGCGCCGCGTCGACTGCGATGCCGAGGTGCTGTTCGCCGACCTCGTCGCGGCGTCGTTCGGATAGCGCCGCTCACCGGCTGCCGGTCAGGCTGCGGCTCCGGCTGCGGGACGGGTCAGTCCCGGGCGAGGCGCGCAGCGAGCAGCGTCACGAGCTCGTACACGACGTGGCTCGCGGCGATGCCGGTGATCTGGGCGTGGTCGTACGCGGGCGAGACCTCGACCACGTCGGCGCCCACGATGTCACGATCGCCGAGCGCCCGCAGGATGCGCAGCAGCTCGCGGCTCGTGAGGCCGCCCGCCTCGGGCGTCCCGGTGCCGGGGGCGTGCGCGGGGTCGAGCACGTCGATGTCGATCGACACGTAGAGCGGCTTGTCGCCGACGCGCTGCAGGATGCGTTCGATGCCGGCCTCGACGCCGTGCTCCTCGATGTACTCGCTCGAGACGATCGAGAAGCCGAGGCGGGCGTCGTCCTCGAGGTCCTGCTTCGAGTACAGGGGTCCGCGCGTGCCGACGTGGCAGCTCGCGGTGAGGTCGATCAGGCCCTCCTCACTCGCCCGACGGAACGGCGTGCCGTGGGTGATGGGCGCGCCGAAGTACGTGTCCCAGGTGTCGAGGTGGGCGTCGAAGTGCAGCACCGCGACGGGTCCGTGCTTCGCGGCGACCGCCCGCAGCAGCGGCAGCGCGACCGTGTGGTCGCCGCCGATCGTCACGATGCGCCGCACCTGCTCTCCGAGCGCACGGGCCGCGGTCTCGACCTCGGTCACCGCCTCGGTGAGGTCGAAGGGATTGACCGGGATGTCACCGGCATCCACCACCTGGGCGATCTGGAACGGCGACACGTCCTGCGCGGGGTTGTACGGCCGCAGCAGACGCGAGGACTCGCGCACGTGCGAGGGTCCGAACCGGGTGCCCGGGCGGTAGCTGACCCCCGAGTCGAAGGGGATGCCGACCACGGCGATGTCGGCGCGGTCGACGTCCTCGATGCGCGGCAGGCGCGCGAAGGTCGCGATCCCGGAGTAGCGGGGGTTCTTCGAGGCGTCGATGGGGCCCACGTTCTCGGTCATCGGTCGTTCCTGTTCTCTCTCGGAAGCGTGTCGGGATCAGACGAGCGCGCTCTGCGGGATGTGTACGAGCTGCACTCCCCCGTCGGCGATCGCCTCGCGAATGGCGGGGATGATGTCGGCGCGCGCGTCGACGCGACGCCCGTGCGCGCCGAAGGCCGTGGCGAGCGCGGCCCAGTCGGGCTGCACGAGGTCGACGCCGATCGGAGCCATGCCGCGGTCGACCTCGTTCTGACGGATCTCGGCGTAGCCGCCGTTGTCGACGCACACGATCGTGACGTCGAGGCGCTGCTCGACCGCGGTCACGAGCTCGTTCACGCAGAACATGAGCGCGCCGTCGCCGATCACCGTCACCACGGGACGCTCCGTCTGCGCGACGCGGGCGCCGATGGCCGCCGGCAGACCGTAGCCGAGGGTGGCGTAGGTGGGCGTGTAGAGCAGCGAGTGCGGATGCTCGGACGCGAGCACGCTGCCGAGCGCCAGGTACACGATCTGCGAAGAGTCCCCCGCGACGATCGCATCGTCGGGCAGGGCCTCCGCGATGATCTCGGCGAGTGCCACGGTCTCGGGCAGCACCTCGTGCATCTCGCGCGCGATGGCGGCACGCTCGGCGGTCAGGTCACGGGGCGGGCGCTGTTCGGCCGGGAGGAGCTCGAGCAGTGCGCCCGTGACGGCGGCCGCGTCGCCCGCGAGCCCGACGGTCGCCGCGAGGTTCTTGTCGAGCTGGGCCGGCGAGATGTCGACGCGCAGGACCGCCCCGCGCGCCTCGAGCCGCGGGGCCCACAGCTCGGCCTCGCCGAGCTTCGAGCCGACGACGAGCAGCACGTCGGCGTCCTCCGCGACCGTGCGGGCCGCCGCGAGGCGCAGGTTCGATCCCAGTGAGAGCGGATGCCGTTCGTCGACCACGCCCTTGCCGTTGAGGGTCGTCAGCACGGGCGCCCCGAGGCGTTCCGCGATCGCGGTGAGCTCGTGCACGGCATCCGTCGATCCGCCGCCCGCGACGATCACCGGACGCTCCGCATCCGACAGCAGTCGGGCCGCCGCGGCGAGCGCATCCGGGTCGCCGGAGACGCGCGCCGACACCGGTCGCGGCCGACGAGCCTCGGCGGGGACGCCGGCCGGGGCTTCGAGCACGTCGAGCGGGATCTCGATGTGCACGGGACGCGGGCGCCCGGTGCGGAACAGCGCGAACGCGTCGTGCACGGCCTCCACGGCCTCGGCCGCCGTCGTCACGCGCCGCGACCACTCGGCGATCGCGCCGACCATGGCGGTCGCGTCCTTGGTCTCGTGCAGCGTGCCGACGTCGGCGAACTCGGCACCCCGCGCGACGCCGGGCGACAGCACGATCAGCGGGCGCGACTCGCAGAACGCCGTGCCGATCGCGCTCATCGCATTCTGCAGACCCGGCCCCGAGGTCGTGATGACCACGCCGGGAAGACCGGTCTGCTGCGCCCAGCCGTCGGCGCCGTAGCCCGCCCCCTGCTCGTGACGGTTCGTCACGGCGCGGATGCCGAGGTCGGCGAGTGGACGGTACAGCTCGAGGTTGTGGGTGCCGGGGATGCCGAACACGGCGTCGACCCCGTAGGCGCGGATCGTCTCGAGCACCGCGCGCCCGGCCGTGTCGGAGTAGTCGGGCGCGGTCTCGGGTTCGGGTGTCACGTCAGGCACGGTATCGCCGCTCTCCGTCGACCCAGGTCTCGCGCACCGTGATCGCCGAGATGTCCTCCGCGGCGACGGCGAGCGGGTCGCCGGAGAGCACGGCGAAGTCGGCGTACTTGCCGACCTCGAGCGAACCGAGGTCGTCTTCGCGTCCGATCGACACCGCGCCCTCGTAGGTGTGGGCGCGGAGCGCCGCGGCGGCGCTGATGCGCAGGTCGGCCGGGCCCAGCGAGTGACCACGACGCGTGACCCGCGTCACCGCCGTCTGGATCGCCTCGAGCGGAATCGGCTCGGCCACCGGAGCATCCGAGGAGATCGTCATGGCCACCCCGGCCCGCTCGAACTCGCCGAGCGGGTTGAAGCGCTCGCCGGGGGTGCCGATCGCCTCCTCGACGCCCTCGCCCCAGTTGAAGTAGTGCTGCGTCTGATTCACCGGACGGATGCCGGCCGCCGCCATGCGGGCGATCTGCTCGGGGGTCGGCAGGCCGCAGTGCTCGATGCGATGGCGCGCGTCGGCATCGGGGTTCTCGGCGAGCGCCGCCTCGATCGCCGAGACGACCATCTCGATCGCGGTGGGCGACTGCGCGTGCGTCGCCGTCTGCAGTCCCGCGGCGTGCGCCTTCGCGATGAGCGCCGCGTAGTCGGCGGGCTCGTGGTAGAGCTGGCCCGTGCGGCAGGGGTCGCCCACGTAGCCGTCGGGGAAGTAGGCGGTCCAGCCGCCGAGCGTGCCGTCGGCATAGAACTTGATGCCGGCGAAGCTCAGGTGGGCGTTGCCGAACTGTCCGACCATCCCCATCTCCAGCGCCTCGTCGAGCAGGTGCGACAGCAGGTACATCGACACGCGCAGCTCGAGACGCCCGGCCTCGGCGAGGCGCAGGTACATGTCGAACTCGCGCCGGGTGACCTGGCAGTCGCCGATCGACGTGACACCGCCGGCGAGGAAGCGCTGCGTCGCGGCATCCAGCTGTCGCAGGTGCTCCTCGGGCTCGTCGGCGAGGTGGAAGTTCGGTCCGTGGTGCCCGATCTTCACACCGTGCACGCCCGTGAGGATGTTGCACGCGGCATCCGACAGCTCCCCGGTCAGCTCGCCGTCGGCATCGCGGAAGAACTCACCGCCGTCGGGGTCGGGGGTGTCGCGGTCGACCCCGGCCGCCTCGAGCGTGCGCGAGTTCACGACGCCGCCGTGACCCGAGGCGTTCATGAGGTACACCTCGCGGTCGGTGGACACCTCGTCGAGCTCGAAGCGGGTGGGATGCCGCTTCTCGGCGAGGTTGCGCTGCTCGTAGCCGTAGCCGCGCACCGGCCGCCCCTCCGGGGCCTCGGCCGCCGCCGCCCGCAGCAGCGCGACGATCTCGGGGATGCTGCCGGCCTTCTCGGGCCCGCAGTCCACCCAGGTCATCATCTGACCGAACATGAGCGGATGCGCATGGGCGTCGACGAACCCCGGGACCACGACTGCGTCGCCCAGGTCGACGCGCTCGGGGTCGAGTCCCCGTCGCTCCGCCTCCCGCTCGCACTCCGCGAGCGTGCCGATCGCGGCGATCCGGCCGCGGTCGGTGAGCAGCGCGGTGGCGGTCGTGTCCTCGGCATCCACGGTGTGGATGGCGCGGGCCGTGAGCAGTCGCGGCGACGTCTGGGCGGAGCGGTCGAAGGGGGTGAGCTTTCTCATGGGCCTGTTCGCTGTCGGGGCGGGCGGGGAAGGGCGGGCGCGGCCGCGGTCAGGGGAGCCGGTTCGCCGTCGTGTCGGTGCGCGCGGTGAAGGATGCCGTGACCGGCGCCTCGTCGGAATGCTGCGGTGCGAGCCGCGTGCAGATGCCGGCGATGATCGCCATGCCGATGAACATCGCGATCACAGACCACACGCTGCCCGTCCACGCGATCAGCTGCGTCGCGAACCAGGGCGAGAACCCGGCCCACACGGCGGCTCCCACGCCGTACGACAGCGCGATCGACGTGTAACGGGCCTGCGGGCGGAACATCTGCGCGAGGATCGCGGCGATCGGGGCGTAGGTCGCGCTCATCGCGATGCGCACGAGCGAGGCGAGCAGGAAGATCAGCGGCTCGACGCGTCCGGGCATGATCAACAGGAACGGAGCGAACGTGAGCACCGAGGTGATGAGGCCGATGTACATGACGTTCTTACGGCCCCACTTGTCGCCCAGCCACGCGACCGGCAGGGTCACGACGAACTCGACGAACGAGGCGATCGTCATGGCGTCGAGGATGACCTGCTCGCTGATCGCGATGGGCTCGCCCGTGGCGTACGCGGTCGCGAAGGTCGTGGCGAGGTAGTACCCGCCGGTCGAGATCGGGAGGATGCCGATGCCGAGGAGGATCGGCTTCCAGTTGGCGCGGAGCGCGAAGGCGAGCGGCATGGACTGCTTGCGGCCTTCGATCTTCTGCTCGAAGACCGGGGACTCCTCGACGCGGTACCGCACCCAGAGGCCGACGCCCACGAGCACGATCGAGAGGAGGAACGGGATGCGCCAGCCGCCGTCGATGATGAAGGTGTCACCGCCGCGCGACATGATCGCGAAGATCCCCGAGGCGAGCAGGGCTCCGGCCGGGTTGCCGAGCTGCGTGAAGCCGCCGTAGAAGGTCTTCGACTTCTCGGGCGCGTGCTCGACGCTCATGAGCACCGCACCGCCCCACTCGCCGCCGACCGCGAGACCCTGGATCGCGCGGAGCAGGATCAGGAGGATCGGGGCCAGGATGCCGATGTTCTCGTAGGTCGGGAGGCAGCCGACCAGCACGGTCGCGACGCCCATGAGGAGCAGTGTGATCACGAGCGAGACGCGGCGGCCGAGCTTGTCGCCGATGTGCCCGAAGACGATGCCGCCGAGCGGTCGGACGAGGAACGCGACGGCGAAGGTCGCGAACGCGGCGGCCGTCTCGGCGAGACGGTCCCCGCTCGGGAAGAACAGCGGGCCGAAGACGAGCGCCGCAGCGGTCGCGTAGACGTAGAAGTCGTACCACTCGATCGTGGTGCCGACGAAGGCGGCGATGCCTGCGCGACGCGCTTTGTTGTGGGTGGAGGCCATGGAGCCCGCTCCTTTGCGGAAGATGTTCGGATAGCGAAGGATGCTACGGACCCGCAGACGTCGCGGCAAGGGCACAACTCCAGCGTGAAACGCGATTCACTGGAGTTGTGATCGCGGGAGCGCACACCTTGCGGCTTCTCGTACGCCGATTCCGCTTCTAGACTGCACTTGTGTTCGCGTGTCCGCGCGTTCGCGGGGAACTGGGGAATGTGAGCCGACGATGGATTTCGACGCAGAACTGATCCGGGCGCTGCAGGAGGACGGCCGCGCCAGCATCCGCTCCCTCGCCCTTCGACTCGGCCAGTCGCGCGCCGCCGTCGCCGCGCGCCTCCGCGCCATGCTCGACGACCGCACGGTGCGGGTCGTGGCTGCCGTCGACCCCGTGTTCCTGGGTCAGCACGTGCTCGCGCACGTCTCGATCCGCACGGACGGCGCCGTCGAGATCGTCGCAGGGCACCTGCGCGACATGAGCGAGACCGTGCTGGTGTCGGCCGTCGGGGGTGCGCACGACCTCGTGACCGAGGTTCGTCTGGGCAGCATGGCGGATCTGCACGACCTGCTCGCGCAGATCCGCGCGATCGACGGCGTGCTCGACATCAACACGATCATCTACTCGACCGTCGTGAAGGGATTCTTCGTCTCGGAGTACCACGGCGACGTCACGCTCGACACGATCGACGAGGACCTCATCGAGCACCTGCAGTCGGACGGGCGGATGAGCTTCCGCGCACTGGGCGACGCCGTGCGTCTGTCGCCCTCGGCCGTCGCGACCCGCGTGCAGCGCCTGATCGACGGCGGCGTCATCAAGATCAGCGCGGTCGAGGCGCGCGGCCTCGCGCATCGTCAGCTGTCGATGGGCGTGGGGCTCAACCTCAACCACGACGACGAGGCCGTGATCGAGGAGCTCCGCACCGGACGCGGCATCGACTTCGCCGCCCGCACCCTCGGACGCTTCGACGCGGTCGCGACCCTCGTCGAGCCCTCGGCCGGGGCCCTGTATGCGAGCCTGGAGCGGCTGCGGTCCCTCGCGGGCGTCACGCGCATCGAGGCCTGGCTGCACCTCGCCGTCCTCAAGGAGGACTACGCCCGGACGCTGCACGCACCAGCGCTCACCGCCCGCGTGCGCTGACCGGCGCGCCGTCACCGTCCGTTCACCGCGCGCCGCCAGACTGCGAGCATGAACGATTCCTCCCAGAGCGGCGAGGCACCCGAGCCCGCCGCGACGGCGAACAGCGGCGCTGTCGGCGTCATCGGCCTGGATCTGCGCGGCGATGAGCCGGCGCCCAAGAAGCAGGTCTTCTCGTGGGCGCTCTGGGATTGGGCCACGCAGCCCTTCAACACCGTGATCCTCACGTTCATCTTCACGGCGCTGTACCTGACGACCGAGGCGTTCCTGCCTGCGGACATCGCGGCGCTCGGTGAGGACGACCCGATCCGCAAGGCCGCCGAAGCCGATCTCGCGTCGGGGCTCGGGCTCGGATCGACCATCGCCGGCATCGCCATCCTGCTCATCGCCCCGGTGCTGGGTCAGCGAGCGGATGCCGCGGGGCGTCAGAAGCTCTGGCTCGGGATCGGCACGGGCGCACTGATCGCGTGCATGTTCGGCCTGTGGTTCGTGGAGCCGACGCCGGCCCTGTTCTGGCTCGGTGTCGCCCTGATCTCGGCGGGATCGGTGTTCGGCGAGATCGCGGCGGTGAACTCGAACGCCATGCTGATCGGCATCGCCACCCCGAAGACCGTGGGTCGCATCTCGGGGCTCGGCTGGGGCTTCGGCTACATCGGCGGCATCCTCGCCCTCGTGCTCGTGGTCGTGTTCTACATGCTCGACTGGTTCGGTCTGCCGGACGACGGCGGGCTGCCGTTCCGGATCATCGCGGTGGGTTGCGCGATCTGGGCGATCGTCTTCTCGATCCCGATCTTCCTCAACGTCCCCGAGCCGTCGATGGGCCGCCCCGAACGCAAGGTCGGCTTCTTCGCCTCGTACGCGCTGCTCGTGAAGGACGTCATCGGGCTGTACCGCGACCCCGAGACGCGCAACACGTTCTGGTTCCTGCTGTCGAGCGCGGTGTTCCGCGACGGGCTGGGCGGCGTCTTCGCGTTCGGTGCGATCATCGCCGGACAGGTGTTCGGGTTCGAGTTCCTGGAGCTCGTGATCTTCGGCATCGCCGCGAACCTCATCGCGGGCGTCTCGACCATCATCGCGGGGCGGTTCGACGACAGGTACGGCCCCAAGCGCATCATCCTCGTCTCGCTCGCGTCGATGGTGATCGCCGGGCTGGCGGTGTTCTTCCTCGTGGATGCCGGCACCGTGGTGTTCTGGATCGGCGGCCTGATCCTCTGCGCGTTCGTCGGTCCGGCGCAGGCGGCTGCACGGTCGTTCCTCGCCCGGGTGACCCCGGCGGGCCGCGAGGGTGAGATCTTCGGCCTGTACGCCACGACCGGTCGGGCGACGAGCTGGATGTCGTCGGGCGCGTGGACGCTGCTGATCGTGCTGACCGGGGCGACCGCGTTCGGCATCGTCGGAATCGTGATCGTGCTCGTCGCCGGGTTCCTCCTGCTGCTGCCCGTCAAGGCGACTGCACGCTGAGGCGCGCCGCCCCGCCGCGGACGGGAGTAGCCTGACCGCGTGACCGTCATCATCGCGTTCCTCGCCAATGTCCTCGTGGCGATCGCGAAGACCGTCGCGGCCGTGCTGACGTCCTCGGCGTCGATGGTCGCGGAGGCAGCGCACTCCTGGGCGGATGCGGGCAACGAGATCTTCCTGCTGATCGCCGACCGCCGTGGCGCGAAGGCCAAGGACGACCGGCATCCGCTCGGCTACGGTCGTGCGGCGTTCGTGTGGTCGCTGATCGCCGCGTTCGGGATCTTCACGGCCGGCTCGATCGTGTCGATCATGCACGGCGTGCAGGAGCTCGCCGAGACCGGGCCGGTGGAGAGCCCGGGCATCGCCTACACGGTGCTCGGCATCGCGTTCGTGCTGGAGGGTGCGTCGTTCACGCAGGCGCTCGTGCGCTCCCGGCGTCTGGCGCGCGAGCGCGGGTCGTCGACCTGGGACTACGTGCTCGGCACGAGCGACACGACCCTGCGGGCGGTGTTCTTCGAGGACATGGCCGCGCTGATCGGGCTCGTGCTCGCCGGCGGCGCGATCGTCCTGCATCAGATCACGGGCGTCGCGGCCTGGGATGCCGTGGGGTCGATCCTCGTCGGCATCCTGCTCGGGATCGTCGCGGTCATCCTGATCGGTCGCAACATCGCGTTCCTGGTCGGAACGAACGCGACGCCCGAGCTGCGGAACCGCGTCGGACGCGCGCTGCTCACATCTCCGCAGGTGCAGCGCGTCACGTACCTGCACATCGAGTACGTCGGGCCCAACCGCCTGTTCCTCGTGGCGGAGGTCGATCTGACCGGCGACGCACGGGAGCATGATGTCGCGAGCCGGCTGCGGGAGATCGAACGGCAGATCGAGGCGCATCCGGTCGTCGAGACGGTCGTGCTGTCGCTGTCGGTCGACGACGAGGCGTCGCTCGATTTCGGCGAGGATGCGACTGCCGGGACGGTGTGAGTCACAGGGGTGACACGTCATCCGACGCCGATGCACGGCGCCCGGTCGATAACGGGCTCGTGCTTGTGCTGGCGCTTGTGGTCGCGCTCGCGTCTCGCGGCTGAACCGGCGACCGCCCGCTCGGTGTCGCGCGAGGGCTTCGGCCGGCCTCCGCGTTGCGGGCGTGGTCGATGCCGGACAGGCGCTGTTCGGCCGGTCGTCCTCGCGTCTCGGTCGCTGAGCCGGGGTGTGCGCCAATGCTGCTCGGGGTCCCACCAGGCAGGCCCCCGCACCTGTGGCACGCCGGAGTCCATGCGGATCTCCCACCCCGATCCGTCGAGCGAGCGGTGATGCCACCAGCACAACGGCACCCCGTTGTCGGTCTCGGTCGGCCCGCCTCGCGAGTGTTCGGTGACGTGATGGATCTCGCACCACCCGGCCGGCACGTGGCATCCCGGGATGAGGCACTCCTTGTCCCGGGCCACGATCGCTCGACGCTGGTGCACGGTGAATACGCGGCCCGTGCTGCTGGTCCCGACGATGCGCCCTCCGTCGAACACGACGCGTTGGATCGTGCCGGAGCAGCCTGTCTGCGCCGCGACCCGTGCGGGCACGTGTGCGTGCGAATGTCCGTGCGCCCCGGGAGTGATGCCGCTCCGGAGCCGCGCTCGAGATCCGCGACGTCCATCGTGACGACGAGGGTCGGCGCCGCGCCGCCGAGCGTCGGCATGTCCTTGTGGCGGGCGGCGATGGCAAGGGCCGCCGCGAACGCGTCGTGCCTCTTCTGCAGCGGCGTGCGGCCGTCGATCACGTTCCGCGGGTCGGTGTTGAACGGGTCAGCGCCCGTACCAGGATCAGCGTCAGCGTCAGCGAACGCCACCCGCGGCTTCGCCGGCCCCTCGCCCGCCGGGTTGTTGATCGCGTCGAGGACGGTCTCGAGCTGCGCCGCCACTTCGGGCGACAGCCACCCGCGGATCGGCCGCAGTCCGTCACGCAGACGTCCGATCGTGAGCCCGCGTCGGTGCTGCGCGTTCGCATCGTCGGGCTCTGCGCCGTCGGGATCGAGCACCGCGACGAGCGCATGCGCGAGGATTCCCAGGTCGTCCGTCGTCGGGATCGGCGCATCAGCCCCGCCGTCACGATCCGAGTCGATGCGCTCCCCGGCATCCGCACTCACGTATCCACCGCGTGCGGCGTCGGCGAGGCACTGATCGGCGCTCGCTCGCTCGTCGGGGGTCAGGCGGTCTCGGCATCTCTCGACCGGAGTCGTAGCCGCGAGCATGCCGGCGACGCTCACTCTGCCGTCGAGCATGGCGTCGCGGAGTTCGGGCCAACGCGCGGGAAGCCGCTCACCGGAGAGCAGGTTGACGTCGCGGCGCACCAGGTCGACGACTTTGCCGATCCGGGCGGCACCCGCAGCATCCGTCGACAGCGTGCGTTGCAGCAGCTCGCTCGTGGACCGGCACCCGGCACCGTGCGGAAGGTCGACGGCGTCGCCCGTCGCGACGGTCTCGACGATCATCGCCTCGAGGCGCCGCAGCGCGGCACCCGCCGTCGCCAGGATCTCCAGCCGTTCGTCCGGTGACACCCCGGCCAGGGTGTCGTCGCCCAGCATCGCGTCGAGGTCGTGAACGACCCGAGCGAGACGAGAGCGGGAACCGGTGGGCATGCCCCCATCTCAGCAGCTGCCACCGACATTCACACCGGCTCGAGCGCCGATTTTCCCCAGCTCAGAGAGATATTCCGGAACAGCACGCTCCCGATCGAAATCTCGCCGCTCAGGACTCCCAGTTGTCGGCGAGCTTGCCGAGAAGGCGGGCGAGTTCGACCCGCTCCTCGTCGGTGAACGCGGCGAGCGCCTTGCCCAGCGCCTCGCGTCGCTCGCCACGCACACCGCGCACCAGCGATCGCCCCTCGTCGGTCAGCGCGATCCGCGTGCGGCGCGCGTCGTCGGGATCGGCCTCTCGGCGCAGCCATCCGTGCGCGACCCCCTGCTGGACCAGGCGCGAGGCACGGGGCTGGTCCACGCCGATCGCGGAGCCGAGATCGCTCACGCTGAGCGGGACGGATGCCGCGGCGAGCGCCTCGAGCATCCGCATCCGAGCCGGTCCCCCGAAGCGCCCCGAGGGGTCGGCCATCCACGGCGGCATGCCAGGATGGCCGGGCCGACCAGGGTGGGCGTGCTCGAAGTGGTCGGGGTGGGGTCCGCCGTGCCAGCCGTGCGGTCCGCCACGTCCACCAGGGCCGCGTCCTCGATCGCCGGGTCGACGGCCCCGCAGGCGCGCGAGAGCGCGGGCGATGGCTTCGGCGGGGTCGTTCTCGGAGTCGCTCACGCCTCGATTTTACATGCGACTTGACATGCATTCGTGACGCATGTCACACTACATGTACATGCACTGTGACAAGCACATGCTCAATGACATCAAAAGGACACCACTTATGAACACCTCAGACACTCAGAACCCCGAGAACACTCCGAACCACGACCGTCCGTTCGGATACTGGCTCAAGGCGGTCGACCGCCTCATGGCCGCCGAGTTCGCCACCGCCTTCGACGGCGAGCACGCGAGCCGCCGCGATTGGCGCCTCCTGAACGCCGTTGAGGGCACGAACGCGCCGCGCCGCCCGCTCTCCGCACACAAGCTGCGCGGACTCGTCGAGCGCGGATGGATCGTCGCCGACCGCGAGGGCTGGACCCTGACCGACGAGGGGCGTGCCGCCAAGGACCGCCTCGGCGGCATCGTCGACGGCATCCGCGCGAAGGTCGCAGACGCCGTCTCACCGGACGACCTCGCCACCACCGTGGCGTCGCTCGAGCAGATCGCGCGCGCCTTCGGCTGGGACGAGGAGACCCCGCTCCCCCACAAGCGCACGCACGGTCGCGGCTTCGGACGCCGTCACGGCTTCGGCCCGCGTCATGGCTTCGGAGGCCGCGGGTTCGAAGGCCATGGCCGCCCGTTCGGCCCCGGATTCGGTCACGACGCTGGACCGGATGCCGAGCACGGCGACTGCGGACACCGCGGCCACCCCGGTCACGACCGCTTCCGCCGCGGACGCGGCGAGCACCGGTTCGCCGCGCACGAGTCCACCGGCCACGAGCACGGCTCACATCACGAGCACGGCTCAGACCACGCGCACGGCGACATCCCCGGCGAGCACCGCCACGGCGGACGCGGTTTCGGCGGACGCGGCTTCGGCGCACACGGACACCCGGGACACCCTGGGGCCCGCATGGCGCAGCACGCCTTCGAGCGCGGCTTCGACGCCGGATACTCCCGCGGGCGCGACGCCTGACGGCGCCCATCCGGACGACCCCGCCTCACGGCATCCATCCAGAACGCCCCCTCTCCGGAGGGGGCGTTCGGCATCCATGACCGGCGCCGGGCGGCACCGGCGGCCCCGGCATCCGCCTTATCGCAACGCGGGGAGGATGACCTGGTCGACGAGCTCCGCGACGGCCTCGGGTTCGAGGGCGCGGCGACGCAGGCTCACACTGCCGAAGGCGGCGGTCGGCACTATCCCCGCGATGACCGCGATGGGAGCATCAGCCCGGACCTCCCCGCGATCGCGCCACCGTTCGATCACACGCGTGAGCACGGCGACCGGAGGCCCTCCGATGACGCGGTAGGCGATCTCACGGAGCTCCTCGTCGCGCCCGATCTCACTGAGGATGCTGGCGAGCACGTTCGCGGTGCGCTCGTCAGCCTGCGCGAAATGCAGCGCTGCCGCGAGCAGGTCGCCGCGCAGCGTGCCGGTGTCCGGTGCGTCCGTCGTGACCTGGAGCGCGCGGACAGCCGCGACCACGAGCTCGGCCTTGTTCTCCCAGCGACGGTAGATGGCGGAGCGCCCGCAACGCGCACGCTGGGCGACGGCGGCGATCGTCGTGCCGGCGTAGCCGTTCTCGATCAGCAGCTCGTGCACCGCGGCGAGGATCGCGGCCTCGACGCCGGGATCGCGCGGGCGACCGGCCGTCCTGCTCGCCTGAACCGCTTCCATGAGTCCCCATTGTACATTCCGGGAACGAGGAGTACCGTTACGTATCGGTACCAGTCGGTACCGTATTGGATTCGCCGATCAAGGAGCTGTCATGGTCACCACCGTCCCCGCCGAGCAGGCCACGACGCGGTCCCGCACGCGCACCGTCCTCACCCTCGTCACGGCGGCCGTCATCGCGGTCGCCGCCAACGCCGTCGTCGCGTCCATCGCCGTCGCGACCGGAGCCCCGGCGACCTACGGCCCGCTCACCTTCCCTGCCTACGGCCTTTTCACCGTGATCGGCGTCGCGCTCGGATGGCTCGGGTGGTCACTCGTGCAGCGCAAGGCCCGCGACCCGCGGCGCACTCTCACGGTCCTGGTGCCCGCCGTCACGGTCACGTCGTTCCTGCCGGACGTGCTGCTGCTCGTGCTCGGGTTCATCCCCGGCACGACCACCGGCGCGGTGATCGCGCTGATGGTGATGCACCTCGTCGTCGTCGCGGTCGCCGTGCCCGCATACGCGTTCGCCTTCCGCGCCCGCTGAGCCCCTACCCCGGCGCGAGGAGAGCGGATGCCGTCGCCAGCACCGCCCCGGCCCCACCGCTCGACCAGGGGAACGAGGTCGTCGTCGCGAGGAACACGCCGACCGCGACGGCGCCGAGCAGCAGCAGGATCAGCACCGCGAAGATCACGGCGGACAGCACCCGGTAGCCGCCCGACGTGGGGACCTCGGGTGCGATCGACGGCTGAGCCCAGTCGTCCGCGGCGGCCGTCGGACGGTCACCGGACGGTTGGGCCGCAACGGGGGTCGGACGGCGGGAGGAGCGCAGCTGCGCCTCGGGCGGAGGCGGCGGGATCACGTCATCCGCGGGCAGGATGTCGGGCGGCGGGGGCACCGCCGCCTCCGAGGCCTCCGGCACCGACGGGGCCTCCGGGATGAGGCCGTCGGGGATCGGCGTCTCGGGCGGGGGCGGCGGCACGACCGCATTCGTCGTCGGATCCTGCGGGTTCGTGCCGTCGCTCATGTCAGCCTCCCAGTGCTCCCACGTCGGTCACTCCCACGTCGGTGCGGTGGAAGTTCTGGAACGAGCGGGATGCCGTCGGCCCGCGCTGTCCCTGGTAGCGGTTGCCGTACGGGCCGGAACCGTACGGGTTCTCGGCCGGCGACGTCAGACGGAAGAAGCAGAGCTGACCGATCTTCATGCCCGGCCACAGCTTGATCGGCAGGGTCGCGACGTTCGCGAGCTCCAGCGTGACGTGCCCCGTGAAGCCGGGATCGATGAAGCCGGCGGTCGAGTGCGTGATCAGGCCGAGGCGCCCGAGCGAGGACTTGCCCTCCAGGCGCGCCGCCACGTCGTCGGGCAGCGTGACCTGCTCGAAGGTCGCGCCCAGCGCGAACTCGCCGGGATGCAGGATGAAGGGCTCGTCCGGGTCGACCTCGATCAGCCGCGTGAGCTCGGGCTGGTCGACCGAGGGGTCGATGAACGGGTACTTGTGATTGTCGAAGAGGCGGAAGTACCGGTCCAGCCGGACGTCGATGCTCGACGGCTGGATCATCTCCGGCTCGTGCGGCGCCAGGCCGATGCGGCCCGTGGCGAGTTCGGCCCTGATATCGCGATCGCTGAGAAGCACGGCACCAGCCTAGTTGCCACGCCGTGACCGCGCTTTGGCCATGACGTGTCGGCCGGGTAGGCTTGCGATCACCCGCTTCTCGGATGCGGGTACGGGGCTGTAGTTCAATGGTAGAACTTCTGCATCAGGTATTTTGGATCCCTGCTCATCCCGCTGCATCCCGGATGATCGCCATTTCCGCTGATCAGCGCAGGCTTTTCAATCCCCTCAGTTCCCGCGCGTTCCCGGTCGTTCCTCCGTCCGCCTCGCCTCAAAGCGTTGCGTTTCCGTTGCGGCCATCCGATCAACCCCGCACGCGCAACGGTTCGAACATCCGTTCGAGCCTTGCTACCCTGGAGCTGGCCGGAGGAAGGACGCGCCGCAGCATGGGATCGAGCAGTCGGATGGAACCCGTCTACGCGAAGCGCGCTCACGACAAAGAGGTGATCGCCGCCTCGAAGCATGGCCCGCTGCAGTCGCTCTCTGATCGGGAGCTGGGGCTTAGCGAGCAGCCCGTCACGATCTACCCGCGCCCGCGGAAGGTGCAGGCTTGGGTCCGGTTCGGCGCAGAGCCTGTCCGCGTCTGGGCTCGCCTCGTGCGATCGACACCGACCGCGGCCGGGATCGAGTTCCGCGCCGAGGAGCAGACCTACAGATGCTGGGTATGGGGCAGCGCGGTCTACGTCGATGACAACGTGATCGCCTGACGTGTCGCCAGCGGCCACCCACGACGCGTCGCGAGGGCCCTCAAGACGCGTCGCGTCGCGCGGCCGCATCCACTAGTCGTCGCGCTCGCCTGTCGACACGACGCGTCGCCGCGCCGGCGAGGGGCGACGCTTCGATCATCACCATGGTGAAACGCGACGCGTTCTCGAGCTGCGCGCGACGCGTTCACCTGGTCGGCGCGACTCCTCGAGGGAACGACGAAAGCCCCCTCACCCAGCCCGAGGGCAGGTGAGGGGGCATGGGACGCTCAGCGCGCTGCCGCGGTGTAGTCCTCGGGCACGCCGTTGCTGATGATGCTCAGTGCGGACTGGGCACCGTTGACCACGGCGTTGAACGCCAGGCCCGCGACGCCGACGCCGAGCGCCAGGAGTCCGTCTCCCGTGAACACGAGAGTGAGGGCTCCAGGGACCGCAAAGCCGGTCGCGAGGGACTGGGCGGCGGTGCGGACGAATCCGCGCTTGGCTGCGAGTTTCACGCTCGCGGGGATGATGTCAGTGCTCATGCTTCTCCTTCAGGTTGTTGAGGATGTGGGACGACTCGGAGATGTGCCTGTCGAGCCGCTCGCCGAGTTCACCGATGCGAGCATTGTCGCTGTCGAGTTTCGAGTGGACGTCGTCCATCGAGCGAGACAGCTCGCCCACCACCACTTCGGTGCGATCGGCAGAGTCACGGAGTGAGGTGCCCGTGTTGGGCAGCACCTCGTGCTTCACCTGCGCGACGGCACCTTCCACGGACGCGAGACGCTCCATGAGCCCTGGCCGGGCCGGAACGCCGGGGCGCGCCGGCTCACCCGCGACGTCGTCGACAAAGTCGATGAGCTTGCGAAGGAACGGGCGCACCCACTTGAACGCGGCGATGGCACCGCCGATCACGCCCGCCCAGATCGCGATGTCGGCGAGGGTGATACCGCCGAGGAAGGCTTGGACTTCTGGGGGCATCAGCTCGACTGCCGGGGCAGGAAGACCTCGTCGAACGCGTCATCGACGGCCTTCCGGATCTCCTCGTACGGAGTTGCGACTCCGCTCTGAGAGAGCGCGCGCGCGACCGTGTCTCGCAGCTCGTTCACGGACTGCTCGACTGCGTTGGTGACGGCAGCCGTCTGACGCGCCTCGCTTTCGCGGAGCTTCTGCTCGAAGGCTTCGATGTCGGCGGACTTGGACGGATCAAGCGTCTTGATCGCCTCGAGGATCGCGGACTGGTTGTTGGCGATGGCCTGGAAGCCGTTCCAGTTGGTGCCGGGGAACCGACTCACCGCGTCGATCTGCGCCCGGGTTTCGCCGCGCAGCACGTTGATGATCGCCGCCGGGGTGTAGTAGGCCGACGCGGTGGGACCGCCTACGACCAGCGCCTCGTACATCTGGCGCTGCTGGTCATCGGTGAGAGACATGAGAAAACCGTCCTTCGGGGTAGATGCGCCGCCGCTGACGGCCGCGAGGTGTGTGGAGAGGAAGGGCACAGGGTCGACCTGGACGCCGTTGACGACGATCTCGAGGTGGTGGTGGACGCCCGACACGTTGCCGGTCTTGCCCATCGCGCCAAGATCCTGCCCTTCCGCGACGTCCTGGCCGACACGGACGGTCGGCGATCCGGTCACCATGTGCATGGATCTGCTGAGGAATCCGTCGTGCTGGATCCAGACCTGGACACCGCCACCCGCCCAGCCGGGCGGCGTGCCGACGACGACCACACGACCGGCCGCGACCGCGTGGATGCGGGAGTACCCGACAAAGTCGGTCCCTCGATGGAAGGTCGATGCGCCCGCGACAGGCGCGCGACGCGGGCCGAAGTGGCTGGTGATGGGAGGGAGCGTTTTCGTTCCGTTCGGTGAGAGCATCAGTTCTCCTCCTAGAGCGTGGCGAGCTTGGTCATGCTCAGCGCGCCGGAGCCCGCCGACTGTCCGCCCGTCTGCTTTTGAATGTCAACGATGAATCCCTCGGTGCCATCTGCGCGGAAGAGCGCCGTGCAAGCCATCCAGGGATCAGCGCTGATCGACGAGCCGCTCCGGGCGAGCAGGCCGGTCGCGGTGGTCGTACCCCGAATCTGCACGAACGTGGTGCCGGTGACGACGCCTCCGGGGTGAGCCTTCACGTGAAGGAGGTAGATACCCGCCTCTGGCGTGAGCTGCCCATTCGCCCCGTTGTAGGTGTAGGTGAAGGCGGGTTCGGTGTCCTTCGCGGTGTCCTCGGTGGGCACCTGGAAGAACGGCGTGCCATCCGTCATGCCGCCTCGCGCGAGCCCGAACGTGCGGAAGGAGACTTCCCGCTTCCACGATCCCGTCGTCTTCGTGCCTCGGTAGATGACCGGGCACCCGCGTGTGACGTCGAACCCGGCCAGCCCGTCCCGTCGATACGCGTAGTTCTCGAGGTAGGTCGTGGTTCCGACGATGCGGTTGCCCACCTCGGCGGCGTACTTTCCCACCTCGGTGGGGTCCACGCCCGTGTCGGGCGCCCCGATGTCCGTGAAGATCGGGCGCCCCGTCACAGAGTCGCGTTCGTCTACAGCCATTTTGTTACCTCGTCCCTGAGAGGCGCAGAGCGCCTGAGTATGCGTCGAGCGCGGTTCCGCGCCAGATGTTGTCGCCGCCGCCTGGAGCCGTCACGCCGATCCCGCGCCCTCCCGCGGCCACGTACTGACCGAAGGCAAGGGGAAGCCGCACCCATCCGGATCTGCCCCCTCGAGGGAGCGGAGTCAGGTCGGTGATGGTCGGCGCTCCCCCGGGGATCGCGGGGTGCGCGTGGACCCCGATGGAGCAGTTCCCGACCTCCTGCAGCAACGGCAGATAGATGTCGATGGCGGCGAGGTTCGCAGCACCGATGCCTTCCGGCACTCGGTTCTCGTAGACCCAGATGCCGCGGTTGTTGTTCGACGCTCGGGGGTCGTTGCTCCACCACGACGTTTGATAGCGACCGCTGTTCGCTGCGCGCACGACCACCTCGAAGGGGGTCGTGCCGCCGCCGCCGCCACCGGGTGATGTCGGGGTGTCGATACCGGTCACCTTGCCCTGGATGATGCCGGTCGCCCAGTTGATCTCGACCTGATCGTTGATCGCTGGGGTGTAGCCCGCTCGGTAGAACAGCGAGTAAGTCTCTCCGTCTACGGAGACGGTCGCGCGTGGGTTGCCGGTCGCGGTGATCCGCCCGAGGGGCGACAGTGGGCGCACCGGCCCGGAGACGGCCGGCGAGCCGTTCACCCAGTCGATGCGCACCGCCATGCCCACCACGGGCGGGTAGAACCCGACACACGGGATGGTCACGGTCGACGTGCCGATGTTCACCACGGCCATGCGGCCTTCCATGCGGACGAACACGCCCGTCTCCGTTCGCGCCGACGTGAGCTGCGCTGCCCGCAGGGCGACGTCTTCAGCGTCGGTCACGTCAGCTCCCGGTGAACCCGAAGGGTGATGTTCATGTACGCCGAATCGGACATCGACACCCGGCGGAGGCGTCCGACCAGGGGGCGCTTCCAGCCCTCGAGCTTGATCACGTCGCCGATCTCAACCAGAGGGTTGAGGTGGCACTGGATCTGCACGTCGTAGACCTGTGAGCCCGTCGACAGGTCGAGGATCGACTGGACCGCGGTGCGGGCCTGATCCTCGGTCTTCACCAGATCGTTGCTGTAGTAGGTCGTGTTGGGCTTGTAGTCACCCGTCACCGAGAGGTCGCCGCTCTTGACCTCGGCGACGACCCGGATCGGGTTCCCGTTCGCGTCCTCGAACGCGCCGACCACTTCGTTGTAGACCTCGTCCGTGTCGATCTCGTCGGCGACGTCGAGCACCGTTCCGAGTTCGCCCAGGCGGAGCGTGGCAACGGGCTCACCGACCGTGTCGGGGATGACCACCCACGCGCCGCGGCTGTTCACCACGGCCGAGCCACCCAGAATGCGCCCGATCTCGAGCACGGCGTCAAGGCGGCTTCCTCGGCGCGCCTCCCAGGTCTTCAGCGCAGGAATCGCCACGTCTGCCACGCCGTTTTGCTCCACAGGCATGCCCGTCAGTCGCCGGATCTCCGCGAACGCTGATGCGCCCGCCGCGGACTGCTCCGGAGCGCGGAAGCCCCAGCGCCGCGTGTCCTCGTCCAGCGACTCGAATCGCATGGCGACCCGGGAGGCGGACACAACTTCCTTGCCGCGAAACTCCACCGTTGAGTCGGATGTCGAGGGGACGCCGGTCGCACGGAACATTCCGAGAGACACTGACTCCTCGAAGTCGCCATCGCGGATGGTGAGCACGGGCTCAACTCGAGCGCGGAAGGGCGACAGCAGCCCTTTGGTGCCCACAGGCGATAGTGACTCGCCGTGCACGGACTCGTGCACAAGGACACCGGACCCCGACGAGCACACCTTGGCCCCGAGGTCCGACTCCAGTTGCCACGACTCGAAGCTCTCGCCCTCGAGCACACGCTCAGTGCCGTTGTAGACGTTCACCTTCAGTTCGCGCTCGAAGGTGCTGCTTAGAGTGGAGATCAGCTCCTGGCTTCCCTGTCTCATGCGGCCTCCCTCACCCAGCAGCACCTGCCAGGTCGTAGCGTCGATTGATGTCAGCTCTCGTCAGTCCGCCCGCGTTCAGCGCGGCACGCGTTGCGAAGAACGCGTTGAGGTCCGCTCGGGTGAGCAAGGGGACGAACAGGCCCGGGATCGGAGGCGCGACCTCGTCGCCCTCGATCTGATGCGAGATCTCGTTTCCCCCAAGCCGGCGATCGATCTCGATCTCGGGAGCAGAGAGCGCGGAGAGGTACAGCGGCTGCGGCACGCGCATGGCGCTCTCCTCGGAGCCCAACCGGATGCACAGCACCGGCGGCTTGCCGCGATCCCCACACATCGCCTGCACCGCATCCGCGTCGGCGTCGCTCGTGGTGCGCACGTCAAGCTGCAGCCCGACGATGCCCTGGCGGGGCTCGGAGAGCAGCACGCCGACTCTGCGCCCCTTCGGCCGCGACACGACGCCTGGCGTTGGCCGGACGATGCGCGGCGCCGACTCGGGGCCGAACTCGACCTTGATCGCGCCCTGCGGATCCAGCGGATTGTGCATCCACGACTTCCGCGAGGGCACGGTGGCGCTCGCTGTCGGTGTGAAGCCGAGCTGCTGACCGGCGGCATCGAACTGCATTGCCCGGTAGGACACGGGGCGATTGAACGGTGCTTCGAAGTCAATCCGCGAGAGCGTGCCTCCGGTGGGCGCGTTGACCGCACCTCGCAGCTCGCGCTCGATCCCATCCGAGAGCTGATAGACGGTCACGGTCGCCGTGCCCGCATCGAAAGAGGGGAAGAACACCTCCACGCGCGGGCACGGCTCTTCGTCGGTGTATACCGTGAGAACCGGAGCACTCATCAGATCCTCCGTCCGCTACGGGTCACGCGAGAGCGCGAGTCGTCGTACATGCTGATTCGCCCGTCCACGAGTCGCGCGAGCCCGTCGCCGCCGATCTCCAGCAGGCCGGTGATCGAAGCGCCCTCGATCGACAGCGGCGCCTGCTGCGGCTGAGTAAACCCGAGGCGGTTTCCCGCTTCGACCCAGACGCCGTAGTTCTCGTTTCGCTTGTCGGGCTTCGGTGAGATGTACGCCTCCCACGGGAGCGACTTCTCGGCGAACTTGTGGATCTCGGCCCCACCCCGGTAGATCCCGGAGTCGAGGTTCGACGCGATGCCGCCTCCAGCAAACGCGCGATAGCTGTAGAGGCCACCGGATTCGTTCGCCGAGACGGTGACGCTGCCGACCTTGAACGACTGGTTGCCGTCCACGTCCACATGCACCTTCACGCGCTTGCCGTTGTTCAGCGTGATGAACTGGTCGATTTTCGACTGAGCGGTGGCCGTGTCGAGCAGCACCGCGACTTCCTTCTCCGAAGGCATCTGGAAGAGCTGATCGGCGAGAGCGACGACCTGATCTCGGTTGTAGCCAGCACCCACGGCCGAGTCGATGAACGCCTGCTTTTGTGCGGCGAGGGTGTCGAGGTACTTCCTCGTCGACTCCTCAGCACTCATCGTCTTCTGGTCTTGCTCGAACTGCGCCGCGGCGGCGTCCTGAGCCGCGCGGGCCACGTCCGCCATCGCGGCGGCGTTCGCCGACCCTGCCACTGTGGCCTGATCCAACGATGTGCCGTTGTCCTCGGCTTGCTTCGCGAGGCCGTCGAGCGCCTCCAGCCACCGGGCATTCGCTGTGACGGCGTCCTGGGCTACGCCGTTCGCCTCATTGATCTTGTCGATGAGGGTCGTCAGCCCGTCCGCGAGCTCGTCGACCGCGCCGGACTGCTCGAGATACGCATCTGCTGCGGTCTGCGACGCATCGGCCGATGTCTCGTCGGCCGTCGCCTTCTGGTCAGCGAGTCGGATCGCTTCCTCGATGCTGGCGTTCTCGCCCTTCACCGCGTTGACGATGCTGTTGATGCGGCTCTCGGCCATCGTCGCGTCTCCGACGCCCCAGCCGTACTTGTCCATGAGGGACTGCGAATCCGAAGACTCGATCTCCTTCTGCAGCGCCTGCAGCTCGCGGAGTGCCGCCGCATTCCCGACCGCAGCATCCGTGACCGTTTCGAGCGCCACACCGAGCTTCTCGGCGGAGTCGTAAACCGAATCGCCGCCGAGATCGAACATCCCCCACAGCTTCTGGTTCGCAGAGAGGGCTTCCTTCGCCATCTCTCGCGTTGCGGCGGTTACCTTGTGCGAGCCCTCCGACAGCGTGTCGGCGTACGCCTCAGCCCGCGCCTGCGCCTCTGCTTGGGCGGATGCAACGGCACCCACCACGGCAATCAAAGCCGTTAGCGCCACAACCACGCCGCCGCCGATGAGTGCGAAGCCCTTCATCGACCACTGCAGGGTGTCGAAAGCCACCTTGAACTCAGCGAGCTTCGGCACTGCCAGGAACGCGGCACCGCCCGTCAGGGCGAGCGCGCCGGCCGCGAGGGTGAGCACACCGATGAGCCCCTGCACTGGGTCGGGAAGTTCGCCAACCCAGGATGCGAGGTTTCCGACCGCCTCCGCCGTAGCGCCCACGACCGGGAGGAAGACCTGTCCAAAATCGATCGCTGCGTCTCGCACGGCGTTGCCAGCGATCGCGATCTTGGATTCGACAGTCTCGTACCGCTTCGCCGCTTCCGCGGCCAGGGCGGTGTTCTCATCGAAAGCCTGGTTTCCATCCGCCATCGCCTGGGAGAACTGGTCCGCCGCAGCGGAGGAGCGGAGCAGCGCGTCGCGCATCCGTACCTCGGTGATGCCGAGATCGGCGAGAATGCCGATAGTCGACTTCCCCTGCGATTCCGCGTTGGCGAGCCCCTTCACGAACAGAGCGAGAGCTGCAGCCGGGTCAGCCTTCCACTTGGCGGCGAACTCCTGGGCCGATACTCCCGCGGTCTGCGAGAACATCTCGAGACGTTCGCCGCCCTCTTCTACCGAAGCGGCGATGTCGATCATGACCTTGGACATGGCCGATCCGCCGGCCTCCGCCTCGATGCCGACCGACGAAAGCGCGGTGGCGAGTCCGAGCACGTCACCTTCGCTCAGCCCGATCTGCTTTCCGGCGCCAGCGAGGCGCATCGACATCTCGAGGATCTCGGATTCCGTGGTCGCGTAGTTGTTGCCGAGCCCGACGAGGGCGGATCCGAGGTTGTCGACCTGATCCTGAGAGGTGCCCATGATGTTGGTGAAGCGGGCGAGCGCGGTCGCCGCGTCGTTGGCTGAGAGGTTCGTCGTCTCGCCGAGATCGATCATCGTCCGCGTGAAGGCAACTACGTTCGGTGTTTCGATGCCGAGCTGGCCCGCAGCTTCCGCGACGGCCGCGATCTCGTCGTGCGATGCTGGCAGCACGGACGTCAGCCCGCGCAGCCCTTCCTCCACGCGCGACAGTTCCTCGGGCGTGCCATCGACGGTCTTCGTGACGCCAGCCCACGCGGACTGCCAGTCCATCGCCGCCTTGACGGACAGCGCCGTCACGGCAGTGAGTGCGGCCCCCGTGAGGACAAGTCCCTGGCCTACACGTTCGAAAGCCTGCCTCTTCTGCTCGAGCTTCTCCTGCTCGGTGCCGACCGTGCGAGTGGCGCGCGCCGCGGCCAGCATGCCCTGCTCATAGTCGGAAACCTGCGCGAGCAGCTTGACCTTGATGACGCGTTCACCCACGCGGCCACCCCCAATGCTGGACGGCCGCTACACTCAGCGGCATGCGTACGAAATTGATCGCGCTCGTCGGCGCAGTTCTGCTGCTCGCCGGCTGCGCGCCGTCCCCCGATGCCGCGTTCATCGCGGCACTGAAGGACAAGGCTCCGAGCGTCCTGGAGAGCGGGTCCGAAGAGCAGGCGATCGAGTTGGCGCACCTGCTCTGCGAGAACATGGACGGCGGCGCGAGCGGTTACGACCAGGCCGACACGATGGTGGAAGCCGGATTTGATCTCGGCGAGTCCGGCACCTTCGTCATCGCCGCCGTCGACAACTACTGCCCGCAGCACGACGACAAGGTCCGCTAGACCTTCTTCAGCCGCCAGCGCAGCACGTCCATGACGGCATCCGGCCAGTCGCTCTTGTACTTCTCCTGAGCGTCGTGCAGCGCCTTCGCGGCGAAATCGGTCAGCGGCTCTTCCGCCTGGAACGCGTAGGCGTTCTTGGGATCGAGAGCTTCCGACATCCGGAAGCCGTGTGAGCCGCGGGGCTCGTTCTCGAGTCGTCGAGATGCGAGCAGTCGCGCCACCTCGCGGCGCGTGAATCGGGGCTCGGTGACCGACACGGACAGCACTTTGCCGTCCGCGTCGACCGTCACCGTTCTCGGCGACCAGCCGTGCAGCTCACGGATGGTGACGCCGAGTTCCCGGGCTAGGAGTGCCTCCTCCTCAGCGAGCCCGGTTAGGCTTTTCCCGCCTCCTCCACCAGCCTCTCCGGAGCGCGCTCGTGCGCATCCCAGATGGCGCTGGCGACATCCTTCCGGCCCGTGGAGGTGAGCGCGGTCCACACCTCCGGCCACTTCGAGAAGGTCTTGCCCTCGCCGTCAGTCCGGAGCATGTCGTCGATCTTGTCGCCGCTGACGAGTGCGACATGCGGATACGCAGCGATCACTGCGTCGATGTTGTAGCCGACGTTCAGATCGCGCCGCACGTTCGGCCGCGGCGGATGCAGCAGCGTCAGATCCTGCCAGTCCTCGCCCCTCATCGGCACGAACCGCACGCCGACCTGGCGGCGCGCGAGCGTCACGGGCACCAGCTCCGGCTCGGCGTCGTCGATCAGTCGGTTCGCCTCGGCGACCAGTTCATCCAGAAAGCTCATGTCCACTCCTCACCTGTCCTCACCGAGAGAGAAGCCGGGGCAGGGCCGGTGAGGGAGCCCTGCCCCGGTGGACATCACGCCGCGATTGCGACGTCTCGCTGCACCGGTCCGGTGATGAAGAGCTTCTGCACCTTCTGCAGCTCGGTGTTCGCGGTCGGGGCGACCTTGCGCTGGACACCGGCTCGGATCGGGAGGACGTCGACCTTCTGCGACGCCGCAGGGGCCGTCTCGTTCGGGACGCCGAGGCGGTGAACGATGTAGCCGAGCACGCCCTCCGTGAGCGACGTCTCCGCGGGCGACCCGAGCACGTACTGCACCTCGAGGGTGTCGGAGATGGTGCCGGGCAGCTCCAGGAGCTGCTTCAGCGTGTAGCGACCGGAGTTGATCACGTTCTCGGTCGTGGCGTGACGGAACCCGTCCGGCACAAGCGAGTACGTCAGCGCCTTCACGGTGCCAGCCGTCAGCTCGGCGGCGGTGGGGGCCGAGGGGTCCGCGATCGTCTGAACGAACAGGACGAGGCCGCGTCCATCGGACGCCTGGCCTGCGGGAACTTCTTCGAGCATGTTTCCTCCAGGATTGCCCCGTGCGGGGCGTCGGTCCCGGACAGCGCCCGGGCATGAAAAAGCCCCCGATTTGGCGGGGGCTGGGTCTACTTCTTCGTGCGCCGGGACGCTGAGCGCTTCGGCGGGGGCGAATCCTTCGGCGGATCCTCTGTCGCCGTCACATAGCGCGCTGGGCGCGCCTCATCGACGGGCGTCGGGTCCACAACCTCGTAGATGTCGGGGTACGCGTGGAGTTCGGCCTCCGCCACGTCGAATTCGTGCAGCGCGCCTTCGGCGGCTCGCACTCGGATGAATGCCATGTCACGCTCCCTGGTTCGATCGATAGGTGAAGTCGACATCGATGTACGGCAGGGGCGGACTTACCGTCTTATCCGGCGTCACGTCGCCCACCTCGTCGACCTTGAGCGGTTCGCACGACCTTCCGGGGACGGATGGCGTCCAGCCCGAGAGCTGGCCGATCACGGCATCCGCGACCTTGCGACACGCGTTCGCGTCCACGCCGACGCACCGAGCGACGACGCGGAGCGTCTGCCCCTCTTCCGGGCGGCGTGGGGCGGTGTAGCGCTTGTCGCCGACGTCGTCGGCGCCCAGGTCGTGCATAACCACGTAGGAAGCTCGGACAATCGTTCCGTCAGCGTTGAGTGGCGCGATCTCGTCATGGGCGACGAGATTCGGGCGCTCGCGCACCCGGGCGATCACCCTCGCGAAGTGCTCTGCGCGGTTCATGCCGAACCTCGCAATAGTGCAGACGCGGCGCCTCCGATGCTGTCGAGCTTCCCCTCGGCAAGAGACTGGCTCAGGGCGATCTCGATCCCCTTGTCCAGCTCCTCCTCCGCGAACGTTTCAGCTCGACGTCGCGAGCGGTCCGGCTTCGCGCCCACAGGCGTGCTCTCCGGGTCGTCGAAGATACCGGCAGAAGGCACGAGCCCGCCGCGCCCCGTCTTGCCGCCGTACCGCGCCAGATCCGGCCCGATCTCCGCTTCGATGACGCCTTGCCCGAACGCCCCGTACTCTTTCACGGTGTAGTCGATCGTGGAGGTGTATTGCGAGCCCAACGGGTTGCCCTTCGCGAGCTTGCGCCACTCCGCTTTCGTCCGGATTCCGGTCTGCTGCACTGCCTGTGCAGCCTTGTGCGGCATGATCTCCGAGGCAGCCGTCAGGTCACGCGCCAGCACGTCGAACTCGTCGATATCGCTCATTGCGTCTCCTCGATCACGAACCGGCGGGACGACGGGTTGGAGCGGAATCGCCGAGCGCCGATCGTGAACAGCGCGCCCACCATGTCGGGATCCGTGTCGGACGACAGGATCTCGACGCGGTCGCCGCGCCCCACGCTCGCCGAGCCGGCGATCGGCAGCTTGATCTTTCCGACCTGTTCGACGAAATGCTGATCTCCGGCGATGGCTTCCCGAGGCTCTACGGATCCGAAGTTCAGTCCGCACCTGCCCTCGTAGGAGGTGGCCGCGATGTCAGGGCCGTACTGCAGCAGCTCCTCGTCCCACTCTCCTCGCACGACGTCGGTAGCGCTTGTGATGCGGCACCGGTCGCGCATGTCAGCCTCAGCGGCCCGCTGCGCCCTGTTGAGGGCCGAACGCGAGATCGGCATCAGCCACCGCCGAAGCTGACGTTGTAGACGCCAGACAGGAACGCGGTCGTGCCACTCTCGGCTCCGGCGAGGAGGCGTCCGCGCTCCATCTCGCTGATGTAGAGCTGTCCGCTCGACACGGCCTGGTCGACCGTCTCCTGGTAGGTGTCCTCGCCGAGCTGACGGCGGGCATCCGGGTTCCGCAGAACCCGGATGACCATCGCCACCATGACGCGCGCCACCGACTCCTTGCGGAGCCGGGACGGGTCTTCATCGGCCAGCGCCATGCGGCGGACGACGCCGGGGATCTCATCCTGGATGATCCCCCAGGCGTCGTCCAGCCACTGGGTCGCGGCCGATCGCTCTTTCAGCTCTGCCGTCTCGACGAGTGGACGCTCGAACGCGCTCTCGAGCCGCTCGATGTCGGCTACTGGATTCGTCATGCGTCCCCCCTCGGGCTACTTGGCTTCGAGCGCCTCGACGGCCTCGATAAGCGCCTTGCGGCTGACCTTCTCGAGATCGAATCCGTGATCCGGCTTGATCTTGGTCAGGTACTCGAACCAGACGGCCTTCGAGCCCTGCACGGGGTGCGGGCGCTCTCCGGCATCGACGATGTTTCCGGCAGGCGGGGCTTCGGACTCGTCGACCTCGTCCTCTTCGCCCTCCAGCTCGTGGTCGTCAGGCTCGTGTCCATCAGGCTCGTGGCCTTCCAGCTTGTCGCCCCCCGGCTCGTCGCCATCAGGCCCGTGGCCCTCCGGCTCGGGCTGCGAGGCGTCGTGCTCGCCGGTCGGCGCGACGTGTCCCTCAGCTGGACGCGACGCCTCGTCGGGCTCGCTCGCTCGCAGCGGCTTGACCTTGTACCCACGCCGCTTGAAGAACTGGAATGCGGCCGAGTCGGTATCGACCTCGGCTCGCCCCTCGGAGAAGGTGACGCCAGCGATTCGCCGGCTCACCTTCCCGGGGGCTCGAACGATGACCTTGGTCATCAGGCCACCTTGACGCGGAACGCGCCAGCCGACTTCGTGGCCTTGATCGCGAGCCCGACCGGACCCATCTCGACCTCACCCGTCTTCACGGCACCCGAGGTGCTGAAGTCGGGGAGCCACTGCTGCAGCAGATCGCTGCCTGCGACGGAGGCGCCGTGGACGCCGTCGATGCCGAAGCGCACGCCGTAGAGCGAGGTGACACCGGTTGCGGCATCCGTCTCGATCACGTCGTCGTTCGATCCCGACTTCTTGCCGAGGTCCACGAACGGGATATCGCGGAAGGTCGAGACGACCTGTCCCCAGTCGTCCTTCGTGGTGTTGTAGAAGCCGATCAGGTCGGCGATGTACTCGAGCGCGGCCACGCCATCGGCGTTGCCGTAGATGACGTCGCAGCCGTCCATCGTGCGCAGCCACGCGGTGATCGCGCGCTTCGCTCCGAGGGCACCGGTCTTGTCGGTGATGTTGGAGAAGTCGTGCGGGGTCGTGCCCGTCGCGAAGCTCTCCGTGCTGGTTCCGGTCACGGCCGCGTCGATGCCGTCGAATCCGGGGCTGGCCTGATCGAACGGCGCTTCCACGCCGTTGATGAACTCGTCGACGAACCGCGCGACGCTCGACTTGATGAGCTGGTTCTGCTGGAACACGATCTCGTTCGTCTGCGCGTTGCCGAGGTTCGCCAGGACGCGGTCGACCTTGTAGGTGCCGCCGAGGGGCGACAGCGGGACGGTGAAGCGCTCGCGCTTCGCCTCGGTCGCGGTGTACTCCTGGTTCTGCGACCGGAACGCGGCTCCGCGCTCGGTCTTCACGCGGGTGTAGCCGTAGACGAGCGTCGCTCCGCCCGTGCCCGGGGACACGGTGTCATCGAAGGTGATCCGGTTGAGCACCTGGGCGCTCTGCTTGCGGAACTCGTCGATGATGTGGAAGTCGATGTCGTCCTGGGTGTTGACCTGGGCGTCTGCAAGGGTGATGGGCATGTGGTTTCCTCCGCTTACTTCTTGTTGACTGCGGCAGAGACGGCGTCAGCCAGGCTCTTGGCGCGGGTGGTCGGGACGGCGGCGCCGCCTCCGGTGATTCCGGCATCCTGAGCGGATGCCGTGGACGGTGCGCGCATCGCGATCACGGCAGCGACCTGCGCAGCGAGCACCTCATCCGTTGCGCCAGTGAGCAGCACGCGCTCGGCCTTGGTAATGCCGTGCTCGTTGGCGTAGCGGAGCTGAAGCGTTTCCGCGGCCTGTCCGTTGAGGGTCGCGAGGTTGGCGCGAAGCTCTCGCAGCTCCGCTTCCACGTCAGCGGGCACTGCCGGGACCGGGGGTGCAGCGGGAGCCGCGGGCGGGGCCGGAGGTGCCGCCGGGGCGGCAGGGGCAGCGGGCTCAGCGGGCGCGGGAGCCGCGGGCGCTGCCGGGGCGGCAGGGGCGGCAGGGGCGGCGGGTGCCGGGGTAGCGGGCGCTGCCGGGGCGGCAGGCGCGGCGGGCGGCGCGCTGCTTCCCGTGGCCTCGGGGCCGTTGAACATCAGAAACGGCGGCAGGCGAGTGAACATGGGCGTACTCCTTTGGTTTGACATGCGCCGTGTGGCGATGGTTTGGAAGTCAGAGGGTTCGGAGCGCCTCGGCGAGAGCGAGCCGACCGCCATTCGTCGCGGCGTAGCGCTGCTCCAACCGCCGCCAGATCCGCTCGTGGATGACGTCGGCGCGATCGTCGCTCAGTCCGAGCGCGTCCGCGAGGCTGGCGAGCTGCGCGCCTTCCGGGCGTGTGGTGTCGATCGCCGCGAGTTGGCGCTGCAGGGATGCCTCGAGCAGCTCGAGTCGTTCGGGGGTCAGCGGCAGGCCGCGAGAGTTCGCGGAGACATCCGCGCTATTGGGGCCGATCGATCGCGGAACGAATCCGTTTCGGCGGGCGTACTGCAGCCGGTAGGTCGCGTCGAATAGGCGCTGCTCGGCGGCGGTCATTGTGGCGCGGTCGAGCGGGTCGCGTTCCCCGGTGGCGCGGGCCTGCAGCACGCGGTCGCGTCGGCTACCGGCGACCACTGGCCTCGAGATCGGGGCGGCGAACTGCTCTGCCTGCTGGCGGATCTGCTGCTCGCCGACGATGTAGCCGTTCGAGCGCATCAGCTCGATCGCCTTCGTTCGGTTCGTCCCAGCCTCGGCGTATATGTCGTCGAGGGTCATCTTCGACGGCGTTCCGAACTTCCGCGCCGAACGGTCCGAGGTGAGCCCGCGAGTCTTGACGTTCGAAACTCGATAGATGTCGGCACCGTCGCGGATCGCCCGTGCGCTGCTCTTGCCCCACGCCGCGTCCTGCTCAGCCTCGCTCATGGCGTTGAACGCGGCGTACGGATCCGTCGTCAGGTCGCCCGCCATGTTCTCGGCTGCGGGGATGTGGCGGCAGTCGCAGAGCGGGTGCCGCTGAAATCCCTTGTTCCAGCGATACCAGCGGCCGGCGAGGATGATGCAGCGATGACAGCTCGGCGCATTCAGCATGCGTACGTATCCCGCGATGCCTGCGGACGTCAGTCCGGCCTGCACAGCGTTGCGGTCCGAGTCGGCGAGCAGCGATGGAATGGCCGTGTCGAGGAAGCGCCTCCCCTGCAGGAGAGCCGCGCTCGGAGCGAAGCCCGCGGCGACAGCCTGCTTGGAACGGATGACCGCGGTGCGCAGGACATTACCGACTGGTGCACCCCATCTGTTCGTTCCGGCGAACGCCGCCGCCGAGACGGATTCGAGGCGGCTGGCGTCCTGGCCGGTTTCGGCGAGGACTTGGGGCAGGTAGTCGATGCCGCCTCGAGCGGCCTGGTACTGCGCAGCCGTGACGGTCGCTGTCAGCGACTCACCTACGCGGTTCCAGCCCGAATCGAAGTCGGTTCCTACCTGCCCCCAGAGCGCTCTACTCGAGCGGATCGTCTCCGCCGCGATCTCCTGCTGCGAGCTGTAGTGCTCGACCGCTGCTGTTGGGAGCATCGGGGATGCCTCCCTTCACGAGACTGCGGAGATCCTGATCCAGCTCTTCTTCCGCCATCTGCATCCAGCGGTCGACCTTTGGCGCGTTCGCACCCGGGATCATCTCCCAGGCCGCGGCGCGCGGGAATCCGCTGGTGATGAGCTTCTGGATGCCATCGACGATCTGCGCGAAGCTCTTCACTTCGGTGTCGGCGTAGAGCATCTCCATGTCCGGATGCGGCTCGTCCCGGCCGGATGCGCGCGCAGCCAGGGTGAACAGCTCCACCATGCCTTCGTTCGCGTATCGCTTCAGCTCGCCCTGCAGGCTGGTGAGCGTGGACTCGGCTCCGGAGATTGCGTCGCCGGAGAGGTTCGCCATCCTGCTGAGCAGGTACTGCGGCGGCACCTGAGACGTCGCGAAGAACTGCGTCAGGAACTCGGTCAGCATCGTGACGTAGTTCGCCAGATTCGACTCCGGCATGTCGAAGACCTTCGTATCGTTCCCGTTGAACACGAGGAGACGATCGACGGCAGCGCGTCCGAAGTCGTTCAGCACCGGCACCTTGCGGCCGTCCGACGTGAGGTAGATCGATCCGTCCGCATTGCGCTTGTAGACGATCTGTCCGCCCTCGTCGCGCATGACGGGATCGAACCCGGTCACCACGCGCTGGCGGAACGCCGAGAACTGCATCGCCAGCAGCATGTTGAAGCGAATCGTGTTGATCGCATTCTGCTGCGGGATGAGCGGGTCGACAGGCGAGAAGATCTCGCCGTTCGCGTTCGGGCGGTAATCGAATGTGACGAATGGCACCTGCTTCATCTGGTGCGTGCCGTCCTTGCCGGTCGGCTCCCAACCCTCGCCGTTGCGCTCGAGCTGGAACCAGCTCTCGTCGTCGTAGACGTACGCGAGCCACTCACTGGCGCGGACCCCGGTCGGGACGATGAGCCCGTTCGGAGTCTTCGCTCGCTCGACGATCTTCACCGCGTACTCCGTGCGGAAGGGGTCTTCCGGGTCGGGGTGCAGGTAGACGTTCCGGACGGACTGTGGGCGGACGATCGGGCGCATGTGGTTGCGGATGTTCGGCCACACGGAGGCGATACCGCGACCGTGGGTCATCATCGACTCGTAGATGATCGTCTGGCGGGCTTCGAGGGCGTTGCTCGCCCAGACGTCGCGCCAGAGCCCGCGGTCGAAGTCCTGACCGTTCCCTGTCCGCAGCCCTTCGCACCGGAGGCGCTGGATCGGGGCGTAGACGGGCAGCGGCATCCAGTTGGCGATCGACTGCTCGCGCAGCGAGGCATGTTCGTCGCCGATGCCTTCGGGCGCCCAGGGCTTGTCCTGCTCGCCGCGCACGTACAGCTCGCGGCGCTTCATCTGCTTCGCGAGCTTCGATGAGCCGTTGAGTTCGGCCCACCCTACGGAGGCGCGGGCCTTCGCTGTGCTCAGATCCATGCGTCTCCCATCATGAGAAGGAATACATCGCCGTGCTGATCCCCTTGCTGGCGGGCTGAGCGCCCTCCGAGCGGGTGAACGCGAAGACAGCGAGCGTCATCGCGACCAGCGGTGAGATGTCGGTGGTGTCGCGGCGGTGCCAGAGCCATTCGCCGGCCTCGCCGGGAGTGCGCTTCTTACCCGCCTCGACTGCGTCGTTGAGGTAGACATCGTCGAGGTGGACGAACAGCCGTGGCGCGTCGGGGTCGTGCCTGCCGTGGTCGTCGACCGGCCCCATGATCAGCTCTTCGAAGAGCATGCAAGCCTGCACGTGCTCGGAGTAGCTGATCTTCGAGATGTCGATACTCTCGGCCTCGAAGCGCGGCACGAGCTTGCCCGCGCTGCCCTTCGGGTCCAGCACTACGTCGACCGGTCCCCATCGCTGGATGATGCCCTTGACGTAGTCGACGACCCATCCGGTTCCCGCGCCGCGCTTGATGACCTCACCCTGGAGCTTCGGTCCCGCCTGCCAGCGCCCGCCCTTCTTGATCGCCTGTCGCCCGACGAGGGCCACAGACGAGAGGGAGCCATCGAAGTTGACATCGATCGCGACAGCGACCGCGCCGCGGCGTAGGCGCCCGGGGACGCCGCCCCACATCATCGAGTCCTCGTCGGCGAGAGACGCCCAACGCTCGGCGTCGATGACGCGCGTTCCGGCAGACTCGTCGAGGATGCCCAGATGCTCGCGGCCGAACTTCGCATCGTTCGGGGTCGCAGCTCGCAGCTTCGCAAGCTTCGGGATGGTCACGCGGCCCGACTCGGTGGCGGGATTCGCGCCGCGCCACACCTCCGGGTCGTCGAAGTTCGCCTTGGGATCTGCGCTGTACTCGCGATATGCAAGACTCGGATCCTTCGGGCGGTCGTCCTCTCGGCGACCGCGCGCCATGATGCGGCGGAGCACGGCGGATCCGTCGAGCGCGGCCGAACTGGTGTAGACGATGAGCGGGTTCGCCACGGCCGTAAGCGTCGCCATAATCGCAGCGAGCGTCTCCTCCGGCAGATCGTAGGCTTCGTCGAGGATGATCAGGTCGGCGGTGAACCCGCGGCCCGAGCCCTTCGATCTCGCGAGGAAGCGGAGCCGGGCTCCGGACTCGAGTTCGATGCCCTCTTCGCCGTTCGCGGTGCGGATGCCGACGACACGCGAACCGCGGCGCTTGACCAGCGCGTACAGCTCGGGCGTGCCCTCCACCACGGTCTTGATGCGGAGGAATGCCTCCTGCGAGGTCTTGAACTCGTGCGCGGTGTGGATGACGAGGTTCGCATCGAAGAGGACGATGAACGCCAGCTCGATGCAGGCGAGCACGTCGCCCTTGCCGTTCTGGCGGGGCACGATGAGCGCGAACTCGAACGCCGCCCACTGGCCGTCTGCCGCGTAGGCGAGCGCATCCCGAATGGATTCCTTCTGCCATTCGTCGAGGAGGCGACCAGACAGCTCCCACAGCTCGATCGCTGCGTCGCCGGCCGTGCCGCTACTTCGCGGAACGCTTCGAACTCGAGGCGGGACGACCTTGCTTCGCGAAGGCTTCCTTGATGTTCGCGACATTCGAAGGCACCTCCCCCGCAGCCGGTTCGCTCTTCGCTCCCTCGAACGGGGCGAGAAGCTGGCGCAGCGCTGCGGCGTGCATCCGGGCTTCCTTCATGGGATCGTTGATCAGCACCTCAACCACGCCGTCATCCGTACGCGGGAGCTTGATCCGGAACCATGCATCTTCGTCGCCGTTGACCAGCTCATTCAGCTTCTCGAGCCGATCACTGATCCGGCATGCTTCGACGAGGTTTTGCACCTCGATCTCAGACAGCTTTCGGCCGGTCGCGATTGATTTGTACAGCCGGAGGCCGCGGGCTCCGAGGCCGTGTGGATTCGCTCGGGAGATCGCCATTCCGACCCCCTTTGAAAGATTTCCGGTGAGATGCGGGGAGAGAAAAGTCGACTCCCCGGCGGTCCTGGCTGAGAGGGGCGAAGGGGATGACCCCCACCCCGCTCAGTCAGCCGACCGATCATGCCTCCCAGGGCATGCGTTCACCATCGACGTGAGGTGCGTGACCTCACGCGTGAACCATCACCGAAGGAGCTGTTGCACCCAAGGTGCGTGAGTCTCAACCTCGAGCGGATGGCTACCGTGTCCGGTGTGGGGTGTGGGTCTAGGTGGTGCACCGAAGCGGACATCGGATTGACCTTGCCCTTGCTGTCTTTGTACGGCAGGGACTTGTCCACCCACCGCTTGCAGATGTGGCAGTGCGTCTCCTCTGCGATGACCCGCTCTCGCACCGCCCGCCACGCTGGCCCTGATCGGACACCAGCCATCAGCTCTCGGGCTGCTCGGCTGCAGCAGCGATGCGCGCCTGGATCTCCTCAGCGCGCTTCAGCCACTTGGCCCTGCCCTCCCGCATGCCGTCTATCCGGCGGGCGAGGTCGCGCCCCCTCACGGTACGGGCACGCCTCTTGACCCCCATACCCTCCCACTCCCTGATCTGCTCATCGAACTGGGCGATCAGCAGCAGGGCCGTGGTGAGCTGAGCCGAGAGTGGCCTCTCCTCGGTCCCGTTCACACCGACCTCCCGAACGCTCGGGCCACGATGCGCTGCGCGCCAGGCTCCGGGAGCGCGGGAGGTATCTCACGCGACGGTGCGCCGAGAAGGATCAGCACTGATCCGATCAGCAGCAGGATCAGCGCGCCCCTCATGAGCGCACCACCCTGCCGCCGCGAGATGCGAGCACGCCCTGCACGTCCTCGCGAAAGCGCCTCAAGGCGTCGGTGCTCACCCCATCCCCGTCGTAGAGCACGCGGTCGGCGTCATTGTCGATGAATACGACATCGGCCGACTGCCCGCGCATGCGGGAGCCGCGGGGTGTAGCGAAGCCGATGCGGCCACCACTCGGCAAGCGGACGCACTCAGCGCCGTTCGCCACTCGGATCTGCGCACCGAAGGCGTATGTCTCGTTCGGCTGGCGGAAGGACTCGACGGCATTCCGCATGGCGCGATGGTCAGGCACGACGATGAGGATCCGCTCCCCGACCATCGCGCTCATCAGCATGGCTGTTGCTGCGTACTCGTTCATGGTTGCCCCCATAACGACGACAGCCCGGCACTCTGGCCGGGCTGTCGTTCTCGTGTGATGTCAGAAGCGGTGGACGCCGGGACGACCTCCGTAGAGGAAGTCCTCCCAGATTCGACTCGGCAGCACGCGCGGGTTCGAGATGATCCCGCCCGTCGCGATACGCGGCTGGGGCTGCAGGTGCTCCTGCAGCACGCGCAGCTCCTCGTCGTCGAGCGGCACGAACACCTCGATGCCCGGCTGCTCGCCCTGCTCGTGCACGAACGCCCACGACTTCGCGCCCTTCAGCGGGAGTCGGCCGGCGCCTAGGTGGTCGAGGTGCTCGCGGCGCTCCTTGAGCTGCTGCTCCTCGCGCTTGCGCTGCGCCTCCCGGCGATTGTGCTCCTGGCGAGCGCGGTCCTCGTGGCGCAGACGTGCCAGCTCGGCACCCTGCCGGGCGTTGCTCATCTCCAGCGTGCGCTGCTCCCGCTTGAGCCGCGCGATCTCGTTCCCCAGTTCCTGCTTCGATGCCATCTTGGTTGCCCCTTCTGTTGGTGATGGTGGTTCAGTCCACGAACAGGTGCACCAGATCGTCGGCGTCGAGCACGACCACTCGATCCACCGTCGAATCCGGCACCTCGCCGCCGTAGAAGTCCTCGAGCGCACGCCTCTTCGCGTCACGTCCGACAGGGATGTGCTGCACTGCGACTCCCCTCAAAAGAGCGGGGGCACTTCTATACCGCGCCCCAGGCTCGCGGTGGTCCGGATATTCGCCCGTCCGTGCGGTGTATCGAGAGAGCGACGGGACTCGAACCCGCTCATCCGGCGTGGAAGGCCGGTGCTCCGCCTGTTGAGCTTCGCTCCCGTATCGTGGTGTCTCGCGCCACGAACTCGCGCCCCGCATTGTCGCTGCGTCCGGGGTTGCAGTCCGACCTCAGCCGGATGCCGCCTGAGTGCATATGTGCTGGATATGCACTCAGGCGGAATACTCAGAGCACGGTGAGGCTCTGGAGATCGAACCCGTCTCCGGTGATGTCGAAGACGAGAAGACCGGCGTTCGAATCGTCACCTTGGACGTTCCGGAACCAGTCCGAGCCGTTGTCCAGCGTCGGAGCCTGAAGCCACCACTTGGCGCGGCCCGTGCGGACGTTGCGTCCCGTGGGCTGCGCGGCGAAGTGGTGATAGTGGCCAGTGATCAGCACGTCCGCCTCGGCGACCGGCTGGCCCCCGTGCGTCTGCTTCGCCCACCAGTCGATCGCGCGGCCCGGCGTGAACTGGTTGCCGTGCACGAGGCCGAGCACCGTCCCGCCCACATCGAGGGCCATCGACTCGTCGTAGTCCCGCGGGAAGTTCCAGTGCGCGTTGAGCCCCGCCGCCTGAGCGAGCTTCGCCACCTGACGGTGAACGTGCAGGCCGAGATCGTCGGACGGGCGTCCCAGGTTTTGCTTGCCCGCGCGCCACGCCGTGTGGTTGCTCGGGACCGCCATCACCTCGACCGGGCCGTATCGCTGCATGAGCTTCACGAACTCGAACAGCTCTGTCGCGGCGAGATCCATCTGCTGCGCCAGGCTGAGATCGTTCGTGAACATCGGGTTGCCGCCGGACTCGAAGCCTTCGAAGAGGTCGCCCGCCTCGGCGAGCACCAGGCGCACCGGGCGGCGAGCCCGCAGCCGCTTCTCGAGCCGAGCGCGAGTGTCGGCCATCCGCTCGACGAGATCCGGGGTTCCGCCGCGCGAGCCGGTCTTACCCGCCTGGACATCCGAGAGCACCACGACCATCGTTCGATCGTTCTCGGCGGGAAGCAGGGGCCGGCGAGGCTTCAGGGCGGCAGCGGCGTAGAGCGCCGGGAGGTCGATCGCGTCGCTCTTGCGCCGGAACATCGCCCGGTACGAGTAGAGCTGCACGACGTCGCGCTGCCCGCCCTCGAGGCGCTTCGACTGCTGCCAGGTGGATGCCCGCACCGTGTCGCCGATGATCTCGAACGACTCAGGGTCAAGCTGGAACTTCTCGAAGACGTGAGTCCAGTCCGTCAACGGCTCCGTTGCACGGATGCCGTCGAACGTGCCACCATCCGGCTTGCCGTCTGCGCCGTAGTGGATGTCAGCGCTCTCGCGCGCTTCGTCCTGCGTTGCGGGCGGCTCCTCGAGCTGGTCGGCCAGGCTCATGCATCACCCCGCAGCTTGCGCTTCCGCCAGTCGCGGAACGCGCCCTCGCTGATGATCAGTCCGTTCTCGGCCACGACATCGACGAGCGCCGTCGTCTGCCATGCCGGGTTCCGCACCGCAGCGTCAAAGGCCTTCCGCTCGTCGTCTGCGAGCGCATCGCGCCAGACGTCGATGCGGCTACGGTAGCCAGTCCGCGCGGGGGCGGGCGGCGTCTTCAGTGCATCCTGCAGCGCCATGTCGGCACCTCCTTGAAATGACCCCGCCAGCCCATGCGCCAGTCGGTCGCGAGATCGCGTCGCCGGTTTCGGGCGGCACCCCGGCACGCTGACTCGCAGTCCGTGCTCATGAGCGCCGCGCTACTCGCGGTCGGTCCGATTCATTGCGCGCCTATAGTGAGGACGAGCGGCGGCGGGGAAGATGAGTGCGGCGGGGCCGGGGGCAACGACCCCGCCGGGCGCAACAGAAATGGCCCGGAGATCCGATGATCAATCCGAGCCATTTATCGCGCTAGCGCAAGCGTATCACACTTCGTGGACACATTTGACACTTTTCTGAATCAGCGGCTCCCGAGCGGCTCGACCGGGGCCGGGTAGAAGATCCAGGCGGTGAAACCGGACTGCTGCTGACGCGCGTTGAGGTGAATCGCTCGGCGAGAGACATCGAGGTACGTGCCCGTCATCCGCTCGAACTCCGGCTCCGCATTCACGAGCGCGGGCTCGGCCGGAACCCACTGCAGCTCGCCCTGATCGCTCAGCTCGTCGAGCAGCCGCATCGCGGGAGACACCTCGAGCGAGTAGACCTTGCCATCACTCTCAGGCTCTCCGAGGCCAGCGGCCTCAGCTTCCTTCAGAATCTCGTCACCGTACATGCGCTTCCTTCCTTGGTCGGCCGCGTCGCGACCGCATCCTCTTGTCCGCTTCGAGGAGGTCCGTCTCGCGAATCCGCCCGAGCGTGAATGTGATCTCGCCGCGCTCCTCCCATCTGCGGAGCGTCCTCTCGCTCTTTCCGATGCGAGTCGCGGCGCCGGTACGGTCGAAGATCGCCACCTACGCCGCGGCCTCCACGATCGCGTCGAGCTTGTCGGGCCGAAAGCCTGACCACGAGACTTCCTCGCTGGCGCCCGGCGGTGTGAACACGACGACAGGTGCCGCGAGGTGACCTAGCGCCTTCGCCGCGTCCAGGTTCGCTGGCTCAGTGAGATCCTTTGTGTCGAATTCGATCCCGCGCTCCCCCAGGTAGCGCTCGGTCGCGTCACACTGGACACAACCGGGTTTGCGGTAGACGGTAACCGTCACGCATTCTCCCTCTGCGCCGTCAGGCGCGTGATCTCGTCGCCGATGTACCAGCGAGCCTTCTCCAGATCCTCGATCTGCTTCGCCAGTGCGTTCTTGTCCGGGTCCGCCTTCAGGCCAGCCCGCCAGAGATACTTGATCGCGTTGCCGATGTTGAAGGTCCGATGCCGCGTGATCTCGATGCACTCCACGCCGGACGGGTCCGAGGTGTAGTGCGGCGGATGGTTGACGACGTCCACTTCTCCCTCGCCCGGCATCAGCAGGGCGGTTCCGCGCGACGACGATCGATCGCCTCGACCCACTGCGTGGCGACGGCCGCGACCTGCAGCAGCTCGGTGCGCAGCTTGTCCAGGTCGGACTCGTCGAACGCCTCGGCCACCTCTTCGAGCAGGATCTCCCGCCAGGTCACCACGCCAGCCGCTGCCGACGCGTCCGTGGCGAGCTTCGCCCACTCGGCGAAGTCCTCCGCGTACCAGAGCGGCACCACCTCGGTGCCGGTGCCGGTTCCATCGGGGTGATTCTGCTCGCCCCACTTCTCATCCTGTCGGCGGCGCTCTGCCGCAACCTCTTCGAGCACGCTCATGCCGTCTCCTTCTCTTCTTCTCCGGCGAACGCGCGCCATGCACGCATCACACCGCCCGACCCCGCGAAGAGGTCGGTGAACTCGTCTTGTGGCTCCGCCCCGAGGAGATCGAACATCCACCGGCAGAACACCGCCGGTTTCGCTCCCACCACCCGATCCGGATCCGTCGACCGGACACCCGGTCGATACGTGAGCACGTCTACCCGTCGCGAGGATCCCCGCGACACGTCGTGCTCGCCGGCCCGCGCGACGCGTCGTGCCACGCCGGCCGAGGACGACGCGTCGCCGAGGTCCTCCACGACACGTCCATCAGCTGGACGCGACAGCTCGAGCCGTTCACCTGGAGGACGCGACACCTTCTCCCCCGCCGCGGTGGAACGCGATGCATCCCGCCGCCCGCCGAAGTAGATCACCGGCTCCCACGCATTCAGCGGTCCGGCGCTCCGCGTCGGGCGCTCCCCGCGGTTCCAGACCGCGACGCGCGCCCCCGGCGGGCACAGCGCCAGCACCTCCTGCAGAGCCCGCGCCGAGGTGGACAGCGCCCACCCGTCGTAGCCGTCGAGCTGCTCGATCAGACGCCTGTGGTCGACCTCGCCCGCGTAGTCCGGGTGCTTGCCGTAGTACCGCTTCGACAACCCGGGATAGGGCGGGTCGGCGTAGGCGAGCCGCAAGACGTCGTTCCCGACGTCCGGCGCGACACCTACGCCGCTGCGGAAGCGGTGCCGAGCCTGCCTGCACCGCTTCGAGCAGCACACCGCGTCACGGCGTGCCCGCTCGGGGATCGGGCCGCGACACCATGCGCACGCCTTCATGCCGCCTGCCCCTCCCTCCGACTGAACGCGCTGGCCCAGAAGCCGTCGTCATCGCTCGGCGCCTCCCACGCGCACTTCTGGCAGGCGTAGCTCGTCTCCTCCCCCGGAAGCTCCGGAGGCGTGACCTTCACGGCCCGCAGACCGCACGACGGACACGGCTGCGCGGCCCACCAAGGGTCTTCCCGAAGTGACCAGCGCTCGAAGATGGTCCGCAGGGTCCACCCGTCCGTATGCTCCGGTCGGCCGATCACGGCATCCGCGAATGGCACGATCTCGGGCCGCTCCGACAGGGCAGAGAGCCCTGTCAGGATTCCCGTCGTCAGGTCATCGGCGAAGTCGTGGAGCACGAACGCTCCGGCTGCGACCGGCACCTGCATCCGACCTACCGGCATCCGGCCCTCGACCACCTCGCGCGTCGCCCACAGCAGCGTCACGATGAAGTCGGCGGCGTCCAGCAGCTCCACCGGTACGGGCGGCGGCGCGTGCGTGCGCCCGCTGCCCCCGGCGGTGCTCGCCTTGGCCGCATAGTCCGTGCCCTTCAGTGGATCTGTCAGCGAGCGGAGGTGCGCCAGCATGTCCGGCGTCGCCTGAAGCAGCGCACGAACCCGACCGAAGCAGCGTCCGCAGATCAGCGAGTCGCCGACCGCTTCCCGCGGCACACACCCGCGGCACTGCCCGCCCTCAGTCCCGAAGGACGGGCAGGCCGCGAAGTGTTCACCGCGCCGTTTGCACCCTCGGGCGCACGGGACGCCGCTCAAAAGGGCGTGTCGTCCATCCGGCTCCAGTCGCCCGGAGTCGCCCAGGCGTCATCGGTCGACTGCTGCTGCGCCGGCTGCTGCTGTTGCTGCTGCTGGCGCGGCGGCTCGAGCACGAGCGCCACCTGCGGGAACTCGATCTCGAGGTTCACGCCCGAGCGTCCGTCCTTCTCCCACGTCCGCAGCGAAGGGATGCCCTTCACCGTCACGGGCGTGCTCTTCTTCATTCGGTCGGCGTAGTGAAGCGCGGCATCATCCCAGAGGGTGAACTGCGCCCAGACGGTCGGCGCCGCATCCTGGTAGTCGCCCGTCTGCGGGTTCCGCTTCCGGCGCGTGTAGGGCATCGTCAGCGCGAGCACCGCGCGACCATCGCGGGTCCGCCGCAAGTCCCCATCCTTCGAGAGATACCCAGTCATCTCGATCAGTGCCTGCTGTCTCATGTCGTCCTTTCGGGCGCGATACGATCACGCCATGTCAGTTGCTGCGTCACGCACTAATCCCGGCCAAGAGGAAGCGATCATCGAATGCCCCCGCTGCCGGGTGCGCGCGCAACAGGTGTGGGGCGACCTGACCGTCTATCGCCCCAAAGTCGGATCGGAAAAGTTCTTCGACGAGGCCGCGAAGGACTTCCGCAGCGAGCGATGGATCGACGGATCCGTTCATGACGTCTCCGGCAAGTGGCGGACTGCTCACTGCCAGGGATGCGACCAGAAGACCCTTTGGCGGGATGGCGTGAATGTCTACCCGATCACCTCAGTAGCCCCCGCACCGCATCCCCGCATGGACAGCGACGTCAAGGCGCTGTTCGAAGAGGCTGGACGCGTCCTGCCGATATCGCGGCGGGCGGGAGCTGCATTGGTCCGCGCGGCCCTTGAGAAGCAAGTTCGCCTGCTGGATTCGGACCCGCCGCGCGGAACACGCCTAGACGATCACATTGCGCGCCTCTCCAGCCGTGTCAGCACGCCGCTCGCGGAGCTGCTCGACGTGATCCGCCACGTCGGGAATGCGTCGCTGCACGGAGCGGAGGGGGACGATCTCGTGGTGATGTACCTCAGCGACGACGAGGCCGCCGATGAGATCGCGGAGATGCTTTTCGACGCGATCAACGATCTCGTCGATGAGCTAGTTGCGCGGCCGGAGAAGACGTCCGCTCTCTGGGATAAGTTGCCCTCGGGCGTCAAACAGACGATCGAACGCAAGCGGCAGGGTCAGTCTCAGTAGCGGGCAAAGGCGCGTCGCCTGTCACAACCCAGGCTCCCATCCACGGGCGAGATCATCCATCCGCTGGTAGTGGCCGCGCCACGCCAGCGAGACATCGCCAGTCGTGCCGTGGCGGTTCTTGGCGACGATCACTCCGACCTCGCCTCTCGTCTCCTCATCCCGATCGTCGCGCCACAGCAGCAGCACCACGTCGGCGTCTTGCTCGAGGTCGCCTGACTCGCGGAGATCCGCGATCGACGGGCGCTTGTCCATGCGCTCCTCGCTCTTGCGGTTGAGCTGCGAGAGCACGATCACCGGGATGTGGAACTCCTTCGCGATGAGCTTCATGGCCCGCGAGAACTCGCCGACCACCTGCTGTCGCGACTTCAACGGATCCGAGCCCTGCAGCAACTGCACGTAGTCGACGACCAGGCACCCGATCTCCTGCTGGCGCGACAGCGACCGCACGAACCCTCGGATCGTCGCGACCGTCGCCGCAGCGTTGTCGTCGACCGCCATCGAGAGCTTCATGATCGACTCGCGGGCCAACTGCACGCGCGGCCAGTCGTCGTCTTCCAGCACGTTGTTCACCAGCCGCTCGAGGCGCACCTCACCCTCAGCGGCGATCAGCCGCTTCTGCAGCTCGGGCTCGGACATCTCGAGCGACACGAACGCTGCCACCGATCCGGTGCGCGCGACGTCGACCGCGAGGTTGAGCCCGAAGGCCGTCTTGCCGGTCGCCGGCCGTGCGCCCACGATGTAGACGGCGCCTGGGCGAAGCCCGCCGATCAGCGCGTTGATGTCTCGCCAGCGCGTCGGCACCATCTCCGGCGCCTCGGCGAGCGATGCAATCAGCGAGTCGATCGTCGCGCCGACCAGATGAGCGTCGGAGGCTGACGGAGACAGCACCGAGTCGATCGCCGCCCGGGCCTGCTCGATGCACTCCTCGGGAGGCGTGGACGCGTCCTCAGCGATCTTCAGCACGGCATCCGCTGCCGCGCCAAGCCGACGCCGCTGCGCCGCTTCCGCCACCATCTCGGCGTAGTACCCGGCGTTCGCCGCCGTGGGCACGAGCGATGTCAGCTCGTGCAGGTAGGCGTGCCCCTGGTGGATGGTCGCGCGCATCTCGCGCAGCTCGTCTCCGACGAGCACGGGATCAGGCAGGGCGTTGCGCACCGCGATACGCCGGATGGCCTCCGCGATCAGCTCATGCCCCGTGTCGTAGAAGTCCCGAGGCGCAGCGATGTCGAGGACGTCCCACGCGCGCTTCCCATCCAGCATCGCCGCGCCGAGCGCCGACTGCTCGGCATCCCGGTCCCAGATCACGCGACGATCCCCCGTCGTTCGATCCGCTCCAACCACTCCTTATCGCCCTTCTTCTGTTCGTACTCAGCCGCGGTCACGCCGTGCTCACGCAGCCAGCGCTCCTTCGGGCTCTCGTCCCGAGGTGTGGCAGCGGTCCCGGGCTTCCAGCCCTTCTCGACGTTCCGCTTGTGCGTCTCCCGCACCCAGCGCCGCCAGACCGCCGTCCAGTCCTTCATCCGCTGCCCGCGGCCCTGATACCAGTCGATGAGCTGCGCCAGCTCGTGCTCGAAGTTGACCGAGGGACACACGGCCCGCAGCCGCTCCAGCTCGTCGGCGGGCGGCGTCCAGTCGCTCGGGATGCTCGTTGCGCCCTCGATCCGCGGCTTCCGCTTCGATGGTGACCGCACGGCCTTCACGCCGATGTGCTCGAACGCCAATTCGTGGCCCTCCGAGGTGCTCCGGAGTGCGAGCAGACGCGGCACGCGGACACCCTCGGGCACAGTGAGCACGACCTCGGCTCCATCGAGCGAGTACGTGTGCGCCGATCGACTCACGCCTCCTCCTCGAAGACAACCCGGCGAGCTTCCGCCATCTGCTCGTCATCCCACTTCTTGCGCCTTAGCCGGCGAACCCCGCACGGCCTGCAGGGGTCGTCCGTTCCGTCTGGATGGGCAGGGCAGAAGGGATCGGGCGGGCCTGACTCGCGATCGGTTCGGGCATGACCTCTCTCGTCTCCCCACGCTCTCTCGCTCTCTCGCTCTCTCTCCCTCTCCCCCGCCACGAATCGATCGCGATCCGTTCGCGAGTCGTTCGCGAGGGGCGGCGGCGGGAATCGGGAGTCGGCCGGACGGTCCACCTTCGGCCAGTCCGTTACTGAGAAGAACGTGTCGCCTCCGGCGCCGTAGACGGCAATCGCTCCGGCGTCGTCCAGCATCAGCAGATGCTCGTCGATCGTCGACTCGGTCATGCTCTCGTCGAGTGGGTAGAGGCGTGCCAGCATCAGGCGCTGGTTGACCTTCTCCCGGCCGTGATCGTCCGCGTACAGCCGCAGCCCGATCTCGGTCAGTCGGACCGCTGGCGGCAGGCTCAGCAGCTCGTCGCGGCTGAAGCCCTCCGGCGTCACGACCCTTCGGCGCGTCATCGCCATATAGGTGCTCCCATCGGGCAATGCCCCGGTAGATCGTCTTCAGTGCGCGCATGACCTCGTCGGCCGCGACGCGGAAGCATTCGGTGAAGCCGCGCCCTCGCGGCAGGATGTGCTCGGATTCGCGGTCGCGAGAGAAGGCGCGATCGAACGTCGCATCCAGCTCGGCGAGCGCAGCGCGCTCGTCCATCGGGTTTCGATCGCGCATCATCAACACGACCCGGCCGCCCGTCGCCACCAGCTCTCGCCAGCGCCTGTCCTGCCGAGCCCGGCCCACCTTCAGGACGCCATGCTGCGGCCAGAAGACGGCATAGAGCGTTGTCGTGGTTCGCACCGCAGCACCTCCAGAGTCGTCCATTTGCTTTCGTGATAAAATTGATATAGGATTCGCGCCCACCGAGCGCGGACCTACGAGCAAGTTGGATGAACCATGACCCACAACCCCGAAGACTGGAACTCGAAGAACGTCGTAGACGGGATCAACGCGTATCGCGGGCGACGTAACGGCGGACTTCGAGTCACCGATGACATCTCCGATGTCGACTTCCAGATCAACACCAACAACGCGCTGCGGTTTCTCGCCGGGTACATCGCGAATGCCCTCGACCGGATCGAGGAACTCGAGGCACGGATCGCTGCGCTCGAGCCTGCTGCGGATGAGTCGGAGATCGGCGCATAGCGTCAGTGGGGCCGCTGCAACCACAGCGGCCCCTCCGCATGCTCACGCCGCAAGTGCCAGCCCGTTGAGGAATTCGGCGACCGCCCAGCCCAGGTCACGAGCTGCGGGCGGCGTGACGGCGTTACCGGCCTGCTTCACCTTGTCTCGCTTCGAGCCCAGAAGGGCGTAGTCCCGCGCGAACCCCATGCCCGCCTGGATCTCGTGCGGCTCCAGCATTCGGAATCCGGCGTCGTCCACGTCGAGGCTGATCGGCGCGGGCGGCTCGATGAGCGACTGGTGCCCGGCGGTCGTGAGCGCGCGCAGCGTCTCGGTGACCGGTGTCGACATCTCGGCACCCGAGCCTCGGCCGTTATTGTTGCGCATGACGAGCGCGTGATGGTTACCCTCGGCGCTCACCGTGTCGATCGGATGCGATGCTGGCTTCGCCACTCCGTGGTTCCGGAGAGGCACCACGAGCCCTTCGCGATCGACCGTCGTCGCGGCACCCATCGGCTGCGACGTCGGACGGGCCACGCCAGTGCTGTAGTACGGGACAAGGATCCCCGTCTCGTTACGCGTCGACTGCGTGCGCAACGGATCCGACGACGGCGACGCAACCTTGCCTTCGCGCCCTTCGACGGGCACCAGCAGACTCGCGTGGTTCCCGCCCGCCACGATCGACGGCAGCACCTCGGTGACCGGTCGCGACCGCGCCTCGTCATTGCCGCTGAGGTTGTTCACGATCAGCGCATGGTTCGCACCATCTGCGACGACGGTTGGCAGCGCGTCCTCGAGCGTCTGCGTACGCTCGCGCTCGCGGAACTGCGCCAGGAACGGCGGCGGCACAGCGAGGCCGTGCTCTGCAGACCCGGTCTGAGTGGGCATCGGAGTGTCGATCTCCGACACTCGCAGGTAGTTCGACCCCGTGTTGACACCGTCGTACGTGTTCCCCGCCGCCTTCGCGACGATCGGAGCCCAGTGCCTCTCGATGCCGCGACGGATCCGCTCGCGCGTCTTCTCGGCGAGGGGCTTCTCTCGGTCCCCGATGCGCGGGGCGGGCAGCGACCAGTCGATGATCGACGCGGCCGGGAGCCACCCAGGCTCCACCACCTGCCAGCACTTCGGGCAGCGGTAGAGGTACTGCGCGCGGTAGCGCCCCCACGGTTCCTTTTTCTTGAAGGCACGGACGGCACGAATCTCGCCGTGCTCGAGGCAGAGCGCGAGCGGCTGCGTCCAGCGGCCGAGGCGCGGGGCAGGGTTCTTCTTCGATGCGACATCCGCGCGCCAGAAGACGATATACATCCGATCGCGCGACTGCGGAGCCGGGAGGCCCGACTGCTGCGCGTGCATGCTGTTCAGCCACACGATCTCGTGCCGGTAGCCGAGCAGCTCCATCGCCTGCAGCCAAGCCGGGAACATCACCCAGCGCGCGGCGTCCACCACGTTCTCGATGATGATCGCGCGGTACTGATGCACCTCGGCGAACCGCGGCACGTCCCACATGGTCGCTCGGCTGCGGTTCGCGGCTTCGTCGACCATCGGCGCGGTGCCGTCCATCTCGAACAGCGCCTCGTTCATCGCGCGCTGACGCTTCACGCCCTTCGCGATTGAGTGATTGGTGCACTCCGGCGACGCCCAAAGCACGTCCGTGCGCGGGAAGTATCGGGGATCCACCTGCGAGATGTCGGCCTGCGAGTGGTCCGTCGCCGGATGGTTGATCTGGTGCGACTCGATCGCAAGCGCCCAGTGGTTCGCCGCGATCACGACCCGGTAGCCGGCCTCGACGAGCCCGGAAGACGACCCGCCCGCGCCACAGAACAGGTCCGTGACGGTGAGCCCGTTCCACGCGACCTCGGGATGCTTGTATCCGACCGTCACTGCTTCACCTCTGCCCCTTCGATCGGCTGCTGCACGCCGTGCACGTCCTTGAACTTGATGCGGTCCACCCACGAGTAGCCCGACGCAACCGAGACGGTCGTCTTGTTCACTCGAACGACCTTGCGCCACTGGTAGCCGTCGTGAACGAACCCGGCACCCTCGATGTCTTCACGGGTGAAGCGGCGTCGACTCGCTTCGCGCTCGGCGTGCTCCGCTCGAGCTGCGGCGAGCCCGGCGCGGCGCTCAGCCTTGACCGCTGCCACAGCGGCATCGATCTCCCGCTCCGTGGCCGCTGCGCGTCGGCGATACGCCTGCACACCTCCGCCGCGGCGCGAGCTCACGCTGCCCACCTCGACGGGATGTGGTTGTCGTGCGCGAACCGGTTCCACTCGCCGATGTCCATGCGGTTGAACAGGCCGGAGCGCTCGTGGTCCCGCGCCAGCTTCTGCAGGTTCGCGTACGGGACGCCGAGCATCTGAGCTGCGAGCAGCGGGTGCGTGCCGTTGTCGATCAGGAACTCGTACTCGTCGAGTGTCTCCGCGCCGCCCATCGGCTCGTCGCCGCGGCGCTTGATGCGCTCTGTGTCGAGATGGATCAGGTTGCTCTTCGTCTTGATGGTCGCCATTGCCCCTGGCCCCTTCAGATCGGTGGGGCCACCTCCTCGGCGGTCCCGTCGTCATGGAGTCGAACCCAGCCGTAGAGGACGTGGAGGATCGGCCACGTCAGCGGGTTCGCGTGGCGCGGGACGATGAACCCGAGCCGCGTCGCCTCGGCTGGGTGCGCATGCGCCCAGCCGTGGCATCCGGTCGTCCCCGATCCGCAGAGCAGGACGCCGTTCGAAACTTCGTCACCGCCCCCTCGGGAGCGGAGCTTGCGGTGGTGACGGGATCCGTTGTTCCATATCTCCACTCCGCACCGAGCGCACCCCTGCATCTCGCGTCCGTCGATCAGACGGTTTCGCTCGGAAAGGGCACGCCCGGTCAGTCGAATTGCCTTGGTCAGCGCAGCAGCATGTTCTGTTGGATGAGCGCTCGCGCCGAGGTCGCTTCGAAGAGGATCGGCAGCTTCGCCTCCCGCGGTGCGTGCACGCGCACTGGTTCGCCGTGGTTGAGCATCAACGCGAGATCACCCACGAACGACGGATTGAGCGCGTACACCGGGATAAAGGACTCGCCGTCGCCGCTGGGCTCCGGATAGAGCCGCTCAACCGGCGGAAAGTTCCCCTTCAGCGCATCCAGCTCGTACGAGAATGCCGATCCGGACTCGGGCTCGACGATCCGGGCGGTGAGGTGTGTGCCGTTGTCGTCCACCTTCCAGGCGATCTCCAGCAGACGTTCGTGGCTGACCTTCTTGCCCTTGTGGTCCGTCTTCAGGATCCAGTCGACCATCGCTCGAGGCATGAGGAAGCTGCCGAGCCTCTTCGGCCCGGTGTAGTTCAGCGATGCCTCGTGGACGCGGTATCGGTCGGTCGCGTCGACCACGATCGATTCGTGCGTGATCCTCCAGCGCACCGCGGTGAGTACCGGTGCGACGTCATCCTTCGAGGCTGCGGCAAGCGCGAACTTCAGCGCCCATGCTGCCGCAGCACGCGGGATGGTCACCTTCTCGGTCCTCGCCATCAGGCCACCCCACTCAGGATGCGCGTCCGCTCCCGCTTCGACTCGCCGGGGCGCGTAGCGAGCTTCGCCAGCTTGTCGAACGCGGGCAGTGCATCGTGCGCGGCCTGCCGCTGCTCAGCCTCGGCGCGCTTGACGTCCTTCGTCTTCACAGCTTCTCCTTCTCGGCCCGCTCGCGCAGCAGCGCGAGGAAGATGGGCACTTCGTCGTGGTAGATGACCTGTTCGAACCGCGGGATCGCAATGTCGAGCGGCGTCATCCCGAACGGGGCGAGTGCGCAGCACAGCGCCTCATAGGCGGCTTCCGTGGCCCGCTCGATTGCGCGCTGAACGGGCGGTGCGACGGGCACGGTGATGAACTCCTCGCGGATGACCAGCGGCATCCGGCCGAGCATCACCGAGTCGACGACCTTCACGGCGACGCCGCTCGATGCGACGACGAACGTCATGCGGTCCTCCGATGCTGAATGGCGGTCATGCCCTGGATCCCTTTGTTCGTGTTCATGAGCCCGTAGTGCTTCGCCTTCAGCGCGGCCACGATGCTCTCGATGTGGTGGCAGACCGCCTTCTTTGCCAGCCAATCGGCCAGCTCCGACTCGGCGTCCAGCTCTGCGAGCGCGCGGGCTACCGTGACGCTCTTCTGCTCGCGTCCGTGCTTCGACAGCGCGGCGTTCTTGCGGCGCGAGTGCGTCACCTCGGCGTCGTAGCGCTCCTCGTTCGCGTGGAGCAGCAGATCCGCCAGCTCGAAGCCGAGCATCTCGATCTGCCGCAGCGCGGCGTCGATCTCAGCGGGCGTCTCCACCGGAAGATCCCGCATGCGCTCGGCGCGAGCGCGGAGGCGCGGCCAGTCCTCAGAGACGGGCCGCACCTCCACCACTTCGCCGGTCTGCGGGACGAGCGTCACCGCTTACCCCTGCGGCGCCGGTTGCCCTGCCCCTGCGGGCGCGGCGTTTCCGGCTTGCGCTTCGGCATGTCAGCCGGCGACGGTCCCACGGGCTGCGGCTTCGGCGCGGTGGCGAGTTCGATCTGCCGCTCCGTGAATGCCGCCTGCAGCCCCTCGACCGAGAGCAACGCCTCGGCCTCGCGCGCCTCGTCGTAGAGCGCCTTCAGTGTCACGGCATCCGCCGCTGCCACCTCGGCGAGCCATGCTCGGGGCGGATCCCACGTCGTGATGACGTCAGGCTGCGCCCGTCCGATCCGCTGCACCTCGACGGTACGCGGCGGGCCGAGCAGCGGAGCGAGCACGTCGGCGAACACGACTCTGTAGGCGTGGCGTTCGACCTCGGCCCCGAAGATGCTCATCGGCTTCTCGGAGCGTTCGATCGACCACGCTGCGTCTTCGCCGTCGCTCGCCTCGCGCTCTGCCCACGAGATCACGACGACGCGCGGTGACTGACCGCGACGGGTGATGACGACGCGGCCGAGGGCGGGCGGTTCACTGTGCCCGAACCAGTAGGGCGTCCACCGCTCCCCATCTTCGGAGAACTCCGGCCCCTCTATGCCCTCGAGATCACCGGATGCCAGGACCGTGGCCCGCGCGACCGCGACCGGGATTGACTGATAGGCGTCCTGCTCGCTCACGCAGCCTCCCTCGAGATCGTGACCGCGGAGCGCGCGGCGTCTCGCGGGGCGATTCCCGCCAGGATCGCGTCGGTGAATTTCTTCGTCGACACGGCGAGACGCACGACGACCGTACGCTCCCGACGCCGCTCCACCTGGAACGCAAAGCGGTCCGTGAACTCATGCGCGGGCATCGAGTGCAGCGTGTCCGGGTCGTGGCGGTAGCGGAACTGCACCGTCTTCTTGTTGCGGCGCGAGTCCGAGAACACCTCCCCGATGCTGTCGGTGCCATGCGGACGGAACAGATCGCCGCGCTTCAGCGTGAGACGCTTCGCCGGGCGGTTCACGACCGGATGCTGGCGGAAGATCGTCGGCTCGAGACGCTCGAACTTGTGAGGGGAATGGCTCACTGGTCTTCTCCCATCATGATGTCGAACTCGGGGATCACGTTCTGCGGCTTCAGGACGATGCGCGTGTGGTACTCGCTGACGTCGATCGGCTTCTCCTGCGTGATCGCGACCGAGTCCTGATCGCCGAGCAGCAGGAAGTGCTTCCGGTACTCGTCCGGCCCCTGCTTGCAGGTGATCTCGAGCGCGCCCGGGAGGAAGGACTCGGCCGACTCCATCGAGCAGCGGCCCTCCGCGAAGAAGATCCGTTCGCCCGTAATCCCGTTCACCGCGATGATCGTCCGCTGCACCTCGAACGCCTCGGCGGCGGTCGAGAGGTTCCGGCTGGCCTGGTCGGCATCCGACGAGCAACCCGCGAGGGCTGCGGCGGCGACGAGCACGGCGCCCGTCGCTGCGATGATCCTGTGCTTCAGCTTCACGCTGCACTCTCCTTCGGGTAGGCGGCGAGCGCCTTCTGGATGCGCGACTGGCCGCGGCGCGCGGTACGGGCGGCGCGTGCCTGCGCCTGCTGCATGCGGCGGCGAGCGGCGCGGTTCGGCCGTGCGACCTCGGTCACCTTGTCGACGTGTTCTGCGATGCCGATCACGCGGCGTCCTCCTTCGGTGGGGCGATGGTGAGCGAGCTGCGCACCTTCGGCTTGCGGTACTCGGTTTGTGCGTCCTTCAACAAACGCTCCGCCTCGGCGATCACCGCGGCGGCGTCCGCATCGGCAGCGAGGAATGCCGCCTTGTCGAACTCGTCGCCGTCCGTCACGCTGTAGCGCAGCGAGCCGCGCTCCGAGGTGATGTTCTGGGGCTTGCCCTCGTTCTCGTCGAGCCAGGCGCGCACGACCTTGTCGGCCTCCTTGCCGCGCCAGACGGCCTCGATCGCCTCGAGCACCTCGAGGGGCGTTCCGTCGTCGTCCGTGTCCGGGCGCCCGGCGTCGATCCACGCCAGATAGGCGTTCGCGCCGTCGATGAGGCGCTGCAGCTCGTCGGGGTCGTCCTGGATCTCGACGATGTTCGGCTCGAGCGTGAGCGGCTGGCCGTTCTCGTCGACTTGCCACCAGACGACGACGGCATAGCCGGCGTCCATCACGTACTTCTGCCAGAGCGCGTCACGGATGATCTTCTTCGGAAGCCCTCGGGACCAGTCCTCGACCGTCGTCTTGATCTCGGCGATAGACCACTCGCCCTCATCCTCCAGGGCACAGTCCGGGGTCGCGGCGTGCATTGGCGTCAGCTCGTGAGCGAAGAGGATGCCGCACGGCGGGATGCCGAGGTGCGCCTGCACCCACTGCTGCACGACGGGCTCGAGGCGGTGGCCGCGCTTCGTCGCGGCGTTGCCGCCGAACGACCCGCCCGTCTCGGCGTCCAGCCGCTTGAACGTCGCGATGCCCGCGCCGACGAGCTGCGTCGCCCGAGTCTTGGTCACGCGACGATCGCGCTCCCGATGCCAGTTCTTCTCGTCAGACGAGCTGACTAGTGCGATCGGCACTCTGGCCCACCACCTTCCGTCTTGCGTGCGCCTCGACGACTGCCCAGGCGATGATGAGGATGAGGCCGACCCACACGACGGCCTCGAAGTTGAAGGCACCGGGCTTGGCGTACTCGACCAAGCTCCCGATGAAGAACACCGCCGTCAGTGCGAGCAACAGAGCTTTCATGTCGCGCGCTCCTCTCCGAGCCACACCCTCATGCCCGCCTCTCGGGTCAGGTTCGGGTGATGCTTCAGCCACTCGGCAAGTCGGCCCGCGGCTTTCGCCAGCTCGGCACCCTGGTAGCCGTGAGTGACAAGGAACTCTGCGGCCTCGGCGTGCTCCGACGTGTCGACGACCTCCACAGCGGAAGGGAGCGCGGCGACGGGAGCGGATGGCCCCGGCTTACGCGGACCGCCAGCGTCGGCGATCAGCTTGTCCGCCAGCAGCTCGGCGATCTCCGTCTGCTTCGCTTCGGAGAGCTTGTCCGCGATGAGGGCGAACGCTCTCGTGCGGTCAAGGATGGACGCGCTCATGCGGCGTCCTCGTCTCGGTAGCGCGGCACCTGCTGCATCAGTTGCTCGGTGCGTCGGCGGTGGTTGTCGGCGGCTTCGATGCGGTCGGTATGAGCGACCCACGCCTCCACCGTCATGCCCGCTCGAGCGGCGGCGCGGGCCGTGGCCTCGCGCATCGGGTCGGTACTGTGCGCCACCTTCGGCGCGAAAGTCGTCGTGGACACGGCCACGCCTCCTCTGCTCGTTGAATCGAATGGATGGAAACTCGAGGGGCCGGGAGTCCCCACGACTCCCGGCCCGTGCGCCCCAGCGCAAGCCGCGGAACTCCCCAGTCCGCAGCGACCCGGCGCTCCCCAGAAGCTCCGGTTGTGCCCCGAGCGGGAATCGAACCCGCCTGCAGCCGTCCGAGCGATGCTCGCCAGACGGTCGGAGCCCTGCCTGCCTACGACGCATCCGGGCCTCTACCCGTTGAACGTCGCGTGTAGCAGCGCATCCCAGCCGAGATCGGCCAATGAGGTAGATGCGCCCCCGTAGCAAAGTCGTGTTTCGCGTCGACTCGCATCGCTGCGAGCTACCGGCGCGGGACCACCACGGCCCCCATCGGATCGAACGTCACCCTGTCGATGAAGCCAGAGGAGGCGCGAGCGGTCCTGGGGACATCCCGCCTCGATGGGCTTGCATCCGGATTCGGTGTCTCTGATCCGGTTCCTGTGTGGAGTTGTCAGTGTGCGATGACGGCCGGTCCGCGCATCCCTCGGGATGTCGTCCGGGTCGTGCTCCCATCTCTGTCTGAGAGATGCCCCGCCCAAGTCGGGAGGATGGGAGCGTTAGGCTGCTGCGCCTTCCGATTCCATGAACCGGTCCAGCTCGGCCTCGGCGTATCGGATGGCCCGCCCGATGCGCTTGAACTTCGGACCTCGTGGGGGATCCATCGCCCGCCAGTTCGCGAGCGTCTTCACCGCGAAGCCGGTGTGCGCTGCCGCCTCGGCCGGCGTCCGCCACGCGCTCACGCCGCCACCGCTTCGGGATTGAACGCCCGAGCGATTGCCGCCATGACGCGTCCGACGTACGCTTCCGCCGGGATCAGCGCGCCGCACTCGACCTTCGAGAGATATGCCGGAGCGGTGTCGGCCATCCTCGCTACATCGCTGAGGGTGAGGCCCGCCGCCTTGCGAAGCGTGCGAAGCGCCTCACCTGTGTGCCCCTTGGTTGCTGCCATGTTCAGAAAGGTACGTCGTTTCTGAACATGGGTCAAGCCGACACGTCCAGAAAAATGAGCCTCATGTCAAGATTCAGGGCCATATTGACCTAGGAATCCCTACATTGCTACGCTCATCCCATGTCAAGAAAAAAGTCTCTGCTGGACACGCGAGAAGGCCGCGCGGAACTCGCTGCGCGCGTCAAGGACGCCCGGACGGCGCTCGATCTGCGACAGGAAGACCTGGCGGCGGAGGCGCGCGTGTCGCGCACCACGCTGATCGACATTGAGGCGGGGAAGCTCATCCCGCAGTCGGGCACTCTGCAGCGAATCCTTGACGTGCTCGGAATCGACGCTGAGCCCAACGAAGACTTCGACCGCGACACGCGCATGTGGATGGGAATGGTCGGAGGCATGCTGCAGGCGCTGCCCCCGGAGCGTCGCGACCGCGCGGGGCAGGCTGCGGTGAACGCCGTCGCTCAAGAACTCACCGGGAAGTCGAATGTCCTTGGCCTCACGGAAGATGACGTGCATGTGACTCCGGAGGGTCCGCGCGCGGGATACGCGCTCGCTGCGAAGCGCGGGCGCAAGAAGGCCGACGAGCCACACGCTGAATGAGGGGGAACGCGCTTGCTCGAACTGATCCGGTTCGCTGCCGCACAGGGGATTGAGATCCACGTGGCACATCTCGATGAGGGTGTGCTCGGATACTGGTCCCCCGAAGAGGGGCGGATCTACTACGACTGGATGCTGACACCCAATGAGGCGCGCAGCACGGTCGGCCACGAGCTGGGCCACTTCCACCACGGGCACCACTGCGACAGCTCACGCAATGAGTACCAGGCCGACTACTACGCGGCCTGCCTGCTCATCGACCCGGACGAGTACGCCAGGGTCGCAGCGTTCAATCCCGAACAGCACTACATCGCCGACGAGCTGTCCGTCACCGTCGAGCTGATCCAGTTCTTCGAGCAGCACTGCCTCACCAGCCTGCAGGGCGTCACCTACGTGCGCCCCCGCCACGGCCGCGCGCAAGCCGCTCTCCGCCGCTTCACACATCGAGGACTCGTCTATGGCTAGGCCACCCCTCCCGATCCAGACTCACGGGGAGATCCGAACGCAGCAGCTCAGCAAAGGGCGCTGGGAGGCGAAGACGCGCTATCGCGACTTCGACGGCACCACGCGGCAGATGCGCCGCGTCGGCGCGACCGCGACCGCAGCCAAGAACGCCGTGAAGGAAGCCGTCCGCGACCGCCTGAGCACGAATGGTGACGACGCGCTCACCGCCGACAGCCGTCTTCGCGACCTCGCCGATGCCTGGTGGTCCGAGTACAAGGCCAGCAAGGACGTGCCCGCCGGGACGCTCAACCGCTACCGCTACGTGCTCGAGAACCACATCAAGGCGGGCATCGGCGATCGGCGGCTACGCGAATGCGGCGTGCCGGCTCTCGACAAGTTCCTGAAGGTGAAGGCTGCAACGGTCGGGTATTCGACAGCGTCGATCGCGTCGGTTCTCCTCCGTGGCATGTTCGATCTGGCCGCGCGCCACGGTGCCCTCGATCGCAACCCCGTGCTGAGCGTCGCGGCCGTGCCGAAGCCGGGAGGGAAGCCGCGCGCCTTCACGCTCGAGGAGGTCGGCGAGCTGCGCAAGATCCTGCGGGAATGGGACGCCGGGATCGACAAGCGCGGCATGCCGCGCGTGAGCGACCTCGCCGACCCTGTCGATATGTTCCTCGGCACGGGATGGCGCCCTGGCGAGATCTTCGCGACCGAGTGGGAGTTCGTCGACCTGACGCAGACGCCTGCCCGAGCCCGGCTCGGGGCGACGATGGCGAAGGACGCGAGCGGGCGCTGGCGGATCCAGCGGCACAGGAAGAACCACAAGGAGATCAACGCGCCGCTGCCGCCGTTCGTCTCGCGGATGCTGCTGCGACGCCGCGTGAACTCCGTCTCGCCCCTCGTCTTCCCCTCGTCCACCCTGACGCCGAGGATCCCCGACAACTTCCGCACCCAATGGCACAACGCGCTGAAGGGCACCGAGTTCGAAGGCCGCGTGCCCAAGGAGTTCCGCTCCACCGTCGCCACCTACCTGCGCGACCACGTCGGCATCGAGGCGGCGCAGCACCAGCTCAACCACGCGCACATCAGTACGACGGAGGACCGCTACGCCGTCGAGGTCACCTACCTGCCCGACCACACCGACGTGCTCGAGCAGTTCGACGTGCTCGCAGACTGAAAGCGTTGCGTTTACGGTGCGTTTGGGCTTTTGCCACCCGACCTGTAGGCTGGCGATACTCGTCTAGCCGCGGAATTACGCGGAAGTTCGAGCACGGGGCTGTAGTTCAATGGTAGAACTTCTGCTTCCCAAGCAGACAGCGCGGGTTCGATTCCCGTCAGCCCCTCCACATGTGACTTTCGCAGCTGATCCGGACACCGGTTCCACTCCTCGACGGGAGCGGTTCATAGCGCCACCGAGATGAGGAGCGACGCGAAGACGGCGATGATCGCGGTCGAGTACGCGAACGCGAGCACCGAGTGGAGGATCACCAGCCTCCGGATGCCCCGCTGCGTCAGCTGCACGTCGGAGGACGAGAACGTCGTCGACAGCTGGACCGCGAGGTAGACGAAATCGATGAAAGCACGAGCATCCGAACCGGGGAAGATCATTGAGTCCTCGTTGGCCCAACGGCGCATGTACTCCACCGCCATGATCGCGACCATCAGAACCCAGCTGCCGCCGACGCCGACGACGCAGATGAGGACCATCCACAGGTTCCGGCTGCTGTCTCCGACGGTGAGAAGGACGACGGAGACGACGCCGATGATGAGAACGGTGCCGGCCCACGATGTCGGGCTCGAGAGAAGAAGCCACCGTGTCAGCGAGTTGCGTTCGTCGGTGCGGACGAGCTGCGCACGAAGGGCGTCCCCTTCGAGATCTCGGAAGCTCACCCACGTCAGGATGAGGAACGCGGGACCGTACAGACCGAACAGCAGAGTGATGAAGAGGGAACTGAATGCGGCTCCCCCGTCGAGAACACCCGTGCTCTCGCCCACACCGAGCGCGATGGCGGCGAGGGCTCCCGCGATGACAGACGCGAGCGCGTGCCGGATCGCTTCACGTGATAACGCTTTCCAGACTCTGTTCATGCATCGACCCTAGCGAGAGCGTTCTGCGCAGCATCCTCCACCCCGCGTCGCTCCGGGAGGAGGATGCTGCGCATCGTTCGCGTCAGACGAGTCTCCTCCTGCGCAGGACGACGAGACCTCCGCCCAGGCCGAGCAGGAGCACGGCCGCCAGGACGAACGGGAGCGGGTCGGCGCCCGTCGACGCGAGGCCGCCGGCCCGCACGACGAACGAGGCGCTCACCGAGCCCGCCGCCGCACCGGTCAGCGTCACGGTATGCGTGCCTGCCGCAGTGTCGGACGGGATGGTCCACACGAAGCGCACGGTCCCGTCCGCGTCGGCGGTCTGCGCACCGAGGTCGAGCGGCTCGGAGCGCATCACACCCGTGACGCGCTCGCCCGGCTCGAAACCGGTGCCGGTGACGGTCTGCACCTGACCGGGCGCGCGCTCGGCATGGCCGAACGTGACCGCGACCTGTGCCGGTGCGTCCGTGCCCGGGTCTGCACCCGGATCTGTACCGGGGTCCATCCCCGGGTCTGTACCGGGATCGGTACCGGGACCCGTTCCCGGATCGAGACAGGCCGCATACGCCTCAGGCGTCGGCGAGAAGCGGAACCAGTCGAAGGTCGCCGGGAGCTCCGCGGCGGCCGTGGACCCCCGGAACGCGAACGGCCCGACGTGCGTGTACCGTGCGACGCCCGGTGATGCCTCGAGCCGAACCCGGTTCCCGAACGCTTCGAACGCCACCCCGTCGTACGACACCGACGCCTCGATCTCGCGGCCGTCGCTGGTCAGACGTAGCCACACCTCGGCGACCTCGGTGCGCTGCTGGCTGGTGAAGACCGGCCCGCCCGCGCCCACGAGTTCCACCACGCGCCCCGGCGTGGCCTTGCCGAGGTCGAACTTCAGGTAGGTCGTGTCGTTCGCGTAGAGCAGCAATCCGGCCTGCTGGAAGTTCTGCGTCGGGGTCAGACCGACCTTCGTCGTCACCTGCCAGGACCCTGCGGGAAGCTCCTGCTGCAGCAGCGGGGCTGCAGAGACCCCTCCGGTGTACGTCGGCACGATCAACGCTCCGTCCGAGACGGAGTGGCGTGCGGCATCCGCTCGCACCGTGCGGTCCCACTGGTCACTCAGCGCGCCCGCGAACTCGTCCGATCCCGGAGCCGCACACGTGTCGAAGACCGCGTTCGCGGCATCTTCGGCGAATCCGCCGAACGGCGGTTCGATGACCGTCTCCGCTCCGGCCTTCGCCCACGCGATCGTCCCGCCCAGGCGGTCGCCCGACTCGTAGAACAGATACGTCTCGCCACCGTCCGTGACGATCTCCGGAGAGGCGACCCGGCCCGTGTCGGTCCCGAGCCCGCTCGACTGGTGCAGCACGATCGGCACCTCCCCGACGTCCCGGAGGGTCGGATCGATCGTGCGGGCGTAGGACTTGCCGCTCGACGCGTGGTACAGCACGTAGAGCTGGCCATCGTGCTCCCAGAGGTTCGGGCCCGAGACGTTCGCCCCCTCCTCCTCGCCCGGCGCGACGACGGGCACCGGGTCGACGACCCACGTGCGGCCGTCGACGGACTCCGCGAGGCGGATGCGGCGGATGCCGGTCAGCCCGCCCCCGACCGGGGTGTCGTCGTTGGCCATGTAGAACATGGCGAAGTTGTAGGGCGAGTCGGGGTCCGGGTGATCGAAGACCCGGGCGTAGGAGGTCTCGGTGATGCGCCGCGTGCCCGGCACGTCGCCCATGGCGTTCGTGACCGCGACGTCGCCGTAGGTGAAGGTGATCCCGTCGTCGCTCGTCGCGAAGCGCGTAACCGAGTTGTTGCCGTGGAAGTAGAGGAACATCGTGCCCTCGACGGCGTTCCAGACCGCGTCGGGGCTCGACACGTGCGGCACGGGTCCGTAGTGCGGCGGCCAGTCGTTCGTGATCACGGGACCTGCGGCGTACTCGGTCCACGGACCCTCGAGGCTGTCGGCGTACATCAGAACGATCCCGCCGGGATCGTCATGCGGCGCCAGGTAGAGGTACCACTCGCCGAGCGGGTTGGCGAAGTGCTCCCCGGCGTGGAAGACGCTGGGGAAGATGTACTCGTCTGTGGGGTTGTAGATCATGTCGAACTTGTCGGTGATGATCCCCTGGTAGCCGAAGACCGGCCAGTCGGCGGGCGGGGGCGCCACCTCCGCGGCGACGCCGGGCCCCGATCCGACGGGAGCCGCCTGGGCGGGGAGGGCGCCTCCCGCCGCCATGACCGCGGCGACGGCGACGGCGGCGAGTGAGAGTGCGCGTCGCTGCGCACGTCGGGCTGTCGTTCTCATTGCTTCTCCTTCGTTGGATGCGTCGATGGATCTTTCGATGGATGCGCTGGCGAGGGCGCGACGAACAGCGCTCGCTCGGAACCGGGCGAGATGCGGGTGAGGGCGCTCCGGGTCAGCCCTTCAGTCCGGTGTGGGCGAGTCCCTGCACGAACTGCTTCTGCGCGAAGAGGAACACGACCAGCACCGGCACCACCGTGAGGGTCGTGGCGGCGAGCTGCACGTTCCACATCGGCCCGCCGTAGGCGTCGACGTACTGCGTCAGCGCCTGCGGCAGCGTGAACATGTCCTTGCTCGACAGGTACACGATCGGTTCGAGGTACAGGTTCCAGGACTTCAGGAACGTGAAGATCGCGACGGCGGCGAGCGCGGGACGCGCCAGCGGGAAGGCTATGCGCCAGAAGATGCCCCAGCGACCGAGCCCGTCCATGCGTCCGGCTTCCTCCAGCTCGGTCGGGAGCCCGAGGAAGAACTGGCGCATGATGAACACCGCGAGCACCGCGGGCGCTCCGAGCACGGGGATCACGATCAGCGGCCAGTGGGTGTTGATCAGGCCGAGCGAGTTCACGAAGCGGAACAGCGGGACGATCGTCACCTCGCTCGGCACGAGCAGCCCCACCAACACCACCAGGAAGAGCGCGTTCGCGCCGGGGAAGCGGATGCGGGCGAACGCGTACCCGGCCATGGCGGCGACGAGCATCGTCCCCACGGTGACGAGCGCCGCGATGTAGAGGCTGTTCCAGTACTGCTGCGCGAACGGCTGCAGGCGGAACACCTCCCCGTAGGCGTCCGCGGACGGGTTCGCCGGCCACAGCGTCGGGACCTTCTGCAGGATCTCGCTCATCGGCTTGAAGCTGCTCGTGATCATCCACAGCGTCGGGAAGACGAAGGGGATGCTGAGCACGGCCATCAGCGCGATGAGGCCTCCCGCGAACCAGCGGCGCCGGCGGGTGGCCGCGCCAGGTCGCTCACGGCGCTCCGCGGACCCGGTCGTGACGGCACGGGTGCTGAGGGACTCCGGCCGGTCGATGACGTCAGTTCTCATTGAAGACCCACCTCTTCCTGGTCTGCCATTGCACGAGCGTCAGCACGAGCACGATGAGGAACATCAGCACCGCGATGGCGCTCGCGTAGCCGAAGTCGTTGAAGCGGAACGCCTGCTGGTACAGGTAGTAGACGAGCACGGTCGTGGAGTTGCCCGGGCCGCCGCCGGTGAGCACCGCGATCTGCGCGAACACCTCGAGCGAGCCGACGATCGTGAGGATCATCACGAGCAGGATGGTCGGGCTGATCATCGGCAGCGTGATCGCGCGGAAGCGCCGCCAGGCGCCGGCGCCGTCGATGCGGGCCGCCTCGCCGATCTCCTCGGGCACGCCCTGGAGCGCGGCGAGGAACAGGATCATGTTGAGCCCGACGTTCTTGAACACCTGCACCACGATCACGGCGAGCATCGCGGTGACGTCGTTGCGGAGCCAGTTCGGACCCTGGATGCCGACGGTGGCGAGGAAGCCGTTGATGCCGCCGTCCGCCTGCAGCAGGAAGCTCCAGACGATGGTCCAGGCGACGAGCGAGACGACGACCGGCGAGAAGAAGAACGTGCGGAACGTCGTCGTGCCGGGGAGCTTCTGGTTGAGCAGCACGGCGAGGAAGAGCGCGAGCGTGACGTTGAGCACGACCAGCCCGATCGAGAACCACAGGCTCGCGAGCAGCGAGTCGCGGAGTCCGGGGTCGGAGAGCATCCGCTCGTAGTTGTCGGCGCCGGCGAACACGAAGGTGTTGGCGAGCACGTTCCATTCGTGCAGCGAGAACCACAGCACGGCGACGAGCGGCACGAGGACGAAGGCGACCGAGCCGAGCACCACGGGGGCGACCATCGTGTAGCCGACGATCCAGTCCTGCCGCGTCGCCGCGGAGCGGCGGGGGCGCACGGGACGCCCCTTCCGCTCCGCGGTGTCGGCCGCCGCGAGGACGGCGGAGGATGTCATGCGGTCAGCCCTCCAGGAGCGGAGCGATCGTCTCGCAGGTGCTGCCGAGCACGGACTCCACGTCGGCGTCCGCGGTCCACAGGGCGTCGAGCTGCGCACGCACCGTGTCCTGGATCTTGGCGAAGTTCGGGTGCGCGGGCTTCGTGACGGCATCCTGGATCCCGTCGACGACCACGGCCTGCAGCTGCTCCTCGCTGAGGCGCGGGTTGCCCGCGGCGAGGGTCTCGGCATTCAGCAGGGACTCCCGGGGCGGCGGGAAGTACGCCGCGAGCTTCTCGGCGTTCTCGGGTGCCGTGAAGTAGGCGAGGAAGTCGGCGGCGACGCTGGGGTTCTCCGCGTTCGCGAACACCCCGATGCCTGCCTGGCCGATCACGTTCTGGCGACCCTCGGGTCCGTCGGGCAGCGGGACGACGTCCCAGCCGAAGGAGTCGTCGAGTGCGGATGCACGACTGATCTGCGTGATCGTCATGGCAGCGTCCCCGGCGAAGAAGTCGGCGGTGACGCCCGGTTCGGGCATCGCCCCGTCGACGAAGATCGCGTCGTGGATCCATGTCATGGCATCGACCATCTCGGGATCCGTGAGCGTGCAGCTGGTGCCGTCCTCGCTCCACGGCGAGGCTCCGAACGACGACCAGATCGTGGCGAGGTTCTCCCACACCTTGTAGTCGAAGTCGCGTACGACGAGACCCTGCTTCCCCGACGTCGCGGCCGAGGCGGCCGAGATGTCGCGCGCCGCGTCGAACGTCCAGTCTCCCGAGGCGACGAGGTCGGCCGGGTTCGGCTGTCCGGCGGCGGCGATCTGGTCGGTGTTCACGAACACGGCGAACGGGCTGTTCGAGAACGGATACGCGAAGAGCTCGTCGTCCTGCTGCCACAGGGCGAGCGAGGAGTCGAGCAGGTCGTCGTACTCGTAGCCCTGGTGATCCTGCAGCGTTCCGGTGATGTCGTAGAGCGCTCCCGAGGAGACGAACTCCGGGGCGTAGCTCTCCAGGATCCAGCCGAGATCGGGGGCGTTGCCTCCCGCGAGCTGCGTGGTGAGCGTCGTCGTGTAGTCGTCGAACGGGATCGGCTCGAACGTGACCTTCGAGACCAGGTCCGGGTTCTCGGCCACGTACTCGTCGGCGATCTCCTGGAAGAGGCCGAGCTGTGTCTCGTCGGCGGTCCAGACCGTCATGCGGAGCTCGACGGGCTCGTCGGGAGTGGCGGTGCCCTCGGGGCTCCCGCTGCATCCGGCGAGCACGAGGGCGACGGCGGCGATGCCGGCCCCGGCCGTCAGCGGCAGACGCCGACGACGCGATGCGGATGTGCTCATGGTGGTCTTCTCCTTGCTGTGCTGTGATTCGGGTGGGCTGTGCGGTGATTCGGGTGGGTAGTCGATGGTCGTCTCAGTAGGCATGCACGCGCCCCTCGGGCCAGTGCAGCTCGACGCCCGCAGCCTCGAGCTCGCGCTGGTAGTCGGAGCGGATGCCGGCGTCGGCGTGCACCTCGCGCGGGGTCGCACCGGTCGCTGCGCAGTAGGCGGCGAGGTGGCCGGCGGCTTCGCCGACGTTCCACTCCACGGGGTGCAGCCGGTAGCAGCCGTTGGTGATGTGCGTCGTGCCGATGTTCTTGTTCGCGGCGAGCAGGTTGGCGGTGCGCTGCGGGATGAGCGCGCCGAGCGGGATCTCGAACGGCGTGGAGGCCACGTCGATGTAGGTGTCGCCGCCCGTGGAGGGGTGCAGGTCGATGCGGTACATGCCGACGCCGACCGACTCCTCGTACCTGGTCGCACCCGCCTCGCCGCGCACGTCGTAGGAGACGTCGTTCTCGGTGACGGTGGTGAGCGCCCGGATGCGCCGGGACTCGCGGTGATACGGGGCCTGGGCGAGCCCGTCGTCCGAGCCCATCACGTCGGGCCGCAGCCGCAGCCCGGGGTACCCGGTGCCGCCGTCGGCGCGCGGCGCCTCGGTCTGCATCCAGTACATCATCGAGAGCGACAGCTGCCGCGCTCGCCGGTAGTGCTCCAGCTCCTCGTCGCGCGGGATGTCGAGCACCGGGGCGAGGAAGTAGTCGATGCTGGGCCAGTTCACGAGGCAGATGTCGCTCTCGTAGAAGCCGCGCTCGAACTGGTCTCGCGCGGCGATGCGCCGGAACGTCCACAGGTTCGCGTCGCCGGCGTTGCGCGACTGGTCGGCGTCGACCTCGGCGACGTCGTCGCCCGGATTCGGGTCGAACGCGCGCGTGCCCATCTCGAGCGTGCGCGGGTTCGGCGCCTCCCACGACAGCATCCGGCTGCCCTGCCAGGCCTCCGGCAGGTAGTCGCGCCAGAACTCGTAGTCGGTCGGGCGCTCGATCGTGTGGTCGCCGTCGACGTGCTCGATCGCAAAGCACACGCTCAGGGCCTGCACGTTCTCGGGCTGCGCCTCGTCCGGCGCGCTGGGCTCGCCCGTCTCGGCCCGCGACTCGAAGCCCGTGACGTACGCGGTGCCTGTCAGCGGCAGCAGCTCGCCGGTCTCGGTGGCGTCGAGCACGTAACCCGCGCTGACCGCGACGGTCTCCCCGTCGACCTCGGACTGCAGGGTGACGCGGGTGATGCGGTCGCAGTCGACGTCGGCCGCGATCGGGCGCACGCGCTCCAGGAGGCGGATGCGGCCCGTCGACCGGTGCGGCGCGAGCATCTCCTCCAGCACGCCGACCGCGATGCGCGGCTCGTGGCACAGCTTCGACACCCAGCCCGCGCCGGGGTTGAGGTCGGCGCGGCTGCTCGCGGCATCCGTCAGCGGGTAGCGGCGGCGGTAGACCTCGCGGATGCCGTCGCGCAGCTGCCGGTAGCGGGCGGTGATGCCGAACTCCTCCACCCAGGGGTGCTCGTCCGGCGGCACCGCCTGCGAGGTGAGCTGGCCGCCGATCCACGGGTACTCCTCGGTGAGGATCACGTGGGCACCCCGGTCGGCGGCGGCCAGGGCGGCGGCCACGCCGCCGAGTCCGGCGCCCACCACGAGGATGTCGGTGGTCAGTTCTCGCGTTGTCACGAAGGGTTCCTTTCGAAGGGGCGGGTGAGGGCCGGCGCGAGGGCGAGCGTGTCGCCGTCGACGTCCGGGCAGTCGATGAGCTGGTGGTAGTCGGCGTCGGTCAGCTGCAACGCCGTCGACGATCGGGCGGAGGAGCGACGCGGGGGCTCGGCATCCTGGTGCACGATGCGCGAGAGCAGGACGAGCGCGCGGGCGCCCATCTCCTCGCGCGGCACGGAGAATCCCGACCAGCGGCGTCCTCGACGCAGCGGCAGGTGTGGCTGACCCAGCAGCACGATCGAGATGTCCCGGGGCACGGCGAGTCCCCGCGCCTCGATCGCCTCCGCGATCTCGTCGGGGTCGTTCTCCGGAGCGAGGAGGAGGGCGGTGATGCCGCGCTCGACGACCTCGCCGACGCCGCGTGCGGGCTCGCGCAGGTCGAGGAAGCGCGGCGCGAGCCCCTTGGCCGTCATCGCGTCGCGATAGCCGTCGACGCGATCGCGCGTGGACTGGTCGTCGCCGCGCAGGCCCGCGTAGGCGATCTGGGTGTGGCCGAGAGCGACCAGCCGGTCGATCTGACGGGCGGTGGCCGTGACGTAGTCGGCGCCGACATACGGCAGCAGGTGCTTGTCGGTCTCGCGCTTGCCGATGAACACGAAGGGGTAGTTCGTGTCGAGCAGATGCTGCAGCTCCTCGCGGTCCTCCTGTTGACCGAGCAGCAGGCATCCGTCGGCGATGCCGAGCCGCTGCCATCCGTCGCCCGCCAGCCGGCGCCGGCCGTCGACCACCCGCGCCGAGGTGAACAGCAGCATGTCGACGCCGAGCTGCTCGGCCGCCTCCTCGATGCCGTTCAGGAAGGCGCCGTAGAAGTCGCGGCCTCCGCGAGGGAAGGTCTTCTCGTAGGTGAAGACGCCGAGCAGCTGGTTCTTGCCGCCGGCGAGACGCTGAGCCACCGGATTGGCCGAGTACCCCGTGATGCGGAGCGCCTCCTGCACGCGGTTGCGCGTGGCCTCCGAGATGCGGACGCCCTTCGGCGTGTGCCCGCTCAGGACGATGCTGACGGTCGCCTGGCTGACGCCGGCGAGAGCGGCGACGTCGGCCTGCGTCGAGCGGTGATGAGGCATCGATCCTCCTTGATCGCCTGCGGGGTGCTTCCCTCACTCTGGCGACCGAGGACCGGGATGGTCAACGTGATAATACGCATTATTAGCGGATGTCCCGAGATCTGGTGCGTCGACGACCTGATCCGCGGCACGCGCGTCGCCCGCGGCGGGCGAGACCGTCCGCTAGCACCTGCGAGCGCTCACACGCAACCACCGGGCGCCACGACCCTCTCCGTGCCACGCTCGACCCATGGACGCCCTCATGAGTGCCTCGCCTGCGGGTGAGGATGCGGAGCGGCTCGCCGAGCGCGGGATGCTGATCGATGCCGCCGCCGGGAGCCGCGAGGCGTTCGCGCACCTGTACGACCTCACGTCGGCTGGGGTGCTCGGGCTCATCCTCTCCAGAGTCGGAGATCGTCGTTCCGCGGAGGACCTGCTGCTCGAGACCTACGTCCGGGCGTGGCAGCGGGCCTGCGACTTCGCGGCGTATCACGGAGCGGCCCGCGCCTGGATCTGCGCGCTCGCACTCCAGGTCATCGTCGAGCGCTCAGACGGCGCCGCACAGGAGCCCGCCGCGTAGAAGCCGTCCGAGGGCTCAGTCGTCGAGCGCCCCCGCGGGGTCCGCGGTCACTTGACGCTGCGGAACAGGTAGACGAGCGCCCGCGCGAAGCGCCGGATCCAGCCCTCGCCGTCAGCGGCGCGCAGGTCCGGGTCGATGTGGGCCGCGTCGCCCGTGCCGTCCGCGGCGGTCGTCATGACACGGCCCCCGACGACACGGCGATGTGCTCGCGCGCGATCGCCCGACCGACCTCGCGCAGCAGCGGGACGGCATTCGCCATGCTGCGCTCCTTCTCGGGTTCGAGGGTGCTCAGCGCATAGACCTGCGCGAATCCCGCATCCGCCGCCTGAGCCTCCGACAGCGCGGCACGCCCGCAGGCCGCGACGGTCGGCACACCCGCCTCCGCGGCGAGCGCCGCCACTCCGAGCGGCGTCTTGCCGCCGAGGCTCTGCGCGTCGAGGCTGCCTTCTCCCGTGATGACGAGGTCGGCCCCGGCGATCCGCTCGGCCAGTCCGGTGAGCCGCAGCACGACCTCGACGCCGCGCTCGCGCCGGGCGCCGAGCACCGCGAGTGCCGCATAGCCGACTCCCCCGGCGGCGCCCGCGCCTTCCGCGTCCACAGACGGGATGACGCCGGGCGCCTGCTCGATCAGCTCGGCGAAGCGCGCGAGTCCCCGTTCGAGCACGATCACGTCGTCGTCGGACGCGCCCTTCTGCGGGGCGAACACGACTGCGGCGCCGCGTTCCCCGAGCAGCGGGTTGTCGACGTCGCTCGCCAACACGAACGAGGTCTCGTCGAGTCGCGGGTCGAGTCCTGCGAGATCGACCGAGGCGAGACCGGCGAGGGCGGCACCCCCCGGAGTCGCCTCGCCGGTCTCCGTCTGCAGGGAGGCACCGAGTGCGTGCAGCATCCCGGCCCCTCCGTCGGTGCAGGCGCTGCCGCCGACGCCGAGCACGATGTCCCGGCATCCGCGATCCAGCGCCGCGAGGATCAGCTCTCCCGTGCCGCGGCTCGTCGCGGTGAGCGCGGCCTTCTCGCCGCGCGGCAGCACATCGAGTCCGCTCGCGGCGGCCATCTCGATGATCGCCTCGGCACCGCGCACAGCGAACCGCGCGACCACCGGCTCACCCGTCGGTCCGGTGACCGTCGCGTCGACGGGAGAGAAACCGGCGGCGAGGGCAGCATCGATGGTGCCCTCACCGCCGTCCGCCACCGGTACGGCCTCGACGACCGCATCCGGGAGGACGTCGTGGATGCCGTCGGCGAGCGCCGCGGCCACCTCCGGCCCCGTGGCGGAGCCCTTGAACTTGTCGGAGGCGATCACGATACGCACGGCCGGACTCAATCCAGCAGCGCGTACACGGCCTCGGGGGCGTCGGCGGGCGACGTCGCGAGGTCCTCGAACTCGTTCATGGTGTCGAGGTCGGCGCCCATCGCGATGTTCGTGACCCGCTCGAGGATCACCTCGACGACGACCGGCACCTGGAACTCGGCCTTCAGCCGCTCGGCCTCCGCGAAGCCCGCGGCGAGGTCCTCGGGACGCTCGACCCGGATCGCCTTGCAGCCGAGACCCTCGGCGACCTTGACGTGGTCGACGCCGTATCCCGTGGCGACGCTCGACGAGTCCTCCGGGGTGTTCACGTTGTCGAACGCGAGCGACACCTCGAAGTCCATCTCGAACGCCCGCTGCGACTGGCGGATGAGGCCGAGGTAGCTGTTGTTGACGACGACGTGGATGTACGGCAGCTTGTGCTGCGCACCGACCGCGAGCTCCTCGATCATGAACTGGAAGTCGTAGTCGCCGCTGAGCGCCACGACCTGCTCATCGGGCTTGCCGCGCACCACACCGAGAGCTGCCGGGAGGGTCCAGCCGAGGGGTCCGGCCTGACCCGCGTTGATCCACTGGCGGGGTCCGTACACGTGCAGCATCTGCGCACCGGCGATCTGCGAGAGGCCGATCGTGGTGACGTAGGTGGTGTCGTGGCCGAAGGCCGACAGCATCTCCTGGTACACGCGGTGCGGCTTCATCGGCACCTGGTCGAAGTTCGTCTTGCGGTGCAGGCGCGCCTTGCGGTCGCGGCACTCCTGCGCCCAGCCGTTGTAGTCGGGCAGCTCGGCGACGCGGTCGCGGGCGGCGTCGAGCAGGGCGTCGAGGAACGCCCCGGCATCCGACACGACCCCGTAGTCGGGCGCGAACACGCGGCCGATCTGCGTGGGCTCGATGTCGACGTGCACGAACGTGCGCCCCTTGCGGTACGTGTCGAGACCGCCGGTGTGGCGGTTCGCCCACCGGTTGCCGATGCCGAGCACGAAGTCGCTCTCGAGGAAGCTCGCGTTGCCGTAGCGCTGCGAGGTCTGGATGCCGACGAGTCCGGCCGCGAGCGGGTGGTCGTCGCCGATCGCGCCCCAGCCCATCAGGGTCGGGAACACGGGCACGCCCAGCGTCTCGGCGAGTTCGACGAGCTTCGCGGATGCTCCGGAGTTCACGATCCCGCCGCCGGCGATGATCGCCGGGTGGGCTGCGGCGGTGAGCATGTCGAGCACCTTCTCGGCCTGCGCGCGGGTTGCCGCGGGCTTCGCGACGGGCAGCGGCTCGTACGTGTCGATGTCGAACTCGATCTCGGTGACCTGCACGTCGAAGGGCAGGTCGATGAGGGCCGGTCCGGGGCGACCGGAGCGCATGATCTGGAACGCGGTCTGGAACGCGCCGGGGATCTGGCCCGCCTCCAGCACGGTCTTCGCGAACTTCGCGACCGGCTTCGCGATCGACGCGATGTCGACGGCCTGGAAGTCCTCCTTGTCGAGCTTTGCGACCGGCGCCTGACCGGTGATGCAGAGCATCGGGATGCTGTCGGCGATCGCCGCGTACAGGCCGGTGATCATGTCGGTGCCGGCGGGGCCGGAGGTGCCGATGCAGATGCCGATGCGGCCGTCGCCGGTGCGGCTGTAGCCGTCGGCCATGTGCGAGGCGCCTTCGACGTGGCGGGCGAGGGTGTGGCGGATGCCGCCGTGCTGGCGCATCGCGGAGTACAGCGGGTTGATGGCGGCCCCGGGAAGGCCGAACGCCTCGGTGGCGCCCTCCTTCTCCAGGATCAGGACGATGGCGTCTACTGCGCGCATGCGTGTCATGGAAGTGTCCTTCGTTCGGCGACCGGGATCAGCGGCCGGAGAGTTCGGTGGTGAGCTTGAAGAGGCCCGAGTGGTCGAGGCCGCCGTCGCCGCGGGCGACGAGGGCGTTCACGAGCTGGGCGACGGCCGCGCCGAGGGGGACGGTGACCCCCACGGACCGCGCGGCCGCGGCGACGATGCCCAGATCCTTGTTGTGGAGGGCGAGACGGAATCCGGGGGCGAAGTCGCGGTCGAGCATCTTCTGCCCCTTCTGGTCGAGCACCTTGGAGCCGGCGAGGCCGCCGCCGAGCACCCGCAGCGCCGCGTCGGTGTCGACGCCGAACGCCTCGAGGAACGTGACGGCCTCGGCGAGCGCCTGGATGTTGACGGCGACGATGAGCTGGTTCGCGGCCTTGACGGTCTGGCCGGCGCCCGCGGGGCCGACGTGCACGATGGTCTTGCCGATCGCGTTCAGCACGGGCTTGGCGGCGGCGAAGTGCTCCTCGGAGCCGCCGACCATGATCGACAGCACGCCGTCGATCGCCCCCTGCTCGCCGCCCGAGACCGGGGCGTCGACCGCGCCGAGGCCGGCCGCGACGGCCTCCTCCGCGAGCGTCTTGGCGACGTCCGGACGGATGGACGAGTTGTCGATCCAGAGCGCGCCCTTCTTCGCGTTCGCGAAGACACCGCCCTCGCCGCGCACGACGTCTTCGACGTCCGGGGAGTCGGGCACCATCGTGAGGATGACGTCTGCATCCTTCACGGCGTCGGCGATGCTCTCGGCTCCGGAGCCTCCTGCCGCGACGAGCTTCTCGATCGGCTCGGGGCTGCGGTTGAACCCGGTGACCTCGTACCCCGCCGAGACGAGGTTGGTGGCCATGGGGAGGCCCATGATGCCGAGTCCGATGATGGCGATGCTGGTCATGTCGTGCTCCTTCGCGGAAGTGCTGTGCAGTGTCGGGGGTGCCGGGCGGCTCAGCGGCCGAGCCAGGCGAACGCCTCGGCCTGGGGTGTCTTGTACTCGAGGCCGACGGGCCCGGCGTAGCCGCCGGTGCGGGCCGCGTCGATCCAGGACGTGAGCGGCAGCTCGCCGCTGCCCGGCTCTCCGCGCCCAGGGGCGTCGGCGATCTGCACATGCCCGAACTCGGCCGCGTGCTCGGCGATCACCGCGGCGACGTCGTCGCCGTTGACGGCCAGGTGGTAGAAGTCGGCGAGCAGGCGCACGTTGTCGACGCCGTGCTCGTCGCGGACTCGGCGGATGATCGCGAGCGCGTCGTCCGCGGTCTTCAGCGGATAGGCGTCGATGCCCGAGACGGGCTCGAGCAGCACGATGCCGCCGATCTTCGCGACGGCCGCACCGGCGTACGCGAGGTTCTGCACCGCGAGGTCGTCCTGCGCCTGCGGGTCGACGCCGTCGAGGCGGTTGCCGTACAGGGCGTTGAAGGCCTTCGTGCCCAGGCGCTCGCCGATCGAGACGACGACGTCGACGTTGGCACGGAACTCGTCCTCGCGGCCCACCCAGGAGACGAGGCCGCGGTCGCCGGCGGGCATGTCGCCCGCGAAGAAGTTGAGGCCGGTGAGCTGCACGCCGGCGTCCTGGATCGCGGCGACGAAGGCGTCGACGTCCTCCGTCGTGGGCACGGCCTCGGAGAAAGGCCACCAGAACTCGACGCCGTCGAAGCCGGCATCCGCGACGGCCGCCGGGCGCTCCAGCAGGGGCAGCTCGGTGAGAAGGATCGAGGCGTTGACGGTGTAGCTCATGAGATCATCCTTGATTTCGAATCGTGGAAGAAGAATTCCTTGTAATGAAAAGAGTACGCTGGGTGGTCGAGACTGTCAACGCCTCGAACGCGAGAAGGCGCCACCCGCCCGGGGTGACGCCTCCTCGACCGGTCGGGACCGCTCAGGTGAGACGGATCTGCCGGTTCATGTCCTTGTACAGCAGGTAGCGGAACGGCTCAGGACCACCCGCGTAGCAGGCCTGCGGACAGAACGCGCGCAGCAGCATGTAGTCGCCCGCCTCGACCTCGACCCAGTCGTCGTTCAGGCGGTACACGCCCTTGCCCTGCAGCACGAACAGGCCGTGCTCCATGACATGCGTCTCAGCGAACGGGATCGACCCGCCGGGCTGGAACGTGACGATGTTGACCTGCATGTCGTGCGCCAGGTCGCTCGCGTCCGAGAAGCGCGTGGTCGCCCACACGTCGTCGGTGTCGGGCATCGAGACGGGCTCCACCTCCTGGTCGCTCGTCACGAAGGATGCCGGGGCGTCGACGCCCTCGAGCCATTCGTACGCCTTGCGGATCCAGTGGAAGCTCGTGACCTCGTCGCCCTCGTTCGCGAGAGACCAGACGGCGCCCGGCGCGAGGAACGCGTAGCCGCCCTCCTCCAGCACGTGCGTCTCACCCTCCAGCGTGAGGGTGAGGCGCCCGGTCGTGACGAAGACCACGCCCTCCACTCCGGCCTCCACCTCCGGCCGTGCGGCACCGCCGCCGGGGGCGATCTCCACGATCAGCTGCGAGAACGTCGTCGCCGAGCTCGGCGTCGGCCGGGCGATGATCCACGCGCGGGTGTCGGTGAACCCGGGCAGGCTGCTCGTGACGATGTCGCGCAGCACCCCCTTCGGGATGAACGTGTACGCGAGCTTCACGACCGCGCGGTCGGTGAGCAGGTCGGTCTGCGGCGGCAGTCCGCCGCTCGGGGTGTAGTACGACATCAGGCCTCCTGGGTCTGGAGTTTCGGGTGGGCGAGGCGCAGGAGGTCGCGGGGCGTCGCGCCGACGGCATCCGTCACCTCCGCCTCGGTGAGCGCGCCGCATTCGAGTCCGCGCACGACGAAGCGGGCGAGGGCCCTGGCGGTCGCGGGCTCGTCCATGATCGCGGCATCCGCGCCGTGCAGATAGGCGTCCAGCCGGCGCGCGGCGGCGGCGAAGCCCTCGCGGTAGAACGCGTAGGTCGCCAGGTACCGGGTCGGCAGCTGCGCCGCGTGCAGATCCCAGCCCTGGTAGTAGCCCCGCTCGAGCGAGCGCCGAACGAGCCGGGCGTGCAGCCGCCAGGCATCGAGAGCATGGTCGGGATCGCCGACCGGGATGACGTTGGTCGAGCCGTCGGACAGGCGCACGCCCGTCTCGGCGACCGCGACCTGCATGACCTGCTTGGCGTGATCGGCCGCGGGATGCTCCATCGACTGGTAGGCGGCGGAGATCTGCAGCGAGGCGCTGTAGTCGTAGGTGCCGTAGTGCAGCGCCGAGATCCGACCGGGTGCGCGGTGCAGCAGCGTCGCGACGGGCACCGAGCCGTCGGCGGCGACGATCAGCTGCGGCGTCTCCATCTGCACCTCGAACCGGAGGCGGCCGGGAGCCAGCCCGAGCCGCTGCTCGAAGGTCTCGCACAGCGCCACCATGGCGTCGACCTGCGCGACCGTCGTCACCTTGGGCAGCGTCAGCACGAGACCGTCCGGCAGCTCGCCGTGCGCCGCGAGCGTGGTGAGGAACAGGTCCAGGGTGCGGATGCCGCGACGCCGGGTCGGCGCCTCGAAGCACTTGAACCGGATGCCGATGAACGGCGGCGCCGTGCCGGTGGCGACGGCTTCGGCGACGCGCTGCGCCGCGAGCACGGCATCCGCGTCCTCCTCCTCGTCGGGCCGTGCGCCGTAGCCGTCCTCGAAGTCGAGGCGCAGATCCTCGACCGGCTCCGCCGCGAGCTTCGCCTCGACGAGGGGCGCGAGGTCGGCGGCGAGATCCCCGAGCCCGACCGCCTCGGCGAGCGCGGCGACGCCACCGGCGCCGGCCGCGACAGCCGCGGCATCCGCACCCAGCCGGGCGGCGAGATCCGGGGTGAACCGGTCGGCCGGCACGTACAGCGTGTGCACCGGCTGGCGGCTGCCGTCGTCGCCCGGGTACGCGGTCGCGAGCAGTTCGTCGGTCGCGGCCAGGCGCTCGTCGATGTCGGCGAGATCGCTCTCGTTCAGCGTGTTCTCGGCCGGCATCAGTCGACCAGCTCGTACGCGGGCGTGGTGAGGAAGTCGACGTACTCGTCGTCCAGGCACAGGTCGCGCACCAGGCGCGCCGCGGGCTCGTAGAACTTCGCGAACGATCCCGGGGCGACCTCGCCGCGGAGGCGTTCGACCTCCTCGGCGAGCACCGACTCGACGAGTTCCGGCGTCACCGTGCGGCCGGTGTCCGACAGCACGGTGCGGTTGCGCACCTGCTGCCACACCTGCGAGCGCGAGATCTCGGCCGTCGCGGCATCCTCCATGAGGTTGTGGATCGCCACGGCGCCGTTGCCGGACAGCCAGACCGCGGTGTACGCGATCGCGACGTAGAGGTTGGTGCGGAGCCCCGCCTCGGTCGCCGACCCCTCGGCGGAGAGGATGTCGAGCAGCTGGTCGGCCGTGACCGAGACGTCGTCGCGCAGCCGGTCGAGCTGGTTCGGCTTGTCGCCGAGGACCGCGTCGAAGACCTCCTGGCACACCGGTACGAGGTCGGGGTGCGCGACCCACGAGCCGTCGAAGCCGTCGTCGGCCTCGCGGGTCTTGTCGGCGCGCACCTTGGCGATCGCGGCCTCCGTGACCTCGGGGTCGTTGCGGTTAGGGATGAAGGCGGCCATGCCGCCCATCGCGAACGCTCCGCGCCGGTGGCACGTGCTCACGAGCAGCTCGGTGTACGCGCGCATGAACGGCGCGGTCATGGCGACGCTCGCACGGTCGGGAAGGACGAAGTCCTCCCCCGCGTCGCGGAAGTACTTGATGATGCTGAACAGGTAGTCCCAGCGACCGGCGTTGAGACCGGAGGCGTGGTCGCGCAGCTCGTAGAGCATCTCGTCCATCTCGAAGGCCGCGGGGATCGTCTCGATGAGCATGGTCGCGCGGACGGTGCCGTGCGGGATGCCGAGCTCCTGCTGCGCGAACGTGAACACGTCGTTCCACAGACGGGCCTCGAGATGGCTCTCCATCTTGGGCAGGTAGTAGAACGGGCCCTGTCCGGACTCCGCGAGCACGGCCGCGTTGTGGAAGAAGTGGAGGCCGAAGTCGACGAGCGCGCCGATCGCCGGCGCCCCGTCGACCTCAATGTGCCGCTCTGCCATGTGCCATCCGCGCGGACGGACGACCACGACCGCGAGCGGGGCGTCGTCGCGCAGACGGTACTCCTTGCCGCCGGAGGCGCTGAACGACAGCGTGCCGCGCGCCGCGCCGAACAGGTTGACCTGCGCGTCGATGACGTTGAACCAGTTCGGGGCCGCGGCGTCTTCGAGGTCGGCGAGCCAGACCTTCGCGCCGGAGTTGAGCGCGTTGATCGCCATCTTCGCGGGCGTGGCGGGGCCCGTGATCTCGACGCGGCGGTCGCGGAGGGCCTCGGGCGCCTCGGCGACCTTCCAGTCGCCCGCGCGCACTTCGGTGGTCTCGGGGCGGAAGTCGAGCCGTCCCGCGGCGGATGCGGTGGCCCGGTGCTCGACGCGGGCGGCGAGCAGCTCGTCGCGGGTGGAGCGGAAGCGCTCGTGCAGCTTCGCGAGGAAGTCGAGTGCCTCGGGCGTCAGGATCTCCGCGGCACGGGAGACGGTGGAGGGGGTGGTGACGTTGGCGGACACGGTGGTCACTCCTTGCTGCTGGCGGTGGTCTCTGCGACGCGGACGATCGCCTCGGCGACCGCGCCGGCCACCAGAGGATCGAACACGCTGGGGATGATGAAGCTCGCGTTGAGCTCGTCCTCGCTCACCCGCGACGCGATGGCCTCGGCAGCTGCGACCAGCATAGGCGCGGTGATGTCGGAGACGCCCGCGTCGAGCAGTCCGCGGAACACACCGGGGAACGCGAGGACGTTGTTGATCTGGTTGGGGAAGTCGCTGCGCCCGGTCGCGACCACGGCCGCGTGCTGCGCCGCGACGATCGGGTCGACCTCGGGGGTCGGGTTCGCCATCGCGAAGACGATCGCCTGATCGGCCATGGTCGCGATGTCGGCGCCGTCGAGGATGTTCGGGGCGCTCACGCCGATGAAGACGTCCGCGCCGACCAGCACCTCCTTGAGCGTGCCGGTCACGCCGCGCGGGTTCGTGGTGGCGGCGAGCTCGCGGCGGTGGGCGTCGGTGTACTCGGCATCCGCGTGGATCGCGCCGTCGCGACCGCAGGCCACGATGTCGCGCGCACCCTCGGCGAGGAGGAGCTGCACGATCGCATTGCCCGCGGCGCCGACGCCCGAGACGACGATGCGGACGTCCTCGATGGTCTTGCCGACCACGCGCAGGGCGTTGTGGAGCGCGGCGAGCGTCACGATCGCGGTGCCGTGCTGGTCATCGTGGAACACGGGGATGTCGAGCTCCTCGCGCAGCCGCGCCTCGATCTCGAAGCAGCGGGGCGCGGCGATGTCCTCGAGGTTGACGCCGCCATAGACCGGGGCGATGGCCTTGACGATCGAGACGATCTCGTCGGTGTCGGTGGTGTCGAGGCACACGGGCCAGGCGTCGACGTCGGCGAACTGCTTGAACAGCGCGGCCTTGCCCTCCATGACCGGCAGCGCGGCCTCGGGGCCGATGTCGCCGAGGCCGAGCACGGCGGTGCCGTCGGTCACGACCGCGATCGTGTTGCGCTTGACGGTGAGCTTGCGCGCCTTGCTCTTGTCCTCGGCGATCGCGAGGCACACGCGGGCCACTCCGGGGGTGTACGCGCGGGAGAGGTCGTCGCGGTTGCGGAGAGGCACGCGCGGCACGACCTCGAGCTTGCCGCCGAGGTGCATCAGGAAGGTGCGGTCGCTCAGGGCGCGGACCTCGACGCCATCCAGGGCGTCCACCGCGTCGCGGACGACGTCGGCGTGCTCGGCATCCGCGGTGTTGCAGGTGAGGTCGACGACGATCGAGGCCGGGTGCGACTCTACGACGTCGAGCGCCGTGACCGCGGCGCCGGCGGCGGCGGCCGCAGCGGCCAGCTCGCTCGTGACGCGGTGGTTCGAGGGGGCGTCGATCCGCAGGGTGATCGAGTTGCCGGGTCCGGGGTTCGCCATTGTTCCTCCGTTATTTCGTATCGTGGAGTCTATTATCTACTTTATGGAAAGATAGCGCAAGCGTGCCGGACACGACGTCGCAGATTATCGACAGCGACCTCTCGCATGATGGAATGATCGCGACCGAGGAGGGTTCCCCATGGCCGAGAGCAAGACCCCGAAGAGCAGCGCCGGCGGCGTGCAGTCCGTGGAGCGGGTGTTCGAGCTCCTCGAACTCGTGACCGACGCGGGCGGCGATGTCACGCTAAGCGAGCTGGCCGCATCGACCGACCTCCCGCTCCCCACGATCCACCGTCTGCTGCGCACGCTCGTCGCCCTCGGCTACGCGCGACAACTGCCCAACCGGCGCTACGCCCTCGGTCCGCGGCTCATCCGCATCGGCGAAGGCGCATCCCGGCAGTTCGGCGCCCTGGCGCGCCCCCAGCTCAAGCGCCTGGTCGACGAACTCGGCGAGAGCGCCAACATGGCCGTGCTCGACGGCGACATGGTCGTCTACGTCGCCCAGGTGCCCTCGCTGCACTCCATGCGGATGTTCACCGAGGTCGGCCGCCGCGCGCACCTTCACGACACCGGCGTCGGCAAGGCGATCCTCGCCCAGCTGCCCGACGAGACCGTGCGCGGCATCGTCAGCCGGGCAGGCATGCCGACGCCGACCGAGCACAGCATCGGCAACGTCGACGCCCTGCTCGCCGAGCTCGACGTGATCCGCGAGCGCGGCTACGCGATCGACGACCAGGAGCAGGAGATCGGCGTCCGCTGCTTCTCGATGGCGGTCCCCGGAGCCCCGACCCCGACCGCGGTGTCGGTCTCCGGTCCGGTGTCGCGCGTCGACGAGGCCTTCGGCACCCGCGCGGTGCCGCTGCTGCGCACCGCGGCCGCGGCCATCCGCGACGAGCTCGACGCGTAGCCGCGGCATCCTGGCGCGCCGCGCTGCGGCATCCCTCGCCCCTCCGGCATCCGTGCCCTCTATCGTTGCGAAGGAGTTCTCACGATCTGCAGGAGGAATCCTGAGGAACCCTCCTGCAGATCGTGAGATCTCCTGCAGAGCGGATGCAGCCTGCCCGGCGTCTGGGCTGCGCGTCTGCGCAGACCCGGGCGCCGTCACCCTCGCATGCTCGTCGGCTCGGCGAGGGTGGAATGCCGGAGTGCTTCCTGCAAGGATCGGACGAATGATCGAAGACCCGAGAGAGATGTGGGACCGAGAGGCAGAGACGTTCGATCAGGCCGCCGATCATGGTCTCCGAGATCCGGTTGTCCGCCGTGCGTGGGCCGATCTGCTACTCCCGTTGATCGGGAAGCCCGGCCGCCGCGTTGCAGACCTGGGGTGCGGCACAGGAACTCTGTCCACTCTTCTCGCGATAGAGGGGCAGCACCTCGTGCACGGAGTGGACTTTTCGACGGAGATGATCCGACGGGCGCGCGAGAAGGCAGCCAAGGTCGTACCGCGCCCGTCCTTCTCGGTGGCGGACGCTTCGGAGCCGCCGTTGCCTGAAGCTTCATTCGACATCGTTCTCTGTCGCCACGTCCTATGGGCTATGCCCGACCCCTCCGCGGCGCTGCAGAGATGGATCGCGTTGCTGGCTCCGGGCGGCGCGCTCGTCCTCGTTGAAGGCCTGTGGAGCAATGGTGTGGGCCTGAAGTCCTCCGACTGTGCTCGACTCGTCGGGAGTTTTCGGGCCGACGTTCAACTGCAGATACTGGACGACGACGTGTACTGGGGTGGCCGAACCGATGACGAGCGATACCTGATTCTCAGCGCGAGCTGAGTGCCCGGCATCCGGCCGCAAGCTCTCGAAGTCCTCAGACCCGCCTGGCATCCACCTGGCCTTCGCACCCACGCCCGCGCATGTTGCGAAGGAATTCTCACGTTCTGCAGGAGGGTTCTCGAGGAACCCTCCTGCAGATCGTGAGATCTCCTGCGGAGCGGATGCAGCCGATCGGATGCCGTTACTCGGCGTCCGACCCGCTCGCGCCGGCGTTCACGTCGTCGAGCCGGTACCTCTCGGCGGCCTGGGCTGGCACGGACGCATCGACCACACCGCGCGCGGCGAGCAGCTGCAGCGCCCGCACCGTGATCGACGGTCCGTCGATCTTGAAGAAGCGCCGCGCGGCGGCACGCGTGTCCGAGAAGCCGAAGCCGTCGGCCCCGAGCGTCGCCCAGTCGTTCGGCACGAACTGGCGGATCTGGTCGGGCAGGTCCTTGGCATAGTCGCTCACCGCGACGATCGGCCCCGCGGCCTCCGCGAGTTGCGAGACCAGGAACGGCGTCCGGGCTCCGCGCCCGAGGAACTCGTCCTCCTCCGCGGCGACCGCGTCACGGCGCAGCTCGGTCCACGAGGTGACCGACCACACGTCGGCGGTCACACCCCAGTCGTCGCGCAGCAGCGCCTGCGCCTCCAGCGCCCACATGACGCCGATGCCCGAGGCGAGCAGATGGGTCTGCGGGGAGTCGACCGCCGCGATGCGGTGGATGCCGCCGAGGATGCCGTCGACGTCGACTCCCTCGGGCTCCTTGGGCTGCACGATCGGCTCGTTGTAGACCATGAGGTTGTAGATGTGGTCGCGGTCGGTGGAGTCGGGGCCGTACATCCGCTCGATGCCTGCGCGCATGATGTGCCCGATCTCGTAGCCGAAGGCCGGGTCGTACGTGACAACCGCGGGGTTGGTCGCGGCGAGCAGCGGCGAGTGCCCGTCGGCGTGCTGCAGCCCCTCGCCGGTGAGCGTCGTACGTCCGGCCGTGGCGGAGATGAGGAACCCGCGGGTCATCTGATCGGCCGCCGCCCAGAGCGAGTCGCCAGTGCGCTGGAAGCCGAACATCGAGTAGAAGACGTACACCGGCACGAGCGGCACGCCGTGCGTGGCGTACGCGGTACCCGCCGCCGTGAAGGCTGCGATGGACCCGGCCTCGTTGATGCCGACGTGCAGGATCTGCCCCGACTCGCTCTCCTTGTACGACAGCACGATGTCACGGTCGACGGCCAGGTAGTTCTGCCCGTTGGGGTTGTAGATCTTCGCCGTGGGGAAGAACGCGTCCATGCCGAAGGTGCGTGCCTCGTCGGGGATGATCGGCACGATCCGCTTGCCGAACGCGGGATCGCGCATGAGGTCCTTGAGCACGCGCACGAACGCCATGGTCGTCGCCGCCTGCTGGGTGCCCGAGCCGCGCGCCGCGACCTCATAGGCCTTCGCGGCCGGCAGCTCGATCGCCTCGTGCGCGGGACGCCGCTCGGGCAGATAGCCGCCCAACGCCCGCCGGCGCTCCTGCAGGTAGCGGATCTCCTCCGAGTCCGCCCCCGGGTGGTAGTACGGCGGCAGATACGGATCGGCCTCGAGCTGCTCGTCCGTGACGGGCACGCCGAGGTGATCGCGGAAGTCCTTGAGGTCCTGCAGCGTGAGCTTCTTCATCTGGTGGGTCGCGTTGCGCGCCTCGAAGCGCTGCCCGAGACCGTAGCCCTTGACCGTCTTAACGAGGATCACGGTGGGCTTGCCGTTGCGCGCGAGCGACTGCTGATACGCCGCGAACACCTTGCGGTAGTCGTGGCCGCCGCGCTTCAGCCCCCAGATCTCGTCGTCGGCGAGCCCGTCGACGAGCGCGCGCGTGCGCGGATCGCGCCCGAAGAAGTTCTCCCGGATGAACCCTCCGGACTCCGCCTTGTACGTCTGGAAGTCGCCGTCGACGGTCGTGTTCATGATGTCGACCAGCGCGCCGTCCTGATCCCGCTCGAGCAGGTCGTCCCACTCGCGCCCCCAGATCACCTTGATGACGTTCCATCCCGCTCCGCGGAAGAAGCCCTCGAGCTCCTGGATGATCTTGCCGTTGCCGCGCACCGGGCCGTCGAGGCGCTGCAGGTTGCAGTTGACGACGAAGGTGAGGTTGTCGAGGCCGTCGTTCGCCGCGAGCTGCAGCAGGCCGCGCGACTCGGGCTCGTCCATCTCACCGTCGCCGAGGAAGGCCCACACGTGCTGGTCGGAGGTGTCCTTGAGCCCGCGGTCGTGCAGATAGCGGTTGGACTGCGCCTGGTAGATCGCGTTCATGGGGCCGATGCCCATCGACACGGTCGGGAACTCCCAGAACTCCGGCATGAGACGCGGATGCGGGTACGACGACAGCGCGTGACCCTCGCGGGACTTCTCCTGGCGGAACCCGTCGAGGTCCTCCTCGGACAGCCGCCCCTCGAGGAACGCCCGCGCGTACATGCCGGGTGAGGCGTGCCCCTGGAAGTAGATCTGGTCGCCGCCGCCCGGGTGGTGCTTGCCGCGGAAGAAGTGGTTGAAGCCGACCTCGTAGAGCGTCGCCGCTCCCGCGTACGTCGAGATGTGCCCGCCGACGCCGATGCCCGGGCGCTGCGCACGGTGCACCATGACGGCCGCGTTCCACCGCATCCATGCGCGGTAGCGTCGCTCGAGCTTCTCGTCGCCCGGGTACTCCGGTTCGTCGGCCGCGGCGATCGTGTTGACGTAGTCGGTGGTCGCGAGGGGCTCCTGACGGATGCCGGCGCGGTCGACCAGGGTGCGGACGATGTGCTCGCCGCGCTCGGGCCCTCGGTGCCCGATGAGGGCGTCGAGGGATTCCAGCCACTCGGACGTCTCCTCGGGGTCGAGGTCGACGGGCTGGTCGGCGAGCGAGGCTGTGGTCGCCGCGGTGGCGGCGGCACGATTGTCGATCACGGTTGTCTCTTTCTTGTTAGATGGAGGGCACCGCCGCCGACGTTCGGGCGGCGACGACGAAGGGGCGGGAATGGGCGACGCGCGGATCGCAGTGGTGACGGGAGCAGGATCGGGGATCGGCCGGGCGGTGACGCGGGCACTGCTCGACGACGGATTCCTGGTCGCGCTGGCGGGGCGTCGCGAGGATGCGCTGCGGGAGACCGCGTCCGAGCATCCGCACGCGCTCGTGGTGCCGACCGACGTGACCGTGCCCGCCGAGGTCGATGCGCTGTTCGCACGGGTCGTGGAGACCTGGGGGCGCGTCGACGTGCTGTTCAACAACGCGGGGGCCTTCGGCCCGACAGCCTCTGCCGCGGACATCGACGTCGCGGACTGGGAGCGCACGATGGCGGTCAACGTCACGGGCGCGATGCTGTGCGCCGGCGCCGCGATGCGCGCGATGATCGCACAGCAGCCGAGCGGCGGGCGGATCATCAACAACGGATCGATCTCGGCGCAGGTCCCCCGCCCGAGCTCGGTCGCCTACGCGGTGAGCAAGCACGCCGTGACGGGCCTGACGCGCGCGATCGACCTCGACGGACGTCCGCACGGGATCACGTGCGGGCAGATCGACATCGGCAACGCCCGCACCGAGATCATGACCGACATCGGCGTCGGCTCCGGCGCGTTGCAGGCGGACGGCACGCGACGGGTGGAGCCCACGTTCGATGTCGCGGATGCGGCCAGAGCGGTGCTGTTGATGGCGCGGTTGCCAGCGGAGGCGAACATCGCGAACCTCACGGTCACGGCATCGGGGATGCCGTACGGAGGGCGCGGCTGAGGGAACGAGTCCACCGGGCATCGCAGACCTCCTCGTGACGGGCGCAGCGTCGGGTGCGCAGGGTTCGGGGCGGGCTCGGTGCGTCAGTGGACGAGCCCGCCCCACGGAACGGCAGGCTTCCGGGCCACCGTACCTCTGATTCCGCATAACGGAATAATACTTTCACTAGACGTAACCAGTCTGCGGAGCGGCGCAAGGCTTTGTCAAGCCTCACGCCGCGCGCGCTACGCCTTCGTCGCCGGTTCGTCGACCACCGCGACGGCGTGCCCGTCGGCATCCACCAGTCGTCCCTGCTCATAGCGGTCGCCCTCGCGGAGCACGCGGATCACATCCGTGCGCACCGCCCGCACCGGGCTCGCCGCGAACACCGAGGGGTTCTCGGGGATGCCCTTGCTGAAGTGGTTGAACACGAGGTTCAGGGTGATCGCCATGATCGCCGCCGAGCTGATGCCCGAGCCGAAGATGACCTGGAACCAGGTCGGGAAGGCCGAGTAGATGTCGTGGTTCACCTCGGGGAGCACGCCGAACGACAGGGATGCCGCGACGATGATGAGGTTCATGTTGCCGTCGTACTTCACCTTGGCGAGAGTGCGGATGCCGGAGGCCGTCACGGTGCCGAACAGCACGAGACCCGCGCCGCCGAGCACCGCGGTCGGCACCGCCGCCACGACGCGCCCCAGCACCGGCAGCAGCCCGAGGATGATCAGGATGACGCCGCCCGCGGCCACCGCATAGCGGCTCTTGATCTTCGTGACCGCCACCAGGCCGACGTTCTGCGCGAAGGCGCTCTGCGTGAACGAGTTGAAGATCGGCGAGATCGCGCTCGAGACCATGTCGGCGCGCAGGCCGGCGGCGATCCGCTTGCGGTCGACCTTCGAGCCGGTGATCTCGGCGACCGCGATGATGTCGGCCGTGGTCTCGGTGAGGATCACCAGCACGACGATCGTCATGGAGATGATGGCCGCGACGTCGAACACGGGCGGGCCGAACGCGAAGGGCATCGGGAAGGCGAAGATCGGCCCCTCGAAGACGCGGGAGAAGTCCGCACGGCCGATCAGGGCGGCGAACACCGTGCCGACCACCATGGCGATGAGGATCGAGAGGCGCGAGATCGTCGAGTTGCCGAGCTTGCTGAGCAGCATGATCACCAGGAGCGTGAAGCCCGCGATGCCGACGAACACCGGGTCGGCGTAGTCCGGCGCCTCGGGGTTGGACCCCGTGATCCAGCGCGCCGCCACGGGGACGAGCGAGAGTCCGATCATCGTGATCACGGTGCCGGTGACCACAGGGGGGAAGAACCGCACGATCTGCGCGAAGAACGGAGCGATCACCAGGCCGATGAGCGAGGCGACGATCACCGCCCCGAACACCGCGGGGAGGCCGCTGCCCTGATTGACGATCGCGAGCATGGTCGCGACGCCCGCGAAGGACACGCCCTGCACGAGCGGCAGCTGCGAGCCGAAGAACGGGATGCCGAGCGTCTGGAGGAGCGTCGCGAGTCCGCCCATGAACAGGCAGGCGGCGACGAGCACCCCCACCTCGGTCGGGGTGAGGCCGGCGGCTGCGCCGATGATGAGCGGCGGGGCGATGATCCCGCCATACATGGTCAGGACGTGCTGGAGCCCGAACGTGAAGGCGGTGCCGACGCCGAGGCGCTCGTCCTCGGGCCTGGTCGACACGGCCGTGCTCCGGGTCTTGCGGGTGGTCTTGGTACGTGCAGCGGACATCTGATGGACCTCCTCGTCCGGGGTCGCCGACGGCGGTCGCCGACGACGCAGTGCTGTGCGTGCAGAGATGTCAGGGAGGGATGGGGAAGGTGCGGGGCGGGCACGATGGGGGCCGAGCCCGCCCCGCGGTCTGGGGCCGGTCAGCAGAAGCCGGCGATGCCGTTCCACGCCGGGTTCTCGGCATCCGCTCCCTCGCGGAGGAACGACGCCTCGATCAGCCCGTACGGCCGGTCGGCGGCGTAGAACACCTCGTTCGGGTTCTCCAACCCGAACGGCGACAGGTCGACGACGAAGTGGTGCTTGTTCGGCGTGGAGAAGCGGATCTCATCGATCTCGGGATGCGCATCGAGCACGGCCTGCGCCATGTCGTGCAGCGTGTTCTGCAACGCGTGCGAGTAGTTCGCGGTGAACGCCTCCAGCAGGAGGCGGCGGACGTCGGCGAACACGGCGGTGAAGTCGATGTCGGTGCGGTTGTACAGCCAGCGCGCCGTGACCGAGGTCGCGAGGATGCGGTCAGTGGTCTCGGCGAGCGTCGTGTACTTGTCCTTCGGGTAGCCGACGAAGCCGCTCTCGGTGGACTTCAGCACCACGAGGTCCTGCAGCCCCGCGATCACGGCGGTCGTGTCGCCGTCGATCGTCACGACCGCCGTGCGCGTCTCCGTGCCTCCGCGCACGAAGGAGTGGTCGTGTCCTCGGCCGTCGGCGACGATGCGCTCCCAGCTGTACTGCTCGGCCTCCCAGCGCCCGCCGGTGACCCAGTCGAACTCGGACGTGAAGTGCGCTCCCAGTCGCAGCAGGAACTCCTCGGGGCTTCCGATGCCGTCCTTCGCGAACGCGAACACGGTGTTCTTCTGGGTGTCGGTCGCGACGACGTTGGCGTTGTCGCCCTCGACGTGCGCGGCGGTGAAGTCGCCCGTGAGCTGCGAGGTGACGTTGAGGTCCTCGATCTCGTGGCGGGCGGTGTCGCGGGTGACGCGCACCACGCGGACCTCGGCCTTGCCGTACTGGTTCTTTCCCAGGACGATGTTGCTCATTTCAGTACTCAGCTTCCTCGGTAAGTGGAATAGGCGAACGGACTGAGCAGGAGGGGCACGTGGTAGTGCTCCTGCCCGGCGTCGACCAGGAAGGTCAGCACCACCTCCGGGAAGAAGGAGTCCGTGTCGATGCCGGCGAAGTAGGCCGCCGTGTCGAACCGGAGGCGGTACGCACCGCTCTCCAGCCGCGCGGGGCCGAGCTCTTTCACCCGCCCGTCAGCATCGGTGAGGCCCGAACCGATCCCGACCCATCCGTCGCCGACTCGGGCCTCGAGTTCGACGGCGACGCCGGGCGCCGGGCGCCCGATCGATGTGTCCAGGATGTGGGTGGTCACGTGGGAGACGCTCATGGGCGTGCTCCTTCCTTGTCTTCGTGCTCGATGGCGCCCTCGAGGCGCAGCGCGGCGATCTCCCGCAGCTGCTGGTCGACGACCGCGAGCTCCTCGTCGAGGTCGTTGCCGAGGCGCTGGTGCAGCAGGGCGAGGATGGCGTCGGCCGTGCGACCGGCGGCGCGCACGAGGAAGACGCGGTCGAACCGGCGCTCATAGGCGCGGTTTCCCTCGGCGAGGGCGGCGGCGGCCGAGGCGTCGACCCCGGACTGCTCCCGACGGGCGAGCGCGGCTGATGCGTCGTCGCCCGTCGGGCGTTCGCCGATGCGCGGATGATGCGCGAGAGCGGCGTCGATCTCGGCCTCGGTCAGCGGCTGCGCGGCTGAGAGCACGGCCGCGCGCAGCGCGTCCACCGAGGGATACGGTCTGGCGTCGACGATCTCGTCGGACCAGCGGGGGACATCCAGTGCAGTCCTCACGACGTCGACAGCGACCTCGCGAGTGCAGGAGTTGAACTCCTCGAGCAACATCTTCGATCCTTGAAGACATGCTGGCATCCGGCGCGTAAGGCTATACGGATCCTCGCACTGCGAGGCACTGACTTCCGTATGCCGGAACTGTTATTTCAGCATGCGTAAGAAGTCTGCGCGATGCGTCCGGTGGTTGTCAAGCGTAATTCACCGATCGATTCCGAGCGACTCCCGAAGACGGGCGACGTGACCCTGTGGGACGACGTCGTACTCCGCGTCACGGACGCGTCCCTCGCCGTCGATGACGAACGTCGAACGACGCACGCCCTCGATCCGCACGCCGCCGACATCCTTGAGGCCCCACGCGCCGTACGCACGGGCGACCTCGCCGTCAGCATCCGACAGCAGAGGGAACGTCAGCCCCTCCGCCTCAGCGAACGCCTGCAGCGCCTCCACGGGGTCGGGTGAGACGCCCAGCACGTCGAAGCCAGCGGCCGCGAGCGACGACAGGCTGTCGCGGAAGTCGCAGGCCTCGGTCGTGCAACCGGGAGTGGACGCTCGCGGATAGAAGTACACGACGACCCCGCGGCCGCGGCGATCGGCGAGGGAGACCCGATGCCCGTCGGCGTCGGGGAGGTCGATGGCGGGCGCGAGGTCGCCCGGGGTCAGATGTGCGTTCACGGAGTTCTCCTGTCGGTCGGTCATACGGAAAGGGGGTCGGGTCAGCGGGCCGTGACCGTGACCTGGAAGGCCTCGGCGAGGTGCATGATCTTGCGCGCCCGCCCGAGACGCGGCAGGTCGCTGCCGTCGCGCACGATGCGCCCGCGGGCGTCGAAGTCGGCGAGGAAGGAGTGCGCCCAGTCGACATCCGTTCGCGTCGGGCTGATCACCTCGTTGACGACGGGAGCCTGGTCGGCCGACAGGCACAGCTTGCCCGTCATGCCCATCGACACCGTGATCGCGGACTGCTCCCGCAGCACCGGATGGCTCGTGCCCACGGTCGGTCCGTCGATCGGGCCGGGCAGGTCGCCGCATCGACTGGAGACGACCAGGCGCGCGCGGGGATACGCCATCGCCTCGCGGTCGGCCGACATCCCGGTGTCCCGTCGGAAGTCCCCGCTGCCGAAGGCGAGGCGGAAGGCTCCTTCCGCGCGCGCGATCTCGGTCGCGCTCTCGATGCCGACCGCGGACTCGACCAGAGCGACCACGGGAGCGCGTCCGCCCAGGCGGTGGAACGTGTCGGTGACCTGTGCGCCCGCCTCCGTCTTGGCGAGCATGACCCCGCGCAGACCGGGCGCTGCGCGCAGCACCTCGAGGTCGGCGCTCCAGTGCTCGCTCGTGACGTCGTTCACGCGCACCCAGGCCTCTCCGCCGGAGTGCAGCCAGCGTGCGACGTCCTCACGCGCCTCGTCCTTGCGGCTCGCGTCCACCGCGTCCTCGATGTCGAGCACGACGGCATCCGCCGAGGAAGATGCCGCCTCGTCGAAGGTGTCGGGGCGGGTGGCCGCGACGAGGAGCCAGGATCGCGCGAGGTCGGGCGACACGGAGCGGACCGGGCTGAGCGTTGATGAAGTCATACTTTTTCCATTCTATGGAAGTCAGATTCTGTAGTTCGAAAAGTCTAAACCTGCGGCGCGAAAGCCCGCCACGGCGGAGAATCAGACCGGGCGCACCGAGATTCCGGTTGACACGCAATCTCTGACGTGCTGTGATCTCTACAGGTGAAATCCATATTTCACATCATGAAATCTTTTTGAGATGCTTCCCGACGGCGTCGTCGGGGAATGGGGTTCAGATGTCCACCGAAGAATTCGTCCATGTTCCGAGCCGCGCATCCGAAGGCCTCGAGGGCCCTGCACCCTCCGGGGTGTTCGCCGTGCAGAAGGGGCTGAGTCCGCGTCTGTACAACAGCGACCTCGCCCCCACGACGAGGGAGGGACGGCACTGGAGCGCGTACAGCATCTTCGCCCTCTGGGCGAACGACGTGCACAGCCTCGGCAACTACGTCTGGGCGATCGGTCTCTTCTCGCTCGGCATGAGCGGCGGTGCCATCCTCGGCTCCCTCGCCTTCGGCGCACTCTTCCTGTTCCTCCTCCTGACGCTCTCGGGCTTCATGGGAGAGAAGACCGGCGTGCCGTTCCCCGTCATGAGCCGCATCACCTTCGGCATCCACGGAGCCCAGATCCCCGCCCTGCTGCGCGGCGGCGTCGCGATCGCGTGGTTCGGCATCCAGACCTACCTCGCCTCGCAGGTGCTGCAGGTCGTCATCATCGCCCTCGCCCCCGGTGCGACCGCGCTGCAGCAGGGCTCGTTCCTGGGCCTGTCGGCGCTGGGATGGATCACCTTCCTCGCCCTGTGGGTCGTGCAGTCGGTCATCGTCAGCTACGGCATGGAGATGATCCGCAAGTACGAGGCGTTCGCCGGCCCGGTGATCCTCACCACCTTCGTCTCCCTCGCCGTGTGGGTGCTCGTGCAGGCCGACTTCCAGATCTCCTGGACCAACGACACCCCGCTCGAGGGCGGCGAGCTGTGGCTGCACATGCTCGGAGGCGCTTCCGCCTGGGTCGCGATCTACGGCACCTTCGTGCTGAACTTCTGCGACTTCACCCGCGGTGCACGCTCGAAGAAGTCGATCGTGAAGGGCAACTTCTGGGGCATCCCGATCAACATGCTCTTCTTCGGCCTGGTCGTGGTCGTGCTCGCCGGCGGGTCCTTCACGATCAACGGCGTCGCGATCGGCTCGCCCGCCGACGTGGTCGCCGCCACCCCTAACACCCTCCTGCTCGTGCTCGCCTCCCTCGCACTCATCGTGCTCACGATCGCGGTAAACCTCATGGCGAACTTCGTCGCGCCGACCTACGCGCTCACAAACCTGTTCCCGAAGCACCTGAACTTCCGCAGGGCCGCGCTGATCTCCGCGGTGATCGGGCTCGTCATCCTGCCGTGGAACATGTACAACTCCCCCATCGTGATCGGCATCTTCCTGAACGGCCTCGGCGCACTGCTCGGTCCGCTGTTCGGCATCATCATGGTCGACTACTGGCTCGTGAAGAAGCAGCGCATCAACGTCCCCGATCTCTACTCCGAGCACCACAACGGCGAGTACCACTACACCCGCGGCTTCAACCCACGGGCCATCTTCGCCCTCGTCATCGCCGGAGCGATCGCCCTGCTGCTGACGTTCGTCCCCGCGTTCCAGGTGGTGAGCCAGTTCTCCTGGTTCCTCGCCGCGGGACTCGGAGCCCTGACGTACAGCCTGCTCGCCGACCGCAGCGGCCCCTTCCACGATGTCGACGGCGCCGAGATCGCCGTCACGCCCACCCACTGAACGGAGACGACATGCGCATCCTCGTCGCCAACGTCAACACCACCGAGAGCATGACCGAGGGGATCGCCGCGGCCGCCCGCGCCGTCGCCTCCCCCGGCACCGAGATCGTCGGCATCACGCCCGCCTTCGGAGCCGAATCGTGCGAGGGCAACTTCGAGAGCTACCTCGCAGCGATCGCCGTGATGGACGCGATCACCCGCTACGAGGGCGAGTACGACGCCGTCATCCAGGCGGGCTACGGCGAGCACGGCCGCGAAGGCCTGCAGGAGCTCCTCACCGTGCCGGTCGTCGACATCACCGAGGCCGCCGCCTCGACCGCGATGCACCTCGGGCGCTCGTACTCGGTCGTCACGACACTCGACCGCACCGTGCCCCTCATCGAGGATCGGCTGATCCTCGGCGGGCTGCACGACCGGTGCGCCTCCGTCCGCTCCTCGGGGCTCGGCGTGCTCGAGCTCGAGTCCGACCCTGAGCGCGCGATCAAGGCGATCGTCGCCGAGGCGCAGATCGCCGTCGAGCAGGACCGGGCGGAGGTCATCGTGCTCGGATGCGGCGGCATGGCCGAGCTCAAGGATCGTGTCGTCGAGCGCTGCGGCGTCCCCGTGGTCGACGGGGTGCAGGCGGCCGTCGCGGTCGCCGAGGGCCTGGTGAACCTCGGACTGACCACGTCGAAGGTCCGCACCTACGCGCCGCCGCGCCCGAAGCGCGTCACCGGCTTCCCCTCGCTCGCCCGCTGAGCGCAGAATCCATACAGAGAAAGACCGCCGGCTCCCGACCGGCAGAAGGGAGTGCGCCATGTCGCACGATTCCGTCGAGCACGAGGCCGGAACGGTGTCGCTCGATCCGACAGGAGAGCGCTACGACCTCGTCATCCGCGGCGAGCGCGTCCTGACCACGGCCGGCATCCGCCCCCGCGAGGTCGGCGTCCGCGACGGCGTGATCGTCGCGATGCAGCCCCTCGGCAACAACCTCGACGGCGACGAGGTGATCGACCTCGCCGCCGACGAGACGCTCATCCCCGGACTCGTCGACACGCACGTGCACGTCAACGAGCCCGGCCGCACCGAATGGGAGGGCTTCGCCTCGGCGACCCGCGCCGCCGCTGCCGGAGGCGTCACGACGATCGTCGATATGCCGCTCAACAGCATCCCGCCCACGATCAGCGTCGAGGCGCTGAACATCAAGCGCGAGGCCGCGCAGGGGCAGACCCACGTCGACGTCGGCTTCTGGGGCGGTGCGGTGCCGGGCAACACGGCCGACCTGCGTCCGCTGCACGACGCCGGGGTGTTCGGCTTCAAGTGCTTCCTGCTGCACTCGGGCGTCGACGAGTTCCCGCCCCTCGACGCCGACGAGATGGAGGTCGACATGCGCGAGCTGACGACGTTCGACTCCGTCATGATCGTGCACGCCGAGGACTCCCGCGCGATCGACCGGGCGCCTCAGCCCGACGGCGACGACTATGGCAAGTTCCTCGCCTCCCGCCCGCGCGGCGCCGAGAACCTCGCGATCGCCGAGGTGATCGAGCGTGCCCGGTGGACGGGGTCGCGCGCCCACATCCTGCACCTGTCGTCGTCGGATGCGCTGCCCATGCTCCGCTCCGCCAAGCAGGACGGGCTGAAGCTCACGGTCGAGACGTGCCCGCACTACCTGACCCTCACCGCCGAGGAGATCCCGCTGGGCGCGACGCAGTTCAAGTGCTGCCCGCCGATCCGCGAGGCCGGCAACCGGGAGCTGCTGTGGGAGGGGCTGGAGGACGGCACGATCGACTTCATCGTGTCGGACCACTCCCCCTCGACGCTCGACCTCAAGGACCTCGAGAACGGCGACTTCGCGGTGGCGTGGGGCGGCGTAGCATCGCTGCAGCTCGGCCTCTCGCTGATCTGGACCGAGGCGCGGCAGCGCGGTCTCGCCCTCGAGACGGTCGTGTCGTGGATGAGCGACCGTCCGGCGCAGTTCGCCGGACTCACCGGCAAGGGTCGCATCGCGCCCGGCTACGACGCCGACTTCTCGGTGTTCGCCGCCGACGACGCCTACGTCGTCGACGTGAACAAGCTGCACCACAAGAACCCGCTCACGCCGTACCACGGCAAGGCTCTCGCCGGCGTGGTGCGCCGCACCTACCTGCACGGCGAGGTCATCGACAGCGAGACCCCGCGGGGTCGTCTGCTGCGCCGCGGCATGACCGACTGAGGCACCGGTCGGTCGCTCCGCTTCAGCCCGGGATCCGGTCAACCGCTCCGAATCCGGATGCCGCCGCGTGCGGCATCCGGATCTCGGGTGGTTGACCGGATCTGAGGCGTGCTCCCTGCCAGGGCTCGCGCGCGGCATCCGGAATACTGATCACATCCGATCCCCGATCGGCTCCGAACACGTGTCGAGGGTCAGTTTCGCGCGCCCTCGGTTGACACCGCTCTCATGACCGACAAGGAGCCGCGATGATCGAGACGACGACCCCGCCGCTGGCCGCGCTCGACGGCTATCGCAACGTCACCGACCTCCTGGTCGCGCGAGAGAGCGCCGCCCCCGATCACGTCGCCTTCGAGGTGGAGGATGCCGGAACCTGGCGTCCCGTCACGACCCGCGCCTTCGCCGACGAGGTGCGCGCGCTCGCCAAGGGCTTCATCGCCCGCGGCGTGCAGGTGGGAGACCCGATCGCGATCATGGCGCCGACGCGCTATGAGTGGGCGGTCGCCGACCTCGCCGCGTGGTTCGCGGGAGCCGTCGTCGTGCCGATCTACGAGACGTCCTCCCCGTCGCAGGTCGACGCGATCGTGGCGGACGCGGGCGTGCGTCTCGCGATCGGCGGCACCACCGAGCACGCCGCTCTCCTCCAGGACGCCTTCGCGCATGCCGCCGGCGACGCACTCGGCGTATGGACCATGGATGCCGCGGCACCCGGCTCCCTCGCCGACCTGGTCGCTCAGGGCGCCGAGGTCTCGGACGACGAGCTCGAGGCCCGCAGGGCATCTGCCACCCAGGACGATCCCGCGACCATCGTCTACACCTCCGGCACGACCGGCGAACCGAAGGGCGTGGTGCTCACGCACCGCAATTTCCTCGGCCAGGTGCTGAACATCGCCGCCGCGTACCGCGACATCGTGCGGGAGGACGGCAACACCGTGATCTTCCTGCCGCTCGCGCACGTGCTGGCGCGCGGGCTGCAGCTGATCTGCCTCGCGAGCGGCATGCGGATCGCGCACCTGGCGGACCCGTCGACCGTCGTCGCGACCCTCGACACCCTGCGTCCCACCTTCCTCGTCGTGGTGCCCCGGGTACTCCAGAAGATCCAGGCCGCAGCCGCCGAGAAGGCCGCGGACAAGGGACTCACCCGGGTGTGGGAACACGCCGTGTCGACCGCGATCGCCTGGGGACGCCGGGCGGAGCGGATCGAGCGTGACGGCCGCGCCCCGAAGGACTTCGGCCTGGCCCTGCGTCACCGCTTCTTCGACGCGCTCTTCTACCGACGTCTGCGCGCGGTCATGGGCGGACGCGTCGGATACATCCTGTCGGGCGGCGCAGCGCTCGACGCCGATGTGTCCCTGTTCTTCCGCGGCATGGGCGTCCCCGTGATCGAGGGCTACGGTCTCACCGAGACGACAGCGCCGCTGACCGGCAACCTGCCCGGACGCATCACCTCCGGTACGGTCGGACCTCCCCTGCCTGGACTCACCGTGCGCATCGGCGAGGGCGGCGAGGTGCTCGCGCGCGGCGTCGGGGTGTTCCGCGGCTACCGCGACCCTGCGCACGACGCGGCCGCGTTCGTCGACGGGTTCTTCCGCACGGGCGACCTCGGACGCCTCGACGACCGCGGCAACCTGATCCTCGAGGGCCGGGTCAAGGACGTGATCGTGACGTCGAACGGCAAGACGATCGTGCCCACGCGGTGGGAGAGCGCGGTCGAGGCCGATCCGCTCGTCTCGCACGCCGTGATGGTGGGCGAGGGAAAGCCGTACCTCTCGGCTCTTCTCGTGCTGGATCCCGAGCAGGCGGCCTCGGTGTCGGGCGCGGGCTCGTCGTCCGCCGGCGGGACCGACATCCACGAGGTCGACGACCCCGCGCTCCGGGAGCACCTCCAGCGCGTCGTCGATGCCGCCAATGCACTTGTGGCCCGCAGCGAGCAGGTGCGGCGCTTCACCGTGATCCTCGCCGATCTCGAGGACCGCGGGCTGGTGACCCCGACCATGAAGCTGAAGCGGAGCGTGGTGCTGGACCGCGCCTCCGACGCCGTCGCCGCCCTGTACGCCTGATCCCCACTCCTGAGTCCCCGAGAATCGAGAAGAGCACCATGTCGTCTCCCGCCCCCACGAAGCCTCGTTCGTCGCGCACCACGGTCGTCGCGATCGTGGTCGCCCTCGTCATCGGCGCGCTCGTCGCGCTCGCGGGCAGTCAGGGCGGCGCGACGCTCGGCGGCATCCCGCTGTTCACGCTCGCGGTCGCCGCCGCTTTCGCGATCCAGGTGCTCGCCTTCATCCCCGCGGCGATCTTCCGCACCGAGCGGTTCTTCGACCTCACCGGCAGTCTCACGTTCATCGTGATCTCCGTGGCGCTCGTCCTGCTCGCCCCGCACGCCGGCACCCTCAGCTGGGTCCTCGCCGCGATGGTGGTCGTGTGGGCCGCCCGCCTCGGGACGTTCCTGGCGCGACGCGTGCACCGGGCGGGTTCCGACGGACGCTTCGACGAGATCAAGGCATCGCCGCTGCGCTTCCTGCAGACATGGGTGATCCAGGGCGCCTGGGTATCGCTCACCGCGGCGGCGGCATGGATCGCGATCGGTGCGGATGCCGAGGAGCGGGCGCCGCTCGGATGGCTGAGTATCGTCGGCGTGGTCGTGTGGGCCGTGGGCCTGGTGATCGAGATCGTCGCCGACGCGCAGAAGTCCCGATTCCGTGCGGACCCCCGCAACAAGGACGAGTTCATCCGCACCGGGCTGTGGTCGCGTTCACGGCATCCCAACTACTTCGGCGAGATCGTCGTCTGGGTCGGGGTCTTCGTCACGGCGGCCCCCACGCTCGTCGGGTGGCAGTGGATCGCCGTGCTGTCGCCCCTGTTCGTGATCCTGCTGCTCACGCGGGTGAGCGGCATCCCGCTGCTCGAGGCGCGCGCCGAGAAGAAGTGGGGCGACCGTGCGGACTACGCCGCCTACCGCGACAGCACGCCCGTGCTCATCCCGCGCCTCACGGCGCCGGCGGCGAAGACGACCACGGCCTGACGGCCAGGCCTGTGATTCCCCTCGGCGTCGCAGACCCCGCCGACATGCCGACTAGGCCATCAGATCATTCAGGCTGCGCAGCACCGGGTGTGTGCCGAGCACGGAGGGCTCGAGCGGTTCCGCGGACGCCACGGTCAGCACGGTCGTGCGCCCGGGGATGACGTCGACGTCCGCGTCGTCCGCCCAGGCCGCCGGGTCGAGGCGATCGGGGAACAGGCACACGCCGCGCACGAACGTGTCGGCGATGAGCTCCACGTCCTGACGACCGTCGACCCACGGGCCGATCACGACGCCGAGGTCGGTCGCCTGCAGCGCGAGGTCCTTGTCCTCGGCGAACACGTGCGAGAACGCGCGTGCTCCGTCGATCTCGACGCTCACGAGCTCCGCCGCCGCATCTCCGGGATGGGCGATCTCTGCGGCGAGCGCGACCGTGACCCGGTCGAGCGCCGGCACGGTGACGGACACGGCCTGCTCGGCGAGCATCCCGCCGTCGAAGCCGAGCCGGCGCAGCGCCCCCTCGGCCGTCCACGGCTCACGCGAGTCGTTCACGAGCACGAGCGCGAGGCCGTCGTCGGCGGGCTGCACGGTCGCGAGACGCTCGGCGTTCGCGCGGCGCAGTCCGTGCCACAGCGGCTTGCGGCGTCCGTCGCCGTCGACCGCGGCCCATGACGTCACGGGCCAGCAGTCGTTGATCTGCCACACGATCGTGCCCATGCAGTGCCCCCGCTGCGAGCGGTACCACTCGGTGCCGAACACGATCGCGCGCGACTGATTGAGCTGCGTCAGGTAGTGCCAGTCCTCCATCGACTGCGGCTCGGGCAGATGCGGGGCCATGCCGCGTGCGAGCTTGCCGTTGCCGTCCTCGGCCTTCTGGTGCAGCAGCATCCCGGGAGAGTCCGGCGTGAGCGGCACGTCGTGGATCGACCGGGTCAGCGTCGACCACGTCGGCGGGCCCTGGAAGCCGAACTCCGACACGAAACGCGGCCGGTACTCGCCGTACACGGTGTAGTCGACGCGGTTCCAGACGTCCCAGATGTGCATGTTGCCGCGGGCGGGGTCGTTCGCGTGGAACTCCATCGATCCCGAGAACGGGCTCCCCGGCCAGTACGGGGTGGTCGGATCGAGTTCGGCGACGATCTCAGGCAGCACCTCGGTGTAATAGCCGAGGCCCCAAGTGCGCCCCTCGAGCTGGGACTGCCAGTTCCAGTCGAACCAGCCCCAGATGTTCTCGTTGCAGCCGTTCCACAGCACGAGGCTCGCGTGCGTCGATAGGCGCAGCACGTTGTCGCGCGCCTCCGCGATCACCTCGGAGCGGATCGGCTCCTCCTCCGGGTAGGCGGCGCATGCGAACAGAAAGTCCTGCCAGGTCAGCACGCCCAGCTCGTCGCAGATGTCGTAGAACTCGTCGCGCTCGTAGATGCCGCCGCCCCAGACGCGCAGCAGGTTCAGGTTCGCGCCGATCGACTGCTCGATGCGGTCGCGGTAGCGCTCCGGGGTGATCCGCGAGGGGAAGCAGTCGTCAGGGATCCAGTTCGCACCGCGGATGAACAGCGGGATGCCGTTGATGACGAACGTGAACGCAGACCCCTCGGCGTCCTCCCTCGTGTCGAGCTCCACCGTGCGGAAGCCGATCCGGCGGGTCCACTCGTCGCGCATCTCGGCGCCGTCGTGCAGCTCCACGGTCAGGTCGTGCAGCGGCTGCGCGCCCATCCCCCGCGGCCACCACACCGCGACGTCGGGTACGCGCACCTCGGCCGCGACGGGGCCGTCGCCCGACACCGGGATCTCGACGCGCTGCCCCGCGACGTCCACGACGAGCGTGCGGTCGGCCCCGGCATCCGTCCCCGATGTCTCGAGCAGCGCCGTGACGCGCGCGACCCCGGTGTCGCCGTCGAGAGTGACGGCGGTGCGCACCTCGGCGAGGCGGGCTCCGGACCAGGACTCCAGGCGCGCCCCTTTCCAGATGCCGGCGGTGACGAGCTGGGGACCCCAGTCCCAGCCGAAGTTCGCCGCCATCTTGCGGATGAAGCCGAACGGCGTCGGATACGCGTTGGGGAGATCGCCGAGCTCGGCCCCGACGCCCTCGGCGTGGTCCCAGGCCGAGGCGAAGCGCACCTCGAGCGCGTTCTCGCCCGTCGTGAGTTGCGAGGTCACGTCGAAGCGGTACGTGCGGTGCTGGTTGAACGTGCGGCCGATCTCGACCCCGTTCAGCGTGATGATCGCGACCGTGTCGAGGCCGTCGAACACGAGGTCGGTGCGCTCCTCGGCACTGCCCTGCCAGTCGATCGTCGTGCGGTACGCCCACTCGGTCCGGCCGATCCACTCGTCCCCCAGCTCGTTGAGGTCGAGATAAGGGTCGTCGATGAGCCCTGCCGCGAGGAGATCGGTGTGCACGGTGCCGGGCACGGTCGCGGGGATCGATAGCTGCCGCGCGCGCTGCGGCATCGGCAGATTCTGGGGCCGGGGTTACCGACGGCGTGCGCATGCGTTAACCCGGCCGGATGGCGAGGGGGCGGAGCGAACGTACCTCCTGTTGCTTCAACATGCGATGGTGGGGACCCCTCCCCCAATGCTGTCAGTACGACGACCCAGCCTCATGACTACGTGTACCTAGAGCGCGACCCCGGCCGACAACGAAGACGGCTGGAAATGCGGGCGGGGCACGTACGGTAACCCGTACGAACCCCACTGGGCGAGAAACAGGGCGCGCGGACCAGCAAGGTCGCTCTTAGACAGTCGCCGGGACGTCGCTACTCCGTCCTATCACCAGGCAGGCGCCTGGGGATTTAATGCGTCGTCTACCTTCGACCCGGATAGACGGAGACTCAAGGCTGCGAGCCGTAGGATCGTACTGCGATACGTCTGCTCGCGTACGCCACTACGAGTCCGACGTGGCGGTCGTGAGCGCCGACCATGAGGAGCGTCGGGATCGAGCGGGGCGCAGAGGCGGCGAGGTCGGACGTACGCGTCGTGTACGATAATTGCGCAGCACGAACCCCCAACACGCGCCACTCGTCATGCGGTGCGGCTCCACTCGTCGTCAGTCCCGCGGTACACCTGGTGACGTAGTCCCGCGATCGAACGGTTCGATCCGGGTCTACCGGTCGCCTCTCCTCGAGTGGCACTCGTGCGCTGCTCACCGCTGTCCGGTCGCAGGCGGCCGCGCGTCGCGCTCGGCTGAGCAGATGGACTACTCACGTCTCTGATCAGGAACCGGCCCAGTACTGAACTCCAGTCGTGATCGATCGGGGCCTACTTCCACGACACCGGCCGAATGACGTCCCCGGTCGCCTCGTGACCAAATTGGGCCGCACCCAGACCCGGCCGGGCTGGCGCCCCACGCAACGATCGCTGCCTGGTCGGGTTCTTCCGCACCGCGCGTCTACCGAGCCCAGTCGATCGCGGCGGACACCCTCCTCCGCAGCTTACGACGCGAGTACCTCACATGGATCCCGCTACGAGCCAGTCTCCGGCCGATCCGGCGATGCCCGGCTTGCTCCACGGATGAGCCCCTGGCGCGAACGCCGGCTCGTCTGCAGCCGCTTCCTTCGAACCCCCACGCGCGCGTAATGGTACCGCCCTTCTAGTGGCGTACCACCGGCCCGCTCGCCAATGCACCAATGGACGACGAGCCCTACGCGCCTCGCCCACTCAACGACCGGAAGAGCCCTCAGCACTTCGGCGTGCTATCATCACCTCCGCCGGGGATCGAATGACGGCCTTCCTGCCACGCAAGCACGTAATCGGAACGTCGATGCCGACTGGCGGCCTAGTGCCGACGATGGGCTGCCGCACCGACCCGACGGACCGACTACCCGCTCCGCGCCCTGACGAATGCGCTCACGTATTTCTGTATGCATTCGGTCTCGTGTAAGTAGGCGAGTAGTTTATCCCCACTGGAGCTCTCAGGCTTCGCCTCACCGCGTACCGGTTGTGATCAGAGGCACTTCCTGTTCTCCCCACGGAACCGCGTCCCTGCGCGACATCTACGACACAGCGAACCTCGCAGGGCTGGCGGACCAGCCGGTGCGGTTGGCGATCCGACGCATGATCGCCGGAGGCGAGGTCGTGCAGACGGGTCGCGGCCGCGCGGGCGCCCTCGAGCTGACCCGCGCAGGACGGCGACGACTGGAACGCGATCGACAGAGCCTGCTGCTCGTCGCCGCGCAGGACGCCGGCGATGCCCCGTGGGACGGCCGGTGGCGGATGATCGCCGTGACCGCCCCGGAGCGCGAGCGCGCCGTCCGCGACACCCTGCGCCGCGACCTCCAGGAGCTCGGCGCCGTCGCCGTCTCGACAGGCCTGTACGTGAGCCCTCACGACCTGATCGCCACGCTCTCCGACGACGTGCGTCCGTACCTGACGTGCGCGACGACCGACGACCTCGACGTCCGGGGGATCACGGAGCCCCGGGCCCTCGCCGAGGCGCTATGGCCGAGCAGCCCCGTCCTCGCGGCGTACTCCCTCCTCGACGACGCCCTCCGCCGAGACTCCTCAGCCGCTGGAGAGCCGGCGGAGGTGCGGATGCTCCTGCTCGCCGAGGCCCTCGAGCGCGCGATCCGAGACGACCCGCTCCTTCCGGACGAGCTGCGCGGGGAGCCCTGGCCCCCCTCCGCCAGCCGTGCCGCGTGGGCTGCTCGATGGGATGCCCTGTCCGAGCAGGGACGGAGTCCGCTGTACCGAGGATGGGCCCATCCGGCGGCATATCGGTCCTCACGCTCTTGAGCCCTACACTGGCTCCCGTTCGCGCTCGGAAGGTCGCTCATGTTCTCTCCCATCGTTCTCGCCCACTGGCTCCCCGACGCCGGCAGCGCTCCGGCGGATGACGGCGTCGTGGTAGCAATCGATCCCGCGCTCCCCGCGACCAGGGCGGTGTCGCTGCTGCGCACCGAGGGCGGATCAACGATCCTCTCGCTGTCCCCGGAGCGCGCCGGAGAATTCGACCTGGCCGCGGGCACACGACTCGACGACGAGGAGCTGTCGGCCCTTCTCCAACGGCACGGGATCACGCTGAATGATCCGGACCATCTCTTCTACCTGCCGCACGCGGACCACGCCGGGCTCCGAGCCGAGCGCGTCGCTCCGGAGACGCGGCCGCTCTCGACCGCCGACGCCGTACGGTTCGCCGATTTCGGGGCGGACGCGCCCGAGGACGAACTCGACGAGGCGTTCGTCGAGTTGGACCATTGGCTCGTATACGGGACGTTCGTCGAAGACAGACTGGTCTGCGCGGCGAGCATGTACCCCTGGAGCGGAACCCGATTCGCCGATCTCGGGGTGATCACGCTGCCGGAGTTCCGCGGCCGATCCCTGGCCCGCAGGACGGTCCGGGCGATAGGCGCCGCGGCCCTCGAGCGCGGCTACGAGCCGCAGTACCGATGCCAGATCGACAACGTTGCCTCCGTCGCGCTCGCACGCGCCGCGGGCTTCGCTCGCTTCGGCACCTGGGAAGTCGCCGTCGAGGGCACGCCACTCGAGGACTTCTGAGGATCGCGCCGCGGCCGCTCGCGTCCTTGATCCGGTGCGGAGTCAGAAACGCGCCTGGAACGCGTCGAGCAGTGTCCTGCCCGCGCCGCGAACGGTCAACCCCCTCTGCGGATGCCCCCGGCGGACGTACGGTCGCCAGACCATCCACGAGACAGAGGAGAGTCCATGAGCGATCCGTCCAACACCCAGGGGACTCCGGGAGTCGACGAGGAGGCCGACACGGCCTCCGGTGGCGCTCCGGAGCAGCCTGACGAGTCATCCGACCAGGACGACGACGTGCAGAAGACACTCGACGACCAGACGACGGACGACGAGGGCGCGCCGCTCGAGAATCCGTCCGGCGGCTGACCGTGCCCCGCTGGCTCGCCTGGGTGCTCGTCGGCAGCGCCGCCACCGCGGGGCTGATCGCCGGCGTGCGCCTCGGGCGCCGCACCTGACTCAGCCCGCGTACATCTCCCCCACCGGTACCGGCACGTCGAGCACGTTGCCCGGCTGCGCGAGGGGGCACGCCCATGCCGGGTCGTACGCGCACGAGGGGTTGTAGGCGAAGTTGAAGTCGAGCACGAGCGTGCCCTTCTCGGCATCCGCTCCGAGGTCTGCGCCCTTGATCGTGTCGATCAGGTAGCGTCCGCCGCCATAGGTGCCGCCCGCCCGACCGGCGAGCGCATCGCGGACGGGGATGAAGAGTCCGCCTCCGTAGGACATCAGGCGCCATACGTCGAGCGACCCGGCATCCGGAACCTCGACACGGCCGATCCTCTCGAACGGCACGACTCCATCCGTACCCGTGGCGAACTCGAACCCTCCGGGCTCGGCATCGAGGATCGGCAGCTCGAACCGCCAGGCGGGATCATAGGACGCGATCGGCAGCCCCTCGAACAGGACACGGTCCTCGGGGAGCAGGGCGGTCGCCGGATGCCGGAGCAGGAGCTCATCGCGTTCGATGCGCCACAGCTCATGCGCCTCCTCCGGGCTGTCGGCCCGACGGATCTCGGCGTACAGGGCGAAGATCCTCCGCCGCCAGTCGACGACCTCGACGGCGGTGCGTGCACTCGTGCCAGTCATGCCCCTCAGGCTACGCGAGCCCCGACGACGTAGGTTGGAGGCATGACCTCCCCCGTCGCGCGCACCGTGCTCGTCACCGGAGCGAACGCGGGCATCGGGTATTGGTGCGCCGAGCAGCTCGCGGCGGGAGGCGCTCGGGTGCTGCTCGGATGCCGCTCGCCCGAACGGGCCGCCGTCGCGGCGTCGTCGATCCGCGCGCACGCGCCGGAGGCGGAGATCGACGTGCTCCCGCTGGACCTCGGAGACCTCGGCGCCGTCGCCCGGGCTGCGGCCGCCGTGGACGAGCGGATCGACGCCGTGATCTGCAACGCCGGAGTCAAGGCGGCGACCCGCGAGGCGCGCACCGCCGACGGCCTCGACCTCATGGTCGGGACCAACGCGCTGGGTCACTTCGCACTGCTCGCCGGACTCGCCTCCGTGCTCTCGGAAGACGCCCGGGTCGTCGCGGTCGGGTCGATCGCGCATCGCTTCGCGCGTCTCGACCGGGCCATGCTCGACGCCCCGTGGGCGGGCTCGTCGCTGCGCCAGTACGGGCGCTCGAAGGCCGCGCTCATGGCCCTCACGTTCGAGCTCGACCGCCGGTGGCGCGGCACGGCGCGGTCCGCGCTGTGCGCGCATCCGGGGTACGCGGTCGATCCCCTGACCCCGCAGCGCGACGGACTCGCCGAGGTCTCCCGCCTCGTCCGGAATCTCGCGGCGCCGACGCGCGTGCTCGTTCAGGGAAAGGATGCCGGGGCGCTGCCCGTCGTGCACGCCGCGATATCCGCCGAGGCCACGGGCGGCGACTACTGGGGTCCGAGTGGGCTGCTCGAGTTCCGCGGCGGTCCTGCGCGGGTGCGGGCCTCCGACCAGGTGCGCTCGCCCCGGCTCGGGGCTGCGCTGTGGACGGCCGCCTAACGCGTCACCGGGGTGCACTTCGACGCCTGAGGGCCGTCACATGTCGGCCAGCGCCGGGATCTCGTCGATCGTGCGGTAGACGGGGAGCCCCCGCTCGCGAGCGATCTCGACGTCCTTATCGGCTCCGGTCGAGTCGCCCGGAAGTCGGAGGACCGCGTCGCAGTGCTGAAGGAGGCGGTGCGCCGTCTCGTACATGACGTCGCCCTCCGCAGTCTCCTCGGGCGCCATCCCTCGCAGGATCGGCAGCGCGACCCACTCGCCGATCATCGGGACGTGTCCCAGGCGGTGGATGGGGGCGGCGGCCTGCTCGAGCCGTGCGAGATTCGCGGCGATGAGGTCGGGATCGCCGCCGGTTCCAGAACGGTAGGGGCCGGCGATCAGGATCAGGAGTGGTGTGCTCATGCCGGAGACTGTAGCGTTAACCGTGCATAAACGTGAAACTTCGTGAAGGAACAAGATGCTCGGTGCGCAGCGCAAGGCCCATCTGCAGGAGATCCTGCGACGTGACGGTCGCATCGTCGCGAAAGACGTCGCCCGCGCGCTCGGGGTTTCGGAGGACTCGATCCGCCGGGACCTGCGCGAACTGGCGCATGCCGGCGAACTCGTGCGCGTCTACGGCGGAGCGCTGCCCGTGGCACCCGCCGACCGGCCCGTCGATGCCAGGGCCTCGCTCGCCACGGAATCGAAGGCGCGCGTCGCACAGCGGGCCGTCGAGCTCATCCCGCCAGGATCGACCGTGATCCTCGACGCCGGCACCACCACGCTCGCGATGGCCGCCCTGCTGCCTCGTCGCGCGGATCTGACCGTGATCACCCCGAGCCCCGCCGTGGCGATCGCCGTCGCTCAGCAGTCCGAGGCGCGCATCGTGATGATCGGAGGGGAACTCTCCCGCCACTCGATGGTCGCCGGCGGATCGCTCGCTATGGAGGCCGTGCAGCACCTGGCCGCCGACCTGTTCTTCCTCGGCGTCACGGGGATCGACCCGCGCGCAGGCCTCACGACCGGTGAGCTCGACGATGCCGTGACGAAGCGCGCGCTCGCGGCCCGCAGCTCCCGCGTCCTGGTGCTGGGCAGCGAGGAGAAGATCGGGGTCGCCTCGCGCTTCCCCGTGCTCGACCTCGACGCCGTGCACGGGGTCGTCGCCGATCCGCTCGATCGCAATCCCGTCCTCGCCGAGCTCCCGGGGACGTCGGGAGCGACGTTCAGCTGACCGTGGCCGCGACGACCGCCGGGGTCATGGCCGCCATCATCGCCGCGGCCATCGCCGTGTTGAGCGCGGCCGCCACGGCATCCCCCACGACCGCGCCGGACGCGTCGGTCGAACCGGAGACGAGTTCCTCGATGCGCGCCTTCAGGTCCTTCGCCGAGGCGCCAGCGCACTCCTCGCGGAGGATCGCGTGCGCGGCTCCCAGATTCTGCAGGATGCTCAGCAGCGACAGGTCCGCACGGGTCGCCTCCCGCGTGCCGGCGATCACCTCGGCAAGGCGCGCGCGGAGCACGAGTTCCGGCGCGGGATCGGACTCCGGGGTGCGTGCCGATCCCCAGCCGAAGAAGCCGCGCTCCCCGCGGATCAGCACTCCCTGCACCACGAGCGACTCCACGACGACGTCGAGCGGGTCGAGCTTAGGTCGCATGATGAGCGACTGCAGGCGCTTGCCGCGCATGTGCACGATGCGATCGAGCGTCGAGTCCAGCACGGGATGACCGGTGGGTTCGGTCGACGCGATCTCGACGATCGGATGCCGTTCCTCCGTGAGGCGGATGCGTCCGCGCAGGGCGAGGTCGGTGAGGACGGCGGCTACCTCGCCGTACAGGCGGTTGACGCTCACCGAGGGCTCGACGCGGCCGTCCGGACGGAGGAGGAGCATGTGGAGCTCTTCGACGATCAGCATGCTTTCACGTTACGTCGACCGGCCGACGCCCGGCATCCACCGTGGGGATGATTCCGGGGATCCTCCCGCGGGACGAGTGACGCCGCACCTTCCGGAGAGGGTGCGGCGTCGCAGGATTCCGGTGTCGGATGCGGGGCTCAGGCGCCGATCTTCTTGGCGTCGTCGGTGTTCAGCACGCGGAACAGCAGGGCGGCGATGACCGCGCCCGTGACGGGGGCGACGATGTAGAGCCAGAGCGAGGCCCAGTCGAAGTAGCCGCCGACCGAGAGCCCGAGCGCGACGGCCGGGTTGAAGCCGCCGCCGGAGATCGAGCCGACCGTCGCCGCGCCGACGAACACGGTGCCGCCGATCGCGAGACCGTAGAACGAGTTGCCGTCGGTGTCCTTCGAGGTCGCGGTGTTGAGCACGACCCAGACGAGGATGAGCGTGAACAGCGCCTCGACGAAGAAGGCCGGTCCGATCTCGACGACCTTGGCCTCGGCGCCGGCCGGCCAGACGGCGAAGCTCGTGAGGGCCGCGAGCGCCCCGCCGACGAACTGCGCGACGAGGTAGGCGATGAAGTCGGTGACGGTGAGGCCGCCGCGCAGGAAGACGCCGACCGAGACCGCCGGGTTGAGGTGCGCACCCGAGATGTGTCCCGTCGAGTAGACCAGCACGGCGAGAGTGAAGCCGATCGCGAGGGGCGTCAGCGGGCTCTCGCTGTTCACCGCGGCGATGATGGCGAGGACGAAGAGGAAGGTCGCGATCGCCTCGGCGAGCGCCTTGCGTGCAGTTCCGGTCATGTGCGTGCCCTTTTCTGGAGTCGGTAGGGCGAGTCGCATCGTCGGCTCTGCATGCCGTCGACGCACCCCCCTGTGCGACACCGAATATATCGATATTCCGGGCAGCGGCCCGACATGAATCGCAACAATCCTGTGAAGAACCTGAACGCACGGTCGGAGCGCTCCCATCGCGCTCGACGGCGGCCGCCGTCACTGTCAACCCCGTCGATCCGACCGCTGCGTCTACCTACGGTGGCACCATGACGACCCACGCAGAAGGCGATCGACGCGACGACCCGACGGACGACATGACGTTCGACGAGAAGCGGCACGACCAGCTCACCACCGCCCCGAAGGCCACAGAAGCCGACGCCGCGCCGCGCATCGCGGTGACCGAGCACGACGGCAATACCCGGATCGACATCGCCCCGGATGCCGCCGTGCGCCCCGGACCGGGGCCGGGCGTCGAGCTCGACGACGACGGGCAGCCCGTCTGAGCCGTCCGACGTGGAGCGGGGCTACAACCAGCCCCTGCGCTTGAACACCAGATACAGGGCGAAACCCATTCCGAGCATCAGGGCGATCGCCATCGGATAGCCCAGGACCCAGTGCAATTCGGGCATGTGATCGAAGTTCATGCCGTAGACCGTTCCCACCAGGGTGGGCGTGAAGAGGATCGCCGCCCAGCCGGAGATGCGCTTGACTTCGTCGTTCTGACGGATGCTCAGCTCGGTCATCCGCGTCATCTCCTCGTTCTGCCGGCGGGCGTGTCGGAACCTCGCAGCAGTGCGTCCAGCATCCCGCTCAGCGGCTGCGTCGCCCGCTGGAAGTCGATGACCTCGCGGCCCAGCTCGTAGATGCGCTGGGTCGCGTCGACGCCCTCTTCGAACAGCTGGTTCTCGATCTCGTCGATGTCGTTCTCGAGGCCCTCCAGCACCGGGGCGTACTCGTCGACGACCTCGTCGAGGATCGCGTAGAGAACGGCCTCCGGCCCCCGCGCCAGCAACTCCCGGTCGCCCTCGAGGCGACGGCGGACCCGGCCCAGGTCCGGCGATTCGGCGTGCCGGATGGTGACGACGAAGTCGGGGCCGACCAGCAGGTGGATCTCGCCGAACTCGACCTCCTCGGTCTCATCGCGGTACCGGGCAGACCGGAGCACGAGGAAGAGCACGTCGCCGTAGCGCTCCAGCTTCGAGCGCTGGTGACCCGAGAGCGCGTCCTCGACCACGAGCTCGTGGATGCCGAACTCCTCGGCGACCGCGCGGATCTCATCCTCGCTCGGGCGATACAGTCCGATCCATCCCATGCCGCCTCGAGCGTGCATGACCTCGAAGGTCTCGCTCAGCGACGCCGGGTTCTCGGTGCGGACGCCGTCGACGTAGATCGCGTTGTCGATGATCGCCATGTGCGCGTCCCGGGCCGGTCGATCCGCGTCCGGATCAGCCCTCTACCGGGGCTACGCAGGGCAGGGCGTTGTCGATGATCGCCTGGTGCCACTGCTCCGCCGTGAACGGCAGCCCGAACTCGGGAGCCGTCTGACCGGAGGCCGCGGGCGCCTTCGAGGCGATGGCCGCGAGCTCCCACGCGAGGTAGGCCGCGAACGTGCCGCCGGCGGTCGAGTCGTTCAGCGACACGGCGACCGTGAAGCCCGTGGTCGGATCGGAGTACGCCGCGGTGGCGTACCCGGGAGTCCATCCGTACTGGCCCACGAGCGAGCCGACGAGGCTGGCCCCGCCGGTCGCCTGCTGCCAGGACGGCGCCCCGTCGTAGGCGGGGAGCGGCGCACCGAAGCGGTTCGGCTCCTCCTTCGTGCGCAGCGCCTGAGCGGCCTCCGCCTGCACGTAGCGTCCGAGATCCTCGATCGTGGAGACCACGCCCGAGTCTGTGAAGCCGCTGCTGGACGACAGCGTCGTGATGTCCACCGGGGCCGCACACGTGTATCCGCCCTCGACGGCCGGCAGGTAGTGGCCCTCCATGACCGGACCGGTCGACGGCGCAGCGGCCGCGGCCCGCGGAAGCGAGGTCGACGGCAGCCCGAGAGGCTGCGCGACGTACTGCGAGATCAGCTCGGCTGCCGTGAGGCCGGAGGCGCGCTCCAGAGCGAGCCCGAGCAGCAGGTAACCGGCGTCGGAGTCGCGGTACTGGGTGTGCGCGGGGGTGCGCGCCGTGCCGAGACCGAACGAGGCGAGTTCGAGCGGGGCCCACACGCGCTCCGGCGTGTTCAGCCACGCGGACTTCGCGATCGCTTCGGAGGATCCGACGCCGCTCGTGCCGTTGCACAGGTCGAGGAGCGTGACGTCCTGGAGGTCCGGGACGCCCGACACGTAGTCGGGCACCGGGGCATCGAGCTCGAGGATGCCGTCGTCGGCGAGGCCGTACAGCACATCGCAGGTCATGAGGCGCGTCACGTCCCCGACGCGGAACGCCATGTCGGTCGTGATCTCGTCCTCCGACCTCGGCGTCTGCGTCCCGACGCCCGAGACCCAGCTGCCGCTCCACGGCACCCAGACACCCACGACCGCACCGGAGGCACCCGAGGCCGTGAGCGCATTCGTCACGGCATCCTGCATCGCCGCGACCGTGTCGTCGGGCAGAGCGCCGTCCGCCTGGGCGGGCGGTTCGTAGCTGAAAGACGGCTCCGAGGTGCACCCGGTGAGGGCGAGTCCGAGCACGGCGACGCCGGCCGCCGCTGCGCGGAACCTGCGTGACGAGAGAAGCTGCATGGAAGGGACCCCCGGAAGACGTGTCTCCCGAGTCTAGAACGCCCTTCCTGAAAGCGCGCATCCGGCCGCACCGTAGGGTGATGTTCATGCCCCACTCCTTCGATGCCGACGTCGTCTCCGCGGTCCTGCGCCACATGAACGGCGACCACACCGACGACAACCTCCTGATCGCGCGCGCCTTCTCCGACGACGACGCAGCCGACATCACCGGGGCGACCATGACCGGCTTCGACGGCGACGGCGGCACCTGGAGCGTGAGGCGCGGCGGGACGGCATCCGAGCTGCGGGTGCCGTGGCCCGGAGGCCCGATCGATGACCGCCCCTCCGTGCGTCGTCAGGTGGTCGCGCTCTACGACCTCGCTTGCGAGCGCCTCGGCATCGAGCCGCGCCCGCACGACTGAGCAGCGCCGCGCGGCAGTCGAACCCCGACCGCGAGTCGGATCGTCACGAGGGTTTCGCGGGAACTTAGGCAACCCTTACACTGGGGTCATGTCCGAGATCCTCTCCTTCTCCGCCGCCCTCCGCGAGCGTTCCTCCGGTTCGCACTCGCGCAGCGAGGGCGCGGGTTTCATGTCCGATCTGCTCAAGGGTGAGGGTTCGCGAGAGGACTACATCGCGCTGGTCGCCCAGCACTACTTCATCTACGAGGCCCTCGAGGGCGCCGGCGACCGGATGCGCAACGACCCCGTCGCCTCCGTCTTCCTCAGCGACAAGCTCACGCGGCTGCCCGCGCTCGAGGCCGACCTCGAGTTCCTGCTCGGGGCGGACTGGCGGGAGCAGATCGTCCCGCTGCCGACCACCCGCGCCTACGTCTCGCGCATCCGTCACGTCGGGGCGACCTGGGCGGGAGGGTTCGTCGCGCACCACTACACGCGCTACCTCGGCGACCTCTCCGGCGGGATCTTCATCGGGCGTGTCATGGCACGCCGCTTCGGCTTCGAGACCAACGGCATCGGCTTCTACCTGTTCGACGACATCGCCGACCCGAACGCGTTCAAGGACGTGTACCGCGAGCAGCTCGACGCCGCCCCCTGGGACGACGCCGAGCGCGAGCGCGTGATCGACGAGGTGCTCCTCGCGTACCGCTTCAACACCGAGCTGTTCGAGGACCTCGACCGGGCGCGCGCCGCGGCCTGAGGCGAGCGCCTCAGACCGTCCCGACCTCGGGGGTCGTGCGCGCGAGCCACGCCTCGCGCATGAAGCGCCTCACATCCTCGTCGACGCGGATGTCGCTGGGGCGCAGCGCGCGCGAGAGGTACAGCCCGTCGAGCGATGTGAGCCGCGACAGCGCGACGTAGGTCTGTCCGGGCGCGAACGCCCCGGAGCCGAGGTCGATGACCGCACGGTCATAGGTCTTGCCCTGGGACTTGTGGATCGTCACGGCCCAGGCGAGACGCAGCGGGAACTGCGTGAACTCGGCGATCACATCGCGGGAGAGCTTCTTGGTCGACGGCTCGTACGAGTAGCGGAACCTCTCCCACACGGCCGGCTCGACGTCGACCTCCTCACCGTCGATCTCGACCCGCACCGTCTCGCCGAGGATCCGCACGACCGTGCCGATCGTGCCGTTGACCCACCGTGGCGGCTCCCCCGACATCGCCGTGTCGTTGCGCAGGAACATGACCTGCGCGCCGATCTTGAGCTTCAGCTCGGTCTCGGCGGGCAGTGACGCCTCGCCGCGACCGAACTCCCCGTTGATCTCGGCTCTCGCGGTCTGCTCCTTGCCGGGCAGCGCCGCGAGGTGGCGGCTGTTGATGCCGTTCACGATGTCGTTGCGCGTCGCGAGCGTGATCATCGGCACCTCCCCCGGCTCAGGATCCGGCGGCGTGCGAGCGCCCTGCGCGTTCAACACCCCGGCGATCTCCGCGGTGACCCGTCCGTAGCGCACCGCGTTCAGCATGGCCTTGAAGCCGTCGTCGGACTGCCGGTGGATCTGCACGAGCTCACGGACGTGCAGTTCAGCCTTCGTGTCGACCGCGAACAGCCCGCCGTCGTCGTCCGGGTTCTCTCCCCCGGACGATCCGGCCCACACCTTGGCGTCGAAGAACCAGAACGAGCGGTAGTGGTCCTTGACGTAGCGCAGCTCGTCCCCGCGCGGCGGCACGGGAGCGAGCTGATACGGGTCGCCGAACATCACGACCTGCACGCCCCCGAACGGGATGCCGCGCTTGCCGCGCGCCTGACGGAGAGACCGGTCGATCGCATCCATGAGGTCCGCGTTCACCATCGAGATCTCATCGATCACGAGGGTCTCGATCGCGTTGAGGATGCGGCGGGTGTTGTCGTTCTGGTCGATGTCGGAGTCGCCGATCAGACCGATCGGCAGCCGGAACAGCGAGTGGATGGTCTGGCCCTCGACGTTGAGCGCCGCGACGCCCGTCGGTGCGCAGATCGCGATCTGCTTCTTGGTGTTCCAGGAGAAGTGCTGCAGCAGCGTGGACTTGCCCGTACCGGCGCGGCCCGTGATGAAGACGTGCTCGCTGGTGTCCTCGATCAGACGGAACAGCTCCTGCTGCTCCTCGGACAGGGCGGGAAGGGACACGACGCTCTCAGACGGGACGAAGACGGACGGTCACGGCGGGCGTGACGGGCGCGTGACGACGCAGCTCGCGCGCCCTCCCATGCTACGGGTCGACGGCGGCACGGCATCCGGTGGACACGGTCGTCGCACGCCGTCACGCGCACGGCGTCGTCCCAGGCCGTCCTCCTAGACTGACCGCATGCAGCAGGTCGAGACGAGTGCGCCCCGACGCAGGCGACTCGTCGGAGACCTCGCCATGCTCGCGGTGGTCGGGCTGCTCCTCGTCGCCTCCCTCGCCGCCGGAGGGGCGACGCTGTACCGGGAGTTCTACGGGCCGTCGGCCTTCGTGACCCGCTACCTCGACCTGCTGGCCGACGGGCGTGCCGCCGATGCGCTGCGCGTGCCGGGCGTCGCGATCGACCGCGAGACGCTGCAGGATGCGGGACTGGGCGCGACCGCATCCGAGGCGATGCTGCGCCGCGCCGCCCTCGGATCGCTCGCCGACGTCGAGGTGGTGTCGGAGGTGCACGACGGCGACCACTACGCCGTCACCGTGTCGTACAGCGCGGGCGGTCACGCCGGCACGACCACGTTCTCGGTCGCCCAGGACGGCTGGGCAGGCGTCACCCCCAACTGGCGCTTCACGACGAGCCCGCTCGCCGTGGTGGACCTGACCCTGCTCGGCGCCGATCGGTTCTCGCTCAACGGCTTCGAGGTCGACCGTCGGCAGATCTCCGTGGCGGGCGCGGACGCGTCGCCCACCGATCCCCTACCGCTGCTCGTCTTCACGCCGGGGCTGTACTCGGTGACCGTCGACACCGCGATCTCGAAGTCCACGGGCATCGGGGTGCTCGCCGACACCCCGCTCGCGACCACGCCCGTCGAGGTCCAGACCGAGCCCACCGAGGAGTTCGTCGCGGTCGTGCAGGAGCGCGTCGAGGAGTTCCTCACCGCGTGCACGACGCAGGAGGTCCTGCAGCCCACGGCGTGCCCCTTCGGGATCGAGGTGTCGAACCGCATCGACTCGCTGCCGCAGTGGTCGATCGCGACGCAGCCGCAGGTCACGGTCGTGCCGGACGACGGCCAGTGGCGCATCCCTCCGACGGATGCCGTGGCGCACGTCGAGGTCGACATCCGGTCGCTGTTCGACGGCAAGGTCCAGGAGATCTCCGAAGATGTCCCGTTCACCGTGGACGGCACGATCCTGCTGCTGCCGGACGGGTCGGTGTCGATCCGCGTCGGCTCGCCGGGCGAGACGCCGCAGGACTGACGGGCGGGCTCAGCGCGCAGCGCGCTCGGCCTCGCGCCGATCGCGCTCGGCGAGGGCCGCGAGCTGCGCGTTGTACTCCTCCAGCTCGGCGTCCCCCGTGCGATCGGCATGCCGGTCCCGGCGCTTCTGCAGGCGGGTGTCGCTGCGGCTCCACTGGATCGCGACCGTGATCGCCAGGATGAGGGTCGGGATCTCGCCGATCGACCACGCGACGCCACCGCCGATGTACTGGTCCTCCATGGGCGTGGGGCCCCACTCGCGCCCCATCGAGCCGAACCAGTCGGCGACCATGAGCCCCTCCTGCATCATCATCGCCACCCCGAAGAACGCGTGCATCGCCATCACGGCGATCAACGTGATGAGACGGCCCGGATACGGCAGGCGGTACGGCACGGGGTCGGCGCCGACGAGGCTCATGACGAACAGGTAGCCCGAGATCAGGAAGTGCGCGACCATCCACTCGTGGCCGAGGTGCTCGTACATCGACCAGCGCACGAGGTCGGTGAAGTAGAACGCCCACAGCGACACGATGAAGATCGCCGCCGCCACGAACGGGTGCGTCACGACCTTGGCGAACGGCGAGTGCACAGCCCACATGATCCATTCGCGACCGCCGCGCGTGCCGTCGTCGCGCTTGTGGATCGCGCGGAGCGCGAGCGTGACCGGGGCACCCGACACCAGCAGCAGCGGGATCGCCATCGACAGCATCATGTGCCCGAGCATGTGCACGCTGAAGAGGTACTCCTGGTACGCGTTGATCGGGCCGCAGGTGACCCACACGAGCATGAGCAGGCCCAGCACCCAGAACACGGTGCGGTGGATCGGCCAGCGGTCCCCGCGCCGCGCGAGGCGCACGACGCCCGCGATGTAGAGGAACAATCCGAACCCGGCGGCCACGAGCCACAGGATGTCGATGTCCCAGGCCGTGAACCAGCGGTCGATCGTGAACTCGGGAGGCAGCGGGGAGCGCGTGAGGTTCTCCGCCGGCGTCTGCACGAACGCGGCCTCCTCGCCGGTCGGCGGAGGCGTGCGGGCCAGGGCGGCGGCCGCGCCGGAGGCGAGGCCCATCAGCGCGATCTCGCCGAGCACGAGCATCCAGAACCATCGTGCGGCAGCGGGACCGTTCAGCCTGGGGATCAGCCGGAGGCGGTACCAGGCACCGAACAGGCCCATGCCGACGAGCAGCACGACCTTGGCGATGAGGATGCCGCCGTACGGCGTCATGAGCTGCGAGATGTCGCCGAGCGCCACCACCGAGCGCGCCACACCGGAGACCGCCACCACGGCGAACGCGGCGATCGCGAGGCTCGAGTACCGGGAGACGAGAGCCGCCGTGCCGATGCCCGAGCGGTCGCGGAGGATCACGACGAGCAGCAGGCCGCCCAGCCATACCGCGGCGCCGATCGTGTGCAGCAGGATCGAGTTCACGGCGACGTTGTGGCCCGAGAGCTCGCCGGAGTGCCCCTGCGTGGCGAGCGGGAGGAAGGATGCTGCCGCGAGGACCGCCGTGATGAGCGTCGGGGTCCACGTGCGCCACGCGAACACGAGCACCGTGATGACCGCGCCCATGATCGTGGTGATGAGCCAGGACTGTCCGAGCGGGACCTGCAGAAGGAAACGTCCGAGCTGCGTGCCGAACTCCCGCTCGGCGCTGAGCTGCGGGTTGAACGCGGCCATGAACGTCAGGAACGCGCTGATGCCCGCGGACACCGTGAAGACCGCCGCCCCGACCGAGGCCGTGTTCAGTGCGACCTCGAAGGGCTTGTCCTCGGCCTTGAGAGCGAACAGGGCCAGCACGAGCGATCCGAGCATGGCCGCGGCGGCGATGTTCATCACGAGCTTGACCACGGGGATCGCCCAGCGCACGAACGGTCCGGGGTCCTGCAGCAGCAGCGGCGCGGCACCGCCCCCGAGCGCGAGCGCGACGATGACGGCGACGAGACCGGCTCCGAGCAGGATGCCGATCCCGACTGCGCGATAGGCAGGGCTCGTCGGGGTCGACACGGCACGGGAGGTCACCCCTCAAGCCTAAGCCGCGCGTGCCGGGAGAACGCACGGAGGCCGCCCCCGACGGATCGGGGGCGGCCTCCGGTGAGGTGCGGTCTTACTTGACGGCAGCCTTGAGCTTGGAACCAGCGGTCACCTTGACGCGCTTGCCGGCCGGGATCTTGATCTCGGCGCCGGTCTGCGGGTTGCGGCCCGTGCGGGCGGCCGTGGCGACCTGCTCGAACGAGATCCAGCCCGGGATCGAGACCTTGCTGCCCTTGGCAACGGCGTCGGAGACCGAGGAGAACAGCGCGTCGAGAACGCCCGAGACGGTGGCCTGGCTCTGGCCCGTGGCGGAAGCGATGCTCGCGACGAGCTCGGTCTTGGTGATGGACTTGTCAGCCATGTCATCCTCCAGCGACGGATTCGTCGCATCGTTGTCGTTCGGGAGGCGGATGCCGCCCGTTGGTCGAGTGACCGCCTCGAATGTACCAACCACGACCCACATTTCCGCGTCATTTCGCGGGTTTTGGGCTTTTCTGTGGCGTGTCGTGGTGCAGATGTGACGAAAGTGACGTGTGAGAGGGGGTCTTGACGGGGCCGCGTGGAGGCTTCCGGGGTCGTGACGCAGACTTTCGAGGGTGAGCCCGGGGATGCAGAAGGGGCGAGGATCCGAAGATCCTCGCCCCTTCCGGCTGTTGCTGTGGCTTACCAGCTCGACTTGGTCACGCCGGGCAGCTCGCCGCGGTGCGCCATGTCACGGAAGCGGACACGCGAGATGCCGAACTTCGTGAGGACACCGCGGGGGCGGCCGTCGATGACGTCGCGCGAACGCACGCGAGCCGGCGACGCGTTGCGCGGCAGCTTCTGCAGGCCGACGCGAGCGGCCTCGCGGGCCTCGTCGGTGGCGTTCGGGTCGACCAGGGTCTTCTTCAGCTCGGCGCGACGCTCGGCGTAACGCTCGACGATGACCTTGCGCTGCTCGTTGCGAGCGATCTTGCTCTTCTTAGCCATTGATCAACGCTCCTCTCGGAATTCGACGTGCTGACGGATGACCGGGTCGTACTTCTTCAGCACGAGGCGGTCGGGGGTGTTGCGGCGGTTCTTCTTCGTCACGTACGTGTAACCCGTACCTGCCGTCGAACGCAGCTTGATGATCGGACGGACGTCCTGTGCCTTCTTGGCCATTAGAGCTTCACACCCTTCGCCTGGAGGTCCTTGACCACGTTCTCGATGCCGCGGGCGTCGATCACCTTGATGCCCTTGGCGGACACGTTGAGCGTGATCTTACGACCGAGCGACGGGACGAAATAGGTCTTCTTCTGCACGTTCGGGTCGAAGCGGCGCTTCGTCCGGCGGTGCGAGTGCGAGACGTTGTGACCGAAGCCGGGAACTGCTCCGGTCACCTGGCACACTGCTGCCATGATGTGACTCCTTCTCTACCGTGGGGCCGGACGGCCCCACCCAAGATCCCTTGTCTGCGCGCAACCCCGATCCGCCGATTCCTCGGCGAGAAAGAAGGGAAGCACACGAACTGCGCACAGGAGTGTGCGCAGACGGAGACGAGTGTAGCACGGTCAGCGAGGCGAGACCGACGCCGCCTGAGCGCCCCTCCCCCAGCGGAACGGCGAGACCGTCGGGTCGTCGGGGATCCAGAAGCGCCAGGGGAAGGCATCCGTCCCGGCGACGCCGGCCACGCCGACCCGCGGGCCCGACGCGACCTCGGGAACCGGCTCATCGCGCAGCCACAGCTCGGTCGTCGCGCCCTCGAGCTCGACGCCCGTGATCGCGTCGATGCCGTCGTGGAGCGGATGCCGCAGCCCCGACGCCTGCCCGAACCGTCCGGGGCCGCGCGCGAGGTCGCGCACGACCCGCCCCGTGAGCGGTGCGGTCACGCCGCGGCGCACAGCCGCGGCCTCCGCTCCGCGCACGACCTCCCCGGCGCGCAGGAGTATCCCGCCCGCCTGGCCCGCGGGGCCGCTCACGACGTTCACGCACGAGTGGATGCCGTGGCTGAGGTACACGTAGAGGTGCCCCGGCTCACCCCACATGGTGGCGTTCCGGGCCGTGCGGCCCATGCGCGCATGCGAACCCGGATCCGGCTCCGGTCCCGTCCCCTGGCCGTGGTACGCCTCGACCTCGGTGAGACGCAGCCGCACGGCCGACCCGGCCACGCGCGTGCGCAGCTCCGCGCCGAGCAGCAGCGGCGCGACCTCGACCGGGAGACCCGCGAGCTCGGCGCGGGTCGCGCGGTGCAGCCCCTCCGATCCCATGCCGCTCAGAACTGCGGTGCCGTCTGGCACCACGACGCGTCGAACCCGGTGAGAGCGACCATCTCGTCCCCCGTGCGGAGGTCGATCAGATGCGTCTCCATGTTCTCGGGCAGCGGCAGGAGCATCCGGTCGTAGGGGTTGTTCGTCATGTCGGGCGAGATCACGACCGCCGCGTACTGGCCGCTGGGCGAGGCGCACGCCTGCAGGATCGAATCCGCGGGGCCGACCTCGACGAGCGGCGTCGCGGTGCCCTCGTCGTCGACCGTGATGATGGCCTGACCCTGCGGCAACCCGGTCGCATCGCGTGCGACCACGTGCCGCAGCGTCCCGCCCGGGTACGGCGTGATCGTCATGGCGGAGCCGTAGTCGGGGGTCGAGGCTGCGAGCGGCTGCTCCGACCCGTCCGCGAGGTTCAGCTCGACGACCGAGCCGTCGAGTCGCTCGACGATCGCCGTGTAGGTGCCGCGCGAGATGCCCTGGATGGTCGTCGCGAGCCCGAGGGACTGCACACCGGCATCCGTCGAGCGGTCGACGAGCGACAGGGCGCCGTCGAAGTCGATGAAGAGCACGGCGGCGCTGTCGGGCACGAACTGCCAGACGAAGATGTTCGCCTCCGTGCCGCCCACCTCGGTCACGACGGGTTCGTCGTCGCCGCTGAGCGACTGCGTGACGAGCACGCTCGCGCGGCCCTCGGTGTCGCTGAGCTCCTTGTCGGAGTAGCTGTAGCCGACGAACCCGCCGCGTTCGGAGACCTGGATCGCACCGACGTACCCGTCTCCGGGGAGCGGCAGGTCGCGCTGATCGGTGCCGTCGCGCTTCATCACGATCAGCCGCGAGCTGTCGTCCTCCTCGACGGACACCACGAGCTGCGTGGAGGTCGCGCGGAAGTCGTTGATCCTGCCGGCCGAGAACACCGCCACGGCCTTCTCGCCGGTGAGGTCGGTGCGGAAGATCTTGTCGTCACCGTCGGCGTCGCGGCGGAGCAGGAAGATGCTCGACTGCGGGGTCGTGAAGCTCGTCTCGAGGGTCGTCGACGGACCGCCGCCCGCGCCGGTCGCGCCGGCGACCTTGACGGTGTACTCCGTGTCGTCGTCGAGAGGGACGGTGAAGCGGATGCCGACGCCGCGACCCGCCGCATCGAGCGTGAACGGCACCGCGGGCTCGACCGACACCTGCGACTCGTTGATCGCGGCGAGCGACTGGTTCGCCGTGAGGATCACCCGGCTGCCCGACGACTCGATCGCGTGCGCCGGATCGACCTGCACCTCGGTGATGCGCGGGCCCTGCGTGAGGCTGACGACCCCGAGGCCCGCCCCCACCAGGACGAGGATGCCGAGCACGGCGCCGATCGCGAGGAGGAAGGGCCGGTCGCGCGGGGGCTTCGGGACGGCGGTCGTCGAACGAGCCGCAGGCTCCTCCCCGGTCGTTGAGCGAGCCGCAGGCGAGACGAAACGCGCTTCATCCCGCGGAACATCGGCCTCCGGCGTCCGCGATCCGGGCTCGAACGGCACCTGACGCGTTTCGTCTCGGTCGGCTCCGCCGTCCTCGCTCAACGACCGGGAGGCGGCCTCGGCGGCAGCGGCCTCGGCGGCGGCAGCGGCCTCGGCGGCGGCAGCGGCCTCCCGCGCGGCGCGCATCTCGGCCCGCGTGCGGGGGACGGCAGGCGCCTCGGGGCGCTCGTCGTCAGTACTCATACGGGTCCCCGGGCTCGTCGATCTCCTTCACGCTGGTCGGCTCGACGTGCAGCCTGCCGTCGGCATCCGCCTTCACCGTGCCCTCGACCTGCACCCACTGGCCGGTCGAGAACTCGCCCGCGTCGATCGTCACCGGAAGCGTGGCGGTCTGCGCATCGATCACGCAGTGCGTGATGACGAGACGCGTGAGGTTGACGCCGTCCGACCCGGCGGGCGTCACGAATCCGGTGAGCGACACCGTCTTGCCGTCGTAGGCGGCCGTGTTGGTCGCGGTCGCGAACACGCTCGCCCAGTCGCCCACGCCGAACGTCGCGGTGTCGGCGACGCCGAGCGTGACGTCGTCGGCCCCCACGAACAGTGCGGTCTGCTCGCCCGCCCGCGACATCGCGAGCTCCACCGAGAGCGAGGCGGGCGGCAGCACGAGCGCCGCGATCACGACGCCCGACGCCACGACGCCGCCGGCCACGGTGCCGGCGACGGCCAGCACGCGCCGTGGGGAGGCGGGCGCGGCATCCGCACCCTCCGTCCCGTGATCGTGAGCGTCGCCGTGACCGTGGTCGTGTCCGTGATCCTCCTCGTCGCCGAGCGGGAGCGCGAACGACCAGATCGCGCCGGCCAGCGTCACCACGGCCGCGGCGCACGCGAACCACACGGATTCGGGGCTGATGTAGAGCGTGAGGCGACCGGTCAGGCCGAGGCCGAGCGTGACCACCGAGACGACCGAGGCGAGGCCGACGCCGAGCCAGCGGGTCACGAGGGCGCGGCGACGCGTGACGCGCGCGACGGAGACGGAATCAGACAAGGACGTTCACCCCGATCCCGATGGCGAAGGCCGCGAACACGACCACCCCGACGATGCCGATGAGCGTGCGGGTCGTGAAGGTCGTGCGCATCAGCGCGAGCATCTTGACGTCGACGAGCGGACCGACGAGCAGGAACGCCACGATCGCCCCCGACGAGAACGTCGACGCGAAGGACAGTGCGAAGAACGCGTCGACGTTCGAGCAGATCGCGACGGTCATCGCGAGCGCCATCATCGCGACGATCGACAGCACCGGGTTCGAGCCGATCTCGAGTAGAACGTCGCGCGGGACGAGCACCTGCACGGCTCCCGCGAGCGCCGAGCCGATCACCAGCGCCGGCATGACCGCGCGGAGCTCGACGAGGAACTGCGTGAGGCTGCGACGCACCGGGGTTCCGGGCTCGTGGGTCACGCGATCGCACGTGTCGATGAACTTCCGCGTCAGCAGCGCGTCGGGGTTCGGGTGCAGGCTGTAGATCCAGCCGATCACGTTGGCGATCAGGTAGCCGCCGATGAGACGGGCGACGAGGATGCCGTCGTCGAAGCCGAACGCGGCATGCGTCGTGAGGATCACGATCGGGTTCACGATGGGCGCCGCGATGAGGAAGGTCAGCGCCTCGGCGGGCGCGAGCCCGCGCATCATGAGGCCGCGCGCGAAGGGCACGTTGCCGCATTCGCACACGGGGATCAGCATCCCGAGCAGCGACAGCACGGCCCGCCGGGCCCACGCGCGCTTCGGCAGCCAACGGTGGATCACATCGGACGGCAGCCACACCTGGACCACGATCGACAGCAGCACCCCGAGGATCACGAACGGCAGCGCCTCGATCAGTACGCTCATCGCGAGCGTCAGCCCGTCCTGCGCACGGTCGGGCAGGGCGGCCTGGTACAGCGAGGGCAGGAACCCGTCGACGAGGAACAGCGCCGCGACGATCGCCGCCCCGAGACCGACCCCGATCCACGGCGATCGCGGCGGTCTGACGGGCCTGTGCGAGTGGGCCGGCCGGGTCGCGGTCTGCGAGGTCACGCCGTCGCAGCCCGTTCCGCGTCGCGCTTGTTGGTGCACGGGGCGCAGAGCCCGAAGATGTCGACGACGTGCGCGGCGTCCGTGAACCCGTGCAGCGCGGCGGTGCGGTGGGCCCACTGCTCGACGTCGGTCGCCTCGATCTCGACCGTGAGACCGCAGTTGCGGCAGATCAGGTGATGGTGGTGGCCCTGGGTGGTGCAGGCGCGATAGAGCGCCTCACCCTCGGGACTCTGCAGCGAGTCGGCGTCACCCGAGGCTGCGAGACCGGCGAGCGCGCGGTACACGGTCGCGAGACCGATGCCCGTGTTGTCGTCGCGCAACGAGGCGTGCAGGCTCTGGGCGCTGACGAATCCGCGCGCGTCGGCGAGCGCTTCGCGCACTCGTTCGCGCTGCCAGGTGTTCCGCTGAGCCATACCCACGATTCTAGGCGCGTCGGGCTTGTCGGGGGCTGGGAGCGAGCTCCGCCCCCCGAGGCGCTACGCCCGCACCCGCCGCACCCCGCCGCGCACGCGCTGCACGATCCAGCAGACGACGTAGATCGTGAACGACAGGGTCGTGATGTACGGGCTGACCGGAAGGGTTCCGGCGAGCGCGAGCAGGATGCCGCCCACCGCCGACACGAATCCGAACAGAGCCGCGAGCAGCGGCACGGCGACCGGTCCGGCGGTCACGCGCATCGCGGCGGCAGCCGGCGTCACGAGCAGCGCCATGACGAGCAGGGCGCCGATGATGTGCACGCTGACCGCCACGATGAGGCCCAGCAGCACCATGAACAGCAGGCTCACGGCGCGCGTCGGCACGCCGCGGGCAGCCGCGGACTCCGGATCGAGCGAGTCGAAGCGCAGCGGGTTCCACATGAGCAGCAGGCCCAGCAGGACGACGATGCTGATGCCGAGCAGCCAGCCGAGGTCGGGGCTCGACACCGAGACGATCTGTCCCGTGAGCAGGCTGAAGCGGTTGGCGCTGCGCCCCTCGTAGAGCGACAGGAACAGGATGCCGAGGCCGAGACCGAATGGCATGAGCACGCCCACGATCGAGTTGCGATCGCGCGCCTTCGACCCCAGGATGCCGATGAGCATCGCCGCGACGAGCGCTCCGCCGAGCGAGCCCGCGACGACGCTGCCGCCGAACAGCAGAGCGGCCGCCGCGCCGGCGAACGACAGCTCGCTCACGCCGTGCACCGCGAACGCGAGGTCGCGCTGCATCACGAAGACGCCGATGAGGCCGCCGACGATGCCGAGCACGGCGCCCGCGACGATGGAGTTGGCGAGGAGCGTGACGAGGTCGCCGTAGTCCTGGAACGAGAAGACGTCGCTCCAATCGACCGCGGAGACGATGCCGGTCACGGCGGTCATGCGGCGCCCTCGTGGTCGTGATCATGATGCGGCTCGGCATCGGGCACGCCGACGACCACGAGCCGGTCGCCGGCACGGAGCACGAAGACGGGCGTGCCGTACAGCTCGGTGAGCACGCGCGTCTGCAGCACCTCCTCCGGTGTGCCGAGCACGAAGCGGCCACCGGCGATGTAGAGGATGCGGTCGACACGACCGAGGATCGGATTGATGTCGTGCGTGACGAACAGCACCGCGGCGTCGCGCTCGCGCCTCTGGCGGTCGATGATGTCGGTCACGGCGACCTGGTTCGCGAGGTCGAGATTAGACAGGGGTTCGTCGCACAGCAGCAGCACGGGCTCGTCGGCGAGAGCCTGCCCCACCCGCAGTCGCTGCTGCTCGCCGCCCGACAGCAGACCGACCCGGCGGTCCGCGAAGTGCGCGGCGCCGACGGACTCGAGAAGTCGATCCACCTTGGCGCGGTCGCCGCGGTGCGGCACCGGGAACCCGAAGCGACTGCCCTGCACACCCAGCGCGACGAGGTCGCGTGCCCTCATGCTCGTGTCGGGGGCGAGGGCGCGCTGCTGCGGCACGTAGCCGATGCGACGATTGCCCTTGCGGACCGCTCCACCGGCGACCCGGATCTCGCCCGAGGACAGGGGCTGCAGACCCAGGATGCTGCGCAGCAGCGTGGTCTTGCCCGAGCCGGAAGGGCCGAGCACGGCGAGGAACTCCCCCGGCTCGACGGTCAGGTCGAGACCGGACCACAGTTCGCGGTCACCGCGCTGCAAGGCGGCGCCGCGCACCTCCAGGACGGGGGTGCGCGGCGCGGTGCCTGCGTTCGTGTCGGCGGCGCCGCTCACGACTCGAGCGCGTCGGCGAGGCTCTGGATCGCGTCACTCATCCACTCAGAGTACGACGATCCGTCGGGGAGCAGCTCCGTGAAGGCGACGACCGGGATGCCGGCGTCCTTCGCGGCATCCTCCACTCGCTGCGTCTCCGCTCCGCCGGTCTGCGCGTTCGTGAGCACGGCCTTGACGTCGCCGGCCGAGATCACGTCGAGCGTGGCGAGCAGGGTCGCGGGCGCGACGTCCGTCCCCTCCTCGACCGACTCCGCGAAGCCCTCGGGGGTCACGTCGGTGAGGCCGGCGGCCTCCGCGAGGTAGCCGGGCACGGGCTCGGTGATGATGACGTTCGCACCGCCTGCGGCGGTCTTGATGTTCTCGAGGTCGGCCTCGGCGCCCTGCAGGTCGGCGACGATCGCGTCGGCGTTGGCGGTGAAGTCGGCCTTGCCCTCGGGGTCGAGCTCGCCGAGCTCCTCGGCGATGGCCTCGACGACGTGGATCATGGTGTGCGGGTCGAACCACACGTGCTCGTTGAAGCCCTCGATGTGGTCATGCCCCTCGTGGCCGTCCTCGCCCTCCGCATGGTCGTGGTCGTGGGCCTCCTCGGTGGCCTCGGCATCCGGCGCAGCGGTCTCCTCCGCGTGGTCGCCCTCGTCGTCGGCGTGCTCGTGACCCTCGTTGCCCGGGTAGTCGTGCGAGTACTCGACGGCGGTGACGACGTGCGGGTCGTCGGCGTCCTGCAGCAGGGTGTCGATGAACGCGTCGTAGCCCCCGCCGTTCTCGATCACGAGGTCGGCCTTCTGCACCGTGAGGCGGTCGCGGGCCGTGGCCTCGTAGGAGTGCGGGTCCTGGGTGACCGAGGTGATGATCGACTGGACGTCGATGCGGTCGCCGCCGATCTGCTGAGCGAGCGAGCCGTAGACGTTGGTGCTCGCGACGACCGTGATGCCGTCGTCGCCGCCCTCCCCCGCCGCGGGGGTGGAGGAGCATCCGGCGAGCGTCAGGGCGGCGACGGATGCGATGGCGAGGGCGAGCACGGGCTTCTTCATGCCCTCACTCTACGCGCTAATGATAACCGTTATCAAATCAAAACTAGACCTGCTCACCCACCCCGGGGGCCGACACGCCAGATCGCGGCCGGATCCGCCGAAACGGTCCGACATCTGGCGTGTCGGCCCCCGAAGCGGAACGCGACGAAGCGTGTCAGGCCACGAGCCCCGCGGGCGCGATCCACACCGTTGAATCCGCAGGCACGGCTCCGTCGAGGACTGCGCCGAGCACCACATCGCCCGCGTCCTCCCCCAAGTCGAACGGCTCAGATCCGAAGTTCGTCACGATCTGCCAGCCGTTCGGTCGAGCGAAGCGCAGCACGTCGGCGCGGCCGGTCTCGATCCACTCGAGGCTCTCCTCGGTCTGCAGCAGGTGCCGCAGACGCAGCGCCTCCCGGTACAGCGTCAGCGTCGACGAGGGGTCGCCATCCTCGGCATCCACCGCGTACTCGGCGAACCACGCCGGCTGCGGCAGGTGGGCCTCGCCCGCGCCGAAGCCGAACGAGGGGCCGGATGCGGTCCACGGCAGCGGCACGCGGCATCCGTCGCGCCCGAGCCCGTCGAAGTCGGCGCCGCGGAAGAACGACGGGTCCTGGCGCTGCTCGGGGCCGATCTCGGCGACCTCCTGCAGCCCGAGCTCCTCGCCCTGGTACAGGTAGGTGCTGCCGGGCAGGCCGAGCAGCAGCAGCGTCGCGGCGTGGGCCCGGTGCAGGCCGAGCTCGCGGTCGAGCTGGTCGGCCGGGCCCCCGTCGCGCACCCACTCGACGCCCTGCTTCACGCCCTCGCGTCCGGCGAGCGGCGCGAGGCCGTATCGCGTGGCGTGGCGGGTCACGTCGTGGTTCGACAGCACCCAGGTCGTCGACGACCCCGTAGCGCGCGCCTGGGCGAGGTTGTCGGTGATGATCGTCCGGAAGGAGGGAGCGTCGAAGTCCGCCACGAGCAGGTCGAAGTTGAACGCTTGCCCCAGCCCCTCGGCCGAGGCGTAGCGGGCACGGCGCTCGGGCGTCGACACCCAGGCCTCTGCGACGGCCGTGCGAGGCGGATCGTACTCGTTGAACACGCGGCGCCACTCGGCGTACACCTCGTGCACGTCGTCACGGTCGTGCAGCGGGTGGTTTCCGTCGTGCGGCAGCGCATCGAGCTCGGCGCGACTCGGCAGCGGCTCACTCAGGTCCTTCGTGAGCATGTGCGCGACATCGATGCGGAAGCCGTCGACACCGCGATCCGACCAGAAGCGCAGGGTCTTCAGGAAGTCCTCACGCACCTCGGGGTGGTCCCAGTTGAGGTCGGGCTGCTCGGGCGCGAAGCTGTGCAGGTACCACTGGCCGTCCTCGACGCGCTCCCACGCGGATCCGCCGAACGCGGCGCTCCAGTCGGTCGGCGGCTCCGCGCCATCCGGTCCTGCGCCCTCCCGGAAGATGTACCGCTCGCGCGCCGCCGAGCCGCGGCCCGCGGCGAGCGCCTCCTGGAACCACTCGTGCAGGTCGGACGAGTGGTTCGGCACGATGTCGACCACGACGCGGATGCCGCGGGCGTGCAGCGCCGCGACCATGTCGTCGAAGTCGTCGAGGGTCCCGAGCCGCGGGTCGACGTTCCGGTAGTCGGCGACGTCGTACCCGCCGTCGGCGAGCGCCGAGGGGTAGAACGGGCTCAGCCACACCGCATCGATGCCGAGCTCGGCGAGGTAGTCGGCTCGCGAGACGATGCCGGGGATGTCGCCCAGGCCGTCGCCGTTCGCATCCGCGAAGCTGCGGGGGTAGATCTGGTAGACGGCCGCCTGACGCCACCAGGCGGCGGCATCCGACGTGTGGTCGTTGCGGGTCTCGGTGAGAGTCGCATCGGTCATAGCGGGGTGGTGCTCCTTCTTCTTGTTGCGGTCGTTCGGGGAGTGGTCGTGCGGTTCTCGGCGCGTTTCGTCTCGTCGCTGCGCTCCTCGCTCAACGACCGGGACTCAGAGGTCGTTGAGCGAGCGAAGCGAGACGAAACGCGCCGCATCCTCGATCAGCCCTTGACGGCGCCCTGCGTGACGCCCTCCATCACGAAGCGCTGCGTGAACAGGTACGCGAGGATCGCCGGCGCCATGGCCATGAGGTACGACGCGAAGGCCACGTTGTAGTTGTTGCTGAACTGGTTCTGGAAGAGGTTCTGCCGCACCGGGAGCGTCTGCAGCGCCGGGTCGGAGATGATGAGCGACGGCATCATGAAGTCGTTCCACGCGTACAGGAACGCGAAGATTCCGACCGTGGCGCTCATGGGAGCGAGCAGCGGGAAGATGAGCCGCCAGAACGTCTGCCACGTGGTCGCGCCGTCGATGCGGGCGCTCTCCTCGAGCTCCAGCGGGATCGACCGGAGGAACGCGGTGAACAGCAGCACGCTGAAGCTCAGCTGGAACATGGTCGCGAGGATGATCACGCCGAACGGGTTGTCGAGGCCGACGCGTCCGGTGAGCTGGATCTGCGGCAGCGCCACCACCGGGAACGGGATGAACATGGCCGCGAGCAGATAGAAGAACGACCACCGGAACAGCTTGCGGTCCCAGTTGCGCACGATCGCGTAGGAGGCGAACGCCGCGAGGACGATCGTCGCGCACACCGTGCCCGCGGTCACGAGCAACGAGATCCCGGCACCGACGGGGAACTTGGTGAGGTTCCACGCCTCCACGAAGCCGTCGAGGCTGAACGGTGCGGGGAACGAGAAGGCGTTGCCGTCGACCGCCTGGCCGGTGGTCTTGAACGCCATCGAGATCGTCACGTACAGCGGCAGCAGCACCGTGACGGCGCACAGGATGAGGATGATCGTGCCGGACCAGTTGACACGCTCCATGCGGATGCGCGGCTTCTTGCCGGAGGAGGTGACGGTGGTGAGTGTCTGCGTCGACATCAGAGTGCGTTCCTTCCGCGGGTCAGCGAGAGCTGCAGCAGGGAGATGAGCACCGCGACGATGAAGAAGATCGTGGCGTTGGCCATCTGGTAGGCGTAGTCGCCGCCGTTGAAGCCGGCGATGATCGTCATGGCGACGCTGCGGGTCGCGGTGCCCGGTCCGCCGTTGGTCAGACCGACGATGATGTCGTAGGCGTTGAGGAAGCCCTTGAACCCGAGGATGACGTTGATCACGACGTAGCCCGCGACGAGCGGCACCGTGATGCGCATGAGCTGCTGCGTCTTGCTCGCGCCGTCGATGCTCGCGGCCTCGTACACGTCGCCCGGCACCGACAGGAGACCGGCGATGTAGATGAGGAGCGTTCCGGGCGTCGCCTGCCAGGCCGTCACGATCACGATCGCCACCCAGGCGAGGTCGGGGTTCGCGAGCAGGCTCGTCTCGAGCCACGGGATGCCGGTCGCGGCACCCGCGGCGGGGAGGGAGTTCGAGAACAGGAAGTTGAAGACGTAGGCGATGATGATGCCCGAGATCACCATCGGGATCACGAAGATCGTGCGCAGCCCGGTCTTGAAGCGGATGCGGGAGGTCAGACCCACCGCGAGCATGAACGCGATCACGTTGACGACGATCACGGTCGCGATCGAGAAGCCGAACGTGAAGAGGTAGCTCTGCAGGATCGACGGGTCGCTGAACATCGCGATGTAGTTCGTGAGGCCGTTGAAGCTCCACTCGCCGATCCCGATCGAATCGGTGAAGCTGAAGAAGATGCCCATGACGCCCGGCACCGTGATCGCGAGCGTGAACAGGATCAGCGTCGGCACGAGGAAGAAGTAGTAGATCGGCTCGACACGTCGGCGCTTGTGCAGCGCGCGCGGGGCGCCGGTCACGATCGCGGTCGTGTCGGTGGTCGGGGTGTTCGGCTTCGTGAGGTTCGACACCGCGGGTGCCGGGGTGGCGTTCGTCATGGCGTCGGCTCCTCTGCCTCGGCGGATGCGTTGTCCTGCGTGGTGGGGATCGGCGCGCGGAACGCGATGCGCGCCCAGTCGGCGTCCATGGTGCGCAGCGTCGAGGCGGGCGAGGCGCCGAGCACCATCGCCTGCACGTAGTTGTTGAGCGGCAGCGTCTTGGGGACGAGCACGGAGGGGCCCTGATAGATCTGCCCGTTGTCGTAGTACTCGATCATCCCCTCGATGCGCGGGTCGTCGGGGGCGGGAGCATCCGTCGTGGGCGTGAACCCGAGCTGCGAGGCGTTGTAGGCCTCGATGTTCTCGGGCAGGTAGAGGTACTCGAGGAAGTCGCGGGCGGCCTCCTGGTGCCGCGAGCCCTCGGGGATCATCGCCGCGAGGTCCATGTTGACGCGCACACCGAGGTCGGCGGGGTCGTCGGTCATGGGCAGCGGGAAGGTGCCGAGTGCGAGGTCGGGCGCGGTCTTGGCGATCTCGCTGAAGGCCCACGGACCCTGCAGGTACATCGCGGCCTCGCCCTTCGAGAACGCGAGGTTGCCGTCGCCGTAGCCGCGGCTCGCGGCATCCGTGTTCGTGTAGTCCTTCGCGAGCTGCATCATGCGGTCCATGGGCTCGGCGAAGTCCTTCTCGAAGGAGACGGGAGAGTCGGCGCCGACGTCGGCGCCCTCTTCCGCCATCGCGTCGAAGAAGTCGATCACGTCGACCGAGCCGCCGGCGGTGTAGTCGTACCACCCCTGCGCGACGGTCCAGTCATCCTTGAAGGTCGCGTAGAACGGGTCGATGCCCGCGGCCTTGAGCTGGTCGCATACGGCGATCAGCTCGTCCCAGGTGGTGGGGACCTCGAGGCCCTGCTGGGCGAAGATGTCCTTGTTGTAGATGACGGATGCCGCCATCACGGAGTACGGCAGAGCACTGGTGCGCCCCTCGCAGGATCCGTACTGGTCCATGAGCGGACCGAGGTCGTCGCGGATGCCGCTCGCGGCCTCGGTGCCGGAGAGGTCGGTGAGCGCGCAGCGCTGCACGAACCGGGCGATCTCGTAGTTGTAGTTGGCGAGCATGATGTCGGGCGGGTTGCCGCGGACGAAGCTGGCCGACACGACATCGACGCCCGAGGTGTCGATCTCGACCTTCACATCTTTCTGCGAGGCGTTGTAGTCCGCGACCAGCTGGGTCATGAACTCGATCGCCTCGCGTTTGCTGAAGGTGAACCGGATGGTCTCGGCGCCACCCGCCGAGGAGCAGGCCGTCAGCGCCGCGCCGACGAGCGCGAGCGTGGCGACTCCGGCTGCGACACGAGCCGGGCGTGGGGATCTCTCAGACACCGTCGTCCTTTCGTCCTGTAAATCGCAAGACTAAATCTAGTGAGCGAATTTACTTCGATGAGGGGTACTCTCTCACCTGAACGAGAGTGAGGTCAAGACCCGTGGCAGAATCCAGCGCCGGACTCGGCACCGGACGCGCGAGCGTCAGCGCGGTGCTCGACTTCGCCTGGACCGCGGGCGAGTTCACCGCGACCGAGGTCATGGCCGGCACCTCCCTCACGCGGTCGACCGCGATCGACGCGATCGACACCCTCGTGAGCGCGACGGTGCTGCGCGAGCTCCCGAACGCCCGAGCGGCCGGCAGCTATCGTGCGGGCCGACCCGCGCGACGCTTCATGCTCGCCGACGACCTCGGCGTCGTGATCGGAGTGGATGCCGGCGACAGCCACCTCGCCGTCACGGTCGCCGACCCGATCGATCGCACGCTCGTGCACCACCGCACCGACCTCGACACGACGCAGACCGGACGCGCCCGCCGCGCGACGATCCTGCGACAGATGGAGCACGCGCTGGCCGAGGCCGGGTCGACGCGCGACGACGTGCTCGCGATCTGCGTGGGCGTCGCCGCGCCCGTGAATCGCGACGGCGTCTCTCCCCCGCATCCCGAAGGATTCTGGGAGCGCACGAACCCCGGCCTCGCCACGGCCCTCTCGGACTGGGCGCCCATCGTCGAGGTCAAGAACGACGCCCAGCTCGCGGCGATCGCGGAGGGCTCGACCGGAGCCGCCATCGGGTGCCGCGACTACGTCGCCCTGCTCGCGAGCGACCGCTTCGGCGGCGGAGTCGTGGTCGACGGGCATGTGCTGCACGGCGCGCACGGCGGCGTCGGCGAAGGCGTCGTCTTCGACCACATCGTCGGCGTGGGCTCGGCCTTCGGCCTCAGCCTCACCCTGCAGTCGCAGGTCCGTGCGGCCGTCGACGCGGGAGAGATCGGTCCCGACACCGCGATCGGCCGCCTCGCTGCGGCTGACCGCATCGACCCGCGCCTCGTGCTCACCGCCGCCGCCTCCGGCGACGCGGACGCCCTGCTCGCGACCACCCGCGTCGGTACGACCCTCGCCCGCGTGGTCGGCGTTCTCGGCAGCATGTACGACCCCGCGCGGGTGATCGTATGCGGGGCCGTGGCCGAGAGCATCGAACCCGTGCTCGCCGCGGCCCGCGAGGTGCTCCCCACGCAGCTGCATCTCCCCGCCCCCGAGATCCTCGCCTCGACGCTCGGCGCCGAGGTCGTCTCGATCGGTGCCGTCACGACCGCGCGTCGCGCGGCGCGTGAGGTCGCCGTGCCGCGGCTGGCGGAGCGTCGGCTCGCCGCGCGGGCGTAGTCGTGGCCGAGTCGCGCCGCTCCCCGTCGTCTCTCGAGCTGCTGTTCGACCCCGAAACCGAGGCCGCTGTCCACGCCGAGTGGGATGCGCTCGCCGCACTCGGGGTGTCGAGCCTCGCGCGGCACACCGCAGCCAGCAATCGCCCGCACCTGACCCTCCACGTGCGCCTCGACATGCCCGTTCCCGACGCCGGTGTGTTCGCCGACCTCCGCGCGATACCGATCACACTGGGCGCGCCCGTGCTCTTCGGCTCCGGCGCCCGGCGAGTGCTGGCCCGCAGCGTCACGCCCACCGCGGAGCTGCTCGACCTCCACCGGACGGTGCACGACGCTGTCGGCCCGGGCGAGGATGCGCCGCACACCGAACCCGGAACGTGGACCCCGCACGTCACCCTGTCCCGCAGACTCCGCGTCACCGACCTCGAAGCGGCGCTCGAGGTAGTCGGCAGAGACATCCGCGGGCATGCCCGGGGCGTGCGGCACTGGGACCCTGAGTCGGCGACCGTCACTCCGGTGGCGGAGCTGCGGAGCGCCTGACGAGCCCTCCGCACGCAGATTGTGCAATGGGCCGTTGCACATGGCCCGAGATGCTTCAGATCGTGCAGAGTAGCGGCATAGTCGTCGGGCTCGAGGTCACTCATGGCGGGAGTCAGGCCCCACGGCTTCTGCTCCGCCACCCGGGCGCCAGGGCAAGGAGGAGCGCAATCACGAAGCATGCGGCACTACCGGCGACGAGAAGAACGTCGCTCACCCGTATCTCAGCCACATCCCCTGCTGCGTCCACCTCGAAGCTGTACGCAACCACGCTGAAGAACCACGCGATGAGCAGCGCGACACCAAGAGTCACGAGGCTCCAGACGAGGAACCTTGGTCTGCTCTTGTTCATGCGTCCGAACTCCTCGTGTTGCTGAGGCCGCTCCATCCCGAGACCGGGGACATCGGCTCGATCGATGACAAGCTAACCGACGTCGGCGTCGCCGTCCGTCGTATCCGACGCGCCATACCGACATCGCAAAATGGCGAGTTCTACGCGGACTGACCTGCCTCATGCGATGACGCCGCGAGCTCCTGCGCCCAGGAGGCGAGCAGGCGCAGCCGCTCGGCGGAGGGCGAGCCGGGTTCGGCGCTGTAGATCAGCATGACCTGGCCGGGCTCGGCCTTGATGGCGAGCTCTTCGTAGACCAGCGTCAGGTCGCCGACGACAGGATGCCGGAACCGCTTCTGTCCCGACCCGTGCGTGCGCACGTCATGGGCCGCCCACAGGGTGCGGAACAGCTCGCTGCGGGTCGACAGCTCGCCGACCAGGTCCTGGATGCCCTTGTCGTGCGGGTCACGGCCCGCCTCCGCGCGGATTACAGCGACGCAAGTCTCGGCGAAGCGCTCCCCGACCAGGACCATTGGCATGCCTCCGCGGAAGACACGTTCACGGAGCACATCGCGATGCTCAAGAACGGCGACAACCCCGCGACCGCCACCGTGTGGAAGCAGCACATCACGGACGAGGAGCACGAAGGAAGGTGGGATCGTTCGAGAAGGAGGCGATGCCGCCGGCGTAGGACGATTCCGGCGAGATGCGCCTACTTCGGCGTCATCTCCTACCTCGGCGTCGGGGCCGCGCCAGCTGACCGACTCACTCCACGAGCAGCGCGGGCTCCTCCAGCACGCTCGCGACGTCGGCGATGAAGCGGCTCATCCCGTCCCCGTCGACCACGCGGTGGTCGAACGAGCCCGCGACCGTGGTCACCCATCGGGGTCGGACCTCGCCGTCGACGACCCACGGCTTCTGACTGATCGTCCCCATGGCCACGATCCCGGCCTCACCCGGGTTGATGATCGGCGTCCCGGCATCCATCCCGAACACGCCGATGTTGGTGATCGTGATGGTGCCGTGCTGCTGGTCGGCCGGCGAGGTCTTGCCGTCACGCGCCGTCAGGGTCAGGCGGTTCAGGGCGCGGGCGAGCTCCTTCATGCTGAGGTCCTGCGCGTCCTTGATGTTCGGCACGAGCAGGCCGCGCGGGGTCGCCGCGGCGATGCCGAGGTTCACGTAGTGGCGCACCGCGATCTCGGCGCCGTTCTCGGTCTCGATCCAGGCGGCGTTGACCATCGGCGTGCGACGCGCGGCCCAGATCACGGCGCGCGCCACGATGAGCAGCGGCGAGACGCGGATGTCGGCGTAGTCAGGCGAAGCCTTGAGCCGTTTGACCAGCTCCATCGTGCGGGTCGCGTCGACGTCCTTCCACACCGTGACGTGCGGGGCGGAGTACGCGCTCTGCACCATCGCCGATGACGTCGCCTTGCGGACGCCCTTGACCGGGATCGACTCTGTGCGCTCGTCGGATGCTGCGGTGCCGGATGCCGGAGACGACGCCGGGGCCAGGCCGCGGGCGAGCCCGGCCGGGGCGGACTGCGGCGCGGGAACGGTCTCCTCGCGCACGTCGCCCCACTCGGGCGTCTGGATGTTGCGGAACACGCTCGCCTGCTCGGCGTGCTTCATGACGTCGTCGCGCGTGACCTCGCCGTCGGCGCCGCTCGGGGTGACGGTCGTGAGGTCGACGCCGAGGTCGCGGGCGAGCTTGCGGATCGGCGGCTTCGCGATCACGCCGACCGAGGAGCGCACGGGCCGCTCGGCCGGACGCTTGCGGCGCGAGGTCGCCCCGCCGCCGCTGCCGTAGCCGACGAGCACCGAGCCGCCGCCCTCCTCGGGCGCGGGCGCCTCGGCGGTCGCGATGACACCAGGACCCGCGTCGTCACGAGCATCCGTCACGAAGGTGATGATCGGCGAGCCGACCTCGACTGTCGCGCCCTCGGCGACGAGCAGCTCGCCGACGACTCCCGCGTGCGGGGAGGGCAGCTCGACGAGCGACTTGGCCGTCTCGATCTCGCAGATGACGTCGTTGATCGCGACGGTGTCGCCCGGAGCGACCTTCCAGGCCACGATCTCGGCCTCGGTCAGGCCCTCGCCGACGTCGGGGAGGGTGAAGTTCTGCGTGCTCATGCTTGATCCTCTCGTGCACGGGGTTCACAACTCCGGAGAAACTCGCTCGCGCCGGCGTTCCCGGCCCTGAATGGGGCCATCCGCACCGCGATCTCCGGAGTTGTGAACATGAGGCGGCGGTGTCAGTAGGCCAAAGAGCGGTCGACGGCCTCGAGGATGCGGTCGGCATCCGGGAGGTAGGTGCCCTCGAGCTTCGCGGGCGGGAATGGGGTGTCGTACCCCGAGACGCGCAGCACCGGCGCCTCGAGAGCGTAGAAGGCGCGCTCCATGACGGTCGCCGCCACCTCGCTGCCGATGCTCGTGTGCCCCTGCGCCTCCTGCGCGTAGACCATGCGTCCGGTCTTGCGCACCGAGTTCAGGATCGGCTCGTAGTCGATCGGCGAGAGCGAACGCACGTCGACGACTTCGCAGCTGGTGCCCTCGGCCTCGGCGAGCGCCGCCGCCTGCAGCAGCGTCGTGACCATGGCACCGTGCCCGACGAGGGTCACATCGGATCCGGTGCGCACGACCCGCGAGGCGTGCAGCGGCAGCGCCGAGGCCTCGAGCTCGACCTCGCCCTTGGGCCAGTAGCGGCTCTTCGGCTCCATGAAGATCACGGGGTCGTTCGAGGCGATGGCCTCCTGGATCATCCAGTACGCGTCGTTCGGCGTCGACGGCGAGACCACGCGCAGACCCGGAGTGTGCGCGAAGTACGCCTCGGGGCTCTCCTGGTGGTGCTCGACCGCGCCGATGTGCCCGCCGTACGGGATGCGAATCACGATCGGAAGGCTCAGCGCGCCCTCGTGACGGTTCGTGAGCTTCGCGAGCTGCGTGGTGATCTGGTCGAACGCGGGGAACACGAAGCCGTCGAACTGGATCTCGATCACCGGGCGGAAGCCGGCCATCGCCAGCCCGATCGCCGTGCCCACGATCCCGGACTCCGCGAGCGGCGTGTCGAGAACGCGCTTCTCGCCGAAGTCGCGCTGCAGGTGCTCGGTCACGCGGAACACGCCGCCGAGCTTGCCGATGTCCTCGCCCATGAGCAGGACCTTCTCGTCGTCCTCCATGGCCTTGCGGAGCCCCGCGTTGAGGGCCTTGCTGAACGGCATCGTCTCGAGAGTCATCAGTTTCCCCCTGCGCTGTGTCCGGCCGCTTCGCTGGTGGCCTCGAACGACGCCTCGTAGCGGGCGCGCCATGCCTTCTGCTCGTCGATCAGCGGGTGCGGGTCGCTGTACACGAAGTCGAACATCTTGTCGGGGCTGGGCGGGCCGAGCTCGACCGTGCGCGCGCGCAGGTCTTCGGCGGCGTCCGCCGCCTCGGCATCCGCATCCGCGAAGAATTGTCCCGACGCACCGCGGTTCTCGAGGAACGCCCGAAGCCGCACGATCGGGTCGCGCAGCGCCCAGGACTCCTCCTCGTCGGAGCCGCGGTACTTCGTGGGGTCGTCGCTCGTGGTGTGCGCGCCGAGCCGGTAGGTCACGGCTTCGATCGCGCGCGGGCCGAGCCCGCTGCGGGCCTCGTCGAGGGCGACGCGCGAGACCGCGTAGCTCGCGAGCACGTCGTTGCCGTCGACCCGGACGCTGGGGATGCCATAGCCGGCGCTGCGCTCGACCAGCGGGACGCGCGACTGCGTCTCGACGGGCACCGAGATCGCCCAGTGATTGTTCTGCAGGAAGAACACCGTGGGCGCCTGGTAGCTCGCGGCGAACACCATGGCCTCGTGCACATCGCCCTGGCTGGAGGCGCCGTCGCCGTAGTAGACGATCACGGCCTCGTCGCGCTCGGGGTCGCCGGTGCCGCTGCGCCCGTCGAAGTTCAGTCCCATCGCGTAGCCGGCGGCGTGCAGGGTCTGCGATCCGAGCACCAGGGTGTACAGGCGGGTGTTGCCGTTCTTCGGGTCGGTCGGGTCCCAGCCGCCGTGCGAGACGCCCCGCATCAGCTTGATGATGTCGAGCGGGTCGACCCCGCGGATGCGGGTGACCACGTGCTCGCGGTACGAGGGGAAGATCGTGTCCTGCGCGCGGGCGGCCCGGGCGGAGCCGACCTGCGCGGCCTCCTGACCGCGGCTCGGCGGCCAGAGGGCGAGCTGCCCCTGCCGCTGGAGGTTGGTGGCCTGGACGTCGATCGCGCGGATGCTGACCATGTCGCGATAGAACTGCTCGAGCTCCGCATCGCTGATCGCCTCGATCAGGGGCAGGTACTGCTCGGCGGCCGCGCTCGGCGCGTAGCGGCCGTCGGCGTCCAGAACACGAACGAGGGGGGTCTCGGAGGTACTCACGCGCTCCACGCTACCGGCGCCCGCATGCCAGGTCACGTATACCTAGGACGTCCTCGCATCTGCCGGGAATCCGAAGAAAAGGCCGGTCAGCGCAGAGTGGCCGCCACGTCGAGCACGCGGGCGACCGAGTCCTCCTCGCCCACGGAGATGCGGATGCCGTCGCCAGGGAACGGCCGCACGACGAGGTCGTTCTCGACGAAGACGGATGCGGCGACCTCGGTCTGCGCGCCGGTGGGCAGCCACACGAAGTTGGCCTGCGAGTCGGGGACGTCCCATCCCTGAGCGCGCAGTCCCTCGACCAGGCGGGTGCGGCGCTCGACGATGACCGAGACGCGTTCGAGCAGCTCCGGCTCGGCGTCGAGGCTGGCGATCGCGGCGTTCTCGGCGGCCGAGGTGACCGACAGCGGGATGCCGGTGGTGCGGGCCGCATCGAGGACCTTCTCGTTGCCGATCGCGTAGCCCACGCGCAGGCCGGCGAGGCCGTAGGCCTTGGAGAACGTGCGGAGCACGACCACGTTCGGGTGCGTCTCGAACACGCGCTCGGCGAGACCGTCGATCGCGTCGGGGGCGGTGACGAACTCGGCGTAGGCCTCGTCGAGGATCACGAGCACGTCGGAGGGGACCCGTGCGATGAACTCCGCGAACTCGGCGGAGGTGATGATCGGACCCGTCGGGTTGTTGGGCGTGCAGAGGATGACGGCGCGGGTGCGCTCGGTCACGGCATCCGCCATCGCGGGGAGGTCGTGACGGGACTCGGCTGTGAGGGGGACCTGCACGCCGGTGGCGCCGGCGACGAGCGGGAGGCTCGGGTAGGCCTCGAACGAACGCCAGGCGTACACGACCTCGTCGCCGACGGACGCGGTCGCGAGGATCAGCTGGTGGAGGATCGACACGCTGCCCGCGGCGACGTGCACCTCGTCGGGCGACACGCCGTAGCGCTCCCCCAACCGGGCACGAAGGCGACCGGCCGTCGCGTCCGGGTACCGGTTGATCGGCGTCGTGTGCTGCAGGGCCTCGACGACCGACGGCAGCGGTTCGAACGGGTTCTCGTTGCTCGACAGCTTGAACGCCTCGGGTCCTGCCTGCTTGCCCTGACGGTAGGGCGGGAGCGAAGCGATGGCAGGACGGATGCGCGGGAGGATCGGGTCGGTCACAGGACCACTCTAGGATCCGCCGGGCGCCGGTAGCCAGGATGCTGGTGGAAGGCGTGCGCCCGGTAGTACCATTCTGGTATGGCCATGAATCTTCGACTCCCGGCGGAACTCGACGCGCAGCTCAGCGCGCTCGCCGATCGCCGACACACCTCGAAGCACGCGCTCCTCATCGAGGCCGCCGACCGCTTCGTCCGCGAGGAGGTGACGACGGAGCAGGCCGTCGGGATCGCTCGTGGTGTGGCCGATCGCTATTCCGAGCTGCTCAAGCGGCTGGAAGACGCGTGACGCGTTACCTCGAACTCCCGCAGGCGATAGGCATACTCGAAGATCTCGGACTCCATGTCCGCGACATCGGCCTGCTCTCGTCCGCCCTCGCGCGACCGTCCAGCTCGATGTTCGGCGTCGAGGCCTATCCTGAGCTCGAGGTGAAGGCCGCCTCGATGCTGTCCTCGCTGAGCCAGAACCACCCGCTCTTCGACGGGAACAAGCGGTTCTCGTGGGTTGCCACTCTGACGTTCCTGGAGTTGAACGGCGTATGGATCGACATGGACATCGACACGGCCTTCTCCCTGGTGCTGCGCACCGCTCAGAACAAGGCCACTCTCGACGAGATCGCCGACGCCTTCCGGAGTCATTCCCGGTGACCACCGGTCCTCTCCTGACATCCCCGCGCCCGCGTGGGAGACTGGCCTGATCATGCGCTTCATCATCCGTGTCGTCGTCAACGCGTTCGCCCTCTGGGTCGTCACGCTGATCCCCGTCCTGCAGGTCACCATCACGGCGTTCCCGCCGGGTGAGACCCTGCAGCTCGTGCTGACGCTGCTCGCGGTGGCCGCGATCTTCGCCCTCGTGAACACGATCATCGGCACGATCGTGAAGATCGTCGCCTTCCCGCTGTACATCATCACCTTCGGTCTGATCGGCTTCGTCATCAACGGCTTCCTGCTGTGGCTGACCGCCTGGATCACGAGCGGCTTCGGCTGGGGCCTCTCGGTCGGACACTTCTGGTGGGGTGTCGTCGCCGCGCTGATCATCTCGATCATCAACGGCCTCTTCGGCTTCATCCTGCGCCCGCAGAGCAAGCGCTCGCGCCGCGACTGAGTCGGCCCACGCGTCCGGCGACCCGCACGCACTAGTCCTCCTTCGCGACCCGCTCCGCTCGGAACTCCGTCCTCTCGATCACCTCCGCCTCGTCGAGGCGCTGCCAGAACGCGTCGAGCTCCTCGATCCGCGGATCCCCTGAGGCATCGGCCTGCGCTGCCAATTCGCCGTACGACGCGAGGTGGTGCGGAATCCCCACATCGTTCGTGGTGAAGCCCGGATCCTGCTCCCGCGTGATCGTGATGCTGTCTGCGGTCCCGGTGCCACCGGGCGAGCCCCCGCCCGACAGCGCCCGCACCCCGTCGTCGGTGTGCCCCAGCGTCACCAGGGTCTGATCGTCGCGGAGCGTCGGGTCGATGGGGCTGCCCGCCGTGATGACCACGGGCACGTTGTACTCGCTCTGCATCGCGACGTAGGTTGCGACCGCACCGCCCTGTGAGTGCGCCACGACCGCGACCTGGTCGCCGGGCCGCGCACCGGCCGCCTCGAGCGCGGCGATCGTCGCGTCGTACGACGCCGATCTCCGTCCGCTGTAGAGCTCGGAGTTCGACTTCATATCCCAGGGGTCCCGTCCGCCGCAGTCCTGCAGCGCGAAGGTCTGCGTGCCCTTGATGTACACGATGTACGTGGAGGCTCCGCCGGCGAAGGAGTACTTCTCCACGGCGACCTGCGCTCCGCGCTTCTCGGGGATGCGCAGCACCGCCCCCTCGAGACCGGCCGGAGCGCCCGCCGGGGTCGACGCCTTCACCGGAGCGACCGACACCGGCTCCGCTGTCCCGTGAAGCTTCGCACCGCGGGGTACGACGCCGAGCGATGTCCCGCCCCCGATGAAGGCGAGCGGTAGGAACACAGGCCCGAGAAAGCCGCCCAACGGCATCTGCGTGATCAGCCCTTCGAATCGCTCGACCCGCCACTGATCGAGCAGGTCCTCCGCCATCCCCGGAATCCGCGCATCGCCATCCTCGAGACGTCGCATGCCCTCCCGCGCCTCCCTCCCGGCCGCGCTGCGCTCATCCATGAGCCATTGCACCCGCAGCTCGACGTATTCGTACACGTCGGCCATGAGCAGCGTGCTCGCGATCGTGTCCTCGCACTCGTCACGGAGCTCCTCCACCCGTTCCCCGACCACGTGGAACCCCACCAGGTCCATCCGGGCGCTCAGCCCCGGGGTGTCCACCACGAACTCGTAGGCGCGTGCGAGCAGTCGTCGCGCGTCGCGGTACGCCTCGGCGACGGCATCCAGCCTCCTCGCGATCCGTCGCAGATCGTCGGGGTCGACCGAGATCGCTCCGCCGTGGTCGATGCTCAGCCCGCTCATGCCTCGATCCTGTCCAGTGCCTGCTCGTGGTCCGTCACGTCCGCCCTCGCCACCCGAGTGCTCGCCAGCAGGTCGTGGAGCGCATCCTGCAGGGCCTCGACCCCGTCCGATCGCCACTCGGTGTCACCGCGGAGCGTGACGAGTGCGGGGATGGCGTCCTGGAGCGCCGCGCCCGCCGCGCGGACGAGGGACAGAGCATGGAGCACGGCCCAGGAGGGCGGGGCGGCAGCGGGATCGGTCGGAGCGAGGAGCAGCATGCGCCCAGCATCCTCGATCGGCTCGTGTCCGCGCGGGCCGCGGGGCAGGGTCCTCCAGCAGCCGTGGATGCCTCACGGATCACCGCGACTGTGCAGAGGAGGACGACCCGGCATCGCGCGAACAGCCGTCGACCGGCAGAATGGTCAGGTGACATCCCCGGATCCTTTCCGCGTGATCTTCGTGTGCACGGGGAACATCTGCCGCTCTCCGATGGCGGAGGTCGTCTTCCGCGATCTCGCCGAGCGGCAGGGACTCGGCACGCGCATCGTCTCGCGCAGCGCCGGCACCGGCGACTGGCACCTCGGCGAGCGTGCCGACCACCGCACCCTCGACGCCCTCGCCCGCCGCGGCTACGACGGATCCCAGCACCGCGCCAAGCAGTTCACGTTCGCCTCCTTCGCCGAGAACGACCTCGTGGTCGCCCTCGACCGTACGCACGAGCGCAACCTGCGCGAGTGGGCACGCGACGAGGACGAGGAGGGCAAGGTGGCGCTGCTGCTCGCCTTCGACCCCGGCGCGCCCACGCAGGACGTGCCCGATCCCTACTACGCCGGACCCGAGATGTTCGATTCGGTGCTCGGTATGATTGAGGCGGCGACCCGCGGGCTGTTCCGCCAGCTCGAGCCGGCTCTTCGCCAGCCCCGCTCGCCCCGAGGGATCGGGGCCCGATCAGGAGGACTCCCCTGACTTTCACGCCCTCGCTCCCGCCGCAGCCCCTGAGCCCCCTCGACGGCCGCTACCGCAGCGCCGTCACCGGGCTCGCCGACTTCCTCTCCGAGGCCGGACTCAACCGGGCACGGGTCGAGGTCGAGGTCGAGTGGCTGATCGCCCTGACCGACCGGTCGCTGTTCGAGACCACGCCGCTCACGGATGCCGACAAGGAGCGCCTCCGCGCGCTCTACCGCGACTTCGGCCAGGACGAGATCGATTGGCTCGCCGAGAAGGAAGCCGTCACGCAGCACGACGTGAAGGCCATCGAGTACCTCGTCCGCGACCGGCTCAGCACGCTGGGCCTGGACCGCATCGCGGAGCTCACGCACTTCGCGTGCACGAGCGAGGACATCAACTCCGCGTCGTACGCGCTCACCGTGAAGCGCGCGGTCGAGGAGGTCTGGCTCCCGGCGCTCGACACCGTGATCGCGAAGCTCCGCGAGCTCGCCGCCGAGCACGCCGACGCCGCCATGCTGTCGCGCACGCACGGGCAGCCGGCGACGCCGTCCACCATGGGCAAGGAGCTCGCGGTGTTCGCGTGGCGCCTCGAGCGCGTGCGCGCCCAGATCGCGGCGAACGACTATCTCGCGAAGTTCTCGGGCGCGACCGGCACGTGGTCGGCCCACCTCTCGGCCGATCCGGACGCCGACTGGCCGACCATCGCCCGCGAGTACATCGAGGGCCTGGGACTGGGGTTCAACCTCCTCACCACGCAGATCGAGTCGCACGACTGGCAGGTCGAGCTGTACGACCGGGTGCGTCACGCCGGCGGCATCCTGCACAATCTCGCGACCGACATCTGGACGTACATCTCGCTCGGGTACTTCGCGCAGATCCCCGTCGCCGGCGCGACGGGATCGTCGACCATGCCGCACAAGATCAACCCGATCCGCTTCGAGAACGCCGAAGCGAACCTCGAGATCTCGGGTGCCCTGCTCGCCTCGCTCGGCCAGACACTCGTCACCAGCCGCCTGCAGCGCGACCTCACCGACTCGACCACGCAGCGCAACATCGGCGTCGCGTTCGGGCACTCGCTGCTCGCGCTCGACAATCTGCGCCGTGGACTGAACGCGATCTCGCTGCGTCGGGACGTGCTGCTCGCCGACCTCGACGTGAACTGGGAGGTGCTCGCCGAGGCCATCCAGACCGTGATCCGCGCCGAGGTCACCGCCGGGCGCTCGACCATCCAGGACCCGTACGCGCTGCTCAAGGAGCTGACCCGCGGACACCGGGTGGGAGCTGCGGATCTCGCCGCGTTCGTCGAGGGTCTCGAGATCGGGGATGCCGCCAAGCAGCGTCTCCTCGCCCTCACCCCCGCCACCTACACCGGCATCGCCGAGCAGCTCGCGAAGTAGCGGTCAGTCCCCGGCCTCGCCGGAGCGCGCAACGGCGTCGTCGCGGGGCATGAAGACCGCCGCGAGCAGCGTGAGCACAGCGACGATCGCGGCGGCGACGAACACCCAGAACGAGGCGTCGACGATGGTCGCGGGGTCCTGCGGTCCCGCGCCCCGGGCGATCACGGCGTTCGAGATCGCCCCGAAGACCGCGACGCCGAGCGCGCTGCCGGCAGAACGCGCGAAGGCGTTCATCCCGGTGACGGCCCCGCGTTCACCCCATCCGACCGCGGCCTGCGCGGCGATCAGCGTCGGGGCCGCGCTCCACCCGAGCCCGAAGCCGAGCACGAACGCGACGGCGGCGATCACGACCGGATTCGGCCAGGGAGACACGGCCGCGAGTGCGATCGCCGCGACGGTCGCGATCGCGAGGCCGGTGAGCGCCGTGCGTCGGAAGCCGATGCGCAGGTAGAGGCGACCGGCGTTGGCGGCGGCAAGGGGCCAGCCGAGTGTGAGCGCCGCGACCGCCAGGCCCGACAGCAGCGGCGCGATCCCGATCGACCCCTCGAGGTACGCGGGGGCGAAGCTCGTGACGCCGGTGAGCAGTGCCCCGATCCCCAGCGACACGATCGTGGTGGTGAGGATCAGCGGGCGCGCGACCAGGCGCAGATCGACGATGGGCTCCGCGGCCCGGCGCTCCACGACCGCGAACCCCGCGAGCGCGACGGCGCCGACCCCGAAGCAGACGATGCTGGGCGCCGAGAGCCACTCCCAGGCGTTGCCGCCCTCCAGCATCCCGAGGATGAGCCCCGTGAGGCCGATCGTGAGCAGCACGGCTCCGAGGTAGTCGACGCGATGCCGCTGCGGCTCGAGCTTCTCGTGATATCTGCGCAGCAGCATCCACGCCGCGATCAGACAGAGCGGGATGTTGACCCAGAAGATCCACCGCCAGGCGTCGAGCTGCGCGAACACCCCACCGAGTGCGGGGCCGACGACCGAGGAGATCGCCCAGACCGAGGCGATGTAGCCCTGCACCTTGGCGCGTTCGGCGACCGTGTAGATGTCGCCGACGATCGTCATCGACATGGGGGCGACGGCGCCCGCGCCGAGTCCCTGCACGACCCGGAAGACGATGAGAGCCGTCATGCTCCACGCGAATCCCGAGAGCAGGGAACCGAGCAGGAACAGGCCGATGCCGAGGAGGATGATGGGCTTGCGTCCGACCGTGTCGGCGAAGCGCGAGTAGATCGGCACGCTCACGGCCTGCGCCAGCAGGTACACCGAGAACAGCCACGGGAACTGCTGATAGCTGCCGAGGTCGCGCACGATGCTCGGCACCGCGGTCGCGAGGATCGTCGCATCGATCGCGATCAGCCCGGTCGAGAGCATGAGCGCTCCGAGCACCGGTCCGCGTTCCGAACGGAGGCCGACGGAGGCGCGATCGATGGATGCTGTCACCCTGAAGACAAGCCGGACGGTGCCGCGACTATTCCGCGGAACCGGAGGGAATCAGGGCGTGGCAGAGCTGCTCGGCGCCTCGGGGTCGGCGTCGTCGGGCGTCTCCGGGTCGTAGAGGACCGGACGATCGACGGTCTTGGTGACGTCGGCGGGGTCGACGACGAGGATGAGCATCGCGAGGATCAGCAGTGTCACGATGAACGCGCCGCCGCCCACCACGAGGCCCAGCGCGATCGGCGTGAGCCCGTCGTAGGTGCCGCGCGCGATCGCGTCGTTCACGCGGGAGGTGAAGGCACCGGTCGACACCAGGGTCACGATCGCGGCGAACACGCCGCATCCCAGTGCGATGCCGAGCAGGTGCAGGGGACGCAGGATGTCGCGCCGCGTGGGCTTCTCGTCGCTCATCGGTCGCCTCCTTGCTCGACGGGTGCGGCCTCGGATGCGGTGGCCGCGGCGTCCGCGCGCTTCGGGGTGAGGCCCGCGATCCCGAGGAACACCGCGATGATGGCCGCGTAGCCGCCGAACATGCCGACGCCGAGGATGATGCCGGTGAGCTCGAATTCGCCCGCGCCCTTGATGGCGTACGGCTGCACGAACCCGGCGGGGATCGCGATCAGGAGCACGGCGAGCAGCAGACCGAAGGCGCCGACCGTGATGGCGTCGCGGGCGGCGGGATCGCCGGCGCGGCGCGCCCGGAGTCCGACGATGAGCTCGACGAGGCCGGTCGCCAGCGCCCACGCGATCACGACGATGAAGAAGAGGTCCTCGGTGCGCCAGGCGGGGATGCCCGCGGCCATGCCGGCCGCGATGCCGAGGAGCGCGAGCACGAGCCACGACCAGCGCTCACCGGCCGGGAACACGAGCCAGACGGCGAGGAGGAGGACGAGCGACGTCGCCAGCACGAACCCGCTGAACACCGACAGACCGACGGCGGCCGAGTGGTCCGGTGAGAAGGTGATCATCACGGCTGCTGCGGCGGCGAAGAGCGCGCGCATCAGTTGGACGTGTCGCGCGGTGAACGCGCGGGCAGGGGCAGACATGACGATCCAGAGTCCTCCGGGGTTTCACCCCAGTCTACGCGGGGGCGCGCGATGCTCGGACGCAGGAGCGATGCCCTCGGAACATGTCCGTGAGGCCTGACGGATCTCCCCAGATCGATCGTCAGGCCCCACGAGAACACGCAGCGACGGGGGCGACACTGCGTCGAGCTGCTCGAGCACAAGGTCGGGCACCCTGCTTGCCTCTCACAACTCTGTCGACCCCAGAAATAGCATCCCGTCCCCTACGCGATGCCGGTGTGGTCGTATGCTCACTTTAGGGGCCGGTTCTTCACATACCGGAGGGGGACGTGTGATGAGTTTGGAAAAAAGTCGTAGGACGGCATCAGACCTCTTTCCAGCTGCCTTCCGGGACGCGATAAACGCCCGGGATCTGTCGCTCGCGCGCCTGCACGAGATGCTGCGCGCGCGGGGCAACGGCGTGTCCATGACGACGCTGAGCTACTGGCGTTCCGGCCGCCGCCGCCCCGAGGGCGTGCAGTCCCTGGCGGCTCTCGCCGACATCGAGGTCATCCTGGACCTGCGCGCCGGCGCTCTCACCGGGCTGCTGGGAGCGACCAACCGCACCGGCCCCGTCGGACCGAACAGGTTCCCGCTCGACGAGCTCGAGGTCGAGCGCGCCGTGATGGATGCCTTCACCGCCATGGGTGCCGAGTACCCCGACACCTCGCGGGAGCTCACGACCCACTCCATCACCGACGTCGACGAGCACGGGAACGTGGCGCGCTCCGAGACGCGCAGCATCGTCCAGTCCACGGTGGGCACGGTCACCGCGATCCCTTTCCTTCAACTGACTCCGGGCGAGAGCACGCCCGCGCCGCTCATCAACGCGATCTCCGGCGGACGCATCGCGCAGCGCTACTCGCATCCGAGCGGCGAGGTGCACGGCGTCCTCTTCGAACTAGAGTCCCCGCTCGCCGCCCCCGACACCACGATCGTCGAGTGGTCGGTCGAGCTGCCGCCCGGCTACCCGCCGCAGCGCGACTCCGGTCACGCCGTCGCCATGAAGTGCCGCGAGCTGCTGGTGTGGACGCGGTTCCATCCGGATGCCGTGCCCGACACGGTCGAGGAGCGCGTCGACACCCCGGCCGGCGTCGTGTCCTCGCCCCTCGACCTGGGCGGCCGCACCTCGGTGCATCAGGTGCGGCGCGCGTTCGGCCCCGGAGCCCTCGGCATCGCCTGGAGCTACGCGGACGGACGCTGAGCGTCCGGCATCCGCCCGCTCCCGACGCTCAGGGCTGGTCGCCGACGGCCACCGGACGCCCGGGAGTGTTCGACCACTGGCTCCACGAGCCGGGGAACACCTTCGCGGCGATCCCGATCTCGTCGAGCACGAGCGCGGTGTGCGCTGCGGTCACGCCGGATCCGCAGTACGCGGCGACCGCTGTGCCCTCGGTCACGCCCGCCTGTGCGAAGGTGGCGCGCACGGCGTCGTGGTCGAGGATCCTGCCCGCGGCATCGAAGTGAAGCACCGTGGGGAGGTTGACAGCGCCAGGGATGTGACCGGCCTGCGGGTCGAGCGGCTCGACCTCGCCGCGGTAGCGCTCGGGCGCACGGACGTCGAGCAGCACCCCGGATGCCGGGAACGCGGCCGCCTCGTCGATCGTCAGCGCGTCCGCGCCGATCTCGTCGAGCACGACATCGCCCTCCACCGGCGTCACGTCATCGGTCGCGACCTCGAGGCCCGCATCCCGCCAGGCGCGGATGCCGCCTTCGAGCACCCGCACGTCGACGCCCGCCTGCCGGAGCAGCCACCAGGCGCGCGCGGCGGCCGCGCCCTTCGCATCGTCGTAGGCCACCACGGAATCCCCCTGTCGGAGCCCCCAGCGTCGTGCGGACGCCTGCAGCTCGGCTGTCGTCGGGAGCGGATGCCGCCCCTCGGACGGCTCGCCGTGGGTCGAGAGCTCGGTGTCGAGAGGCACGAACACGGCACCCGGCACGTGTCCGGAGAGGTAGTCGGGGCGCCCGTCAGGGCGGTCGAGCCGCCAGCGCACATCGATCACGCGGACGGGAGCTCCGGCCGACAGCAGTTCACTCAGCTCGGCGACGGTCACGAAGTTGCTCATGCTGCGAGGCTATCCGCTCTCCCGACCACCCGGGCCTGTGGTGCCACACGCCGTCACGGCCGCCGCTCCACCCGGCGATAGGCTCTATCCGGCCGCGTCGAGAAGGGACAGCATGCCCACTCGATTCCGCGGGATGCGCCTGCAACCACAGGAGACCGCCCTCATCGCCATCACGGCCGTGTGGGGCAGCACGTTCCTGCTCGTGCACTGGGCCATGCAGCACTCCGGTCCGTGGTTCTTCGTGGGCCTCCGCTTCCTCGTCGCCGGTGCCATCAGCGTCGTCATCTTCCGCACTTCCCTGCGCGGCATCCGCTCGCGCGACATCGGCGCGGGCGTCGCGATCGGGGTGATGATCCACCTCGGCTACGGGCTGCAGACGGTCGGGCTGCAGACCATCGATTCGAGCACCTCGGCGTTCATCACGGCGATGTACGTGCCGCTCGTCCCCTTGGCGCAATGGGCCGTGTTCCGGCGTCGCCCGCCCGCCATGGCGTTCGTCGGCGCCGGACTCGCGTTCTTCGGTCTGCTGTTCATCGCGGGACCCGACGCCTTCGCGCTCACGCTCGGCATGGGCGAGATCGTCACGATGCTCAGCACGCTCCCGATCGCGGCGGAGATCATCCTCATCAGCGTGTTCGCCGGGCGGATCGACCTCGGCCGCATCACGGTCGTGCAGCTGCTGACGGCCGGCGTGCTCGGGCTGCTCACGATGCCGGTGGTCGGCGAGGGCGTCCCGGAGTTCTCCTGGGTCTGGGTGGCCTGCGCGGTCGGGCTCGGCGTCTCGAGCTGTCTGATCCAACTCACGATGAACTGGGCGCAGAAGACCGTGTCGCCCACGCGAGCGACGATCATCTACGCGGGCGAGCCGGTCTGGGCCGCGGTGATCGGCCGGGCGGCCGGAGAGCGCCTCCCCGCGACGGCACTGATCGGCGGGGCGCTCGTGGTGCTCGGCATTCTCGCGAGTGAGCTCAAGCTCGTGCGGCGACGGCGCACGGATCGGCGCCGGGATCCCGTCACGCCGGTCGTGCCGAACCGGGAATAGAACCCGGGGAGCGGCGTTGCACCCCACATGATTGAAACTTCAACCGTCGTGCCGGTGGCCACCGAGCGGACCCGGGTGCGCGTGCCCCTGCGGTTCGCCGACGGCTACTCGACGACAGCGGACGTCGTGACGTTCGACGGGCTCGTCGACGGACGCGAGCATCTGCTGCTCGGCCTCGGCGACTGGCGCACCGCGCTCGACCGCGCCGTCGACGGCGGCCCCGCCCCGCTCGTGCGCCCGCACAGCGAATGCCTGACCGGCGACGTGTTCGGCTCGGAGCGGTGCGATTGCGGTCCGCAGCTGCGTGAGGCCGTGGAGCGGATCGCCGACGAGGGCGGCTTCCTCCTCTACCTGCGTCAAGAGGGCCGGGGCATCGGCCTCTACGCCAAGCTCGATGCGTACGCGCTGCAGGACTCCGGTCTCGACACGTACGAGGCGAACGTGGCGCTCGGTCGCGGCGAGGACGAGCGCGACTACACCGTGGCGGCGCAGATGCTGCGCGCCGTCGGCGCCGACCGCATCCGCCTCCTGAGCAACAACCCCGACAAGGCCAGGCAGCTCGAGGCGCTCGGCGTGGCCGTCGCCGAGCAGGTGCGCACGGGTGTGCACCTCTCGGCTGCCAACCACCGGTACCTCGAGGCGAAGCGCGACCACACGGCGCACACGATCGACCTGTCGGCGGCGTGATGTCGGAGCGGCAGCTGACCCCCGGGGAGATGGACGTCTGGCTCCCCACGATCCGCTTCGTGCAGCTGCTGCCACAGGTCCTCGATCGCACGCTCAAGGCCGAGACGGGGCTGAAGCACGCCTATTATGCGATCCTCGTATCGCTCGCGGGGCAGGATGACCTCGCACCGACCATGACGGAGCTCGCCCGGATCGCCGGTCTGAGCCGCTCACGCCTGAGCCACGCGCTGGACGTGTTGGAGGAGCGCGGATGGGTGGCCCGCACCACCTGCGGCGGCGACAAGCGCACCCAGTCGGCAGTGCTCACGGACGAGGGTCGCGAACTCCTGAGGTCAGCCGCTCCCGTGCACGTCGCGCAGATCCGGGAGCTGATCCTCGACCCGCTCGACGATGACGAGCGCGAGCAGCTCGCGAGCATCCTCACGAAACTGATCCCCGGGGTGACGGACGCCCTCTGAGGCGCTCACGCGAGGTGCGGTCTGCATCCGCTGAGCTCCGAGGGTGCCGTTCCCGAGGGTCCCGTTCCCGAGCGTGCCGCGCAGAGCGTCCCGCGCAGAGATGCGGGGACGGGGTGTCAAGACCCCGTCCCCGCTGCGCACGTCTTTTCGGGGGCCTTCTGGATGGCCACCGCCCGGGGAGGATGGGAACGTGCGCGGGCCCGGCGTCGAGCATGAACCGACGCCGGGAGTCTTCGTCAGTCGGTCGCCCTCCTCCGTGGCCGGACGATCAGGAGACCACCCGCTGCGAGGAGGACGGCGGCCCCGCCGATCCCGATCCACGGCACCTCGCCTCCCGTGGCCGGGAGCGCGCCGCCTGCCGTCGCTCGCGCGACGATGACCGTGACGCGGGCGGTGACTCTCGTCCCGTTGACGTCCGCGACCGAGTAGGTGATCGACGCGCGGCCGGAGAAGTCCGGGTCCGGCGTGAAGACGATCCTGCCGGACACGACTCGCCACTCGCCCTCTCCGGGGACGTCGAGTGTCAGCACGAGCGCACCGTCGGGCCCCACGATCCGCAGGGAGGCGGGATCCAGGGCCGCGCCGCCGGTTCCCGGGGTGTCGTCGCCGAGCACGTCGATCACGACCGGCATGCCCGACGACGTCCGGGCGACGTTGTCGCGCGCGATCGGGTCGTCGCCGACCACCGTGACGGTCAGAGTGGACGCGGCCACGTTGCCCAGGGAATCCGTCGCGGCGTACCGCACGGGTGACGCGGAGCCCGTGAACGTCGGCAGCGGGGTGAAGGTCACCCGGCCGTCGGCGTCGATCGCGTACGCTCCTTGGCCGGGGACCTCGATCGTCTTGCCGTCGGCTCCGAGCACGGCGCCGTCCGGCTGCCCGTCCGGCGGGAACACGACCGAAGCCGAATCGAACTCCGCAGCCGAGCCGTCGGCGCGCTGACCGGGGGTGTCGTTGCGGAGCACGTCGACCGTGACGGGGACGTTGCGCGACGTGCGTTCGGCGTCGGCCGCGCCGGTGGGCCCGGGGCGCACCGTGACGCCGATGGCTGCGGTCCCGGCGGTGCCGTTCGCGTCGCGGATCGTGTAGCGCACGGGCGTGGTCGCGCCGCTGAATCCCGCGGCGGGCGTGAACAGGACGGTGCCGTCGGCACCGAGCGTGTAGACGCCCTCGCCCGCGATCTCGACGGTCTTGCCGTCGTCGCGGATCTCGGCGGTGACGCCGGCGGGGAGGTCGGCGGCCTCGAAGGTCGCGGAGGTCGGATCGAGCGGAACGGACGGGTCGCCGGCGGTGTCGTTGCCGATGATGTCGATCGTCACGGGGGTCGCGAACGCCGTGGTCGCATCGTCGTCGGCGGCGGTCGGCGTCACGGGGTCGACGGTCACGCGGATCGTCGAGGTCACCGCGCCTCCGACCGCGTCGGATGCCGAGTAGCTCACGGTGCTCGCACGGCCCCGGAACTCGGGAAGGGGCGTGAACGTCACCGTGCCGCCGGCCGCGGCGACGTAGAAGCCCTCATTCGGGACGACCAGGCGGCGCCCGTCGTCGAGGAGCACGGAACCCGGCGGTTGCCCCTCGGAGGGGAACCGGAGGGTCGAGGGATCCCAGGCTCCCTCCGACCCGTCGGCGTTGCGCGACGGCACGTCGTTGGCGAGCGGGCTCAGGGCGACGGCGACGCCCTGCGGTGTCGTGATCGTGTCGCGCTCGGCGGTCGGCCCCGGGCGTACGGTGACCATCAGCCGGGCGTCGGCCGTCGTGCCGTTCGCGTCGACGACGCGGTAGGCGACGGGAGTCGTGGTGCCGCTGTAGCCCGCCTCGGGAGTGAAGGTCGCTGCACCAGTGGCGTCGAGCGTGTACGTGCCCTGACCCGGGACCGTGAGCGTCTTCCCGTCCGGGGACACCGTGGCCCCCTCGGGCTGACCCGCCGCGGGGAAGACCGTCTGCGCCGGGACCAGTGGCGCCGAATCGGCTCCGGCGCGATCGTTGGCGAGCAGATCCACCGTCACCGGGGTGCCGAAGGTCGTGGCGGCCCGATCGTCTGCGGCGACCGGGGTGATCGCGTCGACGACCACCATGATGGTCGACGACACCGGAGCGCCATGGCTGTCGAGGGCCGAGTAGACCACGGGTGTGCTCACTCCCGTGAACGCGGGCTCCGGGACGAAGGTCACGGCCCCGGTCGTCGGGTTCACCGTGTAGACGCCTTCGCCGGGCATGGTGATCGTGCGCCCGTCGGCGGAGACGACGGCGCCCGCCGGCTGTCCCTCTGTCGGGAAGGTCACGCTGGTGGGGACCATGGTCCCCGTGTCGCATCCCTGCGGAACATCGGTCTGCCCCGGGTCGCAGGGGGCGCCCAGGTCGCTCGCGTGATCGTTCCCCAGGACGTCGATCTCCACGGGGGTGTTCTGCGGCACGGCGGCCGAATCGGGCGCGGCGATGGCGCGACTCCCGACCATGACCTCGATCGTCGCGGTCGTCGGGGTGCCGTTGACGTCGGAGACCCGGTACTCGACGGGGGTCGCCCGACCGGTGAAGTCCTCGTCGGGCACGAAGCGCACCGAGCCGTCGTCGCGGATCGTGTACGTGCCCTCGCCGTCGACCACGAGCGTCTTTCCGCCGTCGGTCGCATCCGGCGAGGTGAACACCATGGTCGAGGCGACGAGCGGCGCGTCCGGCGCACCCGGGATGTCGTTGGCGAGCGCATCGATGACGACCGGCACATCGCCGGGGGTCTTCGCGGCATCGCCGGTCGCGACGGGGACCACCGCGGTGACGGACACGGAGATCGTCGACGACGCGGGGCTGCCGAACGCGTCGGTCACCGAGTAGGTCACCGGCGTCGCCGCGCCCGTGAACTGCGGCTCGGGGTCGAAGGTCACGCGTCCTGTGGCCGGGTCGAACGTGTACACGCCCTCGCCCGGCACCGTCAGCACGCGTCCGTCGGCGCTCGCCGCGCTGCCGGCGGGAAGCGCGGGCGTCACGACGAAGCGCACGGAGTCGCGGTCGAATCCTTCGCCGGGCCCGTTCGGCCCCTCACCCGGGACGTCGTTGTCGAGGATCGGGATGACGACGTCGACGTTCTGGTCGGTCGTGGCGGTGTCGGTGTTGGCCACCGGCCCCGGGAGCACGGTGACCGAGACGGTGGCCGTCGCCTGCTGGCCGCTCGGGTCGGTGGCGCTGTACGGCGCCGTCGCCGTCCCCGCGAAGCCCGGCGCGGGCCGGAACTCGACCTCGCCGCCGTCGGTCACTAGCCATTCGCCTTGCGCGGTGACGAGCCGTCGGCCGCCGTCGGTCGCGGCCGGGTCCGTGAAGACCACGGATGCCGGGTCCAGCGCCCCGCCGGGACCGGGCTCGTCGTTCGCGAGCACGTCCACCGTGACCGGAGTCGCCTGCGCGGTGCGCGCGGCGTCGTCGACCCCGACCGGGGGCTGCCCGGCCACCGTCACCTGGATCTGCGCGGTTGCCACGTTGCCGGTGCTGTCGGTGAAGCCGTAGGCGACGGGGGTCGTCGTGCCGGTGAAGGTCGCGGCGGGAGCGAAGGTCACCGCCCCGGTGGCGGGGTCGATCGTGTACACGCCCTCGCCGGGCACCGTGAGCCGTCGCCCGTCGGCGCTGACGGTCGCGCCCGTCGGCTGACCCGCGGTCGGGAAGACCACGGAGCCCGGCGGGATCGTGCCCGCCGTCCCGTCGGCGTTCTGCCCGGCGGCGTCGTTGTCGAGCACGGGGATCCGCACCTGCTGGCCCTGCGTGGTCGCAGCGGTGTCGGCCGCGGCCTCGGGTCCGGGTCGGATCGTCGCGGTGAGCGTGGCGGTCGACTCCAGTCCGTTGGCGTCGACCACGCGGTACTCGGTCACGGCATCGCCGGTGAAGCCCGGCGCGGGGGTGAAGGTCGCCCGCCCCTCGGCATCCAGGGTCCAGACGCCCTGCGGCGTCTCGAGGCGGCGGCCGCCGTCGGTCGCGTCGGGCGAGGTGAAGACGGTCAACTCGGGCGCGAGGGGCGCGCCACCCGCCTGGTCGTCGGTCGCGCCGTCCAGCACGACCGGTGCGCCGAACACCCCGAACGCCGCGTCGGGGGTGGCGGTCGGCCCGCGGACGACGTTCGTGAAGGCGCAGACGATGTTGATGCCGTCCGTGCCGGTCGGAGCCGTGAACGTCGCCGTGTTGCCCGTACCGCTCGAGATGGTCGCGCCGTCGCCGTCGGTGCACACCCAGGTCGTGTCGTACATTCGGAGATCGGTCGTGCCGAGGCCCTGCTGGGTCGCCGTGTAGGTCTCGCCGGGGATGATCAGGCCCGCATCGCTGTCGGCGCCGCCGTTGTCGGTCGTCCGGGTCGCCGGGAAATCGGGGCTGGTGCCGTTCGCGCCGTAGGAGCCACCCTCGAGGATGATGCGCACCGCGTCGGTCGGCCGGGCGCGCGGTCCGTCGAACTCGGCCATGACCTCGGCCGACGACGGGTTCGCGCAGCTGCCCAGGTCGTTGCTCGTGACCGTGCCGAACGAGCGCGGTGCGCCGACGGGAGCGCCGGTGATCGGGTTGGCCTTCTGCAGAGTCGAGACGCCGCCGATGTAGAGGAACCCGTCGGATCCGAACGCGACGCCGTTGGGGGCTGCGGTGACAGGGCTCCGGGAGATCTCCTGCGAGGTGAGGACCGTTCCGGTCCCCGAGGTCGGCACGACGCCGTTCGCGACGAAGAGCCCGGAGGTGGTGGGGTTGCCGTTGAGCATGAAGAGTCGGCCGAGCTTGTCGAACGCGATGTCTCCGTTGGTCCCCGGCGGGTTGGTGAGCGTCACGGACACCACGGGTCCTGCGGGCGACGCCCCCGTGGCGGGATCGTGCACGTACAGGTTCAGCGTCGCTCCGCTGTAGGCGCCGTAGTAGTGCAGGCCCGTGAGGGGGTTGACCGCGCCGACGGTTCCGGTCGGAATGGGGCCGGCCTTGCGCGAGGTGGTGAGGGTTCCCGCCTCGCTCGCAGCGGGCGTGAACTTGCCGATGCCGGCGGTGCCCACGATCATCGCGTAGGAGCCGTCCGCGCCGATGCCGAGCTGGTTGATCGACGAGCCGACCCCGCTGTTCGTCGTGAAGACCGGCGTGGGGTCGATCGCTCCCGTGGTGAGGTTCATCCGTCGGACGTTGCTGGCCGCAGAGCTGGCGATGTACACCGTGTTGTTGCAGGAGAGCGGGGCGGCGGCGCTGGCGGGAGTCGGAGCGGAACCGATCACCAGGCCTGCGGCCAGCATGACCCCGGCAGCCATCATCGAGACGGCGCGGGCGACCAGCGGACGACCGCGCTCCAGCGCGGTGACCCGATCGGTCGACAGCGATGCTCCGCCGTTCATGCTCTCCCCTTCCTGCTGGATCCGCCCGTCGGCCTCGGCGGGGGTGAGGTGACGACGCCTCACCCCCGCCTTTCCGAGCCACCGATCCGCCGATCCTTCGCGTCGAGGCCGTTGATCCTCGTGCGACGCCTGCGGCCGGTGATCGCCTGGGATCCAGTCGACCCGGAAGACCGTAGCAATCCGGTGTTCACCGACTGGGGCGGGAGAAGTGAACACGGAGGGGCGGAGCGGTTTTCTCCGCCCCTCCGCCGCACGAGGACCCGTCACCGGGTGCGACCAGGTGACGCTGAGGGGGTGGTCCCGCACGGCCCCGGCCGCCGACATGGGACGACAGCCGGGGAGCATATGCCGATCGACTGATCGTGTCTCCCGCCGACCACTGTCGGCCCGCGAAAAGTAGCAGTCGGCTGTTCACTCAGGCCGGGCGATCAAGTGAACCCGGCGGCCGCCGTTCTGCTCAGAGCAGAAACGCTCGCCGCGGACGTCCCCCGCGTCATACCGTGAGGCATGGCCGACCTCGTCCCGTTCCCCCGCAGCCCCCGGACGCGCCCGAGCGATCCCGAACCCCTGTGGCGCCACCTCCTCGGCGATCAGCTGCGGCGACGTCGGCACGAACGCGACGAGACACTCACCGAGACCGCGGCGAGCGCGGGAGTCTCCCCGCAGTACCTCTCCGAGGTCGAACGCGGCCTCAAGGAGCCGTCGAGCGAGATGATCGCCGCGATCGCCGGCGCGCTCGACACCTCGCTGATCGAGCTCACGAGCGCGGTCGCCGACGACCTGCGGGCGGCCGCGGCACCGGCATCCGCTTCCGCCTCGGCGAGCGGCGCGTTCGCCCTCGCCGCCTGAGTCGGCCTCAGAGCATCCGCTCCCCCAGCACCGTGTCGACGAGTCCGTAGTCGAGAGCCGCGGATGCCGTGAACACGCGGTCCCGGTCGGTGTCGGCGCGCAGCTCCTCGACCGTGCGACCGCTGTGCCTCGCGAGGATCGACTCCATGTCGGAACGCACGCGCACGACCTCGTCGGCCGCGAGGATCAGGTCGGGGATCGCCCCGCGCGACTGCCCGGCCGGCTGATGCAGCACGATCCGCGCATGCGTCAGAGCCGAGCGCTGACCGGACGCCCCGGCGGCGACCAGCAGAGCAGCGGGGCCGATCGCCTGCCCCACGCACGTCGTCGCGATCGTCGGCCGCACGTGCTGCATGGTGTCGTAGATCGCGAGAGCCGCACCCGGATCGCCGCCCTCGCTGTTGACGTACAGCTGCACGGGCGACTCGGGGGCATCGGCGTCGAGGTGCAGCAGCTGCGCGATGAGCGCGTTCGCGACCCCGGCGTCGATGCCCGTGCCGAGGTAGATCACGCGCTCCGCGAGCAGGTGCGAGTACACGTCCATGACCCGCTCCCCGCGCGGATGCTGGGCGATCACGTTCGGGATCGTGTAGCTGCTCATGACCCGACCCCCAGTCCGACCCGCGACCGTCGCTTGGGCATGAGGTCGGCGACCCCGTCGACGATGCCGTCGATGAACCCGTACTCCTGCGCCTGGACTGCGGTGTACCAGCGGTCGTGCAGCGAGTCCTCGAAGATGCGCTCGCGCGGCTGGCCGGTGTCGTGGGCGATGAGTCCGAGCACGGTGTCGCGCATGTGCCGGAGGTCGTCGGCCTGCGTCTCGATCTCGACCGCGGAGCCCCCGATGCCCGCGGACCCCTGATGCATGAGGATGCGCGCGTGCGGAAGCGCCCGCCGCTTGCCCCGCGCACCTGCCGACAGCAGGAACTGGCCGGCGCTGCACGCGAGTCCGAGCGCGAGGGTCGACACGTCGTTGGGCACCAGAGTCATGAGGTCGCGGATCGCGAGCATGGCGGGCACCGAGCCGCCCGGCGAGTGGATCCACAGGGAGATGTCGGTTGTCGGGTCCTCGGCCGACAGCGTCAGCAGCTGCGTCATGAGCAGCGTGCCGTTGTCGTCGTCGAGGGCACCGTCGAGCACGAGCACGCGCTCATGGAACAGCGCGCGCCGGGCCTCGGGCCCGAACTGCGGGATGGGGTTGTCTTCGCTCATGGCCCCAGCATCCGCCGCCGTCGCGGGATGCGGGCGGGAATCCGCCGGGGGCGGATCCGCCGAGGGCAGAGCCGTCTCATTCCGCACCCGCACCGCACGCGTGCCGCGGGGGTCGCACGCTCCGCAGGAGATCTCTCGACCTGCAGGATCGGTCGTCGCATCCGCTCCTGTAGATCGTGCGTTCTCCTGCATTACTGTGGGCTCGACCTCCTGACCTCCTCTATCTCGGAAGATCCATGCCCCTTCACGACGTCACCGGTGCCGACATCGACGCCTGCATCGCCCTGCTCCAGGCGCACGGAGTGCCTCTCGGCCCCGGCCTGGGTCCCGAGCAGATCGCGGACATCGAGGCCCGCTACGGCTTCGAGTTCAGCCCCGATCACCGGAGACTGCTCGAGCGAGTCCAGCCGTCGGGCGAGAGCTGGCTGCAGTGGACCGAGGACAGCGAGGAGAGCATCCGGTCACGGCTCGACTGGCCGCGCGACGGGGTGCTGTTCGATGTCGAGAACGACGCATTCTGGCCCGCGGGGTGGGGTGCCCGGCCACAGACCGCGGACGCACGCAGCGCGATCGTGACGGCGCGGATCGCGCGATGGCCCACGCTCGTCCCGCTGTACTCGCACCGCTACATGCCCGCCGCGCCGGCCGGGCCCGGTGCTCCCGTGTTCTCGGTCTGGCAGACCGATGTGATCTTCTACGGCTCCGATCTGCTGGACTACCTGCGCCACGAATTCGAACCCGCAACCCACGACTTCCAGGCCATGCAGGTGTCCCCCGACTCGTGCGTGCCGTGGTCGCTGTTCCCCTTCGAGGAGGAGATCCCCGAGTAGCCGGACGGGATGCCGCGATCCTTCTCGCGCGCGTAACGTCGCCGACTCACGACGGACGTAGCCTCGACCGCATGACGCAGCAGCAGGTACCCGAATGGCAGTGGTCGGAGGACGGCATCAACTTCCGGACTCGCAAGTGGGTGCGCCCCGAAGACCTCAACGCGAACGGCTCGCTGTTCGGCGGCAGCCTCCTCAAGTGGATCGACGAGGAGGCGGCGATCTACGCGATCGTGCAGCTCGGCAACTACCGAGCGGTGACCAAGCACATCTCCGAGATCACCTTCGAGGCCTCGGCCGTGCAGGGCGATCTCGTCGAGCTGGGACTCCAGGCCACCCACTTCGGCGTCACCTCGCTCACGATGCGGGCTGTGGCGCGGAACATGATCACGCGCAAGCGCATCCTCACGATCGAGAAGATCGTGTTCGTGAGCCTCGGCGAGGACGGCCGTCCCACGCCCCACGGCTACCGCGACATCACCTACAACCGCGACCGCATGCCGACCGAGCGGCTCGTCACGGGAACCGTCGCGCTGCCGAAGCTCTGATCGCCCTCGGCGTCCTGCGACAGCGTCGCGAATGCCGCGGCGAGGTCGGCGATGAGGTCGTCGACGTGCTCGAGGCCGATCGAGAGCCGCAGCACGTCGGCATCCGGCCGCGCCTCCGCCGGCACCGGCCGGTGCGTGAGAGCGGCAGGATGCTGGATGAGGGAGTCCACCCCGCCGAGGGAGACGGCGTGGGTGAAGAGCGTCGTGGCCGACGTCACCGCGGATGCCGCGGCGTAGCCGCCCTGCATCCGGAGGGCGATCATCGCACCCGTGCCGCGCATCTGCCGCTCGAGGATGCCCTCGGGGTCTCCGTCGAGGCCCGGATAGAACACCTCGGCGACCTCGGGGCGGTCGATGAGCCACTGCACGATGGCCCGCGCACTCTCCTGCTGTGCGCGCATCCGCACCGGCAGGGTCGTGAGGCCTCGGTGCAACAGGTACGCCCCGAGCGGGTGCAGGAGCCCTCCGGTCACCGCCCGCACCCGCCGCAGCGCCTCGGCCGTGCGCTCGTCGCACGCCACCGCACCCGCGATCACGTCACCGTGACCGCCGAGGTACTTCGTGGCGCTGTGCAGCGACATCGCGGCACCGAGGTCGATGGGGTTCTGCAGCACCGGCGTCGCGAAGGTGTTGTCGACCACGACCGGCACCTCCCCCGCCTGAGCGACGATCGCCGCGATGTCGGCGATCTCGAGTGTCGGGTTCGCGGGCGTCTCGACGACGATCAGGCCCGTGTCGGCGCGAAGCGCGGAGGCGACCTCGTGCGGCGCGCAGTAGGTGGTGTCGACGCCGAGCAGACCCGAGCCGAGCAGGTGGTCGGTGCCGCCGTACAGCGGGCGCACCGCGACGACGTGGTGTTTGCCGGCCGCGGGGCCGTGCGCGAGGATCACGGCCGTCATCGCCGCCATGCCGGACGAGAACGCGACGCCGGCCTCGGCGTGCTCGAGTACGGCCAGCGCCTCCTCGAATCGCGCGACCGTGGGGTTCCAGAGCCTCGCATAGACCATGCTGCCGTCCGCGGGCGGGCGACCGCCGGTGGCCATCGCCTCGTAGGAATCGCCACCCCGTTCGATGTCGGGCAGCGGGTTCGTGGTCGACAGGTCGATCGGCAGGGCGTGCACCCCGAGCGCGCCCAGCTCGGATCGTCCGCCGTGCACGGCCAGGGTGTCGGGATGCAGCGCTGCAGTCATCCCTCCACCTTGCCGAGAACACGGAAAACATGCTCGTTTTCGACAGCATCCGCTGCTTACACGCGCGATCTCGCTATTCTGAACGAGATCACGGTTCCCGGAGGTGTCGGACTTGGCCAAAGCGCAACTCGATGAGATCGACCTCGAGATCCTCGCCGCCCTCACGCGCGACGCGACCGTCACGAACAAGGCGCTCGCGCACCGGCTGGGGCTCGCGGAGTCCACCTGCGCGCATCGCGTGCGCGCGCTGCGCGATCGCGGGGTGATCCGCGACACCCGCATCCGCATCGACGGCGCCGCCCTGGGCCTGCCGCTGCAGGCGATCATCAAGGTGCGACTGGCGAATCACACCGGACCGAAGGTCACGGCGCTGTTCGACGCCCTCGCCGGCATCCCCCGCGTGCTGCAGGTGTTCCACGTCGCGGGGGTCGACGACTTCCTCGTGCACGTCGCGGTCCCCGACGCCACCGCGCTACGCGACATCGTGCTCGAGCACATCACGATCCACCCGGTCGTGCGGGCCACCGAGACCCAGCTCGTGTTCGAGCTGCGCGACGGACGCGGGGTGCTCGACTGAGGACTCGGCCCCCGATCGCAGGGGATCTCCCGATCCGCAGGACCGGAATCGGCATCCGCTCCTGCAGATCGTGCGATCTCCTGCGGATCGTGTGATCTCGCGTCAGCGCGCGAGCGCCGGGATGGTCCCCGTGGCGGGCGAGCCCGTCGAGGTGGGAGCCGTCGTCGTGACGGGCGCCGCCGCGATCGCCGCGGCCTTCCGCTCCCGCGCGGCCGCCCGCGCAGGCTCTCCCGCGTTCACGATGCCGCGTACCACGACGCCGATCACCAGCAGCCCCACCAGCAGCGCGACCGACACGAACAGCGGAGTCCACTGGTTCGCGAACGACGCGGTCAGGCTCAGCACCGCGGCGGGGATCCAGATCCCGACGGCCCCTCCGGCCAGGCCTCCGGCCCCTCGCACGATCGCGATCGCCGCGACCAGGGCGCACAGCCCCGCCAGCACGGCCCCGACGATCCCCAGCGGCACCAGTACCGACGCCAGCTCGCTCGCGACTCTCGATGATGTCATCATTCGACCCCCCGGTCAGCGGACCCTCCGCACTATCAAGAGTACGAAGGGGATCCGCTCCCGACATCCATCTGCAGGATGATGTTGCGCAATCTTGACTGGCTGTTCAACGTCGCTTCAGCCAGGCGAGACGAGAGCCGCGGACGATGCGCACGGGCTGCGTCAGGACCGCGTCGACGACCATGGACCCGTCGGTCGGCCCGACGATCGCGATCGCCGAGGTCTCGGTCGCCTCCACGGGGTCGACCCTCATGCGCGCGAGGTCGCGGTGCGCCCTGACGTAGGCGGGCACGAGCAGCACGATCGCGCCGAGCCACGCCAGCGGATTGCTGAGCGCGACGCCGTCGAACCCGATCATCGCGCCGAGGACGACGGCCGCTCCGACGCGCATAACGAGCTCGATCACGCCGGTGACCGTGGGTACGAGCGTGTGCCCGAGACCCTGCAGCGCACCGCGGAGCACGAACAGGATGCCGAGCGCCCAGTACCCGCATCCGTTGATCACGAGCATGCGGTGCGCGAGGTCGACGACGTCGTCGGCCGCGGAGCCGTGGCCGACGAAGAGACGCACGAGCGGAGCGCCGAGCGCGATGATGATCACGCCGAGCAGCAGACCGGCGCCGGTCGCCATCCAGGTGCCCTCGATCACCCCGCGGCGGATGCGGTCGGGGCGGCGTCCGCCGAGGTTCTGAGCGGCGTACATCGACGCCGCGAGGCCCAGCGACGAGAGGAACGCCACGGCGAGGCCGTCGACGCGCGAGGCGGTCGTGTACGCGGCGACCGCGTCGGAGCCGAGCGTGTTCAGAGCGACCTGCACCGTGAGGGTGCCGATCGCGATGATCGACGCCTGGAAGCCCATCGGCAGTCCGAGTCGGAGGTGCTCGCGGACGTCCTCACGTGTCACCCTCCAGTCGATGCGGCGCAGGTGCAGCATCGACAGACGGCGACGCACGAACTCGAGGCACAGCGCCACGGAGACGGCCTGCGCCACGACCGTCGCGAGCGCGGCGCCGCCGACACCCCAGGCGAGCGGACCGACCATGAGGACGACGAGACCGACGTTGAGGATGCACGAGACCGTGAGGAACACGAGCGGGGTACGGGAGTCGCCGATCGCACGGATGATCGCCGAGAGGTAGTTGAAGAACATCGTCGCGCTCGCCCCGAGGAAGCTGATCTGCGTGAAGGTCGTCGCCTCGGCCAGGAGCTCGGGCGGCGTCTGCAGCAGCTCGAGGACCGGCCGCGAGATCAGGGGAGCGACGATCGTGAGGACCACGCTCGTGAGGCCTGTGAGCAGCACGCCGGTCGCGACCGAGCGACGCACGGCCGCGGCATCCCCGGCGCCGAACGCCTGGGCGATCGGGATCGCGAAGCCGCTCGTGAGACCCCAGGCGAAGCCGATGAGGAGGAACAGCAGACTGCCGGTGGCGCCGACGGCCGCGAGGGACTCGACTCCGAGGTGACGCCCGACGACGACGGCGTCGGCGAACTGGTACATCTGCTGCACGACGTTGCCGATGAGCAGCGGGATGGAGAAGGCGAGGATGACGCGCCACGGGCGGCCCGTGGTGAGAGAGGTGGCCATGGGGAAGCGGCTCGCAGAACTGGGGGGGCGGATCGGGGGTGCGACAAGCCTATCGAAACGATTCGGGATGGCGGGAGAGCGAATCGCGATTACGGTCTATGGGATGAGCACCGCCAAGACATCAGCATCCGACACCGGGGTCGGCGACGAGCAGCACCTGAAACGGGCCCTCAGCAACCGGCACATCCAGCTGCTCGCTATCGGCGGAGCGATCGGCACCGGCCTCTTCATGGGCAGCGGCAAGACCATCTCGGTCGCGGGCCCCTCGGTCATCTTCGTCTACATGATCATCGGCTTCATGCTGTTCTTCGTAATGCGGGCGATGGGCGAGCTGCTGCTGTCGAACCTCAAGTACAAGTCGTTCAGCGACTTCGCGAGCGATCTGCTCGGCCCGTGGGCCGGATTCTTCACCGGATGGACCTACTGGTTCTGCTGGGTCGTCACAGGAGTCGCCGACGTGATCGCGATCGCCGGGTACACGGATGCGCTGTTCCCCGGCATCCCGCTGTGGATCCCCGGCGTGCTCGTGGTCGTGATCCTGCTCGCGCTCAACCTCCCCACCGTCGCCGCGTTCGGCGAGATGGAGTTCTGGTTCGCGCTCATCAAGATCGTCGCGATCGTGGCGCTCATCGTCACGGGGCTCGTCATGATCTTCACGGGCTTCCAGCACGAGGCCGGCACCGCGAGCTTCGCGAACCTGTGGGAGCACGGCGGCATGTTCCCGCACGGCTTCCTCGGCTTCGTCGCCGGGTTCCAGATCGCCGTGTTCGCGTTCGTGGGCGTCGAACTCGTCGGCACCGCGGCGGCGGAGACCAAGGATCCGGAGAAGAACCTCCCCAAGGCGATCAACGCCATCCCGATCCGCATCCTGCTGTTCTACGTGGGCGCGCTCGTGATCCTCATGGCCGTCACGCCGTGGACCGAGTACGTCGCGAACGAGAGCCCCTTCATCGCGATGTTCGCGCTCGCCGGACTCGGCATCGCCGCGACCGTCGTGAACCTCGTGGTGCTGACCTCGGCCATGTCGAGCGCGAACTCGGGCATCTACTCGACATCGCGCATGGTGTTCGGTCTCGCGCAGGACGGCGATGCTCCCCGGGTCTTCGGGCGCCTCTCGCGGCGACGCGTGCCGCAGAACGCCCTGTTCCTCTCCTGCATCCTGCTGCTCTCCGGCGTCGTGTTGCTGTACGCGGGCGAGGACATCGGCACCGCGTTCTCGATGGTCACGACCGTGTCGGCGGTGTGCTTCATGTTCGTGTGGACGATCTTCCTGTTCAGCTACCTCGTCTACCGCCGCCGGCACCCCGAGAAGGTCGCGGCGTCGTCGTTCCGGATGCCGGGCGGGCGGGTCATGGTGTTCGTGGTGCTCGCGTTCTTCGTGTTCATCCTGTGGGCGCTGACCACGCAGCCCGACACGCTGACGGCGCTGGCCGTGACGCCGATCTGGTTCGGGCTGCTGCTCGTGTCCTGGCTGTTCGTGCGGAAGTCGCAGAACCACCTGACCCGGCACGCCGCGCACATCGCGTACCTGCGCAGCGACGACCCCGCGTCATGACTCCGGACATCCGGTCGGATTCACGGGGATCCGGCCGGTTCTTCGACGTCCGGCGTCGGTTTCTCCGGAGTTGTGGCGGCGGGCGTGCGCGGCCGGCGCATAGGCGATGCCGGATATCCTGGACGCCGCGGCCACGCCGGCGCCGCGAGGGCGAAGGAGAGCGATGTTCGACAGTCCGCTCTCGGCCTCGGCGTACGAGATCCTCGGCGTCGACCCCGACATCGACCACGTAGAGCTGCGCAAGGCCTACCGGCTGCGCCTGCGCCAGACGCATCCGGACACCGGCGGCGACGCCGCGGTGTTCATCCAGGTGCAGCGCGCCTGGGAACTCGTCGGCACACCCGAGCTGCGTGAGGCCTACGACCGACGGTCGGGCGTGCACCCCGGCATCCCCACGGACTCGACGCAGAGCGGATGGCGGCCGCAGGCCGCACCCCGCACCGACACCAGGCCGCGTGCCCGGTCGTACGGTCAGCCCGGCGGATGGCGACGCGAGCGGTACCTGTCGCTGATCCGCGAATGGGCGGGCTTCGGCGTCGAGGTGCCCGATCCGTACGACCCTGCACTGGTGCGCTCGGCGCCGCGCGAGGTGCGACGCCTGCTGGCCGACGCCCTCGCCGAGGAGGCGACCGCCCGCACCGTGAGCGCGCTCGGCATGGGGTTCACGGTGTGGCACGACGTGGCCGTCACGGCGGACGCCGACGACAAGCTCGACCACGTGGTCCTCAGCCCCTCCGGCCTCTACGGCGTGATGTCGGAGGACTTCGGCGGCGTCGTGGGTTTCCGTCGCGGCGAGATCACCGGACCGAGCCTCGGTACCAGGGCACCGGTCACCGCGGCGCTGTCGCGGGTGCGCGCGGTGGCGAAGTCCGCACGCGTGAAGTTCGGCGGCGTGATCATGGTGCTGCCCGACGACGACCTGGCGCAGGCCGTGACGCCGCTCGGCAGCAGTCGCGGCGTGCCGGTCGTGGTCGTGCGGCGGAGCGCGCTGTCGATGGTGCTGCGGCAGGGTGTGCCCGGCGCGCGGGCGATCGGCGGCAACGAGCTGTTCGACGTCCGCACGCGGCTGCAGCAGACCGTCCGCTTCGTCTGAGCTCTCACGCATCCGGGATCCCCGAGCATGCAGGATGCCGTTGACAACGCGCGTCAAACCGGTTTACGCTCGTCTCGTCAAACCGGTTCACACCGACGCGACACCCCGCAGAGTCCACGAGGAGGTGGCATGAGCCGCACGACGATCGCCGACGTCGCCCGCGAGGCCGGCGTCACGAAGGCCACCGTCTCGCACGCCATGAGCGGCAAGCGCCCGATCTCCGACGACACCCGCGCCAAAGTGCTCGCGGCCGCCGAGAGGCTGCAATGGGTGCCCAGCCAGAGCGCGCGCGCCCTCGCCACGCAGCGGGCCAACGCGGTCGCCGTCGTCCTCGCCCGCGACCCCGAGGTCATCGCGAACGACTCGTTCTTCCCGGCGTTCATCGCCGGCGTCGAGTCCGTGCTCGCCGAGACCGAGACCGCGCTGCTGCTGCAGGTCGTGCCCGACCGGACCGCCGAGGAACGGGCCTACCGCACCCTCAGCCACGGTCGCGCCGACGGAGCGCTGCTGCTCGATCTGCGCACCGACGACTGGCGAGTGCCGCTGCTCGAGGAGCTCGACGTGCCGACCGTTCTCGTCGGGGCCTACGAACGGCCGACCCGGTTCTCGTGCGTGCGCACCGACGACGCGGCCCCGGTCACGCAGATCGTCGAGCATCTGCGTGCCGCCGGTCACGAGCGCATCGCCCACGTCTCGGGACCCCTCGACTACGTGCACTCGCGCGTCCGCGCCGACGCCTACATCGCCGCGATCGGCGACGACGAACTGCTGCGCGAAGGGGACTTCACGGCATCCAGCGGCCGCGCCCGCACCGCCGAACTGCTCGCACTGCCCCAGCGGCCGACCGCGATCCTCTACTCGAACGACACCATGGCGATCGCCGGGCTCTCGTACGCCCGCTCGCAGGGACTCGACATCCCCCGCGACCTCGCGATCTCGGGCTTCGACGACGACCACCTCTCCGCCCACCTCTCCCCCGCGCTCACGAGCGTCTCCTCGAGCCCCGCCGCCCGCGGACGCGCGGCCGCCCGCCTGCTGCAGGCCGACATCCTCGGCGCCGAGCCGCGCACCGAGATCGTCGACGGCAACGCCGTGCACTTCCGGGAGAGCACCGGACGCTGACCCGCACCACCCCGCACCACCCGAACCGCGCCATTCATCACGTCAAGGAGGACACCATGAAGAAGATCCGAGCCGCAGCACTGCTGGGGGCCGTGGCCCTCGTCGCCACCGGATGCTCCGCGGGAGGCGGGGGCGGGGGCGGTTCGGCCGACGCCACCGGCCCCATCGACATCTGGCTCTCGAACAACGAGCAGGAGCTCGCCTGGGGCAAGGCCGTGGTCGAGGCGTGGAACGCCGAGCACCCCGACGAGAAGGTCACGGCGCAGGAGATCCCCGCCGGGTCCTCGTCGGAGGAGGCCATCACCGCTGCGATCACCGCCGGCACCGCGCCGTGCCTGGTCTACAACGTGGCCCCGGCCGCGGTGTCGGGCTGGGTCAAGCAGGGCGGTCTCGTCAACCTGAGCGACCTCGACGGCGGTGCCGACTACATCACCGAGCGCGGCGGCGACGTCGACGCCTACGCGACGGACGGCGACTTCTACCAGGTTCCGTGGAAGTCGAACCCCGTCATGGTCATGTACAACAAGGCCCTGTTCCAGGCGGCCGGCATCGATCCCGAGAACCCGCAGATGAACACCTACGACGCGTTCATCGAGGGCTCGAAGAAGATCGTCGCCTCCGGCGTGCAGAGCGCGATCTGGCCCGCACCGACGAGCGAGTTCTATCAGCCGTGGTTCGACTTCTACCCGCTGTACCTCGCCGAGACCGACGGCACGATGCTCGTGGAGGACGGCAAGGCCACCTTCGACTCGGATGCCGGGGCCGCGGTCGCCGACTTCTGGGCGACGTTCTATCAGGAGAAGCTGTCGCCGAACGAGGCCTCGACGGATGACGCCATGTCGGCCGGCACCACCGCGATGCAGCTCGCCGGCCCGTGGGCGATCCCGTCCTACGCCGACACGGTCGATGTGGGCTTCATGCCGGTGCCGACCAGCGACGGCCGCGAGAACCCCACGACGTTCGCCGACTCGAAGAGCGTGTCGATGTTCACGGCCTGCGAGAACCAGGGCACCGCCTGGGAGTTCCTGCAGTTCTCGACGAGCCAGGACAGCGACGGGCAGCTGCTCGAGGCGACGGGCCAGATGCCGATGCGCACCGGGCTCGCCGACACCTACGCCGACTACTTCTCGGCGAACCCCGACTACGTCGCCTTCGCGGAGCAGGCCGAGGCCACGGCCGACGTGCCCAGCATCGCGAACTCGGTGGAGGCGTGGCAGGCCTTCCGCGACGAGTACTCCTCGTCGGTGATCTTCGGCAAGGAGTCGACGGCCGACTTCCTGAAGAACGCCGCCGCGAAGATCGACGATCTCGTCGCCGAGTGACGAGAGCGACGACGGGGTCATGACTCTCCGCGACGACGCGGTCACGGACGTGGCCGGGGCGGCGAACGCCCCGGCCACGCCGCCGACCCGATCCTCGAGATCGCTGCGCACCCGGATGCTGGGAGGGCAGCCGATCGGCGGCCTGTTCGCACTGCCGTACCTCGTGTTCGTGATCGCGATCTTCGCGTACCCGCTCGGCTTCGCGATCTACATCGCCTTCCACGACTACTTCTTCACCGCGCCGGGCGCGGAGGTCGAGCGGCCCTTCGTCGGGTTCGACAACTTCGTGACGGTGCTCACCGACCCGCGGGTGCTCGGGGCGTTCCGCAACACGCTGATCTTCCTGGTCATCAACGTGCCGCTCACGGCCGTGCTCTCGCTCGTGCTCGCGGCGGCGCTGAACACCGGCATCCGCTGGGCGTCGGCGTATCGCGTGGCGTTCTACGTTCCGTATCTCACGGCGAGCGTGTCGCTCGTGGGCGTATGGATGCTGCTGTTCTCGGGCAACGGCCTGATCAACACGATCCTCGGGCCGCTCGCGCCCGATCCCTCGTGGCTCGTGAACAGCGGGCTCGCGATGCCGATGATCGCGCTGTACGTCACCTGGAAGCAGCTCGGCTTCTACATCCTGCTGTATCTCGCGGCGCTGCAGAACGTGCCGAAGGAGCTGTACGAGTCGGCCGAGACCGACGGAGCCGGAGCACTCTCCCGCTTCTGGAACGTCACCGTCCCCGGAGTGCGCAGCGCCACCACCCTCGTGCTCATCCTGTCGATCATCACGGGCGCGAACCTCTTCACCGAGCCGTACCTGCTCACCAACGGCGGCGGCCCCGACGGCGCTTCCACCACGCCCGTGCTGCTCATCTACCAGCTGGGCATCCAGCAGCAGAACCCCGACACGGCGGCAGCGATCGGCATGATCCTCGTGGTGCTCGTCGGGATGCTGTCGCTCATGGCCAACCGCGCGACGAGGGAGCGATGATGACCCGCCGACGTTCACTTCCCCGCATCCTCAGCATCATCCTGCTGACGCTCGCGGCGATCGGGTTCGCGTTCCCGTTCTACTTCATGCTCGTGGGCGCGTTCCAGGAGAGTCCGACGAACTCCCCGGACGAGCTGTTCCCGACGTCCGGCTGGACGTTCGACAACTTCCTCGCGATCGACTCGCGCATCGACCTGATGGGGTCGCTGCTGAACTCGCTGATCTTCACGGCGGGAGTGCTGCTCGGCACCGTGGTGTTCGGGCTGCTGGCGGGCTATGCGATCGCGCGGCTCGACTTCCGCGGTCGCGGCGTCGTGTGGGTGCTGATGCTGCTCGTGCAGATGGTGCCGTTCCAGCTGCTCATGATCCCGCTGTACGTGCAGATCACGCGCAATTACGGGCTCGGCGACTCGTATCTCGGCATGATCCTGCCGTTCCTCATCAACACGACGGCGGTGTTCATCTTCGTGCAGTTCTTCAAGGCGCTGCCCGCGGAGATCTTCGAGGCCGCGCGCATCGACGGCGCCGGGGAGATCCGTCTACTCACCTCGGTCGCGATCCCGCTCATCCGCCCCGCGCTCGTCACGGTCGTGCTCGTGACGTTCATCGGCCCGTGGAACGAGTTCCTCTGGCCGTTCCTCATCACGAAGGATGCCGCGCTGCAGCCCCTCGCGGTCTCCCTCGCCAACTACATCTCCAACGTCGCGCAGTCGACGGCCAACCCGAACGGGGCGATCCTCGCCGGTGCCACGGCTCTCGCGTTCCCCGTCGTGATCCTGTTCATCGTGTTCCAGCGGTTCTTCCGCGCCACCGACCTGGGTGCGGCCGTCAAGGGCTGACGTCCGGTCGACCCCGACCCCGACCCCGACCCCCGCCAGAAAGGGCATCCATGTTCTCCGGAGCTTCCTTCCCGCTCGGTCCGTTCACCCCGTACGAGGGCAACCCCATCCTGCGCCCGCGCGGCGACAGCTGGGAGTCGGCCAACCTGTACAACCCGGCCGCGCTCGTCGACGGCGACGAAGTGCTGCTGCTCTATCGCGCGCACGCCGACGACATCGTGTCGCACATCGGCCTCGCCAGGTCGCGTGACGGCGTGAACTTCGAGCGCGAGGACGCGCCGATCCTGTCGCCGTCCGAGGACTACGAGACCTACGGCTGCGAGGATCCGCGCATCGCGCTGATCCACGGCACCTACTACCTGACCTACACGGGCTGGGATCGGCGCAGCGCCCAGCTGTGCCTCGCGACCTCGACGGACCTGCGCACCTGGACCAAGCACGGCCCGCTGTTCGACGACTTCGACACGTTCAAGACCATGGACCCGCGCGGGTTCAACTGGTCGAAGGCCGGGGTCATCGTGCCGCAGAAGATGCACGGGAAGTGGTGGATGTACTTCGGCGAAGGCGGCATCTACTGGGCGACCAGCGACGACCTGATCCACTGGACTCCCGGTACTCCCGACACCGAGCCGATGTACACCCCGACGGCGGGAACGTGGGACGAAGCGCTCGTCGAGATCGGCACCTCGCCGGTCGTGACCGACAACGGACTCCTGGTGATGCTCACGAACGGCGCGACGCGCACGGTGCACGACGACGGCACGGTCGACGTCGACTACCGCTGCGGGCAGATCGCGATCGACCCCGACGAGCCGACAAAGGTCATCGCTCGGATGCAGGAGCCGTGGCTGCGCCCGCAGTCCTTCGAGGACCTCCACGGGCTCGTGTCGAATGTGACGTTCGTCGAGGGGCTCGTGAAGTTCCACGGCAAGTGGTTCGCGTACTACGGGCAGTCGGACACGACGCTCGCGGTCGCGATCCACGATCCCGCCGAGCCGTGGGGACGCGCCTTGAGGGTGGAGTCATGAGCATCTCGCGGCGGGCGTTCCTGACGGCCGCGGCGGCGAGCTCGGCGCTCGCTCTGCTGCCGGTCCGGCCGACGGATGCCGCGGCGGCGGCGCCCTCGGCATCCGCTCTGCCCTTCTCTCTGCCCGGATCGGTGTCCTCCGAGACGGCGCGCGGCCGCCGGCTCACGAACCTCGCGCACCTGCGGTTCCTGCTCGCCGAGGTGCCGGTCGCGGCGAGCGCGACGCACACGACGTATGCGATCGACGCGGATCCGCGCGTGCGCGCGCCGTGGACCTACGCCGACACCGACGGTGCGGGCGGGTACCGTCCGGTCGGCGGCGGCACGCGCGACGCCGTGACGGGCCACTGGACCCAGGGCGCGTACAACGCCGACGACATCGCCCGGGCGGCCGTCGTGTTCCTTCGCGACTGGAAGGCCTCGGGTGACACGCAGAGCCGCGACGAGGCGCGCGACGTGCTGCGCTCGCTCGCGTTCCTGCAGACCGTGAGCGGACCGGATGCCGGGCGCGTGGTGCTCTGGCAGCAGGAGGACGGCGTGCTCAACCCGAGCGCGATCCCGATCGAGCTGCCCGACCCCTCGGACTCGGCCGAGTCGTACTGGCTCGCACGCACGGTGTGGGCATTTGGCGAGGGCTACGCGGCGTTCGCCGGCGAGGATGCCGCGTTCGCGGCGTTCCTGCTCGAACGACTGCACCTGTGCCTCGACGCGCTGGGGCGAGAGTCGCTCGGGCGCGCAGGACAGTGGGTGCAGAGCGACGGGCGCCGACTCCCAGCCTGGCTCATCGCGGGTGGTGCGGATGCGACAGCCGAGGCCATGCTCGGGCTCGCGGCGGCGGCAGAGATCGGCGATGCCCGCAGTCGCGACGCGCTTGCGACGTACGGCGAGGCGGTGGCCGCCATGGCGACCGACCCGCGCGGTGGGTGGCCGTTCGGCGCGGTGCTGCCGTGGACCGGCTCGCTGGGGTTCTGGCATGCGTGGGGTGCGGCAGCGCCGGAGGCGCTGGGGCGCGCGGGGGCACTGCTGCGACGACGCGACTGGTCGCGGGCGTCCGTGGGGGATGCCGGCACCTTCACGCCGCAGGTGCTGGCCTCGGGCGGACCGCACAACGCCTGGGCGCCGCTGCCCGCGGAGGCGCAGATCGCCTACGGCGCGCACGGACGCGTCGCGGGGGCTCTTGCGGCGGCGGCCGTGGGCGGCGAGGGACTGCGACTGATCGCGGGACTCTCCGCCGGCTGGTTCTTCGGTGCGAACACCGCGGGCCTCCCGGTGTACGACCCCACGACCGGCGTGACGTTCGACGGGGTCGAGACCGACGGGCGCATCAACCGCAACTCGGGCGCCGAGTCGACGATCCACGGACTGCTCACGATGCTGCTGCTCGATGCGAACCGCGACGTCGCGGCCCTCGCGACGTCGATCACCGGGCTGAGCTCGTTCTCGGGGCTGCGTGTGCTCGAGGCGGAGAGCGCGCGACTGTCGGCGGGATGCGTGATCGAGCGCCCTGCCGAGGGCGCGTGGACGGGAGAGGGCAACCTCTCGGGCGGCGCGTTCGTGCGGGTCCCCTCCGGAGAGACGGTGGAGTTCGATGTGACTGAGGCCGGCGGCATCCTGCACGCTCTGATCTGGCGGCAGGCGGCCGAGGTCGGCGACGCCGTGTGGGAGGTGTTCCGCGGCCGGAAGCGGGTGTGGAAGACGACCACGAAGGCGGGCGGCACAGGCGACCGGGGCCTCACCGAGGCCGACGGGATGCTGGTGCCTCAGCGCCTCGGCGGCGACCTGCCCGGGGAGGCGGTGGTCGTGCGGTGCACGAGCCGAGGTGACGTGCGGCTCGATGCGCTCGTGATCCAGCCCGCGGTCGCTTTGGCCGTGTATGCGACGACCTCGGGGCCGGCGGTGCTGTACGCCGAGGGCACCGGTCGCGACCAGCGCGTCGCGGCGCTCGCCCCCGGATCCGGCCGGGCGTACGAGGCCGACGGCTCGCAGCGCGGTCAGGCCGTCGGCGGCGGTAAGGTGCGGGTGCGCGGCGGCGGGTTCACGGTCACCCGCTGAGGCTGTCACGATTCGCGGATGCCGGCACGATTCGCGGACGATTCCCGCGAATGCATCCGGCGTTCGTGACAGCATCCGCAGATCGTGACAGCCTGGCCATGTGCCGACGAACGACCCGCTGCCCGACCGCCCCGCCCCCGACAACCCGACCGGCAAGCTCGTGCTGCTGCGGCATGGCGAGACCGAGTGGTCCAAGACCGGGCGACACACCGGCCTGACAGACATCCCGCTGACCGCACGCGGGGAGGACCTCGCCCGCGGTGCCGGGCGCCTCGTCGCTGACTACGACTTCTCGCTCGTGCTCACCTCACCCCTCGAGCGCGCGCGGCGCACGGCGGAGCTCGCGGGACTGCACGCCCAGGTCGATCCGCTGCTCGTCGAGTGGGACTACGGCGGGTACGAGGGTCGCACGACGAAGGACATCCGTGCCGAACTGGGCTACGACTGGAGCGCGTTCACGCACGGCGTCGTGCGCGGCGACACCCCCGGCGAGACCGTCGAGGAGGTCGCGGCTCGCGCATCGCGCGTGCTGACCCGAGTCCTACCCGCGCTCGTCGACGGAGACGTGGCTCTGGTCGCGCACGGCCACTTCCTCCGCATCCTCACGGCCGTCTATCTGCGGCTCGCACCGCGCTTCGGCGCGCAGATCTCGCTCGACGCCGGGTCGGTCTCGGTGCTGAGCTTCTACCGCGAGCAGCCGGCGATCCTGTCGTGGAACTACGGTCTCGAACTGCCGCTGGCGCCGTCGGAGTCCTGACACGCGAACCCGGTGCGCGTGTCGCCTCCCCGGAGTAGCGTGCCCGTCATGACGATGTCGACGGAGACGACGGACTGGCTGCTCGACGGCGACCCGGCTGTGCGCTGGCAGGTCGAGCGCGACCTGCTCGATGCCCCGGATCCCGTGTGGCAGGCGACCCGCGCACGGGTCGCGACCGAGGGGTTCGGTGCGGCGCTGCTCGCGGCACAGGATCCGGACGGACAGTGGGCGGGAGGCGCGCACTTTCCGGCGGGGTTCTTCGACACCGCCGAGGCGCAGGGGGCGACGCAGCCGTGGACGGCGACCTCGTGGTCGCTCAATCAGCTGCGCGAGTGGGGAGTCGACGCCGCGGCCCTGGGCGACACGGCGGAGCGCCTCGACCGGAACTGCCGGTGGGAGTACGACGACATGCCGTTCTGGGGCGGCGAGGTCGACGTGTGCATCAACGCGTTCACGCTCGCGAACGGCGCCTGGCTCGGGGCAGACGTCTCACGGTTGGTCGCGTGGTTCCCTGAGCACCGGCTCGCCGACGGCGGATGGAACTGCGAGGCGGAGGAGGGCGACTCGGTGCGCTCGTCGTTCCACTCGACGCTCAACGCGCTGCGCGGGATGCTGTCGTACGAGGTCTCAACAGGCGATACGTCGTTGCGCGAGGCGCGGCATGCGGGCGAGGAGTACCTGCTACGACGACGCCTGCTGTACCGCGAATCGACGGGTGAGCGGGTCGGCGGCTTCGTCGAGCACTTCGTCTATCCCGCGCGCCACCAGTACAGCGCGCTGACCGCTCTCGACCATCTCCGCGAGGCGGCGGCGGTCGACGGCACGGCGCCCGACGAGCGGATCGCGGATGCCGTCGAACTGGTGCGCGCCGCGAGGCAGCCGGACGGGACGTGGCTGCAGGGTGCTCCTCTCGCAGGGCGCACCTGGTTCGACGTCGACGCACCCGAGGGCGAGCCGTCGCGGTGGCTCACCCTGATCGGCACGCGCGTGCTCGACTGGGTGGATCGCAGCTAGCGGGCGTCCGTGGCGGGGCCATCGGCGAACGGGCCGGGCGCCTTCGCCTCCTCTTTCGATCCACCGCCGGCACCCCACACCGGTCCGAACAGCAACCAGAGCCCGACCACGACCCATGCGCGCCCGATCCACCACCATAGGGACTCGGCGGCGCCGGCATCCTCCGCCATCACCATCAGCAGCAGGTAGGCGCCCGAAGCGATCACGGCGGCGGTGACGACGCGATACCACTCCTTCCAGAGCGCCGCCTGCTTGGCTGCGCGACCCGAGGGCTTGATCGGGGCGGGCGCGCCGGCGAACCGGTGCGCGAAGCGAGCATCGGCCCAGCGCACGATCGCGGGACCGAACGCCACCGAGAATCCGAGGTAGATTCCGGCGAGCCCGTGTGTGAGGTCGACGGGTGAGCCGTTCAGCAGGTCGACCGCCGTGGCCACCACCAGCACGACATCGAGCAACGGGATCAGCACGAGCACGAATCCGCCCAGGCGCTTCCGTCTGGCCGGGTAGCGCAGCAGCAACCCCGCGCCGAGCAGCACCCACAGGCCGATCTCGCAGAGCACGATCACCGCGGCGATGGGATGGGCGTGCAGGAACTGTACGGGCGTCATGATCCTCCTTGGTAGCACGGTCGGGCTAACAAGCCGCTAAGGTAGCACAGTTGGGCTAAATTGGGAGCATGCCCCGTCTCATCGACCACCGCGAGCGCGAGAAGCGGATCGCCGCCGCGGTCTGGCGGATCGTGCTCGCAGACGGAGTCAGCGCCGTCTCACTCCGCACCGTGGCGGTGGAGTCCGGCCTCGTGGTCGGCTCGGTACGGCACGTCTTCCCCACCAAGGCGGATCTGCTCGAGTTCGCGATGCGCCTCGTTCACGAGCGGGCCGCCGCGCGCATCACTCCGCATCTCGACGGCGCCGACCCCGTCCTATCGACCGTCGAGGCCATCAACGAGCTGCTACCCCTCGACGACGAGCGGACCGTGGAGATCCGCGTGCATCTCGCCCTGACCGCAGAGGCGCCCCGCCACGCTCAGCTCGCCGCCCTCGCCGACTCCGCGCACGACGACATCGCGGGACTGTGTCGCCTGCTGCTGCGGCGATTGATGGACGCTGGCGCCCTCCGTGGCGAGATCGTGGTCGACGACGAAGCCCGGTACCTCCAGGCGGTGATCGACGGGGTCGCGCTGCACGGGTCACGTGGCGAACTCAGCCCGACGCAGCAGACCTCGGTGATTCGTACGCACCTGCGCCGTCTCGGGCTCCCGGCCTGACGGCGGGTACGCCGCGCGGGCGACCCGAGATCAGCCGACCCGTCGCAGCGACACCGCATAGATCGTCGGGTCGCCCTGCAGATCGAGGACGACCTCCAGCCCCGTCTCCGTCGTCATCATGTCGAACGCGATGGTCGCGTTCGAGCACTGCGTCGGCTGCGCTGCGAGCCCGGCATCCAGGTCGCCTCCGGATGCCGAGATCGTGCCATCGCCCCGGCACGCGATCTGCGCCTGATAGGTTCCCGGCTCGAGTGACTGGAACTGCGACACGTAGTTCGCGGAGGATGCGTCGCTCAGCCACCCCGAGAGCGAGCCGACGTATCCCTCGGTGCCCGACCCGGGAACGGCGGTCTCGGCCCATTTCGGGATCTCATCCACGGGGATGGGGAGCTTCGCCTCGGCCGCAGCGACCTCCGCCGCGTCGGGCGTGGGCGTGGGTGCGGGCGTGGGCCTGGCGGATGCCGACGGGGTCGCGTCGCGTCCGGCATCCGTCGTCGCCGTGCATCCGCTCACCGCCAGACCTGCCGCGAGGATCAGTCCGACCGTCGCCACTCGTCTGCCGTCCATGCCCTCCACGCTACGGACGCCCCGAGAGAGCGCAACCCCCGGCACACGTCCAGCATCCTGGCATACGACACGCCGGTCTTTTGAATCACTCAAAATAAGAGGTAGGGTCGGAGACATGGACACCACACTCGAGTCGGCGCTTCGCGGCGCCGGGCTCAAGGCGACCGCGGGCCGCGTCGCCGTTCTCGAGGCGATGGCGTCCATGGCCCATACGGATGCGGAGCGCGTGTTCCGCGCGGTCTCCGAAGTGCTGCCGACCACGTCGATCCAGTCGGTGCACAACATCCTCGCGGACCTGACGACGGCGGGCCTGCTCCGCCGGATCGAACCGGCAGGTTCCGCGGCGCTCTACGAGCGGCGAACCGGCGACAACCACCACCACGTGGTCTGCACCCAGTGCGGTGCGATCGGCGATGTGGACTGCGTTGTCGGCGAAGCGCCGTGCCTCACCCCGTCTTCGGCCGGGGGATTCACCGTCCAGACAGCCGAAGTCACCTTCTGGGGCGTCTGCCCCAGTTGCCAGAACGCCGCGTAGGCGTGTCCGCCGACCGCACCCGGAACCCCGGGGGTGTTCGTCGCGCCCGCGCGCAGAAGGAGAAGAACATGACGAAACCATCGACCACGACGCAGACCGGAACCCCGGCGCCGAGCGACGCGCACTCCCTCACGGTCGGAGCCGACGGCCCCACCGTCCTGCACGACCGCTACCTCGTCGAGAAGCTCGCCTCGTTCAACCGCGAGCGCGTGCCGGAGCGCAACCCGCACGCGAAGGGCGGCGGCGCGTTCGGAACCTTCACCGTCACGGAGGACGTATCGGCGTACACGCGCGCCGCGGTGTTCCAGCCGGGCGCCACGAGCGAGACACTGCTGCGCTTCTCGTCCGTCGCCGGCGAGCAGGGCTCCCCCGACACGTGGCGTGACGTGCGCGGCTTCTCGCTGCGTTTCTACACGACCGACGGCAACCTCGACATCGTCGGCAACAACACCCCGACGTTCTTCATCCGCGATGCGATGAAGTTCCCCGATTTCATCCACTCGCAGAAGCGTCTGGGCGACTCGGCACTGCGTGACGCCGACATGCAGTGGGACTTCTGGACCCTCTCCCCCGAGTCCGCGCACCAGGTCACCTACCTCATGGGCGACCGCGGCCTGCCCCGCAGCTGGCGGCACATGAACGGCTACGGCTCGCACACGTACCAGTGGGTCAACGCCGCAGGCGAGCGCTTCTGGGTGCAGTACCACTTCCTGTCGAAGCAGGGCGTCGAGGCGATGCACGCCGACGAGGCCGAGAAGCTCGCAGGATCGGATGCCGACCACTACCGTCGCGACCTGTTCGACGCGATCGCGCGCGAGGAGTTCCCGTCCTGGGACGTGTTCGTGCAGATCATGCCGTACGAGGAGGGCAAGACGTACCGCTTCAACCCCTTCGACCTCACCAAGACGTGGTCGAAGAAGGACTACCCGCGCATCAAGGTCGGCACGTTCACGCTGAACCGCAACCCGCAGAACTTCTTCGCCGAGATCGAGCAAGCGGCGTTCTCGCCCGGCAACCAGGTGCCCGGCACCGGCATCTCGCCCGACAAGATGCTCATGGCGCGCGTCTTCGCGTACCCCGACGCGCAGCGCCACCGCGTGGGCACGAACTACAACCAGCTGCCCGTGAACCAGCCGCATGCGGCCGAGGTGCGCAACTACATGCACGAAGGCAACATGCAGTACCACTTCAACCCGGCCGAGCACCGCGTATACACGCCGAACTCGTACGGTGCGGCCGGTGGTCCCGAGGCCGACCCGCTGGCGGGCGTCGAGGCGAGCTGGGAGTCGGATGGCGAGCTGATCCGCGCCGCCGCCACGCTGCGTGCCGATGACGACGACTTCGGTCAGGCGGGTACCCTCTACCGCACGGTCTTCGACGACGAGCAGCGCGCCCGGTTCCTCGACACCCTGACCGGTCAGGGCCAGGGCCTCACGGTCGACGCGATCCGCGAGCGGTTCTTCCAGTACTGGACGAACGTGGATGCCGAGCTCGGCGAGGCGCTCCGCGCGCGCTTCTGACCGCATCCTCACGAGAAGCACCCGCCTCGATATCCGGGGCGGGTGCTTTCGTCTGTCGTTGGGGCTACTCGTCGTCGGATCGTCCCAGCCGCTTCAGAAGCTTTCGACGACCGCGATGCAGTCTCCACCAGCTGAAGGTCGTCCGCAGCTGCAACCTCCCCAGATCATCGAGCCCTGGGAGGTCGCGTTCGCGCAGCTCCTGCGCGAACGCGACCTGGTTGTCCTTCCCCAGGTGCTCGATGATCGCGAACGCCTCGCGGACGGGCCCGGACGACAGCGGATGCTCGGCGATCCGCGCTTCCACTGCGGCCAGTCTGTCTTCGTCATGAAGCCTGCTCATCCTCACCGACTACTTTCCGAGCGCGCACGCGAGCGCCGCACGCCCGAGACCACCCCAGATCGTTCCGCTCGCGAAGGCGGCGACGATCTGAGGCCCGTTGAGACCGAGCCCGAGCAGGCATCGGAATACCCAAGGCGCGATGAAGATCGGGTCCGCGACGACCGGATATGCGACGTCAGATCCGATATGGGTGACGACCTGGGTCAGTACGTTCTCCGATACGTCGTACGACGTAGGAACGTGCGCACCATTGGCATCTCTCGCCCAAGCCTGCGATACGACGAACGCCGTGGAGCCGTCCGGATCGATGACCTGAGCGCCTCCATCCACGAGCTCCAGAACCTGTCCTGGCTCGAGCGACAGTTCGTAGGAGCAGCGTGTCGGAGAGTTTGCGCCATTGACGATCGTGAGGAGCTGTAAGCCTGCGGTGCTGATGACCGCCGCGTTCGAGCTTTGTGCCCCGGTGTAGACGATGGCTCCTTCGTCCAGTTGCACAGCCTCCTCGGCGTGCCGCGCATACGGAAGGTGAATCGAGAGCGTCTCATCCGACCAACCGGTGAGATGCAGGGCGTCACCCGGATCGATCGGTAGTTCAACCGCGCCCGCCCCCGTGTCCACCTGCACGCCGACCACGGGCTTGTCAGCTGCCTCGTTGATCGTCGAGAGAATCAGGCGAGGCTCAATGGCTTCGACGTTTTCCAGTGCGGCGGCTGCGGCGTCCGCCGTCGAGTTCGCCCCGGCGACGCTCCTTTGGTCGCTCTTCAGGGTCGACGCGGGCTGGGCGGACGGGGGGACGACCATCGCCAAGACGAGCATTGTGATCGGGAGGGCTGATTGCGAGAAGCGCCTGGGTTTCATCGAATCTCCTGTCGGTCAGTAGCGCCCACGGTAAAGGGAAAGGATTCGCTCGCATGCGATATGCCGATACAGACCAGATGGGGCCCCACGGGTCCGAATCCGCACCTCGCGGACGGTCTCACGGCGGGACCTTGAGCCTGCGAGCATCGAGGAGAATGGATGCCGTGGCCGTGCCTCTCTCCGATCTGACCCAGATGCCCGAACCGCAGCAGGTGTACGCCGCCGACGGCACCCGCCTCGCGACCTACACGTGGGGCGAGCTCGACGATCCCGTCGTGGTCGTCGTGCACGGCTTCGCGTCGAGCGCCCGCGACACCTGGGTGCTCACAGGCTGGGTGCGGCAGCTGACCCAGGCCGGCTATCGTGTGCTCGCCCTCGACCAGCGCGGCCACGGGCTGAGCGAGAAGCCGCATCAGGCCGATCAGTACGGCATCCGCACCCTCGCGACCGACGTCGAGACCGTCATGGACGCCTACCTCGTCGACGACGCGTTCTATCTCGGCTATTCGCTCGGCGCCCGCGTGGGCTGGGAGGTCGTGCGCGATCTTCCGCAGCGGATCGGTCGGGCGGTGCTGGGCGGCGTGCCCGACGGCATCCCCCTCGCCCGCCTCGATCTCGACCAGGTGCGCGGGTATCTCGAGGACGGCACACCTGTCGCCGATCCGACGACCCAGAACTACATCACGCTGACCGAGCGCGTGCCGGGCAACGACTTGCGCGCGCTCGTGGCCCTCGCGGAGGGGCTGCGGTCGTCGCGGATGATCGATCCCGATCCGTCGAACGCCCCCGAGGCCCCGATCCTGTTCGCGACCGGGTCGAAGGACGCGATCATCGAGGGCTCGCGCGCACTGGCCGAGGCCGCACCGCAGGGGCGCTTCTTCGAGATCCCCGACCGCAACCATTTCAACGCCCCCGGTTCCCGCGCGTTCAAGGAGGCGGCGCTGGCGTTCCTCGCCGAGAAGTAGGCACGAAGAAGCCCCCGCCTCGGAGGACGGGGGCTTGTTCGTGTGATCAGACCGCGGGGCTCTCCCGCTTGGGCAGCACCCATCCCGCGCGCGGGAAGTGGCAGGTGTAGCCGTTGGGGTACTTGATCAGGTAGTCCTGGTGCTCCTCCTCGGCCTGCCAGAACGGCCCCTCGGGCTCGATCGTCGTGACGGCCTTGGCGGGCCACAGGCCCGAGGCGTCGACGTCGGCGATCGTGTCGCGGGCGACGGTCTCTTGCTCGGGGCTGAGCGGGAAGATCGCCGAACGGTAGCTCGACCCGATGTCGTTGCCCTGGCGGTTCAGGGTCGACGGGTCGTGGATCTGGAAGAAGAACGCGAGGATGTCGCGGTACGTCGTCTTGGTCGGGTCGAAGACGATCTCGACGGCCTCGGCGTGACCGGGGTGGTTGCGGTAGGTGGCGTGATCGTTCTGCCCGCCGGTGTAGCCGACGCGAGTGTCGAGCACGCCGGGCTGACGGCGGATGAGGTCCTCCATGCCCCAGAAGCAGCCGCCGGCGAGGACGGCGGTCTCGGTTCCGGGGGTGCGGGTGATGGTTCCGGTGTCGGTCATGACTGCTCCTCGGTGTCGGGGGTGGTGCCGGACGTGGTGGCGTCCGGGGTGGTGAAGAGGGTGCTGTAGCGACCGTACCCCTCTTCCTCGAGCCGGTCGGCCGGGATGAAGCGCAGGGCGGCGGAGTTCATGCAGTAGCGCAGGCCTCCCTCAGCCCGCGGTCCGTCGTCGAAGACGTGTCCGAGGTGGCTGTCGGCTCCGGTCGATCGGGCTTCGGTGCGGGTCATCCAGAGTGTGCGATCGGTGCGGGTCGTGACGGCCTCGGCGTCGATCGGGCGGGTGAAGCTCGGCCATCCGGTGCCGCTGTCGAACTTGTCCGTGGACGAGAACAGCGGCTGGCCCGAGACGACGTCGACGTAGATGCCGTCGTCGTGGTTGTTCCAGTAGGCGTTGCGGAAGGGCGGTTCGGTGGCGTCCTGCTGCGTCACCTCGTACTGCAGGTTGGTGAGGTCGCTGACCGCCTCGGTGGTCTTGCGGTAGTCGTTCGACATGATCCGTCTCCTTGTCCGACGCGGCTGGCTGCGGCGTCATAGAGGAGAACAGAGGGGATGCCGGATTTGGTCCCGCTCCGCTGGGAACGGGCTGTGAGTTTCGGCGGACTCGATAGAGTGTCTCGTCTGCAGACAGCTGGTCTGCACTTTCACTCCGGGGGAGAACGCACATGTCGGTGGGACTGCTCGCGGTCGTCGATGACATCCTCAGCGCGGCGATGAAGGCCTCGGCGAAGGCGGCGGGGGTCGTGATCGACGACGCCGCCGTGACGCCCCAGTACGTGCAGGGCATCACTCCGGCGCGGGAGCTGCCGGTGGTGGCGAAGATCGCGCTCGGCTCGCTGGCGAACAAGTTCATCATCATCATCCCGATCGCGCTGCTGCTCACGGCTTTCGCGCCGTGGGTGCTGCCGTTCCTGCTGATCCTCGGCGGAGCGTACCTGTGCTTCGAGGGTGCGGAGAAGGTGCTCGAGTGGTTCGGCGTGCAGCACGGCCATGCCGATGAGGGTGCGCGCGACGAGCGGAAGCTCGTGTTCGGCGCGGTGCGGACGGACCTGATCCTCTCGACCGAGATCATGCTCATCTCGCTGGCGAATCTCGAGGCGGGCCTCGACATCTGGACGACGCTCGCGATCCTGGCGGTGATCGCGCTCCTGATGACGGGTGTCGTGTATGGCGCGGTGGCGCTGCTGGTGAAGATCGACGACATCGGGTTGAAGATGGCGAAGAGCCCCGAGCGTCGCGTGCGCCACACGGGGACGCGCATCGTGCGGTCGATGCCGGCGGTGTTCCGCTTCATCAGCATCCTCGGTACCGTCGCGATGCTGTGGGTCGGCGGTCATCTGCTGCTCGTGAACCTCGGCGAGGTGGGTGTGCATTTCGGCGCAGACATCCTGCATGCGATCGAGCACGCCCTGGAGCCGGCGGGCGGGTTCATCGTCTGGATCGGCGACACGCTGTTCTCGGCGATCGCCGGACTCGTCGCGGGTCTCGTGATCGTCGGGGTGGTGCTCGGCATCGCGAAGCTGTTCGGCACGAAGCCGAGCTTCCACGAGGGCGAGGAATCCCCCGCCGACGTGCACGTGTGATCTGAGCCCACGGCGTCGGCCCGGATGCCCGTATGCCCGTACACCCCGCGGCACGCGTGCGCGCCGGATCCTGCCTGCACGACTGTCGCGCGCGGGTAACCCGCGGCTTCGCACCTCCTGCGTTCAGGCGGCGATGTCGTAGCGCGCTCGTCCGCCAAGGCGTGGGGTGCGGGTGGGGTCGACGGACGCCGGTGGGATCAACCACACCCGCGCGGCCACCCCTCTGCCCTCGATGCGGATGTCCCATCCGTTGTCGTGTATGCGGTGGTGACACGATTCGCACAGCAGTACCCCGTTGTCGAGGTCTGTCGGTCCGGTGTCGCGGTGCCACCATCGCAGGTGGTGGGCTTTGGTCATCTGGGGTGGGAGCCCGCACATCACGCATCCGCCATCACGCTCCACGAGCGCCAGGCGCTGCGCCCGGGTGAACAGCCGCTTCTCGCGGCCCCAGTCCAGGATCTCGCCCGCCGAGTCGAGCACGACCGGGATCACCCCGCCACTCGCCGCCATCCGCCGGCAGGTGGTGATGCTCACGGGCTGGTCGGTGCCGTCGATCGTCGCGACGCCGGTGCCGGTCGTGAGGTCGTCCAGAGACACGCGCACGATCACGGTCGCTCCGCTCGATGGAAGGTGGCCCGCTCCGCACGACACGGCGTGCTCGCAGAGAGCCGTGAGCGCGTCGGCCTGGATCATCGCCACACTGCGGTGATCCGCGTCCGGAGCATCCGGGGCCGGCGCATCCTGACGGGCTTGGAACGTCGCCGCCACGAACGCGTGAATCGCCGCCTTTATCGGCGCCCCCGACGCCACGTCCGTCTGCAAGGTCAGGTGCAACGACCCATCACGCTCGAACATCGTCAACGACCGCCGTCCCCGCGCCTCTTCCTCCCGCGGGGCGACTCCGTCTGGATCCAACCACGCCTCCGCCCGCACGACGAGCTTGCGGACATCGTCCAACGACAGCCCCACCGCCCGGGACACCAACCGCTGCTCCGCCTCCGCGACCCGCTCAAGATCCGCTTTCAGGCGCGCCCGGTCCAACACCGCGACGATCACGCCGGCAGCTGCCGCACTCAGATCCCCCGCCGACAGGGCCTCCTGCACCACCGGATACCGAGACGGCAGAACCTCGCCGAGCAGATTCGCCCGCGGAGCCGTCGCCTCCCCCACCGTCACCAACCGCGCGGCATCACCCTTCGAGCCCCCGGTCGTCGCCGCGATCAACGCCGCCGGCGACCGGAACCCCCGCTCCTTCGCCAGACCACCCGACCCCAGCTCCGGCCGAGACTCCCGCGCGATCCCCGCCGCGACCTCCGCATGCAGACCATCCAACCGACGCTGCAGCACACCTACGGCATCGTGCGCGGCCAGGAGCTGTGACCGCGAGAGATCAGTGCCGTTCGCGGCATCACCCCACGCACCCTCAAGGCACTGAACGGCCTCCAGAAGGGGGAAAAGATGCGGATTCGACATACCCCCAGTCTAGAACAAACCTTCGAAACTCGAAACGGAATGCCAATACAGAGCGCACCACCCGAGCTCGTCACGCACCCCGGTGATCCTCACTCCGCAACCACTCGTCGAATGTGATCCGTCCCCGCACGGCATCCGCACCTCCGCGCAACGATCCCGATGCCAGCCCGCGCCCGTACACTCCCGGCAACCGCACCTCCACCACCGGACGCCGCACTCCGTCGAAAGCCAGCTGCCGCCGCGCCACGTCGGCCAGCACCTCATCGCGCGGTCCGACGAGGTCCGCCGCACGCCCCGCCGCACCACCCTCGGCCACCCGCACGAGATGCTCTCCGACCTCGCGCGCCGCGACCGGCCGCATGAGGATCTTCGGCAGCAGCGCGACCGGACCGCCCATGCCCGACAGCAGCTGCCTCGCGAACTCGTGGAACTGCCCCGCGCGCGCGATCGTGAACGGCACGGCACCAGCGGCGACCATCCGCTCCTGCGCGAGCTTGCCCGCGTAGTACGACGCATCGATGTCGTCGATCCCGACGATCGACAGCACGACGTGATGCCCGACCCCCGCCTCCGACTCCGCCGTGAGAAGGGTGCGCGTCGCGGTCTCGAAGAACGCGGTGGCCTTCGTCGCCGACAGGGTCGTGGCGCTGTTCGCGGCGTCGATCACAGCATCCGCGCCGACCAGCGCCCCCGCGAGTCCCTGCCCGGTGAGCAGGTCCGTTCCTCGCGACCGCGCCAGCACCACGACGTCGTGCCCGGCCCGCTCGGCAGCGGCCACGACATGACGGCCGACGACGCCTGTTCCTCCTGCGACGGCGATCCTCATCCGATTCCCTTTCCTCGGCGGGCCGCACACGGGCCCCTCACGAGGATGACGACGCAGGGCCGCGCGGTGTGAGGCCGGGCCCTCACACCGCACCCCGGGACATCGTCATATCCTGCAGAGGCGTGCACGCGGAGCGCCGGGCGCAGATAGAGAGGACCAACGTGGACGACGAGTTGAGCGACGTGTTCCGCGAACGGCGACGTCTGCTCGCTCTCGGCTACCGCATGACCGGGACCATGGCGGATGCCGAGGACATCGTGCAGGAGACGTATCTGCGGTGGTATCGCCTCGACGATGCGGAGCGCGAGGCGATCGCGAACCCGGCGGGATGGCTGACCACCGTGGCCGGCCGCGTCGCCCTCGACCTGCTCGGATCGGCCCGCCGTCGCCGCGAGCAGTACGTCGGCGAATGGCTGCCCGAACCGCTGCCCGCCGGCGTCTTCCACGGCGCCCTCCCCCGCCGCACCGCTCCCGACTCGGATGCCGATCCGCTCGACCGCGTCACGCTCGACGAGGACGTCTCGACCGCCCTGCTCGTGGTGCTCGAGGCGATGACCCCGGCCGAGCGTGTGGCGTTCGTGCTGCACGACGTGTTCGACGTGCCGTTCGACGAGATCGCGGACGCCGTGGGTCGCTCGTCCGCCGCGGTGCGCCAGCTCGCCTCCTCCGCCCGACGCCATGTGCGCGAGAACCGGGCGACAGCCGTGCCCCGCGCCGAGCACGATCGCGTCGTCCGCGCGTTCCAGGAGGCGACGCGCACGGGCGAGGTCGCGAGCCTCGTCCGCTTCCTCGCCCCCGATGTGGAACTGCGCAGCGACGGCGGCGGGGTCGTCAGCGCAGCACGCAACGTCGTGTCCGGAGCCGACAACGTCGCCCGGTTCCTGCTCGGCGTCGCGTCGAAGCATCCGGAGCTCACGATGTCCGAGCAGGCGCGCGGAGACGGTGTCGGACTCGTGTTCCGCGACGGCGCGCGGGTGCAGTCGGTCATGGACTTCCGCGTCGAGGACGGCCGCATCACGCGCCTGTGGATCATGCTGAACCCGGCCAAGCTCACGCAGTGGGCGGCGGCACCGGCATCCGAGGGCTGAGCCCAGCGACAGCAGAGTCGTGTCGTATCCTCGCACCATGTCCACCGCATCCCGCCAACTTCGGAGCGCGAAGCGCGACGCCGATCGCTGGTTCCGCGAGCAGGGTCTGCCGACGTTCGTTCCGCTGCGACGCTGGTTCACCGACCTTCCCCGGCGCGTCGCCCCGCTCGTGGTCTGGGTCGCCGTCGTCGGCTTCGTGCTCGAGGTGTTCGTGGTGGCCCTCGATGCCGTCCTCGAGGTGGCCGACGGGGACGACGACGACGACCTGGTCATCGCGATCGTGGTCCTCGCGATGTCGCTCATCGGCATCGTCGTCGCCTGGGGCGGATACCTGCTCGCCCGGTTCGTGCTGAGACGACTGACCGCACTCGTCGGCACGATCGTCGCGACCGTCATGATCGTCGTGTGCGCGGTGTGGATGGTCGTCGACGGCTACGAGTTCAGCCCCGGCGCGACGGTCGGTCCGATCCTCGAGACGCTCGGAATCCTGGCGCTGTGCGTGCTCGTGACGGGCATGGGCGGCGGAGCGCTCATCTCCTGGGCATCGCGTCTGGCGGTGCAGAACGCCGCGGCGATCGGGCACATGGCGTCGATCGCCCTGCCGGTGATCCTCATGCTCGTCGTCTTCGCGTTCTTCTCCTCCGAGGTCTGGCAGATGGCCTCGGCGCTTTCATGGGGCTCGATCGCTCTCGTCGGACTGGTGGTCGCGGCTCTCGCGACCGTCGTCGTGCTGCGCGTCAGCGCCTCCGAGATCGACGACGGATCGCAGGCGCCCACTCCCGAGCAGCGCGCCGCGCTCATCGTCGACACCCCCGCCGAGCACCGCGACGCTGGAGCCGCACCCCGTCGTCGCCTGCGCGCACCGCAGCGGTTGAACATCCTGCTCGCCATGACGTTCGCCCAGCTCGTCCAGGCGCTGTTCTTCGCCGCCCTGCTGTGCGCGCTGCTCGTCGTGATCGGCAGCATCGCGGTGCCGATCGGGATCGTCGAGCTCTGGGTCGGCACCGGCAACGCCACTCAGCCGCTCGCGGTCGAACCGTGGCGCATCGGCGACACGACCCTGCCGATCACCGTGAACCTGCTCAAGGCGACCACCCTGCTGTCGCTCATCGCCACGCTGCCCTTCGTGTTCTCCGCCGTGAGCGAGGCCCGCTACCGCGAGCGGTTCTTCGATCCGATCATGGCCGACATGCGACGGGCGATCGTCGTGCGCGACGTCCTCGGCTCCGCTCGATAGGCAGGATGCCGTGAGCACCAGCACCCCGGCATCCTGCTAGCGTCGTCCCTGCGCACCCGAGCGCGGACGCAGGAGACCCGATGAGCGACCCCCACATCCGGGATGCCGAGGAGACCGACCTCGAGCAGATCACGGCGATCCACAACGACGCCGTCGTGCACACGACGGCGATCTGGAACGAGGAGGCCGTCGACGTCGCCGACCGCTCCGCCTGGCTGGCGGCCCGGCGCGAGCGGGGTTTCCCGGTGATCGTCGCGACCGATGAGACGGGCGTGGTCGGATACGCGTCGTTCGGCGACTGGCGCCCGCACAGCGGGTACCGCCACACGGTCGAGCATTCCGTGTACGTGCGGGGCGACCAGCGCGGCCGCGGGATCGGACGGCTGCTGATGGTCGAGCTCATCGACCGCGCGCGCCGCCTCGGCATCCATGTGATGGTCGGCGCGGTCGAGAGCGGCAACCTCCCGTCGATCGTGCTGCACAAGCGTCTCGACTTCCTTCAGGTGGGACGGATGCCGCAGGTCGGCGCCAAGTTCGGCCGTTGGCTCGACCTCACGTTCCTGCAGCTGGTGCTCGACGACCGGCCGTTCCCGCCCGAGCTGCCCGCTCCTGCGGAGGACGCCCGGTGAACCTCCTTCTCTGGCTCGTCGACGCATTCAACTCGCAGTGGCAGCTTCCCGGCGGCCAGACGCTGCTGGTGCGCGAGGTCGTCGGCAACGCCTTCGGTCTGGCCAGCGCCCTGGGCGGCATGCGCCGCAAGGTGTGGGCGTGGCCGGTCGGCATCATCGGCAACGTGCTGCTGCTCACGGTGTTCCTCGGCACGATCCTGAACCCCGATCACGAGCTGCCGCACCTGCTCGGCCAGGCAGGGCGACAGATCATGTTCATCGCGGTCGCGATCTACGGCTGGATCCGGTGGAAGCAGGCGTCGAGCGACGACGGTCGGGTGACTCCCCGGTGGGCGCCGACCAGCGCCCGGATCGGCCTCGTGCTCGTCCTCGTGATCGGCACGGTGGCGCTCACACCCCTGTTCCGCATGCTCGGCTCGTACGAGCCCGTGTGGGCGGATGCGTGGACCTTCGTCGGCTCGTTGCTCGCCACCTACGGCATGGCGAAGGGCTGGACCGAGTTCTGGCTCATCTGGATCGCGGTCGACGTCGTCGGGGTGCCGCTGCTCTTCGCCGCCGGCTTCTACGCGACCGGGTTCATGTACGTGTTCTACGGCGTCTTCACGGCCGTGGGATTCGTGGTCTGGTGCCGTGCGCAGGCGAACGCGAAACCCCAGGTCGACACGCTCATGCCCGATCCGCGTCCCGTCACGCAGCCGATCCGCACCGGCCGACGCCGCCGCTGAGTCCCGCGCCCCGGGGGCCGACACGCCAGATGTCGGACCGATCCGGCGAAAGGGCCCGGCATCTGACGTGTCGGCCACCATCCTGAAGCCCGGAATGTGTCGTCGTGTGTCGCCGGCAGTGGCCGGAACACGGGTCGACAGGGTCTTCTAGACGGCATGACCCGTCAGATCCGCTTCAACGCCTTCGACATGAACTGCGTCGCCCACCAGTCGTCCGGCCTGTGGCGGCACCCCGACGACCGCTCGCGCCAGTACAACACGATCTCGTACTGGACCGACCTCGCGAAGCTGCTGGAGAGCGCGACCTTCGACGGCATCTTCATCGCCGACGTGCTCGGCACTTACGACGTGTACGGCGGTACGAACGAGGCCGCGATCCGCAACGGCGCCCAGGTGCCCGTGAACGACCCGATCCTGCTCGTGAGCGCCATGGCGGCCGTGACCGAGCACCTCGGCTTCGGGGTCACGGCGGGCACCGCGTTCGAGCATCCCTATCCGTTCGCGCGTCGCCTGAGCACGCTCGACCACCTCACGCAAGGCCGCGTCGGCTGGAACGTCGTGACCGGCTACCTGCCCAGCGCCGCGCGCAACATGGGCCAGACCGACCAGCTCGCGCACGACGACCGCTACGACCACGCCGACGAGTACGTCGAGGTGCTGTACAAGCTGTGGGAGGGGTCGTGGGAGGACGACGCCGTGGTCGAGGACCGCGAACGCGGCATCTTCACCGACCCGTCGAAGGTGCACCCGATCGGCCACGAGGGGAAGCACTTCAGCGTCCCCGGCATCCACATCTCCGAGCCCTCGCCGCAGCGAACGCCGGTGATCTACCAGGCGGGCGCGAGCCCCCGCGGGGTGAAGTTCGCGGCGGAGAACGCCGAGGCGATCTTCGTCGCCGCCCCCTCGAAGGAGGTGCTGGCGGGCACCGTGAAGCGCATCCGCGACGCCCTCGAGGCCGCCGGCCGCGACCGCTACGACGCTCGCATCTACACGCTGCTCACGGTGATCACCGGAGCGACGAGCGAGGATGCCGCGGCGAAGCACGCCGAGTACCTGTCGTACGCGAGCCCGGAGGGCGCGTTGACGTTCATGTCCGGCTGGATGGGTGTCGACCTGTCGCAGTACGAGGAGGACGAGCCGGTGGGGAACGTCGAGTCGAACGCGATCCAGTCGGTGCTGCAGCATCTCAAGGAGGAGGCGGACCTCGGCCGCGAGTGGACCGTCGGCGACTTCGGCCGCCACAACGCGATCGGCGGCCTCGGCCCCACGATCGTCGGCTCGGGCGAGGAGATCGCCGACGAGCTGCAGTCCTGGGTCGAGGAGACCGACATCGACGGCTTCAACCTCGCCTACGCCGTCACGCCGGGCACCTGGCAGGACGTCATCGAGCACGTCATCCCGGTGCTTCGTGAGCGCGGCGCCTACCCCGAGGAGTACACGCCCGGCACGCTGCGCCACAAGCTCCACGGCAAGGGCGACCGCGTGCAGGACTCCCACCGCGCTGCCCGGTACCGGGTGGCGGCGCAGACGCCGGTCGCCTGAGAGATCGGTCACCGGCATCCATCCGCGCGGGCACAGCTTCGGAGCGGATGCCGCGACACGCCGTGCAGGAGTCGGTGCGCGCGGCGTGTCGGGACCGGGCTCCGAAGTCGTGCCCGGCGCTGCGCCGAGTCGCCCGATGTCCGGAATCGGAGGGATGCTGGCGGTCGGGACGCTCGTGGGATCTTCGACGCCGAGCGAGACTGACGCCATGCGCATCGCCGACTTCCCCGTGCCCGACACCGCCGCCGCCCGCGGGGCGCTCACCCTCGCTCAGGAGTACCACTCGCCGACGATCGTGAACCACGTCACGCGGTCGTGGCTGTGGGCGGAGGCGTTCGCTCAGGTCGAGGGCCGCCGTGATGTCGACCACGAGCTGCTCTACGTGTCTGCGCTCCTGCACGACATCGGCCTCGCCCCCGAGTTCGACAACCACACCCTCGCGTACGAGCACGCGGGCGGGCATGTCGGCATCGCGCTGACCGCGGGGGCCGGGTGGGATGCGGCGCGGCGGCACCGTGTGCTCGACGTGATCGTCGCACACAACCTGCCGAGTGTCGACCCCGCGGAGGATGCCGAGGGGTACCTGCTCGAGATCGCGACGGGCCTCGACATCTCGGGCGCGCGGCCCGACGTTCTGCCCGAGGACTTCCGCCGCGAGGTCCTCGACGCCTACCCGCGCCTCGAGCTCGCGCAGGAGTTCGGCACCGCGGTCGTCGACCAGGCCGAGCGCAAGCCGTCGAGCGCCGCGTGCCGCCTCGTCGACGGCGGGGTCGAGCGAAAGCTCCGCGACAACCCGCTCGAGTCCCTCGTCTGACGTCAGCGGCACCACCACGAGAGATGGAAAACGCCTCGGAGAATCGGGATTCGGAGGCGTATTCCATCTTTCGACACCGTTCGTGACGGGAAAAGCCCTGGTGGGCGCAGCACGTTAAGCATTTCGTTATCTCACTATGCGAAGTCGAACTTTCGACTTATGTGACCGGTCGACATAATCGATCACGAAGGGTCACACCCACCACCCGACCTTCACCCCCCGACGAGCAACGGAGCCGTCGATGACGACGCTCCGTGATTCGTGACACCTCGAGCGATGGCGCCCGTGCGCGCCATGGAAGGACTTCGTCATGCCCGCATCTCCGCACCTCCGTCGTCCCACACGCACCTCCGCCCGTTGGATCGGCGCCGTCGCCTTCGGCGCAGCATCCGTCCTCGTCCTCGCCGGCTGCGGCGGCTCCGGTGATGCCGGCGACTCCGGAGGCGAGGGCGGCGCGCAGACCCTGACGTTCGGTCTCTCCGCGGATCCCGCGACCCCCATCACCGGCATGCAGCAGGGCGGCGCGGTCAACCAGTTGCTCACGATGGTGCACCGCGGCCTCATGACCTACGACGAGACCGGGGCGGTCGTGCCGGGTGTGGCCGAGTCGGTCGACACCAGCGATCCCACGAGCTACGTGTTCACGCTGCGTCCCAACCTGACCTTCAGCGACGACTCCCCGCTCACCTCCGAGAACGTCAAGAACTCCCTCGACTACTACCGCGACCCGGCGAACGGCTCGCAGCTCGCCGCCGGCCTCAAGGACATCACCGACATCACCGCCGACGGCGACACCGTGACGATCACGCTCGCCCAGCCGAACACCGCGTTCCTGCAGTACCTCGCGCTGCCGTTCGCGGCGATTGTGCCCGACGCCTCGCTCAACCCCGACACCCCCAACTGGGTCGGCGCCGGTCCCTTCGAGATGACGAACCTCGACCAGGGCATCGGGCTCACGGTCGAGAAGAACGACGCCTACTACGACGCCGACGAGGTCTCCCTCGACAGCATCGAGGTGAAGTTCTACCCCGACGGCGAAGCCCGCACGAACGCACTGCTCAGCGGCGACGTCGACATGATCGAGTACGTGCCGTGGGAGAACTTCCAGCGGGTCGCGGATGCCGGGCTCACGGTCGATGCGCAGCAGGGACCGTTCCAGTACGTGCAGTTCAACGTGACGGACGGCCCGTTCGCCGACCCGAAGGTGCGCCAGGCCGTGGCGTACGCGCTCAACCGCGAGAACGCGGTGACCGCGGCGTTCCAGAGCAACGGCGCCCCGCTCGACGGGATCGTCATCCCCGAGGACGACCCCGCATACGACCCGAAGGCCGGGGAGCTGTGGAGCTACGACCCCGAGAAGGCCAAGGAGCTGCTCGCGGATGCCGGCTACCCGGACGGCTTCTCCGCCACGCTGCTGTCGACCTCGCAGTACACCTTCCTGCAGGACAACGCGCTGTCGGTGCAGGAGGACCTCCGCGCGGTCGGCATCGACGTCACGCTCGACGCCCCCGACTGGTCGACGCGCGTCAGCAAGGGCAACGCGGGCGAGTACGACCTCGCCGTCTCGGGTGACGCGGGCGTCATCACCGACCCGTCCTACCTGCTGAACTGGGTGGTCGACAGCCGCAACTTCAACGTCGGCTGGGGCTACTCCAACGACACGCTGCGCGGACTCATCGAAGAGGGACTCCGCGCCGCCGACGACGACGCCGGCAAGAAGGCGATCTACGAGGAGATCGCCGACATCTGGGCCGAGGACGTGCCGTTCGCCTCGATCAACACCCGTGAGCAGGCCTACGCCTACAGCGACAAGGTGAAGGGCTTCGAGACCCTTCCCGGGTTCCTCGTGTTCTACAGCTCGCTGAACCTCGCACACGCCTCCGTGGAGTGACCCTGCCGTGATCCTCTTCATCGCGAAGCGGCTGGCGATGGGGGTGGGACTGGTCCTGCTGGTCCTCACCCTCATCTTCTCCGCACTGCAACTCGTTCCGGGCGACCCCGCCGTGCTGCTGCTCAGCACGGGCGACGGCGGGGCGCCCAGCCCGGAGGCCGTCGCGGCGCTCCGTGAGCAGCTGGGGCTCAACCAGCCGCTGCTCACCCAGTACTTCTCGTTCCTCGGCGGCGTCTTCACCGGCGACCTGGGCGAGTCGTTCCGCACCTCGCAGCCCGTGCTCGAGGCGATCGGCGCCCGACTCCCCCGCACGCTCCTCCTCGTGGCCTACGCGACGATCCTCTCGATCGTCATCGGCGTCGCGATGGGAGCCCTCGCGGCCCGACGCGGCGGCTGGGTCGACACGCTCGTGACCGCGCTCAGCTCGATCGGCGTGGCCCTGCCCGTGTTCGTGTTCGGCGCCGTGCTGATCCTCGTGTTCTCGATCACGCTCGGCCTCTTCCCGGCCGGCGGCTACGTCGATCCCTCGAAGGACTTCCTCGGGGCGATCAAGAGCCTCACGCTTCCGGCGATCTCGCTCGCGGTCGGCTTCGCGGCGCAGATCGCCCGCATGACCAGGTCGGCCGTGCTCGAGGTGCAGACGCAGGACTGGGTGCGCACCGCCAAGTCCATCGGCCTGGCCCCGATGACGGTGTTCCGCCGCCATGTGCTGCGCAACTCCCTGACCCCGGTGGTCACGGTCGTCGGCATCGGCTTCGGCACCCTGCTCGGATCGACGGTGCTCGTGGAGCGGGTGTTCAACTACCCGGGCCTCTCGAGCCTCCTCGTCGACGGCGTCACGACCCGCGACTACCCGGTCGTGCAGGGCGTCGTGATCGTGATCGCGATGCTCTTCATCGCGATCAACATCGTCGTCGACATCATCTACGGAATCCTCGACCCCCGAGTGAGGCGAGCATGAAACTCAGCCCCCGCCTCCGTCAGGCGATCACCCCGCTGCGCACCGTCATGGTGGTGTACCTCGTCGTGATCCTCGTGCTCATGGCGTTCGCACCTCTGCTCGCGCCCTACGACCCGATCGCGCAGAACGTGGCGATCCGCCTGCAGCCGATGTTCAGCCCCGGACATCTGCTGGGCACCGACGAGCTCGGCCGCGACATCCTCTCGCGCATCATGTTCGGCGCGCAGGTCGAGCTGTTCATCGCCCTCGGCGCCACAGTGCTCGCGACGGTTCTCGGCACGCTCCTCGGCCTGCTCGGCGCGTACTTCAACGGCCTCACCGAGGTCGTCACGATGCGTCTGATCGTCGACGTGATCCTCGCGTTCCCGCCCATCGTGCTCGCGCTCCTCGCGGTCACGCTGTACGGTCCGGGGCCGGTCACCCTCATCATCGCGATGGGTGTGCTGTTCGCGCCGATCTTCGCCCGCATCACCTACGGGCAGGTGCTGTCGACCAAGCGCGAGGAGTACGTCGATGCAGCGCGCACCTTCGGCGCCCCGACCGTCGTGATCCTGTTCCGCACGGTGCTCGCGAACGTCTCCGCGCCGATCATCGTGCAGTTCTCGCTCACGATGGCGGCCGCGATCCTCATGGAATCCGGGCTCAGCTACCTGGGCCTCGGCGTCGTCCCGCCCACGCCGTCCTGGGGCTCGATGGTCGCGGCCGGCCAGCGGTACCTCACGACCGATCCGCACGTGCTGCTCGTTCCCGGCGCGGTCATCGTGCTGACGATCCTCGCGTTCGGCATCCTCGGCGACGCCCTCCGCGACCTCCTTGACCCGAAAGCGAAGAAGCGCTCATGAACGAACCGCTGCTGCAGGTCGACGGCCTGTCCGTCGAGTTCGCCACCCCGGACGGCTGGCGTCAGGTCACCTACGACGTGTCGTTCAGCGTCGATCGGCGCAAGACTCTCGCGCTCGTCGGCGAGTCCGGGTCGGGCAAGTCGGTCACCGCGATGTCGATCCTCGACCTCCTGCCGCCGAACGCGCGCCGCACCGGCCGCATCCTGTTCGACGGCGTCGACCTCGTGCCTATGCGCGACAAGGGGCTGCGGCCGCTGAGAGGATCCCGCATCGCGACGATCTTCCAGGAGCCGATGACCGCTCTGAACCCCGTGTACACGATCGGCCACCAGCTGATCGAGGCGCTCACGAGCCACCACGACCTCGATTACAAGGTGGCGCGCGAGCGCGCGGTGCAGCTGCTGCGCGACGTGCACATGCCGGCCCCCGAGGAGAAGGTCGACCACTATCCCCATCAGCTCTCGGGCGGTCAGCGCCAGCGCGCCATGATCGCGATGGCGATCTCGTCCGAGCCGGACCTGCTCATCGCGGACGAGCCCACCACGGCGCTCGACGTCACGGTGCAGGCCGAGATCCTCGACCTGATCGCCGAGATCCAGGAGCGGATGGGCATGGCCGTGCTCATCATCACGCACGACATGGGCGTGGTCGCCGACGTCGCCGACGAGGTCGTCGTGATGAAGGACGGTCGCGTCGTGGAGGAGGCCCCGTCGGCCGAGCTGTTCAAGACCCCGAAGGAGCCGTACACGCAGGCGCTGCTCGCCGCGGTCCCGCACCTGGGCAAGGCCGACGATTTCCTGTCGGCCGCGAACAACAAGCTCCGCATCGACGGCGTCACGGCCACGACGCCCCTGCCCGAGACGGTGCTGCGGCTGCAGGAGGCCGTGATCCGCTACCCCGGACGCTGGCGGCGCCCCGGTTTCCAGGCCATCAACGGCATCGACCTCGAGGTGCAGCGCGGCGAGATCGTCGGCCTGGTCGGCGAGTCCGGATCGGGCAAGTCGACGATCGGCAAGGCCGCGATCGGTCTGCTGCCGGTGACCGAGGGCACGCTCGAGGTCCGCGGCGAGCGCATCACCGGCCGACCGGGTCGTGCACTGCGGCAGCTGCGGCGCCACGTCACGATGGTGTTCCAGGACCCGGCATCCTCGCTCAATCCCCGCCGCACGATCGGACAGGCGATCTCGGACCCGCTGCTGTGGCAGGGGCTCGTGCGCGATCCCCGGGCGCGGCGGGCGCGCGCGAAGGAGCTGCTCGAGCGCGTGCAGCTCAACCCCGACTGGTCGGACCGCTACCCGCACGAGCTCTCCGGCGGGCAGCGTCAGCGCATCGGCATCGCCCGCGCGATCGCGACCGATCCGGTGCTGATGATCGCCGACGAGCCGACCTCGGCGCTCGACGTGTCGGTGCAGGCGCAGGTGCTCGACCTGTTCCTGGCCCTGCAACGGGAGCTCGGCTTCTCGTGCCTGTTCATCAGCCACGACCTCTCGGTCGTCGAGACCCTGTCGAACCGCGTGGTGGTGCTGCGGCACGGCGACGTGGTCGAGGAAGGGCCGACCGAGGAGGTGCTGCACCACCCGACGGACGAGTACACGAAGCGGCTGATCGCGGCCGCCCCTGTGCCCGACCCCGAGATCCAGCGGGTGCGACGCGCAGAGCGCCTCGCCCTGAGGAGGGGCTAGCCATGGAGACGCGACGGCTCGAGCTCTTCGTCACGCTCGTGGATGCCGGGGGCTTCAAGCAGGCCGCCGACAGCCTCTTCATCACGGCACCGGCCCTGTCGCAGCAGATCTCGCGCCTGGAGAAGGACGTCGGCGTCGCGCTGATCGACCGCACGACGCGACCGATCACGCCGACCGAGGCCGGCCGCGAGTTCTACTACCGCTGCCGTCGGGTGCTGGAGGCGATGCAGCACATCACCCAGCTGCTCGACGACCAGCGCAGTCACGAGTTCGGCCGCGTCCGGGTGGGCATCGTGCCGGCGATGATGTTCAGCTCGCCGGCGCGCGCCGTGCGCCAGTTCATCCGCGCGCATCCGACCGCGACCGTGCAGGTGCGCAGCATCCCCACCTCGCTGCTGGTCGACGAGCTGGAGCAGGGGTCGATCGACGTGGCGATCCTGCTGACCGAGCCGGATCTGAAGGACCTGTCCTCGACCGCCCTGTTCGGCGAGGAGTACCTGGTCGCGCTGCCCGACGACCACCAGCTCGCCGACGTCGACGAGGTGGACTTCGCGATGCTGCGCAACGAGCGGATCCTGCAGGGCCCGCGCACCGCGAACCCCACCGGGTACGACGCGGTCGTCACGGCCTGCATGCGCGCCGGGTTCTCCCCGCGATCGCTCGAGGTCATGGGCTCGTACCTCGACCAGGCCGCGATGGTGTCGGCGGGGATGGGCGTGTGCTTCATCCCTAAGTCCCTGTCGGACATCCCCCAGCACAACGTCGTCTACCGCACCCTCGTGAACCCCTCGGTGGGACTCACGACCTCGATCTCCTGGTTCGACCGTCGCCTCGACGCGGTCGGCCGGGCGTTCGTGCAGCACTGCATCACCGAGCTCTCCATCCCGGAGAGCCTCATCTCGAAAGAAGGAGCATCATGAAGTTCGCGATCGGCCAGATGGTCTCGGGCGACGACAAGGCCGCGAACCTCGCGGAGATCACCCGGCTCACGGAGGAGGCGGCGGCCAGCGGCGCACGTCTCGTCGTGTTCCCCGAGTTCGCGATGTACGACGTGCCGAACCTCGACTCGGCGTTCGTCGAGCAGGGCGAGGCTCTCGACGGCCCGTTCGTGACCGGTCTCGCCGAGCTGTCGCGACGAACGGGCGTCGCGATCGTCGCGGGCATGCTCGAGCGCATCGACGACGAGCCGCGCGGCTACAACACCCTCGTGCTCGTCACCCCGGACGAGGGCCTGTCGCGGGTCTACCACAAGCTCCACCTGTACGACGCGTTCGGGTTCCTCGAATCCGACCACATCCGCCCGGGGGACATCGAGGGCCCCGTGACCTTCACGATCGACGACGTGAAGGTGGGGATGCTGACCTGCTACGACCTCCGCTTCCCCGAGGTCGCACGCGAGCACGCCGACGCCGGCGTGGACCTGCTGCTGTACCCCGCCGCATGGATGCCCGGGGCCCGCAAGGAGGACCACTGGAACACGCTTGCCCGCGCCCGCGCGATCGAGAACACCCTGTACGTCGCCGCCGTCTCCCAGGGCCCCGGCGTCGGCACGGGCGGCAGCATCATCGTCGACCCGATGGGGATCACGCTCGGCGAGATCGGGGAGTCGAGCGGCATCGCGGTCGCCGACGCGACTCCGGCCCGCATCGCGCAGGTGCGCGCCGTGAACCCCTCGCTCGCCAACCGCCGCTTCACCGTCGTCGCATCCGTCTGACGCCGCCACCCCGCACCACCGAAAGGAACATCATGACTCACACACTCAAGCAGGGGGCCTGGCTCTCGGACGGCAGCAGCGCGATCGGCGAGATCGTCGCGGGCCTCGGCTACGACTTCGTCGTGCTGGACATCGAGCACGGCTCGTTCGACCTCGCGATCCTCGAGCGGTTCATCCCGCTGCTCAAGGGCCTGGGCCTCGAAGTGCTCTCGAAGGTGCTCGTGCCCGAGCGCGGCGCGATCCAGCAGGCCCTCGACTTCGGCTCCGACGGCGTCATCATCCCGCACATCGAGGGTCTCGAGCACGCGAAGCGCATCACGGACTTCGCGAAGTTCCCGCCGCTCGGCTCCCGCAGCCTCGCGGGCGGCCGCACCATGGGCTACCGCGGCTACTCGGACGAGTGGATCGCCGCGCAGGACCGCGACATCAAGGTCTTCCCGATGGTCGAGGACCCCCGCGCCCTGCAGGACGTCGAGGGGATCGCGGCGCTGCCGACCGTCGACGGCATCTTCATCGGCCCCGGCGACCTCGCCGCCATGAGCGGTCGCGGCGCGTACCGGCAGACCGAGGCGGACTTCGACGACTTCCGCCGGGTGATCGCCGCCGCCCGCGCGAACGACAAGCCCTGGGTGCTCCCCGCCTGGACGACCGTCGAGAAGGAGTTCGCTATCAAGGAGAACGCCGATTACGTGCTGCTGACCATGCAGCACGCCGCGATCTCGGAGGGCTACGGCAACGCCCGCGCCCTCATGGACGGGCTCATCGCCGACGCCTCCGTCACCGTCTCGTCCTGACCCCCGCCACGCCCCCTCCCCCGTCGGAAGGGGTGAGAGATGGAGAACGCCTCCGAAGCCGTCGCTTCGGAGGCGTTTTCCATCTACGAACGACCTCACAACCCGGCATCCCGCGTCGTCATCAGAGGGGAGGCGCACTCCGCGCCCCCATCGACGAGGGAGAAGACGTGTCGCACGTGAACATCGGCAAGACCTACTCGGGCCCGTACAAAGCCATGCTGGACTTCAACGACCAGGCCGTGGCCGCGGGGAAGGACGCCGGGCTGTCGCCGCTGCTCGTCGAGCTGGTCAAGGTGCGGGCGTCGCAGCTCAACGGCTGTGCGTTCTGTCTGCGGATGCACTGCGCCGACGCGATCGCTGCGGGCGAGACCGCGGATCGGCTCGCCGTGGTCGCCGGCTGGTGGGAGTCGCAGTACTTCAGCCCCGAGGAGCAGGCCGCGCTGCAGATCGCCGAGCACGTGACGATGATCGGCGACCACGGGCGTCTCGTCGACCGCGGGGTCGACGTCGACGGCATCCTCTCCGAGAAGCAGATCGCGGCCGTGACCTGGCTCGCCGTCGTGATCAACAGCTGGAACCGCATCGCGATCTCGAGCCACTACCCGGTGCACCCGTAGGGCGCCGCGCTCGGGCGGCGCCGGGGTCACTGCGCGGGCAGGCAGCCGCCGTCGAGGATGTACCCGCCGACCTCGACCCTGACCGCATCCGCGTTGACCCCGCCGAACACGCAGCCGCCGTCGGGCGCCGCAGCACCGAACTCCACCGCGCCCGAATCGCCGCGCGCCGTGATGTCGGACAGTCCCGCATCGCGTGCGGCGTCCTCCACGGCCTCGGCCGAGATCGCCCCCGACGAGCGGATGCTCTCGAGCGACGTCCGCAGCTGGGAGGCGGCGTCGTCGGCCGCGGCCTGCGCACCCTCGGGCATCTCCATCCGCTCGCGGTGCCGATCGTTCTGCGCCATGCTGTGCTCGGGATCGTAGGGCGCGCACTCGGGCGGCAGGTCGATCCCCTCGACCTGCGGGCAGGCCGCGGTGGGCATCGGGCTCGCGCTCGCGCCGGCGCCCGGCGCGGCCACCGCGCATCCGCAGATCAGCAGTGCCGTCGCCGTCATCAGGGCGACCGCAGTCGGCACCCGCATCCGCCCCTGCCGGCCGCCTCGCGTCACGCTCATGTCGTCATGCAACCACAGGTCGGCGGTGCGGGCGAGCATCTGTGCGCCTCATCGACCGCGGCGTCAAGACCCTTCTGCGAACCCGGTGCGACGGCGAGACTGCGGAGATCCGATCGATGGGAGCTCCCGATGACCGTGCTCGCGCACTCCGCGCTCGACAGCATCGCCGCCCGCGGCCCGATCAGCGAGGCCGTGCTGGCGCAGCTGCAGGGACGTGCCGACATCCCGCCCTCCGAGGTCGCGACCGGCGCGCTCGCGACGACGACCGACATCGTCCGCGACGACGACGTGCAACTCGCGCTCTTCCTCCTGTACGCCTCGTCGTACGGATCGCTGACCGGCCTGGACCCGGCACGCGAATGGGATGCCGAGCTGATCGCGACGCGTCTCACGCTGGAGGCCGCGTTCGAGGCCGCGCTGCGCGCATCCGTCCCGACGCCCGACCTGCCCGAGCCCTCGATGGATGCCGTCGGACGCGCCCTGTTCGCGCTGGCCGAGGCCGACACGGGACCGAGCCTCTCGCGGTACCTCGCGAAGAAGGCCACGCGCGACCAGTCCACCGAGTTCTTCATGCTGCGATCCATCTACACGCTCCGCGAAGCCGACCCGCACTCCTGGGCGATCCCGCGACTGCACGGCCGGGCGAAGGCGGCGCTGGTGGAGATCCAGTCCGACGAGTACGGCGGCGGTCGGCCGGACCGCGTGCACGCCGAGATCTTCGCGCGCGCCATGCGCGGTGCGGGTCTCGACGACGCCTACGGCACCTACGTCGACGATGCCCCCGCGATCACGCTCGCCTCGCACAACACCATGTCGCTGTTCGGCCTGAACCGGAGGCTCGTCGGCTCGATCGTCGGCCACCTCGCCGCGTTCGAGATGACCTCGTCGATCCCGAACCGCCTCTACGCCGAAGGGCTCCGGCGTCTCGAGTACGGCGACGACGTGACGGACTACTTCGACGAGCACGTCGAAGCGGATGCCGTGCACGAACAGATCGCCGCCCGTGACCTCGCCGGGGCGCTCGCGGAGGACCAGCCCGAGCTGCTGCCCGACATCATGTTCGGCGCCGCCGCGTGCCTGGCCGTCGACGGATGGGCGGCCGGCCACATGCTCGACTCCTGGCAGCGCGGGGAGTCCGCGCTGCGGACCGGGGCGGGACGATGAGCCACGAGGACGAGGTGACCATCACGGCCTACCCCGACGGGCCGCTGCTCGTGCGAGGTCGGGTCGACCTTCTCGGCGACGACGGCACGCCGGTCGAGCAGCGACGCCGCACCGTCGCGCTGTGCCGCTGCGGGCTGTCGACGATCAAGCCGTTCTGCGACGGCACGCATAAGGCCGCGGGGTTCCGCACCGACGTGTGACGTCGTCATCGGCGTCTCTCGCCGCACCCGGTCGGGCGGAGATCTCGCGTTCCGAAGGACGAATTCCCGCATCCGCTCCTTCCGAACGGGAGATCTCCTTCGTTGCGTGCGCCCCTGTGCCGCGAGACCCCGGGATCAGAGGTCGAGGAGGAGATCGTGCAGCGCTCCGGCCGCGGCGAGGAGCTTCACGCTGCGCTGCGAGAGCGCCGCGAGGCGTTCGGTCAGCACCCGCTCCGCATCGGCCGTGAGACCGTGCTCGCGCACCTGGTCGAGCACGCCCGCGATGAGCGGGATCCCGTAGCCTCCCGCGCGCAGCGCGGCCACGATGCGCGCCTCGGTGATCGCGGCGGATCCGTATGAGCGCACGACAGAGGTCCGGCTCGGTCGCACAAGGCCTTCGCGCTCCCAGTGCCGCAGCGCCGATGCGCGCACGCCGAGCGCGACGGAGAGCTCGGTGATCGTCATCGCGTCGGCATCCTCGAACACGTCGTCGACGTCGGCCACCGCAGCGTCCAGCCCGCGCAGCGCCTCCCGGACCCGCCGGCGCTCCTCGGCGAGCTCCGCGTGCAGCGCATCGATGCGCTCAGCCGCGCCGTCGAGCGTGGCCGCGATCAGCTCGGGCATGAGGATCCGCGCGGGCACCGGGCCGATCGCCGCGGCGAGATCGCGGTAGGCGCGCAGCGCGACGGCATGACGGCCCCCGTAGCGGCGGTAGCCGTTCGCACCACGGTCGGCTCGCGGCAGCACGCCCAGCCGTTCGAGGTCGCGCACCTGCTGCGTCGAGTAGCCGACGAGCCGACCCAGCTGCGCGGTCGTGTGGACGACTTGAGGGTCTTCCATGCTCAGCTCCCGTCTTTCCGGACTCGGAGTCCACATAAGCACGTCAACTTCATCATTGAGGAATGGACATGCAGACGATCATCCGACACATCCGCGGGCTCGACGGCTCACTCGTGATCGTCCCCGAACCGGGCGGCACGTTCCCACCGCTCGCCGTGGGCGATGCGTTCTTCTACCACGCACCCGACGGACGGATGCCGGAGCGCACCCAGCCGTACGCCACGATCATCACGAAGGACTACCCCGACGACACGTCATCCTCCCTCGACCTCTCAGGACGGTTCCGCGTCAACATCCACGTCGGGCGCGACCGCGTGCACGATCTCGCCGACCCCGCGTCGGACCCGTCCGACGGAGACGTCATCGTGCGGCATCCGCTCTACGGCGACGCCGGCTGGGTGAGCGTCGTCGCGCCGGGCGCGCGCACATCGTCGACGGTCCTCGCCCTGTTGAGCGAGGCGCACGACGCCGCTCGCGCGCGCTCGGAACGGCGCTCCCGGTGACCGGCCCCGCGAAGCGGCTGTCTCCGCAGACTCTGCCCGAACCCGAACGACGCCTGCTCGCCCTGTGGGCGGCCGCCTGCGCGGAGCGGGTGCTCTGGCTGTTCGAGCGGGACGCACCCGACGACGACCGACCACGCGACGCGATCGCCCGAGCCCGGGCCTACGGCCGCGGAGAACTCGACACCGCGGGCCAGATCCGCCGCCGACTCGAGGCGGGACGTGCTGCGGCGAGCGCGACGACCCCGGCGGGAGTCGCCGCAGCGCGATCCGCCGCCCAAGCGGCCGGTGTCGCTCACATGGGCGCGCACGCCCTGGGCGCGGCGGCCTACGCGATCGAGGCCGTGAGCCTCAGCGCGCCGGAGCAGGCCTCCGACGAGATCGATGCGCAGCTGCGTCTGCTCGACCACGCATCGACGACGGCTCTCGGTCGACTCCCCCTGCTCGGCGACGACGGGACGGGCCCCCTCGGGCCGGGACTGCTGGCGCGAGGAGTCCGCGGCGATGCCGTCCGCGCGATCCAGGCACGGCTGCGACCCTGAGGACCGAACGCTCACCACTCCCACTCGAGCACGATGCTGCCCGGGCCGAAATCGAACTCGACATGCGACGCGCTGTTCCCGACGAGCGGCACGGTGAAGCTGCGCTCCGGTCCGTCCTCCTGCACGGTCACGACGCAGCGTCGGGGGAGGAACTCCGGATCGAAGTAGATGAACACGCCGACCTCGACCTCGGGGCGCACCGCGACCAGACCCTGCACCGTACTGGTCGCTCCGGGCTCGTATCGATGATCCGTCGTCTCCCATTCCGTCATCGCGATCTCGCCGCGCTGCAGGGGAGAATGCAACCGCACGGTGGGCCGTACGAGCCGCTGCTGCCAGTCGACGACGATGTCGACCAGCTCGCATCCGATCAGCCCGCGGAGCACGGGGGCCGCCACCTCCGCCGGCTCGATGGTGGTGAACGCCGCGACCTCCTGGGCGCCGTCGATCCGTGCCTGCCAGGCGTTGCGAAGGACATTGCGCGTCAGCTGACCGCTCGCATCGATGTACGAGATCATCATCGCCGACCGCTCGGACAGCTCGCGCGAGGCTCCCTCGTCGGTGACCTCGTTGTGGCCGAGGCCGACGAAGCTCGCGAACGGCACGTTGCGGTCCTCCGGCACCCGCCGACGCCGGGTCAGCAGCCCGGCCAGCGCCGCCTCCTGCAGGCCCAGCAGCTCCTCCAGCTCGCGCACCACGTCCGCCGACGCGTCCGTCCCCGGCCGCCGGGCCCCCGACTGCCAGAGCGACAGCGTCGCGACGCTGACCTCATGGCCCCGATGCCGCAGCCGCTGCTGCAGGCTGCGCAACGAGACACCCCGTCGCCGTACGGCGTCTCGCAGGGCATCGGCGAACTCCTGCGGCCCATGACCGGAGGGCGGCTCCTCGACAGCATCCACTTCGCGATCCCCTTCGCGTCAGAGACACGGCGTGTCCCCCGCCGATGCCCCGATTGTCGCAGACGCCGCGGCTTCAGCCCTGATTCAGCGTGCGCACGCCACACTGGAGGCATGCGGATCCTGGTGGTGGACGACGAGGTGCGTCTGGCGGATGCCGTGCGCCGAGGCCTCGAAGCCGAGGGCTTCGCGGTCGACGTCGCCCACGACGGCGTCGACGGCCTGTGGCGTGCACGCGAGAACCGCTACGACGCGATCGTGCTCGACCTCATGATGCCCGGCATGAGCGGCTGGAAGGTCTGCGAGGCTCTGCGCGCCGAGGAGAACTGGACCCCCGTGCTCATGCTCACCGCGAAGGACGGCGAGTGGGACCAGGTCGAGGCACTTGAGACCGGGGCCGACGACTACGTCACCAAGCCGTTCTCCTTCGCGATCCTCGTCGCCCGTCTGCGTGCCCTCGTGCGGCGCGGAGCCGTCGCTCGTCCGACGATCCTCGAGGCGGGCGACCTCCGCCTCGATCCCGCCGCGCACCGCGTGTGGCGCGGCGACACCCTCATCCCGCTGACCGCCCGTGAATTCGCGGTGCTCGAGCACCTGATGCGCCATCGCGGCCAGGTGCTGTCGAAGCGGGCGCTCATCGACGGCGTATGGGACGACGACTTCGACGGAGACCCGAACATCGTCGAGGTGTACGTCGGCCATCTGCGCCGCAAGCTCGACAAGCCGTTCGGCCGGGAGGCGATCGAGACGATCCGCGGCGCGGGGTATCGACTGGCGGCCGACGGTGGCTAGTCGCGGCTGGCGCTCCGTCCGCGGCAGGACGACTCTCGGCGCGACCGCCGTCGTCGCGGTGGCGCTGCTGGTCGGGGCGTTCACGTTCTACGGCATCTTGGGCGCCAGCCTGCGTTCCAATGCGGAGCGCGCCGCCGAGCAGCGCGCGGAAGAACTCGGCGACCGCCTCGACGGACCCGGAGGTCGCGAGATCGGCATGCTGGACGACGAGATCGTGCAGGTGATCGATCGCAGCGGAGCCGTGCGGGCCGCAAGCGAGGAGGCGCAGGACGAGATGGGAACCACGCCCCTGCCGTTCGGCGAGGACCCCCGCACCGTGACGATCGACGACAAGCCGATGCTCGTCGTGTCGGAGGATCTCAAGGGCGACGAGACCCTTGTGCTCGCGGTGCCGCTCGACGACGACGATGACGCGTTGCAGACCGTCGCGCTGCTGCTCGCGGTCGCGGTGCCGTTGCTGCTCGTCCTCGTGGCGATCACGACCTGGCTGGTGGTCGGGCGCGCCCTCAGACCGGTGACCCGCATCCGCGAGGAGGTCGACGGCATCACCGCAGAGCGCCTCCACCGACGGGTCGAGGTGCCGGCGTCTGCCGACGAGATCGCCGCGCTCGCCACCACCATGAACGGCATGCTCGATCGGCTCGACGCCGCAGCGACCGCTCAGAGGCGGTTCGTCTCGGATGCCTCGCACGAGCTGCGCTCCCCGCTGGCGACGATCCGTCAGCACGCCGAACTCGCCCAGGCGCACCCCGCGACCACGAGCATCGGCGAGCTGGCCGAGGTCGTGTCGGACGAGGGCCTGCGGCTGCAGGGGATCGTGGAGTCGCTGCTGCTGCTCGCCCGCCTCGACGAAGGAGCGACGAGCCTCACGGAATCGGTCGACCTCGACGACGTCGCCCTGAGCGAGGTGCGGCGGCTCCGCGCGCGCGGTCTCGACGTCGACGGTTCGGGGATCCAGGCGGCGCGAGTGCACGCGGATCCGCGGTTGATGGGACAGCTGCTGCGCAACCTCGCCGACAACGCCGCCCGGCACAGCGTCGGGCGGATCGCGATCGGGGTGACGGAGTCCGCGGGGACCGTGTCCGTCACGGTCGAGGACGACGGTCGCGGTGTTCCTCCCGCGGAGCGCGAGCGGATCTTCGAGCGGTTCGTCCGTCTCGACGAGGCACGCAGCAGGGATGCCGGGGGCAGCGGCCTCGGGCTCGCGATCGCGCGCGGCATCGCCACCGCGAGCGGCGGAACCGTCACGATCGACGACTCGCGCTGGGGCGGTGCGCGGTTCGTCGTCCGCCTCCCGTCGGCCTGACGCTCCGCATCCTGAAGAGGTCTTCAGGTCGTTTCAGGAACGCTTCAGCGCTCCCCGGGCACCATCGGAGACATGAACGACAAGAACCCCACCCCGGACGAATCCTCGACCCCGGATGCGCCGACGGTTCCCGTCGCCCCGGCATCCGACCTCCCGACTCAGCCGCAGACGCCGATCGCCGAGCAGCCCGCCGCCGATGCGGCGCCCGCTCAGGCCGCCGCTCCGAAGAAGACCGGCCTCACCCGTGGCCTGCTCATCGGCGGAGGCATCGCGGCCGCCGTGATCCTCGTCGGCGGCGGCATCGCCGTCGGCGCCGCGATCGCGGACGAGCACGACGACGACCGCGCCCCGTTCTCGGACGGCCCGCGCGACGACGACCAGGACCGCGGCGACCGAGGCCAGGGTCAGGATGACCGACCAGGGGACGGTCCTCGCGACGACGGCCCCGGCGGGCCCGGCGCCGGCGGACCGGTCACCGGCATCGGCTCCGACTCCGCCGACGAGATCGTCGAGATCGCGAACGCCGCGCGAGGCGCAGCCGACGGCGAGGTCACCTCGATCGACGCCAAGCGCGACGGGTCCTGGGAGGTCCAGCTCACCGGATCGACCGGAGGTGAGACCGAGGTGCGCGTCACGGCCGACGGCACCGCGACCGTGGTGTCCTCCGACGACGAGGACGACGACGACACCGCCCCGACCCACGTGCTCGACGAGGCGGCCATCCGCGCGCTCGTCGCAGCCGCGCTCGACGAGGCCGACGGGCTCCTCACCGACCTCGACGCCGACGACGACACCTCCAGCCCCTACGACGTCCGCGTCGTGACCGACGACCGGCGCTCGATCGAGATCGACTTCAGCGCCGACTTCGCCGTCGTCGGGACCGACACCGACGACTGACCGGATGCCGCGGCGCACCGCCCGGCATCCGTCCCCTCCCCCCCCGGGGAACCGTGCCGCCGACCGCCCGAGGTCGGCGGCACGGTCGTGCGCGGCGCCGTCGCCCGCGACTACGCTGGCACTCATGGCCACCCCCGAACCGACCGACGTGTCCATCGGCGGCGACATGATCCGCCTCGGACAGTTCCTGAAGTACTCCGGGCTGCTCGACTCCGGCGGCGACGCCAAGGAGGTCGTGATCGACGGCTTCGTGAAGGTCAACGGCGAGGTCGATCGACGGCGAGGACGCCAGCTGCACGACGGCGACCTCGTGTCGTTCGAGGGTCGCACGGTCCGCGTCCGGCCCTGACCCCGCACGAACCCCTCTTCGGCACGCACGCGTGTAACCCACGCCCCGCCCTGCGCGCAAGGCGTTTGCGGGCTCACGGCGGCAGATCGACCATGGACGCATGCCCGCCGTCCACGCCGCCCGCCCGATCGAGTCGTACGCGCCGATCGGCGACGGACGCACGGTCGCGCTGATCGCCGACGACGGGCGCATCGACTGGCTGCCGCTGCCGGGCCTCACCGACCTGCCGGTGTTCGCGCGTCTGCTCGACGACACGACCGGCGGATGCCTGGAGCTGCGGCCCGACGGGGACTTCCGCAGCACCCGGCGCTATGTGCCGGACACGAATGTCCTCGAGACGACGTTCACGACCGACGATGGCTGCGTGCGCGTGACCGACGCGCTCGTGTCCGGCGTCGCCGGGCGGCTGCCCTGGGCCGAGCTCGCGCGGCGCATCGACGGGCTCGAGGGCCGCGTGCGGATGCGGTGGCACGTGCAGCCCGGATCCTCCCTGCAGACCGCATCCCCCTGGCTCGAGCGCACGGAGCTCGGCGAGATCATCCGCAGCGGCGAGACCGCGCTCGCGGTGGTCGGCTTCGAGCACGGCCCCGCGAAGGCCGACGGAGAGGGCCACTCGGGACCCGTGCTGGACGGCTCGTTCACGACCTCGCCGGGTTCCCGGCACCTGATCGCCCTCGCGGCCACGCACGACGAGCCGCTGCACCTCCCCGACCCGCACAACGTCGACGACGGCATCGATCGCACGATCGCGAACTGGCAGCACTGGTCGCGCGTGTTCTCGTACGACGGACCGTGGCGCGACATGGTGCAGCGCAGCGCCCTCGCCCTGAAGCTGCTCATCCACAGCCCCTCCGGCGCGATCGCCGCCGCCGCGACCACATCGCTGCCGGAGAACCCCGCCGGCGGCAAGAACTGGGACTACCGGCACGCCTGGGTGCGCGACCTGGCATACACCGCACACGCGCTCGTGCGGTTCGGTCTGCGCGAGGAGACGCACGCCGCGCTGTCGTGGCTGCTGCGCACGATCCGCGCCCACGGCTCGGACCTGCACGTCATGTACACGCTCGACGGCGGACTCGTCCCCGAGCCCACCGAGTACGACGTCTCCGGCTGGCAGGGCATCGGCCCGGTCGTGACGGGCAACCCCGCCGGCGAGCAGCTGCAGCTGGGCGTCTACGGCGACCTCCTGGCGATCTGCCGCACGTACGTCGACGCCGGCAACGTGCTCGACGTCGAGACCGGACGGATGCTGTCGCGCATCGCCGACCGCACGTGCGACGTGTGGCGCAACCCCGACTCGGGCATGTGGGAGCTGCCCGAGGAGCGACACTACACCTCGTCGAAGATGGGGTGCTGGAAGGCGCTCGAGGACGCGATCGCCCTCGCCGAGGCGGACGCGATCCCGGGGAGTGCCGAGCGCTGGCGCGCGGAGCGCGAGCGCATCCGCTCCTGGATCGACGAGCACTGCTGGTCGGAGGCGCGCGGAGCCTACGTCTTCTACTCGGGAAGCGACGAGCTCGACGCATCCGTGCTGCTGCACGCGCCGAGCGGCTTCGATCGCGGCGAGCGCATGTCGTCGACCATCGACGCGCTGAGCGTCGAACTCGGCGCCGGCTCGCTGCTCTACCGCTACAGCGGGGTGTCGGCCGAGGAGAAGACGTTCGTCGCCTGCGCGTTCTGGCGGGTCGAGGCCCTCGCGTGCGTGGGTCGCCACGACGAGGCGATCGAGCGCATGGAGAAGCTGCTCACGCTCGCGAACGACGTCGGGATCTACGCCGAGATGATCGACGCCGACGACGGCTCCGCCTGGGGCAACACCCCGCAGGCGCTCAGCCATCTGGCGTTCCTGACCGCCGCGATGACCATGCGCGAGGTCATCCCTCCCGCGAAGCTGCGCGGCCGCTGACCCGACCGCCCGGAACCGCGCACCCCAGACCTGCCCCACCCAGACCGGAAAACAAGGAGAGGACACACCATGTCTCGTGACCAGTACACCTTCGTGAACCCCGCCGAGCTCTACGCCGACATCCAGCCCGAGAAGCAGCACATGCCCGAGCCGGGCCTCGACGCCGAACTCACGCCGAAGGCGGACCTCGGCGAGGACAGCTACCGCGGCTCCGGCCGCCTCGCCGGCCGCAAGGCCCTCATCACCGGCGGCGACTCGGGCATCGGCGCCGCCACCGCGATCGCGTTCGCGCGCGAGGGCGCTCACGTCGCGCTGTCGTACCTTCCCGAGGAGCAGGAGGACGCCGACCGGATCGCGGGCATCGCCAGGGAGGCGGGCGTGACCGTCGCCCAGATCCCCGGGGACCTGCGCGACGCCGAGTACTGCCGCACGCTCGTGGCGGAGGCGGTGGGCGCTCTCGGCGGACTCGACATCCTGGTGAACAACGGCGGCAAGCAGATCTACCAGGAGTCGCTGACCGACATCACCGACGAGCAGTTCGACGACACGTTCAAGACCAACGTGTACGCGATGTTCTGGATCACGAAGGCCGCGCTGCCGCACCTGGCCCCCGGGTCGACCATCATCAACACGACGTCGATCCAGGCGTACTCGCCGTCCGGCATCCTGGTCGACTACGCGTCGACGAAGGCGACGATCAATGCCTTCACGAAGGGACTCGCCGACCAGCTCGCTCCGAAGGGGATCCGCGTGAACGCGGTCGCTCCGGGACCGATCTGGACCCCGCTGCAGCCGAGCGACGGACAGCCGCAGGAGAAGATCGACCAGTTCGGCGAGGAGACGCCGCTGGGCCGCATGGGACAGCCCGCCGAGCTCGCCCCCGCCTACGTGTTCCTGGCATCCGCGGAGTCGAGCTACGTCGCGGGCGAGACGCTCAACGTCAACGGCGGCATGCCGACCCCCTGAGTCGTCGCGTCGTCTCGACGCCCCGGCTGAGTTGCGACGCCCCTGCTCGTTCACGTGAACGAGCAGGGGCGTCGTCGTCCAGCGGGGGCGTCGGCATCAATGTCGCGGAGGCATGTCGGTGGGACGCGGCAGGATGGGGGCATGGCCGCCGACGGATACGACCTCGACTTCCTGCCCACCCGCGTGCCGCTTCCCCTGCCGTCGCAGGCGGTGCGGGAGCTGACCTATCCGCGCTTCACGGTGCTGCTCGATCCGGCACGTCGGCTCGCGGCCGTGACAGGCGTCAACATCGACGGCGGGATGCTGCGCGAGGTGCCCCGCACGGGCGACTGGCGGCTCGACCCCCGCGTCGACGAGGACCAGCAGGCCGGCGCCGCCGTGTACGCCCGCAACGACCTCGACCGGGGGCACCTCGTGCGGCGCCGCGACCCCGGATGGGGCGATGCGGCTGAGGCCCGCGCCGCCACGGAGGCGACGTTCTTCTACCCCAACGCCGCGCCCCAGGCAGCCGGCTTCAACCAGTCGAAGGAGCTGTGGCTCGGACTCGAGGACCACGTGATCGCGTACGCCGAGTCGACGGATCAGCGGGTCTCGGTCTTCACTGCGCCCGTCCTCGACGACGAGGATCCGCCGTATCGCGGCATCCGCGTCCCGCTCCGGTTCTGGAAGGTCGCGGCCTGGGAGGGCCCGGACGGCCTGGCCTCCGCCGCCTTCCTGCTCGACCAGTCGGACCTGGTCGACCTCGCCGACGGTCTGCGCGCCGCACCGCCGCTGGGCGGATTCCGCACCTTCCAGGTCCCGGTGACCGAGGTGGGAGAGCTCGCCCGCATCGACCTCGGTGTGCTCGAAGGCGCCGACGTGCTCCCCCGGCGCACCACGGTCCGGCCCGTGGGACGGGTGCCGCTCACGACCACCGGCGACATCGTGCTCTGAAACCGGCCGAGCGGGATCACTCCGCCGGCAGGGTCGGCACGGCGATCCGTCGCGGCACGCGCACCTCCAGGCTCCAGCGTCCGCCCCGGTCGCCGACCTCGAGCTCACCGCCGAGGCTCCGCACCCGCTCCGCCATGCGCACCATGCCGTAGCCGCCGGGAGGGAGCCGATGGCGGTCGCCCTCGCCGAGGTCGTTGACCATCCGCACACCCACGAAGTCCCGCTCGCTCGTGAAGCTGAGCTCTGCACGGCCGGGGCTCGCATGCTTCAGCGCGTTGGTCCCGGCCTCCCGGACGATGCGCGCGAGCGCCGTCGTGACCGGACGCGGAAGCTCCTCGGCCGTCAGGTCGGCGCCCCGCAGCGCGACCACCCATCCCGCTGCGGTCAGCTCGTCCACCGCTTCGGAGACCGCGGAACCCAGATCGCCGATCACGACGTTCTCGTCCCCGGGGAGCACGTCCATCTGCCCCAGCATCCATCGCAGATCGGCGAGCGCCTTGCGCGCGGCGGCCGAGATCGCCTCCTGCGACTGCCGCTGCGCGTCGGCCTCGGGAGAGCGCTCGAGCACGCTCGCGTGCATCGCGATGATCGTGAGGTCATGCGCGAGGATGTCGTGCAGCTCGTCGGCGATCCGCTGCCGTTCCGCGTGCGCCGCCGCCTCCTCCTGCTCCGCACGCTCGGCGAGCTCCCGGGCCGTGCGCTTCTCGGACGTGATCGCCCAGCGCTGCAGAGCGCCCACGCCGATCGCGACGCCCGCGATGATCACGATCACGATCGTGCCGCCGAGCCCCAGGTCGCGCTGCGTGGACGCGGCCACCAGCAGCAGGACCATGTAGACCGCGGCGTAGCCGGCGACGATCGCCCGCGTGCAGCTGCGCGCGACGAGCCCCGCGGCCAGCGCACCCGCGAGCAGGGCCTGCGGAACGACGTCCAGCGGGAACGACAGCCCCACGGCGATGGGCAGCACGATCGCGCCGACCCGAGGAGTCCACAGGAACAGCGCGAACGCCGCGATGAGCACCATCTCGAAGGCGTCGCTGCCGAGGTTCGGCGCGGCCGACGGCAGGAGCACGTCGACGATCAGGCCGATCACGATCAGGGCGCCGAGCACCCCGCGCTCGACCCTCGACAGCGGCGAGGAGCCGACGAACAGGTCACCGACGCGGGGTGCGGTCAGCCGCCGTCCCGGGGTGCTCATGTGCCGTACGTCTCCTGACGCTCTCGCCGAGCGTCCAGGTTACCCCTGACAGATGCGGAGCAGCTTGCATAGCTCGGTGAACGGTCCCGCCAGCAGTCCGAGTCGAATTCCCATGTCCCCCATCCCTCCTGCGTCCGACTTTCGGGCGCAGGAAAGATTGTCCGTGCAGGTCGTCGCGCGCGGACACCGCCGAATGTCCGGAATCGGACCGGCCGTTCGTCCGGTCGGCCTGCGTGATTCCGCACGATGCGTAGGCTGGTGATATGGAGACGGTTCGCGTGCTGATCGCCGACGACGAGACCCTCGTGCGCCGCGCGCTCTCCGTGTTCATCGAGGGCGAGGCGGGGATGACCGTCGTCGCCGTCGCGGCGGACGGCGCAGAGGCGGTCGCGATGGCCGCGGAGATCCACCCCGACGTCGTGCTGATGGACCTGCAGATGCCCCGCATGGGCGGCATCGAGGCGATCCGCCGCATCACCGCCGATCTGCCCGGCGCCCGCGTGATCGCCCTCACCACCTTCGGCACCATGGAGCCCGTGCTCGCCGCGCTGAACGCGGGTGCATCCGGATACCTCCTCAAGGACACCGATCCCGAGGACATCATCTCCGCGATCCGCGAGATCCACGCGGGCGGCGGCGTGCTGTCGCCGCGCGTCACGGAACGTCTGCTCTCCTCGATCCGCGAGGGCGTGGGCGCGGGGTCGGCGGCGATCACGCTCCCCGAGCTGAGCGACCGCGAGAGCGAGGTGCTGACGGAGCTCGCCCACGGCAGGTCGAACATCGAGATCGCCGCGGCCCTGCACCTCTCCCCCGGCACGATCAAGGGCTATCTCAGCTCCATCATGGCGAAGTGGGATGCTCGGGACCGCGTGCAGGTGCTGGTCCTGGCCGCGCGGGCCGGGCTGATCAGCTTCGCCCTCTGAACACGCTCAGAGGAGCGGCCGGTTGCGGAATCCCGCCCAGGCCCACGCGGTCAGCACGACCGTGAGTCCGAGGAGCGCGATCGACGCCGTCACCGGCGTCGCGCTGAGCAGATCCGGCTCGTTGGCCGCCGACCCTGCCGAGAGCGAGTGCACCATGGCGTTGGCGGCCGCGACCGGGAGGTACTCGGCGACCTCCGCCAGACGCCCCGTCGCGAGGACCGCGAACCTCGCCGCGGGCTCGACGATCAGGATCCAGCCGAAGGCGATCGCCGCCGCCGCTCCGGCCGACCTCGTCAGGATCGCCAGCGCGGCTCCGATGATCGCGAAGCACGTCTGCGCGATCACGAACATGCCCGCGACCCGCCACAGGACCTGACCGTCGACCTCGACGCCGGCCGGCAGCACGAGAGACGCCGCCCCCAGCGACAGCAGCGCGGTCGCCGCAGCCGTGCCCGCCGCGACGACCCCGATCACCGCGAGCCGAGCGCCGAACAGACGACCGCGACGCGGGAAGAGCACCATCGTCGTGCCCGATACCCCTCGCCGCAGGTCGCGGGAGGCGAGGAGGATGCCGAGCAGCACCGACACCGAGACCGCGAAGGGCCCGCGTGTCATGGCCACCGTCACGGACGAGGTCACGGACTGCAGGAACGCCTCCGGGGAGGTCGAGTCCCGTGTCATGGCGACGACCGCGGCGGCCATCCCCGCGCCGGTGATCAGCGCGATGCCGACGAGCACCCACAGGATGCGCATGGCGCTCACGCGCAGCGCCTCGAATCGGACCTCGGTCATGGCCTGCCTCCGTTCGCCGGCGCGGTGAGGTCGAGGTAGACCTCCTCGAGCGTGGGGGTCATCTCCTCGAGCCGCGTCACCACGAGCCGGCGCCGGCACGCCGCCTCGCCGATCACGCGCCTGCCGACGCCGCGCACGACGAGCTCGGTCGCCGTGCGTATCGTCACCTCGACGGCGCCCGCGCGCCGCAGCTCCTCCGCGAGCGTCACGGGCTCGTCGCATTCCACGAGCACATGGCTCATGACGGACGTCGCGAGGAACTCCTCGATCGGGGCGTCGGCGACGAGTCGTCCGGCATCCAGCACGACGACCCTGTCGACGAGGCGCTGCAGGTGCGCGAGGTGGTGCGAGGTGATGAGGACGGACCCGCCGCCGTCCGCGAACCGGCGGATGCGGTCGAGCATGACGGGCACCGCGTGCGCGTCGACGCCGTTGAGGGGCTCGTCGAGCACGAGGGTGCGCGGGTCGCCGAGCAGCGCGCCCGCGAACGCCACGCGCTGCGTCTGGCCGAGCGACAGCGCGCCGATCCTCCGCGCAGCGATGTCGCCGAGTCCGTGCTCTGCGATCGTCTCGTCGACCGCGGAGCGCGGTGCGCGGCGCGCCACCCGGATGAGCTGCAGGTACCGGCGCACGGTCCACGCGCGATCCAGCCCGCCGTCGTCGACGATGCTGCCGAGAGTCTCCCCCAACGGCTGCCGGGGCGCGGGGCGATCGTCGACCAGCACGTCGCCGCCCCCGCGGATCAGACCGAGCAGCAGTCGCAGGGTGGTCGACTTGCCCGACCCGTTGGGTCCGAGCAGGCACACGATCTCGCCGGAGCGCACGGCGAAGGACACGTCGGCGACACCGCCCCCACCGGGGAAGCGGTAGTCGGCGCCACGGAGCTCGATGCTCATCGGACCCTCTCCACGCCCGCGTCGAGCGACAGCGTCTCGTCGATCCGCAGGCCCGGAGGCACGGCGTGCGAGACGACGACCAGCAGGACGTCCTCGGCCCAGCCGTTCATCTCCCCCACCATCCGCTCCGCCGACTCCGCGTCCACACCGTTGAAGGGCTCGTCGAGGAGCCCGACCGAGAAGCGTCCGGTCGTGCACATCAGGTACCACAGTCGACGTGCCGTGCCGGTCGAGAGGGCCGAGGTGCGGGTGCCGAACCAGCGGTCGATCCCGTAGGCGCGTGCTCGCTCCAGGGGTTCGTCGCGGGTGACGCCGGCGAGGTCGGCGGCGAGCGCGAGATGGTCGAGCACGCTGAGGTGCGGATGCAGCGCCGGGGCCGCGCGGCAGACGCGTCGGTGCGCGCGCACCGCCGGGTGGTGGGCCTCCTGCCCGTCGACCCGGATGCTGCCGGCGAACGGCCGCAGATAGCCGGATGCGGCTTCGATCAGCGTCGACTTGCCCGATCCGTTCGGGGCGTCGAGCCGGACGATGCCTGGTCCGGCGAGCGAGAACGTGAGATCGCTGACCACGGGGCGGTCGGGCGCGTACCCGACCGTCAGACCAGCGGCCTCGAGGGAAGGGCGAGAACGCGACGTCTCGTCACCCATGCGGCACCTCCCAGGGAGAGAACGGATGAGGCGACGCCGAGTGCGGCGACACCGGCGGCGGATGCCGCGAGGACGACGACCGCGAGCGCCGCGGACGTGATGACGCAGAAGACCCCGGCCGAGAGCGACGAGGGACTCGAGCCGTCGGGGCGCGGGGGCTCCGCGGGGACGATCGCGGCAGCGACCCAGGCGGCGGCGAGCGCCGAGAGCATCACGCCCACCGGCACGGCCGGGCTTCCGCCGAACGCGGCCGAGGCGATCGCGAGCGGCGCCGTGAGTCCCAGGCCGATGACGACGGCGACGAGCACGGGGGCAGTGGCCAGCGTCCAGGAGGATGCTCCGGCCTCCCAGCTCGCCCGCCAGCGGGGTGCGAGTGCCGCGGGGCCGATCCACCGGCTCAGCATCTCGGCGACCGTGAGGCCGAGCACGAAAGAGAGGACGCCCGACAACCGATCGATCGCCACCTCCGGCAGCTGCCATCCCGCCGCGGCGATCGTGGTCAGCTGAACCCCGGCCGCGGCGGTGCCGCCCGCCCAGACGACGAACGCGAGACGGGAGAGGGCCGTCGCCCGCGGGAGCGGGGAGAGGTCGCTCAGCACGACCCCGATCCACACCCCCGATGCCGACCCCCGCAGGAGGCGCGACCGCGTCACGCGCGCCTCCTCCGACCGCACCGCGACGAAGTCGGAGCGGCCGACCGCGCGGAGCGCAGCGGCGGCGAGGACGGCCGAGACCACGGCGCACGCCACGACGACCGACGCCACAGCGGTCCAGGATGCCGGCGCGACGGCATCCGCGCGGGCGACAGCCGTCACGACCGTGAGCCGCACCGCCCCCACGATCACGAGCCCCGCGACGACACCGGCGGGGACCGCGAGGAGCGTCCGCGTCCGTGCGTGCGGATTCACCCAGGCGGCGGTGGAGGCCGTGATCGCGAGCACCCCTCCGAGCACCGCCGCCGGCATCGCCGCGAGTGCGATGACCTCGGCGGTCGACGCCCCGGCCACGATCACCCGCGCCGCGACCCCGCTCGCGATGCCGCACACGAGTGCCCCCGTCGTCAGGAGGCGATCACGGCACTCCGCGAGGACGACGGCCCGGCGCGGGATGTCCATCGCGACGAAGAACCCGGCCAGCGGATGGTCCACGAGCTGCAGGCGGCGGGTCGTGAGGGACTCGCGCACCGCATGGAGGATGACGACGTAGGCGCCGATCGCGAGCGCGCCGATCACGACGACGCTCGACCCGGTGGCAGGAAGCGCAGCGCTCACGGCATCCACGGCGATCGCCGACGCCACTCCTGAGCCGCACAGGAACAGCACGGCGCCGAGCGCCTTCGCGACGCGGAACCCCGGGAGCGTGAGCCGCCATCCGAGGCCGTCCAGTGTCGTGGCGTCCTGGATGCTCCGAGCCACCCCTGCGGCGGTCGTGCTCACAGGCGGTCCTTCGTCACCGCCGCACCCGCCTCGGTGCGGAGCATCAGGGCCATGGTCGCGAACGCGATCGCGACGATCACCGCGGGCAGGTAGATCAGGAACCCGGGCTCGAGCGCCGCGGCACCCCAGCTCACCGCCACGGCGATCGCCGCCAGGAGGAAGGCGATCATGTCGAAGCCGAACCGCGGAGCGGACTGCGCGGCGACGACCGCGAGAAGCGCTGCGGCGAGCACCGCGGTCGCGATCACCACGATCGCCCCCGTGTCGAGCGCGCCGGACGCATCGAGGTCGCGCAGGACGGTGAGGATCGCGTAGACCGCGAGCACCGCGATCAGGAGGGACGCGACGATGCGTCGCGACGAAGCGTAGAGGGTCTGCATGGGGGCTCCTGTGGTCGGGCGAGAGGGGCGGGGTGAGCGGGACGGGTCAGAGGAGGAACGAGATGGCTGCGACGACGACGAGCACCGCCACCAGGAGGATGCGACCGCGCGGTCCGCGGTCGCGGAGTGCGGGGCGCGTGCACGCCCACACCGACACGACCGCGACCAGCACGAGGAGCCATACGCCGAGGAACGGCGAGTCCTTGGGCGCGGTGAGCCCGAAGGCGAGGGCCGTGAGCTGCACCGGGAGCGTCGCGGCGATCCCCACCACCACGGCGGGGCCGAGCGCGGGGCGCCGCCCCTTGCGGTCGGCGCGGCGGCCGGTCGGGACCATGACGCCGGCGAGGAGCTTCTCGTCGACCGTCGCGCACAGGAACAGGTAGATGATCTGGAACACCGCCGAGATCACCACGGCGAGCATCACCCCCATGCGCACCGCGAGCTCGGCGAGCGCGGGGTCGTCGAGACCGGCGGCGAGGTCGCGCACCTGGTCGTCGGCCGTGATGCGTTCGAGCAGCTGGCCGCTGAGACGGACGATCATCACGACGACGGTCGCGAGCACCGCCGCCCAGAGGATGAGCCGATCGGTCCTGCGGGGGGCCGCGGCGACGGCATCCGTCCGTGGAGCCGTGGAGAGCGGTGCACTCATGTCACATCCTTCGTGAGCTGATGATGGCGGTCTCGACGCCCGCCCCGACGACGATGAGGACGAGGGCGATCGCGAGGAGGAGAAGGGATCCGGGGAGGGGTGCGAGGTAGCGGGCGAGCGGTCGCAGCTCACCGAGGCGCCGCGACGGGAAGAGCAGAGCGGATGCGGGGACCAGCCCCGCCGCCGCCGCGAGGAGCAGCGCGGGGAGCTCGATGATCGCGTACCCGATCACGGAGGCGAGGGCGGCGGCAAGTCCGATCTCCGTCGCCGCTGCCGCCGTACTGGCCCCCACGAGGAACCCGAGGAAGGCGATCCCGATGAGCGAGCCGAGACCCGCCGTCAGGACCCCCGCGAACAGGCCCAGCGCCACGGCGGCGTTGCGCAGCAGGATCGCGAGGAACAGCGGCGTGTCCGGATCACCGAGCGGAGCCGCGAGCGACCCGCCGCCGCCGGCGACCCGCCCCGACAGCGTCGAGTACGAGATCAGCACGGCGGCGACGAAGAGGACGAGGACGACCGCGAAGGCGATGCCGAGGCTGCGCACATCGAGCCGTCCCCGTCCGCTCATGACGGAGTCGTCAGGCAATCGCAGCCTTCTCGCCCCACTTGGTGATCGCCCAGCGCGCCGTCGCGACGACCGCGCCCGCGATGCCGCCCGACACGAGCGCCAGGGCGATCGCGAGCACGGCGCCGCCGACCGAGATCGCGTTCACGATCTGGGTGGCCACGGCGGACGAGAGCCCGAACATGCCGGCGATGTACGCGGCGCTGAGCCCCGCGAGGACGATTCCCGCTGCCGCGACGATCGCGGTGACGGCGACGGTGCCGCGCGACGTCCGCGACTCTGCAAGTGAACTCTGCATGATCTCTTCTTCCTGTTGGGCCCGAGGGCTGTCGCTCGAGCCCATGTGCTCGAACGACAGCAGGTTCCCATCGGCGGAGATCGGGTCGGTAGGCCGATTGTCCGGTCCCGGGCGGCAAGACGTCCGGACGGCGCCGGTCCTGACGTCGGAGGACCCGGGACTTGCGCCGCGCTCCGCGTGGTGTCACGCTTGCGAAGCGGTCATTCGCGCTGCGATGCGGATGCCTGTGGCGTCGTCCCTATGACGACGCCAGGCGGGGCGCCCTTTCCGCCGCCTCCCCCGTGGTGGGGGCGTCCCGCCTGCCGCACGCTCTCGACAGCTCCGCCCCCGGGCGCAGGGCGCACCCGGGGGCGGAACCGTGTCGAGGTGATCGGCTACTGGAAGACGACCGCGTCGGAGACGTCGAAGCCGCGCTCCACGCTCAGCGTGTAGGCGGCCGTTCCGGCATCCGGTGCCGGGAACGACCACGTGCCGTCCGCGGCGATCGGGATCTCCGTGACGACGCCGGCCTGGTCGACGATGAGCGTCGCTCCCGGCTCGCCCGTTCCGGAGACCTGATCGGCCTCTGCAGCCTGCGCCGAGGTCGATGTCACGGCCGGGGCGGCCACGGCGAGCTGCAGCGTGTACCCGCCGGTGACGGCGAGACCCGCCTTCAGATCCGCGGCGAACGAGGTGCCGCCACCGCCGCCCGACAGGACGCCCAGGGCGGTCGTGCCGCGCATGAAGGGTCCGCCCGAGTCCCCGGGGAGCGAGACCGCGTCGGTGCGGAAGCCGTACACCCAGTGGCATCCGGTCGGCACCGGGGTGACCTTCTCGCACACCTTGGTCCAGGACTTGACCTCGAGCACCGTGCCGCTGTGCATGCCGGACGTGCGACCGGAGCGCACGATCGAGTCGCCCACGCGGGCCTCGCCGACCGCCGTGACCGGGATCGTCGACGCGGAGAGGTCGCCGCTGGCCTCGGTGGTCCAGTCGGTCACGGCGGGTCGCAGGCGGAGCGCCGAGTTGGTGACGGTGATCGCGGCCACGTCGACGCTGGTCACGTCGCCGTTCGCGCCGGCCGTGCCGCCGGGACCGCCCCACTGCGAGAAGGCGAACGTACCGACGTTGCGTCCCGCGGCATCAGACCAGAAGGCGGCGCCCGGACCGGAGTTCGGGTAGTACGCGGCGGCGTCGCGCTGCGGCTGGGTGCGGTCGACCCGCTGACCGGCCGTGCCGCAGTGCCCTGCGGTGATGATGGCCGGCTTTCCCGACGGCGACCAGGCGCTGAACCCGAAGGAGCAGACGCCCGCACCGTCGATCGCGTAGCCCGCGCCCCCGACGATGTCGTTCGCCGCGAGCGCCTGGATCGGCTGGTCGTCGATCACGACCAGGTTCTCGTACGAGTCGAGCTCGGCCTGCGCCGCAGCGTCGAGCTGCGCGAGGTCGGCGCGGACCACGACGTTGCCTGCTCCGTCCTGGGCGATGCTGTTGATCGCGTCATCCGTCGCGATCACCTCGTCGACGAACTCCTCGTAGCCGGAGTCGTCGAGCGGTGCGGACTGCGTGGACACCTCCTCTGCGAACGCCGGAGCGCCGACGAACGCCGTCGCCCCGAGCGCCAGCACGATCGCAGCGGATGCCACGCAGCCCCTCGATCGCGCCGTCCTGCTGTTCCCTCTCCACGAAAGATGCACACTTCCTCCTCAGATATGAGCTTTCGCCAGTCCGAGGTCGCGGCTCTGCGGCCTCGAACGATGCCTTGCATCGGGGCCACCGTAGGTTTTTGGACGGAGTCTGAAAAGGGTACGCGCGGAGAACGGGAGAAGTTCCGGACATACGTCCGGTGGTGGCAGCGGGGAGCGATTCCACCCTGGGTGGTTTTCCGAGGGAGTGGGTCAATGGGTGCGGCGGTGAGCACCCAGTAGCTCCGACTCAGTTGAAGTCGCCGCCCGGGGCCATGTCGGCGAAGCGCGAGTAGTGACCCTGGAACGCCACCGTGATGGTCGCGGTCGGTCCGTTGCGGTGCTTGGCGACGATGAGGTCGGCCTCGCCCGGGCGCACGTCCTTGTCGTAGACGGAGTCTCGGTGCAGCAGGATCACCATGTCGGCATCCTGCTCGATCGATCCGGACTCGCGCAGATCGCTGATGGCGGGCTTCTTGTCCTGGCGCTGCTCGGGACCACGGTTCAGTTGCGAGAGCGCGATGACCGGCACCTGGAGCTCCTTGGCGATCAGCTTGAGGCTTCGCGAGAATTCCGAGACCTCCTGCTGACGCGACTCGACGCGCTTGCCCGAGGTCATGAGCTGCAGGTAGTCGATGATGACCATCTTGAGGCCCGCGCGCTGCTTGAGCCGACGGCACTTGGCGCGGATCTCGACGAGCGTCATGTTGGGGCTGTCGTCGATGTAGAGCGGGGCGTCGTTGATGCGTCCGCGGGTGGAGGCGACGGTGGTCCAGTCGCGGGGGTCGAGCGTTCCCTTGCGCATGTTCTGCAGCGGGATGGCGCCCTCGGCGCTGAGGAGTCGCATCGCGATCTCGCTCTTGCCCATCTCGAGCGAGAAGAAGATCGACGGGTAGTCGTGGCCGATGGATGCCGCGCGCGCGAAGTCCAGCGCCAGCGTCGACTTACCCATGGCGGGTCGCGCCGCGACGACGATCATCTGGCCACCGTGCAGTCCGTTCGTCAGCTCGTCGAGTTCCCGGAACCCGGTCGGGATGCCCGTCATCGAGCCGTCGCGTCCGTTGGCGGCCTCGATCTCCTCGATCGCCGCATCGACGGCGGTGGTGAGCGGAACGTAGTCCTCGGCCGTCTCCGATCCGGTGACCGAGTAGATCTCGGCCTGCGCGTTGTTGACGATGTCGGTCGCATCGCCCTGTCCGTCGTACCCGAGCTGGACGATGCGCGTCCCTGCGTCGACGAGACGGCGCAGGATCGCCCGCTCCGACACGATGCCCGCGTAGTAGCCGGCGTTCGCCGCGGTGGGGACGATCGAGGTGAGCGTGTGCAGGTAGTCGGCGCCGCCCGCGCGGCTGAGCTCGCCCGTCTTGATGAGCTCGTCGGTGACCGCGACGACGTCCGTCGGCTCGCCGTGCGAGTACAGCGAGAGGATCGCCTCGTAGATGAGCTCGTGCTTGGGGATGTAGAAGTCGGCGCCCTTGAGCGTCTCGATCACGTCGGCGACGGCGTCCTTCGACAGGAGCATGCCGCCCAGTGCGCTCTGCTCGGCGAGCAGGTCGTGCGGCGGGGTGCGTTCGGGCTTCCGCTGCCCTCCGAGGCGCTCCTCTGAGATGTCCGCGATCGACACGCTTCTCCCTTCGCTACGACGTTCCCCCGGTGCGGGACGCGACCTCGTCCCGCTGTGATTCCGGCCGGGAAGGACCGTCTGCGCAGCAAACCAGGAACTTCCGACATCGGGTCGCTGGACCACGCTACGAGCGCCGGTTTCCGGTCGCAACACAGCCTGTGGATAACCATGTGGAGAGCGTGCGGAGAAGTCCGGAGTGTCTGTGCAGAACGCATGTGGATAACCCCGTGGAGTATCGGCACGCAGAACTTTCTTTTTGGCTGAGACCTGGGGTTTTCGGTTTCCCCACCCTGTGGATGGGAAAGTGCTTCAACTGCACCTTGAAGGTTCGACACCGAGGGAAACAGATGTGCAGAACCTGGGGAAAGTCAAGTGGGGATTCCACCGGGCGCGTCCTGTGTCCAGTCGATGGATTTATTGCGCGAGATGTCCTCATTTCTGCGGCAAGTAGGGGTTTACATCGCGAGATGTCGGGAGTATCGTCGCCGACACATCGACGCAGGATGCATGCAACGAGAAGCTTTCGGGGAGGGAAGCCATCGTGAACGCTCGAGCAACCCGACGCGGCGTACCAGCCGTCGTCCTCTGGGGTGGCTTGGGAGCGCTCGCATGGGCCGCGATCACGGCACTCACGGGAGGCTCCTCGGCGCAGGCCGACGAGCAGTCCGATCCCTCCCTGTTGGGAGGCGTCAGCTCCCTCGTCAGCGAGACCGTCACGGCGGTCGGCGACACCGTCACCGCGGTGACCCAACCCGTCGTCACCGAGGTCGTCACTCCCGTCGTGACCGAAGTCGTCGCCCCGGTGGTCACCCAGGTGGTGGCTCCCGTGCAGCAGGCGGCCCCCGCTGTCGTCGAGACCGTCTCCGACACCGTCGCCGAGGTCCCCGTCGTGGGACCGGCGGCGGCCCCCGTCGTCGAGACCGTCGCGGACACCGCGCAGGGGGTCGTGGATCCGGTGACGGATCTCCTGCAGGGGGCTCCGGTCTCGCAGATCGTCACCCCCGTGCAGGATGCCGTCGCGGCCCTCCCCCTCGTGGGGACGCTGATCGACCGGCTCGGCGTGAACACCCTGCTGACGAGCGTCGTCGGCGTGCTCGACGACACGACCGCCCTCGTCGGCGGCGTCGTGGAAGGCACGGTCCCGCCGGTCCTCGAGGCGCTCGCGCCGTCCCGGCCTGGTGCCGTGGAGGACGATGTCGCCGCTATCGCCGCGCCGTCCTCCGTGGCGACGACTACGACTCCGCCCGCATCCGCTCAGGGGACGGCTCCGCCCACCGTGCGGACGGCCTCGCCTGCCGCATCCCCGGCTATGAGTGCGCCCTCGGCCGACGGGGGCACGACTCTCCCGGCCTCCGGCGGCTCGCCGGCCGCGCCGGTCTCCTCGGCCGGCTCCGGCGGAGCATCCGTTCTCTCCCACGCTCGCACGAGCGACGTGGGCTTCTCACCGCTCCGTGCCGTGGAGCGGACCCCCGGCGCATCCGACGACGTCCTGCCGACGTCGCTGGTCGCCGACACCGACGTCTCTCCTGACTGACGTCCGTCGCGCCGTTCTCCGGAACGGCAGATGCCGTGCTGCGCGCGCACACATATCCACTCGCACGCACCCATCCAGACGCACACCACTGAAAGTCAGGAGAAGGTCATCATGCGTACTGTCATCAAGCGGCTCCTCTGGGGCACGCTCATCGCCGGCGGGGTCACCCTGTTCGGCGCGACCGCCGCGAATGCGGCGGAGACCTCGGGAGACGACGGACTGCTCTCGGGGACCCAGGCGGAGGCTCCGATCTCCGTCCCCGTCACGATCGTGGACAACGCGATCTCACTGCTCGGAGACTCCTCCGCGCAGCCGGCACCGGCCCCTGCACCCGCACCGGCCCCGGCTCCGGCACCCGCCCCTGCTCCGGCACCTGCACCCGCACCCGCGACGAGCGGGGAGTCCGGTACCGCATCGGGCACGCAGGCGGTGGTCGACGTGACGCTCCCCGTGACGGTGAGCGGCAACGCGATCAGCCTGCTCGGCGACTCGTCGAGCGAGGCCGCGGCACCTGCCGCAGCGCCGGAACCCGCGGCGGCGGCACCGTCCGCGGCGATCACCACGAACGGCGTCGACGGACTGCTCTCGGGCACGCAGGCGCTGATCGACGTCGACGTCCCCATCACGGTCACCGGCAACTCGGTCTCGCTGCTCGGAGACAGCTCCGCTGAGGGACAGGATGCCGCGGCACCGGCATCCGCTCCCACCACGACGGAGTCGTCCGCACCGACCACCACGGGTGACGACGGCATCGCCTCCGGCACCCAGGTCACCGCGCCCGTCACCGCTCCGGTGAACGTCGGCGGCAACGCGATCTCGCTCCTCGGCGACAGCTGGAGCGGCGGCAGCAGCGCGCCGGCGACACCGACCGGATCGACCGCGACCGGCACGGACGCCACGACCGGCGGAGAGGACGGTGTCGCGAGCGGCACCCAGGTCACCGCACCGATCACCGCACCGGTGAACGTCGGCGGCAACGCGATCTCGCTCCTCGGCGACAGCGCGACCTCGGGCGGATCGGCTCCGGCCGCTCCGGCACCCGGTGCCGCGCCCATGACTGGTGGCACGACCACGGGTGACGACGGCATCGCCTCCGGCACCCAGGTCACCGCACCCGTCACCGCACCGGTGAACGTCAGCGGCAACGCGATCTCGCTCCTCGGCGACAGCGCGGTCGACGGCGGCACGGCTCCGGCCGCGCCCTCGGGTTCCTGGATGCCGACGACCGAGGCTTCCACCTCCGGCGATGACGGGGTCCTCGGCGGCACGCAGGTCACCGCACCGGTCACGGCTCCCGTGACCGCGACCGGCAACGCCGTGTCGCTGCTCGGCGACAGCTGGACCGACGGCGGAACGGCTCCGGCCGCACCGAGCGGATCGACCGCACCCGCCACGGGCGCCATGACCGATGGTGAGGACGGCGTCGCCAGCGGCACCCAGATCACCGCACCGGTCACCGCTCCGGTCACCGCCACCGGCAACGCGATCTCCCTCCTGGGCGACAGCGCGGTCGACGGCGGCGGCGCTGCGACCGGCCCCGGCACCGACGGTGTGACGACCGGCGGCACCACCTCGGGTGGCGACGGCGTCGCCAGCGGCACCCAGGTCACCGCTCCGGTCACCGCTCCCGTGACCGCCACCGGCAACGCCGTCTCCGTCCTCGGGGACAGCGCGGTCGTCGGCGGTTCGGGCGTCGGCACGCCGGCGACGGAGGCCCCGACCACCGGTGGCATCACCACCGGTGACGACGGCATCCTCGGCGGCAGCCAGATCACCGCACCGATCACCCTGCCGATCACTCTCGGCGGCAACGCCATCTCCGTGGTCGGCGACAGCACGGTCACCGATCCGGGAACCGACCCGGGCACCGACCCGGGAACGGACCCCGGAACGGACCCCGGCACCGACCCTGGCACCGACCCGGGAACGGACCCGGGCACCGATGACGGCACAACCGTCGGAGGCGCATCCATCGGCGGAGGGTTCGTGACCGCCGCGGGTTCGGCGCAGGGTCTCGCGATGACCGGTGACGCGTCGTCGACGGCGCTCACCGCCATGGCGCTGCTGCTCCTCCTCCTCGGAGGTGGGATGCTGCTCCGCCGCCGCGCGATCGCGTAACGCTGTAGGCCCCGGCGGCACAGGGCATCCTCGGGGGAGGAGATGCTGTGTCGCCGGTGCGCGGGCTCCAGCCCGCCGGTCCGACAGGGTCCCCAGCCCTCGCCGGCCGCTGCGGCGCCGCGCAGTCTGCGGATGCCCCGTGTCCCCAGCACGGGGCATCCGCCATGCCCTCCGGCATCCGTCCTTCTCCCCTCGCCCGCGTGCCGACGCCCCTGCTGGTTCCCGACGCCCCGGTTCACTCACGTGAATCAGACGGGGCGTCGGCAACCAGACGGGGCGTCGGCAAGACGGCAAGACGGGAACGGGAACGGGCGGGAATGCGGAACGCCCCCTGTCCCGGAGGACAGAGGGCGTTCGCGCGGAGCGTCGGGCCTTACTTGGCGGCGACGACCTGCAGAGTGATGACAGCGGTCACGTCCTCGTGCAGACGGACCGTGGCCTCGTGCTCACCGGTCGACTTGATCGCCGACGTGATGTGCACCTTGCGCTTGTCGATCGCACCGAGACCGGCAGCCTGGACGGCGTCGGCGACGTCGGCGGTCTTCACCGAGCCGAACAGACGACCTTCCTTGCCGGCCTTGACCGCGAGGCGCACCTTGGCGGCCTCGATCGAGTTCTTCAGCGCCACAGCCTCGTCGCGGTCGTGGATCGCGCGCGCCTGACGAGCAGCCTGGATCGAAGCGACCTGCTTTTCGCCACCGCGGGTCCACGCCGTAGCGAAGCCCTGGGGGATGAGGTAGTTGCGGGCGTACCCGTTCTTGACCTCGACCACGTCACCGGCGCTACCGAGCCCGGCGACCTCGTTCGTGAGAATCAGCTTTGCCATGTCGCTACCCCTTACCGGCCTGCGCCAGCGTAGGGCAGGAGCGCCATCTCGCGTGCGTTCTTGATCGCGGTGGCGATCAGACGCTGCTCCTGCACCGAGACACCGGTGATACGACGGGCGCGGATCTTGCCGCGCTCCGAGACGAACTTGCGGAGGGTGGCGACATCCTTGTAGTCGATGACTCCGACCCGGATCGACTTCGCGGGAGCGGCGTTCTTCGCGCCCTTCCGCGGCTTGCGGCGGTCGCCGCTCGACTTTCCAGCCATTGTTTTTCCTTAGTTATGAGACGGATGCCGGAGCATCCGGAGATCCTGATTCAGAAGGGGGTGTCGTCGCCGAAGCTGCCCGGAGTGCTCCAGGCGTCCGCGCTGGTCGACGAGCCGGGCGTGGACCACGGCTCCTCCGACACCTGCTGCTGCTGCGCGGGACGGGACTGCCCGCCACCGCCGCCGCCGTTCGACGCCGCGCGGGTGACCTGCGCGGTCGCGTACCGGAGCGAGGGGCCGATCTCGTCGACCTCCAGCTCGATCGCGGTGCGCTGGTTGCCCTCGCGGTCCTGGTAGGAGCGCTGACGCAGACGGCCCTGCGCGATGACGCGCATGCCCTTGGTCAGCGAGCCCGCCACGTGCTCGGCGAACTCACGCCAGACCGACGCGCGGAGGAACAGCGCTTCGCCGTCCTTCCACTCGTTGGCGGCGCGGTCGAAGTTCCGAGGCGTCGAAGCGATGGTGAAGTTCGCCACCGGCAGTCCGTTCTGCGTGTACCGCAGCTCGGGGTCGGCCGTGAGGTTTCCCACCACGGTGATGACTGTTTCGCCGGCCATCGGACTCAGGCCTTCGCAGCCTTGGCGGCCTTGCGGGCAGCCTTCTCTTCGGAGCGCTTGGCCTCGGACGCGATCATCGCCTGAGCCTCCTCCGAGCGGAGGACCTTGGTGCGCATGATCTGCTCGTTCAGCTTGAGCTGACGGTCGAGCTCCTGAGTGGCCTCGCTCGTCGCGGTGAAGTTGACGACGGCGTAGATGCCCTCGTTCTTCTTCTGGATCTCGTACGCCAGACGGCGCTTGCCCCAGATGTCGACCTTGTCGATCGAACCGCCATCGTTGGTGATGACCTTGAGGAACTTGTCGAGCGTAGGAGCGACCTGGCGCTCGTCGACCTCGGGGGTCAGAATGACCATGAGTTCGTACTGGTGCGTCACTTACCCACCTCCTTCGGACTAGAACGGCTCTCGGGACTTTCCCGGGAGCAGGAGGGTGTGTGCACGTCGTCCACCCGGGTATCCGATGGATGCCGGAGGGCAGACAACCTGCTCAGTCTAGCGGACTTTCCTCTGCACTGCTGTCGGGCGTGTCCCCGCCGCCTGGCATGCTGGTGTGGTGCGCGTCGAGACCACGTGCACACGACCGAAGGGGGAAATGCGCATGCGCGTCATCAAGATCGGCGCCGGGATCGTCCTGGCCGCCGCCATCCTGCTCACCGGCTGTTCGGCTCCGGCCGCCGAGGAGCCCAAGGACGACACGTCCACCAGCACCACCGAGGAGACCACGGCACCCTCCTCCGACTGCCCGGAACTCACAGAGGGCGCGACCGTCGACGGGACCGAGCTCGGCACCTGCATCACCGAGGCGATGACCGACACCGAGGGCTATGCGGCCAAGATGACGGTTCTCGGCATGGAGACCACTGCTCAGTACGATCCGGCGACCGAGGCCGTCGCGTGGTCGACGCCGATGGGCTCCGTCGTCGTGATCGGCGACGACGCCTGGGTCAAGTCGTCGACGAGCGAGTGGCAGGTCGCGGACGCGAACTCGTCCGACCCGATCGTCGCCGGCCTCAGCCAGGCCGCGGCGACCGCGAACGAGGCAGACCCGGCGGTCGCGGCCGCCGGCCTCTCCGGCGAGTTCACCGTGACCGGCACGGGCTCGCGCCTGGGCCAGGACGTGTACATCCTCACCGGCACGATGGAGCAGGACGGTGTCTCGGTCGACATGACCTACGAGGTCACCGCCGATTACGTCGTGCTCGCGACCACCGGCGCCACCGAGGCCGCCGGTCAGTCCATCGAGACCTCGCTCGAGATCACCGAGTGGGACGCCAAGCAGGACATCGTCGCCCCGATCTGATCGGAGCGTGACGAGGAGGGCCGGGGCACGATGTGCCTCGGCCCTCTCTGCGTGTGGGGCGCGAGGCGACGGGACGCGCGGTGCGCAGGAGATCGCACGCTCCGCAGGAGCATCCAGCCGATGTTGTCCTTCATATCGTGTGATCTCCTGCGATTCGGACGGGCGGATGCCGCGGGGCGGAGAGCACCGCGGACCCCGGCGAGCGGAAGCGGATGCCGCGGCTACGGGCGCCGGCGGGCCGTGCGGATCAGGAGGTAGATGAGGTACACGCCGCCCAGCACGAGGGTCACGGCGCCGACGGGGAGCGCGTGCTTCGGCACCGCGTTCTGCCCGATGATGTCGGCGAGCGACAGCAGCGTCGCACCCATGAGCGCGGTGGCCACCAGGTGCGCCGTTCCGTTCCGCACGACGAGCCGCGCCAGGTGCGGGGCGGCGAGCGCGATGAAGGCGATCGGCCCGGCCACGGCCGTCACGACGCCGGTGAGGCCGACCGCGATCGCCACGAGCGCCGCCTTCGTCAGCGGCATCCGACCACCGAGTGCGGAGCCGAGGTCGTCGCCGAGCTCGATGAGCCACAGCCCGCGGCGCGCACAGGCGAGCAGCACGAGCAGCCCGAGGACCACGAGGATCGGCAGCGCCGCCTGCGTCCACCCGACGCCGTTGAGCGATCCGGCACCCCAGATCGCGGCGGAGATCGCGACCTCCAGTCGGGCGCGCAGCAGCATCCAGGCGTTGAGAGCGGCGAGCACCGCGCTGACCCCGATGCCGACGATCACGATGCGGTAGCCGAGAGCGCCGCGGCCGGCGACGAGCAGGGCGACGAGCCCGGCGGTCGCGAATCCACCGAGGATCGCACCGATGGCCACGCTGAACTGCGAGCCCCCGCCCGTCGTGATGACGAGCAGCGCGCCGGTGTAGGCGCCGGTCGTGAGGCCGATCACATCCGGGCTGCCGAGCGGGTTGCGGGTGATGGTCTGGAAGATCGTGCCCGACAGGGCGAGCGCGGCGCCGAACACCACGGCGGCGAGCGCGCGCGGAAGCCGCCAGTCGACCACGACCATCCGCACGCCGCCGTGGGTCTCGAACAGCGCCTGCACCACCCGGATCGGCGAGAGCACGGTGTCGCCGATCGACAGGCTCGCCAGGAACGAGACGAGCAGCGCGGCGACGAGAGCGGCCATCGCGATGCGACCCCGGCGGTCCAGCGGGCGGCGGGCTCGGCGGATGACGCGGCGGGCATCCCCGGCGGTGCGGTCGAGAACGGTCACAGCTGCACCGGGTTCTTCCTACGGCCGATCACGATCAGGAAGGGCGCCGCGACGAACGCCATGACGATACCGACGGGCACCTCCTGCGGCGCGATGATCACGCGTCCGACGACATCGCCGAGCACGACCACGATCGCCCCGATCACAGCGGCCAGCGGCACGACGACCTTCTGCGAGGAGCCTGCGAATCCGCGGGCGATGTGCGGGGCCGCGAGACCGAGGAACGCGACGGGACCGGCCAGCGCCGTCGCGGTGCCGGCCAGCAGCGTGACCGCCACGACCGCGGCGGTGCGCAGGGGGCCGATCTTCACACCGATCGCGGCCGCGGTGTCGTCGCCCAGGGCGAGCACGTCGAGGCTGCGCGTCATGAGCAGGGCGATCACGAGCCCGAGCGCGATCGCCGGCCCCGCGAAGGCGAGCAGGGAGAGGTCGCGTCCGGCGAGGGCTCCGGACTCCCAGCTGCGCATCTGCAGGAACGCGGTCGGGTTGAGCAGCACGAGAGCCGTCGTGATGCCGCCGAGCACCGCGGCGAGCGCGACGCCCGAGAGCACGAGGGTGACCGGGCTTCCGCCGCCCGCGGCGCCGAGAAGCACGACGCCGATCGTCGCGATGAGGGCTCCGAGCAGCGCGAACAGCATGAGGTGCGAGAAGTCGCTCACCCCGAGCGCTGCGACGGCGAGGGCCACGGCGACCGAGGCACCGGCGTTGACTCCCAGGATGCCGGGGTCGGCGAGCGCGTTCCGGGTGAGCGCCTGCATCACGGCCCCGGCGGCGCCGAGCGCGAGACCGACCACGATGCCGAGAACGGTCCGGGGGATCCGCGACTCGCGCACGATGAGCTGCAGGTCGCTGCCGTCGAAGCGCGTGACGGCGTCGACGACCGTGCCGAGGCCGATCATCTTGGTGCCGACGGTGAGGCCGACCACGGAAGCGGCGGCGAGCGCGAGGAACGCGAGCACGACGACGAGCGCGATCCGCGCGGCGGAGCGCCGGCGCGGATCGCGTGTCGTGCGTGCGGCCGTCGTCACTCGGCGGTGCGTGCCGGTCCGTTGCCGGCGACCGCGTCGCTCAGGGCGGGCACCAGTGCGTCGAGCACATAGGGCAGGCTCAGCGGCGAGGTGAAGTAGATCGCCCCGGCGGTCACGCCGTCGGTGTACACGACGGACCCGCTCTGCATGGCGCGGAGCGCGGTCACGAAGGCCTCGCCCTCGAGCGCGGTGACGTCTTCTTCCTTCTCGGTGCCCCAGATGAGCACGTCGGCGGCGTTCAGCACGTCGAGGTTCTCGACCGGGATGTAGGCCTGGCCGCCGGACTCGTCCTCGGGTGCGTACGCGTCGATGTCGGCGGGGATCGTGAAGCCGAGGTCGGTGAGGAAATCGGTGCTGAGGCCGTCCTGGTAGGCGATGGCCGAACCGTCGTAGATCGCGTTCTGCAGGAACACGGCCGGCGTGCCGGAGAACTCGGGGTGCGCGGCCGCAGCATCCGCGAACTGCTCCTCGATGCCGTCGACCAGATCCTGGGCTTCATCCTCGAGGCCGACGGCCTTGCCGATCTGCAGGGTCTGCACGTCCCACGGCTCGAAGTACATGGAGTAGTCGCCCGAGTGGGCGACGGTCGGCGCGATCTCGGAGAGGCGGTCGAAGTCCTCCTCGGTCATGCCGGCGTTCGTGCCGATGATGAGGTCGGGCTCGAGCAGCGCGATCGCCTCGAAGTCGAGTCCGTCGCTCGTGGTGAGGACCTCGGGCTCGGAGTCGCCGCGGGCCTCATCGGCCCACGGCCAGGAGGCGAACTCGTAGTCGCCGTACCAGTCGGTCACGCCGACCGGCTTCACGCCGAGCGCCCACAGGGTGTCCTGCTCGGTGTAGCCGACCGAGACGACGCGCTTCGGCTGCTCGGAGATCGTGGTCTCACCGTAGGCGTGCTCGACCGTGACGGGGAAGGCGTCGGCGGCGACCTCGGGCAGTTCGGCGTCGGCGCCGTCGGTCGCGGGACTGCAGGCGGTGAGGGCGGCCGCGGTCGCGACGGCGGCGAGGAGGGCGGCGAAGGCCCGGGTACGGATGCGGGGCATGGCGGAACCTGTCAGTCGAGATAAGGGTTGCCTAAGCTTATCCACCCGACCCGCTCAGCGTCAGCCCAGCGAACGGATGGGTCAGGCCGGCACACCCCGGCGTCGCCGCTCCGCGGCCACGAGCGCCACGACCACGAGACCCGGCGCGATCACGATCAGCGGCGGCAGCATCCACACCACCACCACGCTCACGCCCAGGCCGAGGAGCACGAGCACGTCGCCGATCGGGTCGTCGAGCAGGATGTCGCGACCGGCCTTCCACAGCGCACCCCACCGAGCACCGGGCGTCCACAACGCCGCGGTACGCAACGCGGCGAGCGCGACGACCGCTGCGAGCACGCCGCTCACGATGCCGAGAGCGACGCCGCCGGGCAGCAGCCCCTGCATCCCCGCGAGAGCGTTGAGCAGCAGCATCCCCACCACGACGACGGATGCCGCGCCGAACCACCATCCCGAGCGGATCGCCTGCCAGCCGAGCGTCAGCAGACGCCGCACCGAGTCGGTCTCGTGCTCGAGGTGCGCGTCGAGGTGCCGCGCCCCGGCGGCGACCGCCGGAACGATCGTCACGAGCGGCAGCGAGAGCGCGGCGACCCCGAGGCCCACGACGAGCATCTCGCCGAACGCGCCGAGCCGCGCACCGCCGAACGCCGCGGACTCGCGCCGCGCACGCGGCCGCACCCCGCTCACCCCTTGAGCCCCTCGGTCGCGACGCCCGACACCAGGTAGCGCTGGAACGCGAGGAAGAAGAGCACGACGGGCAGCAGCGCGAGGATCGCCATGGCCATCTGCGCGCCGTAGTCGCTCGTCGAGGTCTGATCGACGTACAGGCGCAGCGCGAGCGGCATCGTGTACATGCCCGGATCCTTGAGGTAGAGCAGCGGTCCGAAGAAGTCGTTCCACGACCAGATGAACGCGAAGATCGAACTCGTCACGAGCGCGGGCTTCATGAGCGGCAGGATCACGTACGCGAACGTGCGCACGTGACCGGCGCCGTCGATACGGGCCGCCTCGTCGAGGTCCCGCGGCAGCCCGCGGATGAACTGGATCATGAGGAACACGAAGAACGCGTCCGCTGCGAGGAACTTGCCCAGCAGCAGCGGCCAGTAGGTGTTGATCATGTCGAGCTGGTTGAACACGATGTACTGCGGGATGATCACGACGTGGAACGGCAGCAGCATGGTCGCGATCATGCAGAGGAAGAAGAGCTTGCTGCCGCGGAACCGGATGCGCGCGAACGCATACGCCGTGATCGAGCACGACAGCACCACGCCGAGCACCGAGGCCACCGCGAGGATCAGCGAGTTCACCACGAAGGTCCAGAACGAGACCCCGCCGATGCCCGACAGCGCCTTGGCGTAGTTGTCGAACGAGAAGCTCTCGGGAATGAGGCTGACGGAGCCGATGATCTCGTTGCCCGGCTTGAACGACGACATCACCATCCACACGGCCGGGTACAGGATCACCACCAGCACGGCGATCGTCAGGACATGGAAGACGGTCGAGCGGAGGACGCTCCGCCGACGGTGGCCGACACCCGGACGGCGTCGCCCGCCCTGGGCCGGATCGGTCGTGATGAGCTCGGTGTGCGTGACGGTCGTGGTCATCTCTCGTCTCCCGCGTAGTGGACCCAGGCCTTCGAGCTGCGGAACAGGATGATCGTGACGATGCCGACCGCGATCACGAGCACCCAGGCCATGGCCGAGGCGTACCCCATCTGGAAGTCGCGGAAGCCGCGCAGGTACAGGTACAGCGTGTAGAAGAGCGTCGACCCCGCTGGCCCTCCGCTGCCGTTGGAGATGATGTACGCCGAGTTGAACACCTGGAAGGCGTGGATCGTCTCGAGCAGCAGGTTGAAGAACAGCACGGGCGACAGCATCGGGATCGTGATCGAGAAGAAGCGCCGCACGGGGCCTGCGCCGTCGACGGATGCCGCTTCGTAGAGCTCCGCCGGCACCTGCTTGAGCCCGGCGAGGAAGATCACCATCGGCGCGCCGAACTGCCACACCGTCAGCAGGATGAGCAGCGGCAGCGTGCGAGCGGGATCGCCGACCCAGCCGCCCTCCGCGGCCGGCGGACCGCCGAAGAACGAGCCGATCTGGGCGACGATGCCGTTGTCGATGAACATCGCCTTCCAGACGATCGCGATCGAGACGCTGCCGCCGATGAGCGAGGGCAGGTAGAACGCCGAGCGGTAGAAGCCCTGACCGCGACGCGGCGCGTTCAGCAGCATCGCGACTCCGAGAGCGGCGACGAGCTTGAGCGGGGTGCCGACGAGCACGTAGATGCCGGTGACCTTGACCGCCTGGAGGAAGTTCGGGTCGGTCAGCATCCGCGTGTAGTTGTCGAGCCCGATGAACTCGGGGTCGTTGAAGAGGTTGTAGTCCGTGAACGACAGCGCGAGCGAGGCAACCATCGGCCCGGCCGTGAGGGCGAAGAACCCGATCAGCCAGGGACTGAGGAACAGGTAGCCCGCGCGCGTCTCCCGCCGGGCGCGCACGTTCTTCGTGCGCGCCCGGACCGGGGCGGCGGTGGCTGCAGGAGCAGTCATGAGGGTGTCATCCTTCCTCCTGCAGCCGGGCGCGCCCGTGCGGCAGGTCGTGCGTGAGGGTCAGCCGAGGACCAGCGAGATCTCGGAGAACAACTCCTGCGCGAACTGCTTCGTCGTCAGGTCGCCGTAGCGCAGCTGCTCGTGCAGCTCGCCCCACTTGGCCTCGATCGTGCCGTAGCCCGCGGGCAGGATCGGGTAGCTGGCGGTGAGCTCGTCGTCGACCGAGGCGAGGTAGTCGAGGTTCACCGTGTCGGCCGGGGTCTGGTCGATCGCGGCGCGGCCCTCCTCGGTGGGAGGCGTGCCGAGCGAGGTGCCGAAGACCTTCGCGACCTCGGGCGAGGTGGTGAGGAAGTTCACGAACGCCGCGGCGGCCTGCTGCTGGTCGGAGTTCTTCGCGACGCTGAGCAGCATGCTCGGCTTGGGCGCGAGCACGTGCTCCTTCTCGCCCTTCTCGAGCGGCGGCTGCACCATGCCGATGTTCTCGGTGCCGGCATCCGTCATGCCCTGCAGGACCGTGGTCGAGAAGTTGAACCAGATTGCGGCCTCGCCGGCCAGGAACCCGCCGCTCGGCGACAGTGCGACGCTGCGCTCGACCGGGTAGAACTCCCCGTCCTCACGCAGCGACGAGGCGCTGTCGAGGTAGTCGATCACGTCGTCCTCGTCGAATGCGGGCGTGCCGTCCTCCTCGAAGACCGCGTTGCCCGACTGCATCAGGTGGTAGATGAAGTTCGGCAGTCCGCCCGTGTAGTCCTCGGCGCCGTAGATCTTCGGGTCGGATGCCGCGCCTGCGGCGTTCACCTCGAGGATGAAGTCGTCGAGCTCATCCCACGTCATGTCGTCGGTCGGGTAGTCGATGCCGTACTGGTCGAGGAGGTCTTTGTTGTACATCATCGACCAGGCGTTCGTGCCGAGGGGGACGCCGACGAGCTGGTCGTCGACCGTGCCGGAACCCAGCACCTGGTCGGTGATGCCGTCGAGCGGCAGCAGCGAGTCGCGGTACGGCGAGAGGTCGGCCAGGAGGCCCTTGCTCGCATACTCGCCGAGGTAGCCGGCATCCATCATCACGACGTCCGGGAGCGACTTGCCCGCGGCCTCCGTGTTGCGGGCGGTCCAGTAGTCGCCCCAGGCGTTGAAGTTCCGCACGACCTCGACGTTCGGGTACTGCTCGTTGAACAGCGCGACGACCTGCTCGAAGCGATCGGCGCGGTCCTCGTTGCCCCACCACGAGAAGCTGATCTCGGCGGTGGTGTCCTCGTCGAACGTGATGTCCTCGGGGGCGGCGCTCGATCCCCCTCCCCCACCGCATCCGGCGAGCACGAGCGTGGCGGCGCCCGCGAGGGCGACCAGGGCGGGCAGTCTCTTCTTGGTCATGTCGATTCTCCTCATTGAGTGGCTGTGCGTTCGGGTAGGGGGTCAGGCGCTCGGCGTTCCCTGGATCAGGGCGCGAAGCGTCTCGATGGGGAGCTTGGGCTCCCGCGTCTCGGTGAGCAGGCCGTTCCGCTCCTGCATGGTGTCGGTGAGCTGGGTCCAGCACCAGCCCGACAGACCGCGCGCCCGGCCGCGGTGGCCGCGCGTGCCGGACTGCACGGCGCCGAGGATGTCGGCGATCATGCGCGTGTAGTCCTCCGCGCCTGCGGCCTCGGAGTACCCCCAGGCGTCGTCGGGGCTCGCATCGACCGCCCACTTCACGCCCCCGAACTCGGTGAGCAGCACGGGCTGGCCCTCGTCGGTCGTGCCGGGCAGGCGGATCTGCCGCCCAGCGGGGCCGATGCCGGAGATGTAGCCGCGCAGCGCCTGCTCGTCGACGTCGTAGCGGTCGGCGAGCACGCGTCCGTCGGCCTCGTAGTCGTGCAGGGTCCACAGGTCGGAGGTGCCGAGCTCCCAGCCGTCGTTCGAGATCACGGGACGGGTCGGGTCGAGCGCCTTGGTCAGCTGGTACAGGCCCTCGGCGAAGGCGCGCTGGTCGGAGCGCGAGGCGATGTGCTGCACGCCCCAGCTCTCGTTGAGCGGCACCCAGGTGACGATGCTGGGGTGGGCGCGGTCGCGCAGCACGGCCTCGGTCCACTCCGCCGTCGTGCGCTGCACCGCGCGCGGGGTGAAGGTATAGGTCGCCGCCATCTCGCCCCAGACCAGGAGTCCCAGTCGGTCTGCCCAGTACAGGAACCGCTCGTCTTCGATCTTCTGGTGCACGCGCACGGAGTTGAAGCCCAGCTCGGCGATCAGCTCGGCCTCGCGGCGCAGCGCCTCGGGCGAGGGCGCCGTGAGGTGCGATTCGGGCCAGTACCCCTGGCTGAGCACGGAGCGCAGGGTGACAGGACGGTCGTTGAGCAACAGCGCGCCGTCGGCCCACGCGACGCTGCGGAGCCCGAGGTAGCTCGCGACGGCATCCGTCACGACGCCGTCCTGTTCAACGCTCACCCAGGCGTCGAGCAGGGTCGGCTGACCCGGGCGCCACAGCAGCTGCTCATAGCCCTGCCCGTTGGTCTGACCCGTGAGCGGCAGCGTGAGCGCGGTCGTGTCGCCGGTCACGCGCACGCTCGCGGAGGCGAGCTCGCGCCCTTCATGGGCGATCCGCACGTGCACGACGCTGTCCCCGGCGCTCTTCAGCGCGACGTCGACCGTGACGGTGCCGGCCGACAGGTCGCTCGTCCAGTTCACGCCGGTGACGTGCTGCGGGGCCACCGATTCCAACCACACGGTCTGCCAGATGCCGGTGGTGCGGTGGTACCAGATCGCGTGCGGCTGCTCTTCCCAGTCCTGCTTGCCCCGGGGCTGGGCGAGGTCGTGCGGGTCGTCCTCCGCGCGGACGACGATCACGTGCGAGGCGGATGCCGGATCGAGCGCATCCGTGATGTCGACGGCGAAGGGCGTGTGACCGCCCTCGTGCGCGCCCACCGTGCGTCCGTCGACCCACACCGTGGACCGGTAGTCGACGGCGCCGAAGTGCAGGATCGCGCGGGCGCCGTCGTGGTGGCCGATCGACTCGAGCTCGGCGTCCGCGAGGTCGCGGCGGTACCAGACGACGGGGTGGAAGCCGGTCGCGCCGATGCCGGAGGCGGGCGACTCGGGCGGGAAGGGCACGCGGATGCGGTCGGGCAGCTGCCGTCCGTCGTACCAGCGCTCGCGGAGGCCGAGGTCGGTGTCGTCGTGCGCGAAGCCCCACTCCCCGTCGATCTCGAGGTACGAGTCGCGGACGAGCTGCGGACGCGGACGCGCCGTCTCCAGACTGCTCGCGCGGACGGTCTCGATCGCTCGGTCGGTGTCGTTCTTCACCACGGGTGCGGCTCCCTCTCCCGGCGCTCCGCGCCGGTCTTCGTCATCGAATGCGTTCTCCGTCATCGGAGCTGGAATGGGAAAACGTTTCCAGTTCAACGTTGAAGGACACGATAGTTCCACGTTGAACTATAGTCAACTGTGAAGCGACGACCGGGTGTCGGTCGCTCCAGGACGGACCTCCGTCCAGCAGGGAGGAGACAGCATGCCCCGAGTGACCCTCGCCGACGTCGCCGCCCGGGTCGGCGTCAGCGCCAAGTCGGTCTCCAACGTCGTGAACGGCACCGGCTGGGTCGGCGACGAGGTGCGCCAGCGCATCCTCGCCGCGATCGACGAGCTCGGCTACCGCCCCAACCTCGCGGCTCGACAGCTGCGCAACGGCCGCAGCGGGCTCATCGCCCTCGTGCTCCCCGACCTGCGCGAGCCGTACTTCGCCGAGTTCGCCTCGCAGTTCGTGAGCGCGGCTCAGACACGGTCCCTCACGGTGCTCATCGCGCAGACCGGCGCCGACCGCGCGGCCGAGCTCGCCATGATGGCCGGTGAGGGATTCCCCGCGCTCGACGGGATCGTCATGAGCCCCCTGGCCCTGTGCCCCGACGACCTCGTGGGCCGACCGGCCTCTCCCCCGCTCGTGCTAATCGGCGAGCAGGCCGAGGAACTGCTGACCCCCGCCGTGCACCACGTCGGCATCGACAACGTGTCAGCGGCAGCCGCCGCCACCGCGCACCTGATCGAACAGGGGCGCCGGCGCATCGCCGCGGTCGGCGTGCAGCAGTCGGGGCCGACCGCCACCTCCCGCCTCCGGTTCGACGGCTATCGACAGGCGCTGGCCGCCGCGGGCATCGCCGACGACCCCGCGCTCTACGCCACGGTCGACCAGTTCAACCGCGCCGAGGGATCGATCGCCGTCGAGCGGCTCATCGCGGAGGGCACCGACTTCGACGCCCTGTTCTGCTTCAGCGACAGCCTGGCGCTGGGCGCGCTGTACACGCTCGGCAGCCACGGCATCTCGGTGCCCGACCGGGTGCAGGTGATGGGTTTCGACGACATCGAGGAGGGACGCTTCCACATCCCCGCGTTCTCGACCGTCGACCACGGCGTCGAGCAGGCGGCATCCGTCATCCTCGACATCCTGCAGGACGCGAGGACCGAACCCGGATCGCACCACGAGGTGCCGCACCGCCTCATCGCCCGCTGACCCGGCCCGCTGCCACACGACAGGGCGACGTCGGAGCCCGCTATCCGTCAGGGCTCAGCGAAGAACCCAGCCTCCGTCGATGGTGAAGTCGGCTCCCGTGACGTACCGTGACTCGTCGCCTGCGAGGTACGAGATCAGGCCTCCGACCTCCTCGAGACGGCCCACACGACCCAGCGGGCTCTGCGCCGTGAGGATGTCGATCGCTCCCGCGTTCATGTCGGTGTCGAACGGCCCGGGTTGCACGTTGTTGATCGTGATGCGTCGAGGAGCGAGCTCCATCGCGATGCTCTTCACCATGCCGGCCACGGCGGATTTCGTCAGGTGGTAGACGCTCGACCCTGGCCCGCCGCGCAGCGCCACATTGCTGCCGATCGTGATGATCGACCCACCCTCGTTGATCACGGGGATGACAGCCTGCACCGACAGGAACACGCCTCGCACGTTGACGGCGAGCATCTCGTCGAGCTCGGCGACGGAAACGTCCTGTGCGAGGTTGACCCTCAGGATGCCGGCGTTCACCACGACCGCATCGAGTCTGCCCACGCGGTCGACGACTTCGGCGACGGCGGCACGAATCTGACCGACCTCACTGCTGTCGGCGTGAACGGCCAGAGCGGATCCTCCTTCGGCTTCGATGGCCCGCACGAGTGCCTCTGCCGCGTCGGGGCGCGAGACGTAGGTGAAGGCGACGGTATAGCCGTCGGCCGCCAGACGCTTCGCGGCTGCGGCGCCGATGCCTCGTGATCCCCCGAACACGAGGGCGTTCTTCGTGGTAGTCATTCTTCTGTACCTTTCTGTACTGATTGATCAAAAACGGTCATGAGGGAGGACGACAGACGCGCTCCGTCGTCTCAGAGCTGGTCGATCGCGTAATCGGCGGCAGAGCGCATCGAGTGCACGCTCGCCCCACTTCGAGCCGCGACCTGCAGCGCGATCATCTGCTGCTCGACGAGCACGGCGCTGGCTTCGAGGTCGATGTCCGCGTCGAGCGACCCGTCGGCGACGGCCAGTGCGAGGCGCTCCCGAATCCGCGCGTGCAGAAGAGCCGCGGGGCCACGGGTTGCGGCCGCGATCGCCTCGTCCGAGGCGCCGAACTCGATCGTCGCCGCAACGCCGAAGCAACCTCGTGCGCGATCGTCGTCGTCGTCGACTGCGAGACCGCGCAGGAGCTCGCGGAGTCCATCGACCGGTGCCTCCGGTCCCTCCAGGCGCGCCACATGGGCGGAGACGCTTTCGCTCGAATAGAGGCGCAACGCGTCGAGATAGAGCTGGCGCTTGTCTCCGAACGCGTTGTAGAGGCTCTGTCGTCCGATCTTCATCTCGTCCAGCAGCGCTTCGGTACTCGTCCCCGCATATCCATGGCGCCAGAAGGCGCGCGCGGCGGACCGCAGTGCCGTCTGCGTATCGAACTGTCGGGGCCGAGGCATGACCTCATGCTACACCTTTATTGATCGATTAGTCCACTATTGCCGTCAGCGTATGACGGGCGGGATCTGCGACCAGGCGATCCGCTCGTCGGTCGACGGAGCGACGGGGATGCGCCCGGTGCCGTCCGGCTCCGGGATCGCCGCGAGCAGAGCCCGGGTGTACGGATGCTGCGGCGCAGCCCACACGCGATCGGTCGGCCCCGACTCCAGCACACGGCCCGCGTACATGACGAAGGTGCGGTCGGCGATGCGGCGGACCACAGCGAGGTCGTGCGAGATGAACAGCATCCCCGCTCCGGCCTCGGCGACGAGGTCGCGCATGAGTCCGGCGACGCTGGTCTGCGTCGAGGCGTCCAGGGCCGAGATCGGCTCGTCGGCCACGAGCAGCGACGGCCGCGCCGCGAGCGCCCTGGCGATCGCGATGCGCTGCTTCTGCCCGCCCGAGAACTGGTGCGGGAACCGGGTCGCGACCTGAGCCGGGAGCCCGACGCGCTCGAGCCACTCCTCCACGCGCGAGCCCTCGGCACCGCGTGCCCGGGCGGTCGCGATGCCGTCGGCGATCTGGTCGCCCACCCGGCGGCGCGGGTTCAGCGACGTCGACGGGTCCTGGAACACCATCTGGATGCCGGTGAGCGCGAGCCTCCGGCGGCGGATGCCGAGCGGCGTGACCGGCGCATCGCGGAACCGCACTTCACCGGCGGCGATCTTCTCGATGCCGACGACCGCGCGGGCGAGGCTCGACTTGCCGCTGCCCGACTCGCCGACCAGCGCGACGGTCTCGCCGGGGGCGACCTGCAGCGACACCTGGTCGACCGCGACGACCGGCGGGTTGCCCGGGTAGCGCACGACGACGCCCTGCGCGTCGAGGACGGAGACGTCACTCATCGGCATCCTCCTTCTCGCTGGGCGCGATTGGGTCGGCATCCGCGACGGGTCCGCCGGCCGCTTCCTCGACCTTCGAGCCGGGCAGTGCGGCGAGCAGTGTGCGGGTGTACTCGTGCTGCGGGTCGCGGAACAGCGTCTCGCGGTCGGCGCGCTCGACGATCTCGCCGTTCTTCATGACGGCCACCTCGTCGGCGATCGCGCTCATGACGCCGAGGTCGTGCGTGACCAGCAGCACCGCGAGGTTGCGCTCGGTCGCGAGATCGCGCAGCAGCCGCAGGATGCCGGCCTGCACCGTGACGTCGAGGGCCGTGGTCGGCTCGTCCGCCAGCAGCACCTCGGGGTCGCAGGCGAGGGCGCAGGCGATCGCGATGCGCTGACGCTGTCCCCCCGAGAACTGGTGCGGGTAGCGCGACAGCGCTCCCTCCGGGTTCGGCACCTGCACGGTCTCGAGCAGCTCGATCGCCCTGGCCTTGGCCGCGGCTCCGCGGAGTCCGAGATGCACACGCATGTGGTCGGTGAGCTGCCGCCCCACGGGCAGCTGCGGGTGCAGTGACGCGGAGGGATCCTGGAAGACCATCGCCACGCGCTTCCCGCGGATGCGGTTGAGCGAGCGACGCCGCAATCCGAGCAGCTCCTCCCCCGCGAGCGTGATCGAGCCGCCGGTGCGGGCGGTGCGCGGGAGCAGGCCCAGAACCGCGAGCGAGGTCAGGGTCTTGCCCGATCCCGACTCCCCCGCGAGGCCGTGGATGCGTCCGGCGTGCAGGTCGAGCGAGATGCCGTGCACGAGCGGGCGGCCGATCGCGATGGTGAGGTCGCTGATGCGCAGCGCGGGAGCGGTCGCGTTCATGCCGATGCTCCCTTCGCAGAGGCCGCGTGATCGGCCTGCTTCTCGTGCGTGACCTCGGCCGTCGGGTCGAGCACGTCGCGCATCGCATCGCCGAGGAAGTTGAAGGCCAGCACGACCGTGAGGATCGCGAGACCGGGGAACACGCCCAGCCACCACGCGTCGAAGTTCTGCATGGCGGCCGAGATCATCGAGCCCCATTCCGCGGTCGGCGGCTGCGCGCCGAGGCCCAGGAACGACAGTCCCGACAGCAGCAGGATCGCGGCGCCGATGTCGAGCGTCGCGAGCACGAGCATGGGCCCGGCGATGTTGGGCAGGATGTCGACGAACAGGGTCCGCAGCGGCGAGTGCCCGAGCAGGCGGCCGGCGATCACGTAGTTCTGGCCTCGGAGACCGATCACGATACTGCGGGTCACACGCGCGTACTGCGGCCAGGAGACGACGATGGCCGCGATCACCGCGTTGAACAGCGACGGACCGAGAGACGCCGCGACGACCATCGCGAGGATCACGGTCGGGAACGCCATGAACAGGTCGGTGATGCGCATGAGCGTCTCGTCGACCGCGCGGCCGAAGTAGCCGGCGACCGCGCCGATCACGGTGCCGATCACCATCGCCGCGATCACGAGCATCAGCGCGAGCGGCAGGCTCACGGTCGCGCCGGTCATGAGGCGCGAGAAGATGTCGCGGCCGTTGCCGTCGGTGCCGAGGAGGGTGTCGATGCCGGGTTCCTGCAGGCGCGGCAGCACCTGCGCGTTGGGCCCGTAGGGCACCCACCACTGCGCCGTGAACGCCACGATGACCCAGGCGACGGCGATCACGGAGCCGATCACGCCGAGCGGGGTGCGCCAGGCGCGCGGCCAGCGGAACCGGAACCGCCAGGGCCCGGATGCCGAGTCGATGCGGCTCATGCGATCCTCACTCTCGGGTCCAGGACGCCGTAGAGCAGGTCGACGACGAAGTTGATGAGGAGGTAGATGACGCCGACCACGAGACCGACGCCCATGATGCCCGGGAGGTCGAGGTTCGCGGCGGAGTTGTACGCGTACGTGCCGAGCCCCGGCCAGGCGAACACCGACTCGACGAGCACGGTACCCGACAGCAGCGAGCCGAAGGCGACTCCCACGACGGTGAGGATCGGGAGGGATGCGCCGCGCAGCACGTAGCCGACGATGACGCGCATCGCGGGAAGCCCCTTGGCCCGGGCCGCGCGCACGTAGTCGCTGCCCAGCACCTCGAGCACGGAGGTGCGGATGAATCGGGTCAGCAGGCCGATCGTCACGAGCGACAGGACGATGACCGGCAGCGCGAGGTGCGCGAGGGCGTCGAAGAATCCGACGCCGTCGCCGTTCAGGAGGTAGTCGACCGTGTGGAGGCCCGTCACTCGCGGAGGCGGGGTGATCGACGGGGAGATCCGCCCGGAGCCCGGGGCGATCCGCAGCTCGAGGAAGAACACGTAGAAGCTGACGAGCGCGAGCCAGAACGTGGGGACGCTGAGGCCGACGAGCGTCACGACGCGGATGACCTGGTCGGTGACGAGCCCGCGCCGGTAGGCGGCGAGCGTGCCGAGCACGACGCTGACCGCGAGGCTCAGGATGATCGCGGCGATCGCGATCTCGATCGTCGCGGGCACCGCGGTGGCGAGATCGCTGGTGACCGGGCGTCCGGTCACCAACGACGTGCCGAGGTCCCCGCGGAGCAGGTTCCCCATGTAGATGACGTACTGCACGAACAACGGCTGGTCGAGTCCGTTGGCCTTGATGAAGGCCTCGCGCGTCGCGGGGTTCTGCGACGCGCCCTCACCGAGCGCGGCCGAGACCGGGTCTCCCGGCACCAGGTTGGTGAGCAGGAACGTGACGATCGTCACGCCCACCAGAAGGAGCAGGGAGGTCCCGGCCCGGCGCAGCAGGTAGCCGACGAGCGGCGACCTGCGGCGCTGCGCCTGGCGTTGCACGGCCACCGTCGTCATGCGTCAGAGCCCTCTCAGCCGGCGGGCTGGATCTCGGCGATGTCCATCTCCCACACCGAGTTGTACACGGCGCCGGTGACGGCATCCGCCGTGGCGATGTTGCGACCGGGCACGATCAGCGGCACGAACGGGCCCTCAGCCTGCATGGCCTCGGCGAACGCCGTGAAGGCCTCGCTGCGCTGCGTCTCGTCGGTCGCAGCGGCGGCACCGGCCGCGATGCCCGCGATCTCGGGGTTCGCCTCGGCGGCCCAGCCGGCGCGCAGGCCGACCTTCAGTCCGGGGGCGAAGGGCAGGAAGTTCGCCGAGTCGGCGTAGTCCGGGCCCCAGAACCACAGACCGAAGCCCTCGGTGCCGTTGACGTACGCGTCGAGCTCGGTCGCGAACGGAGCGGGGGCGAGCTCGACCGTGATGCCGGCGTCCTCGAGCTGCGCCTGGACGCGCTCGGCGAGCGGGGTGAACTCGACGCCGCCGACCGGGTAGTCGTTCGGGAACTGCAGCTTCAGCGTCTGGCCCGTGTAGGCGGCCTCGGCGAGCGCGGCCTTCGACTTCTCGAGGTCCTGCTCCACGCCGCTGTCGAGGGCGCCCTCGAAACCGGGAGGGATGACGCCGGTCGCCTGCACCGCACCGGCGCCCGCGAGTTCGAGCAGCGCGTCGTAGTCGAGCGCGTAGCGGATCGCCTCGGCGATCTTGACGTTCGCGAGGTCTCCGGCCACGGCCGAGGACTGGTTCAGGAGCAGGAAGATCGTCTGGCCCGAGGGGACCGACTCCACCTGGAGGCCGTCGCCGAGACCCGCGACCTGGTCGCCGTTGAGGTCCATCGCGACCATCGAGTCGCCGCCCTTGAGGTTGGCGAGCTGCGTGGCGCTCTCCGAGACGTTACGAACGACGACGCGGTCGTAGCCGGCCTCCTCGTCGCCGTCGTACTCGTCGCTCTTGGTGAGCACGACCTGCGAGGAGAGGTCGAGCGTGTCGAGCACGAACGGACCCGAGCCCGCGGACTCGCCGTCGAGGAACTTCTGGGCCGTGTCGGTACCGTCGGTCGCTCCGCCGTTCTCGATCACGACGTCGGAGTTGAGGATGCCGAGGGCGGGGTTCGCGAGGATCGCGGGCAGCTGCAGCAGCGGGGTCTCGGACGTGATCGAGATCGTCTTGTCGTCGACCTCGGTGATCGTCAAGCCCGTGAGGAGGAAGTTCGGCTTCGCATCCTCCATGCCCTGGATGCGCTGCAGCGAGAAGACGACGTCCTTCGCCTCGATCGGCGAGCCGTCGGAGAACACGCGGTCGCCCTCGAGCGTGAAGGTGAACTCGGTCGCGGCGTCGTTCTGCTCCCACGAGGCGAGGCCGGGGACGGGGGTCGAGACGTCCGAGCCCTCGAAGTCGACGAGGGTCTCGTAGAGCGCCTTCGCGATCATGTTGCCGGTGGGGTCGTAGCTGTGACCGGGGTCGGCGGTCTCGATCGAGAACGCCGTGTCAATCACGAGCGATCCGGACGAGGAGCCGCCATCGCTGTTGTTCGCGGAGTTGCCTCCCGAGCAACCGGCGAGCGCGAGGAGCGCGACCGCTCCGATCGCGATGACGGACGTGCTGCGACGTGACGACATGGGGGCCTCCCAGGGCGAGGGTTCATCGGGTGCGGACGTCCGAGAAGTGGACGACCGGTGATCAGATTCGCATCATATGGGACTATGTGTCCAGCGAGGATGCGATGGTCATCAAGGTCTGTCCAGTATCTCGCCGAGGAGGAGACATATGTCCAGCAAGAGCGCCACCGGGTCGCAGCATTCTGGACGAAGTGCCACTCCTCTGGACGACATCGCCTACAGAATCCTCGATACGCTGCGCGATAACGGTCGGATCTCGATCGCGGCGCTGGCCGAGACGGTCGGGATCTCCCGCGCGAACGCCTACACCCGGGTCGAGTCGCTCATGCAGGAGGGCGTCATCACGGGTTTCAGCGCCACGGTCGACCATGCCAAGGCCGGTCTCTCGATCGGCGCCCTCGTGTTCGTCACCGTGCACCCGCAGGCCTGGGCGTCCTTCCGCGAGCGCGTGATCGAGATGCCCGACGTCGAATGGTGCGCGATCACCACCGGGGAGCACGACGCCATGCTCCTGATCCGCGCCGTCGACGTGAGCGGCGTGCACGAGTTCTCCACCGGCGTGATCGCGCAGCTGCCCGAGGTGCGCACGGTCGTGAGCGTGGTCGTGCTCGACGAGGTCATCCGGCGCGCGTTCCTGCTGCCGACGGACCTGCCCGAGCGTGACATGACCGTGCCGCTCGGCATGACGCGCTGGACACCGGCCTCCCCCGGGCGGGACGCGCTCCCGCCTCGCTGAAGGCTCGAGACGTCGTTGAAGCGTCTGCGTGAGGCACGAGGGGCCGCGGATGCCGCGGGGTGCAGGTGACGATCGAGAATGAGACGTTGCGCTGCTGCTTCTCGCAGGACGCGTGTCAGCGGATCTCTGCGCCAACCGACGTCTGGTGATCCTGGGTGGGAGAGACCTCGAAGGCAATAAAGGTTTGGACGACTCGATCGATCGCCGAATCTAGACGGACAACCGTGGTCATCACTCTTCCGCCCCAGCAGCATTGTCGTGCCGGCGACGCCATCGCTGCTTATTCAATCCTGCGTGGGACGATGACCTTCATGACCCTTGAGATCGCAGAGCGCGGGAGTGAGCCATACAAGGCGCGCATCGGCGCAGCTGTTGTTTGGATTGCCGTGATGGCCGCAGTAATCGGGATCGTTTCAGCGGTCATGTGGCTTCCGCCCGTAGTCGTTGGGGCGGACCTCCCTGACTCTGTTCCCAAAGGCTCCGTGCCGTTGACGGAGTCAGAGCGGTTGGCGGCGATCTCGTCCGTGCGTCAGCATCTTCTCTGGGCTGCGGGCGGACTGATCGCGATCATCACGCTTCTTTTCACTTGGCGTCGAGATCAGATCGCGCGGATTGGTGCGAACCTCGATCGGGATTCCAACTTCACATCGCGGTACACGGAGGCGATCACTCAGCTCGGTTCCGGAGAACGCTCGATTCGTCTCGGCGGCATCTATGCGTTGGAGCGAATCGCTATCGACTCAAGGCGGGATCACCAGACGATCCTTGACGTCCTCGCGGCCTTTGTCCGCTCGAGTGCGCCGCGTCAAACTGTGGCCAGCGAGGTGCGCCGCATGGACGAGGACGTGAGCGCTGCGGTCGCCGTCCTTGGTCGTCTTTCGCGCCTGCCTCGGGACAGACGACCTGTGGATCTGAACAACACTCAGCTGAACGGGGCCGATCTGCGCGGCGCGTGTCTTCACCTCTCGAATCTCGCAAAGGCCGACCTGACCGGTGCCGATCTTTCCCATGCCGATCTGACCGGTGCGGAACTCACCTCAAGTGTGCTCGTACACGCCGACCTCACGGGTGCGAACCTCACGGAGTCCAAGTTGCAGCGAGCCGACCTGAGCGAAGCGGTCCTTGTGGATGCGCTGCTCATTCGAGCATCGATGCCCGAAGCAGTGATGCGAAGTGCACGCCTCACTGGAGCGGACCTCTCGGAAGCGATGATGTGGAGCGTGAAAATCTCTGACGCTTCCCTGTTCGATGCGAAGTTGATCGGCGCCGACCTGCGGAAGGCTGACTTCTCGCGGTCCGCCTTGAAGGGGATCGATGTAACAGGTGCGGACCTGAGCGAAACCGATCTGAGCCCGTTTGACGCGCACGGCGTGGATCTTTCGACGACGAAGACTTGAGAAGCGCGGGTTCCTCAACGCCCATACGAGTCCTGCCCATCGCGATCATCGGTGCATCGGTCCCATGTATGAGCATGCGGCGGCGGTCTGCTCGAGCCCGAAAGCGCCGCCACCCAGCTTCGAGGAGGATCGGTACCCACAGCTAGGCGATTTCACCACGGCACCGCTCAACTCTGTTCGCTGCCTCCACGGATGGATCTGCTCGCTCACCCCTAATCGTCATGTGCGCGGCGCCTATGGCACGCGGCGCGGGACTCCACCGCCTGGCATCCGGTATGCGCGAGGATGAACGCATGACAGACGACGACGAGCGCTTCCAGCGGGCCGGCCACGCCTCTCGACGTCTTGTCGCTCAGTGCCTCGCGCACGTGCGCTCCGCGACATCGAAGCTCCCTGGGCGTATCGATGCCGCCCCCAGCTGGACGGACTACGGAGTCGATCTCTCAGCCGCCGTGGCCGGCTCACACGTGAGGGCGTTCCGGCACCGGGGCGACGAAGTCGAGTCGACCTGCAACGCGTTGGTGTCCCACCTGGAGGGCCTGCGTGTGCTCGTCGACCACGACACCCTGCACTCGCTCCCGGCGATCACGATCACGCGATCGATCGCGGAAGTGAGTGCTTCGACATCCTGGTTGCTTTGCCCTGGACTTAGTGCTGATGAACGCGCTGCTCGGGCATACGCGGCCCTCTTCCGCTCCGTCGAGTCGAGTAAGGCTGCGTCGCCCGAAACGTCGGGGCGGATCCGAGAGCGGCTGATCCTGGAGCTCGCGAAAGCCGGGGTGAGGATCCAACGCGCCGTCGACAAGCACAAGAATCCTACGGATGAAGTGGCCCAGGTGCTCGTCGGACGCTCGAACGCTAAGACACGATTCCAGTTCACCCAGCGCATCGCCGATGAGATCCCCGCGCTAGGCACCATGTACGGCACCCTGTCCGGCATCGCGCACGGCGAGCACCTGTTCGTCTCGACATCCTGGGAAACCCCCGATACCTACGCTCGAGCGATCGGTGTCGTCACCTACCGAGCAGTGGAGGCGTGGTCACGCAGCATCCACGAATGGGTTGGCGTGACGGCTGCGCCGTTCCTGAACGGCACAGACATCCACAACCTACTCCAGTCGATCCCCTCAGATCTGCGGGAGGAGTTCGAGACAGAGGCATCCGACTAGCTGACGTCGTCGTTCCAATGCAGACCGAGCATCAGGAATGAAATCAGGAGGTCCGGGTGATCGTAGGCGACGACTCTGATCGTCAGGCGGCGGGGACCTCTTCGCACACGCTGAGCTGCGGGAGGCCGTGCATCTCGTAGTGCTCCACGAGGCGGATCAGCCCGTCGTCGGTGAGCTCGAGCTCGCTCTCGCTGTCACCGGTCACGACCGTTCCGTCGGCGACGAGCACGTGGACGAACGAGACCCAGATGGTGTCGGCCGTGCGGGTGCCGACGAAGCGTCCGAACGTCACGGTGTCACCCGAATAGTCGCCCCAGATCGCGCCGTCCTTCTCCCGATACACGAACTCGCTGGGCCCCTCGGGATCGACCGCTGATGTGGTGGACGACACCATGCGGAACCGGCGGCCGTCGAGCGAGGGGATGGATGCTGTCGAGGTCACCCTCCGATTATGGACGCCTGCTGCCGCGACATCGGACGCTGATCGTCAGGGGTCTCGCGCACTCGTGCGGGTGCGAGGTCCGTCGAGACGAAACGCGTCATCCCGGCAGTCCGGAAGTGCTTTCGTCCATCCGTCATTCGAGATCGAGGCGCAGCAGACCAGGGAGGTGCGCGGTCTGGCCGCGCACGGCGAGCAGGAAGTCGGCGTAGTCCGGCGTCATCTGCACGCGCGAGGATCCGAGCACCATCGTGCGGGAGCGTCCGCTCGCACGCTCCAGCTTCATGCGCCGGACCGGGTAGCCCGTGGGCGTGAGCCAGATGCGGGTGAGCTGCACGAAGGGCACGTCATCGTGGTCGAGCCGCAGGCCCTGCGGACTCACGCCGATACGCGCGGGGATGCTCGCGAGCACCCGCCGACGCTGCAGCGCACCGATCAGGAGTCCGATGCCGGCCACCCCGGCGAACGGCACGATCATCACGAGCGCCGAGAGCTCGCTGTCGAGGAAACCGGGGGTGAAGGCGAACGCGAGCGCGGCCAGCGCGGCGGCGAGCGCGATCACCGCGCCGACGGTCAGCCCGGTCGCGAAGCCGCGCTCCTTCGAGGTGTCGACCGCGAAGGACGTCGGCAGGTGCGCGCGCGCCCGCGCCGCCTCGATCGGATCCGCGGCCGGCGGCTCGTCGATCGGGTTGAGCACAGCCATGAGCTCGTTGAAGTCGGTGCGGGTGAAACCGGGGAGCTCGACGGTGATCTCCCGCCCGCCGCTGTACACGAGGAGGGCACGGGTCACGCCGCTGCGCAGCCCGTTCGTGCGGTGCTCGGTGATCTTCGAGCGGAACGCCGTCGTCGCACGCTCGAAGATCTCGCGGTTGCCGCCGCGACCGACTTCCACGTGGGACGGATGCACGGCGATGCGCACGTTGCGGAACCAGAAGATGCCGAGCCAGACGGCGGCCGTCAGGGCGACTGCCACGACGAGCACGATGATCCCGCGCGTCTCGATGTCCATCTGCCGGGGAAGGAACCGCGGCAGGATGAACAGCGTCGCGGCCGACAGCACCACCGTCAGCACCACCGCGCTCACGACCGCGCGTGCAGGATGACGTCGGAACACGCGCCCGCTCGACACCACCGAGACCCCATCGACCATGCGCACTCTCCCCCGGGCTCCGGACTTTCCTCTGGCACAGTAGCGCTCCTCGCACCGGGCCGCACCCTCGGATCGGGGCCCCGCGGGTACCGTGGTCGACATGCAGTGGACCTCCGACATCTCGACCGGCGAGTGGCTGCGCGGGCTACTCGACGATCCGTGGAACGCGTCGATGCACAGCGTCGTGCCGCACGGATACCCCGCGTACGCACGCATCCTGCATCCCGGAGCGGTACGCTCACTCCCCGGCCGGGCGGTGCCCTCGCCGGAGGACTGGGTGCGACTCCCGCTCGCCGAGCAGAACCGGCTGATCGCCCTGTTCCACGACGAACCTGCGACGTGGGCCTCGACGGCCGCCGCCTTCGGCACCGAGGTGCATCCGCTCGCCCAGTGGCAGCGTCTCGTGCGCACTCCCGTGGACGGCGATTGGCGCACCCGCATCGCCCCGGACGGACGCGAGTTCACGGCGCCCATGGAGGGCGAGCTCGCCCCCGAGGTCGTCGCCGCCGTCGCCCGGCATCTCGTCGCGCACACCACCACGCCGGATGCCGGGACCGCGGCGCTCTGGGAGGGTTTCGGCGGGCTCCTCGGCCACCTCGGGCACACCCCTTCGCGGGTGTTCTTCCCGATCGGCGACACCGGGGTCGACGACCCCCATCATCAGGCGATGCTCGACCGCAGCATCCATGACCCCCTCAACAACGCCTTCCGGAAGCCCGCCTGGCAGGAGGGGATCCTGTCGCGAGAGATCTCGGAGGGACCTCGGCTCGAACTCCTCGCCCGTGCGTACGTGCTGTTCGACGCATCCGCTCGCGAGTTCTCGTCGCCGGACTGGGTGCTCGACGCGCCATGGCGCGACCTTCCCGGCGAGAAGCACGGCTTCCCGCCGAGCGCGCAGAGCCCGAACATCCTCTGGCCCCAGGACCGCGCCTGGGTGATGGTGAGCGAGATCGACTTCGACTCGACCGTCGTCGCCGGATCGGCCGCGCTGGTCGCGGCGCTGTGCGCCGACCCGGCGCTCGAGGCTCTGCCGCTGCGCGAGGGCGCCGACCTGCACTGGGACGCCGACGACGTCAACCGCTGACGCCCGTGACGCCCGCGGTGTCGGTGCCCGGCGCTACTGTCGCCGCATGGCGGAGCCGGTGCAGCAGTGGTGGGCGCGAAGGCAGTTCTCGCGCGGGCTCGACGTGCCCTACGAAGTGGGGACGTTCCGCGCCGGCTGGGCCGCCTACCCCGAGCTGATCCGGCAGTACCACCCCGAGCTCAACCACGGTGTCGCGTTGTCGCAGATCCCGCTCGCCGCCGATGTGCTGCTCTGCTGGGAGTGCGCCCTCGGGCACCGCTTCGCGGCCACGCCCTCCGAGCAGCGCGAACGCCCCGGTCGGGTGCGGCGACGGTCGGCGTGGTGCCCGGAGTGCTCGGCGCTCGCCCGACCACAGCCCGTCGTGCTCGGGGAGGCGCGGGCGATACCCAGGGCACCGCGACGACGAGAGCCCGCGCTCTGCACCAAGACCCCCGATGTCCCGACGGGCACGGCGTTCGCGAGCGCGTGCGCGCCGAAGCCGGCGTCGGCCGCCGAGGGACGCCTGCGAGCGGAGCTCGTCTCCCGCCTGCTCTTCGACACCGGCGCGAATGCCGTGAAGGTCGCCCGTCCGTTCTTCCGGCACACCGAGGTGTGGCCCGACATCGTGCTGCCCGAGCTGCGGATCGCGGTCGAGTACGACACGGTCGGCCGTCACGGCCTCGAGCACGTGGGAAAGCGGCAGGATGCGGATCTGCGCAAGGACCGGGCGCTGCGCGCCGCCGGGTGGGAGGTCGTGCGCATCCGCACCGGAAGGCTCGAGCCCCTCGGCCCGCACGACCTGCAGATGTCGTCTGTCGGCGCGACGGGAGTCACGCGACTGCTCGACGTCTTCCGCGACGTCCGCGGCGACCTCCTGGTGGACGCCTATCTGCGGTGACGCGATGCATCCGAGGTGTGGGGGTGGGTGCTGTTGGGGATCAGCTGCCCACCCCATCCCCCCTCGGGATCAGAAGAAGATCTGACTCTCCCTCCGCAGGACGGTCGAACCGTCCACCACGCGTGGTCAGCTGGGGACTGACGAATCAACGCGTATGGGGCAATGATATGCCTGCGAACGTTGCACGGAATTGCGCCAACCGATCTCGTTCTTGCGTTCGATGAACCGGTTCGAATCCCGCATCCGCGCAACCGATTTCACGCTCAGATTCGTGCATATGCGGAGAATCCGCTCGGACCACGGTACTGCTCCGACGAGGCCGGAGTCAGCGTGTGAGCGCGAAGCGTGCGTCGGCAGTCCGCAGGTACAGCGTGCGCTGCGCGTCGGGGAAGCGCGTGAAGCCGAAGCGCTCGTAGAACGGCACGACGTCGTCCGTGATCGCGTGCACGATCACGGCGTGGATACCTATGGTCTCGGCGGCCTCGAGCGCGCGGAGCGTCGCGTGCTGCAGGAGGGACGCGCCGAGGCCGCACCCGGCGAACTCCTCGTCGACCGCGAGGCGGCCCAGCAGCACCACCGGGATGGACGAGGGCATGCCGGCGGCGAGCGGTGCCGCCCCATCCCCGCGATCGATCGCGCTGGAGGAGAGACAGTAGTAGCCTGCGACCCGCCCCTCCCGGGTCACCGACACCATGGTGCGGGAGGCGCCACTCCGCTCGTTGCGGCGCGCGCGACCGCGGAGCCAGAGGTCAAGGCTCTCCACCCCGCAGCGGAAGTCCGAGAGCACGTCGCCGGTCGTGAGCGGACGTGGGGTCAGGAACTCAGTCAACGAAGACGGATCCGCGGTTCATCAGCTCACGCAGGCCGTCTACCGACCGCGCCGGACGATCCATCACCTCGAGGAAGGCGTCGAACTGCACCGCGTCCACTCGCAGCCGACGCTCGCGCTGGATCACCTCCTGCGCCCGCTCGACGAGCGCGGACGAGGAGAAGTCGGTCACGGATCGCCCCTCGATCGCAGCCGCCTCCTCGATCGCCTCCTTCTGCTCGGCCGTGACACGGAACTCCAGGCGAGCGTTCTTGAGCGATGAGGAAGGAGTCATGACCTGAGTGTACGGCAGATCGCCGTACGTCAACGTGTGAGCGCGAAGTAGTCCAGTTCCGCCTCGTTGAGCATCCGGGAGCGGATCAGGAACCGCATCCCCGTCGGCCCCTCGACCGAGAACCCCGCTCCCCGCCCCGGCACGACGTCGATCGTCAGATGCGTGTACTTCCAATACTCGAACTGCGACTCCGACATGTAGACCTCAACGGTCTGCGGGAGTCCGACGTCCAGGTCGCCCAGCAGCACGTCGCTCGGGCCGGTCAGGAACATCCCGATCGGGTAGCACATGGGCGAGGAGCCGTCGCAGCATCCGCCGGACTGGTGGAACATGAGCGGCCCGTGCTGCGCCGTGAGGTCGCGGATCAGGGATGCCGCGGCATCCGTCACATCCACGCGCTGGTACCGGCCGATGCTGACCATGAGTCGCTCCTCCCTGGGTGGTTCCGGGCGGGCGGTCGACCGCCCGCCCGGAGATCTGGATCAGAAGAAGCCCATGGGCCCGTCGGCGTACGAGACCAGCAGGTTCTTGGTCTGCTGGTAGTGGTCGAGCATCATCTTGTGGTTCTCACGACCGACACCCGACTGCTTGTACCCGCCGAACGCGGCGTGCGCGGGGTACTGGTGATACGTGTTGGTCCAGACGCGTCCCGCCTCGATCGCCCGACCGGCACGGTAGGCCGTGTCGCCGCTGCGGCTCCACACCCCGGCGCCGAGCCCGTAGAGCGTGTCGTTCGCGATCGAGATCGCGTCGTCGTAGTCGTCGAACGAGGTGACCGAGAGCACGGGCCCGAAGATCTCCTCCTGGAAGATCCGCATGTCGTTCGTGCCCTCGAACACGGTGGGCGCGACGTAGTACCCCTCAGTCAGGTCGCCGCCGAGGTCGACGCGCTCCCCTCCCGTCAGCAGCCGGGCGCCGCCCTGCTTGCCGATGTCGATGTAGCTGAGGATCTTCTCCAGCTGGTCGTTCGACGCCTGCGCGCCGATCATGGTGGCAGGATCCAGCGGATTCCCCTGCACGACCTTCCCGACCCGTGCCAGGCCGTCGGCGAGGAAGCCGTCGTAGATCGACTTCTGGATCAGCGCCCGCGAGGGGCACGTGCAGACCTCGCCCTGGTTGAGCGCGAACATCGTGAAGCCCTCGAGCGCCTTGTCGTAGAACGGATCGTTCGTCGACCGCGCGACGTCCTCGAAGAACACGTTGGGGCTCTTGCCCCCGAGCTCGAGCGTGACCGGGATGAGGTTCTGCGAGGCGTACTGCATGATCAGGCGACCCGTCGTGGTCTCGCCCGTGAAGGCGACCTTGCGGATGCGCTTGTGCTGCGCGAGCGGCGCCCCGGCCTCGATGCCGAAGCCGTTGACGATGTTCACGACGCCGGCGGGCAGCAGGTCGCCGATGATCTCGAACAGGAACAGAATGGATGCCGGGGTCTGCTCAGCCGGCTTGATGACGATGCAGTTTCCTGCGGCGAGCGCCGGCGCGAGCTTCCAGACCGCCATGAGGATCGGGAAGTTCCACGGGATGATCTGGCCCACCACCCCGAGAGGCTCGTGGAAGTGGTACGCCACGGTGTTCTCGTCGAGCTGGCTGATGCCGCCCTCCTGCGCACGCAGCACTCCGGCGAAGTAGCGGAAGTGATCGATCGCGAGCGGGATGTCGGCGGCGAGCGTCTCGCGCACCGGCTTGCCGTTCTCCCAGGTCTCGGCGACCGCGATGCGCTCGAGGTTCTGCTCGATGCGGTCGGCGATCCGGTTCAGGATGACCGAGCGCTCGGCCGGGCTGGTCTTGCCCCAGGTCTGGAACGCCTTCCACGCGACGTCCACCGCACGGTCGACGTCCTCGACCGTGCCTCGGCCGACCTCGGTGAACGGCTTGCCGTTGACCGGGCTCACGTTCTCGAAGTACTGGCCCTTCACCGGCTCGACGAACTCGCCGCCGATGTAGTGGCCGTAGCGCGGCCGGTAGTCGGCGATCGATCCCTGCTGGCCGGGCGCCGCGTACACGGCGGAGGCGGGTGCGGCTGCGACGTCTTCTTCGACGATGGTCATCGGTGACTCCTTCGACGGGCCGCGGCTCCGGTGCTCTGCGGCTGATGCTCCGACGGTAGGTCGGCGAACGTTGCGCCGCCGTGCGCAACGTTGCGACGGGTTGCGAGGCCGATTGCGGGCGGAGAAACGGAGGTCAGCCGCGTTCGAGGCGTTCGATGCGCGTGACGAGTCCGGCACGCTTGGGCGATCGTGCGGGCAGCATCTCGAGCGCGAGGCGCAGCGCCTCGGCATCCGCCTGACCCTCCGGGATCTCGGCGTAGGCGAGCAGCACGTCGAGGCTCGCCTCCGACAGCATGACCTCCCGGAGGGCCGCGCGTACCGTCTCGCGGAACTCCTCCACCCCCGGCGAGGTCGACTCCGGCAGCACGGGGCCGCGGTAGGCGGTCAGGGCCACGCGATGCGCTCCCCGGTCCAGGAGAGAGAGCACGTCGTGCGCGTCGGTCTCGAGCGGGACGGCAAGTCGGTACGGACGGGACTCCGGCACGAGACTCGGCGCGTGCTTCTCGAGCACCTTGCGCAGACGCACCATCTCGGGGCGGAGCGTGTCGGGCGATGCGTCGGCGCCGTAGACGAGCTCGCTCAGCCGTTCGGCCGACAGTCCCTGCCGGTGCAGTGCGAGCATGAGGAGGATCGCCGCGTGGCGGGCGCTCAGCTCGATGACCGACTCCTCCAGCTCGGTCTCGGTCTCGAGTCGGGCCCGGTCGCGACCCAGCACGTGCAGCGTCGCGCGCGTCGTCGGCTTGGCGCGTGAGGCGATCGTGGTCGCCCGCGGCGCCTCCGACCTCTGCCGGAGTCGCGCCACCAGCATCTCCGACTCGACCGCCCGCGCGGTGGCGTCGACCAGGAGCCGGGCCTGCGTCGTGACGACCTCCTCGCCGCCGGTGATGTCGATCACTCCGACGACGCGCTGGGTCTCGGGATCCCGGACCGGGGCGGCGGTGCACGACCAGGGATGCACGAGCCGGTTGTAGTGCTCCGCGCCGCGGATCTGCACCGACTGCCCGAGGGTCAGCGCGGTGCCGGGAGCGCTCGTGCCGACGGCATCCTCGGCCCAGTTCGCCCCCGCGATGAAGCCCATCCCCTCTGTGAGGGACTGGAGCTGGCGGTCGCCCTCGATCCACAGCAGCCGTCCGGCCTGGTCGCCGACCGCGATGACGACTCCGGATTCCTCCGGCGACCCGGGCAGCAGGAGCGCCCGGATCATGTCCATCGCCGAGGCGAGCGGATGCGTGCGGCGGTACTCCTCGAGCTCCTCGCTCATGAGGTCGATCGGCGGCGCGCCCTCGGGGCCGACCCGTCCCCGCCAGGACCGCACCCACGACTCGCGCACGAGCGGTCGCACGGACTGCAGCCGCTTGTCGTCGAGATTGCCGGCGAGGAGCTCTTCGTGCGCGCGCTCGATGAGGAGTCGGGAGGCTTCAGGACCCTCGCGCGACACCTGCCACGACGCGACCACGGCGTCTCCGATCGTCGTTGGTGGAGCGTGTCCCCAGTGTAGGAGCCGGATGCCGTTCGCGATAGGCGGTGCGACACGCGGCATGCATCTGCGCGCCGCGCACTACTGTGCACTGCGTGGTAGTGTGCATCGCATCGAAGGAGGTCCGATGGACACCACTCAGCTGCTCAAGGGAGTACTGGACGTCGCCGTGCTCGCCGTTCTGCGCGCCGAGGACGGCTATGGCTACGACATCGTGCGCCGGCTGCGAGACGCCGGACTGGGCGACGTCGGCGACGCCTCCGTGTACGGAACTCTGCGCCGTCTCTACGCCGCAGGGAGCCTGTCGAGCTACGTGGTCCCCTCCGAAGGCGGCCCGCACCGCAAGTACTACGCGATCAACGCCCAGGGTCGCGCCGCACTGGAGTCGCAGACCGGCACCTGGCTGGATTTCGCAGGCGCGATGTCCGCACTGCTCACCACCGACACCGCCGCAACATCCACGATCGGAGAGAACCGATGAACGACACCGTCGCCTCCACCGACGAGCAGGTCCGCTCGTTCGCAGCCGCCGTGCGAGAGCATCTCGACGATCTCCCCGCCGACGAGCTCGATGAGATCATCGGCGGCCTCGAGGCGGACCTCGCCGACCAGGCCGCCGACAACGACGGCGTGCTCGACCTCGGCGATCCCGCCGCCTACGCGGCGGAGCTGCGCGCGGCCGCCGGACTTCCGCCGCGCTCGGAGCACTCCCGCTCGACGATCCCCCTCCGGGAGCGCGCGGCGGCCGCGCGTCGTCGGATGATCCAGGGCGTCCGCCGCTCTCCGCTCGGCGCCTGGGTCCTCGATACGCTGCTCGCGCTGCGACCGGTGTGGTGGGTGCTCCGAGCGTTCGGACTCTGGGCGAGCGTCGCCCTCGTGATCGCGCTCGTCCCGCCCTTCCCTTATGGACCGATGGACCGGTGGGCGGTGCCGGATTCCCCGCTGGGCTGGCTCGCGCTGTTCGGACTCGTCGTCCTCAGCGTCCAGTGGGGTCGCGGCCGATGGCTGCCGGAGAATCCGCTGCGCCACATCCGCACCGCGGCCAGCATCGTCGCGCTGCTGATGCTCCCCGCCGTGGTGTCGTCCCTCACCACGCCGGAGGTCGAGTACGTCGGCGACGAGTACCCGCCGAGCGGACTGATGCTCGACGGCGTGCAGATCAACAACATCTTCGCCTACGACGCCGACGGCGAACCCATCGAGCAGGTGCAGCTGTTCACCGGCAAGGGAACACCTCTCAATCTCTACGGTGAATCCGGCGGTCAGGTGATCACCGACGAGGATTACGAGCCCGTGAGGACCGAGGACGGCAGCATCCAGGAGTTCGGGTTGCAGGATGACGGGGTCCGCGCGACGATCCCCTCGAAGGACTATCGCGGACGGCCGGTGTGGAACGTCTACCCGCTCGACGAGGCGGATATGGACACCCGGTACGGCATGCCCGATCTCTCGACGCTCGCGCCGCCGCGGCCGCCGTTCCAGAAAGCGCCGAGCGTGACCCCCACGCCAGGGCCGACGCCGACGCCGACTCCCTGAGAACCCGAGCCAGGGGCGTCAGGCCCGCGCGGCCCACCAGTCGCGGAGGCGCTGCTCGGCGGCATTCGTGCCGATGACGCCCTCGTCGAGGCGCAGGTCGAGCAGGAAGCGGTATGCCTCGCCGACCTCGCGGCCGGGGGCGATGCCGAGCACCTGCTGGATGCGGTTGCCGTCGAGCTCCGGGCGGATCGAGTCGAGTTCCTCCTGCTCACGAAGCGCGGTTATGCGCGACTCGATGTCGTCGTAAGCGGCGGCCAGCCGCTGCGCCTTGCGCTTGTTGCGCGTGGTCACGTCGGCGCGGGTGAGGATGTGCAGCCGCTCGAGCTCGTCTCCGGCATCCCGCACATAACGGCGCACCGCCGAGTCGGTCCACGCGCCCTCGCTGTAACCGAAGAACCGCAGATGCAGCTCGATCAGCGTCGCGACCGCATCCGTCGTGGCGGTGTCGAAGCGCAGGGCCTGCATCCGCTTGCGAGCCATGCGGGAGCCGACCACGTCGTGATGGTGGAAAGTGACGGCCCCGCCGTCCTCGAGCTTGCGGGTGCGCGGCTTGCCGATGTCGTGCAGCAGCGCGGCCAGGCGCAGGGCGACGTCGGGCTTCTCGCCGGGATGCCGCGACCGCTCGAGCTCGATGGCCTGGCGCAGCACGGTCAACGAGTGCTCGTAGACGTCTTTGTGATGGTGGTGCTCGTCGACCTCGAGGCGCAGGGCGCTGACCTCGGGCAGGAACTCGTCGATCAGGCCGGTGTCGACCAGCACACGGATGCCGCGCACCGGGTCGTCGGTCTGCAGGAGCCGCACCAGCTCGGACTGGATGCGCTCGGGGCTCACGATCCCGAGGGTCTCCCCCAGCTGCGCGATCGCGTCGGTCGTGGCGTCGTCGATGCGGAAGCCGAGCTGGGCGCTGAACCGCGCGGCACGCAGCATCCGCAGCGGATCGTCGCCGAACGACACCGCAGGATCGGCCGGGGTCTGCAGCACCCCGGCGACGAGATCCTCCACGCCGCCGGTCGGGTCGATGAGCTTCACGGCGGGCACCTGCAGCGCCATCGCGTTCACCCGGAAGTCGCGGCGCACGAGGTCGGCGTCGATCGTGTCGCCGAACTCGACCGTGGGCTTGCGCGTCACACCGTCGTAGCTGTCGGCCCGGTACGTCGTGATCTCGACCTGCTCGCCCTGCACCCGCGCGCCGATGGTGCCGAACGCGCGGCCGATGTCCCACTGCGCGGTCGACACCGGCTTCACGATCCGCAGGATGTCGTCGGGCAGCGCGTTCGTGGTGAAGTCGAGGTCGTTCGTGGCGCGGCCGAGCAGGGCGTCGCGCACGGGACCGCCGACGACGGCGAGGTCGAACCCCGCGGCCTGGAAGGCGTCGGCGAGGGTGCGGACGACCGGATTCTCGGCGAGCGCGCCGAGTCGGGCGAGGCCGTCGGCCATGTTGAGCATGGGTTCCAGCGTACCCGGGGCGTGTTCCCTCCCGATCTCCGGGCACAGTTTCGGATGCCGGGGGCGGCGCGCCGCGGCATCCGTCTCCCCGCCCCGCGTGTCGGGTGCGATCTCCGAAGCTGTGCCCGGCAGTGGCCGCTCCACAGGGGTGCGACCGCGGCGCGACCGTCCTAGGATCGGGCACGTGACGGCAGACGACGAGAAGGCCCCCCGCGACACCTCACGCCGCGGCTTCCTGAAGATGGGCGGCGCGGCGCTCGCGGGCGCCGTCGTGGGCGGCGCCGGCGGCGCGGCGATCGGCGCCTCGGTCGCCGGAAATCAGCGTGACGGGTTCGCCACCGAGCCCGATCCGTTCTCGGCACTCACTCCGCGCAGCGAACCCGGCTTCGACCATCTCGTCGTCGTGATGGGCGAGAACAGGTCCTTCGACAACCTGCTCGGCTACCTCTACACGCCGGAGACGCTGCCGAAAGGCGAGACGTTCGAAGGTCTGGCGTTCGGGGCGCACAGCAACACGGCGTCCGACGGCACCGTGGTCGACGCGCACGTGTACACGGGCGACACCGACCGCATCATGAGCTACCCCGACCCGGACCCGGGTGAGGAGTACCCGCACGTCAACACGCAGATCTTCGGGACGGTCGACCCGAAGGGCAACGCCGACCTGTTCGCCGAGCAGATGACCGCGCCGTTCAACGCGCCGACGCACGGTGAGAAGGCGACGATGTCGGGGTTCCTCGAGGACTACATCATCAACTTCCGCCGCCTCCGCAAAGGCGAGCCGCCGGCCGCCGCAGAGGCCGCGCACATTATGGGCTCCTTCTCGCCGGAGATGCTGCCCGTGCTGTCGACCCTCGCGAGCGAGTTCGCGGTGTTCGACCACTGGTTCGCCGGCGTCCCGTCGCAGACCTTCTGCAACCGCTCGTTCTTCCATGCCTCGACCTCGCACGGCTTCGTGACCAACCAGGGGGGTGCCGGCTTCGGCAAGTGGCTCTCGGCCCCCGCCGCGCCGACGGTGTTCAACCGGCTCGAAGACAAGAAGGTCAGCTGGAAGATCTACATCGACAAGCTGCAGCTCGTGTCCTACACCGGGATGCTGCACACAGCCGTGCTGGAGAAGTACTGGCGCACCGAGCACTTCGGCTTCATGGAGGACTTCTACGCCGAGGCGAAGGCCGGCACCCTGCCCGCCTACGCGTTCATCGAGCCGCGGATGGTCTACGACCACAACGACTTCCACCCGCCGTTCGGGTCGCCGCGGGAGAGCGATGTCGACGGTCGCGAGGTGTTCGACAGCGCGATCTCCGACGTCCGCGCCGGCGACCGCCTGATCCACGACGTGTACGAGGCGGTGCGCACGAGCGCCTCGCCGAAGGGATCGAACGCGGTCAATACGCTGCTGCTCGTCACGTTCGACGAGCACGGCGGCACCTACGACCACGTGCCCCCACCCGCCGCGACCAAGCCCACCAAGGACACGGGTCCGGGCGAGATGGACTTCACGTTCGACCGGCTCGGGTGCCGCGTGCCGGCCATCGCGGTATCGGCCTACACGCGCCGCAACACGATCATCCACGATGAGATGCACCACGGCTCGGTCATCGCGACGCTCTCCCGCCTGCACGGTCTGCAGCCGCTGAACGACCGGGACCAGTCCGCGAACACGCTCGACAACGTCGTGAACCTCGACAAGCCCCGGCATCCGGCCGACTGGCCTGTCACGACCCCGGCCTACACTCCCCCGAACCCCGAGGAGCAGAAGCCGCAGGACGGCGTCGAGGCGCAGATGAAGCCGCTCACGCCGCCCGCCCGCGGGCTCCTCGGCCTGCTGATCGCGAAGTACGGACGGCCAGACGAGCCCGAGCCGAAGACGTTCGCCGACGCCTATCGTCTGCTGCACGAGCACGGGGAGGAGCTGTTCGGTCCTCCGAAGGGCTCCTGACGACGGTCAGAGGTCGAGGAAGTCGCCGAGCCACATTCGCACGGCCGCGAGACACTCAGGGTTCACCGAGCCCGCGATCCCCGTCAGACCGTCACGAGCGAGCGTCCTCGGCTGCTCGGTCATGACCCACGACGGCCGGTCGAGTCCGCTCGGTCCTTTCACGGCGACATGGTTCGGCCACCCGCGATCACTCGTCGTGACCGGAAGGGCGATCACGAGCGTGGTCACCGCGTCGAGGTATCCCGTCGAAGCGACGACGAGCACCGGGCGATGGCCCCCCTGTTCCCGACCGCGGACCGGGGCGAGCGAGGCCCAGGCGATCGTTCCCGGCGCGAGTTCGAGATCCGTCACGACGCGGCGGGAAGGTCGGTGCTCTCCCACTCCGCCACCTCGGCGGCATACTCCTCGAGTCCGGATGCGGAGGTGCGGGCGATCGCCTCCTTGACCGACTCCAGACGTCGACGGCGGTCCTCCGCATCGGCCAGGCGCTCGAGGTGTGCGCCGAGCGTGAGCCCGTCACGCGCCGCCTGATCTTTCAGCCGATCGCGCAGATCGTCGCTCACCTTGATGGTCGTGGTCATACTCGAAGTATACCGAGGGCCCTCGACAATGCCCCGGCCGGGCACGACTTCGGATGCCGGGGGCGACACGCCGCCCAGCATCCGTTCGTCGCGGCGTGTCGGGCGCGTGCTCCGAAGTTGTGCGCGCGGATGCCAGAGCGAGATGCGGTGAGCCGAGTCAGTCGTCCTCGCGGCGAGCGCGGCGTCGCGACACAGCGAAGAGGATGCCGCCGAGAACGAGCACGCCCGCACCGGCGCCGGCCCACACGAACGTGTCGGGGCTGAGACCCGTCGCCGGGAGCCGTCCGCCGTTCGCGCCGCCGGTTCCCGACCCGTCGCCCGTGCCGGGAGTCCCGGGGGTGCCCGGCGTCCCCGGATCGACCGGCGGGACCTCGTCGACCGCGAGGGTGAAGTCCTGATCCACGACGACCTCGCCCGCGGCCGTGATCACGACCGTGCGGGTGGCCGAGCCCACGATGGACGTCCCCGCGGGAGGCGTGATCGTGAGCGTGTACGTGCCTGGGGCCAGGTCGCCGAGACCGTAACCCCCACCGGCATCCGTCGTGAGCTGCTGAGTGCCCGCGCCCGTATCGACCGTGATGACCGCCCCGCTGACGGGGTCGCCGTCGTCGGTGAGGACGGTGCCGGAGAACGCACCGAAACGCGCGAGTTCGAAGTCGACATCGGCCACATCGACCGTCGAGACGGTCTCGCTGCGCGTGGTCGCACCCACGGCGGAGTAGCCGGCCGGGGTGCTCATGGTGATCTCGTAGGGCCCCGACGGCAGCCGCGGGAACGAGTAGTCGCCGTTCGCGTCGGTGACGGCCGTGAGAGCGGGCTCGCCCGGGGCGGTCGCCGTGACGGTGACCCCGGACACACCGCCGCCGTTCGCGAGCACCGTTCCGCTCAGGGTCGGGTTCTCGACGAGCGTGAAGCCGACGTCCTCGATCGGATCCTCGCTGCCCGGCGGCACCACCACAGGCTGGAGCGGACTTGTGGTCGAGTACCCCGGCGGAGGCGTGACGACGACGCTGTGCGGACCGACCGCGACGGTGTCGAAGATGTAGAAGCCGTTCGCGTCGGTCGTCGTGGTCTGCGTCCCGTCGACGGAGACCGTGACACCCGCGATCGGGTTCCCGTCGCCGTCGACGACCTGCCCCGACACCGCGACGGGCACGATCGGACGCACCTGGAAGTCGGCGACCGCGTCATCGGTCGTGAGGTCGACCTCCTGCGTCGGCGATCCGACCGCGATCGTGCCGTCCGGCGGCGTCACGCGGGCCGTGTAGCCGGGTGCGGCCACGACGCCGGGGAACGTATACGTCCCGTCGGGCAGGGTCGTCGTGGTCGCGACGACCGCGCCGTTCGCGTCGGTGAGGGTGACCGTCACGCCCGCCCGCGGCACCGCGCCGGGGTCGGTCACGGTGCCCGTGACGTCGCGCGCGATCGAGGCGAACCAGGTCTGGTACACGGGGAATCCCGCGCGGCGCGTGAAGACGAAGGACAGTGAGCTGATCGACGCGTTGGGCTCGAACCAGGCCGAGGACCCGTTCGTGTCGGCCGCCGCCGCGTTGCCGGTGAGGGTCAGGGTCGCGGGATCCCAGGCGGGCACGTCGGCCGCGTCTCCCGTGCACGAGGGCTTCCCGGTCACTCCGGGCGCGCAGTAGTTGAAGCCGCCCTGGAACCCGAGTTCCGCGGCGGTGAGCGCCTGGCCGTCAGGTCCGACCGCCTGGATGCGCACGGAGTCGGCGTCGATGTCGCCGAGCACGAAGGCCCAGCCGGCGCTCGGCGTCGCCGTGGCGAAGGCGTAGGTCGTGGTGGAGGGACTCGTCGCGTTGTCGGCTCGTGGTCGGAGGTTGAGGTACGACTGCCCGACGCTCGACCCGTACTTCGCACCGACGGGCGTACCTTCGGCCAGCCACACCGAAGCACCGGAGATCACGCCGACCTGGCCGGCGCGGGAGTCGCTGGTCACGGCGGCGGTGAGATCGGGCGTGGTGGCGATCCGCACCGACGACGTGAACGCGCCGCCCGTGCCGGCGAGCGGCTGCCAGGTGGCCCAGGTCGTGGTCGTAGCCGCGGCCGCCGGGATGGCGCCCACGAGGACCAGCCCGAGCGCGACGGCTCCCGCCAGGATGCCTCCCGCTCGCGATCCTGTCGGAGTTGCTCGTGTCTTGGGTGCTGCTGTCCTCGACGCACGCATGCGGCCAGAGTACCGGCATACCGGTTGGGTGGGGAGGGGTCGGCTCAGGCCGTCAGCCCGTCACGAGCGTCAGCACGCCGGTCGCGATGAGGGTCGTCACGGTCGTCCAGGCGACGATCGCGACGGCCTGCCACAGCAGCACCCAGCGCTTGGAGACGCCGGTCGAGACCAGCACGGCCGAGGTGAACTGCGTCGGCAGCGCGAGGGGACCGAGGATGCTGGCACCCGGCACGCCGAACCGCACCAGGAACCGCTTGAAGCGCGCGACGCCCTTGGAATCCGGCTCGGTCTCGGCGACGGCATCCGCATCCGTGTCGGTGACGGTGCCGTCGGCGAGTGCGGACGCGGATGCCGGGGCGCCGGCGGCCACCGCGACAGGCTGCCTCCTGCGGGCGCGGCGATCGACGACCGTCGCCCGGATCCGAGCGCCGAACACGACGACCACCAGCACCGACAGGAAGTTGCCGGCGATCGCTGCCGCGGCCGCGACGACGGGATTGAGCCCGGCCCAGACGCCGAGGACGGAGGCGAGCTCGCCCTCGACGAAGGGGATGGCGGCGGCGAGCGCCACGATCACGGGTTGGACGAGCAGAGGAACCTCGGACATGAGGTTCTGCAGGAACTCGAAGACGTTCATGTTCTCTCCAGTGGTGGCGGATCGGTGCGGAGGTGTGTCGGTGCGGAGGTGTGTCGGTGCGGGACGGATCAGCGGTTCGTGACGACGGCGCTGACCACGAGGGCGTTCGTGATGACGGCGAGCATGGTGCGGGTGACGGCTGCCGCCGCGGCGGCCCCGGCCCAGTCGCCGCGCTCGATCTGCTTCGCCCGCGTCGCGACGTCGCCCGACCAGGGGATCTCGCGGTGCAGGGTGGGGAGTCCGCCGCTCGCGGAGACGAGAGCGATGATCGGCGCGAGTCGTTCACTCGGCTCCTCGCCGTCGACGAGCACCGCCCGCATCCCGGCGATGATCTCGGCGCGTCGGCCGGAGTCGCCCTCGGTGAGGGCAGTGGTCGGGAAGATACCGAGCGCCCGGCGCTCCGTGCGAGTGAGGTGGCCGTGTTCGACGAGACGGTCCAGCAGGGGTGCGCGCATAGTCGGGCCGATCCCGGCGAGGACACCCTGGATGCCGCGCGGCTTCTCCGAGATGTAGTCCCACGCAGGGCGCAGCAGCTCATCGTCGGGCGCGTAGCCGGAGGCGCGGACGAGCACTCCGCGGAGGCCGGCATCCTCACTGACCGCTCGCCCCTGGGCTGAGAGGTCGGCGAGCACCGCGCCACCCAGCACGTAGAAGAGGGTGTTCTCCCCCGCGATCGTGCCGGCGGCCGGGTCGAACAGGGCGAGGATCACGTCCTCGGCGAGAAGGGTGGCTGTGCGCTGTACGCGGGTGTCGTCGGTGGTCATGTCGTACACGTTAGCACACTGTACTAGCACAGTGTGCGGGTACGGTGTACCAGTACGCTGTGCTGAGCCTCTAGACTCGTTCCGGGAGGTCGGACATGGGCACACGCGAGCGCATCCTCGAGGCGACGACGGAGATGATCCGCGAGGGCGCAGAACGATTGAGCGTGCGCGCGGTCGCGGCCCGCGCGGGGATCGGCGCGAGCACGCTGCGCCACTACTTCCCCACGCAGCGCGACCTGCTGAACGCCTCCCTGACCGCGACCTACGACGAGGCGATGCCCGACGAGCGGATCCGCGACACCTCGGTGCCGCCGCGTGAGCGCCTGCGCGAATGCCTGCAGCGTCTGCTCGAGCCCTTCGGCGGGCCCGACGCCGCGCGCGACGTCTGGCTCAGCATCTTCGAGGCGTTCGCCGGCCCCGACGCCACCCCCGAGGCTCGCGCCGGCTACGAGGTGCTCGAGGCGCAGGCGGCCCGCCGCGTGGGCGCGTGGCTCGCGATCCTCGAGGACGAGGGGGTACTCGCGCCGGGCGACACGGATCGCCGCACCCACCTGCTACTCACCGTCGTCGACGGTCTCTCGATCGCCCGGGCTCTACCGCGCCGCAGCACGCACCTGGAAGACGAGGCCGCGACCCTCGCCCGGACGGTCGACGCGGTGTTCGACGTGCCGTTCCCCGCACGCGCGACGCCCTGAGGGCGACGCCAGACGAGGAGGGCGGATGCCGCAGCATCCGCCCCTTCTATCGCGCCTCGGCGTCGACTCCCTCTGTGACTTCGTCGTCAATCACTTCGTAGTCGACAACATCCTGATCTTCCGTCGGCGATCGGTGACCGGGCTTCGTGAGCTCAAGGCTCGCCAGGTGTTTCTGCAGGCGCTTGGACATGGGGAGGAAAGTGCCCAGCGTCAGGCCGCCGGACAGTACCGCGCCGAGAACGGGGATCGCTTTCGCGAGTCCGCCTGCGAACAGTTTCTTGGTCATGTTGACCCCGAGATAACCCGCGACCTTCTTGACGACCGGATATAGCACGCCCTTAGTGAGAGCCTGCTGGGGCAGCTTCTTCGCCACATTTGCCGCGATCATGGCGGCGACCTTCGTGACACCGCTCTGTGCGATCTGCACGCCGAACATGACACCGACAAAGAGAATGAGCATGCCCTCTGTGGCCTCGTCGAGTTCTTCACCGTCCTCTGCGAAGAGGTCCGGCCACCCGTAGATGTAGGCAAGCTTCTGCGAGATCCGCAGCATATGGCCCATGTACTGTGCCAGATCAGCGGGCACCGTGCCGATCATGGCGAATCCGCCGGGTATTCCTGCAAGCGTAGAGAGCCCGGTGACCTTGCTCGTCTCATAGCGGATTGACGTGTTGGCAATCTCGTTGAGAAGGTTCAACGGGACACCGGCCGCGGCGGGACTCTCCGCGATTGCGTGCCGAATCTGCTCTTCCGTGCAGTGGCGCGTGAGCGCCGTTCGGAGGTAGGACGCGCGGTTGATCCTCACCCCAGGCAGCTTCGCCGCTGCGTCCAGCACCTGCGAGAACTTCGAGCCAGGATTCTCGATCTGTCGGGGTTCCGTCATGGGCTCATGCTAGTGGTCGCCCCTCTGACAGTTCTCGCGGCCTATGTCACCACGAAGAAGGCAGTCAGCGCCTCGGCGCGACCCCCTGATCCCGACGCCAGAACACCGACGAGGGGACGGATGCCGCAGCATCCGCCCCCTCATTCGATCCCGTCCAGTCTGATTCAGACCGGGTCGCCCTGTACGGGCCCCTCGGTGTTGGGTTTCCAGCCGAGAGCAGGCGCGACATGCTCGGCGAAGGCCTCCAGCACGTGGAGGTTGTACTCCGGGCCGAGCTGGTTCGGGATCGTGAGCAGCAGCGTGTCGGCGGCCATGACGGCCTCGTCGGCGCGCAGCTGCTGGATCAGGACGTCGGGCTCGGCCGCGTAGGTCTTGCCGAACGTCGAACGGAATCCGTCGATCACGCCGACCTGGTCGGCGTTCTCCTCGCTGCGCAGCCCGAAGTAGGCGCGGTCCATGTCGGACACGAGCGGGAAGACGCTGCGGCTGACCGAGACGCGGGGACGGCCGGTGTGGCCGGCCTCCTTGTACGCCGCGCGGAACAGCTCGATCTGCTCGCGCTGCAGCTCGTGGAACGGCTGACCCGTCGCCTCGGTGACGAGCGTCGAGCTCATCATGTTGAGTCCCTTGCGCCCGGTCTCCTCGGCCGTCGCACGCGACCCCGATCCCCACCAGATGTGGTCGCGCAGGGTCGGCGACTGCGGCTCGATCTGCAGGTAGCGTCCCGCACCGACCATGCGGGGGTCGCCGGGGGCGAGCCCCTCGCCGTCGATCGCGCGCAGGAACAGGTCGAACTTCTCGCGGGCGAGCACGCTGCCCCGCTCCGGGTCCTCCTCGTCGCGGAAGCCGAAGGTCTCGTAGCCGCGCAGAGCCGTCTCGGGTGAACCGCGGCTCACGCCGAGCGCGATGCGACCGTCGGCGATGAGGTCGAGCGCCGCGGCCTCTTCGGCGAACTGGAACGGGTTCTCGTAGCGCATGTCGATCACGCCGGTGCCGACCTCGATGCGCTCGGTGCGTGCGGCCATGGCGGACAGCAGCGGCATGGGCGACGCGGCCTGGCGCGCCCAGTGGTGCACGCGCACGGAGGCGCCGTTCACGCCGAGCTCGTCTGCACCTTCGGCGATCTCGATGGTCTGCTTCAGCATGTCGCCCGCCGTGCGGGTCGCCGAGCCGGGCACGTCTGCATAGTGCCCGAAGGAGAGGAATCCGAAAGCCTTCATGATGTATTCGAACGCATGGATGCCGTCGGCTATTCCGCCGGCAGGAGGAACCCGTCCACGACGAGCGCTCGGATCCGCGGCTCCAGATCCGCCCACAGGTCGGCGAACGGCACCTCGAACAGGTCGGCGAGCGCTGCGGCGATCTGCATCACCGTGAGCTCCCCGTCGCACGCGCCCACGAACGCGGCGAGCGCGGAGTCCACCGAGACGGTACGCGCGAAACCGCCTCCCTGACGCAGCTCGATGATGCTGGGGTCGTCGTTGCCGGGAAGCAGATGCCGCGCCTCGGTCACGTCGGCGGACGTCACGAGCGAGATCGGGAGCCCGTCCGCGAGGAGGTCGTGCGCCGCGAGGCCGGCGCGCAGCGCCCCGCCGACGTTCGACACCGGCTGCGTCACGCTCTCGAGACGGCGCAACGACGCCGCACCGACCGGACGCCGGATGAGGATGTAGCCGAACCCGATGGCCGTCACACCACGGTCGGCGAAATCGTCGAGCCAGGCCGTGAGCAACGGAGTGAACGCCGCGTCGCGCGGGGTCGTGCCGCCGTCGCGGATCCACAGCTCCGCGTAGCCGAGCGGGGTGAGCTCCTCGCGCTGCACGACCCAGAGGTCGAGATCGGCCGGCACCCACGACGCCAGGCGATCGAGACCCGCCCGCAGCGCGAGCGCCGCCTGACCTCCGCGCGACTCCCAGTTGCCCAGCAGCTGTGCCACGCCGCCGACCGTGAGGAAGGAAGGCACCGTCGTCACGAACTGCTCGACCAGGGCATCCCCGATGAGACCGCCGTCGCGGTACTCGTACTCGGGCACCCCCTCGACGCGGGGCGTGATGACGAACGGCGGATTCGACACGATCAGGTCGAACGCCTCCCCCGCCACCGGCTCGAACATGCTCCCCCGGCGGAACTCGATGTTCCCGACTCCGTTCAACTGCGCGTTCAGCTCGGCGTAGGCGAGAGCGCGGGCCGAGATGTCCGTCGCGACGACCGATCCCGCGTGGCGCGCGACGAGCAGCGCCTGGATGCCGCATCCCGTGCCCAGATCCAGAGCGCGCTCGACCTCGACCGGCATGATGATCTCCGCGAGTGTGCGCGAAGCTCCTCCCACCCCCAGCACGTGGTCGGCGGGAAGAGCGCCGTCGAGCGCCACCTCGTCGAGGTCGCTCGCGATCCACCACTCGCCCATGCCGTCGGCGTCGACGAAGGACTGCGGGCGCACCAGGGCGGTCGGCACGACGTCGTCCCCCTCGAGACGCGCGAGACCGAGGCGAGCGAGACCGTCGACTCCCACCCGCGGGAGCGCCCGAGCCACGGCATCCGTCGGCTGCCGCATCCCCAGCACCAGCAGGCGACCGAGGGTCGCCAGGATGCCGTCGTCCCCACGCGTCGCGCGGAGGATCGGCTCGCGCATGCCGCGAGCAAGCGCGTCGTCGGCCTCCTCGCCCCACAGGCGTCGGAGCGGCTCGGAGCGGAGGTCCGCGGCGTCGAGATCGGCGGCGAGAGCCGTGCTCAGGGTCTGATCGGGTACGGGCGCGGGGGTGTCGGACACGGCCGTCACTCTACGCGCCTTCAGGGTTCTCCTCCGCGTGGACGCCTAGAATCACAAGGTCACCACTCACGAGCGGCCCGGACTCCCGGCGCCCGAGGAAGACCTCCATGACCGCGAGCATCCCCGAGAACGGCCTGCGCGCGCGCCTTCTCCGCCTGGCGCGCCGCTCCGTCGTCGTCGCCACGGTGCTCGGACTCTGCGCCGCGGGCGCCGCAGGAGCCACGACCGCCACGGCGGCGACCGACGCGAACGATCCCTCCGTCGAACTCACCGTCTCCGCCGGGACACGCGGCACCGTCACACCCGGCAGCGCCACCACAGCCTCCCTGACCGTGCAGAACGGCTCCGACGCGTCCCTGTCGTCCGGACGGATCACGGTCGAGCTCGGTGGCACTCCCCTGGGCGACGAGGCCGCACTGTCGGCGTGGCTGGACGACGCCGACACCGCCGGCGCCTTCGCGCAGATCGGCACGGACACCACATCCCCGGTCGAGCCCGACGCCACCGTCGCCTCGACCCTGCTGATTCCCGCCGAAGCTCTCGCGGGCCTCACGCCGGGTGTGTACCCCCTGCGCGCGACCCTCTCGGGAGTGACCGACGACGCGGACGACGATCCCGTCGTCTCGACCTCTGTGCTCGTCGTGTCCGACCCCGCGGCGGGCCCGATCGCGATCGTGATCCCGATCACCGCGACGCCTGCGGACGGTGCCCTGCTGTCCGCAGAGGAGCTCACGACACTCACCGCGGCCGACGGTGCGCTCACCGCAGCGCTCGACGGCGTCTCGGGCACCTCGGCTGTGCTCGCGATCGACCCCGCGATCCCCGCAGCGATCCGCGTGCTCGGATCCGCGGCCCCCGAACCCGCGACCGCATGGCTTCGTCGATTGGACGCGCTCCCCAATGAGCGTTTCGCCCTGCAGTTCGGCGACGCCGACCTCACGGCGCAGGCACAGGCCGGACTCCCGGCCCCGCTGAGTCCGACGACTCTCGCCCCGTTCCTCGACCCGAGCCGCTTCACCGCGACACCGGCGACGCCCACACCCGACGCCACCGGCTCGCCGGCGCCGACCCCCGCTCCGACGGACGGCCCGGTGCTTCCCGATGACGACGCGTTGACGACCGTCGACGGTGCCACCGCCGGTGTCATCTGGCCGCGCAGCTCCCTCGTCGACGCCGATCTCGCGACCTTCGCGAGCTATTTCGGCGACTCGACGGTCACGATCCTCTCGTCCTCGTCCACCAGCGGATCCATCGGCGGACACTCGTCGATCGACGGGCACGACGTCCTCGTGACGGATGCCGCCGCCTCCGGCGCCCTGTCCCGCGCCGCGAGCGAGAACGACTCCGCCGCGCGTCAGGCGCTCCTGGCGGAGGCGAGCGCGCATCTGTCGCTGTCGGGCCGGGCGAGCACCGAGGCTCCCGTCCTGGTGGGTCTGTCCCGCGATGAGACGCGGTCGTCGGACGCCCTGAAGGAGACGATCAGCGCGGTCGACACCCTGGGCTTCGGCCTCACCGGCATCCTCGCGGCGCAGCCCGCCGTGACGACTCTGACCTCAGAGGCCGACACCGAGCGGGCAGCCGACCTGCAGCGGATGCTCGCCGGTGAGCCCGTGCTCGGAGACTTCGCGACACTCCTCGACGACCCGCAGCTGCTCCTGAGCCCGAAGCGCATCCAGATCATGCGCGCCTCGGGCGTCGGCCTGGGCGACACCGCTCATGACGAGGCCGTCGAGGCCGTGGAGGACGCCACGGCCGACACGCTGAACGCCGTCGACATCCCGCCCGGCAGCACCATCCAGCTCCTCTCGGCGAATGCCGACCTGCCGTTCGCGGTGCGCAACGACCTCCCCTGGCCTGTCAACGTGCGTCTGTCGGTGTCGCCGAGCGACCCCCGGCTCGAGGTCGAGTCCCCGCAGGAGGCCACCGTGCAGGCCGGCACGACGCAACGCATCAAGGTTCCCGTCTCGGCCCGCGTCGGCAGCGGCGAGGTGAGTCTGCGCCTGCAGCTCTCCAGCCCGACCGGGGCCACGATCGGCCAGGTCGAGAGCGTCCGGGTGTCCGTCCGCGCCGAGTGGGAGACGATCGGCCTCGTGGTGTTCGGCGGTCTCATCGTGCTGCTCCTCGGACTCGGGACGATCCGCACGGTCGTGCGGCGACGTCGCGAGCGCGAGACCTCCGAGGCAACGGATCAGGATGCCGTGGACTCGTCGCCCGCCGCGGAGGAGCGCTCGTGAGCGGTCTGGGGCGCGCGAGCGCCATCATCGGCGCGGGGACCCTGATCTCGCGGGTGACCGGTCTCGTCCGCACCATCGTCCTCGTCGGCGTGATCGGCTCGGTCGCCGCCGGTGCCGCGGACTCGTTCGCGATCGCGAACCAGCTCCCCAACAGCGTCTTCTCTCTGATCTCTGTGGGAGTCCTGACGGCGGTCATCATCCCGCAGATCGTCAAAGCGACAGCGGATGCCGACGGCGGCAACGCCTTCATCTCCAAGCTGTTCACACTCGGCACCGTCGTGCTGGTCGCCGTCGCCGCGGTCGCGACGATCGCCTCGCCCTGGCTCGTGCAGCTGTTCTCGAGTGAGAAGGCGACGCCGGAGTTCCTCGCGCTCGCGACCGCGTTCGCCTACTGGTGCATGCCGCAGATCCTCTTCTACGGCCTCTACGCGCTGCTGGGCGAGGCGCTCAACGCCCGCCGCATCTTCGGGCCGTTCACGTGGGCGCCGGTCGTCAACAACATCGTCTCGATCATCGGGTTCCTCATCATCGGGGCGCTCTTCGGCGCACCGCTCACGCGGATCGAGCAATGGACACCGGGCATGATCGCCGCGCTCGGCGGCACCGCCACGCTCGGCATCGTCGTGCAGGCCGTCGTCCTGCTGGTCTTCTGGCGGCGCACGGGTCTCGCCCTGCGCCCGGACTTCCGCTGGCGGGGAGTCGGCCTGGGTAACGTCGGAAAGCTCGCCGGCTGGACCTTCCTCATGGCGGTCGCAAGCCTCGTCGCCGGGCTCGTGCAGACACGCATCCTCACCGAAGCATCGGACCTGGCAGCCTCCGTCGCAACCTTCCAGTACGCCTGGCTCATCTTCATGCTCCCGTACTCGATCATCGTGCTGTCGATCGGGACCCCGTACTTCACGCAGATCAGCGAGCACGCGGCCGCCGGGCGGGACGACGAAGTGCGGGCCGACATCGCGCGCAGCATCCGCACCCTCCTGTTCTTCATCGTCGCGGCGGTCGCGGCCGTCGTCGCCGCCGCGATACCTGCCTCCCGGATCTTCACGAATGCGGCCTCGGATGCCGAGGACGCGGCGCTCGTGCTCGTGTGCTTCCTCGTGTGCCTGATCCCGCTCACCGTGCTGTTCATCGTGCAGCGCACGTTCTACGCCTACGGCGACACGCGCACGCCGTTCTGGTTCACGCTGTTCCAGAGCGCGCTCGTGGTGCTGAGCGCCCTCGCCGCGCAGCGGATGCTCGCAGCCGATGTGATCGGGATCACCTCTCTCGCGGCCACGATCGCGCTCGGCCAGTCGATCGCAAGCACCATCCAGGTCGTGGTGGCGACGTGGCTGCTGCACCGCAAGATCGGCGGACTGCAGATCCGGTCCTGGCTCTCGGCCGTGGCGCGCTTCGCGATCGCCGGCATTCCCGCCGGATTCGCCGGCTGGGGCGTGTTCCTGCTCCTCGGCGGTACGGAAGGTTGGACCACCGCCGACAAGCTCCAGGGAGCGATCGGCACCTGCATCATCGGCGCGGCCGTGGTCGTCGTCTACCTGCTGATCCTCGCCTTGCTGCGCTCCCCCGAGCTCAAGGTCGCCGGGTCCCTGCTGCGCCGGTTCCTGCCGGGACGCTGAGACCTCTCGCGCGGGAATGCCGCGCGGTTACCATGGGTTGAACCAGTCGAGCGTCTTCCGACGTCTCAGCAACGCTTCGATCACGGAGAGCACATGCGTCAGGTCATCATCATCGGCTCCGGCCCCGCCGGATTCACCGCCGCCATCTACGCGGCGCGCGCGAACCTCAAGCCGCTGCTCATCGCGAGCTCGGTCGAGGTCGGCGGCGAGCTGATGAACACCACCGAGGTCGAGAACTACCCCGGCTTCCCCGAGGGCATCCAGGGCCCCGAGCTCATGGCGAAGTTCCAGGAGCAGGCCGAGAAGTTCGGCACCGAGGTCGTCTACGACGACGTCACCGAGCTCGACGTCGCCGGCCCGGTCAAGAGGGTCACCCTCGGCAGCGGCACCGTGCACGAGGCGCAGTCGCTCATCTACGCGACCGGCTCCGCCTACCGCAAGCTCGGCATCGAGGGCGAAGAGCGCCTCTCGGGCTACGGCGTCTCCTGGTGCGCCACCTGCGACGGCTTCTTCTTCCGCGAGAAGACGATCGCGGTCGTCGGCGGCGGCGACTCGGCGATGGAGGAGGCGACGTTCCTCACGCGCTTCGCCGACAAGGTCTATGTGATCCACCGCAAGGACACCCTGCGCGCCTCGAAGATCATGCAGGAGCGCGCGTTCGCGAACGAGAAGATCGAGTTCGTGTGGAACAGTGAGGTCGCCGAGGTCCTCGGCGGCGACGCCGTCACCGGCGTGAAGCTCACGTCCACGGTCGACGGCTCGCAGCGTGACCTCGCCCTCGACGGCCTGTTCATCGCCATCGGCAACGACCCGCGCACGCACCTGGTGCACGACAAGCTCGATCTCACGGCCGAGGGCACGATCTGGGTCGACGGCCGCTCGTCGAAGACCTCGGTGCCCGGTGTCTTCGCGGCCGGCGACGTGATCGACCCCACCTACCGTCAGGCCATCACGGCTGCCGGCTCCGGTACGGTCGCGGCTCTGGATGCCGAGCACTTCCTCGCGGATTTCGATGACGCCTCGGTCGAGGTCCCGGCCGCCGAGGCCGCGGAGATCATCATCGCCTGAACGGCGGGGAACAGTTTCAGCTCGCCCGCTGTTGTAGCAGGCGAACCTCGAATCAAGGAGAACTACTGATGAGTGCAAAGACTACGAGCCAGGCGACCTGGGAGCAGGACGTCCTTCAGGCCGAGGGTCCCGTGCTGGTGGACTTCTGGGCCGAGTGGTGCGGCCCGTGTCGTATGGTCGCCCCGGTGCTGGACCAGATCCAGGCCGACAACCCCGACAAGATCACCATCGTCAAGCTCAACGTGGACGAGAACCCGCAGCTGGCGATGCAGTACCAGATCACCTCGATCCCCGCGATGAAGGTGTTCCAGGGCGGTGAGGTCAAGACGACCATCATCGGCGCCAAGCCGAAGCACGCCCTCGAGCAGGATCTCGCCGCCTACATCGGCTGATCCCCCAGATCGCACGAAGGGCCGTCATCCCCACGGGTGACGGCCCTTCGTCATTCCCGCTTGTCCGAGACGGGGACGGAGGGTAGCCCGCGCGCCGCGCGAGCCTGATCGACGAGCTCCTGGACGATCGGGGTCTTTGCGTCGTTGTACGACGCGGTTCCGCGCGCGGCGGCCGCCACCGCATCGCACTTCGCGTGTGCGTAGCGCGCGGCATCATCAGGGTGTGCACGCAGCCAGTCGCGCAGGAGGCGCTGATTCACGGCATCCCACTCCGCCGCGGGGAAGAAGTGCGCGATCGCCGTGCGGATGCCGTCGCGCTCCCACACCATCACAGGATGCGTGCGCACACCGCTGCCGACAGCCCACCCGGCGCGCTCGAGCGCGGGCCGATGCGTCTCGAACTCGCCGTGATCGGAGATGCGGACCGCGAGGTCGATGATCGGCTTGGCGCGCAGACCGGGCACCGCCGTCGACCCGATGTGCTCGATGACCCACTCCGGATCGGCCACCGCACGTATGCCGTCGGCCAGCCTCTCGAAACGCTCAGGCCACACAGGGTCGTAGGCCACCAGCATCCGCGGCATGCGTCAAGAGGCGTCGGCGATCGTCGGATCCCAGCGGCGATGACGCTGCTTCTCGTCGAGCAGACCCCACACCGCCGGTGTGAGCTCCGGGTACTCCAGCGCGATCTGGCGCAGCACGCGGTAGTGCCGGGCCTCATTCGGACGCACGCCGTCGTTCGCGGTGATGTTGTCGGCACGGAGCAGGTAGACGACCAGCTCGTCGACGCTCGGGAGCTCCTCCATGAAGTCCCACGGATCCTCGCCGCCCAGCAGGCGTTCCTGGATCAGCACCGCGAGTTCGTCCGACGCCTCGGCGCGCAGCACTTCGAGGCTGGCACGGCGGGGAACGGACTCGGTCATGCTTCCAGCCTACGTCGGCTTCGGGCGTCCCCGGCGCTGCACGGACAACTCGTCGGTCATCTCCTCCAGCTCCTTGCCCTTGGTCTCCGGAACCTTGAAGTACACGAAGAAGAACGACAGCAGAGCGAAGAACGCGTAGAAACCGTAGGCGAAGGTGAGTCCGATCTCGGCGAAGACGGGGAACGTCGTAGAGATGAAGAAGTTCGCCGCCCACTGCGCGGCTGCCGCGACCGCCAGTGCTCCGGCGCGGATCGAGTTCGGGAAGATCTCCCCCAGCAGCACCCACACCAGCGGACCCCAGGTCGCACCGAAGAACACCACGAAGCCGTTCGCGCAGATCAGGGCCACGGTCGCCCACGGATCGGGCAGGGTGGCGGTCCCCTCGGCGTCGAGGGTGCCGAACGAGAACGCGAGCGCCATGAGTCCCAGCGTGACCGTCATGCCGACAGATCCGACGAGCAGCATGATGCGTCGACCGACCTTGTCGACCAGCAGGATCGCAACGATCGTCACGACGATGTTCGTCACGGACGTGATCACCGAGGTCAGCAGCGCGCTCGACTCGTCGAAACCCACCGACTGCCACAGAGTCGTCGAGTAGTAGAAGATCACGTTGATGCCCACGAACTGCTGGAACACGGAGAGCAGGATGCCGACCCACACGATCGGTTTGAGACCGAGCCTGCTGCCGCGGAGGTCGCGCAGAGACTCGCTCTTCTCCGTGTCGATCGTCCCGGTGATCTCCGTGATCTTCGCTTTGACGTCGACCGTGCCGGTGACCGTCTGCAGCACTTCGGAGGCTTTCTCGATGTCGCCCTTCCTCACCAGATACCTCGGCGACTCGGGCAGCCGCAGCGACACGAGCCCGTAGACGAGAGCCGGGATCGCCGCGACCATGAACATCCAGCGCCAGGCAGTGAGTCCCCACAGGGGCTGATCCGCCTCGCCGGCGATCCCGGCCAGCAGGGCGTCCGACAGCAGGGCCGCGAAGATACCCGTCACGATCGCGAGCTGCTGCAGCGACCCGAGCCTGCCGCGGATCGCCGCCGGTGAGACCTCCGCGATGTAGGCCGGTGCGATCACCGAGGCCGCGCCCACGCCGAGCCCGCCGATCACCCGCCAGATGATGAGATCGACGACGCTGAACGCGAGTCCGGAGCCGATCGCGGAGATGAAGAACATCGCCGCGGCCACCACCATGACGGGGATGCGTCCACGTTTGTTCGCGATCGGGCCGGCGAACCAGGCTCCGACGGCGCAGCCGATCAGCGCCGAGGAGACCGCGAAGCCCTTGAGTCCGACGCCCAGATCGAAGCCCGACACGGTTCCCGCGAGAGCATCCACCGCCCCGTTGATGACCGCGGTGTCGAAGCCGAAGAGGAATCCTCCCAGCGCGGCCGCGATGCTCACGGCGATCACCTTGCGCCGGATGCCTTCGGCATTCTGTGCTGTGGACATTGTCGACCCCCTCGTCACGATGGAGCGAGTCTAGGGGACGAGTGCCCTCAGCGGGCGGTCATTCACGCCGAGCCGTAGCTCGACTCCCCCAGTTCCTCGAGAATGCGATTGAGATCCTGGATGGAGGCGAAATCGATGGTGACCTGGCCTTTGCGAGCACCCAGCGAGATCTTCACGCGGGTGTTGAGGCGATCCCCGAGATTGCCGGCGACCTCGTCGAGGTAGGCGCGACGAGCACCGGGGGTCGGCTTGGCGCTGCGTCCGGGAGCCGAGGGAGTGCTCTTCGCGGCCTCCTCCGTGGCGCGGACCGAGAGGTCCTCGTTCACGACCTTGTCGGCGAGACGCTGCATGGCCTCGGGGGAATCGAGACTGAGGATCGCCCGCGCGTGACCCGCAGTCAGCACTCCGGCCGCCACCCTCTGCTGCACGGGGACCGGCAGCTTCAGGAGGCGGATCGTGTTGCTGATCTGCGGACGGGATCGGCCTATCCTGGTCGCGAGCTCCTCCTGAGTGATCCCGAAGTCCTCGAGCAGCTGCTGATAGGCGGATGCCTCCTCCAGCGGGTTCAGCTCCGAACGGTGGAGGTTCTCGAGCAGCGCGTCGCGCAGCAGGTCTTCGTCCGCCGTGTCGCGGACGATCGCCGGGATCGCGTCGAGCCCGGCTTCGCGAGCCGCACGGGTGCGCCGCTCCCCCATGATGAGCTCGTAGTCGCCCTCGCCGTTCTTGCGGACGACGACCGGCTGCAGCACGCCGAACTCGCGGACGCTGTGCACCAGTTCAGCGAGATCCTCCGGGTTGAAATGCGTGCGCGGCTGCCGGGGATTCGGCACGATCTTCTGTGGATCGACCTGGATGAGGTGGATGCCGGGGACCGACTCGAGGTCCGGTGCGTCGACGACCTCTGGCGCGGGCTGCTCCGTGGGACGGATGCTCGTGCCGGGGAAGAACACGTCGACAGGACGCTCTGCCTGATCGGCGGTGGGGATGAGTGCGCCGATGCCGCGGCCCAATCCGGTGCGCTTGGCCATCATTTCTCCTTGCTCTGCGCCGCAGGACGCGACGCGATCTCGACAGCGGCTTCGCGATACGCGATCGCACCGGCAGACTGCCCATCGTAGGCGATCACGGTCTGTCCGAAGCTCGGGGCCTCCGACACACGGACCGACCGAGGGATCACGGTCTCCAGCACCTGTGTCGGGAAGTGACTGCGCACCTCGTCGGCCACCTGCTGGGCGAGCCGTGTGCGTCCGTCGTACATCGTCAACAGGATCGTCGACAGGTGCAGACCCGGGTTGAGGTGCTTCTGGATCATCTGGATGCTGCCGAGCAGCTGGCTCAGACCCTCGAGCGCGTAGTACTCGCACTGGATCGGGATGAACACCTCGGATGCTGCGGTGAAGGCGTTGATCGTCAGCAGGCCCAGCGACGGCGGGCAGTCGATGATGACGAAGTCCATCGGGTGATCCTCGAGGTACTCGAGGAGTGCCCGACGGAGGCGGTGCTCTCGCGCCACCTGGGCGACGAGTTCGATCTCAGCCCCGGCGAGGTGGATCGTGCTCGGAGCGCAGAAGAGGTTCTCGTTCTCGGGGCTCGGCTGCACGATCTCCGCGAGGGGGAACTCCTCGATGAGGACGTCGTACACGCTCGGGGTATCGGCGTTGTGCGGCACTCCCAGAGCTGTCGAGGCGTTGCCCTGAGGGTCGAGGTCGATCACGAGGACTTTAGCCCCGAGTCCTGCGAGAGCTGAGGCGACGTTGACGGCGCTCGTCGTCTTGCCGACACCGCCCTTCTGGTTCGACACCGTCAGGATCCGGGTCTCCCCCGTGAACTCCATGCGTACACCTTCGAGTGCGCGGCGGCGAGCGGAGAGGTCGGCGAGTTCCCGCGCGAGCGGCGTATCCATCCCGAAAGCGTCCTTCGGTGATGCCTGTTCGGACTGTTTCACGTGAAACATCCACTCCTTTCGGGACCGTCTTCCACTCTAATCGCTATCCCCGACGTGACAGAGTCTCGCTGCATCGTCGGCGACGGCGACCCGGTCGGCGCGCGGGTGATGGTGGCTCACGTCATCGATTCCACCCGTGTGTTCTCTGCGGAACGCCCATTTTGCCGGCGAGGATAGGGGGCAGGACGGCAACGACGGACTCCTCCCCCGGTGGGCGCATGTCGAAGCGCATCTCGACACCCGGTTCATCCGCGTGCCATGGTGAGGAGTCCTGCTCCAGGGCTGGCGACGGATCGGAGACGTGCGAAGTGGGCGTTTGTCTGCCCGCGGTCGCGTCACAGTCTCGTCGCGGACTCGTCGCAGTTTTGTCGCACGGTCCGTCGCAGCGTGCGGAGCCATTGTGGTCACGGGAGCGAGCGGTTCTCGCGGGACCCTCGTCGACGATCGTCCCGGCTGAACTCGTCGCACGACTACCCCGACCTGATATCCACCCTTCCCGGAGAATCTCAGGGCTGACCCACCAGGCTTCCGGTGTACCTTCTCTCGCGCAGACGACTGTTCCTGTTGTCCCGGCAGCGTCGATTCAAGGGCCCAACCCCCCACGACACGACCGCGCTCTCCGGCACGACCGAGTGCGACGCGCATCAAGGCCTCTCCGTCGCACGTCTCTGCGTTGACAAGGTTTCATGTGAGACGCACGTGAACCCATGGCGACACCTGTTGACCTGTGCCCAGCTCGATTCGAGCGGTGGAGCGGCGGGGTGGCTGTTGCAGTGACGGGGTGCCTTCGCCGGAGTTGTATGCCCGCCGACGGGGAATGGCGCACCGGATCGGCATGGCTCCGAACTAGTGGTGCGGTGTGTTTCACGTGAAACACTCTGAACCCGCGCCACTTTCGTCCCCTCGACCCAGCTCGATCTGGGTGGTGGCGTCGCCAGCAGTGGGGCGTTCTAAAAGACGAGCAGCTTCCGCCAGAGGTGCATGCCCACCAATGTGGGACTGGCCCTCCGGATCAGCATCGCGCCGAACCTCTTTGATCTGCGACGTTTCACGTGGAACGTACCAGACGGCGCCGGTGTCTATCCGCCTGGACCCAGTTCGACACCGGTGGTGACGTAGCCGGAAGGATGGCGTGCGCGGCGACGAGGTGCTTCGGCTGGAGGTTCATGCTCTCTATGTGCACGTGAACTCCGGATCGGCATCGCGCCGAGCCTATTGACCGGAGACGTTTCACGTGAACACATTGAACCCGCAGCACATCATTTGCCCTTCTCGACCCAGCTCGATCTGGGTGGTGGCGTCGCCAGCGGTGGGGCGTTCGAAAAGACGAGGAGCTTCCGCCGGAATTGCATGCCGGCCAATGTGGACTGGCCCTCCGGATCGGCATCGCGCCGAACCTCTTGATGTGCGACGTTTCACGTGAAGCACACCGACCCCATGCCCCCATCTGTTCGTCTGGACCCCTCTCGATTCGGGTGGTGGCTTAGCCGGCTGCTGGCGTCGCAGTGTCGAGCTGCGCCGCCGGACTGCGTACCCGCCGATGAGGACTGCGCGCCGGATTGGCATGGCTTCAAAACCGTTGATGCCAATCGCTCACGTCAAACACACCGAACCCACGACACAGCCGTCGGTTGAACCCAGCTTGATTCGGCTTGTGAAGTCACCGGGGGCTTTGCACTCCCGCGGTGGTTCGCCGAAGTCGTATGACCGCGCAGGTGGACAGTTCTCCAGCGGGCACGACTCCGAACCTAGTGGTGCGAGTTGTTTCACGTGAAACGGCGGGGAACCGCCAGAAGCCCGACGATCGCATCCACGGTCGTCGCAACCGGCTGGGTGGTCTCGATCACCTCTGTCGCCGTCGCTCGAAGCAGCGGTTCCACGGTGTGGGTGTACTCGAGGATCTCCTCGCGTTCGGCCGCCGATGATCCGTACGGGTTCGTCCGGCGAGACGTGACGCGCTCGATCAACACCGATGGAGGTGCGGTGAGCAGCACGACGTGATCGAACAGGTCGTACAGCATCCCCTGATTCTCGACCGTTCCCGACACCACGATGTCGTCGTTCTCACGCAACAGTCTGCCAACCGCTTCCAGGTCCCAGGAACCGTCCGCGCTCTTCCAGTCGCCGTAGTCCGTGTCCACAGCGACAATGCCCCGCTGAGCGATCCCCTCGACCACCGTCGACTTGCCGACCCCGGACATCCCGGTGATGAGTACCCGTCCCATCCCCTCACGCTACCCATGTTTCACGTGAAACATGCGCAGCTACAGCCCAGCGGAACGTTTCACGTGAAACATCCACCCCCAGTCACACCTCGGTACGCTGCCCCACGTTTCACTGCAGTCGTCGAGCGAAGCGATGACGCTGCCCCATCATCCCCAGCATTCGATCGATGCGCAGTCCCGCCCCAGGATCTCCGGGCTCGCCGGGACGGTCGGGTGGAGGGGTGTCCTCGGGAAGGAGCATCGGGAGGGGCCCGCGAAGCGGGAGGGTCCCCGCTCTGCTCCTTCCCGAGGAGCACCCCGCAACCCGACACACACAGGAAACAGCACCAGCACAGCAGAACTCAGCAAGACACTGCCGACAACCTCAGGACCGAACGGAAGCCCGAATCACTCGTGTGACCTCGGCGTCGGGAAGAACTCCCTCACCGAGCACCTCGACGCGGACATCGGACAGCCGGAACTTCTTGATCTGCTTCTGCGCCGCGTCGGTTTCCTTGGTCGCGTTGATGCCCTTCAGGAGTACCAGCTCTCCTCCGTCGCGCACGAGCGGCGCGGTCCAGGGCAGCAGCGTTCGGAGCGCACTCACGGCTCGAGCGGTGACCACGTCGAAGCCCTCCGGCAGGTGTACCTCTTCCGCGCGGGCGCGCACGACGTCGACGTTGTCGAGCCCGAGAGCCTCGACCTGTTCCGTGAGCCAGGTGACGCGTCGCTCCATGGGCTCGATGAGTGTGAAGTGCACGTCCGGGCGGGCGATTCCCAGCACGATGCCCGGCAGCCCTGCCCCGGAACCGATGTCCGCGACCGTTCCGTGGAACAGCGGCGCGGCGATCGCGCTGTTGAGAATATGTCTGGTCCAGAGGCGCGGAAGCTCCAGGGGGCCGATCAGCCCGCGCTCCTCACCCTGATCTGCTAATGCAGCCGTGAAGGCGCGCGCGAGTTCGATGCGGTCGCCGAAGAGCCGCACCGCGGTGGCGGGCTCGGTCTCGACGATCGTCATGCAGACTTCTCAGCGCGATGTTTCACGTGAAACGTCAGTGACGGCGCAGCACGGTGTGGCGGTCGGCGCCCTCACCGTAGGACTCGGAGACGAGACCGTGCTCGGCGGCGATGTCGTGGACGAGCTTGCGCTCGTAGCTGGACATCGCGGGGAGCGAGGCCTGCGACGCACCGTCGTCGAGCTTCGTCGCCGCCGCGCTCACCAGCGTCTCGAGCTGGCGGCGCCGGGCATCACGTGAGCCACCGATGTCCAGGATGAGGCGAGAGAACGAGCCGGTCTTGTTCTGCACGGCAAGACGAGTGAGTTCCTGCAGGGCCTGGACCGTATCGGGCGCCGAGAGCAGCGACAGACCGTCGCCCTCGGCCTCCACCGACACATACGCGCGTCCCTGCCGTACATCCAGATTCAGATCGCCGTCGATGTCGGCGATGTCGAGCAGCTCTTCCAGGTAGTCCGCGGCGACGTCGCCCTCGTTCTCGAGGTCGGCCACCGAGGGCTCGACGGTTTCGGTCAGGTTGTCGGTCATGCGCCGCTCCCCTTCTTCTTGGCACGCTTCTTGCCCACGGGCTGTTGACGCTTCGGTGCTGCGGCCTTGGCCTTCTCGACCTCGTCCAGCATCCGCTGCTGCTCCGCCTCATAGACCGCCATCGAGACGACCTTGCCGGAGGAGTCGATCGCCTTGCCCTTGCGTGCGAGTCGCTCCTCACGAGCTTTGGCTGCCTCGGAGCCGGGGGTCGGCATCTCACGGATGACGAGGAACTGCTGACCCATCGTCCACAGGTTCGAGATGAACCAGTAGATGACGACGCCGAGCGGGAAGAACACGCCGGAGAAGATGAAGCCCAGCGGCAGGACGTAGAGCATGATCTTCTGCATCTGGTACGCCTGGCCGGTCTTGGCCTCGGGCGACAGGTTCTTGGAGATGATCTGCAGCTGCGTGAAGAACTGCGAGGCGATCATGAGGACGACCAGGACCACGAGGATCACGATCGCGACGGTGTTCCCCGCCTCGAACGCGTTGCCGAGGTTCTCGTGCAGGGACGCGACACCGAACAGCTGCGCGTCGTAGAACTCCTTGGTGAGCTCCGGAGTGAGGAGCCCGACACCGCCGATCTCGAGCTTGGCGTGCTTGCTGACATCGTTGAGCACGCTGAACAGGGCGAAGAAGATCGGCATCTGCACGAGGAGCGGGAGGCAGCTCGACATCGGCGTCGTGCCGTGCTTCTTGTACAGGGCCATGGTCTCGCGACTCATCGCCTCACGGCTGAGCTGATCCTTCTTGCCCTTGTACTTCTCCTGAACTTTTCGGAGTTCAGGAGCGATTTCCATCATCTTCCGCTGGCTCTTGATCTGCTTCACGAAAAGCGGGATCAGCGCAGCGCGCACCACGATGACGAGGCCGACGATCGAGAGGACCCAGGTGAGGCCGGATGCCGCGGGCAGACCGACGGCGGTCAGCAGCCAGTGCCATGCGACGAGCACCATCTCGACGAGCCACTTGAGCGGCCACAGGATGGTCCCGAGCAGGTCGAACCCGCCGGACGCCGGCTCCGGCGACGGGGTGGTGCTGGCGAGCAGGAGATCTAGACCCACCGGTCAGTCCTTTCGGGAGGGGACGACGAAACCGTGAGCGGTCAGGTCGTAGCGGAAGTGTTCGTGCGGACGGACGTCATCGACGCCGCCGTGGCTCCAGGGATTGCAACGGAGGATGCGCCATGCCGAAAGGGCTGCCCCTTTCACGGCGCCGTGCTGTTGCACCGCCCCTACAGCGTAAGCCGAACAGGACGGGTAGTAGGCGCACACGTCTCCGTACATCGGAGAGATCACCCGCCGGTAGCCGGCCAGGAACCCGAGAACGAGGTTGCGCGGTACGAGGGGGATGCTGCGGAGCAGGTCCCTCGAGTCGAGATGCGCCGTCCCGATCGACGAGGCCGGCAGCGCGGTCATGTTCGCACCTGCGCGAGACGACCGAGGCAGCGGTTGACGTCGGCACTGAGCTCGGAGTAGCTCGCAGTCGCGGACGCAGGAAGGGCACGGATGACGACATCCGTGCCCTCAGGCACCCGGGAGAGCGCCTCCGCGCAGACGGCTTTGAGCCGCCGACGCACGGTGTTGCGCACCACTGCGGTGCCCACCTGCTTGCTGATGATGAATCCGAACCTCGCGGCTCTGCTCTCACCCGTCGTCAGCATGGACGTGACGACCCGGGCTCCGCCACACCGCGATCCGCGTCGAACGACCAGTCGATAGTCGCTCCCGCGGGTCAGCCGGAACGGGCGGGCGAGCACAGCGGTTTACGCGGAGAGCTCGGTGCGGCCCTTCGCGCGGCGGGCCGAGAGGATGGCGCGGCCGGCGCGGGTACGCATGCGGGCGCGGAAGCCGTGCTTCTTGGCGCGACGACGGTTGTTGGGCTGGAAGGTGCGCTTGCTCATGGAATCACTCCGGGAATGGTGTCACCGGGATCTGTGCGTCCGGAGACAGAGGGAACTGCCGTTCAGGCATAAGTCAACCGACTAAGGGTACGTCGCGACGGCGCGCAGAGCAAATCTGCGCGCTGATCCGGTGCTCGCCCGCGAAGATCCGCACAGCCATTATCCACAACCCCGTCGTCGTGCGCGGGCGCAACACGCGCGCGGTATTCCAAGGCCAGGTTGCCGTTCCCGGCGGCGATGACTACCGTGGCATCCGAAGTTATCCACAGGGAGGCCGCATCCGACGACGCCCCCCGCGATCCCCTCCCGGAGCGTCATGTCCTCACCAGCCCAGCCCGACGTCCCGATCTGGACCGCGGTGCAGGAGCTGCTGGAGGCCGACGATCGCGTGACACCTCAACTGCAGGGGTTCCTCAGTCTGGCCGTGCCTGCGGGCGTGATGGCGGCGACTCTTTATCTCGAAGTGCCGAACGATCTCACTGCTGCGCAGATCAACAAGCGGCTGCGCCTTCCGATCATGGAGGCGCTCTCTCATATCGGCGAGGAGGTGACCTCCTACCGGGTGGTGGTCAACCACGAGCTCGCCGACCAGCCGACGGCTCCGATCGCCGTGGCCGACTTTGGCCGCCAGGAGCAGGTGCGGATCGAGTCCCCCATGGAGCAGGCTCCCGCGCCGATGCGCCACGAGTCGCGTCTCAACCCGAAGTACACCTTCGACAACTTCGTGATCGGGCAGTCCAACCGCTTCGCGCATGCCGCGGCGGTCGCGGTGGCCGAGGCGCCGGCCAAGGCGTACAACCCTCTCTTCATCTACGGGGACTCCGGTCTCGGGAAGACGCACCTCCTGCACGCGATCGGCGACTATGCGCAGTCCCTCTACGCCGGAGTCAAGGTGCGGTACGTCTCGAGCGAGGAGTTCACGAACGACTTCATCAACTCGATCGCGAACAACCGCGGCGCGGCCTTCCAGGCTCGCTACCGCGAGGTCGACATCCTTCTGATCGACGACATCCAGTTCCTGCAGGGACGTGCGGAGACGCAGGAGGCCTTCTTCCACACGTTCAACACGCTGCACGACCACAACAAGCAGGTCGTGATCACGAGCGATGTCGCTCCGAAGCTGCTCACCGGCTTCGAGGACCGCATGCGCAGCCGTTTCGAGTGGGGTCTCATCACCGACGTGCAGGCGCCCGACCTCGAGACCCGCATCGCGATCCTCCGCAAGAAGGCTCAGAGCGAGTCGCTGCACATCCCCGACGAGGTGCTCGAGTACATCGCGACCGTCGTCTCGTCGAACATCCGCGAGCTCGAGGGCGCGCTGATCCGCGTGTCGGCGTTCGCGAGCCTCAACCGGTCGCCGCTCGACATCTCCCTGGCGCAGACGGTGCTACGGGACATCGTCGACACGGCCGAGGACAACATCATCTCGCCGACCGACATCATCACGGCGACCGCGCAGTACTTCAAGCTGACGGTCGACGACCTGTACGGGTCGTCACGCTCGCAGCAGATCGCGACCGCTCGACAGATCGCGATGTACCTGTGCCGCGAGCGCACGAACCTGTCGCTGCCCAAGATCGGTCAGCTGTTCGGCAACCGCGACCACACCACCGTGATGTACGCCTACAAGAAGATCAGCGAGCTCATGAAGGAGCGTCGATCGATCTACAACCAGGTGACGGAGATCACCACGCAGCTCGGTCGCCGCTGAGCAGCGTCTCCACTCCAGAAAAGGGGGTGCGCGGTCCGACAGGGCCCTGCGCCCCCCTTTCTGTCGCGTGTGCGTGCCGTTCGCGGCATCCGATCGATGCCTGTTTGCACATGTGGATAACTTGTGGATGATCGACCTCGACATCGGGACGGATGTGGGGGAAACGGCTCGACCTGTGGATAACCGGGGGTGGACGATTCGCGCGAGGGATGCCGTACACCCGCGGATTCCTCAGGGATTCCACAACTGACAATCGTGTAGTTCCCTACTCGCGACTGCTTTCCACCGACTTATCCACAGTATCCACAGGTGTTAACACCGTTAAGGAGTTAAGTCAGATCAAGGGCGATCCGATCACCAGACGGTGGGGAAAGTCGCCCGACGCAGTGGAATCGACCGGACGTAGGGATCAGAGCGACTGTGGGGCTAGCATGGGAAGCCCTGCACTGGCAGGACCGATCACGACGCGTCACAGAACGACGACAAGGGAGCACCCGTGAGGTTTCAGGTCAACCGCGATGTCTTCAGCGAGGCTGTGTCATTCGTCGTCAAGCTGCTTCCGCAGCGCAATCCGCAGCCGATCCTCGCGGGCGTCCTGATCGAGGCGGATGGCTCGGGGCTCACGCTCTCCGCCTTCGACTACGAAGCATCCGCTCGCACGACGATCGAGGCGACCGTGGAGACGCCGGGCACGATCCTGGTGCACGGTCGGCTGCTGTCGGACATCGCGAGTCGTCTCCCGAACGCTCCGATCGAGATCGCCGTCGAGGACGACGGCGGCATCGCGGTCACCTGCGGCTCCGCACGGTTCACGCTCGCGGCCATGCCGGTCGAGGAATATCCGTCGATCCCCGAGGTCTCCGGTTCGTCGGGCGTGGTCCCCGCCGACGACTTCGGCACCGCGATCTCCCAGGTCGGCTTCGCGGCATCCCGCGACGACGTGACCCCGGTGCTCACCGGTGTGCAGCTGGAGGTCACGGGTCAGAGCCTGAGCCTCGTCGCCACCGACCGCTACCGGGTCTCGCTCCGCGACGTGCCGTGGGACGGCGAAGCGGTCGAGACCACCGCGCTGGTCCCCGCACGCACCCTGCTCGAGGTCGGTAAGACCTTCGGTCACGCCGGCACGATCCAGATCGCTTTCTCCGGTGCCGGCGACCGCGAGATCATCGCTTTCACCGCGGGCAACAAGACCGTGACGTCGCTGCTGATCAAGGGCAACTTCCCGCCGGTCCGCCGCCTGTTCCCGGAGCAGACCGACCACTATGCGGTCGTCAATACGGCGGATCTCGTCGAGGCCGTGCGGCGTGTGGCCCTGGTGCTCGATCGCGCCGCACCGCTACGGTTCACGTTCTCGTCCGACGGCGTCACCATGGACGCATCCGGCAGCGAGCACGCCCGCGCCTCCGAGTCGGTGGACGCGATCCTCTCGGGCGGCGACGAGGTCACGCTCGGCTTGAACCCGCAGTACCTCATCGAGGCTCTCGGCGCGGTGAAGAGCGAGTTCGTGCGCGTGACGTTCACCTCGAGCGACAACGCCAACAAGCTCAGCCCCGTCCTCATCACGAGTCAGACCTCGGTCGACCAGGCCGGTCTGGACTCGTTCAAGTACCTGCTGCAGCCCAACCTGCTGCTGCGCTGACGCGCATCCCTCGACGGCCCGACGCTCGCCTCGAGCGCTGTCGGACCCCGAAGGTAGGCTGATCCCGTGATCGTGGAACACCTGAGCCTGGTTGATTTCCGCAATTACGCGACCGCCGAGCTCGCGCTCCACCGCGGTCCGAACGTCCTGGTGGGGCGCAACGGACAGGGCAAGACCAACCTCGCGGAGGCCGTCGTCTTCCTCGCGACGCTCGGCTCGCACCGGGTGTCGTCGGATGCGCCGATGGTGCGCGACGGTCAGGAGTTCGCGATCATCCGGGCTCGCCTGTCGCACGGAGAGCGCAAGGTCCTCACCGAGGTGCAGCTCAATCGGCAGGGATCGAACAAGGCCCGGATCAACGGATCGCCGTCGAAGACCAGCGAGCTGCCGCGCTATGCGCACGTCGTGCTCTTCGCACCCGAGGATCTCCAGATCGTACGGGGGGATCCGTCGTCGCGGCGCCGTTTCGCGGACCAGCTGCTGATCCAGCGCACCCCGCGTCTCTCGGCCGTGCTCGCCGATTACGATCGCGTCCTCAAGCAGCGCACCGCCTTGCTCAAGTCGGCACGAGCACGCGGCATCCGTGGAGACGCGCTGAGCACGCTCGACGTGTGGGACGACAAGCTCGTGGCTCTCGGTTCGGAGATCATCGCCGCGCGTCAGCGCCTGGCCGCCGACCTGCAGCAGCCGGTCGCGGACGCCTATGCCGCGATCGCCGGCGCCGACCATCAGCCGCAGCTCGAGTGGGCCCTGTCCGTGCGCGGCGGCGACCCCGAAGAGGGTGAGGCCGCGACCGCCGACTCCACGGGCGACATCGCCGAGATGTTCCGGGCATCCCTCCTCGCGAAGCGCACCCAGGAGCTCGAACGCGGACTCACGCTCACCGGTCCGCACCGCGATGATCTGGTCCTCCGTGTCCGCGGTCTTCCCGTCAAGGGCTATGCGTCGCACGGCGAGTCGTGGTCCGTCGCGCTCGCTCTGCGTCTCGCGTCCGCGGAACTGCTGCGCAGCGAGTCCCCGGCCGGCGACCCTGTGCTGATCCTCGACGACGTGTTCGCCGAACTCGATGCCGACCGTCGTCAGCGACTCGCGACGCTCACCGCGGGGTACGAGCAGGTGGTGGTCACCGCTGCGGTGGAGGAGGATATCCCCGAGGTGCTGCACGCCCACGTGGTGCGGATCTCGGCGGGGACCATCAGCGACGAACGGGAGGCGGCGGATGACTGACGTCGCGAGCACCGCCGCCCCGTCCCCCGAGACTCCGGAGACCGTTGCGACGTATCTGCGTCTGCGCGGTCTCCAGCCCAGCTCGAAGAACTGGAAGCGCAAGCGTCGTCTCGTCACCGACGACGACAACGCCCCTTTCACGCCGGGCCGCGATCCGGGATCTCTGGGTGCCGTGCTCGACAAGCTCAGCAAGGATGCCGGATGGCAGACGACCCTGGCCCGCGAGGACCTCGTCCGGCAGTGGGCCGACCTCGCAGGTGCCGACACCGCGAAGCACTCGGAGCCGGTGTCGCTCGAGCGCGGCCTGCTCACGGTGAAGTGCGATTCGACCGCATGGGCGAAGAACCTCCAGTACATGCGGGCGACCATCATGACCGAGATCGGGCGACGCTATCCGGATGCGGGCGTCGAGAACCTCCGCTTCATCGGACCGGACGTACCCTCCTGGAAATGGGGTCCCAGAGTCGTCCCAGGGCGGGGTCCACGCGATACCTACGGGTAGGACACCACGCAAGGGGTCCGACACGCTCAGAGGGCCGCAGACGGCCTTTGAGCCGCATATCGACTCGAAACCCCGCTAGAATGGGAGTTCGTGATATCGATGTGGAGAAACCTCTCTGATGACGCCTGAATCCCCCGCTGACGAGCCGGAATCGAACACCGGAGGCACCCCCGAGAACGGGGAGCCCACCGCCCCCAAGGCTCAGCAGCCCGGCGAGTACGGCGCCGACTCGATCCAGATCCTCGAGGGTCTCGAAGCCGTCCGCAAACGCCCCGGCATGTACATCGGCTCCACGGGACCTCGAGGTCTACACCACCTCGTGTACGAGATCGTCGACAACTCGGTCGACGAGGCCCTCGCCGGATATGCCGACACCATCCTCGTCACGCTCCTCGCCGACGGCGGCGTGCGCGTGATCGACAACGGCCGCGGCATCCCCGTCGACCCGCACTCGTCCGACCCGTCCAAGTCCACCGTCGAGGTCGTGCTCACGATCCTGCACGCCGGCGGCAAGTTCGGCGGCGGTGCCTACGCCGTCTCCGGCGGTCTGCACGGTGTCGGCTCCTCGGTCGTGAACGCGCTCTCCACGCGCTTCGAGGTCGAGGTCAAGCAGAAGGGCTTCGTCTGGCGGCACAGCTTCGCGAACGGCGGAATCCCGCAGCAGAAGCTCGAGAAGGGCGAGGCCGCCGACACCACCGGCACGGCGATCACCTTCTGGCCCGACGCGGAGATCTTCCAGGAGACCGTCGAGTTCGACTACGACACGCTCCGCACGCGGTTCCAGCAGATGGCCTTCCTGAACAAGGGGCTGCGCATCGAACTGGCGGACGAGCGCTCCACCTCCGCCTACGAGGTCGAGGTCGACGGTCAGACCGTCACGAAGCAGCCCGGTGACGTGTTCTTCTACGAGCGCGGTCTCGTGGACTACGTCGAGTACCTCAACAAGGTGCGGCATGCCGAGGTCGTGAACGAGGAGATCATCGCGTTCGAGTCCGAGGACACCCAGCGCAAGATCTCCCTCGAGGTCGCGATGCAGTGGACCACCTCCTACACCGAGAACGTGTTCACGTACGCGAACACGATCAACACACACGAGGGCGGCACACACGAAGAGGGCTTCCGCGCGGCGCTCACCACGCTCGTGAACCGCTACGCCCGCGCCAACAACCTCCTCAAGGAGAAGGACGACAACCTCTCCGGCGACGACGTGCGCGAGGGCCTCACGGCGGTCATCTCGATCAAGCTCGGAGAGCCGCAGTTCGAGGGTCAGACCAAGACCAAGCTCGGCAACACCGAGGCCAAGGCGTTCGTGCAGAAGGTCGTGGGAGATCAGCTCGGCGACTGGTTCGAGCGCAATCCCGCCCAGGCGAAGAACGTGATCCGCAAGGCGATCGACGCCGCGACGGCGCGCATGGCCGCGCGCAAGGCGCGGGAGACCGCCCGCCGCAAGAGCGTGTTCGAGTCGGCGGCGATGCCCGACAAGCTCAAGGACTGCACGAGCAAGGACCCCTCGATCAGCGAGATCTTCCTCGTCGAGGGTGACTCGGCCGGCGGCTCCGCGGTGCAGGGTCGCGATCCGCACACGCAGGCGATCCTGGCGCTCCGCGGCAAGATCCTCAATGTGGAGCGCGCTCGCCTCGACAAGGCGCTCGGCAACAAGGAAGTCCAGGCGATGATCCAGGCCTTCGGCACGGGCATCGGCGAGGACTTCGACATCGAGAAGGCGCGCTATCACAAGATCGTGCTGATGGCGGATGCCGACGTCGACGGCCAGCACATCACGACGCTGCTGCTGACGATGCTGTTCCGCTACATGCGCGGACTGATCGAGGCGGGCTTCGTGTATCTCGCGATGCCGCCGCTGTACCGCCTCAAGTGGACCAACCAACCGCACGAGTACGTGTTCAGCGATGCGGAGCGCGACGCGCTGCTCAAGCACGGCCTCGAGAACGGCAAGCGCATCCCGAAGGATGCCGGAATCCAGCGCTACAAGGGTCTCGGCGAGATGAACGCCAAGGAGCTGTGGGAGACCACGATGGATCACACGACGCGCACGCTGCGTCAGGTGACGATCGAGGACGCTGCGGCCGCCGACGAGATCTTCAGCGTGCTGATGGGCGAGGACGTGGAGTCGCGCCGCAGCTTCATCCAGCGCAACGCCAAGGACGTCCGCTTCCTCGACATCTGAGCGCGTTTCGACTCGCTTCGCTCGCTCAACGACCGGAAACTGAAGAGAACACATGACTGACGAAGAACGTCCCGACCTCAACGAGGGCCACGACCACGGCAAGATCGACCAGGTCGACCTGCAGTCGGAGATGCAGCGCAGCTACCTCGACTACGCCATGGCCGTGATCGTGGGCCGCGCGCTCCCCGATGTCCGCGATGGACTCAAGCCGGTGCACCGCCGCGTCATCTACGGCATGTACGACGGCGGGTTCCGTCCCGACAAGTCGTTCTCCAAGTGCGCGCGCGTGGTCGGCGAGGTCATGGGCCAGTACCACCCGCACGGCGACTCGGCGATCTACGACGCCCTCGTCCGCCTGGTGCAGCCGTGGTCGCTGCGCTATCCCCTCGCCCTCGGTCAGGGCAACTTCGGCTCGCCCGGCAACATGGGTGCCGCGGCCCCGCGGTACACCGAGACCAAGATGGCTCCGCTCGCGCTCGAGATGGTGCGGGACATCGAAGAGGACACGGTCGACTTCACCGACAACTACGACGGTCAGACCCAGGAGCCGACCGTCCTCCCGGCTCGCTTCCCGAACCTGCTCGTCAACGGCTCGGTCGGCATCGCGGTCGGCATGGCGACCAACATCCCGCCGCACAACCTCCGCGAGGTCTCCGCGGCGGCGCTCTGGGCGCTCGACAACCCGGGTCTCTCCCGCGAGGAGCTGCTCGAGGGCCTGATCCAGCGCATCCCGGGACCGGACTTCCCGACCGGCGCGCAGATCCTGGGCACCAAGGGCGTGCACGAGGCGTACCGCACGGGTCGCGGGTCCATCACGATGCGCGCGGTCGTCAACGTCGAGGAGATCCAGGGCCGCACGTGCCTCGTGATCACGGAGCTCCCGTACCAGGTCAACCCCGACAACGTCGCGGTGAAGATCGGCGACCTCGCGCGCGACGGCAAGATCACCGGCATCGCGGACATCCGCGACGAGTCCTCGGACCGCACGGGTCAGCGTCTCGTCGTCGTCCTCAAGCGGGATGCCGTCGCCAAGGTCGTGCTCAACAACCTGTACAAGCACACGCAGCTGCAGGAGAACTTCGGCGCGAACATGCTCGCGATCGTCGACGGCGTGCCCCGCACGCTCGGCATCGACGGCTTCATCACGAACTGGATCACCCACCAGCTCGAGGTCATCGTCCGCCGCACGCGCTTCCGCCTCGCGAAGGCCGAGCGGCGCATGCACACCCTCGAGGGGTACCTGAAGGCGCTCGACGCGCTCGACGAGGTCATCGCGCTCATCCGTCGTTCGCCCACGGTCGACGATGCACGGGAGGGTCTCATCAAGCTCCTCGACGTCGACGCCGACCAGGCCGACGAGATCCTCGCCCTCCAGCTGCGTCGCCTCGCCGCGCTCGAGCGGCAGAAGATCCTCGAGGAGGCCGAGGAGCTCCGCGCCAAGATCGAGGAGTTCAAGGCGATCATCGCCGACGAGGCGCTGCAGCGCGACATCATCCGCGAGGAGCTCACCGGAATCGTCGACCGCTTCGGCGACGAGCGCCGGACGCACATCCTGCACGGCTTCGACGGCGACGTGTCGATGGAAGACCTCATCGCCGAGGAGGAGATGGTCGTCACCGTCACGCGCGAGGGCTACATCAAGCGCACGCGCAGTGACAACTACCGTTCGCAGCACCGCGGCGGCAAGGGTGTGAAGGGCGCGCAACTTCGCGCCGACGACATCGTCGAGCACTTCTTCGTCACGACCACCCACCACTGGCTGCTGTTCTTCACCGACAAGGGCCGGGTCTACCGCTCGAAGACCTACGAGGTCCCCGAGGCCGGCCGGGATGCGAAGGGCACGCACGTCGCGAACCTGCTCGCACTGCAGCCGGACGAGAAGATCGCGCAGATCCTCGACATCCGCGACTACGAGGTGGCCGACTACCTGGTGCTCGCGACCCGTGACGGACTCGTCAAGAAGACCGCGCTGTCGAGCTATGACACGAACCGTCAGGGCGGCGTGATCGCCATCCGTCTGAACGACGAGGACGAGCTGGTCTCTGCGCTCATGGTCGATGCGGAGGACGACATCCTCCTCATCAGCCGCAAGGGCATGTCGGTGCGGTTCAGCGCCACCGACGAGGCGCTGCGGCCGATGGGCCGCGCGACCGCGGGCGTGAAGGGCATGAAGTTCCGCGAGGGCGACAGCCTGCTCTCCGCCTCGGTCGCAGCTCTCGGTCAGTACGTGTTCGTGGTCACCGACGGAGGCTACGCCAAGCGCACCGCGATCGAGGAGTACCGGGTCCAGGGACGCGGCGGATTCGGCATCAAGGTCGCGAAACTCAACGACGACCGGGGCACTCTCGCGGGTGGTCTCATGGTCTCGGAGGACGACGAGGTCTTGGTGGTTCTGTCCAGCGGCAAGGTGGTACGCTCTGCCGTGGCCGAGGTGCCCGCCAAGGGCCGCGACACGATGGGAGTGGTGTTCGCGCGGACGACGGAAGCCGACCGCATCCTCGCCATCGCCCGCAACGGTGAGCGGGGCCTCGCCGAGGATGATGAATCGGCCGAGGCGGAGGTGGACTCCCCCACCATCTCCCCTGAGACGACCGAGAACCCTGAGGACACAGACGCATGAGCACAGTAGCCGACAAGCTGGCGAAGAAGTCGACGCGCAAGACCGGTGGCAAGCAGGTCCGCCTGCGCCTGGTCTACGTGGACTTCTGGTCGGCCGTGAAGCTCTCGTTCCTCGGCGCCGTCGCGCTGGCGATCGTGACCATGGTGTCGTTCTTCCTCATCTACCTCGTGCTGCAGGCGACCGGCATCCTGGCGCAGGCCGACGACTTCATCGGCACGGTCACCGACAACGCGGTGCAGATCTCCGAGATCGCAGGCCTCCCGCAGGTCATGGCGTTCGCGGCCGTCGTGTCGATCCTGAACCTGATCGTCTTCACGGTGCTCGGCGCCGTGGTCGCGGGAATCTACAACGTCGCCGTCAAGGTGACGGGTGGACTGCTCGTCGGCTTCATGTCGAACTGACGCGATTCACGGGAGGGGCGGATGCTGCGGCATCCGCCCCTCCGGCGTTCCCGGCGTGAGTCCGGGGTAGGGAAAACCCGAAGCGGGGTCTCGGGATGCCTCGGTGTCGGCGTCATCGGGCCGCCCGTACCTTGGAACCATGACCACACAGACTGCCGTGCCGCAGCGGGCGAAGCCGGCCAAGCCGCCGCTGCGCCTCTTCCTCACCATCCTGCACCTGGCGGGCGTCGGCGTGATCGGCGGCGTCATCTTCGGAGCGCTGACCGGACTGCTCGGGACAGGCCTCGGCCTGCTGTTCGCCGCCGGAGTCGGGATCGTCCTCCTCGTCGGCCTGATCTACGCGCTGTTCGGCGTCGGCTGGTTCGAGGTCGCCCGGGTGAGCGGTCTGTACCGCACTCCGATCGCTCCGCTCCGGTGGCGTCCCCGCGACCGTCCGGGCTTCTCGGGCTGGGTTCGCGCTCTTGGGCGTCAAGCGATCGACGGTCGCATGTGGCGGGCCATCGCCAACTTCGCGATCTCCGCCGTGCTCGGCTGGGTCGTGCTGCGACTGGCCTGGGGACTCGTCTGGTCGATCGCGATCTGCTTCGCGCCGATCGTGGGCTCCGAGGCCGTGATGGGCCCGTTCGGCGGCGGCGGGATCACGGCTCCCTGGGCGCCGCTCGTCGGGATCCTCGGCATCGCCGCCTGCATCGTCGGCATGATCGGACTCGCCGCCCTTCACCGGGTGCTGTCGCTGTCGATCGTGATCCGCTCGAAGGAGGCGGAGCTCACCGAGCGCGTGCGCACCAGCACCGCCCAGCGCGAAGGCGCGGTCCGCGCCGCGGACGTCGAGCGCACACGCATCGAGCGCGACCTGCACGACGGCGTCCAGCCGCGACTCGTCTCGGTCGGCATGACCCTGGGGCTCGCGCAGCAGAAGATCGACAACGACCCGGATGCCGCGAAGGAGCTGATCGCCGAGGCCCACACGTCGACCAAGGCGGCCATCACCGAACTGCGGCAGCTGGCCCGCGGCATCCACGCCTCGGTGCTCGACGACCGCGGTCTTGACGCCGCGCTGTCGGCGCTCGCAGGGCGTTCGCACATCCCCGTGAGCCTCGACGTCCGCATGGACGGACGCTGCAGCCGTGAGGCGGAGGCCGCCGTGTACTTCTCGATCGCGGAGTCGCTCACGAACGCGGCCAAGCACTCGCGGGCCAGCGAGACGCGGGTGACTGTGCGACTCCGCGAGGGCGGCGTGCTGTGGGCGAGGGTCGAGGACAACGGCATGGGCGGCGCGCAGGTGCAGCCCGGCGGCGGTCTCGACGGCATCGCGAACCGGATCCTCGCCGCGGGCGGGACGTTCCGGCTCGACAGTCCGATCGGCGGTCCCACCAGCCTGGAGGTGAACGTGCCATGCGCATCCTGATCCGCCCGCTTCTCGACCAGCATCGCCGCGTCGGTACTGAGGGAGGTCTGCCATGCGCATCCTGATCTGCGAGGACTCCGTCCTCCTCCGCGAAGGACTCGTGCGTCTGCTCGAAGACGCCGGCCACACCGTGGTCGCCGCTCTCCCCGACACGCACGGACTCGCCGAGGCCGTGCGGAACGAAGCCCCGGAGCTCTGCATCCTCGATGTCCGACTCCCTCCGACCTTCACGGACGAGGGGATCCGCGCGGCGCTCGAGCTGCGTGCCACGGATCCGGCACTCCCGCTGCTCGTGCTCTCGCAGTACGTCGAGGAGCGCTACGCCTCGGATCTCATCGCTGCGCAGGGAGGTCCGCTCGGATACCTGCTCAAGGACCGGGTCGCCGACGTCGCGGAGTTCCTCGCCTCGGTGCAGCGCATCTCCGAGGGAGCCACAGTGCTCGACCCCGAGGTCGTGGCTCAGCTGCTGACCCGCCGCAACCGCGACGACCGGATGATGCGCCTCACCGAGCGGGAGCGCACCGTGCTCGCGCTGATCGCGGAGGGCAAGTCCAATCAGGCGATCGCGGGGTTGCTCTTCCTCTCCGAGGCGAGTGTCGAGAAGCACATCACCGCCATCTTCCAGAAACTCGGGTTCGAGCCGGACGAGTCGGGCAACCGACGCGTGCTCGCCGCCCTCGCCCACATCGAGAACACCGGCGGAACCACTCCGCCCACCGGCCAGACAGGAGCCGCACGATGAGCACCGAACAGAACAGCACCCCGGACCAGGGGGCCGCGAACGACAGCGGGCACATTCCGCTCACCCCGCCTCCAGCGACTGCACCGGCCTCGGCGTCCTCGCAGACTCCGCCCGCGAATCCCGCCCCCGCCGATCTCCCGCCTACGGGTGATCGTACAGAGAAGCGCGGACCGGGCGTCACGGCGGTGCTCGTGAGCACGGCCGTGATCGGCGGACTCGCGTTGCTGGGATCCGGCGGCACCGCCGCGGTCGCCGCGACCGGAACGCTCCTGGCGGCATCGGACGAGCGGAGCGACTCGGTGCAGACCGTCGATGCCGAGGGGCTCACGGGAATCGACCTCGACGTGGATGCCGGGAACATGCGCATCGAGTTCGGCGACGTCGACGAGGCGGAGCTCTCGGTCACGAACGGGCGCAGCCCCGGCTGGACGCTCGAGAGACAGGGGGACGAGGTCGTGGTCCGGAGCCCCGAGTTCCGCTGGGGCTGGTGGTTCGGCGGCTGGTTCGGCGACGAGGAGTCCGCTGTGCTCACGCTCCCTGAGGGGTTGCGAGAGGAGGCGCTGGACGCGACGCTCATCCTCGATGCGGGGAGCCTCGACGTGGTCGGCGACTTCGGGGCGCTCGACGTGACGGTCAACGCCGGCGCGCTGGATGTCGAGGGCGCGGCCACGAGTCTCGCGATCGACATGAGCGCCGGGCGTGCCGATGTCGTGCTCGACGGCGTGGACGATGCGGACCTGAGCGTCTCGGCCGGAGACATGAACGTCGAGCTGACGGGTACGGCGCCCAGTCGCACCGCGGTCGAGGTCAGCGCCGGGTCGGTCGATCTCACCGTCCCCGACACCTCGTACGCGATCACCCAGGAGGTGAGCGCGGGGTCGCTCGATGCCCGCATCGACGAGTCGTCGAACAGCTCGCGGACCATCGAGGTCACGCTCTCGGCGGGCAGCGTGACCATCCGACCCGGCCGATGATCCACGTCGAGGGCGGGACACCCCCGGGGTCCCGCCCTCGATTGGGTATTTCCACGATTCTCCGGTAAAGTCTTGGAGGTTGACGGGGCTATAGCTCAGGCGGTTAGAGCGCTTCACTGATAATGAAGAGGTCCCAGGTTCAAGTCCTGGTAGCCCCACCCTGTAATTCAAGAAGTACCCTCACGGGGCCTTAGCTCAGTTGGTAGAGCGCCTGCTTTGCAAGCAGGATGTCAGGAGTTCGAATCTCCTAGGCTCCACACTGTGTTGAGACAGTTCGAGAAGGCCCCGCCATGTGCGGGGCCTTCTCGTTTCTCCCCCGGTCGAGGTCTCACTGCGGTGCGCGCCGGATGCGCACGGGACCCTTCACTTCCGCGAGACGCACCGGTTCGCCCTTCTGCGTGACCACGACGTCGCCCCGATCGGCCAGTTCCCCCGTGACGCGGCGCACGTCATCCAAGCGCGCCCGCCACGAGTCCCCACCGATCGTGCGCGCCACGTCGCTCGGGCAGATCGACGACTCGGTGCGCTTGCGGGTGAGGGCACGGATCGTGGCGGCGATACGGTCGTCGAAGGCCGGACCTGCGGACTCCTCCCACCAGGGGTGACCGCGCTCGCCGAGAGCGGTCTTCGCATCGTTCACGCGTGCGCGGGCATCCGACTCCCCGGTCTTCACCGCGCGGCGTGCGGCCATCAGCTCGTCGACGAGCTCCTGTCGGAAGGACTCGGGGATCGACGGGTCGGTCGCACGCCACTTCCGACCGTCGATCACGACATGATGGCCGTCCTCGGTGTGCGGAGGCTGCTCAGCAGACATGCGAGCAGTCTGCGTCACGTGGGCGGGGTCGACGAGGGCCTTGACCTCTCCGCATGTCGACGCCCCTGCTGGACGTCCACGCCCCGGCTGAGCGGCGTCGTTCAGTAGGGGCGTCGACGACCACACGGGGCGTCGGCGAACGGGCTCCCTAGCCCACCGCGAAGCGCTCGCGCGTCTCGGCATCCGCGGTGTAGACGACGAGCTGGATGTCGGTCTGGTCCGACGGGCGCATCTGATGGTGCTCGAACACGAGACGCCCGAGGGCCGGATGCTGGAACACGCGCTCACGCGACTCGAAACCGCCGACGCCGTGGCTCTCCCAGCGCTCGCGGAACTCCGGGCTCTCCTCGCGCAGTCGCCCGATCAGGTCGCGGTAGCGGGGGTCGCCGAGCCGCGGTCCGGCCTCGGCGCGGAACTCGGCGAGGAACCGGCGGCTGGTGTCGTCCCAGTCGTCGAGCAGTGAGCGCACCGCGGGGTCGGTGAAGATCAAGCGGAGCAGGTTGCGCTGCTCGGGCGGGGTCGTGGCGACGTTCGTGTACAGCCGTTCGTACGCTCGGTTCCAGCCCGCGATGCCCCAGTCGGGCGCGAGCGCGTAGGCCGGATGCTCGTCGAGGGCGTCGAGGAACCGCTGCACATGCGGGGGCGCAGTCTCGACCGGCTCCCCTCCCCCGGGGCGCTGCGGGGCGAAGCCCGCGAGCGTCAAGGCGTAGTCGTGCTCGGCCACCGTGAGGTGCAGCGCCGTGGCGACGGCATCCAGCACCTGTCGCGAGGGATTGATGTCGCGCCCCTGCTCGAGCCAGGTGTACCAGGTGACGCTCACGCCGGAGAGGAACGACACCTCTTCGCGCCGGAGGCCGACCGTGCGGCCGCGCCCGGCCGGTGGGAGTCCGTAGGTGACGCGGTCGAGCTGCTCCCGACGTGCGCGCAGGAATCCGCCCAGCTCCGCGCGCTTCTGCTCATCCGAGGTCACCTCACAAACCTAGTACTCCCACTACTAGTGTCAGCGCCGTCTTCCTCCTCCGTGCGCGCGAGGCCACAGTGGAACGATGCCGACTCCTCTTCGCTCCCGTACCGTGACCCACGGCCGCAACGCCGCCGGTGCCCGTGCCCTCTTCCGCGCCGCGGGCGTCAACGCCGCCGACTTCGGCAAGCCGATGGTCGCCGTCGCGAACAGCTTCACCGAGTTCGTCCCCGGGCACACGCACCTGCAGCCCGTCGGCCGCATCGTCTCCGACGCGATCAGCGCGGCCGGCGGCATCCCCCGCGAGTTCAACACCATCGCGGTCGACGACGGTATCGCGATGGGCCACGGCGGGATGCTGTACTCCCTCCCCTCGCGCGACCTCATCGCGGACTCGGTCGAGTACATGGTGAACGCGCATCAGGCGGACGCGCTCGTGTGCATCTCGAACTGCGACAAGATCACCCCGGGCATGCTCATGGCCGCGCTGCGCCTCAACATCCCGACCGTGTTCGTCTCGGGCGGTCCGATGGAGTCCGGTCGGGCGACGCTCGTCGACGGCAGCGTCCGCACCCTCGATCTCGTCGACGCGATCTCGGAGGCCGCGAACGACACGGTGTCGGATGCCGACATCCAGCGCATCGAGGAGAACGCGTGTCCGACGTGCGGGTCGTGCTCGGGCATGTTCACCGCGAACTCCATGAACTGTCTGGTCGAGGCGCTCGGCCTCGCGCTCCCCGGCAACGGCTCGGTGCTCGCGACGCACACCGCGCGCCGCGCGCTGTACGAGCGGGCGGGCGAGGTGGCGGTCGAGATCACCAAGCGCTTCTACGACGAGGACGACGCCTCGGTGCTGCCCCGCGCCGTCGCGAGCTACAACGCCTTCGAGAACGCCATGGCCCTCGACATCGCGATGGGCGGATCGACCAACACGATCCTGCACCTGCTCGCCGCGGCGCACGAGGCCGGCGTCGCGTTCGGTCTCGACGAGATCGACGCCGTGTCGCGTCGGGTGCCGTGCCTCGCGAAGATCGCGCCGAACCCGGCATACGGCCGGATGTACTACATGGAGGACGTGCACCGCGCGGGCGGCATCCCCCGCATCCTCGGCGAGCTGCACCGTGCGGGCGCACTCAACGACGACGTCTCGTCGATCCACGCCCCGTCGCTGACGTCGTGGCTGGACGCCTGGGACATCCGGCGCGACTCCGTCTCCGACGAGGCGAAGGACCTCTGGTACGCGGCTCCCGGCGGCGTCCGCTCCTCGAGCGCGTTCTCGCAGTCCGAGCGCTGGCTCGAGCTCGACACGGATGCCGAGAACGGATGCATCCGCGACGCCGCGCACGCCTACTCGGCCGACGGCGGGCTCGCGGTGCTCCGCGGCAACATCGCCGTCGACGGCGCGGTCGTGAAGACGGCGGGCGTCGACCCGTCGATCCTCGTGTTCTCCGGCCCGGCGGTCGTGTGCGAGTCGCAGGAGGAGGCCGTCGCGAAGATCCTCGGCAAGAAGGTGCAGCCGGGTGACGTCGTCGTGATCCGCTACGAAGGTCCGAAGGGCGGACCGGGTATGCAGGAGATGCTCCACCCCACCTCGTTCCTCAAGGGTCGCGGCCTCGGCAAGGTGTGCGCCCTCATCACGGACGGGCGCTTCTCGGGCGGCACCTCCGGGCTGTCGATCGGGCACGTCTCGCCGGAGGCGGCGTCGGGCGGCGTGATCGCGCTCGTCGAGGACGGCGACATCATCTCGATCGACATCCCGACGCGCGACCTCACGCTGCAGGTCGAGGAGGCCGAGCTCGAGCGCCGCCGCGCCGCGCTGCTCGAGAACGGCGGCTACCGCCCGAAGGACCGTCAGCGACCGGTGTCGCTCGCGCTGCGCTCGTACGCGACCATGGCGACCTCGGCCGACCGGGGCGCTGTCCGCGATGTCGAGGCGGTCGAGCGCGCGCTCCGCGAGCAGGAGCTGCGCGCAGCATCCGCGCTGGTCTGAGAGCGCGCCGGTTCCCCTGAGGACGGCGTCGGCCTGATCCCTGAACGGTCATACAGTCATCCACACCTGTGGATGAATCTGTTAACAACTCTGACCTGGGATTCAGGCAATTCCCAGACTGAGTGGATGCGCTTCCATAGGTGCTTCGTAGGAAGCGAGGCCGGGCGTGTCCTGCCATCCGACCCCGGAGGATGCAACCCCTTCTCGATCTCGACGCGACCGGCGTACCGTGCCGGGCATGAGCGAAGCGAAGACGATGATCAGAACAGAGGTGACCATCGACGGAGCCAGCTTCCTCCTCTCTCAGGACCAGGACGTGGGGGACCTGCGCCGTCGGATCGAGGACGCCGTGGAAACGGCCGGCACGTTCGTCGACATGACCGTGGTGGGCAACCGATCGGTGAGCGTGCTCGTCACGCCGCGGACGCATGTCACGATCAGCGTCGCGACCGTGGCGTACGACGCACGCGACACCGGCGACCTCGAGTTCCCCTGCGGCGGGTACTACGACCTCGTGTGAGCACGCACGCGCCGCCGACGTCAGAGCGGTGCAAGGGAGGACGCCGCGTCGTGCAGACAGGCGACGAAGGCCGCAGTGAGGGCGTCGTCGTCCGGCCGCATCCGCCGTGCCGCCACCAACCGGGTCGTCGGCGAACCCGCGAGCGGCACCACGGCGATCGAGGGTGGGGCGAGCTGACGCACGGACTCCGGCAGGATGCTGCCGCCCACGCCGGCCGCCACGAAGCCGAGCGCGGTCTCCTGATGCGCGACCTCCTCGACGATCTGGACGCCGCCGCCGTCCTGTCCGAGCACCTCACGCACCCGGTCGACGAATCCGGGCATGAGAGCGCGCGGGTAGGCGATCATCGGCACCGAGGCCGCTTCCGCGACCGAGACCTCGGCGCGTCGGGCGAGCGGGTGGCCCACCGGAAGGCAGAGCACCAGGCGCTCCTCGAACACGACCTCCGTGAGCAGGCGCGACGGCGACGAGCCGGCATCCGGGAACTCGTCGCGCACGATCCCGACGTCGATCGACCCATCGCGCAACCGGTCGAGCTGTTCGCCCGAGGTCAGCGGCAGGAGGGTGAGGTTCACGCGATCGCGGCGGGCGCGGAACAATCGCACGACCTCGGGGAGCACGGTGTAGTTGGCCGAGCTCACGAATCCCGCCGTGAGCTGTCCGGCGAGACCGTCGACGTAGTCGCGCATCTCGGCGCGCACGGCATCCACCTCATCGAGGATCCGGCGGGCGCGGGCCTGCAGATGACGCCCGGCCGGGGTGAGTGACACCCGGCGGGTGCTGCGCTCGAACAGGGGGAGGCCGACCTCGCGTTCGAGACGCCCGACCTGCACGCTAAGCGGGGGCTGTGACATGTGCAGGCGCTGCGCCGCCCGGCCGAAGTGGAGCTCGTCGGCGACCGCCATGAAGTAGCGCAGCTGACGGAGTTCCATGACGGCACGATACGTGCCCGGTATTACCGCGGCGTTACGGGCGCATTGCGAGCGAAACGCTATCAATTCGCGGCGAAAAACGTATTTGACCAGGGGTTGTCGCGCGGGTTGTCTGGTCTCATGCACGCCGCGCTGTTCCACGTCCGCACCCGACGATCCCGCGCGGGCGCGGAGTACCAGCGCCTCCTCGACGCGCTCAACGCCTCGGCGGTCTCGGCGGTCCAGGACATGGGATGGACCGCGTCGCTGCACGCGGCCGGATCCGACCCCGAGCACTCCCTGCGTCGCGCGTCTCGCGAGGCCGACATCGTGGTGCTGTTGGACGGGGACGACATCGACCCGTCCCTCTACGGACAGGGCGATCACCGACCCACCCGCACGCCGTACGAGCGTCGCGCCGACCGCATGCAGATCGCCGTGATCATGGATGCGGTGAGCCAGCGCCGTCCTCTGCTGGGCATCTGCCGCGGGCATCAGCTGCTGAACGTCGCGCTGGGGGGGACGCTGCGCCAGCACGTGTCGGGGCATCGGGGCGGCGGGGCCGATCCCTTCGTCGCGACGGCGGTCCCCGGCGTCGCGACGCTCGCTCCTGGACTGCAGCCCCCTGCGCTGTGCATGCACCATCAGGCGGTCGACGAGCTGGGGCGTGGACTGCACGCCGTGCTGCACTCCGACGACGGGGTGATCGAGGCCATCGCCCACGAGTCGCTGCCGTTCCTCGGGGTGCAGTGGCATCCCGAGCACCCGGCCGTCGCGCGGGCGCAGCTGACCGGGCTCCTGCGCGCGGTGCACCGTCGGGGGTCGGCGCGGGAGAACCAGCTCGTGCGGGTCAGCTCACGTCGCGCGTGATCGGCCGCTGTCCCTCCGATCTGGTCTCGCCGTCGGACGCCTGTGCGGTGCTGTCGTCCGCCGTCGGCGGTGACACGCCGAGACCCGGGGTCATTCGGTCGTCGAACGACGGGCGATCAGACGCATGGGCACCGTGACCGTCTCGACGGGGCGGGTGCGATCACCTAGACGCGAGACCGCGAGGCGTGCGGCCTGGCGACCGAGGGCCTCGACGTCGCCCGTGACGACGCTGACGCCCAGCACCCGCGCCCATTCCGGGTCGTCGAAGCCGATCACGGCGGGAGCATCCGCTCTTCCCGCGACCTCTTCCATGACGCCGAGCAGGATGCGGTTGTTCCCGGCGACCACGGCCGTGGGCGGTGCGTCGAGGGCGAGCAGACCCCGCATGCAGGCCCGTGAGGAGGCCACGTCGTGCGCGTCCGTGCGCAGCAGGTCGCGCCAGTCGGAGTCGACCTCGTCGAGCACCTCCCCCATGCCGGCGAGGCGCTGTCGGTAGGTGGGCAGCCAGGCGTAGTCGCCGATGAACGCGATGCGGCGGTGCCCGGCGTCGATCAGGTGCCGCGCGGCGAGGCGACCGCCCTCGAGGTTGTCGAAGACCGCCGAATCAGCGGCGAGGTTCTCGGCGGGACGGTCGACGAACACGACGGGGATGCCGCGGGCCTGCAGCTGCGCGTAGCCGCTGTGATCCGTCATGGCCGAGACCGTGATGACGGCCGTGGTCTGCCGATCCGCGAGGTCGCGGGCGACCCGCTTCTCCTGTTCGGCGGATTCGCGCGAGTTGGCGACGGAGAGGTGCATGCCCCGCGGGCGGATCTCGTCCTCGATGGCTTGCGCGAGCGCCGAGTAGAACGGGTTCGTGACGTCACCCGTGATGAGCCCTATCGAGTCCGCGAGGCGTCCGCTCGCGAGCAGGCTCGCCGCGGCGTTGCGCTGGTAGTCGAGCTCTGCCGCGGCCTCCAGCACGCTTGCGAGGGTCTTCTCGCTCACGTACGACTCTCCGCCGAGCGCGCGCGACGCCGTCTTGAGGCTGACGCCTGCGCGGGCGGCGACCTGCGCGAGGGTGGGGCGCACTGCGGCGCCGCCTTCTGGTCGTGACATGGAACCCCTTCGTGGCCCTCGCGGGCGGATAGCCCATTATGACCGGTGCGTCTTCGCGGATCGTCCTTCCCCACGACGACACCGCTGTGGTAGCGTCCTCAGCATATGACAGCGATGTCATAACCCAGACCACCACGACGCAGTGGAGTGAGAGGAACGACCATGAGGGTCCCCACCCCGAGGAACGCACGATCCCCCCGACGATCCTGGGCAGCCGCCGGGGTCGCGGTGACCGTGGGCCTGGCCATGCTGACGCCGATGTCGGCGACCGCCGCCGGCGCCACCGCCTTCGCCTCGTCCTTCGAGACCGCCGACGTCGCCCCCGTGCTCACCGGCACAGGTGATGCGATCAACGTCACGGGCAGCCGCTTCGCACCGGGAAGCGTGCTCGGAGGAGTGACGGCCGTGACGGCATCCGCCCAGAACACCCCCGGCGAGGCCGCCGCCTTCGCGGCCGACGGCAACGCCGCGACCAAGTGGCTCGCCTTCGCGAACACGGGCTGGCTGCAGTACCAGCTCGCCGAGGCGCAGCCCATGAGCAGCTACACGCTCACCTCCGGCAACGACGAGCCCGATCGCGACCCCAAGGACTTCCGCATCCAGGGTTCGAACGACGGCACGGACTGGGTGACCGTCGACGAGCGCAGCGGCGAGCTCTTCACCGGCCGGGGTCAGACGCGGTCGTTCACGCTCGCAGACCCCAGCGCCGAGTACCTCTACTACCGCCTGGAGGTGCTCGCCACGCGCACCCCGAGCAAGAACATCGTGCAGCTCGCCGGATGGGAGCCCATCGCCGTCGAGGGCGCGACGCCCGAGCCCGCCGACCTCATGCTGCAGATCGGCAGCGGTCCGACCAGCTCGGACACGGCGAAGACCGGGGTCGGCTTCACCGGCACCAAGGCCCTGCAGTACGTCGGCCGCCACCTCGACGCAGGCCCCGCCTCCTCGACCACGGTGCTGTACGACGACGTCGCGGTCGACGTCGCCGACGACAGCGAGCTCTCGTACCTCGTCTTCCCCGTGCTCGACGGCGAGCAGACGTACGCGGCCACCTTCGTCGCGGTCGACCTCACCTTCGACGACGGCACGCGGCTCTCCACGAGCGGCGCGGTCGACTCCTACGGCTACGGCGCGAACGCCCGCCAGCAGGGGCAGGCCAACGTCCTCTGGCCGAACCAGTGGAACAAGGTCACCGTCGACCTCGGTGCCTTCGCCGGCCGCACCGTGAGCGACATCCTCTTCACCTACGACCACCCCGGATCCGATGTGAAGGGCGTCGAGACGCCCACCGCGGCCACAGCCTTCAGCGGCTGGCTCGACGACGTCGAGATCGGCGCAGCCGCGCAGCTCGACACCACCGACGGCCTCGTGTCGTACGTCGACACGCGCCGCGGAACGAACTCCACCGGCGGATTCTCGCGCGGCAATAACCTGCCGGCGACGGCCTGGCCGAACGGCTTCAACTTCATCACCCCGATGACCAACGCCGACAACGTCGGCACGATCTACCAGTACCAGCGCGCCAACAACGCGCAGAACCTGCCCGCGCTGAACGGCATCGGATTCTCGCACCAGCCGAGCATCTGGATGGGCGACCGCAACCAGATCGCCGTGCTCCCCGCGGCGAACGGCAACCCCACCTCGTCGCTCAACGACCGCAAGCTCCCGTTCCACCACGAGAACGAGACCGCGCGGCCGGACATCTACAGCGTCGAGTTCGACAACGGCATCCAGACCTCCGTGACCGCCACCGACCACGGTGCGATCTACCGCTTCGAGTTCACCGGCGACACGAGCTCGATCCTCGTCGACCAGCTCGTGAACTCCTCCAAGCTGCAGATCAGCGGTGAGACGGTGTCGGGCTGGGTCGATGGCGGCTCCGGCTGGCCGGGACGCACGCGCATGTTCGTCTACGGCACGTTCGACCGGGCCCCCCTCACCGCGGGCGCGACCACGCAGGGCGACCGCAACGGCACCGCGCGCTACGCGGCCTTCGACACGAGCGGCGACAAGACCGTCGAGCTGCGTCTGTCGTCGTCGTTCATCTCGCAGGACCAGGCGAAGAAGAACCACGACTTCGAGCTGCAGGGCGTCTCGTTCGAGGATGCGCACGCCGCGGTCCGCGACGCCTGGAACGAGCGGCTCGGCGTCGTCCACGACGTCAAGGGCGCGACCGACACGCAGCTCGTCACGCTCTACTCGAGCCTGTACCGGCTGAACCTCTACCCGAACTCGCAGTTCGAGAACACGGGCTCCGAGGAGAACCCGGTCTACCAGTACGCGAGCCCCGTCTCCGCGACCAGCGGCGCGGCATCCGACACCCGCACGAACGCGAAGATCGTCGACGGCAAGGTCTACGTGAACAACGGGTTCTGGGACACCTACCGCACGGCCTGGCCGCTGTACTCCCTGCTCTACCCGGACGTGACCGAAGAGCTCGTCGACGGCTTCGTGCAGCAGTACCGCGACGGCGGATGGGTCGCCCGGTGGTCCTCCCCCGGCTACGCCGACCTCATGACCGGCACCAGCTCCGACGTCGCCTTCGCCGACGCGTACCTCGCCGGTGCGCTCGACACCGACACCGCGCTCGAGGCGTACGACGCGGCCGTCAAGAACGCGACAGTGCTCCCGGCATCCAACGCCGTGGGTCGCAAGGGCCTCGCTCAGTCGATCTTCCTCGGGTACACCGAGGCCACGACGCACGAGAGCGCCTCCTGGGGTCTCGAGGGCTACATCAACGACTTCGGCATCGCGGAGATGGCGAAGAAGCTCTCCGAGGACCCGAACACCCCGGCCGACCGCGTCGAGCAGCTGAAGGAGGAGGCGACCTACTTCGAGGCGCGTGCCGATCACTACGTCGAGATGTTCAACCCCGCAGCCGGCACCTTCACCTCGCGCAACGCCGACGGCTCCTGGACCTCGGGCGCCGAGTTCGACAAGAAGGCGTGGGGCGGTGCCTTCACCGAGGCGAGCGCCTGGACCTTCGGGTTCCACGCCCCGCACGACGTCGACGGCCTCGCGGCCCTGTACGGCGGGCGCCAGGAGCTGCTCGACGTCATGCACGACTTCCTCACCGTCCGGGAGAAGGCCGACTACTCCGGCATCCACGAGGCGCGCGAGGCGCGGGACGTGCGGCTCGGGATGCTGGGCATGTCGAACCAGATCGCCCACCACATCCCGTACGTGCTGGCCGAGGCCGGCGACCCCTCGGGCGCGCAGGCGCTGATCCGCGACATCCAGGACCGCCTGTTCGTGGGCTCCGACATCGGCCAGGGCTACCCGGGCGACGAGGACAACGGCGAGTTCTCGGCCTGGTACGTCTTCTCGGCGCTCGGCTTCTACCCGCTCGAGGTGGGCTCGGGCGACTACACGATCGGCACGCCGCTGTTCGACAGTGCGACGCTGTCGATCGGCGACACCGACCTCGTCATCAACGCCCCCGGAGCGTCGGAGGGTCGCGACTACGTCGCCGGCGTCAGCATCAACGGCACCGCGGTCGACGAGACGACCTTCGACGGCGACCTGGTGCGCGCGGGCGGCACGATCGACTTCACGATGAGCGAGACGCCCTCGACGTGGGGAGCGAAGGACCTGGGTGAGGAGCTCGAGGTCCCGACCACGCTCGTGGACGCGACCAAGCCCGGTCGTGGCGCGCTCGCCGCGGCCGACGGCACCCCCGTCGGCTCGCTCGTGGACGACAACATGAACTCGACCGTCACCTTCGCGGGCGACTCGGCCGAACTGGTCTGGGCCTCGCAGTCCGGCCCGGTGTCGATCGGGCAGTATACGCTCACGAGCGCGTCGAAAGCCGCGGCTCCCTCGAGCTGGACGCTGTCCGGATCGATGGACGGCACGACCTGGACCGAGCTCGACAGCCGTGAGGGCGAGACGTTCACGTGGGACTCGCAGACCCGGCCGTTCACGGCGCAGGGAGCGGGCGGTTACACGAGCGTCAAGCTCAGCATGAAGAGCGGCGGTGCCCCGCTCGCGCTGTCCGAGGTGGAGCTGTTCGCCTCGGCCTCGGCGGCCGACGGACTCTCGATCGCCGCCGGTGCGCCGCAGCGCGTGGCCGTCGGCACGGAGTTCACGGGCTCTCTCGCCACGATCGTCGGCACCGAGACCGAGGCCGCGGGCTACGAGGTCACGGTCGACTACGGCGACGGCGGCGAGGCGGCGGACGTCGCCCTTACCCGTGACGAGCTGGGCGGATGGAAGGTGAGCGCCCCGCACACCTTCACGGCTCCCGGCACGTATTCGGCGGTCGTCACGGTGCGGGACTCGAGCGGTGCGGCGGCTCAGGCCACCGCCACGATCGAGGTGTTCCGCGACGAGACCCTGATCGGTTCGTTCAACAACGTCTGCATCGGCGATCTCGGGGTGACCGCGGCGAACTGCGACTCGCAGGGGCACGGCTACTTCCGCGACAAGGTCAATGCCGACGGCTTCGTGCAGGGGCAGACCCTGACCGTGCCCGGCACGACGCTGACCTATGACCTGCCGGCCATTCCGGCCGGCGCGCCCGACAACATCACGGGCGAGGGACAGACCGTCAAGGTGTCGCTGGGCGCCGGCGCGACGCAGCTGTCGTTCATCGGCACGGCCACCGAGAGCAACCGGGACTCGGATGCCGTGCTGCACTTCACCGACGGCAGCACCCAGACCGTGACGATCAGCTTCGGCGACTGGGTCGGAGCATCCGGGAACCCCTACAAGGGCAACACGGTGCTCACGATCTCGGAGGGCCGACTCTCCGGCACCGTAGCGGAGTCGAGCGTCAAGAACACGGCGATCTACGCCACCGCCCCGATCACCCTCACGCTGGACGGCGGAGGGAAGCCGAAGGTCGTCGAGTCGCTCACGATGCCGAAGGAGCCCGGTTCGCTGAACGACGGACGCGTGCACGTCTTCGCGATCGCCTCGGACGGCGATCGCGCGGCGGCCGCTGATCTGGCCCTCACGCCCGGCGCGGTCGGCGAGCAGATCACCGGCGAGGAGTTCGACGCCACCCTGGCGACGGTCGTCGGCGGGATGGGCGAGATCAGCGCGGTCGTCAACTGGGGCGACGGATCACCCGTCTCCGCGGTCGACGTGGCGGACGGCGCCGTCGCCGGCACCCACACGTACGCGAAGGCCGGCGCGTACACCGTGACGGTCACGGCGGATGACGGTGTGAAGTCGGCCGCGACGCAGCTGACGATCACGGTCGCCGACCCGGTGCCGGTGTTCGAGCCGACGATCCAGGCACCCGCGCAGGCGGCACCGGGTGAGACGGTGACGATCACGGGTGAGGGCTTCGCCCCGGGCGAGAGCGTGGCGATCCGCATCGACGCCGAGGAGCCGGCGGTGGTGACCGCGGAGGACGACGGCACGATCAGCGGAGGCGTCACGGTCCCCGCGGGCGCCGTGGACGGCGATCACCCGATCGTGGCACTCGGCGTCGTCTCGAAGGTCGAGGCCCGCGCCTCGCTCCTGATCGTCGGCGACCCGACGGCACCGAAGAACACCTCGGTCACTCTCTCGGCCGGATCGGACGACCCCGTGGCAGGAGAGGCGATCGCCCTGATCGCGACGGTCAAGCCCGCGGGCGCTGCCGGACAGGTGGAGTTCCTCGAGGGCGAGGTCGTCGTCGGCTCGGCGAACGTCTCCGCCGGGATCGCGACGGCAGACGTCACGATCACGACCTCGGGCGCGCACACCTACACGGCGCGGTTCGTGCCCTCGGATCCGGACGCGTTCCGTCCGTCGACGTCGGCGCCGCTGACGATCGACGTGCGCAGCACCCCGGTGCTCAAGGCCGAGCTGGTGCTCGGAGTGTCGGTGGTCGTGCAGGGAGGATCGATCGAGATCTCGGGTCGCGGCTTCGCGGCCGGTGAGCTCATCACCATCACGCTGTTCTCCGATCCGATCCGCCTGGGCGAGGTCACGGCCGACGGCAGCGGAGCATTCCGCACGGTCGTCACGATCCCCGCGGACGCCCCGGTCGGCCAGCACACGCTGGTGGTCGAGGGCACGACATCCGGGCTCAGCGCGCAGGGATCTCTCACGGTCACCGCCGCGGCGGCGACGGGTGACGGGCTGGCCGGGACGGGTGGCGCCGCGCCGATCGCGCTGATCGTGCTGATGCTGGGCCTGCTCGCGGCGGGTGGCGTGCTCGTCGTACGGCGCCGCCGGACGAGCCGCACGGAGGCCTGAGCCACGGCATCCTGATCCGCCCCTTCCGGCCACCGGGAGGGGCGGTTCGGGATGCCGGATGCCGGATGCGGGACGCGGCCTCAGACCGACGTCAGGCCGTGCGGGGCGACGTTCAGTCGCTCGCATCCGTCGGCCGTGAGCACGACGATGTCCTCGATGCGGGCGCCCCACTCCCCCGCGAAGTAGATCCCCGGCTCGATGCTGAACGCCATCCCCTCGCGCAGCACCAGGTCGTTGCCGGGCGCGATGTAGGGCTCCTCGTGCACCGACACCCCGATGCCGTGGCCCGTCCGATGCAGGAACGCCTCGCCGAGTCCGGCCTGCTCGAGCACGCTGCGGGCTGCAGCATCGACGTCGTGCGCGGTGACGCCGGGTCGCGCAGCATCCACCGCCGCCTGCTGTGCGCGCACGAGCACGGCGATGCGTTCGGCGGCCTGCGGGTCGGGAATTCCGACGACATAGGTGCGCGTGCTGTCGGAGTTGTACCCGCTCGGGACCGCGCCGCCGATGTCGACGACCACCACGTCGCCGTCCTCGATCACGCGGTCCGAGACCTCGTGGTGCGGGTCGGCTCCGTTGGGGCCGGATCCGACGATCACGAACTCGACCGTGCGGTGCCCCTCCTCGACGATCGCGGCGGCGATGTCGGCGGCGACCTCGCGCTCGGTGCGTCCGGCGCGCAACCACTCCGGCACGCGGCGGTGCACGGCGTCGATGGCCGCTCCCGCCCGCCGGAGCTCGGCGATCTCGTCGGCGTCCTTGATCATGCGCCCTTCGCGGAGCACCGGGGTCGCGAGCTCGATCCGCACGCCCAGGCGTTCCCCCAACGGCACGACGTGCAGGGCCGGCAGTGCATCGGAGACGCCGACGCGCGCGGGCGAGCCGAGGGCCTCGGCGACCAGAGCGTACGGGTCCTCCCCGTCCACCCAGTCGGACACCGCGAGGCCGAGCTCGCCGACCGCGGTGCTGCGCACCTTGGCGAGCTCCATGCGCGGGACGACGACGGTCGGCGGGATGCCGGGGCCGAGCACGAGGGCGGTGAGACGCTCGATCGTGTCTCCCTCGACGCCCACGAGGTACTGCAGGTCGGGTCCGGGTCCGACGATGATCGCGTCGAGTCCCGCCGAGGCCGCCAGCGCGCTCGCGCGGTCGAGGCGGGCGGCGTACACGGAAGCGGGGAACGGCGGTGTGCTCACGGCATCCACGCTACTGCGACGCGGCGGTCGGCGACACGGTCCTGCGCCCCCGGAACCGCTCGTGCCCTCCCGGAAGGTCGGGAGGGCACGATGTCGGAGCTGATCAGCGGGTGCCCACCGGCTCCCACAGAGCGAGGGCGGTGATCCAGGAGGGGTCGCCCCAGGCGCGGTGCGACTGCACGGCCCGGTACACGACGCCCTCATGGCGGCGCAGGTCACCCCGGGTGTACGTGCCGACGGCCGTCCAGGCAGGGATCCCGACGGCGGGCGTGGTGACGGGCGGCGTCACGGGTGCGGGCGGTGTCGGTGCGGCGGCGGTCGTCGAGACGGTGAACACGGCGCTCGCCGCCTCGCCCGCCGCTGACACGGCGACGATCCGGTAGCGGTACGTCGTGCCCGCGGCGAGGCCCGAGTCCAGGTAACGCGCCGAGACCGAGGTCCCGACCGCGGAGTAGGCGATCCCGTCGGTGGAGCGTTCGATGCGGTACGAGGTCGCGCCCGCCGCGCCCTTCCACATCAGGTCGACGCTCGACGCGGTGCGACCCATGGAGTGCACCCCGCTCGGCGTGCCGGGCGCGGTCGCCGTCGGGGGCGTCGTGACCGGCGGTGCGGTCGTGGGAGGGGCGCTGACCGGCGGCACGGTCACCGGCGGGACGGTGACGGGAGGCACGGTGACGGGAGGCGTCGTCACCGGTGGGGTCGTGCCCGCTCCCCCGCCGCGGACGTCGATGTCGATCGTGTTGTAGAACGCGTTGGTGGTGTCGGCGATGTCCCACACCGCGTAGATGACGTGGTAGCCGGTGTGTGTCGACGGGATCGTGAGGGTGTGCACGGTGGGGACCGCCGGGATGTCCCCGCGTCCGTCGAAGGTCGCGAGCGGCTCGAGGTCCGCACGCTCCAGCTCGTCGTTCGGATCCCATCCGGGCTTCGTGATGAAGTACCGCCACTGGGCGGTGCGGTGGGCAGCCGTCAGCGACCACGCCACCTGCACGGGTCCCGCCTCGACGACGTTCTTCTGCCACCGCGTCGCGGTCTGCTCGTCGAGCGTGCCACCGAAGAGCCCGCCGGCCGAGGCGAGTCGTCCGTCGGCGGGACCGCCCGCGGGGAATCCCTTCGGTGCCTCGAGGCTCTGCGGCTCGAACTGCACGGCTCCGCGATCCGCGTTCGCCGACCACGCGGCGCGGGAGATCAGGGTCGAGGACGACCCTCCCACGTAGCCGTGGCCGAAGGCGGATGCGGGGGCGGTGAGGAGTCCGGCGGCGGTGATCGCGGCCACGGCGAGCGTGGTCGCTCCGAGTCGTCTGCGAGGTGTCATGCCTCCAGTGATATCGGCTCGTATGCCGGGAACTCGCGGTATCCCGGCATACGTTCCTGACCCGCCGTCCGCCGTGCGACGTGACGGCTCAGCTCATCGCCAGGCGCAGGCGTTCCGCGAGGAACTTCCGGTTCGCTGCGTCGAGCGCGAGCACCGCGTACGCGGTCGGCCAGAGGGTGCCGTCGTCGAGGTTCGCCGGCTGCTCGAAGCCGAACGTGCCGTAGCGGGTCTTGAACTTGCTCGCGGGCTGGAAGAAGCACAGCACCTTGCCGTCCTTCGCCCACGCGGGCATGCCGTAGTACGTGCGCGGCATGAGCTCGGGCGCGACCTCCGACACGAGGGCGTGCAGCCCCTCCGCAATCTCGCGGTCGGTGTCGGACAGCTTCTCGAGCGACGCCTTGAGGTCGGCCTCGCCCTCTGCACGCACCTCCTCCGGTGTCTTCTTGGCGCGCGAGCGCGCCTTCTTCTTGTCGTCGGCTGCGGCCTTCATGGCCTCGCGCTCTTCGGCGCTGAAGCCGGTCTCCTTGTCGGCCATCTCTGGCTCCTCTCCTGGGGTTCTCGGTGATGACTTCACCCTAGGGATGCCGCCGCGGTCGGCGCTTCTCGATTCGTGATCGATTCCCACGACGCGGAACGGAGCGGGGCCGAGGCGGACCGGGGACATGCGGGTCGTCGTTCCATGCCCGTCCGGTTAGGGTGGGGAGATGGACATGCGTGTCGCGGCATACGCAGTCGTCACCGATGACGACGGGCGGCTGCTGCTGGCGCGCTGGATCGAGGGCCGCCGGGTCGCGTGGACCATGCCCGGCGGCGGACTCGAACCGGGCGAGGACCCGCAGGCGGCGGTGCGCCGCGAGCTGCGGGAGGAGACCGGGTACACCGTCAAGGTCGGCGAGCTCCTCGGCATACACTCGCGCGTGATCCCGGCATCCCAGCGCGTCAACGACTCCGATCAGCCGCTGCACACGCTCCGCATCGTGTACCGCGCGAGCGTCACGGGCGGTCGTCTGCAGTATGAGACCGATGGATCGACCGACATGGCGGCGTGGTACCCGCTGAAGTCCGTGGCCGAGCTGCAGCGCGTGAAGCTCGTCGACATCTCGCTCCGCATGGCCGGGCTGCTCTGACGCGCTCGGCACGGCAAGCGAAGGCTGGCCGTCAGCCCCGGGACTCCTCGGGCACCGAGATGTCGGCCACGGTCGCCCCGTATGCGGCGATCAGGTCGTCGGCGTCGACGAACAGGCTGTACCCGTGCGCACCGGCCCCCATCGCGATCCGCTGACCGACGATCGTCTCGTCCGCGAAGACGGGCCAGTCGGTCGTGCTGCCGATGGGCACGATCGTCCCGCGCTCGTAGCCCGTGGCGGCGAGGGCCAGCTCGGCCTCGGGCAGACGCAGCTTGTTCACGCCGACGACCGCCCGCAGCTTGGCCCAGGAGATCGAACGCCCGCCGGGCACCAGCGCGAACAGGTAGGTGTCGTCGGATCGCTTGACGACGAGTGTCTTGACGATGCCGGACGGCGGGATGCCGAGGATCTCGGCCGCTTCGACCAGGCTGTTCGCCGCGGGACGCTCGCGGATCTCGACCGCGAGATCACGGGCGGCCGCGGCGTCTTTCACGCGCGCATGCGGATCCGCCGACCCGGAGGTCGACGGATCGTGGGGCGTGATCACGCGTCGGGCGCGGACAGCGGGTCGTCGGCGACCCACAGCTCGTCGTCGGCGCGAAGCGCCTGCCACGCGGTGTACAGCACGCCGACGGCGGCGGCGACGCCGAGGATCACGGCGATGACGGCGCCGGCGCCGGGACCCTTCTTCTCGGGCTGCACGGCCTTGCGGACCTTCTTCGTGGCCTTGTTCACGTTCTTCTCGAAGCCGTGGCGCTTGGCGTTCGCGACGTCCCACGCGGTGAGCGCGCTGCCGACGACGCCGCCGACGATCGGGACGACCTTGTCGTCGACCACGTGACGGCCGAGACGAGCACCCTGGTCGAGCACGGGAGCGACGCGGCGGTTGTACGTGTCCTGCACGACGGGCGCGACCTGCTCACGTCCGAAGTGGCCGAGCTGACGGCCGGCCTCACGAGCGACATCGGCGGCGTGGCCGACGAGGATCTGCTGGTTCTCCCACAGCTGGTTGGCGTCGGACTGGAGCCGACGCAGTTCCTTCTTCCGCTTGCGGCTGATGCTCACGATGCTCTCCTGTCGATTGGAGTACGGGTTCACCATCTTGCCACGCCACCCTGGAAGGGGCGAGGGAATCGCCGAGCCCTTGCGCTGAGGGCGGATCGACGCTAGATCCCGGCCGATCCACACGAAGCTCTGAGAGAATGAGGGCATGGCTCATGCTTCTCACGTCGCAACCCTGCACACCAACCACGGTGACATCGTCATCAACCTCTTCGGCGACCACGCCCCGAAGACGGTCAAGAACTTCGTCGGTCTGGCCGACGGCACCCAGGAGTGGACCGACCCGGCCACCGGCAAGCCCGGCGAGGGACCGCTCTACAAGGACGTCATCTTCCACCGCATCATCCCCAACTTCATGATCCAGGGCGGCGACCCGCTCGGTCAGGGCGTCGGCGGTCCCGGTTACAACTTCAACGACGAGATCCACGGTGACCTGAACTTCAACGACCCGTACATCCTCGCCATGGCGAACGCCGGCCTGCGTCGCAACGCGATCACAGGTCAGGTCGAGGGCACCAACGGTTCGCAGTTCTTCATCACGACCGACCCGACCCCGTGGTTGCAGGGCAAGCACACGATCTTCGGCGAGGTCGCCGACGACGCGTCCAAGGCCGTCGTCGACGCGATCGCCGCGGTGCCGACCGCCGCGGGCGACCGTCCCATCGAGCCGGTCGTCCTGCAGTCGATCGACATCGTCGCCGCCTGAGTCCGAGGCTGGCCGATCCGGATGACCACGCCTGAGTTCGCGGACAACCGCGACAACTTCTGCTACCGGCATCCGGATCGGCAGAGCTTCGTGCTCTGCCAGCGGTGCCTGCGCACCATCTGCCCCGAGTGTCAGACCCAGGCCGCGGTCGGGGTCATCTGCCCCGAGTGCATGGCGGCGGAGCGCAAGAACCGCACCCCCGCCCAGAAGAGGGCCGCACGTCGCTGGGGCACGCGCCCGGCCATGGGCACCGCACGCAGCGGCAAGCCCGTCGTCACCTACGCGCTGCTGCTGGTGACCTCGATCATCGGCCTGCTGCAGATGGTGCCTGGCCTCGGCGACGCCATCACAGCACAGTTGCTGTTCGCGCCCCGCTACCTGTATCCCGACCTCTTCCTCCTGCCATTCGAGCCGTGGCGCATGCTCACCGCGGTCTTCGCGCACGGCGGCTTCATCCACCTCGGTCTGAACATGCTCGCCCTGTGGATGCTGGGGCAGAGTCTCGAGCCGATGCTCGGTCGCGTCCGTTTCCTGTCGCTCTACCTCATCAGCGGTCTCGGCGGTTCGGTGGCCGTCGCCCTCCTCGATCCGGGGACGGCGACGGTCGGCGCCTCCGGGGCGATCTTCGGGCTCATGGCCGCTCTGCTCATCATCGGGCGGCACATCGGGGCGAACGTCACCGGCATCCTCGTGATCCTCGGCATCAACTTCATCTTCGGTTTCTTCGTTCCCGGCATCGCCTGGCAGGCGCACCTGGGTGGAGCCGTCGTGGGCGCAGTCGTGGCGCTGATCCTCACGCGCACGCGGAGACGTGAGCAGCGCGCGGCGCAGATCGCGATGCTCGTGGGACTCACGTTGCTGCTCATCGCCGTCGTCGCGGTCGTCCCTCCCCTGCTGATCACCTCGGTCTACGCCTGATCAGCGGTTGTTAACAGGTTCGTTAACAGGTGTGAATAACATCCGTGTAATTCTCCCCAGGTGTGCACAACCCTGTGGATAACTCTGTGGTGACCTTGTGGACGGCTGTGGGAAACATGCCGGGAGACAGCAGAAGGCCCCTCGCGATGCGAGGGGCCTTCGAGGCAGAGGGGGCGGCGTCTAGCGCCAGCGGGTGGTCATCAGGAACCCGATGAGGGCGATGCCCAGACCGATCGCGAGGTTCCAGTTGTCGAGACCGGGGATCGGGAACTGCATCCCGGAGATGTAGAACACGAGGATCCATGCGAGGCCCAGCAGCATGAAGCCGATCATCACCGGCTTGAACCACACCGCGTTGGGTGCGGATTCGCCCTCGGTGCGCGGTGCGTCGGGCTCTTCGGTCTTGCGCTCTCGTGCCATTCCGACATTGTACCCATGAGAGGTATATGCGACGGAAAACAGGCGTCGATCCGGGGCCGGTGCACAGGCCCGCGGGATAGGATCGCGCCATGACCGCATCCGTCGTCTCGGGGGAGCGACGTGGCCGACGCCGCCGCCCTCGATCGCGCGCCACCGTAACCAGCGTCCTCGGTGAGCTCCTGCTGACCGCCGGCGTCCTGGTGCTGCTGTTCGTCGCCTGGCAGATGTGGATCGGCGACATCATCATCAGCGCGCAGAAGAACGACGAGGGCGCGCAGATGTCTCAGGAGCTCGCGGAGGCTCCTGTGCCCGAGCTCCCGCCGGTCGTGGAGACCGACGACGGCACCACCGTGTACGAGCCGGTGGTCCCCGCGCCGCCCGCCGATGCGCAGTGGCTCGCCCAGATGCACATTCCCCGCTTCGGCTCCGAGTACAACGTCGGGATCTACGGCGGCACGAGCCGCGCCCGCACACTCGACAAGCTCGGCATCGGCGTCTACACGAACTCCAAGATGCCGGGCGAGGTCGGCAACTTCGCGATGGCCGGGCACCGCACCACCTGGGGCAAGCCGTTCAACCAGCTCGACAAGCTGCAGCTCGGCGACGCGATCGTGGTCGAGACGGCCGACGGCTGGTTCACCTACCGCTTCCGCACACTCGAGTACGTCAAGCCGACACAGACCGACGTGCTGCTCGACGTGCCGCAGATGCCCGGGGTCGAGACGGGCGAGCGCTACATCACGCTCACGGCCTGCTCCCCGCTGTACTCCCTCGCCGAGCGCATCGTCGCGTACGGCGTCTTCGAGAGCTTCCAGCCGCGCGCCGAGGGGCCGCCCCCGGCACTCACCGATCCGCCTCCGCCGCCGGCCGCGCCGTCGATCTGACCGAAGGGAACGCGAAGGAACCATGTACGCCGCACTCTGGCGCATCCTGCCCGGCCCCTGGTGGCTCAAGCTGTTCATCCTGCTCGTGGTCGTCGCGGCCGTGCTCTACGGGCTGTTCTGGTACGTGTTCCCGTGGCTGAGTCCGATCATCACTCCGGGCGAGGTCGACCTCGAATGACCCGCGTGCTCGTCGTGGACAACCACGACAGCTTCGTGCACACACTCGTCGGCTATCTGCGCGAGCTCGGCGCAGACGTCGCGATGATCGAGGCGGATGCCGTCGACGCGGCGATCCTGGAGGGGATGCTGCCGCAGTTCGACGCCCTGCTCGTCTCCCCCGGGCCGGGAGCACCTGCCGACGCCGGGGCCTCGATCGCGGCCGTGCGCGTCGCGGCCCGGTTGGGGATGCCGCTGCTCGGCGTGTGCCTCGGTCATCAGGCCATCGGCGCGGCGTTCGGCGCTCCCGTCTCCGAGGCGCCGGAGCTGATGCACGGCATGGTGTCGGAGGTCGCACACGACGGCGCGGCGCTGTTCGACGGCATCCCCTCGCCGTTCGCGGTCGGTCGCTACCATTCGCTGGCGCTCGACGAGCAGAGGCTGCCCGCTGAGCTCGTCGTGACGGCGCGCACGGCGACCGGCACCGTGATGGCGCTCGCTCACGCAGAGCTGCCGATTTTCGGCGTGCAGTTCCACCCGGAGAGCGTGCTCACCGACGGCGGATACCGGCTGCTCGCGAACTGGCTCTCGCTGTGCGGCGATCGCAACGCCGTGCCGCGCGCCGAGCGTCTGCATCCCCTGTCGCGCGGCTGAACCCGTGCCTGCGACGGTCCGCGTGCGGCGGATCAGCCCGCGGCCGCGCAGTACCGCAGCTCGACGGTCGAGCCGATCGGCACATCGCCCGGAGCGATCGACATCGCCGCGACCGTGGGCGGGTTGTTCGGGGTGCAGTCCGTGAGCTCGACCGGCGTCGCCACGAGCCCGATGCGCTCGAGCTCCGCAGTCGCCGCGGTGAGCGTCCACCCCGTGACGTCGGTGAGGGTCATGCGTCCGCTCGCGACGACCAGGTTGACCGCGGTCTTCGGGGCGACCTCGGCCTCGGCGGCCTCGCTGGCCTCCATCACCGTGTCGGCGGCGAGCCCCTTGTCGTTGCGTTGGATCACCGTGCCGAGCTGCAGTCCCGCCTGTGCGAGCGCCTCCTTGGCGGCATCCAGCGACAGCCCCTCGAGCGTGGGGACCACGACGGTCTCCTTACCCGAGGAGACGTAGACCGTGATGGTGTCGCCCTCGGTGACCGCGGTGCCGGCCTCGGGATCCGTACGGATCACGTTGCCTTCGGCGATGTCGCTGCTCGACTCGAGCACGAGCTTCGACGCGAGATCGAGTTCGCCCAGGTCGTCCTGCGCCCTCTCGGCCGACACGTTCACGAGATCGGGGACGGTGCGGGAGTCCGCCGGCACCTCGTCCGGGCGCATGCTGATCGTCCAGACCCAGAACAGCACCGACGCGAGCAGCACCGCCAGCAGCGCGACGCCGGCCCAGATCCATGCGACCGGGGGACCGGACTGCGTGCGGGCCATGGTCGTGTCGGTGCTGAGCTGACGGAGCGAGCGGGCCGTCTCCTGCGCCTGACGCGGGCTCGGACCGTACAGCTCGCTCGTCAGGGCGCCGATCTCCTTGCGGGTCGGGGTCGCGCCGGTGACCGCGGAGTCGAGCGCCGCGCGGAAGTGCGCGGCATCCGGGAATCGCTGGTACGGGTCCTTCGCGAGCGCGCGCAGCACGATGGGGTCGAGCGCCGGAGGGGCGTCCTCGTTGACCTCGGTGGGAGGTACGGGGGTCTCGCTCACGTGCTGGTAGGCGACGGCCACGGGGGACTCGCCGCGGAACGGCTGACGCCCGGTGAGCAGCTCGTAGAGCACGACGCCGGTCGAGTACAGGTCGGCGCGTGCGTCGACGGGCTCGCCCTTGGCCTGCTCGGGGGAGAAGTACGCGGCGGTGCCGATGATCTGGGTCGTCTCGGCCACCGTCGACGAGGAGTCCGACACCGCGCGCGCGATGCCGAAGTCCATGACCTTCACCTGGCCCTTGTCGGTCACCATGACGTTGCCGGGCTTGATGTCGCGGTGCACGACACCGGCACGGTGCGAGTAGTCCAGGGCTTCGAGGATGCCGTCGACGTAGCGGACCGCGTCCTCGACCGGGACCGGGCCGCGCGCGATGATGTCCTTCAGCAGCGTGCCGCCGATGAGCTCCATCACGATGTACGGCGGGTCGTTCGAGTCGTCGCCCGGAGCCGAGGGGTCGCCGGCGTCGTAGACGCGCACGATCGACGGGTGGGACATGCGCGACGCCGACTGCGCCTCGAGGCGGAAGCGGGTGCGGAACGCGGTGTCGCGGGCGAGCTCGGGGTCGAGGATCTTGATCGCGACGTCACGGCCCAGAGTCAGGTCGTAGCCGCGGTACACCTTCGCCATGCCGCCGTGCCCGATGAGCTCGCCGACGCGATAGCGACCTGCGAGAACGCGTGGCTCTGTCGACACGTACTGACCCCCTGGAACGACCTGACCTGATGAGAACCTCAGCCTACGGCGTGCAACCCCTAATCGCCTGTGTCCTCGCCGCCGCCGTCACCGGCCGCGGGGAGGATCAGCACCGGAGGCATGGAGTCCGACTGCTGCGAGGGCATGTCGCTGCCGCAGAACACCCGGTACGTGGCGGTGATCGACTGACCGGCCGTGCCCGGGATGATCTGCGTCGAGAGGACGCTCGGTCCGAAGCTGCGGATCGATTCCCCGGCGTTGCCGCCCGAGAAGGTCGCGTTCGTGAGGGTGACCTCGAACGACGAGCGAGCGCCGGTGCCCGAGGGGCACTCGAAGCTCGGCCAGTTCAGCGTGACCGCTACGCCCGTGGTCGCCGTGCCGGCGATCGTCGGAGTGCCGGTGGGCTTCCCGACCTGCGCCCGCTCCTTGTACGTGGTGAGGACGATCGAAGTGCCCTCGGGCACGTTGCCGCCGGGCTGGACCGACTCGACGGTCCCGACCTGGTCGGCGTTCGGGGCCACCGTGTTCCCGACGACGCACTCCGCCTGGAGTCCGGCGTTGATCGCGGCGCTGCGGGCGGCCTCGCACTGCATCCCCACGAGCCCGAGCCCGTCGACGTCGACCATCTCGGCGGTCGGAGTCGGGGTGGGGGTGGGCGTCGGAGTGGGGGACGCGCTGGTCGTGGTCGGCTTGGGTGTCGGATCGGCGTCGCCGCCCGGGTTCGTGAGAGCCCAGACAGTGCCGACCAGCACGATCACCAGCAGCGCGATCAGCGCGATGAGCGGCCACGTCCAACGGCTGCGCTTCTTCTTCTCGGTCGCGTCCTCGGCCGCTTCCTCGGTCGCGAGCTGCGCCGTGGTCGGCAGCACGCGCGTGGCGCCGTCGTCGCCGGAGGCCGTGAGCAGACGCGTCGCATCGTCGCCGGCCACCCCGCCGTTCGCGATGGCGGGAACGGCGATCGCGGCGGAGTTCAGATCTCCGCGACGCAGGGCCTGCGCCGCGCGGGCGACGGTCGCCGCGGACGACGGTCGATCGGCCGGCTTCTTGGCGATCATCGCCATCACGAGGTTCTGCACCGGGATCGGCACGGTCGGCGGCAGCGGCGGGGGCTGCTCGTTGATCTGAGCCATCGCGATCGCGACCTGCGACTCGCCCGTGAAGGGACGCTTTCCTGCAAGGCACTCGTAGGCGACGATCCCGAGCGAGTACGTGTCGGTCGCGGGGGACGCCGGGTGACCGGAGGCCTGCTCGGGCGACAGGTACTGCACCGTGCCCATGACCTGACCGGTGGCGGTCAGCGGAACCTGGTCGGCGATGCGCGCGATGCCGAAGTCGGTGATCTTGACGCGGCCGTCGGGGGTGATCAGCAGGTTGCCCGGCTTGATGTCGCGATGCACCAGACCGGCGGCGTGCGCGGCCTGGAGCGCCGAAGCCGTCTGGGCCACGATGTCGAGCGTCTTGTCGGCGCTCAGTGAGCCGTCGCGCTCGAGGATCGTCGAGAGCGCCTCGCCGGGCACGAGCTCCATGACGAGGTAGGCGCTGCCGTTCTCCTCGCCGTAGTCGAACACGCTGGCGATGCCCTCGTGGTTCACGAGCGCCGCGTGCCGTGCCTCCGCACGGAAACGCTCGAGGAACCCGGGGTCCCCCATGTACTCGTCCTTGAGGATCTTGATCGCGACGGTGCGTCCGATGACGTGATCCGTCGCCTCCCACACCTCGCCCATGCCGCCGATCGCGATACGCGACTGCAGCTCGTAGCGACCACCGAACGACACACCCTGCGTCGGTCTCATCTGCCCAGCACCGCCTCTATGACCTTCTTCGCAATCGGAGCGGCGATGGTGTCGCCGGATCCCGATTGCCCTTTTCCTCCGCCGTCTTCGACGAGGACCGCTACTGCGACCTGCGGGTCGTCCGCGGGTGCGAATCCGGTGAACCACAGCGTGTACGGCTTGCTGCCGTTCTCCGTGGTGCCGGTCTTACCCGCCACATCGACCCCGTCTATTCTTGCACCCTGAGCAGCGCCCGTTGAGACGCTCGCGACCATGGATGCCGTCACCTGATCGGCGACCGTCGCGTCGAGCGCGCGACCGAACTCGGTGTCGTCGTACGAGCGGATCACCGACAGGTCGTTGCCGATGACCGTGTCGACGAGTCGCGGGTTCATCACGACGCCGTCGTTCGCGATCCCGGCCGACAGCATCGCGATCTGCAGGGGAGTAGCCGTGACCTGACCCTGGCCGAATCCGCTGAGTGCGGTCTGCGCGTCGTCGAGCGCGCGCGGGTAGCTGGAGGGCGTCGACTCGAGGGGTGTCGAGAAGCTCTGGTTGAACCCGAACTTCTCGGCCGTCTCGCGGATCTTGTCGTCGCCGAGCTGCACCGCGAGCTCCGCCATCGGGATGTTGCAGCTCAGACGGATCGCCTCGGCGATCGTGACCGTGTCGCCGGGGCCGCACGTGCCGCCCCAGGCGTTCGCGACCGTGTTCGAGGACTGCGGCAGCTGGTAGCGCGCCGGATTGGGCAGCGTCGAGTCGGGCGTGTAGTCGCCGGACTCGTAGGCGGCCGCCGCGACGATGAGCTTGAAGGTCGAGCCGGGAGGGTTCAGGTCTCCCGCGATCGCACGGTTCGACAGGGGCTTCAGGGGGTCGGCGACGAGCTGGTCGTAGGCCGCGTTCGCGGCATCCGCGTCGTGGGTGGCCAGGGTGTTCGTGTCGAACCCGGGAGTGGACACCATCGCGAGGATGCGGCCGGTGCTCGGCTCGATCGCGACGACGGCGCCCTGCAGGCCCTGGAGTGCGTCGTAGGCCGCCTGCTGCGCCGCCGTGTCGAGCGAGAGCTCGACGCCGAAGCCGGTCTGCGGCTGGCCGGAGAGGATGCGCTCGATCTCGGCGAAGAACGCTGTGGAGCCCGTGCCCGAGAGGTCGGCGTTGAGGGCGCGCTCGATGCCGGTGGCCGACTGCAGGGCGGGGTTGAAGTACCCGGTCACGGGCTCCCACATCGCGCCGTCGGTGTAGACGCGCTGGAACTGGTACCGGTCGGACGACGGTGTGGACGACACGATCGGGACGCCGTCGACGATGATGGACCCGCGCTGGATCTCGTAGCTGTCGTACAGCGTGCGGCGGTTGTTCTGGTTCTGCGCGAGGCTGTCGGCCTCGACGACCTGAATCCAGCTGGTCGCGGCGAACAGCGAGATGAACATGAACAGCATCACGATGCTGAGACGGCGGAGCTCTTTGGTCATCAGCCGATCACCGCCCTCGGCTGGCTGCGGACGCCGTCGGAGATGCGCAGCAGGATCGCGACGATGAGCCAGTTGGCCACGAGCGAGGAGCCTCCGGCGGCGAGGAACGGGGTGGTGAGACCGGTGAGCGGGATGATCCGCGTGACGCCGCCGACCATGATGAACACCTGCAGGGCGATCGTGAACGCCAGCCCTGTCGCGAGCAGCTTGCCGAAGTCGTCCTGACCGGCGAGGCCGATGCGGACGCCGCGGCTGATGAACACCATGTACAGGCACAGCACGGCGAACAGACCGATCAGGCCGATCTCCTCGCCGAGGCTCGTGATGATGTAGTCGCTGTGCGCGAGCGGGGTCACGTCGGGGCGCCCCTGGCCCCATCCGGTGCCGAGCAGGCCGCCGTGCGCGAGACCGAACAGTCCCTGCATCGGCTGGAAGCCGGCGCCGGCGGGATCGACCTTGTCGGGGTCGAACAGGAACAGCCAGTTCGTGAAGCGACCCTGCACGTAGCTGAGGATCTGCGTCGCCACCGCGACCCCGGCCGCGACGAGCGCGAGGCCGATCAGCACCCAGCTGGTCTTGCCCGTCGCGACGTACAGCATCGCGACGAACATGCCGAAGATGAGGGTTCCGGTGCCGAGGTCGCGCTGGATCACGATGATGCCGAGCGAGATCGCCCACACCACGAGGACGGGGCCCAGCTCGCGCATGCGCGGCCAGGTGATCCCGAGGAATCGCGTGCCGACGGACGTCAGGCTCTCGCGCGTGCGCACCAGGTACCCGGCGAAGAAGATCGCGAGGCAGATCTTGGCGAGCTCGCCGGGCTGGAAGGCGAACATGCCGCCGAGGGAGACCCACACCTGGGCGTTCGCGTCGGGGATGCGCAGGCCCGGGACGAACGGCAGCAGCAGGAGCAGGATGCCGGAGAGGCCGAAGATGTACGTGTACCGGAACAGCACCCGGTAGTTGCGCAGCATGATCACCATGGTGATCGCGCCGGCGAGGGAGATGGCCGTCCACGCCAGCTGCTTGGTCGAGTAGGCGTCCCAGCCGGTGAGGGCCTTGGCGATGTCGATGCGGTAGATCATCGAGATGCCGAGACCCGTGAGCAGGGTGGCGATCGGCAGCACGAACGGGTCCGCGTTCGAGGCGACGATCCGCAGCACGAAGTGCAGGGCGAACGCCAGCACCGCGAGGCCGCCGCCGATCGCGAGGATCATCGGGTCGATCAGGCCGAGGGCGCCGAGCTGGGTCAGCGCCAGGGCCGAGCCGCTGATCACGACGGCGAACAGCAGCAGCCAGAACTCGCGGTTGCGCTGCGTCTGCGGCAGCCGGAGCGTCCGCAGCGCCTTGATGACGGTGGTGTCGGCCTGGACGTCGCTGCTCATCCTGCACCCTCCGTCTCGGTTGGGGTCGGCACGGGGGTGGGCAGCGGCGTCTCGCCGGTGACGCGGTCGGCGCCCGCCTGCAGGCGCGCGACGATGGCCTGCGCGTCGGAGAGCGACCGCGCGGTGATCGTGCGCTCGACGGAGTCGCGCTGATACGGCGGGAGGTTCGCGAGCAGGATGTCGGTGTCCTCGATGGGCGTCGACAGTGTGATCGGGCCGATGTTCTGCTGCACGCCCTGGTAGATCACCACGCTGTCCTCGTCGGCGCCGACGAAGTAGCGCGTCTGCGTCCAGCTGTAGGCGGCGAACGCCGCGAAGGCGAGCATCGCGAGCACCACCAGCATCCCGGCGATCCAGCCGAGACGGCGGCGCTTGGCGCGACGGCGATCCTCCTCGATGAGCTCTTCGAGGTATTCCGAGGAGGGCTCGAAGTGGCTGGGGTCGTTCGCGGCCTGGCGCACCGGGTGCAGCCAGCTGCTGCGCGGGGCTCGCACGGGAGGGACCGTGATGTTCGCGGGGTTCGACGCCGAGCCCACGATCGTCGCGGTGCCGGAGTGCATGGCGTGCTGACCGCCGACGTCGACCAGCACGATCGTGACGTTGTCGGGCGCGCCGCCGTCGAGCGCCTGCTTCAGGAGGTTGTCGGCCGTGCGGCCCGGCGCGAGACCGAGGCGCATGGCCTTGAGGATGTGGTCCTCGTCGACGACGCCGGAGAGCCCGTCGGAGCACAGCAGCCAGCGGTCGCCGGGCTGCGTGTGCATCACGAACATGTCGAGCTCGGGATCGGAGTCCATGTCGCTGAGCACGCGCATCAGCACGGAGCGCCGCGGGTGGTACCGCGCCTCCTCGGGGGTGATGCGTCCCGAATCGACCAGACGCTGCACGAAGGTGTGGTCGGCCGTGATCTGGGTGAGCGCGTCGTCGCGATAGAGGTAGATGCGCGAGTCGCCGATGTGCCCGATCACCGCGAAGTCGTCGACCATGATGATCGCGCTCAGCGTGGTGCCGAGTCCCGCGAGCTCCGGGCGGTCCTTCGCGGCGCGGATCAGGTCGCCCGCGGCCGTGGTCGCGGCGGCCTGCAGCGAGGCCTGCGCGTCCTCGGTCGACGTGTAGGGCTGATCGAGCGGCTGCATGCGTGAGATCGCGATGCTCGAGGCGACGTCGCCGCCCGCGTGGCCGCCCATGCCGTCGGCGACGACGAACAGGTTGGCCCCGGAGTACCCGGAGTCCTGGTTGTTGGAGCGGACCTTCCCGGTGTGGGAGATCGCGACGCTCGAGCCTTCGAAGACCATGCCCGGGTCAGGCTCGCAGCTCGAAGGTCGTGGCGCCCACCTTGATGGGAACGCCGAGTCCGAGGGCGACGGGACCGCCCGTGACGCGGTTGCCGGCGACGAACGTGCCGTTGGTCGAATCGAGGTCCTGGATCGCCCAGGCGTCGCCGCGCAGCAGCAGGCGCGCGTGATGGCTGGACGTGTAGTCGTCGCGGATCACCAGGGCGGACTCGCTGGAGCGGCCGATCGTGAGGATGTCGGTGCCGAGAGGCAGTTCGAGTCCGGCCTTCGGTCCTGAGGTGATCACGAGGCGCTTGGCGGTCGCGATCGTCGCCGGTCCCGTGCTCGCCTTCGATGAGGCGGGACGCTTGGCGGGGGCCGGGGGAGTGGTGGGGGATGCGGCAGCGGCGTCGCCCTCGGCGGGGAGCTTGCGCACCTTCATGCCGAACAGGTCGGCGCGCAGCGAGTACACGACACCGAACACGAAGAACCACAGCAGCACCAGGAAGCCGATGCGCATGAGGAGGAGGACGAGCTCACTGGGGGTCGTCATCAGATCGCTCCGAACGCGCGGGTCGCGTCGTCGTCGCGCGGACGCGGGGGGCGCGAGGGCGTGGCGATGGGGACGATGCGGAAGATCAGATCGGTGCGGCCGATTGTGAGGGTGGTGTCGGTGGGGAGGCCGGCCTCGCGCACCTTCGCGCCGTTGACCTTCGTGCCGTTCGTGGAGCCCAGGTCGCGCATCATGGCGCGCTCGCCGTCCCAGAGGATCTCGACGTGCTTGCGGCTCGATCCGGCATCCGCGATCGTGATGTCGGCGTCCGTGCCGCGGCCGATCACGGTGCGTGCACGCGTGAGCGGGTGGCGGCGGCCGTCGACGTCGATCACGGCCTGCCAGTTCACGCGGCCCTCGACCGTGCCCGAGCTCACGCGCACGGTCCCGGTCGCGATGTCATCGGCTTCCAGAGCGATCGCCAGCGGGCCGGCGAAGCTGTACCCCTGCGACTTCGCGTGCTTCGTGAGGAGCGCGTGCAGTTCGTCGGTCAGCGCACCGCCGAGCCCCTGCATCCGCTCGTAGTCGTCGGCGCTCAGGCGCACGACGTAGTTGTTGGGCGCGATGATGCGGTCGCGGCTCACGACGGCCGCCTTCGTGTCGGCTTCACGCCGCAGCGCCGAAGCGATCTCCACAGGCTGGATGCCGCTGCGGAAGGTCTTCGCGAAGGCGCTGTTCACAGCGCGCTCGAGACCCTTCTCAAAGCTGTCAAGTAGTCCCACTGGGCTCCTCTGGCATGCCAACTGGTGGGTACATCGTAGCCAGGTGACCTGGGTGATCGCCCGCTCGAGGCTCTTCGTCGGTTGATTTCCGTGCGGATCCGGGGCCGGTCGGGCCGCCGTCGCCGCGGTTTTCGGGTGGCTCGAACGCGTGATAGCCTTGGGAAGTTGAGTTCTTCGGAACGAGACGACTCGCGCGAGTGGCGGAATGGTAGACGCGCTGGCTTCAGGTGCCAGTGTCCTTATGGACGTGGGGGTTCAAGTCCCCCCTCGCGCACAGTGAGTGGAAGAGCCGGTCAGAATGGATTTCTGACCGGCTCTTTTGTTTGTCCCCGGTCTTCGGCAGAGGGTTCGCGACGCGGCCTCGGTGCTATCGTGCGAGCACGGCGATCGACGCGACGAGGGGGATGCATGGACGCGCAGGGTCCGACCATCATGCACGATGCCCCGCTCGACGATACGCGCACGGCGCGCCGCATCCGGTGGTTCGCGCGACGCCGTTTCGTGCTGCTGACGACGGTCGTCGTGATCCCGATCCTCCTGTCGCTCGTGCTCAACAGCTGGGGAGCGCTCACGGCGGAGAGCGCGTGGCGTATGGCTGTCGCGACGGTGGTCGGTCAGACGATCACGATCTGCGGCGCCATCATCGCGGTCGTGCTGACGATCGTGCAGCGTCGGCCCGCTGTCGCGGTCATCGCCTTCGCTCTGCTCGCGGCGGTGCTCGTCCTGAACGCCCTGAGCACCATGGACGGCGCGGGTCAGGTGCTGCTCGACCGGCTCGATCTCATCGCCGAGACCGCAGCCCTCGATCGTTGACCGTGATGTCGACGCGACCTCGACACCTCCGAGCTCTGGAGACCGACCGTTTCGAACTGCGTCCTCAGCGGGAGACGGATGCCGAGGCCTTCCGCGAACTGTGGACCGAGCGGGATCCGCGGGTCCCGCGGCATCGGCAGCTCACGTCCGACGGGCATCCCACCGTCGAGGAGATCGCCGAGAGCATCCGGGCAGGCGCGGAGCCGGGGCTACTCACGGTCGTGGCGACGGGCTCAGGCGAGGTGGTCGGCTACTGCGGGATTGTCTTCCACGGGAGCGGTGAGCCGGACGAGCCCGAGATCGCCTTCGAACTGCTGCGCGGGGTCCACGGCCGCGGCTATGCGACGGAAGCGGCGACCGCCGTGCTCGCCGAGGCGCGCCGCGCCGGGCACCCGCGGATCTGGGCGACGGTCTGGGATTGGAACACCCCATCGCTGCGCGTCCTCGAGAAGCTCGGGTTCGTCGACTCGGGCGCGGCGAACCCGGTCACGCCGCACGGTCGGACCATCCTCCTGAAGTCCGTCGCCTGAAGGCGCACTGACGCGAGCTTGTTCTCCGCTGGTGACACAACTTGTGATAGACTTGTGGAACAAACCGGGGAGGCTATCGTGTCATCAGCAGTGATGTGGACACCGGGCGAGATCGTGGGCGTGGCCTTCTCGATCCCGCTCACATCGTTCGTCGTCGCGATCTTCGTCGCGCTGGTCCTCGAAGCCTGGCGGTCGCGTCCCAGTGAGGGAGCGAGCGTCCGCCGTGCCGCGTCCGCGACGATCGACCGCACCGGCGCGGTCGGCGTGCGTCATCGTCCAGAACTCATCGCCGTCGTCGTCATCGCCGCGGCCGTCGTGTGCACCCACCTGCTCGACTTCGTGCTGCGCTCCTACGTGCTGAACACGTCGGGGTCGACCGCATCGCTGCGCTTCGCGCTCCCCGTGATCGTCGCATCCCTGGGGCTTGCCGGTCTCGCTGCGCTCGTGGTCGTGAGAGGATCCGCGGCGTCCGTCATCCCGGTGACGCCCTCCGTGCGGCGGACCTGGCTGACCTTCAGCCGTCGGAGAGATCTCGTCGTCGCCGCCCTCGTCGCCACCGTACTCGCGGCCACGACCGTCGCCGCAGGACTGGCCTCGTCGACGGATCCGCAGGGGCAGCACATCTGGCTCGTCGTCCCCGTGCCGAACGTCGATGCCGTCGACCCGCTCCGACTCCACTTCTACGGGTGGACGTATGGGGTGCCCGTGCTGATCGCGCTCGCCGCGCTGCTCATCTCCCTCGCGGCGCTCCTGCGGGTCAACGCAGCCCGACCGTTCCTGTCCCCGGACACGGTCGCGGCCGAGCGCCTCGCGCGTCGGAGCATCGCGTCGACGGCTGCGCGCATCGCCGCGGCGGCTCTCGGCCTCGCCCTCGCCGGGGCCTGGCGACTCATCGCCTCGACCGGATCGGTCACGAGCCTCGTCATCACGGGGCAGAACGACGGCCACCCCTACGAATCCGCGTGGCGGTATGCCGAGCTCGCCGCAGCGGCAGGGTGGGCCGCGCCCGTGCTGGAGATCGCCGCCTACGCGACGCTGCTCGTCGTGGTCATCGGCATGCCGCGGCGCCTGCCCTTGTCTGCGCGGACGACTGATCGCTCCGACACGGTCGGGGCGAGGCGATGACACCGGTGACGACCGGGGAGATGCCCGAGGAGGGTGTCAGCGCACGTGAGATCTACGCGCAGTTCCGTGGTCTGATCGTCTCGGGTCGGCTCGGCGCGAACGAGCGGCTCCCCACGGTCCGGCAGACGGCGACAGACCTCGGCGTCGCCCCGGGCACGGCGGCGAAAGCGTACAAGATGCTCGAGCAGGAGGGACTCGTCGTGAGCCGCACCGCGGCGGGGACCCGAGTCGCCGCATCGGCGGCGGTCCTCCCGCTGCCGGTCCTGAGGCGGGTGCGGGACCTCGTGGACGAGGCGACGGCCTCGGGCTCATCCGCCGACGATGTCGTCGACGTTCTCCGGGCGCTATGGCCGGCGGCATCCGCGGCGCCGACCGCGATGCGGGTCGACTGACGGCCCTATCCGCCCCGCGTCGCCCTCAGGCGCGGTTCCACGGCGGCGAGGGGTACTCGGTCGGTGGCTCCGGCCACCCCACCGCGAGGATGCAGAGAGCGAGGACGCCCACGATGCTCACGACCGCGAGGACGATCGAGGTCGTTCGCATCGTTCGCATCGTTCGCGAGCGCTCGTACCCTCCACCCCTCATGACCGCGAACGACCCGCCGAGCAGGCCCAGCCAGGCGATCAGCAGGATCACGGCGAAGCCGACGCCGATGCCGCTCTCGGAGTCGTCCCAGTAGCTGCGGGCGATGAAGCCGCCGTCCCATCCCACTCCGGCGAGGCTCAGCCACCCGGCACCGAGGACTCCGCACACGGTCGCGACGAGCCACAGGACGACACCACCCACCAGACGCATGGTCCGAGAGTAACGAACGGCCGAAGAGGATCCTCGAGCGAGATTTCTTGACGAATCCGACGCCCACCCGTATCTTGGTGCCAAGACGTTTTGGCAAAACGTCTTGGCACTGAGGGTCTGCATTCTCATCCACAAGCGAATGGAGTCGAAGTGAAGAAGCTTCGCACACGAGCGACGGGGCGTGCTCGGCACGTCGGCGTCGCGCTGGCCGCGCTCTCCGCGGCGGCAGTCGCCCTCAGCGGTTGCGGTGCTGGCGGCGCTGCAACCACCGCGGGCGCCGATGGACTGACCATCGTCGTCGAGGGCGGGGGCAAGGCGGAACTGCAGCCCATCGCCGACCTCTACACCGAGGAGACCGGCACTGAGATCACCCTGGTCGAGCTGCCGTACGCGGGGCTCTACGACCGGATCTCCTCGGAACTCAAGTCCGGAACCCCATCGTTCGACATCGCCGCGCTCGACGCCATCTGGCTCACCTCGTTCGGGCCAGGGCTCGCGCCACTGGACGACATCGCTGGCGACGAGGTCAAAGCCGATCTCTTCGACGGGCTCGTGAGCGAGGCGACCGTCGACGGGAAGTTCGTCGGGATGCCCGTCTGGACGAACTCGGAAGTGCTCTTCTACCGGACCGACCTCTTCGAGGACCCCACGAACAAGGCCGAGTTCGAAGCGGCCTACGGATACCCGCTCACACCGCCGACGACCTGGGAACAGTACCGCGACGCCGCGGAGTTCTTCACACAGGACACCGACGGCGACGGGAAGGTCGATCTGTACGGCACCGATGTGAAGGGCGCCGTCGAGACGGAATGGCTCGCCACGGTGTCGCAGGCGGGCGAGGAGCAGATGGTGCTCGACCCCGAGTCCGGGGAGGTCACGATCGACAATGCCGCGCACCAGGAGGCGCTCGACTTCTACGTGAGCCTGCTGCCGTTCGCCCCGCCGGGAGCGGCGCAGCTCGACTGGGCCGGCGCACAGAACCTCTTCTACCAGGGCAACCTCGCCATGATGCGGTTCTGGGGTCACGCGTATCGCCAGACCCCCGACGACTCTCCCGTCAAGGACGCGATCGGCGTCGCGCCGATGATCGGCGGCCCCGGCGGAGTCGCCGGAGTGCCGGGCGCCTGGTACCTCTCGGTGCCCGCGAGCGGCACGAAGCCGGATGCCGCGATGGAGTTCATCGCGTTCGCCTACGAGCACAACGACCTCGCCGCCGATACCTCGCTCGGACTCGTCGCACGCAAAAGCGCGTTCGAGAGCAAGGACGGCGTGGCCGGATTCGAGAACTACCCGGCGCTGGTGAGCACACTCGAGGCACCGCAGAGCCTTCCGCGACCGAAGACCGAGAAGTGGCAGGAGATCGTCGACTCCGTGCTCATCCCGACCCTGCAGAAGGCGGTGGAGCCGAACGCCGACACGGCCGCGCTGCTGTCCGACGCGCGATCGCAGATCGAATCGATCATCGAGTAGGACCCCGGCTCCGTGCACTCGACATCCCTCCGCACTGCCGCTGGGGTGGCTTCGGCCGCCCCAGCGCAGTCCACCCCGCCCCGTCGGCTCGGTCGACGGGAACGCGGCGACAGACGGTTCGCGTTGCTGCTCATGCTGCCCGCGGCGCTGTTCCTCGCGGCCTTCGTGCTCTGGCCGCTGATCAGCTTCGTCGTCGACAGCTTCTTCGACATCTCCCCGTTCGCCGGCGCCGGACGCACGTTCGTCGGATTCGACAACTACGTCGCGGCCTTCGCCTCCGACGCTTTCGCCTCCGCGTCGGTGCGCACGATCCTGTACACGGTTTTCGTCGTGGCCATGGAGCTCGTCCTCGGCCTGGCGGTCGCGTTGCTCTTCACCGCACTCGGCCAGCGCTCGACGGTCTTCCGCACCGTGTTCATGTACCCGCTCATGATCGCCCCCGTCGTCGCGGGTCTGCTGTGGCGCTTCCTCCTCATCGACAACTTCGGAATCGTCAACGAGCTGCTGACCCGATGGGGGATCCTCTCGAGCCGGGATCAGATCCAGTGGCTCAGCGATCCGAATCTGGCGCTGTTCTCCGTCGCCGTCCCCGACATCTGGCTCACGACGTCGTTCATCACGCTCGTGCTCTTCGCCGGCCTCCAGAACATCCCCGGTGACGTAATCGAGGCGGCGCGGCTCGACGGGGCGCGATATCCGCGGATGCTGTTCAGCATCATCATCCCGCTGCTGCGACCCGTCATCGCCGTCGCGCTCATCGTGCGCGGGATCGATGCCGCTCGCGCATTCGACGTCATCCTCATCCAGACCGACGGCGGGCCGCAGGGGAGCACGACGACGCTCAGCCTCCTCGTGTACCGGACCATGACGCGGTTCGGGGATCCCGGGCTCGCGAGTGCGATGGGGACGATCTATCTCCTGGCGATGCTCGCGGTCTCGATCGCGGCGATCCTGCTGATCTGGCGACCGGGGGCGGGTGCACGATGAACCCTCTCGAGACCCGTGGCCGGGGCCGCATCCTGCTGTGGGTGCTGCTCGCCGTCACCCTCGTCCTCTACGGCTTTCCGTTCCTGTACCTCCTGCTCACGTCGTTCAAGACACCGCTCGAGGCCATCGCCGTGCCGCCCGAGGTCTTCCCGTCGGTGTGGACGCTCGACAACTACATCTCGGCGCTGACCCGTCAAGGCGTCGATGCCGCGCTCGTGAACAGCGTCGTGACCGCGCTCCTGTCGACGGCGCTCAGTCTCGTCCTGGCGGTCCCGGCCGCGTACGCGATCACCCGATTCCGCACCCCGTCCGGGCGGGTGTTCATCCTCGCCGCGCTGGTGACCCGGATGGTCCCGACCATCGCCGTGGGTGCACCTCTGATCGAGGTGATGCGCGGTCTCGGACTCACCGACACGTCGTTCGGTCTGGCGATCGCCCACACCACGATCTCGCTGCCACTGTCGATCTGGCTCATGGCGAGCTTCTTCGAGGCTGTTCCGGACGAGCTGAGCGAGGCGGCGCAGGTCGACGGATGCAACCGGCTCCAGGCGATGACCCGTGTCGTGCTGCCGGTGGTCTCTGGAGGACTGGCGGTCACCGCGATCTTCGCGTTCCTCGCGTCCTGGAACGAGTTCCTGTTCTCGCTCCTGCTGACATCGGTGCGTGCGCAGACGACCCCCGTGGTGATCGCGAACTTCCAGAGTCAGTTCGGTCTCGACTGGGGCGGGATGACGGCGCTCGCCGCCGTGTACTCCGTGCCGGTCATCATCCTCACCCTCTTCCTCCAGCGTCACATCGTGGCCGGACTCACCCTCGGCGCTGTCAAGGGCTGAGGGGGAAGGAGACAGCATGTCGAGCAGCAACGCCTACGACGTCACGACGTGGCCCCACGGCGATCCCGTCGACGACATCGGCGCGGTCATCAACGACATCGTCGCCGACGTGCGCGCGCGGCAGTCGCGCGACGACCTGACCGACGGGGGCCGACCGGGTGCCGTCATCCGCATCCCTCCCGGTGACTACCGCCTGCGCACCCAGGTCGTGATCGACGTGAGCTTCCTGCGCATCGAGGGGGCAGGCCACGGATTCACCTCGTCGAGCATCCGCTTCAACGTCCCCTCCACCGAGGTCCCCGACCTCCACGAGCTCTGGCCGGGAGGGAGTCGTATCCTCCACGACCTCCCGGTGGCCCACGGCGCCGCCGAGGGCGAGGGCGCCGCATTCCGAGTGGCCCGCACCGGGAGCCCGCGGATCAGCTCGGTCGAGTTCGTCGACTTCTGCATCGACGGGCTGCACTTCACGGGGGAGGGCCCCGACGGGAACCCGGAGAACTCGTACCGGAACGGCAGGACGGGCATCCTCGTGGACGATGCGAACGACTCGTTCCGGGTCATCGGGATGGGCCTCGTCTACCTCGAGCACGGTCTCACGATCCGCCGGGCCGATGCACTCTCCGTGCACGGCAACTTCATCGCCGAGTGCGGCAACGCGATCGAGCTGCGGGACTGGGGGCAGGCGTCGAAGGTCACTGACAACCTCGTCGGCGCCGGACCCTGGGGGCACTCGATCTACGCCGAGCGTCACGGTGGTTTGCTGGTCACCGCGAACAACGTCTTCCCCCGGGGCGCGAGCAGCGTGCACCTCGACGGGGTGACGCGGTCGAGCGTCACGAGCAACCGCCTGCACACGTTCTACCCGGGGGCCGTGCGGCTCACGGGCGGCAGCTCGGAGAACCTCGTCGGCGCGAATCACATCCTCCGCGACCACGAGCCGTGGGCTCCGTTCCAGGGCGTCCACAACGATCTGGACGACCTGCAGGGCCTGCTCCTCATCGAGGGGAATGACAACACAGTCTCCGGGAACCACTTCTCCGAGATCGTCGACACCCGAGAAGTGCGGCCCGCCGGTGCCGTTCCCGTCATCATCCGGGTGGCCGGTGGGAGCGGCAATCACATCGCGAACAACCATGTGGTGGCGAAGGACGTGCGATCCTCGTCGAGCGACGACTGCTTCGAGGCGCAGGTCGGTGCACTCCTCGGCACCCCCGAAGAGGGCAGGCTGGAGGTCGTGACGGTGCTGGTCGACGCCGACGCGGTCGCCAACACCGTCCTCGATTCCGGGACGGACGATGAGGTCGTGCTCGACAGGACGCGGAACGCGTTCCGCGCGACCCCGGCGGTGCCGACGCCCGGCCCGGGGCAATCGACGAGGAGAGCAGAGAAGTGAAGAGCAAGCGAGTCACCATCAGGCAGGTCGCCGCCGAAGCGGGCGTCTCGATCACCACGGTCTCCCACGTGCTGAACGACGTCCCCGGTCTGCGGGTGAACCCGGTGACGCGACAACGTATCGAGGAGGTGGCGGCACGGCTCGGCTACGTGCCCAACGGGCTCGCCCAGTCGCTGCGCACCCAGCGGTCGAACACGATCGGACTCATCGGCGACGAGATCGTGACCACACCGTTCGCCGGGAAACTGATCCTGGGCGCCCAGGAGGTCGCACTCGCGCGGAATGCCGTGCTGTTCGTGGTCTCCACCGGGTATGAGCGCGCCGTCGAGGACCGCGAGATCGAGGAGCTGCTCCGACGACAAGTCGACGGCATCCTGTACGCGTCGATGTTCCACCGAGAGCTCGCCCTGCCGCAGCAGCTGTCCTCGGTGCCGACGGTGCTGCTGAACGCCGAGTCGACGGATTCGCGCGTGCCCTGGGTCGCCCCCGACGAGGTCGCCGGCGGGAGGGATGCGGCCCGAACCCTCATCGACGCAGGGCACCGTCGGCTGGCATTCGTCAACAACATCGATGACATCCCCGCTTCCTCCGGACGGTTGGCGGGCTTCCGGTCGGAGATGGCGCAGGCGGGCCTGGATCCCGACGATCTGCTGGTCACGACCGCTGAAACGGATCCCGCCGGCGGATACGCGGCCACCCTGCCCCTGCTGTCGAGCCCGCAGCGGCCGACCGCGGTGTTCTGCTTCAACGACCGACTCGCCATGGGCGCGTACCGCGCGGCCGCCGAGCTCGGCCTGCGCGTGCCCGACGACGTGTCCATCATGGGCTTCGACAACCAGGAGTATGTCGCCGACGGCATATATCCCGGACTCACCACGATCGAGCTCCCTCACTACGACATGGGTGTATGGGCGGCCGAAAGGCTGTTCGCCGACATCGACGGGGCGGCGGCCGAGACGCCGAGTGTCCTCCTCCGCGGACCGGTGATACACCGCGGCTCGGTCGCGCCTCCTCCCCGGACCCCCTGACCGCGGGGGGCTCGTCCGTTCCGCAGACTCGCGGCGAGCTCCTCGCTCCTTCTCGCGCAGAAAGAGAGAACCATGCGCCCCGCCCTCCACTTCACGCCGCGCAGCGGCTGGATCAACGACCCGCACGGCATCACGGCCAGGGACGACGGATACGACGTCTTCTACCAGTACGTCCCCGGTGAGACGACGTGGGCGCCGAACTGCCATTGGGGTCACGCGAGCGGGCCCGACCTGCTGTCGTTGCGTGAGCTGCCCGTGGCGATCGCTCCGGGCGACGGCGACGACGGCATCTGGACCGGGGCGATCGTGCGCGACGGCGACGCTGCACGGGCGTTCTACACCGCGACCACCGTGCCCGACTTCGGTATCGGGCGGATCCGGGTGGCCTACGCCGAGGACGACTGGTCGACCTGGTCGAAGGGCGACGTCGTGGTCGAGGCGCCCGCCGATCTCGACCTGATCGCATACCGCGATCCTTTCGTCCGCCGCGACGGAGACCTCTGGCGCATGTTCGTGGGCGCTGCCGGTCGTGACGGTACGGCCATGGCCCTCTCGTACACCTCGGGCGATCTCGATGCGTGGGACTACGAGGGTGTCGCGCTGGAGCGGAACACCGCAGAACTCGACCCGGTGTGGATGGGCGCGCTGTGGGAATGCCCGCAGATGTTCGACCTCGACGGTCAGTCGGTGATGATCTCGTCGGTGTGGGACGCCGACGTGCTGCACTACGCGGGCTTCGCGCTCGGCTCCCTCGACGGCGGACGCTTCGCCGCGGAGAGCTGGGGTCGCCTCACCTGGGGCCCGAGTCTGTACGCGCCGTCCCTGTTCACCGACGCGGACGGCCGCCACGCGCTGACGTTCTGGCTGCGAGGAGTGGGCGGCGCGGACTGGACCGGGGCGCACAGCATCCCGTACCGCCCGACGCTCGTCGACGGCCGCCTCGTGGTCGAGCCGCACCCCGACGTACTCGACCATCGTGTCCCGTCGTGGGGCGACGGAGTGGTGGATCGCCTCGCGGCGGACATCGAGTGGTCCGCAGCGGACGGCGTGCTGACGATCGTGTCTGGGTCGGCGCCGATCATCACCTTCACGCGCGCGGGCGACGAGGTCGTCGCCGAGACGCCGACATCGCGCTCGGTGTTCCCGGCGATCGGTGCGATGCGGATCGTGCTCGACGGTCCGATCATCGAGGTCTCGTCGATGGGCGGGGCGTTCGCGACGGGCGTGGAGCCCTCAGGGCCGGGTGTCAGGGTGACCGCCACCGCCGGCGACCTGTCGGTGTTCGGGCTCGCATGACGACGCCGAGGATCCTCGTCGTCGGCGAGGCGCTCATCGACATCGTCGATGGCGTCGAGTACGTCGGCGGATCGCCCGCGAACGTCGCTCTGGGCCTCGGGCGGCTGGGAGCCGATGTGCGGCTCTTGACCGCTCTAGGCGAGGATGAACGGGGCCGGCGCATCGCAGGGCATCTCGATGCCGCCGGGGCCCGTGTGCTTCCCGAGTCGTTCCTGCTCGATCGCACATCGACGGCTACCGCGACCGTCGGCGACGACGGCAGCGCGCACTACGAGTTCCGTGTGGAATGGCGCGTGTCCGAGGCGTCGATTCCAGAGTGCGACCTGATGCACGTCGGATCGATCGCGTGCCTCCTCGAACCCGGTGCGTCGCGCGTCCTCGAGATGGTCGAGAGCGTGGCCGCTCGGGTCGGCCGCGTCACCTTCGATCCGAACATCCGCCCCGCTCTCATCGACGGATCGCGGATGCGGGAGCGGGTCGAGCGGATCGCGGGTCTCGCGTCCGCGGTGAAGCTCAGCGACGAAGACGCGGCCCTGATCTACCCGGGGCTTGCGGTGGGAGCTGTTCTCGACGAGCTTCTCGCTCTCGGGGTCGCCGTCGCTGTTGTCACTAGGGGCGCCGAAGGCGCCGTGCTCGCCTCTCAAACGGCACGGGTCGAGGTGCCGGCGGTCGTCACGCACGTCGTCGACACGGTGGGTGCGGGAGACTCGTTCATGGCGACGCTCGTGTCCGGGCTGTCGGAGACGGCGGACTGGGACATCTCCGGCGATGCCCTGAGCCGCCTCGGGGCGCGATGTGCTGCGGCCGCAGGCATCACTGTCGGCAGAGCGGGGGCGGACCTCCCCGATCTCGCCGAGCTCGAATCGGTGCGCGCCTGACATCGGGTGCGGTCGAACGACCCGGATGCTCGCCGCAACCGCCCCGCATCCCCCTCGTCCGAGGCAGACTGGGAGGACGTGCCCGCGATCTCAGGAGACGGAATGACCGACCAGCCCCGCCCCGCGCCCGCCCAGGCCGTCCTCACGGTCGAAGACGTCGAGCAGGTGAGCCCCGAGCTGATCCGCATCACGGCAGGAGGCGACGGCTACGACGACTTCCGTGACAACGTGTTCACCGACAAGTACGTGAAGATCCTGTTCGCCGACCCCGAGCACGGGCTCACCCCGCCGTACGACCTCGCCCGGCTGCGCGAGGAGAGCCCCGAGAAGCTCCCGACGCGCCGCACCTACACGATCCGGTCGTCGGATGCCGCGCGCCGGCGTCTCGTGATCGATTTCGTCGTGCACGGCGACGAGGGCGTCGCGGGGCCGTGGGCTCGTCGCGCCCAGCCCGGCGACGTGCTCGTGCTGAGTGGCGCGGGCGGAGGGTACGCGCCCGACCCCGCGGCCCCGTGGCATCTGCTCGTCGGCGACCACACGGCCGTGCCGGCGATCTCCTCGGCGATCGAGGCCATGCCCCCGGATGCCGTGGGCCACGTGCTCGTGACGGTCGCCGATCCCGCCGACCGCATCCTCCCGGACCTCCCCGACGGGGTGCGTCTGCGCTGGACCGACACCGATGAGGAGCTGCTCTCGGTGCTCGCGGGTCTGCACTGGGCCGACGGTCACCCCGCGGTCTTCGCGCACGGCGAGCGCGGCACGATCAAGGAGGTGCGTGCCCTGCTGAAGCAGCGCGAGGTGCCCCGCGAGTCGCTGTCGATCTCCGCCTACTGGGCGCGCGGCCGCGCCGAGGACCAGTTCCAGGCGGAGAAGCGCGAGCCGATCGGCCAAATCGAGTAGCGGCGTCAGCGAGCGTATCCTCGGACCGCGGCGAGCTCTGGGACATCTAGTCGATGTCCCAGAGGCGGTAGCCCATGACCCCGGCCGGGATGAAGTCGAGCGGATGCAGGAGCTCCGTCTCGATCCCGACGATGCGTCCCGTGTCGCTCGAAATGAGCACGGTCTCGGCGTGATCCGGTCTCTGCGGATCCTCGACCCGCAACCCCACGACGTCTCTGCCGAGGCGGTCGCGGGTCTCGCCGAGCACCCGGATGCCGTCCGCCTCGGCGAGCAGGTCGATCAGCGTCGCCTGCTGCGCATCGGTGAGGGTCCAGGCATCGAGCACTCTGCTGATCGCGGTGAGCAGCTCACCCGAGGGCGACGACTCGTCGGCGCCGAAGGCGCGCAGCACCGGCCAGAGGTCGTCGGGCGTCGAACCCGAGAGCGTCAGCAGCGCGGCCGGCGCGTTGAACTGCTCGGGCGTCTGCAGGAAGGAGGCGATCACCTCACCGGGTGCATACGGGCTCTCGGCGACGCCGTCGGGGCGATCGTCGTCGCTCCAGAGCGACTCCCCGGCGACGATCGTGACCGCGCCGCTGCCGTCGTCGGCCCACTCGAGGGTCGTCTCCTGCGGCACGATCTCGATCTTCTCCGAGCCCATGTCGATGCTCCACCCCCAGCCGAGCGTGCGCACCCGGCGCTCCTGCTCGGGACCGTCGTCGTCGGCGAGAGCCGCCTGGGCGTCCGCGACGACATCTGCGAGCGGCTGAGGATTGCCGTAGATCAGAGGCGGGGGAGTGAGGGCGACGGCCTGCTGCGTCGGAGTGAGCACGAGCACCGATGCCACCACCACGGCGACGATCGACGCGACGGCGACCGTGAACCCGGCCCACGCCCGGCGGCGACCCGCCTCGGGGACGCCGGCGGAGACGGGGACCCCGCGCACGATCCGCTCGCGCACGGCGAGGTCTTCCGCCCGCAGGTCGGCGAACTGCTCGCGCGGCGCGGGGTTCACGGAGCGGAGCAGGCGGTCCAGCTCGTCGTCAGGGATCACGACTCCCCTCCCGTCGCATCGAGGTGCCGCCGCAGCTTGGCCCGAGCCCTCGTCAGCGTCGTCCAGACGGACGCCTGGCTGCAGCGCAGCACCTCGGCGACCTCGCCCGCGGTCAGGTCGTCCCAGTAGGTGAGCACGACAACGTGACGTTCGCGCGCGTTCAGCGACCCGAGGGCGTCACGGAGAGCGAGCGACTCGAGAGGATCCACCCCCGCGGATGGATGCTGCAGTCCGCGGGTCAGTGCGTCGAGCGCCCGGTCCTTCGAGCGGGCACGGCGATTGGCATCCCGGACCTTATTGGCCGCTGTGCGGAGGAACCAGGTCAGCCCCATGGGCCGCGCGGGGTCGAGCTTCTTCCACGCGATCACGAACACCTCGGCGGTCAGCTCGTCGACCTCGTCGGCGTCGTCGAGGAAGCAGGCCAGGTGCCGTCGCACCCGCGGCCAGTTCTCGTCGAACACCCGCCGGTAGACGACCGCCTTGTGCTCGGCGGGGGAGCGGTGCGCGACGGGCGACGCGGAGACGTGCTCCGGAAAGGATGAGCGCCCGTCGACGGCGAAGGCGATGCGCACGGTGGCGAAGACGTCACGCCAACCTCGCATTCCCACCACTCCCTCCACCGCCGTCTCCAGGCTACCCAGGAGCACCGGCGGGTCGCGGACGGTGATGCTCGTGCGCTCCCCCCGAAGCGCACGAGCCACCCCCCGGCATCCCAGTATCCGTCCCTCGTCAGCGTGTGCGCCCCTCGCCTCTTTGCAGCTGGAGCGCATTCCTGACACACGTCTTCGTCGACTGCCGAGGCGTCCTGATGCTCGCGGCTGGGACCGCTCTTGCGCGGGACGTGCGGATGCCCCATGCTGGCGCCATGCGCACGGGAGAGGATGACGGATGGCTGTGATCTCTCGAGGATTCGGAGGGCGACGGCGCGAGAGTGATCCTGCGCTGCCCCCGGGGCAATACCTCACCGCCGATTTCCCTGTGCTCTCCGCTGGGCCCACACCGCGGATAGCGACATCCGAGTGGAGCTTCAGCATCCGCGACGAGGGCGGCGCGCTGACCTCGTGGACCTGGGATGAGCTGCACGCGCTGCCTCTCGAGGATGTGCACACCGACATCCACTGCGTCACCGCTGGTCGAAGCTCGGCACGAACTGGCGCGGGGTCTCGCTCGACACCCTGCTGGCCGACATCGACACGAGCGCGTCGTCTGCGATGGCCCATTCCTACGGCGGATACACCACGAACATCCCGCTCGACGACCTGCGGGGCGGACAGGCGTGGATCGTCTCGGAGTTCGAAGGCGAACCGCTCGACCCCGAGCACGGGGGACCGGCGAGGCTCATCGTGCCGCACCTCTACTTCTGGAAGAGCGCCAAGTGGGTCAGGGGCCTCACCCTCATGGACGAGGACGCCCCCGGATTCTGGGAGCAGAACGGCTACAACATGCACGGCGACCCCTGGACCGAGGAGCGCTATTGGTGATCGTCGCCGGGTGGCGCCCGGCGCGCGTGATCGGCGTCACGGAGCAGACGGCGTCGGCGCGCAGCATTCTTCTGGACGTCACCGATTGGCCGGGAAACGATCCGGGGCAGCACGTCGACGTGCGGCTGACCGCCGAGGACGGCTACCAGGCCGTCCGCTCATACTCGCTCGCATCGTCGGGCGATGCGACGGTCATCGAGCTCGGCGTCGACGAGATCCCCACCGGCGAGGTGTCGCCGTATCTGGTGCGCGACATGGTCGTCGGCGATGAGCTCGAGGTCAAGGGACCACTCGGTCAGTACTTCGTCTGGCGCACCGATCAGGAAGGGCCGGTGCAGTTGATCGCCGGAGGATCGGGCATCGTCCCCCTGGTCGCGATGGTTCGTGCGGCGACCGCCGCGGGAGTCGGATCGGAGATGCGGCTGCTCTACTCCGTGCGCACTGCGCAGGACGCGATGTTCGGCGCGGAATTGCTCGGCGAGACTTCAGGGGTCGACGTGCGCTGGGCGTACACCCGAGCGGCTCCGGCCGGCTGGCACGGCCGGGCGGGCAGGCTGGACGCGGATGCCGTGGCCGAGGCCGTCTGGCCGGCGGTACGCCGTCCGCTCGTCTTCGTCTGCGGACCGACGGGGTTCGTCGAGCACGTGTCGAGCATCCTCGTGCGGCTGGGCCATGATCCCGAGCGTGTGCGCACCGAGAGGTTCGGAGGCAGCTGATGAGTGCAGACCACCCCGCCACCACGGTGGACGGCAATGCGATCGCCGGTCAGGTGCTCGACATCCTCGGCATCGACGTCACCGCGCTCCGCGGCACCTGCGACGGATGCGGCGGCGACGCGAGCCTGGCCGAAGCCGTCGTGGAGATCGACGACAGCGCCGCGATCGTGCGCTGCCGCACGTGCACGCGCACCCTGTTCACGGTGCTGCACTCGGGGGAGCCGCCGCGGCTCGTCTTCGGGAGCCTCGGGTCGCTCAGCGGCTGAGGGGCGTCAGGGCGCGCAGAGGTCGGTGTCGGCGCTGCGGCTGACCGCGTCGACGGGGCGCGACGGCGCTGGAGTCTCCTGAGCCTGCATCGTCAGCGTGCGGTAGTCGGCGCCGAGCAGCAGCTGCACGCCGTCGACGTCGCCGACCTGCACCTCGACCGCGATGCCGAGCTCGCGGGCCAGGCTGCGCGCGGTCTCCTGCGCGTCGGGGGTGTCGGCGGCGGTGATCACCGTCTGCGTCGCGGAGGTCTGCGCGTTCGCGAGCCCCGAGACGACGTACCCGAAGGCCCGCGCCTCCTCCGACACCTGCCCGGCGAGTCCCGCGACACCGGCGCCGTTCACGATCTGCACCGGGGCGGTGCGGATCGTCGAGTCCGGCTGCTGCTCGGCATCCGTGCCGTCGGCGTCTGCGGTGAACACGAGAGGCACGTCGTCGCGCAGCGCGCGGAACACGACGTCGGCGTCGGGCGTCGGCACGACGCGGTTGCGGTCGCCCGGCGCCTCGGTCGTCGGCATGGTGACGAAGGTCACGGCGCTCGTCGGCACGTTCGCGACGCGCGCCGCGAGAGCGCCGAGGTCGGTGAGCGATCCGAGCCCCGGATCGACGGTCATCGACGAGGTGATCGCGTCGAGGAACGCGAACAGCCGGTCCGGACGCACGAGCACGTTGGACTTCGTCGCCTTCTGCACGACGGCCGACAGCACCATCTGCTGGTGTCCGAGCCGCGCGATGTCGCTCTCCTCCGCGAGCGCGTGACGCGTGCGCGCCAGGGCCAACGCCTGCGCACCGTCGATCGACTGCGGTCCGGCCGGAAGGTCGAGGCGGGCATGGCCGTCCTGCAGAGCCTCGGGCAGGCACACGTCGATGCCGCCCAGTGCGTCGACCACTCCGATGAAGCCCTCGAAGTCCATCGCGATGAAGTGATCGATGCGCACGCCCGAGAGCTGCTCGACCGCCGCGACCGAACAGGCCGGCCCGTACTGCAGGGCCGAGTTCAGCATGCCGCGGCCGCCCGCATACGCGCCGCGCCCGGTGTCGTCGCACGCCGGGAGGTCGACGAGCGTGTCACGGGGCAACTGCACCGCGTCGAGGCGCGTGCTGTCGCTCGAGATGTGCGCGAGCACCATCGCGTCACTGCGTTCGCTGCCGTCGTCCTCGCCGAAGTCCGTCGTCGACAGCGCTCGCGCGTCGGACCCCAGCAGCAGCACGTTGAGCTCGCCGGTCGGCAACGCCTCGTCGTCGTCGTTCGAGCCCGAGGCGGCGAGCGGCGCCGTCATCACGTTGCCCTGCAGCTGTGCGTACGCGATCGCCCCCGTCGCGATCAGCGCCGCCACGAGTCCCCCGGCGACCAGCGCGACGGTGCGACGGCGACGGCGGCGCCGGGATGCCGGGGGTGTCGCGGCCGTCGCGGGGGTCGGGCGGTCGTCGTGCGGGAGGGAGTCGGGTCGTCTCACCGTCCTACGACACCATGCTCACCTGTGAACGTCGCTGCGGCGGACGGCGCGCCTTCGGACCGGTGCCGCGGCGGGCGGTCGAACGACGGCATCCGTCGGTCGACGAGGAGCATGAGCGCGAGCGGCGAACCAGGGTTCCGGGCGGGGGAGGCGTCGTTCCGTCATGAGGACAGTGCGGCCCACCCGCGCCCTCGGTGCGCGCGCGAGGGTGGCGCGACGCTGAGCTCGCGCCACCCTCGGTCGACGACGTCGCTCAGTTGAACTCGAGCGGGTGCGAGCCGACCCGGCCGGAGCCGTCCAGCGGGTCGAGACCGTCGATCGCGGAGATCTCGGCATCCGTCAGCTCGAAGCCGAACACGTCGAAGTTCTGCTCCATGCGCTCCTTGCGGCTGGACTTCGGGAAGACGATGAAGCCCCTCTGCAGGTGCCAGCGGATCACGGCCTGGGCCGGGGTGACGCCGTGCGCCTCGGCGGCCTCGGCGACCGCGGGGTTCTCGAACAGCGGGTACTTGCCCTGGCCGAGCGGGCCCCACGACTCGATCTTCGTGCCGTTCTTCTCGGCCCAGGCGAGCACGTCGCGCTGCTGGTACGCCGGGTGCAGCTCGATCTGATCGATGGCGGGCACAACGCCGGTCTCGGCGACGAGTCGGTCGAGGTGCTCCGGCAGGTGGTTCGAGACGCCGATCGAGCGCGAGAGGCCCGCGTCGCGGATCTCGATGAGCTTGGTCCACGCGTTGACGTAGGTGTCCTTCTCCGGCGTGGGCCAGTGGGTCAGGTACAGGTCGACGTGGTCGAGGCCGAGCTTGTCGAGGCTCTCGCGGATCGCGTCGTGCGGCTGCTCGCCGGACTGGCGGTCGTTCCAGAGCTTCGTGGTGATGAAGAGCTCGTCGCGGGGGATGCCGCTCTTCGCGATCGCGGCGCCGACACCCTCCTCGTTCTTGTAGATCGCGGCGGTGTCGATGTGGCGGTAGCCGACCTCGAGCGCCTCGGAGACAGCCTTCTCCGCCTCGTCGGCGGGCACGAGGAAGACGCCGAAACCCAGCTGGGGGATGGAGTGACCGGAGTTCAGGGCGATGGTGGGAACAGTCATGTCTCCAGCCTAGGAGAGCTGTCGCTGGGTGGGCCCGGTCGTGACGATTCCTATCGGTCGACCCGCACCTCGACGATGTTGCCCCGCATCGTGAGCTTCATGGCCGTGCCGGTCGGGAAGCGCTCGCGCAGGGCATCGGGGTAGCCGTCGTCGATGACGAACTGGACCGTGGCGGGGAAGCCGCCGGCGGGGCAGCCCATCGAGAATCCGCCGAACCCGGTGTCGATCGTGGCGGATCTGAGGCCCTTGGTCGATACGGCGAGGAGGCAGCCGTCTTCCGGACCCGCAGGGCCGATGAAGGCCGTGCTGCGCACGAACGTGAGGCCGTAATAGTCCTCGAAGATCACGGAGCCCTGCGCGCGCTCGCCGAGTATGTCGCTCCACTCCGCGTCGGGGTCGACGGGTACCGTCGCGACGACCCCCGGTTCGACCGGGCGCGCGATCGAGGTCGCTGCGGTGGTGACGCCGACGGTCAGCAGGAGCGCCGCGGCCGCGGCCACGAACCACGCGACGCGGGGGCGCGGCGAGAAGCGGTCGCGCAGAGTGCGCGGCGGGGTGACACCCGGCTGGTCGAGACGCTCCACGGGCGGGTCCACGGGAGGGGGAGTCTCGGCGGATCCGTCTCGCGCGAGGGGTACGTGATGGATGAGCGGCGCGTCGACGGCAGCGGTGGGTACGGCCTCGGTGGCCGGTGCCGGCTGTCGTCGGGACTCCAGGTCGGCGAGGCGCTGCTGCGCGGCAGGATCCGCGCCGATGTCGGCCTCTCGTCCGTAGGCGCGCGACTGCAGGGCCCGCAGCTCGGCATCTGTGTCGCTCATCGCTCGCCCTCCCCGCGGTCGACGATCGCGGCGGCGACGGCCGCGTCCCGGAACGCGCTCGCGAGGTCGGCGAGCGTCGATCCGGCGTTCAGCCCGCTGGGATTCGGCAGCACGCGCAGTTGGGCTCCGCCCAGCGTCTCGTCCTGCACGCCCTGCTGCGCTTTCCGACGCCCGAAACCGGTGCGATAGGCGCCGATGCCGAGCACCGCGACCACGGCGAGGTCGTGCTCTGCGACGAGCGCCCGCAGGTCGTCGACGCCCGCCATCAGCTCCTCCGGCGCGAGTTCGTCGGCGGCGCGAGTCGCCCGCTGCACGAGCGTGCTCACGCCGACGCCGCGCGCCAGGATGTGCTCGCGATCGGCGGGAGTGACCCCGTCGTACGCGTCGACGACGCGGTCGAGGATGCCGGCGGCATGCAGCGCCTTCCAGAACCGATTACTGCGATGAGCGAAGGGGGCGGCGACTTCCGCCGACCGCAGCCCGGGGTTGATGCCGACGAACAGCAGCCGCGTGCGGTCGTCGATGAGCGGCGGCATGACGAGGGCGGGGCGCGGTTCGGACACACTCGGACTCTACGCCCGCCGAGGACCGCCAGCTCATCGCACGAGGCCCATCAGCGCTGCGTGAAGTACGTGAACAGTCGTCGTTCTCGAGTCACGGATACTCCGACGACGGATCCGAGAGCCATGCCCGCCGCTACGGCGAGGGCGCATACCATCTGCTCCTGGCTCACGGCCTGACGATCTATAGCGGACGCGTCAGCGGTGAAGATGGCGTTGAGGGCAAACATGGCTGCGAGAGCGGGGGCGCTGGTGGCCACGCCTTCGAGAAGAGCAATGGCTGTGGCATCGATCCTCCGCATCCCGGCGTGAAGGTCCGATGCGATGGTCACACGACGCAGGAGAGTAGACATCAGGTAGATGGCCGTCACCGCCATGAGTATCCCGACGGGTGTCCATCGAGTCACACGATCTTCATAATCCGATCGTCCGCTGAACTCGGCTCCGAACTTGGTGTTCAACTGAACGAGCTCGGGAGACGAATCCTGTGGCTGGGCGATAGCAAGTAGAGGCGCCTGACGCGTGGATTCGGAGACCGGCCACACTCGTGTCCAGCACTGGTCGAAGGCGCCGGAACGAGGTGCAGGGAACAGAGCTGCGTAGGCAAGAGCGGATTGCCGGCCATCTTCGGGGAACTCATACACCGCGGAGACGTTCAGCGTGCTTCCGTCGGTGAGAGTCAGGATGTCACCGACTCGGACGTCTAGTTGCTGGGCCAACTGCTCGGAGACGACGACGCCGGAGGCAGGAGAGCCCACACCCAGCAGCTCGAGGAAGCCAGGGGTCGCTTCGAACGTGGGAATCGTGAACCCCGGGGCTGCGAGCGGGTGTGAGACGGTGTCGGAGGGACGCAACGCTCCCGAGCTGACGACGTCGCTCGACCGTTCCAGAGAATCGCAAGAGGCACCGTCCACGGCGCCCGTCGATGACGCCAGAAACGTGGACGCACCGGTTCGCTGGAAGTCATAGCTCCTGGATATGAGCGCGAGCGTCGACTGCCCAGCCATGCCCGCCAGCGACACCGCGATCGCGAGTACGCTCAGCGCGACCACGAGCGTGCGGACGGCGTTGGAGGAGACGTTTCTCCATGCCTCGCTGACGATGGCTGTCAGGATCATAGGTTTCCGAGCCGTATCGTGACGTCGCAGGTGTCGATGACCCGGGGGTCATGCGTAGCGATGATGACGATCCGTGAGGCATCGCTGAGCCCGCGTAACGCCTCGATGACTGTTGTTGCCGAGTGGGGATCTAGTTGTGCCGTGGGTTCGTCCACCAGAAGAAGCGACGGCATCGCGACCATCGCGCGCGCAAGCATGAGACGTTGAGCTTCACCGCCGGACAGTGTGTGAAAGTCTGCATGAGCGCGGTGTCCGAGCGAGACTTTGTCGAGGGAGGCCTGTGCTAGCGTCGACGCCGCTGCTCGTGTAGCTCCCGTAGCGAGCGCCGGCATGGCAGCGATGTCGATCGCACGGCGATGGGCGGGCCCGTGCGGGTTCTGGAACACCCACTGCGTGGATTCGATCCCCTCCAACTCGAGGCTTCCCGAGGATTGTACGGTCGCTCCACCGAGGATGCTGAGAAGCGTGCTCTTGCCGCTGCCGGAGGGGCCGCTGAGACCGACGACCTCTCCCACCCTAAGGTGGAAGTCGAGCTCAGCGAGCACCGGGGATGAGGCTCCCGGGTACTGAAAACTCAGTCGTCTAGCCTTGATCGCAGCGTTCATGGGCAGACCTGGTCCGCGGGCACTGGAGCCTTAACGGAGCTTATGGTCTTCTCAGTCTGGATCACCACTCGACCCAGGGTGGAGCTCAGCACGTTCACCGGCTGCGGCCCCTCCGACGAGATCACACAGGCTCGTGCTCCGCTTCCGATGAGCGCGCTCGGTGGCACAACGTAGGCGGAGATTGGCTCAGCGAGCGATGCCTGCGCGGTGATCTTGACCTCCCCTTCAGTGCTTTTCCACGCGGAGTACTGGGGAGAAGACTGAATCGCTGCCAGGAGTTGAGGGTCTGTGGCGTCGAGGTTCGCATCGTTGAGCGGGACCGCGGCGGACTCGAAAACCAGCGTTCGTGGTCCGGGAGCGGCCTGGCGATCGAGTCCATCGATAGCCACTGACACGAGGCCAACCTCGGTCTGCGCGATCTCGCCAGGAGCGGTGATCTCTTGGCCGAGCTGCGCGGTGCACGTCGCGACGGTAACGCTGGAGGCGGGGATCCACACGATGTCGCCGCGGCGGATGCCGTCCGCTTTATCGGCCAATCCCGCCCGCTGCTTGAAGGCAGAGATGGCGCGCGCTGTCGCTTGACCGTATTCGCCGTCTGCACTGACGTCGAAACCCAGCGCGCCGAGAGACTCTTGAAGTGACTTGACGTCATCGCCTTTGTCCCCCACGGCGAGGTCTCGCCAAAGGGGCACACGAAGTGCGAGGTACGGGATGGGTTGGCCGTCGACGGCGACTGCGATCTCGCCCGAGGAGACTTTCGTCCCCGGTGTGCAGCGAGTCTCGGTGACGACGCCAGCGCGGTTCACGGTGAGGGATGTGGCGACACCCGCGGAAGGAATGAGAGTCACCTGCCGGGGATCGTCGAAGGTGAGAGGGGTGACCGCGACATCGGATGCACCGGTGTCGGATGCGAGGCTCCCCGGAACCGGCGACGGCGCAACCATGTATCCCACGCCGAAACCGACACACACCAGAGCCACGACCCCGACAACGGTGACCCCGGCGTACCGCCACCTAACCATTGCCGCCTACTCGAAGCATTTCGCGGAATCGGGATTGGTGTTGGGGTCGAAATCGTAACCCTCCCACTTGGAACCTGGCTCGTTCGCGGTACGGAGCCCGTCCGGATTGTCGATAACGAGGTCTAAGAAATCCTGTGCGGTGAAGTTGCTCGGCGCAACACCCTTCTCGATGAAGCACTTCGCGATCCGCTCCTCCGCGGAGATGTTCTCCGGGTTGAGAAGCTGATCCACGTACAACGGCTCGATCAACTCCATACTCCCGACGCGGCACTCATCCTGCATGCTGTCGTACAGCTCCAGGTCGCCTGACGCTTCGTAACTGTAGTAGCCGCCGTCTTCGATGAGGGAGACCGTCGCGCCAGCTTCTGTGAGGCAACGGATGTATATCTGCGCCGCCTCCTCATACTCCGCTCGGCTGATCCCACCGTCCTCGAAGACGCGCTTCTCGAAGTCACTCCGAGCACTGTCCTTTGCCGAAGCGAGTTCCGCAGCCCACGGATCTTTCTCAGATTGGTCAGCGGCACATCCGGCCACGCTCAGCGCAGCCACAACGAACGCAACCGCGCTGAGCATGCGTCGCATCAGATGGAGGTCCAGTTAGTGGTCGCGCTGCCGGTGTTCAAGCGGTAGTAACTACCGGCATTGGTGCCGACCGACGACGAAGCGGTGGCCTTCGTGGTGCTCCAGCCGCTGTCGTAGTACTTGACACCGGACGACGTGTACCGAACGTGCCGGGCTTGCACTTTGCTGCAGGAGACGTTGTAGCCCTCCGCCTTGGTCTCATACTTCAGGCCGTACCCCGTGCACGTTGCGGCCTGAGCACTCGAAGCACATACGGGGATCACTGCGAATCCTGCCACCAGAAGTGTTGCGGCGGCCGCGGTGGCGAGCCGACCACGAATCGCCTTCGTCATGATCGTCATTCCTGCTCCATCGGTCGTAACTGTCTTGCGGACCCGCAAGCAGGCCCACACTGGCATAGACGGCGAAGGAGTGCTGTCGCGGCATGTGGATAACTGAACTGGGTCGGGAGCTGCGGGTAGCCGCTCTCCAGGATCGAGACCGCGGATAGGCGGGGGAGTGACGGCCCGCGTCATCGCGACCGGCGCGTAGAGGTCGTCCGTGAAGGTGGACTACGCACGAACACCGGGATGGCCCCGCGTTCTCGGTCGTCGACGAGCTACGTGAGGGGGAAGGCGCTGATGCCCGTGAACAGGCTCACTCAGAATCCCTCGGGCTCGCGCGGTGTGTAGGCGCCCTCCAGCTCGGCGAGCTCGCGCTCCTCCAGGCGGATGCCGGCCGCGGCGACCGCATCCTCGATGTGCTGCGCGCGCGTGGCCCCCACGATCGGAGCGGTCACCGCCGACTGCTGCGCGACCCACGCCAGGGCGATCTGCGCCCGGGAGACTCCGCGTCCGTGTGCGACCCGGGCGACGGCGTCGACGATCGCGCGGTTGGAGTCCGCCTCGCGCTGGTAGAGCGTCGATCCGAAGGCGTCGGTCTTGGTGCGGTCGGTGGTCTCGTCCCAGTCGCGCGTGAGCTTGCCGCGCGCGAGCGGCGACCAGGGCAGCACTCCGACTCCGGAGTCGAGGCAGTACGGGTGCATCTCCCGCTCCTCCTCGCGCTGCAGGAGGTTGTACTGGTCCTGCATCGACACGAACGGGGTCCAGCCCTTCTGCGCGGCGACGTGCTGCGCCGTCGCGAACTGCCACGCCCACATCGACGAGGCGCCGATGTACCGGGCCTTGCCCGAGCGCACGACGTCGTGCAGCGCCTCCATGGTCTCCTCGATGGGCGTCTCGGGATCCCAGCGGTGGATCTGGTACAGGTCGACGTGGTCGGTGCCGAGGCGTCGCAGGCTCGCGTCGATGCCCGACAGGATGTGCGCGCGACTGAGGCCCGCCTGATTCGCACCGGCGCCCATGCGCCCGTGCACCTTGGTCGCGATGACGATCTCGTCCCGGTTCGCGAAGTCGTTCAGCGCGCGGCCGACGATCTCCTCGCTCGTGCCGTCGGAGTAGACGTCCGCCGTGTCGAAGGTCGTGATCCCGGCCTCGAGCGCCTGCCGGATCAGCGGCCGGCTCGTCTCCTCGTCGAGCGACCACGGGTGCGTGCCGCGGTCGGGGGCGCCGAAGCTCATGCATCCGAGCACGATCTTCGAGATCTTCAGGCCGGAACGGCCGAGCCTCACGCTGTCATCTGCCTCGAGCATCCGTCATCCTCCCGTGTCGGTGTCTGTTCGATGCTCTCACGCGGAGCACGGTCCGGGCACTGTGGCGGGCACCGGGCGCCCCGCACCAGTAGCGGTGCTCAGGAGGGCCGACGTCGTGCGAGGAGCAGCGCGGCGCCGCCGCCGAGAACGAGGACAAGGCCGGCGCCCAGGATGCCGAGCGGCAGCGCACCACCCGTCGTGGCCAGTCCCTTGACGGCAGGAGAGGCGTCGGCCGTCGCGCCGCCGGTTCCGACGTTCGTCGAGCCGCCCGGAGTGGAGACGGGGAGGAGCGCTGCGGACGTGAGCGAGACGTCACCGGACCCTGCCGCGTTCAGCGCGGTCACGCGGTAGTCGTAGGCCTGTCCCGGCACCGCGGCTGTGTCGCGAAAGCTCGTGGCGGTCGTACCCGTATCGGAGATCAGCACCGTGAAGACGCCGCCGACGGCACGCTCGATGCGGTAGCCGGTGACGGGCGTGCCGCCGTCGGAGGCCGGTGCCGTCCACGTCAGGTCGATGCTTCCCGCTCCCGGAACGGCAGTGAGCATGGTCGGGGCGGACGGCGTGAAGACGACCGCGTCGAGCGTCAGCGTGTAGGCCCGAGACGAGGACGCCGCGATGCCGCTGACCGTGCTCGACGCCGTCACGGTGAAGGGGAAGGCGCCCGAGACGGTCGGCGTGCCGGCCAGGACGCCGGTCGCGGGGTCGAGGGTGAGGCCCGCGGGCAGTGCGCCCGTCGTGACGGCGAAGCTCGGTGCCGGTGTCCCGCTCGCGGCGATCGTCGTCGAGTAGGGGATACCACCCGTGCCGGAGGGAAGGGAGAGGGTCGTCAACTGGGGGAACGTGTCCAGGGCGATGACGGCGACGTCGTTCGATCCGAGCATCGCGTACAGCGTGCGATCGTCGGGGGAGATCCGCAGCGACCACGGCTGGCCGACGGTCGGGATGGTCGCGGTGCGAGTGCCCGTGGCGGTGTCGACGACCGAGATCGTGTTCGACAGCCGGTCGGCGACGTAGGCGCGGCGCCCGTCGCTCGTGAGCGCGACATCGACCGGGGTCGATCCCACCGTGGCGACGAATTCGACGGCTCCGGTCGCGGTGTCGATGGCGTTCAGGGAGTAGCCGCCGACGCCGTAGAGCGTCGACCCGTCGGGCGACACGGCCATCCCCTCGACGCGTTCCGAGACGAACTCGCGGGGCAGCGGTGCGAGGACGGAGCGCGTGGTCGCGTCGATCACCTCGATGTCGTAGTCGTTCGGCGCGGTGTGGCTGACGTAGGCGATCGCTCCGTCCGGCGAGAACGCGATGTCCCGTCCGCCGTCCCGGCCGGCGATCTGACCGGCGACGGTGTCGGTCGCGGTGTCGATGACGGTGATCGCGTTCGCGGCGTCGGCGTAGCTAGCGACCCAGATCTCCGAGGTCCCCGGCCGCAGCGTCGCCGCGAACGGGCTGTTGCCGACCGGCACACCGGTGATCTGCGCCAGCGTCTGCGCGTCCAGCACCCGCGCTTGGGGAGCGGCGCTCATCAGGTCGACCGCGTACACCTTCGATCCGTCGGGCGAGACGGCTGCCCCGGTGAAGACGCTCCCGGCGAAGCTCGTCGTGGCGACGATCGTGTGTGATGCGGTGTCGATCGCCGTCACGGTCCCCGATGTCTGCACGACGTAGAGGCGCGAGCCATCGGGAGACAGCACCGAGCCGTATGCCGTCGAGCCGACGGGCACATCCTCGATGAGGTCGATCTGTGCATCGGCGCTCGCCGCGGTCGCCGGCGCGGCGGCGACGACGCCGAGCGCGAGAACACTCGCGATGACGAGACGGGCGGAGAGCGCGCGGAGACGGAGGTGGCGCGTCGTGGGTGCGGGCATGACGTGAATGATCGAACTCCCGTTGTCCGGTCGGAGGAAGGACGCCGGTCGTCGACCACAGCATCGGTCGATGCGCATCCCCGCCCAATATATCGGGTATCGGACAGCACTCTCAGAGACGGTCGAAAGCGTCCTGGATGGCGACCGCCGCCGCGCCGCGCGCCCAGGCCGTGAAGCCTCCCTCGTCGACGTGGAGGCGAACCGCGGAGGCGCGCGGATCGCGACCTTCGGCGATGGCGGAGCGCACCTCGTCTTCGGCGACCGTGAACAGCCGCATGCCCTCCCCGGCGAGCACGATGTCGGCGTGCAGCGTGAGGTTGGCTGCGAGTGCGATCAGCCGGCCGAGAGCGCGAGCGCTCGCGCCGACGATGGCGGAGGCAGCGGGGTCTCCGGCGGCGGCGAGATCGAGCACCTCGTCGTAGTCGACGGGGTGTCGCAGTGCGGTCGTCGCCTGGGCGGCGATGGAACCCGAGGTCAGCATCGCCTGAGAGCATCCGCGATGCCCCTCCTGACACAGCGGTCCATGAGGTTCGAGCGGGATGTGCCCGCCGAGGCCGATGCCGGCGTCGACGGTGCGGACCACCTCGCCGTGCGCGATGAGTCCGTAGCCGACGCCCGCGCCGATCGTGATCACGGCGAAGCCGTCCAGCCCGCGCCCGACGCCGAACCAGCGCTCCGCCTCAGCGAGGGCGACGATGTCGTTCTCCAACCGCACCGGCAGGCCGGTCGCGTCCGCGACGAGGTCGCCGATCGGCACGGACTCCCAATCGAGGAACGGGGCGTACGTCGCGATGCCGCCGTCGGTCTGGCCGCCGATGCTGATCCCGATCCCGACGAGCGGGGCGACGGAGGTCGCGAGCCTTTCTCGACCGGCGACGATCGCCGCGACGATCGCCGACGGCTCATGCGAGGGAAGGGGTACGACGATCTCGTCGAGCAGTCGGGCGCGCACATCGGTGAGCACGACGTGCGCGTCGTCGGCGGTCAGCTTCACACCGAGGAAGGAGCCGAGCGAGGGCGACACGTCGAGGGGTCGCGAGGGGCGACCCACGCCGTCGACGACGTCGTCGAGCTCGATGAGGATCCCGCGGTCGACATAGGGCTTGGTGAGGCGGGTGAGGCTCGCGGGCGAGAGGCCCAGTCGCACGGCGAGTGCCGATCGGGAGATCGGTCCGTGAGTCAGGACAGTGCGCGCCACGGCGGCGTCGGTGCCGGTGTTCATATCCCTCCCTATTGATTCCATCCTGGCAGATATCCAGGGGCGCCGTCGGCGGGAAGGCCCTCTTGACCCTGCTTTTATTTCCGTGTTAAAACTAATTCATGCATTCCAACGATGTGAGCACAGCGGCCACCCGCGCCGGCGGCGACCGGACCCGCGAGGTCCTGCACCTGCGCCGCGGCGGCACCAGCGTCGTGATCGACCTGGCCTCACCGCCCGTGATCGTGCACTGGGGGGAGGACCTCGGCGACGTCTCCTCCGCGACACTCGACGCACTCGCGGTCGCCGCCACGCCGCAGCGCGTCTCCGGCGGCCTCGACGTCACCCCCGTGCTCTCGCTCCTGCCGACGCCCGGTCACGGCTGGCTCGGCACGCCCGGCCTCGAAGGACACCGCTCGGGCACCGGAGTCTCCGCACGCTGGCAGCTCGCCGCCGTCGATGCGACGGGAGACACCGCCCGCATCTCCCTCGTCGACGACGAGAGCCGGCTCGCCGCCACCGTGGAGCTGTCGGTCGGCGTGTCAGGTCTCTTCCGCCAGCGCCTCACGCTCCGCAACAGCGGCTCCAGCGACTACACGGTGCAGCGACTCACCGCGGCGTTCCCGCTGCCGTGGGACGCCACCGAGATCCTCGACACCACAGGGCGCCATCTGCACGAGCGCTCGCCGCAGCGCCACGATGCGACCTTCGGCACCTACGTGCGAGAGTCCCGTCGGGGTCGCCCCGGGGCCGACGCGACGCTGCTGCTCACCGCGGGACGCCCCGGCTTCGGGTTCGAGAGCGGTCGTGTGCACGGCATCCACGTGGCCTGGAGCGGCAGCCACACCACACTCGTCGAGCGCGTTCCCACGGGTGAGGCCTTCCTCGCGGGCGGCGAGCTGTACGGGCCGGGCGAGATCGTGCTCGCGCCGGGCGACGCCGTGACGACGCCGTGGGTGATCGGCTCCTGGGGCGACGGCCTCAACGAGCTGTCCTGGCGCTTCCACGACGAGCTGCGCTCCCGTCCGCAGCATCCTCGCCGCCCCCGGCCCGTCACACTCAACACCTGGGAGGCCGTGTACTTCGACCACGACCTCGGCCGCCTGACGGCTCTCGCCGACGCCGCGGCCGAGGTGGGCGTGGAGCGCTTCGTGCTCGACGACGGCTGGTTCCTCGGCCGCCGCGACGACACCGCGGGGCTCGGCGACTGGCACGTCGACACGTCGGTCTGGCCCCGAGGCCTGCACCCGCTGGTCGACCACGTCCGCGGGCTCGGAATGGAGTTCGGGCTGTGGGTCGAGCCCGAGATGGTCAACCCCGACAGCGACATCGCGCGGGAAAACCCGGACTGGATCCTGCGCTCGCGCGTCGACCTCCCGCCGGTCGCCCGGCAGCAGCAGGTGCTCGACCTCTCGCACCCCGACGCCTACGCCTACATCGTGGCGCGCCTGCACGCCCTGCTCGACGAGTACCCGATCGCCTACCTGAAGTGGGACCACAACCGCGATCTCGTCGACGCCGGCGGCGGTCCCGGCGCGGGCTCGCACGTGCACGCGCACACCCTCGCGGTGTACCGGCTCATCGACGAGCTCAAGGCCCAGCATCCAGGTCTCGAGATCGAGAGCTGCGCCTCGGGAGGAGCGCGCGTCGACCTCGGGATACTCGACCGCACCGATCGCATCTGGACCAGCGACTGCATCGACCCGCTCGAACGTCTCGACATCCAGCGATACACGGGGCTCCTCGTGCCGCCGGAACTGATGGGCGCCCACATCACCAGCGACGTCGTGCACTCCACCGGCCGCACCGTCGATCTGGACCTCAGCGCGGGGATCGCCGCGCTCTCGCACTTCGGCATCGAACGCGACATCAGCACCGAGACGGATGCCGATCGCGAGCGGATTCGCGCATGGGTGGCGTTCGTCAAGCGGGTACGGCCGCTCGTCGCCACGGGACGCGTCGTGCACGTCGACGGCACGGATGCCGGGATCGACGTGCGCGGCGTGGTCGCGGCCGATGCGACGCACGCGGTGTTCACCGTGACGCAGGCGGCCACGTCCGTCGCCTACCCGGCGGGGCGCGTGCGCCTCCCCGGACTCGACGACGACCGCCGCTACCGGCTGCGCGTGAGCGCACCCGCGGGCGGGGTCTCCGATGCCGGTCAGTCCCCGCTCCTGTGGGCGCAGAGCGACGGCATCGTGCTCACCGGCCGGCAGCTCGCCGTGACCGGCATCCGTCCGCCCGTGCAGCACCCGGGGCGGCTCACCCTTCTCGAACTCACCGAGGAGTCCTGAACTCTCAGGACTCCCACCGGGGCGGCCCGTCCGCCCACTCGCGCAAGGAGGCGCACATGAGATCCATCCATCCGGTCCGCGTTGCCGTGGCGGTCGTCGCCGTCGCCGCACTCGTCGGGACGCTGGGAGGCTGTTCCGCGACCGCCGACTCCGGCGTCACCACGCTGAACTTCTTCCAGTTCAAAGGTGAGGCCCGCGAGGACTTCGACGCGATCATCGAGAAGTTCGAGGCCGAGAACCCCGACATCCGCGTCGTGCAGAACCAGGTGGCCGATGCCGACACGATCATCCGCACCCTGCTCGTGAAGGACAAGGCGCCCGATGTCATCACCCTGAACGGCAACGGCAACTTCGGACGGCTCGCGCAGGCGGGGGTGTTCTACGACTTCTCCGACGAGCCCGTGCTCGACACGATCAACCCCGCGGTGCAGGACATCCTCGCCGACCTCGGGAACAAACAGGGCGAGGTCAACAGCCTCGGCTACGTCAACAACGCGAACGGCATCATCTACAACGCCGACATCTTCGCCGAGCAGGGCATCGAGGTGCCCGAGACCTGGGACGAGCTCATCGCCGCCTGCGAGCAACTGCAGGATGCCGGCATCCAGCCGATCTACGCCACGCTCGCCGACTCCTGGACCTCGGTGCCCTCGTTCAACGGGCTCGGCGCCTACGCGGTGCAGGACGGATTCTTCGACGAGATGCGCTCCGAGGGAGAGGACGTCGGTCCCGACTCGCCCGCCTCGTTCGAGCAGGACTTCCAGCAGCCGCTCGACCGCGAGCTGCAGCTGTACTCCTACGCGCAGGACGGCTACCGCGGCGCGACCTACGACGACGGCAACGGGGCATTCGCGCGCGGTGAGGCCGCGATGCTGCTGCACGGCATCTGGGCCGTCAACGGCATCAAGCAGGTGAACCCCGACATCAACGCGGCGATCTTCCCGTATCCGACCGACTCGGCCGATGACCGGCTCATCGTCTCGGGCGTGGACGTCACGGTCACGATGGGCCGCGACACCCCGCACCGCGAGGAGGCGCTGCGTTTCATCGACTTCCTGTTCCGCCCCGACATCATCGAGGAGTTCGCGGCCTCGCAGAACATGATCCCCTCGGTCGAGGGCGCACAGCTCAGCGACGATCTGTCGCTGCAGTCGGTCAAGCCGTTCTTCGACGACGGACGGATCACCGGCTTCCTCGACCACCAGATCCCACCCGGCATCCCGCTCGCCGAGTTCGTGCAGGAGTCGATCTTCACCGGCGACGCGGACGCGACGCTCGCCACCCTCGACAACGAGTGGCGCAAGATCGCCGCTCGCACGATCCCCGTGACGGAGGACTGACATGAGCACTCTCACCGAAGCGGTCCGCTCATCGACCTCGGGCGGCGGACGTCGGCCCCGCGCGGTGCGCACGCGCACCACCTCGCGCCGCGCCCTGTCGGCGTACTACTGGATGATCTGGCCGTGCGTGATCGCGTTCGCGGCGTTCCACACCGTCCCGATGCTCGTGGGCGTGTTCTTCAGCTTCACGAACTACGCGGGGTACGGCGACTGGAACTTCGTCGGCATCTCCAACTACCTCAATCTGTTCAAGGACGACCGGGTGTGGGGGGCCTACGGGTTCTCGTTCCTGTTCGCGATCGCGGCCACCGTTCTCACGAACGCCATCTCCCTCGCGATCGCGATGGGGCTGAACGCCAAGATCAAGGCTCGCAACTTCTTCCGCGGCGTCTACTTCGTGCCGTACGTGCTCGCGATGCTCGTGATCGGCTACGTGTTCCAGTACCTCTTCACGAACTCGCTGCCGAAGCTGTTCCCCGGCATCCCGCTCCTGGCCGACAACATCCTGTCGAATCCCGATTGGGCGTGGACCGCGATCGTCGCGCTCGCCGTGTGGCAGGGATGCGCGTTCACGATCATCATCTACCTGTCGGGTCTCCAGACGATCCCGTCGGAGCTGTACGAAGCCGCCTCGCTGGACGGCGCCTCGACCTGGCGTCAGTTCTGGTCGATCACCTTCCCGCTGATCAGCGCGTTCTTCACGATCAACGTCGTGCTGAGCCTCAAGGGCTACCTGCAGGTCTTCGACCCGATCGTGGCCCTCACCAACGGCGGCCCCGGCACGTCGACCGAATCGGTCACGATGCTCATCTTCAAGGGCGGCTACGCGGGCGGCGAGTTCGCCTACCAGACGGCCAACGCGGTGATCTTCTTCATCGTGATCACGGTCGTCTCCCTCCTGCAGTTCCGAGTCCTCCAGCGCCGAGAGGCGGATGCCTGATGTCCACCACGACCACACCGCAGATCGCCCCGTCGACGGCCGCGATCGTCGTCCCCTCCCGTCGCCGCCGCCGCTCGGCCGTCGACGACGGAGACACCCGCCGCACCAACTGGTGGGCCACCGCGGTCATCGCCGTGTGCGCGCTGACCGTGCTGATCCCGCTCTACCTCGCCGTCGTCGTCGCGCTGAAGAGCCCCGACCAGCTCGTCGGCGGTACCGGCTTCGAATGGCCGAACCCCGTGCGCTGGGAGAACTTCGCCGAGGCCTGGGAGCGCACGCAGTTCCCCCAGGCGCTCATGAACACGGCGCTCATCACCGTCGGATCCGTCGTGTTCACGATGTTCACGAGCTCGATCGCCGCGTACGCCCTGGCCCGCAACATGCACCGCCCCTTCTTCAAGGGGGTGTTCTACTATCTGCTCGCCGCCCTGTTCATCCCGTTCCCGATCATCATGCTGCCGCTCGTCAAGCAGACCGCGCTGCTAGGGCTCGACAACCAGGTCGGCGTGATCCTCCTGTACACGATCTACGGCCTGTCGCTGAACGTGTTCATCTACTCGGCGTACATCCGGTCGATCCCGATCGAGCTCGAAGAGGCGGCGCGCATGGACGGCGCCTCGACCTGGCGGGTGTTCTGGCAGGTGATCTTCCCGCTCCTCACCCCGATGAACGCCACGGTCGGAATTCTCACCTGCGTGTGGGCGTGGAACGACTTCATCCTGCCGCTCGTGGTGCTGACCGACCCCGGGGCGCGCACCCTGCCGTTGGCGCAGTACGTGCTGCAGGGGCAGTACAACACCGATTACACGGTCGCGTTCGCGTCGTACCTCATGGCGATGGCACCGCTGCTGATCGTGTACATCTTCTCGCAGCGCTGGGTGATCTCCGGCGTCACCCGCGGATCGATCAAATAGCGGGCTACCGGGGCGCAGGGCGGCTGTCAACCGCCCTGCGCTCGCCGCGGAGTCGCGGGACGATGGAGCCTCGAACCGATCGAGGAGGACATCATGTCGAACATCGACGCACTCGCGAACAGCTTCGAGCCGGAGATGCAGGGGGTCCCGCGCGTGGACGAGCCGGCGAACAGGTTCCCCACCGACACCGCGCAGCCCGAGACGCAGGGCGAGGAGCCGCTGAACGCCGAACTCGGCGACGACGGTCAGGGCGACCTCGCTCCCGAGGACGAGGGAGCGCAGCACAGCGGCGAGGCCCCGGCGGATCTCCGGGACGGCTCGGAATGACTCGGGCCGACGGCATCCCCGGGGGCGAGTCGGATGCCGAGGAGAGCATCGCCGCGCACCTCGCGGAGCGGGGCGGGGACGACGCCGAGGCACTCGGCGACGTGCCCGCCGGCGGTGCCGGCGCGGACTCCGGCGGTGGCAGCGCGGTGCGCGTCGATCCGGCATCCGAGTCCGAGGTGAAGGACGAGTCGGTGCACAACGACGAACCGGGGATCGGAACCCGTCGTTCCTGAGTCTGTGGCGCAGTACGCTGACCCGGTGACAGACGCACTGGACGACGGACCCTTCTTCCATGGCACCAAGGCTGATCTGCAGCCCGGTGAGCTTCTGACCGCGGGCTTCCGGTCGAACTACCGACCGGAGATCGTCATGAACCACATCTACTTCACGGCGCTCCGTGACGGGGCCGGCCTCGCGGCCGAGCTCGCTCCCGGCGATCGGGAGCCCCGTGTCTACGAGGTCGAGCCGATCGGCGACTTCGAGAACGATCCGAACGTGACCGACAAGAAGTTCCCCGGCAACCCGACCCGGTCGTACCGCAGCGCCGAGCCGCTGCGGGTCGTCCGCGAGGTCCTCGACTGGACCCGATTGTCGCCCGAGGCGCTCGCCGACTGGCGCGAGAGGCTCGCCGCCCTGCACTCCGACCCGCGCGCCGAGATCATCAACTGACGCCGGGGCGGGGTTCGGCTTGGAGGTCGTTGAGCGAGGAGCGCAGCGACGAGACGAAACGCGTCAGCGGGCGCGGCGGGCGAGGACGCCGAGCACCCGGTCGACCACGACGTACACGAATCCGACCGCGACGAGTGCGACCGTGAGCGCGGCGATCCAGGTGAGGACTCTGCCGATCCCGAGGGAGTCGACGTCGAGGAATGGATACGGATACCGGTCGCCGCCCACGAACTCGCCGCCGAGAGCGCCGTAGATCACAGACCACGCGAGGTACGCGAACGGGATCAGCGTCCACAGCAGCGGGTCGACCCAGCGGAACGCGCCCTTGGGGACGAACAGCAGCCAGTCCGCGATCAGCAGGGCCGGCGTCACGATGTGGATGAGCGTGTCGGTGAGCGAGTAGATGTCGGTGTCGCCCGCGTCGATCCGCGTCGGCACGAGCACGACGACGTAGATGAGCATCGTCACGGTGATCGCCATCATGACGGCACCGCCCCAGCGGGCGCTCGGCGTCGAGGTGCCCCGAGGGCCGGAGCTCCGCAGATCGCGCGCCGTGCGGAGGACGAGCAGCAGCATCCACACGAGGCAGATCAGGTCGCTGATCATCGTGAAGTAGAGGAAGCTCGTCCACGACGGATCGCCGGTGAGGAGGTCGGCGTTGCGCACGACGCCGGTGAGGATGACGACGAGCGCGACGATCCGGTAGGCGAGCGCCAGCGGGCGCAGGTTCACGGCGGCTCCGGCGAACAGACCCGGCCGCTCCCGGGATGCTGGAATATCGGTGGCCGTGGGCGGAGTGGCGACGGCTTTCGACATGCTTCGAGGCTACGCGCCTTCGGGGTGGACCGCGCACTCGGTGCGGACCCCTTGCGGACCGTGGTTCAGGCGGCTACCGGCGGTTGACCTGAGTTCGGAGTCCTGAGCGCGCCTCGCGTCGGTCAGCGCCGCACACCGGCCCCGACGCCCGGGACGATGACGCACTTCAGGACCTTCTCCGCGCGGGAGGCGAGCAGGTCGAACGCGTGAGGTGCCTCGGTCAGCGGCACGGTGTGCGTCAGCAGATCGGCCACCGAGATCCTCTCCGTCTCGATGAGCTCCACGGCGCGGCGGAAGTCCCGAAGGGTATGCGAGAGGGATGCGCGGATGGAGAGCTCGCGCTCCATCAGGCGCCACGCGTCGATGCGAACGGGTTCGCCGCTCACGCCCAGCACGATCACGCAGCCGCCGGGTGCGACGACGTCGACGGCATCCTCCACGGCAGCCGCATGCCCGGCTGCCTCGAACACGACGTCGAGCCGTCCCGCCCACTCCGTCGCCTCGTCGAGTTCCGCCGTCGACGCGAAGGCCGCGAACCCCGCATCCTGCGCGATCCGCCGTCGGAACGGGTCGGGTTCCCGCAGCGCCGCCCGCACGCCCCGTTCGGCCAGAACGCGCAGCAACAGCTGCCCGATGGCGCCGCCGCCGATGACTAGCGCGCGCGAACCTGGCCGCGGTGCTGCCAGGTCCACGGCATGAATCGCCACGGCGAGGGGTTCTGCGAGAACGGCGTCGAGGTCGCTCGCCGGGCCGGACAGCCGCACGCATGCGTCCGCCGGAGCGACGAGCATCTCCGCAATGCCTCCGTCGTCCTGCAGACCCAACGCCACGGTGCGTCGACAGACGTTGGACCTCCCCCGTCGACACAGATCGCACTCGTCGCAGGTGAGATTCACCTCGACCGCCACGCGATCCCCGGGTGAGAGCGAGGCAACGTGCGGCGTGGTCTCGACCACCTCGGCGAGGATCTCGTGACCCAGCGTGACCGCCTGACGGCCCTCAGGGACCCGCACCGAGACAGGGCCCTCGAGCCACTCCTCGAGATCGGTGCCGCAGATCCCCGCGGCGAGGACACGCAATAGGACATCTCTGCGATCGTCGAGCGAGGGGACGGGCACGTCGTCGAGGCGGATGTCACGTCGACCGTGCCAGCGGAGCGCGAGCACGGATCAGACCGCCGAGGTCCGGATCGACGTCCCCGGGGAGTGGAGGAAGTCGGGGCGCAGCGTGATGCCGTGCCCGGGCCCGCGGCTCGGGCGGATCATCCCGTTCTCGATCTCGGGAAGACCGTCCGCGATGTCCCGATACCAGCCGTGGTAGAACGCGCGGGCGACCTCCTGCACGTGGCCGTTCGCGACGCCGGTGACGAAGTGCGTCGCCACGGCGAGCGACACGGGCCCCGTGCAGTCGTGCGGTGCGACCGGGATGCCGGCCTGCTGAGCGAGTGCCGCCACCTGCAGCCCGGCGGTCACCCCACCGCCCCAGCCCAGATCGAGGATGGCGACGTCGATCGCGCTCGCGTCGAGCAGCGGCTTGTAGGCGTTGAACCCCGCCCCGACGTTCTCCCCGACCGCGATCGGCACATCGGTGTCCGCGCGTAGCCTTCCGAGTGCGGCATAGTGGTCGGGACGGATCGGGTCCTCGGCCCACGCAAGGTCGAAGCGCTCGAGTTCTTTCAGCAGACGGGTCGCGCCGCGAGGCGTCCACAACGAATGCAACTCGACGTACAGATCGAGGTCGGCACCCACCTCGCTGCGGATCTCGTCGAGCACCGAGAGTCCGAATCGGAGATCGGCCCGGTGATCGCCATGACTGCTCTCGGCCGCCAGGTCGAACGGCCATACCTTCATGCCGCCGAATCCCGCATCGACGAGCTCGCGGGCGAGTTCACCCGGTCGGTGCAGGAACGACCACAGGTCTTCGTAGGGTCCCCGGGCTCGGCCGTCGCCGATTCCCCAGTTCGTCGAGGACTGGCGTGACTCGGCGTTGACGTAGTCGGTGCCGGCGCAGGTGTTGTACGTGGCGATCTCGTCGCGGTACGGCCCGCCGAGCAGCTCGCGGAGCGGGACGTCGGCTCGGCGGCCGAGGAGGTCCCACAGGGCGATGTCGATCGCCGAGTTGCCGCGCACCTCAGCCCCCGACCCGGAGTATCCGACGTAGCCCGCGAGCAGGCGTGCGATCGGACCGGGAGCGGCATCGTGATGACGCAGCAGCGCGGGCGCCGCCACGTCATGGATGTACGCCTCGACCGCGGACGCCCCGTAGAAGGTCTCGCCGATGCCGACGGTTCCATCGCTGGCGTGCAGCACCACCAGCGTCACATTCGACTGGAGGGACGTGCGCAGTGTGTCGATCCGGACGATCCGCACGGGACCGATCTCGTGTGTCTCGCCGACCAAGGATGCGGATGCCTGGGCCATGGTGTCCTCCTTCATGCGGTGCGCTTGGTGGCGGCCGAGCGCCTCGCTGCCATGCTGAACATCTGCTTGCGGCGCAGCACATCGAGACCGGCGGCTGCGACGAGCACGAGTCCGATGACGAAGTTCTGCCAGATCGGATCGACGCGCAGCAGCACGAGGCCGTTCGTCAGGACACTGAGCAGGATCGCGCCGAGCACGGCTCCCGGAACGGTGCCGATCGCGCCGTAGATGCTGGTGCCGCCGATCACGGCCGCGGCGATGACCTGCAGCTCGTATCCCTGCCCGAAGGTCGGCGAACCCGCACCGAGCCGGGAGGCGAGCAGTGCTCCGGTCAGCGCCGCCGAGGCGCCGCCCAGCACGTACACCGAGATCGAGATGCGTCGCACGCTGATGCCGGCGTTGCGGGCCGCGTTGATGTTCCCGCCGGCAGCGCGGATGCTCCAGCCGTAGTTGGTGAGATTGAGCGTGACGTGTGCGACGAGGATGATGACCACGCCGACGAGGATGATGACGGGGAACCCGCCCACGGAGCCCTGGCCCCAGTACGTGAAGTCGTCGCCGAGCTCGCCGATCGGGTTGCCGCCCGTCGACGCGACCACGGCCGCGCGCACGGCGAACAGCGAGCCGAGTGTCGCGATGATCGGCGGGATCTTCCAGAGGTTGATGATCAGTCCGTTGACGAGTCCGATCGCGGCGCCGACGACGGTGCCGAGCGCGAACGCGACGACGAAGTTCATCCCCGCCGCGGAGGCTGCCGCCGAGGTCATGGCGCCCGCGACGAGCACGGAACCGACCGAGAGGTCGAGGCCGCCGTTCACGAGAACGATGCAGGCGAACGCCGCCGGGATGGCGATGAACGTCGCGTCGCGGAGGATGTTCACCCAGGCTCCCGCGCTCAGGAACTGCGGCGACTGGGTGGCGCCGATCAGCACGAAGAGCAGGATCGCGACGCTCAGCGCGAAGGACGGGCTCATCAGCAGCCGGCGGACGGCGGAGAGCTGGGTGTCGGCCTTCAACACGTCCGTCGGGTCGGGCAGCGCAGGCACTGGCGCTGCGGTCGAGGATGTGGATCTCATGGTCATTCCTTGTCCGTGCTCGTGCCGTCGCCGGACGGCTCGTCGTCGGCGGCCATCGCTCCGGTGATGAGGGCGACGACCTCGCTGCGGTCGGTGGAGGCGACGGAGCGCACTCCCTGGGTGGCCCCGAGACGGAGCACGTGGATGCGGTCGGCGACCTCGAAGATGAACTCGAGGTCGTGGCAGACGAGGATGACCGCCTTGCCGCGCCCCTTGAGGGTGCGGATGATCTCAGCGACCTGCGCCGTCTCCCGCACCCCTAGCGCGGCGGTCGGCTCGTCCATGAGGATGATCGGGTTGTCCTGCCTCACGGCGCGGGCGATGGCCACGCCCTGCCGCTGCCCGCCGGACAACTCGCCGGCGGGCACGCGAACGCTGGGGATCCGCACCTGGAGATCGCGCAGGATCTCCGCGGACTGCGCGAGCATCTGCTTGCGGTCGGCGAACAGCCCGAAGCGGCGCAGCGGCTGGCCGAGGAACATGTTCGCCGCGATGTCGAGGGTCTCCACGATCGCGAGGTCCTGGAAGACGGTCGACACGCCGTGCGACCGCGCCCGGCGCGGGTCCGCCTTCTCGATCCTCTCCCCGTTCACGAAGAGCTCGCCGCTGTCGAGCGGGTAGACGCCCGACAGCAGCTTCACGAGAGTGGACTTCCCAGCGCCGTTGTCACCGACGATGGCCAGCACCTCGCCGCCCGCGACGTGGAGGGACACGTCACGCACGGCCGAGACATGCCCGAAGCTCTTCCAGGCGTGCTCGATGCGCAGTTCGGCGGGCGGGTCCGCCACGGGCGGGTGTTCGGGTGCTTCTGCAGCAGTGCTCATGGTGCGATCCCCTTGACTCAGAGCGACGGGATGACGTCGGCGGGGCAGCCCGCGTAGGGCAGGTCGTCGGCCGTGACCGGGTCGACCGCGATGCCCCACGACTGCGGGGCGTCGTCCTTGCCGGACGCTTTCGCCTTGATGAGGTCGGTGGCGAGGGTCGTCGCGTCGAACCAGCACTGGTTCAGCGAGGCCTGGATCCATCCGTCCTCGATCGCGCTGATGGTGGTCTCGACCGTGTCGATGCCGAGCACGAACACGTCGCCCGGCTCCTTGCCGGCCTCGCCGAGCCCGGTCGCGACGCCGCCGGGGCACTGGCCCTCGACGCACCAGATGGCGGTGATGTCGTCGTTAGCCTGCAGCATGCCGGTGATCTTCTGCGCGGCCACGGCCGAGTCGGAGTTGTCCGACTCCCATGCGGCGACCTTCATGTCGGGGTACGTCTTCGCGATGTAGTCCTTGAACGCGGTCACCTGGGCGAGCTGGTTCGGGGTGGTCTGGTCCGTCGAGACGATGCCGACGACGGCATCCTCGCCGACGCCCTCGGCGATGGTCTGAGCGGCGGTCTCGCCGAACAGCACGTTGTCGGTGCCGATCGAGTAGTCGGACACCTCGTCGACGCAGCCGATCGTGACCATGACCACGCCGGCGTCCTGGGCGCGGGTGATCACGGACTCGAAGGATGCGGGGTCGGTGTTGCAGAAGATCACGCCGTCCGCGCCGTCGGTGATGGCCTGCTCGATCTGGCTCACGTTAGTGGCGGTGTCGAGCTTGGTGGGTCCCACGCCGGTGGCGCGGTAATCGCCGTCGGCTGCCTCGTCTTCGAACTTCTGCATGGAGTCGGCCCATGCGGGATACGACGTCAGCGGGTTGACGTACCAGATGTTGGTCTCGCCGCTGGAGTCCGGGCCGCCGCCGGCCGAACAGCCTGCGAGCGCCACCCCCAGAGCGGCGGTCACGAGCACGGACGTGATGATTCGGGTCTTCATCGGGGCCTCCTTTGGCACCTGTTCTCGTCGGGATCGACCGCGGCGGGAGGAGAGCGCAAGTACTCCGGCCCCGCCCGCGGAACTGGTATGACATGTCGTACCAGTGGTATGATCCATTCTCTGAACACCCATGTCAACGGTGCTGTACCGGAATATCGCTCAAAGAGGAGAGATCGATGACAGAAGCCGCTTCACCGCGAGGCGAGACCAGGCCCATGGCGCTCATCACGGGCGGCGCCGGCGACATCGGACGAGCCACGGCCACGGCGCTGCTGGCCGACGGCTACGACTGCACCCTGATCGACCTCCTCGACACCGATCGCGGTGTGGACATCGCTCGGGCCATCGCCGCGGGCCACCCCGACGGTGCTGTGGAGTACCGCCAGGCCGATGTCACCGATGCCGCGGCCCTCGGCGACCTGTTCACCGACCTCCCGCGCATCGACCTGGCGGTCTGCAATGCGGCGATCGTCACGGCTCAACCGTTCCTCGACGTCGACGCGAGCGAGTGGCGCCGCCAGATCGACGTCAACCTCACCGGCGCGTTCCTGACGGCGCAGGCGGCGGCGCGCCGCATGGTCGCCGACGCCGTTCCGGGGGCCATCGTGTTCGTCAGCTCCTGGGTGGCCTCGCGTCCCTGGCCCGAGATCGTCAGCTACGCGACCTCGAAGGCGGGAGTGGAGCAGCTGATGCGTCAGACCGCGCTCGAGCTCTCCGCCCACGGCATCCGCGCGAACGCCGTGTCGCCCGGGATCGTGAGGGCCGGCATGGCGAAGATCCAGTACGAGACGGAGCCCGGCTATGCCGAGCGCGCTGCGCGGTCGAGTCCGTTAAACGTGATGCAGGAGGCCGCCGACATCGCCCACGCGGTAGCATTTCTCGCATCGCCCGGGGCGCGCATGATGACCGGTTCGGTGCTCCTGATCGACAGCGGAAGCTCCCTCGGGACGCTGTGATCGGCGCGACCGCGGACGCTCAGTGACAGTTCCGATGAGAAGGGATCGCCCGTGACGACGACCTCCGCGACGCGCGGTACCTTCGGGACCAAGTCCGGCATGCTCAGCGCTCTCGAGAGCCAGTTGGTGACCGGGCGTATCGCGCCAGGCCAGAAGCTCCCGTCGGAGCGGGAACTGGGTATCGAGTACCGCGTCTCCCGCACCGTGGTGCGCGAGACGCTGAGTGGACTGGCAGATCGTGGGTACATCGAGATCATTCCGGGACGAGGGTCGTTCGCCCGCCCTCCGGAGGCCACCGATCTCGCGCAGCCCATGGTGCGCATCGCACAGCAGGAGGGCGTGACCTCGCGGGATCTCGTCGAGGCGCGCAAGGTGCTCGAGTGCGCGGCCGCATCCTCGGCGGCACACTCGGCCACAGCCGACGACATAGCGACGCTGAACGAGGCGCTGGCCGCCCATCTGCGCGCCGACGGCCTCGACCAGCGTGTGTCGACCGATCTCGCCTTCCATCGCGCGATCGCTCGCGCCAGCGGCAATCCCGTGCTCGAGGTCATGTTCACGGCCATCGGAGAGCTCGTGTCCGACCTCATGTATCGCAGCCACAGCGATCCGCAGGTGCACGCCGCCGGAGACCCGCTGCACGACGAGATCCTCGCGTGCATCCGGTCACGCGACGGAGTCGGGGCTGCGGAGGCGATGCGCCGTCACCTGGACCTCGCGCTCCAGCTGTACGGCCCGGATGTCGACGAGCCCATCCGGGACGTCTTGCGGCGTCGGGGAATCGCCTCCGACCATACGGGCGACTGAGCCTCTCTGATTAGAGGGCGGCCTGCGGCGGTCAGCGCTGCACGGGATCGCCGTCGCCGCCCGAGAGGAAGCGGTCGAGGTCGCGACGCGTGGGCGCGGCCTCCCAGTCGCCGGGCACGAGGCAGGCGAGGGCGCCGGAGGCGTTCGCTCGTCGCAGCGTCTCGGCCGTGTCGAGTCCGTCGAGCAGACCGCTGAGGTAGCCCGCGACGAACGCGTCTCCGGCTCCGACCGTGTCCAGGGGTTCGATGCGGAAACCGGGCGCTTCGACCACGGCGTCGGCCGTGACGACCGCGGCGCCCGCAGGGCCGAGTTTCACGACGGTCGTGGCGCATCCGGCCTCCCGCAACCGGGTCGCGGACTCGGCGGTGCTCGTGCCGGGGTAGAGGATCGCGAACTCCTCCTCGCCGCCGAACACGATGTCGGCGCGCTCGGCGATCGCGCGCAGGATCGGACCGGCGACCTCGGCGGCGGCGAGCTTCGAGCGGTAGTTCACGTCGAAGGTCACGCGGACGCCGGCGTCACGCGCCCGGTCGATCGCGGCGTGCACGGCATCCGCCGCCGACGCCGAGAGCAGCGGGGTGATGCCCGTGACGTGCATCAGCTCCGCCGATTCGACCCAGCCCTCGGGCAGGTCGTCGGGATGCAGACGCGACCCGGCGGAGCCGGCCCGGTAGTAGTGCACGGCGGTGGATGCCGCGGAGGGGCGCTCCTTCACCATGAGTCCGGTCGCGGCCGCGGGGTCTATCACAGCGCGCACGTCGACGGCCTCCCCGCGGATCTCGCGGACGACGCGCTCGCCGAGGGAGTCGTCGCCGACACGGCCCAACCACGACGAGGAGTGGCCCAGGCGCGAGAGCCCGATCGCGACGTTGCTCTCCGCGCCGCCGATGCCGAGCGCGAGCGCGTTCGCGTGCTTCAGCGACCCGATCTCGGTCGAGCGGACGAGCGCCATGGTCTCGCCGAACGTCACCACCGCGGCGACAGGCGAGCCGCTCACCGGGCGCAGACCTCGACGAAGGCGGCGGCGCGGTCGCGCAGGGCGCCGAGGTCGCCGCCCGTGAACGCGTCGCCGAGCAGCGGACCGCCGACGCTCACCGCCGCAGCGCCGGCCGCGAGCCACGCCTCGGCCCCCGCGAGGTCGACGCCGCCGGAGGGCACGACCTGGATGCCGGGGAACGGCCCGCGGAGGTCCTTGAGGTATCCGGGACCCACCTGGCCCGCGGGGAACACCTTGACCGCCGAGGCGCCGGCAGACCACGAGGCGAACAGCTCCGTGGGCGTGAGCCCACCCGGGACGATCGGCACACCGGCATCCCGGGCCTGCGTCACGAACGAGCGGTCGGTGATCGGCGTGACGATGTACGCGGCTCCCGCGGCGATCGCCCCGCTCAGCTCCTCGGTGTCCGTGACGGTTCCCACGCCGAGGTCGACGACGTCGCCGAAGCGCTCGATCAACCGCGGCAGGTGCGCGAGGGTGTCGGGTGTGGTGAGCGTCAGCTCGACGCTGCGGATGCCGGCATCCACGAGCACCTCGAGCACGGCGTCGTAGTCCGCGGCGCGCTGTGCGCGGGCGACGACGACGAGCCGCGACTCGAGCGTGCGCGCCGGAAGCGCCACGCGGCCGGCCTCACCAGTCATGCACGGTCCCGTCGAGCAGACGGTTCACCGGCAGGTACGCCTTCGTGTACTCGTGGCCGGCCGCGGCCGTCTCGTCGAGCTCGACTCCCAGGCCCGGCGTCTCGCCCGGGTGCAGGAAGCCCTGGTCGAACGTGAACGACGTCTGGAACACCTCGAGCGTCTGCTCGTTGTGGGGCATGTACTCCTGGATGCCGAAGTTGTGGATCGCGAGGTCGAGGTGCAGCGCCGCCGCCATGCCGACCGGCGAGATGTCGGTCGGACCGTGGATGCCGGACTTGATGCCGTAGACCGCGGCGAAGTCGAGCAGCTTCTTCATGGCCGTGATGCCGCCCGTGTGCGTCACCGCCGAGCGGACGTAGTCGATCAGGCGCTCGGTGATGAGCGCCTGGTAGTCGAACACCGAGTTGAAGACCTCGCCGATCGCGAGTGGCGTGGTGGAGTGCTGACGCACCAGGCGCAGAGCCGTCTGGTCCTCGCCGGGGGTGCAGTCCTCCAGCCAGAACAGGTCGTAGGGTTCGATCTCCTTCGCGAAGCGTGCGGCCTCGATGGGCGACATGCGGTGGTGGCCGTCGTGCAGGATGCGGAGGTCGGTGCCGAAGTCCTCGCGGATCTGCGCGAAGATCCCGGGCATGTGGTTCAAGTAGTTGCGGGTGTCCCAGGTCTCCTCGCTGGGGCGCGCGCCCGAGCGCTTGGCGGGCTCATAGTCGTAGCGCACGCCGGGACCGGCGTTCGAGACCCCGTAGATCTGCCCGAGGCCGGGGACGCCGGTCTGCACGCGCACGGCCGTGTAGCCGAGTTCCTGATAGCCGGCGATCGCGTTCTTGAGCGCCGCGTAGTCGGTGCCCGAGGCGTGCGCGTAGACGCGGACGCCCTCGCGGCTCGCGCCTCCGAGCAGCTGGTACAACGGCATCCCGGCCTTCTTGGCCTTGATGTCCCACAGCGCCATGTCCACCGCGGCGATCGCGGCCATGGTCACGGGGCCGCGACGCCAGTAGGGTCCGCGGTAGAGGTACTGCCAGGTGTCCTCGATACGGTCCTCATCGCGGCCGACGAGCATCGACGCGACGTGGTCCTCCAGGTAGGAGGCGACAGCGAGCTCACGGCCGTTGAGGGTCGCGTCTCCCCAGCCGACGATGCCGTCCGAGGTCGTGATCTTGAGCGTGACGAAGTTGCGCCCGGGGCTGGTGATGATGACGTCGACGAGCTCGATGGTCATGGTCTTCTCCTGGAGGTGGTGAGGGCGGAGGTGGTGGGGGCGCGGCCGTTCGGGTCGGCCGCGCCCCGGTCGGGAGGGGCGGTCTCGGTCAGACCGCGTCGCGCGGGTCGGTCAGGTCGCGACCGGCCACCTCGGGCATGATGATCGACGCCACGAGCGCGCAGAGCGTGAAGAAGCCGAGCATGACGATGATCGGGATGAACGAGCCGGTGGCGGCCGACACCCAGGCGGCGGCGATGACGGGACCGGCGCCGGTCGCGACGATCGCGGCGATCTCGCGGGCCATGGCCGTGTACGTGTAGCGGTTGCGGGCACCGAAGATCTCGGGGAGCGTGAGGTTCTCGAGCGAGGCGAAGCTCATGACCGCGAGGTTGTGCAGCACGACGTAGCCGACGAACACCTGCAGCGTGTCCTTGCTGTTGATCATGAGCATGGTCGGGACGATCACGATCAGGGCGATGACCGCCCACACCATGTACATGCGCTTGCGGCCGAAGCGGTCGCCGAGCCAGCCCGACAGCGGGACCGTGATGAACGCGACGAGCGACGACACGATGACCGCGTTGACGCCGATGCTCTTGTCGAGCAGCAGCACGACCGTGATGTAGCTGATCAGGTAGGTCTGGATCATGCCCGAGTTGCCGGCCTGGCCGAAGCGCAGCAGCAGCGCGATGACGAACGCCTTGATGGGCTTGCGCTGCATCGCCTCGAGGGTGCGGATGTCGTTGGTCTCGGTCGCGAGCTGGATGGTCTCCTCGCGCGACAGGGCCTTGCCGTCGACGACGTCCTCGCGCTCCTCGAAGACCGGGGTCTCCTTGAGGTTGAAGCGCACCCAGATCGCGAACAGCATGATGACCGCGCTGGCGAGGAACGGGATGCGCCACGCCCACTCGATGACCTGGTCCTCGCTGTACGCGACGAGGAGGATCGCCCAGATGCCCGAGGCGAGCAGCGTGCCGCAGTTGGTGCCGAGGGCGACGAGCGAGGCGATGATGCCGCGGCGCTTGGCCGGGGCGTACTCGGCGAGCATGACGCCCGCACCGGAGATCTCCGCACCCGCGCCGAAGCCCTGCGCGATGCGCAGCACGACGAGCAGGATCGGCGCGAGCACGCCCACCTGCGAGTACGTCGGCAGCACGCCGATCAGCGTGGTCGCGAGGCCCATCAGGAGGATCGTGTAGAACAGGACCTTCGTGCGTCCGGTCTTGTCGCCCATGCGGGCGAAGAAGAACGCGCCGACCGGGCGGGCCACGTAGCCGACGCCGTAGGTGGCCATCGCTGCGACCACGGCCACGGCGGGGTTCTCGGAGGAGAAGAAGAGGTCGGCGAATACGAGTGCGGCTGCCAGGGAGTAGAGCTGGTAGTCCATGAACTCGAGCGCGGTGCCGAGCCAGCCGGAGATCGCGGCACGGACGAGGTCCTTCACCGACCTCTTCGCGGTGGGATCGGCGGCCGTGGCCGTCGTCTGCTGTTCTGACATGGGAGGTACTCCTTCGGACCAGGAACGGGTGATGTGCGCGTCGGGCGCGCGTTCGGGTGTGACTAGAGGGACAGCAGGACCTTGGCCGAGGCCGAGGAGTCGCGGGCGAGCTCGAAGGCCGGGACGGCGTCGGATGCGGGGAGGACGTGGGAGATCACGGAGTCGAGGGCGTCGGACTCGGCCAGCAGGCTGATCGCGTCGTCGATCTCGGTGGAGAAGCGGAACGCCCCGCGGATCGTGAGCTCCTTCGCCAGCATCGGCGCGAGGTTCACGCCGATCTCGGAGTTCGCGAGCATCCCGACCTGCACGACCATGCCCGCGCGTCGCGCGGCCCGGACGGCCTGGGTGAGGGCGACGCCCACTCCCGAGCACTCGAACACGACGTCGTAGGACTCGTCGTCGATCGCGTCGCGGCCGACGAGGGAGACCTCGGTCGCGCCGAGCGACTGCGCGCGGGCCAGCGGCTCCTCGCGGACATCGCTCGCCCCGACGACGGATGCTCCGGCGTGCACGGCTGCCGCGACGACGAGAAGTCCGATCGGGCCCGCGCCGATCACGAGCGCACGCTTCCCCGTGAGGTCGCCGGCGAGGCCCACGGCGTGGATCGCGACGGCCAGCGGTTCGGCGAGCGCCGCGCGCTCGAGCGGCAGGGACGCCGGGAGCACGCGGATCATGTGGTCCTCGACGAGGAGGAACTCGGATGCTCCGCCCTGACGGTGCGGATGCGCGGCCGCGCTGCCGAAGTAGTCGCCGCCGGGACGCAGATGCGGACGGTCCTCGAGGCCGGGAACGGAGGGGCCGTAGCGCGCGGGGTGCACCGTGACCGGCGTGCCGGGGGCCAGACGGCCCGACGGGTCGAGGTCGACGACGCCGGACAGCTCGTGACCGGGGGTCAGCGGCTCCTGGATCGTGTACTCGCCGTTCGCGCCGTGGAAGTAGTAGTGCAGGTCGGATCCGCAGATGCCGACGTAGTTCACCCGGAGGCGGACCTCTCCGTCGCCGGGGGTCGGGACCTCGCGGTCCTCCCAGCGGATGTCCTCTTTGCCGTGGATGGCGAGAGCCTTCATGGCTGCATCTCCTTCGTGGGGGTCAGGGGCGAGCCGACCGCGGTCAGCGCGTCGTCGATCGCGGCATCCACACCCTGCCGCCGGATGGTGTCGGTCAGCGCGCCGACACGGTCGATGAGAGCATCCTGCTCTGCCAGCTCGGTGCCGAACAGGTGCAGCTCGCCGATCACGCGGCGGGCCAGTTCGCGGCCGTCGTGTGCGGTGGCGGCGAGAGCGGCGAGGCGCTCGCGCGCGGCATCCGTCATGGCGTCGGCGTGCAGGCCGGGGTCGAAGCCGGGCAGCGGGGCGATGCACGACAGGTAGCCCGCGACCGTCAGCGCGATGAGGTGCGGCATCTCGCCGCGCGACAGCGCCAGGAGGGCCGGCTCGGGGATGCGCTGGCGCAGCTTGACGGATCCGTCGGTGCCGACCTGGCTCGTGCGGTGACCGAGCGCCGTATTCGCGAAGCGCTCGAACAGCTCGTCCTCGTAGGCGCGGACGTCGACGCCCGAGGGGAGCTCGATCGACGGCTCGTACTCGTCGCGCATGATCCCGCGGGCTGCGCGATGGATGCGCTCGATGCCGACGGCCGCGGGGATCGTGGCCGCACCGCTCAACGCGCCGAGGTAGGCGATGAGAGAGTGCGTGCCGTTGAGCATCCGCACCTTCATCTGCTCGTAGCGGCCGACCTCGTCGGTGAACACGGCGCCGCCGGCTTCCCAGGCCGGACGACCGGCGGCGAAGGAGTCCTCGATCGCCCACATCGTGAACGGCTCGGCCGGCACGGGGATGTCGTCGCGCGCGCCGAGGAGCGACGCCACGCGCGTGCGGAGCTCGGGGGTGGTCGCCGGGACGATGCGGTCGACCATGCTCGAGGGGAACGTCACGGAGCGGTCGAGGAAGGCGAGCGTCTCTGCGCCCTCGGTGCCGGGAAGCTCCTGCAGGAACTCGCGCACGAGCTTCTCGGTGTGCTTGCCGTTCGCGGCGAGGTTGTCGCAGCTGAGGATCGAGATCGGCGCGCCGTCCGCCGCGCGGGCCTGGAGGCCGCGGGCGAGCTGCCCGATGGTCGAGCGGGGCGCTCCGCCGCGGAGGTCCGCTCGCACGGTCTCGTCGTCGAGGTCGAGACGCTGCGTGGCGGGGGAGTAGCTGTAGCCGTTCTCGGTCACCGTGAGGGTCACGATGCGGATGCCGGGGTCGGCGATCTGCGCCACGACGCGTTCGGGGCGGTCGGCCGCGACGAAGGCGTCGGTGTGGACTCCGGGGACCGACAGGGAGGTGGTGTCGGGCGAGATCGTGGCGACCGTGTAGAGGAGGTCCTGGGCGTGCATCGCGTCGACGACGGTGCGCGAGCGGGAGGCGACGCCGACGATGCCCCAGTCCCCACGGTCGGCCTGCAGAGCGGCGGACGTGTACACCGCCTGGTGCGCGCGGTGGAAGCTCCCGAGACCGAGGTGCAGGATGCCTGCGCGCTGCGGCCGGGGGTGATCGGCGATGATCGTCATGTAAAGAAGTGTGTATCAGTTGTACAAACTTGTCAAGCGGTCTTACATCGAAGCGCAGGACCATAGGATTGCACGAAAGACGGAGGGGCGGACGTGGCAGCGACACTGACGGACGTGGCACGACACGCGGGCGTGTCCATCGCGACCGCCTCGCGCGCGTTCGGCGAACCCGACCGCCTCGCGCCCGCGACGCTCGATCGAGTCCTGGAAGCCGCGACCGAGCTCGGCTACTCCACGCCGCAGTCCGCGGCGACCGCGACGCGTACCTTCGGTGTCATCCTGCCCGACGTCGCGAACCCCGTGTACGGCACGCTGCTCAAGGCCATCCAGGGGCAGGCCTGGCACGGCCGGCACCGCATCGTCGTGTTCGACGCCGATGAGGACCTCCGCCGGGAGCGCGAGCAGATCGAGCAGGCGCGCAAGCTCGACGGCATGCTCCTCTGCTCGCCGCGCCTCCCCGACGCCGACGTGCTCGAACTGGTCGGCGACACCCCCTGCGTCGTCGTCAACCGGCTCATCGACGGTGCGTCGTGCGTGGTCATGGACACCGAGCACGGCCCCGCGCAGGCCATCGAGCACCTCGCTGCGCTCGGCCACACGCACATCGCCTACGCCTCGGGTCCGCGTGGCTCCTGGGCCGACGTCCGCCGCGCCGACACCGTCGCAAGGGCCTGCGAGCGCCACGGCATCCGCCTCACCCGACTCAGCCACCAGGCCGCGTCGATCCAGGGCGGACGCGCGGCGGCCGCCCCCGCCGCAGCCAGCGGCGCGACCGCCGTGGTCGCCTACAACGACCTCGTCGCGCTGGGACTCGAGGCCGGGATGCTGGAGCTCGGCCGCCGCTGCCCCGCCGACATCAGCATCGTCGGGATCGACGACATCGATCTCGCGGGCGCCGTCACGCCCGCCCTCACGACCGTGCGGATGCCGATCGACCGCAGCGGAACCGTCGCCGTCGACCTGCTGCTGCAGCGGATCGCCGGAGAGGCCATCGACGAAGTGCCGCCGCTCCCCTCGCAGCTGATCGTGCGCGCGTCGACCGCCGCACCCGCCGCCTGACCAGCCGACGGAAGGACCGTCTATTTCTGCCATACGGCAGAAACAGACCGCGCATTCCTGCCACACGGCAGAAATAGACGGGCGGGAGCGGATCAGGCGTCGGCGAGCGCGCGATCGACCGCGACCTCGACGTGCAGGGCCGTGGTCGGGAACACCGGCACCGGAGAGTCCGCGGCCGAGACGAGCAGCTCGATCTCGGTGCAGCCGAGGATGATCCCCTCCGCGCCCTGCGCCACGAGCCGATCGATGACCTCGGCGTAGCGCTGTCGAGACTCCTCGCGGATCTCGCCGTGCACCAGCTCGTCGTAGATCACGGCGTGCACGAGCGCCCGGTCGTCGGCGTCCGGCACCACCACCGACAGCCCGTGCGCGGAGAGACGCTCGCGGTAGAACGGCTGCTCCATCGTGAACGCCGTGCCGAGAAGGCCGACCGTCGTCACGCCCGCCGCCGCGACGGCCTCCGCGGCGACATCCGCGATGTGCAGGAAGGGTATGCCGACGGCATCCTGGATCTGCTCGGCCACCAGGTGCATGGTGTTGGTGCACAGCACGAGGATCTCAGCGCCCGCCGCCTCCAGGGCTCGCGCCCGTGCCGCGAGGAGGTCCCCCGCGGCGGCCCAGTCGCCGCGCACCTGCATCGCCTCGATCTCCGCGAAGTCGACAGAGTCGAGCACGATGCGCGCGGAGTGGTATCCGCCGAGCCTCTCCTGCACGCGCTGGTTCGCGAGGCGGTACCACTCGAGCGACGACTCCCAGCTCATCCCGCCGAGCACGCCGATCGTCTTCATGCGCGGTCTCCCGTGTTCCCGTCCTGCGCCGTGCTCTCGCCGAACTGACGCTCCCAGTCGCGCAGTTCGCTGCGTCCGATGAGCGAGTCCAGCGACACCTGGAACAACAGGCCCTTGCGGCCGTTGACCTGCTTGATGTTGTCGACGATCTGCGTCGTGACCGCTGTGAGGGCCTCGCGCACCTCCGCGATCCGCTCGTCCGGCGCATCCCACAGGTCAGGACGGGTGAGCAGGTCGAGGAGGTAGTCGGGTTCGAGAGCCGCGACCAGGCGGGCGAGCTTGTCGGAGTACTCGGCCTCGGCCAGCACGCTCTGGTCCTCGCCCGCCCTGGCGTCGAGGCGGAGGAACAGCTGCTCGACGTGCGAGGCGAGGGTGTCGATTCCGGCGGCGGTCTCGCCCGCGATCGCGTTGCCGGAGACCGATGCGTAGGCCGGGCGCAGTTCACGGAGACGGTCGATGCGCAGACGGATGCCGGCGGGGATGGGGTCCGTGGAGGCAGCAGGAGTCGCTCGGCCTCGGCGGCGACGGATGACGAGAGCGATCGCAGCGCCCGCCGCGGCGAGGAGCACGACGCCGCCGATCAGACCCGGTACGAGCAGATCGGCGCCTCCCGTGCCGCTGCCCCCTCCCGGGGAGGTCGGCGTCTCGGCGGAGATCTCCTGCACGGTCTCGACCAGTGCGTCGGGGAGGGAGCCGGCCGACGCCTCGTTCTCGTTCGCGATGCGCAGCGCCACCTCTCCGTCGATCGCCGAGGAGTCCGCCTGCAGATCCGAGCCCACGGCGAGGATCACGGTGTCGTGATCGCCCGCGGACGTGAGGCGCTCGAGGATGTAGGTCTGATACGGGAGGTTCCGCCCGGCCGCCTCGGGCAGCACGACGACCGCGATCGACCCGTCGGAAGGAACCACGCTCGCGAGCTGATCCTGGAGCGCCGTGTGGCCTGCGACCTCGGAGTCGACGTACACGCTCTGGGTCGCGATCTGTTCCAGGGCGTCGTCGAGCCAGGGGTTGCCGGATGCGGTGACGGAGGGCATCGCGTACTCAGAAGTTGTTGATCACGGACGCGAACACCAGGTCGATCCGCTCGGCGTCGGACGCGTCGAACATCTGCCCGCCGGTCGCGTCGGCGATGCGCTGCAGCGCGGACGTGTCGGCGCCCTCTCCATACGCGATCGGGAATATGCGCACGGGAGCATCGTCGCCGCCCTCCTTCGTGCTCTTGCCGATCTTCGCGATGAGCGAGTCGAGCGACACGCTCGAATCGGTGTCCTCCCCGTCGGAGAGCACGACGATCGCGTTGATGCGACCGGGCTCGGCGCGCTCGCTCATGGCCTCGTAGGCGAGCAGGATCGAGTCGTAAAGCGGGGTGCCGTTGCGTTGCGCGTAGCGCAGATCGTCCAGCGAGGAGTCAAGCTTCTCGCCGTCCGAGCCGAGGGCGGTCACGTCGCGCAGCACCTCTATGCCTTCTCCGGCATTCGAGGAGATCCCGGTGGTGAAGGCCCACACGCCGATCTCGTCCGTGGACCGGAAGTGGTCCAGGGTCGTCTGCGCGCCCTCGATCGCGCCGTCGAGACGCGAGCGGCCGTCTCCGATCGGATCGTCCATCGATCCGGAGATGTCGATGAGTTCGAGCACCGACGAGGGCTTGCGCACCTGGGTCCACTGGTCGATGGCCGTGGAGATCACGTCGACGTCCGGCTTCGGCAGCGTGACGGCGGGGAGAGCCGGGTCGACGCCGAACTTCGCGGTGAACAGGTCGCCGAGCGGCACCGATTCGTCGAGAGGGCGGAAGCCGTAGTCGGGCAGGATCTTCTGTGCGGCGGTCGTCTGCAGGAACGCCGCGAACGCCTCACCGGCCGTGCGCTGCTCGGGCGTCACCCAGTCGGCGCCGAGCACCGTGACCGGGTTGTCCGACCACATCGAGCCGCCAGCGGGGTACACCGCCACCAGCTTCGTCTTCGGCGGGGTCAGGGTCTCGCCGGGCTGCACGGTGTGGGAGTCGGGGTTGCCCTGGTTGTAGTTGAGCAGCGAGGTCTCCTCGAGCGCCACGGCCGACACGTACGCCGACCCGTTCGACCCGTTCTGCGTCTCGTCGTAGAGCGTCGAGAGCACGTTGCCGGTCGTGTCGCCGTAGTGGATCACGCACTCCTCGAAGACCCGCGAGAAGTCGGCGGACGCGTCGACGTCGGCCGCCGTGAGCCCCTCGGTCTTGCCCGTCGCCTCGTAGGACTGCATGAGGATGGTCGACAGGCCCGTCGTCGACGTGTTCGGGTTGGTCTTCGAGATCTTGAACGCGCCCCAGATGTCCTTGCCGACGCTGCCCCAGCCGGCGGGGTCCTGGCAGAGGTTCTCGAGATCGGTGATGCTGATCGAGGTGTCCGGCCAGCCGAGCGCGGTCGCCATGGGCTCCGGCATCCCGAAGACGACGGGTGTGCGGGTGAACGACACGGGCTCTCCGACGAGGTTCGCGGAGGCCGCCGCGGCGACGCGGTCGGTCCAGACCGTGGAGGCGGGCGACCACAGCGTGGGCCACAGGGCGCGGTCGTCGCTCGGCCAGTCCTCGCCCGAGGTGAGGAAGCGTGTCGCGTTGCCAGAGGAGACGTTGGTGGGACGCACGGTCGCGCACGTGTCGAGGTCTTCATGCTCGGGCGAGTCCTTGAAGGACTTCGCGAGCTCGTCGAGCATGTTGACCTTCTCCGACGAGGTCGCGACCGTGATGTGCGTGCAGCCGTCGTCGGGGAAGGCCTGCCCGCCGCCGCCCTCGGAGCCGCCGTCGTCTCCTCCGGCCGTGCAGGCCGTGAGCACCAGCGCCACGGCCGCCGCGAGGGCGAGAGCCGCGGGCGTGCGTCGTGCGGGTGTGCGTCGTGTGGTGCGAGGCGCGCTCATGCGCCCAGAGTACCCGGTGGTCAGGCGTCGACGGACGACCCCTGCAGGGCGTGCACGACCGGCGCGAGCTCGGGCTGAGTCACGGCGTCGCCGAGCGTCCGCTCGAGCGTCTCGTCGTGGATCGGGTGCGCCTGGTCGTACAGTGCGCGACCCGCGGCGGTCAGCTCCGTGTAGATGCCTCGACGATCGTCGGCGCACAGGATGCGGGTGAGCAGGCCCCGATCCTCGAGGCGTGTCACGAGTCGCGTCGTCGCGCTCGGGCTGAGCGCGGCCGCGCGGGCGAGCTGCTGCATCCGCATGTGCCAGCCGTCCTGCCGGCTGAGGGCGTCGAGCACGGTGTACTCGACCACCGACAGACCGACCGAAGCCCCGAGTGCGCGTTCCAGCTCGGCGTCGATGATGCCGTGCAGTGCGGCGAGGGTGCGCCAGCCGCGCGCGCGTATCTCGACGGCGTCGTCCGAGATGCCCATATGTCCTCCGAGTGTGTGCGGACGCGGTTAGTTGCTTGCGCGGTATAGTTGCGTGTGCAATGATTGTGCCTCGGACGCAATAACCCGCGTCTGCAACTACTTTAGCAGAGGACCACGGAACGCACCCATGCCACTCGGACTCATCGCACTCGCCATCGGCGCCTTCGGGATCGGACTCACGGAGTTCGTCATCATGGGCCTCCTGCCCGAGGTCGCCCACGATTTCGGGGTCGCCGAAGCCACGGCAGGCTGGCTCATCTCCGGCTACGCGCTGAGCGTCGTGGTCGGCGCACTCGGACTCACGGCCGCCACGACGCGACTGCCCCGCAAGCCCGTCCTGCTCGGACTCCTCGTCCTCTTCATCCTCGGCAACGCGCTCACGGCCATCGCTCCCGACTACTCGACCGCCATGGCCGGGCGCATCGTCGCCGCCCTCTGCCATGGAGCCTTCTTCGGCATCGGCTCCGTCGTCGCGGCGGAGCTCGTCGCCCCCGCGAAGAAGGCTCGCGCCATCGCCATCATGTTCACGGGCCTCACCGCCGCGAACGTCCTCGGCGTCCCCTTCGGCACCTTCATCGGCCAGCAGTACGGGTGGCGGTCGACGTTCTGGGTCATCTCCGGCATCGGCGTCCTCGCCTTCATCGGCATCGCGGTGCTCGTGACCGCGCCTCGCAGCACCGGCGCGCAGGTCCGCCTCGGCCACGAGCTCCGCGCCTTCCGCTCCGGCCAGGTCTGGCTCTCGCTGATCGTCACGGCGCTCGCCTTCGGCGGCATGTTCGGCGCCTTCACCTATATCGCCTACACGCTCACCGGCGTCTCGGGCTTCGACGCCGCGGCCGTGCCCTGGCTGCTCGTGCTGTTCGGCGCCGGTCTCGTGATCGGCAACTGGGTCGGCGGACGCCTGGCCGACGGCGCACTCGACCGCACGCTCCTCCTCTTCATCGGGGCGCTGCTGGTCGTACTGGTGCTCTTCGGGCTGCTCGCCTGGTCGCAGCCGGCGACCATCGCGATCCTCGTCGTCATGGGCGCGTTCGGCTTCGGCACCGTGCCGGGACTCCAGACCCGCATCATGCACTACGCCGGCGGTGCCCCCACGCTCGCCTCCGGCGCGAACATCGGCGCCTTCAACGTGGGCAACGCCCTCGGCGCCTGGGCCGGAGGCCTCGGCATCTCGGCCGGTCTCGGCTACACCTCGCCGATCTGGATCGGCGCCGTGATCACGGCATCCGCTCTCGTCGTCATGGTGATCGCGGTCGTGACCGCGCGACGGCCCCTCTCGACGGCATCCGGCTCGCTGCGCACGGTCACCGTCTGAGCGCTACTGCGCGCGCATGTACTCCTCGGCCGCCTGCACCTGGGCGGCCGAGGGGCGGATGCCGGTGTAGAGCACGAACTGCTCGAGGGCCTGAAGGGTCGCGACCTCGGCTCCCGTGATGACGACCTTGCCGGCTGCGCGCCCCGCGCGGACCAGCGGGGTCTCGGCCGGAAGCGCGACGACGTCGAACACCACCGACGCCGCGGCTATCTGCTCCTCGGCGAACGAGAGCCCATGCTCGTCCGCGCCGCCGGCCATGCCGATGGGGGTGATGTTGACGATGACGTCGGCGGTGGCATCCGCGGCATCCGCGACCCAGGCGAAGCCGTACAGGTCCGCGAGCGCGCGCCCGCGCTCCTCGTTGCGCGCGGCGATCGTAACGCGGCGGAAGCCGGCGTCACGGAAGGCTGCGGCCGTCGCCTTCGCCATCCCGCCCGAGCCGCGAAGAAGGACCGTGGATGCCGGGTCGAGGGCGTTCCGTTCGATGAGCTGGGCGATCGCGCTGTAGTCAGTGTTGTAGGCCGTCAGCACGCCGTCGTCGTTGACGATCGTGTTCACCGAGTCGATCGCGGTCGCCGAGGGGTCCATGCGATCGACGAGGGCGATCACGTCCTCCTTGAACGGCATGGAGATCGCGCACCCGCGGATGCCGAGGCCGCGTACCCCGGCGATCGCCTGGGCGAGGTCCGTGGGCGCGAACGCCTTGTAGATCCAGTTCAGTCCGAGCTCCTCATAGAGGAAGTTGTGGAAGCGCGTGCCGTTGTTGCTCGGCCGCGCGGACAGCGAGATGCACAGGGTCATGTCCTTGTTCAGCATGGTCACCGAACCAGGGTAGACCGCGTCACGTATCCGGATCGCCGTCGCCGCCAGACGTGGGAGCGGTCTCATACGACGCGCGCGGGCGTCAACCCCCTATGGCGGCAGCACCGCTCCTCCCCTATGGTGAGAGTGCGTGCACAGGGGATTGATCGTCTCCGTCCACCCCAGACGACGGACTGCCTTCCCCAGAGGCAAAGGCGATCCGTGCATGCGATTGGGCCCCCTCGAGTCGCTCAGTCCCCAATGCGCCACTCGAGGGGGCCGCTATCTTCTCGGAGATTTTCGACCTTTTTTCGCGTTTGTCCCCCAAATGGGGGACAAAACGCCCTCGGAGGGGTTAGGGTGGATTCTGACGCACCCTCCGGTCGTCTTCGGCCCTCATCGCTCCCCCCGCGGTGAGGGCCACACCATTTTCCGGGCTCCGCGCCGACGATCAGCGGATGACGCTCGTGCAACATTTGGGTTACGGGCTGAAACCAGGACTTCCGCTCAGCGCGTGCTCCACTAGCGTGGAGCACGTCGGGGCATCCTGCGTCGGCTTCTTTTTCAGCAGAACAGGCAGTAAATGGCTACTCAGGGCACGGTCAAGTGGTTCAACTCGGAGAAGGGCTTCGGCTTCATCTCCCCCGACGACGGCGGCGCTGACGTTTTCGCGCACTACTCCGCCATCCAGTCTTCCGGCTACCGCTCGCTGGAGGAAAACCAGCGAGTCGAGTTCGACGTGGCGCAGGGCCCCAAGGGCCTGCAGGCCGAGAACATCCGCCCGGTCTGAGACCGGTCGACTCGAGAACTCCCCGACCGGGGCCGCAGCGATCGCGGCATCCGGCGGGGAGTTCTGTGCTTTTCGCGGGGAGTGACCCGGGTCGCGGCATCGTCGTGCCACGCGGTCGCCGGGACTGCGAGGCTCGGCGGCGACCGCGGATCGCTCAGCCGAGCAGCAGCGTGCGCAGCTCGTCCGGCGTGCTCACGCGGAACGCCGCGTCGTCGCCTTCGTGCGCGTCGCTGAAGCCCCAGTCCACGAACACGACGGGCACGCCGTTCGCGGCACCGCCCTCGACGTCGTGGTGACGGTCGCCGATCAGTACCGGACGTGAGACGTCCGCTCCGCGCTCGGCCAGACGCCGCAGCGCCTCGGCGACGATGTCGGTCTTGGAGGCCAGAGTGGCCTCGTCCGGGGTGGCGCCGACCGTCGTGAGGAAGTACGGGCGCAACTCGAAGAAGTCGACGATCGCGTCGACCTGGATCTCGGGCTTGGAGCTCGCGGTGGCCTGCGGCACGCCGGCGTCATGCAGGTCGCGGATGATCGCGGGCACGCCGGGGTACGTCGCGATGTCCGTCGTGTAGCCGTCGGCCTTGCCCAGCTCCCGATAGAAGGCGACGGCCTCGGTCGACTGCTCGGGTGTCATGCCCGCCTGAGCCTGGAACGATTCGAACATGGGCGGCCCGATCCAGTGCGTCAGCTCCTCGCGGGTGGGAGCCGGACGGCCGAAGTGCGTGAGGGCGACGTTCAGCCGTCGGAGGATCCCGACGGAGGCGTCGACGATCGTGCCGTCGACGTCCCAGAGCACGCACGAGTAGGGGGAATGCACCATGCCCTCCAGCCTATGGGCACTTCCCCTGCACAGATTCCGCTCGCACGGGCTTATCCACGGATGCCGGGATGCCGGATCTCACACGGCTACGGTCGTGACATCTCCGCGGACGCGGAGCAGGATGGGGGCATGTTCGTGTCGATCGAGGTCATCACCACGCTGGCCAGCGCCTTCGCGGTCATCGCCGCGTCGCTCGCAGGATTCGCGTGGGTCGTGAAGCGCATGGATGATCGGTTCGCGCAGCAGGACGCCAGGATCGACGCGAAGTTCGCGGCGCAGGATGGGCGGATCGACGCGAAGTTCGCTGCGCAGGACGCGCGCATCGAGGCCCGATTCGTGGAGCAGGATCACCGCATCGATGCGCGGTTCGCGCAGGTCGATACGCGGTTCGCGCAGGTCGACGCGCGGTTCACGCAGGTCGATACGCGGTTCGCGCAGGTCGACGCGCGGATCGCGCAGGTGGCTGCCGATGTCACGGCGTCTCGGAGCGAGGTCGGCGAGCTCCGAGACGACGTCGTCGAGATCAAGATCGGGATCGCGCGGCTCGAGGGGCCGCCGCGGCGGCTGCTGACCCCGGTCTAGCGGCGGCCGCGGTCAGAACAGCCGCGGGATGCCCGACTCGATGCCCTTCATGTCGTCGTAGTCCAGGACGAGGCAGCGGATCCCGCGATCCTCGGCGAGCACGCGGGCCTGCGGCTTGATCTCCTGGGCGGCGAAGATGCCGGTGATCGGCGCGAGGTGCGGGTCGCGGCCGAGCAGTTCGAGGTAGCGTGTGAGCTGCTCGACGCCGTCGATGTCGCCGCGACGCTTGACCTCGATCGCGATCGCCGCGCCCTCGGCATCCCGCACCAAGAGGTCCACGGGGCCGATCGCCGTCGGGTACTCGCGCCGCACGAGCGTGGTCCCCTCGCCGACGAGCTCCACCTGCTCCGCGAGGAGCCGCTGCAGGTCAGCCTCCACGCCGTCCTTCTGCAGGCCGGGGTCGACGCCGAGGTCGTGGTTCGAGTCGTGGAGGATCTCGTAGATCTGCACGCGCAGCGCATCGCCGGTCTTCTTGTGCGTGACGCGCCACACCTCCGTGACGCCGGCGCTGGCCTCCTCCTCCCCGGGCTCCTCGGGCGAGAGCGAGCACGGCGGGCTCATCCAGTTCAACGGCTTGTAGCTGCCGCCGTCCGAGTGCACGAGCAGGCTGCCGTCGCCCTTGTGGACGAGCAGGCGCGTGGCGAGAGGAAGGTGGGCATTCAGCCGCCCGGAGTAATCGACGGAGCAGCGGGCGATGACGAGACGCACTCGACGAGCCTAACGGCATCCGTCGTCCGCGATGTCAGGCCGCGGCGACCGGCGTCTTCTCCTCCTCGCGCAGCGGGCGGGCCGCACCCGAGAACAGGCCGGACAGCACCGCTAGCACCACGAGGATGAAGAGCGTGTTCAGGAGACCGATGTGCTCGCTGATGACGCCGAGCACCGGGGGACCGCCGAGGAAGGAGATGTAGCCGATCGTGGCGGCCGCGCTGACGCGGGCCGCCGCCTTGGCCGGGTCGTCCGCCGCCGCCGACATGCCGAGCGGGAACCCGAGCGAGGCGCCGATGCCCCACAGCGCCGCCCCGAGGAACACGAGCGGGAGAGTGGGCGCGAGGATGAACAGCAGGATGCCGGCTGCCGCCGTGAGCGCGAGGACGCGCAGCACGATCACGCGGCCGAGGCGGTCGACGAGCGGTCCGCCGAAGACGCGGACCGCTGTCATCGCGACCGAGAACGTGGCGAGGGCCGCGGCTCCGAGCGCGGTGCCGCCGCCGTGATCCTCCGCGACGCCGAGAGCGAGCCAGTCGTTCGCGCCACCCTCGGCGAAGGACATGCCGAGCATCACGACTCCGATCGCGTAGGTGCGCGGCTCTCGCCAGGCCGAGAGCGCCACATGCATGCGCTCTCGCCAGTGGGGCTTGTCGACCTCGTCCGCGCCGCGGTCGAGGGCCTCCTCCCGGCGCGGCACGTTCGCGATGCTGACGATGCCGATGGCGAGGATCAGCACCGCGACTGCGAGAGTGTGCCCGAACACGTCGATGCGCAGCTGGGCGGCGAGAGCTCCGGCCCCCGCGCCGATCACGGTGCCGAAGCTGAAGAAGGCGTGGAACAGGGGCAGGATCGTCTTGCCCGCGTGCTGCTCGATCGCGGTCGCCTCGACGTTCATCATCACGTCGATGCAGCCGTTGCCGAGCCCGAACAGCACGAGGCCGATCAGGACGACGGGGTAGGACCCGAAGACGTTCGCACCGATCCCGATCAGCGCGACACCCGAGGCGAAGGTGACGATCGACGTCATCATGCCGAGGCGCGCGCCGGTGCGCGCCATGATCGCGGGGCTCGACGAGATACCGATGATCGAGGCGATGCCGGCGCCGAGCAGCAGCATGCCGACCTGCGCCTTGTCGATCTCGAGCGCGATCTTGAGGTCGGGCACGCGGGACGCCCAGGTCGCGACCGACAGGCCGCTGGCGAGGAAGATCGCGAAGGTCGCGGTGCGCCATCGCACATACTGCGATCGGGTGAGGGCGGTGTCCATCCGCACAGCATATCGAATCGATTCGATCCTCGGGGTCGAAGTCGGGTTATCCTCGGAGTATGACGAGTCAGGAGCCCGCGCGTCGGGCCACCATCGCCGACGTCGCCCGTGAGGCGGGCGTGGCCACCTCGACGGCCTCCGTGGTCTTCAGCGGCAAGGCGAACGTCGCGCCAGCCACTCGCGAGAGGGTCCTCGCGGCGGCGGCCGAACTCGGCTACACCGGGCCCGACCCGCGCGCCGCCTCGCTCCGACGCGGACGCAGCGGGATCGTCGCCGTCGTGCTCGAGGGGCACTTGCGCGCCGCCTTCCTCGACCCCGTGACCACCGCCATGATGGACGGCCTGACCGACGGGCTCGCCGAACTGAGCGCGGGCATCCTGCTCATGCGCGACGAACCGGGCGACGACGGGTCGCCGCTGTCGAGCGCGCCCGTCGACGCGGTCGTGCTGATCGGATGCTCGGGTCGCACCCGCGCGTCGCTCGACGTCGTCCGTGGCCGGGGCCTGCCGGTCGTGGTGATCGAGGGCGACGCGGGGGAGGGCATCCCGCGCATCACCCTCGACAACTCCGCGGCGGCGGCAGACGTCGCGCGACACCTTCACGACCTCGGGCACCGCGATGTCGCCCTCGTGACGCTCCCCCTCGACCAGGAGCGCGAGCGCGGCCCGGTGACCCCCGAGCGCATCGCGAAAGCGACGGTCGACGTCACGGTCGATCGCCTCGCCGGCATGCGAGAGGTCTTCCCCGATGCGCCGGCGGTGTCGGCGGGCGGCAGTCTGATCGACGAGGGGCTCGCGGTCGGACGGTTGCTCCTCGAGGATCCGGCGACACGCCCCACGGCGGTCCTCGCGCAGAGCGACCTGCTCGCGGTCGGGGTGATCCGCGCCGCCGAGGAGCTCGGTCTCCGCGTTCCGGAGGATCTCTCGGTCGCGGGCTTCGACGGCATCGACGCCGACGGCCTCGGCGATCTCCTGCTCACCACGAGCGTGCAGCCGGCCGTCGAGAAGGGCCGGGCGGCGGGCGAGCAGGTCGCACGGATGCTGCGGGGGGACGCCGGCGTCACACTGCACCTGACGTGCCGGTTCCGGCCGGGGACGACGACGGCCGCACCTGCGCGATGAGTCGCGCCCCACGACGCGACTAGGAGTGCGTCGGCCCCAGCACCAGAGGAGTCGAAGCGAAGTCGAGGATCGTCCAGCGGCCGCACTCCACGATGCGGTCCGGCACCGCGGCCGCCGGGAGCTCCCACTGCACGGTCTGCGAATCCTGCAGCAGGAACGTCACCTCGCGCGCGTCGAAGTCGGTGCGGTTCACGAGCCAGGCGTAGCCGTCGAGCCGGTGGTCGACCTGCACCAGCTGCGCGGGGTCCTTCAGATGGAGCTTCGGTAGTCGCACGGTCCAGAACTGCCCGGCGCCGATGCGCGGGGAGGCGTCGACCCAGTCGGTCACGCACGCGAGGTCGGCATCCGGTCGCTCGACGGCACCCGCGAGTCGAGGCACGCTCAGCCCGCCGGCGACGAGGACAGCGGCCGCGGCGACCGCTGCCGCCTGCCGCCGCAGTCGAGCCGGGATGCGGAGGGTCTGCGGGTGCGCCACGAGCGCGAGCACCGGGGCGAAGGCGAGCGGCTGCAGATAGCGCGCGGCGTGGGTGCCCAGCGCGATCGCGCCGATCAGCACGACGACCGGCAGGGTCCACGACGCGACGGCGATCAGTCGCGATGCGCTGTCGGCGGCTCGCACCGTGCGGACGACGCCGAGGGCGAGAAGAGCGACCACCACGAGCAGCGCGATCACCCCGAGGGGGTCCTGCAGACGGTCCGCGAAGAGCCTGCCGTAGTACTCGATCGATTCGCGCCACTGCCCCGGCTGCACGTAACCCGCACCTGTGTTCGCGATCCATGCCGACAGGGGAATACGCAGTGCGAAGCCGGCCGCCACGCCCACGATCACGGTGACGACGAGGGCGAGTGAGCGTCGACGATCGACGGCGCGCGCTGCATCGACGAGGAGCATCGCCAGCAACGGCGCAGCGAGCCACGCTGCGTAGAGCGGATTCGACGCCGTCGATACAGCGGCGACGCCTGCGAGCAGGACCGGGAGCAGGATGCGGTGGACGCTGCCGTCGCGCATCCGCCGGACCAGACCGATCGAGAGCACGACCGCGACGACCGTGGACGAGTAGTACGTCGTGGTGAGCTGCAGCGAGGCGAGCTCGAGCGCGTCCCGTGATGCGGAGGTCTCCGTCAACGCGAGCAGTCCGAACACCGCGACGGCCACGACCGACCACGCGACGGGGGCGCGTCCATCGCGGGCGCGACCGCCAGCCGTGCGGACAGCGCCGTACAGCGCGAGCACGTTCAGCACCGCGCTGACCGCGAGAAGTGCATCGACCCCGACCGGGAGCACCGCGTCGAGCGCGGTGAACTGCGCCGTCTCGGGCAGGAACAGCACGCTCGACATCGCCCAGTCGATCGGATCGCCGGCGAGCAGCGACCGCGCCACCAGGGCCACGATCACCGAGTCCCCATCGCGGAAGAGCAGCTCGGCCCGAGCCGAGGACGCGACGGCACCGGCCGCGGCGAGGGCGATCGCGAGCGCCAGCACCCATCCGGTCAGCTCCCGCACCCACGTCCGCGTCACGGGCCTACTCTGCCACGCGACCGCCCGCGGGACCGCCCACCCGACGACGCCGGCGCCCGTGCGAGGACGTCGCCTCAGGAGGTGCGCTGCGTGGCGAGGTCCCACACCTGTTCGAGGGGGGCCGTGCCCTCGGCGCCATCGGCGTCGCGGAACAGCTCCACGAAGCGGCCGATGTCGGCCTGCCAGGCATGATCCGCCGGATCGTCGGCCAGCGCGGCGACCGCGGCATCCCAGTCGTCGCACTCGACGAGGTGGAACAGCCGGTGGCCGGAGCGCCAGATCGTCCAGTCCCGGATGCCGATGCGCGCGAACGTGTCGGCGAGGGCATCCGGGATGCGCTCGTGGTTCGTGCGGTAGTCGTCGATCGCACCTTCGCGGATCTCGGAATGCAGGGCGATGCGCATGATGAGGCCTTTCGTCAGGGGCCACGGAGAGGGCCGATATCGACCGTACGGCCTAACGGGATCCTTACGGCAGGTAAACTGGATCTCGACACCCGCCCGCCTGCGCCGAGATCTCCCGGCCGACGAGCCCCGAGGAGCCGCTTATGCTGACGCTCCTCGCCGTGTTCCTCCTCGGCTCGCTCCTGATGCCCGTGCTGGTGCGCTGGCTGGGCGCGCAGGCGTTCGCGATCGCCGCCCTCATTCCCGCAGCGGCATTCGTCCACGCCCTCGTCATGACGCCGCAGGTGCTCGACGGCCCGGCGCCGTTCGCGTCGATCTCGTGGATCCCGCAACTCGGACTCAACCTGTCCATGCACATGGACGTCCTGGGGTGGGTGCTGACGCTCATCGTCACGGGCGTCGGGGCGCTCGTGCTGCTGTACTGCCGCTGGTACTTCCACGACGACTCGGCCGGGATCGGCCAGTTCTCCGCCGTGCTGCTGGCGTTCGCCGGAGCCATGTACGGCCTCGTCCTCACCGACGACATCGTGATGCTGGTGATGTTCTGGGAGGTGACGAGCATCCTCTCGTACCTCCTGATCGGCCACTATCGCCGTCGCGCCGCGAGCCGCCGTGCGGCCCTCCAAGCCCTGCTCGTGACGACGCTCGGCGGCCTCGTGATGTTCGTCGGCGTCGTGCTCCTCGTGGTCGACGCCGGGACGACGAGCATCCGAGAGATCCTCGAGCTCGCGCCGACGGGACCGATCGTGGATGCCGCGGTCGTGATGCTCCTGATCGGCGCCCTCAGCAAGTCCGCGATCTTCCCGTTCCACTTCTGGCTCCCCGGCGCCATGGCCGCACCGACGCCGGTGAGCGCCTACCTGCACGCGGCCGCCATGGTGAAGGCCGGCATCTACCTGATCGCCCGGTTCGCCCCGATCTTCGCCTTCACCGGTCCGTGGCGGCCGATCATCATCTCCCTCGGTGTGGTCACGATGCTGCTCGGCGGCATCCAAGCGCTCCGCGAGACCGACCTCAAGCGCATCCTGGCGTTCGGAACGGTGAGCCAGCTCGGCTTCTTCGCGATCGTGATCGGCTACGGCACGCAGGCGAGCGCGCTCGCGGGTCTGGCGCTCGTCATCGGGCACGCGCTGTTCAAGTCCGCGCTGTTCCTGATCGTCGGCGTGATCGACCGTCAGCTGTCGACGCGAGACATCACCGAGTTGAGCGGCGTGGGTCGCCAGGCCCCGGTCATGGCGACCGCGGCCTTCATCTCGGTCGCGTCGATGGCAGGGATCGCTCCGACCATCGGCTTCGTCGCGAAGGAGTCGACGCTCACGGCGCTTCTCGACGACGCGATCGGCGGCTCCCCGTGGGGTCTCGTCGCGATCATCGGGGTCGGCCTCGGTTCTATTCTCACTGCGGCATATGGACTGCGCTTCCTCTGGGGTGCGTTCTGGTCGAAGCGCGACGCGATGGGTGATCGCATCCCCGACACGATCTGGCCGGATCCGCCGGTGGGCTTCCTGTCGGCCCCGATCATCCTCGCGGGCGTCACGATCGCCGCAGGCATCGGCGCTCCCGCCCTCGACAAGGCGCTGCAGGGGTACGCCCTCACCGCGACGCCGGGGCTCGACCATGAGGGCGCCGCGGTCGAGGGCCCGGGTCACCTCGCGCTGTGGCACGGCCTCGAGCCGGCGCTCGGCATCTCGGTCCTGTCGATCCTCCTCGGTGCCGCGGTCTTCCTGCTGACCCTCCGCACGGGCTGGGACCGCAAGTCCCGGCTGCTCCCGTTCACCGCCGCCGACGTCTACTACCTCGTGATGCGCGGCGTCGACCGCCTCTCAGTGCTCTCGACCTCGCTCACGCAGCGCGGTTCGCTGCCTGTCTACGTCGGCACGATCTTCGTGGTGTTCGTCGCCGCCGAGATCACCGCGCTCCTCGCGAGCGACGTCGACCGCTTCCAGCTCTCCGCGTGGCACACGCCCGTGCAGATCGTGGTCGCTCCGCTCATGGCCGCGGCCGGCGTCATGGCCGTCCGCGCGCAGAAGCGCTACACCGGCGTCGTGCTCGTCTCGATCACAGGCCTCGGCATGGTCGTGCTGTTCGCGACGAGCGGCGCTCCCGACCTCGCGCTCACGCAGATCCTCGTCGAGACCGTCACGATGGTGACGTTCGCGCTCGTGCTGCGTCGTCTGCCGGCGCGGATGGGCGAGCACAACGCCTCCGTCGGGCGCATCCCGCGGGCGCTGCTCGGCATCGGCGTGGGTCTGACGATGGCTCTCGTGGCGATCGTGGCGACGCAGTCGCGCGTCGCGGACCCGATCTCCGAGATGTTCCCGAAGCTCGCGTACGAGATCGGCCACGGCAAGAACGTCGTGAACGTCGCGCTCGTCGACCTCCGCGGGTGGGACACCATGGGCGAGCTCTCGGTGCTCGTGCTCGCGGCGACCGGCGTCGCCTCCCTCGTGTTCGTCACGCACCGCGCCGACATGCTCGCCTCGACCAAGACGCTGCCCAAGACCCGCCGTCGCCGCACGCTCAGCCGTCCGCTCGTGGAGACGACCGAGGGCGTGCGCTTCCAGACGAACGAGAACCAGAGCAGCCCGCGCGCCTGGCTCGTCGGCGGCCAGAAGATGAAGCCCGAGAACAGGTCGATCCTGCTCGAGGTCATCGTGCGCGTGCTGTTCCACACGATCATCGTGGTCTCGATCTTCCTGCTCTTCGCGGGCCACAACCTGCCGGGCGGCGGCTTCGCCGGCGGCCTGGTCGCCGGCATGGCGCTCGTGATGCGCTACATCGCGGGCGGTCGCTGGGAGCTCGGTGCCGCGGCCCCGACCGACGCAGGAAGACTGCTCGGCACCGGCCTCATCCTCGCGGTCGGCACCGCGATCGTGCCGCTGTTCTTCGGCATGGCGCCCCTCACCAGCACGTTCTGGGAGTGGGAGATCCCCGGCATCGGGCACATGGAGTTCGTCACGTCGACGATCTTCGACATCGGCGTCTACCTCGTCGTGATCGGCCTCGTGCTCGACGTGCTCCGCAGCCTCGGGGCCGAGGTCGACCGGCAGACGCAGGAGCTGCGCGAGCGGGGGGTGAGCATCTGATGGATGTCTCCCTGACCCTGATCGTGATCATGGCCGTGCTGTTCGGATGCGGCGTGTACGCGATGCTCGAGCGCAGCCTCACGCGCGTGCTGATCGGGTTCCTGCTTCTCGGCAACGCGACGAACATCCTGCTGCTGATCGTGATGGGCGTTCCGGGTCGTGCGCCCTTCTACGGAGCGGAGGGCGATGTGAGCGATCCGCTGCCGCAGGCCCTGACGCTCACCGCGATCGTCATCACGTTCGCGGTGTCGGCCTTCCTGCTGGCGCTGATCTACCGCTCCTGGCAGCTCGGACAGGCGGACACGGTCGAGGACGACGAGGCCGACATCGCACTGCGCGAGCGCACGGATGCCGACGAGGACCTCATGGACGACGAGGCCGACATCGACGACGACGAGGCCACGACGGACTTCGTGGGCGTGCAGACGGCGCCGATCACGGTGCTGCACATGCGCGACCACCCGGCGATCCACGACGACGCTCCGGTCGACCGCGCATACGGCTCGTACGCGGCGGACCGCGGCGACGGCATCGACGAGAGGCCGACGGGCGCGGATGCCGCGGCATCGATGCTCGCTCACGAGTCGGCGCCACCCGATGAACCCGACGACGACTCGGCGGCGGACGGCGAGGAGTTCCGCACGGACGCCGACGCCCACGCCTCGGACGCGCACGAGACCGACGCGGCGGACGCCGCCCGCGACACGGCGTCCGACACGGCATCCGACGACAGTGCACCTGAGCACACCGACGACAACCCTGGGGAGGATCGCTCATGAGCGCACTCGTCCCCCTGCTCGTCGGTCTCCCGCTGCTCGGCGCCGCCATCACGCTCGTGTTCGGCCGCAACGCGCGCCTGCAGGTATTCGTCACGGTTGCGACGCTCGCGGCGGTGTCGGTCATCGCGGCGGTGCTGCTCGTCGCGGTGGACGCGGGAGCCCCTCTGGCGGTCTCGGTGGGCGGCTGGCCCGTCCCCTTCGGCATCGTGCTGTACGTCGACCGGCTCGCCGCGCTCCTGGTGCTCGTGTCGAGCATCGTGCTGGTCGCCGTCCTCCTCTTCTCGATCGGCCAGGGCGTCGCCGACGGTGCCGACGAGACACCGATCTCGATCTTCAACCCCTCGTACCTGATCCTCGCCGCCGGCATCTTCAACGCCTTCATCGCGGGCGACCTGTTCAACCTCTACGTCGGCTTCGAGATCCTGCTCGTCGCGTCGTACGTGCTCATCACGCTCGGCAGCACCGAGTCGCGCATCCGCACGGGCGCGGTCTACATCGTCGTCTCGCTCGTGTCGTCGATCCTCTTCCTCGCGTCGATCGCGATGATCTACGGCGCCCTCGGCACCGTGAACATGGCCCAGATCGCCGAGCGGATGACCGAGTTGCCGCAGGAGACGCAGCTCGTGCTGCACCTCATGCTTGTGGTGGCCTTCGGCATCAAGGCGGCCATCTTCCCGGTGTCGTTCTGGCTGCCCGACTCCTACCCGACGGCTCCCGCGCCGGTCACCGCGGTGTTCGCCGGATTGCTGACGAAGGTCGGCGTGTACGCGCTGATCCGCACCGAGACGCAGCTGTTCGCCGACAACAGCATCGACACGCTGCTGCTCATCATCGCCCTCGCGACCATGATCGTCGGCGTGCTGGGTGCGGTCGCGCAGGCCGAGCTCAAACGCATCCTGTCGTTCACTCTCGTCAGCCACGTCGGGTACATGATCTTCGGTCTGGCGATCGCGACCCCCGCGGCCATCGGCGCGACGGTGTACTACATCGTGCACCACATCATCGTGCAGACGACCCTGTTCCTCGCGGTCGGACTCGTGGAGCGACGAGCCGGCAGCACCTCGATCCTGCGCGTCAAGGGACTGCTCAAGGTGGCCCCGGTGATCGCGGTGCTGTACTTCATCCCTGCGATCAACCTGGGCGGGCTGCCCCCGTTCTCGGGCTTCATCGGCAAGTTCGCGCTGTTCGAGGCCGCGGCCTCGGTGGGGACACCGCTCATGATCGTGCTGATCGTCGGCGGCATCGTCACCTCGCTGCTGACGCTGTACGCGCTGATGCGGGCCTGGAACCTCGCGTTCTGGCGCGAGGAGGAGGACTCCACCGAGACCGAGGGACGCATCTCCTACCTCGGCAACGCACCGGCCGCGGACGAGCAGCAGGAGCGTCGCCGCATCCCCAGGATCATGACCGTCGCGACGGCGGGCATGGTCGGGGTCACGGTCGCGCTGACCGTGTTCGCGGGTCCGCTCTACGCGCTGTGCGACCGCATCGGCGAAGTTCTCCTCGAACCCGTCAACCTCGTGCAGCTGGAAGGCGAGGTGGACGGATGAGCCCCGACACCGGTCGTCATCTCTGGCGCGACCTCGGCGTGCAGCTGCCGTTCCTCGCGTGGCTCGTCGTGCTGTGGATGCTGCTGTGGAGCCAGTTCACGGTGCTGGCGTTCCTCACGGGGCTCGTCGTCGCGGTCTTCGTGACGCGCGTTTTCCGGCTGCCGACGGTCGAGCTCTCCGGCCGTGTGAACGTCTGGTACGCCGCGGTCTTCGTCGTGCAGTTCCTGTGGGCGATGGTGCGCGGCGCGATCGCGGTCACGCTGCAGGTGTACGACTTCCGGCGGCTCCCGGGCACGGCCATTATCGCGGTGCCGCTGCGCTACGCGGACGATCTCATGATGACCCACGTCTCGGTCGTGTCGTCGCTGATCCCGGGGTCGCTCATCGTCGAGGCCGACCGCGACCGGCAGGTCCTGTATCTCCACGTGATCGGCGTGCACTCGATGGAGGACGTCGAGAAGCAGCGCCAGGGGGTGCTGCGCTGGGAGCGGCGGATCGTGCGTGCGCTCGGCGCTCCGTCGCAGTACCGTGCCCTCAAGGCCGACGAGCGCGCGGCGAAGGGCGGTGTCCGATGAACCTCCTGCTTCTGGTGATCATGGTGGTGTTCGGGGTCGCCGCGATCCTCACGATCCTCCGCATCGTGCGCGGTCCGTCGATCCTCGACCGCGCCGTGGCCTCCGACGTGCTGCTGACCGAGGTGCTGTGCGTGCTCGGCGCCGAGATGGCGATCAACGGGCACACGCGGACGATCCCCGTGATGCTCATCATCGCCGCGATCGGCGTGTTCGGCTCGATCGCAGTGGCCCGCTTCGTCGCGAGAAGGGACAACACGACGCCATGAACGTGTTCGAACTCGCCCTGCCGGACGCGGTCGTCGACACGACCGTGCTCGTCCTCATCCTGCTCGGCGCCCTGCTCTGCCTGTCGGCGGCCATCGGCATCCTGCGCTTCCGCGACGTGCCCTCGCGTCTGCATGCGGCGACGAAGCCGCAGGTGCTCGGACTCGTTCTGATCTGTCTCGCGATCGCGGTGTCGATGGGTACCGTCGGAGGCATCCTGGTCGGGCTGCTGCTCGTCGCCCCGATCGTGCTGATGCAGTTCGCGACGGCTCCCCTCTCCGCGCATATGGTCGGACGGCAGGCGTACCGCAACGGCACGACCGACGAGCGCAGCCTCGTGGTCGACGAGCTGGCCGAGTCCAAGCAGACCCCGCCCGCTGCGGGCTGACCAGCGCGCGCTGACCGCGCGCGCTGACCGTCCGCTGCCGGAGCCGCGGAGGCCGACCTGCTCAGAGGCCGTCGGCGAACTTCTGGATCAGCTCGGCCGCCGGCTCGGAATCGCTGATCAGCGTGCCGTGGCCGTGGTCGGGGATCACCTGCAGATCGGCGCCGGGGATCTCGTCGATGATCTCCTGGCACCAGCTCATGGGTGCGAGCGGATCGCTCTCCCCGCGCAGCACGAGCACGGGGGCGTCGATGCGGCGGAACGCCTTCTCCGGGGCGTGCGCGATCGTCGCACGCATCTTCCGGAACAGGTGCGGACCGCCGCGGAGGTATTCGCGCGCTCCGCGCCAGATCACCAGCGGACGCTCGCCGACGAGATCGGTCAGCAGGTAGCTGGCTTGAGCGGCGATGTTCCTGGCCGCCTTGTTCACGGTCGGCCCGGCGAGCACGACGCCCTCGACCAGCGACGGATGCCGTGCGGCGAGCTCTGCGGCGATCTGGCTGCCCATGGAGTGGCCGATCACGACGACGGGTCCCTCGCCGGCGTGACGCAGGTAGGCCGCGACGAGGTCGGCGTGACGTTCCATCGTGAGGGTGCGCTTCGGCTCGGGCGCCTCTCCGAAGCCGGGGAGGTCGAGCGCGATCACGCGTCCCCGCAGCCGCTGCACGACGTCGAGGTAGACGCTGCGCCCCATGCCGATGCCGTGCAGCAGCAGGAACGTGTGCGCGCCCTCGCCGAACGTCTCGGAGATCAGGGTGGCCCCGGCGTGCTCGAACTCGAGGAGCGTGACCGGGGTGCCCTTCGGGGCGAGGTAGGAGGATGCCACCTCACCACGCTAATCCAGCGCGCGGTGCGCGACCAATCGGCCGTGACGAGGGAGCGCGCCGCGGCGTGTGAGGATGGAGGGTGACCTCGCACGACCCCGTATCCACCCCGGCCAGGGCCGGTGTGCTCGCACGACTCGCGGCGGGTCTCGACGACCCGGTGCTGCGCGCCCTGGTCGCGGCGACGGCGGTGTCGCGCATCGGTCGCGGCGTGTTCTTCGCCGTCACGGTGCTGTTCTTCACGCAGATCATCGGGTTGTCCGCCGCTCAGGCCGCAATCGTGCTCGCGATCTCGAGTGGCTGCGGAGTGCTCGGTTCGCTGCTCGGCGGGTGGCTCGCCGACCGCTGGAGTGCACGGCGTCTCGCGTTCGCGTTCGAGGCGCTCGGCGGTGTGATGCTCGCGGCCTACGCGTTCGCGGGGGACTTCGTGTCGGCGCTGGTCCTCGCGAGCCTCAGCGGGTTCCTCGACTCGATGGGGCACTCGTCGCGGTCGGCGATCATCGCCCGCGGCTTCGTGCCCGAGCGGCGTGTGCATGCGCGCGCGGTGCTGCGCACCGTGACGAACGTCTCGATCGCGGCCGGGTCGGGTTTCGGCGCGATCGCGCTGGCGTTGGGCACCCCCGAGGCGTACCGGATCGTCATCGCGAGCGGCGGTCTCCTGTGTGCGCTGGGGTCGCTGCCCCTCCTCCGGCTGACCTCGTCGGTCGACGCCCCCAGCCGTGCGTCGATCCATGACGTGCGCACCGAGACCGGGTCGATCGACACGGATGCCGCATCCGCGTCGCGCCGCGACTGGAACCGCCGCTCCCCGTGGCGCGACCCCCGGTACCTGCTGTTGAGCGGGCTCTCGGCCGTGTTCGGCATGCAGTTCGGCGTGGCGGAGTTCGGCGTGCCGCTGTGGATCACCGAGTACACCGAGGCCCCCGAGGTGGTGGTGTCGGTGCTGCTGATCGTGAACACGACGCTCGTGGTCCTGTTCCAGGTGCGGGCGTCCCGGGGCACGCACGATCTGCAGGTCGCGGGCCGGGTCACCATGATCGCCGGATGGTTGATGGTCGGCGCGTGCCTGGTCTACGCGCTCGCCGCGGGGCTGCCGGCATGGGTGGCGATCATCGTGCTCGTGGTCGCGATGGTGGCGCACACCTTCGCGGAGATCCTGTCGCAGGCGGGTGCGTGGGGTCTGAGCTTCGAGCTGGCCGACCCCGTGCGCGCAGGCGCATACCAGGGCGTCTTCGGCATGGGCTTCTCGCTCGGGGCGCTCGCGTCGCCGATCGTCGTCAACGCGACCGCGATCACCTACGGGCTCGCGGGCTGGGGGATGCTCGCCGCGATCTTCCTGGCGGCGGCGGTCGGCATCTGGATGATCGCGCGCCGCGCCGCGGCATCCGTCCGCACGGCGGCCTGAGCCGCCGCATCCTCCCCGCTCAGCCGATGAGGCTGGGCTGCAGGTCGCGCAGCGTGCGGCGATGCGTCATGCGCGTGACGCCGATCGCGGCGAACACGAGCGCGCCGACGAGCCACAGGCCCAGCACCGCGAGGTCCCATCCGGCGCGGGCGAGGTCGCCCCCGTACATGAGCTGCCTCATGGCGTCGACCACGTACCCGAGCGGCAGCACGTGGTGGAGGGCGGCGAGCGGTGCGGGCAGCGTCTGCCACGGGAACGTGCCCCCGGCGGTGACGAGCTGCAGCACCATCAGCACCAGGCCGAGGAACTGTCCGACCGAGCCCAGCCACACGTTCAGGGCGAGGATGATCGCCGCGAACGTCGCAGAGGCGGCGATCAGCACACCCAGGGTGCCTATCGGGTTGTCGAAGGTGAAGCCGAGGGTGATCGCGAGGATGCCCATGAGACCGAGCATCTGCACTCCGCCGAGTGCTGCGGGGGTGAGCCAGCCCGCGAGCGTCACGCGGATCGGGGAGTGCAGCGCGGTGACCGCCCGTCGGGAGATCGGCTTGACGATGAGGAACAGCGCGTAGATGCCGATCCAGGCCGACAGCGCGGCGAAGAACGGGGCGAGGCCAGCGCCGTAGTCCTCGGCCGAGGCGACCTTGTCGCTCGACACCTTCACGGGATCGGCGATCGTGTCGGCCTGCTGGGTGCGCAGCTCAGGGGAGGATGCCGGGATCTGCGCGACGCCGTCGGCGAGGCCGTCGCGCAGCTCGGCGGTGCCGTCCGCGAGCGTGCCGAGTCCGTCGCGCAGCTGCGCGGCGCCGTCGTTCGCGGCCGCGGCGCCCGTCGCGACCGTGCCCGCTCCGCTCGACAGCTGCGCGGCCCCGGATGCTACGGCGGCGGCTCCGTCGGCGAGTTGGTCGACCTTGCCCACGGCCGACTGCACGGTCGTGTTCCCCTCCTGCAGCCGGGTCGCGAGAGGGTCGAGCGTCGTGAGCACCTGGTCGATCTCGTCCTGCGTGAGACCGCGGTCGGCGAGCAGCGTCGCGATATCGGTGCGCACCTGCGGCAGGGCGTTCGTCGCCTGCTGCACCGCGGCGCCTGCGCGATCGGCGACGTCGGCGAGCTGCCGATTGCCGTCGCTCACCTGCTGTGCTCCGGAGGCGAGGGTGCTCGCGCCCGCGGCGAGCTGCGAAGTACCTGCGGCGAGCTGCGCGGTGCCGTCGGCGAGCGTCGCACTGCCCGACGCGGCGGTGGTCGCGCCGTCCGCGAGCTGCGTCGCGCCGTCGACGGCCGTGACGAGGTTGTCGCGCACGTCGCTGAGCCCGGTGAGGAGGCGTTCCGCGGCCTGGCTGCCGACCATCTCGGCCACCGAGCTGCGGATCTTCTCCACGGCCTGGGTTCCCATGGACGACGCGAGGTAGTTGTTCGCATCGTTGGTCTCGAGGTCGATGCGCGCTTGATGCGGGTCGTCGCCCGCGGCGGAGGTCAGGGCCGCGGAGAAGTCCGCGGGGATCGTCACCGTGAAGTCGACGGTTCCCGTGCGGAGCGCCTCGGCGGCTTCGTCGGCGGTCATCCGCTGCCAGTCGAAGGCGTTGCCCTCGATGAGGTTCTCGGCGACGTCCTCGCCGTAGTTCACGGTCTCGCCGGTTGCGGCATCCGTGCCGGTGGTGGGTTCGGGGGCGCCCTGGTCGTCGACGACCAGCGCCACCGGAACCTCAGGGAACTTCGCGTACGGGTCCTGGTTGGCCCAGAGGTACAGGCCGCCGTAGAGGATCGGCACGCACACGAGGGCGATCAGGGCGATCACGCCCATCCGGCTCGCGGTGAGACGCCGCAGCTCGGCGGCGATCATGGCGGGGACCTTCATCGTGCATCCTCCTGTTCGGCGTCGTCGGTTCCCTCTGTCGTCGAGCGAGCCGCAGGCGAGTCGACACGCGCTCCGGGCTCCTCGGGATCGGATGCCGGGGGCGCGGCGTCGCCCTCCCGTCCGGTCGTTGAGCGAGCCGAGGGCGGGACGAGACGCCCCGAGTGCTCTGCGAGTCCGGGTGCCGGGGCTTCGGTGTCGTGCGCCGGGGGACGCGTGTCGTCTCGGTCGGCGTCGTCCTCCTCGCTCGACGACCGGGGAGGGGTGTCGTCCTCGGCGTCGTCGAGCACCAGCGGCTCCACGGGACCGGAGGCGTTCACGGCGTCGAACTCGTGCATCCGCTCCAGTGCGACGGCGGCGGAACCGCCGACGATCACGAGCATGGCGTAGCCGCGGTCGGCGAACTCCATTGCGATGCGCCACCAGCCGTCGGGGTTGCCACCGTGCCGGTCGGGTGCGACGAGCACGATGCCCCGCGTGCCCTCGCGGAGCACCGCGAGCTCGCACAGGATGCGCACACGGGCGGCGGGGTCGACCGTGCCGATCGGTGCACCGGCGAGCTCCCCGAAGCCCAGCTGGTTGAGCCAGCGACGGGCGTGGATGGGCGTGGCGCCGAGGCCGGCGAACATGAGCTCCTCGCCGACCACGCCCGCGAGCGCGATGTCCGGGTGGGGGTCGCTCACGTCGGGGGCGTCGACGAGCGCGACGGTGCGGCGCAGCATCCGGTTGTCAGCGGAGCCGTCGATCGTCACCCGACCCGTCTCGGGACGCATCCGGCCGCTCGCGATCAGTCCGAGGACCGTGGGACGCTGCTCGGTCTCTGCGAGGGCGAAGCGCACGGCGCCGGTGTGGAACTCGAGGCTCGTGGCGGGGAGCGCCTGGCCGCCGCGGCCCTTGCTCACGTCGTGCAGGGTGATCTTCATGAGGGGTCCTCCTCGGAGGCGACGATCTCGGGGTGCGCGGCGAGCAGCTCGTCGGCTTCGCGCCAGGACAGGCCGGCGATGCTGAGCAGAGTGCGCACGGCGAGGTCGGCCGCGCCCGTGCTGCCGGCGTCGGTGCGGGAGACCACGGTGCGCGCGACCTCCTCGATCAGGCGCGCGAGGGTCGGGGCGGGGATGTCGGTGCGGAAGTGGCCGCTCTCCTGGCCGCGGCGCGTCAGGTCGGCGACGGTGCGGCGCAGGGGCGCGAGAGCCTCGGCGGTGTGGGCGACGTGGGCGTCGTCGAGGGCGAGGGCCGCGGCGAACTGCACGTGTGCGGCCTCGTGCCAGAGTCGGGCGGCGAGGCGCGCGAGCGCCACGCGCGGGTCGGCGTCGGTGACCGAGGCGGCGATCGCGTTGAAGCGCTGCGCTCCCGTGGAGATGAGCTCGCGGATCAGGGCGTCGCGGTCGTCGAAGTGCCCGTAGAGAGTGCGGCGGGACAGGCCGGCGCTGCGCGCGATGACGTCGATCGACGCGCGGGGGTCGAGGGCCAGGGTCGCGCGGGCGGCGTCGAGGATGCCGGCGCGGTTCTCGACCGAGTCGCGGCGGGGTGCACGGGTGGTCATGTCTTCAGGATAGCTATCCTGCACAACGCTGTGCAAGATAATCGGACAACTCACAGGATATCGACGATCGGTGGCGGCTTCCTGTCGGCGGACGAGAACGCGAGCGCCGCACGACGAAGGGGGCGGATGCCGCAGCATCCGCCCCTTCCAGGAGATCAGGTCAGTCGGTCCCGAAGTCGAACGCCGCGCCCTCGGACGCGGTGTCGACGGCATCCGCGAGCGACTCGTCGGCCGCGGAGACCGAGCCCTCGACCGCTCCGGTGATCTCGGAGGACTCGCCCGCCGTGACGCGGCCGACGAGCTCGCCCGTCGCGCCGCCGACCAGGCCGAGGCCGGCGTACTGCTCGAGGCGAGCGCGCGAGTCGGCGATGTCGAGGTTGCGCATGGTGAGCTGGCCGATGCGGTCGACCGGCCCGAAGGCGGCGTCGCCGACGCGCTCCATCGAGAGCTTCTCGGGGCCGTACGACAGGTTCGGCGAGGTCGTGTCGAGGATGGTCCAGTCGTCGCCGCGACGCAGGCGGATCGTGACGGAACCGGAGATCGTGGAGCCGACCCAGCGCTGGATGGACTCGCGCAGCATGAGCGACTGCGGCTCGAGCCAGCGCCCCTCGTACATCAGGCGGCCGAGGCGGCGACCCTGCTCGTGGTAGGTGGCGAGGGTGTCCTCGTTGAGGATGCCGTTGACGAGGCGCTCGTAGGCGATGAAGAGCAGCGCCATGGCGGGGGCCTCGTAGATGCCGCGCGACTTGGCCTCGATGATGCGGTTCTCGATCTGGTCGCTCATGCCGAGGCCGTGGCGTCCGCCGATCGTGTTCGCCTCCATGACGAGCGCCACGGGGTCGGTGTAGGACGTGCCGTTGATGGCGACGGGGCGGCCGGCCTCGAACGTGACCGTGACGTCCTCGGATTCGATCGCGACGGACGGGTCCCAGAACTTCACGCCCATGATCGGGTCGACGGTCTCGAGCGAGACGTCGAGGTGCTCGAGGGTCTTCGCCTCGTGCGTCGCGCCCCAGATGTTCGCGTCGGTCGAGTACGCCTTCTCGACGGAGTCGCGGTAGGGGAAGTCGTGGGCGACGAGCCACTCGCTCATCTCCTTGCGACCGCCGAGCTCGGTGACGAAGTCGGCGTCCAGCCACGGCTTGTAGACGCGCAGACGCGGGTTGGCGAGCAGGCCGTAGCGGTAGAACCGCTCGATGTCGTTGCCCTTGTAGGTGGAGCCGTCGCCCCAGATGTCGACGCCGTCCTCCTTCATGGCGCGCACGAGCAGCGTGCCGGTGACGGCGCGGCCGAGAGGAGTGGTGTTGAAGTAGGTCTTGCCGCCGGAGCGGATGTGGAACGCGCCGCACGCGAGGGCCACGAAGCCCTCCTCGACCAGGGCGGTCTTGCAGTCGATCAGACGCGAGGCCTCGGCGCCGTACTCGAGCGCGCGGCCGGGGATCGACTCGATGTCGTCCTCGTCGTACTGCCCCAGGTCGCCCGTGTAGGTGTACGGCACGGCGCCCTTGTCGCGCATCCACGCGACGGCGACGGAGGTGTCGAGTCCTCCGGAGAAGGCGATGCCGACGCGCTCGCCGACGGGCAGGGACTGGAGGACCTTGGACATGCCTTCCAGTCTATCGGCGGCGTGTCGCCTGTTTCGGACGCGGTCCGCCCCGGGTCATCCCCGTGCCGCACCGTACTTGCGGAAGGCATTCTGCTTCGACGTGCGCAGGGCGAGGCCGATCATCGTCCAGGAGTCGCCGGCGAGGCGCGCGGCGCTCACGGCGTCGCGGAGGCGTGCGTCCGCGACGTCCCTGTCTGCACGTGCCTGTGCGATCTCTCGGAGGTGCGAGCCGTCGCGCAGACTGTCGGCGGGGATGCTCGCGAGGAACGCCTCGACGTCTACTGCGTCGCCTGCGGCTGTCGTCGTGCTCCTGATCATGTCGTCTCCTCAGAGGTAGGTGAACCGGCTAGGCCTCAGTACGTCGGCGTGGATCACGAGTGCAGGATCGTCAGCGGGGACGAGAACGATCTCGAGCAGCCGTCCCGACGACGCAGGTCCGATGACCAGGATGCGCAGCTCGCCGTCGTACTCCTGCTCCCGGTAGCGAACCATGTGGTCGAGCGCGTGGAAGATGTCCTCCTCTGTGATCCCGTGCTTCCGGGCGCTGGTCGCGATCCGGATTCCGTCATCATACTGTTGACGCACGAGGATCGTCAACGATTCGTTTACGTGGAGGCTCCATCCCTCCAGGAAAGCGCGCACATCGCCGTGGCGGACGTTATCGAAGGCCCCTCCTCAGAAGGTGGGGAAAGTCCCGGCACAGCCCGGTTCCGTGGAGGGGAGCCCCATCCTCCTACGCCGGCGTCATCTCCTGCGCCGAGACTTCCGCCGGCTCCGCCTCCGACGTGGCCAGGGCGCCCAGGGTGCGACGCTGGTGCGCGGCGTAGCCGCCGCCCCACGCGGTCAGAGCCTCGACCAGAGGCATCGCGCCGCGGCCGAGGTCACTCAGCTGGTACTCGACCTTGGGCGGCACCTGTCGATACACCGTGCGGATCAGCAGTCCGTCGTCTTCGAGCTCGCGTAGCTGACGGGTGAGCACCCGTGCGGTGGGTTCGTCGAGCAATCGGCTGAGTCCTCCGAAACGCAGCACCTCGTGCTCGTCGAGCAGGCTGAGGATGCTCGGCTTCCAGGCTCCGCCGATCACCGCGATCGAGATCTCCGCATCGCAGGCGTCGCCCCACTCGCGGACGATGCGTGCCGTCTTCTCTCTCATCGGGCCGCCTTTCCTCGCGCCGATAGTATCCAGAATGGCAGTATGTAACAAGGAAGACCGTACTTGCCCGAAGGGTACTCAGCGCACGAGACTGAGTCCGTGACCTCCCCCGTGCCCGTCGCCCCGGCCCGACCGCGCCCCTCGCGGCATCCGTGGCTCGCCATGATCCCGCTGCTCCTCGGCATCCTGATCGGCGCTCTCGCGATCAGCAGCGTGTCCACCGCGCTGCCCGCCGTCCGCGGCGATCTGACGCTCTCCGACAGCGGGGCGCTGTGGCTCGTCGACGTGTATGCGCTCTCGCTCGCAGCCACCCTGATCCTCGCCGCACGCATCGGCGACGCCTTCGGCCGCAAGCGCATCGTGCTGCTCGGCCTCGCCGGCTTCGCGGCGCTCAACCTCGTCGGCGGACTCGCGCAGGACGGACTGCTGCTCATCGTGGTGCGGGCGCTGCTCGGCGTGGCCGAGGCGTTCGTCGTGGCCGGTGTCGTCGCGACGATCGGCGCGCACTACCAGGCGCGGCAGCGCGTGCTCGCCTACGGCCTGTGGACCGCGACGTTCGGCACCGGCAGCGCCCTCGGGCCCGTGCTGGGCGGGCTCGTCACCGAGGGGCCGGGATGGCGGTGGCTGCTGCTCGGCAGCGTCCCGCTCGCGGTTCTCGCCGGTGTGCTCGCGATCTGGCTGGTGCCCGACTCGCGCAGCTCGCGCCCGGCATCCTGGGACGTGCTCAGCATCGTCTCGTCGATCGTCGCCCTGGGGGCGCTCGTGTTCGCCCTGCACGAGGTGCTCGCGGCACCGGTCCCCGCGGCGGTCGCCGGCGTGCTCGCCGTCGTGACGCTCGTCTACTTCATCCGCCGACAGCGCCGGCTGCGCGATCCCCTCATCGACATGCGCCTCTTCACGGTGCCCGGATTCAGCCCGGCGGTCGTGCGCATCGTGGCGGCGAGCGGCGTGTCCTCGGCATCCGTCCTGCTCGTGAGCCTGCACCTGCAGGACCTGCGCGGGTTCACGGCGGCGGAGGCGGGGATCGCGATCCTGCCGCAGGCGGTCGCGATCGCGCTCGGCGGCGTGGTCGCCCCGCTGTTCCTGCGCTGGCTGACCTCGCCCGCGCTGACCGTGCTCGCGCTCGTGATCCAGGGCATCGGGCTCGTCTGGCTCGCGCTCGGCGCCGACCTCGTGGCGTTCCCGCTCGTGCTCGTCGGGGCCGGGTTCGGGGTGGCTGCGACGCTCGCGGCGACGACCCTGTTCGACGTCACGACAGAAGACGACGCGGGTCAGGTCGGAGCGATCCAGGAGGTGTCGTTCGCGCTGGGCGGAGGACTCGGCATCGCCCTTCTCGGCACCATCGCGACCGTCGTGGGCGTGGGCGGGTTCGCGGTGGCGCTGATCGTCGCGGCGGTCGCGGTGGTCGCCGCCGCGCTGCTGCCGCTGTGGCGTCGTTCATCGACGGATGCCGTCGCCCGATGACCCCCGCGATCGACGAAGGAGACTCCATGTCGCGCCCCCGCCCCTCCGTCCACTGGGTGCACGCGCACCCGCAGGGGAGCTCGTTCAACGCGCGCCTGTTCCGCGACGGCGTCGACGCGCTGTCGAGGGACCACGACGTCGAGGTCACCGATCTGTACGCGCAGGGCTTCGATCCCGTGCTCGGCCCCGCTGACCTCGGGCAGCCGCACGGACGCGACGGCAACCTCGTCGACCTGATGGGCGAGGCGTACGCCGCGGGGGACGTCCCCGCCGACGTGGTCGAGGAGCAGCGCAAACTCGCCGCCGCCGACCTCCTCGTGCTGCAGTTCCCGCTCTGGTGGTACGGGCCGCCGGCGATCCTCAAGGGGTGGTTCGACCGCGTCCTCACGAACGGTTTCGCCTACGGCCCGACGGACCCTGAGACCGGCCTGCCGCTGCGCTACGGGGAGGGCCTCCTCGCCGGTCGCCGTGCGCTCGTGATCGTGACCGCAGGGGAGGACGATCGGTCGATCGGCAGCCGCGGCATCAGCGGAGACATCGACTCTCTGCTGTTCCCGCTCACGCACGGCACGCTCTGGTACACGGGGATCGAGCCGCTCGACCTGCACGTCGTGCACGACGCCGACGGACTCACCGTCGACGCGATCGAGGCGGAGAGCGCACGTCTGCTCGAGCGTCTCGCCGGGATCGACACGGAAGCCCCGAGCAGCCCGTACCGCCGCCTGCGCGACGGCGACTACCGGGGCACGCGTGCGCTGCGGGCGGATCTGCTGCCGGGGCGCACCGACCTCGGCATCCATCGGCTCGTGCGCGACTGAGCGTCAGCGATCCCGGCCGCCGCGATCGAGCATCTCGTCCAGCACGTTGCCGATCACGGTCGAGACGTTGTTCCGATAACCGTCGTGGGACAGCGCTCCGGTGAAGCAGATCGAGCCCACGCTGAAGACGGCTCCGCCTCCAGCTCGTTCGAGCCAGGTCATGTCCGACCGGACGTCCGCGCTCTCCGACCCGCCGAGTCCCGCGCGTGAGGCCATCACGTCCTCGCCGGCGAGCAGGTAGAAGTCGCTGTGACCCGTCGACGAAGCGAGCACGACGGTCTCCGCCGGACTGCCCCGGTCGGGGTCGAAGCGGTCGATCTCGTCGCCCGACGAACCGTCCATGATGAGGCCGAAGTCCCCGATCACCTCGTCCGTCACGCCCGCGAACACGAACTCGAGATCGCTCGGGAGATCCGCGGACCGCCGGTACCCCGGGGCCTTCGAATCCCACCCCTGCGCCGTCATCCCGACGCCGGTGAGGGCGTTGGGCCAGCGGCCCCGCAGCCGCCACAACCCTCCGGGTTCGCCCGTGGTGCTGTGGAAGCCCTGCCCCGGAGGGGTCTCGGACGGCCGCGTCCCCACGGCGCCGCGGCGGATCTCGAGCAGGTGGGGTCGGTCCGCATCCTGGCTGGTGACCCAGTAGAACCCGTTGCCGCCCAGGTACATGAGCGATCCACCCCGGTCGGCGTGCGCGTCGAGCGCATCGAGCATCCGCGCGCTCACGTACTCGGGGTGGCTGCCCGTGATGACGACGTCGTAGCCGTCGAGCAGCGCCGCGCCGTCTCGGTGCAGGTCATGATCGGTCACGACGTCGAACGCGCGTCCCTTCTCCATGAGCCAGTCCACGAGGTACAGGTCGGCGCTCAGGTGGCGCGGTGCGTCCTGCAGCCAGGCGCGGTAGTCGGGGCGGAGGTTGGGGATAGGTCGCAGGTGCGTCGAATAGCAGCAGGTGCTGCCGTCGGAGTGCAGGTCGTACATGCTCAGGCCCCACTCCGGATGCTCGGCGAGCTCGAGGTCGCGGTGCCCTGGGTGGATCGGATGATCGCTCATCTGATCGCCCTCGAAGTCGAGGCGCGTCACCATGCGCTCGTTCGCATAGGCGATGTAGGTGAAGGTCGGCAGCAGCACGGCGATGCGCGCGTGCGGCCCTCCCGCGCGGGGACGCACCGCGAACGGGACGTGGTCGATGACGCCGTCCGCGCGGAGCTCGACCGCGTACACGCCGGACTCGAGATCGTCCGGCACCGCGAAGCTCAGGCTGGGCGGCCACCCCGCGTCGTCGAGGTCGTCGTCGTGGAAGTGGATCGCGCCGTACTGCTCGGGCACCTTGGTGAAGTCGATCTCCTGGTGCCGCCAGGTCGATCCCGTCGCGGCCCGCAGCGGGGCGTTGATCACGATGCCGTGGCGTTCCTGACCGGAGGCGTCGGCGGCCTCCGCGCTGCCGATCCGGCGCTCGAACCGCCAATCGGCGACGGTCGCGCGCGCGCCCGAAGCATCCGCCCGATCGATCCGCGGGTTCTCGATCTTCCCGTTGAAGACGCGGTCGGGCGCCCACCGGGCAGCACTGCGCGGGCAGGCGGCGGCGGCGATCACGGCCGCCGCGGCGACAGCATCCGGGAGCACGGCCGGGGGCGTCACCCCGGTCCAGGTCTCGCGGCGGTCGCGGAGCTCTGTGCACCGGATCACCGCATGGAGGTCGTGGGAGACCTCGACGCGGAACCGGTACCAGCTGCCCGCGCGCCACGGCACCGTGAGCGCCGCAGCCTCGCCGTCGGCACCGCGCAGGCTCAGCGTCCCGTTCGCATCGACGACGACGGAGACGGCGACGGAGCCGTCGGTCGTGAGCAGGGACACGACCCCCTGCTCACGACCGGCATCCGGCAGCGTCGGCTGCATCGTCAACGAGACGACGAGCCCTCCGAGCGGTTGCGCGCCGATCTCCGGCACCACGACGCACGACCCGAGGTGCACATCGCGCTCGCCGCCGGAGATCGACCGCGCTTCGAACGACGGCACCGGCAGGATCCGTCGGCCCGGCCCCTGAGGGTTCTCGTCGCCGTGACGCAGCCGCACCAGATCGACCTCCACCGCGGATGCCGTGGCGCTGACCATCAGGTCGACGACCTCCCCCGGTTCGGCGGAGAGAGTGTTCAGGTATCCGGTGAGCGTCATGTCTGCAATCCTTCGGGAAGGGGCCGGTCAGGGAGGGGTCAGTCGCACTCGGTCTTGTACCAGAGCTTCTGGCCCTCGGGGCTGTCGACGTCCTCGCTCGTGAGGATCTCGACCGGGGCGTCGACCGTCTGGTCGACCTCCTCGCCCTTCAGCTTCTTGGCGATCTGCTCGATCGCGAGCTCGCCCATGGCGTAGGGCTGCTGCGCGACCGTCGCCTGCAGCACGCCCTCCTGCAGCAGCTCGACGTTGGCGGCACCGGCATCCCAGCTGACCATCTTGACGTCGCCGACCACGCCGGCGTTGCGGAGAGCCACCGCGGCTCCCGTCGAATTGAGGAAGTTCGTCGTGTAGATCGCCTTGAGATCGGGGTACTTCACGAGCGTGGAGGCGGCGTTCGCCTGGATCACGTCCGCCGAGATCTCGGGGTAGGAGATCGATACCACCTCGATGTCCGGGTAGTCCTTCAGCGCATCCTCGAAGCCCTTGATGCGGGCCTGGGTGATCGGGTTGGTGGCGAGCGACCCGATCGCGGCGATCTGGCCCTCGCCTCCGATGAGCTCGGCGAGATACGCGGTGATCTCCTTCGCGCCCTCGTAGTGGTTCGATGCGACGAACGAGTCGTACAGCGCGTCGTCGTCGAGCTGTGCGTCGACGTCGATCACCGTCACCCCGTCTTCGCGCGCGGTCTGGATCGGGATGCCTCCGGCGACCGGGTCCGCGGGCGTGTAGATGAGCGCGTCCGGTGCGCTGGTCAGCACGTTCTGCACGATCGTGGTCAGCTGCGCCTGGTTCTGGTTCTGCGGGGCCTGCAGCTCGCCGACATCCATGCCGAGCTTCGTGCCCGCGGCCTGGGCGCCGCACGCGACCTGCACGTAATACGGGTCACCGGACTGCGGGCCGGCGATGGCGATCGTGGCGCCGGTCACGGCATCGCCCTCTCCGCCTCCCGCTGTTCCGCCGTCATCGGCGGAACAGGCGGCGAGCGGACCCACCAGCAGAGTGGTGGCGGCGAGCGCGAGGAGGATACGGCGACGCGGACGGACGGATCGAGCGTTCATGGGTACTCCTGTGTGTGGATGAGGGTGTGCAGGGTGGAGGTGAAGTGAGAGGACGTCAGCTCGAAGCCGAGCTGGATCTGCGGAGACTGCGCAGCCGGCGGAGCCGGTCGAGGTAGAGGGCGCCGACAAGCACGGCACCGGTCACGACCTGCTGCCAGAAGCTCTGCAGACCGGCGATCACGAGCCCGCTGGCGAGCACGACCGGGATGGCGTTGCCGAGGGCGGTGCCCGCGATGGTCCCGACGCCGCCGAAAAGGCTGGCCCCGCCGAGGATCGCGGCGGTCGCGGCGGTGAGGGCGTCGAGGGAGTGGCCGGAGATGTTGGTCGTGCCGTACACCGAGAGCGACAGCCAGCCGGCGAGCCCGGCGAGGAGTCCCGAGAGGCCGTAGATGACCGCGAGATGCCGTTTGACCGGGATGCCGGCGCGAACGGCGGCCTCCTTGTTCGAGCCGATCGCGTAGGTGTGTCGGCCGAACGCCGTCGCCTGCAGCGCGATGGCGGCGATGATCGCCACGATCGCGGCGACGAGCACCACCCACGGGATGCCGATCAGGCGGCCGACGCCGAACTGCGACATTGCGGTCGGCATGCCGCTGAGGTCCTGTCCGCCGGTGAACACCTGGGCGAGGCCGAGCGCGGCGCCGAACATGCCGAGCGTGACGATGATGGGGTTGAGGTCGGCGTAGGCGACGAGAAGGCCGTTGATCCAGCCCAGGAGCAGGCCGCTCGCGATCGCGACGCCGAGTCCGAGGAGCGCCGAGGTCCATCCGTCGCCGCCGACGCGCTGCATGACGATCATGCTGACGACGCCCGAGAACACGAGCACGGAGCCCACCGACAGGTCGAAGCCGGCGGTGATGATGACGTAGGTCACCCCGACGGCGAGCACGAGCATGATCGAGCCCGCGAGGAACATGTTGCGTACGTTCGCGGCGCCGAGGAAAGGCTGGCCGTTGACGATCGCGAACACGACGATCAACAGGATCAGCGCGCAGGTGACGACGAACAGCGGATGCTGCCAGGCACGCTCCACGCGGTCGCGCCAGGTCGGAGCTTCGGGGGTGGGGACGGGAGCGCCCATCGTGTCGAGCGAGGTCATCGGTCTCCTCCGATATCGGTGCGGTCCGTGGAGGTCGACGGCGCCGTCCCTCCGGTCATGGTGGACACCAGGAGTTCGAGGCTCGCTTCCTGGCGGGTGTAGCTCGCGACCCGCTGGCCGAGGCGCAGCACCTCGACGCGGTCGGCGACGCTGAGCACGTCGGACATGTTGTGGCTGATGAGCACGACGGCGAGCCCGCGGTCGGCGACTCGGCGCACCATGTCGAGCACGCCCTTCGTCTGCACGACGCCCAAGGCCGCCGTGGGCTCGTCGAGGATCACGACGGTGCGCGCCCAGCTCACGGCACGTGCGACCGCGACGCCCTGGCGCTGACCGCCCGACATGTCGCTGACCGAGCCCCGGCGCGGGTCGGCGGTGACACCGAGCTGCGCGAACTCGCGCTGCGCGACAGCGGCCATGGATCGGTTGTCGAGGAAGCCGAGGGCGCCGAGCAGGCCCTTCCGTCGCGTCTCCCGACCGAGGAACATGTTCGCCACCGGGCCCATGTCGGGCGCGAGCGCGAGGTCCTGCCACACGGTCTCGATGCCTGCGGCCTGGGCGTCGGTCGGGCCGCTGGCGCGGAACGGTTCACCGCCGACGAAGACCTCGCCCGCGTCGGCGGTCAGCGCTCCGGACAGCACCTTGACGAGCGTGGACTTGCCGGCGCCGTTGTCGCCGATGAGGGCCGTGACCTCTCCCGCTCGGCAGTCGAAGTCGGCCCCGCGGAGCGCGTGGACGTGGCCGTAGGAGACGCGGATGCCGCGGGTGCTGAGGGCCGTGTCGAGCGGGACGGATGCCGTGTCGACCAGCCTTCCGGAGCCGCGGAGATCGGAGTTCATCGGGATGCTTCCTTTCTGACGTTCGCCCGCGATCGTCAGGACGTCGGTGTCATTCCGTTTCACAGCGTGATGTGAACCGTTATCAGGGCAATGTAATGAAGTCACAGAAAATTGACAAGACCTCGGTCCTGGATTGTGAATCTGTTACATATCAGAAACACGCTGTGATAGATTCCCGTCTCGGCGGGTCACCAACCGAAGGTGATCGATCGTCTAGGAGGTGCGGATGAGCGCAACGACTCCCCAGCGCAGGCGCGCGGAGATCGAGAGTCTGATGGGGGACCGCGCCGAGGTCGACATCCAGAGCCTGGCCCTGCACTTCGGGGTCTCGGAGATGACGATCCGTCGTGATCTCGGTGCACTCGAGGAGGACGGCGTCGTCCGAAGGCTCGTCGGCGGTCGGGCACTGCTCCTCGACGCCAAGAGCCGCGAACCCGCCCTCTCGACGAGGTCGACCGCGGCATACGAGTCCAAGTCGCACATCGGCCGCGCCGTCGCCGACCTCCTCTCCGACGACGAGGTCGTCTTCATCGACGGCGGCAGCACGGCCCTCGCGGCGGCGCATTCCCTTCGCGGCACCGGGCGCAGGCTCACCGTACTGACTCGCAGTCTGCTGATAGCCGCAGAGCTCGCCGAGGAGCCGCACGTCGAGATCTTCATGCTCGGGGGGCGCGTGAAGTCCTCCGAGATGCTCACGACGACGTCCACGATGTCCGACGACCTCCGCCACTTCAACGTCGACACCTACGTGATGGGGATCAGCGGAGTGCATCCCACCAGGGGGCTCACGGATTACGACCCGGATGAGAGCGCAGGGAAGCGGCTCGCGCTCGAGCGCGCGGATCGGGTGCTCCTGCTCGCGGATCACTCCAAGCTCGGACGGGTCCTGATGTCGCGGGTCGCAGGGCTCGACGTGGTCAGCACTCTCGTCACCGACGCTGACGAGCAGAATGAGGTGCTCGCCGCATTGCCCCCGTCGGTATCCGTCGTGCGCGTGGAGCCGACGCCGTGACGTCGCGCTCGGCGGCGACCTCGGCGGTCGTGCGGACTGAGTCGCCCCGGGAGGCGGCCGAGCTCTTCATCGCCGTGACGCGCACCGGTTATGACGCGGTCCGTCTCGCGGTGTGAGGCGGACCGGGGTCGTGCGGGGCAGGCCTCAGGCCAGAACGACGTCTACCCCCAGCGCGGCGTACGTGTGCACGGCCCGCCGGTCGCACGTGAGCAGCGGGACGCCCGCGGACTTCGCGGCGAGGGCGACGAGGCCGTCGTAGACGGCTCCGCCCGCGATGCCGGCTGCGGAGAGCGTCTGCACGGCGCGCAGCGCTTCTCGAGGAGGGAGAGCCGACGACGCCGGGAACGCGGCGGCGATGAGACGCTCGGCACCTCGGGGAGTGACGCGGGCCGCGCCCGGGAGTCGGGTCAGCACCGAGTACGTCTCGACCATCGCGTGTCCGGCGAGGCCGAGGGAGCGGCCCCGGCACGTGTCGCTCACGCTGTCGTGCAGCGGGTTCTGCTCGTGCAGCAGCGCGATGGCGGCACTGGTGTCGAGCAGGAGGTCAGCGCTGGTCGGCAAGGCGCAGCTCGCGGATCTCGTCGGGAGTGAGGGCCGGACCGCCTGTGATCACGAGGCGTCCGTCCTTCTCGACGACGTTGTCGGGAGCCTCGACCTCGATGCGCACCCCGGTGCCGTCGATGATCAGATCGACCGGACCCGGCAGCATCCCGAGCCTCTCTCGGATGCTGGCGGGAATCACGATCCGCCCTGCCTTGTCCATGGTCGCTTGCATACCATCACGATACCATTCTCATGGCACCTCACAGCCGGGGACGGGAGAGCGGATGCCGTCGCCACGGCGTGCCCGCCCGCGACTCGGCGACGCGACGACCGAACCTCTCGGCTTTCCCTCACGAGCGGTGGCAGAGTGAGCGGGACGGAGGTGCACATGGGTCAGGCGGTGCTGTGGGGAGCGGTCGCGGCCGCGCCGCTGTTCGTGGGAGCCGTGCTCGCACTCCTGCGCTCATGGCCGCCCCGGTGGCTCGGCATCGTCCTGGGCTTCGGCGCCGGCGCGCTCATGGCTTCGATCGCGTTCGAGCTGTGGGAGGAGGGGCTCGCGCTCGCGGGTCCCATCCCGCTCGTCGTGGGCGTCGCGCTCGGAGCGCTGAGCTATTACGTCGCCGACCGCATCCTCGACGCCCGGGCCGCGAAGACGAAGGGCCCGGCAGGAGGGGGGCAGCTTGCGGTAGGAGCGCTGCTCGACGGCATCCCCGAGCAGCTCGTGCTCGGCATCGGTCTGGCATCCGGCGAGCCGGTGAGCGTCGCGCTCGTCGTAGCGATCCTGGTGTCCAACCTGCCCGAGTCGATCGGCTCGGCCGCCGATCTGCTGCAGGGCGGCATGGCACGCTCGCGCGTGCTGCTGCTGTGGGCCGGGGTGACCGTGGTGTGCGCGGCGGCGACCGTCGCCGGCTTCGGCCTTGCGACCGTGACCGACGACAGCTTCCGCGCTGCGGCGAGCGGCTTCGCGGCGGGCGCCCTGCTCGTGATGCTGGTTGACTCGATGGTGCCCGAGGCGCAGTCGAAGGCGAAGGAGTCGACCGGGCTCGCGACCGTGCTCGGCTTCGCGCTCGCCGCGGGCCTCGCGCTCGCGACCTGAGCCTCCCCGTCGGACCCGACATCCGGCGGTCCGTCCGCCGGGGATCGGCCGCATCCGGCGGGTTCCCGACCGTGTCGGACGGCGGGATGCTGGGCACGACGTCGCACCCGCGCGACGATGGACACTGTGAACGAAGGAGTTCCCATGACCGACACGCTCACCCGCCCGCCCTTCGATCCCGAGCTCGAGGCGGCCCTCGCGCTCGTCGGCGACCAGATGCCCTCGACGCTCACCGCCGAGATGATCCCGCTGCTGCGGCAGACGCCGATCGCCGGCGACGACGAGGTGCGTCAGGTGCTCACCGACCGCGGCTTCGTGTGGCGAGACGAGACGATCCCCGGTCATGACGGCGACGAGATCGTCGTCACCGTGATCCACAAGGACGGCCGCACGGGCACCGGGCCCGGGTTCTTCCACACGCACGGCGGCGGCATGATCATCGGCAACCGCTGGCTGGGCGTGGTCGGATTCCTCGACTGGGCCGAGCGCTTCAACGGCGTCATCGTCACGGTCGAGTACCGTCTCGCACCCGAGTTCCCCGATCCCTATCCCGTCGAGGACTGCTACGCCGCCCTGCGCTGGACGGCCGAGCACGCCGACGATCTCGGCATCGACACGACCCGTCTGCTGATCGGCGGGGCCAGCGCGGGCGGCGGGCTGGCCGCCGGCACCGCGCTGCTCGCCCGGGACCGCCGCGGACCGGAGCTCGTCGGGCAGCTGCTCATCTACCCGATGCTAGACGACCGCGACGAGAGCGTCTCGACGCGCCAGATCGACGGTGTCGGCGTGTGGGACCGCGGCTCCAACATCACCGGATGGACCGCCCTGCTGGGCGACCGCAAGGGCACGGACGACGTCTCGATCTACGCCGCCCCCGCGCGGGCCACGGACCTGGCGGGACTCCCTCCCGCGTTCATCGACTGCGGCAGCGCGGAGGTCTTCCGCGACGAGGACGTCGCCTACGCCTCACGCCTGTGGGAGGCCGGCGTGCAGGCCGAGCTCCACGTGTGGGCGGGCGGGTTCCACGGCTTCGACATGTTCGCACCCCACGCCGCCGTGGCGCAGGCGATGCTCGCGGCCCGCGACGACTGGGTGAACCGTCTGCTCGGATAGCAACCTCCGCGCACTAGGGGGTCGGGAGCTCGACCCCCTAGTGTGGAAGCCCCGCGCGATGGAGCCCGACATGCAAGATCTGCTGGGGCGGCTCACCGCCCTCGACCCGGATGCGAGCGAGACGCTCAAGGTCGTCACGTACTTCGACGCCCTCGTCGCGCGATCGGTCGGCGTGGAGAGCATGCTGCGTGGGGCGGCCGTCCTGAGCGGCGCCACGGTCGGGCAGCGCGACGGCGCGCACATCATGCGCGTGAGCGCGGACGGTGTCCGCATCGAACCGCGGGCCCCCGGCGAGGCGCACCTGCAGCGCGAGAGCGGCCCCGACGCCGTGGCCTGGATCGAGCGCGAGGGCGATCCGCACACGAACGACGCCATGATCCTCGAGAGGCTGACGCTCGCGCTCGGCATCCTGCGCGCCCGGAGATCCGTGGGCCCGGAGAGTGCGGTCGAGCTCGTGATCAGCTCGTATGCGGCTCCCGACGAACGCGCGGGCGCGCTCGCGCGGCTGCGCCTCGGTAGCGACCAGCTGCGGGTCGTCGCCTCGCCGCCGGACCCGGCGCCGGCGCCTCGGCATCCGTCCGCGGTCGTCGCGACGCGACACGGCCTCACCCGCGCCACGATCGTCGGCGCGGATGCCGATCTGACGGCCGTGTGGGAGAGCGGCGTCTCCCCGCGCTGCGGGATCGGCACGACCGCCCCGGGTGACGCCCTGCCGGAGTCGTGGGAGGGGGCGCTCATCGCCGCGCGCCTGACGAGCGACCTGGAGCCCGTCGTCCGAGCGGAGGATCTCGGGGCCGCGCTGATCGTCGCGCAGGCGGCGGAGTCGGGGCCTGTCCACCCCGATGCTGAAGCGCTCGGCCGGCTCGATGCGCGCAGCCTCGAGCTGCTCGACGCGATCGCCGAGGAACGCAGCGTGCGCGGCGCCGCCGCACGCTTGGGGCGCCACCATTCCAGCGTGCAGGAGAAGCTCACGTCTCTGATCGACGTGCTCGGCTACGACCCGCGCACCTCGCGCGGTCACACCCGGTTCGTGCTGGCACGGATGCTGCTGACCCTCGCGTCCTGAACCGCCGGCATCCGCCCCTAGTACCCCGGATACTCCTTCAGCTTCTCCTCGAACTCGGCGCGGTCGGCGTCGCTGAGCACGGCGCTCGCGATCACCGCGATCTGCAGGCCCTCCAGTGGTTCGCCGGTGCGAGCGTTCTGCGCCTCGCGGGCGGTGCGGAAGTCGCCGGTGGGGTCGTTCGACAGGTCGTAGATGTTCGCGTAGAACCGCAGCGGATCGGGGTAGTTCTCGGTGTAGTACTCCCACGTGTGCTGCAGGCGCGGGTCCTCGTTCCCGTACAGCTTCGCCTTCATCGACGGGTCGAGGCTGGAGTACTCGTCGTTGAAGGAGTAGAGGTAGGCGAGGCCGTGCTCGGCCACGACGTCGTCGATCAGGGCCATGACCGCGAGCTTCTCGTCGTAGTCCTGGATCGGCGCGGTGGTCGCCCACCCGACCGAGGTGTACTCGACGAGCATCGACTCGCCGCCGTAGCCGTTGCGCTCCGGACGGAAGTCCTCGTCGCCGACCTGCACCCACTCGTACCCGAACTCGGCCGTGACCCGGGCGCGGATGTCGGCGAACAGCGCTTCGGCCTCGGCCTGCACCTGTTCGAGCGACTGCTGACGCAGGATCTGCTCCGGGTCGGTGCCCTTGATGCCCGGGTAGGCCTCTTCGTGCTTCTGCTCCTCGGACTTCATGCCCTCGTAGGTGCCGGCGGCCGAGGTGCGCAGGGCGCTCACGCCGCCGATCGTCGCGACGTTCACGACGAGGGCGATCGCGAGGGCGATGGCCCCGAACGTGCGACCACGGCTCGTGACGAGCGCACCGATCCCGATCGCGACCACGACGAGCTGCAGGGCGATCATCGTGATCCCGTAGAGCGCGTCGGTCGCTCCGACGGCGAGCGTGATGAGCAGGATCAGGGCGAACAGGATGCCGCCGATCAGCGCGATCCAGCCGAGAACGTTCGCGCTTTTCCGCTCCTCGGGACCTGCCGTCGCACTGCCGGTCGCCGCGGGGACGCCGGGCTGCTGCACGACGCTGACGCCGGAAGGGCGCCGCGCACCCCGGTAGCCGCCGGGCGGCGGCACAGGAGGCGCGCCCTCGGTGCCCGCGACGTAGCGTGCGCGCTGCTTCTCGTGGTCCATCACCATGGCCTGTCCGTCCCGGATACGGGCTCGTTGCCGCCCTGCTGCTGGTCGCGCTCCTGCGTTCCTTGCTCGAGTTTCTCCTTGAGATCCTCGAGCTTGTCCTCCGAGGGCTGCGGCTCGTCCTGCGGCTGCTCCTCCTCCTCGGGAGGGGTCTGCTCCTCCTGCTGCTTCTGCTTCAGCCGATCCTCGAGGCCGTCCTTGCTCTCCTGCATGTCGCGGTTCGGGTCGGGGGACTGCTGCTGCGCCTCCTCGCTGCTGCACTCGGAGGGCATCTCCGTCGTGACGGTGAGCGCCTCGCCGTACAGCTGGGCCGCCGCGGTGCCGTCGCCGTCGGCGCGGGCCGCATCGCCCATCCGCTCGATCACGAGTGCGAGGTTGATCCGCACGCTGCACACCTCGAGGCCGGTCGCGAGGTCGAGCGACTCCTCGAGCTCCGCGCGCGCCTCGGGCAGGCGTTCAGCGCCGGCGAGGGCGGTGCCGACGTTGAAGGGCGCCTTGTACGGCTCGAACCAGTTGAGGAACTCCTGACCGCGGGCGGCGGATTCCGAGCTCGAGAAGTCGTCGGCGACGTAGGCGCTGATCGACTGGTGGGCGAACGCGTACATGCTGAGCAGCTTGCCGACGAACAGCAGTGCGGCGAGGGTCAGGGGCAGCGTGCCGATCGCGATCCAGCGGCGGATGCGGCGGCGGCGCCGGTTCGAGGCCAGCAGAGCGGATGCCGCCTCGGCGCGCATCTCGTCGGTCTCGGTCACGGTGGTCATGCGTCACCCCCGGTGCTCGGCGTCGTGCGGGGAGCGCGGAGGTGCCGCAGTCGCGCGATGAGCATGCTCGCCCGCAGCAGCTCGACCGCGAGCAGGGCCGCGACGACGAGCGCTGCGATCCAGTACAGCTCGATCACATTCCCGACGCTGCCCGACTCGGCGTAGGCCGTGGTCGTGGACGGCGCCTCGGGCAGCACGAGCTCGGCGTCCGCACTCCGATGCTGGTATTCGACGCCCAGCTGCGAGGCGATCCGCTCGAGGTTCGTCTCGTCGATGACCGACAGCGCATCCGCCCCCTCGTACTGGATGTAATCACCCGGGGTGCCGTCGACCGCGCCGGTCGTGAGTCGCATGGGACCGCCCTCGGCCGTGCCGTAGCCGAGCACGGCCCCGGCATCCGTGTACCGCGCGCTGCCGTCGAAGGGCTCGGGGGCCGAGTCGACCGTCTGCTCCCCGTCTCCGAAGTAGAAGACCATGCGCGAGCGGTCGGGCTGCGTCTCGGCGGCGTTCGCGAGCGTGTCGCCGAGCAGCTGGTTCGCGATGCCGACCGAGCTGCCCCGCGACTGGCTCGTGACCTCGGGGCGCAGCACGTCGAGCGACGAGATGAGCGCGGTGGTGTCGGTCGTCAGCGGCAGGCGGAGATCGGCCGAGGCGGCGGAGGTGATGAGCGCGAAGCGCGCGCCGGGGTACTCGTCGACGATGGACTGCACGTCGGCGCGCACGCCGTCGAGGCGCGGCTCGCCGTCGCCCCAGTCCTCCGCGACGATGCTCGCCGTGGTGTCGACCACGAGCACGATGTCGGTGTCGGTCGCGAGCGTCTGCGTCGATCCGCCGGGGATCCCGGGTCGCATCAGCATCACGAACACGGCGAGCAGCATCACGAGGCGCATCGCCCACAGGGCCTTGTCGCGGCCGCGCGCCTTCACGAGCGCGAGCACTCCGATCGCCGCGATCGGCGCGCACAGCAGCACGAGCAGGAACACGTTCAGGACCGGTTGGAGGATCACAGCTTCACCCTCCACAGCACCACGACGAACGACAGCATCCCGATCAGCAGCACGACGATCCAGAGATCGGGGGTGTCGGTCCACACGACCTGCGCCTGGCCCTGGAGCTCGGTCGCCTCCTGCTCCTGCACCTGCGTGACGATGTCGCTCACGGTCGTGGTGTCGCGCAGGCCGTAGGCCGCACCCCCGGTCGCCTCGGCCGCGCGGGCGAGCTCGGCGCTCACCTCGGCATCCTTCCCCTGCACCGGGTTGAGCGCGAACACGCGCACGCCGACCGACTTCGCGTAGGCGGATGCCTCGTCGAGCGTGACGATCGAGGCGCCGTTGATCTCGTTGTCGGTCGCGAAGATGATCGAGCGCGAGCGGTCGTCGTCGGGGTGATCGAAGGCCATGGTGCACGCCGCAAGACCGTCGCCGATGAGCGAGGCTCCGTTGCCGTTGAGCGTGCCGACCCAGTGCTCGGGGATCTCGTCGAGGTAGTCGAAGCTCTCGCTGATGCTCTGCAGATGCCCGCGGATGAACGCGTAGTCGTCGGTGAGCGGGAAGATCTGCACGGGCGAGCTGTTGAAGATCGTCAGTCCGATGCGCTCGCCCTCGAAGTCGTCGAGCAGTTCCTCGAACACGGTGAGCACCTCGACGTCGACCTCGCTCATCGACCCGGAGACGTCGAGGCACAGCATGATGTCGCGGCTCGTGTTCACGGGCTGGATCGTCTGCGACGACATCGGCCGGGCCGCCACCACGCCGGCCGCGAGCATCGCCACCACGCCGATCGCGAGGATGCCGGAGAGGCCGAGGACCCGTCGGTTCAGGGCGCGGCGGAAGGAGGGTAGTGCGCGCAGACGCTCGGCGCGGGCGATGCGCGCGTGGTCGTGGACGTCTCCACGGCCGCCGCCGCGCAGTCCGAGCAGCACGCCGACCACGATCGCCGCGACGAGGACGCCCGCGACGACGAGGACCAGCCATCCGTTCGCTAGTGCCACGAGCGCACCACCGTCCTGGCCGCCTCGGCACCCGCGAGCGGATCGATCGACGGCCCCTGCCGGAAGATGCTCGGGTAGTAGTGGCGGCTCATGGCGTCGATCAGCGCGGGGTGCACGCCACGCGACACGAGGTCATCGAGGGCGAGCACCGGAGCCTCCAGGCCGCTGTACTCGTTCACGAACGTGCGGACGACGCGGCTCAGCTCGAGGTTGGCGTTGCGCGCGGAGAGCGCCCGGCCGCGGTAGTCGTCCTCGATGCGCTGGATCGCCTCGAGGTACTCGACCCGCAGCTGCGAGAGCACGTCGACGGTCTGCAGGGTCGGGATGTCGCCCGCACGGGTCAGCGTGAGGTCCCGCCGCGGGCGGGTGAGCGCGACCACCAGCCACGCGGCGGCGATGAGCAGCACCAGGATGCCGATCGCGAGCAGGATCCAGCCCCAGCCGTACTGCGCCGGCGGGTAGAGCTCGTCAGAGCCGGGCATGGGACCTCCGGTTCAGCAGCTGCAGCAGCTGTGCGACGGCGTCGTCCTGGTCGGCCAGTACTCCGTGGCTGATCTCCATGCGGGTGAGGAGCTCCGCGAGACGCGCGGCATCCGCCTCGGTCCGCGCCGTCAGCTCCTGCACGATGTCGGTGTCGCCCTGCACGAAGTCGGGCACCTCCCAGAGGCTGTCGACGTCGCGGCGGGAGATCGCAGTGCGATGGTCCAGCACGGGCTCGGCGTCGCGCACGGTGAGCCAGAGCACGTCGTGCTGCACGCGCAGCCGGCGCAGCATCCGCTCGGTCTCCTCGGTCACCGGCGCCTCGTCGGTCACGACCACGACGATCATGCGCCGCGAGATCGTGCGGGCGACGTAGGAGAGGAGGGCGTCGCGGTCGCTCGGCGCCGTGCTCTCGTCGATCGCCCGGTCGATCGTGCGGAGGGCGTGCTCGAGAGCGCCCTCGCTGCGTCCCGGTGCGCGGCGGCGCACACGGTCGGCGTCCCCGTACACGAGGCTGAAGTCGTCGCCGTGACGGAGGGCGAGCACACCGAGCACCCCGGTGCTGAGGATCGCGAGATCCTTCTTCGACTTCTCGTCGCGGGCCAGAGCACCCATCGACCGTCCCGTGTCGACCACGAACATCACGGTGTGCATGCGCATCGCCCGGTGTCGCTTGACGAGCGGTGTGCCGAGTCGGGCCGTCGCGCGCCAGTCGATGTCACGCACCTGATCGCCGTACTCGTACTTGCGCAGGTCCTCGAAGTCGAGGCTGCGCCCGTGCAGCAGCGACGCGTACGCGCCGTCGAGCGCGTGCAGCGACTTGCGCGACGAGTGGATGAAGAGCTTGCTCTTCACCTGCGTGATCAGGCTGGACATGGTCGGGTCGTCAGGGAGTGGGGACCGCGCCGAAGATCTGGTCGATGATCTCCTCGCTGCGGATGCCCTCGGCGTCGGCCTCGAAGGTCAGGAGCACGCGGTGGCGCAGCACGAGGTTGCGGAGGGCGCGGATGTCCTCGGGGAGCACGTGCGCGCGGCCGTTGAGCAGCGCGAGAGCGCGAGACGCCTGCAGGAAGGCGATGCTCGCACGCGGGCTCGCGCCGTACTTGATGTAGCGTGCGCGCTCCTCGCCGATGTACGGCGCGGGGTTTCGGGTGACGTAGGCGATCGACACGATGTAGTTGCGGATGGCCGGGTCGACGTATATGCGCGAGGCGACGTCCTGCAGCATCCGCACGTCGTCGAGGGTGATCGCGCTCTCGACGTGCCGGTCCGGGTCGAGCACGCCCGAGTCGATGCGGCCGAGGATCTCGAACTCGTCGGCCGGGCTCGGGTACTCGACGATCTCCTTGAGCAGGAAGCGGTCCATCTGCGCCTCGGGCAGCTCGTAGGTGCCCTCCTGCTCGATGGGGTTCTGCGTCGCGATCACGAGGAACGGCTGCGGCAGGTGGTGCACCTCGCCGCCGATCGTGGTCTGGTGCTCCTGCATGGCCTCGAGCATCGCGCTCTGCGTCTTGGCGCTCGACCGGTTGATCTCGTCGAGCAGCACGAAGTTCGCGTGCACGGGGCCGAGCACGGTGCGGAACGACCCGGTCGCGGCGTCGTAGATCTGGTTGCCCGTGATGTCGCTGGGCAGCAGGTCGGGGGTGCACTGGATGCGCTTGAACTGCGCCTTCACGGTGTCGGCGAGCGTGCTCGCGGCCGTGGTCTTGGCGAGACCGGGCACGCTCTCGAGCAGGATGTGCCCTCCGGCGATGAGCGCGATGAGCAGGCTCATGCGCAGACGCTCCTGGCCGACCATCTTGGCCGAGTACGCGTCGGAGACCGTCTTCAGCACGGCGCCGGCTCGGCGCAGCTCGGCGTCGGTCGGGGCCTCGGACCTCGTGGATGCGGAGGGGGAGGCCGGCACGGAGCTCGCGGCGGCGTCGGCGCGCGTGGCCGGAGGCGCCGGGGGTGCGGGAGGGGCGGGAGGCGCGGCCGCGGCGGACGGCGCTGGTGGCGGCGGCGGGGTCGATCCCGCGGAGGTTCCGGGCGCGTAGGGCTCGTTCATCGGTCTCCTCGTTCCACGGGGACACCGAGACGATCCCCCGCGCACCAGCGTAACCGCATCCGCGGACGCCCTTCGGGGTGGCGGGTGGGGACTTCTCCCCATGCGCCGGGGAGACGCGGGCCGGGCTCTCAGACGGGCACGGGGTCGGATGACGCGCGCCGGCGTCCGATCCACACGACGAAGCAGGCGACGCCGATGATCGCGATCGCGATGCCGACGATGTAGCCCGCGACGCCGAGGTAGCCGCCGGGAATGAAGTGCGGGTTGAGGAAGGGGTACGGGTACCAGTACTCGGCACCCGTGGCGGGCGCGATCACGAAGTTCGCTCGGATCATCGTGTACACGGCCCACGCGAGGGGGAAGGCCGCGGTGATGAACACCGTGCCCCACGGCAGTGCCCGTCGCCGCGGTGCGAACAGCACGTCGATCAGGAGGATCAGCGGGAAGACCACGTGCAGCACCTCGTTGGACCACGGCACCGTGACGCCCTGGGGGAGCTCGTATCCGCGGAGGAGCGTGTTGTAGACGATGCCCGTCACGATCATGTAGGTGCTCGCGCACACGAGCAGGATCGCGAGCCACGAGGGCTCCTGCTCGCGGTCGCGGCGATGGCGGATGCTCCAGAGGGCCGCGATGATGAACGCCACCGCGGCGATCACGTTCGAGTCGATCGTGAAGAAGCTCAGGAAGTTCCACCACACGGTCGGCAGATGGCTGCCCCACGGTGTCGGGTCGACGGCCGCGAGTTGCAGCGTCAGTGAGAGCTGCGCGATCACGGCGGCAAGGCCGAGTGCCGCGGCTGCGAGTCGTGCGTAGGGCCACCAGGTCGTCATATTCGCCTCCGCGCACACTTTATCCATGTGTTGCGGTTTCCGACCTAGACCGGCATCCCGATATATCGCTAGGGTCGGAGCCATCGACGGCACGGCGCGGCGGAGGGGCCACATGAGCGACGGCACGGCAGAGCGGACGAACGACGCGCGCGGCAGACGCTGGCGCGGGAGGGTCGGGCTCAGCATCCAGTCGAAGCTCCTGATCATGCTGCTGGCGGTGAGTCTCGCCTCCTCGGTCATCGTCGGCACGATCGGCTTCCTCAACGGCCGGCAGTCGCTGCACGACTCGGCCATCGACCAGCTCATCACGATCCGCTCCATGCGCGCGGCCGAGATCACGACGGCGCTCGACGCCGTCAAGCGCGATGCATCGCTGCATTCCCGCAACCTCAGCGCGCAGGCGCTGTCGACCTCGATCAACGAGGGCTTCGCCGAGCTGCAGCAGGAAGAGCCCGAGCCCGAGGATCGCGCGGCGCTCGAGACCTACTACTCCGACGTCTTCATCCCCGAACTCGAAGGTCGCACCGGCGACTCGTACGGGGACGAGGCATTCATCCCCGACTCCGTCGCCGGCCAGCATCTGCAGGCGCACTTCACGACCCAGAATCAGGACTTCGACGCGGACTACGACACGCTTCTCGACGACAACGACCCGGATGACGGGTCGAGCTACGGGGCCGCGTCCGAGCAGTACGGCGACTACTTCAGCCGACTCGTGCGCGAAGCCGGCTACGAGGACGCCCTGCTCATGAACCTCGACGGGGATATCGTGTTCTCCGCGTACAAGGGCGTCGAGCTCGGCAGCAATCTCATGTCCGGCCCCTACCGCGAGACGGCGTTGGCCTCGGCCTACGCCGAGGCGATCGCCACGAACTCGGTCAGCACCGTCGTCCTCACCGACTTCGAGCGCTGGATCCCCTCCCTGAACGTCCCGACGATGTGGGTCATCTCGCCGGTGGGCAACGACAGCCGCATCACCGGTGCCATGGCGTTCCAGGTGTCGATCGACACCATCAACGCCCTGACCACCGGGAAAGAGGGATGGAAGGAGCAGGGGCTCGGCGACACCGGCGAGGTCTACCTCGTCGGACGCGACGACCTCATGCGCAGCAATTCGCGCATCCTCATCGAAGACCCGGAGGACTACGAGAAGCGCGCCGTGAACGGCGGGATCGCTCCGAGCATCGTGAAACGCGCGGTCGAGGTCGACGGCACCGTGCTGCTGCAGCCCGTCGACACCCAGGCGGTCGAGGATGCGCAAGCTGGCGAGTCCGGCACGACGACGGGCCGCGACTACCTGGGAGGAGACAGCGTCACGGCGTACGCGCCGCTCGAGGTCGAAGGGCTCGACTGGGTCATCATCGCGCGCATCGACTCCGCCGAGGCCTTCGCGCCGGTGAGCGACTTCACGCGCACCGTGCTGCTCTCGCTGCTCGGCATCCTGCTCGGCGTCTCGCTGCTCTCGCTGCTGCTCGCGCAGGTCTTCACGAGACCCGTGCACCGGCTCGTCGGCGCCGTGCACCGCGTCGCCGCCGGGGATCTCGACGTGCAGGTGCCGCAGGGGTCGCGCGACGAGTTCGGCGACCTCGGCCACGCGTTCAACGACATGGCGTCGAGCCTGCGCATCAAGCAGGAGCTCATCGACGAGCAGCAGGTCGAGAACGAGAAGCTGCTGCATACGCTGATGCCCGAGAGCGTCGCCGCGAAGTACAAGAAGGGTGACGAGGCGATCTCCGAGGCGCACGAGAACGTGTCGGTCGTGTTCGCCGAGCTCATCGGCTTCGACGACTACGCGCGCGGCCTGTCGCCCGAGCAGGAGATCAGCCACCTGAACACCCTGATGCGCGGATTCGATGAGGCGGCCGAGAAGGCCGGCGTCGAGAAGGTGCGGACGCTGCGCGGCGGGTACCTCGCCTCCTCGGGTCTCGTGGTGCCGCGCGTGGACAACGTGCGGCGCAGCGTCGACTTCGCCAGGAACCTGCTCGGGGTCGTCGAGCGGTTCAACGCGCAGAACGGCACCTCGATCGGACTCCGCGCCGGTGTCGACAGCGGCACGGTCACGAGCGGTCTGGTCGCGCGCACCACCCTCGCCTACGACCTGTGGGGCGACGCCGTGAACCTCGCGTATCGGGTGCGTTCCGTCACGGGCGACCCCGGCGTGTATGTGAGCCAGACCGTCTACGACCGCACCCGCGAGATCTTCACGTACTCGGAGGCGGGCACGGTCGAGGCCCACGGCGGCACAGAGACCGTCTGGAAGGTGGCCTGACATGGTCGAGGACGCGTTCCGCGACGGGTGGGGCTGGTGGGTCATCGCCCTCGCGGTCGGCGTCCCCGTGCTGCTCGTCGTCCTCACCGAGCTGATCAACGGACTGCGGCGTCGCAACAACCCGCTCGCCGGTCCGCTGCGTCTGCTGCGCAACGGCGTGATCCCGATCGGGGCGCTGTTCGCGCTGCTGGCCTTCGCGATCCAGTCGCCCGCCGATCAGGTGTGGACGCGGATCGTCGCGACGGTCTTCGGCTTCCTCGTCATCCTGCTGCTGCTGTCGTCGTTCAACGTGGCGTTGTTCGCGAACGCGGCCGAGGGCTCTTGGCGCAAGCGCATCCCGACGATCTTCGTCGAGATCGCGCGCCTCGTGCTCGTGGCGCTCGGCCTCGCGCTGCTCTTCTCCTGGGTGTGGGATGCCGACGTCGGCGGTCTCTTCACCGCCCTCGGCGTCGGATCCATCGTGATCGGCCTGGCCCTGCAGAACGCGGTGGGCGGCGTGATCTCGGGTCTGCTGCTGCTGTTCGAGCAGCCCTTCAAGATCGGCGACTTCCTCGATGCGGCCGGGGTGCGCGGCCGGGTGGTCGAGGTGAACTGGCGTGCGGTGCACATCGACACCGGCTCCGGCATCCAGATCGTGCCGAACTCGAGCCTCTCCGGCGCGTCGTTCACGAACCTGTCCGAACCCGAAGGGCCGTATTCGGCGGAGGCATCGGTGAAGTTCGCGACGGACGACCCGCCGCACGAGGTGATCGCCCTGCTGGTCCAGGTCGGCGACGGACTGCCGATGCTCGCCGCCGGCGAGCGGACGAGCGCGAGCTACTCCGGAGCCGGCGCGTACGGCGTCTCGATCCCCGTGGCCGGACCCGCGGATGCCGGGCGCGCACTCTCGATGTACCTGTCCTGGCTCTGGTACGCGGCCCGGCGTCGCGGATTCGCCCTCGACGGCGACGACAGTGATCCGATCGCCGAGCCCGCACGGCTCGTCGAGGCGCTCACCGCGATCTCGGGAACGCTGCACCTGCACGACGACGACCTGGAGGCGATGCTGCAGGGCTCGCATCTCGAGCGTTACGGCGTCGGTGAGGTCGTGCTCGCGAGCGGGGTCGTGCCCGACGAGGTGCGTGTGGTCGTGTCGGGTCGTGCGGTGCTGGCGCTCGAGGTCGACGGCGGACGTGTGGAGTTCGCCGCGGCCGAGAAGGGCGACATCATCGGGCAGACGGCGCTCACGCGCGAGCGCACGCAGGCGGTGACCGTGGCGGGCGAGATCCTCACGGTCGTCGTGCTGCCGCTCGCGACCGTCGACGAGCTGATCCGCACGCGGCCGCGTCTCGCGACCGAGATCGGCGAGTCTCTCGAGCTCAAGCGCAAGCTGGCGGGCGAGATGCTGCAGAGCGTCGAGGCCCAGCGCGGAGCTCTGCGCCGGGGCGGGTCGATCAGTCCCCGCTGAGCGCCGTTCAGCGCGACCGGCGACCCCAGCGCAGGCGGGTGACGAGCACGCCGAGCAGGCACAGCGCCCCGCCGAGGAACATGAGCGGCGTCGGCACCTCGCCGAGGATCGCCCAGGACAGCAGGATCGCGATCGCCGGGACGACGTAGGTCGTCGCGGAGGTCTGGCCAGCGGTGCTGCGCTGCAGCACGTACGCCCAGGTCGTGAACGCGATGGCCGTGGGGAAGACGCCGAGGTAGATCACCCAGAGCGTCGAGTCGAGCGGAGTGGTCTGCACCGCGCCGATCAGGCTCCCCGTCCACGGGAGCAGAGCGACCGTGCCGGTGACGGCGCCGAGGAACGTGAGCGTGGTGGCGTCGGACCCCGCGTTCAGCAGTCGCTTCTGCAGCAGGGTGCATCCCGCGTACATGACCGCGGCGAGCAGAGCCAGAAGCAGCCCGGTGATGTCGGGGCCGGCATCCGTCGTCGAGTTCATGCCTATCAGCACCACACCGAGGAACGCGATGGGCGCACCGACGATCAACGGCTTCGGGAAGCCCTCGCGCAGGAACAGTCCGCTGAAGACCACCACCATGAGCGGAGCGAGGTTCACCACCATCGCGGCAGTGCCGGCGTCGAGCGTGCGCTCGGCCGCATTGAGGGCGAGGTTGTACACGCAGAACCACCCCACGCCCCACACCGCGATGAGCCACCAGTGCCTCCGCTCGGGAAGGCGGATTCCGTGCCGCAGAGCGATGACCGCCAGCACGAGGCTGCCCACGGCCATGCGCAGCAGAGCCAGTGATCCCGGTTCGAAGTGCGGTCCGGCCCCACGGATGCCGATGAACGCCGAGGCCCACAGCACGACCGTGACCAGCGCGGCCGCAAGCACGAGAGGCCCCTGGCGGCGTGGCGTCGTGGCGGTGGCGTCGCTCGGGAGCTCGGTCTGTGCCATCTTCCGATCGTGGCACCGGCGTCCGACATCCGCGACCGCCGCGAACGACAGCATCCGTCGCTTTCCCGCCACCGTCCTCGGTAGGGTGACGACGTGCGCAACGGGCGCACGATCGAGGAGAGCGGGTGGGGACGATGCTGTCGCCGTACAACGCGTCTGTAGCGGGAGAGATCGAGGAGCGCTGCCGGGCGTTCCGAGCAGGGCAGGAGAGCCTCCAGGGGCTGCAATCCTTCATCTCGTCCCGACAGAACCTGTTCGAGAACGACCGCTCGGGCATCGCTCTCGCGACACTGGAACTCGACGCCGAGCTCGAGCACGTCATCTACGCCGAGGCCGAGGACCGGGCGTCCGCCCTCCGAGCGACCGATGAGTATCTCGCGCGCTTCGGCGTCGATCGAGCCTGACCGAGTCCGCCGACCGCTTACCGTCGCACTTCGTGCCGCTCGTTCGCGTCTCGGGCGGCACGAACTGCGACCGCAACCATCACCCACCTCCGAAACGGCCCCGAAACCACGCTTCGGTAGGATGGGATCGCCCGAAGAGGGCCAGCTCATCAGCCGGTGCAAACCCGGCGTCAGCAAGGGGGACACCCATGCCAGGAATCGTGATCGTCGGCGTCCAGTGGGGCGATGAAGGCAAGGGGAAGGCCACCGACCTGCTCGGCGAGCGCACCGACTGGGTCGTGAAGTTCAACGGCGGCAACAACGCCGGACACACGGTCGTCGTCGGCAACGAGAAGTACGCGCTGCACCTGCTGCCCTCCGGCATCCTGTCGCCCGGCGTCACCCCGGTCATCGGCAACGGCGTCGTGATCGACCTCGAGGTGCTCTTCCACGAGCTCGAGGCGCTCGGCGCCCGCGGGATCGACGTCTCGCGCCTCAAGGTCTCGGCCAACGCGCACATCATCACGGCCTACCACCGCACGCTCGACAAGGTCACGGAGCGCTTCCTCGGCAAGCGCAACATCGGCACGACCGGCCGCGGCATCGGTCCGGCCTACGCCGACAAGATCAACCGCGTCGGAATCCGTGTGCAGGACCTGTTCGACGAGAACATCCTGCGCCAGAAGGTCGAGGGCGCCCTCGACCAGAAGAACCACCTGCTCGTGAAGGTCTTCAACCGCCGTGCGGTCACGGTCGACGAGATCGTCGAGGAGCTGCTGTCGTACGCCGAGCGGCTGCGACCCATGGTCGCCGACACGGGCTACCTGATCGCCGAGGCCCTCGACCGCGGCGAGGTCGTCGTGTTCGAGGGCGGCCAGGCCACCATGCTCGACATCGACCACGGCACCTACCCGTTCGTGACCTCCTCGACCGCGACGGCCGCGGGCGCGGCATCCGGTTCAGGTGTCGGTCCCGGGGCCCTCGACCGCATCGTCGGCATCGTCAAGGCGTACACGACCCGCGTCGGCTCCGGTCCGTTCCCGACCGAGCTGTTCGACGAGCAGGGGGACTGGCTGCGCTCGCGCGGCTTCGAGTTCGGCACCACGACCGGTCGCCCTCGCCGCGTCGGCTGGTACGACGCCCCGATCACCCGCTACGCGACGCGGGTCAACGGCATCACCGACCTCGTGCTCACCAAGCTCGACATCCTCACCGGCCTCGAGCAGATCCCCGTGTGCGTCGCGTACGACGTCGATGGCGAGCGCTTCGATGAGGTGCCCGTCAACCAGACCGACTTCCACCACGCGACGCCGGTGCTCGAGTACTTCCCGGGCTGGACCGAGGACATCTCGACGGCCCGCACATTCGACGACCTGCCGAAGAACGCGCAGGACTACGTGCTCGCGCTCGAGGGGATGAGCAACACGCGCATCTCGGTCATCGGCGTCGGCCCCGAGCGCGACCAGGTGGTCGTCCGCACTGACCTGCTCGACTGACGCACCCGCCCGTCTATTTGCGTCATATGCGCATCGGCGGGCGGGTATTCGCGCCAAACGGCAGAAACAGACGGGTGGGGAGCGGGACATGACACGGTTCTGGCTGGGCGGCTACGGCGCCGCCATGCAGGGTTCCGCCGACGGCATCGGCCTGCTGGCGGGGGACGAGCAGACCCCCACCAAGCTCTCATACCGCGGCGCGGTCACGCAGACCCCTTCGCCCTCGTGGCTCGCGCAGCATCCGACCCTGGACGTCGTCTACGCGGCTCTCGAGGGGGATGCTGCAGCGCAGGCGTTCCGTCGTACCGGCGAATCGACGCTGCAGCCTTTCGGCGACCCGGTCGAAGCGGGCGACTCCGTGTGCCACGTCACGGTCGCGCCCTCGGGGTCGTATCTCGTGGCGAGCTGCTACGGCGACGGACGCGTTGTGCGGATCGGCATCGCCTCCGACGGGTCGCTCGTGCCGGATGCCGCGAACAAGGCCGCCGAGCTGCGCGCGGCGCTGCTCGGCGAACCGGCCGAGACCTCGGCTCCGGCGGGCGTCGCGGTCGCGGCATCCGATCCCTATGCCGGTGCTCTCACCGCGACGGGCCAGGAGCGCGTCTCACACGCGCACGCGTCCGCGTTCCTCCCCGACGGGCGCATCGCGACCACCGATCTCGGCTTCGATCTCGTGCGGTTCTGGCGTCCGACACCCGCGGGACTCGCGCTCGACCACGAGGTGACCCTGCCGCTGGGCACGGGACCGCGGCACATGGTCGTGCATCCGAGCGGCCACTTGCACGTCGTGACCGAGTACTCGTGCGAGGTGTTCACGCTCGCGGCGGGTCCGGACGGCATCTGGCGCGTCGTGTCGTCGGTGCTGTCGAGTCCGATCGCCGAGGTCGGGGTCGACTTCCCCGCGGAGCTGGCGCGCACGCGCGACGGCCAGTTCCTGTACACGGCGCTGCGCGGCAGCAATACGGTCGCGACGCTGCGGGTGCGCGGTGCGGGCGAGACTCTCGACCCGGTGGCGCTCGCCGACTCCGGGGTCGACTGGCCGCGGCATCACCTCGTGCACGAGGGCAAGCTGCTCGTGGCGGGGCAGCGCTCCGACACGATCACGCTGCTGGACCTCGACGAACGCACGGGCGCGGTGCTCGGCATCCGCCATGAGGCGCAGGTGCCGACGCCCACGCACTTCCTGCCGGTGCGCTGACCTCGGGGCGTCGGGGATCTCGCACGCCGTCGGCCGGAGGGATGCTGCGCGCTTGACTTCAAGTTAACTTGAGGTTCTACGGTCGAGATCATGACTCTCGACACGGGGACGACCCCGACCATGCGGGCTCCCGGGATCCTGAGCCGTGGCTACCTCTGGATCACGATCGGCGCGTGCGCGCTCGTCTTCCTCGGGGCTTTCGAGTCGCTCGCGGTCACGACCGTGATGCCGGCCGTCAGCGCCGACCTCGACGGCGAACGCCTCTACGCGCTCGCCTTCGCCGGCCCCCTCGCGACCGGGGTGATCGGCATGGTCGTCGCGGGCACCTGGGCCGACCGCCGCGGACCCGTCGCCCCGCTGTTCGCCGCGGTGGCCCTGTTCGTCGTGGGACTGCTCGTCGCGGGTCTCGCCCCGAGCATGGAGATGCTCGTCGCCGGTCGCTTCGCCCAGGGACTCGGGAACGGCGGCCTCATGGTCGCGCTGTACGTGGTCGTGGCCCGTGTGTACCCGACCGCACTGCATCCGGCGATCTTCGCGGGCTTCGCGGCCGCCTGGGTCGTGCCCTCTCTCGTCGGGCCGACCGTCGCGGGAGCGGTGACGGAGTTGTGGAGCTGGCACTGGGTGTTCCTCGGCGTCGTGCTGCTCGTGATCCCGGCCCTGCTCATGGTCGTGCCGGCGCTCCGCGGACTCGTGGGCGCGGGGGACCCGACCACGCCGTGGGCCCTGGGGCGACTGGGTTGGTCGGTGCTCGCAGCCGCCGCCGTGCTGGGTCTGAGCCTCGTGGGCGACATTCCGGGCGCGGGACCCGTCCTCGCCGCGGCGGCCGTGGTCGTGGCGCTCGTCGCGGTGCGTCCGCTGCTGCCGACGGGGGCGCTGCGGGCGCGACGCGGTCTTCCCTCCGTGATCCTCGTGCGCGGACTCGGCGCCGCCGGATTCTTCGGAGCGCAGGTGTACGTTCCGTACCTGCTCACCGACCGCTACGACCTGTCGCCGACCGTCGCGGGCCTCGCGCTCACGGGAGGCGCGCTCTCCTGGTCCGCCGCGGCGACCGTGCAAGGACGGATGGGCGCGCGGCTGTCGAGCGTCGCCTCCGTGCGCCTCGGCACGGCGCTCGTCGCGACAGGTGTGATCGGCGCGCTCGCCGCCGTGCTCGTCACTGCACCCCTCGCGGTGATCGTCGCCGCATGGATCCTCGCCGGCGCAGGCATGGGCCTCATGAGCCCGCGCACGAGCGCCCTCACCCTGGAGATGTCGGCGCCCGAGGCGCACGGTTTCAACAGCTCGGCCATGACCGTCGCCGACTCCTTCGGCAGCGCCCTCGCGCTCGCCGTGACCGGGGTGCTGTTCGCCTCGGCCTCCGTCGTCGACCCGTTCGCCACGGTGTTCGCGCTCGCCGCCGTGATCTCACTCGCGGCCGCCGTGCTCGCGCCTCGGGTCGCGCCGCGCGAGTGACATCGGACAGGGCCGGTGACCTTCCACCTCCCGGGGCCGACACCCCCGACACGTCGAATCCGACCCGCCCGGAACAACGCACCCGTGACTCGACGTTGCTTCTGAGCAAGACTGGGCGACGGATGCGGACCGTCGACGGAGAGGTGACCATGGCTGCGGAGAAGAACGACGAATACGACCTGATCGTGCTGGGCGGCGGGGCGGTGGGCGAGAATGTCGCCGACCGAGCCGTGCAGGGCGGGCTGAGCGCCATCATCGTCGAGAGCGAACTCGTCGGCGGCGAATGCTCCTACTGGGCGTGCATGCCGTCGAAGGCGCTGCTCCGGCCGGCGCAGGCGCTGCGCGCGGCGCAGAAGGTGGGAGGGGCGGCACAGGCCGTGACCGACACCCTCGACGTGCGAGCGGTGTTCGACCGCCGCGATTCGTTCACGAGCAACTGGTCCGACGACGGGCAGGTGAAATGGCTCGACTCGGCCGGCATCGATCTCGCCCGCGGCCACGGTCGGCTGACCGGCGAGCGTGAGGTGACGGTGACGGATGCCGACGGTGGAACGCGTGTGATCAGGGCGCGTCATGCGGTCGCGATCAGCACGGGATCGGATGCCGTCATCCCGCCGATCCCGGGGCTGGCCGATGCCGAGCCGTGGACGAGCCGCGAGGCCACGAGCGCCGAGGAGCTGCCCGAGTCCCTCGCCGTGATCGGCGGCGGCGTCGTCGCGGTCGAGATGGCGACCGTGTATGCCTCGCTCGGCTCCACCGTCACCGTGATCGCGCGCGGCGATCTGCTCGGCTCGCTCGAGCCGTTCGCGGGAGAGCGCGTCTCGAAGGGCCTGGCCGAGATCGGCGTCGACGTGCGCACCGGCACCGGCACGACGAGGGTGTCGCGCGGCGACGACGGCGTCACGATCGAGCTGTCCGACGGGTCGACGGTCACGGCATCCGAGGTCCTGGTGGCGACGGGGCGCCGGCCGCGGAGCGGCGATGTCGGCCTCGAGGTCGTCGGGCTCGAACCCGGCCGTTGGATCGACGTCGACGACACCCTTCGCGTCCCGGGTTCGGACTGGCTCTACGCCGTCGGCGACGTCAACGGGCGCGTGCTCCTCACGCACCAGGGCAAGTACCAGGCGCGCGCGGCCGGAGACGTGATCGTGGCGCGTGCGAAGGGGGATGCCGTGGACGACGCCCCGTGGGGGCGGCACGTCGCGACCGCCGACCACTCCGCGGCTCCGCAGGTGACGTTCTCGTACCCCGAAGTCGCCTCGGTCGGCCTCACAGAGGCGCAGGCGCGCGAGGCGGGGCATGAGGTCGCAGTGGTCGACTACGACCTCGGATCGGTCGCGGGCGCGAGCGTCTACGAGGACGGCTTCGAGGGCCAGGCGCGACTCGTGATCGACAGCGCGCGCGATGTCGTGCTGGGAGCGACGTTCGTCGGGCCCGAGGTCGCCGAGCTGGTGCAGGCGGCGTCGATCGCGGTCGCCGGGGAGGTGCCGATCGCGCGGCTGTGGCACGCCGTGCCCGCCTATCCGACGGTCAGTGAGATCTGGCTGCGGCTCCTGGAGGGCTACGGACGCCAGTCGGCCTGAGCATCCTGTCCTCGCAGGCAATCCACTGCGGGCATCGTGACGAACAGATCGGGAATTGTTTCGCACATTGACGACCCTTCGCGCAAGAGCGGGACGGATGTCGCACACCTCTTATACGCTCATACCCACATCCGAGGAGGCAGGACCATGAAGGCTGTACTCGCAGGAACCGTCATCGCCGAAGCAGACGAGAGCGACCTCGCCCGCATCGAGGGGAACTGGTACTTCCCGCCGGCGTCGATCACCGAGGGGGTGCTCGTCGAGAGCCCGACCCCGTACACGTGCCCGTGGAAGGGTGCGGCGCAGTACTACTCGGTTCGGGCGGGTGACGAGCTGCACACCGACTACGCCTGGTCGTACCCGACCCCCTACCCGTCGGCGTTCGACCGCGTGGGCAAGGACTTCTCGGGCTTCGTCGCCTTCGATCCCCACGTGCAGATCGAGGCATGACCACCGTCTGGCGGCGCCACGGCGCCGATGTCCGACTCGTCGATCGACCGACTGGAGCACAGCCATGATCGAATTCCGCAACGTCACGAAGAAGTTCCCCGGTGGCGCCGTCGCCGTGAACGACTTCAGTCTGGTCCTGCCATCGCGGAAGACGACCGTCTTCGTCGGGTCGTCGGGATGCGGCAAGACCACCCTGCTCCGCATGATCAACCGCATGGTGGAGCCGACCTCGGGAGAGGTCGAGATCGACGGAGAGAGCGTCCTCGCGGGCGATCCCGTGGCACTGCGCCGCAGCATCGGCTACGTGATGCAGAACTCCGGGCTCATGCCGCACTTCACGGTCATCGAGAACGTCGCGACCGTGCTCCGCCTCAACGGGGTGAAGAAGGCCCAGGCGCACCAGCGCTCCCGCGAGCTGCTCGACACGGTGGGTCTCGACCAGGCGCTCGCCGACCGGTACCCGAGTCAGCTCTCGGGAGGGCAGCAGCAGCGCGTGGGCGTGGCCCGCGGCCTCGCGGCCGACCCGAACATCCTCCTCATGGACGAGCCCTTCGGCGCGGTCGACCCGATCGTGCGGGCCGACCTGCAGCAGGAGACGCTGCGTCTGCAGCACGAGCTCGACAAAACGGTCGTGTTCGTGACGCACGACATCGACGAGGCGTTCCTGCTCGGAGACCAGGTCGTGATCCTCGACAAGGGAGCCCGCATCGTCCAGGTGGGCAGCCCCAGCGAGATCATCGAGAACCCGGCCGACGATTTCGTGGCGACGTTCATCGGCGCCGACCGCGGCCGTCGAGCGCTGCACCTCAAGACGACGCCGCACGGCACCGTGGTCGTCGACTCCGAGGGGCGCACCCAGGGTGCGATCGTCGCCGAGGCCGAGAAGGCCGACGGGCCGCTCTCCGGTCCGGACACGGCTGCCCTCGATGCCCTGCAGGGCGGTCACCCGTGAACTGGGTCGGCGACAACCTCGGGCTGATCCTCGACCTGACGCTGGTGCACCTGCGTCAGAGCATCATCCCCATCGTGATCGGGTTCGTCCTGTCGCTGCCACTGGGGTGGATCGCCTGGCGGTTCCGGCTCGTGCGCGGTCCGATCATCGTGCTGACGGGGCTGCTCTACACGATCCCCTCGCTCGCGCTGCTGATTCTGCTGCCGGCCACGCTCGGCTACTCGGCGATCAGCGAGTCGAACCTCGTGATCGCCCTCACGATCTACGCGATCGCGATCCTCGTGCGTGCAGTGTCGGACGGCCTCGACTCGGTCGACGACGACGTTCGCCAGGCCGCCACGGCGACGGGTTTCGCCGCGTTCCGGCGATTCTGGGCCGTGGAGTTCCCGCTCGCCGGTCCCGTGATCCTCGCCGGCCTTCGCGTCACCGCCGTCAGCACCATCTCTCTCGCGACGGTCGGCACGCTGATCGGCGTGACGAATCTCGGCTACCTGTTCACGAACGGGCTCGAGCGCCGCATCATCGCCGAGGTCGTCGCGGGTGTCATCGCGGTGGTGGTCATCGCCCTGATCATCGACCTGATCCTGCTGCTGCTCGGGCGCGCGCTGATGCCGTGGACCCGAGCCTCGAAGAAGTCGACCGCAGCCCGTGCCATCGCCGTGGGAGCTCCCGCATGAACCTCTTCGCCGAAGCCTTCGCCTGGATGTTCGCGCCCGAGCAGTGGACGGGAAACTACGCGTTGCCGAAGCTCCTCGGCCAGCACCTCCTGCTCACCGCGATCTCGGTCCTGATCGCGGCGGCGATCGCGCTGCCGGTCGGGTGGCTCATCGGCCACACGGGCAAGGGTCGGGAGATCGCGGTCGCGGTATCCGGTGCCGCACGCGCGATCCCGGCTTTCGGTCTGCTGATCCTGCTCGTTCTCCTCCTCGGAGTGCTGCGCATCCCCGAGGCGGCCGTCATCACGTTCGTGCTGCTCGCGATCCCCTCGCTCCTCGCCGGCGCGTACACGGGACTCGAGGCCATCGACCGGCGCGTGATCGACGCGGCGAAGTCCATGGGCATGACGGGATGGCAGGTGTTCTGGAAGGTCGAGGTGCCCCTCGGGCTGCCCCTGCTCGTCGGCGGCATCCGGTCCGCTCTCCTGCAGGTGATCGCGACCGTGACCATCGCGGCCTACGTCAACCTCGGGGGACTCGGCTACCCGATCATCCAGGGCATCCCGCTGCGCCGCTTCGACCAGGTGCTCGCGGGCGCCCTCCTGGTCGCCGTGCTCGCACTGATCGTCGACCTGCTCCTCGCCGCCGCTCAGCACGCGGCGGTCCCGGCCGGCCTCCGCGCCGCCGGTCGACCCACCCGCCGACGTGCTCGCGCAGACGCGGCGGCGACGGCATCCGCTCCCGCCACGGCCTGAGCCAGCCGCGGAACCCACCGACCCTTCGTCACACAGCAGCAGTTCCAGAGAAGAGGAATCCCATGTTCACATCACGAGGCAAGCGCTCCGTCTTCGCCGTCGGCCTGGTGGCCGCGGCGGCACTCGCCCTGTCGGCCTGCGCGTCGAGCAACCCGCTCGACGAGCCGACCGACTCCGGTGAGGGCTCGGGCAACGGCGACACGATCGTCGTCGGCTCGCAGGCGTACTACTCCAACGAGATCATCGCCGAGATCTACGCGCAGGCGCTCGAGGCGGCCGGCTTCGACGTCGAGAAGAAGCTCAATATCGGGCAGCGCGACGCATACATGCCGGACGTCGAGTCCGGCGCGATCAACGTCTTCCCCGAGTACACGGGCAGCCTGCTCGAGTACCTGTCGGACGACGAGGTCACCGTCACGAGCCCCGAGGACGTCTACACGGCCCTGGGCGACGCGCTGCCCGACGGCCTGTCGGCCCTCGACTTCGCCGAGGCCACCGACCAGGACTCCTACACGGTGCTGAAGAGCTTCGCCGAGGAGAACGACCTGAAGACGATCGGCGACCTTAAGAACGTCACCACCCAGGTCACGATCGGCGCTTCGCCCGAGTTCGAGCAGCGTCCGTACAGCCCGGCTCGTGCAAAGGAGGTCTACGGTGTCGACCTGGCGTTCTCGGCCACCGGCCAGACCACGCTGGAGTCGTTGCTCGCCGGAGCGATCCAGGTCGCGGACATCTACACCGCCGACCCGGCGTTCGAGACCGAGGACATCGTGGCCCTGGAGGACCCCGAGAACCTCATCATCTCGTCGAACGTCGTGCCGATCGTGTCGAGCGACATCGCCGACGAGGTCTCCGACGTGCTGAACGCGATCAGCGCCAAGCTCACGGGCGAGGAGCTCGTCGCCCTCAACGTGCAGAGCACGGTCGACCAGAAGTCCTCGGCCGACATCGCCAAGCAGTGGCTGACGGACAACGACCTCCTCTGAGTCGTCGTCTCACATGAAGCGCCCGGGGCCTCGGCCCCGGGCGCTTCTGCGTGAGCGCAGCGGGCTAGACACGAGCATCCTGCCGGGGCACCCACACCTGCTTGATGATGATCAGGATGGATGCCGCGACAGGGACCGCCACGAGGGCGCCGAGGAGTCCGAGCAGCGTGCCGCCGGCCAGGGCACCGATGACCACCAGCGATCCGGGGATCGAGATCGCCTTGTTCATGACCCTGGGCGTGATGACGTAGGCCTCGACCTGCATGTAGACCAGGTAGACGATCGCGAAGATCAGCGCACCGATCGGATTCGTGAACAGCGCGAGCCCGGTGCCGATGATCCAGAACATCACCGACCCCACCAGCGGGATCAGCGTGATACAGAAGGCGACGGTCGCCATGAGGGGCGGGAACGGCAGTCCCAGGAACAGATACAGGAGGAAGGCGAGGATCGCGTTGAAGAACGCGAGCACCACCATCCCCATGACGTAGCCGCCCACCGAGTCGGTGATCTGGTCGGTGATGTCGCCGGCGCGAGCCCGGTCGCGCGCGGGGGCGAGGCGCAGCAGACCGGTCTTGATGGCCGGCAGCGTCGCGACGAAGTACAGGGTCAGCACGAGCACGACGATCGCGCCGGAGATGCCCGTCGCGATCGACGCGCCGATCTGCAGCGCGCCTCCGCCGATCGCGGCGATGTTGCCGGGGTCGGTGAGGAACTTCTGCACGTCGGCGACGAGGTCCTCGAACTGGTCGCCGAACTGCGCCTCGAGCGTCGCGTAGATGTCGCTGCGCGTGAATTCCTGGATCATGCCGGGCACGGAGCGCACGAAGCTCGCGATCTGCTCGATCACGATCGGCACGATCATCCAGAGGATGAGTCCCACGACGACGATGAGCGCGAGGATCACCACCACGACGGAGATCGCCCGTGAGAGCCCGCGACGTTCGAGGAACCGGACGGCGGGGTCCAGCCCGAGGGCGGCGAACAGGGCGAGTGCGATGTAGATGAGCACGGTCGACAGGCTCGTGAGTGCGAGGCCCAGTACGAGCGCGGCGAGTCCGCCGAGAGTCACGAGGAACCCGAACACGAAGGGGCGGTCGATGCGCGTCCAGAACGACCGGCTCGGCGTCATGGGCTCGACCACGGTGCGGGCGGTGGCGACGGCATGGTGTTCACCGGTGGTCGGCGTCGCATCGGCGGGCGCGGACGTCGCAGCGACCGATGTCGGGGGAGCGGATGCGGGTGCCGCGGGCGTCTCGGGCGCGGACTGCTCTTCTTCGCTCATGTGCTCACGATAGCGGGCGGGCAGCCTCGGGCCCCCGTCGTCGCGCGTCATCCGGCGGGTCGGTGGGACCCCGGTGTCCGTAGAGTAGGGGCATGACCGCCGCCGACGATCCCCGGGCTGAACTGCTCCGCCTCCGCGCCAGCATCGACAACATCGACGCCGCGCTCATCTTCATGCTCGCGGAGCGCTTCCGCGCCACGCAACAGGTGGGCCACCTGAAGGCCGAGCACGACATGCCGGCATCCGACCCCGGCCGCGAAGAGCAGCAGGTCGCGCGTCTGCGCGCGCTCGCCGAAGAGGCGCACCTCGATCCGGAGTTCGCCGAGAAGTGGTTCAACTTCGTCGTCGCCGAGGTGATCCGCCACCACACGGAGGCCGCCGAGGGGCGCTGACCCCCGGCTCGCGGCCGCCCTCGCGCCCGCTTACTTCACGCTGCCTGCGGTGAGGCCGCCGACGAGGCGCTTCTCGATGAGCATGAAGAGGATGACGACGGGCAGGATCGCGACGATCGAGACGCCGAACACGTACTGCCAGCTCGTCTCGTACTGACCCACGAACTTCGTCAGCGCGACGGACAGGGGCTGGTTCTTGTCGGTGGAGAGGATGACGAGCGACGCGGCGAACTCGTTCCAGCACGCGACGAACGTGAAGACGATCGCGGTGACGATGCCGGGCCAGACGAGCGGCAGGTTGATCTTGAAGAGGACTGTGAGGCGTCCGGCGCCGTCGATCTGGGCGGCTTCGTCGACCTCCTTGGGGATGCCGGCGAAGAACGAGTGCATGATCCACACGGCGAACGACAGGTTGAAGGCGGCGTTGATGAAGATCATCGCGGCCCACGTGTCACCGAGGCCGAGGGTCGTGAACTGGCGGAACAGGCCCGAGGTGAGGACGGCCGGTTGCAGCATCTGCGTGACGATCACGAGGAACAGGAAGACCATGCGCCCGGGGAATCGGAAGCGCGCCGTGTAGTACGCGGCGGGTAGTGAGACGAGCAGCACGAGCAGCGTCGCGAACACGGAGATCACGACAGTCGAGATGAGGTTGTACGGCAGCGGCGTCTCGGGCGTCGACCACATCGTGAAGTAGTTCTCCCAGTGCCATTCGACGGGGAGGTAGGTGGGGTCGACGGAGCGGATCTGCGACTTGGTCTTCACGGACCCGAAGAACATGATGAGGTACGGCAGCACGAAGATCGCGAGCACGAGGAACCCGGCGGCGGTGCGCAGGATGACGCGGGGGAGGGTGACCTGGTCGGCGGTGTACCGGCGCTTGCGGCCGGGCAGACGCGGGGCGGGGGTGGTGCCGGCGGTGGTGACGAGGGCGGTCTCGGTCAGGGTCACGGTCAGACCTCCTTCATGGGCTTGACGGCTTTGACGTAGACCGCGACGATCACGATCACGATGAGGAAGGCCACGACGGACAGGGCGCTGGCGACGTCGACCTTCTTCTGCAGCTCGATGTATTTGAAGATCATCGTCATGATCGTGTCGGCGTCGTAGCCGGGGATGGAGCCGGTCATGACCTTGAGGATCGGAAGGGAGTTGAAGACGTTGATGATGTTGATGAGGATCGCGACGGCGAGGGCGCTGCGCAGCTGGGGCAGGATGATCGTCCAGTAGGTGCGGGCGGGACCGGCGCCGTCCATCTTCGCGGCCTCGATCGCGTCGGCCGGGACCGTCTGGAGCCCGGCGAGGATCGTGTAGGTCGTGAACGGCAGGGACACGAAGATCGCGATGACGATCGACCAGGTGAACGCGGTGGCGGGGTTCTTGGTCCAGCCGTAGCCGACGGCGTCGTCGGACAGGCCGATGTCGTAGAGGAACTTGTTGAACACTCCGAAGTACGGCTCGAGGCTGTAGTAGAACACCATCGTGGTCATGACCACGGAGGCCGCCCACGGCACGATCACGGCCATGCGCACGATCTGGCGTCCGGGGAACGCCTTGTTGAGGATCTGCGCGAGGCCGAGGGAGATCGCGACGGTGAAGAACACCACGGCCACGACCCACACGATCGTGCGGCCGAGGATGGGCCAGAACTCGGCGAACCCGAACACGGTCGCGAAGTTGTCGAACCCGACCGAGCCCTTGTCGAGGCCCGACAGGGAGATGTCGCGGGTGGAGTTGAAGAACATCACCCCGGCGGGGAACAGCACCACGCCGATGATGAGCACGAGCGCCGGAGCTATCCACGGCAGAGCCTGCAGCAGGTCCTTGACGCCGGGCTTGCGCGGCGCGGGGTCCGACCCGGCTCCTCTCGCTCGGGACCCGGTGGCGCGGGGACGGCCGGTGGCCGCCCCCGCGGGGTTCGAGGATTCTGTGGTCTGGCTCATGGGATTCTCGAACCTCTCCGTGATGGGTGTCTGCGGATGCGCGGCTCAGCCCGCGTCGACCTGCGCCTGGATCTCGGTCAGCACGTCCTGCGCCGACTTCGACTGCAGCTGTCCGAACAGCGACTTGAACGCACCGTCGGCGGCCGACCACTTCGGGTTCGTCGACGGGTAGAACTGCGCGTCCGGGAGCACGTCGAGGAACGGCTTCAGCTTCTCGTCACCGCCGAGCTTCTCGGCGCCGGACTTGGTGACGGGCAGGAAGCCCTCGGCCTGCACCCACGGCACGTACACGTCGGCGGAGTAGTAGTAGTCGAAGAACTTGGTGATGGCGTCCTTCTTGTCGTCGTCGTTCTGGAAGGCCATGAGCTGGTCCATGACGCCGAGCGTGAACGCCGAGCCGTCCTTCGTCGGGATCGGCACGATCGAGTAGTCGAGGTCGGGGTTGCCCTCCTCGATCTGCCCCACCGTCGGCGGCAGGCCCACCTGCATCCCGATCTTGCCCTGGATGAAGATGTCCATGAGGGGCGAGCGCTGCGTCGAGCCGGGGTCGGCCTGCGTCGCACCGGCGTCGATCATCTTCTTGATCTGCTCCGCGCCCGCGAGGTTCTCCGGGGTGTCGATCGTGATCTCGGACGCGTCGCCGAACGATCCGCCGCCGCCCCACAGCCACACGGCCGCCTCGGCCTGGGCCTCCTCCGAGCCGAGCGGCATGCCGTAACCGGCGACGCCGCCCCCGAGAGCCGACATTTTGGTCGCGGCGTCCAGCAGCTCGTCCCAGGTCTTCGGAGCCTCGGTCACACCGGCCTGCTCGAGCAGCGCGTTGTTCACGAACAGCGCACGCGCCGAGGCGATCAGCGGAAGCGCATATGCAGTGCCGTCGACCTCGGCGTTCGCGATGAACGAGTCCTGGAAGTCGGAGTACGTGTCCTCGGAGACGACGTCCTTCGCCGGGTACAGCAGCTCGTCGCCGACGAAGCCGGCGAAGGGGCCGCCGTTGTAGATGTCCGGAGCCTCGCCGGCCTGGATCTTCGTCGAGACGACCTTCTCGAGGTTGTCCCAGGACTGCACTTCCAGCTTGACGTCGATGTCGGGGTTCTCCTTCTCGAACCCGGTGATCACGTCCTCCCACAGACCCTTGGTCGCGTCGGAGTAGCTGGGGACGAGCATGTCGAGCGTGGTCTTGCCGTCGGCGTCGCCTCCGTCGCCTCCCGAGCCGCCGCTGAAGCCGCACGAGGCGAGTGTGAGTGTGGCGGTGGCCGCGAGTGCGACCGCGCCGAACCGCAGTGACTTCTTCATGTGTTGCATTCCTCACTGTTGGTGATGGTGATCGGGAGGGCAGTGCACGGTGTCGCGAACGGTCGTACGCGACGATGCGTAGAACGAGAATGATTATTTGTCAGGCCTATGAACTAATCAAGAGGTTTCTCGACGGTGTTCTGGAATCCTGTGTTTGAACGTCATACTATGATTGATATTGACGTATTTCGATCACAAAAGTGCATCAATCACGTCGAACGAGATCCGAAAGGCGAAGCCATGACCACAACCTCCGCCGGCGCGCACATGCGTGACGAGCTCACCTCGCAGCCCGAGACCTGGGCGAAGGCCGCCGATCTGCGCGATCAGCAGGCTCTGCTCCCCGCCGCCGGAGCACGCGTGGCGGTGGTGGGATGCGGCACCTCCTGGTTCATGGGGCAGGCGTATGCCGTGCTGCGCGAGACCGCCGGCCTCGGCGAGACCGACGCGTTCGCCGCGTCCGAGTCGTTCGTCGACCGCGGCTACGACGCCGTCATCGCGCTGAGCCGATCCGGCACCACGACGGAGGTGCTGGAAATCGCCGAACGCCTCAAGGGACGCTCCCGCGTGATCGGTGTCATCGGCGACGAGACCTCACCGCTGGTCGGCATGGTCGACGACGCCCTGCTCCTCCCGTTCGCCGACGAGAAGTCGGTCGTGCAGACGCGCTTCGCCACCACAGCACTCGCGCTGTTCCGCGCATCGTTGGGCGAGGATCTGACCCGAGCCATCGACGACGCCTCCGCCGTGCTCGCCGCGGACGACGATCCCGCCCTGGGCGACGCCGAGCAGTACACGTTCCTGGGCCGCGGGTGGACAGTGGGCCTCGCGCACGAGGCCGCGCTCAAGATGCGCGAGTCCTCCCAGTCGTGGACCGAGTCCTACGCCTCCATGGAGTACCGGCACGGGCCGATCGCGATCGCGGCACCCGGCCGCATCACGTGGCAGTTCGGGGACGCCCCCGACGGCCTCGCGGCGCAGGTCGAGGCGACGGGAGCGCGTTTCGTGCAGCATCCGATCGATCCGCTCGCCGACCTCGTGCGCGTGCACCGCGTCGCCCTCGACCGAGCCCTGGCGCGTGGCCTCGACCCCGATCAGCCGCGCAACCTCACGCGATCCGTCATCCTGGATGCATGACGCCAGCCTCTCTCGGAGAAGCCGATGACCACATCTGACGGCGCGCGAGCGCCCCTCACCGGGGCGCCGTCTCTCGGCGAGGGGCCCGCCGTCCTGGCGTTCGACGTGGGCGGGACGGACATCAAGTCGGCCCTGTTCGCACCCGACGGGACCGCGCTCGACCTGCGTCGCACGCCCACCCCGGTCGTCGAGGGCGATCGCACGGCGGCGGTCATCGACCGTCTCGGCGACCTCGCCCGCGAGCTCACGTCCGCGCACCCCGACGTCGTGCCGCGTGCGGTCGGGCTCGTCGTCCCCGGCATCGTGGACGCGGATGCCGGACTCGGCGTCTTCGCGAGCAACCTGGGCTGGCGCGACGCGCCGATCCGCGACCTGGCTGCGCAGAGACTCGGGCTGCCGGTCGCGTTCGACCACGACGTGCGCGCGGCCAGCTGGGCCGAGCACCGCCTCGGTGGCGCTCGGGCCTACTCGGACTCGGTCGTGCTGGTGATCGGCACGGGGATCGCCGGCGCGCTCATCCTCGGCGGCGAGCCGTACACGGCAGGCGGGTACGCGGGCGAGATCGGGCACTCGCCGATCGCCGAGGGGCCGATCTGCCCGTGCGGCGCCCGCGGCTGCCTCGAGGCCGTGGCCTCGGCCGGGGCGATCGTCCGCCGCTACCTCGACGCCACGGGCGAGGTGCCGGACGGAGCCAAGGACGTGATCGCGCGCGCCACGGCGGGCGATCCGATCGCGGCGGAGATCTGGACCTCGGCCCTCGACGCACTCGCCCTGTCGCTCGCCCAGCTCACCGCGGTCGTGGCGCCGCAGGCGATCGTGATCGGCGGAGGGCTCTCGCGTGCGGGCGGGGCGCTGTTCGACGAGCTGCGCGCGCGACTCGCGGAGCGGCTGAGCTTCCACCGCATCCCCGACCTCGTCCCCGCCGAGCTCTCCGGCAACGCCGGGATACTCGGGGCGGCGCTGCGCGCGAGGGAGCTCGCATGATCCTCACCGTCACCCCGAACCCGGCGCTCGACCTCACCTGGCGCGTGGATCGGCTGACCCTCGGTGCCACGCACCGCGCGGATGCCGGAGCAGCCCGCGCCGGCGGCAAGGGTCTCAACGTCGCCAGGGTGGCGCACGCGCAGGGCGCTTCGGTGCTCGCCCTCGCCACGGCGGGCGGCCGCACCGGCATCGCGCTCGCGGCCGATCTCGGTGCGAGCGGCGTCCCGCATCGGCTGGTGCAGGTCGCGGCGCCGACGAGGCAGACGGTCGCGATCGTCGACGAGGAGCTCGGCGACACCACCATCGTCAACGAGCGGGGCGCGAACCCCACGGATGCCGAATGGGCGGCGCTGTTCGGAGAAGTCGTCGACGCGTTGCCGAGCGCCCGCACGCTCGTGATCTCCGGCAGCCTCCCTCCCGGAGCGCCCGACACCCTCGTGCCGCTGCTGATCGGCACGGCGCGGGACGCCGGCGTCCCCGCGATCGTCGACACCTCCGGCCCCGCACTGCTCCGCGCGGCGGAGGCGGGAGCGGCCGTCCTCAAACCCAACGCCGCCGAACTCGTCGAGGCGACGGGCATCGACGACCCCGTCGCCGGGGCCCGCGCTCTGCTCGCGCTCGGCGCCGAGCTGGTGCTGCTGTCGCGTGGCGCCGAGGGCATGCTCGCGGTCACTGCGGACGCGGTGCGGCAGGCCCGACTCGACGCCCCGCTCGCGGGAAATCCCACGGGCGCTGGCGATGCCGCTGTCGCCGCCTGCGCGGTGCTGTACGCCGACGGCGAGCGCGACCCCGAGACCGTGCTGCGCCGCGCCACCGCCTGGTCGGCCGCCGCTGTGCCGATGCCGCTGGCCGGTGAGATCTCCGACGACTGGGCGGCGCTCGAAGCACGCCTCGTCGTCCCCGCCATCCCTCGAGAGGAAGAACTGTGACACTCGTGTCCGCCCGCGAACTCGTGACGGACGCCGCCTCCCGCGGCACCGGCATCGGCGCGTTCAACGTGATCCACCTGGAGACCGCAGAGGGGCTCGTGCGCGCCGCCGAAGCCGCGCAGTTGCCGGTCGTGCTCCAGATCTCGCAGAACTGCGCCGACTACCACGGAGGCCTCGAGCCGATCGCCCTGGCCACGCTCGCGGTGGCGCGACGTGCGGCGACGCCGGTGGCGGTGCATCTCGACCATGCCGAGCGCCCGGAGCTCGTCGACGAGGCGATCGCGCTCGGCTTCGGCTCGGTCATGTTCGACGGCGGTGCGCTGCCCTACGACGAGAACGTCGCGCTCACGGCCGCGGTCGTGGAGCGGGCGCACGCAGCCGGCGTATACGTCGAGGGAGAGCTCGGCGAGGTCGGAGGCAAGGACGGGGCTCATGCCCCCGGTGTGCGCACCGATCCCGCGGAGGCGCGCGCGTTCGTCGCGGCGACCGGCGTCGACGCCCTCGCGGTCGCGGTGGGTTCCTCGCACGCGATGACCGATCGCACGGCATCCCTCGACCTCGATCTGATCGCTCGACTGCACGAGGCGCTCGACGTTCCGCTCGTGCTCCACGGGTCCTCGGGCGTGCCCGACGAGGTCATCGCGCAGGCCGTGCGCGCGGGCATGACGAAGATCAACGTGTCGACGCACCTCAACGGCCACTTCACGCGCGCCGTCCGCGGGGTGCTCGAGGCGGATGCCGCGCTCGTCGACTCGCGCAAGTACCTCGCTCCGGCGAGGGACGCGCTCGCGCACGAGGCTGCGCGCCTCTTGCGGCTCTTCGCGTTCGCACCCGTCACGGCAGGATAGAGCCATGAAGCGCGCCGCCCGCCTGAACGCGATCCTCGACCTGCTCGCCGCCGACGGCGAGGTCGGAGTCGACGACCTTGTGGCGCGGTTCGGTGCCTCCCCCGCGACGACACGGCGCGACCTCGATTCGCTCGCCGAGCAGCGCCTGCTCACCCGGACGCACGGGGGCGCGGTCGCGCAGACCGTCGCCTACGAGCTGCCGATCCGGTACAAGAGCCACTTGCGCACGCAGCAGAAGGAGAGCATCGCGCAGGCCGCCGCGGCTCTCGTGACCCCCGGCATGGTGGTGGGGCTCAGCGGAGGCACCACGACCACGGCGATCGCCGCGGCCCTCGCCGCACGCGACGATCTCGGTTCGGGTTCGGGATCGGGCTCGGGATCGGGATCGGGCATCACGGTCGTCACGAACGCCGTGAACATCGCGGCCCAGCTCGCGACCCGCCCCGACATCAAGGTGGTCGTGACGGGCGGGGTGATCCACTCGCGCAGCTACGAGCTCGTCGGACCCTTCGTCGAGCAGCTGCTGCGCGGCATCCGTCTCGACATCGCGTTCATCGGCGTGAACGGCATGGACGCCGACGCCGGGGCGACCACGCAGGACGAGCGCGAGGCGGCCGTGAATCGGATGATGGCCGCGCGCGCGGGGCGAGCCGTGGTCGTGACCGACAGCAGCAAGCTCGGCCGGGTGGCGTTCGCCGCCGTCGGCGGTGCGGAGCTGTTCCCCGTGATCCTCACCGACGACGGGGCGACGCCCGCCGATCTCGCGGCCCTGCGCGCTGCGGGCTACGAGGTCGTCGCCGCAGGCTGATCCGCGGCCCGTTCCGCGGGATCCGCCCGAGGCGACTCCTGGTGGGGATGTCGCGACCCCTCGCGACATCCCCGGAGTAGATGGTGGCCGTGTCGTTCCCCGCACTCCCCAGTGCACGAGGCATCCCCAGTTCCGACCGCGCCTCCCTCGCGCTCCGTGTCCGAAGCCCTTCGCGTGGCACCTTCTGCAGATCAGGAGCGGGGGCGACCCGTTCTGATACATCGAGTGGAGAAAAGTCTCAGAGCCCGTCGCCGTGGCACTGGAACGGGGCGCGGAGCCCGGTCGACTCGGATGCCGAGGCCAGGGCGACCGCGGGCGCGACGCCCTCCGCGAGACGTGCGTGCACCGCGCCGAGCAGTTCGCATGCGACGTCGTCGGCGACGACCACCGGCGCCGCGATCACGCACCGCGTCCCCGCGTGCAGCCAGACGCGCGTCATGCCCAGGGCCTCTTCCCCCCAGCGCACCGACGAACGGCCCAGCTCGCACGCCGACAGCACCACGGTCTCGGGGACGCGCGGGATCAGATCGACGTCGTACCCGAACAGCGTGCCGTCGACGAGCTCGAATCCCGAGAACAGCGGATTGTCGACCGCGTGGCGGCCGTGCGCGGCGATGTGCAGCACGTCGGCGTCGGCGGCGAGGTGGATCACGTCGGAGACCCGCGCCGCGTCGCCCGTGAGCACTGTGGCATCCGTCCACGCGTTGGCCGCGGTGCCCACCTCCTCGTCGGCACGCACCACCCGCGGACCTGCCGCGAAACCGGCCCGGCGCATTGTCGTCGTCGCCCGCGGGGCCGGCCTGCCATCCCGCGAGTCGTCGCCGAGCCAGCGCGACACCGACGTCGCGATCGTGAACGGGACGGATGCCGTGCCGGGGAGCATCGCCCACGGGATGCCGCCGAGGATGCCGGGCACAGTGAGCGCGAGCCGCTCGGCGCCGTGCGCCGCGGCGAGGACCGGCCGCAGGAGTTCGACGTCGAGCACCTGCATCCGCTCGTCGAGCGACCGGGCGACGAGACGCGCCATCGGGCCGCCGTGCGTGAGGGCGGCGACGTCGAGATCGGCCCGGAGCCCATCCAGCGCGGCGCGGATGCGCGGCCACGACAGCTCGACGACGGTCGCGCCGTCCGCCGTCACCACGGTGCAGAGCAGATCGACGCCGGTGAACACGTAGGCGAGCACCGCCGTGCCGGACGAGAGGCGTTCGCGCGTCGCCGTGAGATCGAGTCGGCCGCGGCTGGAGCCTGCGCCGGTCGTCGACCACTGCCGGTCGCGCACACGATCGCGCAGCACCCGCACCCGCGCATCGGCGGTCCAGTCGGAGCCCGCGAGATCGGCGCGCAGCATCCGCAGCTCGGCGAGGTCCGCCGCGAGCTCCGCATCGCGCGGCGGCCGCACGGGCGCGACCTGCTGGCTCAGGTGCCGCGCCCGCTCCGACCATTCGAACAGGATGCGCGGGTCGCGCGAGCGCGCCGCCGCCGCGAGCCCCGCGAACATGAGCTCGGTACCGTGCATGGCGACGGAGGCCTGCAGATCGAGCGCACCGAACGACTGCTGCCAGGACGTGAGCAGGTCGAGTCCCGCGGCCGCGGCGCGCCGCGCGTCGGCATCGCGTCCGGCGGCGGAGGCACGGACGGCGCGCACCTCCTGGGCACGGAGTCGCAGTGGAGTGGGGGCGTCGGCGGCGAGCCGCGGCATCCGCTTCCCATCGGCCAGTCGGGCGGTCAGCGTCAGCGCGGTGGCCTCGGTCGCGAAGCCGCCGCGAGCGAGTGCCGCACTCGTGCGCGCGAACTGACCGTGATCGATGGGGCTGCCCGGACGAGCGCGCAGCCGCGCCTCGAGCCGCACGGCCTCGGCTCGCGCCGCCCACCCCTCGCTGCCGAGGGCGGTGAACCGCCCCGCGGCGGTGGTAGCCGAACGCTCGGCCGCGGCCGGGTCGTGGCGCAGGAGGGAGCGCGCCAGGTGGAACTCCGCCTCGCCGCGGGACTGCCTCATGCGCTGTGCGCCGAACTGCGTCGCGACCTGGCCGAGCAGCTCCTCGGCCTCGGTGGTCAGTCCTGCGTCGCGGAGCACCTCGGCGCGGTCGAGGTCGCTGATCGCGACGGCCAGCGCGCTCGTGGCCGCGAACGTCGGACGCGACGCGGTCATGTAACCGAGCGCCGTGATGAGGTCGCCTCCGAGCAGGGCCGCGTAGCCGAGGTTGTGGCGCGCCTCGGCCAGCGGCTCCTCGTCGCCGAGGGCTTCGTATACGGCGATGGCGGCGCGCAGGTCGGACTCGCACTGCGGGAGGTCGTGCCGTTGCATCCCGACCATGGAGCGACTCATCAGGAGGTTCGCCCGTTCGACGGAGTTCTCGTCGAGGGCGTCGATCGCTCGGGTGAGGAAGTCCTCGGCCTCGTCGAGTCGGCCGCCGTGCATGAGAAGCGTGCCGAGCTGGCCGTTCAGCACGGCGAGGGTCTCGGCGCGCAGGCCCGTCCTGGCGAGGGCGGCCCGCGACAGCTGCTCGGCCTCGGCCGGTTCGCCGGTCTGCGCGAGGACGTACGCCAGCGTGCCGTCGATGCGCGCGCGGAGGTCGTCGTCATCGGAGGCGCGGGCGGATGCCGTGGCGAGCGCGCGCCGCGCCTGTCCGAACCGCCGGGAGTTGGCCGCCGCGACGCCACGCTGATGCAGTTCGCGCGCGGTCAGAGGCATCCTCCCAGAATGCCGGTATGTGGCGTTCCGTGGAAGTGCGACGAGTCAGTCCCGCGGTGCCGGCAGTCCCTTCAGCACCGTGTCGACTGCCGCCGTCGCCGCCTTCATCGTGACTCCGGCGGGCGGTACGGACCCGAGCTGTGCGGCGATCCGTCCTGCGACGTACGGTGCCGCGAACGACGTGCCGCTCCAGATCGCGAAGCCGCCCCGATAGTCGTCCGGGTCGATCGTCTCGCGGTGCAGCCCGTCGACGTCGGCCCGCGTGGACGCCTGCTCGCCACCCACGAACCCGGGCGACGTGCTCACGACCGCCGCGCCCGGCGCGTAGACGCGCACCCACGGTCCGACGTTCGAGAACAACGCGACCGAGCGCGCGGAGGGGTTGAGGGCGCCGACGGAGACCAGCGGCGCATCCTTGTCGGGAACGATGCCGTTGTCCGCCCCCGGCCACGGCCACAGGGATGCCGGGAACGACGGCCGGTCGATCGCATCGTTGCCCGCGGAGCACACCACCACGCATCCGAGCTCACGGGCCTTCCTGAGCAGGGCGGTGAGCGTCGTGCTGAACAGGCCGTCCTCGGGGGTCTCGTGGTAGTAGCCGAGCGAGAGGTTCAGCACGTCGATCGGATGCCCGGTCGAGGGGTCCGCACGGTGGCGACGCAGCAGCTCCACGACCTGCGCGACCGTCGTGAGGAACGTGCTCTCGTCGATCACCCCGAGGGCCCCGGCCATCCGCACGGACAGGATGTCGGCATCCGGCGCCGCCTGTCGGATGATGCCCGCGATGAACGTGCCGTGTCCGGCCACGGCGTCGATCTCGCCGTCCAACTGCCCGTACAGGTCGGGGTATCGTTCCGGATCGGCGTCGTCGGTGAGTCCGATCGGCACGCCGTCGAGCTCGACCTGCCGCGTGACGATGTCATCGGGGAGCCAGTCGTGCACGCCGCATCCGGTGTCGAGCACCGCGACGACGGGCCTGCGGCCGCGCTTCGGCGCCGGTCCGCGCTGCGGCGCCGGCCCCACCCAGGTCACCGGCTGCCGGGCTCCGCGGCCCGGCTCGAGGTAGTCGTCGCTCCCGCCGGAGCCTCCGCCGCGCACCGGGTTCGTGCGACTGAACGGGTTCGTGCGGCTGAAGGGGTTGGTGCGGCTGAACGGGTTGAGCCCGACGGGGTCGATCGACACCACGTGTTCCAGGCTGGTCCGCGGCATGGTCGAACGGGTGCTCCGTCGCGCACGCTGCAGCACCCGCCAGGCGTCGGGCGCGACGGGAGACTCGCCGCGCACGGCCTCGTCCGGTGTGAGCAGTCGCGCGCGCAGGAAACCGGGCACTCCCGGCAGCAGCGGAGCCGCGTTCAGACGCGTCTCCTCGGACTCGATGTCGAGCTGCCACCCGAAGGATGCGGCGGCGTCGCGCAGCGCCTTCACTTCGCCGTCGTAGGCCTCAGTGTCGTCGTCCCGGTCGAACGTGATCAGCAGGCGCTCGGGCAGGTATGCGGTGGGGAAGGCGCGGACGCCCTCCACCGGCTCCACGTTCGGATCCAGCGCCGTCCCTCGACGGATCGATCCCTCCGCTCTGTCCTGCCAGCTCCATCCCCTCGGTTGTTCCATCGTCGGTCCCCTCCGCGGGCGTCCCCGCATCCTCTGCGGGTCGCCCCGCGTCCATGCGGACGTCGTCCGCGGTGTGTGTGCGGGAATCCCCGCTCAGTGTGCGGGTCACCCCGCTCTGTGTGCGGGAAGGCCCACGATCGATCACAACTCGAACTGCGGAGTCGCCAGAACGCGCGCTTCGCCGCCGACCGTGGTGGTCAGCCGCACGCTCGTGAACCCGTCGGGCACGTCGTCGAAGGCGAAGCGTCCGGTCTCGCTCGGCGACGTGGTGCGGATGCGGTCCCCCTGGCGCAGTTCGATCTCGGCGGCCGCCGTGTCGACCCAGCCGTCGACCCGATGCCGGCCGTTCGCCGTACCGGTGACGTGCAGCAGGATGCTGGTGGTGCCGTCGCTGAACTGGAGGGTGAGTGCGTCGGCGTCGCCGCGCACCGCACCGAGCGGCTGGTCGACGAGCGTCAGCAGGGCGTACTCCTCCGAGAGTCCCTCTGCGGCGACGGCCGCGATCATCCGGTCGATCAGGCTCGCCGGCATGGGGTCGACGTCGCGCCACAGCGACCGCAGCTGCGCGAAGAGCTCGGCGTCCTCGCGGTCGGGCGTGCTCATGACGCACCCGCCGGTGCTGATCCGTCCAGTAGGGCGCGCAGCTTGGCGAGGCAGCGCTGCCGGGTCGGCCCGATGCTGCCGACCGGCATCCCGAGCTCGCCGGCGAGTCGGGCGTAGTCGGGGCGCTCCTCGAAGGCGATCACGCGAAGCAGCCGCTGACAGCGATCCGCGAGACGCTGCACGGCCGACCAGAGCGCGCGGCTCTGCTCGCCGGTCGCGGCGCGATCCTCGGCCGACTCCTGCCGCGGCAGCAGGACGTCGAGCGTGTCGGTCTCGGTCGTCTCGACCCTGCGTCCGGCCTTGCCCGCGCGCCACGCTTCGCGTCGCGCCGTGGTCGTGAGCCAGGCCGAGACGGCGCGCGGCTCGGTGATCGACCGGTGCCCGCGGACGAGCTGCATCCAGGTCGTCTGGATCACGTCCTCGGTGAGCGTGCGCTCGAGGCCGTAGGCGCGCACGACATGCCAGAGGACAGGCGTCATGAGCCGCACGAGGTCGTCCATCGCGCGGCTGTCGCCGTCCCGCCATGCCTCGAAGAAGTCGGCGGCGCGTCGCCAGCGCGCCGCACCGTCGTCCGGTGCAGGATCGAGGGCGGCGCCGTCGGGTGCGCCGTCGATCATGAGTCTTATTGTGAGCACACCCATCAGGAGCACGGCAAGGCTTTTCTGATACATGGACGGCGTCGAAATCCGGTGGACCTCACCGCCGCTAGCGTGGGAGGCGTGACTCTTCTCGCCATCGTCCTGTTCCTCAACGCCGCGTTCAACGCGCTCGTGTGGCCGCGCTTCTACATCCGCGTCGCCAAGGACCCCAGGGCGAGGGATGCCGCGGGTAAGCCGACCGCGTTCCTCACGGTGCACATCGTGCTGATCTCGATCGCCCTGGTGCTCGCGCTGCTGTCGGTGCTCGTGGGCATCGCGGCGCTGACTGGCGCGCTGTAGTCGCAGGTCAGTCCTCGGCGGACTTCCCGGTGCCGCAGAGGATCAGGATGCGTCGCAGGTGCATGGCGCTGAGCACGCCCGGGCCCATCGTGCGATGAGCCTCGATCGTGCGGTCGTCGACCGTCTCGAGCAGCAGTCGGACGGCCCGGGCAGCGTCGGCGCGCACCCGATGGGCCTCGGCCGTATCGGGCTCGCGCTGCGCGATGACGTCGGCGACCGCGTGGCAGGCGGCGGCGAGCGGTCCGGGCAGGGCGGGGTCGAGGCGCAGGGCTCCGGGGCGATCCCAGATCGTGTCGGCGGTGGCGTCGGAGATGTCGCGGATGAGGTGGGCGATCCGGTCGAGGGACGCCAGCTCGGCGTGGACGTGCTGCGTCTCGCCGCGTCCGCCGCGCGCGCGGACGTTGCCGCGTCGGCTGTCGTCGGCGTCGGCGAGGGCCGCGCGCAGCCCGCTGGTGGTCTCGGCGAGCGATGCGGCGTCGTCGGCCCACTGCTGATGCTCGGGCGGCCAGGATTCGGTCACGGCGTTCCCGATGTCGTGCAGGTGGGTGCTGAGCTGGTCGCGGAAGGTGTCCACGCGCGCGGCGGCGGCGAGCGTGAGCGGTGCGGGAGCGATCACGATGTTGACGAGCAGCCCGATCGTGACGCCGACTGCCGTCTGCGTCAGGTAGCCGAGGGAGTAGTCGTCGGCGTTCTGGCCTCCGATGATGAGGACGAACAGCGCGGCCATCGGCACGTACTCCTTGCCGGCGCCGAACCAGTTCGTCCCCGACACCAAGACGCCGACACCGACCACCACCGGGATCGTCCACCACGTCGGGCCGACGGTGATGACGACGATCGCCGCGAGACCGATGCCGGTCGCGAGGCCCAGGAGGGTCTGAACGCTGGAGCGCATGGAGCCCATGAGGGTCGGGTACATGCTTACGAGAGCGCCGAGCGGCGCGTAGTACGGGTACTCCTGGGTCACTCCCGGCATATGCGGGGCGACGACCCAGGCGAGTCCGACCGCGAGCATGGTCTTCGCCACGAGCAGGAGCCGGGCGGGACGCACGGCGTCATGCAGGGATGCCACGATCGCCGGGCGCTGCGGGCGGATGCGCGAGCGGATGTTCGTCACGGGGTCCTCTCTGCCGACCTCCCCGGAGGAAAGGCTACGGTCGGCGGCCCGATCGCTCGACGGGGTTGTCTCGGGCGCGGGCGCGCGGTAGAAGCCTGGATCGACGTCTGCGTCGTTCGGATGCTCGGGCGAGGTGCTGTGTGACCGCCGGGCGAGGTCGTGATCGGATCTCGGGATGCTCTAGGCGGGGCGTTCCCAGGCCGAGAGGAGCAGCTTGACCCCGAGTGCCCCGAGCAGGACGGCCGCTGCTCGGTCGACTCCGGCCTTGGTCCGCTCGTAGACCCTTCTGAATACGGCGATCGACAGTCCTGCGGCCACGGCCGAGTACCATCCCGTCTCGACGACGAGGACTCCGCAGATCAGTGCGACGGCCAGCCCGAGAGTCGGGTCCGCGGGCAGGAGCGAGGCGAAGACGCTCGCGTAGACGATCGCGGTCTTCGGGTTGCTGAGCTGAACGGCGAACCCGCGGAGGAATGCACGGTGCAGTCGATGGCCTCCGACTTGCCGCCGCGTTCCTGCGGGCACCTGGGGGAGAGGGATGCGCGCTCCGCGCCAGATCTTGACGGCGGTCCAGAGGAGGTAGGCGGCGCCAAGGATCTTCGCGGCCACGAAGAGCGGTTCGACCGCCATGAGAGTGGCGATGAGGCCGCACAGGGCGAGGACGGCGAACGCGAGCCCGCCGGCTCCGACGCCGACCGCAGTGGCCACGCCTTCCCGACGCGAGGCCCCCAGAGACGCCTGGGCGACCAGGACGAAGCTCGGTCCCGGGCTCATGGCCCCGAGCAGCAGCGCGCCGGAGGCGGCGAGGACGATCGTGATCTCGTTCATCTCGTCACTCCCGTCGTCGCCGGTCCCGGCTCGTCCCCTGGTCGCCCGTCCTCAGGGTGTCGCCTCAGGGCTTGGTGATGGTGAGGTCGTCCCAGGTGAACACGGTGGCGGGGAGGGTGGATGCTCCCGAGACGGTGTTCATGAGTCCGACGGTGCCGGCGGTCTGCATGGCCGCGGTGGTGTCGGTCGCGGTGACCTGCCACGTCGCCGGCTCGGCGTCCGTGGCCTTCCAGACCTTCGCGGACAGGGTCGTCGGGTTCGTGCCGGTGACCGACAGAGCCACGTTCAGCACGGTTCCCGGCGTGTAGGTCACACCCGGCATCAGGTACGAGCCCAGAGCGGTCTCGTCGCGCAGCAGGTACAGGCGCACCCCTCCGCCGACCTCGAACCGGACCCGGGCCGAGTAGTTGGACCCGGCGACCTGACGACCGATCACGGTCGCCGTCGCCGCACCGCCGGTGGCGACCTGGTCGGCCGCGACCGACACCCGGACCACGGCATCCGTGCCCGACAATCCCAGGCGTGCCGTGCGCGTCTGCGACGGAGCCATCGACACCACACCGCCCGTGCCGTTCACGGAGTACGCCGTGGCACCGCCCTGCAGCGTCCACGCGCCGCCGAGATCGGCCGTGCCCCACCCGCCGGACGGGACCGTGCGGGTGAACGTGTCGGTGACCAGAGGCGCGTTCGCCGGAGGAGCCGTGACCGTGACGGGCTTGGTGACCGTGTTCGTCGCGCCCTTGTCATCCGTCACCGTGAGGGTGACCTGGTAGGTGCCGGCCGTGGTGTACGTGTGCGACGCCGTCGCACCCGTGGCCGTGCCGTTGTCGCCGAAGTTCCACGCGTACGACGCGATCGTGCCGTCCGGATCCGCCGACGCCGACCCGTCCACCGCCACCGACAGACCCGTCGCCGTCGGCGTGAACGCCGCCACCGGAGCCTGGTTCAGCACACCCAGAGCGATCTTTCGATGCGATGCCATCTCGCTCGGGGTCAGGACTCGGTCGTAGATGGCGACGTTCGAGATCGCGCCCTTCAGATACGGGCTGGTGCCGGCGTTCGGCCAGCCACCGATCGTGTCGCCGCCGATCCGCCAATAGCCGGAGTAGGGGTGCGCGGACGTCGTGTCGAGGCTTGCTGCGATCTCGACGCCGTCTACGTACAGCTTCTGACCGGAGGGGCTGAGCGTGGCGACGACATGATGCCAGCGGTCGTCGTTGAAGTTCGCACCACCACCGATGGCCCGCGTCTCTCCCGGATACACGCCGAACGACACACGTCCTGCGCCGTCGATGTAGACGTTGCGGTCGTTGCTCACGGAGTCGCGAGTGGCGGCGTCTCCGAAACCGATGATCTTGCCTCCGCTGGTGCTGTCGGTCTTGAACCACGCCTCGATCGAGAAGACTTGCGGCGCGGGAGCCGAGGTGAGCGTCCGTGCTCCCGAGCCTGCGGTACCCGCGAACGTGGTCGTCGGTGCGGAAGAGGTGGTGACGGGACCGGTCGATCCTCGCGTCCCGTTGTCCACGATGAGGTGGTTGCTGCCGGCCCGGTCGAATCCCGCGTTGCCGCTGCTCTCGTTCAGAGGCCAGTAACTGACCGGAGCCGCCGTGAGCACTGCATCGTCGTATGCGGTGGGCGCCGGCGTTGCCGTCGGGGTGAGCAGGCCCGCCTGCCGGTGCGCGGCGATCTCGCTCGCCGACAGTCCGCGGTCGTAGATCGCGACGTTCGAGACCGCGCCTTTGAGGAACGAGCTGCTGCCCGCATTCGCCCACGCCGTCGTCATGCTGCCGCCGACTCGCCAGTGCCCGGTGTACGCGTCGGCGGTGGTCACCGTCGGCTTCGATCCGATCTGCACGCCGTCGACGTACAGTGTCTGCCCGGCGGAGCTCACGGAGGCGACGACGTGGTGCCACGTGTCGTCGTTGAACCCGGGAGTGCTCGTGATCGTCTGCTGCGATCCCTTCCACACCCCGAACGTGACCCGTCCGGTGTTGTCGAGGTAGACGTCCCGATCATGGGTGCCCGCCTTGCCGTTCTGGGCGGCGTTGAAGCCGACGATCGCGCCTCCGGTCTTGCTCGCGGTCTTGAACCACGCCTCGATCGTGAAGACCTGCGGCGCCGAGAGGGAGTTCTTGCTGCCGCCGCCCGAGGTGTCGGCACCGGTGAACGCTGTCGACTTCGACGTCGGAGTCGACAGAAGCGGGCCGGTGGTCCCCAGAGACGCGTTGCTCAACGCGAGGTCGTTGGCGCTCACCCAGTTGAGTCCGGCTGCGGCGCCGCCCTCGTTGAGCGGCCAGTACGCGGTCGGGTTGCCTGCGAGCACGGCCTTGTCATAGGAGTTCGACGCCGCGACGTTCGCGGTCGTGACGACGGGCGTCCAGTCCGTCTGCGTGGAGTTGCCGAACCCGTCGATGGCCTTGATGCGGTAGTTGTGGGTCGCGCCCGGGGTCGCGGTCGTGTCGATGAACGACATCGCCGGGCGGGTCCAGAAGTTGGAGATCGCGGTCGTCTCGGTGAGGGGAGTCGTCATCCCCTTGTCCTGACGGAACACCTGATAGATCAGCTTCTGGCTGTCGCGGTCGTAGTTCGCGCTCCACGTCAGCTTGTTCCCCGCGCGCACAGCGGAGGCGTTGAGCTTCCATGCGCTGCCCTGCTCCTGCGGTCCCTGCTTGTTCGGCGCGACGTTCTTCGAGGCGAAGCGCACGATGCCCTGCTGGGCCACGCCGTTCACCTTGAGGAACTCCCCGCCGATCAGCACGTAGTCGCCGGCGGCGGTCACCTGCCACGGGCCCTGGGACTGGCCGGTGTACGTGCCGGGGGTCCAACTCGGGTACCACTGCAGCAGCGTCGGTGCCTGATTGCCCTCGAAGTTCCCGTAGGGTCCTCCGACCTTGTCCTTCGTGATGACCGGGCCGGTCGGCGCCTGCGAGAAGGCCAGCGAGTTCTTGAACCGCAGTTCGGACGACTCCGGGAAGCCGCCGATGTTCGAGCAGTTGTGCGGGTGTCCGACGACGTAGACGGTCGACGGCGTGGGAGCGATGTCGTAGCTGTCGCCGTGGCAGTCCTCCATCCAGACCAGACTGCCGTCGCTCCAGTTCGCACGGAACGCACCCTCGAAGGCGCCGCCGTCGGCCTGGAAGTTGTGCGCGGCGCCGGTCCCGTAGACGCTCTCGCCGTCCGATGAGAGCGAGTACATGATGCCGTAGCCGCTCGCGCTCGCGCCGCCGTTGCGGAGCACGCTGTTCATGGCCCACGGCATGATCGCACCCGTGCTCGCGTTCAGGGCGGTGATGCCTCGGCCCGGGTTCGTCGATCCGTTCACCGAGGTGAACGATCCCGAGACGACGACCTTGGAGCGGTCGGGGGACACCACGACGGCCTTGGCTCCGTAGCCTCCCTGCACGTTCGCGGTGAAACCCGTCACCGCACCCGTCGTCGTCGACACGGCGGCGACCTTGGTGCGCTGCGTGCCGTTGATCGTGGTGAACTCGCCCGCCAGATACACGGCGGACTCGGTGACGGCGAGGCCGTCGATGCGTCCGTTGGCCTCGGGGGCCCAGCCCGTGACGAGCGCTCCGGTCACGGTGTCGAAGGCTGCGACCCGGTACCGCCACGCTCCGCCGGCCTTCGAGAACATGCCGGCGACGTAGATGCGCGTCCCGTCGGCGGACTTCTTGATGTCGAGCACGGTGTTGTTCGCGCCCGGGTCCCACGACGAGATGAGCTCGCCGGTCGTGAGGTCGTACGCCAGCAGGTTCGCGCGAGGCGTCTCGTTCGTGCCGGGGGCGGCGCCGGCCGGTCGGGCCTTCGTGAAGCTGCCGCCGACGTACACGGTGTTGCCGACGACCTCCTGTGCGTAGACGACCCCGTCGATCTGCACGGTCGGCAGCCCGTCGGCGGCGACCGTCTCCGGCGTGCCCGGCGCCGGAGAGGTGTCGGCCGTCGACGCGGCGGGAACGGACAGGCCCCCGAACGTGAGCCCCAGTGTCAGGGCGACGGCTCCCCAGAGCGTCGTCCTTCGCGCGCGGCGAGCGCCGCCGTTCCCGGCCGCGCCGAAGCGGCCATCCCCAGTGGTGTGCACGTCGTTCTCCCCAGAATTCAGCACAGAGCACGCCCCAGCGTGCGGATCGATGTGTGGTCGCCGCCGCCCACGGGTGGACGGCGGCGGGTATGGGAACGAGGGTAGAGGAGGGGTGTTCACACTATGCCGTCGGTGCTGTGTACACGCGGCGGCGCCGCGCAGGCGAGGGGTGGGACCGCGTCGAGACGCGGCCCCACCCCTCGGGATGGTCGTGATCGGTCAGGGGATCGCCCGGCGGAACGCGAGGAACGATACCCCCGCGAGGACCGCGACCACGACGAGTCCCCACAGCGCCAGGCCGAGGGCTCCGAGATCACCGATTCCGCGTCCGACGTGACCCCACAGCTCGAGGCGCGTCACGAGGAACACGAGCCCGACGAGCACGAGCGCCAGCGCGATGCTCACGATCGTGAGCACGAGCGGACCCCAGCTCTTGTAGATCGTCGCGCCTGTGAATCCCACGACGAAGAAGAACAGTGCGAGCGTGAAGTAGACGATGAACGCCCCGACCGGACCGGCCTCCCACAGCCACGGCAGGTAGAAGACCCACCCGTTCACGCCGTATCCGTTCGTGAGGGTCTCGACGGCTCCTCCGAGGAGGAACAGCACGCCCATGAACGCGCTGCCCAGCACGGCCGTCAGCACGGTGCCGAGGAAGAAGTCGCGTCGAGTGATGCTCATCGCCTGGGAGAACGGGAAGGTGAGCGTCATGGCAGACATCCCGATCGCGAAGAAGTACCAGAGGGGCGCCTGCCCGCCGCCGCCGTACTTGGGCTCGTCGCCCGGGATCATGGCGTAGATCAGCACCGAGATCAGGGTCGCGGCGCCGAGCACGATCAACGGGACCCAGACGAAGGTCTGCCGGTTGATCAGCTGCAGGCGGACGACGTTGAGCGTGCGTCGCATCAGCGGACTCCTTCCTTCGTGGGGTCGCCCGTCGGGGTCGACTCCGCCTTCTGCGTGAGCCGGACGATCAGCTGCTGCAGCGAGACCGGCGCGAGGTCCAGGCCGGATGCCGTGATATCGGCGCGCTCCTCGGCGCTGAGCCGCCCCAGCACGGTGACGGACGCCACCCGGCCGAGCGCCTCGCGGTGCAGGACCTCGCGGCCGGAGGCCCAGGCATCCACCTTCGCGGCATCGCCGACGACGGTCACAGCGCGGTCACGCACGGCATCCGTGTCCTCGTTCAGCAGGATCCGCCCGTTGTCGATCACGATCACCTTCTCGATGAGGTTCGAGACCTCGTCGATCAGGTGCGACGAGAGGATGATCGTGCGCGGGTGCTCGGCGTAGTCCTCGATCAGCCGGTCGTAGAAGATCTGCCGCGCCACGGCATCCAGGCCCAGGTATGGCTCGTCGAAGAACGTGAGGTCGGCCCGCGAGGCGAGCCCGATGATCACCCCGACCGCCGACAGCTGGCCGCGGGAGAGCTTCTTGATGGTCTGCTTCATGGGCAGCTGGAACTGCTCGATCAGCTCGTCCGCGAGCGCCTGGTCCCAGTTCTCGAAGAACAGGCTCGCGGCCTTGAAGGCGTGGCGTGGATAGGCGTCGTCCGGGTACTTCTGGCTCTCGCGCACGAAGCAGACCCGGTTGAGCACGTGCGTGTTCTCGTAGGGGTGCTCTCCGAAGACCTTCACGGTGCCGGACGACTCGAAGTTCTGCGCGGTGAGGATCGACATGAGTGTCGTCTTGCCGGCGCCGTTGCGTCCGAGGAGGCCGTAGATCGAGCCCCCCTCGAGGCTGAGCGACACGTTGTCGAGTGCGCGCTTGTCCTTGTAGCGCTTCGTGAGGTTCTGCACCTCGATGACGGCGGTCATGCGGGGTTCTTCCCTTCTGTCTGTGCTGCGTCGGTTTGTGCGGCCCGCTCGGTGAGCAGGGTCGCGAGGTCGGTGGCGCTGAGTCCGAGCGTGCGGGCTTCGGCGAGGAGCGGGTCGATGTAGCGGTCGGCGAACGCCGAGCGACGCTCTCCGAGCACGATGTCGCGGGCGCCGGCGGCGACGAACATGCCGATGCCGCGGCGCTTGTACAGCACTCCCTTGTCGGTGAGCATGGCGACTCCCTTCGCTGCCGTCGCAGGGTTGATCCGGTAGAAGCCGGCGAGCTCGTTCGTCGAAGGCGCCTGCGTCTCCTCCTCGAGCGAGCCGTCGATGATCGAATCCTCGATCTGCTCGGCGATCTGGAGGAAGAGGGGCTTTCCTTCTTCGATCACGAGTCCTCCGCGTTGGTTGGTGGGTTAGTTACTCGACTAGGTAACCACCTAACCGCACGCGTGTCAACAGCGCGTCGGGCACGGTTTCGGAGCGGATGGCGTGACGCGCCGTCTCGGTAGGTCTCGGCGCGGCGTGTCGGACGCCACTTCCGAATCTGCGCCCGGGGGCGAGGGCGGTCTCGACACCGGGACCGTCGGTGCGCCTCAGGCGCGCGGGCGGCCCACGTACATCGACCCGTGCAGCTCGGCGACGTGGTCGAAGGCGAGACGGCTCGCAGCACCGGCATCCCCGGCGCGCAGCGCGTCGACGAGGCGGGCGTGCTCCTCGTTCGACTCCCGCAGATACTCGATGCGGTAGGGGATGAAGTACGCGTAGAGCTCGTGCGAGACCCGGTGGTGCAGGTCGACGGCTCCCGCAGCACCGCCCATCGCGGCGAGCTCCTCGTGGAACGCCGCGTCAGCGGTGCGGAACCCCGTCCAGTCCGGCACCGTGCGCATCTCCTCGACCAGGGCGTCGAGCCGCGCGAGCCGGGCAGCGTCGGGCGCGGCGCCCGCCACCGCGGCGAGGCCTGCCTCCAGGACGGCTCGCTGGTCGATCAGGGCGTGCACGTGCGCGGCGTCCGCCCGGTACGCGTCGATCTCGCCGACGGTCCCGACGGCCGGCGAGTCGGCGATGAACGTGCCGCCCGCGTGGCCCTTGCGTCGCACGACCACGCCCTCCTCGCTCAGCGCGCGGTAGGCGCGGCGCACGGTCATCTCGCTGACCTCGAACGCGCGGGCCGTGTCGTCCGTGCCGGGCAGGCGCTGGCCGGGCACCAGCATCCCGAGCTCGAGGGCCAGCGAGATGCGGGCCCGCACGGTGTCGACGGCCGTGGTGCGGCGGATCGCGCCGAGCGCCGGGGAGGCCAGGTCCATCGTGCGTCCTCGTCTCGGGTAGGCACCGGCCGGGCCTGCTCGGCCTAGCTCGTCGCGCGTTCCTCCGCGCGACCCGGTGCGGCGTCGTCCTCGGCGGGTTCGGCGTCGAGGCGGAAGCGCCTGCCCCACACGATACCGACCACCATGGCCGCGACGGGGATGAGCGCGAGCACGGTGCTCACCACGACGCTGCCGCCGGTGACGAGCGTGAAGTTCGACAGCACGAGCCACAGCGCGAGCACGAGGCCGATCACCGCGAGCACCGGGAAGACCCGGGCCTTCACGGAGCGCCCGGAGGCCAGCTCGGGGCGTCGTGCGAAGAACACGAGCACCGCGATCGAGGTCGTCAGCATCAGCAGCACCATGCCGACCGTCGCCACGCCGGCCATCGAGCCGAAGACCCCGACGAGCGGGTCGAGGCCCAGCACGGCCAGCACCGCGAGCACGATGGCCGCCGTGATCGTCTGCACGACGGAGGAGAACGCCGGGGAGTGGTGCGAGGCGTGCCGACGGCCGAGGCGCGCGGGCAGCACGGACTTCTGCGCGAGCGTGAACTGGTAGCGGGCGATCACGTTGTGGAACGACAGCACGCACGCGAACAGGCTCGTGATGAGCAGGACCTGCACGACATCGCGCACGATCGGCCCGAGGTACTTCGTCGTCGTGTCGAGCAGCAGGTTGCCCTCGCCCGCGAGCGTCTGCTGCGCGACAGCGACCGCGTTCGCCGCACCGACGCCGGTGACGAGAGCCCAGCACGAGATCGCATAGAACACCCCGATGATGATCACCGCGAGGTAGGTCGCCCGCGGGATCGTGCGCTCGGGGGTGCGCGCCTCGTCGCGGAACACCGCCGTCGCCTCGAAGCCGATGAAGCCGGTCAGGGCGAACAGCACGGCGACGCCGATTCCTCCGGTGAACACGTTCGCGGGGTCGAAGGTCTCCATCGCGATGCCGTCGGCGCCGCCCGTCGCGAAGATCACGACGTCGAGCACGACCACCACGAGGATCTCGAGAGCCAGGGCGATGCCGAGCACCTTGGCGCTCAGGTCGATGTGTCGATAGCCGAGAACCGCGACGATCGCCATGGTCGCGAACGAGTAGAGCCACCAGGGGAGACTCGGCCCGCCGAAGAACGTCACGAGGTCGTCGACCGCCCAGCCCATGTAGCCGTACACGCCGACCTGGATGGCGGTGTAGGCGACCAGCGCCGTGAAGGCGGTGCCGAGACCGAGGCGTGAGCCGAGGCCTGCCGTGACGTAGGAGAAGAAGGCTCCGGCCTCCTTCACGAACGGGGTCATGGTCACGAAGCCGACCGAGAACACCAGGAGGATCACGGCGGCGAGCGCGAAGCCGATCGGCGCACCGGGGCCGTTGCCCGAGCCGATCGCGATGGGCACGTTGCCGCCGATCACGGTGAGGGGTGCGGCGGCGGCGATCACCATGAAGACGATCGCGCCGGTGCCGAGCTGGCCGTCGAGGCGCTGGCGCGGCTCGGCGAGGGGGGAGACGGTCATGAGGGTCACTTTCGGCTGAGCATCCACGGGCGGATGCGGGAGGAGGGGGTCGGACAGCGAGAGTGGTGCGGGTCGTGCGGGTGGTGCCGTCGGCGCGGTCGTGCCGGATCAGTACAGGTCGGTGCGGCGGTCGTGGAGGTACGGGTTCTCCTGGCGAGCGCTGCGGGTGGTCTCGGGATCGATCGTGGCGATCAGGAGACCGGTGTCGTGCGGGCCGAGGGCGGCGAGCGTCGTGCCGTCCGGGGCGGCGATGCTGCTGCGGCCGACATAGGCGAGGTCGCCCTCGACGCCCACGCGGTTCACGTAGACGACGTGGATCTGGCTCTCCCAGGCGCGCACCGGGATGAGCCGTTCGGCGATGTGCGCGTAGGGCTCCATCTGCGCGGTCGGCACGATCACGGCATCCGCTCCGTCGAGGGCTGCGGCGCGCACGGTCTCGGGGAACTCGACGTCGTAGCAGATGAGCACCGAGAGCCGGACGCCGTGCAGCTCGACCGTGCCGGGGAGGGCGTCGCCCGGCTCGAACAGGCTGCGGTCGAGGTCGCCGAACAGGTGGGTCTTGCGGTAGCGGAGCAGTTCGCGCCCGTCGCGGTCGATCAGGACGAGAGAGTTCGCGATCCCGCCTCCGGGCATCGGTTCGGGGAGTCCGGCGACGATCGCGATGCCCTCGGCGGAGGCGATCGTCGCGACGCGGTCGCCGAGGTCGGGGGTCGCGAGCGGGGCGAGGCGCTCGCCGATGTTGTACCCCGTCACGAACATCTCGGGGGTCACGAGCATCTGCGCGCCCTGCGCGACGGCATCCCGCGCGGCGGCGGCGACGATCGCCAGGTTGGCGTCGACGTCTCCCGGGACGCCCTCATGCTGCAGGCCGGCGATGGTCAAGGTCATCGGATGCTCCTCGTGGTGCGACGATGCACCCATCAAACAGATCATTGTGATCTATTAGATGACCATTGTGTTCCGATCGTGTTACCTGCGCAAGAGGAAGACCCTCAGCCGCGGAGATCGCGGGAGCGCAGTGCGAGAGCCGACGCGGCCGCGAACACGACCGCGAGACCCCACGTGAGCGCCAAGCCCCCGGCATCCACTCCTTCGGCCAGAGGCGACTGCCGGTACACCCAGGCGTACGGCGACAGCGCGTTCATCCACTCCAGATCGCTCGACTGCTTCGCGAGCGCCTGCAGGATGTACCCGAGCACCGCGATGCCTGCGCCGACGCCGGTCGCCCAGATCCGGCGACCCGTCGCGGCCCCCGCGAGCAGTGCGGCGGATGCCGTGAGGAACGCGAGCCCCGTGAGGGCGGCGCTCGCACCCACGATGCGCCAGCCGTCGAGCCCGAGGTCGGACGGGCCGTTCAGCGCCGCCACCATCAGGCCCGAGAACCCGCCGAGCCACAGCAGCCGCACGAGCACACCCAGCGCGGACTCGAGCGCGTACTGCCCGCGGCCGATGCCGTGCGCGAGGTCGAGCTCGGCGCGGCCGCTCTCCTCCGCACCGGCCAGCGCGGCAGACCCCCACACGACCGCGGCGATCGTCAACAGGAGGAAGCCCATCAGCCCGTAGAACGTGCTCTGCGTGTAACCGGCGCCGCTCGAGATCTGGTCGTAGCCGATGGTCTCGACGAGCTGCTTCGGGAGGGCGGCGATGAGGTCCTGCAGCTGTGCGCTGCCGCCGAGGCTCGGGTACAGGGGCAGGTAGAGGCCCAGGACCGCCGCGAGGCCGAGGGTCCACCCCAGCAGGCTGCGCCACGACTCGCGCAGACCGCGCCGGAACACGGGCAGGATGCCGTTCATCGCCGCTCCTCCCGCCGTGCGCGCCGTGTTCGTGGGGCGGTGCCCGCTCCCTCGACGCCCCTGCCCGGCGCCGAGGCCCCTGCGGAATCGCGTGATGCGGAGGGGGTGTCGGCGACGGAGCGGGGCGTCGGCGTCACCGCGGCCGGAGAACCGGATTCGCCGTAGAGCCGCAGCACAGACTCCTCCAGGTCGGGCTCCTCGACCGTGAGATCCCGCACCTCCCACGCCGCGAGCGTCTTCACGAACGGATCGATCGCGCCCTCGACGGTGACGGCGACGTGCAGGATGCCGTCAGCATCGCGCACCTCCAAGCCGGAGATTCCGGGCAGGGCCTGGAAGGCGGATCGTACGGCCACGGCATCCGTCGCTCTGACCGCGGCGCGGATGCGGCGGACCGACCCCAGACGCAGCGAGGCGACGTCGCCGTCGGCCACGACCCGCCCGTCGGCGAGCACCGCCACCTCGTCGGCGGTCTGCTGGATCTCACTGAGCACGTGCGAGCTGAGCAGGACGGTCTGCCCGGCATCCCGCGCCTCGCGCACCATCTGCAGGAACTCGCGCTGCACGAGCGGATCGAGGCCGCTGGTCGGCTCGTCGAGGATCAGCAGCTCCGGGCGGTGCATGAACGCCTGGATCAGGCCGACCTTCTGCTTGTTGCCCTTCGACAGCGTGCGCACGGGGCGGTTCAGGTCGACGCCGAGACGGTCGGCGAGCTCTCGCGCGGTGCGCAGTGTCGCGGCGGTGTCGTGGGCACCGGACACCTGCGCGTAGAACGACAGCATCCGGTGCCCGCTCGATCGTCCGTCGAGACGCAGCTCGCCCGGCACATAGCCGAGCCGGCGACGCAGCGCCGCCCCACCGTGCCGGGGGTCCTCGCCGAGCACGCGCACGCTCCCCGAGGAGGGGCGGATCACGTCGACCAGCGTGCGCAGGGTCGTGGTCTTGCCCGCGCCGTTCGGGCCGATCAGCCCGAACACGGTGCCGGGGCGCACGTGCAGGTCGAGCTCGTGCAGGGCGACCCGGTGGCCGTATCGCTTGTGCAGCCTCTGGATCTCGATCGCGTCGGTCATGACGTCTCTCCTTCCGTCGCAGCCTCGTCGTCGGCGAGGGCCTGCCGCGTGCCGTCGAGCAGCGCGGTCGTCGAGTACACCCCGTGGGTCAGCAGCTCCATGGTGGGGAGAGTCAGACGCCGGAGGCCGGCCGGGCTGAGCTGGTCGGAGCCGAGCACCCGGCTGAGCTGCGCCCGCATGACGAGCGGTCCGAGCCCGATCAGCGTCACGAGCAGCGTCGTCATCTCGGGGTCGCTCATCGGCTCGAGCATTCCGGCGTCGCGCTGTCCGTCGAGCACGGCGCGGGTTCCATCGAGGATGCTGTCGAACAGCCGGTCGGCCGCGGGCGAGCCGTCGACGAGCATGCGCGCGAGGTAGTCGATGTAGGGCCCGTAGCGTTCGATGTCGTGCATGGCGGCGCGGATGCGGTCCTGCGTCGGGGCGTCGATCACCCCGTGGTCCTCGTCGATGAAGACGCTCACGACGTAGGCGTCGCACTCGTCGCGCAGCGTGTTCTTGTCGCCGAAGTGGTGCACGATGAGCGCCGCGCTGACGCCGGCCTCCCGGGCGATGCTGCGCAGGCTGGCGGCGTCGAAGCCGTCACGGGCGAAGGCGACGATCGCCGCGTCGCGAATCCGCGCGCGGGCGGTGAGGTCATCGGGTGCTGAACGCATGTACAGAATGATAAACACACGTTCAGTCGGTGTCAACAGGTCGCGCTCGTACGCTGGTGGAGTGGACTTCCCTTACTCGCGCCTGCGCCGTCGCCCCGACGTGGAGGCGGAGAACCTGCAGGCGCACGACGCGACCGACCTGCTGCTCGTCGACCGCGCACTCTCCCTCGGCGTGGAGGGACCCGAGATCGTCGTGATCGGCGACGAGTACGGCGCGATCACGTTGCCACTGACGGCATCCGGGCTCCGCGGCATCCGCGTCCACCAGGACCTCGCGACCGGGCGCCGTGCGCTCGCGCTCAACGCCGCAGACCTCGGCCTCGAGGGATTCGAGCCGCACGACCTCGGGGCGGCGCTGCTGTCCGGGGCGAGGGTCGTGCTGCTGCAGCTGCCCAAGGCGCTCGCCGAGCTCGAGGAGATCGCGGATGCCGTCGCGCGGTGGTCCCCTCCCGACGTCGTGCTCGTCGCGGGAGGCCGGGTCAAGCACATGACTCTCGCGCAGAACGAGGTGCTCGCGCGAAGCTTCGGCCGTGTGCAGGCCGAGCGCGCCGAGCGCAAATCCCGCCTCGTCGTCGCCGCCGAACCGCGGCAGGTCCCGGTCGAGCCGCCGTTCCCGGTGGAGCAGCGGCATGGCGACCTCGTCCTCGCGGCCCACGGTGGGGCGTTCGCCGGCGCGAAGCTCGACATCGGCACGCGGGTTCTCCTCGACGTGCTCGGGCTCGCCGATCCGCAACTCCGGAGAAGCGCGCCCGAATCCGGGGAGACCGAGGTCCAGCGGCCATCAGCCGGCCGATTCTCCGGAGTTGTGAACGAGGAATCACCGGCAGCCGCGCCGGTCGTGGTCGACCTCGGCTGCGGCACGGGCGCGCTCGCCGTCTCGTACGCCCTGGCCCACCCGGATGCCCGGGTCATCGCGACCGACCGCTCCGCCGCGGCAGTCGCCTCCGCCCGCGCCACCGCGGCGGGCAACGGCGTCGCCGACCGGGTCGCCGTCATGCACGACGACGCGGCCTCGGAGCTGGCCGATGCGAGTGTCGACCTGGTGCTGCTCAACCCTCCGTTCCACCTCGGCACGAGCGTGCACACGGGGGCCGCGACGCGGCTGTTCGGGGCCGCCGCACGCATCCTCCGCCCGGGCGGGGAGCTCGTCACGGTGTTCAACTCCTCGCTCGGCTACCGCGCTGAGCTGGGCCGCATCGTCGGTCCGACCGAGCAGCTGCACCGAACCCCGAAGTTCACCGTCACGCGCAGCATCCGGCGCTGACGAAACGCCCGGGCGACACCTGGGCAATCCCCCGGTCAGGCGGAGAAAGTCAGACAGGCTAGCAAATGCGGATTTGCCCCTGACCGGCCATTTCGTTACGTTGGAAGTCGGGCCTGACGGTCCGTAGACCAGTCCGCGGTCACGTCCTTCTTTCGATGAGCTGTGCTGCGAAGAGGCGTGGGCGTACGGTCGATGCTCTATCGCGGTGGATCCGAAATCCGCCGTCCGCGCCGCCACAGCAGCATGTCGAAACGGCCGGGAGCGTCACCCGGGCGTAACCGAAGCAGGCTCAGCCACCCGAAGGCGAGCCGCAGGGGAAACGTGTCCGAAATCGCTCTTGAAGCGCGCAATCTGTACAAGGTGTTCGGGAAGAACCCGAACCAGGCGGTCCGCCGCCTGAAGTCGGGGGAGAGCCGCACCGACGTCGCCGAGAACGGAACGGCTGCCGTCATCGACGCCAGCTTCACCGTGAACCGCGGCGAGATCTTCGTCATCATGGGGCTCTCGGGCTCCGGCAAGTCCACCATCATCCGCATGCTCAACGGCCTGCACGAGGCGACCGACGGCTCCGTCCTCGTGGAGGGCGACGCCATCACCGGCATCCCCGGTGCGCGTCTGCGCGAGATCCGCCGCGACCGCGTCTCCATGGTGTTCCAGCACTTCGCCCTGCTGCCGCACCGCACGGTCGCTGCGAACGTCGCCTACCCGCTCGAGCTCAAGGGCGTCGGCAAGGCCGAGCGCCTCGCGAAGGCCGAGGAGATCCTCTCGCTCGTGGGCCTCGAAGGCCAGGCCGACAAGCTGCCCTCCGAACTGTCCGGCGGGATGCAGCAGCGGGTGGGCATCGCCCGCGCGCTCGCCGCCGACTCCGACATCCTGCTCATGGACGAGGCGTTCAGCGCCCTCGACCCGCTCATCCGACGGGAGATGCAGGAGCAGCTGCTCGAACTGCAGGAGAAGCTGCAGAAGACCATCGTGTTCATCACGCACGATCTCAATGAGGCCATGTTCCTCGGCGACCGCATCGCCGTGATGCGCGACGGCCGCATCGTGCAGATCGGCACGCCCGAGGACATCCTCACCGACCCGGCCAACGACTACGTCGAGCAGTTCGTGCAGGACGTCGATCGTGCTCGCGTGCTCACCGCCGCGAACGTCATGGAGCGTCCGCGTCCGGTCGTCGCCGACACCGCCGGCCCCCGTACGGCCCTGCGCCACATGCGCGATGCCTTCATGTCGGCCACGTACGTCACGGGACGCGACCGCAAGCTGCTCGGCATCGTCACCGACCGCGACGCCGTCAAGCTCGTGCGCCAGGGCGTCACCACGCTCGACTCGATCCTCAAGCCCGCGCCGCAGAGCGTGAGTCAGGACGAGGTGCTGATGAACCTCTTCATCCCCTCGGTCGAGTCGCCGCTGCCGCTCGCGGTCGTCGACGCCCAGGGTCGCCTGGTCGGCGTCATCCCCCGCATCACCCTCCTCGCCGCTCTCGGCCCCGGGCCCGGCGCGACCGGCGAGCTCACGCTTCCGCTCCTGCCCATGCCGCAGGCGGAGATCGATGCCGTGCTCGACGACGGCTGGACCGCTGATCCTTCCGCCGCGCCGCCGCGAGACGAGACCCCGACCCCGGAGGAGGTGCGCTGATGGACTTCCGCATTCCCCTCGGTTCGTGGGTCGCCGCCGGTGTCGACTGGATCAAGACCAACCTCGACGGCCTGCTCGACGTGATCTCCTTCGTCGTGAGCTTCCTCGTCGACGGGCTCACTCGCGCGCTGCTCAGCCCGCACTTCGTCGTGATCATCGTGGTCGCGGCGCTGCTCGCCTGGTTGGTGCGCTCGTGGCAGCTCGCGATCGGCACCGTCGTGTCGTTCACGCTCATCGTCGCGATGAACCTGTGGGTTCCTGCGATGCAGACGCTCGCGCTCGTGCTCGTCGCGGCCGTGATCGCGGTCATCATCGCGGTCCCGTTGGGCATCTGGTCGGCCCGCAACGCGACGGTGCGCACGATCCTGAAGCCGGTCCTCGACTTCATGCAGACGATGCCCGCGTTCGTCTACCTGATCCCCGCGATCGTGTTCTTCAGCATCGGCGTGGTCCCCGGACTCGTCGCGACCGTGATCTTCGCGCTGCCCCCGGGCGTGCGACTCACCGAGCTCGGCATCCGCGGCGTCGACTCCGAGACCGTCGAGGCCGGACAGGCGTTCGGCGCCAAGCCCGGTCAGATCCTCCGCGGCATCCAGCTCCCGCTCGCGATGCCGACGATCCTCGCCGGCGTCAACCAGGTCATCATGCTCGCCCTGTCGATGGCCGTGATCGCCGGTATGGCGGGTGCCGACGGACTCGGCAAGATCGTCGTCGAGGCGATCTCGACGATCAACATCGCCAAGGGCGTCGAGGCGGGACTCGGCGTCGTGCTCATCGCGGTCTTCCTCGACCGCGTGACCGCCGCGCTCGGATCGCCGTCGGAGAACCGCTCCTCGCTGCTCGGCATCCTGTCGCGTCGTCGTGACCGCCGCCGTCTCGACGACACCGCTCGGGACATGGCCCGCGAGAACGCGGCATCCGACACGAAGGATGCGGCGGACGAGGCCGAGCGCATCAAGGCGTCGCCGCGTCGCGCACCCGGCGGCGGCATCGGCTGACTCGACTCATCCCTTCCCATCACACAGCACCCATACGTAACGAGAGTGAGACACACATGAAGAAGAAGCTCCTGACCATCACCGCACTCGGCGCCGCCGCGACCCTGGCCCTCGCGGGCTGCAGCGGCGACGGCATGGGCGGAACCGGAGGCGGTTCCGGCAGCGGCAGCGAAGGCGGCGGCGACAAGGGCACCATCACGCTGGGGTTCCTGCCCTCGTGGACCGACGGCCTGAGCACCGCCTACCTGCTGCAGGACCAGCTCGAGAAGATCGGCTACACGGTCGAGATGAAGACGCTCACCGAGGCGGGCCCGCTGTACACGGGTCTGGCCCAGGGCGACGTCGACATCTACCCCTCGGCATGGCCCGAGCTGACCCACAAGTCCTACATGGACGAGTACGGCGACGACATCGAGGATCTCGGCGCGTACTACGACAACGCCAAGCTCACGATCGCGGTGCCCGAGTACTCCGAGCTGAACTCGATCGAGGACCTCGCAGGCAAGGGCGCGGAGTTCGACGGCAAGATCATCGGCATCGAGCCGGGCGCAGGCCTCACGGCGCAGACGCAGAAGATGATGCCCGAGTACGGTCTCGACGGCGAGTACGAGCTCGTCACCTCGTCGACCGCCGCGATGCTCACCGAGCTGAAGTCGGCCACCGACGCCGAGCAGGACATCGTCGTGACGCTGTGGCGTCCGTTCTGGGCCAACGACGCCTTCCCGCTGAAGGACCTCGAGGATCCCAAGGGCGCCATGGGCGAGGCCGAGGCCCTGCACTTCCTCGGCACGAAGGGCTTCGCGGAGGAGTTCCCTGAGGCCGCAGAGCTGATCGAGAAGATCAAGCTCGACGACGAGCAGTACGGCTCGCTCGAGGATCTCGTCGTCAACGAGTTCGGCGAGGGCAAGGAAGCGGATGCCGTCGACGCGTGGCTCGAGGAGCACGGCTCGGACTTCGACTGGGTGGTCAGCTGACCTGACGCCGGGGCACGCCCCCGGTCGTTGAGCGAGCGCGGCGAGACGAAACGCGGTGAGGTTCAGATCGCCTCACCGCGTTTCGTCTCGTCGCTTCGGGCGGAGTTCTCACCGCTGGGCGGAGGATCCACGCCGGATTCTCCGCCCATCGCGGTGTCCGCCGCCGGAGAGAGTCAGCGGGAATCCTGCGCCTTCCTCAGCGGCCCCTTCTCGATGTCGTCGATGAGCCATTCGCCGTCGATCTTCGTCAGCCGGTACTGACGTGGCTGGACTACCTCGACGCCGGCCTCCGCCTCCAGCTCGTGGAGGAACCCCTCGGAGGCGCTCACTATCCGGAAGATCGACTCGAAGCCGACCGTCGCATGCGTGCGGTCCTCGTCCACCGTCGATGGCGTCCATGCCACCCCGGTCTGCTCGATGGTCAGATCGTTGTCGACGTACATCGCGACGACAGCATCAGCGTACCCCTCGGTCGCGAGCCTTTCGCGGAACAACGGGGCGAACGACTCCGCCTCTGTCGCCACCGACGCGCGGACCGAGTCGGGAGACCGGTTGTCGGACACCCCGGAGTGCAATGCCACGGCCTTCTGCAGCTCCTGCACATCGTGGTCGTCGAGAGGCAGTTCTTCGTGGGTTGACCTGATGCTCCACAAGGTGTCGGTGGGGTCGAACCCGGGCGTCGGAGTCGTGCTCGTGCTCTCCGAGCGTGGGTTTTCGGTGGTCACCGTGCATGCGGTCAGTGCGATGACCGAGATCACTGCGACAGCGGATGCCGCGACGAGGCGGTGAAAGCGAGACGTCATGGTGCTCCTCTCGGAGGGGAGGATGCGGTGGAGCACCCTCCCCTCCGACGGGTCGGTCAGTTGGCAGGGGCCGGGTTCAGCTTCCAGTGCGAGGACCACCATGTGGTCGGCGTGACCCCGAACTCGACTTTCCCTGTGCCGTTCTCGACGTGCAGGGATCCGGACCCGTTCTGAATGCGGATGAATCCACTGCCGGCCGACGGGGTGGACCACTCGGCAGCGGTCCCTGCGGTTGCTGCACTCCCGTGCTTCACGGCGCTGCCGCTCACATAGAGGTACTGGTTCGTCCATCGATTGCGATACTTCGTGGCCCCTGACGAGGTGGTCTCCGGCACCCACTGGGCGCTCCAGTACGTGCTGGGAACGTCGCCGAAACGCACGAAGCCGTCGTTCGGCTCCACGTTCATCGCCCCGGTGCGGTGGCGGTTGTTGATGAGCTTCCAGGTGGGAGAGACGGCTTCGCTGTATCCCGCGTTGTCCTTGTAGACGCGCAGGTAGTCGACCTCCCACTGCTTCGGCCACACGCTGTTGGGTTGTCCGGAGCCTGCACCCGTGTAGATGTTCATGATGATGCCCATCGCCGTGTTCGGGGCGTCGTTGATGGTCTTCACGAGCTGGCCGTCGTAGTAGAACTTCAGCTCGGTCGGCGTCCAGTTCATCGCGTACACGTGGAACTCGGTCGTCGGCGATCCCGACACCGGCACCGTGTCGAGGGTCCAGGAGGAGAGGAAGTTGGGGTCTCCCCAGCCGTAGGCGGCGATGCGCCAACTGTTCGGCGTGGAGAAGAAGGTCTCGATCATGTCGATCTCGGACTGTCCGCCGGTCGTATTGGTGCCCACGAGCCAGAGCGCCTGGTGGCCGCCGCCTCCGGCGTTGGAGTTCTTCGCTCGGACTTCGACGTACCCGTACTTGGTGGAGTAGCCGTTGAATGTGGGGAGGCTGTTGCGGTTGACGGCGCTGCTGTTGAACGGGTGCCAGTTGTTCTGATTGAAGGTCTGGATCGCCGACGATACGACGGTTCCGTCCTGGTCCGGGTTCCACGGCGGCTGATCCTGCTCCACGCGGAGTTTGATCGTTCCGTTCGAGACGGTGTATCGCGCGGCCGTGTCGCTGATGTCCTCAGCGGGCACCCAGTGCGGGAGGTAGTTCGGGAGCCACTTCGAGGTGTCGAGCGCGGTGCCGTTGAACTCTTCGCTGAAGTCCAGGGTGTACCCGGGCTTGTCGAGCGGGTTGGGTGGTGTATCTGCGGCATGAGCAGCGGATGTGCTCAGCGCCACAGCGGTGACAGCGAGAGCCGTGGCTGTGATGGCGGCGAGACCGCGGGGCAGTTGTCTGCGTGACATGGGGTTCTCCTCGAGATCGACAGTGATCGAATCCGGGTCGACGCAGTGCGATCATCCCGGCGAGGCAATTAACCCGAACTCTTTCGTAATTGTCAATACTCGCGAGAGAAGAGGTGCTCGCGGGCCGCGGAGGAGCTCACGGCGAGCGCTCCGATGCACGGTGCCGTCGGGCCTAAGGGAGAGGTGCGCACGTCAGGCAGGAACAGCGCGCGACGGGAGAGCTCGACGTGGAGCGCTTCCGCCAACCGCAGGGATGTGTCAGGGTGGCTAGTGCTCACGACGACGACGTGCGGGTCCACTGCGAGCACGAGGGCTCCGAGCCCGTCGGCGATGTCGCCCGCGAATGCCGCGACGGCTGCTCCGTCGGCGTCGCCGCCCCGGAAGGATTCCGCGAAGCGCTGCCGCGCCTCGGGCCAGGCCACCCGGCCGAGAGCCCCGATCTCGCCCGCCGCCCCGTGTGCGCCCCGCGCGACACGTCCGTCGATGATCGAGGCGGCCGAGATGCGGTTCCCGACGCGCAGCAGGACGGCAGTCTCATCGTCGCCCACCGTGCCGCGCTGCGTCTCGGCGAGCGCGGCGAGCTTCGTGTCGTTGTCGAACGTGATTCGGGAGCCGGGGAAGGCCTGACGCAGGTGAGCGTCGATGTCGGTCGTGAGCCAGTCGGGCACCACCGTCGTCTTCGCGGGCTTCCCGTCCGCGTCGACGATGCCGGGGATGCCGACAGAGAGGGCTGCGAGGTCGTCGGAGGGGGTCGCCGATTCTGTCAGCAGATCCTTCACCATGTCGACGACCGCAGTGGCGGCCTGCTCCCCTCCGGACAGGTCGCCCTCGACCCGGCGGTATGGAGCGCTCGTCGCACCGCGCAAGTCGCCGGCGATGCCCGAGATGCCGTGGGGTCCCACATCGACGCCGATCGTGACGCCGCGGTCTGCGGCGAAGCTGTACCCGCGAGCAGGTCGGCCGGCCTTCGTGGGTCGCAGCAGCTCGGCGTCGACGAGGTCGACCTCGACGAGTCCGGTGAGCACTGTCTCGACGGTCGTGCGAGACAGGCCTGTGGCTGCGGCGAGTTGCGCGGCGGTCACCGGGGAGTCGGCGTCCCAGAGCGTGGTGAGCACGGCGTTGTCATTCAGTCGTCGCATGGCTGCGAGATCGGTTCCGAGCGCCTGTGTGGTCACCAGTCCTGACTACCACAATCGCGCGGCACATCGCTCCTCGCGGGAGATCGGCTTGACAGGGTGGGGGTGCTCACCTATCTTGATCAATTACACCAGAGAGTTGCAAAATACCTTAAGCCCAGAAAGAGACCACCATGCACCGTCGCACTCGACTCCTCCTGCCGCTCGCGGCGACCACCCTCCTCGGACTGACTCTCGTCGCGTGCGCTCCCGGCGCAGCGAACACCGGCACCGGCGCCGGCGTCGAGGCCAGCACCGACCTCACTGACGAGGCCGTCACGCTCACCCTCATGTCCACGCCGGAGTCCGGCGCCGCCACCGAGGCGACGATCGCGGCCTTCGAGAAGAAGCATCCGAACATCACCGTCGAGTACTCGCAGACGAACTACGACGACTACAACCAGAGCGTGAACCTGAACCTGTCCGGCGACAGGTCGCCCGACATCGTGCTGTTGAACGCCGTCGCCAACACCGTCAAGAACAAGCTCGTGCTCCCGCTGGACGACTACGCGGATCTGTACGGATGGACCGACTTCTTCCCGTCGAACCAGCTGGATCAGTGGCGTGTCGCCGCGGACGGCGCAACGCTCGGTGCGGGTGGGGAGCTCTACGCCGCCCCCGCTGGCTTCTCGCTCGTCGGCGCGTACTACAACAAAGCCATCGCCGCAGAGCTCGGGATCGAGGCTCCGACCACAGCCGACGAGTTCGTCACCGCGCTGAAGACCGCATCGGAGGCCGGTACGTTGCCGATCCAACTCGGCAACGCCGAAGGGCATGCGGCGTTCATCGTGCAGCTGCTCGGCCAGGGGGCCGGCGGGGCGGATGCTGCGAACGCCTGGGCTTTCGGGCACAAGGGGGAGAGCTTCGACACCGACGCGAACCGCATGGCAGCACAGACTCTCGTGGAGTGGCAGAAGGCCGGGTATCTCGGCGACGCCACGACCGTCAACGGCACCGACCTGCAGGGCGCGGTCGACAACTTCACCGAAGGCAAGGGGCTCTTCCTCGTCGACGGGATCTGGGACGCCGGCAAGATCGGCGACGCCCTCGGCGAGGATGCGGGCTTCGTCTCGTTCCCCGGCGACGACGTGACTGGCATCGGCACGTCAGTGGCGTACGCGATCTCCACGCAGAGCAAGCACCCGAACGAGGCTGCCGCGTTCCTCGACTTCCTGCGCTCGCCGGAGGCCAGCGAGCAGCAGTTCGCTCAGGGATTCATGCCCGACGACCCCACGGTGGCTGTGGCGGAGGACGGCACGCTCCAGGGGGACATCGTCGCCGCCTGGGCAGAGGTCGCCGCGGCGAACGGCCTCGTGGCCTTCAACAACAACGCCACAGCGACGATGAACGACACTCTCAAGGCCGGCACACAGCAGCTGATCGCGGGGCAGACCACGGTCGACGCCTTCATCGCCTCCGTCCAGGACGACTGGGTCGCCGCCCACGGCGACTGATCGACGATCGTGACGTCATCTGCTTCCCGGGAGGGGTCCGGTCGCCGCACCGGCCCCTCTCGTCGCCTCCACCGTCGTGCGTGGGGATCGCTGCTCTACCTCCTGCCTGCGTTGGTGTTCTACGGCACCTTCACCATCGCGCCGTGGGTGCAGAGCATCTGGCTCTCGTTCTGGAACTGGGACGGGATCGGTGCGGCCACGTGGGCAGGGCTCGAGAACTACGCGAAGGTCTTCACGGACGAGCGCCTTCTCGTCGCACTCCGCAACGGGTTGGGCTTCATCGTCTTCTACACCGCCTTCCCGGTCGCGCTCGGCCTGATCATCGCCGCCGTGATCGCCGCGCGACCGCGCCGAGGCTCGGGGTTCGTGCGCACGGTGCTGTTCCTCCCACAGATCCTTCCGCTCGTCGCGGTGGGCGTGGTGTGGCGCTATCTCTATGCTGCCGATGGACCGGTCAACCAGCTCCTCACGGCGGTCGGACTCGGAGGGATCGCCCGTGCCTGGCTCGGAGACTTCACCTGGGCCTACCCCTCCGTGGGCGTCATCGGCACGTGGGTCACGACGGGGCTCTGCATGATGCTGCTGCTCGCCGGTATCCAGAAGATCGATCCATCGCTGTACGAGGCCGCCCGGCTCGACCGGTGCGGACCCGTCCGGCAGTTCTGGCATGTCACGGTGCCGGGCGTGCGGGCGGAGATCGTCGTGGCGGTCACGGTGACGCTGATCAGCGCGCTGGCGAGCTTCGACATCGTCTACGTCACGACCGGCGGCGGCCCTGGTTACCAGACCATCGTTCCCGGTGTGCTCATCTACAAGCTCGTCTTCACGTCGAACGAGGTGGGGCTGGCGTGCGCGCTGGCGACCGTGCTGAGCGCGATCATCCTCGTCTTCGTCACCATGATCGGCCGCATCGGAAGGGCCCGCGCATGAAAGCCACGGCATCCAGAGTCCTGTCGACGGTGTTCCTGCTCGTCGCCGTCCTCAGCGTCATCGTCCCGTTCCTCGCCCTGCTCTCCGCGGCTCTGCAGCCCGCCGACACCCTTGCTCCGCGGCTCACATGGCCGACGGATCCGCAGTGGGGGAACTTCCTCACTGCGTGGACCATGGCGGGATTCGGCTCGCTGCTCGCGTCGAGCGCGGTCATCGCTCTGGTGGTGGTGCCCGTGGCCGTTGTCTGCGCCACTCTCGCGGGGTATGCGATGGGATCGATGCGGGTGCCGGCGAAGGGTGTGCTGTTCGCCTTCTTCCTCGCGGGCCTCACCCTCCCGTACGAGGCCATCGTGGTACCTCTGTACTTCTCCATGCGGTCGACAGGTCTGATCGACACCTACTGGGCTGTCATCCTCCCGCTCGTGGGAGCGTTCATGCCGTTCGGGATCTTCTGGATGCGCACGCACTTCGAGTCCGTGCCCGCGGAGATCATCGAAGCGGCTCAGCTCGACGGCGCCGGGCGTCTTCGCATCCTCGTGCAGATCCTCCTCCCCGGCGCTCGTCCGGCGGTCGTCACCTACGCGCTCCTCACCTTCATGTGGGCGTGGAATCAGTTCCTGCTCGCGCTCATCCTCATCCGCGATCCGTCCCGGCGCACCGCTCCGTCGGGGCTCGGAACGTTCGTGCAGCAGTACGGGGAGAACATCCCGCTGCTCGCCGCCGGCACCATCATCGTGATCGCACCGGTCGTGACCCTCTACTTCATCTTCCAGCGCAAGTTCGTCGCCGGCCTCGTCCAAGGAGCACTCAAATGACGGTCCCCGATCCACTCCGACTCGCGATCATCGGGGCGGGTTCGCGCGGCTCGGGGTACGCGAGGCGGGCACGCGTCGAGGGCGCACGGATCACGGCCGTGGTGGAGCCCGACGAGGGCCGCCTGCGCGCCTTCCTCGAGGAGTTCGCCGATCAGTCGATCCGCGTGCTTCCGGACTGGGAGGCGCTGGCGGCGCTGCCGGACCGGATCGCCGACGCCGCAGTCGTGGCCACACCGGATCGACTGCACGTCGAGCCCGCGATCGGCTTGGCGGAAGCGGGCTATCACCTGCTGCTGGAGAAGCCGATCGCGCCGACCGAGGCCGAGTCCGCCCGTGTCGTGGCCGCTGCGAAGGACGCGGGGGTCATGCTCGCCGTCTGCCATGTCATGCGGTACTCCGGCTATTCGCGCGCGCTGAAGCGTCTGCTCGACGAGGGAGCCATCGGTCGCCTCGTCTCCGTCGAGCACCTCGAACCGATCGGCTGGTGGCACTTCGCGCACTCGTACGTGCGAGGCAACTGGGCACGCGAGGAGGACTCCGGTCCTCTGCTCCTCACGAAGAGCAGCCACGACATCGACTGGCTGTCGTACATCGTCGGTCTTCCGGCGCGGCGGGTGTCGTCGTTCGGCAGCCTCCTGCACTTCCGACCGGAGAACAAACCGGCGGATGCGGCACCTCGCTGCGTCGACTGCCCCCTGCAGAACTCCTGTGCGTACTCGGCCACGACCATCTACCGGGGCTTCCTCGGCGATGAGACATTCGAACGATGGCCGCTGTCGGTGCTCACCGTGGATGTCACGGCGGGCGGAGTCGACCGAGCACTCCGTGAGGGGCCGTACGGGCGCTGCGTTTTCGATGGCCAGAACGATGTCGTCGACCACCAAGTGGTGAACATCGAGTATGAGGGTGGCGTGACGGCATCCTTCACTCTCACGGCCTTCACCGAACTCGACTTCCGCAAGACGCGACTCTTCGGCACGACGGGATGCATCGAGGGTGACGGTCGCACATTGCGCGTGCACGATTTCGTCCGCGACGAGAAATACGAGATCACACCAGGGAGTTCGGGGAACGCGAGTGCGGCTGACGGGCACGGCGGCGCGGATGATGCTCTCGTGCGTGCCTTCCTGGACGCCGTGCGCACGGGGGATCACTCGAACCTCTTGTCCGGTCCGGATGAGAGCCTCGACACGCATCGCATCGTCTGGTTGGCGGAGGAGTCGCGGGCGCGCGGGTCGGTGGTCGAGGTGCCTCCGATGCCTCGCGCAACCCCCTCCGGACAGAGGGTCCCCGCGTCGTAACCTGACCACGTGGACGGGTTCGCGGCGGTCGACTTCGGGTTCGCCCGCGAGGTCCTGCAGCGGGGCATCGCGGCGCTGTACCTCGTGGCGTTCGTGTCGAGCCTGAACCAATTCCGGCCGCTGCTGGGTGAACGGGGTCTGCTCCCGGCACCCGTGCTGCTCGCGTGGGTCGGCGACAAGCCCTCGCGGCGACGGATGCTGCATCCCACGCTGTTCCTGCGGATCCGTTACACGGACCGGCGTCTGGTCGCGCTGTGCCTGGGCGGTATGGCGGTCGCGGCGCTGCTCGTGGTCGGCGTCCCGCAGCTCGGTCCGCCGTGGGTGCCGATGATCGCGTTCCTCGCTCTGTGGCTCGGGTACATGTCGATCGTCAGCATCGGGCAGACGTTCTACTCGTTCGGGTGGGAGATGCTGTTGCTCGAGGCGGGGTTCCTCGCGGCGTTCCTCGGCTCGCACCACCAGCCGCCGCCGACCGTCGTGATCGTGCTGTTCTGGTGGCTGCTGTTCCGGGTCGAGTTCGGCGCGGGGATGATCAAGATCCGCGGCGGGCGCGAGTGGCGCGATCTCACCGCGCTCATGTACCACCACGAGACGCAGCCGATGCCCGGGCCGCTCAGCAGGTGGGCGCATCTGCTGCCGCGCTGGTTCCACCGCGGGGAGGTCGTGGGCAACCACATCGCCCAGCTCGTCGTGCCGTTCTTCGTGTTCGCGCCGCTGCTGTCGGTGTGGGTGTCGGGCCCGGTGCCGCAGATCGTCGGCGCCGTCGCGGCGCTCATCATGATCGCGACGCAACTGTGGCTCGTCCTGACCGGCAACTTCGCGTGGCTGAACTGGGTGACGATCGTGGTCGCCTTCTCGGCGGTGGCTCTCCCAGGACTCGGGGCGCGCGCGGGCGACGGGTCCGGGGCGCCGTGGCCCGGCATCCCGCTGTACTGGTTCGTGATCACAGCCGCCGTCGGCCTGCTTGTGATCGCTCTGAGCTGGCCGGCGCTGCGCAACCTCTTCGCGCGACGCCAGCTCATGAACGCGAGCTTCAATCGCTGGCAGATCGGCAACGCCTACGGAGCGTTCGGCACCGTGACGAAGGAGCGCGTCGAGATCGTCGTCGAGGGAGCAGCGGATGCCGAGGGCGAGGACTGGCGGGAGTACGGGTTCCGCGGCAAGCCGGGGGACGTGCGCCAGGTGCCGGGGCAGTTCGCGCCGTACCATCTGCGCCTCGACTGGTTGATGTGGTTCCTGCCGCTGGGGCGTTCGCTCGACGACTGGTTCACGGTGTTGCTGCTGCGACTGCTCGAGGCGGACGCCCCGACCCTGGCGCTGCTGCACACGGATCCGTTCGACGGGGAACCTCCGCGATGGGTGCGCGCGGTGTCGTATCGCTACCGTTTCGCGACCAGGGCGGAGCGTCGTGCCGACGGGGCGGTGTGGGTGCGAACGCGTCAGCGGGTCGTGCTCGGACCGCTGTCGTTGCGCTGACGTCCCGGCATCCGCTCCGTCCCGTCGCCCGCAGCGCAGGAGATCTCACGATCCGAAGGGCCCCTCGGCCGAATCCTTCCTTCGCATCGCGCGATCTCCTTCGAATCGGGGGTGGGCTCGCGTCTCGAACCACCGCCGAGCGCGGCGAAACGCCCCGGCCGGACGCAGGGTCCGGTCGGAGCGTTCCGCCTCGCTGGGCGAGGTCAAGAGATCTTCTTCCTGTAGACGACGGTCGCGAGCACGTAGGCGACGACCAGGATGCCGATGCACCAGGCGAGCGCGACCCAGATGTCGTTCCCGACGGGCTGCTCGGCGAACAGCGCCTGGATCGTGTTCACGATCGACGTGACCGGCTGGTTCTCGGCGAACCAGCGCACCGGTCCCGGCATGGTGTCGGTCGGCACGAACGCCGAGCTGATGAACGGGAGGAAGATCAGCGGATACGAGAACGCGCTCGCTCCGTCGACCGTCTTGGCGCTGAGTCCCGCGATGATCGCCAGCCACGTGAGCGCCAGCGTGAACAGGAGCAGGATGCCGATCGCGCCGAGCCAGGCGAGCACACCGGCCCCGGTGCGGAACCCCATCGCGAATCCGACGCCGAAGATGATCGCGAGGGTGATGGCGTTCGCCGTGAGCGACGTGAGGACGTGCGCCCACAGGACGCTCGACCGCGCGATCGGCATGGAGTGGAAGCGCTCGAAGATGCCGCTCTGCATGTCGGTGAACAGCCGGAACGCCGTGTAGGCGATGCCGGACGCGATCGCGATCAGCAGGATGCCGGGGAGCAGGTAGTTCACGTAGTTCTCGGAGCCGGTGCTGGTGCGCAGCGCCCCTCCGAAGACGTACACGAACAGGAGCATCAGCGCGATCGGGGTGACCGCCGTGGTGATGATCGTGTCGGGACTGCGGAAGATGTGCCGCATGGAGCGGCCGGTGAGCGTCGCAGTGTCCGCGGCGAAGTGCGTGCTCATGCTGCGTGTCCTTTCGTTTCGTCTCGCTCCGCTCGCTCAACGACCGAGTCGGACGGGCCGATGAGGGTGAGGAAGATCTCCTCGAGGGTGGGCTGCTTCTCGACGTACTCGACCGTCGCGGGAGGCAGCAGAGCCTTGAGGTCGGCGAGCGTGCCGTTCGCGATGATGCGGCCCTGGTGCAGGATCGCGATGCGGTCGGCGAGCTGTTCGGCCTCGTCGAGGTACTGCGTCGTGAGCAGTACGGTGGTGCCGGAGTCGGCGAGCCGCTTCACGACCTCCCACACCTCGAGGCGCGCCTCGGGGTCGAGTCCGGTGGTGGGCTCGTCGAGATAGATGACCTCCGGATGCCCGACGAGGCTCATCGCGATGTCGAGGCGACGCCGCATGCCGCCGGAGTAGGTGCCGGCCTTGCGGCCTCCGGCGTCCGTCAGGCGGAACGTCGCGAGCAGTTCGTCGGCGACCTTCCCCGGTTCGGGCAGGTGGCGCAGCTTCGCGACGAGCACGAGGTTCTCGCGTCCGGTGAGGATCTCGTCGACCGCGGCGAACTGCCCGGTGAGGCTGATGGATTCGCGCACTCGCAGGGGGTCGACGGAGACGTCGTGTCCCTGCACGGCCGCCGTGCCGGCATCCGCTCGCAGCAGTGTGGAGAGGATGCGGACCATGGTGGTCTTGCCGGCGCCGTTCGAGCCGAGCAGGGCGAAGATCGATCCCTTCTCGACCTCGAAGTCGACTCCGCGCAGCACGGCGACGTCCTTGTACGACTTCTGGATGCCGCGGACGCTGATGGCGGGTGCGGTCATGATCGGTTCTCCTTCTTCTTCGCGTCGTCGACGGCCTCGATGAGGCGCGCGCGCTCCTTGTCGACCCACTGCGTGCCGCCGTAGGCCTCGGCGTAGCTCTCCGCGTACTCGACGGGGTCGTCTCCGACGATGTCGGCGATGGGGGTTTCGTCGACGGCCGCGCGCTCCCAGAGGTCGGCCAGGTCGAGGAAGATCTGCACGAGCGTGTCGCCGTCGGTGATCCCGCCGTAGTACATCGTGTAGCGGTGCTGGGCGTTCGCGACCGTGCGGTACGGCTCGGGGAGGGCGTCGATGCGCTTCTTCGCATCGCGGTACTGCTTCTTCTGCTCGAGCGGTCCGGTGATGAGTTCGATCCACTTGGCGGCCATGTCAGTTCTCCTTGTTCGTGGTGTTCGTGGTGTTCGTGGTGTTGTTCAGCTGTTCGATGTGCTGCGCGAGGAAGGTCCAGGTGGTCCAGAACTCCTCGAGCTCCTTCGTCCCCGCGGGGTTGAGGGAGTACACCTTGCGGGGCGGCCCCTTCTCGCTCGGGACCTTCTCGACGTCGACGAGCTTCTTCTGCTCGATGCGCACGAGGAGCGCGTAGATCGTGCCCTCGGCGATGTCGGTGAAGCCGCGTTCGCGCAGGCGGGCCGTGATCTCGTAGCCGTAGGCCGGCTGCTCGGCGAGGAGCGCGAGGACGATGCCCTCGAGAGTCCCCTTGAGCATCTCGGTCATCTGCTTGCCCATGAGCTGCTCCCTTCTGTCGGTTGAGTACTCAGTGTTGCTGGGTACCGGTACAAAGTAACACTGAGTACCGGTACTTAGCAACACCGAATACTGGATTCTTTCGCGGGCCATCCACCGACGCCCCACCTGCGCGCCGACGCCCCTCCTGGTCGGCGTCGATCAGGTGGGGCGCGGACGCGCTCAGATGGGGCGTCGGGATGGAGTGGGGGAGGCGCGGTCCGCGTCAGACCAGACGCGCCGCGAGCACCTGCGCCTCGAGCAGCGGGAACGTGCGCGACACGGCAGGACGGATGCCGAGAACCCCGGCGAGTTCGAGGGCCAGAGCCGCGTGCCCGGCGGCGTTCGGGTGGAACGGGTCGTTCATCAGACCCCACGGCACTCCGCCGCCGCCGAGCTCCGCGAAGCGGGCGTTCTGGTCGACGAGGACGACGTCCTCGTATGCGGCCGCCGCGCGGACGGCATCCGCGAACTCGTCGATCCGCTCGCGACCGGGAGCGTTCGGCACGTCGATCGATGGCGGTGTCTGCAGCACGGGGATCGCGCCGTGCGCGCGGACGCGCACCACGAACTCCCGCAGCGACGCGGTGAAACCCTCGGGCTCGACGAACGGGTCGCCGGGGTTGGTCGACAGGTCGTTCGTGCCGATCATGAGCGTGACGACCGCCGGGCTCCACGAGGTCACGCGGCGGCCGAAGTCGCCCAGGATGTCGGTGATCCGGTGCCCGCTGATCGCCGAGTTCACGACGATGTCGCGCGTGCGCCCGAGCTCCCCGCGGATCAACTCGTGCAAGTGCTCGGCGTAGGTGCGCCCGCCTTGCGTGTGCACTAGGCCATGCGTGATCGAGTCACCCGTGATGACCCAGTTCAGCGGCGCGGTACCGGCGAGCAGGTCGGCGAGATAGGCGAGGTCGGAGGCGGCGGAGGGCGATGCTTCGGCGGACACGCTCCGACCCTACTCGCGCTCGTCGCGTTCACTGTCCGCCGACGCCCCTGCTGGGCGCCCACGCCCCGCCTCAGTTACGTGATTCAAGCGGGGCGTCGACGACGGACAGGGGCGTCGGCGCAGAGCGCGGGAAGAGGATGCCGTCACAGCCAGCGCTTGTACTTGAACACCCCGTACAGACCGACCGCGAACGCGGCCATCGCGCCGATCGCGAGCGGGTACCCGAACTGCCAGTGCAGTTCGGGCATGGCGTCGAAGTTCATTCCGTAGACCGTGCCGACGAGCGTCGGGGCGAAGATGATCGCCGCCCACGAGGAGATCTTCTTGATCTCGTCGTTCTGCGCGAGTCCGGCCTCGGACTGCCGCCGCGCGACGAGCGCCGACTGCACGGTGAGGGCGTTCTCGAGGATCGCCCGGAACGAGTCGACCTTCTCCTGCACACGGATCACGTGGTCGAGCACGTCGCGGAGCGACCGCTGCAGTTCCTCGTCGATGCGGTACTTGTCGGATCCGCGGCGCAGCCACTGCAGCATCCCGGCGAGCGGATGCACGGCACGCTGGAACCCGATGACCTCGCGCGACAGCTGGTAGATGCGCCGGGAGAGCGCGTCGTCGTCGCTGTCGCCGAACAGCTGGTCCTCGATCTCGTCGATGTCGTTCTCGAGTCCTGCGACGATCGGCTCGTACTCGTCGACGACCTCGTCGAGGATCGCGTACAGCACCGCCTCCGGTCCCATCGCGAGCAGCTCGGGGTTCGACTCCATGCGGCGGCGCACGGCGGCGAGGTTCGGCGACTCGGCGTGCCGGATCGTCACGACGAAGTCGGGTCCGATGAACAGGTGCAGCTCGCCGAACTCGATCGACTCCTCCTTGTCGCGGTACCGCGCGGGGCGCAGCACCGCGAAGAGCGTGTCGCCGTAGCGCTCCACCTTCGACCGCTGGTGCCCCGAGAGCGCGTCCTCGACGGCGAGCGGATGCAGGTCGAACTCGCGCGCGACGGACTCGACCTCCTGCGGGCTCGGCCGGTACAGCCCGATCCAGGCGATGCCGCCGAGGGCGCCGAGCGTGCGCGCGGTCTGGTCGAGGTTCTGCAGGGTCTCCACGCGGCGTCCGTGGACGTACACGCCGTTGTCGATGAGGGCCATGATGAGGCTCCGTTCTCGCAGGCGCGCGCCGCAAGGGGTCGGCGGTGCGCGCAGGATTCGTCAGGGGGCGGAAGACGCCGCCGACGGCTGCGGAGCAGAACGGGTCGGTGCGGAGCCGGAGCTCAACGCACGGAGGCCGTCAGGTGCGACGCAACGAAGGCGGCGTCGCTACTATCACCGGACATCGCCATCACCGCCTCTCGCATCTGGGGATTCGGGCCACTCGACCCGACGAGCCAGTGTACTCCTGCATCCTGGGTGTGTGACGAGCGGGTGTCGGAAGCCGTCCGGCGTCGATTCAGGATGCCGGGATGCCGACGAGCTCGGCGCTTCTCTGCCAGAGGGACTCGGCGAGCGCAGCATCCTCGATCATGGGGTTCACGCGGCGGGTGTGCACGCGCTCGTCGTAGTACTCGCCCGACTGCCAGGTCTCACCCGGGGTGCCGTCGATGAACCAGGTGAGGTTCGCGCCGCCCTTCTCGGTGCTGATCGTGAGCAGACGCTTCAGGGGCGTGCGGTAGATCACGCGCATGACGCTCGACGAGCCGGCGGCGAAGTTCGAGCGCACGACGCCGGGGTGGAACGCGACGCCGCTGATCCCCTGGCCGTGGAACTTTGCGTGCAGGCTCTTCGTGAACAGCACGTTCGCGAGCTTCGCGTCGCCGTAGGCCTTGTTGGGGCTGAAGCGCCGCCGGTTGTCGAGGTCGTCGACGTCGATGCGTCCGAACAGCCGGTGCGCGACGCTGGAGGTGTTGACGACCGATGCCCGCCCGCGGAGCAGGTGCGGCAGCAGCAGGTTCGTGAGAAGGAACGGCGCGAGGTGATTGATCTGGATCGTCTTCTCGTGGCCGTCGACGGTCGGGGCGCGGTCGCCGAAGATGCCGCCCGCGTTGTTCGCCAGCACGTGGATGCCGTCGTCGCCCACGGCATCCGAGATCGAGGTCGCGAGGGCGCGGACGTCGTCGAGCACGGCGAAGTCGGCCGTGAACCATTCGGCGCCGATGTCCTCCGCGACCGCGCGCGTCTTCTCGGGTGAACGCCCGACCAGGATCAGGCGGTGCCCTCCCGCGGCGGCGAGTTCGCGCGCCGATGCCGCGCCGATGCCGTCGGAGGCGCCCGTGATGACGACGGTCCGCAGCGTCATGCGTCGGTGCCGGGGAACGTCCGCGGCTGCGCGGTCGGCCGCGGCTGCGCAGTCGGCTTCGGCTCTGCGACCGGGATCCGCTGCGGCTCGGGTGCCGGGTCGCTGTCGGATGCCGGCGCCGTGGCCGTCGGCTCCGCGGGGAGCTCCCGGGCGACCTGCTTCTCGAGCACCTGCACGGCCTCGTCGCTCAGCAGGATCAGCCCGTCGAGTTCGTCGCGCACGCGCTTGTAGGCCACGTTGCGCTCGGCCTGCGTGGCCGATTCGTCGACCGCGACCTTGAGCAGCTGCTGCGCGCGGTCGAGGCGCTTGCGCTCGGGTTCGCTGAACGTCGTGGTGCGCAGCCGGCGAGCATCCTTCTCGGCGATCTCGAAGGCGACCGCGTAGGCGCCGACGGCGTCCAGGTACTCCGTGACCCGCTGCTCGCTCACCCCGGACTCGGCGGATGCCGGGCGCAGGGCGTCGGCGGTCTTCTTGGCCCGCAGGAACGCGGCGACGAGCGGCTGGCGGCCGTCGCTCATGGCGGGGAAGGCGATGAGCTTGGCGACGTCGAGCTCGTAGTCGAGCCAGCGCGCGGTGATCTCGTCGTGCTCGGCGAACAGCCGCTCGAGCAGCGCGTTGGGGGCGACCGGGGCCGCCGTGGTGTCGACGACGGAGGGGCCGATGCGCCTGCCGCCGCCGCGTGCTTCGAGCTGGGCGGTCTTGATCTCGGCCTTGAGCTTCATGGTCTCGAGGCGACGCTCGTGGCGGCGCTTCGCGCCACGCTCCCACGCCTTCGCGGCCCCTCCTGCCATCCCCATGATCGGGAAGATGAGCCACCAGAAGTTGCCCGCCCACTGCAGAAACTCTTGCATGATGCGTTCAGCCTACTTCGCGGCTCTCCCCGGGGCACAGCCTCGGAGCCGGCATCCGACACGCCGCGGCACCGAGCGCGATCAGGGCGCGTCGTCCCCCTGCGGTCCGAAGCCGTGCTCAACCTTGGGCGGTTCGCGGCGGATCGGGGGTGGCGAAATCGCTGGTCATTGCTATAGTCAACGCTATTGACTTGCAGTTCCGACGGTTGGACGATGATGACCAGACCCCGCACCGCGACACCCGTGACGATCGACTGCGACGGCATCCGGATCGCGGCTGAGACCCGCGGTTCCGGCCCGGCCGTGCTGCTGCTGCACGGTTACCCCGAGACCAAGGCGATGTGGGATGCCGTCGCCGAGGCGCTCGCCGCAGACCACACGGTCGTCGCCGCCGACCTCCGCGGGTACGGCGACTCCGGCAAACCGCGCGACGCCTCGTACGCCAAGCGCGACATGGCCCGCGACCAGCTCCTGCTCATGCGGGAGCTGGGACACGACAGCTTCGCCGTGATCGGCCACGATCGCGGCGGACGCGTCGGTCACCGCCTGGCCCTCGACCATCCCGAGGCGGTGACCGCGCTCGCGGTGCTCGACATCGTGCCCACGCTGCACATGTTCGAGAACGTCGACCGGGCGATGGCGACCGCGTACTTCCACTGGTTCTTCCTGGCGCGTGACGACGGGATGCCGGAGGCGCTGATCGGCGCCGACCGCGAGACCTGGTTGCGCAGCCGCTTCACGGGGCGCCGCCATGACGGCGATGCGCTGCCCGACGCGTTCGACGAGTACCTGCGCTGCTTCGACCTCGACACGGTGCACGCCTCGGGAGCCGACTACCGTGCAGCCGCGACCGTCGACCTCGAGCACGACCGGGCCGATCGCTCAGCCGGCCACGTCGTCACGACCCCGACGCTCGCGCTCTGGGGCGCGCACAGCTACGTGGGGCGGAGCTTCGATGTGCTCGCGACCTGGGAGGCGTACGCCCCGGGAGTCGTCGGGCAGGCGATCGAGGCCGACCACTATCTCGCGGAGGAGGCGCCGGACGCCACAGCCTGGGCCCTCCGGGGATTCCTCGCGGAGGTGGGGGCATGAGCGCGCGCGACGTCGACCGTCTCGACCAGCTGGTGTCGATCGAGACTCCGACCGGTGACACCGCCGGCCTCGCCGCTGCGCAGGCTCTCGTGCGCTCCTGGCTCGCACCGCTCATGGGCGGGGGCGAACTGGAGACCGTCGCCGGCGTCACGCACCTGCGCTGGACGGGCGGCGAGGATCCGAGCGTCCTGCTGATCGGACACCTCGACACGGTGTTCCCCGCGGGCACCCTCGCGGAGCGTCCGTTCCGCGTCGACGGCGACCGCGCCACCGGGCCTGGGGTCTTCGACATGAAGGCGGGCGTCGTCATCCTCGCCGCGGCCCTCGAGCGGGTCGCGCATCCGGAGCGGGTGGCCGTACTGCTCACGAGCGACGAGGAGGTCGGGTCGATCACCTCGCGCGCCCTGATCGAGAGGGAGGCCGCGCGGGTCGGCACGGTGCTCGTGCTCGAGCCCAGCCTCGACGGTGCGCTCAAGATCGCCCGCCGTGGCGGCAGCATCTACCGGATCGGGTTCTCGGGACGGGCGGCGCACGCCGGCCTCGAACCCTGGAAGGGTCGCAGCGCGCTCGCCGAGCTCGCGCACCACGTGCTCGCGCTGCCCGATCTCGCCGACGACGACCGCGGCACGACCGTGAGTCCCACGGTCGCGCAGGCCGGCACGGCGACGAACGTGATCCCCGAGCACGCGGAGCTGCGGGTGGACGTGCGCGCGTGGACCCTCGACGAACTCGAACGCGTCGACGGTCGGATGCAGTCGCTCGGCGCCCACACGCCCGATGTGCGCGTCGACGTGGACGGCGGCATCAATCGGCCTCCCATGGAGGAGACCGTATCGGCGGAACTGCTGGCGTGCGCGCGCCGGGTCGCCGGACGGCTCGGGCATCCGAAGGTCGAGGCGGTGTCGGCGGGCGGTGCCTCCGACGGCAACTTCACGGCCGCGGTCGGCGCTCGCACGCTCGATGGGCTCGGTCCGCGCGGGGCCGGGGCGCACGCCGATCACGAGTGGGTGTCGCTCTCGTCCATGCACGAGCGCGTCGAGCTGCTCGCCGGAATGCTGGACGAGCTCGACGCGGGCTCGCGCTCGTAGTCGCTCCCGCGCGCCTGGTTCGTCGACGCCCCGCCTGAGCGCCGACGCCCCGCCTGAGATACGTCGCTCAGCAGGGGCGTCGGTGCTCAGCAGGGGCGTCGGCGAGGGGGAGGGGAGGCCGGGGGAGTCAGGCCCCGGGCGCGTGGCGCTCGATGCTCTCCAGCAGAAGGTCGAGCGCAGTCTCCCAGGCGCGGGGATCGCGGATGCCGGGCAGCGCGTCGCCCGCCCAGGCGATCTCCGGGTATTCGGCGGGGTCGAGCCGGCGGTGATCCATCTGCCAGCTCAGCTCGTCGGCGTCCTGCACGTCGGCCGGCAGCACGCTCAACGCGGCCTCGATGCTGGACGCGGAGCGGATGAGCTGCCCGAGGGCCCGCGCGTAGAGGGCGGCCTGGTCGCGGTCGAAGCCGCCGCGCCGCAGCGCTCCGATCGAGTACTCCATGGAGGAGAAGTCCGTCGGGCGCCGCAGCGCCCTCTGCAGGGCGAGCTCGGGGTAGCGCATGTAGTGGTCATGGATGAGGTGCGCCTGTGACCGCAGATCGGCGAGCCAGTCATCCGTGGCGACCATGGCGCCGCTGTACGAGCGCGTGCGGAGCATGTCGATGAGCGCGAGGAGTAGCTCGTCCTTATCGCGGAAGTGACGGTAGATCGAGGTCGGGTGGGCGCCGAGCTCCTCGCCGATCGCCTGGAACGTGAGGCGGTCGAGGCCGTCGCGTTCGACGACGCGGTCGGCGGCGGCGACGATGATCTCGCGGCTGAGGGAGTCGCGGGCGCGGCGCGGGCGTGTGCTCTTGGCGGAGGCGGTCGCCTTCTTCGTGCCAGCGGGGCTCGCATCCTTGCTTGTCGCCATCGGGGACTCCGTTCGCAGATCGGCCGGGTCCCGGCCGCAGACATCACGGTACCCCACGTCTGTCAGCGTGTCTGTCAGGGGCGTGGACAATGCCGAAACGCTGGCCGATCGCGATAGCCACTGTTATAGTCAACGACGTTGGCGAGGTGCGCGCGGCGTACCGTGAGAACGACGAGAAGGAGCAAGGATGCTCGAGGTCCCCGCAGTCCCGTCCGATGAGGCGCTCGAGGCGCGCTTCGCGGTGCCGTACCTCCTGACGGTGCGCCCCGTGCCCGGCCCGGCCGACCTCGCCCTGCTCGTCGAGAACCACCCCGACGGCTCCCGGGCCCGCATCTGGCGCGCTCGCGAGGCCCCCGGCGACCTCCTCCCCTTCCCCGTGGGAGTCGGCGCGATCCTCACCTCCGATGCGCAGTGGGTCGTCGATCTCGACGACGGCGGCGGCTCCGAGGTCGGCGGACTCGTCGCGATCGCGGTCGACGGGGCCGAGCGTGTGGCCCTCACGCCCGGCCGCGCCCCCTACGTCCTCCGCGGTCTGGAGTCGTCGTGCGACGGCCGTTCGATCGTCGCGACGGTCGTCGACGAGGAGGGCTTCCACGTGCTCGTGATCCCCGCCGCGCCCTGGGGTGAGCCACGGGTCGTCTACTCGAACCCGGTCGAGGCCTGGTACGGCCAGATCTCGCCCGACGGATCCCTGGTCTCGGTCGACACGACGGCGCACAACCCCGGCATCCGCCGCCCTCTGCTCACGGTGGTCGACGGCGCGACGGGAGAGGAGGTCGCGACGCTCGACGACCTCCCGGCAGGGCCCGTGCGAGGCGTGCGCTTCGCCTCGGATGCCGGTGACGACCGACTCCTGCTGAACACCGAGCGCAGCGGCTACTCGCGTCCCGCGATCTGGAACGTTCGCACGGGCGAGCGCGTCGACTTCGACCTGACCGAGCTGTCGGGCGAGGTGATCCCGGTCGACTGGCATGCGCCGAGCGGCCGGATCCTCGCGGTGCACGTCGCCGACGGCATCCACCGCCTGATCGAGGTGGATGAGGCGTCGGGCGTCGTGCGCGTCGTCGTCGAGGGCGGCAGCGTCTTCGACCCCGACGTCGCCGACCTGCATCCGTTCCAGTGGTCGTCGTACTACGCGCCGGATGGCGAGATCCGTGCCGTGCGCTCGACGTGGGACGTACCCCTGCACGTCGAGGAGATCACGGCGGATGACGGCGCGATCACGCTCATCGAGCCGGCCCCCGTGCCGGCGGGAACGCCGCTCGCCTCGGCCATGGTCGCCAGCGCGGACGGCACGCGCATGCAGCTGTGGTGGGCGCGGCCCGCGCAGGGCGAGCCGCTCGGCACCGTGCTGACGATCCACGGCGGCCCGAACCTCGTGACGGTCGACAGCTACGACCCCTCGGCGCAGGCCTGGCTGGATGCCGGCTTCGCGGTCGCCTCGCTCAACTACCGGGGCTCGGTGACGTTCGGACGGGACTTCCGCGAGGGCTTCTGGGGCGTCGGCGGAGATCGCGAGATCGAAGACGTCGCCGCCGCGATCGGCTTCCTGCGCGAGCAGGGCCTCGCCGACCCGGCCACGACGTTCATCACGGGCGCCTCCTACGGCGGCCACATGACGCTGTTGAGCGTGGGTCGGCTCCCCGACTTGTTCGCCGGCGGGCTCGCGCACGTCGCGGTGGCCGAGTGGTCGGCGGCGATCGAGGCCATGAACCCCGCCGTGCGCAGTGTGTGGAGCTCGTGGGTGCCGCCGGAGCTCGTGAAGCCGTTCTCGGCCATCACCTACCTCGACGACGTCACGGCATCCGTCTGGATCAACCAGGGCGACGTCGACACCCGCACGCCGATCGTCGGGGTGCAGCGCTACGTCGACGAGCTGAGCGCGCGCGGCGGCGATGTCGTGCTCGACGTCTTCGAGGGAGGGCACGAGCCCACCGGCCTCGAGGCCGCCGCCGTCGACCAGCGCCGCATGCACGAGCTCGCCCGCCGCACCCTCGAAGGGGGGCGCTGGGACGCCTGATCCGCGGTGCACCAGTCAGAGAGAGGCGCACGCGGCACCCTGACGACGTGCTCGCTATCCGCTCGGACGCCAGTGCTGTGCGAGCGCGTCGGACAGTTCGCGACGGAGTGCGATGACGTCGTCAGAGGCCGTGTGGTGCAGCGCCTCGCTGACGATGATGGCGCGGTGCGTGTCGGGGCGGACTGCCGAGAGCGCACTCTGCCGGTTCGTCCACCTGCGGCAATGGGCGTTGCCGGCCTCGTCCAGGAAGATCACCTCGCGCGCCTCGGGAGCTTCTGTCTCGCCGGCGAAGCTCAGATACTTCTCCGAGCCTGTCGCACGGGTGACGGTCAGGTCGCCGGTCACCTGTGAGCGGTCGAAGACGGCGATCGGAATCGCGTACGAGATCGAGACCGCGTTGCAGAGGTCGACGAGCGGATGGATCGCCGGGAGCCGGCCGTCCTTCTTGAAGCGTCGGAGGAGGGCTTCCGACGCGCACCGGTACTGGGTGGGCTTCAATCCCATCTGACTGAATGCGCGTCGCCACGCCGCGATCTCGGGGAACTCGCTTTCGGGTCGGTCGGCGAGACGCGCAGAGGCGCGCTCCAGGAACGGTGCTGCTGTCCTGGTCACGTCGACGCTGGAGGTCACGTCGTCCAGGGTGAGTGTGGCGACGGCGAGCTGAGGGAAGTCGGCGAGCAGGGCCGGGTCGTGGGTGACGCGCATCGGCGACTATCGCGACTCGAAGGCGAGGCGGCCGGCCAGGAGCACGTAGGTGGCGGCGAACGTGCGACGCAACCACGCCATGACCTTGGGTCGGGTGATCACCTGGTTGCGCATCACGGCGGCGAACACCCCGTAGAGCGCGAAGACGACGAACGTCAGACCCATGAACACCAGGCTGAGTCCGACCATGTGCCAGGTGCCGTTGGCCTCGCCAGCAGGGACGAACTGGGGCAGGAAGGCGAAGAAGAAGATCGTCAGCTTCGGGTTGAGCAGGTTGATGAGTATCGCGGTGCGGATCACGCGCCAGAACGACGCCGGCGCCGCGCTCTCGTCGACGTCCATCATCGACTTGTCGCGGAGCGTCTGCCAGGCGAGATAGATCAGGTAGGCGACCCCGAGCCACTTGATGGTCTGGAATGCGATCGCGGAGGCGTTCAAGATCGCGGCGAGACCGGTGATCGCAGCGATCATGTGCGGAAGGACTCCGAGTGTGCAACCGAACGCGGCAACGATGCCTGCTTTGGCACCCCGGGAGAGTCCCGCAGCGATGGAGTACACGGCGCCGGTGCCGGGGGTGGCGACCACGACGAGCGTGGTCAGCAGGAATGCAATGCTCATTTCGTCCCCTTGAGAGTCGTTGCCTCCGTACAGTACAGCGTCCCCGAGTCCGTCGGTGTCTGGGTGTTGGTGGATTTCAGCGCACCCCGGAAACGATCGGTGTCGACGGTGTGTCGAATGCCGATGCCCGACGATCCAGAACCTCGCGACACCGGCAGGCAGAGCATCTGCCCGTCTCATAGTCACGAACATTGACTAAAGTGCTTGCTATCTCGTCTCGACCGTCCTAGAGTCAGACCACCACCCGCACCACAGCACGGTCGTACCCGCCCGATTCGCATCGATCACTGGAGATCCGGCTCATGTCGCAATCACGTCTTCGCACTGCTGTACCCGCTTCCCGCCGCATCGTCATCGCGGCCCTCACCGCCGCCGCCCTGGTCGGATCCCTCGCCGCGTGCAGCTCCTCCGGCACGACCCCCGAGCCGAGTGACGTCGCGGTCGTCGACGGCGGCGAGCTCGTGATCGGCGCCGAGCAGGAGCCCGACTGCGCCGACTGGATCGCCACATGCGGCGGCTCGATCTGGGGCACCTACGTCATGCAGATCCCGACCATGCCGAGCGTCTTCCAGACACGTCTCGACGGCGACGACTGGAAGCCGGTCCCCTCCGACCTCGTGACCGGCGAGCCCGAGACCGTGGTCGCCGACGACGGCACCCAGACCATCACCTACTCGATCAACCCCGACGCCGTGTGGTCGGACGGCGAGCCGATCACCTCGGCCGACTTCGCGTACACCGCGCTGCAGATCCGCGACGGCGACGACATCTTCGACAAGACCGGCTACGACCGCATCACAGCCGTCGATTCGAGCGACCCCGCCACCGCGGTCGTCACGCTGGACTCGGCCTACGCGGGCTGGCGCACCCTCTTCAGCGTGTACGGCATCATGCCCGCGCACCTCCTCGAGGGCAAGGACCGGGCGGCGATCATGGCCGACGGCTACGACTTCAGCGGCGGTCCGTGGAAGATCGAGAAGTGGACCCGAGGCACCTCGGTCACGCTCGTCCCGAACGAGAACTACTGGGGCGAGAAGCCGCACCTCGACAAGGTCACCTTCCTGTTCCTGCCCGACACGACCGCGGCGTTCCAGGCGCTCAAGAGCGGCCAGGTGAGCGTGCTCGCCCCGACGCCGCAGCTCGACGCGCTGACGCAGATCGACGCGGGCCTCCCCGGCATCCGCTCGCAGGTCGACGCCCGCAGCGGCAACCTCGAGGCGATCTGGCTCAACAACTCCGTGGCCCCCTTCGACTCGGTCGCCGTGCGACAGGCCCTCGCCTACTCGATCGACCGCGATGCCATCGTGAAGCGCCTGTTCGGCAGCCTCGGCATCGACAAGGCCCAGCAGAGCTTCAACTCCCCGATGGTCGCGCCCTTCGCCGCCGACGACTTCTCCCAGTACACGCTCGACCTCGACAAGGTCGACGAGCTGATGACAGGCGACGGCTGGAAGAAAGACGGCGACGGCGTGTGGGCGAAGGGTGGCGACACCGCGAGCTTCTCGATCAAGACCCTCGCCGGCAACAAGCGCCGCGACCTCACGGTGCAGGTGCTGCAGTCGCAGCTGGCGGATGCCGGGTTCGACATGACCATCGACCAGGTGACGCCCGCCGACCTGTTCGGCACGATCGCCCCGCAGGGCGACTTCCAGGCAGGGATCTGGGCGCTCGTCGACACGTTCCCGGACCCCACGCTCTCGTCGACGTTCTCCTCGGTGAACATCCCCAGCGAGGCGAACGGGTTCTCCGGCATCAACTTCTACCGTGCGGACATCGCCGGGCTCGACGACCTGCTCGCCCAGGTCGACACCGAGGTCGATCAGGACGCCCGCATCGAGGTCTCGAAGCAGGCCGATGCGCTGATCGCCGAGAACGTCCCCTCCCTGCCGCTCGACGTCGTGCCCAACGTGCTCCTCTGGAGCGAGAAGGTCGGCGGCCCGCTGCAGATCAACCCCATCGAGGGTCCCTTCTGGAACCTCGCCGAGTGGGGCCTGGCCGGCTGAGCCCGCGCTTCGGCACAGCAGGACAGGAGACGAGGCGACGATGCTCACGTTCATCACGAGACGGGTGCTGTATTCGATCCCGGTGATCGTCGTCGCCTCGTTCATCCTGTTCTGGGCCGTGCGGTCGACGTTCGATCCCCTGGCGAAGCTGCGGCAGGCGCACGACCCCGCCGTGATCGCGCGGGAGATCGAGCGACTCGGCCTCGACCGCAGCATCCCCGAGCAGTACTTCCTCTGGCTGCGATCGCTCGTGACGGGCGATTGGGGCCTCAGCACCCGCACGGGCACCCCGGTGCTCCCGCTCATCGGCGACGCCCTGTGGCCCACGCTGCAGCTCGCCTTCTGGGGACTGCTCGTCGCGGTGCTGATCGCCGGCGGCGTGAGCGTGTACTCCGCCGTGCGGCAGTACTCCCTCGGCGACAACATCCTCACCGGCGCCTCGTACCTCGGCATCGCCATGCCGGCGTTCTGGTTCGGCCTGATCCTCATCCAGACGTTCGCGGTGCGGCCCAAGGAGACGTTCGGTCTGAGCGAGCCGCCGCTGTTCTTCATCGGCCTGAACTCGCCAGGGCAGAGCGATCCGCTCGACTACATCCGGCACCTGATCCTCCCGGTCGCCGCGCTCATGATCGCGCTCGTCGCCTCGTGGAGCCGCTTCGGCAGAGCGGCCATGCTCGACGCGCTCTCGAGCGACTACGTCCGCACCGCCCGCGCCAAGGGCGTGCCGCGTCGCGAGGTGATCTGGCGTCACGCGGTGCGCAACTCGCTCGCCCCGTTCGTCACGGTCGTGGCGCTCGACGCGGCGATCCTCATCGGCGGACTCGTCGTCACCGAGCAGATCTTCGCGATCCCCGGGATGGGGCGGCTGTTCCTGCAGTCTCTCGTCGCGGGCGACGTGTACGTGCTGCTGCCGTGGATGATCGTGGTCGCCGTGGCTGTGGTCATCTGCAACCTGATCGCCGACATCGCCTACGCGGTGCTCGATCCGAGAGTGAGGCTGTCATGAGCGGTGCAGGCATCGCCGGCCAGGAGGGTCTGCTCACCGAGCAGGACCCGCAGAAGGCCCCGACGCGTCAGCTGCTGAAGGGGTTCCTGAAGCACCGGCTCGGGGTCGTGAGCCTGGTCGTGCTCGTGATCCTGCTGGTCGCGTGCTTCGGCGCAGGCTGGATCGCACCCTACCCGCAGGGGCAGCAGGACCTCCTGACCGGACCCACCCCGCCCTCGGGCTCGCACTGGCTGGGCACCGACGAGCTGGGCCGCGACTACCTCAGCGAGATCCTGTTCGCGGGGCAGATCTCGCTCGCGATCGGCCTCGCCGTCGCCCTCCTCGCGACCGTCGTCGGCACCGCGCTCGGCGCGATCGCCGGATACGTGGGCGGGTGGATCGGCGAACTCATCATGCGCATCACCGACCTGTTCCTCATCGTGCCGGCGATTGCGCTGCTCGCGGTGATCCTGCAGGGGCTCGGGGCCTCGCCCACCACGATCGTGTTCGCGCTCACTGCGCTGGGGTGGACGTACATCGCCCGCGTCGTGCGCGCCCAGGTCCTGTCACTGCGCGAGAAGGACTTCATCGACGCGGCACGCGGCATCGGAGCATCCGGGTTCCGCATCGTCGTCTCGCACCTGCTGCCCAACCTCGCGGGCGTCATCGCCGTCGCGATGAGCCTGGCCGTCGCCTCGTCGATCATCGCCGAGTCGACCCTGAGCTTCCTCGGGTTCGGCGTGCAGCCGCCGCAGACGAGCTGGGGGTCGATGCTCAGCCAGGCCGCGGGCTACGTCGGCACGCCTCAGGTGTACCTGCTGTACTTCCCCGGCCTGTTCATCCTCGTGACCGTGCTGTGCGTCAACTTCATCGGCGACGGACTGCGCGACGCGCTCGACCCCCAGGGGAAGAACCTATGAGCACTCACCCCGATGCCACCGAGATGCTCCTCGAGGTCGAGGACGTGTCGATCGCCTTCCGCACGGATGCGGGGCTGGCGCGCGCGGTCGAGGGCGTGTCCTTCGTGCTCCGCACCGGCGAGACCGTCGGGATCGTGGGCGAGTCCGGCTCGGGCAAGTCCATGACCGCCATGGCGATCATGGGGCTGCTGCCGAAGAAAGCGGTCGTCACGGGATCGATCAAGCTACGCGGCCGTGAGCTCGTCGGGCTCTCCGACGACGAACTGCGCGAGGTGCGCGGCAAGGACATCGCGATCGTGTTCCAGGACGCCCTCACCGCGCTCAACCCGGTCATGACCGTGGGTGAGCAGCTGGTCGAGGCCGTGCGCGTGCATGACCCACGGAGCACGCCCGCAGACCGCAAGGCCAGGGCCGTCGAACTGCTCGACGTCGTCGGCATCCCCTCTCCCGAACTGCGCGTCGACCGCTATCCGCATGAGTTCTCGGGCGGCATGCGGCAGCGCGTCATGATCGCCATGAGCATCGCGAACGAGCCCGACCTGCTGATCGCCGACGAGCCGACCACCGCGCTCGACGTCACGGTGCAGGCGCAGGTGCTCGAGGTGCTGCGCGAGGTGCAGCGGCGCACGGGCACGACCGTGCTGCTCATCACGCACGACCTCGGCGTGGTCGCCGGCACCGCCGATCGGGTCATGGTCATGTACGCGGGCGGACTCGTCGAGACCGCCGACGTGGATCCGCTGTTCTACGAGACGGCGCACCCGTACACCGCGGGGCTGCTCGCGTCGCTGCCGCGGCTCGACCGTCGCTCCTCGCGTGACGAGCGGCTGTACCAGATCGCCGGACACCCGCCCGTGGCGACGGAATGGCCCGAGGGATGCCGGTTCGCCCCGCGCTGCGCGCACGCCGTCGCGGGGCTGTGCGATGTGAGCGTGCCCGAGCCGGTGCCGGTCGGGGCAGGGCATACCGCCGCGTGCGTGCGGGTCGACGAATGGCAGAAGGAGGCGTCATGAGCGGAACTCCGGTCGTGGAGCGCACAGGGAGCACCGGGCTCATCGTCGACGGACTCGTCAAGGAGTACCGCGTCGGCGGCGGGCTGTTCGGTCGAGGCCGTGACGTCGTGCGGGCCGTGTCGGACGTAAGCCTCGCGATCCCCGGCGGTCAGACGTTCGGGCTCGTCGGGGAATCCGGATGCGGCAAGTCGTCGCTCGGCCGCAGCGTCGCCCGCCTCCAGTCCAGCGACGGAGGGTCTATCCGGCTGGGCGACGACGATGTCACGACGGTCTCGGGGGAGCGGCTGCGACGGCTGCGCCGCCGCGTGCAGTTCGTGTTCCAGGATCCGTACGCCTCGCTCAACCCACGCAAGTCCGTGCGGGCGACGCTCACCGAGCCGCTCGTGATCCACGGTCTGCACCGCGGATCGCGGGATCGTCGGGTCGAGGAACTGCTCGACCAGGTGGGGCTGAACCCGGCGCACGCCGACCGCTTCCCGCACGAGTTCTCAGGCGGACAGCGGCAGCGCCTCGGCATCGCGCGGGCGCTCGCGGTCGAACCCGAGGTGATCGTGCTCGACGAGCCGGTCAGCGCGCTCGACGTCAGCGTGCAGGCCGGGGTGCTGAACCTCCTCGACGACCTGCAGCGAGACCTCGGCCTCACATACCTGTTCATCGCGCACGACCTCTCCGTGGTGCGGCACCTCAGCGACCGCGTCGGCGTCATGTACCTGGGAAAGCTCGTCGAGGAAGCGCCGGTCGACGAGCTGTACGAGCGTCCGCTGCATCCCTACACGCAGGCGCTGCTATCGGCGATCCCCGTTCCCGACCCGCGTGCCGAGCGGGCGCGCGAGCGCATCGTGCTGACGGGAGACGTGCCGAGCCCGGTGTCGCCGCCGAGCGGATGCCGGTTCCGCACGCGCTGCTGGAAGGCGACCGAGATCTGCGCCGAGGTCGTGCCCGAGCTCGCCGAGCCCGACCTTCTCGACCTTGCTCCCACGCATCGCGTCGCCTGCCATCACCCCGCCGAGCGCGACGTGCTGTGAGCGCGCGATCCGCCACACTTCCGGAAGGACCCTCATGACCACCACGCACCGCATCGCCGTGATCGCCGGCGACGGCATCGGCACCGAGGTGATGCCCGAGGGACTGCGTGTGCTGCGCGCCGCCGCGGCCCGCTTCGACATCGCCCTCGAGTTCGAGGAGTTCGGCTTCGCGAGCGCCGCCTACTGGCAGGAGCATGGACGGATGCTGCCGGACGACTGGTTCGAGACGCTCCGCGGATTCGACGCGATCTATTTCGGGGCGGTCGGTTGGCCCGAGGTCGTGCCCGACCACGTGAGCCTGTGGGGGAGCCTCATCCAATTCCGCCGGGCGTTCGACCAGTACGTCAACCTGCGCCCGTGCCGCCTGATGCCGGGAGTCGTCTCGCCGCTGGCCGGCCGCGAACCGGGTGACATCGACTTCTATGTCGTGCGCGAGAACACCGAGGGCGAGTACTCGTCGATCGGCGGTCGCATGTTCGAGGGCACCGACCGGGAGTTCGTGCTGCAGGAGACGGTCATGACCCGCACCGGCGTCGACCGGGTGCTGCGCTATGCCTACGATCTCGCGGCCCGCCGATCGGGACACCTGACCTCGGCGACCAAGAGCAACGGCATCTCGATCTCGATGCCGTACTGGGACGAGCGGGTCGCCGCGGTCGGCGCCGACTACCCCGACGTGACGCGCGACCAGTTCCACATCGACATCCTCACCGCGAACTTCGTGCTGCACCCGGACTGGTTCGACGTGGTCGTCGCGAGCAATCTGTTCGGCGACATCCTGTCGGACCTCGGACCCGCGTGCACCGGCACGATCGGCATCGCCCCCAGCGCGAACATCAATCCCGAGGGGGTGTTCCCGAGCCTGTTCGAGCCCGTGCACGGCTCGGCTCCCGACATCGCCGGACGCGGGATCGCCAATCCGATCGGACAGATCTGGTGCGGTGCCATGATGCTCGAACACCTCGGATACCGGGATGCCGGTGCAGCGGTGCTCGCGGCGATCGAAGAGGTCCTCGCCCGCGGCGCGGAGGACGCGCCCTTCACGCCCGACCTGGGCGGTACCGCCTCGACGGTCGAGCTCGGCGCCGCGATCGCGGAGGTCGTCGCGGGCTGAGACTCGTCCGTTCTGCCGGTCTCGTCTCATCGCTGCGCTCCCCGCTCGACGACCGGCTGCTCAGAGACCGAGCCGCGCGGCGCATGAGACGCAGTGCGTGGCGAAGGGACGCACCTCGAGGCGTGCGGCCGGGATCTCACGACCGCACGCGGCGCAGACGCCGTAGGTTCCTGCATCCACTCTCGCGATCGCGTCGTCGACCTGCCGGAGTTCGGATGCCGCGGCTCGCGCGAGCCCGGTCAGTCGCGACCACTCGGACGACAGTGTCACACCCTCGGGGTCGTGCTCGTCGTCGTCGTTCGACCCCTCGCGGTCGTGCGTGAGCTCGTCGAGCGTGGCGGACGCCGCGGCGATGCGAGCTTCGGCGTCGGCTCGCAGCCGCACGAGCACGGAGCGGGGGTCGGGGTCCATCCGCTCACCCTAGACCGAGCCTCCGACAAAGGCTTTCTCGGAGACCGGAGAACGTCGCCATTTCGTGCAATTGCGCGGTCAAATCGCGGTTCGAATAGACGGATTCCACCACCACGATACCAGTGTTGCGTTTACCAAAATGTGCCACGACAGTGAACGCGCAGAATGTTGGAATTGTTGCTCGAAGACCGTCATCATCGGTGGGGACAAATGCGCGGGAGATGGCTATCTGCGCGCTCTCGACGACACGGAATGAGAACGATAATGCTCAAGGGCTTCAAGGAATTCATCTCGCAGGGCAACGTGATCGACCTCGCGGTCGCCGTCGTCATCGGCGGCGCTTTCACCGCGATCGTGAACGCGGTGGTCGCGAGCATCATCACGCCGCTCGTGAGCCTGTTCTTCCGCGCCGACGACAGCGGCAAATTCGGACCTTCGGTCACGAACCTCTACGGCGACACCGTGGTGTTCCCTCTGGGTGACCTGATCTCGGCCGTGATCAGCTTCTTCGCCGTGGCGCTCGTGGTCTACTTCGTCTTCGTCCTGCCCATGAACCACCTCAAGGCGCGCCAGGCGGCCCGTCAGCCCGTGGTCGTCGAGGAGGCGCCCGTGACCGAGACCGACCTGCTGGTCGAGATCCGCGATCTGCTGCGCGCATCTCGCGGAACCGCGGACTGAACGTCGTCTTCTGACTCCGGGGACGGAGTTCGTACTCGTCCCTGATCATCGTCGAGCCCGGCTAGCTGTGGCGGGCTCGGCCGTCGCTCCGCCTTCCTCACGGGCTGGACGACGCGGGCTCGGGCCGCACCGAGTCCGACATGGTGCCGCAGGACTCTCCCCCTGCGCACCGCGAGGGGTGGTCGTTCGGGCGACCACCCCTCGTTTCCGTGCACAGTTCTTCGGCGCACAGCGAGGATGCTCGAGTCCGCGCTCGTCACCCGAGCTCGGGTGCCGCCGCGATGGGCACGTGCTCCTCGATTCCGAGTTCGATCACGACCCCGCCCGACGGCAGGTCCGCTTCGATGCGATGGACGGCGCCGCGGTCGTCGACCCAGTACCGGACCGTCCCGGCTCCCTCGCCGGTGTCGGCATCCGAGGGACCCGCGAACACGTCGACCGGCACGCCGTCGACCTCGTCCGCGCGCAGCCACGCGGCATCCGACTGCTGCAGCAACTGGGCGTTCTCGGGACGATCGCCTCCGAGCGAGAGCAGCAGCGCGAGCACCGTGTCGACGCGAGACGCGGAGGGGTCGAGGCGACGAGCACCACCCGGCTCGCTCGGGGCGGCCACAGGGATGCCGTCGACCACGCTCGCTTCGGCCCAGCCGACGAACGTCGCGCCGTTCCAGGTGATGACGGCGCTCTCGTCGCCGGCCCTCGCGCTCGCGAGGCCGATCCCCGCGCGGTAGTCGACGCGTCCCTCGAGCTGCACGACGACACCGTCCGCAGAGACCTCGGTGCGGAACGTGCGGCTGCCGTCCTGGTACGCGAGGAATCGCCCCACAGCCAGGCGTTCCGACTCCTCCGTGGTGAGCGCTCGGGGTCCCGCGGAGGCCGAGGCGGACGCCGTCGGCAGCGGACCGGATGCCGGGTTCGCGAGCACCACCGCGGTGATCCCGCCCGCCAGCACGACCGCACAGGCCGCCGCGACCAGCACCCCGCGCCGCCGCTTCACGATGCTCCGAACAGCGTGGAGCCGAGCGGTCGCGACCGATCGAAGCCGGGGAGCACGAGGAACGTGCCGGAGGCGGTCGTCGTCGTGAAGGCGAGTAGCGCGTCGGACTCGCTCATCCGCTCCAGCGTCCGCACGAAGGTGCGGAGCTCGGTCTGCATGCTGACGAAGAGCAGCCCCATCGGATCCTCCATCGAGTACGAACGGCGCAGCATCAGCGGGGCGCCGATCGGCCGCGGATGCGCTCTGCGGGCGTGCGCGTCCGCCGGCAGCCGGTAGCGACCGTCGGACGTCTTGGCCTGCAGGTCGACGTCGTCGGCGATGCGCCCGCCCGAGAGCGGAGCCCCACTCGAACGCCGACGGCCGATCGCGGCTTCCTGCTCGCCGACCGACAGCGCCTGAAACGCCGGGATGTCGATGACCATGCGCCGCACGACCATGATCGTGCCGCCCGCTACGGGGCCCTCATCGATCCAGACCGAGTCGGCGAGATCGGTCTTCGAGGTCGGCACCGCGATCCCGTCGATGAACCCCAGGACGTTCCGTGCGGCGGTATGCCCCCGACGCACGGGCACGGCAGGACCACGGATGCCGCGCTGCCGCCAGCGTTCCCGCAGTCCGGGCGCGACCCGCATCAGGTGGGCGACGGTGAGCGGCAGCAGCAGCGGGTCCGAGGCGCAGACCTGGAGCACCACGTCGCCGCCGCGGTGGCGGTCGTCGATGGCCTCACGGGGGAAGGGAGGGAGGTCGGCGCCGCCGGGGGCAGAGGGCCGCGCGGCCGCGACCAGGCGCGGGCCGACGCCGACCGTGACGGTCAGGTCGCCGACCGGGATGCCGGCCAGCGCGGAGTGATCGTCGTCGACGAGATCGACGATGGCCCGACCGAGGTCGGCGAGCACGGGACCGGGCGATTCGTCGAGGTCGAACACCGCGAGGAGCAGATGCGGCTGCACCCGCACGGGGCGCGCGACTCCCGCCTGATGACGCCCCTCCGGCGGCACCCGCGCAGTGGCGCGGGTACCGGTCTCGACCGCATCCTGCCGCGGTTCGCGGCCACCCAGCACGGTGCCGAGGGCAGCAGCGCCACCCGCGCCGAGCAGGGCCCGGCGCGTCAGATCCCCGGGTCCGTCCGCGTGCACGAGTTGATGATAGCCATGACCGCGGCCGTGTCCAGCGCCGTCGGACGGATGCCTATGATGGGGCGATGTTCGCCCGAGAGCTCTCCGCCGCCGCCCTCCTCGCGGCCCTCGTCCTGGTCGGATGCGCGCCGACGCCGTCCGCCGAGAAGCCGGCGGAGACAGCATCCGACGCACCGCGGATGCTGTCTGTTCCCGCCGACTTCCCGACGATCTCGGCGGCCGTCGACGCGGCGTCCGAGGGTGACACGGTGGTCGTCGAGTCCGGTGTCTACCGCGAGACCGTCGCGATCGACACGGCGGGCGTGACCCTGCGCGGGCAGTCCCGAGACGGGGTGGTGATCGACGGCGAGGTGCTGCGCGGCAACGGGATCGTCGTGTCCGCTCCGCGGGTCACGGTGCAGAACCTCACCGTGCGCAACGCGACCCAGAATGGCGTGCTCGTCACTGGGATGCGCGACGACGACGGCGCGCCGGTGGGCGGCCACGATGGGTACCGGGCGATCGACCCGGAGGACTTCCCCCTGCTCGACGGATTCCGCGTCGACCATGTGACGGCGTCGAACAACGGGCTCTACGGCATCTACGCGTTCAACGCGTCGAACGGCGTGATCACCGACTCGTATGCGTCCGGCGGCGCGGACTCCGGCATCTACGTGGGGCAGTGCGACCGCTGCAACATCGTCGTCTCGGGCAACGTGGCCGAGAGGAACGCGGTGGGATTCGAGATCGCGAACGCGGGCGGCGATCTGTTCGTGGTGGGCAACCGGTTCGCGGGCAACCGTGTCGGCGCGACGATCGCCTCGGACTACCAGGAGGCCTACGTGCCCCAGACCGCGGCGACGTTCGCGGGCAACGTCGTGGCGGCGAACGGGCAGACCGACACCCCGGAGCAGGCGGAGGGGGCCTTCGGCATCGGGGTGGGCATCGCCGGCGGCGTCGACAACGTCGTCGCCGCGAATCTCGTCGAGGCGAATCCCGCGGCGGGGGTCGTGCTCGCCTCGGCCGAGGACATCGGGCCCGAGGGAAATCGGCTCACCGACAACGTCTTCGCCGGGAACGGGACGGATGCCGTGTTCGCGGCGTCTTCGCGAGCACCGGGTGCGGGAAACTGCTGGGAGGGGAACGTGCTCGCGACGACCGAGCCTGCCGGGTTGCAGGAGCTGTCGCCGTGCGGGTCTCCCGGTGCTGTGACGCCCGGGGTCTTCGCCCCGCAGGTCGCGCCGTCCGGCATCCCGTTCACCGATGTGGTCGCCCCGCCCGCGCAGCCGGAACTCGGTGCGCTGGATGCGGCGCCGAAGCCATGGGCGGGAGCGAGCGACGTTCCCGCCGTGGACCTCGCGGCGATCACCGTGCCGGATGCGTCGCTGTTGGCAGATAGGGCCGCGATCCGCTGGTGAGTCGCGGTCGGCGGTGCCGGTCGAGCCGGTATCGCCGACCGGCTGTACACAGTCGACTCGATTTCGTGTGAACACGAGATTGCTAGCTTCTCCCCGTCAGTAGAGGGAGCAGCATGGGGGTTGTCTGGGGTGGCGCGAGCACGCGCGCGGAATCGGTGACCCGCAGGGTGGTCGCTGCCGCGATCGTGGCCGTCATCGTGATCGCCGGTCTGATCGGGGGAGCCGAGGCGGCTCATGCCGTGAACGGCACGGTCGCCGGTGCCGTGTATCAGGATTTCGACGACGACGGCACGCGCGATCCTGCTGCTGGGGACTTCGGTGGCGACACGGGTCTGGCCGGTGTCGCGGTGACGGTCACCGATTCGACCGGTGCCGTGGTGGGCACGGCGACGACGGCCGCGAACGGCTCGTACTCGGTCAATGCGGTGAATGCCGCGACCGCGGCCGTGCGGGTGGAGTTCGCCCTCCCGAACAACTTCCGCTCGGCGCGCATCGGCGCCGGCAACGGCAGCACCGTGCAGTTCGTGAACCTCGGCGCGACGAACGTGAACGTCGGCATGACGCAGGACGGCATGGTCATGACCGAGCAGCAGCCGCTCGTCGTCGTCCCGAATCAGCGCTCGCGCATCACGGCGAACACCTCGCCGCAACCTCCGACCAGGCCGACCCCGAACTACGGCTCGCTGTCCGCATTGCTCCGGGTTCCCTACTCCACGGTCGGCAATCCGGGCTCCGGGCGCACGACGATCGCCCTGCAACGTCAGATCGGTACGACCTGGGGAACGGCGAACTACGGCACGACCTTCGTGATGAGCGGCGCGTTCTTCCGGCGAGGCACGGAAGTGGGCCCCGCCGGACTGGGCGCGATCTACCTGACGGATGCGACGTCGGCCACCCCGAACGCGACGCCGTTCGTGCAGATCCCCAACGCCGGAATCGATCCTCGCGGATCGATCAACCCTGAGAACTACGACTGGTTCCATGACTCCGCCGCGTTCGATGCGGTGGGCAGGGTCGGCCTCGGAGACCTCGAGATCTCCTCCGACCAGCGCACGCTCTACGCCGTCAACCTCAACGATCGCCAGCTGTATGCGGTCCCCCTGATCCCCGGCATCAACCCAGGAGCGGCGCCGACGGCCGGCACGCCTGAGGCCATCCCGATCCCCCTCTCCGCGGCGAGCGGCTGTGCCCCCGAGAACGTGCACCCGCACGGCCTGGGGACGTTCCGCGGAGCGCTCTACGTCACACTGACGTGCGTCGGTCCGGCGACATCGGACCTGCGTGCTTACGTCATCCCCATGGATCAGAGCACGCGGCAGTTCGGGGCCCCGGTTCTGAATGTGCCCCTGAACTTCTCGCGCCCGGTCCACTACTCGGACGAACCGCCGACCACCGCGACGTCGCCCTACGGGGCTTGGCGGACCACTTTTCAGTCGAGCCCGACGAGTCCGACGGCACGCGATACGCCGACACCGCTCGCGTCGAGCGTCACGTTCGACGAGGCAGGCAACCTGGCGCTCTCCATCAAGGACAGGACAGCCGACCAGAACGGCGTTGCGATGGGCAGCCTCAACCCGAACGACAACGCGGTGTACAACTACATCGGCGTCGGAGATCTGTTGCGCGCCTGTGTATCCGCGGCCGGAGATTACGTTCTGGAGAGCGACGGTCGATGCGGTGCCTTCACCGCCACTCAGCCCAACAACAACTTCGGGCCGGGGGGAGGCAAGTTCTACGAGACGGTCTTCGCTCTCAGCGACAACCGTGGGTACCACGGCAACACGGGTCTCGGGTCTGCGCTTCAGCTTCCGGGGTATCCAAACATCTTGGGAACAGTGATCGATCCGACCACGTTCGGCAGCGATGGCGTTCGCCTCTTCAACAATCTCAACGGCCGCACGATCCGCAGCGCACTGCTTGGAGGCGGCCCCGACGAACAGGGACGTGGCAACTTCGGGAAGGCCGGTGGTTTGGGTGATTTGTCGGCGTTGGTGGCGGTGGCGCCTGTGGAGATCGGTAATCGGGTGTGGTTCGATGCGGATGGTGACGGTGTCCAGGATGCGGGTGAGCGGCCGCTTGCCGGGGTGACGGTGCGTCTGTTCGATGCGAATGGGATTGTCGTGGCGACCGCGGTGACGGACGCGCAGGGCAATTACCTGTTCTCGTCGTCTGCGGGGACGTCGTCGGGGTCGGCGATCTATGGTCTGGGGTTGCTGCCGGACACGGAGTACGAGATCCGTCTCGACAACGCGAACGATTATGGTCCGGGCGGGCCGCTGGACAACCTCATCCCGACGCGAACGACGGCGGGGTCTGATCCTGCGGTGGATTCGAACGGGGTGGTCGAGGGGCCGACTCTGATCACCGCGACCGTGCGGACCCCGGGTCCGGGCGCCGCGGACCACACCTTCGATTTCGGGTTCGCGCCTGAGCTGTCTTTGGGCAACAGGCTCTGGTTCGACACCGGGGCGGGTGCGGCGACGAACAATGGCCGGTTCGATCCTGGTGAGGATCCGATCGTGGGCGCGGTGGTGGAGTTGTTGGACGGGGCCGGGCTGCCGGTGCTGGACGCGGATGGTGATCCGGTGACGACGCGGACGGACGCGAACGGTTTCTATCGGTTCGATGGTCTGCTGCCGGGCGACTACCGGGTGCGGGTCGCGGCGGAGAACTTCGCCGCGGGCGAGGTCCTCGACGGGTGGTTGTCGTCGACGGGTGCGTCGGCGGCGTTCGGTGCGGCGAGCAACAACACCGACAAGGGCGTGGATTCGGCGGATCCTGCGACGACGGGGATCACGTCGGGGACGGTCACGTTGGCGTTGAACGCGGTCACGGGCGAGGTGGATGCCGGTGCGACCGGTGCGGGCGCGAACAGCCCCGGCGGGGATGCTGCCGACAACCTCACGGTCGATTTCGGGTTCATCCAGCCGTATGACCTGACCCTGGTCAAGCAGCTCACCTCAGGGGCGGGGCCCTATCAGCTCGGCGACGAGGTGACGTTCTCCTTGACACCGACGAACAACGGCCCCGGTGATGCGGTCACCGGGTTCACGGTCACCGACCGGCTCCCGGCGGGTCTGGAGTTCGTCGAGGCGGAGGGTGAGGACTGGTCCGCTGCGGTGGTTGCGGGGCAGGAGATCACGCTGACCTGGAACGGCCCGGCACTGGGTGGCGGGGAGGCGGCGGAGCCGATCACGGTGACGGCACGGGTGAGCGCGATCGATGCGGGCCGGTTGCGGAACGTCGCGGTCGTGGAGCCCTCGCCGGACCAGCGCACCCCGGAGACGATCCCGGTGGGTTCGACCCCGGACCGGTTCGAGAACGGGGATCCGACCCCGGATCCGGCGAGCCCGTCGAACAACGACGACGGGGTCGAGGTGCCGATCGCACCGCCGACGCTGTCGCTCGGCAACCGGCTGTGGTTCGACACCGGCACCGGCCCGGATTACGACAACGGCGCGTTCGATGCGGGTGAGCAGCCCGTCGTGGGGGCGGTGGTCGAGCTCCTCGACGCGAACGGCGCACCCGTGCTCGACGCCGACGGCGACCCGATCACCACGACCACCGACGCGAACGGCTTCTACCGCTTCGACGGCCTCACCCCGGGCGACTACGTGGTGAGCATCCCCGCCCGGAACTTCGCGGCCGACGGCCCGCTGCGCGACTTCCTGTCGAGCACGGGGTCTTCTCCGACGTTCGACGGGGCGTCGAACAATGTCGACAAGGGTGTGGATGCGCCGTTCCCTGCGATCACGGGCATCCGGTCCGGTCTGATCGCTCTGGCTCCCGGTGTGACCGGCGAGGTCGACCCCAGCGCGAACGGTCCCGGCGCGAACGGCCCGTTCGGTGACCAGTTCGACAACCTGACGGCGGACTTCGGGTTCGTGCCCGGGCTGTCGCTGGGCAACCGACTGTGGTTCGACAGTGGCACCGGCGACGGAGAGGCCAACAACGGCCGCTATGACGCGGGCGAGGCCCCGGTGGTCGGCGCCGTCGTCGAGCTGCTCGACGATGCCGGTGAGCCGGTGCTCGACGCCGACGGCGAACCGATCACCACGACCACCGATGCGAACGGCTTCTACCGCTTCGACGGACTCGCCGCCGGCGACTACACAGTGCGCGTCGCGGGGTCGAATTTCGCACCCGGCGAACCCCTCGACGGTTGGTTCTCGTCGACACCGACCTCGACGAATGCGCAGGAGAACAACGCCGACAAGGGGGTGAATGCTCCGAACCCCGCGGCAACCGGAATAGTGTCCAACGTCGTCACGCTGTCGCACGTCACCGCTCCGCTCGGCGACGTCGATGCGGGAGCGGACGGCGCAGGCGGACACGGTCCCAACGGCGATGCTGCTGACCTCCTGACTGTCGACTTCGCGTTCACCCAGGCTTTCGCCGTCGGCGACTTCGTCTGGCTCGACAACGATGGGGATGGACAGCAGGATCCCGGCGAGCCTCCCGTGCCCGGAGTCCTCGTGACGCTGCTCGACGAGGATGGGAACCCGGTCGTCGATCTCAACGGAGATCCCGTCGCTCCCGTGCGCACGGATGACAACGGACACTACGTGTTCGACAACCTCCCTCCCGGGATATATCGGGTCGGCTTCAGCGACCTGCCCGCGCAGTATCGACACACTCGTCATCACGAGGGCGACGTCACGACCGACTCCGACCTCGAACCCGACGGCATGTCGCCCCCGTTCGTGCTCGGCCCGGCGGGTGAGAACACCACGGATGTGGTGCCGGGTGATGGTGTGACGGTCGCGCAGCGGATCGATCGGACGATCGATGCGGGTATCGTGCCGGTGCTCGCGGTGGGTGATTTCGTGTGGATCGACGCGAATCGGGATGGTCGTCAGGATCCGGGTGAGGTCCCGGTGGCCGGGGTGACGGTCGAGTTGCTCGACGCGAACGGCGACCCGGTGCTCGACGCCGACGGCAACCCGGTCCCGGCGACGACGACCGACGCGGCGGGGCACTATGTATTCGACAACCTGTTCCCGGGTGATTACCGGATCCGGTTCTCGGGGTGGCCGGAGGGGTATGTGCCCACGATGCAGTCCGCGCCGGGGACATCGACCGCGGAGGACTCCAACCCTGACGTGACGGGTCTCACACCGGTGTTCTCGTTGACGGGTGGGGGCACGAACATGCGGCCGGTCGAGGCGGGGGACGGGACCACGCAGGCGTTGCAGATCAATCCCACGATCGATCTCGGTATCGTGGCGCCGTTGTTCGCGGTCGGTGACTATGTCTGGTTCGACAAGGATCGCGACGGGGTCCAGGATGCGGGCGAGAAGCCCGTGCCGGGGATGACGGTGACGTTGTTCGCTGCCGATGGGACGCCGGCGCTCGACTGGTGCGGACAGCCCGTCCCGCCGGTGAAGACCGACGGCAACGGCCACTACCTGTTCGACGGGCTTCCCGCGGGTGACTACTACGTGGAGTTCTCCGGGGTTCCCGCGGGTTACCGGTTCACGGGCCAGGGTTCGGGGGGAGCATCCGATTCGAATGCGAACACGCTCGGACGCACCCCGGTGTTCACCCTCGGCATCGGCGCTCGCGATATGCGCACCGTGGTCGCGGTGGACGGGACGATCCTCGCGTCGTTCCTGAATCCGACCATCGATGCCGGTCTCGTCGAGATCGAGAAGCCGCTGCCGCCCACCGGCGCGGTGATCCCCTGGATCCTGATCGTCCTCAGCCTCGTGCTGGTCGGCGGGGGAGCGACTCTGCTGACGCTCCGACGCCGTCGAGGCTGACGCCGACACAGGAAAAGAGGAGGGCCCCCACGAGCGCGGAGGCCCTCCTCGACCTGCATCCGTGACCGTGGCGGTCACATGCCAACGGCCAATGGCGACGATTACTCGAGCCACTCCGTCACGAAGCGGTCGTTCGCATGGATGTGCGTCGCGTTGTAGGTTCCGCCGTCGAGCACCTCGAAGCGATGCGACACGAGGCCCGGCACCACGAGCACCTGTCCGCCCGAGCCCACGACCTGTTCGTCGCCGACCGTGAACAGCGCGCGGCCCGAGTGGATCAGAAAGGTCTCCGCGTAGGGATGCCGATGCAGACGCGGACCCGACCCGGCGACCGCCGTGAACTCTCGGATCAGGCTCACGGGAGAGCCGATCAGGTATCCCTCGATGTTCTCGTCGGGTCCGATGGGGGTGGGCTGGATGGTCATGGCGCCTCCTTGCTCGCCGAGGCTACCGTGGCCGCGGCCCTCCCGCACGCAGCGCAGGAGATCTCTCGATTCGCAGGAGCGTCCGGTGAACGGCATCCTTCGAATCGAGAGATCTCCTGTACAACGGGTGACACGGTTTGTTCCGCGCGACGCGGTCCTTCCGCCGGGGAGGCGGGGTCAGTCCGCGTGCACCGCCGGGTGGTCGCGCTCGAGCGCCGCGCCCTCCATGTCGACGTTCGGCAGGATGCGGTCGAGCCAGCGCGGCAGCCACCAGGCCGAACGGCCCAGGAGGTGCATGAGCGCCGGCATCAGCAGCATCCGCACGACGAACGCGTCGAGCAGCACGCCGAAAGCGAGGCCGAAGCCGAGCGAGCGGACGATCGTCGACTCCGAGAAGATGAAGCCGCCGAACACCGACACCATGATGAGCGCTGCAGCGACCACGACCGAACGCCCGGCGCGGAAGCCTTGGGCCACCGCATCCCGCGCACTCGCCCCGTGCACGTAGGCCTCGCGCATACCGGAGGCGAGGAACAGCTGATAGTCCATCGCGAGCCCGAACAGGATCCCGACGAGGATGACCGGCAGGAAGCTGAGGATCGGACCCGTGCTGTGCAGGCCGATGAGCTCCGCACCCCACCCGAACTGGAACACCGCCACGATGAGCCCGTACGTCGCGAACAGCGAGAGCACGAATCCACCGGTTGCGATGATCGGCACGAGCAGCGAGCGGAACACGACGATCATGATGAGCAGCGACAGCCCCACCACGACGACGAGGTACAGCGGCAGGACCCCAGCCAGTGCTTCGGAGATGTCGATGTTGATCGCCGCCTGACCCGCGACGCCGAGCGTGACGCCGTCGGTCGACGGCAGCGAGCGGATGTCCTGCACGAGTCGCTCGGTCGAGGAGCTGTTCGGCCCCTCGGCGGGAAGGACCTGGAAGGCGAGCAGGGTGCCGTCGTCGGAGGCCGCGATCGGCGCGACCGCATCGACGTCGTCCTGGTCGGCGAGCCGCTGCGCGATCTCCACCTGGGTAGCCAGGAGGTCGTGGTCGCTCACGGCGTCGTCGAGCGTGGCGGTGACCAGGAGAGGGCCGTTCGCCCCTTCGCCGAACTGCTCGTCGACGGTCTGGAACGCGCGATAGCTCGTCGAGTCGGAGGGTTCGCTCGAGCCGTCGGGCAGGCCGAGCCGCATCGACATCGAGGGGATCGCGACCACGAGCAGCGCGATCACGCTCACGAGCACGGTGACGACGGCGCGCAGCGTGGACATGGGCTTCACCGGCTTGCCCGCGGCGTGCGGCTGCCCCACCGTCGCGCGCGCTCGGCGGCTCAGCAGGCGCATGCCGGCGAGTCCCAGCAGGGCGGGGGTGAGCGTGATCGCGACGAGCACGGCGACCGCGACGCAGACCGCGCCGACGGTTCCCATGAGGCCGAGGAAGGGCACGCCCGTGACGTTGAGCGCGAGCAGCGCCACGATCACCGTCGACCCGGCGAACACCACGGCGGTTCCGGACGTGCCGGTGGCGAGCCCGATGGATTCCTGAACGGGCGATCCCGCGAGCAGCTGCTTGCGGTGCCGGTTCACGATGAAGAGCGAGTAGTCGATGCCGACGGCGAGGCCGAGCATCACGCCGAGCACCGGGGTGACCGACGCCATGTCGACGACGCCGGAGAACGCGAGGGATGCCGTGACGCCCACGCTCACGCCCACGATCGCCGTGATGATCGGGAAGGATGCCGCGAGAAGCGAGCCGAGCATCACGATCAGCACGACCGCCGCGAACGCCAGGCCGACCGCTTCGCCGATACCGAAGATCTCCGGCACCCCCTGGGCGATGTCGGTGCCGAAGTCCACGTCGACGCCGTCGATCGGGGAGTCGGCGAAGTGCGCGATCGTCGCCTGCTTGACCTCCTCCGACAGCTCGAGGCGGGGGTCATCGAAGGAGACGTTCACGATCGCGGTGGAGCCGTCGTCGGAGACCACGCCGATGCCGTTCGCGAGGTCGAGCAGCGTCGAGCCCAGCTCGACCTGCTCCTCGTTGGTCTCGAGTTCCGTGCGGGACTCGTCGAGGGTCTTCTGCTGGGCCTCGACCTGGGCGAGCTGCGCGTTCAGACCGGCGAGCTGGGCGTCGAGGGCGGCCATCTGCGCCGACGGGGCGCCCGCCGCTTCAGCCTGCGCCCGCGCGGCGGTGAGCTGGTCGAGGCCGGCCTGCAGCTGCGTCCGTCCATCGTCGAGCTGCGCCTGCCCCGCATCCAGCTGCGCCCGTCCATCGGTGATCTGCTTCTGACCGTCTGCGAGCTGCGCGGCCTGCTCGGCCTGCTGCGCCTGCGTCGCGAACGGGTCGATCACCCGGGCGACGCCGTCGAGATCCTCTGCGCTTGCGGCGAGGTCGGAGATCTCCTGCTTCTGCTCCTCGGTGAACTCCGCCCCGTCGGTGGTGCGGTAGACGACGGTTCCGGTGCCGCCCGCGGTGTCGGGGAGCTTGTCGGCGAGCTGGTCGGTGACGGCTCCGGAGGCGGTGCCCGGGATGTCGAAGCTGTTGCTGAGGGTGCCGCCGAGGCCGAGGAAAGCGCCGACCCCGATGCCGAGGATCACGACCCAGGAGACGACCACCGCCCAGGCGCGACGTGCGGCGAACGAACCCAGACGGAACAGCAGTGATGCCAACGCGATCTCCTTCAGTCGTAAAGAGCATACGGTGCGTCTCGTCTAGAGTTCTGTGGTTATCCTGAACACGTGGTGAACGAGCATCGGAGCGGACCCGTGCGCAGCACGGCGGCGCGCGAGGCGATCCTCGACGCGACCGCGCAGCTCTTCCACAACAAGGGATACGACCGGCTCACGATCGAGGGGATCGCGAAGCAGGCCGGCGTCGGCAAGCAGACGATCTACCGGTGGTGGCCCTCGCGCGGCGCGCTCATCGGAGAGTGCCTGGCCGAAGGGCGGTTGATTCCCGTCGACTTCGTCGTGCCCGACACGGGAGACCTCGTCGCCGACGTCGAGACGTGGCTCCGCAGCGTGCTGTCGATCCTCGACGCCCCCGAAGGCGGGGCACTGCTGCGCTCGCTGGTCGCCGCCGCGACCGAGGATGCCGGAGTGGGGGCGCACCTCGGCGAGAGCCTCGGCGTCGAGAAGTACCTGTCGGAGCGGCTGCGCGGCGGCATCCGTGACGGACAGCTATCGGCCGACGCGCCTGTCGAGCAGGTGGGGCGCGCGATCCTCGGTGCGATCATCGTCGAGTCGCTCGGTCGCGAGGAGCACGACGCCGGCTCGGTCGTGGCCCTCATCCGTTTCCTCCTACGGCCCTGACCGCCGACAGGCTCTCCGGATCCGCGCTCAGAACTCCCAGTCGAGGGTGATCGTGCCGGGGCCGAAGTCGAACTCCGTGTGCGTGATGGCGGTGCCGTTCAGCGGCACTCGATGCGAACGCTCTCCCTCGGCGGACTCGACGGTCACCCGGCACATGCGAGGTACGAGGTCGGGGTCGAAGACCGCGAACACGGTCAGCTCCGCCTGGCGGCGAAGCGCCACGAGGGTGAGGTCGTACTCGTGCGGGTAGTCCGCGGGGCGGACGGATTCGCGTTCAGTCAGCGCGACGCTCCCCTGGGCGAGCGGGGCGTCCAGGCTCAGAGTGGCGCGGAGGAGGGCGAGATCGCGATCGATCCGGACGTCGGACAGCGAGCACCCGAGCGTCCCGCGCACCTCGGGCGCCTCGGCCTCGTGATCGGCGACGAAGAACACCGTGGCTTCACGGGCCCCGTCCTCGCAGGCCTGCCAGAGCGTCCGGTGCAGTGTGCGGGTGACCCGTGCGTCCGCGTCGACGAAGGCGCCGACGGAGGAGGAGCGCGGCGTCAGCCCGGTCTCCATCTCGGTCGTGAACGGCGAGGGCGGCAGGCGCACGAGACTGGCGTAGCTGAGCTGGACGCCGCGCCGGACTCGGCGCGGAGGCCCCAGTGTCGTCTGCAGCTCACCTTCCTGCAGGCCGATGAGGGATTCGAGCTCGCGGATGACCTCGAAGGACACCGATCGCCCCGGGTGGCGGACGCCGGTCTGCCACATCGAGAGAGTGGCGACGCTCACGTCGTAGCCTCGATCGCGCAGCCGCCCTCGCAGTGTGTGCAAGGACAGTCCTCGGCGTTGCACCGCGGTACGGAACGTCCGTGCGAACTCCATCGGTTGATTCCCCTTCATCGGCCGTGATCGGCGCGTGCAGCGCCGTGATCGGCACGTGCAACGCCGTGATCGGCACGAATAGCGCCGTGATCGGCACGCTAGTGAAGGGGTGTTCACGTGAAAAAAGCTAGCTGTGAACAGTGCGGGATGGGCGCGGTCCGGCCGGGGTCGGCGAGGCGAACGGGGAGAGCGAACCACCCGAGAGCCGCTCTCCCCGGCTCTCGCGCGCGCATCCCTCGGGGCGGAGAGCACTGACGGCGGTCCCCCGACCGCAGATCGTCAGCGCACAGAAAGTAACATCCGACCGTTTACAGGTCGCATAAAGGAGAGTGAATGCCCGGTCAGATCAGCATTTTGCCTCATTCGACCGGTGCGGCGAATCGGGTGAGACGAGAGGGTCAGCCGAGGATCAGCGTCACCAGGGTCGCGCCGCCGCCGCCCAGGATGAGCGCGACGATCACCACCCAGGCGATGATGCGGATGCGGCGGTTCCGACGCTCGCCGAGGTCGCCGTAGTCGTCATCCGGCCGGCTGAGCTCGCTCATGCGCCGACCGGCTCCGCGACCGTGGGACCGAACGCCGCGGGCAGCGTGGCCTGCGAGCGCTCACGGATCTCAGCGACCGGGATCGTGAAGACGTCCTGCACCTCGAGCTGCGGCTCGCTGTCGGTCACGCCGATGCGCGCGACGGGATAGTTCCGGCCCTCGCACAGACCACGGAACTTCACGTCGTCCTCGCGGGGCACGGTCACGATCACGCGACCCGTCGACTCGGAGAAGAGCGCGGATGCGGCATCCACACCGTCGCGCTCGATGATCTCGTTCAGCCAGACGCGCGCGCCGACGCCGAAGCGCGAGACGCCCTCGGCGAGCGCCTGCGCGAGGCCGCCCTCCGACACGTCGTGCGCCGACGAGACGAGCCATTCGTCACGAGCGGCCGACAGCAGGCCCGCGAGGCGCTTCTCGCCGGCGAGGTCGACCTTCGGGGGGAGTCCGCCGAGGTGCTGGTGCACGGTCTCGGCCCAGGCCGAGCCCGAGAGCTCGGTCTGCGTCGTGCCGAGTAGGTAGATGTTCTGACCCTCGTCCTGCCATCCCGAGGGGATGCGCCGCGAGACGTCGTCGATGATGCCGAGCACGCCGACGAGCGGCGTCGGGTGGATCGGCACGTCGCCGGTCTGGTTGTAGAACGAGACGTTGCCGCCGGTCACCGGGGTGCCGAGCTCGTAGCATCCGTCCGCGAGGCCGTCGACGGTCTGGCCGAACTGCCACATGACCTCGGGGTTCTCAGGGGAGCCGAAGTTCAGGCAGTCGGTGATCGCGGTCGGCACGGCGCCGGTGACGGCGACGTTGCGGTACGCCTCGGCGAGTGCGAGCTGCGCGCCGGCGTACGGATCGAGCTGGCAGTAGCGGCCGTTGGCGTCGGTCGAGATCGCGAAGCCGAGGCCCGACTCCTCGTCCACGCGGATCATGCCGGCGTCGTCGGGGAACGCGAGCGCCGTGTTGCCGAGCACGTAGTAGTCGTACTGGTTGGTGATCCAGCGGGTGTCGGCGAGATTCGGCGAGGCGACGAGGTTCAGGAACTGCTCGCGCAGCACCTCCGCGTCGTTCGCCCGGGGGAGGTTCTCGGCGGCATCCGCCTGCAGTGCGTCGATCCACGTCGGGTAGGCGACGGGGCGGTCGTAGACCGGGCCGTCGACCGCCACGGTCGAGGGGTCGACGTCGACGATGCGCTCGCCCTGCCAGTCGATGATGAGGCGTCCGTCGCCGGTGACCTCGCCGAGCACGGAGGTCTCGACCTCCCACTTGCCGACGACCTCGAGGAACGCGTCGAGCTTCTCGGGCGCGACGATCGCCATCATGCGCTCCTGCGACTCCGACATGAGGATCTCCTCGGCCGTGAGCGAGGGGTCGCGCAGCAGCACGTTGTCGAGCGAGACCTTCATGCCGCTGTTGCCGTTGGCCGCGAGCTCGGAGGTCGCGCAGGAGATGCCGGCGGCGCCGAGGTCTTGGATGGCCTCGACGAGCTCACCGCGATACAGCTCGAGGCAGCACTCGATGAGCACCTTCTCGGCGAACGGGTCGCCCACCTGCACCGCGGGGCGCTTGGTGGGGCCGCCGTCGGCGAAGGTGTCGGATGCCAGGATGCTGGCGCCGCCGATGCCGTCGCCTCCCGTGCGGGCCCCGAACAGCACGACCTTGTTGCCGACGCCGGTGGCGTTCGCGAGCTTGAGGTCCTCGTGGCGGAGCACGCCCACCGCGAGCGCGTTGACCAGCGGATTGGCCTGGTAGACGGAGTCGAAGACCGTCTCGCCGCCGATGTTCGGCAGGCCCAGGCAGTTGCCGTAGAAGCTGATGCCGCTCGTCACGCCGTGAACGACGCGGGCAGTGTCGGGGTGGTCGATCGCGCCGAAGCGGAGGGCGTCCATGACCGCGACGGGACGGGCACCCATCGAGATGATGTCGCGGACGATGCCGCCGACGCCGGTCGCCGCACCCTGGAAGGGCTCGATGAACGACGGGTGATTGTGCGACTCGGCCTTGAAGGTGACGGCCCAGCCCTCGCCGACGTCGATGACGCCCGCGTTCTGGCCCATGCCCACCATGAGGCGTTCCTTCATCTCGTCGGAGACCTTCTGGCCGAAGCGGCGCAGGTAGTTCTTGGAGGACTTGTAGGAGCAGTGCTCCGACCACATCACCGAGTACATCGCCAGCTCGCCCGAGGTGGGGCGGCGGCCGAGGATCTCCTTGATGCGGGCGTACTCGTCGGCCTTGAGGCCCAGCGCCGCGTAGGGCTGCTCCTTCTCCGGAGTCGCGATCGCGTTCTCGACGGAGTCGGGGACGTGCTTGTGGGCAGGTGCAGGGGCGGTGGTCACGCGCACTCCTAGGGAAGGGGCCGGCGGGGCGTCGTCCAGTCTACCGGGGGGATGCCGCGGCGAAGCGCCCGGCGAGAGCGCGGGCGGCCTCGCGGAGCGGCTCGGGGCCGACGACCGTGAAGTCCACGTCGAACCGCGTGACCGCCGCGAGCACGCCGACCCACGACCAGGAGCCGATCGTCACGCGGCACGAGCCGTCGTCGAGAGGCTCGACCGTGCCGTCGGCGCCCACCCACGGGGCGACCTCGCGGGCGGGGAGGCCGAGCAGGACCTCGCCGACACAGGGCCACCGGTCGTCGGCATCCGATCCCTTCGCGCGCGCCGCGAGGTAGGTCTGCGCGTCGGCGGCGGGCAGCGGGCGCGGCGCGAACGCGGGGCCGTGCGGGATGCGCGGGGTCAGCCGGTCGAGGCGGAAGGTGCGCCAGTCGTCGGCGTCGAGGTCCCACGCGAGCAGGTACCAGCGCCCCTCCCGTGCGACCACCGCGTGCGGTTCGGCGCGGCGGGCCGGCCGGTCGGCGTCGCCGTAGTCGAAGCGCAGCACGACGCGGTCGCGCACGGCCGCGCTCACCGTCTCGAGCACACCGGGGTCCACACGGGTCGGGTTCGCGACGCCGGCGAAGCGGATGCCGTCGACGCGATGTCGCAGACGCGAGGGCATGACCTGCCGCACGGTGGCGAGAGCACGTGCGGCGCCCTCGTCGATGTCGATGCCGCTCGCGGGGACGCTCTGCAGTGCGACGGCGATCGCCACGGCCTGCGCGTCGTCGAACAGCAGCGGAGGGAGCTCGGATCCGGCATCCAATCGATAGCCGCCGTCCGGACCCTTGATCGCCGTGATGCGGTACCCGAGCTCGCGCAGCCGGTCGACGTCGCGGCGCACGGTGCGTGCAGTGACCTCCAGGCGCTCGGCGAGCACGGCTCCCGGCCAGTCGCGTCGCATCTGCAGCAGAGACAGCAGAGCGAGCATGCGCGAGGAGCTTCCGGTCATGACCCCATTGTCGCGCGAGTAGAGGACCGAAACTGACCGCTACTCCTGTGATCGTGGAGTCATCGGCATCCCGCCGAAACCACCGATCGAGGAGATCCCATGTCCATCGTCACCACCACCCACCTCAACTTCCGCGGCACCGCCCGCCAGGCGCTGGAGTTCTACGCGTCGGTGTTCGATGCCACGGCGACGTTCGCGACCTACGGAGACGTCGGCATGCCGGCGGACGTGCCCGGTGCCGACCGGATCGTGTTCGGTCAGGTCGAGAACGCCGAGGGCTTCCGGCTCATGGCCTACGACATCCCCGGAGCGGATGCGGATGCCGCGGCGACCGCCGGCACGACCAGGCGCGAGAACGACACGACCGTGACCGACCGGACGTTCTTCCAGTCGCTGCGCGCCGGGTCGCTCGACGAGCTTACGCGCTACTGGGACGCCCTCGCCGAGGGTGCCGAGGTCGTCGAGCCGCTGGCGGCGTCGGCCTGGTCGGCGGGCTTCGGGATGCTCACGGACCGCTTCGGAGTGACCTGGGTCATGGACGTGCGCTCCGTCTGACCTCCGGCTCGGATTGCAATCCTGGGGTTGCATTTCTGCTGACATACTGCAACCCTATAGTTGCAGTACGTCAGCATCCCGAGGAGATCGAATGAGCGTCACACAGACCCGCGCTCGCCCCATCGTGATCCTCGGGATGCTGTTCGCCGGGGCCTTCGTCATGGGCTGCGCCGAGATGCTCGTGGTCGGCATGATCGATCTGATCGCCGTCGATCTCGAGGTCTCGCTCGCTGCCGCCGGCGCCCTCGTCACAGCGAATGCGCTCGGGCTCGCCCTGGGAGGGCCGCTCCTGACGTTCCTCACGACGAGGTTCGATCGTCGCACGGTCGTGCTCGCCACGGCATCCGTCTTCCTCGTCGCGAACGCGCTGCCCGCTGTGTTCGCCGACTACGGACTGTTCCTCGTCGTGCGGGTCGTCGCCGGGGCGATGCAGGGCCTGTTCATCGCGGCGGCGATGGTGGTGGCGACCGCGATCGTGACGCCCGATCGGTCGGGCCGGGCGATGGCCGTGGTGATCTCGGGGTTCGCCACCGCGAGCGCGATCGGCCTGCCTCTCGGGACCCTGCTGGGGCAGTCGACGGGATGGAGAGGAGCGTTCGTCGCCGTCGTCCTCGCGACGGGCGTCGTGCTCGTGTCGCTGCTGTTCGCGGCGCCGAGCGTTCCGACCCCCATCGGCGCGCGGGCGCTCGGACAGGCGCGGGACGCGTTCGCTCCGCGGGTCCTCGCGGTGCTGAGCGTGAGCTTCCTGACCTTCGCGGCGATGCTTGCCGCGATCACCTATCTCGTGCCGTTCCTGGCGGAGGTGACCGGACTCCGCGGTCCCGTCGTGACCCTCTACCTCGTGGTCTACGGGATCGCGACGACGGTGGGCTCGTCGATCGGCGGGCGGTTCGCCGACGCCGACGCCGGACGGATGCTCGTGGTGGGCGCCGTCGGCGTTCTGGTGTCGCTGGTGGCGATGCTGCTGCTCGGTGGGGAGCCCTGGGGCGCGGCTCTCGCGGTGCTCGGGATCGGGATGCTGGGCATGGCGACCGCGCCGTCGATCCAGCACCGGGTGGTGGAGCTGTCCGGGCCGGGCGCTCCGCTCGCGGCGTCGCTCCCTGCCTCCGCGGTGAACGCCGGCATTGCCGCGGGTTCTCTCGCGGGCGGGGTCGCGATCCAGCTCGGCGAGGTGCGGAGCGCGGTCATCGCGGGGATCGGGATCGCAGCGATCGCGATCGTCGCCGCGATGGTCACCCGGTCTCTGCGGCGGCCGGACGAGGCGTGACGACGGGTCTCAGGGAGTGCTCCCGCGGGTGTCGCTCCCCGAGTCGCCGTTGTTGCCGTTGTTGCCGTTCCCGCTGTTGCCGGAGTTCCCGCTGTTGCCGTTGGCCCCGGAGTTTCCGTTCCCGTTGTTCCCGGGCTCGGTCTGGTCGACCGGCGCCTGCGGTGTCTGCTCGGTGACGACGGCTTCCACCACGGTCTCGGCGGGTGCGACGGTCGCGCGATCGAAGTCGGCGGCGGCCTCACGTGGTCCGACGGATGACGGCGGCGTGGCGTTCGACAGGCCGAGCACAAGCGCGCCGGTGGCGACCAGTGCGGATGCGGCGACGATCCCGGTGACGGCGCGCCGCCGCTTCCGGCCCGACGCATGATCGGTCCGGCGCGTCGAGGTGTTCTCGGCGGGTGCAGCGTTCGACTCCTCCGACGGAACGCTCACGGTCGCCGTGGGGTGCGCCGTACCCGCGATCGGCTGCGTCGCGGCATCCGCTTTCATGAGGCGACCGGCGGCGCGGGAGACCTCGTGGGCAGCGGGCCGCTCGGCGGGGTCGAGCCGGGTCATGGCTCCCAGCAGGTCGCGCCAGGCGTCGTCGAGGTCGTCGGGGATCGTCGGCGGGTTCAGGATGCGGGCGGCCGCGGCACCGCGACCGGTGGCCGAGGCCGGGTAGGTCGGCTCTCCCGTGAGCGCTTCGAGCAGCACCAGGCCGAGCGAGAAGACGTCGACCGGGGTGTCGGGCTCGGCGTCCCTCAGCGTCTCGGGGGCCATGTAGGCGAAGGTGCCGAGCACGATGCCCGGCGAGGTCATGCGGGGGCTGCCGACCTGACAGGCGACGCCGAAATCGGCGAGCTTCGCCATGCGCGGACCGCCGCCCGGGTCGCGTCCCATCAGCACGTTCGACGGCTTGACGTCGCGGTGCACGATGCCCAGCCCGTGCACGACCGTGAGCCCCTCGGCGAGGTCGCGGGCGAGGCGGGCGACCTGGCGGGGGCGCATCGGTCCGGTGCGCAGACGCCGAGCGAGCGTCGGTCCGTCGACGTACTCCATGACGAGGTAGCGCGGACGATCGGGCAGCAGCTGCGCGTCGTACAGCGTCACGATCGAGGGGTGGTTGACGGCGGCGAGCAGCGCCTTCTCATTGTGGGCACGGTTGGCGAAGGCCGTGGAGCCCTCGCCGTCGTGCAGCATCTTGATCGCGACAGTGCGCTCGAGGTGCGTGTCCTCGGCGCGGTAGACCGTCGCCATGCCGCCGCGCCCGAGCCGATCACTCATCACGTAGCGGCCGTCGAGCAGCGCCTCGGTCTCGGAGAGCACCTCGAGGCTCATCGGGTGCTCCCTGCGGAGGCGTTCTGGTCGAACATGGTCCCGACCGTACGCGGCCGGGATCCGGGAGTCACCGGCCTTGACCTGGGCCGTGAAACATGAATGCCTTCCTGCCGCGGATGCTGTCAAGGGGGTCTGCGCTGTCGGTGGCCTCGCGTAGGAAGGAGGGGACGGAGAGGACGCGACACATGGCCGCAGGAGACATCGAGACCTTCCAGCGCGACGGGATTTGGTTCAACCGCATCGAGGGCGAGTCGCGCACGCTCGGGATGAGCTTCTCGTCGCAGGACGAGGCCGTGAAGGTCGGTCGTGGCGCCGCGGTCGCGCGTCAGGTCGAGCACTCGGTGCGCACCGAGGAGGGGCCGTCCGACACGGGCGGTCTGTACGACTGGCACCCGAGGGAGCTCATGAACTGATGGCCGGCCCAGCCAAGGGGGTGCCGCGAGCGCTGATCCAGGTCTGCGTCAACGGCGCTCAGGACATCGCCGATCATCCCGCGCTGCACGCGGACCCCGGTCTCGCCGCCGCCGACGCCGCCAGGGCTGTCGCGGCGGGCGCGGGTGCGATCCACGTGCATCCCAAGGATGCCGAGGGGCGGGACAGCCTGTCGCCCGACGACGTCGCCCGCTGGGTGCGGGCGTTCCGGGAGGCGTGCCCGGAGGCCCCGCTCGGTGTGACCACGGGGGCGTGGATCCAGCCCGACGTCGAGCGCCGTATCCACGCGATCGCCCGATGGGCCGAGCTGCCCGACTTCGCCTCCCTGAACTGGCACGAGGCCGGAGCCGCGCGCGTCGCCGACATGCTGCACAGGCGGGGCGTCCGCATCGAAGCGGGCATCTGGGACGCCACGGGACTCGCTGCGTGGCGGGAGTCTCCCCTGCGAGGCGAGTGCCTGCGGGTGCTGATCGAACTCCCCGACGAGGCTGCGGAGGTGGTGCGCGACCACGCCGAGGGACTCATCGCTCATGTGCGGGCGGAAGAGCCGGACATCGCGATCCTGCTGCACGGAGAAGCGCGCTCCGCCTGGCCCGCGTTCGTTCTGGCGGCCGAGCTCGGACTGGAATCGCGGATCGGACTCGAGGACACGCTCGTGCTGCCCGACGGGCGGCTCGCGGCCGACAACGCGTCGCTCGTGCGTGCGGCGGCGGCGCTGGCGGGCGGGGCCTGAGGGCGACACGGATCGACACGCGGGATGCGCCGACGACGCGCGCTTCGTAGGGTGGAAGCTCCCGCCGAAGGAGCCCGACATGTCCGACACCCGCACCGCGCGCACGACGTCGCGATGTCGCCGGACGGCCTGAGAGCCGCACACCATGACCGACGTCGCGCGCCCTGCCCCGCATCCCTTCGACACCCGGACCCGGTTCGAGCTCGATCGTCCGGAGAGCCGCAAGTGGAGTCTGCACCCGGGGCGCATCGGCGCCTGGGTCGCCGAGATGGACTTCGGCATCGCCCCTGAGATCGCGGCGGCGATGCATCGGGCCATCGATGAAGAGAACCTCGGCTACCTGTCGCCGCCCCTCGCCGCCGAGCTCGGCCGGGCGACCGCGGACTGGATGCGCGACGAGTACGCCTGGACGATCGACCCCGAGAACGTGCATCCGGTGTCCGACGTCATGGCGGCGCTGCGCGTCGCCGTCGAGGAGTACGCGCCGGCGGGATCCCCGGTGATCGTGCCGACGCCCGCGTACATGCCGTTCCTCACGTTCCTCCCGACGATCGGGCACCCGGTCGTCGAGGTGCCGGGGGTCGACATCGACGGTCGCTGGCATCACGACCTCGACCGCATCGACGAGGCGTTCGCGGCGGGAGCGCGGACCCTCGTGCTCTGCAACCCGCACAATCCGACAGGCACCGTGGTCGACGGGGATGAGCTCGAGGCCCTCGCGCAGATCGTCGAGAGGCACGGTGGTCGCGTCTTCGCCGACGAGATCCACGCCCCGCTGCGCTTCGACGGGCGGCCCTTCGTGCCCTACGCCTCGGTCTCGCCCGCGACCGCCGCGCACACCGTGACGGGCACGAGCGCCTCGAAGGCGTGGAACATCCCGGGCCTCAAGACCGCTCAGCTCGTGCTGTCGAACCGCATCGACCAGGAGCAGTACCGTCGGTTCGGCTTCTCGGTGCAGCATGGGGCGTCGACGCTCGGGGTGGTCGCGTCGACCGCGGCGTACCGCGAGGGGCGGCCCTGGCTCGACGGGGTGCTGTCGTACCTGTCGGACTCGCGGCGTGCGCTCGGAGAGCTCGTCGCGGAGCACCTGCCCGGTGCCGTCTACCGGGAACCCGAGGCCACCTACATCGGATGGATCGACACCGGCGCCCTGGGCATCGACGGCCCGCCCGCGGCGTTCTTCCGCGAGCAGGCCGGCGTCGTGCTGACCGAGGGCGCCCTGCTCGGCCGCGGGTACGAGGACTTCGTGCGGATCGTGTTCGCGACTCCGCGGCCGATTCTCGCGGAGGCGCTCGCCGCGATGGGGGATGCCGTGCGGGCCTCGGGTCGGTGAGCGAGCGCAAGCCCCTCCGGTCGGTGAGCGAGCGCCAGCCCCTCCGATCGGTGAGCGAGCGCCAGCGCCCCTCTGGTCGTTGAGCGAGCGCGAGCGAGACGAAACGCGGTGACGCGCCCCGAGCGAGCGACACGCGCCACCCCCTTGGACGCACCCCCGCGCGCGTGTGAGGATGACGGCATCCCCTGCCCCGCGACGGAAGGAACCTCATGCAGCTCGCGATGATCGGACTCGGACGGATGGGCGCCAACATCGTGCGCCGACTCATGCGGGCGGGGCACGAGTGCGTGGTCTACGACGTCAATGCGGATGCCGTGCAGGCGCTCGTCGCCGAGGGTGCGGTGGGCGCCGACAGTATGGCCGATCTCGCGTCGAAGCTCGAGGCTCCGCGGGCGGTGTGGATGATGGTGCCCGCGTCGCTCACCGGCAAGGTCGCCGACGATGTGGCGGCCGTGCTCGAGAAGGGCGACATCCTGATCGACGGCGGCAACTCCAACTACCGCGACGACGTGCGCCGGGCGGCCGCGTTCCGCGAGCAGGGCATCCACTACGTCGATGTGGGCACGAGCGGCGGCGTCTTCGGACTCGAGCGCGGCTACTGCCTCATGGTCGGCGGACCGGACGAGGCCGTGCAGAACCTCGAGCCCGTGCTGCGCACGATCGCGCCGGGCGAGGGTGAGATCGAGCGCACGCCGGGTCGCACCGGGGAGCTCAGCCCCGAGGAGCAGGGCTTCCTGCACTGCGGACCGTCGGGTGCCGGGCACTTCGTGAAGATGGTGCACAACGGCATCGAGTACGGCATCATGGCGTCGATCGCCGAGGGCCTCAACATCCTGCACAACGCGGATGCCGGGGTGCGCGAGGCCGAGCACTCCGCCGAGATCGCTCCGCTGGAGGAGCCCGAGTTCTACCAGTTCCCCATCGACACCGCTAAGGTCACCGAGCTGTGGCGACGCGGATCGGTCGTCTCGTCGTGGCTGCTCGACCTCACCGCGGCGGCGCTGAACGAGAACCCGACGCTCGACGGTCTCGCCGGCCGCGTCTCCGACTCCGGCGAAGGGCGCTGGACGGTCAAGGCCGCGGTCGACGTCGGTGTGCCGGTGCCGGTGCTCGCGGCATCCCTGTTCGAGCGCTTCGCCTCACGCGACGAGGACCGCTTCGCCAATCAGGTGCTCTCGGCGATGCGCCTGCAGTTCGGCGGCCACAAGGAGCTCCCCGCGGGCGACGTGCTGGAGGCCGGTGCCCGCAAGGCCGAGTCCGCGTAGTCGCGCTCGGTCGTCGAGCGAGCGGCAGCCCCCGGTCGTTGAGCGAGCGAAGCGAGACGAAACGCGCTACGTTCCTCGAATCGCCACCCCCCGGCATCCGCACCACCCGCTACCCGAAAGCGATCAGATGAACCGACCCGGCGCCGTCCGCATCCGCACCGCCGCACCCGATGATGCCCCCCGCATCGCGGAGCTACTCCACGCGTTCAACACGGAGTTCGACACCGAGACCCCGAGCGTCGAGGTGCTGACGCGCAGGCTGCGCGCCCTGCTCGCGGGGCCATCGACGTTCGCGGTGCTCGGTGGTGAGCCGGCGGTCGGTGTCGCGCTGGTGACGGTGCGTCCGAACGTGTGGTCGGACGGGCCCGTGGCGCTGCTCGACGAGATGTACGTGGATCCCTCGGAGCGTGCTGGCGGAATCGGCGGCGAGATCCTGCGGGTGGTGGTCGAGGCGTGCCAGCGACTGGGCGTCGCCGAGATCGAGATCAACGTGGACGAGTCGGATGCCGACGCGATGCGCTTCTACGAGAGGCACGGCTTCACGAACGGCGACCCCGACACCGGCGAGCGGGCGTACTACTTCTCCCGCACGCTCTGACCGCGAGGGTCACCCGCTGCGGCGGACCTGCTGTAGCGGACGTGCCGAGGTCGGTAATGCATCCCGCGCGCCGTGAGTGGTCGGAAACGCTCCTGAAGCGCCCGTGTGAGATGCCTTTTCGACCCGTTGTGAACCTCCGGGATCTCTGACGTGGCACTCCGATCGGTCATGACCGTTGAGCATCTCCACACCCCGACAGTATTCTGCACCGTCTTCATATGTATGCTTTTGTTTCTCGTATGAAGAACACAAGCGAGTTCTCTCGGGGCCTGATCGCGACGGCCGTCACCTTGTCCCTCGTGACCACGGCGAACTCCGCCGCAGCGCAGACCGACGGCGGCACCGACCACGCTGAGGTCTTTGCGTCGTACATCGTGGCTCAGGCCAACCTCGCTCAAGGCGATAGCCCGAAGAGCTGCTTGTTCTTCACTGCGGCTCCTATCCCGGGTGTGATCTGGAGGATCAAGTGCTGAACGGAGGACCGCTGATGGTGAACGAACCGTTCGTCTATCTCCTCACCGTCCTTCTCGCCGTGAGTGCGGGGCTCGGTTTCGGAGTGAAGGCAGCCGGCGTGCACCGATGGCTGGGCCAGGTGGCCGGCATTCTCGTTACGGCTTTCGTTGTTGTCGTCGGGTTCATGATCGGCGCTCACGCCGTGTGGATCGGGCCGATCTTCCTCCTCGTGTCGATGGTCACGACCGTGGTGGTTGGGGTGTCCGGTCGTCGCAATGAACCCATGTTCCTCGCATCGTCGTACTGGCGGCGGGTTCTTCTCGTCAGTAGGGGCTACAAGAGCGAGCCAGGCGAAGCGTCAGGAGACGCCGGACGTCCGTGTACTCGAATCGATCGCGATTGACACGAGGTGCCCACGGCGCGGACTCGCACAGCCCCGCTGTGGTGCAGATTCTTTCTCTCCGTTCTACGGCGTCCCCAGGCGTCCTCCGTCCGGGTGATGCCGCGCACCTCCGACCAGAGATGGAAAACGCCTCGGAGCCGCCCTCTTCCGCAGCGTTTTCCATCTTTCGTGCCGGTGATCAGCCCCAGCCGACCCAGTCCGGGCGGTCGACGATGCAGAAACGGTTGCCCTCGGGGTCTTCCATGATGATGTAGTCCGCGTCATCGGGGCGGCCGTCCCAGTGCACCGTGCGTGCGCCCAGGTCCGTGAGACGGCGCACCTCGGCATCCTGGTCCTCGGCGTAGATGTCGAGATGGATGCGCGGCGGCAGCACCCGCTCGGAATGGTGGGCGTCGAGCGCGATGCACGGCGCGTCCGCGTCGCGGGGTTTCAGCACGACCCAGTCGTCGTCGGCGGGGTCGCGCTCCACGTAGTCGAGGGCGGCCTTCCAGAACTCGGCCTGCGCGGCGAGGTCGTTCACGCGGATCACGATCGACACGATCTTCAACATGCAGGTCAGGGTAGAGCGGCGGACGGATGACGCGAAAGGCCTTGCGATCGAAGGTCAGGTTTCCCGCACGAAGAGGCGCAGCGCCGCGGCGGCGAAGGCCGCGGCATCCGGTGTTCCGAAGGTGACGTGGAAGTCGGGGTTCGTCTCGTACTGCTCGGCCATGCCGAGCACCATGGCGTTCGCGCCGGCGATGTCGCCGGCGTGCGTGGGCGCGCCGGGGATCTCCGCGAACCAGTCGAGGTGCGCGGCGGCGTGCTCTTGGGCCTCGGATGACTCCGGCGTGAGTCCCTGCTCGTGCAACTCCCGCCACCGATGGACGAGCGCGTCGGTGCGAGCCTTCCAGTCGCGCTGCTCACGCACGGACTTCCCGTGCCACCAGCGGTTCGAGGCGTCGAACGCCTCCCGCCCCCAGCGCCGCACGACCTCGTCTTCGTAGTCGTCGTTGAAGCCCTGCAGCATGACGTCCATGCGGGGCTCGCGCCCCTGGATGCGCATCTCGATGGTGTGCTCGACCGAGGCGATGCGCCGGGCGACGGCATCCCTCTCCGTCTGCAGCTGGGCGAGGTGCGAGCGCAGCGCGGCCACTTCGGCTTCGGTGGTCTCAGCGGCATCGAGCGTCGACTCGATCTCGGCGAGCGGCATCCCCGCGTCGCGCAGCAGCAGGATGCGCTGCAGCCGGGCGACCGCGACCGGTCCGTAGTACCGATAGCCGTTCGCTCCGACGCGGTCGGGCGCGAGGAGTCCGATGCGGTCGTAGTGGCGCAGGGTGCGACCGCTGATGCCGGCGCGGTCGGCGAGCGCGGAGACGGTCCACTCCATGCGGGCTCCGTTCAGTCGTCGGCGGTCGTTGCCAGTCCGAGGCGGGCGAGAGCGACGGACAGGATGCGTGAGGCCGGCGTGTGGACGGACTCCGCCGCCGTGCGTCCGCTCTCTTCACGGTACGCCTCGACGAGACGTGCGCCGGCCGCGTAACCGGCGCCGGTCGGGAGTCCGACGGGCTCACCGCCGAACAGTCGCGCGGTGGAGTCGCCGAGGACCCAGGCGGCGAAGTCCTGCATCCCGGTGACGTCGAGGCCGGTGGCGACCTTCGCGAGCACGCGGTCGTCGGTACGGGTCTCGGGGGAGACGAAATGCGTGTACCCGGTCGGTCCGTACAGCTCGGTGGCGAAGACGTCGGCGAGTCCCTCGGAGATCACGTGCTCGCCGACGGTGACCGTGGCCGGATCCCAGACGACCCCGCCGGGCGAGTACCGCACGTTGTGGTGCAGCTCGTGCACGGCGATGGCCTCGAGTCGATCGAGCACGGGCGGGGTCGGCCAGAGCGTCAGGGTGATGTAGCCGCTGATGCCGCCGAAGCCGGACAGCCCCTGCACCTCCTCGACGAAATGCCGGTTGCTCGGATCGCCCAGGATCACCAGCACGGTCAGGTCGGGGATTCGGATGCCGGGATTCGCGCGCTCGAGTGCTTCGATGCCGACGTGGAGCGCGGTCTCGATGCGCTGCCACGCATCGGCCTTCACGAGGGCGTCGAGCGCGGCGCGGAGTTCATCCGAGGAATGGTCGGCATCGAACCCGAAGCTCTGCCGGTGCACGTCGGCGAGGTCGAGCCCGCCGGGGATGAAGTGGTACATACCTTCCATCGGCGCCCACATCTCGCGGACGAGGCCGGCGCGCGCGGGCTGGTCCGCGTCGAGGATGCGGGCGGTTGCGGAAGCGGTGTCGATCACGGTGACGGTCATGTCATCCGACGGTAGACATTGCCGTCGCGTCAAGGTCAAGCGCGTGATGTGCGTCGCCTCCACGCGTCGCGCGCTCAGCTGCGCGAAACCCGCCCGAAGTCCGTCGAGAGCCACTCCTCGATAGAGGGGAACGGGAACTCCCGCCCCGCATGCACTCCGGGGAGGAGGCTCGCCGACCGCATTCGGTCGAGCCGGAAGAGCCGCCAGTCTTCGCGGTCGACGTCGTACGCGACGACGTACCACTGCCGATCGCGCAGCACGTGTCGGTACGGCTCGATGACGCGCTGGGTCTCTCGCCCGTGCTGGTCGGTATAGGCGAAGGCGACGCGGGCGCTCTCGGCGACGGCATCCGACAGCGTGCCGACGAGCGCGAAGTCGACGGGTGTCGGGCCGGACTGCAGGATCTGCGTCGACAGTGCGGTCGCGGCCGCGCGGCGCCGCAGGGCGGGCGGCAGGGTCTGCTCGAGCTTGGCGCGAGCGATCCCCGGCGCGGGATCGTCGGGAGACCAGGCCTCGAGCACGAGCAGGCTCGTGATGATGGTCGAGACCTCGTCGGCGTCGAGCAGCAGCGGCGGGATCCTCGTGCCGGGATGCAGTCGATACGCGGCACCAGGACCTGGCCGCGATCGCACGTCGTAGCCGAGGTCGCGGAGACGCTGCGCGTCGCGGCGCACCGTGCGCGGGCTGACGCCCAGGCGCTCGGCCAGCGCGACGGCATCCCACTCGCCGCCCGTCTGGAGCAGCGACAGCAGGTGCAGGGTGCGGGTCGAGGGGGAGTCCACGAATCCATGATCGCGCAGGATGCGGCCAGAATCAGGCCGCATCTGTCCGTACCGTGTACCGGACATCGACGAGAGGACCATCATGCGCATCGCCGTGAACACCCCGACCGGCAACGTCGGAAGCCATCTGACACGGATGCTGGTGCGCGCCGGCATCCGTCCGCTGCTGCTGACCCGGCATCCGGAGCGGATCCCCGACGACCTGCGTGAGTTTGTCGACGTCGCCGAGGCGGATTCGCAGGATGCCGCGCAGGTCGTGGCCGCGACACGTGGCGTCGATGCGATCCACTGGGTCGATCCGTCCGTGATGTCGGAGGATCCGCTCGCCGACTACGCGCGCGCGACCGACGCCCTCATCGCGGCCGTGACCGAGAACGGCATCGGGCGGGTCGTGTTCCAGAGCAGCATCGGCGCCGAGAAGCGGTACGGCGCGGGGGAGATCGACGGGCTCGGCGCGACCGAGGTCGCGCTGGATGCTCTCGACATCGACGTCACCCACCTGCGGTGCGGGTACTTCTTCTCGAACCTGCTGCTCGATCCGGAGTCGCTGAAGGCCGGGCGGTTGACGACCGTGCTGCCGGTGGATGCGTCGATGGCGTGGGTCGCTCCGCGCGACATCGCCGAGGTCGCGGCGCTCGCCCTGCTCAACCGGGAGTGGGCGGGGCGGCGTGTGCAGGCGGTGCATGGCCCGGAGGATCTGACCTGGGCGGAGGTCACGGAGATCCTGTCGGAGGTGTTGGGGTGGGAGGTCGAGGTGTCGCGCATCACCGATGACGCGATGCTCGGGGCGCTGCGAGACGCGGGGATGCCGGACGCGATGGCCGAGGCCGTGCTCGGGATGTCGACCGGTCTGCGCGACGGGTTCGTGCCCGAGCAGGAACGCACCGCGGTCACGACCACGCCGACCGGGCTGCGCGGCTGGGTGCGGGAGGAGCTGGTGCCGGTGCTGAACGGTCGATGAGCAGCGCTCGTCGTCGAGCGAGGCACAGCGCCCCTCCCGGTCGTTGAGCGAAGAGCGGAGCGACGAGACAAAACGCGGTGAGCGACCCCTCCGTTCGTTGAGCGAGGAGCGGAGCGACGAGACGAAATGCACTGACGTCGCGTGATCGTCCCGTCAGCGTCGAGACAGCGCTCAAGGCCGATCTCGTTTATCGCGCGCCGCCCTCCGTTGCCAGGCGGAGTCGACGAAGTAGAGCAGGATGCCGCCACCGATCGGCCCGATGATGGTCCAGTCCAGGGGCCGGGGGACGGCGATCTGGAACAGATAGATGGTGAGCGCGAACCAGATCGCGTACCCGATACGTCGTATGGTCACGACATGGTTCCCACTACTTTGGGTCTTTCGGCGCAGATCATGGCATGACCATAGGCCTCATATGAGGACAGTGCAGAATACTGTTCAAGGTTCGAGTCGCGGACGATCAGCGCATCGAAGGAGCAGCGCCATGAGACCACTGCGGTATGCCATCAACGTGACGCTCGACGGGTGCGTGCATCACGAGGCCGGGGTCGCGCCCGACGAGGAGCTGATGCGCTTCTGGACGGAGCAGATGGAGAATTCGGATGCCGAACTCTACGGCCGGGTCACATTCGAGATGATGCGGGAGGCGTGGAAGCGTCCGGATGACGGCGTCTGGCCCAACTGGATGGATGCGGGGGAGCAGGAGTTCGCCGACACGCTCGACCGGGCGAAGAAGTACGTCGTCTCGAGCACGCTCGACGAGGTCGACTGGAACGCCGAGCTCGTCGGCGGTGACCTCGGCGAAGCGGTGCGGGCGTTGAAGGAGCAGCCCGGCAAGGGACTGTCGGTCGGAGGTCTCGCGCTGTCGTCGGCGCTCACGGATCTCGGGCTGATCGACGAGTACCTCTTCGTCGTGCATCCGATCGTCGCCGGCCACGGTCCGTATCTGCTCGAGGGTCTGCGCGAGCGGGTGAGTCTGGAGCTCGTGGAACGACGGGAGTTCGGATCGGGCGCGACCCTGATGCGGTATACGCCGCGATCCTAAGAGGCCCGGGTCAGGCCGCGTCTTCCTCCGCCCGCTCCTGCAGTGCGCGGGCGATCCGCTCGACGGCCTCGACCAACACGGGCCGGGGCATCGCGAATACGAACCGCGTGAACCCGATCGCGGCCCGCCCGCACGCGGCACCGTCGGTCATCGCGACGCCCGCGTGCTCGCGGAACCACTCGCCGAGATCGCCAGTCAGCCCTGTCGCTCTGAAGTCGAGCAGCGCGATGTAACTGCCCTCGGGGGCGATCATCCGCACGCCGGGGAGCTTCTCGGACACGAGCTGCGACAGCATCCGCCGATTGCCGTCGAGGTAGTCGACGACTCCGTCGAGCCACTCGCCGCCCTCGGTGTACGCGGCGGTGTTCGCGAGGACCCCGAGCGTGGAGGTGCCGTGGCCCGCCCAGAATCCGAGGCGCTCCCAGAGCGCGACGTCCTGGTCGTTGGAGAGGATGACCTGCGCGCACTTGAGGCCGGCGAGGTTCCAGGCCTTGGATGCCGAGGTCGCGGTCAGCGTGTGCGCGGCGGCCTCCGCCGAGACCGAGGCGTAGGGGATGTGCTGCGCGGGGGCGTAGACGATCGGCGCGTGGATCTCGTCGGAGAAGACGCGCCCGCCCGCGGCTGTGACGGTGTCGGCGATCGCGAGCAGCTCCTCGCGCGTCGCGACCGTGCCGAGCGGGTTGTGCGGGTTGCAGAGCACGAGCAGTTCCCCGCCGTCGCGGAACGCCTGGGCGACGGCATCCAGGTCCATGACCCAGCGTCCGTCGACCTCGATGCTCGGCACCTCGATCACGCGGCGCCCACGCATCGGCGGCACCAGGAGGAACGGCATGTACGCGGGCGTCGGCACGATCACCGCGGCCCCGGGGGTCGTGAAGTGCTCGATCGCGAGCTCGAACGCATGGATCACATCGGGCACGTGGTGCACCCGCTCGGGAGTGACCTCCCACCCGTAATGCGAGGAGTACCAGTGGGCCGTCGCCTCGGAGAGAGCGGTCGCCGCGGCGGTCGGCAGGTATCCGGTGAGGCCGACGTCGAGAGCATCCTTCACCGCGGCGCTCACGGCGGGAGCGAGTCCGAAGTCCATCTCGGCGACGAACGCGCCGATCGTGTCGGGGAACGTCGTCCATTTGACGCTGCCCGCACCCCGCAGGTCGTCTTGCGTGATCAGGTCGAACGCACCGGGATTCATCCCGCCTCCTCCGCGTGGTGATGATGCTCGGGATGCCGTCGCAGGGGCGAGGCGGGAGCCCTTCCATCCTTCCATCGGTGCGGAGGGGTGGGGCGTAGTCTGTGCGGACGACTGAGCCGGAGCCGTCCCTGATCCAGCAGCGGTTGGTGTTGGAACGGAAGCGAGGGTGGGGCGTCTACGGCATCGTGGTGCCGCTGATCGGAGTGGGGTTCGCCATCGCGCTGATGGTCACTGGCACCCTGCCCTGGTTGTACGCGATCTCCGCGCTCGCCTTCCTCGCCATGGCGGCAGTGAACGTGTTCCGGTTGCGTGACGCACGACGGGAGATGCGGGCGTTCGAGGCGGAGTACGGGGCGGATGCCGGGAGGCGGGACTAGCGGGTCTCAGCGCTCAGGTTTCGAGCGCCCGGGTTTCTGGCGGCGGCTCTGCAGGAAGAGCCCGAGCTGCCAGGTCAGTACGCACAGCGATCCGACCGCGGCCATGGTGCCGATCACCACGGCCGCGAGCGGCACGGGCGATAGGCCGCCGGCGGTGCCGTGGATGTCTGCCTCCACATTTGTGGCGATGAGCGCCGATGCTCCCCACCATGTCGCGCCGAGTGAGCCGACGAGCGCGAACATGAGCAGCACGGTGTAGCGGCGCTCGGGTGAGGGAGACGTGGGCTGCGGCATCCTCCAAGTGAAGCCGACCTGCGACGGAATGGCGGCATCCTCGCCTCAGGCGATTCCGTCTCCGTCGCGGTCGACCCGACCCGCTTCGTCTAGTCTTTGCCGTCGTCGATCCACCGCGTGTGCGCGCGCAGGCCGTGGAATACGCCTTGTCGGATGACCAGATACGTCAGGAGCAACCCGACGACGACGCCCAAGACGATGAGCGTGATGTTCAGGATCAGGAACAGACTGAATTGGGGTTCGAAGTTCACGCCCCGACCCTAGCAACCGCATCGGCCGCCGATCCGCACCGGTTAGCCTGGTCGAATGCCCCGTCCCCGTAGCGAAGCCGCGCGCCAGTCCGTGCTTGCCGCGATGCGCGCCGCCGTCATGGCCGGCACCTACGAGGCTGTGACGATCGAGGGTCTCGCGGAGTCCGCCGGAGTCGCCAAGCAGACGATCTACCGGTGGTGGCCGTCGAAGGCGGCGATCCTCGGCGAGGCGCTGCTTGAGGGTGACGTGCCTGGGGCGGACGTCTCCGTGCCGATGACCGAGGACGTGCGTAATGACTTCCATGCGTGGTTCTCGGCGATGTCCGAGGGGCTCGGGAGTCCTGAGGGCGTGGCGCTCGCGCGGGCGCTGATCGCGGTGACGGCGACCGATCATGAGCTGGGGCTCGCGCTGAACGAGCGGCTCGCGGCGCCGATCCGGTCGTGGGTTGCGGAGCGGATCGGGCGCGGTCAGGTCGACGGTGAGATCCGCGCGGACGTGGATGCTGCCGCCATCGCCGATCAGCTCATCGCGATGGCGTCGTACGCGGCGTTGATCGGGCAGCCGTTGAGTGAGGACCGGGTCGACGAGACGGTCTCGCGGCTGCTGCGGGGGATCGCGCGCTGACTGGTCGTCGAGCGAAGACGATGACGTCGCCGTCCGCCGGTCGTTGAGCGAAGACGACGAAGTCGCCTGAGACGAAACGCCCCGACGCTACGGGGCGCAGTACGCGACGATCGCGTCGGTCGCCGTGCGCAGCTGCGCGGATGCAGCATCCATTCCGCTGACGTCGCCCGCGATCGCCTTCTCGCCCTCGGTGACGAACGCGTCGATGCTCGTCGTCCACGAGTCGCGGAGCGTGACGAACTCGGCGGGGCCGTCGATGCCGCTGATCTTCTCCGACACCGCGCGAACCTCGGCGAGCGCGGCCTGCGCCGCCTCGGGGGTGGGCGAGCTGAGCTCATTGATCGCCCCAGTCACCTGCACGGCCTCGGACGCGACCTGCCCGCACGCCGCGAGTGTCGCCGCCTGAGAGCATCCGGACAGGAACAGGATGCCGACGGCCACGGACGCGAGGGCGGGGAGGCGCTTCATGGTGATCAGGGTAGGCGACGGAGATGTGAGGCATGTAAGTCCACCGAGTTCCGCACTCGCGAACCGGGCCGACTTGAGATCGAGGCTTGCTGGACGAATGAAGACACCGATCGTCGCGTTCAGGAGCGTTGAGCCTGACCGGACGTGCGATGGATGGATGTAGGGTCAGCGCAAGACGAGTCGAATGAGGGGATTCAGATGCACGACCTCCTCCGAGCGATTGCTGATCGCGTTGAGATCGAATTCTTGTATGACGGGCTGCCCCGTGTGGCACGTCCAGCAGCAGTCGGGCAGCACGCCACGACTGGCAACTTGTTGCTGCGTGGGTACCAAATCTCGGGGGCGAGTAGATCGAACACGCTACCAGCGTGGGAGCTTTACTCGCTCTCAAAGATCACCAACCTTAAGGTCACTGATCGGGGCTTCAAGGTCCCGCCCGGATACGTGCGCGACGACAGTCATCTGAGTCCGATCTATGGACAGCTCTAGGGGCTTGTAGCCCCTACTGCACCGACCATCCCCCATCCGAAGCCAGCACCGCGCCGTTGATGTTCACGGCGTCGTCCGACAGCAGGAACGTGATCGACGCGGCGAGGTGCTCGGCGGTCGCGACGGTGGGGATGGCCTGCTGGAACGGGGCGAGGCGTCCCGATCCGTACTCCGACATGTTAGGGGGCATCGGGATGCCGGTGGCGACGCCGCCCGGAGCGACGGAGTTCACGCGGATGCCCTTCGGCCCGTACATGAACGCCGCGGACTTCGTGACGCCGATGATGCCGTGCTTGCTCGCCGTGTAGGCGTTGCCCGAGGCGTTTCCGCGCAGGCCCGCCTCGCTCGAGACGTTGAGGATCGCGCCGCGGCCGGCCTTCTCCATGATCGGCAGCACCGCGCGCATGAGCTTGAACGGGGCGGTGAGGTTGATGGCGATGACGCGGTCCCACACGGCATCCGTCGTCTCGCCCGCGGGGGAGAAGTCGTCGTTGATGCCGGCGACGTTCGCGAGTCCGTCGATGGGGTCGCCCGCGGCGGCGATGACGGCGTCGATCGCCTCCTGCTGGGTGAGGTCGCCGGCGACCGTGACGATGTCGGGCAGCTCGGCCTTCAGCGCGTTGAGCTTCTCGGCGGAGATATCGGCGGCGATGACGCGTCCGCCTTCACGGGCGATGCGGGATGCCGTGGCCCTGCCGATCCCGGACGCGGCGCCCGTGACGATCACGGTCTTGCCGGCGAAGCGTCCGGTGGTGGGGGTCTCGGTCCAGGTGTTGGTGTCGGTGTCGTCCGGGATCTCGCCGCCGTTGGCCGCGCGGACGAGGTCGTCGACGACCGACTGCGGGAGCTGGCCCTGGCTCATCGCGACGAGCTGCTGCAGGGGGAGGCCGAGGACGGGCGTGAGGAGCTCGGGATCGGCGCCCGTCTGCTCGAAAAGTCCGCGGATGAGCGGGCCGCCGGTCGGGTCGCTGAGCCAGTCGCCGATCGTGGAGTGGGCGGTGAGGGCCATGTGGGTGCTCCTTCGGGTTTCGCAACGCATCGTATTCTTATGAGAATCATAGGCCTGGTCGAGTCCCGCGCAGTCGGTGGTTCTGGCAGGCCTCGGCGCTCGGCTCCATCAGAACGCGTAGGTGCGACGCCCGAGTTCTCATCAGTTTGGATCGCTCCGAGCTGATGATGTGCCGGCCTAACCGGAACCGAGCCGCGCCAACGACGGTCGTGCCAGGCCCTAGTCGTCTTGAGGTCGTCGGATCACGTGTGTAAGTATTCTCCTGAGGCGAAGCAAGGGGGTCAGGGTGCCTAACTGGGGAGCGCTCGTACCCTTTGTCAGAGATTGGGTTGTGGTTGCCACGGTTCCGGTCTGGGTGCCCCTGGGGATCGTGAAACTCGCGGGTCAAGCGGTGACCGACCTACGGCTTCCGCTCGCTGCCGCGCTTTTCGCTTATGCGCTAGCTCTCGCCGCAGCGTTCCTCGACGATTTCTCTCCTGATACCAGCGTCGTGCGGGGGCAGGGGGCGTTGCGGGGTGCAGCCCAAGCAATCAAGTGGATCACCGTCATCATCGCATCGGCGGCGATCGCGCTGCTGAGCTTACAGGACCTCGCGGGGGCGACTCCGGCGCTTGCCATGTCCTCTGGTGATACGCTAGTAGTTGCCTTTACTCTGGCGGCCACATGCTTCTTGCTGTCTGTTTTTGTTGTTCTTTTCGGGGAGTCTCGGAGCACTCGAGGTCTGAAGCGATCGGAGAGTTAGTAGTGGCAATGGTATTGATTTGGCTGTCATTTGCCCTCCTTCTGGGTGCAGCATCTGTGCTAAGCGTGGCTTTCTTCCGGAGCCGACGGGTAAAAAGCTCCGAAAAGATCCGGGAGGCGATTGTCGAATCGGGTGATTCGCCAGGGGTCGTCTCGCGCGAATTCGCTGTAGGAGCATCGGTAGCGGCTGCGTACGGAGGCGTTTCAGCGGCGACTCGGAGATATTCCGCATCAGAGGTTGACTTCGCCGACATGCAGGCAGAAATCGTGCGGGCCTTTACTCGACTGGAGCTTGAGCTTGAATCGACCAATCCGCGCTCTCTTATGAACAACTTCAACCGGTCATCAATCCGCTCCGCGAAGGAGGCTTCGATTGTCTAAGACTCAAGGCGAGGAAACTATCGAAGGTGGGATCTCTCCGCAGGCCGACGCGCTGATTCGTTTTGCGATCGAGAATCCGGATCAGTTTAAGGTGATCGCCGAGGTGGCAGCCTCTCGGTCCTCGGAAGCGCTCGAACGCAGAAGAACAGCTGCATACGCAGACCTGCTGACCGCGCGGTACAACGAACTAACTGAACGACACGCCTTCGTGCCGGGGCAGTTTGTCCAATGGAAGCCGAATCTACGAAATAAGATTCGGCCTGCGTACGGCGAGCCCGCAGTCGTGATCGAACTGCTCGAAGAGCCAGCGCTAAACGAGGAGAAGGACACGAGCTCGCCATACTTTCGCGAGCCGATCGACCTCGCATTGGGTGTGGTGGACGACGAAGGTGAAATTTTGATCTACCACTTCGATTCTCGCAGGTTCGCGCCCTGGCCGACGGTCGCTGACTAGTCCACACCGTGCGAATTTTGTTGTTCGCTTAGGAACTCGTAAAGCATGGCGGGAAGCGCCTTGCTCAGCTCTACGAACATTCTGCTGTCGTTGAGCAAATCGTCGATGAGCAACGGCGTCTCATCACGCACCTCGACGACGGCCCTCGCGAATGCCTTCGGCAGCGCCGGCGACTCCGCGAACTGCTGCGGGGTGTTCACCTCGGCCTGGCGCGCGAGATCGTAGTCGACGGCAAGCTTGCCCATGATGTGGTTGACGGTGAGATCGACTGCGCCGAGCCCGTACTTGTCGCCGAAGCGCTCGTTGAGCTTGCCGATGATCTCCTCGAGGGCGCTACGGTGCTTCTCGTGAATCGCGCCCGAGCCGATTGCGGTGATCGGGTCGAGCCCCGGGCCCTGCTCCAGGTTGAGCTTCACGGCTTCACCGGGCGCGATGCTGTACTCGGTGAGCTGCACCTTCGAGATGTCGACTGGCTCCTCATAGGTCGCCGTCGACAACTGCGGCAGGATGCGCCGCAGGAAGTAGTGCCGCCGAGGCAGGTCGGTGTCCTCGAGGTTTCGCGCCTGCGAGATGAAGTCGTAGAACTTCACGAACTGGCCCGCGTCGCTCTTGAACAGCTTGAGCTCATCCTGCTCCGCGGGATCCCCGTCAGTGACCGCGTTGAACCACCGCTTCGAGAACCGATCGACCGCAGAGGCGGTCGCTGCGCTCACCGCGCTGTTCGCGTTCACCCCACCCGCGAGAGCTGCATCGAACGCCTGTGACACTTCTGGCATCGTGTAGATACCGGCGCCGTCGAGCTTCGTCACCAGGTCGTAGATCAGGTTCGGATCCGTCGTCGCCGTCAGCGTCGCCTTGCGGTAATAGTCCTTGAACGCATCGAGGATCTCGAGCGGCTCGTTCACGAAGTCGAGCACGAACGTCTTGTCCTTGCCTGGGTACGTGCGGTTGAGCCTCGACAGCGTCTGCACGGCCTGCACCCCGCCGAGCTTGCGATCGACATACATCGCCACCAGTCGCGGCTGGTCGAATCCGGTCTGGAACTTCTCCGCAACGATCATCACGTTGTACGTCGACGGCTTGAACGCCGCCGCCAGATCCGACGTCCACAAGCCCGGGTTCTGGGTCTTCTCCGTCAGACCCTCGCCGACATCCTCAGGATCTTCGACTGTGCCGGAGAACGTGACGAGCGCTTTGACACTCTGGATGCGCGAGTCGTACAGGTACGTGTCGAGATACTTCTTCCAGCGCACCGCCTCCTTGCGGGAGCCGGTGACCACCATTGCCTTCGCCTTGCCGTCCAACAGCGGCTGCGCGAACGCGCGGAAGTGATCGACGACGATCTTCGCCTTCTGGCTGATGTTCGTCGGATGCAGTCGCACGTACTGCACAAGCGCCTTCACCGCAGTCGACTCGTCAACCTCCCCCGGACCGTCATAGTCTGCTCCCGGATGCTGCAGCTGCCACGCGACCTCATAGGGCGTGTAGTTCTGCAGCACGTCGAGGATGAAGCCCTCTTCGATCGCCTGCTGCATCGAGTACAGGTCGAACGGCTCGGGCGTCTCCGCACCTTCGGGGGTCCGACCGAACAGCTCCAGCGTCTTCGCCTTCGGCGTTGCCGTGAACGCGAAGTACGAGATGTTCGACGCGTTCGCCGTGACCTCCATTGCCCACTGCAGGTATGCCTCCGAGTCGATCGCAGCGCCCTCCGCCACCGCCGCCCGTTCCTGGGGCGAGAGCACTTTCGTGAGCGCGCCCGCCGTCGAGCCAGTCTGCGACGAGTGCGCCTCGTCAGCGATCACCGCGAACCGCCGCCCCTGCAGCTCGGGCTTCGACTGGATCGTCGTGATCAGCGCCTCGAACGTCTGGATCGTCACAACTACGATCTGCTTGCCACCCGACAACGCGCCCGCGAGTTCGTTCGACTTCGACTCTCCCCTCTCGCGAGCGATCGACTGCACCACGCCAGCATGCTTCTCGAACTGTCCGATCGCGTCCTGCAGTTGCTTGTCGAGCACCGTGCGATCGGTCACGACCACGACCGTGTCGAAGACCTTCTCGTTCTGCTCGTCATGCAACTGCGATAGCCGGTGCGCGAGCCAGGCGATTGAGTTCGTCTTCCCAGAGCCGGCAGAGTGCTGCACGAGATAGCGACTACCCGCACCCTCGGAACGCGAAGCTTCCACGAGCCTGTTGACCGCTCGCCACTGGTGGTAGCGCGGGAACAGGATCTTCTCGGTGCGTGTCTTCTTGCCCGTGTCGGGGTCGACATCGACGTCGACTTGCAGGTGGACGAACGACCCGAGCACCTGCAGCCAGGCGTCCCGCTGCAGCAGTTCTTTCCAGAAGTAGGAGGATGCCGAGCCTGCCGGGCTCGGGGGGTTGCCCGCGCCCTGGTCGTAACCCTGGTTGAACGGAAGGAAGCGAGTGCCTGCGCCGGCAAGCTTTGTTGTCATTCGCACCTCGTTGTTCGACGCGACGAAATGCACGAGCGACCGCTTCGCGAACGCGAACAGCGGCTCGCCCGCCGGGTTGCGGTCAAAGCGATACTGGAGGACCGCGTTGCTGATCGGTTGTGTGAAGTCAGTCTTCAGCTCGATCGTCGCGACGGGGATGCCGTTGACGAACAGCACCAGGTCGAGCGCCTTGTTCGGATGCTTCGCCGAGTAATGCACCTGGCGCATCACCCGCACGCGCATCTTCGCGTAGTCGGCAAGGGTTTCGGGGTTGTTCGATGTCGCCGGTCGGAACTGCGCCATACGGAACTTCACCGCTCCACCGTGCAGCGGCACCATCGAGAACCCCTCGTGAAGAATGCGGATCGTGCCGCCGTGCTTCATCGGGTCGTTGTCGAGAGATTTCGCGAGACGAGTGAGGATGTGGCGGGATGCCGCTTCGCGTTGCGCCTCGGTGTCGTCGGGCCGAATGACCTTCGCGAACTCGATGGGTTGCGACTCCACGAGCCAACCAAGAACATCGTCCGGGAACAGCGCGAGCTCGCGGTCATATCCGGCACCAGTCGGCGAGTACAGCCAACCGTTCGCGGCCAGGTGCTCCGCGATCTCGTTCTCAAGCACGGACTCGAGGTGGGCTCCAGCGGGCGCAGTCATGCCGCCTCCCTCACGTTGATCTTGCCCGTGACTGCAGCCGAGATAAGAGCGGCACGACGCTCTCTGGCGAGTTCGACGGCTTGCTTCGCAACACCTATCGCGGTGTCGATCTTGGCAACGGCATCATCAATCATCCCGGCAATTCTTTGCTGCTCATCGATTGAAGGGAGTGGAATCGGCGTTTCGCCAAGTGTTCCGAGATTGAGCCGGCGGAACGTTGCTCCGAGGATCTTGCAGTCCCAGAAGTCGTCTGCAATTCGCGAGCTAAGCACCCAAACCAGGTAGTGCGCGTCAACCTTCCCAGGCATCGTGGCTACTCGGACCGTATCCTGCGTTAGGTTAGCGCCAGCCAGATCATCAGAGAGCAAACCCACCCGACCAAAAGCTGGTCCAATTGACACGACGATATCGCCGCCCGCGAGAACTGATCGCCTATATGCGGCCGCGATCTCCGGAGTAGTGCGCCGAAGGGATGGGAGAACGGGCGAGACGCCCTCGCCGGGGAGATCAGAAGGGCCAATGTACGGAATGCCGTTCTCGACGGGTTCCCCGCATTGCAGGATCCCGTAGGTTAGCGGTCGCTTCGACGAAACCAATCGCTTGAGGGGAATCGTTTCGTGCCTCCCGATCAGTTCAACGATCGATGATGCGCGGCGCTCGGTGAGGAGGGCGATGAGTTCCTCGTTCTTCGCGATGAACGCGTCGATCTGCGACGTCTCCCGATCCAGATAGTCCGCGATCGCCCGCTGCTCCGACTCAGACGGGACTGGAATCTTGATCGACTTCATATCGGACCATTTGGTGCTCCAGAGATCATCGACGATGCCATGCCCCCACCGGTAGAACTCCTCCTGGAACGGTCTGCTCCGCAGTAGGTGATGAGTGAACCTGGGATCGAGACCTCGCGGTTTCAGTACCGTCGTGATCACGGAGACGCTCCCGTCAAGCTCCGACACCCCAGCCGATCCCTTGCGATCAGACCGACTGTTTATCGCGAAGTCACCCTTCCGAACGAGCTTCCGGTTCGCGTTGTTTTCCGTCTTGGCTACGTTCGCAAGCTGCGGAACGATGCCCTGCATCGTCACCGACAGGGGAACGTAATCGGCGTCACTGACCGTGGACTTCCGTTCGTGGAACCATCGGCCGAGCGGTTCGATTGCCCACCAGGTAGGGACAACGCCGATCCATTCCGCACTCGTAGCGATCAGCTCGGTATCCGTACTCACCGCTCCACCTCCACGAGCATCGCGCGCAACTGATCCATGACCGCATCAAGATCACGGTCGATCTCTTCGAGCGGGCGCGGCGGCACATACTGGTAGAAGTGGCGGGTGAAGGGGATCTCCGCCCCCTCTTTGGTCTTGGCGTGATCGATCCACGCGTCTGGCGCGTAGGGAAGCACTTCGCGGGCGACGTGCTCGTCGATGCCCTCGTCCCACGGCACGTTTTCGGTGTCGCGAAGTGAGGGATCCGGCAAAGGCTTGCCCTTCGAGTCCAATGCTGGCTCACCGTCTTCGTCCGAGCTTGCAAACGCCTTCACGAACGCCGCGAGCGCCGGCTTGGGTATCTCGATCCCGTGGCGCTCCGCGTTTTCTATCACTCGCTCACGGAACAGCTTCTCGGTTGTGTCCACCCAGTCGCCGGCCAGGCTGTCGAGGATGACACTCAGCTCAGCGAGTTTGCCGCCGAACGGTTGGAGCGCGCGCTTACGTGCGGTCTCCATCGCGTCTTCACTCGCCTGCCACACCTGCTTGAGCGGTCGCTCAACCGTGATAGTGCGGTACAGGAAGTCCTCATTGCGGAAAATCTTCGAGTGCTCACTGTGCTCAAATCCGGAATAAAGGCCGACGATGGTCTCAATGTCTTTCGCGGAGAGTTCGTTGCGCTTCGATCCGACCCCCTTGCGGAGCTTGGTGAACATCTCGCGCCCGTCGATGAGCTGTACTCGCCCCTTGCGCTCATCCGACTTGCGGTTGGTGAGTACCCAGACGTATGTGGAGATGCCGGTGTTGTAGAACATGTCCTTCGGCAGCCCGATGATCGCCTCGACGAGGTCATTGTCGAGCAGCCATTTGCGGATGTTCGATTCGCCTCCGCCGGCGCCGCCTGAGAACAGCGGCGATCCGTTGAGCACGATCGCAACTCGCGAACCTCCGTCCTCCCTCTTGCGCATTTTGGAGACGAGGTGCAGGAGGAACAGCATCGCTCCGTCGCTGACCGCGGGAGTGCCCGGGCCGAAGCGTCCGTTGAAGCCCAGACGCGCGTGCTCTTCGTCAACGTACGCGCGCTGGTCCTTCCAGTCGACGCCGAACGGTGGGTTGGAGAGCCCGTAGTCGAACTTCTTGTCATCGAAAGCGTCTTCGGTGAGAGTGTCGCCGAGCGCGATGTTGTCGACATCTTGGCCCTTGATAACCATGTCGGCCTTGCAGATCGCGTAGGAGGCGTCGTTGTAGTCCTGCCCGTAGAGGCTGAGCTGGATGCCCGGGTTCATCCGGCGCAAGTGCTCGTCAGCGACGGAGAGCATGCCGCCGGTGCCGGCAGTCGGGTCATAGATGGAACGGACGACGCCCGGCTTCGCGAGCGCGTCATCGTCGAGTGCGAAGATCAATTGCACCATCAGCGCGATGACCTCACGCGGTGTGTAGTGATCGCCCGCGGTTTCGTTGGAACGCTCGTTCGCCCACCGGATGAGTTCCTCGAAGATCAGCCCCATGTCGATATTGCTGACAGCCTTCGGGTGGAAGTCTGCCTGCGCAAACTTCTCTGTTACGGAGTAAAGTTTGTTCTTCTCAACCAGCTTATTGAGCGTTTTGTCGAACTCGAGGCGCTCGAAGATGTCACGTACGTTCTCGGAAAACCCGGCGAGGTATGCTGACATGTTCGCGCGCAGGTCCTGCGGGTCGGCGACGAGCTTCGCGAAGTCGAACGGGCTGGTGTTGTAGAACTGGTGGCCCGCAGCCTCGGTGAGTCGGAGGTGCCGCAGCATGTCGGGCATCGACTCGGTCGCATTCGTGACGTTCAGCACCTTCGACTTGGTCTCCGCGAGCACAGCATCCAGGCGCCGCAACACAGTGAACGGAAGGACGACCGAACCATACTCCGCGGGCTTAAACGGGCCACGCAGAGACTCTGCGATGTTCCAGATGAAGTTGACGTGATTCACCACTGCAAATGCTCCTGCTTGATCGAACGAGGTGCAGCGTCGCGGGGACTCCTGCACGTCTTATCCTTGTCCACCTCGCTTAGTCTTCGGCGCCATCCGAGACAACGAGCACGCTCGTCAGGGGGATCTCCGCACGCCAGCGCTGAGGCAACTTGTCGTAGTTCTCGAGCACCATCGTCACGAGATCCTCGCCCGTGAGAAGGCGAAGCCCCGGACGCTGACGTTCAATCGCTAACGCGTCCCGCGTGTACGAGCCGAGCGTCACGAACAGTGACAGCTCGCCGAGCCCCTGCGTTCCGATCAGCTGCTGTACCTCGGGTGATCCGATTGTTCCCGTGTGGTGCTTGCACTGCACCTTGATGAGCGGCGGTTCCACGCCGAGAGGATCGCGGTGGGCGATGACATCCACCCCACCGTCCTGCGAGTACTGGGTGACACGAGCCTGGTAGCCGAGCGCGCGGAGAAGAGCTGCGGTGAAGTCTTCGAATTCTTGGTGACTCAGGCGCTTGTGGAGCGCTTCGAGTACGAAGTCACGAGTATGGCGCTCAATCCGAGAGGCGCGAGGTTCGTCGTCAGAGTCCTCGGAGCTCTGCGTTTCGATCACCTTCTTCTCGACAGCCTCGGAGACTTGCTCGACGGAGCCCCCAGCGCTCTGCAGTGCTGCGAGGAACTCATCAGTGTGGTTTCGAACACGGAAGACTGCAAGCACCGAGCCGATCTCGTACAGCGCAGACTGAGTAAAGACGGTACGCGGGAGTCCAATCTGCTTCCACTCGACGTGTCGTCGATGGCGGTGGAACGGAGCCGACGACTCGAAGTAGTAGTCGCTCGTCACGACGCCGATGTTGATGGTGGACGTCGGCTTGAAGGGAGCGACGATCACGTCCCCCACCTTCATCTCGTCACGGAAACGGATCAACACTCCTGCCTGGCCCGCGATGGAACGAGGCTTGGCGTCGGGATTGAGCTCGGTCAACCGCGCCTTGAGGCCTTCTCGACCACCGGGGATATCGGTGAGGGCGCCGAGCTCATCCCAACCGATGCTGATGAACCCTTCGTCCGTGAGCTCGGTCGTGAGTGCGTTGTTGTGGACGCCCCATACGTTCATCTCTGTACTCCTCGATCGGCATCGACCACGCTACGGCGCGGCGCGGTACTCATACTGCCGTACACGGGAGAGCACGCGAACACCGGGGCCCAGTCTGCGCGCTTATTCACCCTTCCGCTTCCGCCCCCCAGCACTCCGCGGCGGATTCGCCCGAAGATGCCCGCTCACCCGAGTCATAACCCGCTCCAGCACCTCCACATCCCCCTCGTCCAACGACGCGAACAGCAACCCCCGCACGACCGCGATATGCCCGGGGAACACCTTCGCCAGCACCGCACGCCCCGCGTCGGTCAGCGTCACCAGGGTGCTCCGCTCATCCTCCGGTGACGGCGCCCGCGTGACCAGACCCCGCTCCTCCAGTGTCTGCGCCTGATACGTCAGCCCACTCCGGCTGTACACGACCCCGTCCGCGAGGTCCGTCATCCGTAGTGACCCCCCAGAAGCATCCCCGAGCCGCGCGAGCAGCTGGAACTGCACGTAGCTGAGCTTGCCGACGTCGCGCAGCTGCTTCTCGACCTCGTGTCGCAGCAGGCTGCTGACCTCGGTGAACGCGAAGTACGCAGAGAGCTCGAGTGGGGACAGCTGCGCGGGACGACTCATGATCCCAGTATAGGTTGCTTCGAATTCGAAGCAGTGCTACCGTCGGCATATACTTCGAATTCGAAGTACTTACGAAAGGAAAGAAGTCATGAAGGCAGTACGGTTCTACGAGGTCGGCGGTCCCGAGGTGCTCCGCATCGAGCAGATCGATCAGCCCACTCCGGCGGCGGGGCAGGTGCGGCTGCGCGTCGCGGCATCCGCTTTCAACGCCGCCGACAACGGCATGCGCGCCGGATTCCTGCCGATTCCGGTGAAGCTCCCGCACGTCCCCGGATACGACGTGTCGGGAACGATCGACGCCATCGGCGACGGCGTCGAGGGCTTCGCGATCGGCGACCCGGTGATCGGTTTCCTGCCGATGACCGACGACGGAGGCGCCGCCGAGTACGTTGTCGCTCCCGCCGACTCGATCGTCGCAGCGCCCACGAGCGTTCCGCTGGCGGATGCCGCCGCACTCCCGTCGGTCGCCCTCACCGCGCGCCAAGCCCTGTTCGACGACGGCGGACTCGAGGCCGGCCAGCGTGTGCTCATCGTCGGCGCCGGCGGGGTCGTCGGCAAGTACGCGATCGCCCTCGCCAAGCGCGCGGGCGCTTACGTCATCGCGACCGCGAGCCCGCGGAGCGCGGATGCCGTGCGCTCAGCAGGGGCCGACGAGATCATCGACCACACGCAGTCGACGGTGCAGGAAGCCGTGACCGACCAAGTCGGCCTGCTGCTCAACCTCGCCCCCATCGAACCCGACGAGTTCACCGCCCTGGTTGGCCTCGTGCGCGACGGGGGAGTCGTCGTCAGCACGACCGCGTGGATGCCCGCCCCCGACGACGCCGACCGCGGCGTGCGCTCGGTCGTCGTGTTCGTGCAGTGTGACGCGGACAAGCTGCGCGAGCTCGTCGGACTCGTGGATGCTGGCGTGCTGACCGTCGAGGTCACACGGAGGGTTCGGCTCGAGGAGCTGCCGGCCGTGCATGCCGAGGCAGCGGAAGGGCGGATTGCGGGCAAGGTGATCGTGATTCCGTGACGGGAATGGGGGCGTTTCGTCTCGCTTCGCTCGCTCAACCCCCCGGGAGGCTCTGCGCTCCCTCAAAGGCCCAGGCGGGTGAGTGACGTGGAGACGTGCGACGAACGCTGGCAGTATCGCCTTATGGGTGCATCCTCGAGAGTCTCCCTCGGCCTGCTGGCACTCGCTGCGACAGTCGCGCTCGCGAGCGGATGCACCGAGGTGACCACTCCCGCGCCGACCCACGTACCGACACCGTCCGCGTCTCCGACACCCTCGCCATCGCGGGGGCCGTCGGCAACACAGGCCGAATCGCAGCCCCGCTACGACGAGGCCGTGGCGAACTTCCCGTACGCGCTTCCCTCGGGCTACGCCTTTCCGGAACAGGTGCCGTCGGTGGGGCGAATGCAGGAGTGGGTCATGGGCGCGAAACCCGCGTTCCAGTACTGGGCCTGCGCGAACGTGGATGCGGCGTGGGACCGCGCGGACGAAGGCCGTCGAGACGAAGCCGATGCACTGCTTCGGGCGGTGGGTGAAGCGAAGGTCGCGTACCCCGAGTACCTCTCGGAGTTCGACTCGACCATCCCTCGCTGGGACGACCCGAACGACCGCACCTCTGGCGAGAGCGGCCTGTGCAGTCAGTGGCTCGAGGTACTGGCAGAAGCGTCGTGAAGCGGGGACGCCGTTTCGTCTCGCTTCGCTCGCTCAACGACCAGTAGGAGTCCCTCCAGTGGGATTTCCGAAGCGACGTTCAACCCGCGCCTCACAATGGCCCGAGCACCCGCCCCACTTCCGCATCGAGCACCAGCCCATCCAGCACCGAGAGCAACTCCCGCTCCTCATACCGGAAGTGGCTTTCCATGATGGCGCCGATCCCCTCGAGATGCGCCTCCAGCTCACCCACACTCGAGCCAGACGAGATCACCGACTCCAGCCCGCCGATCAGGTGGGAGATCATCGAATGGTCCTGCATGAGTTTGCGGATCGTGTCGCCCAGCTCCGGATGAGCGTCGACGAGCGCGGGGAACAGCATCCGATCCTCGCCCTCGTGATGCCCGGTGAGTGCTGTGCAGAAGCCGTGGCAGAACAGCAGCAGGTCGCGCGACGCGGCCTCCGCAGATGAACCGGATGCGACAGCATCCTGCGTCACTGCCAACGCCTCACGCAGCCGCGCGTGAACGGTTCGCAGTTCCTCAGCCCAGGCGATCAGCCTGGCCTTCTCGCCCTCAGACACCGGAGGGCGAAGAGTTCGACGGGGTCATGTCGCCTCCTCGGGTCCCACGCCTCCATACCTGGCACAGACTGCCATCGACACGCGACGCTGCGGCCACGGTAGCAGGTCGCCCGAGTCCTGTCCGCAACCCCCTTCGCCCGCCGCCCCTCGCCTCCTAACCTCGACGCATGGACATCACCGCCGAACGAATCGATGACTTCTTCGCGCGTTACGCCGGCTCCCTCACCGCGTTCGATGCAGATGCGGCTGCCGCTCTCTGGTCCACGCCCGGACTCGTCGTCGACGACAACGCTTCGATCGTCGCGGCATCCCGAGAGGAGATGGCGGCCGGCGTGCGGGCCTCGTATCCGCTGTACAAGCAACTGGGGCTGGCGTCCGTCGACCGCGAGTTGCTCGACGTCACCCGCGTGACCGAGCGGCTCGCGTTCGCGCATGTGCGCTTCGTCTTCCGGGATGCTGACGGCGCACGGCTCACCGACACGACGAGCCACTACCTCCTGCGCGATGAAGACGGAGAACTTCGCGCGACGGTCTGCATCGAGACGGATGCCGCCGAAACCTCCGCGCGCTCGCCGCCGAGAAGGGCGTGGAGCTGCCGGACGCGTGATCCCGGTATGGGGTGATCTACCTGGGTAGATCGACCCATCGGCATCTGACCGCACCTTCGATAGCGTGAAAGCACACCGAGACCTGAGGGGGAATCACGATGTCCGCAGAAGCGACCACCACCTTCCATTCGAACGCCGACGCCGCGACGACCGCAGCCGCCGTGCAGCGCGTGCTCGCCGATAACAAGAGCAAGGTTCTTGGGCAGAGCCCCGACGGCACGCAGATCGACTTCCAGACCAAGAAGACGCTGCTCAACTGGGAGCTCCTCGGCCGCGCGAACGTCGTGCCCGCGGCATCCGGATCGGACGTGCACCTGTCGCTGAACGTGCACCACAACCGTCCGCCGGCACTCATGGACGGCGTGAAGAACAAGAAGGCCATCGAGAAGCTCGCGGGGCAGATCCAGGCGGCTCTCGGCTGAAGTTTGAAGTGAGAGAGCAGTACACGGACGTGCGACCTTGTTAAGAACGGTCTCGTTGCATAGCGCACGGTCCGGTCCCGCTACGATCAGTCCATGCCAGATCCGAACGCAGGCGAGGACGTCCTCGCAACGTGGTTGATTCCCCTGCGCGAGGCCGCGACCTTTGAGCTGGTCGTCAGGCCCGGCGAGGTCGTGACTATCGTTGGCGCTAACGGCACGGGTAAGTCCGCGCTCGCGACGTGGCTCCTCCATGAGCTACCGACCGATGTGCCGATCAAACGGGTGCTTGCACAACGAAAGATCTGGTTCCAGTACTCCGGAGCGGCGATCAGTGCTGCAGAGCGGTCGAATGCAACTGAGAGTATCGACCGGTGGAACCGTAGTACGAACTCGCGTTACTTGGACCACGCCGACGGGCAGCGATCGAGCATTGCGCTGTTCGATTTGCTTGGTCACATTAACCACGAGAGTCGGAGCGTCGTGGCAATGTACGACGCTGGGGCGAGTCGCGCCGAAGTCGATGCCGCTTTCGGTGGGCGTCTGCTTAAGACGCTCAACGAGATATTGGAGCGTGCAGGCCTCCACGTCTCGCTGCTGTTGACGCCCGAGGAGACTCTAGAGACGAGGCATCTCACGCTTGGTGTTCAGTATCCTGTGCACCTCATGTCGGACGGCGAGAAGAGCGCACTCCTACTCGCGGCGGAGATCCTTACCGCTCCCGAGGGCGCGGTAATCGTTATCGATGAACCGGAACGTCATCTTCACCGCGCGGTCTCGGCTTCGCTCATCCGGGCGATCCTGGCATGCCGCGATGATTGTGCTTTCGTCGTTCTCACTCACGACCTAGACCTTGCGGGAGGCTTGTCCAGTGAGACGGGTCGGACTCTTACTGTCTCGAGTGTCGAATGGGGAGTGCCGAACCAAGGCCTGATGGGACTCACCGAGGCCCAGCCCATCGCATGGGATCTGCACGAGGTTGGAGACAGTCTTGACGTGCCCGAGGCTGCTCGTCACGCGATTCTCGGAGGCCGACGTCAAGTTTTGTTCATCGAGGGTGACCGCGACAGCGTGGATCTCCCCCTTTACGCCGAGTTCTTTCCCGATCGGCTGCTAGTTCCGAGCGGCGGATGCGATCTGGTGATCCGGTCAGTGGCGGGGCTGAGAGCCAGCGAAGCACTTCATTGGATCGACGCTGCAGGCATGGTCGATGGTGATGCACGGTCTGAGGACGAACGCGCGAGTCTCGTCAGCCGGGGCGTCCACGTTCTTCCGTTCATGGAAATCGAGAACGTGTACTATGACTCCGCCGTCCTCGACGCAGTGGCAAACCGGCAGAGCGAAACTCTCGGTTCGGGGGCCGGGGAGCTTCTTGCGGCGGCCCGAGATAGTGCGATCGCTGCGTTGCGGGAACCAGGAGTCATTGAGCGGCTGGCGAAAAAAATCGCGAGGGACGAGGTGTCCCGCCGACTCGTCAGCAGTATGCCCGGGGAGATTTCAGATGAAGAGATCGTCATACAGATTCAGTCGCCATTGCCCGAGACTCAGCAACGTCTTTCTGAGTTACTCGCTTCCGAAGACTACGATGCCCTGATTCGCAACATTCCAATCCGCGACACCTCGGTGCGGGCGCGTGTTGCGCGCGCGCTGGGCTTCCAATCGATCAGTGCCTACGAACAGAGCGCACTGACACGAATACGTCGATCCGCGGGCCTGCGCGACTCGCTCGAAGTTACGCTTCGTTAGCCGGCTACTCGAACCCGCCCGTCAGCCTTCCCCGCATCCGCTGACTGCTGTCGTTCATCCCGACGATCTCGACGGTCTTCCCCATCCCCGCGTACTTCGTCTCGATCGCATCCAACGCGGCGACGGTCGACGCATCCCACACGTGCGACCGCGACAGATCCACCACTACCCGCGACGGATCCTCCGAGTACGAGAACAATGTCGTCAGGTCGTTGCTCGACGCGAAGAACAGCTCGCCGTCCACGACGTACGTCACAGAATCGCCGGACACGCTCCGCGACACCGACACGAAGTGCGCCACCCGCCTCACGAACAGCACCGACGCCACCAGCACTCCGCCGACCACCCCGATCGCGAGGTTGTGCGTGAGAAGCACCAGCACCACCGTCGCGATCATGACGAAGGTCTCGCTCTTCGGCATCCGCTTCAGGGTCGACGGCTTCACGGAGTGCCAGTCGAATGCGCCGATCGCGACCATGATCATCACCGCGACAAGGGCCGCCATGGGGATCGTCCCGACGAAATCCCCGAATACGACCACCAAGAGAAACAGGAACACGCCGGCGCAGAAGGTCGAGATGCGGGTCCGCGCGCCCGACGCCTTGACGCCGATCATGGTCTGGCCGATGACCGCGCATCCGCCCATGCCGCCGAAGAAGCCCGACAGCATGTTCGCGACGCCCTGCGCCCACGACTCGCGCGTCTTGTTCGAGTGGGTGTCGGTGATCTCGTCGACGAGCTTCGCGGTGAGCAGCGACTCCATGAGTCCGACGAGCGCGACCCCGAGCGCGAACGGCGCGATGATGCCGAACGTCTCCCACGTCCACGGGATGTCGGGCAGGAACAGCGACGGCAGACTCCGCGGCAGCTCGCCCTGATCGCCGACCGTCGGCACCGTGATGCCCATCGTCAGCACCACCGCGGTCACGATGATCACCGACACGAGCGGCGCGGGCACGATCTTCATGATCCGCGGCATGACGATCATCACGAGGATGCCGAGCGCGACCAGCGGATACACGAGCCACGGCACGTCGATCAGCTGCGGGAACTGCGAGCTGAACACGAAGATCGCCAGCGCATTCACGAACCCGACCATGACGCTGCGCGGGATGAACCGCATGAGCTTCGCGACGCCGAGCACCCCGAGGACCACCTGGAACACCCCCGCGAGGATGACGGTCGCGATGAAGTAGTCCATCCCGTACGTCGGCGCGACGGGCGCGATCACGAGCGCCACCGCTCCGGTCGCCGCGGTCACCATCGCCGGCCTGCCGCCGAGGAACGCGATCGACACCGCCATGATGAACGACGAGAACAGCCCCACCTTCGGATCGACGCCCGCGATCACCGAGAACGCGATCGCCTCCGGGATCAGAGCCAGCCCCACGACCAGTCCCGCCAGGACCTCGCGCGTCAGCATCCGCGGACTCTTCAGCGCATCGAGAACAGAGGGCTTCGCCCGGTAACGGGCGCGGTCATCGACCGTGAGTGCAGACATAGGGGATGCTCCAGAAAGGGCCGCGCGAAAGGGGCCGACAGTCCAGAGTAGAGCGGATGCCGGGGGCCGACGTGCGTCGGTCGTTGAGCGAGGAGCGCAGCGACGAGACGAAACGTGGTGGGGGTTCTGAGACGCTCACCGCGTTTCGTCTCGCTCGGCTTCGCCGGGCTCGCTCAACGACCTGTGGGTTCGGGTTCGCCGGGCTCGCTCAACGACCTGTGGGTTCGGGTTCGCCGGGCTCGCTCAACGACCTTCGGTTCTGGCGAACCCCGCCACCACCGCCCCCGCGACCGTGACCGCCGCGGCCCCGAGGAACAGCCACGAGAACCCGCCGGTCATCGCCTCGGGCACTGCGGCTCCCGCCGCGGTCAACGCCTCGGTCCGCAGCGAGGCGACGGTGCCGAGCACGGCGAGTCCGAGGGCTCCGCCGATCTGCTGGCTGGTGTTCACGAGCCCGCCGGCGAGTCCGGCCTCTCCGCCATCGACCCCGTCTACCGACAGCTGCGTGGCCGTGACGAAGGCTCCGCCCAGGCCGATGCCGATGAGGAGGGTCGGTCCGAGCAGGTGCGCGACGAATCCGGCATCCGCGGGCGCGAACGACAGCCACACGAGCCCCGCCGCGAGCACGAGCAGCGACCCGATGAGCGTCGGGGTGAGCCCGAGGCGCTGCACGAGCGCGGGGACGATCCCGGCGACCACGACGAGCGCGCCGGCGAGGGGGAGCTGCGAGAGCCCGGTGGTGAGGGCGTCGTAGCCGAGCACGGCCTGCATGTACACCGACAGGGCGAAGAACAGCGCGACCATCCCGGCGCCGACCAGCAGCACGACGAGGTTGCCGATCGCGAGGGTGCGGGTGCGGAAGATCCCCAGCGGCACGAGCGGGGATGCCGTGCGACGCTCGATCGCGATGAACGCCGCACCGAGGGCGACCGCGAGCACGATCAGGCCCAGCGGCAGCGGATGCACGATCCCGACCTGCTCGACGGCGCTGAGCGCACCGACGATCGCGACAAGCGCGCCGGTGATCGTCACGGCGCCCCACACGTCGAGCTTCTCGCTCGCGGACGCGGTGTCGCGCGAGATCAGCAGCGGCACGGCGACGAGCACGATCACGCCCACCGGAACGTTCACGAAGAACACCGACTGCCACCCGAACGCGCCGGTGAGCACGCCGCCGAGCAGCACCCCGGCGGCGGATCCGATGCCGGCGACCCCACCCCACACGCCGAGCGCCTTCGAGCGATCGCCTGGCGCGGGGAAGAGTTGTGTCAACAGGGCCAGCGCCGAGGGAGCGAGCAGCGCCGCCGACATGCCCTGCAGGGCGCGGGCCGCGAGCAGCATCTCGCTCGAGAACGAGAACCCCGCCAGTGCGGATGCCGCGACGAACCCGGCCGTGCCGATCAGGAAGATCCGTCGATGGCCGTAGCGGTCGGCGAGCCGTCCGCCCAGCAGCAGCAGGCCACCGAACGCGAGGACGTAGGCGGTGATCACCCACGCCAGTGCAGCGGTGCTCATGGAGAGCTGCTCGCCGAGCACGGGCAGGGCGATGTTGACGATCGAGGCGTCGAGCACGACGAGGAACTGCGCGAGGGCGAGGAAGCTCAGCGCGAGCCAGCGCCGAGAACTGCGCACGGTCGTCGCGGGTGAGGGGGTGGTGAGGGTCATGATGTGCTCCTTGATTGCGTTGTTAGTGAGTGGTCACTCACTCTGAATGGCATGAAAAAACAGGGCGAACGCGGGGGATTCATTCCGGGTGTCGGATGCCGTGCGCGACGATCTTCGCCCACGGCGCGCTGCTCTCGTCGACCCGGGCGGTGACGATCAGGTGGCACAGCTGCCCGTAGGCGATGAAGCGCTGCACGGCGTCGTCGCTGCCGGCCGACCGCTGGCGCACGAACTCCGTCACCTTCGCGAGCCCGGCGCGCAGCGCGTCGCCGATCTCGGGGATCTCTGCCGCGGACTGTGCGTGCACCTGCAGCATGAGCAGCGATCGGTCGCGGATGAGATCGGCGTACGCCTCGCCCATCGCATCCAGTACCTCGTCGGGGGTCGGGGATGCCGCGGCGTCAGCCCCGGCATCCAGGGCCTCGATGATCCGCTCGAAGCAGGCCTCGAGCGCAGCGACGAACAGCTGCTCCTTGCGCGGATACAGCTTGAAGACGTACGCCGGCGAGATCTTCGCCTCGCGGGCGACGTCGGCCACGGTCGTGCGGAAGTAGCCGCCGCGCGCGAACTCGACGAGCGCCGCCGCCGCGACCAGGGGTCGGCGGACATCGGCGGTCGAGAGAATCGGGCTGCGCGGGGTCATGTGAGTGACTGTACTCGGGTGAGAGTGATTGGTCAATCACTCTTTGGTGGGTGAGCGTGAAGAGGGGACTCGCGGCGGAACGCCGGTCGTCTGGCGAGACGTGGCTCGCTGGTCGGTGCGAATGACGCGCTCTCCACAGAATGCCCTCACATTGACGTTGTTCACAGCCCGTGGCACCGGGACCTCTGGTGTCCGGGATGCTCCCTAACCTCGCCCGCATGAGCATTCACATCCCTGCCCGAGTCTCCGCCTTCATGCACCTCGAACTGACGACATCATGTCACCCGGAGCGTGATCGACTGATCACACTTCCGCGGAGCGCCCCCGTGGGGTGGGCGATCGATGCATACCTCCTGAGCATCGGACGCGAGCCGCGCGAGCAATTTGATTACGAGGACGAACCCGAGTCATTCGATGAGTGGCCCTACCGCTATCGCCGGGGCGGTGAGTACCGCAGTGACGAGTTCGCGTTGGAAGACCATCGCCCTGATGTCCGCGTCTCGGACGCGGTGCCTCCGGAGATCGGTACGCCCTTGGTGTCCGTGACCCTGCCCGGTGAAGGAAGGACCGCCGATCGACCGTCCGCGGAGGACTGGTTGACGGCTGAGGCGCCGTTCCGCGAAGACGACGTCAACCGAGAGCTTCTGCAGCGACATGGGGTGGTGAGGCCGTTCTTCGACGATCTGGACATGAGGCCTGACTGCCCGGGCATCCGTGATTCTTCGCCGGCGGCGACGTTGCTCAGCGCCCTCACCCCAGCTCGCCGGCTCGCCCTGCTCGGACATCTCGAGGAGGTGCTGTCCCAGGTCGCGGCACCTGGCCTCCCGGACGTCGAGGCGGCGGTCATGCCGTTCGCGGAACTGATGCGCCACCTCGGAGTCGGCGGCGTGGCTCAGGAACCGTCGTCGGGCTGGCTGCCTGACACAGATGTCGTGAAGCTCGCAGAGGCTCTGGGGTGGGGTGGGGACCGGCAGCTGGCCCTCGCGAGAGGACGGGTTCTCGTCGAGTTCGCGCGGGAGTCGAGGGTGATCCGGAGATACAGAGGGCGAGTGGTGGCCACTGCGTCCATGAGGCGACTCGTCGTGGCCGGCCGTGGAACCCTCGACGCGCTCGCCGGTCTGATCGGGGCATCGACTCGTGATCGATACGGATACCCACTCCCACGCCGTGAGGCGGAGATCGCGCTCGCACTTCTTGCGGTGGCCGACGGATCGGCCGCGCACCTCGACGCGGTCGCCGATCGGGTGGAAGCGGGCATACAGGCGTTCGACACGCGGGGTCTGTTCCGTGACTACCGCTTCGACGACATCATGGCGACGCGCACGCCGGACCTGAGTGACGCCGACGGGGAGGTCCGTCGTGTCCTCGATGCGCTCTCGTGCATGTCGGCTCCGGGGCGATTCGGAGTCGTCACCCCCGCGATGCGTGAGGTCGCACGTCGTGCGCTTGCGTGAACGCGCGGACCTTCCGGATCAATATGAGCATCATGCTTCCCTGATACTCACCAATATGCGCTATCAAGCGATGCTTCTGATGCTCGAAACGCTCCCCGATTTTGCTCTCGCCCCGCGATGAGCGGATACTCGACCCATCCGCGCCGACTCGGAAGCGACATGACACACACTGCTCTCGACCCCCACGCGACCATCGCCGTGATCGGCGCCGGCCGCCTCGGCGTCGTCCTCGCCCGAGCACTCGACGCCGCGGGGTTCGACGTCCGCGGTCCGCTCGGACGGAGTGACGAGATGCCCGCGGTCGACCTCGCGATCCTCTGCGTCCCGGATGCCGCGATCACCGAGGCCGCAGCATCCGTCCGCCCGCATGCACACCGCCTCGCTCACGTCTCCGGGGCGACCGGGTTGGATGACGTCGATCTCAGCATCCACCCGCTCCAGACGTTCACGGGATCGGAGTCGCCCGCGGTGTTCCGCGGCGTCGGCGCCGCGATCGACGGGCGCACGTATGCCGACCTCGTACTCGCCGGGGAGGTCGCTATGACCCTCGGGATGCAGACGTTCCGGGTCGACGACGCGCACCGGGCGAGCTATCACGCCGCGGCATCGTTCGCTTCGAACTTCGTGCTCACGGTGCTCGACGCCGCCGAACGGCTCGCGACGCCGTCCGGCGTCGAGCGCGCGCACCTCGCCCCGCTCGTACGGCAGACGGTGGAGAACTGGGTCGCGTCCGGGGCGTCGACCGCGCTCACCGGGCCGATCGCGCGGGGCGACGAGGAGACGGTCGCGCGGCAGCGCGCGGCATCCGGCGATCTCGCTCCGCTGTTCGACGCGCTCGCCGCCGCGACGCGCGAGATCGTTGCGCGGAAGGGTGAGAGATGAGGATTCTCCGTACGATCGGCGAGGTGCGCGCCGCCGTGAGCGACGCGCGCACCGAGGGGCGGAGCGTCGGGCTCGTGCCCACGATGGGAGCGTTCCACGAGGGGCACCTGTCGCTCATGCGCGAGGCCCGCGCGCATCACGACCTCGTCGTCGTGTCGCTGTTCGTCAACCCGACGCAGTTCGCGCCGAACGAGGACCTCAGCACCTATCCGCGCGACGAGGCCCGCGATGCCGAACTCGCCGAGGCGGAGGGCGTCGACATCCTGTTCGCGCCGGAGCCCTCCGAGATCTACCCAGAGGGGTTCGCGACGAGCATCCACGTCGCCGGCATCAGCGAGGTGCTCGACGGTGCGATCCGCGGCGCCCACCACTTCGACGGCGTCGCGACCGTCGTCACCAAGCTGTTCGGCATCGTGTGCCCCGACGCCGCGTACTTCGGGCAGAAGGATGCGCAGCAGGTGCTCGTGGTCCGCCGCGCCGTACGCGATCTCGACCTCGATGTGCGGATCGTCGCCTGCCCGATCGTGCGCGAGGCCGACGGGCTCGCGATGAGCTCGCGCAACGTCCACCTCGATGCGGACGCTCGGCAGCGGGCGACCGCGCTGAACCGGGCGCTCGACGCGGGAGCCGCAGCGCTCCGTTCCGGCGATCCCATCGTGCCTGCAGCCCGCGCGGTCCTCGCCCAGTCCGGCATCGAGCCCGAGTACCTGGAACTCCGGGATGCTGAGACGCTGGAGCCGGTCGCGCGGGTCGACCGCGACGCATTGCTGCTCGTCGCGGCTCGCGTCGGCGCCACCCGACTGATCGACAACCACCTGCTGCAGGGGCCGCGCGCCACCGCATCCGCCACCGCATCCCTCCCCGACGGAAAGGACGACGCCTGATGCGACGCACCATGCTGAAGTCGAAGATCCATCGCGCGACCGTGACCGGCAGCGACCTGCACTACGTGGGCTCGATCACCGTCGACCCCGACCTGCTCGAGGCCGCCGACATCCTGCCGCACGAACAGGTGCACGTCGTCGACGTCGACAACGGCGCCCGCTTCGAGACCTACACGCTGGTCGGCGAACGCGGATCCGGAGTCATCCAGGTCAACGGCGCCGCCGCCCGACTCGTGCACACGGGCGACACGATCATCGTCATCTCCTACGCCGACTACTCGCCAGACGACCTCGTCGACTACGAACCCGTCGTCGTGCACGTCGACCGGTCGAACGCGATCGTCCGCGTCGACGACGCTGTCGGCGAACTGGTGGCCTCCGCATGAGCGCGCACGCGGCACCGACCCGCGCCCTCACGATCGCCGACCTCGCGCGCAAGAAGAATGCCGGCGAGCCGATCGTCATGGTCACGGCCTACGACCATCCCAGCGCGCAGATCGTCGAGTCCGCGGGAGTCGACATGGTGCTGGTCGGCGACTCGGCCGCGATGACCGTGCTCGGCTACGACAGCACGGTCCCCGTCACGGTCGACGAGATGCTCATGCTCACGAAGGCCGTGCGGCGCGGTCTCTCCCGGCCGCTGCTCGTGGCCGACCTGCCGTTCGGCTCCTACGAGGCCTCCGATGCCCTAGCGCTCGAGACCGCGCAGCGCTTCGTCAAGGAGGCCGGTGTCGACCTCGTGAAGATCGAACGCGGTGGCACGACCGTCGACCGCGCCCGTGCACTGGTGAATGCCGGCATCCCGGTGGTGGGGCACGTCGGACTGACCCCGCAGACCGCGACCGCTCTCGGCGGATTCCGCGCGCAGGGCCGCACGGCCGAGGCCGCGCTCGCCGTGATCGACGACGCCCTCGCCCTGCAGGATGCCGGAGTCTCGCTGATCGTCGTCGAAGCCGTGCCCTCCGCCGTGACCGCGGCGCTCATGCCGCTGCTGCGGGTGCCGGTGATCGGCATCGGCGCCGGGGCGGATGCCGACGGCCAGGTGCTCGTGTTCCACGACCTGCTCGGCATCTACGACGGGCCGGCTGCCGCGTTCGTCAAGCGTTACGCCGAGGTGCGCGCGGCCTCGGTCGACGGGGTCGCAGCCTATGCGCGAGAGGTGCGATCGGGCGAGTACCCCGGGCCCGAGCACGGCTACGGGATGCCGGAGGCCGAGGTCGCGCGGCTGCAGGAGCTGCTCGCGGGGCGGTAGGCCGAAGCGCAGCGCCGGGGCGCGGCATCCTCTCCCGGCCGTCGTAGCGCAGGAGTTCCCTCGACTCGAAGGATGCTTCCGGGCGGGTGCTCCTGCGGAGTGCGAGAGCTCCTGCGGAGTGCGAGATCTCCTGCCGAACGTGCGGCCGACGAAGCGGGGATCACGGCTCCCAGCGCAGGATGTCGCCCGGCTGGCACTCGAGCGCCTCGCACAGAGCATCCAGTGTGGTGAATCGCACGGCCTTCGCGCGGCCGTTCTTCAGCACAGCGAGATTCGTCGGAGTGATGCCGATGCGCTCTGCGAGCTCGCCCACGCTCATCTTGCGCCGGGCCATCATCACGTCGATGTCGACGACGACGGGCATCAGATCACCTCGTTGTCGAGTTCGGACCGCAGAGATCGCGCCTCCGTGTCGCGATCGATCGCCTGTCGCAGTAGAGCTTTCATCACGACGACGAGCAACGCCATGCCGCACAGAACGAGCCCAGCCCCGCCGACGAGGGCGACGGCTCCCGGTGCCATGTCGCCCGGTGCGAGCAGCGCGGCGAATGCGAAGGTGACCGCGGCGGCGACGAGGACCGCTCCGATGATGACGTCCACGAATCGGAACGACGACACCGAGAAGATCGACCCTCGTCGCACGCGCGTCAACAGCATCCACACGCAGATCCCGAACACCTGCATGGTGCCGACGCCCAGCACGATCAGCCCCACGATCGTGGTGCGCCCCCAGAGTTCCTCCGCACCGAGGTCGAGCCACAGCATCGGCACGATCAGCGCCTGCACTGCGACCGACCCCACGAGCGCTACCGCGATGAGAACGCGCAGCACCGCGATCGTGATCCGACCCATGACCCACCTCCATCGAAGAACAACAGGAATCTATCGTTTATCGTTCGATGAGGCAAGGTGGTGGTGTGGGGTAGCCTCCGTTGCCGACGGTGTTCTCACGCTGCGCAGGAGCATCCCGGGCAGAGGGTCCTGCGAATCGGGGGATCTCCTGCAGAACGTGTGAGCAGCGCGGCGGGATGCGCGATGCCGGATGCGGGATGCGGGATGTGCAGGTCTACTCCGCCCGGCGGACCCGCAGGGTGAACGCGATGAGCGCGAGCGCGATCACGATCACTCCGTACCCGAGGCATACGGCGCCGAGGCCGAACGCTCCGACCAGGGTTCCTGCGACCACGGCAGGCACGGCGAACGCGAGGTAGGCGAGCACGTAGATGACCGCGAACGTATCGGCGCGGGCATGTGCGGGGATGCGGGGAGCGAGCGATCCGACCACGCCGGAGAAGGCCGTACCGAAGCCCATACCCGTGATCGCCGTCGCCGCGAGATAGAAGGGGAGGGACCCGAGGCCCAGTGCGACCAGCGACAGCGCCGTGCCGACGGCGAGGGCCGCCGTGCCGAAGATCACCGAGGTGCGCGGAGCGCGACGGCGAAGGGTGAACGCCGCGATCGCGCCGACGCCGGCGAGCATCGCGACCGACAATCCTTGCCAAGTGTGCGCCTCGCCGCCGAGTTCGGTGCGCACGATGTTCGCGCCGAGGGAGAGGAACAGGCCGCCCGTCGCCCAGCCGGCGATGACCGCGGGGGCGCCTCGCCAGAAGTCAGCGCGGATGCTGCCAGGGATCGACAGGCGGAAGCTCAGCGACGCCCACGCTCCGGGCGTCAGCGGCGCCGTCTCGGGGGCGAGCAGGAACAGTCCGGCGAGCACGAGGTAGGCGACCGTGAGCGGAGCGAACACGTCGAGCAGCGGTTCGCCGGTCGCGTCGAGGGCGATGCCCGAGACCAGCGCGCCGAGCGCAAGGCCGATGCCGGGGCTCAGGGCGTTCCCCAGGGCGGCGGTCCTCGAGCGGCCGCCGGGTGCGAGATCGAGGGCGGCGGCCGAGAGCGCGGCGATCAGCACGCCGCTCGCGGCACCCTGGAGGATGCGCGCGAGCACCAGCGTCGCGACCGAGTCCGCATGCCAGAACAGCACCATGCTGCCGGCGAGGAGGAGGAGTCCGCCGACCACGACCGGACGGCGGCCGATGTGATCCGACAACGATCCTGCGGTCAGGAGGGCGAGGAGCAGCGCGATCGCGTACACGGCGAACACCGCACTGATCACGATCGCGTCGAAGCCGATCTCGGCGGCGAGCACCGGATAGAACGGCGACGGCGCGCTCGCGCCCATCATCATCACGATCTGCGTTCCCACGGCGAGGACGAACCCGAGACGCGCGCGGCGAGGGGTTGTGGCATCGGCGGTCTGCGCGGTGATGGGCTGAGTGGTGGTCATGGGGCTCCTCGGGTGGCTGCGCTCCGGCATCCGCGGTTCGACAATCATCGAACCGTGGCGACGTTACTCGCCTTCCTCGGATTGTTCAACTATTCTCGAACCATGCCTGGCGACCTTCCGCATCCGGATCGCTCCGAGATCCAGTTGACCGACGTGCTCTTCGCGCTCAGCGATCCGGAGCGCCTCGCGATCGCGCGACAGCTCGCCGACGGCCCGCTCGACATGGCCGCCTGCCACGCCACCGATCCGAACCTTCCCAAGTCCACGAAATCGCACTTCATGAAGGTGCTGCGCGAGGCCGGCGTCATTCGCAACGAGCCCAATGGGCGACGGAGGATGCTGACGCTGCGGCGCGACGACCTGGACCAGCTGTTCCCCGGGCTGCTCGACTCGGTGCTGCGGGGGTGAGGGGGTCTCGGGTCCCGTTTCTCGTCCCTCGGGCCCGTCTCCCGCAGTATCTCGAAGTGCCGGAACTATTCGTACATATATTCGAAAGTCGAGCGTCCCGTCGCCTAAAATGGAGGCATGGCAACTCTGACCGCACTGCACGAGGCGATGGCCCGCCTCGACGAGGCGTGGGCAGAGTGCGACGACGTGCTTTCGTTCTCTCGATCTCAGCTGCTCGCGGTCAACGGGGCTGTCGACGCGCTCAAGAGGCGCCTCGATGCCGTGCACGTCGAGGTCGTGGCGCGGATAGCCGATGAGTCGCGCCGCGAGCTCGGGGCAGACAGTCTCGCGAAGCAGCAGGGATACCGATCGTCGGCGAAGCTCATCGCCGCGAGCACGGGGATGTCGACGGGTGACGCGAGTCGCCTGATCAAGATCGGCGAGGCGACGGCGCCGCGGGCTGATCTGCTCGGTGCTCCGTTGCCGGCGAAGTATCCGGCCGTGCGCGAGGCACTCGGCACAGGAGCGCTGAGCGTGCAGGGGGCGGCGCTGATCGTGGCGCTGCTCGACCGTTGCCGTGTCGCCGCGGGGCGAGAGCGCACGGCGGAAGCGGAGCGTCGGCTCACCGAATCCGCCCCCGGGCTCGGACTCGACGACGTGCGACGACTTGTGACGAAAGCCGAAGCGTGGCTCGATCCCGAGGGCGTCGAACCACGTTCCGTCGAACAGCGGGCCCAGCGGTCGCTGACGATCTTCGAACGCGACGGGATGGTGCACCTCGACGCTCGGCTCGACGCGGAGTCTGCGGCGCCGGTGGTCACCGCGATCCGCGGATACGTCACGGCGGCGTTCGCCGCCCGCAAGGACTCCGTTGCGCCGGACGGGCTCGATGTGGACCGTCGTTCGGTGCCGATGCTGCAGGCCGACGCGCTCGCGCTGTTCTGCGCGCACGCTCTCGGCTGCGAGGAACGCCTGCCGCTCGGAGGAGCGACCGTCGTGGTGCGTGTGGCTCTCGCAGACCTCGAGTCGGATGCCGGAACGGCCGCGATCGACGGACTGGACCAGCCCGTCGGAGCTGGCGCGGCACGGCGGATGGCGGCGGACGGAGGAATCATCCCCTGCGTTCTGGGAGGCGACAGCGAGATCCTCGATTGGGGGCGCGAGAAGCGTCTGTTCACCAGGTCGCAACGGCTCGCGCTCGTCGAACGCGACGGAGGATGCGCGATGTGCGCACTGCCTCCGCAGATGACCAAGGCCCATCACATCCGATGGTGGAGTCGAGATCGAGGGTCGACCGACCTGGACAACGGAGTGCTGCTCTGCGAGACCTGTCATCACCGTATCCACGACAACGGCTGGGAGGTCCGCATCGACGGTCGAGGCATCGACGGGCGGGTGTGGTTCGTGCCGCCACGGTGGGTGGACCCTGAGCAGACGCCACGGCTCGGAGGACGAGCGCGGTTCGATCCCGGACGCGGGATGGACCGGGTGGCATAACGGTGATCGGGCGTGTCAGGGGGTCAGCGGAAGTAGGACGCGCCGTTCAGGTCGAGCACCGCGCCCGAGGTCCACACTGCGCCGGGGGAGGTGAGATACGCGACGGCGTCGGCGACCTCCTCGGGCGTGCCGACCCTGTCGAACGGGCTCTGCCCGCGGATGTCGTCGCCACCGACGCCCTCGAGCTTCAATGCCTGCCGCTCGGTCGCGATCATCCCCGGAGCCACCGAGGTGACCGAGATCCCGTACGGCGCGAGCACGAGAGCCACCGACTGGCCGAACGCCTGAAGGCCGGCCTTCGTCGCGGCATACGCAGGATGATCGCGCTCGCCGCGGAACGCACCGCGCGACCCGACGTTCACGATCGCCCCACCCTCACCCTGAGCGATCATGCGCTGCGCCACCAGCATCGTCACATTCGACGATCCCAGCAGATTCACCGCGACCATATCCGCCCACGCGCGCTGCCAATCCTCGAACGACACCCCATCCACGCGATGCGCGTTCGCAGCACTCGGAGCGACCGCCGCGTTGTTCACCAGGATGCCGATCGATCCCAGGGCCTCGGCTGCGGCATCCACCACGGCCTGCGCCCCGGCAGGATCGCCGAGGTCCCCGCCGACGAGCACATGCCCATCACCGTCCAACGACGCGAGTGTCCGCTCCGCAGCATCACGATCGCGGCCGAAGTGCACCGCCACACGATCGCCTCGGCGGGCGAACGCCTGCGCGACCGCACGCCCGATACCGCGGGACGCACCGGTGACGAGCGCAGTCGCCATCAGGACGCGACCCGGCCGCGCACCACGGGCGTCGGCTCGATCTCTGACCACACCGCATCGAGCGACAGATGCAGCACGCCCGCGATCGCGGCGATCGTCGAGAACGCCGGCGTCGCCACACGACCGGACTCGATCTTGCGCAGAGTCTCCGGCGAGACGCCCGCATCGAGAGCCACGCTCAGCATCGACCGTTCACCGCGCGCGCGCCGCAGCAGAGCGCCGAGACGCTCACCGCGCTCGACCTCAGCGGGACTCAAAGGGAGGCGAACCATCATGCACCGATTCTAATACCGGGATAGTTTGACCGGTATAGTTATACCATGATCGAGATCCTCACCTCTGCTCAGCTCGACCGGGCCCGCGACACCGGTGCGCTCGTCGGCGGCATCCTGCAGACACTCAAGAACCGAGCCGAGGTCGGTGTGAATCTCCTCGATCTCGATCGCTGGACGAAACAGCTGATCGAGGATGCCGGGGCCGAATCCTGCTACGTCGACTACGCCCCGTCGTTCGGCAGGGGCCCCTTCGGACACTACGTCTGCACAGCGGTGAACGACGCCGTGCTGCACGGGATGCCCCACGACTACCGCCTCGCCGACGGAGATCTCCTCACACTCGACCTGGCGGTGACCCTGCGCGGCGTCGCCGCCGACGCGGCGATCAGCTTCACGGTCGGCACGCGCGCGGCATCCGACGACCTCGCCATGATCGATGCGACCGCACGCGCGCTCGCGGCAGGCATCGCGGCGGCACGCCCCGGCGCGCGGATCGGCGATCTCTCCCACGCGATCGGCACGGTTCTGCACGACTCCGGCTACGCGATCAACGGCGAATTCGGCGGCCACGGCATCGGCTCGACCATGCACCAGGACCCGCACGTCGCGAACGACGGACGCCCCGGCCGCGGCTACACGCTGCGCCCCGGCCTGCTCCTCGCGCTCGAGCCCTGGGTCATGCGCGACACCGATCAGCTCGTGACCGATGCCGACGGATGGACGCTCCGCAGCGCCACCGGATGCCGCACCGCGCACACCGAGCACACGATCGCCATCACCGAGAGCGGCGCGGAGGTGCTCACGCTCCCACGCTGACGCAGGAATGCGGGGTCGCGGGGTGGGTGCGCGCCGTCGAGGTAGGCGATGACGCCGGCGTAGGAGGATGGCGGGGGGATCCTCCTGCCTCCGCGGTATGTCCTACCATCGGGGACGGATCAGCCCTTCGGGAACAGCTCAGCCCTTCGGGGACGAGTCAGCCGCGTCGGGCGCGGCTGCGAACCCGACGCACCGCGCGACCGGCGAGATCCTTGAGGCGACCGCCCGGGAACACCCGGCGCAGCTCCACGACCCCGCCGCGCATCGCGACGGGCGTGCACGTCCGTCCCGCGAGGAAAGGCGAGTGCCCGGCGCCGGCCAGGGTCGCGGCATCCGAGGTGAGGGGCACGTCGAACGTCCACCCGGCGCGGCGGACCTTCGCCACCAGGCGCGCACTGCGCGAGTCGTCGCCGTGACCGAACACCTTGAGCGGGTCGAGCGCGAGCGATGCGGTACGGCCGTCCTTCAGGCGGGCGCTTGCGATGACGCGCTGGTCGCCCGCCCCTCCGATGACGAGTTCCACGCGGTCGTTGCCCAGCTCCCTGCCCGCTTCGAGCAGTCCGGTCGGCAGCCCGTCCATCGGCACCGGCAGCGACGTGAGGCGGCCGGACTCCGGATCGATCACGAGCCCATCCTCGCCGTCGCGCAGGACGTCCACGCGCAGGCCCAGGTGCAGCCCGCCACCGCGCGACCAGGATGCCGAGGTCACGGCGACCCGGCACTCGAGATCGCTCTCGAACCGGGCGAAGGCGAGGAGGTCCGCCCGCCGGTCGGCGCGCAGCAGGGCGGCGCGGATCCGCTGCGGGAACGCGAGACCCCCGTCGACCCCCGGACCGAAGCGGCGGCGCACGAGCGGCACCACCACGTCCAGGAGACGGTCGCGGTACTCGGCCGGGTAATTCACCAGACGCTTGCCGGCCAGGCGCTTCAGGATCTTGCCGCGGAACCAGTGCCGCAGCAGACGGTCCCGCAGCGGACCCGGCTGCGTGTACTGTTCCACGAGGTCGAGCACGGCCTCCAGATGCGGGAAGTAGGACTCCGGATCGATCCGCGCCGAGCTCGCGCTGCCCGCCTGCTTGACCCACGCATAGCAGGGTGTGCTCGCGAGGATCGAGATCCGCTCGGCCTCGAAGTACGCGCGCATCACGAACAGGTGATCCTCGAGTCGCACCTTGCCATCGGGGAAGCGCACCCGCTTCTCGCGCAGGAACTCCGTGCGGAACATCTTGTGCGGCGTGAGCATCTCGAGCAGCGGGTCGCGGCCCAGGCGGGCATCCGGCACGTCGCGGCGGTAGATCCGCGAGGGGAGCGGCCGACCGATGCCGACCTCCTTGCCGACCAGGACGTCGGCGCCGTGCAGATCCGCATAGTCGCACATGCGCTCGAGCGCCTCGTCGAAGAGCCAGTCGTCCTGGTCGACGAACTGCACGTAGTCTCCGCGCGCCGCAGCGACTCCTTCGTTGCGGGGCGTGCCGGGCCAGCCCGAGTGGGGCAGGTACAGCACGCGGGCGTAGGGCCGGGTGCGCTCGACCTCCGCCAACCGGGCCTGCGTCGGCTCGTCGGAGCCGTCGTCGCACAGCAGCAGCTCGAACCGAGAATGGTCGAGGGTCTGCCGGTCGAGCGATGCGATGAGATCGTCGAACGACGGCCCGGGATTGAACACGGGGACGACCACGCTCACACGGATGTGGGCGGAAGGGGAGTTCGCGGGCGCAGCAGAAGTCGACATCGCAGGCAGTCAACCATCACGGGCTATGCACCCGCACGGGGGTTGCCATGAGTGGGCTGACGTGCTGAGCAGCGCGCGGACGGATGCCGCGACTCGGCGCTACGGACGGGCGGCGCGGGCCCGGAGGAACGCCGCGACCTCGGCATCCTCTGCGAGCTCGGCCGCGCGGGCATAGGCGTCCGTCGCGTCGCGACCGCTCGCGGCGAGCAGCTCGGCGCGCGCCGCCCAGTACGGCTGGAAGGTCTCCGCCTCGGCGGGTAGAGCGGCGAGCGCGGGCAGAGCGGCGAGTCCGGCATCCGGGCCGTCGAGGCGCGCCGTCACGACGGCCGCCGCGACCCGAGCCCCGAGGGTGGGTGCGATTTCCAGAAGCGCCGCGTACAGCATCCGCAGTGCCGCCCAGTCCGTCTCACCCGTGCGCCGTCTGTCGATGTGCACGGCCTGGATCGCGGCCTCCACCTGGAACCTGCCTGGTGCGCCGTCCGGCCGTGCTCGCCGCAGATATGCCTCGCCCTCGGCGATCAGCGCGGCATCCCAGTCCTGGGGGTCCTGCTCGTCGAGGGGCACGAAGCCACCGGTCCGACGTCGGGCGAGGGTCAGCGTCGTCAGCGCCGCGAGTCCCCAGGCCTCCGGCTCTCCGTCGATCAGGGCGGCGAGCGTGACGGCGAGGTACTGCGCCTCGCCGGCGAGCGACGAGCCGTCGCCGCGCCACGACAGCGCCGTGCACCCGTACACGGCCTCCAGCACCGCGGGCAGACGCTCCGGCATCGCCGTGCGGTCCGGCACGGCGAACGGGATGCGGGCGTCCTTGATGCGGCGCTTCGCCCGCACGAGACGCTGCGCCATGGCGGCGGGCGGCACCGCGAACGCCCGCGCGATCTCGGCAGCGTCGAAGCCCAGCACGGTCTGCAGCATGAGCGGCGTGCGCACGGCCGGGTCGATCGCCGGATGCGCGCACACGAACAGCAGCTCGAGTCGCTTGTCGCCGATCGCGAGCGGATCGTGTTCGGCGAGCGGGTCGGTCGCGGCGTGCACCGCGTCGTCGAGCGGGGCGGATGCGCGCATCGCGGACGACTTCCACACGTCACGCAGTCGGTTCCTGGCCACGGTCAGCAGCCATCCTTCCGGGTTGTCGGGGACGCCTCCGGAGGGCCAGCGCCGCAGCGCCTCCTCGAAAGCGCCCGACAGCGAGTCCTCGGCCAGGCCGATGTCGCCGCTCCGCGCGGCGAGCAGGGCGACGAGCCGCCCGTAGGAGGACCGCGCCGCGCGCTCGGCGACGACGCGGGCCTCCTCGGCGCTCATCGGTTCGGCGTCCAGACGCCGTCGACCGTGTGCACGGCTCCCGGCCGCACCTCGACCGCGCCCCACTGCACCGACGGCGCCTGCCGGGCGTAGCCGATCGCGGCGTCAAGATCGGGCACATCGATCACGAACGTGCCGCCGAGCTGCTCCTTCGTGTCGGCGAAAGGGCCGTCCTGCACCTGCAGGGCGCCGTCGCGCATCCGCACGGTCGTCGTCACGGCCGACGGCTGCAGCACCTCGCCGCCGATCAGCACTCCAGCGGCCTGCAGCGTCGCGGCGTAACTGGCGAAAGCGGCCTGGCCCTCGGCCAGCGCCTCCTCGCCCAGCTCGGCCTCACTCATCTCGGGGTAGTGCAACAGCAGTGTGTAGCGCATCGCTCTCATCTCCTCTGTCAGCGGTCAGCGTACAGAGGGATGACGAGCGAGCAGAAGGCCGATCGACAGCATCCGCCGACTTTCTCGCAGGGGCCGGATTCCCACCCCACGCACAGCCTTAACGATATATCGTTGAGTATCGCTCACCGGCTCCATCGACAGCACTGGGAGGTCATCATGAACAACTCATTCCCCTTCGGCAACACCGGCCAGGGCGGCGACAACCCGCTCGGCGGACTTTTCGGATCCGGCGGTCTCGGCGGCCCGAACGGACCCGCCGGCGCCATCTTCGACGCGCTCGATCAGCTCCGCAAGTCCTTCGACGCACCGCGCCCCAGCGGTGGCTCGCGCATGGCCCGCGGCGACGTCCGCACCGCCGTGCTCTCGCTCCTCGCAGAACGACCCATGCACGGCTACCAGATCATCAGCGAGATCGCCGAGCGCAGCGGCGGATCGTGGAAGCCCAGCGCAGGCTCCGTCTACCCGACGCTGCAGCTGCTCGCCGACGAGGGGCTGATCGAGGCCGAGGAGCAGAACGGTCGCAAGACCTACTCGCTCACCGAGGCAGGTCGCGCCGTCGCCTCCGAATCGACCGAGGCCCCCGCGCCCTGGGAGTCGACCTCGACCAAGGACGGACACCGCAACGACCCGCGCTTCACCGCGCTCCCCAAGGCCGGAGTCGACCTCGCCGCGGCCGCCGCGCAGGTCGGTCGCAGCGGCAGCCCCGAACAGGTTCAGCAGGCCATCGACGTGCTCGACGAGGCCCGCCGTAGGCTGTACACGATCCTCGCTCAGGACTGACCCCGGACGAACAGAGGCCATCGATGACGGATGCTGCGGCGCAGGGCGCCCATCGCGCCCGGTACCGCCGCATCCTGTCGTTCGCGGCGCGGGAGTTCACCATCGTTTGGTGGTACGAGCTCGTCCTCCCGCGCCTCGGCCTCTCGCGCATCTCCGAGCGCACGCGACCGCCGCGCCTGCAGCGGTTCGCGCAGCGCTTCCACGCCCTGGCGATCGAACTCGGCGGGCTGATGATCAAGGTCGGGCAGTTCATGTCCTCGCGCCTCGACGTGCTGCCGCCCGAGATCACCAAGGAGCTCGAGGGCCTGCAGGACGAGGTGCCCGCGGTGCCGTTCGCCGACATCCGCCGGGTCGCCGAAGCCGAGCTCGGCATCCCCCTGGACCGCGCCTACGCGTGGTTCGACGAGACGCCCGTGGCGGCGGCATCCCTCGGACAGGCGCACCGCGCCCGTCTCTCCGAGCTCGACGCAGCGGACACAGGACTCGACCAGGTCGTCGTCAAGGTGCAGCGACCCGGCATCGACGGGATCGTCGAGACCGACCTCGCAGCACTCCGCCGCGTGGCGCGCTGGGCGATGCGGGTGCGCCTCGTGTCCGACCGCGTCGACGCCCCCGCTCTGGTCGAGGAGTTCGCTCACACGAGCCTCGAGGAGATCGACTACCTGCATGAGGCGGCGAGCGCGGAGCGGTTCCGCGAGAACTTCGGCGACGACCCGCGCATCGACGCGCCCGAGATCGTCTGGGAGCGGTCGACGCGTCGCGTGCTCACGCTGTCGGACGTCACGGCCATCAAGATCAACGACATCGAGGCCCTGCGCGCTGCGGGCATCGACCCCTCCGCCGTGGCCGACGCCTTCGCCGAGGTCATGTTCGACCAGGTCTTCACGCACAGCTTCGTGCACGCCGACCCGCACCCCGGCAACATCTTCGTCACGCCCGCCCCCTCGCTGGACGGCGGGTTCCGCCTCACGTTCATCGACTTCGGGATGATGGCCGAGGTGCCCGACAACCTGCGCGACGGCCTGCGCACTCTGCTCATCGCGGTCGCCGGACGCGACAGCCGCGGGCTCGTCGCCGCCGCGCAGGAGATCGGCGTGCTGCTGCCGTCCGCCGACACCGCCGAGCTCGAGCGCGCGCTCACGGCCCTGTTCGCACGCTTCGGAGGTATGGGGTTCGCGGAGCTCGCGCAGGTCGACCCGCGCGAGTTCATGGCCTTCGCCGACGAGTTCGGCGACATGGTGCGCTCGCTCCCGCTGCAGCTGCCCGAGAACATGCTGCTGCTGATCCGCGCGGTGTCGCTCACCTCGGGCATGTGCTCGAGCCTGGATCCGTCTTTCAACGTCTGGGATGCGGCCGAGCCCTACGCCGGGCGGCTGCTGCGCGACCAGACCGGCGGGTTCATGCGCGACATGGGGACGCAGGCCATGGAGAACGCCGCCGTCACGTGGCGTCTGCCGAAGAAGATCGACGCGATCATCTCGCGGGTGGATGCCGGCACCGTGACGTTCGACACATCGCGCCTGGAGCGCCGGATCGACCGGCTCGAAGGGCTCGCGCGGCGGATCGGCTCCGGCGTGCTGTTCGCCGCGATGCTCGTGGGCGGCGCGCTGCTCGTGCCGACGCTGCAGCCGCTCGGCATCACTCTGATCTGCGTATCGGCGCTGCCGCTGCTGCACGCCGTGTTCGCGGGCGTGGGCCGGCGCCGCTGAACGGGGCCGCCGCCGCTGAACGGGGTCCTCGAGGTCGGGTCACGGCGTTTCGTCTCGCTGACGCTCGCTCAACGACCGGATGGGGGCGGTGCTGGTCGTCCTCGCTCGACGACCCGCAGGAACGGCGCCGAAATGCCGGCATGGGAGAATCGGTGGTCATGGACACTCCTGACGAGAAGCCCAGACAACGCACAGACCCCACCAAGACGACCACCGAGACCTTGAAGCAGGCCGGCAAGCAGGCGGGCAAGATCGTCCGGGACATCGCGACGGTCCCGCCGCGCAGCGTGCACCCGGCCCTCGTGCCCGGCGTCTCGGTCGAGGAGACCGGTCGCACCTACCGCACCGACCCGCTCGTGTTCGGCGTCGCCGCGTCCTTCACGATCGCGTTCATCGCGTGGGGGGTCTTCGCGGGCGACAACCTCGCCGGCACGACTCAGACCGTGCTCGACTGGGTCGTCGAGTACTTCGGCTTCTTCTTCACGACGATCGCCACCGTCATCCTCGTGTTCATGCTGTTCATCGGGTTCACGCGCTACGGTCGCATACCGCTGGGCCGCGACGACGAGGAGCCCGAGTACTCGATGTTCTCCTGGATCTCGATGCTCTTCGCCGCCGGCATGGGCATCGGCCTCGTGTTCTGGGGAGCCGCCGAGCCGCTCACGTTCTTCGAGAACCCGCCGCCCGGCACGGTCGAGGCGAACACCCTCGAGGCCATGCACACCGCGCAGGCCCAGGTGCTGTACCACTGGGGTCCGCAGGCGTGGGCGTTCTACGCGCTCGTGGGAGGCGCGATCGCGTATGGCGCGTTCCGTCGCGGCCGCACGCCGCTCATCTCGTCGATCTTCGCGCCGCTGCTCGGCGAGGGCCGCACCACGGGACCCCTCGGCCGCACGATCGACGTCTTCTCGATCATCGTCACCCTGTTCGGCACCGCCGCCTCGCTCGGACTCGGCGCCCTGCAGATCGGACATGGCGTCGAGATCGTCAGTGGCATCGGCGAACTCGGCAACGGCGTGCTCATCGCGGCGATCGCCGTGCTCACCGCCTGCTTCATCGCCTCGGCCGTCTCGGGTGTCTCGAAGGGCATCCGTGCGCTGTCGAACATCAACGCGGTCGCGGCGCTCGTGCTCGCGTTCTTCGTGTTCTTCGTCGGTCCGACGCTGCTGATCCTCAACGTCATCCCCTCGGTGGCCGTGCAGTTCCTCGGCGACCTGCCCGAGATGATCGCCCGCTCCGCCTCGCAGGGCGACGAGGCGCAGATGTTCCTGTCCAGCTGGACGATCTTCTACTGGGCGTGGTGGATCTCCTGGTCGCCGTTCGTGGGCATGTTCATCGCCAAGATCTCGCGTGGCCGCACCATCCGTCAGTTCGTGTCGGTCGTCATCCTCGTGCCCGCGGCGATCTCGCTCGTGTGGTTCGCGATCTTCGGCACCACGGCGATCCAGCAGCAGATGGACGGCGCCGGCCTCACGGTCGACCCGCCCGAGGAGGTGCTGTTCGGCGTGCTCGACAACCTCCCGTTCCCGCTGATCACCAGCATCCTGCTGATCCTGCTCATCTCGATCTTCTTCATCACCGGAGCCGATTCCGCCTCGCTGGTGATGGGCACGCTGTCGCAGCAGGGCAGGCCCGATCCGTCGCGCTGGGTCGCTGTCGTGTGGGGTGTGCTGGTCGGTGTGATCGCCGCGGTCCTCCTCGTCACGGGTGAGGAGGGGAGCGGTCTGCGCTCGCTGCAGAACGTCACGATCATCGCGGCGCTGCCTTTCGCCGTGATCATGGCGTTCATGATGGTCGCGTTCATGAAGGACCTGCGGCGCGACCCCATGATCCTCCGTGAGCGCTATGCGCGGGCGGCCGTCCGCCACAGCGTCATGGCCGGCCTCGAGGAGTACGGCGACGACTTCGCGCTCGTGCCGGTCGAGTACGACCACTCCGAGGACGACCTGGCCTGGATCGACGAGTCCGAGGTCGACGACAGCCTCGCCGAGGTCTACGCGACCGCGACCGAGGCGATCGACATCATCCCGGATGCGGGGCAGGATGCCGGTGCCAAGCAGGATGCCGGAGCGGATGCGGACCCCGCCGCCGCGCTCGCCGAGGACACGGCCGAGTCCGTCGACGAGGCCGGCGGCACCGCCCCGACCGAGCGCTAGCCGCGCGCCGTCCCGTTGAGAGATGGAAAACGCCGCTGACGGATGCCGTTCAGCGGCGTTTTCCATCTACCGAGCGTGGAACACCGCGCTTCAGGGCGCGGGCCGCTCGGCGGCGGCGGTGATGCGCGCCGCCATGCCCGCGAAGATGAACCCGTGGAACGGCAGCACGGCGAACCAATACAGCCGTCCGGCGAGACCGCGGGGGAAGAACACCGCCCGCTGCTCGTAGCGCGCGCCCCCGGCATCCGGCAGCGCCCGCAGCTCGAGCCACGCCTCGCCCGGCACCTTCATCTCGGCGCGCAGACGCAGCAGACCGCCGCTCGCGGCCGAGGCCCCGGTCTCGGTGCCCGGCTCCTCCACGGCCTCGACGCGCCAGAAGTCGATCGCGTCGCCCACCCGTGCGGCGGCCTTGTTCCGTCGTCCTCGTCGCAGACCGACTCCGCCGACCACGCGATCCATCCACCCGCGCACGGCCCAGAGGAACGGCGAGGAGTACCACCCGTTCGTGCCGCCGATGCCGATGATGACGCGCCACAGTCCGTCGACCGACGCCGTGGTCTTGAGGGACCGCGCATCGGTGAAGACCATCCGTCCCGCCCACTCGGGGTCGCTCGGAAGCGGGTCGCTCGGCGCCCCGGAGACCTCGGAGTCTTGCCAGCTCGTCTCGATCGCATCCGCGTTCACGCGTCCGAGCGCGAGGTGCACGGCCTGACGATACGGCGTGAGCCCGCCCTCCGGCCGGGGGATCAGGTCGTCGACCGCGTGGTCCTTCACCACGCACTCGTTCTGCAGCGAGGCGACCAGGGGACGTGCGATCGACCGTGGCACGGGCGTCACGAGGTTGACCCAGTGCGAGGCGAGTCCGGGCGTGAACACGGGGAGCGCCGCGATGGCCCGTTGCGGCAGTCCGGCCTCGACCGCGTAGCCGTTCATCATCTGGCCGTAGCGCAGCACGTCGGGTCCGCCGATGTCGACTGCGCGGTTCACGTCGGGGGCCACGCGCGCCGCGCCCAGCAGATAGTGCAGCACGTCGCGCACGGCGATCGGCTGGATGCGGTTGCGCACCCATCTCGGCGCGGGCATGTACGGGAGGACCTCGGTCAGGTGCCGGATCATCTCGAACGACGCCGACCCCGAGCCGATCACGACTCCCGCCTGCAGCACGAGCGTCGGCACCCCCGACCGCAGGAAGATCTCGCCGACGTGCACGCGCGAGCGCAGGTGCGGCGAGAGCTCGACACCCTCGGGATGCAGTCCGCCGAGGTACACGAGACGGTGCACGTGCGCGTTCGCCGCGGCATCCGCCACCGTCTGCGCCGCACGCTCGTCGCTCTCCTCGAAGCCCTTGCCGGCCGACATCGAGTGGATCAGGTAGTAGACGACGTCGATGTCGCGCATGGCCTCGGCCACGGCATCCGCATCGTCCGCCGAGCCCTCGACGATCTCGCAGTCGGCTCCCCAAGGGAAGGATGCCGCGCGCGCGGCATCGCGGGCGAGTACGCGCACCCGGTATCCGGCGTTCAGCAGGCGCGGCGTGAGGCGTCCGCCGATGTAGCCGGTCGCGCCGAGCACGAGGACCCGCGGGGTCGTGCCGTCGTCGCGGGGGACCGCGCGCAGGTCGTCTTCGAGTCCGGTGGGCTGGGTGAGCTCCGTCATGCCATCGAGCGTAGGCGGCTCTCCCGGAGTTTTCACTAGGTTGGCAGATCACTAGTTCATCTAGTAACCTGCCCCCGAAGGAAGGCAAGGAATGTCCGGAGCACCGAAGTCCCCCGCGCGCGTCGATCACGCTCTGCGTGACGCTCCGTCGGTGCTCTCGGATGCGGCCAGCCTCGCGCCGCTCCCCGCCAGCGAGGCCGTGGGACGCACGGTCGGAGTCGACCGTGCGTCCCTGGTCTCCGCGGACCCGCGCTGGCGCACCGCCGGACTCGCCGCACTCGTCGCCCTGGTCGCCGCGGCATCCCTCCCCCTCGCGACCGTCCTGCTGACCCGCCTGCTGTGAGGCGCGACCCGCTCGCCCACGCTCGCCGCTCCGCCGTCCGCCCTCGTTCCACCGCGGGCATCCTCCGGGAAGAAGAGAGAACACCATGTCCGAACCCGTGAAGAACAGCGAATCCCTCTGGCGCCGTCTCGGCCGACGGCTGGGGCTCTTGAAGCCCGAGGAGCCGCGCCGCCTCACGGTCGACGACGTCACGGTCGTCGACCGCCCCATGCTCCGTCGTGCGGTCGCCGGCACCGTGGTCGGCAACCTCATGGAGTGGTACGACATCGGCGTGTACGGCTACCTCGCCGTCATCATCGGCCGCGCCTTCCTGCCCGATGCCTCCGCGGGGGCGCAGTCGCTGTTCTCGCTCGGCGTCTTCGCCGTCACCTTCGTCGCCCGTCCGCTCGGCGGCATCGTGCTCGGTCAGCTCGGCGACCGGATGGGGCGACAGCGCATCCTCGCGTTCACGCTCATCATGATGGCCGCAGCGACCTTCCTCATCGGCGTGCTGCCCGACTTCTCGGTATGGGGCGTGTGGGCACCCATCCTGCTCATCGTGCTCAAGCTCGCACAGGGCTTCTCGACCGGCGGCGAGTACGCGGGAGCGACGACGTTCATCACCGAGTACGCCCCCGACAAGCGCCGCGGGTTCTACGCCTCGCTGCTCGATCTCGGCTCGTACATGGGCTTCGCGATCGGCGCCGCGTTCGTGTCGATCCTGCAGCTGACTCTGTCAGCCGAGGTCATGCAGGGCTTCGCCTGGCGCATCCCGTTCCTCGTCGCCCTGCCGCTGGGTCTCATCGCGATCTACTTCCGACTCAAGATCGAGGACACGCCCGCGTTCCAGGAGGCGCAGGATGCCGCGGCGAGGGCGACCGACGAGGCGCAGGCCGCAGCGGATGCTCCCAAGGGCGTGCTCGCGCTGATCCGCGCGTACTGGCGCGAACTGCTCACCGCATTCGTGCTCGTCGCCGCCGCGAACACCGTGGGCTATGCGCTGACCTCGTACATGCCCACGTACCTCACCGGAACTCTCGGCTACGACGAGGTCCACGGCACGCTGCTCACGCTGCCGGTGCTCGTCGCCATGGCGCTGTCGATCCCGCTGACGGGCAAGCTCTCCGACCGCATCGGCCGCCGCAAGGTGCTGTTCATCGGCTCGATCTCGGCGATCGTGCTCGCCGTCCCGGCGTTCCTGTTCATGATGCACGGCGAGATCTGGTCGACGCTCCTGGGCCTCGTGCTGCTCGCGTTCCCGGTGACGTTCTACGTCGCGAACCTCGCGTCCTCTCTGCCGGCGCTGTTCCCGACGTCGTCGCGCTACGGCGGCATGGGCATCTCGTACAACCTGGCGGTCGCGCTGTTCGCCGGCACCGCGCCGGTCGTGATGGAGGCGCTCGTGCAGATGACCGGGTCGTCGCTCGCCCCGGCGTTCTACGTGATCGGCACGTCGATCGCGGGCTTCATCGCGGTCGTGGTGCTCAAGGAGTCCGCCCGCCGGCCGCTGCCCGGGGCGATGCCGAGCGTGCAGACGCCCGAGGAGGCGATCGAGCTCGTCGAGACGCAGGACGACAACCCCGACCTCGACCTCGACGAGCTGTTCCCCGAGCGGCTCGAGGGCGCGGAGACGGGGGCCGAGTCCGAGCCCGAGTCCGCGGCGGGGGAGCAGCCCGAGAAGGTCTGAGCGGAGGCCGCGTCGGCGGGAGGGCGGGCGCTACGAGCCTGCGGACCCCGGCGGGCGCTACGCGCCTGCCGATCCCTCCTCGTGAGAGCGGATGACGTCGCGGAGCTCCTGGTCGAGGTCGGCGGCCTCTTCGATCGCCGAGGTCATGCCGGCGAGGAAGCGGGTGACGGTCGCGCGCTCCTTGTCGGACATCTCGTCGACGAGGGCCAGCATCCGGCGGTGCATCGCCCCGAGCGTCTCGCGCACCTCGTCGTCGCTGCTCACGGTGGGCACGATGACGCCCGCGCGACGGTCGGTCGGGTGCGGTTCGCGTCGGGCGTGGCCGCCCTTCTCGAGGCGGTCGATCAGCGTCGTGGTGGACGCGGTGGAGATGTCCAGCATCCGGGCGATGTCGATCGGGCGCACGAGGCGTCCGGCGCGCTGCTCTCGGAGGAGGAACCGGAGGGCGACGAGGTCGGTCTCGTTCATCCTCATCGACGCACGCGTACGCGCGCGCATCGCTGTCTCGGCGGCGCGGTATCGGCGGAGCAGGTTCAGCACGTCGACGGTGCTGGCGGAGTCCGTGTCTGGATACCAGTACCCGGAGCGGGTGAAGTCCTCGGAGCGCTCCATCATGCCACCTCGTCGTCGTCGCTCATGCCGCCGTCCTGCTCACGAGCGAGCATCTCGACCGCGCCGGACTCGACGGCCGCCGGGACGATCTGCAGGATCCCGCCGGTGATCGCCTCGTTCTCGGCCGCGATGATCTGCTCGAGGCGCCAGTCGGCGACGGCGGGGAATCGCTGGCGAAGGCGTTCGAGTACATCGGAATACAGGATGTATCCCGCCTCCTCGAGGGTGAATTCCTCTGCCATGGCGTCCTTTCCGCAGGATTCCATCTTCGCATCCGTGACGAGTGGTGGATCACATTGATATTCGCTAGTCTGCCTGCTTACCTGGTTGTCGAGTAGCATGGAAGACGTCAGGGGGTGACACGAATGACGAACGACACGCAGGCTCCTGGGCGCGCAGGGGCGACCGTGCATCCACGGATCGCGGACGGAACCTCTACAGAGACGCGGGAGATGATCGAGCGGATCGAGCAGTTGCGCCGATCGGAGTCGCAGCTCGCACGGCGGCTGTCGTCGCGGCGTGAACCCAACGACACCGATCGCGAGGCGATGCGCTTCATCGCCGATGCGCCGGATCATGCGCCGGCGACGCCCGGTGGCCTCGCGGGGCACCTCGGCGTGAGCACCGCGGCGATCACGAGCGTGCTGCGTCGACTGCAGGAACGCGGCCAGGTCGTCGTCACCGCGCACCCCGCCGACGCGAGATCGAAGGTGGTGCGTCCGACGCTGCGCGATCTGCATGCGCCGGCCGACGACATGACGCAGCGCCTCGAGGGACTCGCGAGCGAGTTCACTCCCGAGCAGACCGAGGTCATCGTCAGGTTCCTCCGTCGACTCGCCGAGGAGATCGACGATCTCCCCTGAGATTTCTTGACCTTCGTCCAGATTCGCAAGTCCGAGTGGCATTTAACTAGGTAACCTAGTAATCTATCTCTCAAGCGATTCTTTCTGGATGGGAGAGAGATCATGGGACACCTGACCTACGGCAACGGCGGAGCACCGATCGACGTCGAGGATGAGATCCTCGCGCATGTCCGAGTCGTCACGCTGACCAAGCTGCGACGCAACGAGTCCTTCGCCCTGACGATCCCCACGACGGGCGGTGCGGTCGAGACGCTCTGGATCCAGGCGGCTATCCCGCTGCGCTTCGTGCTCGACGCGGAGGCCCCCGTCGACCGGGCGCTGCTCGTGAAGATGATGAACGCCGCCAGCTCGTCCGGAGGCCTCGACCTCACGCGCGACGAGTTCTCGTCCGAGTTCGGCGCGGCTCCCGTGCTGCACGCGATGAGCGCCTGAGCCCGACGATGTCGAGAAGGATCGGACTCGGCGCGCGCACCCGCGTCGCGTCGGCCCCGAGAGGTCTTTGGGTGGAGGTCGACCCCGGGTTCTTGGTGGGCAACGACCGGCGACGCTTCCTCGGGTCGATCAGCGGAGCGCCGACGCAGGGCTACACGGCGTTCGGTCCGCACTCCGAGTTCGTCGGCTCGTTCCGTGACCTCGATGAGGCGAAGGCCGCGGTGATCGCGGTGGTCGACGGCCCGCGTGCGGACGCGGACGCGGAGGCGGATACTCCTTCGCGCTGATCCGCGATCGTCGCGGCGGCGGATGCCCGGCATCGGGGTGTCTCCGATGCGTGTACGATCGTACGCATGACGTCCGCCGAAACGATTCGACGCGCTGCTCCCGATCGGGCTGCGCGTCGTGCGCGCATCGCCGTGAGTGCGCTGTTCCTCACGAACGGTGCGCTGTTCGCCAACCTCCTGCCGCGCTACCCCGAGATCAAGTCCCAGCTCGGCCTCGACAACGTCGGCTACGGAATCGCGATCGCTGCCTTCCCCGCGGGGGCCATCGCCGCCGGACTCCTCGCCGCCGTGCTGATCCGCCGGTTCGGCTCGGCGCGCGTCGCAGTGATCGGCACCGTCGGCGTGGGGATCGCACTGCTCGCTGCGGCGCTCGCGCCGACCGGCATCCTGTTCGCCGCGGCACTGCTGCTCGGCGGCGCCTTCGATGCGATCACCGATGTCGGGCAGAACGCACACGGCCTGCGCGTCCAGCGCCGATACGGGCGCTCCATCATCAACTCCTTCCACGCGATCTGGTCGATCGGCGCCGTGCTCGGCGGCGGCATGGCGGCCGCGGCGATCGCGCTGCAGCTCCCGCTCGCCGTCCATCTCGGGATCTCCACCGCCGTCTTCGCCGCTGTGGCGCTCACCTCGCTGTTCTTCTGCCTGCCCGGACGCGACGAGGAGGCGGATGCCGAGGCCACGGCCGACCCCGCGGAGATCGAGAAGGCCGTGCGCCGAGGCGTGGGCCCGCGCGTGGTGTTCGCGGTGATCGCGCTGACGCTCATCGCGATGGCCGGTGCGATCGCCGAGGATGCGGGCAACTCCTGGGCGACGCTGTACCTGGGCGAGTCGCTGGGCGCAGCTGCCGCGGTGGCCCCGCTCGGCTTCATCGCGCTCGTCGGAGCGCAGTTCGTCGGGCGCATGCTCGGCGACGGCATGACCGACCGGTTCGGCCAACGGACGGTCGCACGCGTCGGCGGTCTGATCGCCGCGGTCGGCATGGGACTCGCACTGCTCTTCCCCAGCGTCCCCGGCACGATCGCCGGGTTCGCCGCGGTGGGGTTCGGCATCGCGACGCTGATCCCGGCAGCGATGCACGCGGCCGACGAGCTCCCGGGTCTACGGTCGGGCGTCGGCCTCACGATGGTCTCGTGGCTCCTGCGTCTCGGCTTCCTCCTCTCACCGCCGTTCGTGGGATTCATCGCCGAGCACGAGAGCCTGCGCGCGGGCCTGATCGTCGCTCCCGCTGCGGCCCTCGTCGCGGTGCTCCTGTCCGGCGTGCTCGAGGGACGCAAGCCCCGCGCTTAGTCCCGCCTCCGTGTCGCTCGGAGCATAGTGCAACTTACTGGTTGCAGCCGGGAGACAGATGTGCAATTCTGGAGTTGCAGGTTCACGAAAGGGAGCACGACCATGGCTGACATTCGAGAAGACGCGACCGTCATCGACGCGGAGGCGTTCGTCGTCCGCCGCAGCATCCGCATCGCCGCATCCATCGAGAAGGTCTGGCGCGCGGTCACCGAGCCCGAGCACGTGTCGCAGTGGTTCGGCGCGCTCGAGCTCGACCGCACGGGCGCCGGCGCGAGCGGCACCATGACCTTCGGCCCCGACGACGCGATCCCGCTGCGCGTCGAGAGCGTCGACGAGCCGCGGAGCATCGTCTACCGGTGGAGCAATGACGACGCTCTCGGCCACCGGCCCGCCGTGCTCGACGAGGAGACCTCGACGCTCGTCGAATTCACGCTCGAGGCGATCGACGACGGCACACTCCTGACCGTCGTCGAGAGCGGATTCGAGCGCACGAGCGACCCGGCCGCCAACATGGAGTACCACCGCACCGGATGGGACGAGGAGCTCGACAAGCTCATCGCCCTCCTGGAGGCCGAGGCGTGAGCGCCGACACGCTCCTGCCCACGCTGTCCGCGCTCGCCGACGAGACCCGCTGGGGGATCCTCGCCGAGCTCGGGAGAGCGGATGCCTCGGCATCCGCTCTCGCGACACGGATGCCGGTGAGTCGCCAGGCCATCGCGAAGCACCTTTCCGTCCTGCAGGAGGTGGGCCTGGTCGAGCCGGTGCGTGTCGGCCGTGAGGTGCGATTCCGCGTGATCGGGGCGGAGCTCTCGGCCACCGCGCAGCGCCTCGACGAGATCGGCCGCGCCTGGGATCGCCGTCTCGCCGCCATCAAGGAGATCGCGGAGAACCTCTGACCGCGAAGGCTCACGACGTATACGTATTCAATCCGTATCAATTCCTCGAATATAGGCTTCCCTAAGTCGACTGCATACGTATACCATCAGCGACATGGGACATTCACAGCACCGAGCACTGCCGGTACTCGCACTCGCAGCCGTGGGCATCGTCGCCCTCACCAGCTGCGGCGCCGGTACCCGCACAGACAACGCGAACTCGACGACGGTGACGTGCGACTACACGGCACCTGAAGGCAAGACGACGGTCAACGTCCTCGCCTACAACTCCTCCGCGATCGACCCGTTCACCGACACCATGGTGTCCAGCTGTTCGAACGACGACGTGACTCTCAAGCACGACCCGATCGACTTCGGCGGCCAGGTGACCAAGACCACCGCCACGCTCGCGGGCGACACCGGCACCTACGACATCATCGAGACCTACGGCTTCGTGATCCCCGGCTTCGGCGAGGAGGGCAAGCTCGTCCCCCTCAACGACCTCTGGGACAAGTACGCCGACGACTACGGTCTCGGCGACATCAGCCAGTCGATGATCGAAGGCATGTCGTACGACGGCGACATCTACGCGGTGCCGATGCAGGCGCAGATGTTCGTGCTCGCCTACCGCACCGACATCTTCGAGGACCTGGGTCTCGAGGCCCCCACCACGTTCGACGAGATGATCGACGCCGCCGAGGCGATCAAGGGCGCCGGCCTCATGGACTACCCCATCGCTCTGCCGTGGCTCGCGACCGCCGACGTCACCACCGGCTTCCAGGGAGCCATGAACTCCCTCGGCGCCGACTTCGTCACGGCCGACGGCGAGGTCACGCTCGACGGACCCGAGGCCAAGCAGGCCGTCGAGGGGATGCTGTCGCTCAAGCCCTACATGGACCCGCAGGTCACGACGTTCGACCAGCCCAAGGTGCAGCAGCAGATGTTCAACGGCACCGCGGCCATGTCGATCATGTTCTCGGGTCGCATGTTCGACCTGACGCTCGACTCCAACTCGAAGTTCGCCGACTCGTTCGGCTTCGCCGGGGCTCCCAAGGTCACCGCCGACGCCGAGTACTCCTACAACCGTCTGTCGATCGACGGCTGGTCGATCCCGTTCAACACGAAGCTCGACCATGACATGCTCTTCCAGATGATGGCCTCCGCCGTCAGCGAGGACGCGTCGAAGGCATCGGTCCCCGCGGCCTACCCGGCGCGCGAGGGAATGGTCACGGAGAAGAACTCCCCGTACGGCGCCGCGGCGAACGACTCGATCGCCAGCGCCATGCCGCCGATCGTGTCGCCCGTGATCGCCGACATCACCAACGAGATCCGGCCCATCCTGGTCTCGGTCCTGAACGGCCAGATCTCGGTCGACGAGGGGCTCGCCCAGATGCAGGCCGCCGGCGAGAAGATCGCCGGCTGACCGACGCACCGACGTCATGACTGTGGCCTGAGCGCGAGTTCAGGCCACAGTCCGTCCAAGGGAGGACGCTTATGAAGGCACGCGAGTTCTGGTTGCTCTTCTTCCCGAGCCTGCTGGTGATGGGGGCGCTGCTCGTGCTCCCGCTGGTGCGCACGGTGCAGTGGAGCTTCGAGCAGGTCCGCTACGGCACACCGGGAACCTTCATCGGGTTGACCAACTTCACCGACGCCCTGACCGACCCGCGCTTCCACAAGGCGGTTCTCTTCACGGTCGTCGTCACGGTGGTCACCACGGCGATCCTGCTCGTGGCCGGCTACATCATCGCGACGGGCATCAACCGCATCACGACCTCCCGGCCGCTGGTGCTCGGCATCATGCTGGTGTCGTACGTGCTGCCCAACCTCGTCGGCGCCGTCGCGTTCTCGTGGCTGTTCGACGACAACTTCGGCGGTGTCGTGAACCGCCTCATCGGATTCTTCGGCGGCACGCAGGTGCTCTGGTTCACCGACCAGGTGCCCAACGGCATCCTCGTGATCGCCAACACCGTGTGGCACATGCTCCCGTTCGCGATGCTCATCATCCTGGCGGGGCTCCAGGGCGTGCCGAACGAGCTGAAGGAAGCCGCCGTGATCGACGGCGCCAACGGCTTCCAGACGCACATCAACGTGATCATCCCGACGATCCGCGGCGTGCTCGGCTTCGTGACGCTCATCACGATCATGGACGTGCTGCGCATGTTCGACAACCTCATCCCGCTGTCGCCGCAGGCGCAGAACATCGGTAACGAGTCGATCATGCTCTACGTCTACTCGGTGGCGTTCGCCGACGGTGCCGAGAACCTCGGTCTCGGCAGCGCGATCAACGTGCTCACCATCATCCTGATCCTCATCATGCTGACCCCGTTCATCCGGGGCATCTTCAAGGAAGCGAAGGCCGAACGATGAGTCTCACCGCCACCGAGCTCTCGACGAGGGCCATCGTGACGCGCGGCGCACCGAAGCGCCGCCGCGGGGGACCGAAGCGTCCCCCGATCATCACCGGCATCCTGCTCGCGGTGCTCTGCATCGTCATGCTGAGCCCGTTCATCTGGATGACCCTGTCGGTCACCAAGCCCACCGACGTGGCGTTCGCCAACCCGCCGGTGCTGTGGGATTACCAGCCGACGCTGCAGGCTTTCGTCGACCTGTGGGAGACGACGTACTTCGCCGACTACCTCGTCAACACGATCGTCGTCGCCGTGGTCTCGACCGTGATCGCGCTCGTGATCGGCATCCCGGCCGCGTACGCGCTCTCCCGGTTCCCCAGCTACGTGTCCGCGCTGCTGCTCGTGCTCGCGCTCATCTTCCGGGCGCTGCCCCGCTTCTCGGTCGTGCTGCCGATGTACGACATCAGCCGCGCTCTGGGTATCTACGACACGACGTTCGCCCTCGCGATCGCGCTCGTCGCGATCAACCAGCCCTTCACGATCTGGTTGCTGCGCAACTTCTTCGCCGAGATCCCCCGGGAGCTCGACGAGGCGGCGATGATCGACGGATGCACGCGCATCGGCATGCTGCGTCGCGTGATGATCCCGCTCATGGGCCCCGGCATCCTCACCGCCGGCATCTTCGTGTTCCTGTTCGCGTTCCAGGAGTACCTGACGGCGCTCGTGCTCACCGACACCTCGTCGAAGACCGTGCCGGTGTTCATCGCCACGCAGCTCGGACAGACGCTGCCGATGCTGCAACAGGCGGGCGCGGCATCCATGCTGTTGACGATCCCGGTGTTCGTGATCGCCTTCATCGCGCAGAAGTACCTCGTCGCGGGCCTCAGCGACGGCGCCGTGAAGGGCTGACGTGACGGCTCCGCTCGTCCTGCTCCCGGGCATGAACTGCACGGGCGACCTGTGGACGAACACGGGACTCGACACGGAGGGCGGGACGATCCGGCCGGTGCTGGACCGCCCTGCTCTCCGGGAGCAGATCGCCGAGCTGATGCGGGTGCTGCCGCCGCGGGTCGTGCTGGTGGGGCATTCGCTGGGCGGAATCGTGGCGATGGCGTTCGCTCTCGCCGCACCCGAACGCGTGGAGGGACTGTGTCTGGTGTCGACCAACGCGAAGGCTCCGACCGTGGCGCAGCGCGACGGCTGGCGGGCGTGGATCGATCGGCTGGATGCCGGAGCGTCGCCTCGCGCGCTGCAGCAGGAGATCATCGAGCCGCTCCTCGGCGCGGAGGTGACAGCCGACCGGCCCGATCTCGCCGAGCGCACCCTGGTCATGGGGGAGGAGACCGGGGCGGTCACGCTGCGCGCGCAGCTCGAGATGCAGCTCACGCGCGTGGATCTGCTGTCGCGGCTCTCGGCTCTGCGGATGCCGACGCTCGTGGTGTCGGGCCTCGACGACGTGATCTGCCCGCCGCACTTCCACACCGAGATCGTGGGCGAGGTCGACGGCGCACGGCTCGTGTCGCTCGACGCGGGGCACCTGCTGCCGCTCGAGCGTCCGCACGAGTTCGGCGACCTCGTGCGCTCGTGGCGCTCGCAGCAGCTGCGTCCCGCGGCCGTCGGGGCGTAGGCGCGCTCGCTGCTCACCGGTCGCGACGCCTGCTGCTCCCGTTCGCACGATGCGAAGGAGATCGCACGATCTGCAGGAGAGGATGCCGGAGAGCATCCTTCCGTGCGTGAGATCTCCTTCAGAACGTGCGGGGCGCGCCTGCGAGAGCTGATCGCACGAATTGAAGGAGATCTCGTGTTCTGCAGGAGCGGATGCGGAGAAGCATCCTTCGTTGCGCGAGATCTCCCGCGCACGGCGCAGAGGACGGATGCCGGTCAGGCGCGCTTCTTCGCCAGGATGCCGAGGCGGATCGCCGAGATGAGGAAGAAGACGGCGCCCACGATCGCGTAGCCGCCGACACCGGCGATCGCGGTCGCGCCCATCAGACCCTGGATGAGGAACGCCGTGCCGGCGAATACCGAGATGCCGCCGCTGAGCATCTGCGGGACCTGGCCGCCGGTGCGTCGATTGCGGATCGCCGTGATGAGCTGGGGGATGCCGGCGCCGATCGCCCAGACGCCCCAGATCGCGAGTGCGGCCGGGACCGACAGCGAGGATGCGATGCCGAGCGCGAGCGCGACCAGCACACTGACGACGACGCCCGCCCACTGGCTGGCCAGCGCCCGACGTGCCTCGCCCGCAGCGTGCATCTGCCACAGCACTGCCCCGGCATCGAACAGCGGGTAGACCACGAGGAGTGCGGTGAGCAGCGGTCCGCCGAGCGGGGCGGTCGCGATGAGGGCGACGGCCCAGACGACGGCGAACGCTGCGCGCACGAAGTACAGGCGTCGAAGTGCCGTCGCGAAGGACGGGGTGATGGCGGTGGCGGTCATGTCGTGGCTCCTTGAGACGGTTGTGTCCGTGTAGAGTTACTAGTAGGTCTACATGGAGGACCATAGACTGATCCCACGGCCGGCGCAACCGGCCCGCCCCGACCGGAGAACCGCATGACCGCTGAGATCGCCGCATCCGACGCGCGGACCCCGCGCGGATCGGCCACTCGCGACCGTATCCTCGACGCAGCGAACGCGCAGTTCTACACGCACGGCATCCGCGCCACCAGTGCCGACCGGATCATCGAGCAGGTAGGCATCACGAAGGTGACGTTCTACCGGCACTTCCGCACCAAGGGCGAGCTCGTGGTCGCCTACCTGGCGCAGCAGTCACAGGCCGAGCAGGCGTGGCTGCGCAGCGTCGCGCGCCCCGGGGACCCGCGCGCAGCCCTCCGCGAGATCGCCGCGGGGATCGGTGCCGCGAGCTGTCGGCCCGAGTTCCGCGGCTGCGCCTTCATCAACGCCGCCGCCGAGTTCCCCGACGCCGACGACCCAGTGCGGACCGCGGTCGACGCGCACCGGCGGTGGCTGCGTGAGAACTTCGCCGGCATCGCCGCCGAGGCCGGCGCGACGAATGCCGACGCCACGGCGGCTCAGCTCATGATGCTGCGCGACGGTGCCATGGTGAACGGCTACCTGGGCAACGGAGAGGTAGTGGGCGGGGAGCTTGCGGCGGCGTTCCTCTCCGTGCTGGACGGCGCCGTTCGCGGCTGAGACAGCTCTCGGCGACCCGGGCGCACCTCAGCGCGGGGCGGCCAGCCCGTGCAGGTGCGCCATGAGCGAGGACGCGAGGTTGTAGACCACGAAGTCGGCGCCCGCGTCGAACGCCGCGGTTGCGGCATCCTTCGTGCCGACGATGTCCATGCGCAGCGACCCCGCCTGCGCGAGTGCGTCGTGCACCGCGGCGATCGCCTCGGGCACCGGGAGATCGTCGGAGCCGGATGCCGTGGCGAGATCCGCCGGGCCGACCATGATGCCGTCCAGTCGCGGCGTCGCGACGATCGCGCGGGCCTCGGCGACCCCGCGCGGGGACTCGACCATGCCGAGCACGAGCGTGTCCTCGAGCCACGAGTCCCGGTGGTCGGCGGGGGGCACGAGCCCGAACCGCCCAGCGCGGCTGTAGGTCGCGAAACCCCGCGATCCCACCGGCGGGTAGAGAGCCGCGTCGACCAGTGCGGCCGCGTCCTCCGCGGTGTCGAGGTGCGGGGCGAGGATGCCCTCAGCGCCCTGGTCGAGCACCCGCAGGATCTGCCCGCGATCACCCTCGCCCACGCGCACGACGACGGGAACCCCGTGCACCTGCGCGAGCGCGATGTGATGGCGCAGGGCGACGACGTCGGCCGGGCCGTGCTCGCAGTCGATCAGCACGAAGTCGAATCCCGCGACCGCGAGCATCTCGACGAGCTCCTCCGAGGGCATGCGCAACAGCGCGCCGATGAGCTTCTCACCCGCGCGAGCGCGCTGCCGCAGGGAGGCGGTCATGCGACCATCCCCGCCGACAGGTCGACGTCGGCGCCGCACATCCCCGGCATCCCGAGCATCGCGATCACCGCCGCGCCGACCTCCTCCTCCGTGACCATGCGGCCCAGTGCCGCGCGGGACACGAACGCCTGCTCGGCCTCGTCGACGCTCCCGCCGGAGCGCTCGGCTTCGAGGCGGAAGTTGCGCGCCATGCGGGGTCCTTCGACGGGGCCGGGGGACAGCGAGTTGACGCGCACGCCCGCCGGGCCGACCTCGAACGCCAGGGTCGAGGTGAGCCCGATCACGGCCATCTTCGAGGCGCAGTACGGGGTGCGGTGCGCGAGCGGGCGCTTGCCCGACACCGAGGCCACGTTGATGACGTCGCCGCTCCCCCGCTCGACCATGCCCGGAAGCAGCGCCTTGCACAGCAGGAACGTGCCGCGCACGTTGACCGCGAAGACCTCGTCCCAGTCGTCGGCGTCGATGTCGGTGAGCGCCGCGACCGGGCCGGGGATGCCGGCGTTGTTGACGAGGATCGACACCTCGGTATCGGCGAGGGCGTCGCGCAGGGCGTCGACGGATGCCGGGTCGGCCACGTCGCACGCGAGCCCCCGTGCCCGGTCGCCGAGCTCGGCGACCACGGCGTCGAGCTTGCCGGTGTCGCGACCCACCACGACGACCTCGGCCCCGGCGGCGTGCAGGGACCGGGCGATGGCCGCCCCGAGTCCGCTGCCGCCGCCGGTCACCACGGCCACGCGGCCGGTGAGGTCGGTCATCGCGACTCCGCGCCGACCGGATCCGTGCCGGCGGTCGCGTGGCTCTCGTCGATCCAGTCGAACTGCGTGCCGGCATGCCGCCAGGCGCGTGCGTCTCCCGAGCGGGCGTGCCCTTCGAACAGCTCGACGCGGGCGGCGCGGCCGCACACGGCGCCGAGCTCGGCCGAGGAGTCGGTGTTCTGGATCTCCTGGTAGGTCACGGTGCGCAGGTACTTGCCGACCCACAGTCCGCCCGTGTAGCGCGCGGCGCCGAGGGTGGGGAGCACGTGGTTGGTGCCGATGACCTTGTCGCCGTAGGAGACGCAGGTGTTCTCGCCGAGGAACAGGGCGCCGTAGTCGTGCATGCGGGTGAGCGCCTCACGAGGCTCCTGCGTGAAGATCTGCACGTGCTCGAATGCGAAGTCGTCGGCGATCCGGTAGGCCTCGTCGAGGTCGTCGGCCACGATCACCTGGCCCCAGTCCCGCCAGGCGGGTCCGGCGTAGTCGCGCGTCGGCATCCCGGGCAGGATCCGCTCGATCCAGTCGAGCACCTGCTCGCCGAGCTCCTGCGAGGTCGTGACGAGCACGGCGGGGGAGTCCGGCCCGTGCTCGGCCTGCGAGAGCAGGTCGACCGCGGTGAAGAACGGGTCGGCGTGCTCGTCGGCGACGATGAGGATCTCGGTGGGGCCTGCGAAGAGGTCGATGCCGACCTCGCCGAACAGCTGCCGCTTGGCCTCGGCGACGTAGGCGTTGCCCGGACCCGCGATCATGTTGACGGGCTGGATGGTGTCGGTGCCGACGGCCATGGCGGCCACGGCCTGCACCCCGCCGAGGATGTAGATCTCATCGGCGCCCGCGAGCTTCATGGCGGCGACGGTGGCCGCGGGGATCTCGCCGCGGATCGGCGGCGTGCACGCGACGACGCGGGGGACGCCCGCGACCTTGGCCGTGATGATCGTCATGTGCGCCGAGGCGGTGAGCGGGTACTTCCCCCCGGGGATGTACGCTCCGGCTGCCTGGACGGGGACGTGCTTCTGCCCGAGGAACACGCCGGGGAGGGTCTCGACCTCGATGTCGACGAGCGAGTCGCGCTGCGCCTGGGCGAAGCGGCGCACCTGCGCCTGCACGAACTCGATGTCCGTGATCACCTGCGGGTCGAGGGTCGCCATGATCTGCGTGATCTCGTCGTCCGACAGCCGGTACGACTCGGGGCTCCAGTTGTCGAACTGCTCGGCGTAGCGGCGGACGGCGGCGTCGCCGTTCTCGCGGATGTCTCCGATGATCGCCCTGACGCGCTCGGCGACATCCTGCTGAGCGGTGTCCGCGAACGTCTTCGTCGGCGCGGTCTTCAGATGCAGGGGCATGGCCCTTCCTTTCTTTGCATACGTATGCTCCGATTATGACCGCGTATGCATTGCGGCGTCAAGGGCAGTAGAATCCGGTGGATGGAGGGGGAGGCCTGACATGGTCGTCACGAGTCGCGATGTCGCCCGCCTGGCGGGCGTGTCCCAGCCGACGGTGTCGAGGGCGCTGCGCGACGACGCCCGCGTCTCCGAGGCCACCAAGCTCCGCGTCCGCGAAGCGGCGCAGCTGCTCGGCTACGTGCCCAGCGAGGCGGGTCGTGCGCTGTCGTCCGGCCGCACCCGCCGCATCGGGCTGCTGCTGACCGATCTCGACAACCAGTTCTACTCGCACATCATCGCGCCGGTGCACCGCGAGCTCGAGGCACTCGGCTACCAGCTCATGCTGCACACCGAGACCGCCGACAACGACACGATCGTCGAGCGCCTGCTCGCGAACGGCCTCGACGGCGTGATCCTCGCGACGACCACGGTCGACTCCGTGGCGCCCGTGCGCCTGCGCGACCGAGGGCTCCCGTTCGTCTACTTCAACCGCATCGGATCGTTCGTCGATGCGGACTCCGCGGTCGTGAACTCCGTGCCGGGGTACCGCGAGGCGGTCCGCGCGTCCGTCGCGCTCGGGCATCGGCGCATGGGCGCCGTGCTGGGGCCGAGCAACACGAGTACGGCGCAGGGGCGAGAGGCGTCGCTCCGCACGGCCCTCGCCGCAGAGGGGCTCCAGCTCGACGAGCGCGACGTGCGCCGCACCCCGTACGGGGCGGCGGAGGGTGAGGCAGCCGCAGCCGAGCTCCTCGCCGGCCCCGACCGCCCCACGCTGCTCTTCTGCGGTAACGACGTCGTCGCGTACGGCGCGCTCAACGCCGCGCATCGCGCGGGCCTGCGCGTGCCGGAGGACGTCTCGATCATCGGCTTCGACGATCTTCCCGAGGCGGCCTGGCCCATCATCGACCTCGCCACGGTCGGCTACGACATCGTCGGCATGGCCCGCGCGGCCGCCGACCTCATCGTGCGGCGCATCGAGGATCCGGACGCCGAGATCCGAATGTCCGGGTTCGCGTCGACCTTCGTGGCGCGCCGCACACTGGCATCTGCGCCGTCGCGCTGAGCCGACGCTCCCGCCCCGCCCGCGTTCGGCATCCGTTCCCCGTCGCTCGCGCGGAATGTCCACCGTGTGCGCTGGATCGTCTCTTGCAATGAGCTGTGCATACGCATACACTGGCCGCAACGCGCCGCACGGTCACCGATGAACCGCAGCCGCGTATCTCGAAGGAGTGAAAAGCGTGTCTCTCGACCCGGTCGCCTATCTGCCGTACAAAGACCCCGATGACTTCATCCGCGAAGTGACCGACCTCATCTGGGTCGATCGGTCGATCAGCTTCATCGTGGACAACTACGAGCCCGATTCGATCGTGCACGGTGGACTGGGCACCTCCACGACCCGACAGGAGGTCATCGAGGGATCGCTCATGCGCATCTCCGCGACGCCCGACCGCGTCGGACAGGCGGAGGACGTGATCTGGGAGGCGCGCGGCGACGACGCGTTCCTCAGCTCGCACCTCGTGCTCTCGGGCGACCTGCACTCCACCGGGGTCAGCCGCACGATCGCGAACTGCCTCTACCGCCGCGGACGCATGGTCGAGGAGTGGGTCGTCCGCGACACGCTCGCCGGCGCGCAGCACCGTGGCCTCGACGTCGACGAGCTGGCGCGCACACAGGCCTTCCGCGGCTTCACCGGATCGTGGAACGACGCCGCCCCCGCCGACCCGATCGCGGAGGGCGACTCCGGCGTGCGCCCCGACGAGTACCGCTCCGAGGTCGAGACGGTGATCGACATGATCCAGACCGTCTGGAACGGCCGCGACCTGCAGAAGGTCGAGAAGTACTTCGACCGCGACCTCACCCTGCTCACGGTCGGCGACCGCACGATCATCCGTCCCGAGGGCTACCGCCGGGCGCTGCTGCACCTGCTCGAGTCCTTCCCGGGCGGCCAGTTCGAGATCCGCGACATCCAGACCAACTACGACGTGCGGTACGCCGGCCTCCGGGTCGCGGTGCTGTGGAAGTTCGTGGGCGAGTACAACGGCGTCCCGAACTACGGTCCCCTCACCGGCAAGCCCGTCGACCTGATCGGCGTCTCGCAGTTCACGTTCCACAAGGGCGCCATCGTCAAGGAGGTGCGCCTCTGGGACGACATCGCCCTGCGCGCCCAGATCGCCGGACAGCGCGGCGACGAGCCCGTGCAGTTCGCCAACATCTACTGATCACGACTGATCGACAAGGAGAAGAAGACAATGAGCACTGTCATCGAGGGCCCGAACGACGTCATCGTCGACGCGTCCGAGATCGAGCGCCGCACCATCCGACGCACCGACTGGGTGCCGTGCAACTCGGCGTTCATCGACTGCCGCACCCCGGGTTCCGACCGCAAGGAGAACTTCTCCTTCATCGGCGCCGGTGTCTCGCAGAACGCGAGCCAGTATGTGAACCTCGAGGTCGAGCACGGATTCAACACCGGCGCGGCGGGCATGCCGAACGGCATCTCGAACAACCTGCACCTGCACTTCACGGCCGAGGTCTTCATCAACCTCGGCGGCGAGTTCCGGCTGCGGTGGGGCGTCGACGGCAAGCAGGGCGAGTACGTCAGCCATGACGGCGACATCGTCACGATCCCTACCTGGATCTTCCGCGGTTTCACGAACGAAGGGCCGGACGACGGCATCCTCTACACCGTCCTCGGCCGCGACGACAACGGGGGCATCATCTGGGGCCCGTCCGTGCTCCGCGAGGCGGAGTCCTACGGGCTGCACCTCACCGCCGACAATAAGCTGATCGACACGGTCGCGGGCGACGTGCTGCCCGACGACGTCGCGCTCATCAAGCCGATGAAGCAGCACTACATCGACGAGCTCACGACCTACACGCTCGAGGACATGCGCTCGCGCGTCATCCAGCCCGGTGACCGCAAGTACTCGGCGGCTGCGCTGCTGTGCGCGGCGGTCGACGGCGGTCGCGTCGAGCTCGCCACCGCGATCGGCTACGGCATGAGCGAGAACCGCCGCCAGGTGCCGAACGTGCACGAGCCGCACTCGTTCAACCTCGCCTGGGTCAAGGCCGAGGCGGGACAGGGCGTGCTGCGCCACCGCCACGACAAGACGCAGGCGCTGCTCTTCAAGACCGGCCGCTGGGAGGTCACCCTCAACGGCGACCCGTCGACGACCGTGAACCTCGGCGCCGGCGACACGTTCTCGGTGCCCGAGGGCGCGTGGCGCGAGTACCGCTGCGTCGAGGGCGACGAGACCGGTGAGGGCACCGTGCTCGTGATCAACGGCGGCGACGACCGGGTCTACCTCGAGTGGGCTCCGGAGGTTGTCGAGGCCGCAGCCGCCGCCGATTGGACCATCGACCCGAACGGCTACCTCGCGCCGCTCGGTGTGATGGTCACCGCGACGGAAGACGACTGACACACACTCCGGTCGTCGACAGTCGCGAAGCGCGAGGGGCCCCCGGGCTCCTCGCGCTTCTGCGTGTAACGGGCGGTGGTCTCCGGCCGTCGGGCGCGGATCAGTCCAGAGCGACGCGGCCCTCGTGCTCGGGCAGGCGCTCGCGCAGCATCCGCTCGGCGAGCTCGGCGATCCGCTGCGTCGCGGGTGAGAGCAGCACGCCCTCGCGCCGCACGAGCGCGATCGTGTCGTGCATGGGCTCCGCGAAGGGGAACGTGCGGATGCCGTCGGGGAAGCCCTCCGACTCGGCGACCGAGCGCGAGACGATCGTGTCGGCCGTGCCGGCGGCCACGAGGCTGAGCGCGGTCTCGACGTGCTCGACCTCGACCGCGGGCTCGATCGTGCGGCCCCGCAGGCGGGCACGTTCGAGCAGTTGGCGGCGGGTGGGGTCGTCCCAGCCGGCGAAGGCGTCGTAGAGCACGAGCTTGGCGTCGGCCACCTCGTCGATCGCGACAGGTCCGCTCCCGGCGGGGCGGGTCGTCGAGGCGTACAGCACTTCGTCGCGGAAGAGGGGGCGCACGTCGAGGCCGTCCTCGTCGATCGGCAGCACGAGCAGCCCGGCCTCGAGCTCGCCTGCGGCGATCGACCGGGCCACGAGCGCCGAGTTGATGCCGACGAGGCGCAGCCGCACGTTGGGATGCCGGTGGTGGAACGTCTCGGCGAGGTCGGCGAGCGCGTAGTAGGCGGCGTTGCGCAGCACGCCGAAGGTGCACGTGCCGCGGTCGAGGGAGGCGAGGGCCTGGATCGTGTCGATGCCGTTCTGCACGGCGCTGACGGCCTGTGCGGCGTGCGGACGCAGCTCGAGGGCGGCAGCGGAGGGCACGAGTCGACGGCTGCCGCGCGCGAACAGCGTGACGTCGAGTTCGCGTTCGAGGCGGGCGACGAGCTCCGACACCGACGCCTGGGTCATGTCGAGAGCGCGCGCGGCGGCCGTGAAGGAGCCGTGCTCGAGCGCGGCGAGGAAGGCGGTGAGCTGAGTGATCGTCACGCGACCATCGTAGAACAGTCCACTGGTAAACCCGATGCTTGCTTACGTATCGTCAGGCTTGTCGTATGGTTGGCGCGGGCTTAGCCTTCCTGCATGCGTTACTCCTCTGCAGTCCTCGCCCGCCTCGACGGCGCCTTCCACCACCTCAAGACCCCGCTCGTCGACGCTCCGGCCGCGCAGCGCGATCCCGCCGTGATCGAGACGGTCACGAACATGCTCGCCGACATCCGCGAGCGCGGCATGGACGCCGTGCTCGACTACGCGAAGAAGCTCGACAACTACCAGGGCGCGGCCATCGAGCTCACCCCCGAGCAGATCGCGTCGAGCGGCGACCGTCTCGACCCCGACCTGCGTGCCGCGATCGAGCTCGGCGCAGAGCGCACCCAGGCGTTCGCCCGCGCATCGCGCGAGCACCTCACGGATTTCGAGACCGAGTTCGTGCCTGGCATCGTGACCGGCGCGAAGTACGTGCCGGTCTCCCGCGTCGGCGCGTACCTGCCGGCCGGGCGTTTCCCGCTGACCGCGAGCGCGTTCATGACCGTCGGCGTCGCGAAGGCCGCGGGCGTCCCGACCGTGATCGCGTGCACTCCGCCGCAGCCCGACGGCGGCGCGAACGACGCCGTCGTGTACGCCGCGCACCTCTCGGGTGTCGACCGGGTGTTCGTGATCGGCGGGGTGCAGGCCCTCGCGGCCATGGCCTACGGCCTGCTGGGCGAACTGCCCGTCGACATGCTCGTCGGCGCAGGCAACGCGTTCGTCGCCGAGGCCAAGCGTCAGCTGTTCGGCACGGTCGCGATCGACCTGCTCGCCGGTCCGAGTGAGGTCGCCGTGATCTCCGACGAGACGGCCGACCCGGTGCTCGTCGCCGCCGACCTGCTCGGCCAGGCCGAGCACGGCCCCAACTCGCCCGCCGCGCTCGTCACGACCTCCGAGGAGCACGGACGCGCGGTGATCGCCGAGATCGAGCGGCAGCTGTCGACGCTCGCCACGGCGGAGATCGCCGGTGCGGCCTGGCGGGACTACGGCGTGGTCACGGTCGCGAAGGACCGCGAGACCGCGGTCGCGCTCATGGACGACCTGGCCCCCGAGCATCTCGAGCTCCTCACGGCGGACGACGACTGGTACCACGAGACGCTCCGCAATTACGGCTCGATCTTCCTCGGCACCTGGAGCACGGTCGCGTACTCCGACAAGGGCATGGCCGGTACGAACCACGTGCTGCCGACGGCCGGCGGTGCGAAGCACAGCGCGGGTCTGTCGGTGTCGAGGTTCCTCAAGCCGCTCACCTACCAGCGCATCGCGCGCGAGGCGACGCCCGAGCTCGCGAACGCCGTGCAGGTGATCTCCGACTCCGAGGGGATGGCCGCGCACAGCGCCACGGCGACGCTGCGCCTCGACCGTCTCGGCTGAGCCGCGGCATCCGCCCTCCGTCTGACGGCGCGCCCGCATCGGGGGCCGACACGCCACACGACGGACGAGACACGGATCGGGGGCCGACACCTGGCGTGTCGGCCCCCGATCCGTGTCCGGAGGATACTGCTCAGAGAGCCGTGTAGCCGCCGTCGACGAGGTGGTAGCTGCCCGTGATGAAGCTCGCCGCGTCGCTGGCGAGGAAGGCGATGAGGTTCGCGACCTCGTCGGGCTGGCCGAGGCGGCCGATCGGGTGCTTGCTCACGAGGAACGCCTTCGCCTCATCGCCCATCGTGGCGAGCAGCGGGGTGTCGATGAAGCCGGGGCCGACCGAGTTCACGCGCACGCCCTGCGCCGAGTACTCGAGCGCGGCCGACTTCGTCATGCCGACCACCGCGTGCTTGGCGGCCACGTAGGCGGGGGAGTTCGCGAAGCCGACGCTGCCGAGGATCGAGGCGACGTTCACGACGGAGCCGCCGCCGTTCGCGAGGATCGACGGGATCTGCGCCTTCATGTTGCGGAACACCGCGTTCAGGTTGATCGAGATGACCTTGTCCCACGCCGCGTCGTCGTACTCGGCGGTGGGGGCGGATGCTCCGCCGATGCCAGCGTTGTTCACACCGATGCGCAGCGGGGCGAGGGTGTTCGCGAGTTCGATCGAGGAGCCGATCCAGTCGGTGTCGGTGGCGTCGCCGACGGAGGCCTCGGCCGTGCCGCCGGCCGCGCGGATCTCCTCGACGACCGCGTTCGCGTGCTCGGCGTTCAGGTCGTTCACGACCACGGCGGCGCCGTTGGCGGCGAGGAGCAGGGCGGTGGAGCGGCCGATGCCGCTGCCGGCCCCCGTCACGATCGCGGAGCGGTTCGAGACGTCGTACTGAGCCATGAGTGGGCTTCTTTCCCGGGCGGTCGCGGTGCCGGGAGATCTTCTCGGACGGTCCGTCCTTCACTCCAGCCTACGCCCGAAAAGCGGATGTGGATTCACGTGAATGGATCAGGCAGGGGGTCGCCAGCTGCCGCTATCGCGGGTCACGGGGGTCCTGGACGAGAGCCTCCGCCTCGAGCGTCCACTCGGCGAGGAGTCGGGAACGGTTCGGCTCCGTGATCCAGGCCGCAGCGAGCGAGTCGAGCGCGACCTGGGCGGTCGTCTTCGGAGTCCAGGCGAAGGCGCGCGCCGCCATCCGGTACTCCTGGGCGAGATCGGTGAAGAAGAGCGCCGAGTCGTCGGTGTGCAGGCTGGCGTTGATGCCGGCGGCGCGGAACTCGTCGATGGGGAAGGCCGCGAACGTGGGGAAGCGCCCGGGGAGCATGATCAGGTTGCTCGAGAGGCAGAGCGTCACGGGGATGCCGGCGTCGGCGCAGCGCGCGAGGTCCGCGGGGCGGCCGCTCATCGCGAACCCGTGGTCGATGCGGTCGAGAGGGAGTGCGAACGCGTCGTCGATGTCCTCGACGCCGTCGACGTGCACCGTGGTGCGCAGGCCCTCTTCGCGTGCGAGGGAGTACGCCTCCCGGAACTCGCTCAGGGGGCGGTCGAGCGGACCGTCGTTCCCGATTCCGAGAATCGGAAGCCCGACGTCTCGAGCGTCGAGAGCGGATCGCACCGTGCGCACCGCGGCGGCGCTGTCCTCGCCGCGGTACGTGGCGAGAATCAGGCCGCCGCTCAGACCCACGCGATCGTGCATGATGTCGAATGCCTCGACGACCGCGGCTATCGACTCCCTCTCGTCGAGCGGCGAGCCCCGGAACTCGGCGAGCTGCAGCGAGAGCTCGACGTGACGGCATCCCGCGTCGACGGACCCCTCCAGGATGCGCACGGTGGCGGAGGTGAGATCCTCACGCGCGGTGAACGACGCGCTAAGGCTGTGCAGCGCGGTGAAGAAGTCGTCGGCACCGCGATAGCTGCGGCTCCGGCCGTCCGAGTCGGGGGCGAACGACGGGCGCAGGGACCCGCCGAGGTGGGCGTGGAGATCCGCCTTCGGCAGACGGCGCGACAGGATCTCGATGCCCAGGCCCGGGGCGAGGTCGCCGAGTTCGCCGGCGATCGTGTTCGCATCGGTCATGGAGGCGCCCTTCTCGAGTGTCCGCCCGGCGAGAGCGAACAGATCCTGTCGGGGAGCGTACGACCGGCGGGCCGATCCCTCCTCAGATATTCCGGTATGAAGCAGGGTTCCCGTGCGCGGCGACCGGTGTCCCCGTCGCATGCGACAGGATCGATCGGGCACGGATCGAGCCGGCGCCGGACCGGCGCAGTCATCTCCCGCGAGCCGGACCTCAGCGGAGGATGCCCCTGCGCCGGGCGGCGGAGACCGCGGCCGTGCGCGACGAGACGTCGAGCTTGGAGAAGATGTGTGCGAGGTGCGACTTCACGGTCGTCTCGCTGATGAAGAGCATCTCCGCCACCTCGGTGTTCGACCGCCCCGAGGCCACGAGCTCGAGCACCTCGATCTCCCGACCGCTCAGGCTCACCTGCGGCGCGCGCATCCGATCGAGCAGGCGTGACGCGATCACCGGGGCGAGGGCGCTCTCTCCGGCCGCGGCGGCGCGCACCGCCGCGGTCAGCTCATGCGGAGGGGCATCCTTGAGCAAGTATCCGCTCGCTCCGGCCTCGACGGCGCCGAGGATGTCGGCATCCGAGTCGTAGTTCGTGAGGACCAGGACGTACGGTGCCGCCTCGAGCGCGCGGATGAGGCGGGTGGCGTCCGCGCCACCGCCGATCTGCGCCGAGCCGAACTGCAGGTCCATGAGCACGACGTCGGGGTTCTCGCGTTCCGCAGCCCGCACCGCCTCATCGGGACTGTCGACCTCGGCGACGACCTCGAGATCCGGCTCGATGCTGAACAGCGCGCTGAGGCCCGCGCGGACGATGGGGTGATCGTCGGCGATCACGAGTCGGATCATGAGAGCGCCTCCAGCGAGAGATCGACGGTGAGGATGGTCCCGCGGCCGGCGGCGGTGTCGAGCGTGAGAGTGCCGCCGAGCTGCTCGACGCGCTCGGCGGTCGCCCGCAATCCGAACGAATCCGACGTCGCGGCATCCTGCGGTCGCGAGGGCGCGGGGTCGAACCCGACCCCGTCGTCGGCGACGCTGAACCGGAGGTCGTCGCCGTCGACGGTGATGGTCACGGTCGCGGTGCTCGCCTGCGCGTGCTGGATGACGTTCGCGATCGCCCCCTGGGTGATGCGCAGGAGCGCGGTCTGCAGGTGCATGGGCAGAGCGACGGCATCCGAGACCCGCACCCGGACCTCGAGACCCTGGTCCGCCCACTGCGTGGCGGCGAGTCGGCGCAATGCGCCTGCCAGGGTCTGATCGTCGAGCTGCGGCGGAGTGAGCTCGCGGATGAATCGGCGGGCTTCGACGAGGTTGGCCGCTGCGGTCTCGCGCGCGAGACGGATGTGGCCGATTCCGGGGCGATCTCCATCGGCGCGTTCGGCGGCGTGCAGCAGCATCTGGATGCTGGAGAGACCTTGCGCGAGGGTGTCGTGGATCTCCCGGGCGAGGCGCGCGCGCTCCGCGAGCACTCCCGACTCGTGTTCGGTGGCCGCGAGCCGCCCGCGGGTCGTCAGCAGCTCCTGGACCAGCGCCTCCCGCTGCTGCGCCTCCCGTGCGAGCGCCTGGTAGCCGAGTCCGATGAGCAGCGCGACGCCGGCGCCGACGAGGGGGCCGACGACCCCGCCCACGCTCCATCCGCCGTGCAGCCCCAGCGCGACGATCGCGAAGGCGGTGGATGCCAGGATCGCGGCGGAGCCCCACCACTTGCCCAGCAGATGCAGGTAGAGGAAGAACAGCGGGAAGACCAGGTAGGCGGCGTCGGCGATGAGCCATGTCAGCACGAGCCACTCGGCGGTGAGGGCCGCCAGCCAGCACGACGTCGCGAGCCGTCGGGACTGTGCGGTCCTGGCGAGGAGCGCCCCGAGCGCGTAGGTGACGCCGAGCGTCAGGGCCAGCGCGATCACCGCCGCGCTCGCGTCGCGGGGATCGAGGACCGCTCGCGCGACGACCACGACGAGCAGAGCGGCGAAGAGCACGTGGAGTCCCGTCCGCAGCCCCACGAACACGGGGGTCAGAGCGGTGTGCGCCATAGGAGGGAGTCTATGCAGGACGGAACGCGGTCACATCGTCCGAAAGGACGAGAGGTGGATCGGCATTCCGGTCGCCGGATGCTGTGCCCGCGGCGGATGACCGCGCGCGACCCGGAGGCGAGAGTGGAGGAGTCGTCGCATCGGCGGCAGGAAAGGCAGACACCATGTTCGTCGCGTTGCGCGACCTCCGCTTCGCCCGCGGCCGATTCCTCCTGATCGGCTCGGTCGTCGCCCTCATCACCGTGCTCGTGGGGTTTCTCAGCGGCCTCACCGGCGGCCTGGCCACGCAGAACGTGTCGGCTGTGCTCGGACTCCCCGGCGACCGCATCGTGTTCTCCGCTCCCGCAGCGGGTGACGGCGGGCCCAGCTTCTCCGAGTCGACGATCACCGAGCAGCAGGCCACCGCGTGGGCGGGCGTCGACGGAGTGTCCTCCGCACGCCCCGTGGGCATCAGCCAGACCCGCGGCGAGACCGACGCCGCGCGCGCCGCGATCGCCGTGTTCGGCGTCGAGCCGGGATTCGATGCGACAGCACCCGCGAAGGACGGGCAGATCAGTCTGTCGCGTCCTGCGGCCGACGCGCTCGACGCGGGAGTCGGTGACGACGTCACGATCGCCGGGTCCGCGTTTCGCGTCGTCGAGGTCGGCGGGGACGGCTGGTACAGCCACACCCCTGTCGTGCAGATGACGCTGGACGACTGGCAGCGATACTCCGCGGCGACCGGCAACCCCGACGCGTACGCCACCGTCCTCGCGGTCAGCGGAGCGCCGGACTGGGATGCTGCGGACACGGCGCAGTCCACCGTGTCCGAGACACCGCTCGGATCGCTGACGGCCCTCAGCGCCTTCCGCTCCGAGATCGGCTCGCTGCTGCTCATGGTCGCGATGCTGTTCGGGATCTCGGGTCTCGTCATCGGCGCGTTCTTCACGGTCTGGACCATGCAGCGCAAGGGCGACGTCGCCGTCCTGAAGGCTCTCGGCGCCAGCACCCGCTCGCTGATCCGCGACTCCCTCGGTCAGGCGCTGATCGTCCTGGTCGCGGGGATCGGCGCAGGGCTCGGAGTCGTCGCTCTCCTCGGGACGCTCGCCGGCGGGGCGCTCCCGTTCATGCTGAACCCGCTCACCACGCTCCTGCCCGGGGCGATCATGATCGTCCTCGGCCTCGCCGGGGCCGCGTTCGCCCTTCGTTCCGTCACCTCCGCCGACCCTCTGACCGCACTCGGGAGCAACCGATGATCCAGATGAAGAACATCACCCTCACCTTCCCGGACGGCGACACCAGGGTGACCGCCGTCGACGACGTGTCCCTCACCGCGCACCCGGGCACCGTGACCGGCATCACCGGTCCCAGCGGCTCGGGAAAGTCGAGCCTGCTCGCGGTCGCCGCCACGCTCATCCGCCCCGATTCCGGAAGCGTCGCCATCGACGGCGTCGAGGTCACGACCCTGACCCCGACCGAGGCCGCGGTGCTGCGACGCGACCGGATCGGCATCGTCTTCCAGCAGTCCAACCTCCTCCCGTCGCTCACGGCGCGTGAGCAGCTGACCGTCATGAACGAGCTCGGCGCCCCGCACAGCCGTCGCCGTCGCGCGAGCAGCGCCGGGCACGCCGAGGAGCTCCTGGAGTCCGTGGGTCTCGCCGACCATGCCGACAAGCGCCCGCACCAGCTGTCCGGTGGCCAACGGCAGCGCGTCAACATCGCCCGCGCCCTGATGAACGACCCCAGCGTGCTACTCGTCGACGAGCCGACCAGCGCGCTGGACCAGGAGCGCGGCGCGTCGATCATCGACCTCATCCTGCGGCTCACCGCGCAGCGGAACACCTCGACCCTGCTCGTCACGCACGACCTCGTGCACCTCCCCCGCATGCACGGAGTCGTCCACCTCGTCGACGGCAGGATCGTCGAGGATCCTGCTCGCGTGTGACGCCGGCACCGCAGCGCGGGTCACTGCCGTTCGTCGAACCCCCACCGGAGGCCCACGACTCCTGGTCCGAAACGCTGGCGCGCGATGTGCATGACCGGCGGGGCGGGCGAGCGGCGGTGTGCGACCTCATCAGCCCCCGAGGTCTGGACGAAGGACTCGCACCAGTTCGGAGTCGCGCGCGGATCGAACTGCGCCCACACGACGATCTCGTGACTCGGGCGCGTGGTGGCGTGCCACAGTTCGTGCTGCGGCGGGTGGTCGTCGGGGTAGGTCTCGGTGAACTCGTACAGCGCCGTCTCGCCGGGCTGAGCGGGGTCGAGCAGTTCGAAGAGCCGCCCCTCGACGAGCATCCCGGGATGCGGGTACGACGCCTTCAACCGGATGCCGCGCAGCGACGAGACGGTCGACCACGTGGTGCGAGGAGCCGGGGAGACGTTCACGACGGCGAACTCCGTCAGCACTCCCCGCGTGGACTGCAGGAGCCCCTTCGTGGTGCAGTGACGGATGCTCCCGCTCTCGTCGGCCTCCGCCGTCAGGTGGGTGGTGACGTCCCTGAGATTGTCGGAGGTGGGGCATCCGAGAGCGTCGAGGGTCTCCGCGATGTCCGCCTGCAGGTCGGCGTCGCCGAGGGCGTTCTGCATCGGCGGGAGAGGTCCGGTTCTGTGGGTGGGGCCGATCAGCCGCTCCAGATGCCCCGACGGCAGATCGAGGATCCGCTCGATCTCTCGAACCGCGTCACGGGAGCGACCGCCTTCCGGGCGGCGTGCCCCTGACCGCCAGTAGCTGAGGGTCGTCATCGACACCGTCGTGCCATTGTCGGCCAGACGCCGCTGCACCCAGGTGAGGGTCTGATTCTTCCGGTACAGAGCAGCGGCGAACTCGCGGCCGAACGCACGCGGGTGATCCCTGTGCGGCATCCTCGCCTCCGTCTCCTCCGGGAACGCAGAGCGTCAGCGTAGCGGGGATGCGGCGTCGCCGTCGACGGGACCGAGAATCCGCCGGGCGTGCGCCCGGAGACTGCGAGTCGTCCGGTCTCCCGGGCGCTCGGGACTCCTCACGCGAGCCCTTGTCGGGCTTGCGCCGACCCGTGAAGCAACCCGCTCCTGGCCATGACGGCGACCTGAGGCGCGTTCACCCTCGGCTGTCTACACGACCGATCGGCTCGGCGCCGCCGATGAATGCCGCGCGAGCCGCGGGCCAGCTGCTCTCGTCGACGTGCAGGGCGGTGCGCAGGTAGGCCGCCGAGAGCCGCTGGAGGACGGCGACGCGCTGCGGATCCTCGTCGGTGGTCTCGGCGGCCTCGTATCCGACGATCCCGCCGAGTCCGTGCTCGGCACCGAAGAACGTGAGAAGGTCGGTCGCGCCGGGGCTGTGCGTGTAGGCGTCGGTGAACCAGTCGGGCCCGCGGCTCGACATCTTCGACTGATCATGATCGCCGGCCACGACGAGGGTCGGCGTGGTGAGCTCGGCGAATGACGGACGCATGAACGGGAAGTTCGCCTGCGCGAACGGGTGCAGATCATCGCCCGCCACGCCGGTCGCCGCGAACAGGATGCCCGCGCTCACGCGAGCGTCGGACATGTCGGGGCCGACCTCGCCCGACTCGTCGAGGATGCGGGCACCGAGCAGCGCCTGAGCGGTCTGCCCGCCCCACGAGTGACCCGTGACCGCGATCCGATCGCGGTCCGTGCGTCCGGCGAGCCCCGGGACGGCGGCTTCGATGACTTCGAGCTGGTCGAGGATGCGGGTGAGATCCGCGATCCGCTCCGTCCAGATCGACGGGAACACCGGATGGTCGAATCCGAACCCGTTGCGTCGGGAGTCGAGATGGGTCGGCTGGATGACCACGAAGCCGCGGGAGGCCCAGAAAGCCGTGAGCGGGGCGTAGCCGTCGAGGTTCCACCCGTTGCCGTGCGAGAAGAGCGCGATCGGGAGATCGGTTCCGGATGCCGGTGCCGACACCCGTACCTCGAGGGGAACGGGGCGGCCGGGTGCCGACAGCTCGACGGGGGCGGCCGACAGGACCGGTGCGGCGTCGCCCAGGACGGCGTCGAGGGCGGGCACGATGGAAGAACGCAATAGCGGGCCTTTCAGGATGGACGGTGTGACGATGCTAAAATCGGAACGTTGCTCCATAAATTACGGAATACTGATCCGTAATGCAACCCCCTCATGCATCCAAGGAGGAATCATGTCGGACGCGCAGGTAGCTGACGCCGGACGACAGGTGGGTCGTCCGCGACGCGACGCCCAGCTGCTGCTCGACGCCGCAGCATCCGTCTTCGTGGAATCGGGTGTAGACGCCCCCGTTCGCGAGATCGCGAGCCGCGCCGGCGTCGGGGTCGGCACGATCTACCGCCACTTCCCGACCCGGCCCGACCTCGTGGTCGCGGTGTATCGACACCAGGTGGAGGCGTGCGCCGACGCTGGCCCCCGCCTGCTGGCTGAGAGCGCGACGCCCGAGGTCGCGCTGCGAGCGTGGGTCTCTCTCTTCGTCGACTTCCTCGTCACCAAGCACGGGCTCGCCGGCGCGCTGCAGGGTTCCGGCGCGGACGCCGGCGCCCTACACACGTACTTCGTCGACCGACTGGTACCGGTCTGCGGGTCTCTTCTGGAGGCTTCCCTGGGCAAGGAGCGGGCCGCGGGTCCGATCGATGGGTACTCCGTGCTCAAGGGTGTCGGGAATCTCTGCATCGGCGCTGCCGCCGACCCCCGTTACGATGCGGACGCTGTCGTGCAGCTCCTCATCTCCGGGGTCCTCGCCGACGCATCCTGAGGGGTGAGGGCTGTGAGCGGAGTGCGCGCTCCGTGAAGTGCACTTCATGTCGCGAGGACCGGGTCGAACCCGTGATCGGGCCGACCCGGACCGAGCGTCCGCGTCAGAGCAGAAGCTGCGAGAGCGGCTGGACCAGGTAGCGCAGCGAGTACGCCTCCCAGACGGCTCCGACGATCAGCAGCACGAGCGCCGGGAGCGCGAGCAGGCCGAGCGTGCGGAGGCCGCGCAGATACCCCTGGCGCCGGTTCTTCGCCTGCACGGTGCGTGGGAATAGCCAGTACTTGCCGATCAGGAACGCGCCGAGCAGGAACAGGATGTATGCCTGCAGCTCGATCACGACGGTGAGCGAGTGAGGAATCATGGCGACCCAACCCGTGGGCGTGGTCTGCACCAGGGTGATACCCGTCGTCAGAGCCCAGTGTCCGAAGAATGCGAGTCCGGCGAACGGGACGATGAGCGACGGCAGCACGATGATCAGGCCACTCAGGCGGAAGAGGTTCACGCCGAGGATCGTCAGGGCGAACAGCGGGGGAATATTGACGAGCCAGCGCACCAGCTCGCCGGTGCCGTCGGCCTCCAGCCCGGCGGCCTCGGCCGCGACGAGATCGGGGAAGAGCAGGCCGATCACGAATCCGACGAGAAAGAGCCCGTAGGTCGCGGCGTTGAGGATCAGATAGACGCGTAAGTTCTCGCGCACGACCTGGAAAGGTCGCCGCCAGAACCGCACGCGCACCGGAGGACGGTCGGAGGAGATCTGCGAAGTGGTCATGCATCCATCGCACTCCACCCCCGCCTGCGACGGCAGTGGCCCGGTGTCACGAGAAGATGTGACACCGTGTCACATCAGGTGCTCCGCCTCAGTCGTCCGCCGCGGCTAGGTCGTGGCGCTTGGCGAAGCGCCAGCGATGGCGGGGCCGATTTGACCCGGTTCCGGGCACAGGGTGTTCTCTGCTGGCCATGAGCCGACTGATCGAAAGACCTCCTTCTGACGCCCACCCCAAACGACCGGCAGCTCGGGGCCTGCGGGTGACAGCGATCGCCGGGGCGTTGCTCGCCGTGCTCGCCGCCTGCGCGCCGTCGGGCGGCATCCCCGCCGACGACCCGCGCAGCGAGGTGGTCGTAGACCTCAGTCAGTACGAGGACCAGAAGCTCGATTGGGGGACGTGTGACGAGTTCGTGCGGTCGACACAGGATGAAGAGGTCTTCCCTCTGGTACCTGAGAAGGAGTGCGCACGTCTCGAGGTTCCCCTCGATTACGCCGACCCGAACGGCGACACCGCGTCGATCGCCGTGATCCGCATCCCCGCGCGGGGAGAACCGCTCGGATCACTGTTCTTCAACCCGGGTGGCCCGGGCGGGGCCGGCATTCTCGGCACGATCGGCGCCGCTCTCTTCACACCCGAGAGCGCCGTCACCGAGAGCTTCGACCTGATCGGGTTCGACCCGCGGGGCGTCGGCGCGACCGAGCCGGCGGTGGACTGCGGACTGACCGACGGGTCGGAAGAGGGTGCCGACCTCCTGGCGAAGGTGGGCACCCCATTCCTCCCCCTGACCAAGGATGACACCCGGGAGATCGTCGATCGCTGCGCCGACGGCTCCGGCGGCGTGGAAGCGCTGAAGCACGTGGGCACCCGCACCACGGCGAAGGACATGGATCTGCTGCGCGAGGTTCTCGGCGAGGATCAGCTGAACTTCCTCGGGCAGAGCTACGGCTCGCGGCTCGGCACCGTCTACGCGGAGGAGTTCCCCGAGAACGTGCGCGCGATGATTCTCGACGGCGCGTTCGACCCGAACCTCGGTTCGCAGGACCGCCTGCTCGAGTCGTACGTCGGATTCCAGTCGCAGCTCGAGAAGATGGCTGTGTTCTGCGCCACCCAAGCCGGCTGCCCCCTCGGCGCTGATCCGAACGGCTGGACGCCGGCGCTGCAGGCTCTGCTGCAGCCTCTGGCTGAGAACCCGATTCCCGCGGGCGACGCCGAGCTCGACTTCGCATCCGGCGTCGGCGGCGTGATGGGCGGTCTGTTCTCTCCGGATGCCTGGCCCCTCGTGATCGAGGGGCTCCGCGAGGTGCAGCAGGGTCGCGGTGACACGCTGCTGTCGCTGTCGACAGCCATCGGCGGCATCACAGACGAGGGTGAGAGCTCGAACCAGGTCGACGCTTCGCTCGTCATCAACTGTGTCGACGAGACGCTGCTCGGCGCGGACGAACTCGCCGTTCTCCGCGAGGACACTTACGACCGGGCGCCGATGCTGGATCCCGGCGCGGTCGACGATGCCGAACTGCGCGACAAGTGCGCGGACTTCCCTCTGACCGGCGAACTGGAGATTCCCTACGGTCAGCAGGTCGACGGCCTGCCTCCGTTGCTGGTCGTATCGCTCACCGATGACCCCACGACGCCGCTCAGCGGGGCGGTCGGACTCGCCGACACCCTCGGCGGTACGCTGCTGACGGTCGACGGGGCGGGACACACGGTGATCGCGAAGGGCGTGAGCTCCTGCGCCGATGCGATCGCCGCCGCCTACCTCATCGACCTCGAGCTGCCAGAGGAGGGTACGACGTGCGCGGCGGACTGACGGCTCTTGAGTATGTGGTGACCACAGGGTCGATACTGTCGGCACATCCGATCGACGAAAGGGAGTTCAGATGACCGTGGAACTCAGTCACCCCGAGGGCCTGCTGCAGCAGGAGGAGTACGCCCCCGTCGCGCTCGCAACCGGCACTCGTCTCGTGCTGCTCGCCGGACAGGCGTCGGTGCTCGCATCCGGCGAGGTGACCGCCACCGACCTCGCCGGCCAGGTGCACACCGCGCTGCAGAACGTCGCCACTGGTGTGCGCGGCGCCGGCGGAGCGGTCGGCGACATCGCCCGGCTCACGATCTACGTGGTCGGCTGGGCGGAGGACATGGCGGGCGACCTCTTCGACGGGCTCGCACGCGCCCAGGCATCCGACGGCTATGCCGCACCGCTGCCGCCGATCACCGTGATCGGCGTGCAGTCGCTGTGGATGCCGTCGCTGCTCGTCGAGATCGAGGCCACTGCGGTTCTTCCCTGAGTCGGCCCGCACGCCTCACGCAGGCTCTGAGTCCCCTGGGGCTCATAGCCAGCCGCGAGCCAGCGCGTTGCGCGCCGCATCCTGACGCGACGATGTGAGGGTCTTCTGCATCGCGCTCGAGAGGTAGTTGCGCACCGTGCCGGGCGCCAGATGCAGGCGCTCGGCGATCTGCTTGACCGAATACCCCTCGTGCGTCTCGCGCAGCGTGTCGAGCTCGCGTTCGGTGAGGGGGGAGTCATCGATCACCGACGCCTCGAGGATGTCGTGATCGATCCAGCGGCCGCCCTCGTGGAGTCGGCGGATGACGTCGGCGATGAGCTCGGGGTCGGCCGACTTGCTCATGAACCCGCGCACACCGGCTTTCAGCGCACGCCGCAGGACCCCCGGTCGCGCATGCCGCGTCAGCATGAGGATCGTCTGATCCGGGGCGTCGCGGAGAATCGCCTCGACCGCGTGCAGACCGTCGGTGTCGGGCATCTCCAGGTCGATCACCAGGACGTCCGGTCGCGCCCGAAGCACCTCTGCCGCGGCCTCCGCCCCGTCGGCCGCCTCTCCGACGATGGTGATCGCGTTGTCGAGCGCCAGCAGGGTCCCGAGGGCTGTGCGCAGCAGCTGCTCGTCGTCGGCGAGGACGACGCGGATGCTGTCGTCGAGGCTCATCGTCTGTCTCCTTCTCGGGCACCCGTGGCTGTCCGCGCCCCGGCATCGCGGGGCGCCATCCGCGCGCTCACCGTGAAGACGTCGCGCTCCTGTGCGAAGTCGAGCTCGCCGCCGGCATCCGTGATCCGACGGGCGAGCCGTGCAAGGCCGCGCGGTTCGGCTCCACGGCCGGGGGGAGCCCCGTCGTTCGCGACCTCCACGCCCACCGCGCTCGCGGTGATCGTCACCCACGTCGGATCGGCGTGGCGGAGGAGGTTGGTCGTCGCCTCGCGCAGCGTGTGGGCGAGGAGCGGATGGGGGTCGACGGCCCCATCGAGGTCGGTGCGGATGCTGACGCGCATGCCCGACGCTTCGGCCAGGGCCCGGGTGTTCTCGAGTTCGGCGGCGAGGTCGATCTCGTACCGGGCGTAGGTGAGCTCCCTCGTCTTCGCCACCGTGTCGTCGACCAGCTGGCGGATCTCCGAGAGCTCGGCGGTCGCCCGCTCGGGATCGTCGCGCACCAGACGGTGGGCGAGCGCCGCCTTGAGCTTGACGACGTGCAGCGACTGCCCCTGGATGTCATGCAGATCGCCGGCGAAGCGCGCCCGCTCCTCGGCCACGGCGAGTGCCGATTCGATCTCTTTCGCGCGTTTGGCCTCGCGCACGAGCTTCCACGCGAGCTCACCGACGAAGACGACCGCGGTGATGTACAGGGTGCCCGCGGCCGGGATCACGACGAACTGGATCACCAGGGTCGGAGTGAGCGGATTCGTCAGCAGCGACGATGCGCCCAGGGCCGCGACTCCCCCCGCCAGGAGGAGAACCGCCGGCATCCGATGCGTCCTGACCTTCATGACCAGGAGGGCTCCGACGAGCGCGAACGGCATGAAGCTGATGGGGCTGTTCGCCATGAGGGCGCCGTAGGCATATGCCGCGCCGGCGAACAGGAAGAGGAACACGGCTCGGGGCCGGTACCCATCGAGATTCCACTCCTTGATGAGCGTCGTCGTGAAGAGCAGTGTCAGCGCCAGGAACAGCGCCTCCCACCACGTCGTGCTCGTGAGGAAGACGCCGATCACCGACAACGGACCGATCGCGAGGATCGCCGAACCCATCACGATGCGACGCATGCGCGGAATCGCGCGTGCGTCGGATGACCTGTCCCTGTCGATGGCTACCCCTCCTTCACGGGATGCTGTTGCCTGATCGCCTTCCTGACGGGCACCTTCGCGATCAGGGCGCCGATGGTGATGGCGAGTGCCACGTATTGCAACACTGGACGGTCGAGGAAGAATCCCGTGATCCCCTCGGGGAGCGTGGTGAACAGACCGAAGTCGTAGAGCAACCCGAGATACGCGAGGAAAACGGTCGCCGAGAGGACGATCGCGGCGTTGAGGAGGAGATCGAATGCCTTCATGGACTCGATCCTTCGCCGGAAGCGGGCTTCCCGGTAGTGACACCGTGTCACCTTTCTCCGTGACAAGCGAGCACTGCCGGGCATCTCGCCTCGCCGAATGGGATGGATGTCATGCGCCGGCGCGCGTCGGCTTGACTCGGTTCCCGCAACATCGTGTCCACTGGCTCGGGCCGTTCATCGAGCCCCCGATACGACGTGGCGTTGCCGCGGAGACACCCGAAGGAAAGGAACCCACCTGTGATCCATGCTCAGGCCTTGACCAAGCGCTTCGGAGCGAAGGTCGCCGTCGACGGCATCGACTTCTCGGTCGCTGCGGGACGGGTGACCGGGTTCCTCGGGCCCAACGGCGCGGGCAAGTCGACCACCATGCGCATGATCGTCGGTCTGGATCGCCCGACCTCCGGCAGCGTCACGGTCGATGGACGCCGCTACCAAGACCTCCGCGCACCCCTGCGCGACGTGGGTGTCCTGCTCGATGCGAGAGCCGTGCATCCCGGGCGGACTGCTCGCGACCACCTGCTCGCCATGGCGGCGACGCATCGGATCGGAGCGAGGCGCGTCGACGAGGTCATCGGTCTGACCGGTCTCGACCCGGTTGCGCGAAAGCGCGTGCGCGGCTTCTCGCTCGGCATGGGGCAACGCCTCGGGCTCGCCGCAGCCCTGCTCGGCGACCCGGCGACCCTGATCCTCGACGAGCCGGTCAACGGACTCGACCCCGAGGGCGTCGTCTGGGTGCGCGAGCTCGCCCGCGGCCTCGCCGCGGAGGGACGCACGGTCCTGCTCTCGTCGCACCTGATGAGCGAGATGGCGCAGACCGCCGAGCACCTCATCATCCTCGGACGCGGCCGAATCGTCGCCGATGCGCCGATCAGCGAGATCATCGCCGGCGCCGCGGGAGACACCGTGCGCGTGCGTTCGAACGACGCTGACCGGCTCGGTGGGGTCTTGGCCGCGCAGGGCGCAGGTGTGACGAGGGCGGAGGGTGACCGACTCACGATCTCGGGGATGACGGCATCGCGCATCGCTGAGATCGCCGCCGAGTCGCGCCTCGTCATCCACGAGCTCACCCCGGTCTCGACGACGCTCGAGGAGGCCTACATGGAACTCACCCGCGAAGAGGTCGAGTACACCACCACAGAGAATCGTCCGGAGAGTGCCCGATGAGCATGACCACGACCTCACCAGCTGCGGCCACGCCTGCCGACCTCGGTTTCGCGGGAACCCTGCATTCGGAGTGGATCAAGCTCCGCAGCGTCCGTTCGACCCCGTGGCTCCTCGCCCTGATCTCGGTGATCACGGTCGGGGTGGGCACGCAGATGTCCTCCTCGATGAACTTCGACTGGGTCGAGGGAGGCATGCCGCCGCAGGGCGTCCAGGCCGCGGGCGTGATGGCCCTGACCTCGAGCACCGATCTCAACGTCCTGGTCGTGAGCGTGCTGGGCGTCCTCGTGATCGCGGGTGAATACAGCTCCGGATCCATCCGGTCCTCGTTCGCGGCGGTCCCCCGACGTGTTCCCGTCCTGCTCGCGAAGGCCCTCGTGCTGGCCACCGTCACGTTCGTGGTCGTCGCTCTCGCGACGGCAGTCACCATCCCCATCTCCCTTACCGTCCTCGCCGGGAACGGGGTCGATGTGCGCCTGGACGACCCGTATTACTGGCGCGGCGCGGCCTTCGGCGTCGTCTACCTCGCGCTGCTCGCGCTCATCGCCGTCGGGATCGGCGCGATCTTCCGCACCATCGTCAGCGGTATCGCCATCGTCATCGGGTTCGTGCTGGTCCTCCCCATAGCTCTCGGATTCGTGCCGGGCGGGCTCGGGCCGATGATCTGGCTGCAGAACGTCACACGGCTGCTGCCCTTCAACCTGGGACGCGCTGCCTACACGCATCCGGGGTACGACGACTTCATCTCGCTGGGCGCCCGAGTGGAGCGCCCAGCGGACGGTCTCTGGGCGCTCGACGCCTGGCAGGGCGTGCTCGGCCTCGTGTCCTGGGTCGTCGTGCTCTTCCTCGTCGCGATCGTGGCGCTCCGGCGCCGCGACGCCTGACCCCCATCAAGGAAGGAGCAGAAGATGACTGCGCTCACCGGCGATCATCACGAACCGTCCCTGCTCACCGATCCGCGCGCTCGTTCATCGCGGGTCTCGTGGTCTCGAGTTTGATGTTCGCGCTCCTTCACGGGGCGGAGCCGTCGCGGTGGCGCGGTCGGAGGGCCAGCCCGGCGGTCTTGCTCTCCTGCTGCCCGCCGCCGCGGACGTCGGCGCCCTCCTCATGGTCTGGCTGCGCGAGCGGTCGCGCCGAGCGGCGGAGCGCGCACGACACATCTGAACCCGAGTTCACCCTTCCTCGGTCGCGAGAACGGCGGTGCGGGCCGGGATGAACGGATCCGTGAATCCGGGGTCGTCGCGGGTCGCGTCATGGAGCGGTGCCCACGACGAGAACGTCTCCTGCTCGAGCGGGAGCGGCTTCGCGGCGGCGAACAGCGTGCCCTCCGGTCGGTCGGACCTGCCGAGGAGGAAGTCGATGATCGGACGGTCGACCTCTTCGGTCCCGTAGGGGAAGACGCCGTGCAGGCCCTCGTCGTCGACCGCGATGAGGCTCGTGTTCGGCAGTGTCGTGCCCATCGTCTCACCCTGCTCCCAAGGCGTGAGCGGGTCGAGCTCGCTCTGCACGACGATCGTCTCGGGGAAGCGCTCGTCCGCCCTCGGCATCCGCACGTCGGTGGGCCAGAACGTGCACACCGGCGGCGCGTCGAAGCGCTGCAGCTGTGCGCTGAAGAGTGCTTCCTCGCTCATACGCTCGCTGTAGTCGTCCCACGCCTCCTCGCCCTGTGTCCATTCGCCGTCGGCGCACCGCAAGACCTCGTCGGCACTCGAGAACGTCGCTTCGACGAGACCATCCGCGTTCTCCGCCGCCGGCGGGGGCATGTAGACGGCGAACTGCGCGATCATCGGAGCCTTCAGCTCGGCGGGCAGGTCGAGGCTCTCGATGACCCTCGTCGCCCGGACGACAGCGTCGCCGGTGCGGCCGGACTCGCCTTCGGCGATGAGCGTCATGATCAGGTCGCCGAGGAAGGGCGATGCGATCGGCTTCGACTGCGCGGCCGCTGCTCCGGTCGCCACCCAGGCGAGGTACGCGGCGTCATCCATCTCGGCGGACGAACCCGTGGCGGTGAAGTAGCGGTCCCAGATCGCCTCCGGGTCGGTGCCGAGACCGTAGGTCGCGTCATTCCTGGCGACCCAGTTCATCATCTGCAGCCGCAGATGACGGTCGATCGCCACATCCTGTCCGCGCCAGCTCTTCTCATAGGTCGAACTCGTGCCGTCGATGGTCGAGTCCAGCACCATCGTGTCGATGTGCTCGGAGAAGAGGGTGCCGAACCAGGACCCGAGCCAGGTGCCGTAGGAGTAGCCGAGGTATGACACGGTCTCGACGCCCAGCAGGTGCCGGATGAAGTCCATGTCGTAGGCCACCTGCTCGGTGGTCATCGTGGCCATGTCAGGGTCGCTCGCACACGTGGATCCGATCGCCCGGAGTTCCGCGGCGGCACCGTCGTCGGGGTCGTACTCGTACGCGCAATCGACGATGCTCGACGTGCCGAGGCCGCGCTGATCGAAGCTGATGTAGTTCGTGGTTGCACGCAGCTCCGGGGTGCGCTGCTGCATCGTCGCGCTGAACGACAACGAGGGTAACGGTCCCCCGCCATGCAGGAGGAGCGTCGTGGCCTCGGGGTCCGCCGTGTCGATGTTCCGGGCGCGCGAGATGCGCACGTCCCAGGTGTCGCCGTCGACCGGGTCCAGCCAGTTCTTAGGCACCTTGACGGTTGCGCACTCGACATTCGAGACGTCGACATCCGCCGCCGTGTCGCCGGCGGGGAACCCGCAGTCGCCCCACTCGAGCTCCTGGTCTGCGAGCTCGCCCGCGAGTTCTTCGACATCGGGCGGGGGCTGGCCGGCATCCGGCGATGCAGGTGCGCCTGCTCCGCTGAGGGTGAGGAGCGCCGTCGTGGCCCCGAGCACGACGACGACCGCGGCGGCGGCCACGCCCACCACGAGTCTTCTGCGCCGGGTGCGCTGCGGCGCGACAGCGATACGGTCGTCTTCCTCGGTTCCCATGGTGGGGTCCTCTCGTCTGGTGATGCGACGGTGCCTTCGGCCCGGCGGTGCAGACGACAGTCAACGCCGTGTTCTTAGAACAGGGGCAAGTGCGGCTCGTCGCTCATCGGCGACACCGTGGCTGACCCGATCCAGCCGATGCTCATGTGCGAGGGAGCGCGATCGCAGCGGCAGCGCCCGTCCGCGGGTCGGGGGTCTCTCCGTCGACCCGCGCACCGCACCGCCGAGCACGGCACCGCCGAGCACCGAGGAGAGGACGTTCTCGACGTTCTCCTCTCCTCAATTCCTGTCGTCGGCATCCGCCGCTATCAGGTCGTTGGCCAGCATGCCGGCGCGAGCGAGCACGTTCAGCTGCGCCTCGTTGTACAGCTCGGTGTACGTCTCGAGGAAGGTCTCCTGGGTCACGCGTTCGCTCTTCGACAGGTGTTCGGCCGGCTGCAGCAGCCAGGGGAAATTGGAGAGATGCTGAGCGATCTGCGGTCCCATCACCTCAGCGAGCCGCTGGCGGGTGGCCTCGTCGGCATCGGCGGGCAGCGCGTCGAACTCGACACCCGCGTCATCGGGCTCAGCATCCGCCATCTGCCGGAGGTCCTTCATCGCAGATTCGTCGTAGAGCTGCTCGTAGACGAGCATCAATGATCGATCGGCCTCTGACATGGTCGGCGCGATGCCTTCGAAGCCGGCCGGGACGTCGGTCGCGGTGCCGCCTTCCAGAATCGCACGAATCTCTGCTCGAGCCCTCTGCAGCCGCTCTATGCTCGCGGCGAGATCGGCGTCGATGGCCAGCAGCGCCTGCGCGGCCTGACCGGCATCCGCACCGCCCGCGACGCCGACCGCCTCGATCTGGGCGAGCGGCACTCCGAGGTCTCGGAGCCGTCGGATCTGGAGCAGCCGCACGAGGTGCCGTGCGCGGTACTGCTTGTACCCGTTCGACATCCGGTCCGGTTCTTCGAGCAGACCGGAGCGATGATAATGGCGAACCGTGTTCACGGTCGTCCCGGCGAGGTCCGCCAGTTCACTCGTGCTCCAAGGCATGCCGCACACCCCTCTCATCGCGTCGTAACCCATTCTCGACCCTGTTCCCACAACAGCGTCAAGGGCGGTGGCGTCGGATCACGCGCGTTTGACCCTGTTCTGAGAACATGGTCTTGACTCTCTCTCCTACAACCTTCGTAACGAGATGAGACATGGACAATCCGTATCCCTGGCTGCAGGATTTCATCAACCAGGTTCCCGAGTTCTTCCAGCCCCTGATGGTCGCGCTCGTCGCCGCCATCCCCTACATCGAGGGCGAGGGTGCCGCCGCCTTCGGCATCATCGCCGGCATCAATCCCATCATCGCTGCCATCGCCGCGATGGGGGGTAACGTCCTGTGCGTGGTCGCGGTCGTGCTGCTCGGATCGCGCATCCGGGGTGGCGTCGTCGCGCGCCGCGCCGCTCGGGCCAAAGCTCGAAGGGCCGAGTCGCAGATATCGAGCCGTGTATCGGGTCTCGCAGAGTCGCCTGCGGGTACGGGTGCGGGGTCGATGGCTGAGGCTGAGGCTGACGAGCAGAAGAATCACCGCTCGAGGGGTCAGGCGAAGCTTCGGCGTTGGCTGGTGCGATTCGGTGTTCCGGGTGCGAGCCTCATCGCGCCGCTCGCGCTTCCCACCATGCTGACGGCGGCGTTCTTCGTCGCCTCTGGTGTACGCAAGGAATGGGTCATCCTTTGGCAGGTCGTCGCGATCGTGTTGTGGACCGGCGCCGTCGCCGCCGCGGCTGCCGGCTTGCTCGCCATGCTGGGCTGGTGAGGTCTGGCGCCGGTAGCTGGTTCCTCGGCCATAGGCTCGATGACCGACCGCGCCAAACGCCCTCCGAGCCCTTCGAGCGGCCTCGTCGGGCGATCTCACCGCGGGAGATCCGATGTAAAGCGTGAAATCCGATCTAAAGACGAAGATCACACCACACCTCTTGACACCCGCCGCACCCGGGTCTAACGTACAACCAAATGGTTGCACAACGAGAACTGAGCGAAGCGGAGGTCGACCGTGTGTTCCATGCATTGGCGACGTCGACCCGACGCGACATCCTGCGTCGGACGATCGAGCGGGAGCAGTCCGTCTCGACCCTCGCCTCCGAATACGAGATGTCGTTCGCCGCAGTCCAGAAGCACGTCTCCGTGCTCGAGGCCGCGAACCTCATCGTCAAGCGCGCCGAGGGACGCGAGCGGCTCGTCCGCGCGAACCCCGAGATGATCGCCCGCGCCAGGGCGCTCCTCGCCCGATACGAAGAGCTGTGGCGGTCGCGCATCGCCCGCCTCGACGACCTGCTGGCCGAGCCGCCGCGCTCGACAGCATCCGACACCACCGACAACGACAGCAGCACCACCACACCGACCGGAGAAGGAGACTGACATGCCTGTCACCGACATCACCACGGATGCCGACGCCCTCACCATGACCGTCGTCGCGGACTTCGCGGCGCCGATCGAGCGCGTCTGGAGCGCCTACAGCGACCCGCGCCAGCTCGAGCGCTTCTGGGGGCCTCCCGGATGGCCCGCCACGTTCACCGCATGGGACCAGTCCGTCGGCGGACGCGCGAACTACACGATGAACGGGCCGCGGGGCGAGAGCTCGTCGGGGTCGTGGGAGTTCCTGTCGATCGAGGAGCCGCACGGCTTCACGGTGCTCGACTCCTTCACCGACGCCGACGGCAATGCGCTCGACGGCTTCCCCGCGCAGCGCATGGAGTTCGCGTTCGAGTCCACCGCCGACGGCACGCGCATGGTCGCGACGAGTCACTTCGACTCGGTCGAGGCGCTCGAGCAGGTCGTCGAGATGGGGCAGAGCGAGGGCATCCGCATGGCGATGGGCCAGCTCGACGCCGTGCTGCAGGATCTCCGCGACTACGCGCAGGGCAAGGGGACGACCGTCGACCTGCTGGACGACACCCACGTGCGCATCACCCGACTCGTCGAGGGGCCGCGCGAGCTGGTGTGGCGCGCCCACAACGAGCCCGAGCTCATGAAGCAGTGGCTGCTCGGGCCCGATGGCTGGGAGATGACGGAGTGCGTCGTCGCGACGGAGGTCGGCCAGGCCTACCGGACCTCCTGGGCCCCGGTCGGCGACACCGAGGGGGAGCCCTTCGGCTTCGAGGGGGAGGCGCTCGTGATCGACGCTCCGCGCCGGTCGGTGCAGACCGAGCGGATGACAGGGATGCCGGTCGAGACGCTGAACGACCTCAACCTCTACGAGGAGGACGGCGCGACGCTCATCACTCTGTACATCGAGTACCCCGACAAGGAGACGCGCGACATGATCCTCGCCACCGGCATGGCTGACGGCATGGAGGCCTCGTACGACCGTCTCGAGCGGGAGCTGCTCGCGGTCTGAGCCGTACAACTCCGGAGAACCGGCCGGTTCCGTCGCGGATCCGGCCGGTTCTTCGCGTTTCGGGCCCGGTTCTCCGGAGTTAGGACGATGCGTTCCGGCGGGCTCGCGGGCTCCACGTCGACCAGAGCGCCAGGGCGATGAGCACAGGCTGGAAGAACAGGCGCACGAAGCGTGCCGTGTCGGTGTTCAAGCCGAACGCGTCGCGGTGCTCCAGCCACTGGGCGATGTTGCCCGGGAAGACCGCGACGAAGAACAGTGCCGTGACGATGCCGACGGCGCGCCGGTGCTTGCGCATGACGAGCAGTGCCCCACCGAGGCCGACCTCGACCGCACCCGAGGCGAGCACGGTCACGTCGGGGTCGATCGGCAGCCACGGCGGCACCTGCGCCTGGAACTCCTCACGCGCGAACGTCAGATGCGAGACGCCGGCGAATAGGAGGAACGAGCCGAGCAGCACTCGGCCCACGGTGCGGGCCACACTCGTCTTCGACATGGGGCGAGTGTACGCGCGATCAGATCAGGCGACGGAGCGCCTCGTCGAGACTGATCCCCTGCGCGCTCGCGAGGTCGGCCAGGCGCGCGTGCTCCTCGCCGGTCAGCGTCAGGCGCACCTCGACGGGATCGGATGCCGGGTCGTCGTCGAATCCCTCGAACAGATCGGCCGCCTCGGCCCACAGCGGCTCGGCCGCCGCCGCGGCAGCGAACGGCGACGGTGCGGATGCCGCGGCCGCGCTGACCGCCGGATCGGTCGCATCGACGGCGCCAGTGCTGGGCGCGCTCGCCGCGCCGACCGACGGATCGGTCGCATCGGCATCCGCCCACGCCGACTCATCGGCATCCAGCCAACCGGAGTCCGCGGCAGCCGCGAGCGGGGCCGATCCGGCGGCCGCAGCCCCGGCATCGGCCGCGAGGGTGAAGCCCGGGCCGCGCCGGGGCTCCTGCTTCTGCTGGTACGCCTTCGCCGCGGCGTTCGCACGCTCGTCGGCCGCCTCGTTGAGAGGATGGCCTGCGTGGCCCTTGACCCACGAGAACTCCACGTCACGTCCGCGGATCGCCTCGTCGATGCCCTCGAGCAGATCGCGGTTCAGCACAGGACCGCCGTCGGACTTGCGCCAGCCCTTGCGCTTCCACCCCGGCATCCACTTCGTCACGGAGTCGATCACGTAGCGACTGTCGCATTCGATCAGCAGCTTCTCGTCGATGCCGGCCGTCGCCCGCAGCAGTTCGAGCACGGCGCGGAGCTCGCCCTGGTTGTTGGTGCCGTGCGGCGAGCCGCCGGCCGCCCAGTTCGACTCGTCGATGTACCAGGCCCAGCCGTTGGGGCCGGGGTTGCCCAGTGCGGAGCCGTCTGCGGCGGCGGTGATCGTCATCCCTCCACCGTAGCCGCGGCGGCCGACAGCCACGCGTCGCCCGTCCCCGCCGGCGCCCGTCCCCAGCCCGTCTGTTTCTGCCGAATGGCGCAAACCGACGGTCTATTTGCGCCATTCGGCAGAAACAGCGGGGCCGGGGAGGGTCAGTCCTCGGGCTCGGGCTCGGGCTCGCGGTTCTCGACCGACACGGCCGACGGGGCGGGCGGCGCCACGGGGAACACGATCGAGCTCACATCGCCGCTCGTCTCGGCGCCCAGTCCGATGGACAGCGGGTCGAGCGCCGGCGCGGAGCCGAGCACCTCGGACTCTCCGCGTTCGAGCGGCTCCGAGGGCAGTGCCCACTGCTTCTCTTCTTCTTCGGGTCGTTGCTGGAACAGTCCCATGCCTCCCATTGTCGCCCCGCGGGATGGTTCCGGCCTCCGATTCACACGCTATTGATCGGATGCCGGGGCGCCCGCCGTCCAGGTCGCGGTCATGCGCCCCGCGTAGGGTGGGCGGATGGCCGGAATCGTATGGGACTCCTGGATCGGAACCGTCGCAGCCATCGGCATCGCGCTGGTCGCCGCCGCTGCCGCCATCGGGATGGTGACTCTCCTCACGTCTCTCGTGAGCCGCAAGGTCGAGTGGGTGCGGGACATCGCGCGCCGCTCGCGTCGGGCGCTGCTGACCACCGTCACCGTGGTCGCGGTGTGGATCGCGTGTGCGACCTCGCAGCCTGCGCAGGCCGACTGGTGGCCCTCGCTCTCACGGATCTTCCTGATCGCGACGATCCTCGCGGGGTCCTGGCTGCTCGGAGCACTGGTGTCGTTCGGCTTCGAGCGGTTGATGGTGCGCGAGGAGGAGGAGCGGGTCGGTCCGGACGCCCGGCGCCGACGCACGCAGCTGCTCGTCATCCACCGTCTCGTGCTCGTGACCATCGCGGTGCTGGCGCTGGGCACCGTGCTCTTCACATTCCCCGAGATGCGCGCCGTCGGCACGAGCCTGCTCGCCTCGGCGGGCATCGTGAGCATCATCGCAGGCCTCGCGGCGCAGTCCATCCTCGGCAACCTGATCGCGGGCGTGCAGGTGGCCTTCACCGATGCGATCCGGGTGGGCGATGTGGTCGTCGTCGAGGGCGAGTGGGGGCGCGTCGGCGAGATCAACCTCTCCTACGTCGTCGTCTACATCTGGGACGAACGGCGACTCGTCGTGCCGTGCAGCTACTTCACGACCACGCCGATCGAGACGTGGACGCGGCGGTCGGACAAGATCCTCGGCACGGTGTACATGGACCTCGACTGGCGGGTGCCGATGGCGGAGGTGCGCGCCGAGTTTCAGCGGATCGTCGAGGCCTCGCCGTTCTGGGACGGTCGCTCGTCGAGCGCTCTCGTGACCGACTCGCAGGGCGGGTTCGTGACCGTGCGATTCGTCATGTCGTCGAAGGACTCGTCGGATCAGTGGGATCTGCGGTGCGAAGTGCGCGAGCGGATGATGACCTGGCTGCAGCAGACGCATCCGGAGGCACTGCCGCGCACGCGCGTCACTGTCGAGGCGGGCGGAAACTCCGACTAGAAGCTTCAGGCGGATGCCGCGCGCACGGCGTCGACGAGGGCGCGCCAGGGGCCGTCCAGCGCCGAGTCGGGGAGTTCGCGCTCGCGCCTCTGCTCAGGGGTGCGCACGCGGATGACCCAGACGAACCGGTCGGCGCCGCGCTCGGCATCCGCGTCGGCATCCCACGGGCAGTCGTCGACCATGCTGATCCACTCCGGAGCGTCGGCGGGCTCGGGCTCGACCTGCCACTCGCGTCGGATGCCGGCGATCCCGCCCGTCCGCACCACGACGATCACGACTTGCGCGTCGGTCGATCCGTCGGCCGGCTCGATGCGCGGTCCGCCCGTCGGCCGGTCACTCGGTGGAGGGGGCTGGCTCATCTCCATAGACTCCCACGGTCGTCCACGCGCGTCGAGCGGATGCCGCGGTGGCCTCGTCGACCTCGGCGGCGGCCGCGACGGTCGCATCGGCGAACTCGGTGAAGTTCGCGGTGCTCGAGAGGTCGCCGGTGAGCGCTCGGTACCAGACCGTGCCCGCGGTCTCCCACGCCTTGCCGCCGAGGTCGATCGCGAACAGGGCGAAGGCCCGATTCGGGATGCCGGAGTTGATGTGCACCCCGCCGTTGTCCTCGGTCGTGCGCACGAAGCCGCTCATGTGGTCGGGCTGCGGATCCTTGCCGAGCTCGTCGTCGTCGTAGGCGGTGCCGGGAGCGATCATCGAGCGAAGGGCGACGCCTTCGACGGCATCCGTGAAGATCTCGGCCCCGATCAGCCACGTGGCGTCGGCGGCGTCCTGGCCGGTGAGGTACTGCTCGGTCAGCGCGCCGAACACATCGGCGATCGACTCGTTGAGGGCGCCCGGCTGCCCCTGGTACTCCAGGTTCGCCGTGTGCTGCACGACGCCGTGCGCGAGCTCGTGGCCGATCACGGTGGTCGATCGCGTGAACCCCGTGAACACCTCGCCGTCGCCGTCGCCGAACACCATGCGCTCGCCGTCCCAGAAGGCGTTGTCGTAGTCGACGCCGTAGTGCACGGTCGCGTCGAGAGGGGCTCCGGCGTCGTCGAGCGAGTTGCGGGCGAACGCCGACAGAAGCAGCTCGAAGGTCGCGCCGAGACCGTCGAACGCCTCGTTAACGGAGGCGTCGGCGACCGGGGCGTCGTCTTCGGTGCGCACGACCGCCCCGGGCAGGGTCTGCGTGTTCGCGGCATCGCTGATCGTGCGGTTCGGCGCATCGGAGAGCTGGGCGACGAGATCGCCGTTCTCGTCGATCGACAGGTCGATGCGCGCGCGGAACGGCGGTCGACCCGCGGTGAGCGTCTGCCGGGCGGCCGCGGCCGCGCGCGGGTAGCGGCCCGACTCGGCCAGGCGCGCGAGCAGGTAGGACGGGACGACTCCGGGGGATGCGACGTGGCTGCTCATGGTCCGACCCTACGCCGGGGGTCGGACGTCGGGGCGGATACCGGGGTCGGCTTTCCCGAAGTCAGGATCCGGGGAGGATCTCGATCACGGTCGTGCGCACCCCTCCGGCTTCGTAGCGCACCGGCATCCCGGGATGGGCGAGTGAGAACCAGAAGACCCCGTCCGCCGAGTCGTAGCGGAGGCACGTCAGCGCACCGAGTTCGATCGCGAGTCTCTCGGAGGAGACCCGTGTCGTGGCGGCGTCGAAGGCCGCGTGCCCCTGCAGATCGGCCCACGTCACCCGATTTGCCGTGACGTCGGCCGGGGTCGCCTCGTCCCATCGCTCGAGCGTCGCGCCCTCAGCATCCGTATCGCGGAAACGGTTGACGCGCACGGCATGCGATCCGTCGGGCCGGTCGACCCGGATCCGGATCGTCCTCCCGGGCCCGGTGGCCGCGCGGATCTCCTCGGCCGTGAACGGGGTCGGCAGGAGCCCGGGGCCGAGGACGCGCGGATCGGATGCGGTCATGCACACATTCTGCGCCTCGACCGGGCGCCGCGGTACGTCGAGATGACGCGCGGAAACCTCGCGTAAAATCGGGACGGTGACCGACGCGAACCCCGAACTCGGCGCCGGCCTCGACCCGGACGATCTCGCCACGACCCTGCGCGTGCTCCGCGAGCTGCACACGATCGACAACGAGCATCCTGATTTCATCGCCGTGCGCCAGGCGACCGCCGCGATGTTCAAAGACGTCAAGCGCGTCCGTCGCAAGCAGATCCGCGACGCGATCGCCGAGGCCGACAAGGCCGTCGTCGCCCGCACGGCGACCGGTGCCCCCGACCGCATCGACGACGAGACCCGCGGCAACGACCTCGCCACGAGCGTCGTCGACGCCCCGATCGCGGGAGAGCTGCTCAAGCCCCGCAACTGCTACATCTGCAAGAAGCCGTACACGATCGTCGACGCCTTCTACCATCAGCTCTGCCCGGACTGCGCGCGGTTCAGCCACGGCAAGCGCAACGCCCGCACCGACCTCACAGGCAAGCGCGCACTGCTCACCGGAGGTCGCGCGAAGATCGGCATGCACATCGCGCTGCGCCTGCTCCGCGACGGCGCGCACACCACCATCACGACGCGCTTCCCGCGCGACGCCGTGCGCCGCTTCTCGGCGCTGGAGGACTCCGCCGACTGGCTGCACCGGCTGCGCGTGGTCGGGATCGACCTGCGCGACCCCGCCCAGGTGATCGGCCTCGCCGACTCCGTCGCGGCGCAGGGGCCTCTCGACATCCTCATCAACAACGCCGCGCAGACCGTGCGGCGCTCGCCCGGCGCGTACTCGCTGCTGGCGGATGCCGAGCTGCAGCCCCTTCCCGACGGCCCGTTGCCCGAGATGGAGACGTTCGGGCACACCGCCGACCCGCACCCGCAGGCGCTGCAGGCCTCGGTCGACGCGCACCCGCTGCTGTCGGTGGCGGCTCTCGGCGGCACGGTCGCCGAGCAGGGCGGGCAGGCGCTCACCGCAGAAGACCTCGCGCGTCTCGCGATGGCCCCGGGGTCGTCGTCGCTCGAGAAGCACGCCGACGGCACGGCGATCGACGCCGGCGGCCTCGTGCCCGACGTGAACCGGGTGAACAGCTGGGTGCAGTCGGTCGACCAGGTCGATCCGCTCGAGATGCTCGAGGTGCAGCTCGCGAACACCACCGCGCCGTTCCTGTTGATCAGCCGTCTGCGCGCCTCGATGGCGGCATCGTCGTCGCACCGCAAGTACGTGGTCAACGTGTCGGCGATGGAGGGGCAGTTCTCCCGCCGGTACAAGGGGCCGGGGCATCCGCACACGAACATGGCGAAAGCCGCGCTCAACATGCTCACGCGCACGAGTGCGGGGGAGATGCTCGAGACCGACGGCATCCTCATGACCGCCGTCGACACCGGGTGGATCACCGACGAGCGCCCGCACTTCACCAAGGTGCGTCTCGCCGAGGAGGGGTTCCACGCCCCGCTCGACCTCGTCGACGGCGCCGCCCGCGTGTACGACCCGATCGTGCGCGGCGAGGCCGGCGAGGACATCTTCGGCGTGTTCCTCAAGGACTACGAGCCCAGCCCCTGGTGACCTGACGGTCTAGCGCGCCGGTGCCTCGAGCGTCGCGGAGGCCCAGGCGCCGAGCTGGTCGAGGATCGGCAGCAGGCCGCGTCCGCCGTCCGTGAGGGCATAGGACACCGTCACCGGCGGACCCGCGTCGACCGCGCGCGCCACGAGGCCGGCGTCGGTCAGTTCGCCGAGCCGATCCGACAGCACGGTGTCGCTGATGCCGGCGACCGCGCGGCGCAGGGCGACGAACGTCGAGGGGCCGTTGCCGAGCGACGACAGGATCATGCCGTTCCACCGTTTCCCGAGCACGCTGAACGCCAGTGTGACGGCGGCGTCGCACCTGTTCAGATCGTGACCGGCCTCGGGCATGACGCCATTCTACCTGTGCTACGTTAACGCAAGTCGCTAAGAAAAACAGAGCGACTACGAAAAACGAAAGGTCAGCCATGTCCCTGTTCCGCCTGGATGCCAGCATCCTTCCCGCGTCGTCCGCCAGCCGATCGCTCGCCGACCTCGTCGAGGCCGAGTGGACGGCATCCCACCCCGACTCCACCGTGACCCGCCGCGACCTCGCCGCCGACCCCGTGCCCGCGACCGCCTGGGCGGATGCCGTGACCGGAGGCTTCGTCGACGAGGAGCAGCGCACCCCGGCGCAGGTCGAGGCCCGCGCCCTCGCCACGACGTTCGCCGACGAGCTCATCGGCGCCGACGCGCTGCTGTTCGCGGTGCCGCTCTACAACTACGGGGTCTCGCAGCACTTCAAGACCTGGTTCGACCTCGCGTACACCGACCCGCGCATCGACCCGCAGGGCACGGCGCTGCGCGGCAAGCCCGCGACGCTGGTCACGGTGCTCGGCGGCAACTACGCCCCCGGAACGCCCAAGGAGGGCTGGGACCACTCCACCGGATGGCTGCGCCGCGTGCTCGAAGACGTCTGGGGTCTCGACCTGCGCGTCGTGCAGCGTCCGTTCACGCTGGTCGGCGTGAACCCGGCACTCGACGCCTTCGCCGACACGGCCCGCGAGCTCAAGGAGAACGCCGAGTCCGAGGCCCGCACCTACGGCCGCGAGCTCGCGGCGCTGCGCGACCAGGTGGCCTGACCGGCGCGTCCGTCTTCCGGGGTGCTCAGCAACAGCCCGGAAGACGGTTGCCGAAGAGCGGCAGGGTGAGTGCAGCCCGACCCGCGACGTAGGTGGCCACCTGCAGGATGAGCAGGAGGACGGTGCCGGTGATCGGGGCCCACACCATCGGGCGCGGGCGGCCACGCAGCAGGATCATCGCGATGATCGTCGCCACCAGCAGCCCGAGAGCTCCGGCATACGACGTGTCGACCGCGGCGGAGAACGCGGCGTAGTCGCAGGAGGTCTCGGTGCAGCTCGCGACGCTGAACACGGAGAAGAACGTGTGCACGCACGTGATCACCGTGAAGAAGATCTGCACGGCGAGCCAGAGCCCGGGGAGCTCCCATCCCCGCAGCGGAGACGTCCGCTCGACTTCGGTGTCCATCGCGACATCGTCTCACGCCGCATCCCGCCCGCCTCCCGCCCCTCTGTTTCTGCCGAACGGCAGAAACAGAGGGGCGGTTCGTGTCATACGGCAGAAACAGACGGTCCTGAAGGCGAAGGCCCGGGGTACGGATGCGGCAGCCACACCGTCACGTTCACCCCGCCGCCCTGCCGCGGGGTGAGCACGAGCGATCCGTCGTGGGCCTGCGCGATGCGCTGGACGATCGCGAGGCCGAGGCCGACACCCGCGTGGTCGTCGTCGCGGGTGCGCTCGGCGCCGCGCTGGAAGGGCTCGGCAAGCGTCGCGACGCGGTGAGGGGCCATGAGCTCGCCCGTGTTCTCGACGACGAGCGCCACCGCCTCGGGACGCACGTGCGTCCGCACTACCACGGTGCCGTCCGCCGGGAGGTTGTGCACGATCGCGTTGTGCACGAGGTTCGTGATCAGCTGCTGCACGAGTGCCGGGTTGCCGAACACGTGCGCGGTGTCGCCGCCGACGTCGATCGTCACGCCGCGGCGGTCGGCGAGCGGTAGCAGCGTCTCGACCGATTCCTCGGCCAGCAGCGACAGCTCCACGGGCTCGCGCGTGAACACCCGGCGCTCGGCGCGGCTCAGCAGCAGCAGGGCCTCGGTGAGGTCGATCGCCCGGGTGTTGACGTGCTGCAGCCGGTCGATCAGCGCGTCCGCATCGCGGTCGGGGTCGTTGCGGGCGACCTCGAGCATGGTCTGCGAGATCGCGAGCGGCGTGCGCAGCTCGTGCGAGGCGTTCGCGGCGAACCGCTGCTGCTCGGCCACGTGAGCCTCGAGCCGCTCGAGCATCGTGTCGAACACGTCGGCGAGATCGCGGAACTCGTCGCGCGGGCCCTCGAGGTCGACGCGGTGCGACAGCGACCCCTGCGCCGCGAGCTGCGCTGCGCGTCCGATGCGGCCGAGCGGCGCCAGCATCCGTCCGGCCAGCAGCCAGCCCCCGCCGATGCCGATCGCGAGCAGCACCATCATCACGATCACGGCGGCCGGGATGAATGCACGGATGAGGTCGGAGCGGTTCGGTACGAACTGGTCGATCGTCGTCACGATGTTCACATCCGGCACGTACCGCAGCAGCCACAACGCCACGGCGGCGAGCAGCAGCACGCCGGACACAACCACGACGCCCGCGTAGCTGATCGTGAGCTTCCAGCGGGCGCTCATGCCGCGCCTTCTACGCCTCGGCGACGGCATCCGCCTGCCCCTCCGCATCCGTCCGCCCCTCCGCCTCGATCCGGTACCCGACTCCCGGCACGGTGACGATGAGCCCCGGTTCGCCCAGGCGCTTGCGCAGCGACGACACTGTGATGCGCACGGCGTTCGTGAACGGGTCGGCGTTCTCGTCCCAGGCGCGTTCGAGCAGCTCCTCCGCGCTCACGACCCCGCCCGCCGCGTCGACGAGCACCTCCAGCACCGCGAACTGCTTGCGGGTGAGGGCGACGTAGCGCCCGTCGCGGAAGACCTCGCGGCGGAACGGGTCGAGCCGAAGCCCGGCGATCTCCAGCACGGGCGGGCGGGCCCGCTGGCGGCGCCGGTCGAGGGCGCGCAGCCGCAGCACGAGCTCGCGCAGCTCGAACGGCTTGGTGAGGTAGTCGTCGGCGCCGATCTCGAACCCCGACGCCTTGTCGTCGAGGCGGTCGGCCGCCGTGAGCATGAGGATCGGGATGCCGCTGCCGGAGGCCACGATCGAGCGGGCGACGTCGTCGCCGGAGGGGCCGGGGATGTCGCGGTCGAGCACCGCGAGGTCGTAGGAGTTGACGCTCAGCAGTTCGAGCGCGGTGTCGCCGTCGCCCGCGATGTCGGCGGCGATCGCCTCGAGGCGCAGTCCGTCGCGCACGGCCTCGGCGAGGTACGGCTCGTCCTCGACGATCAGCACGCGCACGACAGGGCTCCCATGTGCTCAGAGCTTACGCACCCCGGCATATCGCGAGCGTATGCAAAAGCGCATACGACCTCGCAACACGCCCCCGCGTTGGCTGGGACCCATGAACGCATCCCTCGCCGCCCGGCGGCGCCGACTCATCGCCACGATCGGCGTCGTGCTGCTCGCCGCGGCCGTCGCCGGGTCGATCGCCGTGATCGGCCAGCAGTCCCTCGCCTCCGCCTCCACCGCCGTGTCGTCCGGGCCGGTCACCGAGGCCGACGGGCTGATCCGCCACGAGGGCGACGTCTCGGTGTTCGACGACGTCCCCGCCGTCTCGAACCTCGACTCCGACCTCCTCGCGGCCGTGCGGGCCGCCGCGACGGCCGCCGAGGAGGACGGCGTGCGCATGCATGTCAACAGCGGATGGCGGTCGGCCGCGTACCAGGAGCAGCTGCGCCGGGATGCCGTCGCGCAGTACGGCTCCGAGGAGGAGGCGGCGCGCTGGGTGGCGACTCCGGAGAACTCCGAGCACGTGTCGGGCGACGCGATCGACCTCGGCGGCCTCCCGGCGCAGGACTGGCTCGCGCGTCACGGAGCCGAGTTCGGCCTGTGTCAGATCTACGCGAATGAGCGCTGGCACTTCGAGCTGCGGCCGGCGGCGGTCGCGAACGGCTGCCCGCTCATGTACGACGATCCCACGACCGACCCGAGGACGCAGCGATGACCACCCTGCCCGCAACGACCATCGGGTCAGAGGCAGCCCAGCGCCTCACACTCTCCCGCATGCACGCGCCGACCCTGCACACCCTGCCCGCAGCGATCGCGGCGAACACGGCGAGGGTGCGAGCGGCGACCACCGCACGAGTCATGGCCGTCGTGAAGGCCGACGGCTACGGGCACGGCGCCGTCACGGTCGCCCGCGCGGCCGTGGGCGCCGGGGCGGAATGGCTCGGGGTGACGGATGCCGCGGACGGCGCCGCTCTCCGTGGCGCCGGGCTCGAGGTCCCGATCCTCGCATGGCTGAACCCCGCAGGCGTCGATGCGGCGCGGGCCGCGGCCGACCGCATCGACATCGCGGTCGGGTCGATCGACGAGCTGCGCCAGCTCGCGGCGGATGCCGCGGGTGCGACCTCCCCGCTGCGCGTCCACCTGCACGTGGACACCGGCATGGCCCGCGGCGGCGTCCCGCTCGAGGACTGGGCCGAGCTGCTCCGCACAGCCCGCGCCGGGCGCGATCGCATCGAGGTCGTCGGCGTCATGGGACACCTGCCCCGAGCCGACGACGCCGACCCCGCAGCGAACGCCCCGGCGGTGCTGCGCATGCGCCACGCGCGCGACGCGGTGCTGAGGGCGGGCTTCGGCCCGGTGCTCGTGCACCTGGCCGCGACGTCCGGCGCGCTCACCGACCCGGCCACGCACTTCGATCTCGTGCGGATCGGCGCGGGGCTCGTCGGCATCGACCCCTCCGAGACCGTGGAGCTGCACGGAGCGTCGCGGCTCACGGCATCCGTGGTGCACGCGAGCGTCGTGCCGGCGGGGACGGCCGTCGGCTACGGTGGCATGTTCGTGACGCCGCGGAAGACGCACCTCGCAGTGATCGGCGTGGGCTATGCCGACGGCATCCCCCGGGAACTCGCTCAGGGAGCGGGCGTCGCGATCGACGGCGTGCGCTGCCCGGTCGTGGGGCGCGTCTCGATGGACCAGATCGTCGTCGACACGGGTGACCGGTGCGTGCCGCGTGGCACGGAGGCCGTCGTGTTCGGTCCGGACGGCGGCGCGGTGCCGAGCATCCAGGACTGGGCGCGGTGGGCGGGGAGCATCCCGCACACGATCGTCACAGGGATCGGCGCGCGCGTGCAGCGCCGGATCGCAGGAGATCGCGCGTTCCGCAGGGCGGATGCAGCGGACTCGTCCTGCGCAGCAGGACATCTCCGGCACAGCGAGCGCGTGCAGAGGGGGAACGCGTGAGGGTGCTCGTGATCGGAGGGGGACAGAACGCCGAGCACGAGGTGTCGCTCGCGTCCGCGGCCGCGGCGGCGGACGCGCTGCGCGCCGGCGGGCATGACGTGAGCGAGGCGACCATCTCCTCGGAGGGTGTGTGGCGGGTCCCCGGGTATCCGGATGCCGCCACGGTGGTCGCCTCGCTCACGGCCGTGCTGCCGCTGTTCGATGCGGTCGATGTCGTGTTCCCCGCGGTGCACGGCCCGCTGGGCGAGGACGGCGCCCTCGCCGCGCTGTGCGCGCTCGCGGGCGTGCGGATCGTCGGCTCGGGGCCGCGCGCGGGCGCGATCGGCATGGACAAGTGGGCCACCAAGCTCGTCGCGCGGGCCGCGGGGGTCCGCATCGCGCGTGGGCGTGTGGTGGACGCGGCAGCCATCGGGGATGTCGAATTCGACGGACCGGTCGTCGTGAAGCCCGTGTCGTCGGGGTCGAGCTACGGGGTCGGTCTCGTGCGCTCGGAGGACGAGCTCGCCGCCGCGCTGCGGGAGGCGGCGCGGTTCGACCGCCGGATCCTCGTGGAGGAGGTCGTGCGGGGGCGCGAGATCGACGTCGCGGTGATCCGCGAGGCGGGCGGTGTGCGGTGGGCGGCCCCACCACTCGAGATCGAGACCGTCGGGCTGTTCGACACCGCGACCAAGTACGACGGGAGCGCGCGGTTCACGGTTCCCGCCTCGCTCACGCCCGTCGAGCACTCGACCCTCACCCGCGCCGCGCTGACCATGTTCGACGCTCTCGGTTGCGCGGGCGTCGCCCGAATGGACTTCTTCCTCACCGACGGCGGCCCGATCCTGAACGAGGTCAACACGATGCCTGGCCTGACCGCGGCCTCGCAGGTGCCGCGCATGTTCGCCGCCGCCGGGGTCTCGTACGTCGACCTTGTCGACCGCCTCGTGCGCGCGGCCGAGGTCCCGGGGCGATGAGTGCGCGCGTCGGATGGCCCGATGTCGCCAAGGGACTGTGCATCATCCTGGTCGTGCTGTGGCATGTGGTCACGAAGCACGCGATCGATGTGCCGGGGGCCGGTCCCGTCACAGACGCCTGGGCGACGCTGAACGCCCAGCTGCTCCCGCTGCGGATGCCGCTGTTCTTCCTGATCTCGGGGATGTTCGCCGGCCGCGCGGTCCTCGCCCCGGACGGGGCGTCGTGGCGGCGGCGCGCCGGCCGGCTGCTGTCGGTGTACGTGCTCTGGGTGCTCATCCAGACCGCCGTGCTCGCTCTCGCCCCGGACTTCGACACCGCCAGGGCGACCGACGGCTGGGAGCTGCTCGCCCAGCTCACGATCAGTCCCACGAACCTCTGGTACCTGCTCGCGCTCGCCGCGTACCTCGGCATCGCGCGGCTCACGCGCGAGCTGCCCACGGCGTTCGTGCTGCCCGTCGCGTTCGCCGTGGCATCCTTCGCGGCCGCCGGTCTGCTGCCCGACCTCGGCAACCTCTGGCAGGTGGTGCAGAACCTGTTCTTCTTCCTCGCCGGGCTCCGGCTGCGGGATCCGGTCGTGCGGTTCGCGGCATCCACCGGCATCCTGCGCGCTCTCGCGCTCACCGCGGCGTTCGCGGGCGCGACGGCAGTGGTCGGCGTGCTCGGCATGCGGGCGTGGCCCGGAGTGTGGCCGGTGCTCGCGGGGGTGGCGGTCGCGTGCGGCGTGGCGGTGTGCGCGCTGATCGACCGACACGCGGCGGTGCTCGCGCGGCCGTTGCGATGGATAGGGCAGCGCACCCTCCCGATCTACGTGCTGCACATGATCCCGCTCGCGCTGATCGACCAGGCGCTGAGGGCGTCGGGATGGCGGGCGATCCCGGTGGTCGAGGCGATCGCGCCGGTCGTGCTCACGGCGGTCGTGATCGCGCTGTGCCTGGCTCTGCATGCGGCGCTGATACGGGTGCGGCTCGGGGTGCTGTTCGATCCGCTGGTGCTGTGGGACCGTCTGTGGCGAGGGCGCCGCGACGTATTGCCGTCTGCTTATATGGGGTGATGCACGACGATCTGCGAGCCGCCGCCGAGCTCTTCAAGGCACTCTCCTCGGAGTCGCGTCTCTCGCTCCTGCGCATCCTCGCCGCCGGGCCGCTCACGGTCACCCGCATCGCGGAGGAAAGCGGTCTCTCGCAGCCTCTCGTCTCCCAGCATCTGCGGACGCTCCGCGCGGCGGGGCTCGTGTCGGTCGAGAGATCGGGGCGCGAGGCGCACTATTCGGTGACGGACCAGCACGTGACGCACATCGTCGAGGATGCCGTGAAGCACGCCTCTGAGACGTGATGAGAACCGCTCGCAATTGCGAAGATATATTGCAATGTGTTTATACGTGTGATGCACTCGAAGGGTCGTGACGACGGGGATCTCCCGTCGTCGATCCAGAGAAGGAGATCATCATGAGCACTGCCGAGGTCCACGCCGAGCACACCGTCGCCGAGCACGAGCACGGCACCTCCTGCGGACATGAGGCCGTGGCGCACGACGACCACGTCGACTACGTGCACGACGGCCACAAGCACGCCCTGCACGACGGTCACTACGACGAGCACTGAACCCGTCACGCTGCCGGGCTCCCCAGACCGGGGAGCCCGGCAGCGTCGTCTCAGTCGAAGGTCGCGTCGGGGTAGAGCGCCTCGGCGATCTGCCGCACGACCGAGACGTTCCCGAGCGTGCCCGGGAACATGTCGGAGCTCGACACCGCGATCAGCCGACCGTCGCGCACAGCGGGCATGTCGGGGAACGTCGCGGTCAGGTACGCGCGCACGGCCTCCTCGTGCGCCGGGTCCGTGACCGCGAACACGAGGGCGTCCGGCGCCTCGGCGGCCAGCGACTCGGGGGTGATCTCGGCGGCGAAGAAGTCCGCGAACTGCGGGTCCTCGGGCGTGAAGACCGTGTCCGCCCCCGCATGCCGGAGGATGTCGTACTCGACTCCCGCTCCGATCGCGCTGAGCGTGGTGCCGTCCACGTAGATCTGCGCGACCCGGGGTTTCTCGCGGCCCTCGATCGCCGTCTCCACCGCCGAGAGCTGGGCCTTCGAGTCGTCGATCAGCGCTGCGGCTTCGTCCTGCACGTCGAAGATCTCGCCGAGGTTCTCCAGGTCGACGAACAGGTCGTCCACCGTGCCGTCCATGCGCCGGGTGAAGCATCCGCCCGTCGCGGTGTACGCCGCGACGCCCGCCTCGGCGAGCTGCTCGATGCTCGCGAAGCCCTGCTCCGCCGTGAACTCGTAGGTCGTGGGCGAGTAGACGAAGTCGGGCTGCACCGCGAGCAGATCCTCCCGGCTCGGAGGGGTCTCCCCGCCGATCACCGGCACGTCGGCCGCGAGGTCGGCGACGTCCGCGGGGAGTTCCTGGACTGTCGCCTGGGCCTGCCCCACGAGGCTGTCGGCGAGCCCCAGGCGCAGCAGAAGCTCGGTCTGAGAGGGATGCAGGCCGACGGCAGCGGTCGGGACGTCGGGGATCGTCACCGTGGCGCCGCAATTCTCGATCGAGAGCGCGTCGCCCGCGGGAGCTGTCGTCCCGGCGGGCGCGACGGCGGAGCCGCAGGCGGTGAGCGCGAGCGCGCCGAGACCGCCGGCGACCGCCATCATCAGGCGGGCGGGTCGGAAGGGATGCTGTGTCATTCGTCTCTCCTTGTGAGGGTGTGGGTGTCGGGTGGGGATGATCCGCGGTGCGGACGGGGATGGAACGCCATCACGCGGGCGCCGGTCTCGACCTCGGTCGCGATGCGCGCCGTCACGTGGAACACGTCGTCGACGAGCTCGGGGGTGAGCACGTCGCGGGGTGGCCCGACGGCCGCCAGGCGCCCTTCGTCGAGCACCGCGACCTCGTCGCAGAACGCCGCCGCGATGTTGAGGTCGTGCAGCGCGGCGATCACGGTCGTGCCGAGGCCGCTGACCACGCGCATGAGTTCGAGCTGGTGCGCGATGTCGAGGTGGTTCGTCGGTTCGTCGAGCACGAGGATCGTCCCCTGCTGCGCGAGGGCGCGCGCGAGCATGACTCGCTGCCGCTGCCCTCCCGAGAGGCGGCGCACCAGTCGGTCCTCCAGGTCGAGCACGTCGGCGGTGCGCAGGGCGTCGGTGACGATCCGGTGGTCCTCGGCCGTATCGCGGCTGAACGGAGGGCGGTGCGGGGAGCGTCCCACCATCACCGTCTCGCGCACCGTGAGGTCGAACTCCGACGGCGCGTCCTGCAGCATGACCGCGACCATGCGGGCGAGGGCACGGGGCGCAAAGGACGCGACGTCGACGCCGTCGATGGACACCCGGCCGGAATGCGGACGGCGCCCGGTGAACAGGGTGCGCAGCAGCGTCGACTTGCCGCTGCCGTTGGGGCCGAGCAGGCCGAGGATGCGACCGGCACCGACGTCGAGGTCGACGTCGTGCAGGACCCGCCGCCCGCCGAGCTCGACGCTCACGGACTCGAACGACACGGTCATCGGTCGAATCCCGCCCGCTCGCCGCCGCGCCGCATGAGCCACAGGAAGAAGGGAGCCCCCACGAAGGCCGTGAGGATGCCGAGCGGGATCTCGGTCGGCGCGGCCACGGTGCGGGCCAGCAGGTCGGCCACCATGAGGAACAGCGCGCCTCCGAGAACGGCGACCGGCAGCATCCGGCGATGGTCCGAGCCCACGAGCAGCCGTGCGACGTGCGGGACGACGAGTCCGACGAACCCGATCCCCCCGCTCACTGCGACGATCACACCGGTGAGAAGCGAGGCCACCACGAGCAGGATCGCGCGCACCCGCGTCGTGCGCACGCCGACCGCGACCGCCGACTCGTCGCCTGCGAGCAGGGCGTTCATCGAGCGCGACATCCCGGCCGCCGCGACGAGCGCGATCACGAGTGCGATCGCGGGGAGCGCGAGCGACGACATGGTGGCCGCGGACACGCTGCCGAGGAGGAAGAACATCACGCTCACGACGTTCTGCGCATCGGTCGTCAGCGTGAGGTAGCTCGTCACGGCACTCAGCAGCGACCCCAGGGCGACTCCGGCGAGGATCATGCGGGTGGGCGACAGCTCGCCGCGGTTGCGGGCCAGCAGGGCCACGAGCACGCACGAGCCGACCGCGCCGGCGAAGGCTGCTCCGCTCATCGTCAGCCCGAGGAACGCGGCCCCTCCCGAGATGATCACGAGCACCGCGCCGACGCTCGCGCCAGACGACACCCCCAGGATGTACGGCTCGGCGAGCGGATTGCGCACCACGGCCTGCATCATCGCCCCGGCCAGGGCGAGACCCGCGCCCGCGAGACCCCCGAGCAGCGCCCGCGGCATCCGGAACTGCCAGACGGCCTGATCCTGCAGCGGGGTGAGCGAGCCGTCCGACATCCACGGCATGCCCGGCACCAGGTGGCCGATCACGATCTTCGCGGCGTCGAGCGGCGGAACGGGCACGGGGCCGATGGCTCCCGAGAGCACGATCGTCACGAGGATCAGCACGGCGCTGACGGTCACGGTCGCGCCGAGCGGCAGCATCCGTCGACCGCGTCGTGGCCGGCGCGCGGTCGTCTGTGCGCGGTGAGCGGGTCGGGCCGTCACGGTCATCGTGCGCCACCGCCCGTCACGTCGGCGGCGAAGTCCAGCACCGTGAGGCCCAGCTCGTGCAGGTCGGTGAGGGCGTTCGCACCGTGGCCGGCCGAGGGGGCGGTCCACAGACGTGCGGAGGCGCCCACCCGCTGCAGGGCCTCGACGGTGCGGCGCGTGTCCACGGCGCGCACGCGGGAGTCCCGACCCAGCGTGATCCCCAGGAAGGCGGGGAGCCCGACGGCATCCGTACGGTCCTCGGCGAGGGCGAGCGGGGAGAGGCGGCGGAGGCGCTCGCGGGACTCGAGGGTACCGTCGTCGCCGAACTCCGACAGCCAGCGAGCCCCGAGCGGATGGTCGGCGAGCGACAGGAGGTCGAGAGGTGCAGCCGTCGTGACTACGCCCGCGCACAGACCCGGATGCTGCAGCGCGCAGCTCGCGGCGATCACGCCGCCCAGCGACGCGCCCACGAGCACGAGCAGGTCGGGACGGGTGATCCCCCGGTCGACGAGGTCGCGGGCGATGTCGGCGAGATCGTCGACCGCCTGCTGCTTGCGGGTGCCGCTCCCGGCCGTGCGCCAGCCGTCGCCGCGCTCGCCTCCGCCGCGGATCTGAGCCGTCGCGTAGGAGCCGCCATGGGCGACCCAGGCGGGGACGGTGGGCTCGAACACGGGGAGGTGCGGCACACCGAAGCCCCCGTAACAGGCGAGCAGCAGCGGCCTCGGACCCGTGGCGTCCACCGGTGAGGTGACGTGCACCGCGAGGGTCTCGCCGTCCCGCGCCGTCGGATCGATGCGCGTCGTCACGCCCAGCGTTGCTCCGACCGCGGCGTCGCTCGCGACCGCGGCCTGCGTCTCGGTCACGATCCGCGGTGGCGTGAGCGGTCCCTCGACCGCGAGGTGCAGGATGCCGTCGTCGACGGCCACACCGGTGACGGTCGCGTCGCCGACGGCGGCGAATCGGAGCGGATGCGCGGCGCCGGCGTCCACACGGGTGACGACTGATCGTCCGTCCTGGACGCCGAGCACGACGATCCGGTCGGCGGCGACTGTGACATCCGTGATCCGCAGCGTCGCGTCGCGGTGCGTCCACCGCACCGCGCCGGAGGGCTCGAGCGCGTCGAGCCCGTCGGCATGCCACACCAGCACGCCGTCGTGCAGGCGGAGGGCGCGGTGCAGAGCCGGCCACTGCCCGAGGAGAGTGCCGGTGGAGCGGTCGCGCAGGGTCGTGCCGTCACCGCGTGTGGTCTGCGCGAGCAGGCCGCGGGGTCCGCCGGGGAACAGGCGCGTGCGCAGAGCGGGCTCGAGGGGAGTGGCCGTCCACGCGCCGGAGTCGACGTCGAGGGCGACCAGCATCCCGTCCCGACTCGCGACGACCTCCAGCGAGCGGGAGTCATCGGCCCACAGCACGTCGTCGTAGCGCAGGCGGATGCCGGGATGCAGGCGCAGGGCGCCGGAGGCGACGTCGACGATGCCGAGCACGGCCTCCTCGCCCGCGTCCTCGGCCCACTCGACCGCGATGCGTCGTCCGTCCGGGGCGGGGCTCATCCGATGGATGTGCGCGTCGGGCGCGATCACGACGCGGCCGTCGACGTGTCGGATCGCGGGCAGCGGAGTGTCGGCGGCGCGGTCGAGTACGAATCCGCGGTCGGGCAGTCCCGGTCCGCCGTGCCGCTCATGGAGCGCGAGCGCCTCGTCGAGCGAGGTGCGGAGCGCGCTCATCGACCGACCGGATCGGTGAAGCGGCCGGGGCGTCCGGCCCACAGCAGGTGGCCGCCCTCGTCCAGTGCACCGGGCAGGTCGATCGTCGCGATGCGGTCGTCGCCGTCGATCAGGTGGATGACTCCGTCGCCGCCGGCCGTCACGGCGATGACGCCCGTGTGAGGGTCGATCGCGACTGACCGACGCTGCGCGGGGCGGCCGTCGACCGCATCCCACGGCATGCTGCCCGGCTGCGGCGGGGTGCTGAGCGGGGGCAGTGGCACCGTGCGGAGGATCCGCGAGCGGGCCCGGTCGATCTCGATGAGCGCGTCGCCGTCCGGGTGGATCACGGTGGCGGCGGCCCTCCCCTCGGCGAGTGCGAATCGGAAGACGAGTCCTGGTGGGAGGGGGACGGTGCGGGACGCACCCGAGTGCAGGTCGATCTCGGCGAACGCGTTGGTCCACTCGGTCCAGCGCGAGGGGTCGGCGGGTCCCCCGCGGAGCACGCCCGTCGCATGCCCGGTGTCGCCGGCGCGGCGCAGGTAGTAGGCGCGTCCGTCCGCCGGCCAGGGGATCACCCCGAGCGCGCGGGGCACGCCGTCGTCGACCGCGAACCTCTCCAGCCCGCGTCCGGTGGCGACGCCGAGGACGCCGGTCACCTGGTCGACGATGTCGCCGTGGCCGTCGTCCGCGACGTCGTCGCACCGGGCGCCGCGCAGCACCGGCACGTGGGCGCCGAGGGCGAGCGCCTCCGCCAGGGGGATCGCTTCGATCGCGCCGGGATCGCGGTGCCGCAGCACGATCATCGGTCGTCCGGTCACGCGGTCGGGCACGATCACGACGCCGGGTTCCCCGGCGCGGGTGCGGAACCGCACCGAGGTGTCGTGGGCGAGGTCCGCGACGGTCACGACGTCGTTCCACGCGTCCTCGTTCGCGCCCAGTCCGGGGGTCACGACGACGTGGCGGCCGTCCGCGGAAGCCGCGACGTGCTCGGCGGGGATCGCGATCGGGATGCGGCGGACGCCCTCGGGGCCGATGACGACGAGAGCTCCGCCGCGGTCGTCCGCGAACGCCCACGAATCCTCGGCTCCGGGCGGCAGGGTCAGGAAACCGGCGTGCTCGGTGAGCCAGGCGTCGGGGACGGCGACACGCCGCGAGGACGCGTCGAGCGAGAAGACGGTTCCGGCCCGGTGATCGGCGGCGAGGAGGGGGAGTGCGGAAGGCATGTCGCCGATCCTAGTAGATATTGAGAATCATTCTCATCTAGAGTCGGGGTGTTCACGACCGTGAACCCCACCCCGCACCCCAGCGGGGCGGACCACAGAGAGAAGGAGAAGGAAATGGACAAGCAGATCCTGTCCGAGATCGAAGAGACCGAGCAGCTGGCGCATCTGTCGGCGACCCACTCGAACGCGCTCGTCGAGAACCCCTTCGAGTGACACCCCGGGTCGCGACGCACTGACGCGACCTCCCCGGCCGGGCGCCCCGCGCCCGGCCGGGACCATCGGAAAGACCCGCATGAACCCCGAGCCCCGCATCACGCCGCTCCCCGCCACCGGCGCCCACATCGTCACGATCGACGGAGAGCCGCCCCTGCTCCGCCTCCGCACCGGACGCCACACCGCGCTAGACTCCCCGCCGTCGGCGCTGCACGACGAGCTCGCCGCCGAGCGCGACGCCGACCCGGACGACGCCGACTCCTCCGGGTACCTCGCTCGTCTGACCCTCGAGGTGCAGGAGCGGGAACGCGCAGACGAAGAACACCGCTGGCCCGCGGCCCGGCGGGACGTCGGCCTGGTCGGCGAGGGCGTGCTCGCGGAGGAGATCGCCCGCGTGTTGGAGGGCTGGGGCGCGCGCGTCGCGCGTACTGCATCAGCGGCGACGGCGCAGGCCGCGGCCGCTCTGATCGTCTCCGTGGCCGACGGTGCCGACGAGCGCCGGGACCGTGCCGTGCTCGACGACCTCCTCGACCAAGGCGTCGCGCGACTGCGCGTCTACCGCGAGGGGGAATGCGTGTTCGTCGATCCGCTCGCGACCGAGACGGCCGACGCCACGGCGGCACACGTCTCTCGCCGCCGGATCGCCGCCGGCACCGCGCCGGGGGCTCTCGAAGCGTGGCACGGGTTCGGCCCGGCATCCGATCACCCCCTGGACTCCCCGACCGTGGCTCTCGTGACCGCGCGCGTGCTCACCATGGCACTGGCCTGGGCGCAGGGCGACGCCACCCTCCCGCGGCTGCGCACCACGCTCTGGAAACTCGTGCCGGCGCTCGGCCTCGTGACCGAGCATCCGGTGATCGCCTACCCGACCCCGCACCCGCGAGCGAGCCGATGACCCCGCCGCGCGACGCCCGTCCGCACGTGCACCTCGCCGACGACGGCGTGGCCCTGCGCGGATGGATCTGGGAACCCGAGACGCCCCGCGGCATCGTCGTGCTGCGCACCCCCTACGGCGCGTGGCGTCAGGGTGACACCGCCCGCGCGTGGGCGCGCCGCGGATACCGCTGCCTTGCGCAGGACGTGCGCGGCCGACACTCCTCCGAGGGCGAATGGAACCCCTACCTCGCGGAGCGCCGCGACGGCGCCTCCGTCGTCTCCGCGCTGCGCTCCCGGCATCCGGAGCTGCCCGTCGTGCTCACGGGAGGGTCGTACGACGCGCATGCGGCGCTCGAGATCGCCCGCGACGTCGACGTCGACGCGCTCGTGCTCCTGGTGCCGGCGCTCGGACTGGCCGAGACGGCCTGGGACGCGCAGGGGCGTCCGCAGCTGTTCCACCGGATCGGCTGGTGGCATCAGCACGGACGCGGGCAGCGCTCGTTCCCTCCGCTGACCGACGAGGAGCTCACCTCGCGGGTCGCGGCCGCCGAACGGCTCGGCGTGCATCGCGCGGCCCAGGACTGGGGATGGACGCCGACCGTGCTGTCGGGGTGGCGGCGGCTGTGGACCGCGCCGCCCGTCGACCTCGACCGCTCCTACGGGGCGATCGACGTCCCGCTGCTGCTCGTCCGCGGCGACGACGACTTCTTCCACGACGACGCGGGCCGGCTCGCGGCCTCCTGGCGCGGCGACGTGCACCTGGTCGACGGCCCGTGGGGTCATCGCCTCGGCGCCGACATCCTCGACGAGGACGTGCGCGCCCGACTGCGCGACTCCGGTGGCATCGGCGGCGTGCTGGACGCCTGGCTCGCGCGTCACGGACTGCCGTCCGGTGCATCCACCGCACGCCACGTCGTCCCTCCGGGCCGACGCTCACGCTCCGCCTTCGAACCGCGCTCGGGGCGCTGGCACCACGAGAGGACCGCATGACCCCGCAGGACACGACGACCCTCCCTCCGCTCGCGGTCGAGGACCTGGTCGACCCCGAGACCGGCATCATCCGCTCGGTGCGCGAGGTCCCGCATCCGGCCGGGGCCCCGCACCGCTACCTCGCGCTCACGGCATCCGTGTCGGACGCGCGGGCGCTGGGCGAGTGGCCGGCCGACAGGGTCTCGCTCGGCACATCGTTCGGAGACCCGGGGCAGGCGCGGATCGCGGCGATCGGCGAGGGCGTCGAGCGGTACTGCGGCAACTGGCTTCCCGAGACCCTCTCCCGCGACGACCTGAGGATCGCGACCGTGGACGAGCTGCAGGCCGACGGAGAGACCGTGATCGCGCTCGACGCGCTGCCCCGGTTCGCGGACTGGCAGCTCGCGCGGGAGGGTTTCGCCTACCGCGAGCTCGATGCGGCGACCCCCGCGCTCTGGGCACGGGCAGCGGATGCCGAGGGGCGGCCGCTCTGGCTGCCCGACGCGCTCGTGCACCTCAACTGGCGTCAGTCGCGGTTCCGCCACCTCCCGCGCACGCACCACCTCAACTACGCCGGCATCGCGACCGGGACGAGTGTCGACGACGCGCGCGACCGCGGGGTGCTCGAGGTGATCGAACGAGACGCTCTGGAGGTGTGGTGGCACCTCGACGGGCCCACATTCGGCATCGATCCGGCGAGCGTGCCCGGTCTGGTCGACGACCTTCGCGGCAGCAGCCTGCGGGTCTCGCTCGTCGCGATGCCGTCGGAGTTCGCCCCCGCGATCGCGGCCCTCGTGCACGACGAGGAGCGCGGGCTGTACGCCGCCGGGTTCTCGGTCGCGCTCGACCCGGCGAAGGCGGCGCGCAAGGCTGTGCTCGAGGCCGTGCACACCTGGATCTACACGCAGGGCTGCACGGATGCCGACGGCTGGGTCTTCCGTGCGATCGAGGCCGGGGTCATGGCGAAGGGCCTGATGCTCGACTTCCGCCCCGACGCGGACTACCTCACGGCCGCCGGCGCTCAGTGCGAGCGGGTCATCGATCTCGGCGCGCACGTGCAGGTATGGCTCGACCCCGCCGTGCACGTCGAGGCGCGGCGGTTCACCGATCCCGCGTTCGGGGTGCGCCCGCTCAGCGCCGTGCCAGCCGTCACGATGGCCGAGGTCCACGCCCGGCTGCGTCGTCGGGGGCATCGCGTGCTCGTGCGCGACCTCACCACGTCCGACGTGCGACGCACCCCGCTCCGGGTCGTGCGCTCGCTCGTCACGGGTCTCGTGCCCAACGCCCCGGCGGCGTTCTCGTATCTTGGGATGCCGCGCTTCCGTGACGCCGCGCAGGAGCGCGGTTGGCGGTCGGTGTGGAGCGGCGGACCCGAGGACTTCACGCTCCTGCCCGCGCCGCACATGTGAGGCGACGACCATGACCGACACGTTCGCCGGGCACCTCGGCCGGCCTCTCGCCCGCGCGTTCACGGCGGAGGCGCCGGGGGATCCGCTGCCGCCGGGGCCGCGCACCAACGCCTGGCAGGGCGCGGGGGCCGTGACCGACGAGCCCGGGGCGGAGCTCACGCGTCTGGTCGAGGCGCTGTGGCGTCCCGGCCCGCCGCATCGCGCCCTTGACGGCACCGCGACCGGCATCCGTCGTCGTCCCGTACCGTCCGCGGGGGCGTGCTACCCCGTGCAGACTCATGTCGTCGCGGGCGGTGCGCGCTGGGCGTTCGATCACGAGCACGGTGTCTCCCGCCGTCGGGATCCCTCGGCCGAACGTGCCGCCGGGTGGCCCGAGGGCGCCGCGTCGCCCGACACCGCCACGATCGTGTTCACGGTGCAGCCGGGACGATCGTTCGGCCGCTACCGTCACCGTGCCTGGCCGCTGTGGATCGCCGATGCGGCCTATGCGCTCGCAGCCGCGGAGCTCGTGCTCGGCCGGCCGCCGACCTCCGTGCGGCTCGGCCCGTCCGCGCGGATGCGCGCGCTGCTCGCGGTGCCGCCGGCCGCCCGGGCGCACGCCTGGACCGATCTCGGACTCGCCCCGGAGATCCCGCTCGTCGCCTTCGACGTCACTGCCCGGCCCGACCTCGCGCCCGCGGCGGTCCACGCCCTCGGGCGACGTCGATCGCCGAGCGTCGACGTCTTCCTCGCCCGTGCCGAGCGCCGCCGCCCGCTGAACGGCGTCGAACGGATCGCCCGCGCTGCGGGGCAGGCATGGGTCCGCGGCGCTGCGTCCGTGCGTTCCTGGTCGGTCCCCGTCGCATCGTCCCCCGCAGCACTCGCCCACGCGCTCTGGGCGGGCCACCTCGCCGCCGCCCGCCTCGCCTACGCCGCGGCGCTGCGCGGAGCGGGCACTCGCGCCGTCTCCGGTCTCCCCGCGCAGGGCGACCGCTGGACGTTCCACGCCCTCGCCTTCCTCGACCCGACGGGAGACCACCCATGATGATCGTTCACGAGCTCTGGCGGGAGGCGCGGCGTCACCCGCGGCTCCTCCTCGCGAGCATCCTGCTCCAACTCCTCGTGTTCGCCACCCACGTCGCACAGGCCCTCGCCCTCGCGCTCGCGCTCGCGGCCCTCGTGCACGGCGACGCCGGGGGCGTGTTCGCGGCGATCGGCGCGATCCTCGGGATCGGCGCCGCCCGCATGCTCCTCGGCCTGGCCCAGGGCGACGCCGCCGTCCGGCTGGGTGGACGCGTGCGGGAGGCGCTGCGTGCACGGGCGGTATCAGCCGTGCTGACACCGGATCGTCTGCACGACGTCGCCCTGCGTGACGGCTCGACACGCCTCACGCTCGGCGACGGGGTCGACGGCACCGAGGCGTACGTCTCGAAGTACCTCCCGGCCGTGGTGCAGCTCGTGGTCGGCGGCATCGCGGTGGTCGTCGCGCTCGCGGTGCTGTCGCCGGGACTCGGCGCGGGGGTCGCGCTCGCCCTCGTTCTCGCGGTTCTCGGGCCGAAGGCGTGGAAGCGGATGCTCGCGCGACGAGGGTTCACGCACTGGGACAGCTACGAGGCGGTGAGCGGAGACATGCTCGAGGCGCTGCGGGGCATGTCGACGCTCCGCGCACTGGGGGACGTCCCTGCGACCCGTGCGCGGTTGGAGTCGCGGTCCGAGGCGCTGCGGCGGGCGACCGAGCGGGTCATGCGCTCCTCCCTCGCGGAGACCGCGATCACGGACTTCGCGATCCAGGCGGGGACCGTGCTCGCCGCGGCGGTCGCGATCGTCTCGGTGCTGACCGGGCGGGCGCCCGCGGTGGAGGTGTACGTGCTGCTGCTGCTCGCGTCGGAGGCGTTCCGACCGGTGCGCGAGCTGTCGCGTCACTGGCACGCCGGCTTCCTCGGCCTCACCGCCGTGCCGGGACTGCGTGCGCTCGGGGCGTTCGCCGACGTCGGTCCGACGGCGAGCCGACGGCCGGCATCCGCTGCCGACGACTCAGGCGCTGAGCTCGTGATCGCGGACGTGTCGTACCGCTACCCCGCGGCCGAACGCCCGGTGCTCGACGGCGTGTACCTGCGCGCGGAGCGCGGCGCCGTGCACGCGATCGTCGGCCCCTCGGGCGCCGGCAAGTCGACGCTGTTCGACGTCGTGCTCGGCTTCCTCCACCCCGACCGGGGGACTGTCGTGCTCGACGGACGGCCACTGCACACCGAGGACGTCGCCGTGGTCTCGCAGCGTCCCGTGCTGTTCGCGGCCACGGTGCGCGAGAACATCGACCTGTTCGGCGCGGGCGACGACGCGCTCGAGCGCGCGTGCGCGGATGCCGGGGTGCTCGAGGAGATCCGCGCCCTCCCCGGCGGCTTCGATGCCCCCGTGGCCGAGGCGGGTGGCAGCCTCTCCGGAGGTCAGCGCCAGAGGCTGGCCCTGGCCCGCGCCCTACTCGCACGCCGACCCGTGCTGCTTGTCGACGAGCCGACCAGCGCTCTCGACGACGCCGGTGCGGAGATCGTCGCGCAGACGCTCGAGAGGGTCGCGGCCGACCGGATCGTGCTCATGATCAGTCATCGCCCCGAGGCGCTCCGCCGCGTCCCGCACGTGCACGTCCTCGAGGGCGGCGCGCTCGTGGAGGAGGCGTCGTGAGCGGCGGCATCGTGAACAGCGGGACCGCGTCGGTGCTGGCGCGGCTGATCCCGCCGCTGCGCCCCGAATGGCGGCGCATCGTCGGGAGCTACGTGCTCGCGACCACGAGCCTGCTCGCGCTCGCGGCCATCGCCGTGCTCGCAGCCTGGGGCGTCGGCGGAGCCGTCGTCCACGGTGCGTGGCCTCCGCCCGCGTGGTGGGTCGTGATGGGTGCACTCGTTCTGCTGCGCACGCTGCTCACCTGGCGGGAGATGGATGTCTCGCACGCGCTCGCGTACCGCGTGCTCGCACGTCTGCGCGTCGCGCTCTTCGACGCCTACGCCCGCAGCGTGCCGGCCCGCCGTCGCGAGCACTCCGGGCGGGCGGCGTCCGTCGCGATGACGGACATCGAGAAGCTCGAATTCTTCTACGCGCACACGCTCGCGCAGCTCGGCGCGTCGCTGACCCTGTTCGCCGCCGCGCTCGGCGTGGCCGTGGCGCTCATGCCGAGCGCCGCGCTCGTGATGGTGATCGGTGCGGCCGTCGTCGCACTCACCGCCTGGGCCGGAGCCGGCCCCGCGCGACGGATCGGCGCGGAGCAGCAGTCGGAGCGGGAGGAGCTGTCCGAACGGCTCGTCGACGCGCTCGGCGCGCTGCGAGAGGTTCTCGCCTACGGGCTGCAGGACCGGGTCGTCGGCGAGGCCGTCGCCGCGACGCGGGGCTCGGTGCGCACCGCCCGCCGCCGCGAACTCCTCGCGCGCCTCGTCGACGGGGCACGCGAGCTGATCCTCACGGGAGTCGTGATCGGCGTGATCGCGTCCGCGCTGCTCGCTGGCGGGATCGGCGACCCGCGGTCGGCGGCGCTCGCCCCGGCGGTCGTCGCGCTCGCGGTCGCAGGCGTCGCGGCCGTCGCAGACGCCGCTCACACGCTCTCAGAGCTGCATCCGCTCGTCGCGAGCGCCGCACGCGTGGACGCAGGACTCCGCCGGCCGCCCGTCGTGGCACCGGTCGTCGACGCCGGTCCGCTGCCAGCGGGTCCCCTCGGCATCCGCTTCCGCGAGGTCGGATTCTCCTACGACGACCGCACCCGGGTGCTGCAGGGCTGGTCCGCCGAGGTGCGACCGGGTGAGCACGTCGGACTCGCGGGTCCGTCGGGGGCGGGCAAGAGCACCGTGATCGCGCTCGCCGCGCGACTGTGGGATCCGGACTCCGGCGACATCGAGATCGTCGACGCCGACGGGCGGGGGACGTCTCTGCGTCAGGTGTCGGATGCGGAGCTGCGCGACGCCGTGGCGGTCGTCGAGCAGGATGCGCGGCTGTTCCACGGCACCGTGCGCGAGAACCTGCTGCGCGGCACGAGTGGGCGGACCGACGAGGAGCTCCTCCTGGCACTCGACCGCGTCGGGGCCCGCGACTGGATCACGCTCGACGACGAGCTCGGCGAGCACGGCGCGCGCCTCTCGGGAGGACAGCGAGCGCGACTCGCCCTCGCCAGGGCGCTGTGCAGGGAGCCGCGCATCCTGATCGTCGATGAGGTCACCGCGAGCCTCGACCCCGAGACCGAGCGGGCGATATCACAGGTGCTCAGCGAGGTGGACGCGACCGTGATCGCGGCATCCCACCGACGGGAGACGCTCGCACGCCTCGACCGCGTCGTTCGCGTGGACCGGCCGATCGTGGCCGCTACAGCCGGTCGACCCCCGTCACCGTGACGACAGCCGCGCCCTCCTCGTCGGAGGCGGCGAGGTCGACCGTCGCGGAGATGCCCCAGTCGTGGTCGCCGGCGGGGTCGTCGATGATCTGACGCACGGTCCACTCCGTCGCGCCCTCGGTGAGGAGCAGCAGCTGCGAGCTGCGGGCGTTCGGCCCGGTGAGGATCTCGTCGTGGTCGGCGAAGTAGCCGTCGAGCGCATCCGACCAGGCGTCGGCGCCGAACGACGGATCGAGCTCCGCGAGCGCGGCGACGTCCTCGCGAGCCGCGAGCTGCACACGGCGGAACAGCTCGTTGCGCACGAGGATGCGGAAGGCGCGGACGTTCGCGGTGAGGCGCTTCGGTGCCGGCGGCACGATCGGCTCGTCCTCGTGGTCCTGCGGCACGCCCGCGACGAGCTCCTCCCACTCGTCGAGCAGGCTCGAGTCGACCTGGCGGACGAGCTCGCCGAGCCACTCGATCAGGTCGCGGAGGTCTTCGTCCTTGAGCTCCTCGGGGATGGTCTGCGAGGCCGCGCGATACGCGTCGGACAGGTAGCGGAGCACCACGCCCTCGGAGCGCGCGATCTTGTAGTACGCGACGTATTCCCCGAACGACATGGCTCGCTCGTACATGTCGCGGACGACGGACTTGGGATGCAGTTCGAAGTCGCGGATCCACGGCTGCGCCGCACTGTACGTCTCGAACGCGGCGCTCAGCAGCTCGTCCAGCGGCTTCGGATACGTGACGTCCTCGAGCAGCTCCATGCGCTCGTCGTACTCGATGCCCTCGCGCTTCATCGCGGCGACGGCCTCCCCGCGGGCGAGGAACTCCTGCTGGCTCAGCACGGCGCGCGGATCGTCGAGGGTGGCCTCGACGATCGAGATCATGTCGAGCGCGTACGAGCCCGTGCCCGTGCCCGCGGCGGGGTCGGGGTCGAGCAGGTCGAATGCCGCGAGGGCGAACGGCGACAGCGGCTGGTTGAGCGCGAAGTTGGGCTGCAGGTCGACCGTGAGGCGGACGTCGCCGGCATCCGTCTGTTCCACCACGCCCGATTCGAGGAGCGTGCGGTAGATCCCGAGAGCGCGGAGCGCGAGCTGACGCTGCCGCGTTCGCGGTTCGTGGTTGTCGTATACCAATGCGCGCATATTCGCGAAGACGTCGCCGCCGCGAGCGATCACGTTGAGCATCATGGCGCTCGTGATCTGCATGTGCGAGGTCAGCGTCTCGGGCTCGGCGTCGATCAGCTTGCGGAACGAGGGCTCGCCCCACGACACGAAGCCGTCCGGCGCCTTCTTGCGGATGATCTTGCGCTTCTTCTTGGGGTCGTCTCCGGCCTTCTTGATGGCCGCGATGTTCTCGCTCTCGTGTTCCGGCGCCTGCGCGACCACTGTCCCCGCGGTGTCGTATCCGGCGCGGCCGGCGCGACCCGCGATCTGATGGAACTCCCGCGCGTTGAGCTGCCGCATCCGGGTGCCGTCGAACTTCGTCAGCGCCGTCAGCAGCACGGTGCGGATCGGCACGTTGATCCCGACGCCGAGCGTGTCGGTGCCGCAGATCACGCGGAGCAGCCCGCGCTGCGCGAGCTGCTCCACCAGGCGGCGGTACTTCGGCAGCATCCCGGCATGGTGCACGCCGATGCCCGCGCGCAGGAAGCGCGAGAGCGTCTTGCCGAACGCCGTGGTGAAGCGGAACCCGCCGATCAGCGCCGCGATCTCGTCGCGCTGCTCACGCGTCGCGACCTTCGTGCTCGAGAGGGCCTGCGCGCGCTCCATCGCCGCCGCCTGCGAGAAGTGCACGACGTAGATCGGGGCCTGCCCCGTGTTCAGCAGATCGTCGATCGTCTCGTGGATCGGCGTCGTCTCGTAGAAGTAGTGCAGGGGGACGGGGCGCTCGACGCCGGTGACGGATGCCGTGTCGCGACCCGTCCGCCGTGTGAGGTCGGAGGCGAGCTGCGTGACGTCGCCGAGCGTCGCCGACATCAGCACGAACTGCGCCTGGGGGAGGTCGAGCAGCGGCACCTGCCACGCCCATCCGCGGTCCGGGTCGGCGTAGAAGTGGAACTCGTCCATCACGACCTGGCCGACGCACGTCTCCGTCCCCTGGCGCAGAGCGAGGTTCGCGAGGATCTCCGCGGTGCAGCAGATGATCGGTGCGTCCGCATTGACGGAAGAGTCGCCCGTGATCATGCCGACGTTCGCGGCGCCGAACACGTCGACCAGTGCGAAGAACTTCTCGCTCACCAGGGCCTTGATGGGGGCCGTGTAGTACGAGCGGCGTCCCTCGACGAGCGCGGCGTAGTGCGCTCCGACCGCCACGAGCGACTTCCCCGTGCCGGTGGGCGTTGAGAGGATGAGGTTGTTGCCCGAGACGATCTCGATCAGGGCCTCGTCCTGCGCGGGGTACAACGAGATGCCGGTGGACTCGACCCATTCCACGAACGCCGTGTAGACGGCATCCGCGTCGGAGCCGTCGGGCAGGGTCGTCGGGTCGAGGAGCATCCTCCGATCCTTTCATCCCGCCACAACTCCGGAGAAACGGTTCGCTTCGAGCGCGTAGGCGGGCTATCGGAGCGAGGCCGGCGGGTTCTCCGGAGTTATGACAGGGGACGGCCGAGCCCTCAGACCGAGGTCGCGGCGCGCAGCGCGATGCGGATCATGTCGCCGAACGTCTGCTCGCGCTCCTGCGCCGTGGTCTCCTCGCCCGTGACGATGTGGTCGGAGACCGTGCAGATCGCGAGGGCGCGGCGCTCGTGGTACGCGGCGAGGGTGTACAGCCCCGCGGCCTCCATCTCGACGCCGAGCACCCCGTGCTTCACGAAGGGCTCGGTGAGCTCGGGGCGCGTGCTGTAGAACTGGTCGCTCGAGAACAGCAGCCCCACGTGCACGGCCGAGTCGATCGCCTCGGACTCGCTGGCCTCGACCGCCGCGCGCAGCAGGCCGAAGTCGGCGACCGGGGCGTAGTCGAGGCCGTGGAAGCGCACGCGGTTGATGCCGGAGTCCGTGCACGCGCCGTTCGCGATGACGATGTCGCGCACCGCGAGCTTCTCGGTCAGAGCGCCGCACGAGCCGACGCGCACGATCGTCTCGACCCCGTAGGAGTCGAACAGCTCGTTCGCGTAGATCGCCATCGACGGCTGCCCCATGCCCGAGCCCTGGACGGAGACGCGGTGCCCCTCCCAGGTGCCGGTGTAGCCCAGCATCCCGCGGGTCTCGGAGTACAGCTCCGCGTCGTCGAGGAAGGTCTCGGCGATCCACTTCGCCCGCAGCGGGTCCCCGGGGAACAGGACGATGGGGGCGATCTGGCCGGGCTCGGCGGCGATGTGCGTGCTCATGGCCTCAGCGTACGGCTGTCGCCGATGAGGATGCTCAGCCCTCGCGTCTCCGGACGATCTCGTCGATCCAGATCGGCGCGAACGGCGACGTGCAGCCTGGGGCGGTCGGGTAGTCGGCGAGCACCTGCAGACGCTCGCCGATGTCCCGCGCCCGATCCCGCAGTTCGGCGTGGAAGATCCCGATGGTCGCGAGCGTCTCGTTCATCGACCACTGCAGGCGCGCGGGCGCCGTCTGCAGGTCGCGCTCGATCAGGTCGAGCAGGTGCGGCAGATCGAGGCCCTCGGCATCCTTCGCGACCCGCACACTGGTCAGCGCCCACGCGGCCGCCGCGGTCGTCGGATCGGGGTCGTCGAACCAGCGCAACCGCATCTCCTCGGCGCGCGGCGTCTTCTTCGCGACGTAGTTCACGAACCAGTCGTTCACCTTGGGTGGGCGGGTCTCGCGGATCATCGCGTCGAGCTCGTCGGCCGTGAACGCCTTCGGCGTGCAGATCAGCAGCGCGAGCAGCCGGGCGGCGGTGTCGCCCGTGGCCCAGAGCTCCAGGGCGAGCGGATGATCCGTCTTGATGCGTTTCGCGAGAGCGCGCATCCGGCTGAGATTGATGCCGTGGTCGTCGCCGCGCTTCTCGTTCGCGGCGCGCATCTTCGGATCCTCGAGAGCGGCGAGCTCGGCGCGGGCTTCGGCGACGGTCATCCCTGGCATGACTCCAGGGTAGGCGGCGAGATCGTGGTGTGGGAGGTTGTCAAGACCCCTGCGCGTGCCCCGGAGGGCCCGTAGCGTCGCAGGGACGAAGAGAGAGGACCGATCGTGGGACACGACGACATCGACACCGACCGCACCGACATCAGCACCGAGCCCTCGCCCGGCCCGGAGGAGAACGACAACCTCGGTTCCGAGGACAACAAGGGAGGGATGCCCACGGCGCTGCCCTCCGACGGGGACGACGACGGCCGGCACAGCAGCGACGTCGAGGCCGAGAGGGACTGACTCGCCCTCAGTCCTCGTCGACCAGTTCCGCGCGGATGCGACGCAGGTCCTCCATGAGCGAGCCGATGAGGATCCAGTGATCCGAGGACGGCGGGCGTATCACGAGAGGGGCGGTGAGCGCCGGGATCGCCGAGGTCAGCGCCTCGGGCTCGCGGGCGACGTCGGCGATCTGCACCGCGAGGCGGACGTCGTGCCCTGCCCTGCGCAGCTGGTCGGCGATCGCCGCGACGGCGGGTTCCTGGCCGATCGTGTCGTCGTAGTGGTCGAAGTAGGCCCGGGTCATGCCGATCGTCTGCGTGACGATCGGTGTGAGCCGGTCGAGCAGCGCGCGCATCTCGGCGAGGTCCCGGCGGTGGGTCGAGCGGCGCGGGTTGAGCGTGAGCGACTCCTCGCCGGCCGCGATGGATGCCGCCGCGGCATCCTTCATGGGACGCAGCAGCCGCACCTCGAGCATGAGCTCCTGCAGCTGCGCAGGCGACTGCGGCTCGGGCAGGGCGTCGGCGAGGCGGTCGAGGCTCGCGGCGAGCTCTCCGCCCAGCAGCCCGAGGTCGCGGCGGGCGGGGGCGACGAGCACCGGCGGCACGATCACGGCGTTCACGACGATGCCGATCACGACGCCGATGATCGTCTCGAAGATGCGGGCGAGCGCGTAGTCGGGGGTGGAGCCGAGGGCCAGCACGAGCATCGCGGAGATCGCGACCTGGTTGCCGGTGCCCGGCGTCGCGCGGAACACCCAGGCGACGAGCATCGCGACGACGATCGCGAGCAGCACGATCCAGCTGGGGGACCCGAGCAGCAGGCCGAGCGCGACCGCGATCACGACGCCGACGATCACGCCGATGCTGCGCTCGAGCGCCTTCGACAGCGACTGGTTGATGCTCGGCTGCACCACGAGGAGGGCGGCGATGGCCGCGAACACCGGCAGTTGTCCCGGTACGACCCATCCGGCGAGCAGCCAGGCCGCGATGGTCGCCGCCGCGGACTTCACGACCTGCAGCAGCGGGGAGCGCTGGGAGGCGCGGATCGCGGCGGGGATGCGCATCCCTCCACGCTACTCGCGTCGGGGGAGGACACGAGTCGTCGCGTGATCATGTGCGAGGTGCTCCGACCTGTCAACCCCATCGCGAAGGCCGTCGCCGTCGCGCTGAATGGGACCACACCCAGAATCCGACGAGAAGACAGGAGCATCCCATGGTGCAGATCATCGAGACCGTCGACGTGCACGTCCCCGTCGACATCGTCTACAACCAGTGGACCCAGTTCGAGAGTTTCCCGCAGTTCCTCGACGAGGTCGAGTCGATCGTGCAGCTCGACGACACGCACACGCGGTGGACGGTGAAGGTCGGCGGCGCGACGCGCGAGTTCGACGCCGAGATCACCGAGCAGCACCCCGACGAGCGCGTCGCCTGGAAGAGCGTCGGCGGCGACACCGAGCACGCGGGCGTCGTGACGTTCCACAAGCTCGGCGACCTCGAGACGCGCGTGACGGCGCAGATCGACTGGGAGCCCGAGGGCCTGCTCGAGAAGGTCGGCTCCCTCGTCGGCGCGGGATCGCACGCGGTCAAGAAGGACCTGCACAACTTCAAGACGTTCATCGAGAAGCGCGGCGAGGAGACCGGCGCGTGGCGTGGTGACGTGAAGGCCTGAGCGCAGGCTCCTTGAGCACGGACCCCAGGTGGCGAGGCCCGGACGGCGGATGACGCGTCCGGGCCTCGTCGTGTCCGGGCCTCGTCGCATGCGCGCGGCTCGCGTCTGAGGTGTCGGCTTCGAGAAGATAGGGCATCTGCCCGATGTCGAGGGGGTGCCTCAGAGCGGAGTGTGGGGACATCGACAGAGGAGATGTCATGTACGAGCACCCGTATCTCGCCTACAAGGTCACCGAGTACGACCAGGAGCAGCTGCAGCGCGCGGCCGAACGCCGTCGGTTCCTCGCGGAGCACGCCGACCAGATCGTCCCCCGCGGCGCCGGCCCGCTGCGGAGGGTGTGGGAGCGGATGCTGCGCGGCTCCGCCGCCCGGCGCTCCGAGGCCACGCAGGGCGGTCGCTCTGCGGTGTGCGAACCCGCCTCCGCGCGGTGATCGCGCCCGGGGTTCCGCCGAGGGCAGAGACCCGCGCGGATGTCGGAGGCGGGTGGCACGATGATTCCATGGCCCCCGTCTCCAGCACCGCGATGATCGGCCGCGAGGTCGAGTCCGCAGCGGTGCGCGCGGCGTTCGACCGTGCGGTGGGCGGTGTGCCGACCGCGCTGCTCGTCGAGGGAGAGGCGGGCATCGGCAAGTCGCGACTACTGCGCGAGTTCGGCGCCGAGGTGGCGAACCGGGCCGACGTGCACGTGGGCTGGTGCCTCGACCTCGGGGCTTCGCGGACCCCGTTCGGGCCGATCACCGGCATCCTGCGGTCTATCGTCGCCGCGTTGGGTGTCGACCGCGTGCGCGATGAGCTGGGCGTCGGCGTCGAGGCGCTGGGCGTGCTGCTCCCCGAACTCCACCCCACCGAGCGCTCGCAGACGAGTCCCGACCGGGTGCGCGATGCGATCGCGGCCCTCGTCGAGGTCGCCGCCGAGAACGCGCCACAGGTGCTGGTGGTCGAAGACCTGCACTGGGCCGACGACTCCACTCTTGCGATCCTCTCGTTCCTGCTGCGCACGATTCCGCAGGGGCGCATCCTGATCCTGCTGTCGTGCCGCTCCGACGACGTCCGCCGCGGCGATGCGGTGAGCTCCTTCATCGGCGAGTCCACGCGGGCGCGGCTGATCGAGCGTGTGCAGGTCGACCGTCTCAGCCCGGGCGCGGCGCGTGCGCTGGCCGAGGCGATCACAGGGCATGCGCTCAGCGACACGGTGGCCGAGCGCATCCAGACGAGAGCCGAGGGAGTGCCCTTCTTCGTCGAGGAGATCGCCGGATGCTCGACCGGTCCGCTCCCCGGCACCCTGCGCGATCTGCTGCTCGCCCGCTTCGACCGCCTCGGCGACGATGCACGTCGTGTCGTCCAGGTCGTGTCGGGTGCCGAGCGGCCCCTTCCGCACCCCCTGGTCGCCGCGCTCGTCGGCATGCCGGAGCCGCAGCTCGACGAGGCGATCCGCGAGGCGACGTCCAGCGGCATCCTGGTCGTGGTCGACGACACGTATCGCTTCCGCCACGCGCTGCTGCGCGAGGCCGTGCACGACGACCTGCTCCCCGGGGAGCGCGCGAGACTGCACCGCACGTACGCGGAGCGGATGGAGGCCGACGCCGCCCGTCAGAAGGTCGATGCGGCGGCACTCGCCTATCACTGGCAGCTCGCACAGGATGCCCCGCGAGCGCTGGCCGCAGCGGTGACGGCGATGTCGGACGCGAAGTCGCGGTTCGCATTCGCGAGCGCCGGACGGTTCGGCGAACGTGCTCTGGATCTCTGGATGCAGGTGCCGGATGCCGAGAGCGCCGTCGCCGTGCCGCGGCTCGAGTTCCTGCGGTCGCTCGGCTCGGTGCTGCGCAACGGCGGCGACGGAGAGCGCGCGCTCGCCGTGGTGAACCTCGCGCTCGCCGAGGTCGACCCCGAGACCGTCGACCCGCGTTTGCACGCGAGACTGCTCCGCGACAAGGCCTACTACACGATGAACGTCGGGCGCACCGGAGCGATCCCGCTGCTGCAGCAGGCGCTCGCGGTGCTCGACGGCCGCGTCGACGACGATCGTCTGCGCGCCTCTATCCTCAACCAGCTCGCGAGTCGCTACATGGTGGCCGCACGCCTCGAAGACGCCGTCGAGCTGGCGACGGAGGCGGGAGACCGCGCCGAGGCCGCGGGATCCGCGGAGGAGGCGTCGATCGCGGCCAACGTCCGCGGCGGCTCGCTGGCGCATCTCGGCCGGATCGCCGAGGCGCACGAGGAGTACGCCCGGGCGATGTCGCGGGCGGACACCACGAACGCCGAGCTGCGGTACCGCGTCAACTACTCCGACCTGCTCGGCCTCCTCGGCCGGTATCGAGACGCGGTACGTGTGGCCGGAGAGGGCTTGGAGCGGGCTCGCGACTTCGGCGTCGAGCGCACGACGGGCGCGATCATGACGCAGAACATGGCGGTGCCTCTGCTCGAGCTCGGCGAGGTCGAGCGGGTCGAGGGGATGCTCGCGCGCGAGCTCTCGCAGGAGACGCTGCGCATCTTCCAGACCTACGCGACCATGACCCGAGTGCGGGTGCTGTCGTGGCGGGGCCGTCATGAGGAGGCCGCCGAGATCGTACGGGAGTGGCACCCGATGTTCGAGGAGGCCGGACGGGACGAGCGGCAGATCTGGTACGACGAGGTCATGATGCGCGTGGCCGTCGCCGAGAGCCGCGGTGACGATCTCGGGGCGCTCGACGAGATACGGCAGATGCTGCGTGACGACGGCCCCGCGCTGCTGCACGAGAGGCGGCTGCTGCTGGAGGCCGGGTGGCTGATCGCCGAGCTGCGGGCGAGCGGCGCCGAGGTCGGCGACGCCATCGACGAGGTGCGTGCCGCCTGGCTCGCCCAGCCCGAACAGCTGCGCGGCGACGCGTGGGAGACGATCCTCGACGCGTTCCTGTCCCCGTCGCTCGAGGCGCTGCGGGTGGCGGTCGCTCTGGTCGACGGCGACGACGTTCCCGTGACGTTCCGCGCCATGGCCCGCCTCGAGCTCGCGCGGCTGCTCGTCGGCGCCGGGGAGCGCGCCGAGGCGGGAGCCTTGCTCGACGAAGCCGCACGCATCGCCGAAGCGCTCGGCCACGATCGGCTCATCCGTGGGATCGGGGTTTACGCCAGTGCTGCCGGGCTGCGCACACCCGTCGTCGTGGAGGACTCCGAGACCGACGCACTCACGGCGCGCGAACGTCAGGTGCTGGAGCTCCTCGCCGAGGGGCTGAGCAATCGCCAGATCGGCGAGCGCCTGTTCATCAGCGTCAAGACCGTGAGCGTGCACGTGTCCGCGGTCCTCCGGAAGCTCGGGGTGAGCAGCCGCACCGAAGCGGCCGTGAAGCATCGCGGCGATGAATTGTCGGCGACACGGCAACCTGCCGTGATACGTTGACCGGGCGTGCGCGTCGGATCTTCCGTCGCGGCGCAGGCCGCGAGAGCGGCCGTATCAACAGAAAGTAGAAAACACATGGCCACTGGCACTGTGAAATGGTTCAACGCGGAGAAGGGCTTCGGCTTCATCGCTCCTGATGACGGTTCTGAGGACCTCTTCGCTCACTACTCGGCGATCGCCGGCTCCGGTTTCAAGGAGCTCCGCGAGAACCAGAAGGTCGAATTCGACGCTGAGCGTGGCCCCAAGGGCATGCAGGCGGCGAACATCCGCGCTCTCTGAGCGCGCGCTGACTTCCTGAGCCGGCCGGATCCTCACGGATCCGGCCGGCTTCTGCATTCCCGCATTTCGTATCACGAGATGAGGCATGCCTTACTTTCTGTTAGATTAGGCCAGGCTTACCAAAGCCTGGCGCCCCGATCTGCGCCGCACCCCTCACCTCTACCTGGAAGGGCATTCCCGTGCGCACCTCCCGTCTCATCGCCGCCGGCGTCGCCGCGGCCCTCGCCGTGGGCCTCACCGCCTGCGCCACCTCGAGCGACACCGGATCGGATGCGGGTGCCAACCCGGCCGACGACGGCGCGTTCCCCGTCACGATCGAGCACGTGTACGGCGAGACCACGATCGAGTCGAAGCCCGACCGCGTCGCCACGGTGGCCTGGGCCAATCACGAGGTGCCGCTGGCCCTCGGCGTCGTGCCGGTCGGCATGAGCAAGGCGACCTGGGGCGACGACGACGACAACGGCATCCTGCCCTGGGTCGAGGACAAGCTCGACGAGCTCGGCGGAGAAGCGCCCGTGCTGTTCGACGAGACCGACGGCATCGACTTCGAGGCCGTCGCCGACACGCAGCCCGACGTCATCCTCGCCTCGTACTCCGCGATCACTCAGGAGGAGTACGACACGCTCTCCAAGATCGCGCCGGTCGTCGCGTACCCCGACATCCCCTGGGGCACGACCGTCGACGAGATGATCGAGATGAACTCGAAGGCTCTCGGGCTCGAGGACGAGGGCGACGCGCTCATCGAGGAGCTGCACGCCGACGCCGAGGCCGCGCTCGACGCGCAGGGCGACCTCAAGGACAAGAAGGCGATGTTCTTCTTCGTCGACCCGACCGACCTGAGCCAGATCGGGTACTACACCCCGATCGACCCGCGCGTCGGCTACCTCAACGAGCTCGGGATGCCGCTCTCCTCGCTGCTCGAGGCGGATGCCGACACCGACCAGTTCTACCTGCAGGTCAGCGCGGAGGACGCGGCGAAGTTCGACGACGTCGACCTCATTATCACGTACGGCGACGACTCGACCCTCGCCCTGCTGCAGGCCGACCCGCTGCTGTCGAAGATCCCCGCGATCGCCGAGGGCCGCGTCGCCGTGCTGCCCGACTCCACCCCGCTCGCGGCATCCGCCAACCCGACGCCGCTGTCCATCCCGTGGGGCATCGACAAGTACTTCGAGGCCCTGGCTGCGCCGCTCGCGCAGTGATCGCGCGCACCACTCCGCTCTGACCCGTGACCGTTGTCACCGCAGCCACGCCGGGCATCGCAGACCTGCGACGCCCGGCGTGGGCGCGTACCCTCTGGCTGCTGGCCGGAGCGGGCGTGCTCCTCGTGCTGTGCGCGCTCTCGGTGAGTTTCGGCGTGCGCGCCGTCACGCTCGACGACATCGGGGCCGCGCTGTCGGGGCACGCCGACACGATCGCCGAAGCCGCGGTCGTCAAGCGCATCCCGCGCACGGTCCTCGCGCTTCTCGTCGGAGCAGCTCTCGCACTGTCGGGTGCGACCATGCAGGCGGTGACCCGCAACCCGGTCGCCGACCCCGGCATCCTCGGGGTGTCGAACGGTGCGTCCTTCGCGGTGGTGCTGGGACTCGCGTTCCTCGGACTCACCAACCCCTATGGGCAGATGGCTCTCGCGATCACCGGTGCCGCCGTCGCGGCCGCGTTCGTGTACACGGTCGGCTCGCTCGGCCGGGGCGGAGCGACCCCGCTCAAGCTCGCGCTCGCGGGGGCAGCCACCTCCGCCGCCTTCGCCTCGCTCATCAGCGCCGTCATGCTTCCTCGCGTCGACCTGCTGCAGGCCTTCCAGTCGTGGCAGATCGGCGGGGTCGGTGGAGCCGAGTGGCCGCGTATCGCGCTGACAGCGCCGGTCCTCGCGCTCGGCGCGCTCATCTGCCTCGCGAGCGCGCGGGGCATGAACTCGCTCGCGCTGGGCGACGACATGGCCAAGGGCCTCGGCGAGAACGTGTTCCGCACCCGGCTGGTGTCTGCGCTCGGCGCGGTCATCCTCGCCGGCGCGGCGACCGCGATCGCCGGTCCGATCGGATTCATCGGCCTCGTGATCCCGCACGTATGCCGGATGCTGATCGGCACGGACCACCGCTGGCTGCTGCCGTTCTCGGCGATGGCCGGTGCTGCACTCCTGCTCGCGAGCGACGTCGTCGGCCGGGTCATCTCGCCGTCCTCCGAGGAGATCCAGGTCGGCATCATCACCGCGATCATCGGTGCGCCGTTCTTCATCTGGATCGTGCGTCGGCAGAAGGTGCGTGAACTGTGACCACCACGGACCGCACCGCCCCCGGGGAGACCTCGATCGCCGACCGCGCCGCCGCGATCGTCCGGGGACGCCGCGCGCGACACCGACGCCACGCCGTCGCGACGGTCGTGCTCGGTGTGCTGCTGCTCGTGCTCTTCACGGTTGCGCTCATGATCGGCAACACGTTCTACCCGCTCGACGCCGTGGTGCGCGTGATCCTCGGCGAGACCGTGCCCGGGGCGTCGTTCACGGTCGGCGAGCTGCGCCTGCCTCGGGCTGCGCTGGCAATCCTCGCCGGCATCGCGTTCGGCATGGCCGGCGTCTCGTTCCAGACGTTGCTGCGCAACCCGCTCGCGTCGCCCGACATCATCGGCATCTCGAACGGCGCCGGTGCTGCAGCGGTGATCGGGATCATCGTGCTGGGTTTCAGCGGCCCGCTCGTGTCGCTCATGGCTCTCGCCGGGGCGCTCGTCACCGCCGGGGCCATCTATCTGCTGTCGATCAGGGGCGGCTTCGCGGGCACCCGGCTGATCCTCATCGGCATCGGCGTCTCCCTGATGCTGCAGAGCGTCATCTCGTATGTGCTGTCGCGGGCCGCGTCGTGGGACATCCAGACCGCGATGCAGTGGCTCACCGGGAGCCTGAACAGCGCTTCGTGGGAGCGCGTGGCCCCGCTCGCGGTCGCCGCGGTCGTGATCGTGCCGCTGATGCTCGCTCAGGGCCGCGCGCTCGGCACCATGCAGCTCGGCGACGACTCGGCATCCGGTCTCGGCGTGCGGGTGAACGCGACGCGCGTGCTCTGCATCCTCGGCGCCGTCGCCCTGCTCGCGTTCGCGACGGCGGCGACCGGACCGATCGCATTCGTGGCGTTCATGGCCGGCCCGATCGCGGCCCGCATCACGGGACCCGGAGCGAACCTGCTCCTGCCGAGCGCCTTCGTCGGGGCCGTGCTCGTGCTCGGCAGCGACCTCATCGGACAGTTCGCGTTCGGCGAGCGCTACCCGGTCGGCGTGATCACCGGCGTGCTCGGCGCCCCCTATCTGATCTATCTCCTCATCCGCACCAACCGCTCGGGAGGCTCTCTGTGACCGAAGCGCACACCCTGAGGGCGGACGCCGTCACCCTCGCCTACGGCGATCGCACGATCATCGACGGCCTCGACCTCGACATCGCCCCCGGCAGGATCACCACGATCGTGGGGGCAAACGGATGCGGCAAGTCGACGCTGCTCCGCTCCCTCGCCCGCCTGCTCTCGCCCACCGCCGGGCAGGTCGTCCTCGACGGCACCTCGGTGCACTCGCGTCCGACCAAGGAGGTCGCGCGCATCCTGGGTCTGCTGCCGCAGTCGCCCGTCGCGCCCGAGGGCATCGCGGTCGCCGACCTCGTCGGCCGTGGCCGGCATCCGCATCAGAAGATGCTGTCGCGGTGGAGCGCGCACGACTACGAGGTCGTGGCGGATGCTCTCGCGGCGACCGGCACCACCGAGCTCGCCGACCGCAGCGTCGACGAGCTGTCGGGCGGGCAGCGGCAGCGCGTGTGGATCGCCATGGCCCTCGCCCAGGAGACTGACATCCTGCTGCTCGATGAGCCGACGACGTTCCTCGACGTCGCCCACCAGGTCGAGGTCCTCGACCTGCTCACCGACCTGAGCGTGTCGCGCGGCACCACGATCGTCATGGTGCTGCACGACCTCAACCTCGCGGCCCGCTACTCCGATGAGCTCGTCGCGATGAAGGACGGCCGCGTGCACGTCACCGGCACGCCGCAGGAGGTCGTGACCGCCGAGCACGTCGAAGAGGTCTTCGGCCTCGCCAACCAGATCACCGTCGACCCGGTCTCCGGGAAGCCGATGGTCACCCCGATCGGAAGGCATCATGTCCGCTGAGACGACCACCACCGACCGCCCCACCTACGTCCTCGCGCGCGCCGAGGTGCGTGGCGTCGAACGCGTGTCGCCCAACTTCGTGCGGGTCACCTTCGGCGGCGAGGAGCTGTTCGAGTTCGGCACCCCGGGCGACGTCTTCGACGCCCGCATCAAGCTGATCTTCCCTCCGGCATCCGGCGTCCTGCCGACGCTCGACCGGGAGACGGGGGACTGGTGGGGCTCCTTCCTCGCCGTGCCCGAGGAGGAGCGCGGATCGATGCGCACCTACTCGGTGCGCGACCTGCGCGTGACGGATGCCGGGACCGAGCTCGACGTCGACTTCGTGCTGCACCTCGCGCCCGGTCTCACGGGTCCCGCGTCGCGCTGGGCCGATGCGGCCACGGTCGGCCAGGAGCTGTTCCTCGTGGGGCCGCGGCGCGGTGTCGCGGCGTCCGACCACGGTGGAGCGGAGTACGAGCCCGGAGGCGCGGCATCCGTCGTGCTCGCGGGTGACGAGACCGCAGCTCCCGCCATCGCGCGCGTGCTCGAAGACGCTCCCCGCGACCTCCGCGGCGTGGCGTTCATCGAGGTGCCTTCCGCCGAGGACGAGCTCGCGATCGATGCGCCGGCCGGTGTGGAGGTGCGCTGGCTGCCTCGCTCCGAGGAGCAGGTGCACGGTGCGCTGCTGATCCCCGCGGTGCTCGCCCACCTCGGCGACGCGGACGCTGGCGACGACCTCGACGTGAAGGACGTCGACACCGAGGATCTGCTGTGGGAGACCCCCGACTACTCCGGGCTCGGCGAGGACATCGCCGTGACGGACGCTCCCGCGGACCGCTACTTCTGGATCGCGGGTGAGAGCGGGGTCGTGACGACCCTGCGCCGGCACCTCGTGAAGGACCTCGGCATCGACCGCGGACAGGTGGCCTTCATGGGCTACTGGCGTCGCGGGGTCGCGATGCGCGGCTGACGCCGTCGGTCGTCGAGCGAGCGCCCCCGGGTCGCTGAGCGAACGCATCCGCCCCCCGGGTCGTAGAGCGAGCGCATCCGCCCCGGGGTCGTTGAGCGAGCGCAGCGAGACGAAACGCGGTGACCCCTTCTCGGGACTCACCGCGTTTCGTCTCGTCGCTGCGCTCCTCGCTCAACGACCCGGGGGTCGCGCTGTGCTCCTCGCTCAACGACCGGGGATGGCTGGGCCTTACTTCGCGAGGAAGTCCTTCAGAGCGGCGTTGACCTCGTCGGCGTGGGTCCAGAGGAGCCCGTGCGGGGCGCCCTCGACCTCGACGTACTCCGCCTCGGGCACGGCCTGGTGGAACCGGCGCGCGGTGGCGTCGATCGGCAGGATGTTGTCCTTCGTGCCGTGCAGGATGAGGGTGGGCTTGCCGGCAGCGCGAACGGCCTCGACATCGCCGCGGAAGTCCTCGATCCAGGCGGGGACGACGGCGTAGGCGGCGACGGGTGCGCTGCCGATCGCGACGGTCCAGCTGCCGTCGACGGCTTCCTGGCTGATGCGCGAGCCGAGGTTCTCGTCGAGGTTGTAGAAGTCGTTGTAGAACTGGGTGAACCAGGCGAAGCGATCGCCCTTCGCTGCGGATTCGATGCCGTCGAACACGTCCTGCGGCACGCCTTCGGGGTTGTCGTCGCGCTGCACGAGGAAGGGCTCGAGCGAGGCGAGGAACGCGAGCTTCGCGACCCGCTCATGTCCGTACTTCGCGACGTAGCGGGCGAGCTCTCCGGTGCCCATCGAGAAGCCGACGAGCACGACGTCGCGGAGGTCGAGGGTCTCGAGCACCGTGTTCAGGTCTGCCGCGAACGTGTCGTAGTCGTAGCCCGTGCCGACCTTGGACGACTGGCCGAAGCCGCGGCGGTCGTAGGTGATGACGCGGTAGCCCTGCGCGAGCAGTTCGCGCGTCTGACGCTCCCAGCTGTGACCGTCCAGCGGGTAGCCGTGGATCAGCACGACCGGCTGCCCGGAGCCCTGGTCCTCGTAGTAGAGCTCGATGGGGGCGCTGTTCTCGTTGCCGACGGTGATGTAACCCATGATCCTGATCCTTTCGGTTCCGGTGAGAACGATCGTTCTCGCTCGATGTCCTCAATCTAGAGAACGATCGTTCTCATGTCAAGTACACTGGGAGCATGACCGAGGAAACAGCGCGTGAACAGATCCTTGCGGCGGCTGAGGGGCTGTACTACCGCAAGGGATACGCCGCTGTCGGCATGGACGAGTTGCGGGCCGCGTCTGGAGTGTCGCTACGGAGGCTCTACTCGCTGTTCCCCGCCAAGACCGACATCGTGAAGGCCGTGCTCGACCGCAAGCACGCCGAGTGGGAGAGCGGACTCAGCGACGCCGTGGCGCATGCCGGCGCGGATCCGCGCGACAGGCTGCTCGCCGTCTACGGATACCTCGAGGACTGGTTCTGCGCCGACGACTTCCGCGGCTGCGCCTTCATCAACGCCTTCGGCGAACTCGGAGGCACCAACCCCGAGGTCGCGGAGATCGTCCGCGCGCACAAGGCGTCGTTCCAGGCCTACATGGCCGGGCTCGTGGTCGACGCCGGCGCCCCGGCATCCCTTGCCGCCCAGCTCTCGATCCTCGCCGAGGGTGCGCAGAGCACCGCCGCGATCTCTGGCGACTCCCGGGTGGCGGCGCAGGCGCGCGACGCGGCTGATGTGCTGATCTCGGCAGCGGTCACGGCCCCCGCACTCTGACGGAGATCTCTCGATTCGCAGGATCATGCGAGAGAAGCGGCCCTGCGTGACGCGAGATCTCCTGCGGATCGTGTGAACCCATATCGTCCGGATCACATTTCGCTAGCCAGGCTAGACAGTTGCTTGGCGAGAGTCAAGGCCCTCCGGGACGCGCGCTCGCTCGCGTAGCGTGCGGGACATGGAATCTCGGATGCAGGACATCTCCCGCCAGACCGCGACCATCGCCGCCGCGGTCTTCATGCTCATCGCCGCGGCGGTCGGCTCCGGAGCATTCGGCGGCACCTCCGTGAGCGAACTGCAGGACGGAGCGCTCTCCGCCTCCGGCTCCTACCTCGCACCCGCGGGACCGGCGTTCTCGATCTGGTCCCTCATCTACATCGGGCTCATCGCGTACACGGTCTGGCAGGCGCTCCCGGCGCAGCGCGCGAACGACCGGCAGCGCGCGGCCGGCTGGTGGATCGCCGCGACCATGGTGCTCAACGGCCTCTGGCTCGTCACGGCGCAGTTCCTGACGCTGCCGCTCACGGTGCTCATGATCGCCGTTCTGCTCGCGACTCTGGCGCGCGTCATCCTGCTGCTGAACCGCCGCCCGGCCCGCGGATGGGCCGAGCGGATCGTCGTCGACGGGACCAACGGCCTGCACTTCGGCTGGGTCACGATCGCGACCGTCGCGAACATCACGGCCTGGCTCACGCAGATCGCCCCGGCCGACTGGGCGGACGCCGCCGAGGTCTGGGCAGTCGTCGTCCTCGTCGCGGTGCTCGTGATCGGTGCGGCCAGCGCGCTCCTGACGATGCGCATCGCCCCATCCCTCGCCACCGCATGGGGCCTGGCGTGGGTCGCGGTCGGACGCACGACCGGCGAGCCCGACAGCACGGTCACCGCAGTCGTCGCGGGTATCGTCGCCGCGCTGCTCGTCGTCGCGGGCGTGCTCGGGATGCTGCGGCGCCGCGCGCTTCAGAGCACGAGCCGGTAGCCCATCCCGGACTCGGTGAGCAGATGCGCGGGAGCGCCGGGCTCGCGCTCGAGCTTCTTGCGCAGCTGCGACATGTACAGGCGCAGATAGCCCGAGTCCGACACCTGCTCGCTACCCCAGATCTCCTTGAGGAGGTCCTGCCTGGTCACCAGGGCACCGGGATGCCGGGCGAGGTGCTCGAGCATCCGCCACTCGGTCGGTGTCAGATGCACCCGAGACCCCGCGCGCGTGACGGTCTTCGTCGCGAGGTCGACCACGACGTCGGCGAACCCCACGGTCGACTCCCCGCCGGCCGGCGCCGCGCGGCGGGACAGCGCGCGCAGTCGGGCGAGCAGCTCGTCGACCTGGAACGGCTTCGTGACGAAGTCGTCGGCGCCGGCGTCCAGCGCCTCGACCTTGTCGGCCGAGCCGGTGCGCCCGGAGACGACGATGATCGGCACACTCGTCCATCCGCGCAGGGCCTGGATGACCTCGATGCCGTCGAGCCGCGGCATCCCGAGGTCGAGCATGATGAGGTCGGGGTGGGTCTGCGCGGCGGCGGCGACCGCGGCGGCGCCATCGGCTGCGACGACGACCTCGTACCCGTGTGCGGCGAGCGTGATGCGCAGCGCCCGCACCATCTGCGGGTCGTCGTCGGCGATCAGGAGCTTCACTCCGCCCCCTCCCTGTCGGCGCCGGCCAGCGGCAGCGAGATGACCATGGTGAGGCCACCTCCCGGGGTGTCCTCGGGAGTCAGGCTACCGCCCATGCCCTCGGCGAACCCGCGCGACAGGGCGAGGCCGAGCCCGAGTCCGGTCGTGTTGTCGGTGTCGCCGAGCCGCTGGAACGGCTGGAAGATGGCGTCCCGCTTCTCGACCGGAACGCCCGCACCGCGATCGATCACTCGGATCTCGGCCCGCTCTCCGAGCGTGCTCGTCGACACGATCACGCGGCTGCCGGCGGGCGCGTGACGGTGCGCGTTCGCGATCACGTTCACGAGCACGCGCTGCAGCAGCACGGGATCGGCCGCCACCGCCGGAAGCGCGACGTCGAGCGCGAGCTCGACGTCGTCCGGACCCAGGTCGAGCTCGTCGACGGCCGCGAGCACGGGCCCGGCGATGTCGAGGCGCATGGTCGACACAGCCAGCACCCCGGCCTGCACGCGGCTCACATCCAGCAGATCGGTGACGAGGGTCGACAGCGTCGCGAGACTCTCGTCGGCGGTGGCGAGCAGCTCCTCACGATCGGATGCCGACAGCCCGTGCGCCCCGCGGAGCCCGCCGATCGCGGCGACGGCCGACGCGAGCGGGCGCCGGAGGTCGTGGCTCACGGCGGAGAGCAGCGCGCTGCGCACCTGGTCGGTCTCGGCGAGCGCCACGGCCTCGCGTGCCGTCGCGCGCAGATCGGTGTGCTCGATGGCCGCGGCGAGCTGGGCGACGATCGCGTCGAGCAGCCGCCGCGCGGGAGTGTCGAGCGGTTCGCCGTGCAGCTCGAGCACCGCGGGCGATGCGCCGTCGACGTCGATCCTGGTCGCACGGCCGTCCGGCACGGGCTCACCATCGCTCGCGAGCACCTCGCCGTCCGGCGTCAGCAGGCGCACACCGGCGAGGCCGAACGCCTCCCGCGTGCGACTGACGAGCGCGAGCACGGCGTTGTCGCCGCGCAGCACGTTGCCCGCGACGGCGGCGAGCAGCTCGGCCTCGGCGGCGGCGCGCTGCGCGGTGCGGGCGCGCCGGGCGGCCTGGTCGACGATGATGCTCACGAGCACGGCGATCAGGACGTACAGCGCGAGCGCGAGCACGTGGAGCGGATGCGCGATCGTGATCGTGAACAACGGCGCGACGAACAGGAAGTCGAGGGTGATGCCCGACAGCACGGCCGCGAACACCGCCGGACGGACGCCGCCGACGAGTGCCACCACGACCACGAGCAGCTGGTAGGCGAGCACCTCGGCCGTGATGGACTCGGGGCTGCGGAACGTGAACATGATCCACGACAGCACCGGACCGACCACGAGCGCGAGCGCGAAGCCGAGCACCTGTCGGCGCCAGCCCAGCGCACCGCCGGTGATGCGGGGGAGGCGCACGCGGTTTCCGGCGGCGGCGTGTGTGACGATGTGCACGTCGATGTCGCCGGAGCGGCGGATGACCTCGGCGCCGATGCCCGGGCCGGTCAGCGCGGCGGCGAGGCGGCCGCGACGGCTCACGCCGATCACGAGCTGTGTGGCGTCCGCGCCCTGGGCGAACTCGACGAGGGTCTCGGGGATGTCGTCGCCGATGATCTGGTGGAACGTGCCGCCGAGCGACTCGACGAGGGACCGCTGCGCCGCGAGCGCGCCCGGCGTCTCGTCGCGCAGTCCGTCCTGGGCGGCGACGTGCACCGCGAGCAGCTCCCCGCCGGCAGAGCGCGCGGCGATGCGGGCCCCGCGGCGCAGCAGCGTCTCGCCCTCCGGGCCTCCGGTGAGGGCGACGACCACGCGCTCGCGCGCCTGCCAGGTGCCCTCGATCCCGTGGTCGGCGCGGTAGCTGCGCAGGGCGGAGTCGACCTCGTCGGCGAGCCACAGCAGCGCGAGCTCGCGCAGGGCGGTGAGGTTGCCGAGGCGGAAGTAGTTCGACAGCGCCGCGTCGATGCGCTCGGCGGGGTACACGAGTCCGGCCGCGAGACGGTCGCGCAGCGACTGCGGCGCCAGGTCGACGACCTCGACCTCCTCTGCCGCCCGCACCACGGCATCCGGGATCGTCTCCTGCTGCGCGACCCCGGTGATCTTCTCGACCACCGCGTTGAGCGACTCGATGTGCTGCACGTTTACGGTCGTGACGACGTCGATGCCGGCATCCAGGAGTTCGCCGACGTCCTGCCAGCGCTTGGGATGCGCCGAGCCCGGGATGTTCGTGTGCGCGAGCTCGTCGACCAGCGCGATCTCCGGGCGCCGCGCGAGCACGGCGTCGAGGTCCATCTCGGTGAGCGGCACGCCGCGGTGCAGGTCGGTGCGTCGGGGGATCTCGGGGATGCCGACGGTCAGCGCCGCAGTCGCCGCGCGGTCGTGCGTCTCGACGATCGCGATCACGACGTCGCGACCCTCGTCGAGCAGGCGCCGCCCCTCGGCGAGCATCTCGAACGTCTTGCCGACTCCGGGCGCCGCACCGAGCAGCACGCGCAGTCGGCCGCGCCTCCCGGATGCCGTCATTCGCCCTCCCGCTCATCGAGCGCGAGATTGATCTCCGCGACGTTGATGCGCTCTTCGCCGAGGAATCCCAGATCCCGCCCTTGAATCCTAGACTCCACGAGGTCGCGCACCTCCTGCTCGGGCAGGCCTCGCTCCGCCGCGACCCGAGGGACCTGCAGCAGCGCGTAGTCGACGCTGATGTGCGGGTCGAGACCGGAGGCGGATGCCGTCACGGCGTCGGCCGGCACGGCATCCTCGCTCACGCCCTCGCGCTGCGCGATCGCCGCCCGACGCTCCTCGATCGCCGCGACGAGATCGGCGTTCTCGGGGCCGAGATTGCTGCCGCTCGAGCTCGTGCCGTCGTAGCCGTCGCCGGCCGCCGACGGGCGGGACTGGAAGTACTGGGGGAGCGCCTCGCCGTCGGCGTCCGTGAAGGACTGACCGATCAGGGAGCCGCCCTTGTCGTCGGCGAGGGGCGAGCCGTTCGCCTGGAACGGCAGGAGCAGCTGACCCATCCCGGTGACGACGAGCGTGTACGCGACGCCGAGCACGAGCGTGAGGACGATCATCGCGCGCACGGCGACGCCGGTGGTGCGGAGGGTGGAACGGGTGGACATGGGGGACCTTTCTCTAGGACCTGGTCGTTGAGCGACACTTCGACTCGCTAGCGCTCGCTCAGTGCGGGTCTTCGCGAGACGAAACGCAGAGACGAAACGCGCCGTGGGTCAGAATCCGGGGATGAGGCTCACGACGAGGTCGATGAGCTTGATGCCGAGGAACGGCGCGATCACTCCGCCGAGGCCGTAGACGAGGAGGTTGCGCTGCAGGATCTGCGAGGCGCTCGCCGGCCGGTACCTCACACCCCGCAGCGCGAGCGGGATGAGGAATACGATCACGATCGCGTTGAAGACGATCGCGCTCGTCACCGCGGATGCCGGGGAGTGGAGCTGCATGATGTTGAGCACCGCGAGTCCGGGGAAGACGCCCATGAACATCGCCGGGATGATGGCGAAGTACTTGGCGATGTCGTTCGCGAGCGAGAACGTCGTGAGGGCGCCGCGGGTGATGAGCAGCTGCTTGCCGATGCGCACGATGTCGATGAGCTTGGTCGGGTCGGAGTCGAGGTCGACCATGTTGCCGGCCTCCTTCGCGGCCGAGGTGCCGGTGTTCATCGCGACGCCGACGTCGGCCTGAGCCAGCGCGGGGGCGTCGTTCGTGCCGTCGCCCGTCATCGCGACGAGACGACCGCCCTCCTGCTCGCGCTTGATGAGCTCGAGCTTCTGCTCGGGGGTCGCTTCCGCGAGGAAGTCGTCGACGCCGGCCTCCTCGGCGATCGCGGCGGCCGTGAGCGGGTTGTCGCCTGTGATCATCACCGTGCGGATGCCCATGCTGCGCAGTTCGTCGAAGCGTTCGCGCAGGCCGTCCTTGACGATGTCCTTCAGGTGCACGACGCCCAGGATGCGGTCGGCGGAGGCCGCCCGCACGGCGACGACGAGGGGGGTCCCGCCGCTCGAGGCCACGCCGTCGGTGAGGGCGGCGAGCGCGGCATCCGCTCCCAGTCCGAGCCACGCGGCCACCGCGGAGCCTGCGCCCTTGCGGATCTGCGTGCCGTCGGCGAGGTCCAGCCCCGACATGCGGGTCTGCGCCGTGAACGGCACGACCACCGCATCCGCCGGCTGCTCGACGCGGATGCCGCGACTCGTCGCCAGTTCGACGATCGACGCCCCCTCGGGGGTGGGGTCGGCGAGGGAGGACAGGGCCGCGATGCGCAGCAGTTCCTCGGCGTCGACGCCCGACAGCGGCAGCACCTCGTGCGCACGGCGGTTGCCGTAGGTGATCGTGCCGGTCTTGTCGAGCAGCAGGGTCGTGACGTCACCGGCGGCCTCGACCGCGCGGCCCGACATCGCGAGCACGTTGCGCTGCACGAGGCGATCCATGCCGGCGATGCCGATGGCCGAGAGCAGCGCGCCGATCGTGGTCGGGATGAGGCACACCAGAAGAGCGATCAGCACGGGGATGCTGACGGGCGACGCCGCGTACGACGCGATCGGATTCAACGCCAGCACCACCACCACGAAGACGATCGACAGGCTCGCGAGCAGGATGTTCAGCGCGATCTCGTTCGGGGTGCGCTGCCGGCTCGCGCCCTCGACGAGCGCGATCATGCGGTCGACGAACGTCTCGCCGGGCTTCGAGGTGATGCGCACGACGATGCGGTCGGACAGCACGCGGGTGCCGCCGGTGACGGCACTGCGGTCGCCCCCGGACTCGCGGATCACCGGCGCGCTCTCGCCCGTGATGGCCGACTCGTCGACGGTCGCGATGCCCGCGACGATGTCGCCGTCGCCCGGGATCAGGTCGCCGGCCGTGACGATCACGATGTCGTCGCGCTGCAGCTCGGCCGACGAGACCTCGACGGTCTCGGCGCGCTCTGCCGCGGCATCCGTCGTCGCGTCGTAGCGGACCACGCGCCGGGCCATCGTGCTCGTGCGGGTCTTGCGCAGCGTGGCGGCCTGCGCCTTGCCGCGGCCCTCGGCGACCGACTCCGCGACGTTCGCGAAGAGAACGGTCAACCACAACCAGATCGCGATGCCCCACGTGAACAGGGCCGGCACGGCGGTGCCGCCGGAGGCCGCGGGTCCCCCGAGGAACGGCTCGGCGACTGCGAGCACGGTCGTGAACGCCGCGCCCAGCCAGACGAGCAGCATGACGGGGTTGCGGACGAGGGATGCCGGGTTCAGCTTGCGCAGCGCGCCTGGCAGCGCCTGCGTGAGCTGCGCCCACCCGAACGAGCGTGGTGCGGAAGTGGGGGTGGCTGCCGCGGCATCCTCCCCTTCGGTCATTGAGCGAGCGGAGCGAGACGAAACGTGCGAAACGCGCGTAGCCATGGTCAGAGTCCTTCGGCGAGGGGTCCCAGTGCGAGCACCGGGAAGTAGGTGAGGGCCGTGATGATGACGGTCACGGCGGTGAGGAGTCCCACGAACTGGGGTCGGTGGGTGGGGAGCGTGCCGGTGGTCTCGGGGACGCGCTGCTGGGCGGCGAACGATCCGGCCAGGGCGAGCACGAGCACGATCGGGATGAACCGTCCGAGCAGCATCGCGACGCCGAGGGCGGTGTTGAACCACGGGGTGTTCGCGGTGAGGCCGGCGAACGCGGAGCCGTTGTTGTTCGCCGCCGAGGTGAAGGCGTAGAGCACCTCGCTCATGCCGTGAACGCCCGGGTTGAGGATGCTCGTGGCCTCGACATCCGCGCGGATTCCGGGGATCGCGAAGCTCAGCGCGGTGCCGAGCAGCACGAGGGTGGGCGTCACGAGGATATACAGGCTCGCGAGGGTGATCTCCCGCGGACCGATGCGCTTGCCGAGGTACTCGGGGGTGCGGCCGACCAGCAGTCCGCCGACGAACACCGCGATCACGGCGAGCACGAGCATCCCGTACAGGCCCGAGCCGACGCCGCCGGGGGCGACCTCGCCGAGCATCATGTTGAGCATCGGCATCATGCCGCCGAGCGCCGTATAGGAGTCGTGCATCGAGTTCACGGCTCCGGTCGAAGTGAGGGTGCTCGCGCTGCCGAACAGCGCCGAACCGAGGATGCCGAAGCGCACCTCCTTGCCCTCCATGGCAGCTCCCGCCAGCTCGGGGGCGGTGCCGCGTCCGGCGAGCTCCAGTGCCGAGAGGGCGAACGTCGACACGAGGAAGATCGTGCCCATCACGGCGGCGATCGCGTAGCCCTGGCGGTTGTCGCCCAGCATGCGTCCGAAGGTGCGGGGGAGTGCGAACGGGATCATGAGGATGAGGAGGATCTGCAGCAGGTTCGTGAAGCCGGTGGGGTTCTCGAACGGATGCGCGGAGTTGGCGTTGAAGAAGCCGCCGCCGTTCGTGCCGAGCAGCTTGATGGCCTCCTGCGAGGCGACCGGGCCGCCGGGGATGCTCTGCGTGCCGCCCGAGACCGTGGTCACGTCGGTGAAGCCGGCGAAGTTCTGGATCACGCCGCCCGCGATGAGCGCGATCGCCGCGATCAGGGCGATCGGCAGCAGGATGCGGCCGAGCCCGCGGATCAGATCGACCCAGAAGTTGCCGATCGTCGTCGAGCCACGACGGGAGAGCCCGCGGATGAGGGCGACCGCGACCGCGAGGCCCACCGCCGCCGACACGAAGTTCTGCACCGTGAGGCCCGCGAGCTGCACCGTGTAGCCCATGGTCTGCTCGGGCGAGTACGACTGCCAGTTCGTGTTGGCGACGAAGGACGCCGCCGTGTTGAACGCGAGTCCCTCGGGGACAGCGGGGAGGCCGAGCGATTCGGGGAGGAACGCCTGCAGACGCTGCAGGCCGTAGACGAGCAGCAGGCCGACCACCGAGAACGCGAGGACGCTGCGTGCGTAGGCGCGCCAGGTCTGCTCGGATGCCGGATTCACACCGATGACCCGGTAGACGCCGCGCTCGACGCGTGCATCGCGCGGAGTGCTGAAGACGTGCGCCATGTAGTCGCCGAGGGGGCGGTAGAGCAGCACGAGTGCGGCGATCAGCACCGCCGCCTGCAGGACGCCGAACCAGATCTCGGCGCCGGATCCGCCGCCCATCAGAACTTCTCCGGCGCGACGAGGGCGATCACGAGGTAGACGATCGCGGCGACCGCGAGGGCCGCGCCGATGATCTCGAAGACGATCACAGGCGTTCCACCCCCTTCGCTATCAGGGAGACCAGGGCGAAGAGCGCGAGAGTCAGCGCGATGTAGATGATGTCGAGCACGAAAGTCGATACAACTCCCGTGCGGAGGCCGGTGCGGCCATCCTCACGCTTTGCCTACGGCGGTATGCCGGAATGCATGCGGGATGCTCACGGGGTGGGGCTGCGGGGTGGGGCTGCGGGGCTCATCCCCGTTACCCACTCCGGGGGCCGACACGTCAGATATCGGCCGTCCGCGACGCGATCGTCCGCGATGTGGCGTGTCGGCCCCCGAGATGATCGTGTCGGCCCCCGAAAGTGACGCCCGGTGAGCGCGTCGCCCCGGCGAACGGGCCGGATGACCCCGCGCGGTCGTACACTCACGAAGTGAGCGCGACGCGACGCCGGCTGGGGCCGGGCACCATCATCGTCCTGGTGCTCGTCGCCGTCGCCGCGGTGTGCCTGGTCACGGGCATCCTCCCCGCTCCGGATGCCGGGGCGCTGGGCGCCCGAATCACCCCGGTGCTGGGCTTCGTCGTGGCGATCACGATCGTCGCCGAACTGGCCCGTGACGCCGCGGTGTTCGACGTCCTCGCTCAGCGTCTCGCGCGGTGGGGGCGAGGCCGGGTGATCGCCATGTGGGCCTCGGTCGTACTGCTCGCGGTCGTGAGCACGGTGTTCCTGTCGCTCGACACGACCGCGGTCATCGTCACGCCCGTGGTGGTCGTGCTGGCGCAGAGCATCGGTGTCTCACCGCTGCCGTTCGCCCTCGCGACGGTGTGGCTCGCGAACACGGCCTCCCTCGCATTGCCGGTGTCGAACCTCACGAACCTGCTCGCCGCGCCCGCGATCGGCGAGAGCCCCGCATCGTTCCTCGCGCTGAGCTGGGCGCCGACGCTCGTCGGCATCCTGGTGCCCGTCGCGCTGCTCACGATCGTGCATCGCCGCACCCTGTTCGGCTCGTATCGGATGCCGTCGTCCGGCGACCCGTCGGACCGCGTGCTGTTCTGGGTCGCCACCGGCATCCTCCTCGCGCTGCTGCCTCTGCTCGCCCTCACTCACGACGTGTGGATCCCGGCGACCGCGGCCGCCGTGCTGCTGATCGTGCTGTTCGCGGTGCGCCGACGGCACGTGCTGCGCCTGTCACTCGTGCCGTGGCAGGCCATCGGGCTGGCCACCGCGCTGTTCGTGCTTGTCGAGACCGCGCACGCCAACGGCATCCTCGACTTCCTGTCTGCGCTTGCGACCGACGGCCAGGGCGTCGGTCAGCTGCTCGGCCTCGCTTCGGCCGGAGCGCTCGCCGCGAACGGCGTGAACAACCTTCCGGCGTACCTGATCCTCGAGCCCGCGGCCTCCGACCCGGTCGCCCTGATGGCCCTGCTGATCGGTGTGAACCTCGGCCCGCTGATCACCCCGTGGGCCTCGCTCGCGACCCTGCTCTGGCACCACCGGGTCGTGTCGCTGGGCGTCGAGATCCGCTGGGGCACGCTCATGCTGTGGGGTGCGGCCGTCGCAGTGCCGACGGTGGTCGTCGCGACCCTCGCGCTGGCGCTCGTCGCCGGCTGACGGCATCCGTCGATCCGCCGCTCCGGTCGCATTTCGTGCCGCTGGGATGCGTCGCAAGCGGCACCGACTGCGACGGGAACCCGCAGGTCCCGCCACCCGCATGTCCCGCAGCCTCGGCGCGCGGGCATGGATAAGGGCAGCGGCCCAGGATCGGGGGATCTGGGGAATCCATGGCACGGATTGGGGAGTTGTGCCGGAAATGTGAGCCGCTGCCCTACGCCTCGACGCTACTGAAGGCCTGGAACGGCCGGTGAAACTTCAGTGTCTGATGTGTGGTGCGGCAATATACCGGCGACTTAGAGTGTGCCCGTGGACGACAACAGCGAGCACCTCCCCATCCGGCCGCGGCAGCTCATCCGCGACCAGGTGTTCAGCACCCTAGCGGAGGAGATCGTGTCGGGGCGCATGCAGCCGCTCGAAGAGATCCGCGACCAGGATCTGCAGGCGGAGTACGGGGTCTCGCGCACTCCGATCCGCGAGGCCCTCAACCGGCTCGCCGACCTCGGCCTGATCGAAGTGCGCACCAACCGCTTCACCCGCGTCGCCCCCGTCGACCTGGACGCGCAGGCCGACCGTGCGGAGGCCGCGGTGGCGATGATCGGGTACTGCGCCGTGACCGCGGTGCCGGACTACACCGACGAGCAGGTCGCGTCGCTGCATCGGCGCATCGACGGGATGCTCGGCACCGACCTCGCCTGGGCGGCCACCAGGGAGGGCCTGCAGCACTGGTACGCGCTATGGGCCGAGGTGGTCACGAACGCGGGGAACCGGACCATGATCGAGATCCTCGACGGGCAGCTCGCCCTCCATCTCACCCGCACCGTGCCCGAACAACGAGTGCCCGACGCCTTCGTCGAGCACATGCGTACGGCCCTCGCGGAGCTGCGCGTAGCGCTCACCCACCGCGACGGACACCGATTCCGCGAGATCATCGAGCCGCTCTTCGCGCATGTCACCATCGAGCCCCTGCGCTCTGCGGCGATCGCCGTCGAGAAGAACGCGCGGCGCTGACGTGGACGACGACGCGCGCGGCGACGGCTTCCTGTACAGCCGCCTCATCGGCGGTGCCGAGCCGTCGACCCCGCACGCATCCTCGCGGGTGGATGCCGTCGTCGACAGCCTCGCCCGCTCCATCGTGTCCGGTGAGCTCGCCCCCGGCGACCCCCTCTCGGTCTCGGACCTCACTCGCCGCCTCTCGGTCGCGCCGGCCACCGTGCGCTCCGCGCTCAGCGCGCTGGAGGGCATGCACCTGATCGAGCCGCGGTTCAACCGCGCCTCGGTGGTCACGACACCCACTCCCGCGTGGTTCGTGGCGGTGGCCGCCGAGTGCGTGGGGCTCTCGGTCGCGGCGGTCGATCTGGGGCTCGCGAACGCCTCGGATGCTGAGATCGCGACGTTCCTCGACAGGGCGGACGAGGTCGCGGCGCTGTGGTCGGACGCCGGCCTGGACCAGGTCGCGGGGGCGGAGGGGCTGTGGGACCTCCTCGACCTGCTGGCGGGATTCTCGACGAACGCGTACCTGCGAGCGCTGCACGCCGCGAAGCGCCGGGCGATGGTGTTCGGCATCCGCATGCTGAGCCGTCAGCGTAACCCGGCCATGCTGCGATCGGTGGTCGAGGCGCTCGTCGTGGCCGCACGCGAGCGCGACCGTGTGGAGGCCGCCGACATCGTGCGCGACCTCTACACGTTCGTGGTCGACGGCGTCACTGCCCCCTGAGCGCCGCCCACTCCTCCGCGAGGATGCCGTAGTTCATGCCGTCGAGCCACTCCCCCGACCGGTGCAGTGCGGTCCTGCGGCTGAACTCCTCCCGTCGCATCCCGATTCTCTCCATGAGCCGCCAGGAGGGCTCGTTGTCGGCGAAGCATCCGGCATGCACGCGGCGCAGCCCGAGCGGTCCGAAGCACGCGTCGATCACGGCGCGGATCGCCTCGGTGGCGTAACCTCGCCCGGTGTACGCCGGGTCGAGCACCCAGCCGAGCTCGGCCTCGACGCCGCGCGCCTGCTCGGCGACCTCGAGCTGCGCCCATCCGTCGCCGACCTTGATCATGAGGTCGCCGATCGGAGTGGCGGCGCCGTCGCCATCGGGCAGGAGCTCGATCAGATGCATCGCCGCGAGCCGATCGGGGTCGAGGTAGCGCTCGCGAAAAGCGTCGAGAGTGTCGGGGGCGAGCCCCAGCCAGCGATTCACCTCGGGAATTCGCCGCCACTCCCACATGACGTCGATGTCGGCCGGGACGAGCGGCCGGATCCGCAGGCGCTCGGTGCGGAGGGGCCAGACGTCGTGAGTGCTCATGGTTCCAGCCTAGGATCAGCCCTCGGTGGGATGCTCAGCGCCGTCCTCCGGCGGGCCCTCGGGTCGGTGCGCGCGCCGCCCGGTCACGACCACCGGCCGCCCTGCGCGCTCCTGACCCGGCAGCGGCCGCGACCGGCGTCCGTAGATGAGCTCCGAGGAGTCCAGCAGCCACGGCACGAGCGTGATCGTCACGCCGTGCACGAGCATGAGCTGGTTCGCCATGCGGCGGGCGCGGCGGTTGTGCAGGAACGTCTCCCACCAGTGGCCGACGATGTACTGCGGCAGGTACACGGTCACGACCGAGGCGCCGTGCTTCTCGCGGTACTGCTTGATGAACTGGGCCACGGGCTGCGCGAACGAGCGGTACGGCGACTCGGCGATCACGAGTGGGATGGGCACCTGGTGGTCGCGCCACTCCTTCTGCAGCGGGGCCACGTCGTCCGACGCCACCGCCACGTGCAGGCCGATCGTCTTGTCGTGCTTGGCGGCGACCGCGTAGTCGACGGCCTTGGCCACCGGCTTCTGCAGCCGGTTCACGAGCACGATCGCCAGGTCCCCCGTGGCACCGAACTTCGTGGTGTCGTCGATCGCGATCTCGTGCTCGACGTCACGGTAGTACCGCTTCACCCCGAGCATGAGGAAGGCGAGGATCGGGATCGCGAAGAACACCAGATAGGCGCCGTGGGTGAACTTCGTGATCGTCACGATCACGAGCACCAGCACCGTGAGGGTCGCACCGGCGGAGTTGATGATGAGACCGACCTTGGCGGAGCGGCGATCGGATGCCGAGGCGCCGTCGATCGCGTCACTCGACGTCTTCTCCGCAGGCCCGCGCAGCACGCGCCGCCAGTGGCGCACCATGCCGATCTGACCGAGCGAGAACGACACGAACACGCCGATGATGTACAGCTGGATGAGCGTCGTCAGCCGCGCCTGGAACACCACGAGCACCGCGATCGCGGCGATGCCGAGCACGATCATGCCGTTCGAGAACACGAGGCGGTCGCCGCGGGTGTTCAGCGACTTCGGTGCGTAGCCGTCGCGCGCCAGCACCGACCCGAGTAGCGGGAAGCCATTGAACGCGGTGTTCGCCGCCAGCAGCAGCACGCACGCGGTCGCCGCCTGGATGACGAAGAACAGGATGCTGCCCCCGCCGAACGTCGCGGAGGCGATCTGCGCCATGAGGCTCGGCTGCGGGTTGGAGCAGTCGAAGCCCACGAGGTCGCAGGGGTTCTCGGCGTAGTGCACGCCGGCGATGAGCGCGAGCGCGGTGAGACCGGCGAACAGGCATGCCGCGATCGAGCCCATCAGCACGAGGGTCGTCTGTGCGTTGCGGATCTTCGGGGTGCGGAAGGCCGGCACGCCGTTCGACACGGCCTCGACGCCCGTGAGGGCGGAGCATCCGCTCGAGAAGGCGCGCAGGATGAGGAGGATCACGGCGGCCTGGCCGAGGTCCTCCGAGTGCACCGCGAATTCGGCGCTCGAGGCCACGGGGGCGTCGCCCAGGAACGTGCGGATCAGGCCCGTCACGATCATGAATCCGACCGAGCCGATGAACACGTACGTCGGGATCGCGAAGACGAGCGAGGCCTCGCGCACGCCGCGCAGGTTCACGATGATGATGAGGATCACGAAGCCGACCGCGAGCTCGACGCGGAACGGATCGAGACCGGGCACGGCCGAGATGATGTTGTCGACGCCCGAGGCGACGGACACCGCGACGGTGAGGATGTAGTCGACGAGCAGTGCGGCCGCGACGATCACGCCCGGGATCTCGCCGAGGTTCTTCGACGCGACCTCGTAGTCGCCGCCGCCCGAGGGGTACGCCTTGATGAGCTGGCGGTAGCTCAGCACCACGACGATCAGCAGCACGACCACGGCGGTCGCGACCAGCGGGGTGAACGACAGGAACGTGAGGCCGCCGATGAGCAGGATCATCACGAGCTCCTGCGGCGCATAGGCGACCGAGCTCAGCGCGTCCGAGGCGAAGATCGGCAGCGCCATCTTCTTGGGCAGCAGCTGGTCGTCGACCTGCTGGCTCGTCAGCGGTTCGCCGATGAGGATGCGTTTGGCGAGCGGAGGCGCATCCGTGGTCTCGCGTGATTCATCTGACACGTCCGGCGACTTTACGCCCGTGCACGGCATCCTCACGACATCCTGACGGAATCCCTACGGCGCGTCGTCGCACCCTAACGGAATCCTCACGGCCTCTCCCGCCCGTCTATTTCTGCCGTACGGCAGAGACGGACCGTCTATTCGCGCCATACGGCAGAAATAGACGGGCGGGGGACGGGCGGGGGCGTGCGTTTCGCAGAGATAGACGATCCACAGCCGTTTCCGATCACGAACGCGTAACGTCGGAGTCATGACGTCCCTCCAGGTCACCGACGACGCCATCCAGCAGACTCGGGAACTCCGCGACGAATTCCAGCGTTTCCTGCGCGAGTACGAGTTCGGGATGCGCGAGGTCGAGACCAAGATCGGCATCCTTCGCGACGAGTTCACGCACCACCACGCGTACAACCCGATCGAGCACGTCAAGAGCCGTCTCAAGACGCCCGACAGCATCGTCGAGAAGATCGCGCGCAAGGGCATCGAGGAACCGGACTTCGATCGCATCCGCACCGAGATCACCGACATCGCGGGTGTGCGGGTCACGTGCAGCTTCGTCGCCGACGTGTACCGCCTGTTCGACCTGTTCACGGCGCAGGACGACGTCACGGTCCGCACGGTCAAGGACTACATCGCGACGCCCAAGGAGAACGGCTACAAGAGCCTGCACGCGATCATCGAGGTGCCCGTCTTCCTCTCCACGGGCGCCCTGTCCGTGCCGGTCGAGGTGCAGTTCCGCACGATCGCGATGGACTTCTGGGCCAGCCTCGAGCACAAGATCTACTACAAGTTCTCGAACCAGGTGCCCTCGCACCTCGTCGAGAGCCTGACGGATGCCGCGGAGGCCGCCGCCGAGCTCGACGCCCGTATGGAACGCCTCCACCGCGAGGCGCACGGCGTGCCCCAGCGTCAGCTGCCCCCGCCCCCGCCGCCCCACGTCGTGCAGGTCTGACGCCGGGAGCCACCCGCCGGCGCGTCGCCGAGGTTGCGGGAGCTCGCGCGCCCTGGGAGCATCGGCAGGTGACCTCGACGCAACAGGATGCCGGAACGGCGACCGACCTCGGCGCGCTGCTCGGCCTCGACGAGCTGGTAGGCCTCGATCGCGGCCGTCAGCGCTGCGAGTGCGACCACGGTGACGACGAGGCCTACGCGCCGTGCGGACGCAAGGCGAAGTGGCGCGTCTCGATCGACTGCCAGTGCGGGGAGGACCACCCGCGCACGGTCGAGATCCTCTGCTCGCGCTGCCTCAGCACCCTGCGCCGCAGCCAGGACCGCGAAACCATCACGGTCCGCCCGCTCTGACGCCGACCGCGGCATCCGTTTCCGCGTCCGCTCCGAACAGAGGGTGACCCACGTCGCCGCCGAACGAGGAGAACGCACATGTCACGGAACGCACCGCGCAAGAGGTTCTTCCTGTGGGCGGCGCTCGCCGGCCTCATCGGCGGCGGGACGTTCCTCGCGACAGCCGAGCTGCTCGCGCTGATCGTCGCGCGGGAAGCCAGCCCCATCCTCGCGGTCGGCGGCTTCGTGATCGACATCGTCCCGCAGCCGTTCAAGGAGTTCGCGATCGCGACGTTCGGCGAGTACGACAAGATCGCGCTGCTGGCCGGGCTCGGACTGGCGGTGGTGATCGCCTCGGCGATCGCCGGCATCCTGCAGTTCGTGAAGGCCCCGCTCGGCGTCGTCGCGCTCGTGATCGCCGGGGCGCTGTCGACGGCCGCGATCGTGACGCGCGCAGGGGCGACCCCCCTCGCGTTCCTGCCGCCCGTGATCGCGACGGTCGTGGGCTCCATCATCCTCGTCCTGCTCGTCCGTCGTCTGCGCGCCTGGCGCGACGGCGTCGTCGAGACCACCCGCGACGGCGTCGGCGACGATGACGACGTCGCCGCGGGCGACCAACCGAGCAGCACTCCGAGGCAGCTCGGCCGACGTCAGTTCTTCGTGCTCGCCGGCATCACGGCCGCGGCCGCGGCCGTGATCGGCGTCGCGTCCCGCGTGGTGAGCACGACGGTGGCCTCGGTGGCGTCGATCCGCGACTCCCTCAAGCTCCCCTCGCCGAAGTCGACCGTCACCGTGCCGGACGGCGCCGAGCTCGACATCAAGGGCCTCAGCTCGCTGTACACCCCGAACAAGGACTTCTACCGCGTGGACACCGCGCTCACCGTGCCGACGATCGACCCCGCGACCTGGCGACTGGTCATCGACGGGATGGTCGACAACCGGGTGGAGATGAGCTTCCAGGACATCCTCGACATGGGCCTCGACGAGTACTCGATCACCCTGACGTGCGTGTCGAACGAGGTCGGCGGCGAGCTCGTCGGCAGCGCGAAGTGGCTCGGCGTCCCGCTGCGTGAGGTGCTGAAGAAGGCCGGAGTCAAGGACGGCGCCGACATGGTGCTGTCGAAGAGCGTCGACGGCTACACCGCGAGCACCCCGCTGTCGGCGCTGACCGACGAGAACCTCGACGCGATCCTCGCCGTGGGCATGAACGGCGAACCGTTGCCGCTCGAGCACGGCTTCCCGGTGCGCATGGTCGTGCCGGGCCTCTACGGCTACGTGTCGGCGACCAAGTGGCTCACGGAGCTCAAGGTCACGACCTTCGAGAATGACGAGGCGTACTGGACGCCGCGCGGATACAGCGCTGAGGCGCCGATCAAGTTCTCGTCGCGCATCGACACCCCCAAGCTCGGAGCGGCGGTCGATGCGGGCAAGGTCCCGATCGCGGGCGTCGCGTGGGCGCAGTCGGTCGGCATCGAACGCGTCGAGGTGAGCATCGACGACGGCGACTGGCAGGCGGCGACACTGTCGGCTCCCGTCAACGAGGACACCTGGGTGCAGTGGTTCGTCGAATGGGATGCGACGCCGGGCACGCACTACGTGGCGGTGCGAGCCGTCAACAAGAACGGAGATCTGCAGATCGAGGAACGAGCGCCCATCGCGCCCGACGGGTCGTCGGGGTGGCAGCGTTCGCTCATCCGGGTGGTCTGAGATCCGCGCGGGTGGCCCGAGGTCCGTGCGGGCGGCATCGTCGCGCCCTAGGGTGGACCCATGACGTCACTCCCCGCGTGCGTGATCACCGTCTCGGACCGATCGTTCGCGGGTGAGCGCGAGGACCGCGGTGGCCCCATCGCGGTGGGTCTGTTGCGGGAAGCCGGGTGGCACTGCCCCGACGCCGAGATCGTCGCCGACGGGGTGGAATCCGTCGCCGAGGCTCTGCGGCGCGCGGTCGGCCGCGGCATCCGGCTCATCGTGACGACGGGCGGCACCGGGGTGAGTCCGCGCGATCAGACCCCCGAGGGCACGCGACAGGTCATCACGCGGGAGGTGCCGGGCATCGCCGAGGAGCTGCGTCGCAGCGGACTCGCCGACACGCCGCTCTCGGTGATCTCGCGGGGTCTCGCGGGCATCGTGGATCCGGTGGGCGCGCTGATCGTGAACCTCCCGGGGTCCACGCGCGCCGTGGCCTCCGGCATCCCCGTGATCCTCACGGTCGCACGTCATGTCGTGGATCAGGTCGACGGAGGGGACCACTCATGAACACCGTACGCATCGCCGCCATCTCGGAGGAGCCGCTCGACCTCGACACGCATCTGCGCGCGGTCGAGGATCCGGCGCTCGGAGGCGTCACGACCTTCATCGGACGGGTGCGCGACAACGACCCCGACGCCGAGACCCCCGTCGTGGGTCTGGAGTACAGCGCGCATCCCGACGCCGAGGCCGTGCTCCGGTCCATCGCCGAGAAGGCGGGGGCGGATGCCGTGGGCGCGGCCCGCGTGGACGTCGCGGTGAGCCACCGCATCGGCACCCTCCAGGTGGGTGACGCGGCGGTCGTGATCGCGGTGGCGGCCGAGCACCGCGCCGAGGCGTTCGAGGTGTGCCGTGCCGTGATCGAGGACATCAAGAGAGACCTCCCGGTGTGGAAGCGCCAGCTGGAGTCCGACGGCTCGACCCTGTGGAAGGGCATCGGCGGCTGAACCCGGTCCGTCCTCCGGTCGTGGGGCGTCTCGTCTCGCTGTGCTCGCTCAACGACCGGGGGTGAGGGGGCAGGTGTTTCTCAGCCGCCGGCGAACGGCGGCAGCACGTCGATGAGTCCGACGCCATCGAGCGATCGATCCGTGTCGCTGCGCACTCCGTCGACCATGACCGCGCACCGCGGCAGGATGTCGGCGAGAGCCGGATGCTCGGCCACGACCGCCGCGCGCAGCTCGGCCAGAGTCCGCTCCGACCGCTCTTCGGCATCCGTGCCCGCGGCCTCGGCGGCTGCGGCGAAATAGCGCACGCGGGTCACGGTGTCTCGCCCTCGCGCACCCAGTCACCCGAGCGCCCGCCCGACTTCGCGACGATGCGCACGTCCTCGATCACGACGGAGCGGTCGATGCCCTTCACCATGTCGACGATCGCGAGCGCGCTGACCGAGACCGCGGTGAGGGCCTCCATCTCGACCCCCGTGCGGTCGGCGGTGCCCACGGTCGCCTCGATGCGCACCCCGTCGTCGGTGATGTCGAGCTCGACGCTCGCCCGGTGCACCCCGATCACGTGCGCGAGGGGGAGCAGCGAGGGTGTGGACTTGGCCGCCTGGATGCCGGCGATGCGGGCGACCGCGAGCACGTCGCCCTTCGGCGCGGTGCCGTCGCGCAGCGCCGCGATCACGACGGGGCTGCAGCGGACGAAGCCGCGGGCGGTCGCGGTGCGCACGGTCGGCTGCTTGGCGGTGACGTCGACCATGTGCGCCCGACCGGCGTCGTCGAGGTGCGGGAAGCTCATCAGACCAGCATGACATCGATCTCGTCGCCCGCGGCCACCCGCTCGACCTCCGCGGGGACGATCGCGAACGCGTGCGCGCGGGCGAGGCCGCCGGCGAGGTGGGAACCCGAACCACCGGCTGTCGCCGGCCGCACGGTGCGCTCCCGCAGGTCGACCACGGCGGGGAGGTACTGGCGGCGTCCCGGCGGGGTGTTCCAGTCGGCGGCGGCCGTGAACACGGCGCGTGCCCGATGGATCTCGGCGCGACCCTGCAGCGCCAGCAGGGCGGGTCGTACGAACACCTCGAACGACACCGCGACGCTCACGGGATTGCCGGGCAGGCCGAACACGAGGGTCCCCGCGCCGAGCACGCCGAACGCCTGGGGTTTGCCCGGCTGCATCGCGACGCTCGCGAACTCGACCTCGCCGGCGCCGTCGAACGCTCCGCGCACGGGTTCGTAGGCTCCCGCGCTCACCCCGCCCGTGAAGACGATCGCGTCTGCTCCGCGCGCGACCGCCTCCGCGGTGACGTCGTGCACGGCGTCGGCGTCGTCGGCGACGCGGGCGACCAGCACGACCTCGGCATCGGCATCCTTCACGAGCTGCGTCAGCAGCGGGCCGTTGGAGTCGGGGATGCGACCCCGTGTCGGCGTCTCGCCGGGCGCGAGGAGCTCGCTGCCCGTCGACACGATCGCGACCCGCGGAGCGCGCGTCACGTCCACCTGTTCGATGCCCGCCGCGACAGCCGCCGCGACCTGGAACGCGCCGAGGCGCTCGCCTGCCCGGACCACCGCGTCACCCGCGCGCAGGTCGGCGCCCCGCCGACGCACGAAGGCACCGGATGCCGGAGCAGCCAGCACGCGCACCTCGCCGAGCGAATCCGCGAGTCCCCCGGCGGAGTCCTCGAAGGGCACGATCGCGTCGGCGGCGCTGGGCGTGGGCGATCCCGTCATGATGCGCACAGCCTCTCCCTCGCCGAAGGCCGGGTCGTCGGACGCACCCGCCGGAAGGTCGGCGACCACCCGCAGCGTCACGGGGTGCTCGGGGGATGCCGTCGCGACGTCGGCCCCGCGCACCGCGAAGCCGTCCATGGCGGAGTTGTCGAACAGGGGGATGTCATGGGCGGCGGTCGCGTCGGCGGCGAGGGTGCGGCCCGCGGCATCCGTCACCGTCATCGTCTCGACGGGCAGCGTCCGCACCGCGCCGAGCACACGGGCCAGCTGCTCCTCGACGGTGCGCCGCGATCCTGCGGCGCTCATGCGGCCACCGCCGGGCGGATCGCGATCTCGTGCTGCCGGGCCGTGAGCGCGTCGATCATCGCGAGGCGTCCGAGCAGCGGCTCGCCCGCACCCGTGATCAGCTTCACGACCTCGCCGGCGAGGATCCCGCCGACCTGCACGCACAGGGCGCCGAGCACGCCGACCTGCGCGCAGCTGGGCGGCTCTCCCTCGGTGCCGGGCGGGAAGAGGTCGGCCAGCACGACCGGTGCCTGGCCTGCGGGCGGCGCCGACCAGAACACGGTCGCCTGCGCGTGCCACTCCTGCACCGCACCCCAGACCAGAGGGAGGCCGAGATGCTCGGCCGCCGCGGCCACGTCGCGTCGCGTGGCGAAGGAGTCGCTCGTGTCGACCACGATGTCGGCCGGCCCCAGCAGCCGCGCCGCGTTCGCGGCATCCAGTCGCACCCGCTCCGCGCGGACCGCGGCCTGCGGGGCGAGCGCGGTGATCGCGCGCGTGGCCGAGTCGGTCTTCGGCGTGCCGACGTCGTCGACGCGGTGCGCCACCTGTCGCTGCAGGTTGGTCAGCTCGACCACGTCGTCGTCGATCACCGTGAGGACGCCGACGCCCGCGGCCGCGAGCGCCATCAGCACGGGAGAGCCGAGCCCGCCGGCGCCGACGACCGCCACGTGGGCGGCGGACAGCCGGCGCTGCCCCTCCTCGCCGATGCCGGCCAGCACGGCGTGCCGGGCGGTGCGCACGAGCTCGGACGGGTCGAGGGCTGGAGCGGGGGCGACGAGGGGGTCCATGGGACCAGGTTAGGCGCGGGGGAGCCCGGGTGGTCCGTCTGCGGGAATCATCCGTCGGGGTCGAGTGCGCACCCGACCATCATTCTGCGCATCAGACTGCTGACACCGACCGTGATCGCCTGCCATGATGTCCCCACGTGGAGGGACTCGACGAGCGGGGGCGGCAATGACAGCGACGAACGACCTGACGACCGGGGGACGAGCGGGCAACCCGTGGCGGCGCTTCTGGGAACGCGGTGGCTGGTGGCGGGCGCTCCTGCTCGCGGCGGCCTATTACGGGCTGTACCAACTCCTCGGCCTGCTCGTCGGGACGGTGTTCCCCGAGGGTGGCGCGCTCCGCGGCGAGAAGGGCAGCGCGGGCGACGTCTTCATCGGGACAGGGCTTCCGATCCTCCTCGGCGGCGTGCTCCTGGTGCTCTTCGCCGTCTCCGTCGGCTGGCTCCGTGAACTGTTCGCCCCGCAGGCGATCCGCGGGCGTCGGTGGATGTGGATCGGGATCGTCGTGGTCCTCGTCATCAACGTCACCGCCCTGCTCAGCGTCGACTACGGCGAGGCGGGCCTCCCGTTCGTCTTCAGCTGGCTGCTCACCGGGCTCTTCATCGGCTTCGCCGAAGAGGTGCTCACGCGGGGCTTCGTCGTGAACCTCATGCGCAAGGCCGGTCAGGGGGAGATCGCCGTGGCGCTGGTGTCGTCGGCGATCTTCGCCGCCCTGCATCTCGGCAATCTCTTCACGACCGACCAGGGCCTGGTCGTCACGCTCGAGCAGGTCGCGTACACCTTCGCCTTCGGCGTGATCATGTACCTCGCGCTGCGTGTCACGGGCAGCCTCATCGGGCCGATCCTCATCCACGCCAGCACCGACCCCACGCTGTTCGTGCACGGCGCGTATCCGCTCGAGGGATCGCTGCTCTCGCTGGTGCCCGCGCTGAGCACGTACCTCGTCCTGCTGACCGGCGTCATCCTGCTGATCGTGCTGATCGTGAGCGAGAGGCGCCGCGCGAGGGCGGCTGTCGCCGACTGACTCCGGAGCTCCCCGTCGAGCAGTTCCGCATCCGCGGATAAAACGGCCGCGGTGATCCGCATTGGCGGTATGGTCGGATCATGCAGACCTTCCGCATCGCCCGCGCCGCACAGCTGCTCGGGGTCAGCGACGACACCGTGCGACGTTGGATCGACCAGGGGTTGCTCCCCACCACGGATGCCGTGCCCGCCGAGATCCCGGGTGACGCGCTCGCCGCGCGAGCCGTCGCGCTCGCCGAGGAGACGACCGATCCGAACGGCGTGCTCTCCAGCGCCCGCAACCGTTTCGTCGGCATCGTGACCCGCGTGCAGGTCGAGGGCCTCATGGCGCAGGTCGACCTGCAGTCCGGGCCGCACCGCGTCGTGTCGCTCATGTCGGCCGAGGCCGCGCGCGACCTCCACCTCGAGGTCGGCTCCCTGGCCACCGCATCCGTCAAGGCGACCCAGGTCGTCGTCGAAGTCCCGAAGGGCTGACATGAACCGCTCGCTGCTCCGATCCGCCGCCGTTCTCGCGCTCGCCGCGCTCGCCCTCACCGGGTGCTCGTCGCCCTCCGCCGAACCGACACCCGACGACACCGCCTCCAGCGCCAGCGCGCTGACCGGAGACCTCACGGTCTACGCCGCCGCGTCGCTGAAGGGCGCGTTCGACGAGATCGGCGCCGCTTTCACCGACGAGAACCCCGATGTTAACTTCAGCGCCGTGTACGACGGCTCGTCGACCCTCGTCACGCAGCTGCAGGAGGGGGCGCCCGGCGACGTGTTCGCGTCCGCCGACGAGAAGAACATGGACAAGCTCGCGGACCTCGCGATCGACCCGACCCTGTTCGCGTCGAACACGCTCGTGATCGCCGTGCCGGCCGGCAACCCCGGCGGCGTCGAGAGCCTTGCGGACCTCGGCGACGTCACGACGGTACTCTGCGCTCCGGAGGTGCCGTGCGGCGCAGCATCCGCCACCCTGCTCTCGAACGCCGGTCTCACCGTCGAGCCCGCGAGCCTCGAGCAGAACGTCACGGCCGTGCTGACGAAGGTCGCCGCGGGCGAGGCCGACGCCGGACTCGTGTACGCGACCGACGTGATCGGCCGCGACGACGTCGAGGTGATCGTGCCCGACGGAGCCGACGAGGTCGTGAACCGCTACCCGATCGCGGCGCTCGCCGATGCGCCGAACAGGGAGACCGCCGAGGCGTTCGTCACGTTCGTGCTCTCGGACGCGGGGCAGAGGATCCTCGCGGACTTCGGGTTCGGAGCACCGTGAGCGCAGCCGATCACCGGGGGCACGCGCCGCGGGCGCTCCTCGTCCCTGCGCTGATCGGACTCGTGTTCCTCGTGCTGCCGCTCGCGGCGCTCGTGGCCCGGGTGAACTGGTCGACGTTCGTCACGGACGTGACCTCGGATGCCGCCCGCGACGCGCTCGTGCTGTCGTTGGTCACCGGGCTCGTCGCCACCGCGGTGTGCACGATCGTCGGCGTGCCGCTCGCGCTCACGATCGCCCGTGCGGGGCCGCGGGTCGCCGCGGTGCTGCGGGCCGTCGTCACGATTCCCCTCGTGCTGCCGCCCATGGTGGGCGGCGTGGCCTTGCTCTACCTCTTCGGCCGCGCCGGCTGGTTCGGCGGGCTCGGGCTGTCGTTCAGCACGCCCGCCGTCGTGCTCGCGCAGACGTTCGTGGCGCTGCCCTTCCTCGTGCTCGCGGTCGAGGGGGCCGTGCGCACCTCGGGGGTCGAGTACGAGCGCACTGCCGCGGCACTCGGCGCGAACCGCTGGACGATCCTGCGCCGGGTGACCCTGCCTCTCGCCGCACCGGGCATCGTCGTCGGGGTGGTGCTGTGCTTCGCCCGCGCGATCGGCGAGTTCGGGGCCACCGCGCTGTTCGCGGGCAACCGCCCCGGCGTGACGCAGACCATGCCCCTCGCGATCTACACCGCGTTCAACGGGGCCGGCGTCTCGCAGGGCACCGCGGTGGCCCTCGCGCTGCTGCTGCTCGCCGCCGCGATCGCGGTGCTGCTGCTCGTGCGCGGATGGCGGCCGGGGGCGACCCGATGAGTGCGGCGCAGGGACTGAGGGCGCACATCGTCGTGCCGCGTGAGCACTTCGTCGTCGACGTCGCGCTGCAGGTCGCCGCGGGCGAGACGGTCGCGATCATGGGCCCGAGCGGGGCCGGCAAGTCGACCGTCATGCAGGCCCTCGCGGGCATCGTCGGCATGACCGCGGGCGAGATCGAGATCGACGGCCGGGTCGTCGACCGCATCGCCGCGCCTCGGGTGCGCACCGAGCCGGCCCGACGGGGCATCGTGCTTCTCGGACAGAATCCGCGGCTGTTCCCGCACCTGACCGTGCGCGAGAACGTCGCGTTCGGGCCGCGGGCCGGCGGCGTCACCGCCGCGATCGCGCGGAGGGACGCCGACGACTGGCTCGACCGCGTCGGGCTGCCCGGCGCGGGCGGACGGATGCCGCACGAGCTCTCCGGCGGGGAAGGGCAACGCGTCGCGGTCGCCCGGGCACTGGCCGCCGCGCCGCGGGCCGTACTGCTCGACGAGCCTCTCGTCGCCCTCGACCCCGACACCGCCGGCGAGATCCGACGGATGCTCCGCGAGCAGCTCCACGGCACGACGACCGTGGCCGTGACGCACGACGCGGGTGACGCCGTGGCCCTCGCGGAGCGACTGATCGTCGTGGAACGGGGCCGCGTCACGCAGCACGGGGAGGTGCGCGAGGTGCTCGCCGCCCCGGCATCCGCTTTCGTCGCCTCGATCGCCGGGGTCAACCGGGTCGAGGGTGTCAGCGGCGACGGTGGGTGGCGGTGGGGTGATCTCCGGTTGACGAGCACGGATGCCGCCTCCCGCGCACTCGCGGAGAAGGACGGCGTCGCACTCGCTGCGGTCTTCCGCCCGCAGGACGTGCAGATCGTCGGACGGGACGAGGCGGACGCCGGTGCGTGGCCTGCCCGGATCGCACGACTCGAGCCGACGCTCGCGGGGATGCGGGTGCACACCGAGTCCTGCCGAGTCGACGTCTCCGTCTCTGAGGCAGCAGGTCTCCTCGTGGGTGACCCGGTGCTTCTGCGGGTCGATCCCGCCGACGTGCGTTTCGTGCCCCTGGCCTAGGGTGCTGCGACGGATCCCTGCGCTGGTGCAGGATCCGGATGACATCGACCGTGTTCTCCGTCACGACAGAGAACACGAGGTGGCCGCGGCTGCCGAAACGGCCCCGGCCCGATCCCACCGGGTTACTCTCGAAGCATGGCGGGGAACGGGGCGAGGCGATGACGGCGGTGCCGGTCGCGATCGGGCGGCGGACGACCGCGACCGCGCCCGCTCCCGAGCGCGGGGACGGCCGCCTCGTAGACACGCACGGCCGCGTCCACCGCGACCTGCGCATCTCCCTCACGGATCGCTGCTCACTGCGGTGCACGTACTGCATGCCCGAACAGGGCAACGAGTGGCTCGCACGCACCAGCATCCTGTCGACCGACGAGATCGAGGAGGTCGCCCAGGTCGCGGCATCCCTCGGCATCCGCACGTTCCGACTGACCGGCGGTGAGCCGCTGCTGCGCGCCGACATCGTCGACGTCGTGCGTCGCGTCTCCCGCATCGAGGGGCCGGACGGGCCCGTCGAGGTCGCGATGACGACCAACGGCATCACGCTCGCGAAGAGGCTGCCCGAGCTGATCGACGCCGGGCTCACGCGGCTCAACATCAGCATCGACACGATAGACCGTCAGAAGTTCGCCGACCTCACCCGCCGTGACCGTCTCGACGATGTGCTCGAGGGCATCGCCGCCGCCGCTGCCTCCGAGCTGCGTCCGCTCAAGCTCAACGCCGTCGCGATGCGGGGCGTGAACGACGACGAGCTGGTCGACCTCGTGCAGTTCGCGATGGACGTGGGGGCGCAGCTGCGCTTCATCGAGCAGATGCCGCTCGACTCCGGTCACACCTGGGATCGCGCCTCGATGGTCACGCGTGGGGAGATCCTCGAGTCGCTCGGTGCCCGCTGGCGGCTCGACCCGGTGCCCGGCCGCGGGGGAGCACCGGCCGAGAAGTGGCGGATCGACGGCGGTCCGCACGAGGTCGGCGTGATCGCGTCTGTGACGGCGCCCTTCTGCGGAGCCTGCGACCGGCTGCGCCTCACCGCTGACGGGCAGTTCCGCAACTGCCTGTTCTCGAACTCCGAGTACGACCTCGGTGCGGTGCTGCGCGAGAGCGCGGCATCCTCCCCCTCCGAACGGGCCGACGCGATCGCCGCCCTGCTGCACTCGTGCGTGCACGGCAAGCTGCCCGGTCACGCGATCGACGATCCGTCGTTCCTGCAGCCGGCCCGCGGGATGAACGCGATCGGCGGCTGAGGGCGCGCTACAGCCGAGTCGGGCTCCACAACTCCGGAGAGAACGAGCGTTCCGGGGCGCTGAGTGTCCCGGTCGTGCCGAACACCGGCGCTTTTCCGGAGTTGTGGTGCGGCGACGGACTGCTCTTGCCGTCACGACGGAACGTCCAGACCGGGCTGTCCGGAACCGCCCCGGCTTCAGCCGAGGAACTCCCGCGCGGCGGCCGACAGCGCCGTGACGCCGACCTCGATCGTCGGGTGGATCTCGGGCGCGAAGAACGGCGAGTGGTTGGTGGGGATGTCCTTGTCGAGCGTTCCCGCGGCCATCGCGGCCTGGAACCGGGCCGGGTCGACACCGCCCCAGAACCAGAACACGAGCGGAGCGCCGGTGTCGCGCGCGAACCACGACACATCCTCGCTGCCGGTGAACATTCCGGGGTCGATCACGGCGGTCTCCCCGAGCGCCCTCTGCAGGGCCGAGGTGACGCGCGCCGTGGCATCCGCGTCGTTGATCGTGGGCGGCAGCGTGTGGTCGGTGCGGATCTCGGGCTCGCGCTCGGCGCCGGATGCCACAGCCTCGGCGCGCACGATCCGCTCGACGCTCGCGAGCACCTTGTCGCGCATCTCGTCGGTGGGGTAGCGCAGGCTCAGCTCGAGCTTCGCCTCGGCCGGGATGATGTTGTTCTTGAGTCCCGCGTGGATGGATCCGACCGTCACGACGGCGACATCGCGAGGATCCACCTCGCGTGAGGCGATGGTCTGCAGTCGCATGACCGTGGCCGCGGCCATGACGACGGGGTCGATCGTGGAGTGCGGACGCGAACCGTGACCGCCGCGTCCGTGCAGGATGACGGTGAGGCCGTCGGATGCTGCCATCTGCGTGCCGGGCCGGACGCCGATCGTGCCGGCGGGCAGCGGTGTGACGTGCTGCCCGAGCACGATGTCGGGCTTCGGGACGATGTCGAGCAGGTCGTCGTCGAGCATGGCCCTGGCGCCGGCGCCGTACTCCTCGGCCGGCTGGATCAGCACGACGAGCGTGCCCGACCAGTCGCCCCGATCGGCGACGAGCTTCTCGACCGCGCCGATCATCGCGGTCACGTGCATGTCGTGGCCGCACGCGTGCATGACGGGCACGGTGGTCCCCGCGGGGTCGATGCCGGTGGCGGTACTCGCGTAGGCGAGGCCGGTCTCCTCGGCGACGGGCAGCGCGTCCATGTCGGCGCGCACCCACACGACGGGCCCCTCGCCGTTCTCGAGCACGCCGACGACGCCGGTGACGCCGACGCCCTCGCGCACGTCGAGGCCCAGGTCGCGCAGGTGGCCGGCGGCGATGCCGGCGGTGCGCGTCTCCTGGAACGAGAGCTCCGGATGCTGGTGCAGGTCGATGTACAGCGCTTCGAGGTCGATCGTCATGGCCCCGAGCCTACTCGCGCGCGTCTGTGCGGCATCCCGCCCGTCTATTTCTGCCGTTCGGCACGAATAGGCGGTCGGTTTGCGCCGAACGGCAGAAATAGCGGGTCAGGGGGCGTGGCTGTACGACTCCAGTTCGGGTCCGGGATGCAGCACGCCGTTCACGATCGCGCGGATCGCGAACTCGCTCGCCTCTCCCAGGTCGAACACGTCGCGGTGCAGCAGCCACTGCAGCTGCAGGCCGTCCATGACCGCGAGGATGCTGGCGGCGGCCATCGCGATCGTGTCGGGTTCGGTCACGCCCTCTTGCGCGCACAGCTCCCGGAACGCCTCGGTGACCTCTCGGCGCAGCGTCGTGTACCGCTCCTCGAAATACTCGCGTCCGGGGTGGTTGTCGGTCACCGACTCCGAGGAGAGCACGGTGTAGGCCTGCACGATCCCGGGGCGGGAGACGTTCGCGATCGCGGTGCGCACGAGGTGGAGGAACAGCTCGGGTCCTCCGGGGATGTGCTTCTCGGCGAGGTCCTGCACGTCGGCCTGGTCACGGAACGCGAGCACCTCGAGCAGCAGCTTCTGCTTCGATCCGAAGTGGTGCAGCACGCCGGCGTGCGTGATGCCGACCTGCTCCGCGACATCCGCCAGGGTGCCGTTGGTCGAGCCCTTGTTGCCGAAGATCTCCACGGCCGCGGAGAGGATCTGCTCCCGCTTCGCGCGGGTCGCCGGACGCACGTGCTCCTGCGCGACGGCTGCTTTCGCCATGGTTGCTCCTCTCTCTCGCGGACCGTACTTGCCAACCTTACTTACTAACGAGTAACCTCGCATCAACTTACTTTCTCGCCAGTAAGTGAAAACCCCGACGGATGCCCGAGCATCCGTCGCCCACAGCACAACGACCCGTGCCCAAGGAGAAGCAATGAAGCTCAGAAAGTCCCTCATCGCCGCGCTCGCGGTCGGCGCCCTCGGCGCCACGGTCCTCGCCGGATGCTCGTCGGACGGCGGATCCGGAGACGGCGCCGACGGCGGAGCCGCGCTCACGATCGCGAAGCCCGACGGCGCCATCACCACCGAGTCGAACAACCCGTATGTCGGCGACTCCTCGGCATCCAAGTACGGCTACGGCAAGGTCATCTTCGAGACGCTGGCCCTCGTCAATCAGACCGGCGACCGCGAGACGACCCCGTGGCTCGCCGAGAGCATCGAGTGGAACGACGACTACACCGCCGTAACCGTCGTCCCCCGCAAGGACGTCACCTGGAGCGACGGCGAGCCCTTCACCGCCGACGACATCGTCTACACCTACGAGCTCGTCTCGACACCGGCGCTCGACACCGCAGGCCTCAAGTTCGAGGGTGCCACCGTCGAGGGCGACGCCGTGACGCTCAACTTCGGCGAGTCGAAGTACGTCAACCAGTCGCGCGTGCTGCACGTGCCGATCGTGCCGAAGCACATCTGGGAGAACCTCGACGACCCGGCCACCGACCCGGTCAAGGGCGACGACCTCGTCGGCACCGGCCCGTACGCGCTGTCGAACTGGTCGACCGAGTCGGTCACGCTCGAGGCCCGCGACGACTACTGGGGCGGCGACCTCGCCGTGCCCGAGCTGCACTACGTCTCGTACGGCGACAACACCGCGCTGACCACCGCTCTCTCCCAGGGCGAGGCCGACTGGGCGCAGGCGTTCATCCCGCAGATCCAGGAGCAGTACCTCGACGCCGACCCCGAGCACAACAAGTTCTTCGTGGCTCCGACGACCGGTTCCGCGACGCTGTTCATGAACCTCCAGGAGAAGCCCTTCGACGACGTCGCGTTCCGCCAGGCGCTCGCCTGGGTCATCGACCGCGACGCCTACGTCGACATCGCCCGCGAGGGTGCGAGCGAGCCCGTGTGGTCGGTCACCGGCCTCTCGTCGATCCTCGAGGACGAGATCCAGCCCGAGTTCCAGGGTCAGGACTACTCGGTGGATGCCGAGAAGGCCCGCGACCTGCTGGAGTCGGCCGGGTACACCTGGAAGGACGACGCGCTGATCGACCCCGACGGCACGCCCGTCTCGTTCACGCTGTCGGTCCCTTCGGGCTGGAGCGACTGGAACACCGCGCAGGAGCTCATCGCCGAGGACGTCACCGAGGCGATCGGCGCCGAGGTGAAGATCGACATGCCCGACTGGGGCGGCTGGGCCGGGCCCCGCGACGAGGGCACCTTCTCGGCGATCATCCACTGGCTCGAGGACAGCGGCACGGCCTACGGCCTCTACACCTCCACGATGGACCCGCGCTGGATCTCCCCCGAGGGGATCGCGGGCTTCAACTTCGGACGCTTCGAGGACCCGGTCGCCACGGAGGCGCTGAACGCCTACGCGAACGCCTCGTCCGACGAGGAGCGCACCGCGGCGATCACGACGCTGGAGCAGATCTTCGTCGCTCAGGTCCCCGCGATCCCGCTCGGCGCGCACCCGCTGCTCGGCGAGTACAACACGCGCAACTACGTGGGCTGGCCGTCGGAGGACGACCCGTACGCCTCGGGCGACCCGACGCAGCAGAACATCGTGATGATCCTCACGAAGCTGAAGCCCGCCGAGTAAGCAGCCTCACCCGGTCGTTGAGCGAGGACCGAAGGACCGAGACGAAACGCGTCCACCCCGGCGCGGAACGTCGAACGCAGGCGCAGCGCGTTTCGTCTCGCTCCGCTCGCTCAACGACCGGGTGTTCAGCACCCGACGAAGGACACCACCCATGTCAGACCCCCTCCTCAGCGTGCGCGACTTCTCGGTCGTGTACGACGTCGATCCGCCCGTCGAGGCGGTGAAGAACGTGACGCTCGAACTGCAGCGCGGCGAGATCCTCGGTCTCGCCGGCGAGAGCGGATGCGGCAAGACGACGCTCGCGTACGGCGTGCAGCGCCTGCTGCGAGCACCGGCCGTGATCGCGGGTGGCAGCGTCATCTTCCATGACGCCTCCGGCGTCGATGTCGACATCAATGCGCTCGACGTCGACGCGATGCAGCGCTTCCGCTGGGACAAGGTCTCGATGGTGTTCCAGGGCGCGATGAACGCGCTCAACCCCGTCGCGACGATCGGCTCGCAGCTCGAGGACGTCTTCGAGATCCACCGTCCCGACATGACGAAGAAGCAGCGACGCGCCGAGGCGGAGGATCTGCTCGAGATCGTCAAGGTCGGCCGCCAACGCATCCGCTCCTTCCCGCACGAGCTGTCCGGCGGCATGCGCCAGCGCGTCATGATCGCGATGGCCCTCGCTCTGCGCCCGCAGCTCATGGTCATGGACGAGCCCACGACGGCGCTCGACGTGCTCGTGCAGCGGGAGATCCTCAAGCAGATCTCGCAGCTGCGGCACGAGTTCGGCTTCTCGGTGATCTTCATCACCCACGACCTCCCGCTGCTGCTCGAGATCAGCGACCGGATCGCGATCATGCGCGAGGGGGAGATCGTCGAGCTGGCGTCCGCCGAGCAGATCTGGACCGACCCGCAGAACGACTACACGAAGACGCTGCTGTCGTCGTTCCCTCGACTGACCGGCGCGAGAGGAGTGCTGGCGCGATGACGACTCTCGAGTTCTCCCACGTCACCAAGGTCTACAACGTCCGCGGAGCCGGCCAGCTCAAGGCGCTCGACGACGTGAGCTTCACGCTCACCTCGGGCCAGACGATCGGCCTCGTCGGGCAGTCCGGCAGCGGCAAGTCGACGATCGCGAAGATCCTCACGCAGCTCGAGACCCCCACGAGCGGCGAGGTGCGCCTCGACGGCAAGCCGATCCCGCGCCGGGGCAAGGGGCTGCGCACCTACCGCCAGCAGCTGCGCATGGTGTTCCAGGACCCGTTCGCCTCCCTCAACCCGTACCACTCCATCCGGTACCACATCGAGCGTCCGCTCCGCCTCGACGACGTCGTGCCGAAGAAGGAGACCGAGGCCGAGGTGCGGCGCCTGCTCGAACGTGTCCGCCTCGACGCGGACGCCGTGATCGATCGTCGTCCGCACGAGCTGTCCGGCGGTCAGCGTCAGCGCGTCGCGATCGCCCGGGCGCTCGCGTCCCGTCCGAGCCTGCTCGTGGCGGACGAGCCCGTGTCGATGCTCGACGTGTCGATCCGACTCGGTGTGCTGACCCTGCTCGCCGACCTGCAGCGCGAAGAGGGGCTCGGCGTGCTGTACATCACGCACGACCTCGCCACCGCCCGGCACTTCAGCGACGAGATCATGGTGCTCAACCAGGGTCGCGTCGTCGAGTACGGCCCCGCGGACGACGTCATCCTCGACCCGCAGGACCCCTACACGCGCGAACTGCGGGCGGCATCGCCCGACCCCGAGAAGCACTTCGCCTCGGCCGGGGCGAACGGCATCGGCAGCACAGGAGGCGACCAGTGACCACCGCATCCCCCGAGCTCGGCCAGACCGGGCTGAACCCCGAGGACGGCCGTCCCGATGCACTCGAGGTCGGCACGACCGCCACCACGGCGCAGAAGGGCCGCAAGGTCGTGCCGTGGCGCTTCTTCGCCGGCCGCGCCGCGTTCTACCTGTTCACGCTGTGGGCCGCGATCACGATCAACTTCTTCCTGCCCCGGTTCATGAAGGGCGACGCGGTCGACTCGTATCTCGCGCGCAACCGCAACGTCAGCCCCGAGGCGGCGGAGTCTCTCCGCATCCTGCTCGGCATCGACTCCGACAAGTCCCTGTGGCAGCAGTACCTCGAGTACTGGGCCACACTGTTCCGCGGCGACCTCGGCATCTCGACCCTGCACGGCCTGCGCCCGGTCGCCGAGGTGCTCAGCGCCGCGCTGCCGTGGACCTTGGGCCTCGTCGGGCTCGCGACCATCATCTCGTTCGCGCTCGGAACGGTCGGCGGCGCGATCGTCGGGTGGAAGCGCGGCAGCCGACTCGACGCCCTCATCCCGATCACGACGTTCTTCAACACCATCCCGTACTTCTGGCTGGGTCTGATCGCGATCGCGATCTTCTCGTCGACGCTGAAGTGGTTCCCGTCGTCGCACGCCTACGACAAGGGGCAGTCGCCCGAATGGAGCCTCGACTTCATCGGGCAGGTGATCGCGCACGGCACCCTGCCGGCGGTGACGATCATCATCGCCTCGCTCGGCGGATGGATGCTGGGCATGCGCAACATGATGCTCACCGTGCTCGACGAGGACTACATCACGGTCGCACAGGCCAAGGGCATGCCGAACCGCCGCGTGCTGTGGGCCTACGCCGCCCGCAACGCGGTGCTGCCGCAGATCCAGAGCTTCGCGCTGTCGATCGGCTTCATCGTCGGCGGCACGATCGTGATGGAGATGGTGTTCAGCTATCCGGGCGTCGGCAAGCTGCTGCTCGACGCCACCAATGCGAAGGACTTCGCCCTCATGCAGGGGGTCTTCCTCGTGATCACCCTGTCGGTGCTCGTGGCCAACATCCTCGCCGACGTCGTCTACGCATACCTCGACCCGCGCACGCGCCAGACGGAGGCCTGACATGAGCGTTCCCACCCAGGCGGACACCACCGCCCCCGACGGCAGCACGGTCGCGACCGGGATGCCGGAGACAGTGACGTTCCGCACCGGCGGAGGAGCCACGCCGCCGCGCAAGACCTTCTGGTCGCAGATGGCGCAGGCGTTCGCGATGTTCCGCAACCGCAAGTCCATCGCCGGTCTGATCATCCTCGGGATCTTCGTGCTCGTGGCGATCCTCGCGCCGCTCATCGCCCCCTACGGACCGACGCAGAAGGACCGCTCGGCGCTCCGCCAGCCGCCCTCGTTCGAGCACTGGCTCGGCACGACCCACATGGGCGAGGACGTGCTCAGCCAGATCATCTTCGGCACCCGCGGCGTCGTGGTCGTCGGCTTCCTGTCGGCGATCATCGCGACCCTCATCGCCATCACGATCGGCGTGATCGCGGGTTACGTGCGCGGCTGGAAGAGCGAGTCCCTGTCGGCGCTCACGAATGTGTTCCTCGTGATCCCCGGCATCCCGCTCATCATCATCGTGGCCTCGCAGTTCGAGAACCCTCCGCTCATCGTGATCGCGGCCGTGCTCGGCCTCACCGGGTGGGCGTGGGGCGCACGCGTGCTGCGCGCCCAGACTATGTCGCTGCGGAACCGCGACTTCATCCAGGCCGCCCGCGCGAACGGCGAGCCGCTGCGCCGCATCATCACGGTCGAGATGCTGCCGAACCTCATGGCGCTCATCGCGTCGAGCTTCGTCGGCACCGTGACCGCCGCGATCCTCGGGCTCACGACGCTCGCGTTCATCGGCGTGATCCCGGTGAGCAACCTCAACTGGGGCACGATCCTCTTCTGGGCGCAGCAGAACGGCGCCTTCCCGCGGCTGTGGTGGTGGTACGTGCCCGCCGGACTCTGCATCGCCATCATCGGCGTCGCGCTCTCGCTCATCAACTTCGGCATCGACGAGTACGTCAACCCGCGGCTGCGGTCCGCGGGCGAGCGTGCCAGGGCGATGAAGAAGAAGGGCCTGAACGTGAACGACCCGGTGACGGCCGTGCGCGCCCCGGCATCCGCCCCGGCGGCGGCAGCCGGCGACACGAACAAGAACACGACGAACAGCAAGCGATGACCTCTCAGACACTGACCGACTCCCTTCCCTACCTCGACCCCGCACTCCCCATCGCGGCCCGCGTCGCCGACCTCCTCGACCGCATGACGGTGGAGGAGAAGGTCGGCCAGATGCTGCAGCTCGACGCGCGCGACGACCTCGACGACCACGTGCTCCGCCGCACGGTCGGCTCGATCCTGCACACCTCGCCCGAGCGGCTGATCCGCGCGAACGAGCTCACGGCGCAGACGCGCCTGCGCATCCCACTGCTCGTCGGCGAGGACTGCATCCACGGGCACTCGTTCTGGCCCGGGGCGACGATCTACCCGACGCAGCTCGGGATGGCGGCGTCGTGGGATGCGGAGCTCGTCGAGAAGGTCGCGCGGGCCACGGCGGTCGAGGTGGCTGCGACCGGCATCCACTGGACGTTCTCGCCCGTGCTGTGCATCGCCCGTGACCTGCGGTGGGGACGCGTCGACGAGACGTTCGGCGAGGACCCGTTCCTCATCGGCGAGCTGGCCTCGGCGATGGTGCGCGGTTACCAGGGCGAGGGTCTCGACGACCCCACCGCGATCCTCGCGACCGCCAAGCACTTCGCCGGATACTCCGAGACGCAGGGTGGCCGCGACGCCAGCGAGGCCGACATCTCGCGCCGCAAGCTGCGCTCGTGGTTCCTGCCGCCGTTCGAGCGCGTCGCCCGTGAGGGATGCCGCACGTTCATGCTCGGCTACCAGACCACCGACGGTGTGCCGATCACGGTCAACGACTGGCTGCTCAGCGACGTGCTGCGCAGCGAGTGGGGCTACACCGGCACGCTCATCACCGACTGGGACAACGTCGGACGCATGGTGTGGGAGCAGCAGGTGCAGCCGGACTACACGCACGCGGCCGCCGCAGCCGTGAAGGCCGGCAACGACATGGTCATGACGACGCCCGGGTTCTACGAAGGCGCGCTCGACGCGGTCGCCCGCGGAATGCTGTCGTCGTCGGACTTCGACGCGGCCGTGGCCCGCATCCTCACCCTCAAATTCGAGCTCGGCCTGTTCGAGGATCCCCGGCTCCCGCAGGACGGGCTGGATGCCGTGGTCGGCAGCGCCGCGCACGCGGACCTCAACCTCGAGGTCGCGCGGCGCTCGCTCGTGCTGCTCGAGAACGACGGCACGCTGCCGCTCTCGCCCGCCGCACCGCTGTCGGTCGCCGTGGTCGGGCCGCTCGCCGATGACGCGCAGACGCAGCTCGGCGACTGGGCCGGCGGCTCCGGCCAGGCCGGATGGCTCGACGGACAGCCCCGCGAGATGATCACGACCGTGCTCGACGGCCTCTCGGGCATCGACGGCTGGACCGTGACACACGCCCGCGGCGCCGACATCCTGACGCTCGAGGAGGACCCGCGCGGGGCGACGTTCCCCGACGGGCAGCCCCGCCCGCCGGTCGTCGTGCCGGCTGATCGCGATGACGCGCTGATCGCCGAGGCGGTCGCCGCGGCCTCGGCATCCGATGTCGTCGTCGCCGTCGTGGGCGACCGGAACGAACTCGTCGGCGAAGGGCGCTCGACCGCGACGCTCGAGCTGATCGGGGGCCAGAACGCCCTGCTCGACGCGCTCGTCGCGACCGGGAAGCCCGTGGTCGTGGTGCTGGTCGCGTCGAAGCCGCTCGTGCTGCCGGCATCCGTCTCTCAGGCCGCCGCCGTCATCTGGGCGGCGAATCCCGGAATGCAGGGCGGGCGCGCGCTCGCCGACGTGGTCACGGGCGCCGTGGAGCCCTCGGGGCGTCTGCCGATCTCGTTCGCGCGACACGTCGGGCAGCAGCCGACGTACTACAACCAGATCCGCGGACAGCACGGCGACCGCTACGCCGACCTCACGCAGTCGCCCGCCTGGGCATTCGGCCAGGGGCTGTCGTACTCGACGGTGTCGTACTCCGACCTGGCGGTGTCCTCCGGCCCGCTGTCGGTCGGGGATGCGGTGGTCGGCGAGGTGACCGTGACGAACACGGGTTCACGCCCGGTGCGCGAGACCGTGCAGGTGTACGTGCGCGACGAGGTCACGAGCGTGAGCTGGACCGACCGTGAGCTCAAGGCCTACCGGCAGGTCGACCTCGCCCCGGGGGAGAGCGCGCGCGTGCGCGTCGAGGTGCCGGTGGCCGAGTGCTCGATCGTCGATGCGGCCGGTGTGCGGCGGGTCGAGCCGGGCGAGTTCGCGCTCCTGGTCGGCCCCGACTCCCGCGAGCAGTCGCTCCTCTCGGCGGCGTTCACGGTGGCGTGACCCCCTGTCTCCCGCCCGTCTCACGCCCGTCTATTTCTGCCGAACGGCAGAGATGGACGGGCGGTTTGCGCCATTCGGCAGAAACAGACGGGCGGGGCGACGGGCTCAGTCCTGGAGTCGCTGGGGCCCGGCACCGTGCGTGCCGAGCTCGTCGTCGGGGTTCAGCAGCCCGCACGCCTTCATCGACAGGCAGCCGCAGCCGATGCATCCGGTCAGTTCGCGCTCCAGCCGTTCGATGCCCTCCCGGCGCTTCTCGAGCTCGCGCTTCCACCGGCGGGACGCGCGCTGCCAGTCGTCGTGACTCGGCGTCTGGGTGAGCGGGACGTCGGCGAACGCCTCCTGCACGTCCGACAGGGGGATGCCGAGGCGCTTCGCCACGGTGACGAGCGAGACCCGCCGCAGCATGTGCCGCGCGTAGCGGCGCTGATTGCCGGCCGTGCGGGTCGAGGCGATCAGGCCGAGGCTCTCGTAGAAGTGCAGCGCCGAGGGCGCGACGCCCGTGCGGCGGCTCATCTCGCCGATCGTCAGGGGTTCGTCCGGGGCGTGCGGCGTGCGGTCGGAATCGTTGGATGCTGTCAAGGGGCCTCTCCGATTTGACCTCAAGTGTACTTGAGGTCTTACGGTGGAACCGTGCTGCGAACGAAGACCACCCGATGACCTATGTGATCGCGCTGCCGTGCGTCGATGTCAAGGACCGCGCGTGCATCGACGAATGCCCCGTCGACTGCATCTACGAGGGTGAGCGTTCGCTGTACATCCACCCCGACGAGTGCGTGGACTGCGGCGCGTGCGAACCGGTCTGCCCCGTCGAGGCGATCTTCTACGAGGACGACCTGCCCGAGGAATGGCAGGACTACTACAAGGCCAACGTCGAGTTCTTCGATGAGATCGGATCCCCGGGCGGCGCGGCCAAGGTCGGGATGATCGCGCACGACCATCCCCTCATCGCCGCGCTCCCGCCCCAGGAGGCTCACGAATGACCAGCACACCCGCACCCGTACCCGTGCCGTCCCCGGTCGGCGAAGGGCTCAAGGCAGCGTTCCGCCAGCATCCGGCCGGTGTCGCGATCATCACCGCGACCACTCCGGCAGGACCCGTCGGGCTCACGGCATCCAGCGTCGCCTCCGTGGCGGTCGACCCCGCCGCGATCGTGTTCTCGGTCACCCGCGCGACCGGCAGCGCCGGGGCGATCCTCTCGGCCGACAGCTTCGTGGTGCACCTGATCGACGACGAGCACTCCGCACTCGCGCAGAGCTTCGCAGTGAGCGGTGCCGAGCGCTTCACCGACGCACAAGGGTGGAGCGCGCTCCCGACCGGCGAGCCCTACCTGCGCGAAGCGCGCGTGGCGATGCGCTGCCACCCCATGACGACCGTCGCCGTCGGCTCCTCGACCGTCGTGATCGCCGAGGTCGACGAGGTGCTGCTGGGCCGACCGGGACGCCCGCTCGTCTACATCGATCGCCGATTCCACGCGCTGCCGAACGACGACGCCTGAGGCGACGGCGCCGCAGCGACGACGCCGCAGCGACGACGCCGCAGCCGCGACACAGACCGCAGAATCCATCGAAGGAAGGAATCACCATGTCCACTGCGTACACGCTCCCCGAGCTGCCGTACGACTACTCGGCACTCGCCCCGCACATCTCCGGGAAGATCATGGAGCTCCACCACTCCAAGCACCACCAGGCGTATGTGACGGGCGCGAACACCGCGCTCGAGCAGCTCGCCGCAGCCCGCGGCGCCGGAGACCTCGCCGCCGTGAACAAGCTCGAGAAGGACCTCGCCTTCAACCTCGGCGGACACATCAACCACTCGGTGTTCTGGGAGAACCTGTCGCCCGACGGCGGCGGCAACCCGGAGGGCGAGCTCGAGGCCGCGCTGGCCGACGAGTTTGGCTCGGTCGACGCGTTCCGCGCGCACTTCACCGCCACCGCGCTCGGCGTGCAGGGTTCCGGCTGGGCCGTCCTCGCGTGGGATTCGGTCGGCGCGCGTCCCGTGATCTTCCAGCTGTTCGACCAGCAGGGCAACGCGCCTCTCGGCGTCACCCCGCTGCTGCAGCTCGACGTGTGGGAGCACGCCTACTACCTCGACTACCTCAACGTCCGCGCCGACTACGTCAAGGCGTTCTGGGAACTCGTGAACTGGCCCGACGTGCAGCGCCGCTTCCAGCTCGCGCAGGAGAAGACCGCGGGTCTGATCGCCGCGCGCTGATCTGCGGCGGCCCTGCCCTCCCGCCCGTCTGTTTTTGCCGTTCGGCACAAACAGACGGGCGGTTTGCGTCATTCGGCAGAAATAGACGGGCGGGGCGGGGTCAGGCGAGCAGCTCGGCGGCGAGAGACTCGATGTGGCGGCGGATGTCGTCGCGGATCGGGCGCACGGCCTCGATCCCCTGCCCGGCGGGGTCGTCGAGCGCCCAGTCCTCGTAGCGCTTCCCCGGGAAGAACGGGCACGCGTCGCCACATCCCATCGTGATCACCACATCGGACGACTGAACGGCCTCGGTCGTCAAGACCTTCGGCGACTCGGCCGTGATGTCGATGTCGAGCTCGCGCATCGCCTCGACCGCCACGGGATTGATGTGCTCGGCGGGCAGGGAACCGGCCGAGCGCACCTCGATGCGGTCGCCGGCGATGTGCCGCAGGAACCCTGCGGCCATCTGCGAGCGCCCCGCATTGTGCACGCACACGAACAGGACGGAGGGGATGCCGGGGGCCATGACTCCAGCATCCCACGCGTCCCGCGTCGCTGCCTCAGGCGAGCCGGGCCGTCGTCCCGCACACCCTCAACTCGTAGGGCAGCGCAGAGGGAGGGTCCGGGTCACCCTCTGTCTCGCCCTCGGCGAGCTTCGCGAGCACGACATCCGCGGCCCTCTCGCCCTGGCCGAGCGGGAACTGGTCGACGGTCGTGAGCTGGAAGAGCGCGCCGAGCTCGTGCCCGTCGATCCCCACGATCGACAGGTCGCGCGGCACCGAGATGCCGAGATCCCGGGCGGCGAGGATCGTCCCGATCGCCATCTCGTCCGACGCTGCGAACACCGCGGTCGGGCGAGGGCCGGGCCGCATCAGCAGATGCGTGGCCGCGCGGTATCCGCCGTCGATCGTGAAGTCCGCCGGCTCGAGGGACGCGGGGTCGAGCGGGATGCCGGCTGCCTCGAGCGCCCGCTCGAACCCCAGCCGCCGGAGCGGTGTCACGTGGAAGTCGACGTCGAACTCCGGCGTCGACCCGATATGCGCGATGCGCCGGTGCCCGAGACCGATCAGATGCTCGGTCGCGAGCCGGGCCACCGCGACCTCGTCGATCGTGAGGGTGTCGAGTCGGGGGTTCGGGCCGCCGATCGCGACCACGGGCAGTCCGACAGCGAGCAGCTGCTGCGTCTCGTGCTCGTCGAGTTCGATCGACACGGCGATGACCGCGTCGACGCGCTGACGTCTCAGGAAGGTGTCGAACACGTGCGCGCGCACATCCCTGTCGGCGGTGATGTTGTACAGCGTGATGTCGTAGCCCGCGCGCATGAGTGTCGTGGACACCCCCGACAGCACGGTGCTGAAGAACCAACGGTCGAGGAAAGGCACGATCACCCCGATGTTGCGCGTGCGCCCGGATGCCAGGCTCGACGCGCGCGACGACACCACGTAGCCGAGCGTCGACGCGGCCTCCTGCACGCGCAGGCGCGCCGACTCCGACACGTTCGCGCGGCCGCTCAGCGCCCGCGAGACGGTCGCCGTGGACACCCCGGCAAGTCGGGCGACCTCGTCGATGCTTGGCATGCTGTCCCTCCCTCGGCGTTCGGATCGCTCCGGTCGCAGTCGGTGCCTCCGGAGGGATGCCGGAGCGACGCCGACTGCGACCGGAGCGACTCCGGACTCAGACCGTGGTGTACCAGACCGCCGTGTCGACCGGCAGCGCTCCGCCCTCGAACGGCTCGCTCCGCTCCACGATGAACGCGTCGGCGGGCAGGGGGAGCGGCTCGGTGCCCAGGTTGGCGAGCACGTGGACATCGCCGCGGCGGAACGCCACCGCATCCGCTCCGGCGTCCTCCCAGACGAGCGATCCGCTCCCGAAGCCGTATTCGCGGCGGCCGGCGAGCAGTCGCTTGTACAGCGCGAGCGTCGACGCGGGGTCGACCTCTTCGACGTCGCGGGCGTACGTCGCCCAGTCCGCGGGCTGCGGCAGCCATGAGGCGCCGGTGTCGTTGAAGCCGAACGCAGGGGCCTCCGCCTCCCAGGGCAGCGGGACGCGGCATCCGTCGCGACCGTAGCGCTCCCCGTTCGTGCGGAACCAGGTCGGGTCCTGACGGAACGCGTCCGGGATCTCCATCGCCTCGGGCAGGCCCAGCTCCTCGCCCTGGTACAGGTACGACGAGCCGGGCAGCGCGAGCATGATGGTCGTCGCGGCGCGAGCGCGGGACAGGCCGGTGGCCGTATCGGGCTTGTCCGGGGTGTTCGGGCCGATCCCCTCGCCCTGCGGGTTCTCGGAGGTGAGGGCGAGACGCGAGGCGTGGCGCACGACGTCGTGGTTCGACAGCACCCACGTGCTCGGTGCGCCGACCGCGCCGAACGCGTCGAGGGACTCGCGGATCACGGTGCGCAGCTTCTCGGCATCCCACTCGGTCATGAGGTACGGGAAGTTGAACGTCTGGTGCATCTCGTCGGGGCGCACCCAGAGGGCGGTCTGCGCGAGTGTCGGCATCCAGGCCTCGCCGCACAGGGCGCGGTCGCCGTCGTACTCTGCGAGCACCCGGTGCCAGTCGCGGTAGATGTCGTGCACGCCGTCCTGGCCCCAGTACGGGACGTTCGCCTCGCCGCCGCCCATCGAGTCGGCATCCGCGGGCGGGGTGTAGTCGGGCAGGCCGTCGGCCTTGATCATGCCGTGGGCGACGTCGACGCGGAACCCGTCGACGCCACGGTCGAGCCAGAAGCGCAGGATCGAGCGGAACTCTTCACGGACCTCCTCGTTGGTCCAGTCGAAGTCCGGCTGCGTGGCGTCGAAGATGTGCAGGTACCACTGGCCGGGCGTGCCGTCGGCCTCGGTGATGCGCTCCCACATGCCGCCGCCGAACACGGACTCCCAGTTGTTCGGGGGGAGCTCGCCGTTCTCGCCCTTGCCGTCGCGGAAGATGTAGCGTGCCCGCTCAGGGCTGCCCGGCGCGGCCCTCAGAGCCTGCTGGAACCACGCGTGCTGCGCGGAGGAGTGGTTGGGCACGAGGTCGACGATCACGCGGATGCCGCGGGTGTGCGCCTCGTTCAGCATCGTGTCGAAGTCGGCGAGCGTGCCGAACAGCGGGTCGACGTCGCGGTAGTCGGCGACGTCGTAGCCGGCGTCGCGCTGCGGACTCGTCATGAACGGGCTGAGCCAGATCGCGTCGACCCCGAGCTCCTTGAGCGCGTCGAGGCGGCTCGTGATGCCGGGGAGGTCGCCGATGCCGTCGCCGGAGGCGTCGGCGAACGAGCGGGGGTAGATCTGGTAGATGACGGCGCTGCGCCACCACTCGGAACCGGGCGCTGCGATCTGCTCGAGCTGTGTCATGGGCCCAGGTTAGTGCAAACGCTTACATGAGCGCCACAGCAGCGATCGAATCGTTTCGGATCGTCTGTCCTGCAGATGCATCCCGATCCGACCCGGGACCGGGAGTATGCTTCCGGCATCCGACGATGTGGAGGCGGTCATGGTTCCAGAGATCAACTACTGGGCGGTCCTGCTGGCGACGCTGTCGAGCATGATCGTCGGCTCGGTCTGGTACGCGCCGCCGGTGTTCGGCACGCGCTGGGCGCGGCTCGCGAAAGTCGACATGGATCGGCCTCCCGCGACGGCCGTCCTCCCGATCGTCACGACCGTGCTCGTGAGCTTCGTGACGTCGTGGGTGCTGGCCGGCGCGGCCGCGATCGCCTGGCACTTCTACGGCGGTTCGTTCTTCTGGGGCACCATCGTCACGGCGGTGCTGCTGTGGGCGGGTTTCACGGCCGCGCGGTTCATCACGCACGACGCCTTCGAGGGGCGGCCGACCGCGCTCACGACCATGAACATCGCGCACGAGCTCGTGACGGTCGTGGTGATGGCGCTGTTGATCGGCGTCTGGCCGCCCGCGCTGGGCTAGTCCTCCCGGGCGGTGCTGGTCTTCGTGAGGTCCTGCGCGAGCATCACGAGGATGCCGCTGGGCCCGCGCAGGTAGGTGAGCCTGTAGACATCCTGGTAGTTCGCGACGCCGCGCAGCGGATGGCATCCGTGCTGCGCGGCGATCGCCAGCGACGCGTCGATGTCGTCGACGGAGAACGCCACGCGGTGCATCCCGATCTCGTTCGGCAGCGTCGGCTCGGTCTCGATCGCCTCGGGATGGATGTACTCGAAGAACTCGAGCTGCCCGTGCCCGTCGGGAGTCTGCAGCACGGCGATCCTCGCGTGATTCCCGTCGAGGCCGACCGCGGTCGAGGCCCACTCCCCGCTCACCTCGTCGCGGCCGACGACCGTGAGGCCGAGGTCGGTGAAGAAGGCGACGGCCTCCTCCAGGTCGCGGACGGCGATTCCGACGTTCTCCAGCGCGATGGGCATGGGCTGGATGCTACTCCGCGAACCGCATCCGCGGCAGGTCCGCTCCTCGAGCGCTCGCCCTGCGTGCGCTGCTCGCGTACCGATATACCGGGATGTTGGACGGATGGACGTCCGACCATGGACGTTCGGCGCTAGTCGCACGGCTGCGGCGTTGACAGGATCGTCACGTGACCTTCCGGTCGCCTGCGCACGCTCGGCCCGTGCGCGGACTCGACCGAGAGGGTCCCCATGTCCGGTTCTCCGCGCCGTTCGGTGCCGTGGATCATCGCCGCCGCGGTCATCACCGCCGCAGTCCTCACGGGCGGAGCCACCGCATCCGGCGCGACGAACCCCGCGGACGAACCGGTCCCCGTCGCCGACCCGACCGATCCCGCGACCTCCGTCGCGCTCGCCTACGACTTCCTCGACGCGCGCGTCGATGAGTTCTGCGACGATGCGGGCCACTGCCTGCCGCGCAGCTACCAGGGCGGTTTCTTCACCGACCTCCCGACCTGGGACTTCACCCCGTCGTTCGTGTACGACGATGCGCTCGTCGTGATCGCCTACACCGCCCGCGGACTCCCCGACGACCTCCGCCGCGCCCGCGCCGTCGCTGACACGCTCCTGTTCGTGCAGGAGAACGACCCGATCGGCGATGGCCGCGTCCGCACCTCGTACGAACCCCACGGCATCCGCCAGGGCCGCGTCGAGATCACCGGGCCCGGCACCTTCACCGGCAACCAGGCGTGGGTCGGCATGGCACTCGCCCGGCTCTTCCACGCCACCGGCGAGCAGAAGTATCTCGACGGCGCGCTCGATATCGCCCAGTGGATCCAGACGAACACGGCCGACATGGCGCGTGCGCCCTTCGGCTACACGGGTGGGCAGCTCGAAGACGGCACCTCGCTGGTGTGGAAGTCCACCGAGCACAACAGCGACATCGCCGGGTTCTTCGGGCAGCTCGCGCAGCTGACCGGCGACACCGTGTGGGCCGACCGTGCCGCGACCGCTGCCGCCTTCGTCGCGGCGATGCAGGCCCCCGACGGTCATGTCGACACGGGCACACTGCTCGACGGCAGCACGACCAACGTGTACCCGGTGCCCCTCGACGCGCAGACCTGGAGCGCACTCGCCACCGGAGACCCGCGCTACGGCGCAGCGCTCGATTGGACGCTCGCGAACCTCATCGCGACGGACGGGCCGCACCACGGCCCCTCGATCAGCCACGTCGACGTCTCGAAGGTCTGGTTCGAGGGCGCTGGGCACCTCGCGCTCGCGCTGCGTCTGCGCGACGGCGCGGGAGACGCGGCGGAGGCGGACGCGCTGCTCGACAGCATCCGACTCGCGCAGCGCGATGCCGTGAACGGCGACGGCAAGGGGATCGTCGCGACGTCGAACGACGGTCTCGACTCCGGGTTCGGCGACCTCTACTACGCGAGCCTGCACACCGGCACGACCGCGTGGTACCTGCTGGCTGCGATCGGCGACAACCCGTTCACGCTGCCCGCGTCCTGACCTGCCGCTGAGTCGTCCCGAGCGCCGTCATCGTGTGCGGGGGTCGAAAAGGCGCGGGAACCGACGGTATCGGATGCTTTCTCGACCCGCCATCGCACAGCGGATGCGCTTTCGACCCCGCGCCGTGCAGGTGAGCGCCGCGCGGGTGAGCGCCGTGCGCCGGGGAGACCGCGGCGACGCGGCGGATCAGGCGGCGACGCGGGCGACCGCGGCGATCGCGCTCGTGAAGAAGTCGAGTCCGTCGACGCCCGAGCGCATGGCCGCAGTCGTGTCGGGACCGAAGCCCGGCTCGGTGGCGTGCTCGGGGTGCGGCATGAGCCCGACGACGTTGCCCGCCTCGTTCGTGAGGCCTGCGATGTCGCGGAGCGACCCGTTGGGGTTCACTCCCGCATAGCGGAAGGCGACGAGGCCCTCGCCCTCGATGCGGTCGAGCGTCTCGTCGCCGGCGATGTAGCCGCCGTCGGCGTTCTTGAGCGGGATGACGATCTCCTGGCCGGTGCGGAACCGGTTGGTCCACGCGGTGTCGGAGTTCTCGACGACGAGCTTCTGGTCGCGGCGCACGAAGTGCTGGTGGTCGTTGCGGATCAGGCCGCCCGGCAGCAGGTGCGCCTCGACGAGCATCTGGAAGCCGTTGCAGATGCCGAGCACGGGCAGGCCCTTCGCGGCCGCGTCCTTGACCTCGGCCATGATCGGCGAGAGCGCGGCGATCGCTCCGGCGCGCAGGTAGTCGCCGTAGCTGAAGCCGCCGGGGAGCACGAGCGCGTCCACGCCCTGGAGGTCGTGCGAGCCGTGCCAGAGGGCCACGGGCTCGGCGCCGGCGAGGCGGACGGCGCGCTGCGCGTCGCGGTCGTCGAGGGAACCGGGGAACGTGACGACCCCGATGCGCGTGGTCATTCGGCGACCTCGATGCCCACGACGTCCTCGATCACGGAGTTCGACAGCACCTCGTCGGCGATGCGGCGGGCCTCGGCGAGGACCTCGTCCGTGACCTCGCCCTCGACCGTGAGCTCGAAGCGCTTGCCGATCCGGACGTCGGAGAAGCCGTCGACGCCGAGACGGGCGAAGGCGCCGGAGACGGCCTTGCCCTGCGGGTCGAGCAGTTCGGGCTTGGGCATGACGTCGACGACGATGGTGGGCATGACGGCTCCAGGAGTCGTGGGCGGACGGGCGGCCTCAGTCTACCGGCTCCCGACACGCGCGATTCGCGCGGCATCCGCCTTCTTCTCAGGCGTGCTCTTCTCAGGCGTGGAAGACCGTGTGGAGGTCGCCGATCGTCTCGCGGCCTCCGAGGCCGTCGATCTCGAACAGCACGGAGATGCCGATCACGTGGCTGCCGAGGCGCTCGACCAGCTCGCGTCCGGCGGCGAGGGTGCCTCCGGTGGCCAGCACGTCGTCGATCAGCAGCACGCGGGACCCCTCGGGCAGATCGTCATGCATCTCAATCGTCGCGGTGCCGTACTCCAGGGCGTAGTCCACGGATGCTGCGGGGCGGGGAAGCTTGCCGGCTTTGCGGATCGGGATTAGGCCGACGCCCGCGGCGATCGCGGCGGCGCCGGCCAGGATGAAGCCGCGCGCCTCGATGCCGGCGACCACGTCGAACTGTCCTGCGAAGGGCTCGACGATCGCGGAGGTCGTGGCCGCGAGGGCGTCGGCGTCGGCGAGGAGTGGCGTGATGTCGCGGAAGACGATGCCCGGCTCCGGGTAGTCCGGGATGCTGCGGATCAGGGATTCGGCGCGGAGGAGTGCGGGGGAGAGGTCGGTGTCGGGCACCGGACAAGGGTACGCCGTGGGGCCGGTCGCGGGAATCCGGCGGTCACCCCCCGGGGCCCGCGCAGACCCCTGCTCGTTTGTCGAGCACGGTCCAACAATTGTGCAGAATCCGAATTTCGGGAGCGCTCCCTCGTGGAATGCCGATATATTGCACAAAAATGGCACGCCGAACGTCCGCCGGACACGCTCTGGGATACCAACGGCGCAGTACGCTCGGAACACCACCGTCGGTGTACTCCGACACCCGCGGTGAACTGGGAAGAAGACCCGAGTCGCAGCCGGGTGGAGGGGAGGCTGTCGTGCCTTCGCACGCGACGATCGAAGAAGTGGCCGCGGCCGCTGGAGTATCGCGGTCGACGGTGTCGCGCGTGGTGAACGGGTCTTCGGCGGTGAGCCCCGAAGCGCTTGCCGCCGTGCAGGATGCGATCGCCGCGCTGCACTACGTGCCCAACCGGGCCGCTCGCTCGCTCGCCTCCAGGCAGACTCACACGATCGCGCTGGTCGTGCCCGAGGACACCACGACGTTCTTCGGCGACCCGTTCTTCGCGGCGCTCGTCGCAGGGATCACCGGAGCGCTCCGCGGATCGGACTATCTGCTCAACGTGCTCATCGCGAGCGAGGATCCCGGAGACAAGGTCGCGAGCTTCGTGCGCAACGGCGGCGTCGACGGCGCCCTGATCGTCTCGCACCACACGAGCGACGCCTTCATCGCACGCATCGCCGAAGTCGTGCCCGTCGTCTGGGGTGGTCGTCCGGTCGGACGCCGGGACGGCGAGTACGTGGTCGACGTCGACAACGTAGCCGCGTCCCGCACGGCGACGCAGCACCTCATCGACACCGGACGCACGCGCATCGCCACCATCTCGGGCTCGCCGTCGATGGTGTCGGCCGCCGACCGTCTCGAGGGGTACCGAGCCGCACTGACGGATGCCGGGCTCACGCCGTTCGCGGAGGAGTCCGGCGACTACACCGAGGCCGGAGGAGCGCAGGCCGCTCGCCGCATCCTCGAGCTCGGCCAGCCCGACGCGATCTTTGTCGCGAGCGATCTCATGGCGCGCGGCGCGCTCACGGCGCTGCGCGCCGCCGGCCTCCGCGTACCCGAGGACATCGCGATCGTCGGCTTCGACGACTCCTCCGTCGCCCTGAGCACCGACCCGCAGCTCACCACGATCCGGCAGCCGATGTACGCGCACGGCGAGGCCATGGCCGCGGTGCTGCTGGCGCACCTCGCCGGACGCGAGACCGAGCAGACGACCATCCTGCCCACGGAGCTGATCGTCCGCGACTCCGCCTGACGGCTCCAGGGCCTGGTCGCGCCGCTCGCGCGGCGTGACCGCGTGCAGGAGAACACGGACGCGGACCCGACGCCCCTCCAGGTGGGTCCGCGACCGTGGGTTCATGGGGCAGCCACCTCATATGTATTGAACGGGTATTCAGTGGCTAATCTATAGGGCGGGGGGTGAATTCCGGAAGACATCCGGAACGAACTCAGGAGGTGGAGCCCGGATGGCGCGCTCCGACGAGCAGAATCGTCTGGCGAGGGAACGGGCGCGGGAGGTGATCCTGCAGGCCGCGATCGAGACGTTCGCCGAGCGCGGGGTCGCCGGCGCCAGCATCGCCGAGATCACTCAGCGAGCGGGCGTCGCCCAGGGCCTCGTGAACTACCACTTCGGCGGCAAGGACCAACTGGTCGCCGCCGTCATCGAGCAGTGGTTCGCCGCGCTGTTCGGCATCCCCGAGGCGCCGGGGCCCGCGGATACGCGGCTGGCCGGCATCATCGACGGCGCGATCATGGCCACGGGATACGCCCTCCCCTTGCAGAAGGTCGTGCTCGCGCTGCAGCAGCAGCCTGCGACGCACCGCCTGTACGCCGAGGTCGAGGACCGGTATCACGACCGCGCGATCGAGGCCGAGGAGAAGGTGCGCGACATCTTCCGCGAGCGCGGAGCCGCCGACCCGGAGCTCGAGGAGATCATGCTCCGCAGCACGCTCGAGGGCATCCTGCTGAAGTTCGCGGTCTACGGCGACACCTTCCCGCTCGAGGACGCCCGTCGCTGGATGCACCGCGTGTACGACCTGCCCGTGCCCGAGGCTCCCCTCCCGCTCGCGGTCGCGAGCCGCGTGGCCCCGTTGCGGTTGCGCGCCTCCGGGGCGCTGCCGTCGTGAGGTGAGGACCGCGCGTCAGGTGTGCCCCATGCGGGCGAAGGCCCCCAGGACGCTGCGCTCGGATGCCGTGAGGTAGCGTTCCAGCTCGTCCGCCGCTGCCGCGGGGCCCTGTTCGAGAAGGGCGGTGAGCACCGCGCGGTTGCGTCGCACGAACGGCTCGTGGAGCGACCGCGGCTCGTCGATCTCGAGGAAGACGAGACGCAGCTCGGCGGCGACGTCGCGGTAGGTGCGGGCGAGTCGAGCGCTGTCGGCGAGGGCGACGATCGCGTCGTGGAAGGCCATGTTCGCGCTGCCGATCCGACGCCAGTCCTCGTGCGGCAGGTGCTCCTCGGCCTCGGCGAGCGCCTCGCGCATGAGCTGCACCGCGGGGTGCTCCGGTTCGGACTGGCGCAGTGCCGTGCACTCGATCACGCGGCGCGCGCGGTAGATGTCGATGACGTCGGCGATGGTCGGCGAGGCGACCGAGACGCCGCGGTGCGGCACGTGCTCGACCAGGCCCTGTTCGGCGAGCACACGGAAGGCCTCGCGGAGGGTGTTGCGGGACACGTCGAACTGCTCGGCGAGGGCGGACTCCGACAGTCGTGATCCGGGAGCGAAGTCGCCGTCGATGATGCGCTGTCGGAGCACGTCGGCGAGCGGACCCTCGTGGTTCATGCCTTCATCGTAGGTGCGAGGCGCGTGGGTCGTTCACGATCGATGCGCCCGTATTACAGACTGGATACCCCGCTGTAGCACGATGGAAACATAATTGTTGAACAATCAGATCCCATACGTTCTACACTGGGGGTCTCCGCACCCCCACCAACGACGATGGGAATCCCCCGCATGTCAGAGCAGACCACCTCCTCCCTCTCCCCGGAAGACGAAGCCCGCCTCGCCCGGGTGAAGAAGCGCACCGGGCGCAGCGCCGTCATCGGGGCGATCTTCCTGATGGCCACCAGCGCGATCGGCCCCGGCTTCATCACGCAGACCGCGACGTTCACCGCCACGATGGGCGCCGCGTTCGCGTTCGCCATCCTGATCTCGATCCTCGTCGACATCGCCGTGCAGCTGAACATCTGGCGCATGATCACGTCGTCCGGGCTGCGCGCCGGAGAGCTCGCCAACCGCGCGATCCCGTTCTCCGGACACGTCATCGCGATCCTCGTCGTCATGGGCGGCCTCGCGTTCAACATCGGCAACATCGCCGGAGGCGGCCTCGGCCTGAACGCGCTGCTCGGCATCGACCCCAAGATCGGCGGCGCGCTCACCGCCGCGCTCGCCATCATCATCTTCCTCGTCAAGAAGGCCGGACCCGTGATGGACGTCGTGCTCGTCGTCCTCGGCGTCGGCATGATCGTCATGACGATCGTCGTGGCCGTGATCGCCCAGCCCCCGATCGGCGAGGCGCTGCGGCAGACGTTCGTGCCCGACGAGCTGAACTTCGCCACCATCACGACCATCGTCGGAGGCACGGTCGGCGGCTACATCACGTACTCCGGCGCCCACCGCTACCTCGACTCGGGCCACACCGGTCCGGAGCACGCCGGTCCGGTCATGCGTGCGGCGACCAACGGCATCCTCGTGACGGGGGTCATGCGCTACGTGCTGTTCCTCGCGATTCTCGGCGTCGTGGCATCCGGGGTCGCCCTCGACCTGTCGAGCCAGGCGGCGAACCCCGCCGGCCAGGCGTTCGGCGCGGTCCTCGGCGACGCAGGACTGCGTATCTTCGGCGCCATCTTCTGGGCGGCGGCGATCAGCTCGGTCATCGGCGCCGCGTACACCTCGGCCACCTTCCTGTCGACCTTCGCAGCCAAGCTCAAGGGCGGCTGGCCGCTGCAGCTCGCGACGGTCGCCTTCATCGTCGTGTCGCTGCTCGTCTACCTGTCCATCGGCACGGCGCCCGCCGCCATCCTCGTGTTCGTCGGCGGGTTCAACGGACTGATCCTGCCGATCGGCCTGACGGTGTTCATGTACATCGGCTGGTTCCGGCGCGACCTGCTCGGCTCGCGGAAGTACCCGATCTGGCTGCTCGTCGCCGGTACGGTCGTCACGGCGCTCACCTGGTACATGGGCGTCGTCTCCATCGGGCCCATCTTCGCCTTCCTCGGCATCGGAGCGTGATCGCATGACCTCGATCGACCTGAACTCGGACCTCGGCGAGAACGTGCCCGACCGGATCGTGAGCGACGACGAGAGCATGCTGCGTCTCGTCACGAGCGCGAACGTGTCGTGCGGGTTCCACGCGGGCAGCCCCGAGGGCATCCGCGACACGCTCGCGGCAGCCGTGCGCGGCGGCGTCGTGATCGGCGCCCACCCCGGGTACCGCGACTACGAGAACTTCGGTCGCACGAAGGTCGAGATCGACTCGTCGACCCTGCAGGCGCACGTCGAGTACCAGCTCGGCGCGCTCATGGGCCTCGCCTCCGCGGTCGGCGGCCGGGTGTCGTACGTCAAGCCGCACGGCGCGCTGTACAACACGATCGCGCGCGACGAGCGGCAGTCGAAGGACGTCGTCGCGGCCATCCGCGCGATCGACCCGGACCTCGTGCTGCTCGGCCTCGCGGGCGGGGTCGTGCTCGACGTCGCCGAGAAGGCCGGTCTCTCCGTCGCCGCCGAGGCCTTCGCCGACCGCGCCTACCAGCCCGACGGTCAGCTCGTGTCGCGGACCGAGGAGGGAGCCGTGCTGCACGACCCCGTCGCGGTCGCGGAGCGCATGGTGCGTCTCGCCGCCGACGGAGTGATCCGCGCGATCGACGGCACCGACTTCGCCGTCGAGGCGCAGTCGATCTGCGTGCACGGCGACAGCCCCGGATCCGTCGCGATGGCGGCCGAGACGAAGCGCCTGCTGCAGGAGGCGGGCATCGCGATCGCTCCGTTCGCGGGCGTGTGACATGACCGTTCTCGCCACCGCCGATCAGCTCGCCGCCGGACGCGCCGCCCGCGCGGCCATCCGAGCGGGCAGTGCCGCGCCGACCAGTGGGGTCGCCCCGGGGCTCACGCAGGCCAACCTCATCGCGGTCCCCGCGGACTGGGCGTTCGAGACGCTGCTCTACGCCCAGCGGAACCCGAAGCCCTGCCCCGTGCTCGAGGTCATCGAAGAGGGTCAGGTGGAGTCCGCACTCGCCCCGGGGAGCGACATCCGCACCGACATCGGCCGATACCGCATCTGGCGCGACGGCGAACTGGCCGAGGAGGTCTCGGATGCCACCGCGGTCTGGGAGGAGCATCCCGACCTCGTCGCGTTCCTCATCGGCTGCAGCTTCACGTTCGAAACCGGACTCGTGGAGGCGGGGATCCCCATCCGCCATCAGGAGCTGGGCCGCAACGTCCCGATGTACCGCACCGCCGTGCCGTGCACGCCCGCAGGCCGGCTGAGCGGCGAGATGGTCGTGTCGATGCGGCCGATCCCCGCGGGGCGTGTCGCGGACGCCGTGCAGATCTCCGGCCGCACCCCCGCGGTGCACGGCGCGCCAGTGCACATCGGCGATCCGGCATCCCTCGGCATCGCCGACCTCTCGCGCCCGGACTTCGGCGACGCCCCTGAGGTGCGCGATGGCGAGGTGCCGGTGTTCTGGGCGTGCGGCGTCACCCCGCAGGCCGCGATCATGGCCTCGAAGCCGCCGTTCGCCGTCACGCACGCACCGGGGTTCATGTTCATCACCGACGTGCCGGATGCGGAGTACGTCGTCTGATGCGTATCCTCACGGCATCCGATCGCGCTCTGCTCGTCGAGGCGGCCGATCTCGACGAGGCGATGCGTCTGAACCTCGCGTGGGACGGCGTGCCCGGGATCGTCGAGCGCATCCCCGGTGCGCGCACCGTCCTCGTGCGCTTCGACCCGCTGCGGGTCTCGGCCTCCGATCTCGCCGCCGCGCTCGAGGCGACCGAGGTCGGCGACGTCCGGCTCTCGGGCGCAGGAGAGGTCGCCGTGCCCGTGATCTACGGCGGCGAGGATCTCGAGGAGGCCGCCGCCCTGCTGTCCGTCTCGGCCGAGGAACTCGTGAACCGCCACCTCGGCGCGAAGTGGAGGGTCGCCTTCTCGGGCTTCGCCCCGGGGTTCGGATACGTGGTCGGCGACGACCCGCTGTTCGCGGTGCCCCGGCGCTCCTCCCCTCGCACCCGCGTGCCGGCCGGCTCGGTCGCGCTCGCGGGAGAGTTCACGGGTGTGTATCCGCGGGAGAGCCCAGGCGGCTGGCAGCTCATCGGCCGTACGGATGCCGTGATGTGGGACATCGACCGCGACCCGCCGGCGCTGCTCTCACCCGGGGTCGCCGTGCGCTTCGAGCGCGTGCAGGCGCAGGCCGTGCTCTCGGGGAGCGGATCGTCGACCGGAAACGGAGACGTCGCGACATCGGGGCGGCGAGTCGAGGCGCGCGACGCCGAGCGAGACGCGGATGCTCCTGGTTGTCCGTCGGCCGGGGCCGTCGAGGTCGTGCGGCCCTCGCTGCAGCTGCTCGTGCAGGATGCAGGACGCCCGGGCTACGCGGCGCTCGGCGTCTCGGCATCCGGCGCGGCGGACCGCCGGGCGATGCGCGATGCGAACGAGGCGGTGGGCAACATCCGCGGTGCCGCCGTGCTCGAGAGCGTCGGCGGGGCCGTGCTCCGGTTCCACGGAGCTGGCGTCGCCGCCGTCACCGGTGCGATCGGCGATCTGGCGCTGATCGACGCCGACGGGCACCCGCGCCCCGTCGTGCACGGCGAGCCCTTCGCGACGGCCGACGGCGACGAGCTGACCCTGGGTCACCCTGTGCGCGGTCTGCGCTACGTCGTCGCGGTGCGCGGCGGTCTGGATGCGGACGCGCCGCTCGGCAGTCGCGCCGCCGACACGCTCGCGGGTCTCGGTCCGCGTGCGCTCGCCGCGGGGGACGTGCTCCCCATCGGCGACGCCGGCACCCGGCCGGTCACTCCGACGGCCGTGGCCCGCGAGCTCCCCGCCCCCGGAGAGCTCGTCGAACTCGACATCACCCTGGGCCCCCGCGACGACTGGTTCACGGCGGCGGCGCTCGAGGCGCTCACCCGTCAGGAGTGGACCGTCACGCCGCGCTCCGATCGGGTCGGCATCCGCCTTCACGGCGAGGTCGCGCTGGAGCGCGCGCGGAGCGGCGAGCTGCCGAGCGAGGGCGCGGTCACGGGGGCCATCCAGGTGCCGCCGGACGGGCAGCCCGTACTGTTCCTCCCCGACCATCCGCTCACGGGCGGCTATCCCATCATCGGCGCCCTCACGGACCGCAGTCTCGACCTCGCAGGCCAGCTCGCCCCGGGAGTGCGCCTCCGCCTCACCGTCAAGGAGTCCTCATGACCATGGAGCCGACCACGCAGCGGAGACGCCAGACGAAGAAGGTCCTGATCGCGAATCGCGGCGAGATCGCGGTGCGCGTGATCCGAGCGTGCGCCGAGGCCGGGCACGCGTCCGTCGCCGTCTACGCCGACCAGGACGCGGATGCCCTGCACGTGCGGCTCGCCGACGAGGCCCTGGGCCTGGGCGGCGCCACCGCCGCCGACACGTACCTCTCGATCGACGCCCTGCTCGACGCGGCGCGTCGAGCCGGTGCGGATGCCGTGCACCCCGGATACGGGTTCCTCTCCGAGAGCGCCGCCTTCGCGCGAGCCGTGGAGGAGGCGGGGCTGATCTGGATCGGACCGTCGCCCGACAGCATCGACGCCCTCGGCGACAAGATGACCGCGCGGCGGATCGCCCAGCGCGTCGGGGCGCCGCTCGCCGCGGGCACCGACGAGCCGCTCGCGGGTCCCGCGGAGGCCGTGTCGTTCGCGGAGGAGCACGGACTGCCCATCGCGATCAAGGCCGCGTTCGGTGGCGGAGGGCGCGGCCTGAAGGTCGTCCGCGAGCTGTCGGAGGTGGCCGAGGCGTTCGACGCGGCCACCCGGGAGGCCGTCGCCGCGTTCGGGCGCGGCGAGTGCTTCGTCGAGCGCTTCCTGGAGCGTCCGCGGCACATCGAGGTGCAGGTGCTCGGCGACGGGGATGGCGGTGTGGTCGTGGTCGGCGACCGCGACTGCTCGATGCAGCGTCGCAATCAGAAGCTCATCGAGGAGGCGCCGGCGCCCGGCCTGACGCCCGAGCAGCGCTCGCGGTTCCATGAGGCTGCGCGCGCGATCTGCGCCGAGGTGCAGTACCGCGGTGCCGGGACCGTCGAGTTCCTGCTCGCCGAAGACGGCACGATCTCGTTCCTCGAGGTGAACACACGACTCCAGGTGGAGCATCCGATCACCGAGGCGGTGACGGGCACCGACCTCGTGCGCGAGCAGTTCCGCATCGCCTTCGGCGAGGGGATGACGCTGTCCGCGACGCCCGAGCCGCTAGGGCATGCCTTCGAGTTCCGCATCAACGCCGAGGACCCGGGGCGTGGCTTCCTGCCCAGCCCCGGCCGCGTCGACGCCCTGCGCATCCCCGGCGGACCGGGAGTGCGGTGGGACAGCGGCATCGAGGCCGGGGATGCCGTGCAACCGGCGTTCGACTCGATGATCGCGAAGCTCATCGTGCACGCCGACTCGCGCGATGCCGCGCTCGTGCGGGCGCGCCGTGCGCTGCGCGAGCTCGGTGTCGAGGGGCCGGCGACCGTGGTGCCGTTCGACCTGCTCGCGATCGACGACGCGGCGTTCGCGACCGAGACCTTCGCGGTGCACACGCAGTGGATCGAGAGCGACCTGCTGCCGAGGCTGGAGATGCAGTCGCGCCCCGCGCCGGCGTCCGATCCGCCGCTGCAGCGCTTCCCCGTCGAGATCGACGGGCGTCGGGTGGTCCTCGGGCTCCCGGTCGCTCTGCTCGCCGGCATCCCGTCCCCCTCCGCGCCTGCCGTCGAGGGCCAGGCCGACCCGGGTGAGCTGCGCGCGCCGGTGCCCGGCACCGTGGTGCGCTGGCTGGTCGACGACGGAGAGTCGGTGGCGGAGGGCGATCCGATCGTGGTCCTCGACGCTATGAAGATGGAGACGACCGTCACCGCGCACCGTGCGGGCGCGCTGTCGCACCGGGCGGAGCTCGCCTCCGCGATCGCCGCCGACGGCCTCCTGGCGGTCATCGACTGATCCGCTGCTCGACGCACAGAGGGCCGGGATGCCGCCGCAGCGGCTTCCCGGCCCTCCCGTGTTCAGTGGGTCGACCTACTCCGGGTCGCCGCCGAGCGGCCCCACGGCCTCGAGCGGGCGCGGGTCGTCGGCTCCGGTCTTGCGTGCGCGTGCGATCAGGTTGCCCAGGTGGTAGATGAGCAGCGCCGCGACCGTGCCGAGCACGATGCCGCCGAACGCGAAGTCGCCGAGGTTCATCGAGAAGCCGGCGATGCCGATCACGAGAGACACGGCCGCCGTGTACTGGTTCACCGGGCGGGAGAAGTCGACCTTGCTGTCGACCCAGATCTTGATGCCGATGATGCCGATCAGGCCGTACAGCGCGGTGGTCGCGCCGCCGAGCACGCCGGCGGGGATCGAGTTGAACACCTCGCCGACCTTGGGGGAGAACGCCAGCAGGATCGCGAAGAGTCCGGCCACCCAGTAGACGGCTGTCGAGTAGACGCGGGTCGCGGCCATCACGCCGATGTTCTCGCCGTAGGTCGTGGTGCCCGAGCCGCCGAAGCCACCCGCGATGGTCGTCGCGACGCCGTCGGCGATGAGCGCACGGCCGGTGTGCTTGTTGATCGAGGCGTCCTCGGTCATGGTGGCGACGCCGCGCACGTGGCCCACGTTCTCGGCGATGAGCACGAGCACGACCGGCAGGAACATCGCGATGGTCGACCACGTGCCCGGCTCGACGAAGTCGGGGAGCTGGAAGTGGGGCAGGCCGATCCACGGCGCGTCGGCGATCAGCTCGGCGGGCGTCTTGCCGCCGCGGAGCGCGTTCGGCACGTCGAAGGAGCCGTTGAACGCGGCCCAGATGAAGCCGACCGCGACGCCGAGGAAGATCGAGATGCGACCGAGGAAGCCGCGGAACAGCACGGCGAAGAGGATGATCGCGACGAGCGTGATGGTCGCGGTCACCGGGTCGAGCTGGAAGTTGTTCCACGCGGTCGGGGCGAGGTTGAAGCCGATCAGGGCGACGATCGCGCCGGCCACGACCGGCGGCATCAGTGCATCCACCCAGCGGAGCCCGGCGAACTGCACCACGAGACCCACGACGGCGAGCAGGATGCCGACCGCGACCACGCCCGCGAGTGCCGAACCCGTTCCGCCGGCGGCGACGGCCGCGGTGATCGGAGCGATGAAGGCGAAGGAGGAGCCGAGGTAGCTCGGGAGCTGGTTCTTCGTGATCAGCAGGAAGATCAGCGTGCCGAGGCCGCTGAACAGCAGCGTCGTGGAGACCGGGAAGCCGGTCAGGGTCGGGACCAGGAACGTGGCGCCGAACATCGCGACGACGTGCTGCGCGCCGATCGCGATCGTCGCCGGCCAGTTCAGTCGCTCGGCGGGTGTGACGACGGCGCCGGGCTCGACAGTGCGGCCGTTTCCGTGGATCTTCCACAGGGGCATGCGGGCTCCTCAGATATCGGGGGGAGGGGAGGGAGTGCTGGAGCAACACTACCGATTCCTGAGTGTTCGCTGGATGCGGCGGACAGCCCCCGGTCGTCGAGCGAGCGGAGCGAGACGAAACGCCTCAGGCCCCGAGGCGCTCGATCAGCTCGCGATAGCGGGCGGCCGTGCGCTCGACCACGTCCTCCGGCAGCACGGGCGGCTCGCCCTGCTTGTCCCAGTTCGCGGCCAGCCAATCGCGCACGATCTGCTTGTCGAAGCTCGCCATGCGCTCGTTCGGCGTCGAGCCGGTGCGCCAGGCCTCGGCATCCCAGTACCGCGAGGAATCGCTCGTGAGCACCTCGTCGGCGAGACGCAGGACCCCGTCGGCGTCGGTTCCGAACTCGAACTTGGTGTCGGCGAGGATCAGGTCCTTCTCCTCCGCGATCGCCGCGGCCCGCGCGTAGATCGACAGCGAGGCGTCGCGGAGCTCTGCCGCGCGCTCGGCGCCGACGAGCTCCTCGACCCGTTCGAACGTGATGTTCTCGTCGTGCTCCCCCATGGGCGCCTTGTACGCGGGGGTGAACAAAGGCTCGGGCAGACGGTCGCCGTTCTGCAGGCCGGCGGGCAGAGGGATGCCGCACACCGTGCCGCTCTCGGTGTACTCGGCCCAGCCCGTGCCGGTGATGTAGCCGCGCACGACGCACTCGACAGGGAGCATCTCGAGCGACTGTGCGAGCATCGCGCGATCCGCCACGACCGCGGGGATCGATCCTTCGGCGAGGTGGTTCGGCACCTCGAGGCGGTCGAACCACCAGCGGCTCAAGCGGGTGAGCAGTGCGCCCTTGTCGGGAATGCCGGGTGACAGCACGAAATCGAACGCGCTGACCCGGTCGGAGGCGACGACGAGGATGCGGGTGTCCGCGGCATCCTCGGAGGCGTAGAGGTCGCGGACCTTGCCCGAGTAGATGTGGCGCCAGCCGGGGATCGTCTGCGCGGTGCTGTCGGTAGGAGTGCTCACCCGCCCATTATCGCGGGTCGCGTCAGTGGCTGTTGAGCACGGCCCAGGCGATCAGGCTGTCGATGCGTCGCACATCGGCACCCTTGCTCAGCTTGACCTTGATGTGACCGGCTTTGGTCCACAGCTCCAGCTCGGAGTTCCAGTCGAGCGTTCCTGCGTTCTCCGACGACCACATCGTGATCGCGCTGTACGGAAGGGAGTAGATCTCGACCTTGCGTCCGGTCAGCCCCTGCGCGTCGCGCACGATGAGTCGCTTCGTGGTGAACGTCGCGGAGTCCCGGAACGTCTTGAATGCCGCGACGGCCTGCTCCCCCTGCACGAGGAGCGCCTGGACATCGGGTGGGATGGGGATCTCCTGCTGCAGCGTCCAGCTGAGGATGGGGGCGGTTTCCATGGGGTTCTCCTGAGCGGGCTTCCGGGCCGAGTCGCGGCCCGGAAGCCCTGGTCGTGATCAGTCGTTCAGGTGTGCGATCGCGTAGTCGGCCTCTTCGGGGGTGAACTTCTCGCCGTACTCGCTGACGAGCTGGTCGCGGATCGCTGCCGGCGACATGGCCATGGCGTCCTGATAGGTCTTCGCCTTCTCGAGAGCGTTGGCGTTCCAGTCGGCGGAGACGTTGTCGATGGCGTACTGCGCGGCCTCGGGGGTGAACTTCTCGCCGTACTCCGAGGTGAGCTGGTCGTAGATGCCGAGCTTGCTCATCGCCATCATGTCGGAGTAGGTCTGCGCCTTGACGAGTGCGGAGGCGTACTCGGCGGGCACGGCGGGCTCCTCGACGGGTGCCTCTTCGGCCTCGGCCGGCTCGTCGGCGGCGACGGTGTCCTCCTCCTCATCGCCGGCCGGCGCGCTGATCGACGGAGCGTCCGAGGCGGGGAGGGACGGCCGCTGCGCGCCGTTGATGCCTCCGGTGATCATGCCGAGCACGAGAACGACTCCGGTGACGATCCAGGCGACCTTCTTGTGCTCCTGGTAGCCGGCGAGCGCGAGACCGCGCGAGTCGCGGGTCGATCCGGTGAGCACCAGGATGAGGTCGATGAGTGCCCAGATTCCGAGGCCACCGATTGTGATGAGCTTGAGGATGCCGGTGCCCACCTTGCCGAGGTAGAAGCGGTCGACACCGAGGATGCCGAGGAGCAGCGAGAGGAGCCAGGTCGCGAGGAACGACTTCGTTCCGGTCGCCACGGCGGGGGTCGGAACGCCGGGTGCCGGGGCGGCGAGGTTCGTCGTGGCGCCGGGCATCGGTGCAGCCGGGTAGGTCGGCGCGGCGGGTGCCTGCGGAGCGGGCGCTCCGAACGGAGAAGGCGGCGGCGGCGGGGTCTGGCTGTTGTTGTCGAGGCTCATGTGATGCTCCCTGTGGTCATGGGTCGGACGAATATATTGCTGTGAATAGATCAAGAGACCAGATGTATGTATATCGGACATCCGGCGGTCTTCGCTCCACTCAGTCTGCTCGACGCTCGCCTCACATCGGATCGGCTGCTCGGCCCTGATACCCTCCGCCGTTCGGCGGAGACACTCCCGCCGAACGGCGCACGTGTGACGGGGCCGAGAGCAATACGCTCGAGGGCATGACGATCGGACCCACCACGCCGCCGCTGACGACGCGCGCCCGGGACGCCGCGGGTCGGGTCGTCATGATCGTCGTCGGGGCGCTCCTCGACGTCTGCGCCGTGGCGAATGTCCCCGGCGCGGCGGTGTTCTCGGCGACCGGATCTGCGACAGACGGACGAGTGTCGGTCACCGGACTCGGAACAGGCCTTGCCTTCCTCGCGATCCTCTGCTGGCTCACCGTTCTCTGGATCGATCGCGTGCCGATGCTCGCCACGATCGCCGGGGTCGCACTGGCGGTCCTCGGGGTCTCGTATGTGCTGCTGCTCGTCGGGGCTGTCGGGCTCGCGCGGCGCCATCCCGCGCGGCTGAGAGCAGTCGCCATCGTCGCGTCCTCCCTCGTCGCGCTGTTCGCCCTTCGAGAGATCTTCACACCCTGGGGATCCGCGCTCCCCTACTTCCTGGCCGCCGATCCCTCGGCACACGACGGTCCGGGATGGGTCGTCGCGTCGCTGGCGAGCGCCGTCCTGTCCCTCTCGGTCGCGGCAGCCGTGGTGTTCGTCGGGCGGGCGCGCGAGCGGGTGGATCGCAGCGAGAGACAGGCGGCGGCGGCCTCGGAGCGGGTCGAGTCGCTGCGGGAGGAGACCGTGCGGCAGGCTGAACGGGAGCGCATCGCTCGGGACATGCACGATGCGCTGGCGCACCGTCTGTCCGTCGTGTCCTTGCACGCGGGGGCGCTCGAATCAGCGGCGGGCGACGGCGCGGCCACGGACATCGCTCGAACGGTGCGTGAGCAGACGCACGCGGCGCTCCAGGACATGCGAGGTCTGATCGGCGATCTCCGCAGTACGCCGCTCGAGACGTCCCGCACGCCGGCGACGATGCGCGCCATCGGAGCTCTGCTCGCGAGCATCCGATCGGCCGGGCAACCGGTCTCGTCGATGGTGCTCATCGAATCGGTCGAGCGTGCGGGGGCGCTGTTGGACGGCGCCGTGTACCGGATCGTGCAGGAGGCGCTCACGAACGCTGTCAAACACGCCGGCGGCGCTCCGGTCGACGTGTTCGTTCGTGTGGCGCCCACGGACGGAGCGCGCATCCGGGTCGTCAATCCGATCGTCGCGGGAGCCCTCACGGTCGTGCCAGGTGGCGGGAACGGAGTGCTCGGGATCCGCGAGCGAGCGGCGGCGCTCGGCGGAGAGGCGTGGATCGGACCGCACGCGGGAGAGTTCGTGGTCGACGTATCGATGCCATGGCAGGAGGCCGGCTGATCGGCATCGCTATGCTCGGTGCGTGAGCCCGACCGACGACGCCCCCTCTGTGCGGGTCCTCGTCGTCGATGACGAGTCGCTCATCCGCAGCGGTTTCCGCTTTGTGCTCGGTGTCGATGCGGGGATCGAGATCGTCGGAGAGGCTGCGGACGGCGCCGCGGCGATCGATCTCGTGCGGCGTCATCGACCGGACGTCGTCCTCATGGACGTGCGGATGCCGGTCATGGACGGCGCTGACGCCACTGCGGCCATCGTGGCCGAATCCTCGGCGCGTGTGGTTGCGATGACCAGCATGGACGCAGAGGGGCAGCTGATGCGGATGCTGCTCGCTGGCGCGACGGGGTATCTGCTCAAGGATGAAGCGCCGGGTCGGATTCTCGAGGCGGTGCATCGCGCGGCCGCGGGAGACGTGGTGTTCTCCGCTCAGTCCACGGCCCAGCTCGTGCGCCGGGCCGTGGAAGGCGAAGGGGGCGCCGGTCGTCGCGCTGCCATCGACCGGGTATCCGTTCTGACCGACCGTGAGCGTGAGGTGGCCGTTCTCGTCGCATCCGGAGCGACCAACCAGGAGATCGGCGTGCGTCTGCACATCGCTCCCGGCACCGTGAAGACGCATCTCGAACAGGTCTATGTCAAGCTCGCGGTGCGCAACCGCGTGCAGGTCGGCGTGATCGTGGAGCGCGCCGGTCTCGGACCGGTCGAGGTCTGAACGCCTCCACGCAGCGTGTCAAGGCACTCCCGTGACTCCGCCCGCCTCGGCAACGCTCGAGAGAACGAGCGGAGGAATCATGTCCAAGGATCTGTCCACGGGTGACCGTGTGAGCTGGAACACCTCACAGGGACGCACCCGCGGGACCGTGCGGCAGAAGAAGACCGCGGACTTCGAGTTCGCGGGGCAGCACTTCACGGCATCCGCAGACGAGCCCGCCTACATCGTGAAGTCGGAGAAGAGCGGAGACGAGGCTGCGCACAAGGGGTCGGCATTGCGTCGACTGAAGAACTGAGGCGACTTGTCCTGATCCCGGAACGAGCGTATAGTCCACGTGGACTAATCGGGATGGAGCAGGGCTGTGAAGAAGCCGATCGACACGCTGACGCCCATGGGGGTCATGGTGCTCGCGCTGCTGCGCGAAGCCGACATGCATCCCTATGAGATGGTGCGGCTGCTGCGCGCTCGGCACGACGACCGCCTGCTCACGATCACGAACGGCACGCTCTACCACACCGTCGCACGCCTGCAGCGGAGCGGGCTGATCGACGAGATCGGCATCGACCGCGACGGCAACCGTCCCGAGCGCACGACGTACACGCTGACGGATGCCGGACGCGACACCGTCATCGCGTGGGTGCGTCGCGAGCTTCCCCGCGTCGACAGCGAGAAGGACTTCCGCATCGCGCTCGCCGAATCCCACAACCTCGAACGCGACGATGTGCGCGCGTTGCTCCAGGAGCGTCGCACGGCCCTCGTCGAGACCCACGACATGCACCGGCACGGCCTCGCCAAGGCCCGTGCCAAGGGCGTACCCGCCCAGGTGCTCGTCGAGATCGAACGCGAGGAGGTGCTGCTCGACGCCGAACTGCGCTGGCTCGATACGCTCCTCGCCCGTCTCGACGGCGGCGAGCTCCCCTGGGGTCCGTCCGCCTTCACCGATTCAGACCGCTACCTCGCTCAGCGAAAGGCTGCTCAGCAATGACCGATTCCCGCCAGGCCGCAGGCCCTCAGACCGGCCCGTTCGCCGCCGGCCACGCGCCCAAGAGCCCCTGGCCCGCCCTCTGGGCGCTCGTCATCGGCTTCTTCATGATCCTCGTCGACACGACGATCGTCTCGGTCGCCAACCCCGCGATCAAGGCCGCGCTCGACCCGAACACCAACAACCTCGACAACGTCGTGTGGGTCACGAGCGCTTACCTGCTCACCTACGCCGTGCCCCTGCTGATCACCGGACGACTCGGCGACCGCTTCGGGCCGAAGAACATCTACCTCATCGGTCTCGCGATCTTCACGCTCGCGTCGCTCTGGTGCGGTCTGTCGACCTCACTCGAGGGTCTGATCGCGGCGCGCGCCGTGCAGGGCCTCGGTGCCGCGTTCATGACGCCGCAGACCATGGCCGTCATCACCCGGACCTTCCCGCCGAACCGCCGTGGAGCGGCCATGGGGCTGTGGGGCGCCACAGCCGGCGTCGCGACCCTGGTCGGTCCGCTGCTCGGCGGCGTGCTCGTGGACGGCTTCGGCTGGGAGTGGATCTTCTTCGTCAACCTTCCCGTCGGCGTGATCGCCTTCGTCGCCGCGTGGATCCTCGTCCCGAAGCTCAAGACGCACCCGCACCGCTTCGACATCCTCGGCGTCGTGCTCAGCGCCGCCGCGATCTTCCTCGTCGTCTTCGGCCTGCAGGAGGGCGAGAAGTACGACTGGGGCGTGATCTGGGGTCCGATCTCGGTCTGGGGCCTGATCATCGCCGGCATCGTCGTGATGGGACTGTTCATCCTGCAGCAGTGGAAGACGAAGAGCGAGGCGCTCGTGCCGCTCGATCTCTTCCGCGACCGGAACTTCTCGGGCGCGAACATCGCGATCGCGACCGTGGGCTTCGCGGTGACGAGCATGTCGCTGCCGCTCATGTTCTTCCTGCAGATCGCGCGCGGTCTGACCCCGACGCAGGCGGCGCTGCTGATGATCCCGATGGCCGTGTTCTCGGGTGTCCTGGCCCCGGTCGCCGGCAAGATCCTCGACCGCACCGACCCTCGGTTCATCCTCATCCCCGGCTTGGTCATCTTCGCCTCGGCGCTGGTCTGGTACTCGTCGCTCGTGCGGATGGACACCGAGATCTGGATGTTCCTCTTCCCGTCGGCCCTGCTCGGCATCGGCAGCGCCGGCATGTGGGGGCCGCTCGCGACCACCGCGACCCGCCGTCTGCCGATGCGTCAAGCCGGAGCGGGCGCGGGCATCTACAACACCACCAGGACGATCGGCTCGGTGATCGGCTCCGCCGCGATCGCGACGTTCATGCAGGCGCGTCTCGAGGCGAACCTCCCGGGCATGGGCGATTCCGCGGGATCGATCAGCTCCGGCGGGACGCTCCCGGCGCCGGTGGCGGACGGATTCGCCGCGGCGATGTCGCAGGCGATCCTGCTGCCGGCGAGCGTTATCGTGATCGGTCTGATCGCGGCGCTCTTCCTCCGCGGTGCGCCGAAGGAGGAGGATGCCGGTGCCGCCGCCGCATCCGCTCCCGCCGCCCCGGCCGCCGACCCGGCTCCGACCGCCTGAGTCTGACGGCAGCGTCGCGATCCGACTGACCCTGCACAGCGCGTTCCGTCTCTGGATTCTCCACAGAGCTCGAGGATTCTCGCCTCTGGATGGGCGGCATGGTCCGAGGCTTCCTAGCTTCGGACTGTGCCGACGGTGATGCGCATCCAGGGGTACCGGTTCTTCTTCTACAGCAATGAGGGATCGGAGCCTCCGCATGTCCACGTGGAGCATTCCGGAATGACTGCCAAGTTCTGGCTTTCGCCCGTAGAATCGGCCGCGAAGTCGTCGTTCGATGCTCGGCGGATGCGGCTGCTGGCGTCGATCGTCACACGACACGAGTCCCCGATCCTGGAGGCATGGCATGAGCACTTCGGTCGATGACGCGCACGTCGTGGATCTCACGACGGACGACCTCCAGCTGCATGTGCGGATCGATGACGGGCGGACGCTCAGTGTGCCTCTGACGTGGTTTCCTCGCCTCGCAGCGGCATCCGCCGCCGAGAGGTCGGAGTGGACTCTGATCGGCGCCGGTGAGGGTATCCACTGGCCGAGACTCGACGAGGACATCTCGATCGCGGCGCTGCTCCGCGGGCGCTGACGGTTTCGGGCCGAGGTGCCATGCGTGATTGGATCGGGCGATGGCCATCACGCTCTTCCGCCCGACGCCCGCCCTGTTCGACTCCTGGGCCTCGGCCGTCGCGGAGTTCGGTGAGGGTCACATCGACGGATCGGGTCTGCAGGCACCGGTCACTCCCGACCGCGCGACTCTCGATGCGTTGATCGCGAAGTCCGAGCTGCTCGCCGACACCTCGGCGCCCGCCCCCGAGGGCGCTGTGCACAACGATCTCTATTGGATCGTCGACGAGGGCGAGGTCGTCGGCTTCGTGTCCTTCCGACACGAGCTCAACGACTTTCTCCGCGAGGCAGGCGGCCACATCGGCTACTCGGTGCGCGCGTCGCGTCGGCGCCAGGGAGTCGCCTCTGCGGGCCTCGCGCTCGCCCTAGATCGTGCCCGTGAGGTCGGTCTCGACCGCGTGCTCGTCACCTGCGATGACGACAACGTCGGCTCCTATCGGACGATCGAACGGGCCGGCGGAGTGCTGCAGGACGTGAGCGATCAGTCCGCGCGCGGGTACGCGATGCTGCGCCGGTACTGGATCGACCTCGCGGGGCCCGGAGCGCGCGCAAAGTAGGGTGGATGCTCGGCGGCAGTCCGTCCGCCGTATCCGATCCGAGGAGCATCCGTCGTGATCCCGAAATCCACCTCTGCGACCGCACGCCTGCGACGGCTCGGTCGCACCGTCGGCGCGATGGCGCTCACGGCGTTCGTCGCCGCGGGCGCCCTGCTCGGCGGCGCCACCGCCGCGACCGCCGACAGCACCGGCGAGACCTACGTCATCGGCACCGACACGACGTTCGCGCCGTTCGAATTCACCGACCCGAACGGCGACCTCGTCGGCATCGACATGGACCTGCTCCGCGCGATCGCGAAGGATCAGGGCTTCGACGTCGAGATCCGCCAGCTCGGGTTCGACGCCGCCGTGCAGGCGCTGCAGGCCAACCAGGTCGACGCGGTCATGGCAGGCATGTCGATCACGGACGAGCGCAAGCAGGTCTTCGACTTCAGCGACCCGTACTTCACGAGCGGAATCCAGCTCGGTGTGCTCGACTCCAGCGACATCGAGTCGCTCGACGACCTCGACGGCAAGACCGTCGCCGTCAAGACCGGCACCCAGGGCCAGACCTTCGCCGAGGACAACCAGGACGAGTACGGGTTCCGCGTCACGCCCTACTCCGACACGACCGACATGGTCGACGCGGTCAAGGCCGGTCAGGCCGTCGGCTACTTCGAGGACTTCCCGGTGCTCGCCTACGGCATCCAGCAGGGATCGGGCTTCCGTCTCGTGGGCGAGCCGGAGCTCGGCGGCGAGTACGGCTTCGCGGTCAACAAGGGGATGAACCCCGAGCTGATCGAGATGTTCAACGCCGGGCTCAAGAACCTGCAGGACTCGGGGGAGTACGACGAGATCGTCGACACGTACCTGTCGGCCGGCGACGGCGAGGGCGGATCCACGCAGGCCACCGACATCTTCTCCGTGGCCGTGAAGTACTGGCCGGCGCTCATGGAGGGCCTGTGGCTCACGATCCTCGCGACGCTCGTCGCGATCGTCGCCGCGTTCATCCTCGGCCTCGTGTTCGGCTTCGGACGCATCTCGCGCATCGCCCCGTTCCGCTGGATCGCCACCGCCTACGTGTTCGTGTTCCGCGGCACACCGATTCTCGTGCAAGCCTTCTTCGTGTTCTTCGCCATCCCGCAGCTGTTCCCCGGGCTGACGTTCAACCCGTTCGTCGCCGGTGCGATCACGCTGTCGCTCAACACCGGTGCGTACATGACCGAGATCATCCGCGGCGGCATCCAGGCCGTCGATCCCGGTCAGAACGAGGCCTCGCGCTCGCTCGGCCTGGGACACTGGAAGACGATGCGCAAGGTCGTGCTGCCGCAGGCGTTCCGCATCATGATCCCGTCGTTCGTGAACCAGGGCATCATCACCCTCAAGGACACGTCGCTGATCAGCGTCATCGGCCTCGCCGAGCTCACCTTCGTGTCGCGTCAGATCATCGCCTCGACGTACCTGTCGGCGCAGGTGCTGACGATCGTCGCCATCATCTACTTCGTCGTGATCACGCTGCTCACGCTGCTGGCCAACCGCCTGGAGAGGAAGTTCAACGCATGAGCAAGATCGAGGTCAAGGACCTGCACAAGTCGTTCGGCGACAACCAGGTGCTCAAGGGCATCGACCTCACGGTCGAGGACGGCGAGGTCATCGCGGTCATCGGGCCGTCGGGCTCGGGCAAGTCGACCCTGCTGCGCTGCCTGAACAAGCTCGAGGAGCCCACGTCGGGCCACGTCGTGATCGACGGCGTCGACCTCACCGACAAGAGCGTCAAGCTCGACGACGTGCGTCAGCGCATCGGGATGGTGTTCCAGCACTTCAACCTCTTCCCGCACATGACCGTGCTCGAGAACATCACGCTCGCGCCCGTCGAGACCGGCAAAATGTCGAAGGCCGAGGCGCGCGAGCGCGCGCTGGCGCTGCTCGACCGGGTGGGTCTCGCCGAGAAGGCCGATGCGAAGCCGGCATCCCTCTCGGGCGGTCAGAAGCAGCGTGTGGCGATCGCCCGCGCGCTCGCGATGGACCCTGAGATCATGCTGTTCGACGAGGCCACGAGCGCACTCGACCCTGAGATGGTCGGCGAGGTGCTGCAGGTCATCCGCGACCTCGCGTCCGGCGGCATGACGATGGTGCTCGTGACGCACGAGATGGGCTTCGCGAGGGAGGTCTCGGGTCGCACGGTGTTCATGGACGGCGGCGTCGTCGTCGAGTCCGCGCCGCCGGCCGAGCTCTTCGGGTCGCCCAAGAACGAGCGTCTGAAGGACTTCCTCTCGAAGGTGCTCTGAGCGTCCCGCGCGCCCGTCTCAAGACCGTCTGTTTCTGCCGTATGGCAGAAACAGACGGTCTGTTCGCGTCATACGGCAGAAATAGACGGGCGGGTCAGGGAGTCTCGACCGGGGAAGGATGCCGGCGGATCGTGGCGCTCACGACGGCGGCGACCGCGCACAGCCCCGCGGCCGCGAACCACGCGATCGTGTACTGGCCGGTGTGGTCGCGCACGATCCCGGCGAGCACCGAGGCGATCCCGGCGCCGACCTGGTGCGCGGCGAACACCCACCCGAAGACGAGCGGTCCGCGGTCGCCGAACACCTCGCGGCACAGGGCGATCGTCGGCGGCACCGTGGCCACCCAGTCGAGGCCGTAGATCACGATGAACACGACGATGCTCGGCTGCACCTCGGCCGACAGCAGGCTCGGCAGGAACAGCAGACTCACCCCGCGCAGGGCGTAGTAGGCGGCGAGCAGGATGCGAGGGTTCACGCGGTCGGTGAGCCAGCCCGAGAACACCGTGCCGGCGATGTCGAAGATCCCGACGACGGCGAGGAGCCCCGCGGCGGTGGTCGTCGGCATCCCGTGGTCGTGCGCGCTGGGGATGAAGTGCGTGCCGATCAGGCCGTTCGTCGTGGCGCCGCAGATCGCGAAGCCGATCGCCAGCGCCCAGAAGGTCTTCGTGCGGGCCGCGTCGCGCAGCGTCGTGAGGGCGAGGCGCGCAGCGCCCCAGGCGTTGCCGCGGGGTCGCGCCGGTGGCGGTGCGGTCGGGGCCGCCTCTCCGAAGCGCCCGACGCCGAGGTCGCTCGGTTGGTTGCGGAGGAAGATCCACACGAGCGGCACGACCGCGAGAGCGCCGCCGGCGATGATGAGGGATGCTCCGCGCCAGCCGATCTGCTCGGCGGATGTCGCGATCACGGGGAGGAAGATCAGCTGCCCGGTGGCGCTGCCGGCCGTGAGCACACCGGAGACCAGGCCTCGCCGCGTCGCGAACCACGTGTCGGTGATGGTCGCTGCGAAGACCAGCGCCATCGACCCCGTGCCGAGGCCGATCAGCACGCCCCACGTGAGGATGAGCTGCGCGGGTGTCGCGACGAACACGCTGAGCGCCGAGCCCGCGCCGATCACGAACAGCGCGGTCACTGTCACCGCGCGGATGCCGAAGCGCTGCATGAGCGCCGCGGCGAACGGGGCGGTGAGCCCGAACAGCAGCAGGTTGACGGTGACGGCGAGGGAGAGCTCGGCGGTGGTCCAGCCGAACTCGTCCTGCAGCGGGAGCATGAGAACACCCGGCGCGGCACGGAATCCGGCGGCGCCGATCAGGGCGATGAGCGCGACGAGCGCGACGATCCACGCCGGGTGCAGGCGGCGTGGTCGGGGTGTCGGAGTGCCGGTCGGCTCCTCGACGGTCTCGGCGGTCATTCGGAGGCTCCCGGCACCCGCGTCTCGCCGGAGACGAGCGCGAAGGGCTCGCCTCCCATGCTCCGCCGCGCCCACAGCGTGGAGTAGGTGTCGAGCGGGGCATCGCAGTGCGGGCACCAGTCGGCGGATGCGGCGGCCTCGCCGCATCGCGCGCAGGACACCGTGAGTCCCCAGGGTCCGTCGGGGTCGGTCGCGCGGGAGAAGCGCGCGAAGGCGTGCAGGACCGGAAGCGTCTCGCGCCCGGCATCCGTGAGGGCGTAGCCGCGCTCCTCGCTGCGAGCGATCAGGGCGGCGTCGGTCATGGCGGTGAGGCGTCGGGACAGCACGGAGTCGGCCGCGCCGGTGGCGTCGCGCAGCTCGTCGAAGCGCGTGCGGCCGGAGAACAGCTCGCGCAGGATCAGCAGGACCCAGGGATCGGCGAGGACGTCGGCGGAGCGGGCGATCGGACACGTGGCTGTCGACCAGTCGGAGCGGAGCGGCATCCACTCACTTTCTTGAAGAAAGTACGCGGTGTCAAGTACCGATGCTCTGCGCGACCCACCTGCCCCTCTGTTTCTGCCGAACGGCAGAAACAGAGGGTCCATTCGTGCCGAACGGCAGAAATAGACGGGCGGGAGGGCGGGCGGGCGGCGGACGGGCGGCCCGGGCAGGAGTGCGGACTACTCCGCGACGCGCGCGGCGATATCGCTGCGGTGGTGCGAGCCCTCGAGGCGGATACGGCCGATCGCCTCATACGCGCGGTCGCGCGCGGTGCGGAAGTCGGATGCCGTCGCCACGACGTTCAGCACGCGCCCTCCGGTCGCGACGAGCGATCCGCCGGGAGCGTCGGGGCTGGCGGTCGCGGCGTGCACGAGGCGCACACCCTCGACCCGGGCCGCCTCGGCCAGGCCCTCGATCGGCCGACCGGTCTGCGGCGCCTCGGGATAGCCCTCGCTCGCGAGGACGACCGTGATCGCGACGTCGTCGGAGAACTCCGGCTCGGGCTGGTCTTCGAGGGTGCCGGATGCCGCGGCGAGCAGCAGCTCCGACAGCGGCGTCACAAGACGGGGCAGCACGACCTGCGTCTCGGGGTCGCCGAAGCGGGCGTTGAACTCGATCACGCGCACGCCGGCGGGCGTGAGGATGAGCCCGGCGTAGAGCAGGCCGATGAACGGGGTGCCCTCGCCATCGAGCTGTCGGATCACGGGGAGGGCGACATCGCGCGTGACCTCCTCGACGAACGCCTGCTCGCTGCCGAACTGCTCGGCGAGCCAGGGGAGCGGGGAGTATGCGCCCATCCCGCCGGTGTTGGGACCCTCGTCGCCGTCGAGCGCGCGCTTGAAGTCCTGCGCGGGGCTCAGCGCGCGCACCGTGTCGCCGTCGCTGAGGAAGAAAAGCGAGACCTCCGGTCCCGAGAGGAACTCCTCGATCAGCACGGGGCCCGACGGGAGGTACTGCTCGGCGTGCGCGAGGGCCTCGGCACGATCCGAGGTCACGATGACGCCCTTGCCCGCGGCCAGGCCGTCGGCCTTCACGACGTGCGGGGCGCCGAGCTCGTCGAACGCGGCCTCGACCTCGGCGGTCGTCGTGGCGCGCACCGCGCGCCCGGTCGGCACGGAGGCTGCATCCATGATCCGCTTCGCGAACGACTTCGATCCCTCGAGCTGCGCGGCGGCCCTGCCCGGGCCGAACACCGGGATGCCGCGCTCACGCAGCACGTCCGCGACACCCGCGACGAGCGGGGCCTCGGGACCGACGACGACGAGATCGATCGCGTTGTCGTTCGCGAACGCCGTGATGGCGGCGCCGTCGAGCGGGTCGACCGAGACGGGCGTCGCGTCCTGCGCGATGCCCGCATTGCCCGGTGCCACGAAGACCTCGTGCTCCGTCTGCTCGGCCCGCAGGGCGAGGATGATCGCGTGCTCACGGGCACCGGAACCGAGGACGAGGATCTTCACGTGTCCAGCCTACCGAGGCGCGTCGCGACGTTTCGGCGGGGCGAGATCCACAACTCCGGAAGAACGCTGCGTGAGAGGCAGAAAGCAGCCTGTGGGGTCCGAGATGCCTCAGTCCCCGGAGTCGTGGCAGTCGGCCGGGGTGGGCCTCGACCGGGTGCGGGTCAGAGCTCGATCGGGCGCTCGACTCCGCGGTCCCACTCCTGCGTCCAGCCGGTCGCGTCGAACAGGGCGTCGAGCACCATGGCCGTGAAGCCCCACACGATCGTGCCGTCGACGTCGAACGCCGGCCCGCGCCAGGTGCGGCCCATGCGGTGGATCGTCGAGGTGAACCGGATGCTCGAATCGAGCAGCTGCGCCACCGGCACCCGGAACACCTCGACCGTCTCGGCGTGATCGACCGCGGCGACCCGTGACGGCGCACGCCACCACGCCAGCACCGGCGTCACGAGGTGGTTGCTCGCGGCCAGCGGGAGTTCGCCGAGCGTCGCGAGCACCTCGACCCCGGACGGATCCAGGCCGGTCTCCTCCTGCGCCTCGCGGAGCGCGGTGGCCGCGGCGTCGGCATCCTCGTCCTCGCGACGACCGCCCGGGAACGACACCTGACCGGGATGCGAGGACAGCGTGGCGGCCCGGCGCTGCAGCAGCACATCGAGATCGGCCGCGACGGTCAGCTCGTCCGTCTGCGCCGGGACGCTGTCGAGCCGACCGAACAGCACGAGCACGGACGCGGCGTGGGCGTCGCCGACGTTCGGCGGGAGGGCCGGGGCCCAGGCATCCGCGCGCTGCGCGGCCGCGAGCAGTTCGGCTCGTGCGCCGTGCAGTGTCTCGGGATTCTGGCTCATCGTGTCGAGCCTATGCCCGGGCCGCAGGATCCGGGCCGGGCGTACCCTGGATCGCATGCCCTCCCGCAGGATCGACATCATCGACGGCCGTGCCGCGCTCGACGCCGTCCGCGCCGCCGACGCTGCGAATGAGAAGCCGACACGCACCGACCTCGCGACCGCGGTGCGGTACCTGCTGCAGCTGCTCGATGAGAAGGCACCGGGCAACAGCGTCGAGGTGCGCGTGCCGCCGTTCGGCGCGGTGCAGGTGATCCAGGGTCCGCGGCACACGCGCGGCACGCCGCCGAACGTCGTCGAGATGGACGCCGTGACCTGGATCGCGGTCGCGACGGGAGCGCAGCACTGGACGGATGCCGCGGCCGCGGGCCGCATCCACGCCTCCGGCACCCGCGCCGACCTGGTCGACGTGCTGCCGCTGCGCCCCTGAGCTGGTCGGCGGCGAATGCAGAATGGACGGATGAGCTACGCCGTCGACGACTCCCGTGACCGCATCGACATCGACGCGGTGTGGTCGGCGCTCCGCGAGGTGTACTGGGGCAAGTGGCGCAGCCGCGAGGACATCGAGGCGCAGATCCGCGACGCGTGGCGGGTCATCGGCGTGTACGACGAGCACACCGGGGCACAGGTCGGCTTCGCGCGGGCGGTGTCGGACGGGTCGGGGTTCGCCTACCTCGCGGACGTGATCGTCGTGGATGCGCATCGGGGCCACGGTCTCGGCAAGCGGATCGTGCAGGCGATGATCGACGACGGTCCGGGCGCCCACTTCAGGTGGACACTCTTCACGAGCGATGCGCACGGGCTCTACGAGCAGTTCGGTTTCGCGGAGCCCGACCGCACCGCCCTGGTGCGTCCGGCGACGCCGCTCCCCGTGCATCCGACGCAGGCACCCTAACGCCTCGCGACGACCAGCGGCACGCCCGTGACGGGATGCGGGAAGACGTCGACGGCCTGGCCGTACACGGCCTCGATCCGCTTGGCGGTCAGGACCTCCGCGGGTGTGCCCGACGCGGCGATCCGACCGCGGTCGAGCAGCGTGACGCGGTCGGCGTGCGCGAGGGCCGCGTTCAGGTCGTGCAGCACGATCGCGACGGCGATCCCGGCATCCGCCTGCGCGCGGATCAGCCGCATGACGTCCTCGTGGTGCTTGAGGTCGAGGGCCGCGGTGGGTTCGTCGAGCAGCAGGATGCCGGTGCTCTGCGCGATCACGCGGGCCAGGGCGACACGGGCGCGCTCTCCTCCCGACAGCGAGGTCACCGGGCGCGAGCCGAGAGGGAGCACCTCGGTCGCGGCCATCGCCGCGGCGACGACCTCGTCGTCCTCCGCGGACGCCTCGGTGCGCGCCCACGGCGCCCGCCCCATGCGCACGACCTGCTCGGCGCTGAACGGGAACGAGACGGCGTTCTCCTGCAGCAGCACGGCGCGTGCGCGGGCGAGGTCGGCCGCGCGGATGCCGTCGAGCGGCGTCCCGTCGAGCGCGACCTCTCCGGAAGCCGGGACGACGTCGCCCGCCAGGACCCCGAACAGTGTGGACTTGCCCGCTCCGTTCGGGCCGACCAGGGCGTGGATCTCGCCGGCCCTGATCGCGATCGACGCGTCGTCGAGGATCACGCGGTCGCCGCCGAGGCGCATGGTGATCTCGGTCGCGCGGAGCCGCACGGCGGCGTCGACGACGGTCATGCCCAGCCCCCCGAGCGGCGGCGCGTGCGCACGAGCAGCCACAGGAAGAACGGCCCGCCGACCAGCGAGGTGATCATGCCGATCGGCAGGTCGGCGAGCGGCACGGCCGTGCGGGCGACGAGGTCGGCCAGCGCGATGAGCAGCGCACCGCCGAGCGCTGAGGAGATCATGAGCGGCAGGTGCGCCGGTCCGATCAGCATGCGCATGAGGTGCGGCACGACGAGCCCGGCGAAGCCGATGATGCCCGCGAACGCCACCGCGGCGCAGACGAGGATCGCGACCGTCACGATCACGACCATGCGCAGCGCCTCGACGCGGACTCCGAGGTGTCGTGCGGTGCGCTCGCCGAGGGCGAAGAGGTCGAGCTGAGGGGAGACGATCAGCGCCACGACCACGCCGACCGCGACGAGTGGGGCGACGAGCGCGGCGTGCGACCACAGCGCGCCGTTGAGGGATCCGAGCTGCCAGAACACGATCTGCTCACGCGTCGACGTCGTGCCGAGGAACGTGAGGAACGCCATGCCGGCGCCGGCGATCGCGTTGATCGCGATGCCGGTGAGCAGCAGCGTCACGACCTCGGTGCGCCCGCCCGACCGGCTGATGAAGTACACCGCGAGCACGGCGGCGAGTCCGCCGAGGAAGGCGAAGGCCGGGGTCGTCCACATGCCGAAGGATGCGAGGCCGAGGGTGATGCTCGCGGCCGCGCCGAGCGCCGCGCCGGAGGAGACGCCGACGACTCCGGCATCCGCCAGCGGGTTGCCGAAGATCGCCTGCATGAGCACGCCGGATACCGCGAGGGCCGCGCCGACGAGCAGGCCGAGGACGAGGCGCGGGAGGCGGAGGTTGTAGATGACGCCGTAGTCCGTCGTGGCGGCCGGGGCCCAGGCAGTGTCGATGCCGACGCCCTTGAGCAGCACGCCGATGAGGTCGGTGGGCGACAGCGTGTACTGGCCGCTCGTGATCGACAGGACGGCCGTCGCGACGAGCGCGGTGACCAGCCCGGCGACGACGAGGGTGAAGCGCAGCGCCCGATGGCCCGCGGGAGTGCGGGTGACGACCTCGCCGCTCACTTCGCGGGCTCGGCTGCGGCGGCCTCGGGCGCGTACAGGGCGCGGGCGATCGCGCCGATCACCTCGGCGGAGCGGGGCCCGAAGCTGAGGATCTCGCTGTCGGCCATGTCGATCACGCGACGGTTCGCGCCCGCGGGGGTCTCGGCGATCGCCGGGATGCGCTCGATCAGCCCGTCGATGCCGCCGACCGAGTCGAGCCCGTCGGTCATCATCACGAGCACATCGGGCTGTGCGGCGACGAGCGCCTCGGCGGTCATGGGCTTCATGCCCTCCCAGCCGATCTCGCCCGCGACGTCGACGCCGCCGACCGCGTCGATCAGGGAGTCGGCGCCGGAGTCCTCTCCGAAGATGTAGTACACGTTCGCGCTGCCGCGGACGTACAGGAACAGCATCCGCGCACGGTCCTCGACATCGGCGGGCACGACGGCGGCGATCTCCGCGAGCGACGCTTCGAGGTCGGCATCCAGTCGTTCGATGAGGGCCGCCCCGCGCGAGCGCACGCCCAGGGCCGTGGCGATCTCGGTGACCAGCTCGTCGGTCGTGGCGAGGCGGCGGTCGCTCGAGATCACGACGACCGCGATGCCGGCATCGCGCAGCTGCTGGCGCACCTCCTTGGGGCCGATCGTCGTGTCGGTGAGGATCACGGTGGGGGCGAGCTCGAGGATCGCCTCGGCGTTGAGCGTGTGGCCGGACTTCGTGACGACGGGCAGGTCCTCGGTGCCGACGAACTGCGTGGAGGAGTCGCGGCCGACGACCTGGTCGCCGAGTCCGAGCGCGAACACGGTCGATGCGATCGTGCCCGAGATGTCGATGGGCAGGATGCGGTCGACGTCCGTGACCTCGACCTCGCGGCCTTCGCTGTCGGTCAGCGTGACGGGCAGGTCGGGGGCGGTGTCGTCGCTCACGGGCTCGATCGCGTGGCTCGAGAGGCAGGCCGTGGAACCACCGGTCGCGGTGCGGACGTCGTCGACCAGGTCGAGCGAGGCGAGGGGGACGGATGCCTGGGGGCACGCGTCCGGAGTCGCGGCGTCCTGCGGCGCGGCGGTCGCGTCGGGGTCGGCGCACGCGGCGAGGCCGACGGCGAGAGCGGCAGCGAGCAGGAGGGCGAAGACTCGACGCATTAGGCAAGGCTAGCCTAAAACTTGACGTGGTCTTCCACGCCGCTCTAGTCTCAGGAATGGAGCTTACTTAGCTAAGCCTAACCAACAATCCCCTTTTGCCCGATCGCATTGCGGCACCGCGGGCGCGCGCCCGAACCGCGCGCCCGGGAGCCTGGAGAACCGTGAATCACACAGCTACAGCATCCTGGGGGAGCAGACGTCTGCGCGTCGCGCTCGCCGCCCTCCTCTCCTTCCTCCTGGTCGCCGCCGGAGCCGTGATCGTGCCTCCCGCGCACGCCGCATCCGGCTCGGTCGCAGCGACCGTGGCCTCCGCCGACGCCGCAGGCGTCTCGGTGCAGGTGCAGGCATCGGGGCTTCCCGAGGTCTCCAGCGCCTACGCCGCGCTCATCGTCAAGGGCACCGAGGCCGGACTCTCGGGCCCCGGCGGCGGCTACGCGGCCTTCGCGACGCCGTTCCCCGCGGTGAGCGCCGGTGCGAGTTCGTTCACGCTGACCGCCCCGGCCGACAACCTCGACCGCACCCAGGTGTACGAGGTCCTGATCTGGCAGCAGCACTCGGTGCCGAACGCCGACACGATCTACGCCCGCGGCGACGTCGCGATCTCCGGTGCGCAGTGGGATGCCGTCTTCCCGCCGTCCACGGACCTGGGTACGGATCCCGGCACCGACCCGGGCACGGACCCCGGAACCGATCCGGGTACCGACCCCGGCACCGATCCCGGCACGGACCCAGGCACCGACCCCGGCACGACGCCGGAGCCGACCGAGCCGTCGATCGCCGTCTTCCTCGCCGACGGCACCACGCCCGCCGGCACGACCGCGCTGAAGGCCGGCGACACGATCGTCGTGAAGGGCTCCGGCTACGACCCGACCGCGAACGTCGGCGGACGGGGAGTGCCGATCCCCGCGAACCTCCCGCAGGGCACGTACGTCGTGTTCGGCAACTTCGCCTCGGCCTGGCAGCCCTCGACGGGCGCCGCCTCCGCGACCCGTTCGGTCGGTGCGCAGCAGTGGGCGCTCGCCGAGTCCGTGCTCCTCCAGGTGCCGTCGCAGTACCAGTCGACGATCCGCTCGCAGTGGGTCGACATCGCTGCCGACGGCACCTTCACCGCGACCCTCACGCTCAAGGACACGGCCGCGACACCCGGTGCCTACGGCGTCTACACCTACGGCGCCGGCGGGGTGAGCAACGCGGCGCAGGAGCGCAGCGTCGCCCTGAACTACGCCGTCACCCCCAAGATCACGGCCGCGGCATCCCTGGCCCAGGGCTCGCCCGGCGTCACCACGAAGGTCACCGGCGCCGCGTTCGGCAGTGCCACCGGGGTGTATGCCGCGGTCATCGAGACCGGCACCGAGGCCGACGTCACCGCGAGTGGCGGCTTCGCGGCCATGCAGTACGTGCGCTCCGTCACGGGCGGCGCGTTCACGGTCGACCTCACCGCCAAGGCGGCCGACCTCGACCGCACGAAGACCTACGAGGTCATCGTGTGGCAGCAGCACACCATGCCGAACGCCCAGACGATGCTCGCCCGCACGCCCGTCGCGATCAGCGACACCATCTGGGACGTCGTCGACCCCGCACCGGCCATCACCGTGTTTCTCGCCGACGGCACCACCCCCGCAGGCGCCACCGCTCTGAAGGCGGGCGAAACGATCGTCGTGAAGGGCTCCGGTTACGACCCGACCGCGAACGTCGGCGGCCGCGGTGTGCCGATCCCGAACACGCTGCCGCAGGGCACGTACGTCGTGTTCGGCAACTTCGCGAACGCCTGGCAGCCGTCGACCGGCGCGGCATCGTCGACCCGCTCGGTCGGCGCGCAGAAGTGGGCGTTGGCCGAGTCGGTGCTCGATCAGGTGCCGTCGCAGTACCAGTCCACGATCCGCTCGCAGTGGGTCGACATCGCCGCTGACGGCACGTTCACCGCGACGCTGACGCTGAAGGATGCTCCCGCGACGCCCGGCGCCTACGGCGTGTACACCTACGGCGCCGGTGGCGTGACCAACGCGGCGCAGGAGCGCAGCGTCGTCCTGAACTACGGCAACGCCCCGGTCGTCTCCGCGACCGTGAAGACGGCGACCGCGGACGAGGGCCTCACCGTCACGGCCTCCGCGTCGAAGCTCGGCGACATCGCCGGCGCCTACGTCGCGCTGATCGAGACCGGCACCGAGGCCGATGTGACCGCGGGCGGCGGCTTCGCCGCCATGCAGTACGTGCGTCCGGTCACGGGCGGCGCGCTCACGGTCGACCTCACGGCGGCCGCGAAGCTGCTCGATCGCACGAAGACCTACGAGGTGATCGTGTGGCAGCAGCACACCATGCCCACCGCGAGCACCATCTACGGCCGCAGCGCGGTCACGGTCACGCCCGAGCAGTGGGAGAGGATCTTCGGCCCGACGACCACACCGCCCGTCACACCGCCCGTCACGCCTCCGACGACGCCCGGCGTCGTGGTGCCCGGTGGCTCGTTGCGCTGGGGCATCTCGACCTCGTTCACGACCTACGTCACGGGTCCGATCGCCAAGGGCGCGATCGAGGTCTCGGGCGGTGCGACACGCGCCGACGGACGGTTCCAGTTCGGGCAGACGGCCGGCGGCGACTACAGCACGGCCTCGGGTCTCGGCAGCGTGATCTACGGCGGCTCCGTGCGCTTCACGGGTCACGGCGGCGTGCTCGACGTCACGGTCTCCAACCCGCAGGTCACCGTGACCTCCGCGGGCGCGGCGACCCTGTCGGTCACGCACGGCGGCGCGCAGGTCGCGTTCGCGACGCTCGACCTCTCGCGGGCCGTCGTCACGTCGGCCAACGGGGCTGTCACGTACTCGGGCGCCCCGGCGACGCTCACGGCCGCCGGTCGTGACCGCGTGCTCGCGGGCTTCTCGACGACGCTCGACCCCGTGACGTTCACGATCGGATCCGTCGCCGCCGCCCCCGCGGGCACAACCGGAACGGTGGCCGCGGCCGCCGTGAAGGCGAAGACGACGATCCCTGCGACCCCGCCGGCGACCACCGGCATCCAGATCGACGAGACGAACCTCACCGCACTCCAGTCCGGGCAGTCGGCCAGCTTCTCGGCGTCCGGCTTCCAGGCGGGCGAGAAGGACATCAAGGTCGTCGTGTACTCGACGCCCGTGCTGCTCGACACCGTCACGGCGGATGCCGACGGCGTGGCGACCTGGACGGGCACGCTGCCCGCGAGCCTCGAGGACGGCGCGCACACGCTCACCCTGCAGGGCTCGGTGTCGCGCGGGCTCGAGTTCACGCTCACCCGCGCCACCACGGCGGCGCTCGGCCAGTGCACGGTCGAGGGAGCGACCCTGCAGTGGGGCTTCAAGGAGTCGTTCCGCACGTACATCGAGGGCATCGCCGCGGGCGGATGGACGCTCGACGGCGTCGAGTACCGCTACCCGGACTATGTGTGGGAGCGCGGCGTGGGCTCGTTCGACGACGAGACCCTCACCGGTCTGATGACGTTCGGCGGCAGCATCGCTTTCACCGGGCACGGGGGAGCACTGAACACGACGGTCGCGAACGCACGGGTCGAGCTCGCCGGCGACACCGGCTACGTCGTGCTCGACGTGCTCGGTACGACGCAGGACGGTCAGAGCATCGACCAGCAGAGTGTGCGGTTCGCGGAGTTCCCGCTCGCGGACGCCGCCGTCGTCGACGGGATGCTGTCGCTCGACGCGCTGCCGACGACGCTCACCGAGGCGGGTGCCGCAGCCTTCGGCACCTACGCCGCCGGTGAGGAGCTCGACCCGGTGACGGCGCGGATCCCCGTCGCGACCGCGTGCGGTGCGCCCGCCGAGGAGCAGGACGACGCGCCCGCCGAGGCCAGCGCGGCCACGACCGCGGTCACCGCGGTGGCCGATGTCGACGGCGCGCCGGTGTGGCCGTGGATCGTCGGCGGCCTCGTGGTCGTCGTGCTCGCCGCGGGTGGCGGTGTGCTCGTCGCACGCCGCAACCGGGCGAAGGCCGAGGGGGCCGAGGTCGCGACCGAGGTCTGACCCCGCAGGACGGCATCGCCCTCCCCGCAGCGGACGCGGGGCGGGCGGTGCTCTGCGTCCGGGGCATCCCCGCCGCAGACCCGGCAGCGGTGCACGGGCAACGGTGGGACAATGGAGTCATGTCCTCCCACGATTCCTCCCAGACGGTCGAGGCGACCGTCCGCCGCGTGCCGCGCTACGGCGTGTTCATGGGCATCGGCGTCGTGCTCGGCATCGTCGTCGCCGGCATCCTCACGCTCGTGGGCAGCTACGAGCCCTCCGACGCCGTGAACGTCGTGTACCCGCCCGGACAGGTGTTCGGCTTCCTGCTGCTGTGGACCGTGCCGATCGGCCTCGCGCTGGGCGGCGTCGTCGCCCTCGTGATCGAACGCGTCTCGCGTCGCCACGACCGCGTCGTGCGGGTCGAGCACGAGACGATCGTCGAGAGCGACTGACCCCGCCTACGCCAGCTCGGCGATGATGGGCCGGATGGCCGCGTCGAACGACACCACGTCGCGCCGCAGGCCGTCGGTCACGGCGACCGTGAGGGCGCCGATCCACCAGATGCCGCGCTGCGAGAACGGCAGCACCTGCACGTTGAGTTCGAACGAGTGCGCGCGGCGGCCGATGTCGCGCTCGAACTCTGCGATCGCACTCGCGTACGCACGGTAGGCCTCACCGTCGGTCGAGCCGGACCGGTGACCCATGGAGCTGCGGATGGACGCGACGTAGCGATCGTGCGCGACACGGGCGTAGTGCAGAGCGGATGCCGCGTGCGGGGCGATCGCGTCGGTGAGCTGCTCCGCGCCGGACGCCGGGAGTGCGACGAGGGTGTCGAAGCCGTCGACGAGCTCGAGCGGCACACCGGAGTGATGCGCGCGCGGCTCCACCGTCATGTCCCAGTAGTCACGCCACTGCGCCTCGAGCTCGGGCGTCGCGTCGGTCGCATCCGGTGCTCTGACGGGCAGGTCCCGCAGCGAGGGCAGGTCCTGCGGTGCACGGATGCCGAGCGACTGGCGCAGCGCGAGCGCCACCAGCACGGGGACGCTCGCGTCCTCGCGGATCAGCCACTGCGGCTTGTCGGCCATGGCCCCATCGTAGGAGATGCCGCGCGGGGATCGGAGGGCGCCGCGGGCGGTAGGCTGGACGCGTGGCTGCCTCCCCCACCAACCCCTATTCCGAAGCCGGCGTCGACACCGCTGCCGGCGATCTCGCGGTCGAGCTCATGAAGTCGTCCGTGCGTGCGACGCACGGACCCGAAGTGCTCGGCGGCGTCGGCGGATTCGCCGGCCTGTTCGACGCCAGCGCGCTGCGCGACTTCCGGCGTCCGCTGCTCGCGACCAGCACCGACGGCGTCGGCACGAAGGTCGCGATCGCGCAGGCGATCGACAAGCACGACACGATCGGCCAGGACCTGGTCGGCATGGTCGTCGACGACATCGTCGTAGTGGGCGCGAAGCCCTTGTTCATGACCGACTACATCGCGTGCGGCAAGGTCGTGCCCCAGCGCATCGCCGACATCGTGCGCGGCATCGCCGAGGCGTGCTCGGCGACCGGCACCGCGCTGGTCGGCGGCGAGACCGCCGAGCACCCCGGTCTGCTGGGACCCCGTGACTACGACGTCGCCGGCGCCGCGACCGGAGTGGTCGAGGCCGACGGCATCCTCGGTGCGGAGCGCGTGCAGGACGGCGACGCCGTGCTCGCGGTCGCCTCCAGCGGGCTCCACTCCAACGGATACTCCCTCGTGCGCCATATCGTCACGAACGCCGGCATCGGCTACGGCGACAACGCCGCCGACTTCGGCACCACGTGGGGCGAGGCGCTGCTCGAGCCCACGCGTCTGTACACGCTGCCGCTGCTGCGCCTGATCTCGGCGCTCGACGGCGGGGTCCACTCCCTGAGCCACGTCACGGGCGGCGGCATCGCCGCGAACCTCGCCCGCGTGCTTCCGCAGGGCAGCTGGGCCGAGGTCGACCGCAGCACGTGGTCGCCGAGCCCGGTCTTCCGTGTGCTCAGCGACATCGCGGGATCGACGCTCGAATCGGCCGAGGGCACCTGGAACCTCGGCATCGGATTCCTGGCGATCGTGTCGGCGGAGAAGAAGGATGCGGCGATCGCGGCGCTCGAGGCCGAGGGGATGCCGGCCTGGCAGGTCGCGACGGTCGGTTTCGGCCCGCGTCCCCAGGGCGAGTTCGAGCAGGGCGCCAAGGGCGTCGACGGTGGAGCGGTGCGCCTGGTGGGCGCATACGCGGATGGAGCGAAGTAACCACACATGTGCGGCATCGTCGGAATGGTCGGAACAGCCCCGGTCAATCAGGACATCTACGACGCTCTCCTCCTGCTGCAGCACCGCGGTCAGGATGCGACGGGCATCGCCACGGCAGAGGCCAACGGCGTCATGCACAACGCGAAGGCGCAGGGCATGGTGCGCGAGGCGTTCCGCACCCGCGACATGCGCGGACTGCTCGGCAACGTCGGCCTCGGCCACGTGCGCTACGCCACCAAGGGCACCGCGTCGAGCGAGGAGGAGATGCAGCCGTTCTACGTGAATGCGCCCTACGGCATCATCCTCATCCACAACGGCAACCTCACGAACACGCGTGAGCTCACCGCCGAGATGGCGAAGCGCGACCGCCGCCACCTGAACTCCTCGAGCGACACCGAGCTGCTGCTGAACGTGCTCGCCGGGGAGCTGCAGAACACCACCTCGACGGTCGACCTCGACCCCGAGCGCATCTTCGAGGCCGTCTCCCGCACGCACGAGCGCATCGAGGGCGCGTACGCCGTGATCGCCGTGATCGCCGGCTATGGCCTGCTCGCATTCCGCGATCCCTTCGGCATCCGTCCCCTGATCCTGGGACGTCGTCCCTCGACGGTGCCCGGCGCCGAGGGCAAGGACGAATGGGTCGTCGCGAGCGAGTCGCTCGTGCTCGAGAACGCCGACTACGACGTCGTCCGCGAGGTCGAGCCCGGCGAGGCGGTGTTCATCACGAACGACGGCGAGCTGCACACGAGGCAGTGCGCGGACGAGACGACGCTCGCCCCCTGCGCGTTCGAGTACGTCTACCTCGCGCGTCCCGACTCGGTCATGAACGGCATCTCGGTCTACGAGTCCCGTCTGCGCATGGGCGACCGCCTCGCCGACACGATCGCGAAGCACGTGCCGATGGACAAGATCGACGTCGTCATGCCGATCCCCGACTCCTCGCGGCCCGCCGCGATGGAGGTCGCACGCAAGCTCGGCATCGAGTATCGGGAGGGCTTCTACAAGAACCGCTACGTCGGCCGCACCTTCATCATGCCCGGGCAGGCCGTGCGCAAGAAGAGCGTCCGGCAGAAGCTCAACGCCATGTCGACGGAGTTCCAGGGCAAGAACGTGCTGCTCATCGACGACTCGATCGTGCGCGGCACGACGTCGAAGGAGATCATCCAGATGGCGCGGGATGCCGGTGCCACTTCTGTCACGTTCGCCTCGGCGGCGCCGCCGGTGCGGCATCCGCACGTGTACGGCATCAACATGCCCTCGCGTCAGGAACTGATCGCCCACGGGCGGACGATCCCCGAGATCGCCGAGGTGCTCGGCTGCGACCACCTCGTGTACCAGGAGGTCGACGACCTCAAGGCCGCGATCACCGAGGGTTCGGCGATCGAGGATCTCGACATGAGCTGCTTCGACGGCCGCTACGTCACGGGCACCGTCTCCGACGAGTACCTCGCGTGGGTGGAGGGGTCGCAGACCTCGTGACCGGCGGTGCGCAGCCGCTCTGGCGGGGGCGTGCCCTCGCCCTGATCGGCATCGTGCTGGTCGCCTTCTCGCTGCGATCCGCCGTGGCGTCGCTGTCGCCGGTGATCGATCACATCGCCGAGGACTTCCCGGTGACCCCGGTCGTCGCCGGACTCATCGGCGCCGCACCGCCCGTGTGCTTCGCCGTGTTCGGCCTCCTGACGCCGCTCGTCGAACGCCGCTTCGGTCTCGAGCGCATCGCGGTCGCCGCGATCGCTCTCATCGCCGCCGGGCTCCTCCTGCGCGGGTTCGCGGTGGACTCGACCTCGCTGCTCGCGGCGACCGTCGTGGTGTTCGCGGGCGTCGGCTCGGGCAACGTGCTGCTGCCGCCGCTCGTGAAGAAGTACTTCCCCGACCGCCTCGGCGTCATGATGACCGTGTACTCGACCATGATGGCGGTGTCGACGTTCGTGCCGCCGCTGATCGCGGTGCCGATCGCCGACTCCGCGGGGTGGCGCGTCTCGCTCGGCCTCTGGGGTGTGTTCGCGGCGATCGCGCTCGTGCCGTGGATCGTGATGCTCGCCACGAACCGCACTCAGGGGCCCGTGCTCACCCCGCCGATCGTGAAGCCGTCGATCGAGCAGCTCGAGAACCCCGATCCGGCGTCGGTGTCGACCGGGCCGATCGTGACCCGACCGGCGAACCCGCGGGTGTTCGGTCGGCTGTGGCGGCTGCCCATGGCGTGGGCGGTCGCCCTCGTGTTCGGCACCTCGTCGACGCTCGCGTACGTGTCGTTCGCCTGGCTGCCGGCCATCCTCATCGAGGTGGGTGATGTCTCGCCGGCCGACGCGGGACTCCTGCTCTCCCTGTTCGGGCTGATGGGGCTGCCGTGCTCGCTGATCGTGCCGCTGCTCATCGTGCGCTTCCACGCGACGCGGCCGGTGTTCTTCGTCGGAATCGTCGCCGGGCTCGCCGGGCTCGCCGGCCTGCTCTTCGCGCCGACGGTCGCGCTCCCGCTGTGGGTCGCGCTGTTCGGCCTCGGACCGATCCTGTTCCCGCTCAGCCTCGTGCTGCTCAGCATCCGGGCGCGGACGCCGGAGAGCGCGGTGGCGCTGAGCGGGTTCGCGCAGAGCATCGGCTACGCGGTCGCGGCCGTCTTCCCGCTGTTGGTGGGTCTGCTGCACGAGGTCACCGGGGGGTGGCAGCTGCCGCTGTGGCTGCTCGTCGGCATCCTCGTCGCGGCGATCCCCGCCGGATGGGTCGCGGGTCGCCGGCGCACGATCGAAGAGGACTGGGAGCGCCGGCACGGCCGGTGGTGACCCGGCCAGGGCTCAGTCCGCGCGCACCTCGTCGCCGACGCGGATGACTCCGCCCTGCCACTCCGCGCCTTCGTCCTGCGGTGAAGCCGGGAGCAGCAGGCGTCCCAGGGTCGGCTCGACCTGTTCGAAGCTGCGGGTGAGCGTGGTCAGCACCTTCGCGTCGCGCTCGCCGGTGTCGGGGTTCGCGTGCGTCGCGAGGCAGCGCACGATCGGTCCGGCGGTGCGGAACACGAGGTCGCCGATCGCGACCTCCCCGCTCCAGTCGAGTTCGGCCCAGGGCGCGACGCCGTCGATCGCGATGTTGGAGCGGAACCGTCGATCGTCGATGCCGAGTCCGAGCGCGTCCCCCAGTGCGTGGACGCTGCCGTGGCTGTGCACCGACACGTATCCCTGCGGACGATCCTGGAACCTCGACGTGAGTCCGTCGCCGACCAGCACGAGCGGCATGCGCCCGGGTCGACGGAGCCGGCGACCTTCCGGGGTCGCGAGGACGTAGTCGGCGACTGCCTCGCTCAGCGCCGTGCGGCCGAGCTCGTCGAGTCCGGCCTCCACGAGCATCCTGCCGTCGTGCTCGATCCGCAGCCGTCGATCGACGTCGTCGTAGCGCAGGCGCAGCGCGGCCAGCGCCGGGAAGTCCTGCAGCGATAGCCCCTGAGACTTCGGCCAGTAGTCGAGACCGTCGCGGTCCTCGGGTGCAGCGGCGTCCGCGAAGCGGAAGGCGAGCACCCGATCGCCGGCCACGCGCCCGTCGGCCTGCACGGTGAGCGCATCCACGCGCTCGGGGGTGAAGCCCTTCACTGGGTGACGGTAGAGCGCGACGACGTGAGCCATCCCTCGATCCTCTCAGGCGTCAGCGGGCGGTCGACGGTGGTGCGGTCGACGACCGCACCACGAGCTGGGGATCGGTCGACGGGATCTCGCCGATCGCGTCGTGTCCCTCGATCTTCGCGATCACGCGCAGTGCAGCTGCACGTCCCATGTCCTCGAAGGGCTGCCGCACGGTCGTGAGCGCGGGGGAGGCGTAGGCGGCCAGGGCGATGTCGTCGACGCTGACCACCGACACGTCTTCGGGCACGCTGCGTCCGGCCTCGTGCAGCGCACGGATCAGGCCGAACGCCATCTCGTCGCTGCTCACGAACACGGCCGTGACGTCGGGGATGGCGGCGATCGTGCGTCCCGCGCGGTAGCCGGATTCCGGCGTCCAGTCGGCTGGGATCAACGGCGGGGGTGCGATGCCGCGGTCGCGCAGCGTCTGCTCCCACGCCTCGATGCGGTGCTGCGTCTCGATCCAGTAGTCGTCGCCGGATACATGCCAGACCGTCGCGTGGCCGAGGTCGAGCAGATGCTCGACCGCGAGCCGGGCGATCGCGCGCTGGTCGACGGCGAGCGGCGCGTCGTCGTCGAGGGAGCTCCGCTCGCTGCGGGTGGCCGGGGTCCGCTCGGTGCGCGCGCGCATGGCCGGGCTGTCGAGCTCGACCGGCACGCCCAGGATGATGCCTTCGGCGCCCTGGCGCTCGAGCCGGTCGAACGCTTCGAGGAACGCCTCGGTGGACGCGTGGTCCGCGACCGCCGCCGTCGTGACGGTGTACCCGTTCGCGGCTGCGACCTGCTGGATGCCGACGCCGAGCGCGGCCGACGAGTAGCGATCGGTCGAGACGACGATCACCCCGAGCACGCGCGTGCGACCGGAGGCGAGGGATGCCGCGGCCGCGTGCACCCGGTAGCCGAGCTCCTCCACGGCGGCGAGCACGCGGCGCGCCGTGTCGGGGCGGACGTTGTCCTGTCCCGACACCACACGGGAGACCGTCTGGGTCGACACTCCCGCGAGGCGGGCCACGTCGACCTGGCTGGGGGATCGGTCTTCCTGATGGCGACGAGGGGGCATGGGGCAATGGTAGCGATCAAACAGCGGAATATCACGAACCACGGGGAGCTGTGGTGCGATAATGTGAACGCAAACACTACCGCTGGAGGATCATGTCAGACCTTCTCGCCCGCGCCGTCGACGGTCGTTCCCCGGGCGCCGACGCCCCGGAGCGCACCGTCGGGGCCCCGGCGTCCGCCCTGTCCTGGCGCGACGGCGCGCTCTTCCGCGGCGGCGTCCCGCACCGCATCCTCTCGGGAGCGATCCACTACTTCCGCGTGCACCCCGACCAGTGGGAGGACCGGCTGCGCCGTCTCGCCGCGATGGGCGCGAACACCGTCGACACCTATGTCGCGTGGAACTTCCACGAGCGCGTCGAGGGCGAGCGCCGCTTCGACGGCTGGCGCGACGTCGAGCGCTTCATCGCGCTCGCCGGAGAAGTCGGCCTGGACGTGTTCGTACGGCCGAGTCCGTACATCTGCGCGGAGTGGTCGAACGGCGGCATCCCCTTCTGGCTCTCGGGTCGCGTCGCCGCGCTGCGTTCGAGCGACCCCGACTTCCTCGCGGCCGTCGACGCCTGGTACGACGAGCTGATGCCTCGGCTGGCTCCGCTGCAGGCCGCCCACGGCGGGCCGATCGTCGCGGTGCAGATCGAGAACGAGTACGGCTCCTACGGCAGCGACGCCGCATACCTGGTGCACCAGCGGGATGCGATGCGGCGTCACGGCATCGTCGAGCTCCTGACCACGGCCGACGGGATCACCGCCGACATGATCGAGCACGGCAGCGTGCCTGGTGCGATGACGACCTTCACGTTCGGGACCGGGGTAGCCGCAGCCCGCGCACTCCGGCGGGGCGATGAGGCGCTCATGTGCAGCGAGCTGTGGGGCGGATGGTTCGACCACTGGGGTGAGCGTCATCATGTGCGATCGGCGGCCGGCATGGGCGGAACGGTGCGGGAGCTGCTGGATGCCGGGGGATCGGTGAGCCTCTACATGGCGCACGGCGGCACGAACTTCGGCCTGTGGAATGGCGCCAACCACGACCGGGTCCTGCAGCCGACCGTGACGAGCTACGACTCGGACGCCCCGATCGGAGAGGACGGGACGCTCGGTGAGAAGTTCCACGAGATGCGCCGGATCCTCGAGCCCTTCCACGACAGGGAGCTCCCGCCGGTCCCCGCGCAGCCTCGGCGTCAGCGCGGGGCGTCCGCGCCGTTGCGGGCGGTCGCCGGACTCGTCGACGTGATCCGCTCCGCACCGGTGGTCGGCTCGGCATCCCCGCGACCGCAGACGTTCGAGCAGCTCGGCGCAGAGGACGGCCTCGTCGCGTACGAGGCGACCGTGTCCTTCCGCGACGGAGCCGCGCTCACGGTCGACGGGCTGCACGACCGCGCCACGGTGCTGCTCGACGGCGAGTGTCTCGGTGTGCTCGAACGCGACGGCCTGACCACCGTCACCTTGCCCGGGGCGAGGCGCGAGGCGCATCTCACCCTCCTCGTGGAGAGTCTCGGGCGGATCAACTACGGGCCCTACACGGGGGAGGGCAAGGGAATCATGCGAGGCGTGATGATCGGGCGGCGCCTGGTGCACGGGTGGACCCACAGGGTTCTCCCGCAGGACGCGCCGCGCCTCGACGAGACGGCCATGGCGGCGGTGGCGGCCACCGGCTCGGAAGGGCTGGCCACGGCATCCATCGTGGTCGAGGAGGCGCTGGACGCCTGGCTCGCGTTCCCCGGCGGCACGAAGGGCATGGTGTGGCTCAACGGCTTCCTGCTCGGCCGCTACTGGGAGATCGGACCGCAGGAGACCCTCTATGCGCCGGCGCCGCTGTGGCGGGCGGGCGAGAACGAGATCGTGGTGCTCGACACTGCAGGTCTCGGAGGGGCGGTGGAGATCCGGGAGCAGCCCTCGTTCGGGCCCCGCGAGGAGTTCATCGGCTCCTGACGCCGTGACGAAGGGCCGCCTCGCGCTGACGCGAGGCGGCCCTTCGTGTGCCCGGCGGAGGAGACCGTCGCGAGCGAAATCCGTGAATGTTTACGCTTATATCACTCAGGGTATTGCAAAATCGAGCATGATCCGCCTACGGTGATAGCGCAAACATTCGTGTCCGCGAGTGTCCAGCGCGACGCATCGAGGCGTCTCCTCGCCGTGTCGCCCCATCCGAGAGGCAAGACGTGTTGAGTACACCCCGAGCCCACCGCGCAGGGAGAGCCGTCGGCTCCCTGCTGGTGACCGCCCTCGCCGTCGGCGGAGTCGTCGCGCAGGCCGCGCCGGCCCAGGCGGCCGATCTGATCCCGGTTCCGAAGTCCGAGTACCGCCTGGCCGCGGTCTCGAGCGAATCCGACGCGTACCCCGCACCCCCGGCGCTCGACGGCACCGCGCTCGGAGCCTTCGACGGCGACTTCTCCACGCAGTGGGTCTCGCGCTACACGACGCCGGCCCCCGCCCCGCACTGGCTCTCGCTCGACCTGCAGCGGTCCATCTCGATCTCCGCGGTCGACTATTCCGGCAAGAGGGGCCAGCGCGTCTCGGCCAAGAACGTCGAGGTGTACGTCACGGACGACGAGGCCGTCGCCCTCACGGATCCGAAGAACGGCGGCTGGGGCACGGCGGCCGCCACCGCCACTCTGCACGCCCCGACCGCGAACGACGAGAAGCAGCGCATCGCGCTCGGCGAGGCGAAGACCGGCCGCTACGTCGCTTTCGTGATCCTCGACGCACAGGACGCCGCGGGCAACGGAGGGGGAGCGGGCGAGATCGAGGTGCTCAGCGACGAGGCGCTCCCGCCCATCGTGACCGATCCCGGCGGCCCCGCCGTCGGTGACACGGTGCAGATCTCGGGCGGAGGCACGACGGCGACGGTCGCCGCGGACTTCCCGCAGATCGTCGAGTACTCCGTGGGCGGCGCCACGATCGGCGGCCAGCGCGCAGCCGGTGCGACGTGGTCGGTGAACGGAACCGCGCGCACCGCGACGACCACGGCGACGCCTTCAGCGGCCGGTATCGACTACGTCTCGGTGCTCGACGGGATCGACGTGACGGTGCGCAGCAGCATCCGGGTCGACGCCGAGGGGTCTGTCGTGTTCGAGGTCACGGGCGTCGAAGGCTCGACTCCCGTCACCACGCTCGGCCTGCCGGACAACGCCTTCCTCTCCGCCGGAGCATCCGATGGGTCTCCCGTGCTCGACCGCACGGTCATCAGCCCCGACAGCACCAAGAACGCCGACGAGCACATCGCGGTGAACGCCGGGACGCCCACAGGGCAGAAGGGCGCGGCCTTCGCGTTCCTCGGCACCGGCGACCTCATCGGCAGCGTGATCTCCAACTCGACCACCCAGGCCTCCGGCAGCACGGCGTCGTGGAACACACGACTGACCACCCGCATCACCGGCGTCGACGGACGCACCGCCGAGATCGGCTCGAACAGCTGGCTCATCCACCCGACGACCGCCGTGGACGACCGCGTGACGACCTACGAGCTGCCGAAGGTCACCGTGCTGCTCACCGGCGACCGCAACGGCGACGGCGCGGTGGACTGGCAGGATGCCGGAATCCGCTATCGGGAAGTGGACACGCCACGACTCGGCGCCGACCGCGTCGCGGAGCGTGTCGTGAGCCGCATCCCGTTCAACTTCGCCTCGAGTGCCACCAACTACTTCGACCTGACGCTCGACAACACCAAGCGCATCGCGAACCAGACCGACGGTCTCGGTCAGTGGGTGCTCAACAAGGGCTACGGCAGCGAGGGGCACGACTCGGCCAACACCGACTACGGCGACAACGTCAACGAGCGCGCCGGCGGTGTCGAGGCCCTCAACCACCTCGTGGACGAGGGCGCGAAGCTCAACGCCGACATGAGCGTGCACGTCAACGCGACGGAGATGTACCCGCAGGCGAATGCCTTCGATGCGGCGATCATCGACGGCGCCGCCCCCTACAAGCCGGGCTGGAACTGGCTCGACCAGTCGTACTACATCAACCAGCAGGCCGACCTCGGGTCGGGACGGGTGCTCGACCGCTTCCAGCAGCTGCGCGACGAGGTGCCGGGACTCAGCGGTGTCTACATCGACGTCTACTACTCGAACGGCTGGGTCGCGGAGGAACTCGCCGACGAGCTGCACGGCATGGGGCTCGAGGTCGCGACCGAGTGGGGCGACAAGTTCGTCGACAACACCGTGTGGTCGCACTGGCCGAACGACCTCAGTTACGGAGGCGTCACGAACAAGGGCATCAACTCGACCATGGTGCGCTTCATCCAGAACGGACAGGCAGACATCTGGAACGACGACGCCCTGCTCGGCCAGCAGCGACTGGTCGACGCCGAGGGATGGGTGGGCAACCAGAACTGGGACGGCTTCATCGGCAACGTGTGGACGCAGAGCCTGCCGACCAAGTTCATCCAGCAGTTCGATCTGCTCGCCTACGAGGCGGGGAAGTCGGCGGCGCTCACCGACGACGTCGCGATCACGATGGACGGCAGCACACGCGTCATCACGATGGACGGAGCCACGGTGCTGCGCGGCGACTCGTACCTGCTTCCCTGGCAGTCGCTCGCGTCGAACACGGAGGCCGGATCGCCCGTCGACGCCGACAAGATGTACTTCTACTCGGCCTCGGGCGGAGCTCAGACGTTCGGCCTCACCGACGCCTTCGGTGCGAACACGGCGTTCGACGTCTTCGCGCTGGGCGACCAGGGCCGGCAGAAGGTCGGGACCGTGAACGCGGTCGGCGGCGAGCTGACGATCACCGGCGACAAGGGCGTGGCGTACGTCGTCGTGCCGCAGGGCGGCTCCGAGCGGGCCGCGGTCGACTACCGCGACGCCGGCCTCGACGACCCCGGATTCAATGCGGGATCGCTCGACGCGTGGCACCCGAGCGGTGATGTGACGGTCGCACGCACCGACGAAGGGACGGCGAAGGGCGACTCCCGCGGCGACAACATCGCCGTACTCGGCGACGCCGCGTCGTCGATCGGCCAGACCGTCACCGGGCTCACCCCGGGAGAGCGGTACTCGTTCTCGGCGCAGGTGGAGATCGATCCGATCGCGACGCGCGACGTCACGATGTCGGTCGACACCGGCTCGGGTGCCGTGCAGCGCACCTGGAATCTGTCGCCGACGTACAACTACGTGGCCGCGGACTCCAAGAACGGTCGGCACTCGCAGCGCGCGACCGTGTCGTTCCTCGCACCGGCGTCGGGCGAGGTGCGGGTATCGATCGCCGCGGCCGAAGGTGACGCGACGGTGCGGATCGACAACGCGCGGATCATGTCCGACACCACGACGCCCTTCGCAGCCGGAACGGTCTATTCGAACGACTTCGAGGGCAACCAGCCCGGATGGGGGCCGTTCGTGAAGGGTGACGCTGGCGGTGTGACCGATGCGCGCACCAGCATCTCGCGACGCCACGATCCGTACGCGAGCAGCGAGTGGCGCAACACCGCCGCACCGTTCGCTCCCGGAGGCGCGCTCGCAGGTCTCGCAGTGGACTCCACCCTCACCGGCGACCACTCCCTGATGTCGCACTCCGAGAACAACGGGCTCGTCTACCGGACCGACCCGACGCTCGTGCCGCTGCAGGCGGGGCACACGTACCGCATCGGCTTCGACTATCAGGCCGGTGCGAGCGGCTCCTACCGCTGGCTCACCGGCACCGACGCGGTGACCGACGGCGAGGTGTCGTCGACTGTGCTGAACCGCACCCCTGTCGAGCAGGCGCTCGAGACGACGGCGTTCTCGCAGGACGTGGTCGTCGGATGCGGCGACTACACCTGGGTGGGCCTCGAACGCGCCGGCGGACCTGACGTCGACTTCGTGCTCGACGACTTCACAGTCACCGATCTCGGGCCGACCGCGGGCGGGACGCCGTGCGCGACGGTCTCGGGAGCGAGCGCAGTGCTGAACCCCGGCGCCCAGGCGACGTTCACGACGCAGTTCACGAACAGCGAGGACATCGTCGCCGAGAACGTCGCGGTCGCGCTCGACCTGCCCGAGGGGTACGACATCGAGGTGGCCGACGGATCGTCGAACCTGTTCGCCTCCGTCGACCCCGGGAAGACCGTCGAGACGACCTGGCTCGTCACCGCCCCGGCGGAGGCCGCCGGGGCGACGGTCGCCATCGGCATCGCGGCGACCTACCTCGTCGACTGCGACGTGCGCACGGTGCGCACGACGCAGCAGACGGCGGTCGCGAGCAGGGCGAGGATCCCGAACGCGCAGATCACCGCCTCCGCGAGCTCCGAGGAGACCGAGGGAGAGGACGGCGCTGCGGCGAACATGCTCGACGGCGAAGCCGGGACCTTCTGGCACAGCCGCTGGAGCACGAGCGCGACGTCGTATCCGCACGTGGTGACGCTCGATCTCGGAGCCGCCGAGACGGTCGACGGCGTCTCGTACCTGCGTCGCGGCGCGAACCAGAACGGTCCCATCAAGGGCTACGAGGTCGCGGTCTCGACCGACGGTCAGACGTACACGCCGGTGGCTTCGGGCGACTGGCAGAACGTCGCCGGATGGCAGGACGTGGACTTCGCCGAGACCACCGCGCGCTACGTCCGGATCACGGCGACATCGTCGATCTCCGGCACGCAGTTCGCCGCGATCGCCGAGGTGGCCGTGTACGGCACGCCCGCGGCGAAAGCCGGGCATGCGCCGAAGCCCCGCCCTGACGACGCTCTCGACGGATGCGGTCAGGCGACCGATCCGGTGCTCGACCTCGATGCCGGATCGGCACGGGCGGGGGACAGCGTGGGCGTCGCGCTCACCGGCTTCGCCCCGGATTCGGCGGTGTCGTTCTGGCTCGATGGCATGAGGATCGCGGATGCCGCGGTGGACGGAAAGGGCGCCCTGTCGACGTCGCTGCTGATCCCCGCGGATGCCGTGGTCGGGGCGCACCGGTTGATCGTCAAGGACGCCGGGGGCGCGGAGCTCGCGAGCTCGGCGCTGGAAGTCACCACGGCGGCGACGCCGAAGGACGCCACGATCACCGCCTCCGTCGCCACGGCGCGCGCCGGTGCGAGCCTCAGCGTGCAGTTGCGCGGCTTCGACGCCGGAGCGGTCGTGCAGGTATGGCTGCACTCCGACCCGGTGCGCCTCGGCGAGGTGACGGTGGGTGCCGACGGCACCGCCGTGGCGACCGTGACGGTCCCGGCGAACACGCCCGCCGGCACCCACGCCCTCGTCGCCACGAACGCCCAGGGCGCGGAGCTCGCGCGCACCGGACTGGCCGTCACGGCGGTGCCGGGTTCGGCGACCGGCGCGCTCGCCGTCACGGGCGGCGACGGCTCGGCATGGGCCGCGCTCGCGGCATCCGCCCTGGTGCTGCTCACGATCGGCGGTCTGATGTGGGGCAGGCGCCGCCGCGCAGACTGACGCACGGCATCCCGAGGGGGCCCGGACGATCACGTCCGGGCCCCCTCTGCGTGCCCCGGGGTACGTTGCTATGCATGCATGTGAATCGCCGTTGCTGTCTCGTCGCCGCTGTCGTCAGCCTGGCGCTTCTCACAGTCGGGGTTACCGGGTGCGGTGAGCGCGGCCCCGAGTCGCGCCCCCAACCTCCCGCCCAGTGGGACGGGGGAGACATTTCACGCCCCCCTCAGCCCGGTGACCTCACCATGTCGTTGCTGATCCTGCCCGGCGGCAAGGCAAACCTCGTCAACGTACCCGGTGGGCGGTGGACGCGCACGGATGACGGGATCTGCTGGAACGACACGGATGAGGTCTACTCGGGCCCCGCTACCTGGACGTTCTTCGCAGAGCAGGGCATCGAGGTCGAGTTCGGGGACTCCGACGTGATCTTCTGGGCCTGGCCGGGGAAGTTCGGCAGTTACGACTGGAGCGAGTTCCGCATCTTCAATTGCTCCGGAGACAAGGAGTGGGGCATGAGCCTTTCGTGCGGTTCGGCCGGGTTGGTGGACCTTCCCGCGTGCAAAGAGCCGTAGAGCACCGGACCGTGCCGCCGTGCGTCTCAGAACGCGAAGCGCCAGGACCGGCGCACGCGAAAGAGGCCCCCGCCGTGGCAGGGGCCTCTTTCCCAGGTTCCGGATCAGCCCTTCACGGCGCCGGCCGCCAGCCCCGACCGCCAGTAGCGCTGCAGCGTGAAGAACAGGAGGATCAGCGGGATGACGCCGAGCAGTGCGCCGAGCATGACGGCGCCCTTGTCGGGCGAGAAGTAGCTCATCATGCCGTACAGACCGAGCGTCACCGGCTTGAGGTCCTGGCTCGAGATCATCATGAGCGGCAGCAGGAAGTTGTTCCAGGTTGCGACGAAGATGAAGAGGAAGATCGTCACCATGGCGGGGCCGAGGAGGCGAAGCACGATCGTGAAGAAGATGCGCGCCTCGCCGGCTCCGTCGATCCGCGCCGCCTCCAGGAGCTCGGTCGGCACCGAGGATTCGGCGTAGACCATTCCGAGGAACACGCCGAACGGCGATACGGCCGAGGGGATGATGATCGCCCACACCGTGTTCGTGAGTCCGAGGGCGTGGAACTCGATGTACAGGGGCACTGTCAGCAGCGCCACCGGGAGCAGGAGTCCCGCCATGATGATCCCCACGGCGATGCGCTTGCCGGGGAAGGCGAACTTCGCGATCGCGTATCCGGCCATGACCGCGAACAGGGTCCCGATGACGCCCGCGCTCACCGAGTAGAAGAGCGAGTTGCCGACCCAGCGCCAGAACAGCCCCTGAGTCCAGCCCATCAGGCTGTCGTAGTTCGCGACGAGGTTCGGTTCCGCGAACCAGAACCCGAACGTCGAGGCGAGGTCGGTGTTGTCCTTCGTGGAGGCGACGACGAGCCAGTACACCGGCACGAGGAAGTACAGGGTCGCGACGACGAGGGCGATGATCCCGAACGCGCGGGCGACGGGTCCGGGTGCGATCGACGGCGGCGGGGCGTCGAGGTCCGGGCGGCGCGCGCGGCGACGCCCCGGGGCGGGCACGGTGGTGGCGAGAGCGGTGGCGGTCATGCGTCCCCCTTCCGGCGCTGCAGCAGCGCGTACACGATGGCGAGGACCCCGGCGATCAGGGCCATGAGCAGGGAGTAGGCGGATGCCGGGCCGCTGCCCGACGGCGACAGTTCGCCCATCATCGAGTTGTAGGTGAGCATCATCGGGGTGAAGTCCTTGCCCATCCAGGAGTTGGCGCTCTCCATGATCACGGGCTCGTTGAACAGCTGGATGGTGCCGATGATCGACAGCAGCACGGCAAGGAGGGCTGCGCCTCGGACGAGCGGCACCTTGATGCGCATCGAGATCTGGAATCCGGATGCGCCGTCGAGACGTGCGGCTTCGTAGAGGTCGCGGGGCACCGCCTGCAGGGCCGACAGGAAGATGAGCATGTTGTAGCCCATGTACGTCCACGTCGTCATGTTCGCCATGGAGAAGAGGATGGTCTGCGGCGACATGAGGTCGGTGCCGTCCGGCAGGTAGGGGAGGAAGGGTGAGACCTCGGGCGTGTAGAGGTAGAGCCACATCATCGCCGCGATCACGCCGGGCACCGCGTACGGGAGGAAGAACGACAGGCGGAAGAGGGCGGGCCGTCTGACGATGAACGAGTCGAGCAGCAGGGCGAGGGCCAGCGCGCCGACGATCATGACGGGGATCTGCAGGCATGCGAAGAGGATGACGCGTCCCATGCCGAGCCAGAACGCGCCGTTGCCCGCCGCGGCGACGAAGTTGTCGAGCCCGACGAACGTGTCGACGAGCTCGCCGCCTCCGTAGAGGCCGCCCCCGGCGGGGACCTGAGCGAAGAACGACGACCGTACCGACACGATGATCGGCACGAGGAACACGATCGCGAAGAGCACCGCGAACGGCGCCATGAACAGCCAGCCGGTGAGTCCCTCGCGCCTCCGTCCGACTCCTGTGCGGCGGGTGCGTGTCGCCGTCGAGGGGAGGCGCGGTCTCGTCGACGGCGACGTCGCCCTCGTGTCGGTCACAGTGGCCATTGTCCTGCCTCTCGGTCCATGACGGTGGCGGAGTGCACGTGATCGCGCACTCCGCCACCGGTCATCTCGTGCTCTGGCTGTGGTCGATCACTCGGCGACGGGGAGGCCGAGGTCCTTCAGCGAGGCGACGGCCGTGTCCTGCGCGGTGGTGAAGATGTCCGCGACGGTCGCCGAACCGGATGCTGCGGCTGCGGCGGTCTCGTTCATCTTCGACAGCGTGGAGAATCCGGGCGCGTACGGGAAGTCCGGGTTGAGGTTCTCGGTCGCGGTGGCGAGCTCGGCGAGCACGTCCTGGCCGCCGAACTGCCGGAGCATCTTCTCGGGGGTCTCGACGTCGCCCTTCGCGGCGACCACGAGCCCCTGCGAGGCGAGGTCGTCGACCTGCGTGTTGAACCAGTCGTTGAACTCCATGGCCTCGGCCGGGTGCTCGCATCCCTTCATGATCGAGACTCCGGATCCGCCGTCGGGGCCGCTCTGGGCGCCGGCGCCCATGTCGGGGAGCTGTGCGACGCGCCACTGTCCCTCGGCGGGGGTGCCATCGAGGGAGTCGAGCAGGAACCCCGCCTCCCATGCCGCGCCCACGTGGCCGATCAGGCTGCCGTCGTTGAGTGCGGAGGTGAAGCCTTCGCCCCAGCGTTCCGTGGTCAGGGTCTGCTTGTTGTCGAGGAGTCCCTGCCAGAAGGCCGCGACCTTCTGCGAACCGTCTCCTTCGGTGTCGACCTTCCACTCGTCGCCCTCGGCGGCGAACCAGGTGTCCCCTGCGGCCGCGGCTTGCCCTGCGAGCCAGTTCTGGGCCTCGTCGGGGGTGAAGGCGGTCACGAACTTGCCTGCAGCGGCCGCGGTCGCGGAGTCCGCAGCGAGGTCGTCGAGCGTCGCGGGGGCGTCGAGACCGAGAGCGGCGAACTCGGCCTCGTTGTAGAAGTAGACGAGGGGTCCGGTGTCCTGCGGCAGTCCGACGATCGCGTCGCCGACCTTCATGCCGCTGAACGCGCCGGCGGAGTAGTGCTCCTCGTACTTCGTCGCCTCGTCGGCGACGTCCTGCAGGAGGCCCTTGACGAAGAGCTGCGGGACCTCCGAGTACCCGGTCTGCGCGAGGCACGGGCCGTTCCCGGCCTTGATGTCGGTCTCGAGCTTGAGGATCATGTCGCTCGACTTGCCGTCGAACTTCGTCGCCTTCACCTGGACCTCGGGGTGATCGGCGTTCCAGCGCTTCACGATGTCGTCGACCTTGGTCATCCCGTCGCCGTCGGGCAGACGGTGGACGTACTCGATCGTGATCGGCTCTCCCGCGTCGGCGCCGCCGGAGTCGGTGGTCGAGCAGGCCGCGAGTCCGAAGGCCGAGACGGTGCCGACGGCGACGACGGCTGCGGTGCGGATGAGGCGAGGGGTGGGTGCCATGCTGTTCTCCTCTTTGAGGTCATGTTCGTGCGGGTCCGGCACCGGGGCGCCGTCGATCACATGCACATCAAATCAGAAAATGTTTGCGCTCACAAGGGCGTGAGGACAACGATTACGGCGTCAGTGACCTTCGCTTAGGGAGCGCTGACATCGCTGACGCCGTCGGCGGGTCGACTCGATCGCGGGAGGGACGCACGGCCTCCTCGCGATGCCTCGCGGAACTCGACCGGCAGGTGTGCCCGAATGCTCGCCGGGCACGACGAAACCCCCGTGCGGTGCACGGGGGAGACGACGAACGGGAAAGCGGTCAGGCCTTCTCTAGTTCGTCCTCGTCTTCGTCGGCGTACTCGTCAGCCCACTTGTCGACGTACTCGTTCTCCGAGTCACTCGGGTGACCGAGTTCGCGCTCGAGCGCCGAGTAGTTGACAGACGGACTGAATGACTTCAGTTCGCGGGCGATTTTGGTGTGCTTCGCCTTCTGACGGCCACGGCCCATGCCTGAGACCCCCTCACGAGTTGAGCTGCGGGCTAGCTGGGGCCCGATGCATTCACGACACCGGCGCGAAGCCGGTAAGAGTAGCATTCAGAATAGCACGCGGCTACGCCGTACTGCCTGACAGCAGCACTGTGAAGGGAGCGATTCTCATGACCGACAACGCCTCCACTCCCTCCGATGAGGCCGCCCAGAACGCCACGTTGCAGAAAGCCGTGATCGTCGGCATGCAGCCGGGGCAGAGCGCGCACGTCATCCACGAAGCCGCGCGGTTCGCGCGCCTGCTGCGGGTGCCGCTCGTGGTCGTGCACGTCGACGTCACGCGGTTCGTGACGTACGAGGATCCGGACGGATACGTGCACTCGGCGCCGATCGACATCAACTTCGACGCGGGCACGGCCGAGTTCGAGGCCGTGCAGTCGGAGGCTGCCGCGGCGCTCGACGGCACCGGGCTCACCTGGACGGCGCGTCAGCTCGTCGGCGACCCCGCCCTCGCGATCAAGCAGCTGGCGAACAAGCTCGACGCGCAGCTCATCGTGGTCGGCACCCGCAAGCGGGGGATCGGCGAGTCGATCCGCGAGTTCTTCACCGGATCGGTCGCCGCGCGTCTCGCTCATCGGCAGCATCGCTCCGTGCTCGTCGTGCCGCTCGAAGAGCCGGTGCCCGACACGCAGCCCGAGATCTGGACCGAGTAGCGACTCGCGCGGTTGGGCGCGTTTCGTCTCGCTTCGCTCGCTCGACGACCGGGTGCCGATCGTCGAGCGAGCGCAGCGAGGAGACGAAACTCGCCGCCCGATCAGTGCGACAGGGTCGACAGAGCCGCCGTGATACCCCTGGCCGCGGCATCCAATCCGTTTTCGAGCTCCGTCACGACGGATGCCGGCAGGCGGCCCCCCTGCGCCACGTGCGTGCGCAGATCGGTGCGCACCCTGGCGCGGAACGCGTTGATCACGGCATCCGCGCGGTGCATCTCCTCGCGACTGACGATGCGCTCGTCGTCGCCGGGTGTGCGGGGACGGGCCTTGGAGGCCGCGCGGTCGTCCTTCTCGGCGGACGCGAAGTCGGCGCGGAGGCTCTTCATCGCCTCCTTGACGCTCTGGCGCACCTCGTTGGCGATCAGACGCACCGAGTCGGTGAGTCCCGCCTCGATGCCGGCGAGGTCGCCCTCGCGAGACGTGAGCTCGGCGCGTCCGGCGTCGGTGATCGCGTAGATCGTGGTGCGGCCGTCGACGGTCTTGGAGACCAGGCCCTCCTCCTCGAGCTTCGCGAGACGCGGGTAGATCGTGCCGGCACTGGGCGTATAGGTGCCTCCCGTGCGGTCGGTGAGCGCCTGGATGATGCCGTAGCCGTGCTGCGGCGCCTCGGCGAGCAGCGACAGCAGGTACAGGCGCAGGTCGCCGTGGGAGAAGACCGCGGGACTCATGCGTCCTCCCACTCGGCGTCGTTCTCGATCGAGGCGGGGGTGCGGCGCAGCACCGTCACTCCGCCCGAGACGGAGTTCACGCGCAGGTCGACGAAGCGTCCGGCGAGCTCTCCGGTCGAGCCGGTGTAGTTGCTGGGGCCCGAGGAGGACCGCTCGACGCCGTCGATCAGGAGTCGGCCGCTGAGCGAGCGCAGCACGTAGTTCGCGGCGAGGGACTCGTCGAGCCGCACGGTGGTGCCGCCCGACACCGAGTTCACGGTGACGGTGTTCACGTCGCCGGCGGCGTCGACCAGGGTCGCGCCCGACACGGTGTCGACGGTCGCCTTGCGCACGGTGCCGGTCACGGCGATGTCACCCGAGACGCTGTTGGCGCTGATCGAACCGGTGAGGCCGCGCACCTGCACGTCTCCCGAGACGGAATTGACGGTGAGGTCGCCGATCAGCGTGTCGACGATGAGGTCGCCTGACACGGTGTTGAGGCGGGCGTCGTTGCGGATGCCGGAGACCAGCGCGCCTGCGCTCACGACGCCGAGGTTCAGCGCGATCGAGCGCGGGACCGCGACGCTGACCTCGGCCTTGGGGCCTCCGGAGCCGAAGTTGCGGAAGACCTCGAGGAAGTTGTCCCAGCCGAGCTGCGGGTGGTCGATCTCGACCTCGCCGTCGTGGGACTCGATGCGGAGGTCCTTGATGGTCACTCCGTGCACTTCGATGCGGATGCCGGGTTCGTCGTGCGCGATGACGTCGACCTGGCCGCCGACCAGGCCGATCTTCAGCCGACTGACGTTCTCGATGTCGATGACGCGTTCCTCGCCGGGGGCGATGAGCCACTTCTCGGTCATTTCTTCTCCTGTGGGTGGGGGCCGTGTTGAGACGGATCACGATATATCGTGTGCGAGAAGCGTAACACGATATATCTCGAAGGTGTCAAGACTGTGATCGCGCCTTCTCGTCGGTCGACGGGATCCCGGTGGTGGATCGCTCGCACCCGATCCACCGATGCCACGACCGGGCGCCCGCGATCGCGGCGCGCCCGTCCGCGAAGATCGGGACCAGGAAGAACCCGTGCGCGAGGAACCACGCGTGCAGGAGGAGGTCCGGGCACGCGAGCAGGAGCAGGAGACCGACTGCGACGCATCCGCCCGGGCCCGCGGCAGCCGCGACGAACATGTCGCGACCTCGGATGCGACCGCGCGCCGACACCGAGATCCGCCAGAGCGTGCGCTCGAGCGTGAGCGTCGTCACCCCCGGCGAGCGTCGGAGCGCGATCGCGTGACCGAGCTCATGGAGCACGAAGGAAGCGCAGAGTCCGCACGAGTAGTGGACAGCGAGCAGGGTCGTGCCGACGAGAAGGGCCGGTTGCGCCGTGACGACGCCGAGCACGACGGCCGCGGTGGCGGTGGACGCGAAGACGATGTGCAGCGGCCATCCCGCCCGCAGTAACCAACGGCTCAGCGTGCGGACGTCAAAGGAGTCGATGGCCCGCGTCCACACGTCATTCCGCTTCGGCGAGGAGCTGCGCCCGGCGTTCGACCAGCATGTCGTACACGGCGAGCGTCGCGAGCAGCAGGAACGTCACGACGACGGCCGCGATCACGAGCGGCGCCGGATTCGCGAGTCCCACCTCCAGCCCTGTCGTGCCGTCCTCGCGCTGATCGACGCTCACGAACAGCGAGTCGAAGAAGCCGAGTCGTCGGCCCTCAGTCGACCCCGACGAGAACATCAGCCACACCAGCGTGACGGTCACGATCCCCGCCACGGCGACGGCGGCCGCTACGACGCATCCGAGTGCTCTGAACATCCACTTCATGACGTTCCGTCCTTTCGATCTTCTGCATTCCGAGGAGCGAGAGCCCCACTGCCGCAGCGCTGATGACGAGGAGCGAGACGACGCTCACTCCGGTGGGGAGACCGAGGAGATCGGTCCCGAGGAGAAGGGTGCCGGTGACGATGCCTGTCGTCACGATGCCGACGATGACGGAGAACGGATTGCCCTTCTCCGGCGGGAAGGCGATGCCGGCGAGGGTCAGCACGACGATGTTCGACAGTGCGAAGCCGACCACGGCGAGGATCGTGACCACGTCGATCCCGGTGAGGGCCGACATCACGCCGGTTGGCACGGCGCACAGGACCAGCGCGGTCGCCTGCGGCGCGACGATGAGCAGATAGCGCACGAGCAGGCCGTGCCGCCGCGGCCCGATCGCGCGGAGCGGAGCCGTGGAGACGTGGGCGTACACGGCGGACACCGTGCAGGCCACGAGCAGGAACGGCGGCAGCTCGATGTCGAGGAGCAGGAGAGCGTAGGACCCGCCCAGCACGAGGCCGTACACCGTCATGGTCTCGATCGGGCGGAGGTGCGCGGCGACGTAGGCACCGAACTCGGAGCTCCCGAACAGGCGGGGAGCGATCGCGAATCTCCGGGTCGGCTCGAAGCTCCGCGGGTTCACGACAAGGATCAGTGCGACGAGCACGGCGACGATCGCGAGCCAGGCGACGGTCGCGACGACCGGGCCGAGCGTCTCGGCGAGATCGGCGAAGAGCAACTGGACCGCGAAGTGCTCGGGCCCGCGGTCGACCGCCGCGAACAGCACGCGCTCGGACTGGGCGGTGGTCACGACGGACAGGGCGATCAGGGAGCCCGCGAGGATCACCGGGACGAGGAACGACCGCAGCCGTGCGAGTCGCAGACGCAGGAGCCCGCGTTCGAGCGCCAGGTACAGGGCGCTCGCGAGGAGGTAGGAGATCACGGACGGCATGACGAGACACGTGACGATGTCGTCGAGAGTCCCGATCCCGCCGATCGACAGGGCTCCGAGGACGAGCGCTCCGAGGATCACGGCGGTCCCCGCTCCCACGAGCGCCGCCTCGAACAGCATGAACCCGATGGTTCGCGCCCGATTGGTCACGGGGAGGCAGTAGGTGAGCTCGACGAGGTCGTTCGACCGCAGGAACAGGACGCGGACGACCGTGAACAGCGCGAGGGTCCACATCGGCACGGCGGTGCAGGCCACGCGCAGCAGCGGGCGGAGCAGCTCGGGGTCGGTGATGATGCTCCGCAGCGTCACCACCCCGAACGTCAGCGCGCCGCCGAGGGCGATCACGACGACCGCCACGAGCAGCGCGCGGATCGCGGGCACTCGGAGCACCCCGTGCCGGAGAACCCTGCGAACGAGGAAGGTGCCGAGGAATCCGGCCAGGATCAGTGCGGGAGTCATGGCGTCGGAGAGGATGCCGGCCGGCCCGTGGCCTCCGCGACGAGGGCATCGAGAGACCCGTACCGACCGAACACCTCGTCGGTGCGGAGATCGTGGCGGACGGCGCCGTCGACCAGGAGGATCACCCGGTCGCAGACGGCCTCGATGAGACGCAGGTCGTGGCTGCAGAAGATGAGTGCTCGGTCCGCGCCCAGGCGACGGGCATCGGCGGTGAACGCGCGCACCGCATCGGCGTCGACGCCGTTGAGCGTCTCGTCGATGATCGTGAGGGGGCGCTCGACGAGAAGGCTCGCGATGACCTGCACCTTCTTGCGCATGCCGTGGGAGTAGTCCTCGATGAGGTCGCCTTCGCGGCCCGCCATGTCGTAGCGGCGGAAGAGGTCGGCCGCCTTCGCCGCGTCGGTCTCCTGGCCGTAGAGGCGGTGCATCAGATCGACGTACTCGCGTCCCGTGAGGAACTGCGGAAGGGTGTCGTTGCTCGCCGAGTAGGCGAGGTCCCGACGCGAGGCCCGGTCGCGGTGCGGGCGTCCCTGCATGCTGATCCGGCCGCCGCGAAGCTGCAGCAGATCGGCGAGAAGGCGGATGAGGGTCGACTTCCCGGAGCCGTTCGGTCCGACGAGGCCCACACGCTCGCCTCGGTCCACGGAGAAGGACACGCCCCGCAGGACGGGCCGGGACTTCACATAGGAGAATCCGACGGACGAGACGTCCAGCAGCATCTCGGCACCTTTCTTCTGGGTGTCCCTCGGCGCACCGTCAGTGACGCCGAGGGAACGGGGTGGCGTCACACGCACTCGATCGAGACGGAGACGCCCTTCTTGCTCCACTTCCAGTTGCCGGTGAACTTCCTGCCTCCGTTGGAGAAGAAGCACCAGAGTGCGAGGGCTGCGAGGAACGCCACCCCGAACACGAGGATCGCTGCTATCAGCACCAGCCACCAGGCGTCGACGCGGACGATCACGTCGTCGACGGCGTCCTGGACGCGTCGGCGCATCAGTGTGGGCTCGATCATCGACATCACGGACATGAACCACCTTCTTTCTACTTGTTGTCGGTGGGATGATGCTCGCAGTCGGGCGACCACTTCCACAAGCGATTCGAGGCGTATATACCGTCATACGACTACATTGCGTCGGCAGGTTCTCGCGAGTGAGTGGATCGCACTTGACCTTGACGTAGCGTCAACCTCTACCGTGGAGTCATCGAGCACGACGCCCGAGGGAAGGAGCAGGTCATGACGGGTCGGGACTGGTCGATCCAGGAGATCGCCCGCCTTGCGGGTACCACCAGCAGGACGCTGCGTCACTACGACGACATCGGCCTGCTGCCGCCGACGCGCATCGCGCACAACGGATACCGGCACTACGACCAGGCGGCTCTCGTGCAGCTGCAGCGGATCCTGCTCCTGAGGGAACTCGGACTCGGGCTGCCGCAGATCGCCGACGTGTTGCGAGCCGCTCCACAGGGCCAGGCCGAGGCCGCAGCCCTGGAGACGCACCTCGCGCTGCTGCGCGAAGAGCAGGACAGACTGGCGCGTCAGATCGCGTCGGTCCAGAGCACCATCACGGCACTGAGAGGAGGTGAAGAGCTCATGGCAGAGAACATGTTCGACGGCTTCGACCACACGCAGTACAAGGACGAGGTCGAGCAGCGCTGGGGCCGCACGGCCTACGTTGACGGCGACCGCTGGTGGCGGGGGATGAGGGATGCCGAGCGCGCCGACTGGCAGCAGCGCGTGGCCGACCTCGGTCGCGACTGGATCAGGGCGGCCGAGAGGGGCATCGACCCCGCATCCGCGGACGCCCAGGACATCGCACGTCGCCACGTCGAATGGTTGACGGGCGTGCCCGGCACCCCGGCATCCGTGCCCGGTGGCGACGTGAAGGCGTACGTGATCGGTCTCGGCGAGATGTACGTCGCCGATCCGCGCTTCGGCGCGAACTACGCGACGTCGTCCGGCGGGACCCACGGCGCCGAGTTCGTCCGTGACGCGCTCCGCGTCTATGCGGACGCGCACCTGTAGAACCTGGCGCGTTTCGTATCGTCGCTCCGCTCCTCGCTCAACGACCGGTCCATCGGTCGTTGAGCGAGCGGAGCGAGACGAGACGCGCCCTCTCCGCTCGAGACGTATCGAAGTCCCGCACTCGCCGCAAGAGCCGAGCCAGACGCCGCCTCCGGGCGTAGGGTCGTGCCATGACCCACCGTCGGAAGCGCACGAACGCGGCTTCGCTGTTCGTCGCCGCCACGATCGCCTACGCCGCGAACGCCGCTCTCGGCACCGCGGTCGCCGCCCGACTCGTCGACACCAAGAACTTCCGTTGGGTTCATCACGCGCTCTACATCGCCACGTGCGTCACGACCGCCGCCGCGCTGAGCGCTGTGCTGTGGGCGCGTCCCAAGCGGGCCAGCCGCCGCGCCGCGGCATCCCTCGCTCCGGCGATCGCACCGCTCGCGGCCATCCCGTACCTCGGTACCCACACCCGACGGCATCCGCTCGTCGCGCTCGCCGCAGCGCCCTTCGTCGTCGCGGGCCTCGTGTGCTCGCGCATCCCCTCCGACCGGAAGTGAACGCATGGAACTGCTCGATGTCATCCGCCGCCGCAAGACGACGAACGGTCCGTTCCTGCCGGACCCGGTGTCGGAAGAGCACCAGCGCATCCTGCTCGAGGCCGCCGGCCGCGCCCCCTCGCAGCTGAACAGCCAGCCGTGGCGGTTCGTCGTGATCGAGGACCGCGGCACGATCGACCGCATCGCGCGCATCTCTGGCGAGAGCATGACCGAGGCGATGTCGAACGGCACGTTCTTCGAGCGCTACAAGCCGTACTTCCGCTTCAGCCAGGCCGAGATGGAGGAGAAGCGCAGCGGGATGCTGTTCGACAAGCTCCCCGCCGCGCTCCGCCCCTTCACGAGCCAGGTGTTCACGAAGCGCGGGCAGAAGCTCATGAACACGTTCGGGGTGCCGAAGACGCTCGGCGAGGAGAACCACAAGCTCGTGGCGGGGTCGCCGCTGCTGCTCGGCGTGATGCTCGATCGCAGCGAGTACCGGCCCGGTCAGCTGTCGTCGTTCTACTCGGTGTTCAGCATGGGCGCCGCGATGGAGAACGTCTGGCTGACCACGGTCGAACTCGGCATGGGCATCCAGTTCATCTCGTTCCCGATGGAGGTGCCGGGGCGATGGGAGGAGATCATCGAGCTCCTCCACGTGCCCGACGATCTCGAGCTCATGGCCGTGTACCGGCTCGGCTACCTGCCGCCCGAGCAGCGCCGCCCCGCGATCGACTGGTCGAGCCATCAGCGCAAGCTCGTCTCGCAGTACGTGTTCCGTGAGACGTGCGAGCAGCCGCAGCAGGGCTGGGACGACCCGCCCGCCGACGCCGAGCGCTGAGCTCAACCGCCGCTCGTGCGCGGCAGCGTCTTCAGGTCGTGCAGCGCCGGCCCCTCGATGCGCGTGCCGTCGGCGGCGAAGCGGGAGGCGTGCAGGGGGCAGTCCCACGTGCAGTCGGCGTCGTTCCAGGCGAGCACACCGCCGAGGTGCGGGCACACCGCGTCGACGGCTCGAGTGACGCCGTCGACCGTCGAGACGCCGACCGGCAGTCCGCCGCGGTTCGCGACGACGCCCTCGCCCTCGGCGGGCCGGGGCACGGGGACGGACCGTCTCTCGGCATCCACCCACCCCGTGGTCGCGGCGGCGGCGACCTTCGCGCCCTCGACCGCCCCGCGAGCGAGGTCGGCGGGCACGGTGAGCCGCGTGCCGATCTTCACCATCCAGTCGGGGCGGTCGTGCCAGCTCGCGCCGAGCACCTCGGCGGTGAGGCGGAGGGCTGCGGCAGGGGCGTTCGAGAGGCCCCACTTCGCGTACCCGGTCGCGAAGCGCACGGCACCGAGACCGCGGGGCATCGCGCCGACGAACGGCAGCAGGTTGTGCGACTCGTAGTCCTGAGCGGACCAGCGATGCGTCTCCTCGGCACCGGGGTAGTGCTGCTGCGTCCACGCGACCAGGTCGTCGACCGCGGCACGCTCGCCGTCGGAGCGCCCGACCGGGTGCCCGTTGCCGCCGACCACGAGGTTCGAGCCGTCCTCGGGCCCGTCGGACGGCGAGACGGGACGGATCGATCTGGTCGGCCCGTCCGCGGAGATGTAGGTGGCAGCCGGGATGTCCCCGGGCACGCGGAACGAGACGCAGTACGACCGGAACGCGCGCATCTTGGCGAAGTACAGGCCGCGGTCGAGGATCGAGGCGCCCGTCGTGACGACGATGTGCTCGCCGAACAGCGGGCCGGACGATGTCTCCACCCGCGAGTCCGGCAGGGCATGGACGGCCGTCACGCGGATGCCGGTGTGCAGCGTCCCTCCCGCGGCGAGGAACTCCTCGGCCAGGGCTCGGGCCACCCGCATCGGGTCGATCGTCACCTGCTCGTCGAGCGCGACCGCTCCCGCGACCGGGAACGTCTCGGGCACCTGCGTGCCGATCAGCATCCGCGTCGGAAGTCCCGCTTCGCGTGCGGCGGCATGCGAGGCGCGCACGCTCTCCAGTGCGTCGGGGGTCTGCGCGTAGGTGTGGTCGGTGCGGCGCTCGTACGGCACGCCCGCGTGCTCCGCGAACTCGAGCAGCCAGTCCATCCCGGCGCGGTTCGCGTCGACGTACGCGCGGACCAGCGACGCCGAATGGTGTCGACGGATCTCGGCCAGGCGCTGTCCCTGCAGGAGCGACAACTTGCCGGTGTTGCCGCCCGTCGCGAGTTCACCGACCGCGCCGGCTTCGACCACGGCCACGTCGAGTCCCGCACGTACGAGCATGACGGCGGTGGCGAGACCCGTGAGGCCCGCGCCGACGATGACCACGTCGTGCCGCCCTCCGGACTCGAAGGGCGTGCCGACGGGCGGGGCGGAGTCGATCTTCCACAGCGGCTTCATGGCGTCAGTCTTGGCCCCTGGGGTGTGGTCGCACAGCGGGTTGACAAGCGTCCGCGGCGCTGCGAGAGCGGCGGGCTAGAGTGGCCGGGTGACTCCCCGCCGCCTGCTCCTCGTGTTCCTCGGGGGCGCCGCGGGCACGGCGGCGCGGCTCGCCCTGGGCCTGTGGATCCCGGAGGTCGGCGGCTTCCCGGTCGCGACTTTCGCCGTGAACGTCGCGGGCTCGTTCCTGATCGGCGTCCTCGCGGCGCGACTTCCGCAGACCACGGATCTGCGCGTGCTGCTGGGCACCGGAGTGCTCGGGGGCTTCACCACATACAGCGCGTTCATGACCGGCACGGTAGGGGTGTGGGCGACGGCGCCCGCTCTGGCCGTGGCGTACGCGGTCGCGAGCCTGGTGCTCGGTCTCGCCGCGGCGGCGCTCGGGCTGCGTCTCGGGCGCCCTCGCGACGTCGGCTCGACGCCGGAGGGTGCGCCGTGAGCCCCTTGCTGTTCCTCGGCGCTGCGCTCGCCGGGGGACTGGGGGCCACGCTGCGGTATGTGCTCGATGTCGCTGTGGGTTCGCTCGCCGGACGACGCTTCCCCTGGGGCATCCTGGCGGTGAACCTCACCGGTTCCTTCGCGCTCGGTCTCGTCACGACGGCCCTGCCCGAGCAGGCGTTCCTCCTCGGTGCGGGACTGCTGGGCGGGTACACGACCTTCAGCACCGCGATGCTCGACACGGTCGCGCTGTGGCGCGACGGCGAGCGCCCGGCATCCGCGTTCAATGCGGTGGGGATGCTGGTGCTGGGCCTGCTCGCGGCAGGCCTCGGGATGCTGCTCGGCGCGCAGCTCTGACGCCACCGGCGAATCGATGCTTGCGCGCGGCCGCCTGACCGGGTTAGTCTCCTTGCTAATCGTTTAACTGTTAATCGTTTAACACTGATCGACGCACACCTCCCGCACCCGTCAAAGGAGACACCGATGCCCCGCACCTCCCCTCGCGCCCTCGGCGCCCTCGCCGCCTCCGCGGTCGCCGTCCTGGCACTCAGCGCCTGCTCGTCCTCCACGGGCGGCGACTCCGCCTCCGGTGGCGACGTCACGCTCAGCTACGCGATCTGGGACGAGAACCAGAAGCCGGCCATGGAGGAGATCGCTGCGGCGTTCGAGAAGGAGAACCCGAACGTCTCCATCGACATCCAGGTCACGCCGTACAAGGAGTACTTCACCAAGCTGCAGACCGCGGCGACCGGAGGGTCGGCCGCCGACGTGTTCTGGATGAACGGCCCCAACTTCCAGCTCTACGCCTCGAACGGCCAGCTCGCCCCGCTCGACGATGCGGGGGTGGATGCCGCGGATTATCCCGAGGGTCTGATCGACCTCTACACCTACGACGGGAAGCTGTACGGCGCCCCGAAGGACTTCGACACCGTCGCGCTCTGGTACAACAAGGAGCTGTTCGACGCGGCCGGCGTCGCCCACCCCGCCGCCGGATGGACGTGGGACGACTTCACGGCCGCCGCCGCCGCCCTCACCGACCCCGCCACGGGCCAGTTCGGCGTCGCGGCGAGCCAGTACGGTCAGGAGAACTTCTACGACTCGATCGCGCAGGCCGGCGGCGAGGTCATCTCGGAAGACGGCACGAAGACCGGGTACGACAGCCCCGAGGCGCTCGAGGGCATCGAGCTGTGGACCGATCTGATCGCTGCGGGCTCTTCGCCCACGGCGCAGCAGATGACCGACACGAACCCCGAGGACATGTTCCTCTCGGGCAAGGTCGCGATGTTCCAGAACGGCTCCTGGGCGGCGATCGCCTACGGCAGCAACTCCGATATCGCCGACAAGGTCGACGTCGCTCCCCTTCCCGCCGGGCCCGAGGGCAGCCAGAGCGTGATCCACGGTGTCGGCAACGTCGCCAACGCGAAGAGCGCGCACCTGGCTGAGGCGAAGGCGTTCGCGGCGTTCGCGAGCGGCGAGGAGGCCGCGAAGATCCAGGCCGAGACCGGCACCGTGATCCCCGCGTTCGACGGCACGCAGGATGCCTGGGTCGACGCCCTGCCGCAGTACGACCTCCAGGTCTACATCGACGCGCTCGACACCGCCGTGCCCTACCCCGTGTCGAGGAACACGTCGGCGTGGACGAGCATCGAGAGCGAGGTGCTCTCGCAGGTCTGGTCGGGAGCGGTCACGCCCGAGGCCGGCCTGAAGGACCTGGCCGAGAAGATGCAGGCCGCGCTGGACGCCGAGCAGGAGTGACGCCGTCATGACCGTCGTCGCCCCCCGCGAAGCCGTGCAGGCGGAGCGGATGCCGGAGCCGCCGCGCTCCGGCATCCGCCGCCGACGGCGCAGCCCCGGCGCCTCGCCCTGGTGGGCGTTGGTCTTCCTCGGCCCCACGGCCGTCGGCATCGCCGCGTTCTACCTGTGGCCGACCGTGCGGACGCTCCTCATCTCGTTCACCAAGTCCGGGCCGTTCGGCGGCTCGGAGTGGGTCGGGATCGACAACTACGCCCGTCTGTTCCAGGATCCCGAGCTGATCGGCGCCCTGCGCAACACCGCGCTGTACACGGTGATCGCGCTCATCGGCATCCCGCTCGCGGTGGCGATCGCCGCCCTCCTCAACACCACGGGCCTCAAGGGGCGCAGCGCCTACCGCACGCTGTACTTCATCCCGGTCGTGACGATGCCCGCCGCGATCGCGCTGGTCTGGCGCATGATCTACAACGGCGACTACGGGGTGCTGAACGCCGCGCTCGGCGCAGTGGGCATCGACGGGCGCAGCTGGCTGACCGATCCGAGCACGGCGCTGATCGCGATCGCCGTCGTGGGGATCTGGGCCGGCCTCGGCACGAACATCGTGATCTTCCTCGCGGGGCTGCAGGGCATCCCCGACACGATCATGGAGGCCGCCGACCTCGACGGCGCCGGCCCCGTGCGCAAGTTCTTCTCCATCACGATCCCGCTGCTGTCGCCCTCGATCTTCTTCGTGAGCGTCATCAGCGTGATCGGCGCGCTGCAGGTCTTCGACCTCGTCTACATGATGCTGGGACGCAGCAACCCGGCCATGCCCAACACCCGCACCGTGGTCTACCTGTTCTACGAGGCCGGGTTCCTCGACAACGACCGCGGCTACGCGGCCGCCGTCGCCTTCCTGCTGCTGCTCATCATCCTGGTGCTGACGATCGTGCAGTTCCGCCTGCAGAAGAAGTGGGTGCACTATGAGTGACGTCTCGCTCGACACGCGCGCCGTCGTCGGCGCCGCCCCCGGCCGATCGGGATCCCGCCCCGGAAAGCCGCGCAACCGCGGCCTCTGGATCGTGCACCTCGTGCTCATCGTGGGCGCGGTCCTCATGGTGTTCCCGTTCGTGTGGCAGCTGCTGACCTCGTTCAAGACGCTGTCCGACTCGGTGCAGGTGCCGCCGTCGATCCTGCCGCGCGAATGGGTGTTCACGAACTTCGCCGAGGTGTTCGACTCGATGCCCTTCGCGCAGATGTTCGCCAACTCGGTGCTGCTCACGATCGGTCGCACGGTGGGGCAGGTCGTGCTGTGCACGATGGCCGGCTACGCCTTCGCGCGCATCCCGTTCCCCGGCCGCAACGCGCTGTTCGTCGTGTTCCTCTCGGTGCTCATGGTGCCCTCGCAGCTGTACCTGCTGCCGCAGTACGAGATCATCCAGGCGCTCGGGTGGCTCAACACGCTGCAGGCGCTCATCGTGCCCGGCATCTTCAGCGCCTTCGGCACCTTCCTGATGCGGCAGTTCTTCCTCTCGATGCCCGCCGAGCTCGAGGAGGCCGCGCGCATCGACGGCGCGAATCCGTGGCAGACCTTCTGGCGGATCATGGTTCCGCTCGCGAAGCCTGGCATCATCGCACTTGTGGTGTTCACTGTGCTGTGGTCCTGGAACGATCTGCTCTGGCCGTTGATCGTGACGACCGACCCGGCGCGCATGCCGCTGTCGGTGGGGCTCTCGCAGCTCGTCGGCATCCACGGCACCGACTACCCGGTGCTCATGGCCGGCGCCCTGCTCGCCACGCTGCCGATGCTGGTGACGTTCATGATCCTGCAGCGGCAGTTCATCCAGGGCATCGCCTTCAGCGGATCGAAGGGATGACATGACCGAGCGCAGACAGCACGCACCCCGCCGCCCCACGCTGCGGATGGTGGCGGAGCGCGCGGGCGTGTCGACCGCGACCGTGTCGTACGTGTTCTCCGGTCGGTCGGGATCGTCGGGTGCCGGGGTCGCCGAGGCCACGGCGGCCCGCGTCCTCGCGGCGGCGGAGGCGCTGAACTACCGGCCGAACAGCGCGGCGCGCGCGATCCGGACCGGTCGCACCGGCATGATCCAGCTGTCGCTGCACATGCTCAGCGACCCGTGGTCGCTCGCGGTCGCCGACGCCGTCAACGTGGAGGCGAACCGGCACGGCCTCACCACCCTGATCCTCGCCGACGGCGACTGGCACGCAGCCCTCGACCGCGTCGAGAGCGACGTCGCCTATCTCGATGGGATCGGCCTCGACGAGGACGCCGTGGGAAAGCTCGGCGACCTCGTGCAGCGGGGGCAGCGGCTCGTGGTGTTCACGGAGCAGCCGCTCGACCCTGACGGCTTCGACGTGGTGCGCTCCGATGCGATCCCCGGCTGTGAGATCGCGATGGACCACCTGCTCGAGCGGCATACGCGGATCGGCGCCCTCACGGCCGAAGGCGCGGTGCGCCTCGCCCCGACTCAGGTCACGCGGTACACCCCGTACCTCCAGCGCATGGCCGACGCCGGGATCGAGGTCGACCCCGCGTGGACCGCCACCTACGGCGACTCGCAGTCGAGCGCGTTCGAGGCGGCCGTCGGGCTGCTGTCCCGCGACGACCGGCCCGAGGCGATCTACGCGACGACCGACTTCGCGGCGATCGCGGCGATCAACGCGGCGCACATGCTCGGACTGCGGGTGCCGCACGACGTCGCGGTGATCGGCATCGGCAACACCCCGGACGCGCAGCTCATCGCCCCGACCCTCACCACGGTCGGCCCGACCGACTTCTTCGCGCGTCAGGCGCGCATCATCACCGACCGCGCTCTCGCGCCCGCCGGCTCAGCCCCGCAGGTGCACGAGTTCCCGTGGTCACTCTTCCCCGGAGCGTCGACGGACCTCGACGCCCCGGCATCCCGCTCGCGGTGACGCTCGTGCACCGCACCCCTCTCTCGACTCAAGGACACACCGTGGATCTCACCATCGGCATCATCGGCTTCGGCGCGCGCGCCACCCTCCGCGACGAGGTGCACCGCCCCGGCGAGGGCTCGCGCGTCACCGCCGTCTGCGACCCCTCCGAGCGCGCTCGGGACGACGCGCGCCGCCTGTTCCCCGAGGCGCTCGTCACGGATTCGCTCGACGAGCTGCTGGCCTCGGGGGTGGATGCCGTCATGGTGCTGACCCCGGACGACACGCACGCCGCGCTGAGCATCCGGGCGCTGGAGGCGGGCGTCGCGGTGTTCTGCGAGAAGCCGCTCGCGATCGACCTCGCCGACGCCGACGCCATGCTGCGGACGGCACGGCGCACCGGCAGCCGCCTCTACATCGGCCACAACATGCGCCACATGCCGGTCATCACCCTCATGCGCGGCCTGATCCAGGACGGCCGCATCGGCGACGTGAAGGCCGTGTGGGTACGGCATTTCGTGGGGCACGGCGGCGACTACTACTTCAAGGACTGGCACGCCGACCGCCGCCGCACCACTGGGCTGCTGCTGCAGAAGGGCGCGCACGACATCGACATCATCCACTGGCTCGCGGGCGCCTACACCGTGCAGGTCGCCGCGATGGGCGAGCTCAGCGTGTACGGTGCGATCACCGATCGGCGCGAACGCCGGGGGGAGCGGATGCCGGACTGGTTCAGCGTCGACAACTGGCCGCCGACGTCGCTGACCGGACTGCACCCGGTGATCGACGTCGAGGACATCTCGATGGTCAACATGCGGCTGTCGGGCGGCATCCTCGCCTCATATCAGCAGTGCCACTTCACGCCGGACTACTGGCGCAACTACACCGTGATCGGCACCGAGGGGCGCATCGAGAACTTCGGCGACACGGCCGGCAGCGAGGTGCGTCTGTGGAACAGGCGGCACCGCGGGGCGGCGGACGCCGACGAGACGTTCATCGTTCCCGAGGTGGTCGACGCGGGGCACGAGGGGGCGGACGCCCTGCTCGTCGCGGAGTTCCTGCGGTTCGTGCGCGACGGCGGCCTCACCGAGACCTCGCCGGTCGCGGCGCGCGAGGCCGTGGCCGCCGGCATCCTCGCGACGCAGTCGCTGCGCGGCGACGGCTCGGCGATCGAGGTCCCCGAGCTCGACGCCGACCTCGTCGCCTACTTCGAGCGCGGTCAGGTGGAGGTCTCCGCCGCCTGACCGGGCCCGTCCTGTCGGGTCGAGCCGGCACATGGCCGTCTCGACCGGGTGCTCACTCGGGTGTCGCGATGCGGTCGCGCGCGGCATGGGCGAGCATCGTGGGCACGATGGTCGCGATCACGTTGAGTAGGAGAAGGACGCTCAGGATGATCCCGAAGTCCCGCCACGGCGGTGCGAAGTCGGCGGCCCCCTGCGTCGCGAGCGCGGCGTCCAGAAGCGTGCTGAAGAACAGCCCGATGCCACCGCCGGTGCCGACGACGATCACGCCCTCGAACAGCGCTTGCCGACGCTGCTGGGCGGGGGTGGCGCCGGCGAGCTCGGCGAGGTGGATCTCGCGTTCCCGCTGCTGCCCCGCCATGAACACGAGCACGACGGATCCGGTGACCGATACCCCCAGGGGGAACCCGACCAGCAGGATGAAGCCCGCCAACTGAGACGCGCTGCCCGAGTTGCTCGCGAACAGCGAGGTGAACAGGAAGACCGCTGTCGCGATCGAACCGGATGCCGCGACCGTCCTGGCCGTCGAGGCGATCAGCGTCTTGCGCGCGAGGAACCACGACGCCGAGACATGCTCGGGCACCAGACCGGTCCAGAAGCGGACGAGACCGATGATGGTGATCGGCCCCCCTGTGTTCACCGCCGCGATGCCGAGGACTCCGCCGAGAAGCGCCAGCATCGCGGCTCCGCTCGGGTCGGCCGAGGTGAATGCGGCGGCGATCGCGCATGCCGCGAGCACGCCGAAGACGATCATGCCGGTCCAGCGCCGGCGATCCATCGGGAGTTCGCGCACGCCCTCGGAGCGGATCGCCTCGAGGGGGCTGATCGTGCGCAGTTCTCTGCCGACGCCTCGCACGGCCAGCACGCAGACCAGCGCGATAGCGGCGGCGCCGAGGGCGTAGCCGGGATACACCCCGGCTGTCGACATCGGCGGGGTGTAGAGCAGTTGCGCTGATCGCATGATGTCCAGGACGGCGGGCGTCAGAAGGATCGCGACCGGCGTCGCGACGATGAACGCGGCGACGGACAGGAGGGCGATCTGCGCGCGCAGCACGCGGAGCAGCTGGCGGTCGGTCATCCCGGCCAGTTGCCACAGAGCCATCACGCGTCGCCGTTGGTAGACGATCGAGTTCACGACGTTGCGCACGGTGAGAGAGCCGACGAACGAGATGACGATGAACGCCATCGTGGTGGCGGAGGAACCGGCCGCACCGAGCAGGGACACCAGCTGCGGATCGAGAGGCGACCCGTCGGCCGCACGGAACGGCGGCCGGGTCGCAGGCTCCATCAGGAAGAGGGGCGTGTTGGTGATGCTGACCATGAGCATGCCGGTCACGCTCATCGCGCTGATCTGCACGACGATGAGCACGACGAGGGCACCGATCCAGATGCGGAGCGAGTGCCGTAGATCGGCGATCACGAGGTGGAGCATCGTCAGAGCTCCCCGCGAAGGGCGACGAGCATCTCGGCGACGCCCTCGCTCGTCGGGGCCGTCATCTGCGACACCACCGCGCCGTCGCGCAGGAAGACGACGCGGTCGCACTGCGCGGCGACGGTCGGGTCGTGCGTGGCCATCACGACGCACTGCCCGTACTGACGCACGGCGCGCTGCAGGAGCGCGAGGACGGCGGCTCCGGTGGCGGTGTCGAGAGCGCCGGTGGGTTCGTCGGCGAACACGATCGCCGGCTGGGACGCCATCACGCGGGCGATCGCGACGCGCTGCTGCTGTCCGCCGGAGAGCTGGCTGGGCATCCGGTTCTCACGCCCCTCGAGTCCGACCTCGGCGATCGTGCGACGGATCTGAGCGGGGTCGACCTTGCGCTTCGCCAGACGAGCCGGCAGCGCCACGTTCTCGAACACCGTGATCGACGGGATGAGGTTGTACTGCTGGAAGATGAAGCCGACGTGGTCGCGGCGGAACTCCGCCAGCTGGGCGCGGTTCAGTGCGGCGATATCGGTGCCGAGAAGCATCGACCGGCCGCTGGTCGGAGCGTCGAGGCCGGCGAGGTTGTACAGGAGCGTCGACTTGCCCGACCCGGACGGACCCATCAGTGCCGTGATGCTCGCCGGTGCGAAGGAGATGTCGACGCCGCGCAGCGCGTGCGTCTCCTCCCCGCCGGTGCGGAATACCTTCGTGAGCCCCTCTGCGCGGACGATGACGGGAGACGACATGGTGCCCTTCCGGATCTCGAGGAATAGGCGGCCGACTCTATTCGCGTCGTGTTCACGTGCGACGCGTTCCCAAGTGAACGGAGGTCGTCCCGGGCGAATCCTCAGCTTCGACAGGCAAGATGTACAAACGTACATGTACGCCCGTACAGGAGGTCGGATGAGCGAGGGCACCCGGCGGCGCCGCGACCCCGAGGCGCGACGTCGCGAGATCGTGACCGCAGCCGCCGAACTCATCGTCGAGATCGGAGTCGACGCCCTCACGCACCGCAAGGTGGCCGCCCGCGCGGGTGTCCCGCTCGGCGCGACGACACAGTACTTCGCGACACTCGACGACCTGCGGGATGCCGCGCTCGGGGCGCTGGCCGCCGAGATCCAGACCCGCGTCGACGAGACCCGCCGCGCAGTGATCGCCGAGGGCGTGACGCCCGACGGCATCGCGCGCCTCGTGCGCCAGGCGCTCGACGACGCACGCGCCGTCCACGCCGACCGCGCGGTCGTCACGGCCGCGGTGCACGACCCCCGCGTGCGCGACTTCGCCCGCCAGTGGTCCGACGAGATCGTCGGCTTCATGTCCCCCGTTCACGGTCAGCGTCGCGCACGGGCTGCCGCCGTCTTCATCGACGGCGTACTCTGGCACGCGCAGATCCACGACGAGCCGCTCGACGAAGAGCTGATCCGCGACGCCCTCGCCGGCATCCTCACCCCGGCACAGGTGTCCGCACCCGCATCGACCGCCGCAGCATCCGCTTGACCGACAGAGAGAACCCCATGTCGAACCTCGCCGTCCTGAGCCTCAAGAACCGCGCACTGATCGCGCTGATCACGATCGTCGCGGCGATCTTCGGCGGACTCGCCCTGACGAACCTCAAGCAGGAGCTCATCCCCTCGCTGGAGCTGCCCAACCTCATGGTCATGACGACCTACCCGGGCGCATCGCCCGAGGTCGTCGAGAACGACGTGTCGACGCCCATCGAGGCGGCGATCCAGGGTGTGCCCGGACTCGACAGCACCACCGCGACCAGCACCACGAACGCCTCGATCGTGCAGGCGACCTTCGCCTACGGCACGAACCTCGCCACGGCGGAGCAGAAGATCCAGCAGGCGATCAACCGCATCTCGGGGCAGCTGCCCGAAGACCTCAGCCCGCAGGTGCTCGCGGTCTCGATCGACGACTTCCCGGTGATCCAGGTCGCGGTGACGGGCTTCGACGACGCCGACAACGCCCAGGCGCAGCTCGAGAACGTCGCGATCCCCGAGCTCGAGGACGTCGACGGGGTCAACGCGGCGCAGATCATCGGCGGCGTCGGCCAGCGCATCACCATCACGCCGGACGTCGCCGCGCTCGCCGCCGCGGGTGAGAGCACGCAGGCGATCGGCACCGCCCTGCAGCAGAACGGAACCCTGTTCCCGGGCGGCGACATCACCGAGGACGGCCAGACGCTCACCGTGCAGACCGGCGCGAAGATCACCTCTGTCGAGGAGATCGCCGCGCTGCCGCTCGTCGGCACCGACGTCACGATCGGCGAGGTCGCGACCGTCGCGCAGGAGGACGACCCGATCTCGTCGATCTCCCGCGTCGACGGCGAGGACGCCCTCTCGATCTCGATCACGAAGCTCCCGGCCGCGAACACCGTGGAGGTCTCTCAGGGCATCATCGCGGCTCTCGACACGATCGGCGAGGCGCTGCCGGATGCCGAGTTCACGATCATCTTCGACCAGGCGCCGTTCATCGTTCAGTCGATCGAGACCCTCGCGACCGAGGGACTCCTCGGACTCGTGATGGCCGTTCTGGTCATCCTCGTGTTCCTCATGTCGGTGCGGTCGACGCTCGTCACGGCGATCTCGATCCCGACCAGCGTGCTCATCACGTTCATCGGGCTGCAGGCGTTCGGGTACTCGCTCAACATCCTGACCCTCGGGGCCCTGACGATCGCGATCGGCCGTGTCGTCGACGACTCGATCGTCGTGATCGAGAACATCAAGAGGCACTATGTCGGGGATGCCGACAAGGGCGCCGCCATCCGGCTGGGGGTGCGCGAGGTCGCGATGGCGGTGACCGCGTCGACCATCACGACCGTCGCGGTGTTCCTGCCCATCGTGTTCGTCGGCGACATGGTCGGTGAGCTGTTCCGTCCGTTCGCGATGACGGTGACGATCGCGATGGTCGCGTCGCTCCTCGTCTCGCTGACGATCGTGCCGGTGCTCGCGTACTGGTTCCTTCGTCCGGGCAAGCCGCTGCTCGACGAGAACGGCGAGCCGATCGACCCCGAGCACGAGGATGCCCCGCCCACGCGTCTGCAGCGCGGCTACCGGCCGGTGCTCGCCTGGACGCTCAAGCACTCCTGGATCACCGTCATCCTCGCGGTCGTCGTGCTCGGCGGGACGATCGCGGCGGCTCCGCTCATGAAGGTCAACTTCCTCAGCGACTCCGGGCAGAACACCATGACCGTCACGCAGGACCTCGGACCGACCGCGAGCCTGGAGACGAAGTCCGAGGCGGCCGTGGCCGTGGAGGACGCGCTGAGCGACATCGACGGCATCACGCACGTGCAGGCCTCGATCGGGTCCAGCGGCTCCGCGCTGCGCGACGCCTTCTCGGGTGGAGCGGGCGTGACGTACTCGGTGCTCACCGACAGCGACGCCGACCAGGAGAAGCTCCGCGCCGAGGTGCAGGGTGCGATCGAGAAGCTCACCGACGTGGGCGAGGTGTCGGTCGCGGCATCCGCGGGACTCGGCTCGAGCGACATCGAGATCACGGTCTCGGCCTCGACCGCCGACGACCTCGACACCGCGACGAAGGCCGTGGTCGCCGAGCTCGAGGGACGGGACGGCATCGGTCAGGTGAGCGACAACCTCGCGGCCGCCCTGCCGTACCTCGCCGTGGTCGTCGACCGCGACGCGGCCGCCGCGCGCGGTCTGTCGGAGGCCGCGGTCGGAGGGATCGTCTCGGGCACCATGCGTCCGCAGCAGCTCGGGACGGTCGAGATCGACGACACCTCCCTGACGGTGTACCTCGCAACCGCCGAACCGCCCGCGACCGCGGACGCGCTGCGCGAACTGGCGATCCCGACCCCGCTCGGCGTCGTGCAGCTGCAGGACATCGCGACCGTCGAGGAGCGCAACGGACCCACGTCGATCACGACCGAGCAGGGACGCCGAACCGCGACCGTGACCGTGCCCCCGGCATCCGACAACCTCGCCACCGCGACGCAGTCGGTGACCGAGGCGCTCGCTGCGGTCGACCTGCCCGATGGAGCGTCGGCCGAGGTCGGCGGCGTGGCCTCCCAGCAGGCGGACTCGTTCTCGCAGCTCGGTCTCGCGATGCTCGCGGCGATCCTCATCGTGTACGTCGTGATGGTCGCGACGTTCAAGTCGCTGCGTCAGCCGCTGCTGCTGCTCATCTCGGTGCCGTTCGCGGCGACCGGGGCGATCCTGCTGCAGATCGTGACGGGCGTGCCGCTCGGCGTCGCCTCGCTCATCGGCGTGCTGATGCTCATCGGCATCGTGGTGACGAACGCGATCGTGTTGATCGACCTCGTGAACCAGTACCGCGAGAAGGGGCTGTCGACCGCCGCGGCGGTGATGGCCGGCGGTGAGAAGCGTCTGCGGCCGATCCTCATGACAGCCCTCGCGACCATCTTGGCGCTGACCCCGATGGCGCTGGGCATCACCGGGCACGGCGGATTCATCTCGCAGCCGCTCGCGATCGTCGTGATCGGCGGTCTGCTGTCGTCGACGGTGCTCACGTTGGTCGTGCTGCCGACGCTGTACAACCTCGTCGAGGGCGCGAAGGAGCGGCGCCGGGCGCGTAAGAGCGGTGGCTCGGATGGTGTCGCGGATGCCCTGGACGAGGGTCCGGACGCTTCAGCCGGGCCCGTGTCGGAAGGAGCCTCGGCCACGGCATCCGGCTCGGCCCTGCCCCATGCCCCGCAGCTGACCCGCCGTGAGTTGCGGGAGCGCGGCGAACTGTAGCTTCCCGCTGGCGTCCTGCCTCGCAGGCACCGGGGTCTCGCCTGCCACAACTCCGGAGAACTGACCCCGCCCAGGCCGAGGAGCGCCGTGGCAGCGGCATAGCGGTCCGGTTCTCCGGAGTTGTGAGACGCGGACCGTAGCTCCGGGCTGGCGGGCGAGGGCGACGGCGGGATCGGCTCAGTCGAGCGTGAGGCCCCAGTGCAGCGCCCAGGTCTCGCCGGGCGCGAGGCGGCGGAGGCCGCGACCGCTGTTCAGCGCGTCCGCGGGGGCGGTCATGGGCTCGATCGCGACGGCCAGGGGCCGTCCGGGGTACTTGTCGGTCGTGAAGACCTGCACGACGTCGAAGCCTTCGCCCTGCCACAGGGTCAGTCGACGTCCGTCCGGTGCCGTGAGCGTGTGCCGGACCAGGCCGTCTGGATCGCGGTCGAGGTCGGTGAAGCCGGTGTCGAGCGACACGTCGCCGAGGCGGACGCCCTCCCGCAGGGAGGCATCGGCCGGGTGGGTGCCGACGGGCAGCATCCGCTCGTCGGTCTCGAAGCGTGTGCGCGCGGGCACGCGGAGCACGAGGTCCTGTTCTGCGACGCCGCCGATCGTGAGGAACGGATGCGTCCCGACCGCTACCGGGGCCGCGGTGTCGGAGTGATTCGTGATGACGTGCTCGACGTCGATGCCGTCCGCGCGCAGCGTGTACGTCACGCTCGTCTCGAGCAGGTAGGGGTATCCGGTCTGCGGCACGACCCACGCGCGCAGAGTCGCGGACGAGGCGCCCTCGGTGATCTCGTAGGCGGTGAAGCGCAGCAGCCCGTGGCTCGCGTTCGAGAACTTCGGTTCGGTGATCGCCAGCTGCCGCTCGACGCCCTCGTCGCTCCACCGACCGTCACGCACGCGGTTCGGCCAGGGCACGAGCACGACGCCCGAGCACGACGGCGTCGGGGCGTCGAGCGGGTACGGGGCGACGAGGTCGACGCCGCCGATCTGCAGAGAGCGGAGCGAGGCACCGACCTGCGCGATCTGGGCCGAGACGTCGCCGAGCTGGAGATGAACCTGGGTGCCGGTGGGGGATGCGGAGGTCACACCGTCATCGTAGGGCGCGGTGGCACGGTGCGGGCTCCCAGGTGCGACGGGTACACTGGGGGAGTCGGCTTCGGGCACCCGCGTATGGACGCGGACGTTTTCGAGCAAGAAGTGTGAGCCCAGGGGCCGATGGTGAGCGTCGATCGACGTTAATCAACCATCACATGAATGGCCCCGGCCGCTGACAGTCCGGACCCGCTGCACGATCGACAGATCGGATGCCGGGTGCTCGCGCGTGTGCGCGGCGCTGTTCTCGTGCGAGAACTCAGAAGGACAGAACCATGCCCAAGAACAAGAAGCCCCGCGGCGGACGACCCGCCGCCAATTTCGAGCCGCGCTACGGCGCCAAGAAGACCTCGTTCCACGATCGTCACGCCGGCGGTCGCGACGGGGGTCGCGACGCACGTGACGCGCGTGACACCCGAGGCGGGCGAGCGGATGCCGGCGAGCGGCGCCCCGCAGCGACCGGATACGACCGTCGCCCCGGCAGCCGCAGCCCCGGTCACCGCGGGTACCGTGCTGCCGAGGAGGGCGGCGCCCCCAAGCAGCGCTGGAACGCCCAGGAGCGTGCCGGCCGCGACGAGGCTCGCAGCATCCGCAATCGCGCGGAGTCCGGCCGCCGTGAGGCGCCGCACCGCCGCGACGAGAACCCGCGCTTCGGTGACCGGAGTGAGCGTCCCCGGTACGGCAACGACCGTCCCGCCGGCGCCCGCCGCTTCGACGACCGCCCGCGCCGGGACGAGCGCTCCGAGCGTCCGCGCTTCGACCGCGACGACCGTGGCGCCGAGCGTCCTCGTTTCGACCGTGATGCGCGTCCGCAGCGCGACGACCGTGGTTACGGCGACCGTGCCCCGCGTCGTGACGACCGCGGTGAGCGTCCTCGGTACAGCGACCGTGGCGCCGAGCGTCCTCGTTTCGATCGTGATGCGCGTCCGCAGCGCGACGACCGCGGCTACGGTGACCGTGCCCCGCGTCGTGACGACCGTGGCGAGCGTCCCCGGTACAGCGACCGTGGCGCCGAGCGCCCCGAGCGTTCCTACGACGCGGATCGCGCACGCCGCGCGTTCGACCGCGACCGCGCTCAGCGTTCGATCGAGGGTGGCCGCGATGAGCGGTCGCGTCCCTCGACCGGCGGCGCGTACCGCACCGAGCGCCCTCGTCGCGACGACCGTTCGCAGCGCGACGCGCGTCCGAGCCGGAGCGACTGGAACGCCACGCCGAAGGCCGCGTTCGAGCCGACTGAGGACGTCGTGCACGAGCGTCTCGAGGCGAAGGCCGTGCAGGCCGTCGAGGTGAACGACGTGACCTTCGCCGACCTCGGTCTCGGGTCGAACATCGTCGAGACGCTCGCGAACATGGGGGCGGCGACGCCGTTCCCGATCCAGGCCGCCAGCATCCCGGCTGTGCTCGAGGGTCGCGACGTGCTCGCTCGCGGCCGCACCGGATCCGGCAAGACCATCGCGTTCGGCGCGCCGCTCGTCGAGCGCGTGCTGCAGTCGCAGGCCGGCAAGCGCCGCGAGTTCGGAAGGTCGCCGCGTGCGATCATCCTCGCTCCGACGCGCGAGCTCGCGCTGCAGATCGATCGTACGATCCAGCCGATCGCGCGCAGCGTCGGACTGTTCACGACGCAGGTCTACGGTGGCGTGCCGCAGGGCCGTCAGGTGGGTGCGCTCAAGAAGGGCGTCGACATCGTGATCGGCACGCCCGGTCGCATCGAGGACCTCATCAACCAGGGCAAGCTCGACCTCTCCGACTGCCGCATCGCGGTGCTCGACGAGGCCGACCACATGTGCGAGCTCGGATTCGTCGAGCCCGTCCAGCGCATCCTCCGGGCGACGGCCGATGGCAGCCAGAAGCTGCTGTTCTCGGCGACGCTCGACCGTGAGGTCGCTGCGCTCGTCGACGAGTTCCTCGTCGACCCGGCCGTGTACGAGGTCGCCGGTGAGGACCAGGAATCCAGCACGATCGAGCACCGAGTGCTGGTGATCGAACACCGCGACAAGGCCGAGATCCTCACGTCGCTCGTCGACCGCGAGGGCAAGACGCTCGTGTTCGCCCGCACCCGCGCGTACGCCGAGATGCTCGCCGAGCAGTTCGACGACGCCGGCATCCCTGCGGTGTCGCTGCACGGCGACCTCAACCAGAACAAGCGCACGCGCAACCTCGAGCGTCTGACCTCCGGACGCGTGAACGTGCTCGTCGCGACCGATGTCGCCGCGCGCGGCATCCACGTCGACGACATCGATCTGGTGGTGCAGGCCGACGCCCCCGACGAGTACAAGACGTACCTTCACCGCTCCGGTCGCACCGGCCGCGCGGGTCGCTCGGGGCGTGTCGTCACGCTCATCACGCGTCAGCGTCAGCGTCGTATGAACGAGCTGCTGGAGCGCGCCGAGATCGAGGCGCCGTTCGAGAACGCGCGTGTCGACGACGATCTGATCGAGGAGATCGCCGGTCGGATGCCGTCGGCGGCCGACCTCACCGCCTGATCGCTCGTGTTTCGAAGGCCTCGTCCCGCATCCGTGGGACGAGGCCTTCTGCGTGTTCAGGACGTTTCGTCTCGCTGCGCTCGCTCAACGACCTCCGGCGGAGCGCAGCGATCTTCTCCCGGTCGTCGAGCGGAGCGCAGCGACGCTCTCCCGGTCATTGAGCGAGGAGCGCAGCGACGAGACGAAACGACTCAACCGAGGGTGTGCTCGTGCACGGCCGTCGTCAGGGTCGTGCCGTTCAGCGTGAGGTAGAGGGTCTGCTCGGTGACGGTGAGCGTCGCGGTGTTGCGCCGTTCGAGGAGCGGGGCGGCGGTGGCGATGAACTCGGGGTCGAAGCTGTAGACGCGCACGTCGTCGGCGCGGTGGATGCGCTTGTCGGCCCAGGGTGCCATGACCTTGGCGGGATCGCGGTGCGTGTAGACCACGACGCGGTCCGCGAGCCGCGTCGCGTGATGCAGACGCTCGGCGTCGGGCGCTCCGACCTCGATCCAGGCCGTGATCGCCCCGGTGAGATCGCGGGCGATGACGGCGGGTTCTTCGGTCGACGACACGCTGCCCCCGAACGCGATGCCTTCGGTGTGCTCGAGGCCGTAGGCGAGGACGCGCGTGAGCATGTACGCGTCGGTCTCGGACGGATGCCGGGCGGCGCGCAGCGAGTAGTCCTCGTAGACACCCCGGTCCATGTCCGCGAGCTGCACGTCGAACGTGTGGATTGTCGAGCCGATCGCCATAGTCATCGAGCCTACGGGTCAGAACAGCATGGGTTGCGCGGGCACGGCAGGGGAGGTCCCCGTGGTGCGGAACCCGACCGACGTCCTCTCGCGTGCGCCACCCCGCGTCTCGTCCTGGTTCCAGATCGAGTCCACGTGACCCTGCCCCGGACGATGTCCTCGGCGGGGGTAGTCGTTCTCGTCGCGTCCGTCGAGCCCGTGCATCCGGATCAGCGGCCGAGCACGCTTGGCGAGCCACTGCCGGTACCCCTTCGGGGCTTCCGCCGAGACGCCGGGGTAGAGCCCGAGGTACGACGACACGAGGTCGGGTCGCGCGTCACCGAGCCACTTCATGAACCAGGGCTTCACGCCGGGCCGCAGGTGCAAGGCGCCGTAGATGACGCGTCCGGCACCCGCGTGCTTGATGCGCTTCAGAGCCGTGTCGATCGCCTCCACCGAATCGGTCATGTGCGGCATGATCGGCATCAGGAACACGGTCACCGGGAACCCGGCATCCGCCAGCGCCCTCACGGTGTCGAGCCGCGCCTGCGTGGTCGGGGCGCCGGGCTCGATGGCCTTCTGCAGGTCGTCGTCGTACATCGCGATCGACATCTGCACGTCGACGGGCACCCGCTGCGCGGCCTTCACGAGCAGGGGGATGTCGCGGCGGATCAGAGTCCCCTTGGTGAGGATCGAAATCGGCGTGCCCGATGCTGCCAGCGCGTCGATGATGCCCGGCATGAGCTTGTATCGACCTTCTGCACGCTGGTACGGGTCGGTGTTGGTGCCGAGCGCGACGGTCTCGTGCTGCCAGCTGCCCTTGCGCAGCTCGCGCTGCAGCACCTCGACGACGTTGGTCTTGACGACGATCTGCGAATCGAAGTCCGCGCCGCCGTCGAGGTCGAGGTACTCGTGCGTCCCGCGAGCAAAGCAGTAGACGCAGGCATGACTGCATCCGCGGTAGGGGTTGATGGTCCAGGCGAACGGCATGCGCGAAGCGCCGGGGACGTGGTTGAGCGCCGACTTCGACAGCACCTCGTGGAACGTCATGCCCGCGAACTCGGGTGTCGTCACCGACCGCAGCATGCTCGACCGGTCTTCGAGACCGGGGAGTGCCGCAGCATCCGTCTCTCCGAGCTTTTGTCCCTGCCACCGCATGACATCATTCGAACATGAAGACGAAAGCAACGCAAGTGAGATTCGAAGAAAAAGACGAACTCTAGCCGGATGGCTCGGTGGCGCGGATCAGGCCGCACTCGACGCACGACCACACCACGAGGAACCGTTCATCGTCGAGGATCTCGAAGCTCAGTGGCCCGCCGCAGGTCGGACAGATCCGGGGGTCCTGCGTGCGTGCGTTCATTGACTCCAGCCTACGGACGCTGTGAACCGATGCGACCAGTATTCCGGACTCTGAATGCGGCTCCCCGCCGCTCGCGGCACAATGGAGGGATGACCCTCATGCCGCAGCCTCGGCATGCGGCGCCTCGCTCCCCGATCAGCGGTCCCGCCCTGCCCGTCGGGCTCGCGGTGACCGCTGTCGGCATCCTGCTGTCGATCGCGGCGGCGCCCGTCGCGACCTCGGCGCAGAAGGAGCCGACTCTGCCCGAGCCGGTCGTCGTCGCCGAGGTGCCCGAGGTGCAGGTCGGCGCGACGACCGCCGCCGACCCCTGCTCCGAGCCCGCCGTGCTGGAGGCCATCGCGGTCGCCGATGACGCGGCCATCATCGCTGGCTTCGGCGGTGGGGCGAGTTTCCAGGCGGCGGTCGTCGCGGGAAACGCGCCTTGTATCTCCCTCGACGACCCTGCCCACGTCTGGGTCGTGGTGAACAAGGCCCGCCCGTTGAACCCCGTCGATTTCGCCCCCGCGTCGCTCGTCGACATCCCCCTGCAGATGACGACGCGGTCGGGTCAGGCGCGCGCCGACGCCGCGGCGGCTGTCGGACAGATGGCGGCGGCCGCGGTCGCCGAGGGGGCAGGGGAGATCGGCGCCAACAACGGCTACCGCTCCTACGACCTCCAGGTCTCGACGCATGCCTCGCACGTCCGCAACAGCGGGCAGGCCGAAGCGGATGCCGCGTCGGCGCGAGCCGGCCACAGCGAGCATCAGACGGGGCTCGCCATGGATGTCGTCGCCTGCAGCCCCTCATGCGGCGAGATCGGCGCCTTCGGCGCGACGCCGCAGGGGGCCTGGGTCGCGGAGAACGCCTGGGAGTACGGCTTCATCGTGCGCTACGAGGACATGGGGTCCGGCATCACCGGTTACAAGCCCGAACCGTGGCATCTGCGCTATCTGGGGCCGGAGCTGGCGGCGGCCTATCATCACGGCGGCTTCCACACTCTGGAGGCGTTCTTCGGATTGCCCGCAGCACCCGACTACGCGCACTGAGCCCGGTCGCAGGTTGTCGGACTGCTGTCTGGCGGCATCCGACAATCGCGGTACCCAGTCCCACGCGATGTGGGATGCATTCTCACAACGCGCTGTCGTCTCATCGGTGTACCGGCATATGATCGCCGGAGCAACGACGCACGACACGTTCGGGAGGACGTCATGGAACGCGACATCTACGAAGAGGATCACGAGGCCTTCCGCGACCTCGTCAAGGATTTCGTCAAGCGGCACGTGAACAACGAGGCCATCGAGCGGTGGGATGCTGCGGGGGAGATCGACCGCGACACCATGCTCGCCGCCGGAGAGGCCGGACTCATCGGACTGTCCGTGCCCGAGGAGTTCGGCGGTGCGGGGATGCTGCAGGACTACCGCTTCCGCACGATCGTGATGGAGGAGGTCATCGCCGCCGGCGCCGGTTCGCTGGCCGGAGCGTTCGGCATCCAGGATGACCTCGCGGTGCCCTACCTCGTGCACATGGGCACGCAGGAGCAGAAGGAGAAGTGGCTGCCCCGGATGGCCACGGGCGAGGTGCTCGGGGCGCTCGCGATGACCGACCCGGGCGCGGGGTCGGACCTCCGCGGCATCAAGACCAACGCGAAGAAGGTCGACGGCGGGTACATCCTCAACGGTGCCAAGACCTTCATCTCCTCGGGAACCACGGCCGACGTCGTCGTGACGTTCGTGAAGACCGGCGAGGGCAACCGCCCCGATGCGTTCAGCCTGCTGCTCGTCGAGAAGGGCATGGACGGCTTCGACCAGGGCAAGAAGCTCAGCAAGATGGGCTTCCACGGCTGGGACACGGCCGAGCTCAGCTTCACCGACGTCTTCGTCCCCGAGGAGAACCTCATCAGCGGCAAGGAGGGGCAGGGGTTCATCCAGCTCATGCTCAACCTGCCCCTCGAGCGCTTGTCGATCGGCGTCGCCGCGGCCGCCGCCGCTCAGGCCGCCCTCGACTGGACCGTCGCGTACACCAAGGACCGCGAGGCCTTCGGCGAGCGGATCGCGGACTTCCAGAACACCCGCTTCCGCCTGGCCGACATGGCCGCGACGACCGACGCGATGTGGGCGTACATCGACCGCGCGCTGCGCGCCTACTCGCAGGGGAAGCTCTCGGCCGAGGACGCGGCGAAGGTCAAGTTCTGGGCCACCGAGCGCGAGTGGGAGGTGCTCGACACCGGCGTGCAGCTGCACGGCGGGTACGGCTACATCATGGAGTACCCGATCGCGCGTGCGTTCACGGACGCCCGGGTGCACCGCATCTACGGCGGCACGAACGAGATCATGCGCGACCTCGTCGGTCGTCAGATCGCCGGCAAGCGCTGACTCCCGCCGGCCGACGTCGGTCGATAGATGGGAAACGCTCCGGAAGCACTCGCTTCCGGAGCGTTTCCCATCTTTGGACCGCTGACAGCCGGGCGTCGGTGCTACCCGAGGTGCTACTGCGGTAGCATGACCGCATGTCCAGCGCGAAGGTGAGCCTCAGCCTCTCGGAGAGCGATCTCGCGTTCCTCGACGCCGAATCCCTGAGCGGGCGGTACCCCTCGCGGTCCGCCGCCGTACACGATGCGGTCCGTCTTCTGCGCGAGAGCCGCCTCGCCGACGCGTACGCCGAGGCGTATGCGGAGGGCTACGACGAGGACTGGGATGCCGCTGACACCGACGGGCTCGCGAGCGCGTGACCGCGCCATCCGTGTCGATCCTGCGTCGCGGCCAGATCGTGCTCGTGTCCCTCGATCCCGCCATGGTATCGGAAGCGCGCAAGGCGCGGCCCGCGGTGCTCGTCAGCAACAACACGGCGAACGCGCAGGCGATGAGATCACCGCGAGCGACCGTGACGATCGTTCCGCTGACGTCGAAGACCGATCGCGTCCTCCCCTTCCAGGTGCTCCTGCCTGCCGCGGCGACCGGACTCGACCGGGACTCGAAGGCCCAGGCGGAACAGGTTCGCACGGCCGCCGTCTCCCGTATCGTCCGCCCGGTCGGATGGATGCCGGCCGAGCTGATGGGCGCCCTCGACGAGGCGCTTCGGCTCCACCTGGCCCTCTAGGAAGGGCACGGCTTCGGATGCGGGTGCGCGGCGCGCCGGCATCCGTCGTCGATGCGCGGCATGTCGGACGCCGGCTCCGAACCTGTGCCCGGGTGCGTGACCGGGGTCAGCGGGGGAGGCGCGCCGGTCATGCGAGCGGCTCCGCCGCGGCATCCCGCGCGGCCTTGGAAGCCGGTGATGCGGCGCCGATCTTCCAATAGCCGCAGAAGCTCACGGTGTTCTTGTCGACGCCGCGCTCTCCCACGAGGTGCTTGCGCACGCCCGAGGCGAGGGACTGCTCGCCCGCCGCGTAGGCGTGGAACGGGGCAGCGGGGAGCTCGAGGTCGTGCAGCAGCGACAGCGCCCGCGATCCGGGCGGGAACTCGTGCGGCCGGTCGAGCCACACGACGTCGATCCCCTCCGGATGCGGGAAATCGAGAGCATCCTCCTTCGAGGGCACCTCGACGATCGCCGTGCCCGTCGCCGTCTCGGGGAGCGACGCGCAGATCGACGCGATCGCGGGCAGGGCCGTCTCGTCGCCGATCAGCACGACACGATCCACGCCGCGTTCCGGGTTGAACGTGAGCCCCTCGTCGATGATGAGCACGTTCTCGCCCGGCTCGCAGGTCTCCGCCCAGCGCGATGCCGGGCCGGCGGTGCCGTCGGCGGCCGAGCCGTGCAGCACGAAGTCGACGTCGATCTCGGCTCCCACGGCATCCGTCGCCGGGCGGTACGCGCGCACGCTGTAGTTGCGCATGACGGGCCGCTCGCCGTCGGGGATGCGGAGGAACTTCAGGTACCCGAACATCTTGTTGGCCTTGGCTGGCACGCGATCGAGCCCCGCATCCCCGCCGATCGGGAGGAACAGGCGGAACCACTGGTCGAAGCCCATGGGCCGGAACCGCTCGACCTCCCCACCGCCGAGAGTCACCCTGACCCAGTGCGGTGCGAGCCGTTCGGTGCGCAGCACGGTCAGGTGCAAGAGCTCCGAGGACTCGGGCTTGACGAGTTTGCTGAATGCCATGAGGGTGCCTTTCAGGGCAGCTGCCAGGGGAAGAACGTCGTGAAGATCGCGGCGGAGACGGCGAGGCACAGGACGATGAACACGGTGTCGCGCGTGCGGAACGGGACCAGGTGCCGTTCGGTGCGGGTCGGGTGCGCGCCGAAGGCGCGGGAGTCCATCGCGAGCGCCACCCGCTCGGCATGACGGATGGCACCGGCCAGCAGCGGGACGATGTAGCCCCAGCCGCGGGCGATGCGCGCGAAGGGGCCGCTGCCGCCGTGATGGCCGCGGACGCGGTGGGCGGCGCGGATGACGGAGAGCTCGTGCCCGAAGCGCGGCACGAACCGGAACGCCGCGAGGGCCGTATACCCGATGCGGTACGGCACGCGGAGCTGCTGCACGCTCGCCCGCACGAGGTCGGGGCCCGTCGTGGTGACTCCGCCGATCAGGGCGAGCGCGATGATCGTGCCCAGCCGCAGCCCCGTGGCGAAGCCGATCGCGAGCGCTCCCTGATGCAGCGTCCACGCGCCGATCTGCAGCACGGCGGGGGTGTCGGCCACGAGCGCGGCATCGACCCACAGCGAGAATCCGATGCCGATCGCGAGAATGCCGAGGGGGAGGATGCCGAACAGCAGCGCCGCGAGGCGCCCCGTGAGCCGTGCACCCACGAGGACCGTCGCGAGGGCGAGCACGAGGAACGCCGCCGGCGTCGCGAGGTCGCGCACGAAGATGAGGAGCACCATCGCCGGGGCGACTCCGGCGACCTTGGCGAGGGGGTTCAGGGCGTAGAGGAACTGCCGCGGGGAGGTCGCGACGACGGCGGCGTAGGGATCGAAGGTCGACGCGCTCATGGGATCGACTCCCCGGCGGCCGCGAGCACGCGCTGCAACGGCGGCAGGCGCAGACCCGCGGCGCGGAACGCGTCCTCGTCTCGGAACAGCGCCGCGGTCTCGCCGGCCGCATGCACGCGGCCGTCCCGCAGGATCAGCGTGTGCGTGGCGTGTTCGGCGACGAGCTGCAGGTCGTGGGTCACGATGAGGATCGTCGTGCCCTCGTCGCGCAGCCCGTGCAGCAGATCGAGCAGCTCCGACGCCCGGGCGCGGTCCTGGCCGAACGTCGGTTCGTCGAGCGCGAGGATCCGCGGTCGCGTGATGAGCGCCGTCCCGACCGAGAGTCGGCGCTTCTCGCCGCCGGATAGCAGGAACGGATGCAGCTCCGCCTTGGCCTCGAGGCCGAACCGCGCGAGCATCGCACCGACGCGCTCGGCGATCTCGGCATCCGGTACGTGCCGGAGGCGCAGGCCGTGCGCGAGCTCGTCGAACACCGTGTGCGCGATGAACTGGTGCTCGGGGTTCTGGAACACGAAGCCGATTCGGCTCGCGAGGTCGCGCGGAGACGCCGCGCCCGGGTCGATCCCGTCGACGCCGACCTGGCGCTTCGGCGGCGGGACCACGCCCGCGAGCGCCTGCAGCAGGGTGGTCTTGCCTGCGCCGTTCGTGCCGACGATGGCCGTCAGGGTCCCCGGTGCGATCTCGAGGTCGACCCCGTGCAGGATCTCGGTGCGCCCGCGCCGGACGGTGAGGCCGGTGGCGCGGATGATCGGGGTGACGGGGGAGGTGGTCTCGGTCGCCCCGCGAGCGGAGCGAGCGCCGTGCTGAGCGAGCGCAGCGAGTCGAAGTGACGAAACGCGGTGAACTGCCCCGTCAGCGAGCCCCGCCGCGAGTTCCTCGGGCGTGAGGGGCAGCGGATCGAATCGTGCCCCGGCATCCTGCATTCGGAGCGCGGCGATCGTGGCGGCGGGCAGCCAGACGCCCATCTCGAGGAGCTCCTCGACGTGGGTGCGGATGACGTCGGCGGGCGTCCCGTCGAAGGCGATGCGTCCCGAGCGGTCGAGCACGATCGTCCGCGTGACGAAGGCCATGGCCGCGTCGAGGTTGTGCTCGACGAGGAGGATGGCGCGATCGCCGGCGGCGACGACGTCGGCGAGTGCGGCGTAGACGTCGTCGATGCCCTGGGGATCGAGGTTCGCGGTCGGCTCGTCGAGCACGATGAGCGGCGACCCCATCGCCAGCGCGCAGCCGATCGCGAGGCGCTGGCGTCCGCCGCCGGAGAGCCGGTCGGGGTTCTCGTCGCGGCGCTCCCACAGGCCGACGCGTCGCAGGGCGTCCTCGGTGCGCGCGTGCACCTCGTCGAGCGGTAGCAGGAGGTTCTCGGGGCCGAAGGCCACCTCGTCGTACACGGTGCCGGTGACGATCTGCGCGTCCGGGTCCTGGAACACCATCGCCACGCGGGTGCTGAGCGCAGCCGTGAGGGCGTCGGCGGTGTCGAGCCCGCCCGCCGTGACGGTGCCCGTCATGGTCGCGGGAACCGCATGCGGGATGAGTCCGTTCAGCGCGAGCGTCAGTGTGGACTTGCCCGAGCCGGACGGCCCGAGCAGCAGCACCACCTCGCCGGCGTGGATGTCGAACGTGACGTCTCCGGGGGAGGGGTGCGCGGCATCCGCGTGCGTGATCGAGAGGTCGCGCACGCTCAGCATAGGCTCGGTGGAGCGCACGGCATCACCCCGGGTCGGCGGATCGGTACCCCTCTAACTTAGCCGAGCCTTACCTACCTCCGCCATGTGGCCGCGGAGCCGGATGGGGTGGGTCAGCGGCGGGCGACGCCGGCGCGGCTGAGGGCGGTGCCGACGGCCATGCCCACGGCGGTCCAGGCGATCGGACCCAGCACCGAGAGCACGAGGTAGGCGATCTGCGCCCAGAGCGGCTGCACGCCGAGGTGAGCGGCGAAGAACACGACAATCGCGACGAAGACGCCGATGACCGCGGCCGAGAGGAAGAATCGCCACGCGCCCCAGGCCCGGTAGCGGGTGAGTGCGGCGATGCCCTCCTGGATCGCTCCGAAGAGCAGGGCAGTGCCGAGGAAGCGGAGCGTCCATGCGGGGTTGAAGGCGCTCGCGATGAGCGCCGCGATCACGTGTGTCACCAGGGCGACGAGCGGACGTCGAAGCACTTCCTGCGCGATGATGCCCGGCAGCACGTGCGAGCCGAGCACCAGGCCGTACAGGAACGCAGGGCCCGCGAGGACGGGCAGGGTGACCCAGCCGGCGATGCCGCCGAGGATGCCGGTCGCGACGCCGATGGCCGCGCAGACGAGCAGCACGCGGGTCGTGAGGAGAGGGGTACGGGCCACCGTTCCAGCCTACTTGTGCGGGATTGCGCGGGCGGCGCCGGGTGGCCGTGAGAAAGAGTGCTCGCCGGGATGCCGGGAGGGGGTGCCGGGAGGGGATGCCGCATACCGGAATGCCACATTCGTATACCGGTATGCCCGTTTTCGCAGTGCGCGCGCTCATACGATTTTCGGATGGTCAGGACGGGGAGGGGCCGCCGATTGAGCGCGGCCGGGGCGGCAGTGGCACTCGTTGCGACGGGGATCGTCGTGCTCGACGACGACTCGTCGGCGGTCGCGGCGGTGTACGCGCAGTGCCAGAATCAGGACTCCCTCGACTGGGCATCGCTGCCGGATCGCTCCTCTCCCACGACCGTCACGGGCGACGGCGTGACCTACGCCCTCACTCGCGACGACCAGGCACCCGTCACCGGGAGCCCCGCGCCACCCCAGGTCGACTACGCCACCGTCAAGACCGCCGTGCAGGGCAATCGCTCGGGGTACTACTCGCTGGCGATGGATCCCCGGAACCTCACCGATCACGAAGAACTGATCCTCACCCCCGACAACCCCGTCGCCGGGTTCGAACTCACACTCCTCGACGTCGACATCCGCACGGACGGCGGCAACTACCGCGATGTCGCCGTCGTGAGCGCATCGCTGCGCGGCACTGCGGTCACGGCCACACCCTCCGCGCTCGGCAGCGCCGTGCAGTACTCCACCCGAGCCGACGGCGCGGCAGTCGTCACCGGCATCGCCTCCGCCGACAACACCAGTGAGAACGCCAACGCGACGCTGGCCTTCCCGAGCCCCGTCGATCGCATCGTGATCCGCTACGAGACGGGGGCTCCTCCGCTCGGCGGCAACAACCCGACGCAGCAGCTGATCGGCATCGACGACTTCCGCTGGTGCGGGCTCTCCACCGGGGTCGCCAAGTCCGTCTCCGCGGCCACCTTCGACAGCGGTCACTACACCGTGAACTACGACTACACGCTCGAGAACAACGGCGGACCCGGCGGCTTCGATCCGCAGATCGTCGAGGACCTCGCCGCACGATTCGGCACCTACGTCTCGGGAACGCCGACCGCGAGAGGGACCTACACGGTCGGTGCGACCACGATCGTCACGAACTCCGTCGTCCCCGTCTCTGCGTCGGCGGGATTCACCGGTTCAGGCACGAGCAAGGGGATCCTGACGCCCGGGGTCGGTGCCCTCGGCTCCGGCGAGAAGATCGTGGTCCGGGTGCCGGTCACCTTCGTCCCGGCGGGCCTGCCCTTCTCCGTCACCAACCAGGTCACCGGCACGCTCGACTACTTCGCCCACGACAACGGGACGGTCGAGGGCGATCAGACCGACCGGTCGACGAACGGCTCGAACCCGGATGCCGACGGCGACGGTCATGCCGACGACGATGGGGCCACCACCCCGCTGACCATCCAGGGCACACCGGTCATCGACCTCACGGTCACGGACGATGCGGGTGGCCGAGCCCGTGAGGGCGAGTCGGTCGGCTTCACCTACACCGCGGTGAACCGTGGCGACGTGCCGCTGACCGGGGTCACGATCGACGGCGCGACGCCGGCGCTCGTCTGCACCCCTGCCCAGCCGGCGGCGGTGCCGGTGGGCGGGCGTCTCGTGTGCACCGGCACCCGCGTCGTGGGGGCACCGGACGTCGCGCGAGGCGTCCTCGTCGAGTCGCCGACCGTCACCGCGCAGTCCACGGCCGGCTCGGCCCGCGACGCCGACACGGATACGGTGCCCGTGGTGCCGAATCCCGTCGCCCAGCCCGACACGGGGAACGGGGTGCAGGGTCAGCCCCAGCGCATCGACCCGCTCGCGAACGACACCCCGGGATCCGCAGAAGTGCCGCTCGACCCTGCGACCCTCCGACTGCTCGACGCCGACGGCCAGCCCACGGAGCGGCGGGTGGTCGCGGGGGAGGGCGCGTACGAGATCGATCGCGCGGATCCGCAGCGACCGATCGTCGTCTTCACGCCCGAGCCCGGTTTCGCGGGCACGGCGACTCCGATCCCGTATCGCGTGGCCGATGGTGACGGCATCATCGCGAGATCGACCATCACGCCTGCGGTCACCCCTCAGGCGCCCACCCCGGCACGTGACGAGACGTCCGGTCCGCAAGGGATCGCCCAGCGGACCCGGCCCCTCGACAACGACACGGCAGGGCACCCCTCCGTGCCGATCGACCCGACGACGTTCACGCTGCTCGACGCGGCCGGTTCGCCTGCCGCGTCCGTCACGGTTCCGGGGCAGGGCGTCTACACCGTGGAGTCCGGACCGCAGGGGCCGACCGTGGTTTTCACGCCGCAGCCGGACTTCGTCGGAGCCGCGGTGCCGGTGTCGTACCGTGTGGCCGACAGCCGCGGCGCGACCGCCACGAGCACGTATGCGCCGACGCTCACCGCCGTCACGCCCGTCGCGACGGCGGACACCGGTGAAGGACGGCAGGGCGCTCCCGTGCGCATCCCGCTCCTCGCGAACGATCGGCCCGGCGACCCGGCCGTGCCCCTGGTCCCCGTGAGCACGACCCTCCTGACCCCCGAAGGGGTGCCGGCCGACACGGTGACCGTCCCCGGTGAGGGGGTCTACACGCTGGAGAACGGACCGGACGGACCGACCGCGGTCTTCACCCCCGAGCCCCGCTTCGCGGGCACACCGACCCCCGTCGTCTACCGGGTCGCGGACGCCAACGGCACCACGGTGACGGCGACCGTCACCCCGCGGATCGTCGCGGTCACGCCGACCGCGTCACCCGACACGACGACCGGAATGCAGGGTCAGCAGCAGCGGATTGACGTCACGACCAACGACACCCCGGGTGATCCCGGCGTCCCGCTGGACCCCGCGAGCGTCACGCTGCTGCAGAACGGGGAGCCGGTGCGGGAGATCGTGACCCCTGGTGTGGGCACCTACTCTCTCGGCGCGTCGGGGACCATCGTCTTCACGCCCGAGGCCACTTTCAGTGGTCCGGCGCCCGCCGTGGCGTATCGGATCTCGGATGCGAACGGCACGACGGCGGAGTCGACGTACACGCCCACCGTGACCGCTGTGGTGCCGGTCGCGAACCCCGACGCGACGACGGGGCGACAAGGAGCCGTGCAGCAGATCGACGTCTCGCTGAACGATGCCGCGGGCGATGCCTCCGCGCCCCTGGACCCGGCATCCGTCCAGCTGCTGAACGCGAACCGCGAGCCGGTTGCCGAAGTGGTCGTCGACGGAGTCGGCACGTACTCGCGCGGTGCGGGCGGAGTCATCGTGTTCACGCCGCTTCCCGCGTTCACGGGTGACGCGCCCGGAGTGCCGTATCGGATCGCGGATGCGAACGGCACGACGGCGGAGTCGACCTACACCCCGACCGTGACCCCGGTGACGCCGACGGCGAATCCCGACGCGACGACAGGCCCGCAGGGTCAGGCGCAGCAGATCGATGTGTCGACGAACGACGCCGCCGGTGATCCCGCCGTTCCGCTCGACCCGGCGTCCGTGCGGTTGCTGAATGCGGCGGGCGAGCCGGTGGCCGAGGTCGTGGTCGACGGAGCCGGCACCTACACGCGGGGCACCGGTGGAGTGATCGTGTTCACCCCTCTGCCGGACTTCGTCGGCACGGCCACCCCGGTGCCGTATCGGATCGCGGATGCGAACGGGACGTTCGCCCGTTCGACGTACACCCCGACGGTGACCCCTGCCCCGGGCGTTCCCGTGGCGGCACCGGATGCGACGACAGGGCCGCAGAATCGGCCGCAGCAGATCGACGTCTCGCTCAACGACACCCCGGGCGATCCGGCCGTTCCGCTGGATCCGGCGTCCGTGCGGCTGCTGAACGCAGCGGGAGAGCCGGTGGCCGAGGTCGTGGTCGACGGCGCGGGGACGTACACCCGGGGTGCGGGTGGAGTGATCGTGTTCACGCCCCTGCCCGCGTTCACGGGCACGGCGCCGGGTGTGCCGTATCGGATCGCGGATGCGGATGGTGTGACCGCGGAGTCGACGTACACCCCGACCGTGACCCCGGTCGTCCCGACGGCGTCGCCGGATGCGACGACGGGACCGCAGGGTCGGGCGCAGCAGATCGACGTGTCGACGAACGATGCTCCGGGTGCTCCGGATGTGCCGCTGGATCCGGCGTCCGTGCAGCTGCTGAATGCGGCGGGCGAGCCGGTGACCGAGGTCGTGGTCGACGGTGCGGGCACGTATACACGCGGCGCGGGCGGAGTGATCGTGTTCACCCCGTTGCCCGAGTTCACGGGCACGGCGAGTGCGGTGCCGTATCGAATCGCGGACGCGAACGGGACGTTCGCCCGTTCCACGTACACTCCGACGGTGACCCCGGTCGTCCCGACGGCGTCGCCGGATGAGACGTCCGGCCCGCAGGGGCAGGCGCAGCAGATCGACGTGTCGGGCAACGACACCCCGGGCGCTGAGGACGTGCCGCTCGACCCGGCGTCAGTGCAGCTGCTGGATGCGGCGGGTGAGCCGGTCGCGCAGGTCGTCGTCGACGGTGCGGGCACGTACACGCGGGGCGCGGGCGGGATCATCGTGTTCACGCCGCTGCCCGAGTTCGTCGGCACCGCGACCGCTGTGCCGTATCGGATCGCGGATGCGAACGGGACGTTCGCCCGCTCCACGTACACCCCGACGGTGACGCCCGCCCCGGGACGGCCGGTGGCGACACCGGACACCTCGACGGGCCCGCAGGGTCGGGCCCAGCAGATCGACGTCTCGCTCAACGACACGCCGGGCGATCCGGCGGTGCCGCTGGATCCCGCGTCCGTCGAGCTGCTGGATGCTGCTGGGAACCCCACGACGGAGGTCGTGGTCGACGGTGCAGGCACGTATACGCGCGGCGCGGGCGGAGTCATCGTGTTCACGCCGCTGCCCGCGTTCACGGGCACGGCGCCGGGTGTGCCGTATCGGATCGCGGACGCGGACGGCGTGACCGCGCAGTCCACCTACACCCCGACGGTGACCCCGGTCGTGCCGACGGCCTCGCCGGACGCGACGTCCGGCCCGCAGGGTCAGGTACAGCAGACCGACGTGTCGGGCAACGACACCCCGGGCGCCGACGATGTGCCGCTCGATCCTGCATCCGTGCAGCTGCTGAATGCGGCGGGTGAGCCGGTCGCGCAGGTCGTCGTTGACGGTGCGGGGACGTACACCCGAGGCGCGGGTGGGATCATCGTGTTCACGCCGTTGCCCGAGTTCGTCGGCACCGCGACCGCTGTGCCGTATCGGATCGCGGACGCGAACGGCACCTTCGCCCGCTCGACCTACACCCCGACCGTGACCCCGGAACCGGGTCGGCCGGTGGCCCTCCCGGACACCTCGACGGGTCTGCAGGGCGCGCCGCAACAGGTCGACCCCCTGCGCAACGACACTCCCGGTTCCCCGGACTCCCCGTTGGATCCCGCCACGACGACCCTGATCGACGACGACGGAGATCCGGTCGGTACGGTCGCCGTGCCTGGGGTCGGGGAGTACACCATCGAGCGCCCGAACGGTGAGAGCAGGATCGTGTTCACGCCGGATCCGGCCTTCTCGGGAACGGTTCCGGCAGTCACCTACCGGGTGTCGGACTCGGAGGGAGTCACCGCTCAGTCCACGTACACGCCGACGGTGACCGCAGTGACCCCGATTGCGACCCCCGACACGACGACGGGAGTGCAGGGTGAGCCGCAGCAGGTCGACGTGTCCGCCAACGACGCGGCCGGTCATCCCTCGGTTCCGCTGACGTCGTCCTCCGTCGCCCTGCTGAACGCCGACGGCCAGGTCGTCGCCCAGCTCGTCGTCGACGGGGTCGGCGCCTACTCCCGCGGATCAGGAGGCTCGGTCGTCTTCACGCCCGAACCGGACTTCGTGGGAGCGGCTCCACCCGTCCGCTACCGCATCGCCGACGCGAACGGCACGACCGTCGAGACGACCTACACGCCGACCGTCACTCCGACACCGCGTCCGGCTGCTGCTCCTGACACGTCGAGTGGGCGTCCGGGCGAACCCCAGAGCATCGACCCGCTCTCCAACGATCGCGCCGGCAGCCCCGCTGTCCCGCTCGACCCGTCGACGCTGGTGCTCCTGGAGGAGGACGACACTCCGACGGCTCGCATGGAGGTGCCCGGCGTCGGCGTGTTCATCGCCATCGCTCAGCCGGACAGCGCCCGACTCCAGTTCCTTCCGGAGCCGGACTTCATCGGCACCACCCCCGAAGTGCGCTACCGAATCGCGGATGTCGACGGGGAGACGACCATCTCCACGTACCGGGCCGTCGTCTCGGCGGAGGGACCCACGACACCTCCCGTCTCCACACCTCCGGCGGCGCCCGCTCCGAAGGGAGACGTGCGCACCGGACCCCTGGGAGGTCTGGCGGCGACCGGTGGGGGCGCGGGCCCGATCGGACTCGGTTCCGCCCTGCTGATCGGTGGCGTTCTCCTCACACTGTGGGGTCGACGTCGTCACGTGAGCCGCGGCACCGACAGCTGACCGCACGGACGGCTGACCCGACGGACAGCCGACCGCACCGCTCGTCTAGCCGACCGTACCGCTCGTCGCCCCGTCCACACCGCTCGTCGCATGACGCCTCCCACGGCATCCCATCGACCATCGGCGATCTCTACCGTGGGGGAACGCAATGACGCGCACCCTGAGGAGAACCCCATGATCGCATCCTCGCCGCACAGCCGCGGCGCCGCGAGTGTCGATGACGACCCGATCATCGCCACCGACCCGACGCTTCCCCCGGTCGCCCTGAGCGACGCCCACCACGAGAGGTCCAGCCGCTGGACCCTGCCGAAGATCCTGCTGTGGACGGCCATCGCGCTGCTCGGCGGCGTCGCCTGGGTCATGCTCGCGATCGTCCGCGGTGAGACCGTCAACGCGATCTGGTTCGTGTTCGCGGCAGTGTGCACCTACCTGATCGGCTACCGCTTCTACTCCAAAGTCATCGAGCGCTACATCACGCGCCCCGACGACCGCAGGGCCACGCCCGCCGAGGTCAAGCAGGACGGCAAGGACTACGTCCCCACCGACCGCCGGGTGCTGTACGGCCATCACTTCGCGGCCATCGCCGGCGCCGGTCCTCTCGTGGGGCCCGTGCTCGCCGCGCAGATGGGCTACCTCCCCGGCACGATCTGGATCATCGTCGGCGTCGTGCTCGCCGGTGCCGTGCAGGACTACACGGTCCTCTTCTTCTCGATGCGACGCGGCGGACGCACGATCGGTCAGATGGCCCGCAAGGAGCTGGGCAAGATCGGCGGCACGGCCGCGATCATCGCCTCGCTGCTCATCATGCTCATCATCGTCGCGATCCTCGCGCTCGTCGTGGTGAACGCGCTCGGCGAGAGTCCCTGGGGCGTCTTCTCGGTCGCGATGACCATCCCGATCGCGCTCTTCATGGGCGTGTATCTGCGCTACCTGCGCCCCGGCAAGGTCACCGAGGTCTCGCTCATCGGCTTCGTGCTGCTGATGGCTGCGATCATCGGTGGCGGCTGGGTCGCCGGCACCGAGTGGGGTCAGGCGATCTTCCACCTCGACCGCACGACCATCGCGTGGGGCATCATCGTCTACGGCTTCATCGCCGCCGTGCTCCCGGTCTGGCTGCTGCTCGCCCCGCGCGACTACCTCTCGACGTTCATGAAGATCGGCGTGATCGTGATGCTCGCCGGTGCGATCGTGCTCGTCCGCCCGGAGATCACCGTCCCGGCGGTCAGCATCTTCGGCGAGAACGGAATGGGTCCGGTGTTCGCCGGTCCGCTCTTCCCCTTCCTGTTCGTGACGATCGCCTGCGGAGCCCTATCGGGCTTCCATGCCCTGATCGCCTCGGGCACGACCCCGAAGCTCGTCGAGAAGGAGCGCCAGACGCGTTTCATCGGCTACGGCGGAATGCTCATGGAGTCGTTCGTGGCGATCATGGCCCTCGTGGCGGCGATCTCGATCGACCAGGGCATCTACTTCGCGATGAACGCCCCGACGGCGGCGACAGGGGGAACCGTCGAGGGTGCCGTCGCCTTCGTGAACTCTCTGGGCTTGACGGGGGTGAACCTCACACCCGAGATGCTCACGGGGACGGCGGCGGCGGTCGGCGAGGAGTCGATCGTGTCGCGCACGGGCGGTGCCCCGACGCTCGCCCTCGGCCTCGCGCACATCATGCAGCAGGCCCTCGGCGGTCAGGCGCTCATGGCGTTCTGGTACCACTTCGCGATCATGTTCGAGGCGCTGTTCATCCTCACCGCGGTGGATGCCGGAACTCGCGTCGCGCGCTTCATGCTGCAGGACTCGATCGGCGCCTGGTTCCCCAAGTTCCGCGACGTCTCGTGGCGTCCGGGCGTGTGGATCTGCACCGCGATCATGGTGGCCGGCTGGGGAGCGATCCTCATCCTCGGCGTCACCGACCCGCTCGGCGGCATCAACACGTTCTTCCCGCTGTTCGGCATCGCGAACCAACTGCTCGCCGCGATCGCGCTCGCCGTGGTGCTCGCGATCGTCGCGAAGCGCGGACGCAGTTATTTCAAGTGGCTGTGGATCATCGGGCTGCCGCTCGCGTTCACGGCCGTCGTCACGATCACTGCGTCGCTGTACAAGATCCTGTCGCCGGTGCCCGCGATCGGCTACTGGGCGAACCACGTCAAGTACCGGGATGCGCTGAGTTCGGGCGACACGTCGCTCGGCGAGCCGAAGGTGCTCGAGGCCGTCATCCGCAACACGGCCGTGCAGGGCACGCTGTCGATCATCTTCGTGACGCTCGCGATCGTCGTGATGATCGCCGCGGTGATCGCGACGATCAAGGCGATCCGCAACGGCGGCGGCGAGAACACCGAGGACGCGCCGGTCGCCTCCCGGCGCTACGCCCCTGCGGGCTTCCTGCCGACGGCCGAGGAACGCGAGCTCGAGAAGCAGTGGGAGCCGATCCTCGCCGACGAGCGCAGGGCAACGTCGCACTGAGATGACCGACACCATGAATCGGACGGATGCCGTGACCACCGCTCTGCGGGCACTCTGGTGCACCGCGGGGCGGGTGGGCCGCGGCATCCGCTGGTACATGACGACGCTGATGGGCGACACGGCCTACGCGACCTATGTCGCCCATCACCGTCGCCACCACCCCGACGAGGAGCCGGTGACCGAGCGGCAGTTCTGGCGTCAGCGCATGGACGACCAGGACCGCAACCCCGGTGCGCGCTGCTGCTGACGTGCCGGATGCTTAGGCTGAGGGCATGAACGATGTCGTCCTCGCCGCCGTCCTCGGCGCGCTCGGCGGCATCGTGCTCACGGTGCTCCTCGTGCTCGCGCGGCGGTTCGCCCGGGGGTCGGCCGACCTCGGCAGCGACGCGGAGCGTGCGGCGCTGCAGGCGCTTCATCAGGCGAGCCTCGCGGCTCCGCACCTGCGCGCGGGGTTGACGGGGCCCGACGTGGTCAAGGCCGCCCGACACTTGCGGGTCCTGCTCGGCAGTGCGGCGGTGGCGATCGTGGGCGACGGCGACGCGCTCTCGTTCGACGGTCCGTCAGACGGGCTGGAGTCCGCGGCGCTGCGGATCGCGCGGGCGGTGCGGGAGTCGGGCCGTCGGCAGGTCTTCCCGTCACCCGACGGGCGCACCGACGACCTGGAGGCCGTGGGCGCGCCGATCGTCGTCGATGGACAGGTCATCGGCGCGGTCGTGGCCTTCGCGGCCCCGGTGGGTGCGGCGCTCGTGCGGGCGGCGGAGGAGGTTGCGGACTGGTGCGCCGCGCAGGTGGAGCTCGGCAGCCTCGACGCCTCGCGCACGCAGTTGGCCGAGGCGGAGCTGCGCTCGCTCCGCGCACAGATCTCGCCGCACTTCATCTACAACGCCCTCACCGCGATCGCGTCGTTCATCCACACCGACCCGATGCGGGCCCGCGACCTCGTGCTGGAGTTCGCCGACTTCACGCGGTACTCGTTCCGGCGCCAGGGCGAGTTCACGACGATCGCGGAGGAGCTCGGCAGCATCCACTCCTTCCTCGAACTCGAGCGCGCACGGTTCGGGGAGCGCCTGCGGGTCACGCTGCAGATCGCTCCCGAGACGCTCGCGACGGTCATCCCGTTCCTGTCGGTGCAGCCGATCGTCGAGAACGCCGTGCGGCACGGGATCGAGCCGGGCGAGGGTGGCGGTGAGATCCGCATCGTCTCCCGCGACGACGGCACGCACACCGAGATCACGGTCGAGGACGACGGCGTGGGCATGGATCCCGATGCGCTGCGCGCGACGCTGACCGCCGTCGACGACGGGCTGCACGTGGGGCTGCGCAACGTCGACACCCGGCTGCGGCAGCTGTACGGCGCGGACGGCGGACTCGTGGTCGAGACGAACACGGGCGCGGGTACCCTGGTGCGCATGCGGGTGCCCAAGTCGCAGCCGCAGCATGATCCCGAAGGCGACTGAACCGATGACAGAGGTGCGCACGATCGACGTCCTCGTCGCCGACGACGAGAGACCGGCGCTCGACGAGCTCGTGCATCTGCTGCGCCTCGACCCGCGGATCGGCGACGTCCTGACGGCGTCCTCGGGGGCGGAGGCGTTGCGGATGCTGTCGCAGCGCGCCGTGCGGATCGCATTCCTCGACATCCATATGCCGGGGCTTCTCGGCACCGAGCTGGCGCGGTCGCTGCTGGCGCTCGCCGCGCCGCCCGCCGTCGTGTTCGTGACGGCCGACGAGGCGCGTGCGGTCGAGGCGTTCGAGCTGCGTGCCGCCGACTACCTGCTCAAGCCGGTGCGCGTCGAGAGGCTGCGCCAGGCGATCGACCGGGTGATCGACCTGGGCGAGGTCATCGCGCCCGTCGACGACGAGATGCTGCCGGTGACGGTGGGGTCGACCGTGCGGTTCGTCCGCCGCAGCGAGGTGCGCTGGGTGCAGGCGCAGGGCGACTATTCGCGTCTGCACACCGAGGGCGGCGGGCATCTCGTGCGCATCCCGATCTCCGAGCTGGAGGCACGGTGGGCGGATGCCGGGTTCCTGCGCATCCATCGCTCCACCCTCGTCCGTGCGACGGCTGTCGCGGAGGCACGTCTGTCGGGATCCGACCCGGTCGTGGTGGTCGACACCACCGTGCTCCCGGTGAGCAGGCGCCTCGTACCGTCGGTGCGGGAGGCGCTTCTGCGCGCGGAGGGCGCGCCGTGACCGAGACGCCGAAGCGGGTGCGGGTCACGGCCGATGCGCCCGCCCGACGGTCGACCCCTGCCACGCGCGGGATCGCTCTGCCCGGCTCTCCGGTCGATGAGGCGGATGCCGTGTTCGCGCGCGCCCTCATGCGCAGCCAGCTGCGGCTCGCGCTCGGCACGGTCGCGGGGTTCGTGCTCGTGGTGATCGCGCTGACCTTGACGGTGGCGCTGATCCCCGAGATCGATCAGCTCGTGGTGTGGGGTCTGCCGCTGTCGTGGCTGCTGCAGGCGTATGCGTTCTATCCGATCATCCTCGTGTTCGCGGTGCTGTACGTGCGTACGGCGGCACGGAACGAAAGGCGCTTCCGCGCCCTCCGGGACCGCGAATGAACGCGGTGCTCGACCTGGTCGGCATCGCCTTCGTCGTGGTGGCGACGCTGCTGATCGGCGTCTACGGGCTGCGGATCTCCCGCACGACGGGAGACTTCTTCGTGGCCTCGCGCACGGTTCGGCCGGTGTGGAATGCCTCGGCCATCAGCGGCGAGTACCTCTCGGCCGGCACCTTCTTGGGGCTCTCCGGACTCGTGCTGCTCGACGGCGCCCGCGGGTTCTGGTTCCCGATCGGGTACGCGGCCGGGTACCTGCTGGTGCTCGTGTTCGTGGCGGCACCTCTGCGCCGTAGCGGTGCGTACACGATCCCCGACTTCATGGAGGCGCGGCTGGAGTCGGTGGCGGCGCGGCGCGTGACGAGCATCGCGGTGCTCGTGATCGGCTGGCTGTACATCGTGCCGCAGCTGCACGGCGCGGGCATCACGTTGCTCGTCGTCGCCGGGGTGCCGGAGTGGGTGGGCGCCGTGCTCGTGGCGGTGCTGGTCGCGGCTGCGGTCGCCGCGGGAGGCATGCGGGCGATCACGTACGTGCAGGCGTTCCAGTACTGGCTCAAGCTCACGGCGCTGCTCGTGCCGGTGGTGTGCATCGCGTTCGCGCTCAGCGGCGGCCCGCACGATTTCGACCCGGCGCTCGTGTTCCCGGCGGAGGCGGGCCCCTCGGGGTTTGACGCGTATGAGACGGCATCCCTGCTCCTCGCGCTGCTGCTGGGGACCATGGGGCTGCCCCACGTGCTGGTGCGCTTCTACACGAGTCCGACCGGCGTCTCTGCGCGTCGGACGACCGTGATCGTGATCGCGATGGTCAGCGCCTTCTATGCGGTGTCGAGCACCATGGGTCTGCTGGCCCGCATCACCGCCCCTGATCTCGCCGTGCCCGGTGTCGCCGACACGGTCGTGCTGCTGCTGCCCTCGCGGGTGTTCCCGGGAGCCCCGGGCGAGCTGCTCACGGCGCTCATCGTCGCGGGGGCGTTCGCGGCGTTCCTCGCGACGTCCGCCGGGCTCGTGGTGTCGCTCGCGGGTGTGATCAGCCAGGACGTGTTCTCGGGATCCGTGCGGTCGTTCCGGCTGTCGGCGGTGCTGTGCGCCCTCGTGCCGCTCGCGGTCGCGTTGCTCACGGCTCCTGCCGGGCTCGGGTCGAGCGTCGGGGTGGTGTTCGTGGTGGCCGCGTCGACGCTGTCGCCCGTGGTGCTGCTCGGGGTGTGGTGGCGAGGTCTCACGGCCCGGGGAGCGGTCGCGGGGATGCTGTCGGGCGGCCTCGCGGCGGGCCTCGCCCTGCTGGTGCATGCGGCGATCGGCGGAGTGGGTGCCGCCGCGCCGTATCTCGCGCAGCCGGCCGCGTGGACCATCCCGCTGGCTACGGCCGTGACCGTGACGGTGTCGCTGCTCGACCCCCGCGGCCCGTCCCCGCGCACGGCGCGATTCCTCGCCCGGGTGCACTCTCCCGAACGGGGATGAGCGACCGGGCTCCGCGGTATGCCGGAATACGTTCCGACGGCGCGCCGCAAAGGTACGCGACCTCCGCACTGCAGGCGACGGCGTCGACGGTCGATCCGAATGGGTTGGCGTTGAAGACGCCGACGACGTTCGAGCAGCCGGGTGGGTCGAGGTGGTTGCGGCGTCTCACCCGTGCCTCGCCAGGTGCGACGATGGCGGTTGCACAGGCGTCGGCACGAAACGTTGGTGGTTGCGACTCCTTGAACAGTGCAAAACGTACGTTTCGCGCTATCATGTACTCATGAGTGAGATCGCGATAACCGAGGCCCGTAGCCGTCTGGCGTCGATCATCGACGATGCGCGCACCGAGCCGGTGTATCTGACTCGCCGCAACAGGCCGGTGGCGGCCGTCGTCGACACCTCACTTTTGGAGCGGCTCCTGGCCGACGCTGAGGAGCTCGCAGATATCCGTGCCGTGGACGAGGCATGGGAGGAGACGGAGCGTCTGCAGGAGACGCCGATCCCGTGGGACGACGTCAAGCGAGACCTCGGACTGGTGCAGTGACCTACACGCTCCGGGTTCTCCCCCTGGCGGCTCGCGCGATACGCAAGCTCCCGCCGGAAGCGAAGCGGCGAATAGAGGGAGTCATCGAGACGCTGGCCGATCAGCCGCGACCGCCCGCCGCGACGAAACTCACCGGGCGCCCGGAATGGCGCGTTCGCACCGGCGATTACCGCGTGCTCTATCGCATCGAGGATCAGATCCTCACCGTGGTCATCGTCCACGCCGGGCATCGACGCGACGTATACCGATGCGCGGCCGCGGCCGCGGCTCGGGGCCAGTCCGGCCATCTCCACGCTGCCTGAGAGCACTCCCACCGATCGAGAGCGACAGGAAATGACGTACTGGCCTTTCGTCTAGGTTTTGACCTCGAACCTGGCAATCCCGTGTGAGCCCGGGTTACTTTGAGCGGCGTTGCGGCAAGAGGCCGCACAACGATCATCGGAGAGTCACATGGGTCGAACACCCCTCCGGATGGCAGCGGCCACAAGCCTGGCCGTGCTGTTCGTCGCGTCGACGGCAACCGTAGGATACGCAGGCGTCAAGGAGGTGAACGCACCCACCCCGATCGAGGGCACGCCCGGACAGTACATCGTCGTACTGAAGGCAGACCCTCTCGCCAGCTACGAAGGCGGCGTCGACGGCATCCAGGCGACGAAGCCCGCCGAAGGCGAGCAGCTCGAGACCGAGTCGCAGGACTCGCTCCGCTATGTCAAGCACCTCGAGAGCGAGCAGCAGAGCATCGCCCAGCAGGCCGGCGTCACTCCCGACACGACCTACCAGGTCGTGCTCAACGGCTTCAGCGCGCAGCTCTCGGGCGAGCAGGTCGACACGCTCCGCGCCTCGAAGGACGTCTTCGGCGTGTACCCCGACTTCATCCGCCACCCCGACGCGCAGACCTCCACGAGCTTCCTCGGACTCGGCGACGACAAGAAGGGCAAGGGCGGCGTCTGGCAGCAGACCGGCGGCGTCGACAAGGCCGGCGAAGGCGTCGTGGTCGGTGTGATCGACACGGGCATCGCGCCCGAGCATCCGTCGTTCCAGGGCAAGAAGCTCAAGCAGCAGAAAAAGGACAAGAGCCGCCACAAGGGGCGCGAGCCGTACACCGACGGCACGAACGTCTACTTCGACAAGTCCGACGGCGGACGCTTCCAAGCCACCATGGTCGAGGGTCAGGGCTGGGACAAGAGCGACTACTCCAACAAGCTCATCGGCGCGCAGTACTTCTCCTCAGGCGCCGCCGCCGCAGGCTTCGACTTCCAGTACGACTACCTCTCGCCGCGTGACGGCGACGGCCACGGCTCGCACACCGCGAGCACCGCAGCCGGCAACTTCAAGGTGAAGGCCGCAGTCGAGGGTGTCGACTTCGGCACCATATCGGGCGTCGCACCCGGTGCCAAGGTCTCGGCCTACAAGGCCTGCTACGTCGGCCCCGACCCCACCGTCACCACCGACGACATCTGCGCCGGCAGCGACCTCATCGCCGCGATCGACCAGGCCGTCGCCGACGGCGTCGACGTGATCAACTACTCGATCGGCGGAGGCGCGGCATCCACCGTCCTCGCCCCCGAGGACATCGCGTTCTTCAACGCGGCCGCCGCCGGCGTCTTCGTCGCCGCGAGCGCCGGCAACGACGGACCCGACTCCGTCACCGCCGACCACGCCTCGCCCTGGTACACGACCGTCGCCGCATCGACCATCCCGACCTGGGAGGGCACCGTGCAGTTCGACGGGTTCGCGCAGGCCGGCGCCTCGGTCAGCGTGCCGTTCGGCCAGACCGTGACCGGTCCTTCCGTGTACGCCGGCGACATCCCGGCATCCGGCGCCTCGGGTGCGGATGCTGCGCTCTGCCTCCCCGGAAAGCTCGACGCCGCCCGGGCCGCAGGGCACATCGTGGTCTGCGACCGCGGCAACAACGCGCGCGCCGAGAAGTCGCAGGTCGTGAAGGATGCCGGAGGCATCGGCATGGTCCTCGTGAACGTGCCCGGCGGAGCCGACTCGCTCGACAACGACTTCCACGCCGTGCCGACCGTGCACCTCGCCTCCGCGTACCGCGCGGCGGTGCTCGCCTACGTGCAGGGCGGCACCGACCGCCCGATCTCGCTCGTCGGCAAGAACACCACCGGTGTCACCACCCCGACGCCGCAGATCGCCGGCTTCTCGAGCCGCGGACCGATGCTCGCCGACGGCAGCGACGTCATGAAGCCCGACATCGCCGCCCCCGGCGTCGCGATCCTCGCCGCCACGAACAACGACCCGGGCGAGGCGCCGACCTTCGGCATCCTGTCGGGAACGTCGATGGCGTCGCCGCACATCGCCGGCCTCGCTGCCCTGTACCTCGGCGAGCGGCCCCTGGCCAAGCCCGCCGAGATCAAGTCCGCGATGATGACCACCGCGTACGACACGGTCAACGCCGACGGATCGCCCAACCGCGACCCGTTCTCGCAGGGTGCCGGTCAGGTCGACCCGAAGCGCATGTTCAACCCGGGCCTGCTGTACATGAACGACGTGGTCGACTGGATGGCGTTCCTCGAAGGCAAGGGGCTCGCCGACTTCCCCGGTGACCCCATCGACGGCAGCGACCTCAACGCCGCGTCGATCTCGATCGGCTCGCTCGCCAGCGCGCAGACCGTCACCCGCACGGTCACGTCGACCGAGAAGGGCACGTTCACGGCATCCGTCGACGTCCCCGGTGTCGACGTGACCGTGTCGCCGTCGACCCTGAAGTTCGACCGCGCGGGCCAGAAGGCGACCTACACGGTCACGTTCGACAACCAGAGCGCACCCGTCGAGCAGTGGACGACCGGCTCGCTCACCTGGACGAGCAAGAAGAACACGGTGCGCTCGCCGATCGCGGTGTTCCCGGTCACGGCGGATGCTCCCGCCGAGGTCACGGGCACGGGCGTCGACGGGTCGACCACGGTCGAGATCACCCCCGGTCTCGACGGCGACCTCGCCCTCGGCCTCTCCGGCCTCACGCCGTTCACGTTGCTCGAAGACCCCGACGGCCGCGTCGTCGGACACTCGGGCGACGAGAAGTCCGGTGACGAGAACAAGGACGTGTCGTGGATCGTCGACGTGCCCGAGGGTACGACGCTCGCCCGCTTCGACCTCGACTCGTCGGACGACACCGGCAGCGACCTCGACCTGAGCGTCTACCGGGTGGTGAGCCCCGACGACCTGCGGTACTACGAGCAGTGGAAGTCGGCCACCGGATCGGCCGACGAGCAGGTCACCGTCGCCGCCCCGACCGCGGGCACCTACCTGGTCGTCGCGAACGTGTACGCGACCACGGCGCCGATGACGTGGGACATGTCCTACGCCGCCGTGCAGCCCGCGGGCGAAGGCGCACTCACCGCGACCCCCAACCCGCTCGCCGTCGTGCGCGGGGAGAAGACGAGCTACGACCTCAGCTGGACCGGGCTCACCCCCGGCACCCGCTACCTCGGGCTCGTGCAGTACGGGGAATCGGCCGTGCGCACGATCCTGACGGTCGAGACCGGGGCCGCGGCGGACGTGCCGGATGCCGACGCGCCGGAGACGGAGGTCCCGCCGACGGAAGCTCCGCCGACGGAGGTTCCGCCGACGGAAGCCCCGCCGACGGAGGCTCCGGAGACGGACCAGCCGGAGTAGTCGCAACCGGTCGCTGAGCGAGGAGCGCAGCGACGAGACGAAACGCGGTGGGATTCGGAGAACGGCTCACCGCGTTTAGTCTCGCTGCGCTCGCTCAACGACCGGGGTGCTCACCGCGTTTCGTCTCGCTGCGCTCGCTCAACGACCGGGGTACTCACCGCGTTTCGTCTCGCTCCGCTCGCTCAACGACCGGCGGCTCAACGACCGGGTCGGTCGCGCTCGCGTCAGATCTTCCGCCCGCGGGGCATGAGCCGCACGTCGGGCAGGGGCGGCGCCGGGATGCGCACGTCGTGCCCCTCGACGACGCCGAAGCGGTCGGATGCCGCCTCCCAGTCCTCACGCGCCGACACGATCTCCTCGTGGGTCCTGCCGGCGAAGTTCCACCACATGACGATGTCGGCCTCGAACGGTTCGCCGCCCACGAGGAACAGCAGTGCCCCGTTCGCGCTCGAGATCTGGACCTCGTCCCGCGCATCGCCGAGGTAGAGCATGTCGTTGAGCTCCATCGGATGCTGTGACACCACGGCATCCCCCTCGACGAGCATGATCCCGTGCTCCCAGTCGCTCCGCAGCGGCAGCCGCACGGTGCTCCCCGCGGCGATCGCGATCTCGGCCCCGACGATGGGCGTGTGCACGGTCGCCGGCGACGTGATGCCGACGAACTCGCCCAGCACGACCGTGGCCGCGGCATCCGCTCCCTCGACGGCCGTCAGCCGGACGCCGGGGAGCTCGGTGTGACGCTCGAAACCGCCTGCCCCGTGACGCGCGCTCTCGGGCAGCACGACCCAGAACTGCAGGGCATCGAGCGGCACAGGTCCCTCGCCGATCGAGTACTCCGAGTGCGAGATGCCGTTGCCTGCGGTCATGAGGTTGAGCTGCCCGCGGCGCAGGTCGGCGTCGCTGCCGAGCGAGTCGCGGTGGCGGATCTCGCCGACCAGCGGCCAGGTCACGGTCTGCAGGCCGATGTGCGGGTGCGGCTCGACGCGCATGCGCGTGTCGGCGGGGCCGAACCGGTCGAGGAAGCACCATGCGCCGATGGTCGGCAGGTTGCGGTGCGGCAGCAGGCGCAGCACGTTCATACCGCGCACGCCGCCGAGCGGCACCTCGCGCGGCTCGAGGACGAGGCGGCGTTCGCCGATCATCAGGAGTCCGCGGGGCCGGTGCCGGCGGCATCCGTGCCGGCGGCGTCCGTGCCGGCGATCGGGGCCGGGCGCTGCGGCCAGCGGATCTCCGCACCGGGGATCTCGTGCGTCGTCAGATACTTCGCGATGTAGGGGCACAGCGGCACGATCGCGTCGCCCGTCGCCGCGGCATCCGTCAGGGCATCCTTCGCGAGGACGCCCGCCACACCCTGCCCCTGGAATGCCGGGTCGACCTCGGTGTGGACGAAGCGGATCGCGCCGGGGCGCTGCTGGAACTCGGCGAAGCCGGCGAGCGTGTCGCCCGAGTGGATCTCGTAGCGGGAGGCGTCGTCGTTGCGGGTCACGGTGAAGTCGGTCATCGGATGCTCCTTCGGGCGTCTGCGTCCAACCTAACCCCGTGTGGCGTGGGGCGGGTGGAAAACGGAGGCCGTCGGCGATGTGGGCGGCGCGCCGGGGCGGGACTCGCCGGCCGGGTCTTCGCGGCTCTCGGTTTCCCGGGTGCCTCCGCGCGGATGCGGGGGACGGGTGTCCGGTGTCGGCGGGGGTCGTTACGCTGGGGGGATGCCGCAGACTCCCCGTGACCCGTACGAGGACCTGCCGTTCGCGGACGAGCCGCCCTCCGACGGATGGGACGGCGACGGGTGGGAGCCCTCCGAGCCTCCGGAGCCGATGGACTGGGAGCCGCAGGGCGCCCGGTTCGAGCCTCCGCTGGACTGGGGCCCCGGTCCGAGCACGCGGGTCGCCGCAGCCCCGGCATCCGGTCCGGCTGCTCCCGCTGTGCGCCGCGCGACGCCGAGCCGGTTCGCGAGCGCCCGCGAGGCCCTGCACACCGTCTTCGGCTACGAGGAGTTCCGCGGCGACCAGGCAGCGATCGTCGAGCAGGTCATCGGCGGAGGGGATGCCGTCGTCCTCATGCCGACCGGCGGCGGCAAGAGCATCACGTACCAGGTGCCCGCGCTCGTGCGCGAAGGGACCGGACTCGTGATCAGCCCGCTCATCGCCCTCATGCACGACCAGGTCGACGCGCTCCGCGCGAACGGCGTCAAGGCCGCGTACCTCAACTCCACGCAGTCGATCGACGAGCGCCGCGACGTCGAGCGGGCCTACGTCGCCGGCGAGCTCGACCTCCTCTATGTCGCCCCCGAGCGGCTGTCGAACCCCGCGACGACGGCGCTGCTGCAGCGCGGAACCCTCAGCGTCATCGCGATCGACGAGGCGCACTGCGTGTCGCAGTGGGGCCACGACTTCCGCCCCGACTACCTCGCACTCGGCGACCTCGGCGAGCGGTTCCCCGGCGTGCCGCGCATGGCGCTCACCGCCACGGCCACCCGCGCCACCCACCAGGAGCTCACCGAGCGCCTGCACCTCGACGGCACCGGTGGGGCAGCGGCCGCCAAGCACTTCGTCGCGAGCTTCGACCGACCGAACATCCAGTACCGCATCGTGCCGAAGGTCGATCCCCGCAAGCAGCTCGTCGCATTCATCCGCGAGCAGCCTGAAGGGGCGGTCGGCATCGTCTACGCCCTCAGCCGCAAGTCGGTCGAGCAGACGGCCACCTACCTCGCGGCGCAGGGCTTCGACGCCCTGCCCTATCACGCGGGTCTGCCCGCCGAGGTGCGTGCGGCGAACCAGTCGCGGTTCCTGCGGGAAGACGGCGTCGTGATGGTCGCCACGATCGCGTTCGGCATGGGCATCGACAAGCCCGATGTGCGCTTCGTCGCGCACATCGACCTGCCGAAATCCGTCGAGGGTTATTACCAGGAGACCGGTCGCGCCGGTCGCGACGGCCTGCCCTCGATCGCGTGGATGGCATACGGGCTGGGCGACGTGGTGCAGCAGCGCCGCCTGATCGACCAGAGCCCCGGCGACCGCACGTTCAAGATGCGCATGGGGCAGCACCTCGACGCCATGCTCGCGCTGTGCGAGACCGTGCAGTGCCGCCGCCAGAACCTGCTCGGCTACTTCGGGCAGGAGTCCGAGCCGTGCGGCAACTGCGACACCTGCCTCGAGAAGGCCGACACCTTCGACGGGCTCGTGCCCGCCCAGAAGCTGCTGTCGACGATCGTGCGGCTCAAGCGCGAGCGCAATCAGGCGTTCGGCGCCGGGCACCTGATCGACATCCTGCGTGGGGCGTCGACCGAGCGCATCCGTCAGCAGCGGCACGACGAGCTCGCGACCTACGGCATCGGCGCCGACCTGTCCGACCAGGACTGGCGCAGTGTCGTGCGGCAGCTGCTCGCCTGCGGCATCCTCGCGGCGCAGGGCGAGTACGGCACCCTCACCCCCGGGGCCGAGGCGCCAGGGGTCCTGAAGGGAGAGACCGCGGTACCGCTGCGCAAGGACACGATCGGGCGTCCCGCGTCGTCGTCGCGCGCCCGCAAGGCGAGTGCGGCGGATGCTCTGGATGCCGGTGATCGCGGCCTCTTCGAGGCGCTGCGCTCCTGGCGCGCCGGCGTCGCCCGGGAGCAGGGCAAGCCCGCCTACGTCGTCTTCGGCGATGCGACCCTGCGGGCGCTCGCCGAGCACCGCCCCACGTCATTGGCCGATCTCGAGGGCATCACCGGCATCGGCGAGAAGAAGCGCGAGGCCTACGGAGAGGACGTGCTCGCGGTCATCGCCGCGGCGTGAGACCGCCGACAGCAGTCGACTCCGGCCGTCCCAGACACGGGCGTTTTCAGCCGCGGCCGGCTCAGACGCGGGCGGGCACCACGTCGGCGAGGTGGGAGCGCAGCTGTGCGGCGACATCGACGGCCGTACGGTCGTACAGCCACTGGTACTGCAAGCCGTCCCAGAGGGCGATGAGCCAGATGGCCTCGTGCTCGGGGTCGCGATGCGCGGATACCTCGCCCTCGAGCTGGGCGATCCGGAACAGCTCGGCGAAGTAGTCGATCGCCCGTGAGAAGCGCTGCGCGAAGTATCCGTGCGCGGGGTGTCCGGCCGGGACGGCCTCGCACGACAGCACCGCGTAGACCTCGATCAGGCCGGGCTCCACGTGCGCGCTCTGGAACGCCCCGACCGGCAGGTCGCGCAGGGCCGACGCCGCGCTGTCGATCCCTTCCGCGTCGCCGCGGTGCTGGATGGCCCTGTCGCGCTCGGTGAGCACCGCGCTGAGCAGCAACTCCTTGGTGGGGTAGTGGTGCAGGAGGGTCGACTTCGAGACGCCGACGGCCTGAGCGATGTCGCGCAGACTCGTGTCGCCGTAGCCGTCCTGGGCGAACAGGCGCATCGCATCGGCGACGATCTGCGTGCGTCGACGGCGCCCCACCGCGTATCCGGGTTCGTCGTCGTCGGCGACGTCGACGAGCGCGCCGGTCAGCGGGGGCGGCATGGGTGCGGTCGTGGCCGATGCCGCAGCATCCGGCTCCTGCCATCCGAACGGCAGCGCCCACAGCGACTCGCGCTCCTCGAGCATCGAGACGACGTCGACCCGGTCGGGGAGGTACTGCGAGATCAGCTGCAGCCCGTCCCAGCCGGCCATGTGGCGCACGGTCTCGTCGGCGACGTCGCGGTCCGGGTCCATGGCTCCGCTGGCACGGGCGTCGTCGAGCAGCTCGGTCGTCATCGCTCGCAGACGCTCGTAGCGGTCGCGCATCCGCTCGTGGGCGGGATGCTCGGGTGCCGATGCCTCGCCCGTGAGCGCGGCGAACAGCTCGAGGTAGCCCTCGGTGCGGGCGTTCCGAGCCGCGATGGCCGCGGAGACGAGCTCGCCGGGCTCGGCGTTCGCGGTGATGGCGTCGAACGCCTTCTCGTTGTCGTCTTCGAAGCCGGCGACGACCTCGGCGAGCAGGTCGTCCTTCGACGCGAAGTGCCCGAGAAGGCCGGGATGGCTGATCGATGCCGCGGCGGCGATGTCGCGGAGGGAGACGGAGCGATAGCCATCGCGCACGAACAGCTCGCGGGCGGCGTCGACGATCCGCTGTCGCGTGGCTGCGGCACGGCCCTGCCGTGAGCCGGTCGACGTCATAGTGGTCATCGCGCCCTCCTCCTGCATCCTATCCTCGCTCATTACCAAGCGGTCGATATTCACTTACCAAACGGTCGAGATTCGTGTATCGTCGGGTCCACGCCGCGTCGATGACGAACGGCTTCCGCCCGAAAGGAACACCCATGACAGAGTTGTCACCCGCCGCGAACGCGGCCGCCGTCGGCACGACGGGCGTCAAGGTCCCCGGCACCACGCCCGCGCGCACACCCCGCGGCTACGCGCCCGGCCTCGCCGCCGTGAACTTCGGCGTCTTTCTCGCCCTCCTCACCCCGGTCATGGTCTCGATGGCCTTCAAGGTCGCCCGCATCGATCCCGTGACCACCGAGGCGAGCCTGGGTCTCGTCATGGGAGTCGGCGCGGCCTTCGCCCTGGTGGCCAACCCGCTCGTCGGGCGTCTCTCCGACCGCACCACCTCGCGGTGGGGCATGCGCCGCCCCTGGATCCTCGGCGGTGCCGTCGTGGGCCTCGGCGGATTCGTGCTGATCGGCGTCGCGACCTCGCTCTGGGTCGTGCTCCTGGCCTGGTGCCTCGTGCAGGCGGCCATGAACGCGGTGCTCGCCGCCGCCAACGCCACTCTGCCCGACCAGGTGCCCGCGGGCAGCCGTGGCAAGGTCTCGGGTCTCGTCGGCATCACGACGCCCATCGGCATCCTGGCCGGCAGCTTCATCGTGAACTTCCTCCCCGGCGACTTCGAGCGCTTCGTCGTGCCGGGCGTGATCGCGCTGCTCCTCGTGATCGTGTTCGTCCTGATCCTCAAGGACCGACGCCTGACCGAGAAGCCCGCCGAGCGCTTCACGATCGGCACGTTCTTCGGCTCCTTCGTCTTCAACCCGCGCAAGCACCCCGACTTCGGCTGGACCTGGCTGACCAAGTTCTTCGTCATGTTCGGCTACGCCGGCATCGCGACGTTCCTCCCGCTGTACCTCGTGACCAAGTTCGGGCTCGACGAGCAGGGCGCGGTCGGCACGATCCTGCTCGCGAACCTCGCCTCGATGGCCGCCATGGCCATCTCCTCGCCGCTCGGCGGATTCCTGTCGGACAAGATCGGCAAGCGCCGTCCGTTCGTCGCGATCGCCGGCCTCGTCATGGTCGTCGGCCTCGTGATCCTCGCGGTTGCCCCCTCGATCGAGATGGTCATCGTCGCGCAGGCAATCATCGGCTTCGGCGCCGGGTCGTTCCTCTCGGTCGACCTCGCTCTCGCGACCGAGGTGCTGCCCAACCCCGACGACGTCGCGAAGGACCTCGGCGTGCTCAACATCGCCAACGCCCTGCCCCAGTCGATCGCCCCCGCGATCGCCCCCGCCATCATCGCGCTCGGCGCCGCCACTCCGCTCGGCGGCTACCCCACCTGGTACCTGTTCGGCGCCCTCGTCGCGCTCGCCGGCGCCGTGCTCGTCTACCGCATCAAGGGAGTCAAGTGACATGACCGACGCCTCCACCACCACCGCATCGACCGCCACTGTCGCCGACCGCCCCTGGCTCGACGCGTCCCTCCCGGTCGACGAGCGCGTGCAGCTGCTGCTCGACGCGATGACCGTGGAGGAGAAGGCCGGACTCTTCTTCCACACCATGATCGCGATCGGCGACCTCGACGAGGCGAACCCCGTTTTCGGCACGCCCAGTGCGCGCGAGTTCCTCGAGGTCAAGCAGATGACGCACTTCAACCTGCTCGGCGCTGCACCGACCGGGCGTGAGATCGCCGCCTGGCAGAACGCGCTGCAGCGGCTCGCGTCGACGACGCGCCTCGGCATCCCGGTGACGCTCTCGACGGATCCGCGGCACTCGTTCAGCGAGAACCCCGGTGCGTCGATCCTCGCGGGCCCGTTCTCGCAGTGGCCCGAGACGCTGGGTCTCGCGGCCACCCGTGACCCCGAGCTCGTCGAGCGCTTCGCCGATATCGCCCGACAGGAATACACGGCGGTCGGTCTGCGCGTCGCCCTGCATCCGCAGGTCGACCTCGCGACCGAGCCCCGCTGGGCACGGCAGACCGCGACCTTCGGGGAGGATACCGAGCTGGCGGGCATTCTCGGTGCGGCATACATCCGCGGGTTCCAGGGCGAGTCGTTCGGTCCAGGGTCTGTCTCGACCATGACGAAGCACTTCCCCGGCGGCGGTCCCCAGAAGGACGGCGAGGACCCGCACTTCCCCTATGGCCGAGAGCAGGTCTACCCGGGCGGTGAGTTCGAGCTGCACCTGAAGCCGTTCCAGGACGCGCTTGCCGCCGGCACCCGTCAGATGATGCCGTACTACGGCATGCCGGTCGGCACGGAGTACGAGGAGGTCGGCTTCGGCTTCAATCGCTCGGTCATCACCGGGCTGCTGCGCGAACGCTTCGGCTTCGACGGGCTCGTCTGCACGGACTGGGGACTGATCAACGACTCGGAGATCTTCGGACAGCCGTTCCCCGCGCGTGCGTGGGGTGTGGAGGACCTCTCGCCGGCGGAGCGGATGAAGAAGGTGCTGGATGCCGGAGCGGACCAGTTCGGGGGAGAGGACTGCCCCGAACTGCTGCTCGAGCTCGTCGCGGACGGGTCGATCACCGAGGACCGCCTGGACGTCTCGGCGCGCCGCATCCTCCGGGAGAAGTTCGAGCTCGGGCTCTTCGAGAACCCGTTCGTCGACGAGGACGCGGCCGACCAGATCGTGGGTCGCGCGGAGTTCCGCGCCGCGGGCGAGGAGGCGCAGCGCGCGTCGATCACGGTGCTCACGAACGACGGCTCGCTGCCTTTCGCCCGAGGGCTGAACCTCTATGTCGAGGGCATCGATGAGGAGGTCGCCGCCGCCTACGGACAGATCGTCGGAACTCCCGCGGAGGCGGACCTCGCGGTGATCCGCCTGCAGGCGCCCTTCGAAGAGCGCGCGACCATGTTCGAGAACTTCTTCCACGCGGGCTCGCTCGACTTCGCAGACGAGGTGATCGCGCATGTGCGCGAGGTCTCGTCGTCGGTGCCGACCGTGGTCGACGTGCTCGCCGACCGCCCGCCGATCCTCCAGCCGATCACGGACGCCGCGGCCGCGGTCACCGTGAACTGGGGTGCGTCGGGAGCTGCTCTGCTCGATGTGCTCAGCGGGGTCGCCCCGTCCACGGGGGCGCTGCCGTTCGACCTCCCCCGGTCGATGGCGGCCGTCGAGGCATCACGGCCCGACGTTCCCTTCGACACCTCCGATCCGCTCTTCCGCTTCGGTCACGGTCTCCGGTTCTAGCCGCCCGGCACACGACGATCCCGCCGCCTCGCATGTTCGCCATGCGAGGCGGCCGTCGTGTGGGGGTCAATTCGTGTGACCGCTCCCACGTTTTTGCGGGACCGTTCCCATGATTTCGTGTGATCGCTCCCACGAAACAGTGTGACCGCTCCCATGAATTTTGCCAAGACCTCTGGACAAACCGTTCGGAGGGTTGGCATAGTCGCTTACCAACATCGTCCTGACCGGCAGATGCCGGCACCTGGGGAGGGCCTTGTGACGCGGAACATCTGCATCACGGGAGAGGCGAATGGCGAAATTCGGAGGGGCGGGACTGCGTAGGCGCAGGGCCGCAGGAGCAGGACTGGCGGGCGCGGTCGCCGCGGCCGTGGTCCTCGCAGGAGCACTGGTTCCGATGGCGGCGACAGCCGCGCCGGGCGACCAATCGGCGTCGAGCTCGCGGTTCCTGAGCGGCAGTCTGCTGCTCGGAGGAGTGCCGCTCGACGACGTCGTGGCGCTCGGCGGATCGTCGACCAGCAACGCGGGTTCGCCGACGCCCGACACCGAGACGAGTTCGCTCGATCTCACGGCGTTGAACGCGCTGCAGCTCGGCATCCCCGGCGGCCTCAGCGTGCCTCTGTCGAACTTCGTGCAGCTCGGCGCCGTGAACCAGTACTCGCAGTCCTCCGACGCGGGCGTCTCGCGCGCCGCGGCCGGTGCCGTGAGCGATTCGGGCGTGATCGACACGACCGGCACCGGCGCCTATCCGTCCAACGCGTCGTTCAACCTCCAGGGGCTCCTCGGCTCCGCCGTGACCGGCACGGTCGCCGACCTCGACATCTCGCTCGAGGCGATTAGCTCCGAGGTCGCGATCGACTCCGCGGGAGCCGTGACGCGGGACTACAACGTGGCCGGTGGCGACGTCGCGCTGTCCTTGCCGGCGATCGCGACGCTCACGAACACGCTCACCGGCCCTGGTGGTGTCACCGCGACCGTGGACGCCGCCGTCGCGAGCCTCGCCGGTCCGAGCGGACTGCTCGCCCAGGCACTCGCCGGCCTCAACGCCGCGCTCGCTCCCATCGTCGGCAACGACGGCGTGAACATCACGATCACGACCGACATCGCGGCCGCCATGAACACGATCCTCGACACCCCGGTGGGTGACGGGGTCGTCAGCGTGAACCTCCGCACCGGACTCGTGACCGCCGACATCGCCGCGCTGTTCTCCGACACCACCGGTCGGGGTCTGAACAACCTGAACGTGGGCGAGGAGGTGCTGTCGGCCGCCGTGCTGAACAACCTGATCACCCGCGTCGGGAACGTGCTGAACACGGTCCCGAACCTCGTGCAGACCGCGCTGACGAACACGCTCAACGCCGCCGTGCTGAACATCGGCGTCGCGGTCTGCGTCGTCGGCACGGCCCCGACCTGTACCACGCCGGTGGTCGACATCGGCACGGGTCTGCAGGTCTCGGTCCCGAACCAGACCCTCGGCAGCGTCGTCGCCGGAACAGCGACCGCCACGATCTCGCTCAAGGTCGCCGGGCTCCCGGTCGTCGTCCCCGTGGGCACCCTGCTCGGCGCCCTGACGACGCCCATCAACGCGACGCTCTTCGGCCCGACCGGCGTGATCGCGACGGTCGTGCCGACCGTCACCACCGCGGTGACCGGGATCATCACGGCGATCGCCCCCGCGGTCGGACTTCTGAACGGCGTGGTCTCGCTGCGCGGCAACGTGCAGTCCGACAACGGCCCGATCTTCAGCGAGGAGGCGTTCGTCCTCACGGTCGGCGACATCCTCGGCACCGGGGGAGTCGGCACGATCGCCCTCGCCCGCGCGCAAGCCGGACCGAACGCTCTCGCCGACGCACCGACCGTGGATGCCGCGGCGACCGTGCAGGCGGGCGACGACCTCGCCGTCACGGGCGCCGGCTGGCCCGCGAACACCGAGGTGTCGGTGCAGCTGACCGCCCCGGGTGGCGGCGCGAACGTCGGCGGACCCGAGACCGTCACGACCGACGGCGCCGGCGGCTTCACGCTCGCGTACCCGGTCCCTGCGGGAACCCCCGCCGCGACCGGCTACACGGTCACGGCCACCGACGGCACCTCCACGGCCTTCGACACCACAGACGTCACGGCAGCCCCCGCTACCGTCGACGCGGCCCCCGCTGTGCAGGCGGGCACCGACCTCGCCGTCACCGGCGCCGGATGGCCCGCGAACACCGAGGTGTCGGTCCAGATGACCGCCCCGGGCGGTGGCGCGAACGTCGGCGGCCCGGAGACGGTCACGACCGACGGCACGGGCGGTTTCACGCTCGCGTACCCGGTTCCTGCGGGCACTCCCGCCGCCACGGGGTACACGGTGACCGCGACCGCCGGGGCCGTCACGGCCACGGATACCACCGAGGTCACGGACGCCCCCGTCCCGACCGTCGACGCGGCTCCGACCGTGCAGGCGGGCACCGACCTCGCGGTCTCGGGCACCAACTGGCCCGCGAACACCGAGGTGTCGGTGCAGCTCACCGCCCCGGGCGGTGGCGCGAACGTCGGCGGCCCGGAGACGGTCACGACCGACGGCACGGGCGGCTTCACGCTGGCCTACCCGGTCCCCGCGAGCGCGGCGGCCGGCACGGGTTACACCGTGACGGCGACCGCGGGCGCGCAGACCGCTACCGACACGATCGACGTCACGGCAGCGGCCACGGTCGACGCGGACGACACCGTGCAGGCGGGCTCGGATCTCGGCATCACCGGCGCCAACTGGCCCGCGAACACCGAGGTGACCGTGCAGCTCACGGCTCCGGGTGGTGGGGCGAACGTCGGCGGACCCGAGACGGTGACGACCGACGCAACGGGCGGCTTCACGCTCGCCTACCCGGTGCCCGCGGGCACGCCGGCAGGAACGGGCTACACGGTCACGGCGACCGTCGGAGCGCAGACCGCGACCGACACGACCGCCGTCACCGCGGCGCCCACGGTCGATGCGGCCGACACGGTCGAAGCCGGATCCTCGCTATCGGTGACCGGTTCCGACTGGCCCGCCGACACCGAGGTCACGGTGCAGCTGACCGCACCGGGCGGCGCGCCGATCGGCACCCCGCAGACCACGACGACCAGCGGACTCGGCGGCTTCACGCTCGCCTACCCCGTGCCCGCAGGGACCCCTGCCGGGACCGGCTACACGGTCACGGCGACAGCCGGTGCGGCGACCGCCGTCGACACCACAGAGGTCACGGCCGCGCCCGTCGTGCTGGATGCCGCGGCATCCGTGCCCGCGGGCACGAACCTCGCGGTGACCGGCTCGGGCTGGCCCGTGAACGCCACGGTGTCGCTGCAGCTGACCGCCCCGGGCGGCGGCGCGAACGTCGGCGGCCCCGTGAACGCGACGACGGATGCGTTCGGCGCCTTCTCGGTCAACTACCCCGTGCCGGCAGATACGGCGCCGGCCACCGGGTACACGCTGACCGGCACCTCGGGGGCGGTCACGCAGACCGACACCGTGGAGGTCACGGCGGGCGACCCGGCCGACGTCAACACGAACGCCGCGGCTTCGGCCTCGGCGTCCGCAGATGCCACGGCCGACGGCGACCCCTCGGCACAGGCGGCGGCAGAAGCGGCGGCCCTCGCGGACGCCACGTCCGCGGCCTCGGCCGCTGCCACGGCGGACGCGTCGGCGGCTGCGGTCTCGGCGGCCACGACGGACGCCTCGACCACGGCCACGACCGACGCGACGGCGGCAGCCAACGCCTCGGCGGCCGTCGCCGCACAGGCAGCGGCGCAGGCCGACGCCTCCGACGATGCGAACGCCGCAGCCTCCACGGCCGCCGACGCCAACTCGGCCGCCTCGTCCGAGAGCGCGGCGACCGCGGATTCCTCCACGAACGCCTCCTCGGAGGCCTCGACGAACGCGAACGCCTCTGCCTCGGCATCCGCGTCCGCGAACGCCGACGCCTCGACCGACGCGGTCGCTGAGGCGGCCGCGCAGGCGGCGGCCTGGGCGGATGCGACGGCGGAGGGCTCCGCTGCGGCGAACCCGGCGGCGGCGGCGGCGGCGCAGACCGCGGCGACCGCCACCTCGTCGACGGATGCCACGGCTGATGCCACCTCGGCGGCGAACGCCGGAGCCGCAGTCGCGGCACAGGCGGCAGCGCTCGCGGATGCGACGAGCACGACGGCGGCGCAGGCCTCGGCCACGTCCGACGCGAGCACGAGCGCCGCATCGAACGCCAGCGCAGCGGCCCTCGCCTCCGCCTCGACCGACGCGTCGTCCGATGCCGTCGCCTCCGCGGATGCGGACGCCGACCCCTCGGCGGAGGTCAACACCAACGCCTCGGCGTCGGCGGCGGCCTCGGCGCAGGCTGACAGCGATGCGAACGCGGTCGCCGAGGCGGCGGCGGTGGCTGCGGCCCTGGCCGATGCGACGAGCAGCGCCTCTGCGGCGGCCGACGTGACGGCGGATGCGGCGGCCTCGGCCGCGGCGACCACCGACGCATCGACGGACGCCTCCTCGACCGCCACCACCGACGCGAACGCCTCGGCGGCCGCGGCGGCGCAGGCGGCGGCGCAGACGGACGCCACGTCGACCAGTGCCGCCGATGCCTCGGCTGCGGCGACTGCTAACGCGAACGCGTCCTCGGCCGCGGCGGCGAACGCCTCGTCGTCCGCGACGGCATCCTCGTCGGCAGCGGCAGACGTCTCCGCCGATGCGACGGCTGAGGTCTCCGCGACCGCGACGTCGACGGCCTCGGCATCCGCGTCCGCCGACGGGAACGCCGCCGCGAACCCCGGAGCGCAGATCGGCATCCGGGTCGTGACGCCCGTGCTCGAGCGAGGAGATCAGCAGACCGCGATCGGCACGGGATTCCAGCCCGGCGAGACGGTCACGGGGCTCATGACCTCCGCGCCGCTCGCGCTCGGCAGCCGCATCGCCAATGCCCAGGGCGAGGTCACGTTCACGTGGACGATCCCCGCGGACACCGACCTCGGCACCCACACCGTCACGCTGACGGGGGCGACATCCGGAGCCGTGTCGACGACGTTCCAGGTCGTGGCATCGGGCCTCGCCACCACCGGTGGAGACGTGCAGACGGGATGGGTCGCGCTCGCGGCTCTTCTGCTCCTGATGGGTCTCGGCGCCGTCCGTCTCGGTCGTCGCCGAGCGCAGACCGTCGCAGCCGACCGCATGGTCGAGTAGCGACACCCTCGTCGGGGCCGCCGCGCACGGCGGCCCCGACCTCCCCCCTTCGTCGGTCAGGAAGGTGCGCACAATGACCACGACGCAGATGTCATCCGACACCGACACCGACACCTCGACTGAGGCGATCGAGACGGCTGAGAACGTGAGGCCGCGCCCCACGTGGTGGGTCAAGCTCATCGCGTTCGCCGCATGCCTCCTCACCCTGTGGCACGTCGGCGCATCCTTCCTGTGGATCGCGCCGTACTCGGCACTCCGGGAGATCCCCACGCAGGAGGTGCTGTCGAGCTACATGCTGCCGATGTTCGGCCAGTCATGGAGCGTCTTCGCTCCGGAGCCGATCAACGGCGACTACCACTTCAACGTCCGCGCGATCATCGAGAAGGACGGCGAGGAGATCGAGACCGGGTGGGTCAGCGCCACGGACGTCGAGCTCTCCATGATCCGCTACAACCTGTTCCCGCCGCGCGCAGGCATCCAGTCGACCGAGGTCGCGAGCGGGCAGATGAACGCCTACAACAAGCTCGACGACCAGCAGCAGGCCGTGGTCGCGCTGGACTACACCGAGGACGGCTGGGAGGAGTGGATGACCAGGTCCTTCGACGAGCTCGAGGGCGACCATCCCTCGCCCGCCGCGTACCTGGCCGAGGAACATCTCTCCACCGCGTACGCGACCCAGGTCGCCTATGCGATCTGGGGAGCGGATGCCGTCGTGCAGGTGCAGTACCGCGTGAGCCGTCAGAACGTCGTGCCCTATGCCGAGCGGAACGACCCCGGGGCGCAGCGCCCGGATCCGACCTTCTCGACCACGGGATGGCGTCTGCCGATAGAGGAGGAGGGTCAGAGCCGCGAGAACTTCGCGAACACCTTCCGCGCCCAGTTCGAGAGGATCCAGCCGTGAGCGCGCCGACGAGGACACGGGACAAGGCGGTGGAGAAGCAGAAGAGGGATGCCGCGCCCGCGGCGCTGCGCCCGGATGCGCCGCCGAAGAAAGCACCGGAGCAGGCGCCGCAGAAGAGGCCTGCCGTCCCTGAACCCGTGCCCACGGCATCCGTCCCTGCACGGCTCCTCACCTTCGCCTCGTCGATGGTCGCGGGACTGTGGGCGATGGTCGTGTCGGCCGTCGACCGCATCTCCGCGTTCGTCGGCGACTGGCTGTTCCACGGCAAGAAAGCCCTCTACGGGCTCGCCGTGACCCGCATCCTGTTCGGCGTCACCGCGCTCGGACTGCTGGCGGCGAACTTCGGCACCCGCCTGTACACGTTCGGCTCGGGCTCGGCGTGGAACGGCGAGATGGCCCGGCCCGTGAGCGACTTCCCGACGATCTGGGTGTTCAGCGCGTTCCACGCGGCCATGGGCAACGACGTCCTCTATACCGCGCTGTACCTCGCACTCGCTGGGCTGGCGGTGCTGTTCGTGCTGGGCTGGCGCTTCCGCCTCGTGCTGCCGGTGTTCTTCTGCCTGTGGGTCGGATTCATCGAGGCGAACGATATGGTCGGCGACCAGGGCGACAACATGTTCCGCATCGCGCTGCTGCTGCTGTTCTTCGCCGACCCGGCCGCACGGTGGTCGCTCGACGCACGGCGCCGCGCGAAGGTCGGCGACTGGTTCCCGCCGAACAGCCAGCCGGCCCTGCTCGGCACCGTCTTCCACAATCTCGCGCTCGTCGCGCTCACGGCTCAGGTGTGCTTCGTGTACGCCTCCGGCGCTCTCTTCAAGGCGGGAGGGGACCCGTGGAAGGACGGCTACGCGGTCTACAACCCGCTGCAGACCGCCCGCTTCGGGACCTGGCCGGTGCTGAGCGACCTCGTCACGGCCTGGGGGCCGATGGTGACGATTGCGAGCTGGGGGTCGATCATCCTGCAGGTGGCGTTCCCCCTCATGCTGTTGACGCGCCCCTCCAGGCTGATCGGCCTCCTCGGCATCCTCTCCTTCCACATCGGCATCGCCGTGCTCATGGGTCTGCCCTGGTTCTCGCTCACGATGATCGCGATCGACTCGATCTTCATCCGCGACCGCACGTGGGCGCGGCTGAGCGCCGGCACCGCCCGCCGGTGGCACGACGCGAAGGCGGCGCCGCCACCGGGCAGGACCGTCGGCACTGTCGGCTGACGACAACCCGGCCGGGGGACGTCGCGGCAGCATATTGGAGGAACAGCACAGACGAGTTCGCCCATGGTTGTGGCAGACCTACCATGGAGGCATCCCCGTCTCCCTCCGAGAGGAATGCGCATGGTCGACGCCGCCGTCCGTCCCAACACCACTTCCGCCGATGCGAACGACGCCGGAGCCCGCCTCGACGTCGACGCCGTCACGCGTCTGCTGCTCGGCACCTGGGCCGATACCCGTCTCGAAGCGCGAGAGCTGATCAAGGACCCCGCCTTCTGGCGCGACGACGAGCTCGGCAAGGACGAGCACCGCGAGCGCGTGCTGAGCCAGCTGCACCTGCTGGTCGAGAACAAGGCCGTGCACCGGGCGTTCCCGAAGCGCCTCGGCGGCGAGGAGAACAACGGCGCGAACATCGCCGGCTTCGAAGAGCTGGTCGTCGCCGATCCCAGCCTGCAGATCAAGTCGGGTGTGCAGTGGGGCCTCTTCGGATCCGCCGTGCTGCAGCTCGGCACCGCCGAGCACCACGACAAGTGGCTTCCGGGCATCATGAGCCTCGAGATCCCCGGCGCGTTCGCGATGACCGAGATCGGACACGGGTCCGACGTCGCGGCTGTCGGCACCACCGCGACCTACGACCCCGAGACCCAGGAGTTCGTGATCCACACGCCGTTCCGCGCGGCGACCAAGGAGTACCTCGGCAACGCGGCCCTGCACGGCGTCGCGGCCACGGTCTTCGCTCAGCTCATCACGAACGGCGTGAACCACGGCGTGCACTGCTTCTACGTGCCGCTGCGCGGCGAGGACGGCGTCGACCTGCCCGGCATCGGGCGCGAGGACGACGGACTCAAGGGAGGCCTCAACGGCATCGACAACGGACGCCTCTCGTTCGACCACGTGCGCATCCCGCGCACCAACCTGCTCAACCGCTACGGCGACGTCGCAGCCGACGGCACGTACTCCAGCGCGATCGACAGCCCCGGACGCCGCTTCTTCACGATGCTCGGCACCCTCGTGCAGGGGCGCGTCTCGCTCGACGGCGCCGCGTCGTGGGCGTCGGCTCTCGGCCTCAAGATCGCGATCACCTACGCGACCCAGCGTCGCCAGTTCGACGGTGCCGACGGGCAGGAGGTCGTGCTGCTCGACTACGGCAAGCACCAGCGCCGCCTGCTGCCCCGCCTCGCCACCACCTACGCGCAGATCTTCGCGCACGACGAGTTCCTGCAGAAGTTCGACGGCGTGTTCTCGGGCCGCACCGACACCCCCGACGACCGCGAGGACCTCGAGACCCTCGCGGCGGCCCTCAAGCCGCTCTCCACCTGGCACGCGCTCGACACTCTGCAAGAGGCCCGTGAGGCCTGCGGGGGCGCCGGCTTCATGTTCGAGAACCGTCTCGTCGGGCTTCGCGCCGACCTCGACATCTACGTGACCTTCGAGGGTGACAACAACGTGCTGCTGCAGCTCGTCGGCAAGCGCCTGCTCACCGACTACGCCAAGCAGTTCACCGGCAAGGATGCTGCGGCGCTGGCCAAGTTCGCCGTGGGCCAGACCGCGGGGAAGGTGTTCCATGGCGCGGGTCTGCGTCAGTTCGGCCAGTCCGTCGCGGACTTCGGCCAGGTGGCGCGGTCGGTCGAGAACGGGCTGCGCGAGGAGCAGCAGCACCTCCTGCTCGCCGAGCGCGTGCAGCAGATGGTCGCCGACATCGCCGGTCGCCTCCGCGTCGCGGGCAAGGACAAGGTGCGCGGGGCGCAGCTGTTCAATGAGAACCAGGCCGAGCTGATCGAGGCCGCCCGCGCTCACGGCGAGCTGCTGCAGTGGGAGGCGTTCACCGACGCCGTGCACCGCGTCGACGACGCCGACACCAAGAAGGTGCTCACGTGGCTGCGCGACCTCTTCGGCCTGCAGCTCATCGAGAAGCATCTCGCCTGGCACCTCATCAACGGCCGCCTGTCGATGCAGCGCGCCGCCGCGGTGTCGAGCTACATCGACCGCCTGTGCGCGCGTCTGCGTCCGCACGCGCTCGACCTCGTCGATGCGTTCGGCTACGAGCCCGAGCATGTGCGCGCCCCCATCGCCTCTGGCGCCGAGAAGCAGCGTCAAGACGAGGCGCGCGCCTACTACGCCGACCTCGCCGCGTCTGGTGAGGCGCCGATCCAGGAGAAGGCGCTCAAGGCCAAGAAGCGGTAGGGCTCTCAGCGTTTCGTCTCGTCGCTGCGCTCCTCGCTCAACGACCTTCTCCCGGTCGTTGAGCGAGCGGAGCGAGACGAAACGCGTCCACAACCGTGCACAGTTCTCGCCTAGGCGGCGTGGGTAGGGTCGAGGCATGACCCGCGTCCACGCCTACGCCGCCCCCCGCGAAGCCGCTCCGCTCGAGAAGACCGAGATCGATCGTCGCGAGCTCGGCCCGCACGATGTCCTGATCGACATCGCGTTCGCCGGCATCTGCCACTCCGACATCCACACGGTGCGCGGAGACTGGGGCTCGCAGACCTATCCGCTCGCGCCGGGTCACGAGATCGCCGGCGTCGTCGCCGCGGTCGGCCCCGAGGTGACGCGCCACGCGGTCGGCGATCGCGTCGGCGTCGGCTGCATGGTGAACTCGTGCGGGGAATGCCGCAACTGCACGCGCGGAGACGAGCAGTTCTGCACGAACGGCGCGGTGTTCACCTATGGGGCGACCGATCGCGACGGCACGATCACGCAGGGCGGCTACTCGGAGCAGGTCGTCGTGACGGAGTCGTTCGTGGTCAGCATCCCCGACGCCCTTGCCCTCGACGTCGCGGCTCCGCTGCTGTGCGCGGGCATCACGACGTACTCGCCGCTGCGCCACTGGGGCGTCGGCCCGGGCAGTCGAGTAGCGGTCGTCGGTCTCGGCGGCCTCGGCCACATGGGCGTGCAGATCGCGCACGCGCTCGGCGCCGAGGTGACGGTGCTGTCGCAGACGCTTAACAAGAAGGACGACGGACTGCGCCTCGGCGCGGACCACTACTACGCGACGAGCGACCGCGAGACGTTCCGGAACCTGCGCTCGTCGTTCGACGTGATCCTCAACACCGTGAGCGCCGGCATCGACCTGCGCGCGTACCTGAGCCTGCTCGACGTGGGCGGATCGATGGTCTGCGTCGGTCTGCCGAACGAGCCGCTTCCCGTGCCTGTCGGCGCGCTGATCGGCGGACGTCGCTCGCTCGCAGGGTCGAACATCGGCGGCATCCGGGAGACGCAGGAGATGCTCGACTTCTGCGCCGAGAAGGGCATCGCCGCTGAGATCGAGGTCATCCCCGCATCGCAGATCAACGAGGCCTACGAGCGCGTGCTCGCCTCGGACGTGCGCTATCGGTTCGTGATCGACGGGGCGACCTTCGCGGACTGAGGTCGGCGGCGGCCTGGCGGCGCCTACCTCGCCTCCGGTCGTGCCCTCTGACGCATTCCGAAGTTTCGGAATATCTTACCTGAACGGGGATTTTCAGGATCTGAATGTCGGTGGTCCCTGATGGGATCGACGTATGGAAGATCTCCTCGCACACCTCGCCCGGGTCGCCACCGACCTCGACGCGGTGCTGTGCGACGACTCTCTCGCGGGCCTGACCGACGCCGCGCGCGTCGAGGTCCTGCAGGCGGCGGGGAAGGTGCTGCGGAGGGTCGGGGCGGTCGTCGTCGAGACGGTCGCGACCGCCGACCCGGTAGACCTCGCGCACGGGGCCGGATGCCGGTCTGCAAACGAACTCCTGCAGCGAACCCTGCTCGTCGACGCGGCAGCGGCAGCGCGTACGGTGAAGGCCGCGGGATTCACCCGGCGCGAGTCGAGCCTGGTTTCCGGCGAGCGGCTCCCCGCGCGGTGGCCTGAGCTTCGCGGGGCTCTCCTAGACGGTGCGGTCGGGGTCGCCGGACTGCTCGCCGCGATCGGCCCGATAGAGCGGATCAGCGACCGCATCGGTGCCGAGGAACGGCTCACCGCGGATGCGTTCCTCGCCGACTCCGCACGGGGGATCGACCAGGGGGATCCGAATGCAGTCGAGGGTGACGCTGCCCCGGTCCGCGATGATGCGACCGGACCGGGAGCGATGCCCGAAGACCTCGCGCGCTTGTCGCAGCACATCGTGACGGTGCTCGACCCTGACGGCGAGGAGCCCGACGACCAGCAGGCGTTACATCGACGCGGGCTCGTGATCGGGCGCCTCCGCCAGGGACTGCACCGCGTGACGGGACACCTTCTCCCTGACACGGCGGCGCAGCTGCAATCCATCCTCGACGCGATGCTGAACCCGAAGGTCGACGCACCACCGATGCCAGTGACGGGAAGCGGGGTGCGCTTCGAGGAGTCTTCGGACGGCGCCGACGCGTCCGACGGTGGCGGGAACCACGGCCGCGACGACGATCCGTTCAATTCCGATCCGCGGGCGGTGATCGATCCGCGGACGCACGCGCAGAAGCGTCACGACGCGTTCGCCGCTGCCTTGGGCATCGCCGCACGACACAAGGAGATGCCGTCGCTGGGCGGGGCTGCTCCGACGCTCGTGGTGACGGTCGACGCGAACGACCTCGCCCGCGGAGCCGGCCGCGCCCGCCTGCCTGGTTCCGATGCGACGATCCCCGTCGCCGCAGCCGAGCACATCGGCTGCACGGGGGCGGTGCAGCGCGTGCTCCTCGATGAGGGGAAGATCGTCGGGATCACGACGACCGACCGGGTCTTCACCGTCCACCAGCGGAGGGCGATCGTCGCTCGCGACGAGGAGTGTCTCATCCCGGGATGTCACGTTCCCGCGTCGTGGTGCGAGATCCACCATGTCGTCGAGCACGCCCGCGGCGGTCCGACCAGCACCGACAACGGAGTCCCGTTGTGCTGGTGGCATCATCGTTCGCTGGGCTCGTCGGGTTGGGAGATCCGCATGGACGATGGCCTGCCGCAGGTGCGCGGTCCGGGGTGGTGGGACCGCGAGCGTCGATGGCGCACACCCGCACCCGTCGCGAGAGGGCGGATCGATCTCCCACCGCGCCGATCCCAGGCGCCGCGCCGATACCCGTCACCGCGCCGATCCCAGCCACCGCATCCTCGCACGGCGGCGTGATGCATGGGCTGCGAGGTCGGGTGGCGACCGACTCCCGTCGTTCGCGACGGATCCCGTACCGTGGGCGATATGAGCGAGCCCCCGCAGCAGGATCCCTGTCCTCCGGGCCCTCGGGTCCACGTCCACCCGTGGTGGGAGCCGCCCAGAGAAGAGACGCCTGCCATTCTCCCTGTCGTCATCCCACTCGTGAGGACACCGACGGCGGCACTCAGTCTCGTCGGTGCCCACGTATACCGTCAGGGAGTCGAGTTGCGCCTCGAGCGACGAATGCGGCGGTGCGGGGAGACGGACGACGAGTGGCAGGCCAAGATTCGGGGCTTCCTGGAGTCGCCGGGCCTGCAGGCGGTGCCCGGGGGGAGCGTCGATCTGCAGTACTCCGTCATCACGGAGGGCCAGGAGGTGTTCGCGAACTCGCTCTTCCGTGGGTACAGCGACGTCAACTCGAGGCCATCAGGCCTCTCGGTGATGCGCACCGGTTCCGGCGCCAGCGCTGATATCTGGCTGTGCCAATCCAGCGAGGGTCTGTGGCTGTGGCCCTTGCCGAGTGGTGACCATCTGGACGTCGTCGCCCGCTGGCCCGCCGTCGGCATCGCGTTCGCATCCGCCGCGGTCCCGACCTCCGGACTCGAGGTGATGGCGCAGCAGTCGACGCCCCTGTGGGACACCACCACATGAGAGATCAAGAGGGCCAAGGCTCCGACCACCGCGATGTCGGCGCCAGGCGATAGCGTCGACGCATGCCCTCTCTCCTCACCGGACCCGACGGTCGCGCGCGCTGTGCATGGGTCGGCGACGACCACGAGTACCGCCGCTATCACGACGAGGAATGGGGCACGCCGCTGCATGGCGACCGGGCGCTGTTCGAGAAGATGGCGCTCGAGGGCTTCCAAGCAGGGCTCTCGTGGATCACGATCCTTCGCAAGCGCCCGCGCTTCCGCGAGGTGTTCGCGGGATTCGAACCCGAGAAGGTCGCCGACTTCGACGAGGGCGACGTCGAGCGGCTCATGGCGGATGCGGGCATCATCCGCAACCGCGCCAAGATCCTCGCCACGATCGGCAACGCCGGCATCGTCCGTGACATGGCCGACGGCGAGCTCGACGAGCTCATGTGGTCTTTCGCGCCGCCACGGACCAGCCGCCGCCCCATCGAGTTCGCCGACGTGCCCGCCGTGACCGCGGAGTCGACGGCGATGAGCAAGGAGCTCCGCCGCCGCGGATTCCGCTTCGTCGGAGCCACCACGATGTACGCGCTGATGCAGTCCGCCGGCATGGTCGACGACCACATCGAGGGATGCTGGCGCGCCACCGAACTCGGCTGAAGCGGCGCTGAGCATCCCCTGGGCAGTTCTCCCCATCGTGCGCGGTATTCCGGAAGGTTAGGATATTCGGGTGTATCGTGCGCCGGCGGGCGCACGGTCGGAGAGTCTTGATCAGCGAGACCCTGGGGGGAACCGGGCATGAAGGCGTTGTCGTGGATGCGAGCGCGGCCGAAGACACTGGCGTCGGCGGCCGGCGTGACGGTGGGCGTGATCGCCCTCACCACGATGGCGATCAACTACCAGGGCTTCCCGACCACCAAGGTCGACCTCAACGACGGCGGCGTCTGGATCACCAAGACCTCCAGCCTCCTCGTCGGCCACTTCAATCACGAGTCGACCGTGCTCGACGGCGGTCTGCGCACGGCGGGTGAGAACTACGACATCCTCCAGGACGAGACGAACATCCTCGTGGTCGACGAGAGCGCCTCGACCATCACCGCCGTCGATCCGGCCCGCGTCGCTCTCGGCGACTCGGCCCGCATCCCCACCTCGGCCAAGGTCGTGCTCGGCAACCGCACCACCGCGATCCTCGACAAGAAGACCGGCAAGGTCTGGGTCGTCCCGGTGTCGGGCATCGCCTCGTTCAAGATCGAAGCAGCCGAGCCCGCCGTCGAGCTCGGCGCGAACGCCGATGTCGCGGTAGCCGAGGACGGCACCGTCTTCGGCGTCTCCGCCGAGCGCGGCGAGGTCGTCACCGTCCCGGTCGACAACGAGGGCGAACCGCTCGACCCCTCCGCGGCATCGCTGGGCGACATCGACGAGGAATCCGTTCCCGTCATCACCGCCGTCGGGCGCACCCCGGTGGTCCTGGACCCCGCCGCGGGCGTCGTCACGACACCGGGCGGGTTCCGCACCGAGATCGCCGGCGCTCAGGATGCCGTGCTGCAGCCCGCCTCCGCCCAGACGTCCGCCGTCGCCCTCGCCACGGCATCCGCCCTCGTCACGGTGCCGCTCGACGGAGCAGAGCCCGTCGTCACCGACGTCGGGGGCACCGGGATCCCCGCCGCCCCCGTGTCGCTGCGTGGCTGCACCTACGCGGCCTGGGCCGGATCCGCGCGATTCCTGCGCGAGTGCCCCGGGGACTCCAACGACGTCGACGAGAGGATCGAGGGCGCAGAGCAGTCGAAGAGCCTCACGTTCCGCGTGAACCGCGACGTGATCATCCTCAACGACGCCGTCGGCGGCGCCGCCTGGATGGCGAACGAGTCGCTGCAGCGCGTCGACAACTGGAACGACCTCACGCCGCCCGAGGGCGAGACGCAGGACGAAGAGGACACCACGGAGGAGACCGTCGAGACGACGCTCCCGGATCGCAAGGAGGAGAATACCCCGCCCGTCGCCGAGGACGACGAGTTCGGAGTGCGTCCCGGTGCGACGACCCTCCTGCCCGTGCTCGACAACGACAACGACCCCGACGGCGACGTGCTGGTCGCGACGATCGCCGAGGCGCAGCCGTCGATCGGGACGGTGCAGCCCGTGCAGAACGGCGGATCGCTGCAGATCGCGGTCGACGAGAAGGCCAGCGGCTCCACGACCTTCATGTACGAGGCCGACGACGGGCGCGGGGGCAAGGACACCGCGAACGTCACCCTCACGGTGTACGACTGGGACCAGAACTCGGCCCCCACGCCGAAGCGCAAGACGAGCCTGACCGTCGAATCCGGCGGCACGATCTCGTACAACATCCTCCCGGACTTCATCGACCCCGAGGGTGACGACATCTACCTGAAGGGTGTCGAGCCCGCGCCCGGCGACGAGGTCGACTTCAGCACCGACGGTCAGATCACCTACAAGGCGACCGCGAGCCTGCAGGGGCGCAAGGACATCAGCGTCACGATCGCCGACGGCTTCGGCGAGACCTACGTGGGCACGATCTCGCTCGACGTGCGCCCCGAGGGGTCGACCGACCCCAAGACGAACGCCGACCATGTCGTGACCCGCGTGGGCGAGCAGGTCGCGGTCGCGCCGCTCGTGAACGACACGAGTTCGGGCCGTGAGCCACTGCGCCTCGGACGCGTCGATGAGACACCCGGCGCGACCATCCTCCCGGACTACTCGAACAAGACCTTCACCTTCTCCGCGCAGGCGCCCGGCACTTACTACGTGCAGTACCTCGCGACCGCCGGCCCGAAGAACGCACAGGGACTCGTGCGCGTCGATGTGCTCGACGCGAACGAGACCGACCTGCCGCCCGTCGCCGTGCGCGACGTCGCCCTGCTGCCCTCGGGTGGAGACGTGCTTGTCGGAGTGCTCGCGAACGACATGGACCCCGCCGGCGGCATCCTCGTGGTGCAATCCGTCTCGCTCGAGCCGAGTTCCGGCATCTCGGTCTCGGTGATCAACCACGAGACGCTGCGCATCACCGATCAGGGATCGCTCAAGGATCAGGTGCGCGTCAAGTACCGCATCTCCAACGGCTCGAAGTCGGCCGAGGGCGAGGTCGTCGTGATCCCGATCCCCGCGCCCGACCAGATCCTGCAGCCCGTGGCGAACCCCGACACCGCCTACGTCCGCGCCGGCGACGTCGTGACGATCCCCGTGCTCGACAACGACACGCATCCGAACGACGACGTCATGCACGTCGCCCCCGAGCTCGTCGAGGCCCCGGACCCTGAGGACGGCGAGGCCTTCGTCTCGCAGGACGCGGTGCGGTTCAAGGCCGGCGACGAGGCGAAGACCGTGTACCTCACCTACGAGGCCGTCGATTCGCGCGAGCAGAAGGCCGCCGGCTACGTCACCATCCAGATCATGCCGATCGATGCCGAGACCAACGCCGCGCCGCGTCCGCAGGACATCGTGGCACGTGCGCTCGCGGGCACCGAGGTGAACATCGCCGTGCCGCTCGACGGCATCGATGCGGACGGCGACTCGGTGGAGCTCATCGGCATCGCGTCGAACCCGGCCAAGGGCCGCATCAACGAGAACGGCTCGAACTACTTCACCTACGAGGCCTTCGACGGCTCCACCGGCGTCGACACGTTCAAGTACCGCGTGCGCGACCGGCTCGGCAAGGAGGGCCTCGCCACGATCCGCGTCGGCATCGCGCCCGCTGAGGACATCAACCAGGCGCCGTACGCCGTGAAGGATGCGGTCGTGGTGCGTCCCGGACGCGAGATCGCCGTCCCGGTGCTCGCGAACGACTCCGACCCCGAGGGCGACGAGATCACGCTGGTCAGCGAGAAGAACGGCGGTCTCGAGGTGCCGGAGATCGACGGCCTCTCGGCCCGCGTCTCCGGCGACCGGGTGCTCGTCCAGGCGCCGGACCGCGCACTGGAGACCTCGCTGCAGTACACGATCCGCGACTCCCGCGGCGCCACCGCCTCGGCCGTGCTCCAGATCACGGTCGACGAGGACGTGCCCCTGCAGGCGCCGATCGCCCGCGACGACCGGGTGCGCCCCGAGGACCTCAAGGACGGGACGCTGACCGCGGAGATCCCGATCCTCAAGAACGACGAGGATCCCGATGGCACGACGGATGCTCTCACCGTGACGCTCGGCGAGGGCGCGACGCAGCTCGACAACGGCTCGGTGCGCGTCACGGTGCAGGAGGAGCAGCAGCTCATCCGCTACACGCTCACCGACCGCGACGGGCTGGAGGCCTCGGCGTTCATCTTCGTCCCGGCCGAGTCCGGACTGCGGCCGACAGTCGACCTCACGAAGCCCGTGGAGGTCGTGAGCGGCGAGACGAAGAAGCTCCCGCTGTCGGAGTACGTCACGGTCGCGGGAGGCGGCACCGCCCGCATCACCGAGCACGCCAAGGTCTCCGCGGTGCACGCCGACGGCAGCGACCTCGTGCAGGACGAGACGACGCTCGTCTACACGTCCGCCGCCGGCTACTTCGGCAAGGACGCGCTCACGTTCGAGGTGACCGATGGCTCAGGCCCGGACGACCCCGAGGGACGCATCGCCACGCTGACGATCCCGATCGACGTGCTGCCGCCCGAGAACCAGCAGCCCGTCTTCGTGAACGGTCAGATGGAGGTCGCGCCCGGCGAGGACGCGACGGCGCTCGACCTCGCGGCGCTCACCACCGACCCCGACCCCGAGGACGAGGGCAAGCACACCTACAAGTTCACCGGTGGTGACGGCAAGGGCGTCAAGGCCAGGATCGACGGATCGAACCTGATGGTCGAGGCCTCGTCCGAGGCGAAGAAGGGCACCGCCCTGACGCTCAAGGTCGAGGTGACCGACGGTGAGACCGAGCCGGTCGAGGGAACCGTGACAGTGCTCGTCGCCGCCTCCACGCGTGCGATGCCGGCCGCCAACACCGATACGATCTCCGAAGCCGACCAGGGCAAGCCGGTCACGGTCGACGTGCTCGCGAACGACTTCAACCCGTTCCCCGAGACTCCGCTCAAGGTCGTGTCGGCGGTGGTCGAGGCGGGCATGGGTTCGGTGACGCAGAAGGGCGATCAGCTGACGGTCACCCCCGCGGCGACGTTCGTCGGCACGCTGGTGGTGCGCTACCGCATCCAGGATGCGACGAAGGACCCCGACCGCGAGGTCAACGGCCAGGTCATCGTCACGGTGCAGGGAGTGCCGGAGGCCCCGGGTGCGCCGACCGTCACGAGCGTGCAGGACCGCACGGTCGTCGTCTCCTACGGCGCCCCGTCGAACAACGGCGCCGAGATCACGAAGTACACCGTCAAGGCGGTGAGCGGCGGTTCGTACACCAAGGAGTGCCGGTCGACCACGTGCACGCTCGACGGACTCACCAACAACGTGGAGTACACGTTCCAGGTGACCGCGACCAACCGCGTCGGCGAGAGCAAGCCCTCCGGCTCCTCCGCCGTTGCACGCCCGGACGCCCGTCCCGACACACCGAACCCGCCGACTCTGAAGTTCGGCGACAAGTCGCTGGCCGTGAGCTGGACGACCCCGTCGACGCCGGGCTCGCCCGTCGAGAGCTACACGCTGGAGATCTCCCCGGCTCCTCCATCCGGAGTGTCGCAGAAGCAGGTCTCCGGCAACTCCCTGACCTGGGAGGGTCTGGAGAACGGCGGCAACTATCAGGTGCGCGTCCAGGCTCACAACAAGGCGCCGGATCCGTCGAGCTGGAGCAACTGGTCGGCATCGGAGGTCCCCGCGGGGCCGCCGCTCAAGCCCGCGGCTCCGACCACGACTCAGCTCGCCTCGGTCGGCAACGAGGCGCAGATGCAGGTCAACTGGAGCGCGCCGAACTCCAACGGCGACGCGATCGCCAGCTACCAGCTCGAGGTGCGCAACGGCGGTACGGTCGTCAACACCCTCACCCCGGGTGCGGGGGCGACGTCGCAGGCCGTCAAGGTCCCGACGTCGGAGACGCCGTACACCTATCGCATCCGCGCGCAGAACAAGGCCGGCTGGGGAGAATGGTCCGAGCTGTCGGCGCCCCGCCGCGGCGTGAACGCTCCTGGCGCTCCGACCGGCCTGCGCGGTCAGGCCGCCGACCGGTCGATCACGAACATCTCGTACACCCCTGGCTCCGCGAACGGCGCCAAGTCGTCGGAGATCTCGTACCAGTACACCTTCAACGGCGGTGGCAGCTGGCAGGCGCTCAACGGCAACTCGATCGGCGGGCTCTCGAACGGGACCACGTACAACCTGCAGGTGCGCGCCGTCTCCACGGTCGACGGCAGCACCTACGCGGGTGCGGCCTCGAACGTCGCCCAGGTCGTGCCGTTCGGGCAGCCGAAGGCGCCGGTCGCGAAGGCCGAGAACGCCGGGATGTCGGTGAAGCTGAGTTGGGATGCACGCAACTCCGGCAACGGACGCCCCATCGAGACGGTGCAGATCAGGATCGACGGCGGCGGCTGGCAGACCGTGGGCGCGAGCGGCTCCCAGACGGTCGGGAACGGCTACGACGAGACGCACAGCATCACGGTGCGCGCGACCGCCAGCGAGGGCGGCACCTCACCCGAGGCGTCGGACTCCGCCAAGACCAACCCGCGCCCCGCCGAGGTGCTGAAGACCGGGAAGGGCGCGTCGGGCAACTGGCCGGGGGAGTGCACGCACTCGTCCTGCGCCTATGTCACCCTCACGGTGCAGAACTTCCGCAGCCCCGGCAACTACACCCTGCGCTGCGACGACGGTGGGCAGTTCGGCAACTCGGCGCGCTACGTGCCCGAGAACGGGACCGTGCAGCTGGGCTGCTTCTACGGCAATCCGGGCCGGTCGATCCGCGTGTACATCGTCGAGCTCAACCGCTACGCCGACGCCATCAGCTGGTACTAGCGCGACCCCACGGCGCGACGCCAACGATCCTTCACAGAACGAGGAACCGACACACTCATGACCATGACCCCCGAACAGGCCGCCTGGTTCCAGGGCACCTTCCAGCGTCTCGTCGACAACGTCGACAAGGCGGTGCAGGGCAAGCGCGAGATCGTCAGCCTCGTGCTGTCGTCGATGCTCGCCGAAGGGCACGTGCTCCTCGAGGACGCCCCCGGCACGGGCAAGACCAGCCTCGCGAAGGCGCTGGCCGCCACCGTGCAGGGCACCAGCACGCGCATCCAGTTCACCCCGGACCTGCTGCCGTCCGACGTCACGGGTGTGACGATCTACGACCAGCAGTCGCACAAGTTCGAGTTCCACAAGGGCCCGATCTTCGCGTCCATCGTGCTCGCCGACGAGATCAACCGCGCCTCGCCGAAGACGCAGTCCGCGCTGCTCGAGGTCATGGAGGAGTCGCGCGTGACGGTCGACGGTGTCGCGCACGAGACCGGTCGGCCGTTCCTCGTGATCGCGACGCAGAACCCGATCGAGCAGGCCGGTACATACAAGCTGCCCGAGGCGCAGCTCGACCGCTTCCTCATCAAGACGTCGATCGGCTACCCCGACCTCGACGTGACCGAGAGCATCCTCGCCGGCGCCTCCGACCGCAACCCCTCCGCTGGTCTCGCGGCGATCATCACCACGAGTGCGGTCGCCGACATGGCCGACCTCGGCGCCTCCGTGCACGTCGAGCCCGCAGTGCTGCGCTACGTGGCCGAGCTCGCCGCCGCGACCCGCGACGACTCGGCGATCCGCCTGGGAGTCTCGGTGCGAGGCGCGATCGCGATGATCCGCATGGCGAAGGTGTGGGCGGCCGCGCAGGGACGCCACTTCGTGCTCCCCGACGACATCAAGGCGCTCGTGCGTCCCGTCTGGCAGCATCGCCTGCTGCTCGACGCCGAGGCGGAGTTCGCCGGCACGTCCGCCGAGACGGTCCTCGTTCGCGTGCTCGACGCGGTCGCCGCACCGCAGGCCCGAGCGGCGGCCTGATGACCGCGGAGGTCCACCAGATCGCGAACGCGCCGATCGACCGCGATGCCGGATGGCGTGACATCGTGGCGGTCATCGGCGCGCGCATCCTGGTGCGCCTCCGACTGATCGCCGCCGCGATCCGACCGCTCGCGTGGGTGCTCATGGGCCTCGCGGTCGTGTTCTGGATCGTCGGTCAGGTCGCGGGCTGGGCGGAGTTCACGGTCGCCGCGGTCGTGATCGCGATCACCGTGGCGCTGTGCGCGCTGTTCCTGATCGGCCGCACCGCTTACGACGTCTCGCTCGATCTGGCCCGCACGCGCGTCGTCGTCGGCGAGCGCGCGGTCGGCGCCCTCACCCTCGCGAACCACGGCACCAGGGCGATCCTGCCGTCTCGGATCGTGCTGCCCGTCGGCGCAGGACGAGGCGAGTTCGGCATCCAGCGTCTCGCGCCGGGGGAGGAGGCGGAGGAGCTGTTCGCCATCCCCACCCAGAAGCGCGGCGTCGTGAAGGTCGGCCCCGTCAGCGTCGTCCGCGGCGACCCGCTCGGGCTGTTCGAGCGCGCGCATCGCCGCGACGACCCCGTCGACCTGTTCGTGCACCCGAAGACCGTGCTGTTCGACGGACAGTCGCTCGGCTACCTGCGCGACCTGGAGGGTCTGCCCGCGGCCGACCTGTCGCGCGACGACGTGTCCTTCCACGCGCTCCTCGAGTACCAGCCCGGCGACGATCTGCGCCACGTGCACTGGCGATCCACCGCCCGCACAGGAACCATGATGATGCGCCAGTACGAGGAGACCCGCCGGTCGCACTTCGTGATCGGGCTGTCCCGTTCGTCCGGGGACTACGCGAGCGACGAGGACTTCGAGCTCGCGATCTCCGCGGCCGGGTCGATCGGTCTGCGGGCGATCCGCGACTCCCAGCGGGTCGACGTGCGCGTGCAGGGCAGAGAGCTCCCCGCGGGCACCGGCAAGCGGCTCCTCGACTCGCTGTCCGGCGTCGAGCAGTCCAAGCCCCGTGACGGCGGCATCGACCACCTCGCCGGCGTGCTCGCGCGCACCATGCCCCTCGCGAGCGTCGTCGTGCTGGTGTGCGGCTCCAAGGTCAGCACCGACGACCTCCGCCTCGCCTGCTCGCGTCTGCCGTTCGGGGCCAAGACCATGGCGCTCGTCGCCGACACGACGGTCGCGTCGCCCACGCTGCGCCGCATCGGCGAGGCCGATGTCGTCACCGTGGGTGCACTCGATCAGGTCCCCCTCGCACTGCAGAAGGTGCTCGCATGACCGCTCTCTCGACCGACTTCGCGGGGATGCCTGTACGTCGCTGGATCCTGGATCTCGGCGCTTCCGCGCTGCTCGTCGCGGTCGCCGTCGTCGGTTTCTGGCCCACGTTCGCCGGCGGCTCGTATCTGCCCGCCGCCCTCGGCGCGATGCTGCTCGGTCTCGCGATCGCCGCGGTGTCGACGTGGCGTCGGTGGGGGATCCTCGTCGTCGCCGGCCTCACGGTCGCGGTGTACTTCCTCTTCGGCGGCGCTCTTGCGCTGGCGCACACGACCATCCTCGGCGTGATCCCCACACTCGAGACACTCGAGAAGCTCGCCGTCGGCACGGTCACCGCGTGGAAGCAGCTGCTCACGACCGTCGCGCCCGTGGCCGGAGCGGACGGCCACTTCCTGGTGCCGTTCCTGCTCACCCTGGTCACCACGGTGCTGACGGCCTCGCTCGCGCTTCGGCTGCCGCACGTCGGGTGGGCGCTGCTGCCCGCCGGGTCCATGCTGATGCTCGTGATCGCGCTCGGCACCCCCGAGCCCGCCGTCCCCATCGTGCAGGGTCTCGTGTTCGCGGTCGTCGCGGTCGCCTGGCTCGCGCTGCGGCAGCTGTGGGCTCCGCAGAACGCAGCGGTGTCGGTCGGCGAGGTCGATCCGTCGCGGGCCGGGCACATGCGGCTGCGCAGACTGCTGGCTGGTGTGGCCGTGCTGGCCGTCGCCGGCGGCGCCGGTATCGCGACGAGCGCGGTCGCGGCCCCGGCTCAGCCCCGACACGTCTTCCGGGACGTGATCATCCCGCCGTTCAACATCCGCGACTACCCGAGTCCGCTCCAGGCGTTCCGCAAGAACGTGCGCGACGAGGCCGGCGACACGCTCTTCACCGTGAGCGGATTGCCGAAGGACGCGCGGATGCGGATCGCGGTCATGGACCAGTACGACGGCATGGTCTACAACGTCACCGACGGCGGCGCCGGCTCGTCGAGCGCCTTCGCGCCGATCCGCGCCAACATGTCGCCGGAGGCCGAGGGCATCCCCGTCACCCTGCAGGTGCAGATCGAGGAGTACCGCGGGGTCTGGGTGCCGGATGCCGGTCAGGTGTCGGAGATCGACTTCACGGGGGATCGTGCGGAGGACCTGCGCCGCTCCGCGTACTACAACGCCGAGACGGGGACGGCCGTCGTGACCTCGAAGCTCACGGCGGGGGACTCCTACACCGTCGACACGGTGATCCCGGGCGAGCTCGACGACGACCAGATCGCCGACGCGCCCTTCGGCAGCGTTCCCCTCCCGAAGCAGAGCAACGTGCCCGAGGAGCTCACGGCGCTGGCCTCCGAGACCGTCGCGGGTGCGGAGTCGCCGATCGAGCAGGTGCGGGCGCTGGAGAGCTTCCTCGCGGAGGGCGGCTTCTTCAGCCACGGCCTCGAGGGCGAGGTGCTCTCCCGCGCCGGCCACACCTCCGAGCGGATCTCGACCCTCATCGGCGGCGATCAGATGATCGGAGACGACGAGCAGTACGCGGTCGCCATGGCTCTGCTCGCCCGCGAGGTCGGCATCCCCGCTCGCGTCGTGATGGGCTTCTACCCCGACGAGGAGCAGGCGGGCGACGCCGTGTTCACCGCGACGGGCGACAACATCCATGCCTGGGTCGAGGTGAACTTCGAGGGGCTCGGATGGCTGACGTTCAACCCCACGCCGCCCGAGGACAAGGTCCCGAACGATCAGAACACCAAGCCCAAGGTCGACCCGAAGCCTCAGGTGCTGCAGCCGCCGCCCCCGCCGCAGGAGCCGGTCGATCTGCCTCCGACGCTGCCCGACGACCGCAAGGGCGACGACGAGACCCTCAACATCCTCGGCATCATCGGCGCGATCCTCGCGATCGGCGGGATCTCGCTCGGGGTGCTCGCCCTGCTGGCCTCGCCGTTCATCCTGATCGGCGCGTGGAAGGCGGCCCGGCGCCGCACCCGGCGCAACGCCCCCCGCACCGCCGACCGCATCAGCGGAGGCTGGGACGAGCTCGCCGACCGCGCCGTCGACTACGGCGCGCGCATCCCTCCGGGCGGGACCAGGGCGGAGGAGGCCGCTTCGGTGGCGGCCACGCTCACGGTGCCGCAGGTCACGGCCCTGGCGCGGCGAGCGGATGCCGAGGTGTTCGGGCCCTCCGAACCGACGCCGGAGGACGTCGAGGCGTTCTGGACCGAGGTCGACGCGATCGTCGGCGGACTCGGCAAGGACGCCGGTTTCTGGAAGCGGCTGAAGGCGCGACTGAACCTCCGCTCCCTGCTCGGCGGATCCGCGTTCTCGGTCGGCCTGCAGAGCCTCCGCGAGGCCGCGGCCGCGCGCGTGCGCCGCGAACCTGGCACGATCGAGAGCAGACCCCGTCCGACGACGTCCACCTCACCCGAGAGCGAGACACCATGACGCAGCCACAGTCCGGCCGGATCGCGCCGATCCCGCGGCGCGCGATCGCGTACCTGATCGATGCGCTGATCGCCGGCGGCATCGCCATCGTGCCGAGCATCGTCGTGTTCGTCGCCTTCACGGCATCCGCGTCCTCCGCGACGACCCCGGATGCGGCCCTCGGGAGTCTTGCCATCCTCGGGGTCGGTCTGCCGATCGTCGGGCTGCTGGCGCTCGGCTGGTTCGTGTTCTACACGGTCATGCAGTCGGGGCGCGGCTCGATCGGCATGCGTGCGCAGGGTCTGCGCCTGGTCGGCGAGGACGGCGCACCGCTCGGCTTCGGCCGGACGCTGCTGCGCAACGTGATCTTCGGTCTCACGGCCGGCATCGTCGTCGGCTACTTCACGCCCCTGTTCGACGGGTCAGGACGCTTTCAGGGTTGGCACGACAAGGTCGCGAAGTCGCTGATGTACGACGTGCGGACGGATGCCGTGGCACCGGTCTCCGCCGCATCCGCTCCTGCCTCGGCGCCGATGGTGCCCCCCGTGCCGACGGCTCCGCCCGTGCCAGGACTCGCGGCGCCCGGGTCGGTTCCGCCCGGAGCTCCCGGTGCACCCGGAGCTCCCGGTGCGCAGAGCGATCCGGCTCCCCAGTCGCCGAGCGGGTATCCGGTCCCGCAGGGGTACGCGGTGCCGGCGCCTCCGGCGGGCGCACCCGCATCGCCGTTCGCCCGCCCGGAGGCTCCCGCTGCCGCTCCGCAGATGCCGCCCGTTCCCGCCGCGCCGGCGTTCGCCGTTCCGCCCGTGCCCCCGGCCCCGGCAGCGCCCGTCCCCTCGTCGCCCGCCGTGCCGTCCGCGCCCGCCGTGCCCTCGTCCGGCGAGGAGTCGACGGACCGTTCCGCTCCTGAGGTCCCGATCACGACCACGCCTCCGTCGCCGGTGGACGACGGCGGCGTGATCGCGTACGTGCCGGGTATCACCCTCGACGCCCCGCCCCCGCGACCCGCCGCCGTGGAGACCCCGCCGCCCGCTCCCGCGCATCCCGCGGCACCGGCGTTCTCGGCCGCGCCCCCCGCTCCGGCGTTCGCCGCTCCGGCGGAGGCCGCTGCGCCCGCGCCCGCCGCTCCCGGATCGTCCCCCGAGGTGCCGGCCTCCGCAGGTCTCGACGACGACCTCGAGGAGACGCGCATCAGCATCCCCGGGCATCGCCTGGTCTTCACCTGGGACGACGGGACGCGCGTGACCGTGTCGCGTCGCACGGTCTTCGGTCGCAACCCCGGCCCGGAGGACGGCGCCATCATCGTGCCGGTCCGCGACGAGACGCTGTCGCTGTCGAAGACGCACTTCGAGGCCGCGGCCTCCACCTCGGGCGGCTGGGTGCTCGACCGCTTCTCGACCAACGGCATCACCCTCGTGCGCGACGGTCAGCGCATCGCCTGCCCGGCCGGACAACGCGTGCCCGTGCGCCTCGGCGACGCGCTCGAGATCGGCGACCGCATCGTGACGATCGGGGGCTACGCATGACCGTCCCCCTCGCCGTCTCGACGGGTGCGGCGACGCACACCGGTCTGCGACGCACCCTCAACGAGGACGCCTTCCTCGCCACCGCCCCCGTGTTCCTCGTCGCTGACGGCATGGGCGGCCATGAGGCGGGGGAGCGTGCGAGCGCGGCTGTGATCGCCGAATTCGCACGGCACGTGGGCCGCGAGGCGCTCGCCCTCGACGACGTGCGCGATGCGGTCTCGGTCGCGCGCGCCGAGGTCGAGGCGCTCTCGACGAGCAGCAACGGCCGGGCCGGGACGACGCTCAGCGGTGTCGTGATCGCAAACGTCGACGGCATGGGCTACTGGCTCGTGCTCAACATCGGCGACTCCCGCGTCTACCGACTCGAGGACGGCGACCTCGAACAGGTCAGCGTCGACCACTCGGTCGTGCAGGAGCTGATCGAGGCCGGCGAGCTGCGGCCCGAGGACGCCCAGACCGACCGCCGCCGCAACGTCATCACGCGGGCGATCGGTGCCGGGAGCGACGGCGAGGTCGACTACTGGCTGTTCCCCGCCGAGCGCGGCGACCGCCTGCTCGTGTGCTCCGACGGCCTGACCTCCGAGCTCGGCGACGGGGCGATCCGCGAGATCCTCCTGGTCGAGGACGACCCGCAGCGCGCCGCCGACATCCTCGTCTCGAGCGCCGTCCACGCGGGGGGTCGCGACAACGTGACGGTCGTGGTGGTGGATGCCGTCACGGTCGCCTCGCGCCCCGGCACGCTCGTCGAGACCGACGAACCGGACATCGCGGACACGCGTCCGCGCGAAGCCGCAGGAGGAGTGCGCTGATGCGTGTGAACTATCGCCCTGGTACCTGGAACGCCCTCGTGCGCGAGGGGGCCCTGCTCGTTCTCCCCGGCACGACCGACGCCGCGCTCATCGCCGACGCCTGGGACGGCGTGGACGGCATCAGCGACCTCGGTCGCCTCGTCGACCTCCTCACCTCCCGGTCGGGCGGCTCCCTCTCGGCGCTGCCGGACTTCGCGGCCGTCGTGGTCGAGGCCGACGTCGTCCGCGTCGCCGTCCGCGGTCTGCCCGAGGTCGTCGTCGAGACGAGCGAGGGGCGCACGCGCGTGAGCGGCGCCGAGGTGTCGACGTGGAGCGAGCGTCTCGTGCGCGGGGCGACCTCCGTGGAGATCACGGCCGAGGATGCCGGGGGCGCCGCCGATCCGGGACTCCCGCTGCTCGGCGGCGTGGTGCGGGTGTCGTCGCTCGCCGTGGACACGACGGGCGCGTCCGCCGCGGCCCGCGTGGAGGGTGCCGTCGCGTCGGCATCCGTGTCCGCCCCGTCGTCGTCACCCGCTCCATCGGCATCCGCTCCGGCGGAATCCGCTCCGGCGGAATCCGCTTCGGACGACGACGTCTCCGCGGCGGGCCTGGGCGGCGTGAGCCTCGGCGCTCTGGCCGGAGCCGCGGCCGTGGCTCCCGCCGTGGTCCCGGCAGCGCCGATCGGCCTCCCGGCCGACGCCCCCGCCGAGACAGCCTCCGATCTCGAGACGCCCGCCGAGACCTACGCCGCGCCGGAGGACACGATCCTGCCCGAGCCCGAGCCCGATCCCGAGCCCGAGTCCGAGCCGGAGCCCGACCTCACCGACACGCTCATGCCCGAGGACGTCGCGTCGACCGAGGAGGTCGACGAGTTCGACCTGCTGTTCGGGCAGACGATCCACCGTCCCGCCGCCGACGCCCCCGACGAGGCCGTGGTCGATCCCACCCTCGCGGGAGACCACGACGGCGCCACGATCTCCTCCGCCGAGGCGCGGGCACTGCGCCGCGAGGCCCCGGTCTCGCCCGAGGCCCCGACCATCGCGCTGCCCGTCTTCGGCGGCACCGGCCGCATCCGGGTGTCGACCGGTCAGGTCGTGACCCTCGATCGCACGGTCATCATCGGTCGCCGTCCGCGCTCCACCCGCGCCAGCGGTGCGAGCCTGCCGCACCTCATCGCGGTCGAGAGTCCGCAGCAGGACATCTCGCGCAGCCATCTCGAGGTGCGTCCCGAGGGCGACACGGTCGTCGTGATCGACCTGCACACCACGAACGGCTCGACACTGCTGCGCTCGGGCGCCGACCCCGTGCGCCTGCACCCCGGCGAGCAGACGGTCGTCGTGTCGGGCGACGTGGTCGACCTCGGCGACGGCGTGACCGTCGCCTTCGAGGATCTGCCGTGAGTCGTCGCCCCTCGCCGCCGCCCGACCTCCCCGGGTTCACCTACCTCGAGCCCCTGGGCACGGGCGGCTTCGCCGACGTCTTCCTGTACGAGCAGCAGATGCCCCGCCGCCGCGTGGCCGTCAAGGTGCTGCTCGCCGACCGCCTCGCGAGCAGCGCGGCGCAGGAGTTCGCCGACGAGGCGAACGTCATGGCCATGCTGTCGACGCATCCGGCGATCGTCACGATCTACCAGGCCGGCGTCGCCGGCGACGGCCGCCCCTACCTCGTGATGGAGTACTGCCCGCGGCCGAACCTGCAGGTGCGCGCGCGCAAGGAGTCGTTCTCGGTCGCCGAGGCCCTGCGCGTCGGCGTGCAGGTCGCGGGTGCGGTCGAGACCGCGCATCGTGCGGGTGTGCTGCACCGCGACATCAAGCCCGCGAACATCCTCGTCACCGAGTACAACAGGCCGGCGCTCACCGACTTCGGCATCGCCTCGACCACGGGCGCCACGGGCGAAGCATCCGGGATGTCGATCCCGTGGTCGCCGCCCGAGTCGTTCGGCGACCCGCCGCAGAGCGGTCCTCGCACCGACGTGTGGGCGCTGGGCGCGACCCTCTACACGCTGCTCGCCGGTCGTTCGCCGTTCGAGCGCGCGGGGGAGCGCAACTCGAGCGCCGACCTGATCGAGCGGATCGAGCGTGCGGCGCTGCCTCAGCTCGCGCGCCCCGACTCGCCGGAGAGCCTGCAGCGCCTCCTCGAGCGCGCGATGGCCAAGAACCCGGATGACCGGTTCCCGAGCGCTGTCGCGTTCGCCCGGGCGCTGCAGAAGGTGCAGATCGAGCTCTCGCACTCCGTGACGCCGATCGACATCGTCGACGACCATCCCCCGGCGGAGGACCTCGACGACGACGGCGACGGTCTGACCCGCGTCCGCGAGATCGTCAGCATCGACCCCGACGTCGCCGCGTTCACCCGCCCCTCGGCTGCGACGCAGCCCAAGGGCCCGGCCTTCTCCGCGCCCGACGTGCCGCGTTTCGACAGCCCCGAGCCCGTCGACGAGGCCACCCAGCTGCGCCCGCCCGCGTCTGCTCCTGTCGACGACGACGACGACCGCACGATCGCCCGCGGCCCGGTCGTCGTCTCGCCCCAGGCGAGCGCGCCCGTGGGCACGACGCCGAGCGCACCGTCGGGCACGACAGCCGGCGCCCCCGCATCCGCCCCGCATCTCGCGCCGGCACAGACGTCGCCTTCGGCCGCGTCCGGAGCATCCGAGGTGGAGCCTGCGACGCCGCGCCGCCGCACGGGCCTGTGGATCGGCCTGATCGCCGCCGGAGTCGTCGTGGTGGTCGGCGGCATCGTCGGCCTCAACCTGCTCGTCGCGAACGCGCCGACCCCCGATCCGGTCGCGACCGAGGAGGAGGTCGACCCGAAGGACGTGGTGTCCGACGTCGTGCCGCAGGTGTCCGACCTCGCCGGAACGCGCACGGGCGACCAGGTGACCTTCACGTGGACGAACACCGACCCGCTCGAGGGCGACAGCTTCATCTGGATGCCGATCGAGCTCGACGGCTCCGGCGCGGCGTCGACCACGACCGAGACGACGGCGACGATCACGGGAGCGCCGGCCGGTCAGGTCTGCGTCGACGTGGCGCTGCGACGAGAAGACGGACGAGCGTCCGAACCGGTGCGGGGGTGCGTGCAGTGACGGACACGACGGACGTCGGGACGGTGACGGTCGAGTTCGCCGGCGAGTACTTCACGATCGCTCCGGGCAGTCGGTTCTCGCTCGGACGCGAGGGCGACCTGGCGATCGACGACAACCTGTTCCTGCACCGCAACTTCCTCGAGATCTCCGATGTCGACGGGCTGTGGTGGCTGTCGAACATCGGCTCGCGCCTGACGGCATCGGTGACCGACAGCTCCGGCGGCGTCCAGGCGTGGCTCTCGCCCGGCGCGCGGCTGCCGCTCGTGTTCGAGGCGACGACGGTCGTGTTCAGCGCGGGTCCCACGACGTACGAGTTCGTCGTGCACTCGACCCAGCCCGCGTTCCGCGACACGCAGCGGGAGACGACGAGCGGGGACTCCACGATCGGCGACGTGCCTCTCACCGCGAGCCAGCGCCTGCTGATCCTCGCGCTCGCCGAGCCGCAGCTGCTGCGCGACGGCACCGGCATGAGCGAGATCCCCACCTCGGCGAAGGCGGCGGCGCGACTCGGCTGGACCGTCACCCGCTTCAACCGCAAGCTCGACAACGTGTGCGACAAGCTCGACCGCATCGGCGTGCCCGGCATGCGCGGCGGTCAGCGCTCGTTCGCGACGAACCGCCGCGCGCGACTCGTCGAGTACACCATCGCGACGCGCCTCGTCACCCGCGACGACCTCGCGGAGCTCGATCGACCTCAGGCGTCCGCGGAGGACGAGGATGCCTGAGCCGAGCCGATCGGGGAGCAGGCGCCCGTGCACGAGCTGAGCGCGCTCGGCCTCACCGAGACGCACGAGCGGGAGTGGCGCGACTACTTCGCGGGAGGGCGCGTCTTCGCGGTCCGGCTGGATCGGGCAGCCGCGCGACGCCGGCTGCGGGCCAACGCCGTCGTGCTCGTTGTGGCGGCCCTCGTGCTGCTCGCTGCCGTCGTCGCGTTCGTCGCGGTCCTCGTCGGGCAGCTCGGCGGCCCGGTGACCGTGCTGCTGCTCGCCCTGCTGGCGCTCGCCGCCGCGGTGCTGCTGGTGCGTTTCGCGCTGCTGCGGCGACGGCTGCGCATCGCCAGGGCATCGGGCGACGACTACCTCGTCGTGAGCGCGGAGGGTCTGCGGATCGCCGGGCACGTCGACCTGCCGTGGAGTGCGATCATCGGGGCCGTCGGCTACGACGACCGCGGCGGGTCGGTGCCGTTCCTGCGTGCCCCGGCCGCGGCCGTGGAACGTGCAGCCGGTCGTATGCAGGCCGAGTACACGCTCGGCATCCGCGGCGTCCGCGCACTCCGCGATGCCGCACCGCGCGACCTGCACGGGATCTTCGAAGTGATCGCCGACCACGGGGGGATGCGGCTGCCGCTCGATACGATGGTCGCGCCCGAGGACGTCCGCGCCGCGCTCGCGGCGATCTGCATCGCGGGTCGCGGTGCGGGAGTGGATGTCGAGGTCACGGCCGACCGGTCGACGATCTTCCGGAGGACAGTGGCCCTGCTGGGGGCCGAGACGACCGCTCCGCCTTCCGCGGAGCGAGGATGAGGGGAACATGATGGCCGATCTCCGTGCCGCCCGCTGCGAACAGCTCCTGTCTCCGGTGACCGCTCTCACGGTCGCCGTGGTGTCGTGCAACGAGCGCATCCCGCAGAGCTTCGCCGACGTCGTCAGCGCCGCGGAGGACGTACTGGCGATCGCGGACCTCGGATCTCTCGGCGTGGACAGCGAGGACTACGTGGCCTGGGCTTCCGGCGCCCCGCAGACCCTCGCCGACATGATCGAGGCCGCACAGGCAAAGGACACCACGCGGATCTGGGAGGCGTTCTCGCATCCGCAGTTCGGACTCCACCGACTGGGTTCGGCGTGCAGCGGGCTGCCGGGCTGGGTCATGCCCGAGGGGTCCGAGTTCGCCTGAACCGGCTCGTCTGACCCTGGTCGGCTCGCGTCCGGCGGATCAGCAGCCCGCGGGCGACCCGAGATCGGGGACGTCGATCTCGTCGCCCCAGCCCGAGAACTCCAGCTGCAGGGTTCCGGCGGCATCGGCCCGCGTGAGCGAGATCGGCAGCGCAGGCCCCTGCGTCTGCACGCGCAGAGCGCCGAGGGTGCCGTCCGCACCCATCACGAGGTCGACCGCGTCGTCGCGCGGTGCGCCCAGCGTCGACGCGTCCCCCGTGAACTCCGCGAGGGTCTGGAGTGGATGCAGGAGCGACGACCACTGCGTGAGCGCCGCGTCGTCCTCGGCCACGCAGCTGTAGACGCCCGCGTCGAGTCCCTCGGCCGCGGTCGTGGCAGAGGGGCGGACGTACGCCTGGCCCTCGCTCATGACGACGGAGGTCGTGGCGCCGTCGACCGTGAACTCCGCGACCGTCTGCTCGCTCGACCCGTGCACCACCATCGCGAGCGTGCGCCCGGCGCCGTTCGTGTACGTCCCGGTCATGGTCGCGGTGCCCGCCTCCCGCACGGCGGCCAGCATGGTGGCGCGGGCGGAGGCGGCGTCGAGCAGCACGAGCCCGTTGCCGGACGCCTCCTCGTCCCAGGTGCCGAGGTCGAGGTGGGTCGGCGTGGGCACCGGTTCCGCGGCCGCCGTCTTCGACGTGCACCCGGTGAGCAGCAGAGCCGCACCGAGCACGACGGCGATCAGCCGCGCGTCACCCCGCCGCGGCATCCGCGACACATCCCGAGACCGCGCCCTGCGCATCGAGCGTGGCCCGGTCGAGCTTGACCTCTGCGGTCTCGTTGCCGGCGGCCGGACGGACCACCACGCAGGAGCCGTCGTCGACGATCGCGGCGGCGCGCGGCAGCCAGGCCTCCGTGCCCGTCACGAGCTGCGAGACGTCGAGTGTCGGTCCCGAGGGCCCGTCGACCACGATGACCTGGTACGGCACGTCCGGTCCCGACCAGTCGACCCGCACGGCGTTGTCGGTGACCTCGAGCTTCAGGTCGGTCGCCGTCGACCCGCCGGACAGGCCGCCGAGGATCAGGAACACGACGAAGGCGATGAGCGCGAGCAGCGTGGTGCCCACCGAGATCAGGAAGGCCGGATGCCGCCACAGCGGGCGCTGCTTCTCGGGTGCCTCCTCCAGCTCGGGCAGCACGTCGCCGGACGTCTCGAGCGTCCGGATCGCTCCGGGGGCCAGTTGCATGCTCGGTCGGGGGGAGTCCCACCCGAGCTGGCCGTCCAGGGCCGCGGGCGCCGAGCTGCGCGTCGCGGTCCAGGGCACGGGCGCCGCCGTGATCATGGCGTCCACCGGGCGCTCGGCGGCCGGCGCAGCGTTCTGCTGACGGCGCGTGCGCGGGATGTCGCTCATAGATATTCCGGGATTCTCCGTCGTGGTCGGGCGCGTCTATCCTAGTCATGGCCTGCCGCCGACCCTGGAGTCCCATGACCTCGACGCACCGACGCCGGCGAGGAGCTCTCGCTCTCGCCGCCCTCGCGGGTGCCCTGCTGGTCGGGTCGCCGCTCGCGGCATCCTCCGCGCTCGCCGCGGCCACGCCATCCGGCGACGCGATCGAGGTGTCGTACGCCGACGTCACCGAGATCCGCCCCGGCGAAGGATGGCTCATCGACTGCTCCGGCGTCGGCACCCTCGACGGCATCACGGTGAGCTGCGCCGAGGACCGCGTGACGCTCGTGTCCGCGGGGTACGACACGGCCCTCGGGACGCAGACGCTCACGGTGCCGCAGATCACGGGCTCCACCCGCATCTCGATCGACTACCGGGTACGACTCGAGCCGCCGCCCGCGCCGGAGGTCGGCGTCGACCGCATCGACCTCCCCATCGCGGTCGGCGAGCAGGCGCTCGTGCCGATCTCGGCGCTCGCGATCACCTGCGCCGCGTGCACGGCCGACGGCGGGGCGACTATCCATGTCGAACCCCCGGCGCCCGCCGGGAAGGCGGCCGTGCCCTCGGGCATATCGGTCGGCGTGAGCCCGACGCACATCGCGATCCGCGGCACGATCCCCGGCGACGTGGCGATCCCCGTCACGATCACCGACGACGCCGGACAGACCGTGTCCGGCGAGCTCTCGGTCACGATCGTCGACGCACCGGCCCCGACGTTCGGAGCCCTGCACGTCATGGGCGACGCCACCGCGGTCGACATGGTCGCGCAGGTCTGGGGCGGCGATGCGGTGATCGTCTGCAGCACACCGCAGTCCGTCGGCCTGCGGTGCACGGCCGAGGGCGGCGCGGAGCGCACCGGTGACGGACCGGCGCAGCTGATGTTCCGGGTCGTTGCCGACGACGGACGCTTCGCGTGGGGCAGCGTCACCGACGACGCGGATGCCGATGGCGTCTCACTGGTCGCGCCGTCGTGGGAGAGTGAAGCGCCGCTGTCGATCGTCGCGGCGCCTGTCGAGGAGCAGCAGGCCGACGAGGCCGTACCGCTCGCGGGCCTCGCCCGACTTCTGGAAGGGATACCCGCATCATGAGCCTTCGGCTGACCGTCGCCGATCGTCCGGGAGCACCGCAGCCCGAGTCGTGGATCGTCAAGATCGACGAGGCCACCACGATCTCCGAGATCGGCGAGTCGCTCGACGTCCCCGTCGACGAGCTCGCGCCCGGCACCGATCCCGCGTCGGCGTTCACCGCCACGGGCATCCGCAGCGGCGTGGTCGTGCCGTCCCGGCATCCGGTGGTGCTCGAACCCGGTGCCCTGCGCCTGGAGTTCGTCGCCGGTCCCTTCGCCGGGGAGTCCGTGCCGATGGCAGCGGGCGTCGCCACGACGATCGGCCGCGGCTCGTCGGCGGCCGTGCGCGTCGCCGATCCGCATCTGGGCGAGGAGCACGCGTCGATCACGGTGTCCGGCGGCATCGCGGCCGATGGCTCCCTCCTGCCGCTCACCGCCCGCATCGAACTCCTCGACCCCGAGGCGCGGCTGGTCGTCAACGGCGCCGGCGACGAGCGTGCGGCGGACATCGTCCCCGCGGATCTCGTGCAGCTCGGCAGCAGCGTGATCCGCATCGGTGCGGCGCCCGCCTCCGACGCCGACATCACGATCGACGAGGTCGGCTCGCGGGCGTTCAACCGCCCCTCGCGCATCCGCCCCTCGCAGGTGCCCCCGGTGGTCCCGCTGCCCGGCGACAAGCCCGAGGAGCAGGACGCCTCGCCGTTGCCCTGGCTGTCGGCCATCGTGCCCGTCGTGCTCGGCATCACCCTCGCCGTGGTCTTCCAGCGCCCCATCATGCTGCTCATGGCCGCCGCGTCCCCCGTCATGGTGATCGGCTCGTTCTTCGCGAACAAGAAGCTCGCGCGGCGCAAGGGCGAGCGCAGCGAGGCCGACTGGATCGAGGAGATCGACGACGCGCGCCGCCGCATCGCGGTGCACGTGCGCCAGCAGCGTCTCACGAGCTGGTACCACCACCTCGACCCCGTGTACATCCGCGACGTCGTCACCCGCCCGCTGTCGCGCCTGTGGGAGCGTCGCCGCGGCGAGGAGGACGCGCTGCGCGCGCGGGTGGGCGTCGCCGACGTGCCGCTCGACGTGCGCTTCGAGGGCGGTCCGCAGAAGGAGAGACGCAGCGAGCGACGTGTGGGCGTCTCGCCCTCCCCGGTCGCGGTGGACCTCGCCACCGGCCCGGTGGGCGTCGCCGGTCCCGCCGACGTCGCGGGCGGCGTCACGCGCGCGATGCTCACGGCTCTCGTCGCGCTGCGCTCCCCTCGCGACCTGCAGGTGGTGGTGCTGTGCGACCGCGACCAGGAGCACGCCTGGTCGTGGACCCAGTGGCTGCCGCACGCGCAGCCGGGCGTGGGACCGGTTGCGCTGATCGGCAACACCGATCTCACGCGCCGTGAGCGCATCCGTGAGATCGGGAACCTGCTCGACATCCGCATGCGGATCGGCAAGGACCGTCGCCTCGACTCCGAGTCGCAGATCGTGCTCGTCGTCGACGGGGCACGACGCTACCGCATGCTCCCCGGCATGGTCACGATCCTCGAGCACGGCGCCGCGTACGGCATCCACGTGATCGCGATCGACTCGGACCGCTCGCGTCTGCCCGAGGAGGCCACGACCGTGGTCGTCGCGGATCCCGGCGACCCGCTGCTCGGCCGCGTGGAGTCCGGCGACGCGTACCACTCGCCCGTGCTGTTCGATCAGGTGAGCGTCGGCTACGCCGAGGAGATCGCCCGTGCACTGTGCTCGATCGAGCACGTGCGGGGCGTCGGCGACGACGCGACCGTGCCCAGCAGCGTCCGCTACACCGAGCTCCTCGGCATCGACCTCGCCGACCCGCAGCCCATCATCGACCAGTGGCAGGTCGTGCCGCGTCAGTCGTACGTCGTGATCGGCGCCGGCGCCGAAGGCGAGTACGCGATCGACATCGCGACCGACGGCCCGCACGCGCTCGTGGCGGGCACCACCGGATCCGGGAAGTCCGAGTTCCTGCAGGCTCTCGTGATCTCGCTCGCGCTCGCCAACCGTCCGGACGCGCTGAACTTCGTGCTGATCGACTACAAGGGCGGATCGGCGTTCGCGGACTGCGCACGCCTGCCGCACACGGTCGGCATGGTCACGAACCTCGACGCCCGCGAGACCGAGCGCGCGCTCGCCTCCCTCGACGCGGAGCTCAAGCGCCGCGAGCGGGTGCTGCGCGACGACATCGGCGCCAAAGACGTCGACGCCGCCTGGGAGAAGGATGCCGAGGCCGCGGCGCGTCTGGGACTCGCGCGCCTCATGATCGTGGTCGACGAGTTCGCCGAGCTCAAGACCGAGCTGCCGGACTTCATCACGGGTCTCGTGCGCATCGCCCGCGTGGGTCGGTCGCTCGGCGTGAACCTCGTGCTCGCGACGCAGCGCCCCTCGGGCGTCATCACGCCCGAGATGCAGTCGAACATCAACCTGCGCATCGCGCTGCGCGTGACCGATCGGGCGGACTCGACCGACATCATCGGAGTGCCGGATGCCGCGCTCATCTCGGCATCCACCCCCGGTCGCGGCTACGTGCGGGCAGGTCTCGACGCGGCACCCGCTCCGTTCCAGACCGCACGCGTCGCGGGACTCCGGATCGGCCACCAGCGCACCACCCGGGTGCTGCCGGCCGCCGCGCGCTTCGACTGGCAGACCGTGGGTCTGCCGCCGCGCTTCCCCGCGGTCGAAGCAGCGTCGCATCGACCCGACCAGGACGACACCGACCTGCGCGGCCTCGTGCAGCTCGCGAACCAGGCCGCGACCGCTCTGGGCATCGAGCGCAGCCCCTCGCCGTGGCTGCTGCCGCTGCCCGACCTGCTCCCGCTCGACCGCTTCGACGAGTCCTCGGCGCCGGAGGGCGGCCTCGTGCTCGGTCTGGTCGACGTGCCGTCCAAGCAGAAGCAGCAGCCGCTCGTGTGGAACGTGCTCACGGGATCGCACCTGCTGTTCTTCGGCGGCAGCCGGTCCGGACGCACGACGGCCGTCCGCACGCTCCTCGCCCAGGCCGTGCAGCGCTTCACACCCGCCGACCTGCATATCTACGCGGTCGACTACGGCACCGGTGCGCTGCTGCCCTTCGCGGACGCCCCGCACACCGGCGCGGTGGTGACCCCGCAGGACGCCGCGCGCCTGCCGCGGCTGCTCGACCGCCTCGGCATGGACCTGTCGCGCCGTCAGGCCACGCTCGCCCGCGCCGGGGTCGGCAGCATCGCCGAGCAGCGCCGCCAGGTCGACGCCCGCGACGCCCTGCCGTACACCATCGTGGTGATCGACGGATGGGAGCGCCTCGGCGCCTCCATGAGCGCCGACGACCTGGTGCTCGTACGCGACCAGGTCATGCGCCTGCTGCGCGAGGGCCCGGCCGTGGGTCTGCGACTCATCCTCACCGCCGACCGGTCGATCTCTTCCGATAAGGTCTCGACCTTCATCGACACGCAGTACGCACTGCGGATGCGCGACATCAACGACTACCGCGGCGCGGGCATCATGATCCGCGACCTCGCCCCGAACATGCCGCCGGGGCGCGCGCTGTTCGGCTCCGAGGGCACGGAGGCGCAGTTCGCGGTGCTCTCCGCCGAACCGGGCGGTGAGGCGCAGACCGCGGCGGCCCGCGGGATCGTCGAGTACGTGCGAGGGCACTTCGGTCAGTTCCCGCAGCTCGCCGAGCTGCCGCAGCCGCTGCGCGTCGATCCGCTGCCCTCGCGCATCGGTCTCAGCGTCGTGCACTCGCTGCCGCTGCTGAACGCGTCTGCGGCGGAGACGCCCGTGGTCGCGGTGGGCGGCGACCAGCTCTCGCGCATCACGATCGACTGGCCGAACGTCGGCGGGTTCGTCGTCGCCGGCGACCGCCGCAGCGGCAAGACGCACACGCTCGCCGCGCTCGCGCACCAGCTGGGCTGGCACAAGACGCCCATGGTCATCGTCGCGCGGGACGGCTCGATCCTCGCCGAGGTCGCCAAGAGCCACGGCGTCACCGTGCTGTCGCCGCGCACGTCGGACGAGGAGATCGCGGCGGCGCTCGCGCCGACCGATCAGCCGCTCACGGTGGTCGTGGACGACAGCGAGTCGATCAGGGACTCCGCGCTCGACCGCGCTCTGGGCGGCGCCCGAGGGCACGCCCGCTTCATCGTCGGAGTCGGTGCGGAGTCGGCCGGATCGTCGCTCACCGTGGCGCTCACCGAGGCGAAGAAGGGGCGCTCCGGCATCCTGCTCTCCCCGCCCTCGACGATCATCGGGACCCAGGTGTTCGGCGTGCAGCTCGCGCGCACGCACATCGGCCGTGCGGCACCAGGGGCCGGCGTGTTCTTCAGCGACGGCTCGTACATGCCCGTGCAGGTCCCGGACCTGACCGCCTGACGATCCGCAGCGTCTGCGACGGCGGTCTCGCGGGGTCTGCGGCGGGATAGACTGACGCGGGTGCCGTGACCTTGTCGCGGCGCGGGAGGACCACGACGGGGGAATCAGCCGATGAGCACTCAGTGCCGCTTCTGCGGCGAGGCCGTGCGCCCGGACAGCATGTTCTGTCCGTCGTGCGGGCAGCTCATCGGCATGCCGGGCGGCGTCGTCCCGCCGTTCCCCGGCGGCCCCACGGGCGCCGCCACCGCCTCGCCCGCCGAGCAGCAGCGCGCCGCGGAGCCGCTGCCGCCCGTTCCGCTCCCCGCACCGCTCGCGGCCGAGCAGCCCCAGCCCCCGGCATCCGCTCCGGCCGTCGCGCCGCAGCCCGCCGCGCCGCAGCCCGCCGCGCCGCAGCAGTCAGAGCCGCAGCCCCAGCCCATGCAGCCCCAGCCCATGCAGCCCGAGGCCCCGCAGGAGACGCCGCAGCCTGCCGCGTTCGCACCCTCCGTCCCGACGACCGTGTCGCTCCCCGACGGCCAGCACCTCGGCCTCGACGCCGTGCTGGTCTTCGGACGCTCGCCCGAACGCGGCGCCGCCGCCTACCAGGGCGCCCCCGTGCGGCTCGACGACCCGGCCCGGGCCATGTCCCGTGTGCACCTCGTGCTGTCGCCCGCCACCGGGGCCGTGATCGCCACGGACCCCGGCTCGGCCAACGGCACGCTCCTCGAGCGCGACGGCACCCAGTACGCGCTCGTGCCGGGCACGCCCTCGGCTCTCGTGCCCGGCGACCGGCTGCTGCTCGGCGACGCCGTCCTCGTCATCTCCTGACGACGGATGCTCATGGGGAGTTCTCCCCATCGGCCTGCGGCCCCGTGCGTGTTAGGAATGTATCCGGACCAATTCCGCGGCGTCGCCGCACTGAGCAGGGGGTAAGACATGGCTGAGATCAAGGTAACTTCGGAGTCGCTCGCGGGTGTCGCGAACCAGCTCTCCTCGGGTGCGACGTCGATCGAGTCGCAGCTCGGCAACCTGAAGTCCCTCGTGCAGGGCCTCATCGCCGGCGACTGGGGCGGCTCCGCCTCGCAGACCTTCAACGAGCTCTACGAGCAGTGGGACGCCGCCGGCATCCAGCTCAAGGAGTCCCTCAACGGCATCAGCGACCAGCTCTCGAAGGCCGCACTGGCCTACGAGGAGTCCGAGAACAACATCGGCAACAGCTTCCGTTCGTAAGTCCGTTCCGCCCGGTGCTCCGGGCCCGCTGATGTGAGGGGGGATGCCTCGTGGTGCAGTTCCACGTATCCACGCCGGCGCTGGGGTTCTCCGCGGCGTCGATGACCGGGGCGGTCGCGCAGTTCGACGCGCAGCTCGCCCAGGTCACGGCCGCGGTGAACGCGGTCGTGGGCTCGACCTGGACGGGGAGCGCGGCCGACGCGTTCCTCGAGGAGTGGACGTCGTTCCTCGCCAGTGCGGGCGTGACCCGGGAGGCTCTCATGAGCATCGCGGCACGACTGCAGAGCGGTCAGAGCACCTACGAGGGCAACGAGGCGCAGCTCACGGTCGCCGCGCGCTCCTCGAACGTCAACATCCGCATGCCCGGCACGACCGGCGGCAACTTCGGCGGAGCGCAGGCCGCGCCCGCGACGTTCCAGGCGGAGGGCGTGCAGGCCATGCCCGCCGAGGTCACGATCGAGGCACGGGTCAGCAAGGGGGACACCGCATGAGCGGCCTGCACACCTACGAGACGGCGGACATCCGCGGACTCGAGTCGGCTCTGAAGCAGCTGCACGGTTACTGCGGCGAGCTCCAGGCGCACGCCTCGGGGGCGACAGGCGCGCTGAGCGCGCAGTGGAGCGGCATGGCGAGCAACGACTTCGTCAACTGCGTGCAGACCTGGCAGGTCGGCGCGACCATCCTCACGTCGTTCGCCGAGTATCTGGCGACGTGGGCGGGGGATGCCGCGACGCAGTACGAGACCGCGCAGTCCTCCGTCGGCGCCATGTGGGGCGGCGGCGGTTCGGGTGGCGGCGGCGGCGCCGGCGGACCCGTGGCGGTGTGACGACATGGTGAGAATCGATCCCGCGAAATACTCCACCGCGGCTGACGCCTACGACACGGTCTCCCAGCAGGCCCTCAACTACGCCATCGAAGCGCGCGGAGCCCTCTCCGGCTTCGGCGGCATCGCCGGCACCGACCCGGGCGGCGAGTCCTTCTCGGAGTCGTACGACGCGATGGCGGGCGCCGCCCTGCAGACGCTCTACGACATCGCCGTGGCCTCGCGCGGCCTCGACCGCACGATCATGGCGTCGGGCGGCACGCACGCGCAGGCCAACGCCAACGCGGAGGGCATCGTCTACGACGCGTCCTCCGCCTTCGTGCTGCGCCCCGCGATCGCCGAGTCCTCCGTCGCCCCGCCCCCCTCCGCGTTCGGCGGACGGCCGGACACCATGGTGCAGGGCCTCGACAGCGCGGCCGTGTGGGTGTGGGACCAGATCCTCAACTTCATCGGCACGCTGTTCCCCGACGGCGACCCCGAGAAGCTCGAAGAGGCCGGTCGCGCGTGGCGCGGCATCCTCAGCGACATCCGCAGCCTGCGCAACGACATCCGCCTCGCGGACAACTCCCTCGCCGGGATCGACAGCGGCGAGATCGCGTCGATCACGCAGAAGGTCGACGACTTCGCCGACGGCCTCACGACCTTCCTCAGCGACGACGAGGGCATCGGGCAGATCGACGACATCTGCAAGGAGTATGCGCAGACCATCCGGGACACCCTCGAGGAGACCCGGAACATGCTCGTCCAGCTCGTGATCGAGGTCGTCGCCGGCGCCGGTCTCAGCTTCGCCCTGTCGTTCGTGACGTTCGGCGCGGCCGGCGTCGCGGGTGCCGCGGCCATCACCGCCCGCGTCATCGCCATCGGCGGACGCATCGGCGCCCTGGTCGCGAAGTGCGTCGGCGTCGCGGTGCGCCTCGCGGCACGGCTGCGCGCCATCGTCCCGGGCCTCGCCCGCGCGGCGACCAAGTTCCCCAAGCTCACGCGCGCCGGCATCGAGATCGTCTCGGGCACCGGGGCATCCGTGATCGCCGAGACCGTGCAGGGCGGCAACGCCAACTACGGTGCCGCTGCTCTCTCGGGTCTCGCGGGCAGCTCGCTGACCGCCGCGATCGTGGCGCCGTTCGGCAAGGCCGGCGAGCGCTTCGTGGTCCAGGCACTGGCGAACGGCGCCGGCGGCGCCGGCGGCACCGTCGTGGACCTCGCCGTCCGCGGCGAGGAGATCACCGGCGCGTCCATCGCGATGGGCGCCGGTCTCGGCGTCGCGGGTTCCGCGCGCCTGCCGGGACGCCGCGGCGGGGCCTCCGCCGGCGGCAGCAACAGCGGCGGCGGCGTGCATGTGAACGACTACGACGGTCCTTCCGGGACCGGGGATGCCGCGAACGCCTCGGGTGGAGACGGCGGCGGCGGTCCGCGTACGGACTACGACGGTCCGACCGGTCAGGGCGGCGACATCGGCGGCGGCGGATCCGACGGCGGCGCGGCCCCGTCGAACCACGGCGACGCCCCCGCGGCGACCGACGTGCATGTCACCCCGGAGAGCAACGGCTCCGGAACGGGTGGATCGGATGCCGGCACAGGAACCGGCTCCGGCGACGGGGGCAGCGGCTCGACGGCCGATTCGACCTCGACGGCTGATTCGACCTCGACTCCCGACACGACGTCGACCCCCGACACGACGTCGACGCCGGACACGACGTCTTCGGGCGACTCGACCGGAAGCGGCTCCGACAGCACCGGCACATCCACGCCCGAGACCCCCGCGACGCCGCAGGGCACCGGCGGCGACTCGTCATCCCTCGGCGGGTCCGGCGACTCGCCGGCTGCGGGCGGTACCGCCGGCGACTCGTCCCCGTCGGGCACCGGAGCGGGCACGGCAGGAGACTCCGCCCCCACCGGCACCGGCGCGGGGAGCAGCGGCGCGGCTGGGCACGCGGGCTCGTCCCCAGATGCCGGTTCGTCCCCCGATGCGGGCTCGACGCCGGACGCGGGCACCAGCCCCGACGGAGACGCGTCTGCTCCGGCCGACGTCGACGCCGACGTCGATGGCCCGCCGCCCGTCGATCCCGATGGTGACATGAACGTCGACCCCACGGCGGACGGCGACGGCGTGGGCACGGATGGTGCAGGAACGGACGGCGCGGATGCCGACGGCGTGGCCCCGCACGGCCCCGACGACTCGGGATCGACCGGGGACGCCGACACCACGGTCGACGCTGAGTGGAACGACGGCGGGCCGACGCACGACCCCTACGGCCGTGAGTACCTCGAGCGCGAGGACGGGCGACGCACGCTCGAGGGCGACCCCGAGGGGACGTGGCGCGATGGTGCGGGCAAGCTCCACGATGAGAGCACCGGCCAGTTCGTCACCGACACGAACAAGCCGGAGGGAGCTCTGCCGCTCGACCGAGCGGTGCGCGGCGATGCGACGGAGTTCACGCTCGACCCGGACGCGCAGAGCGCGCACGACGCGAGCATCAGAGAACGCGACAAGCTGCAGGCGGAGTCGCAGGCGGCGTCGCAGCGTGTCGTCGATGCAGCGAACGAGGCGGGCATCGACCCGAACGTCCTCGTCGGGCGGTCCGAGGCCGTGTCCGCACGGCTCGACGGACTGACCGAAGACGGCGTGATCACGCCGGCTCAGGAACTCGAGATCCGGGAAGCGCTCGCGGAGAGGATCAACACCCGTGCGAACCTGACCGAGTTCTCGGAGGGTCTCGGAGACAACGCGGCGGAGGCCGTCTCCTCCGCCCGCGGAGAGACCACGATCATCCCCGCCGGTGGCGCGGCATCCGGACAGTTCGATCACGTCACCGTGAGCGGCAACCCGCCGACGCTGCACGTCTACGAGGCCAAGGGTGGCAATTCTTCGCTGGGATTCCGTGACGCGCCGCCCGTCCGGGCCGAGCAGGGCACGACGGCGTATCTCAACGAAATCGGCGCTCGCGACGGCCGTCTGCAGGAGCAGCTCGACGCGTACATGCAGAGCCCCGACGCCGACCCGCGTGTGGTGGAGGCGATCCGCAACGGAACCCTCGACGTGCGTTACGAGCTCGTCGAGGCGCGTCCGAACGGCGACATCCGCGTGACCGAGTTCCAGATCGACCGCAGCCAGGTGCGAGTGCCCGGTGCGGATGCCACCCCCACTGCTGCGCACGGCGGTGCGGACGGCTCCTCGTCTCCGTCGCGCGCCACCGGGATGAATGCACCGGTCCACGCCGGGAGCGCCGACGCGGCACCGACCGCGACCGACGGTGCGTCGAACGGTGCGCCCGCGACCGACGGTGCGTCGAACGGTGCGCCCGCGACCGACGGTGCGTCGAACGGTGCGCCCGCGCACGCGGATCCGGCCCCGGCCGCAGAAGCACCTGTCGCCCCTGAGGCGGCGGATGTCGGCACGAACGGCGGCCTGGACGGCGAGGGCGGATCCGCCGTCGAGGCGAACGGCGACGGCGGCGATCCCCTCGATCCCGCGAACGGCACCGGCCACGGCGGCGGACCGGAGCTCAGCTCCGACCAGATCATCCGCGACTTCGTAGACGCGAACGGACTGTCGAACCAGGACCTGCACGACCTGCGACACACGCCTGCCTCGCAGCTCACGCAGGATCAGCGTGCACAGCTTCTCGAGCTGCGCGGACTCATCGACACCCCGACGCCCGACACGCATCTGGTGAAGGTGATCCCCTTCGACGATGTCGCCCGGTACCTCTCCGGCGACTACGATCCGCAGGTCCGAGGATTCGTGGCGCGCGCGACCGACCTGAACCCGTGGGGCGGCCTCGATCAGGTCGTGGCAGATGCCCGTCTGGACTACGTTCCGGACAGCGGCCGGACGAACCCGTACACGGAGCCGGGTGCTGACTCCTATGGCTTCATCGAGTTCCAGACGGACCAGACGCACCGGCTGACGACTCCGTTCTCGCCGGAGTTCGGGGGCACCGCGGAGTACGATCAGCCGTTCGCCGGGTCGGGCTTCCTCCTCAACCGCGACGATGTCTGGCGGCCCGAGTACGAAGCATCCGCACCTATGGACATGTCCGCGGGTGCGCGGATCTGGGCGGTCGGGCCCGACGGACCCCGCCTCGTCGGGATCTACGTTCCCGGGAGGGGCTTCTTCACCCCCGGCTCCGGCTCGTGACGGCGGATCGTCTCGAATCCGGGCTGCATGCTCGATTCGACGGGGTGGACTATCGACTCGAGAGTCGCGGCCGGGGATGGGTGCTGGTCTCCGAGGGCCCTGCTCCCGGCTTCGAGAAGCTCCCGTTCGACAAGAATCGTGGTTCGCTGTACGTCCGCCGGGTGCAGCCCGACGAGCGCCTCGAATGCTTCGACATCGATCACGAAGGGGAGTACCGCGGGATCCGGGTCCGTGTGTCTTCGAGCACACAGGGTCGGGTCATGGCCGTCACGCGGGATCCACAGGCGCAGCAGTACGGGTTCGATCCGTTCGAGCGCGATTCCTGGGTGAGACTGATCCCCCGAGACGATCGGGATCTCCGGTTCGTCGAGACACGCACACCGGTGCCCGCGCCGTGGATGAGATGAATCGACCGCCGCGGCTGCGGAAGTCGAGCTCCGCGAATCGCGCCCACCCGTTTGATAGCTTTGATCGCGATCGGTGGATGCGGCAGCGTTCCGATCCGGGAGGGACACGATGACCGAACTGATCAAGGCCGTCACGCCCGCGCGCGGTCGCGCGTGGCTGAGCCAGGGACTCGGGTGGGTCTCCGGCTACGTGGTCCGTCGCGACGACGTCCTCGCGGCGACGACACCCTCCGCTCTCTTCGCCGAGCTCGGACTCGGGTTCCCGGAGTCGCCGTTCACGCCCGATGCGCCGCACATCGACACCCTGCGCATCCCCGCGGCCTCGTACCTGGCGCTGCAGTCACCGGGCACACGCGACGTCGTCCCGCCGTTCCGGGATCACCCCCCGACGAGCGGCACGGGCTTCGTCGAGAGCGCCGCCGCCATGGTTCCGTACTGGTGGCTCGCACCGAGCGCGCTCCCTGCCGGCACGAGTCTGTGGCGTACGCATGCCGACGGCCGCGAGGAGATCCTCGCCGGTTACGCGAACGTCGCCGAGGGGTGGGTCTCCGTGCGCCCGGAGTTCGGACTCCCCGCTGTTCCCGTCCGTTCCCCGGAACTCGTCGGCGTCTGGGCGGAGGTGGCAGGCGAGCGGATGCTGGCTGACGTCCTGCCCGATGGGCAGGTGATCGTGTGCTCGCCGCAGCAGCGGCAGGACATGCAGCAGTCGGCCCGAGGCGTCTGGTGGCGCCACGCCGTGGCGGAGGAGGTCGAGCGGATCTTCGCCGTCCGCGTCGTCGGACGCTGGCGCAACCGTCGGGTGCAGCTCGTCGGCGCCGAGCGCGGCGAGTCCGGCGATCGCGCCCACATCGTCTTCCTCGGTCACGACGCCATCGACGCCGAATCGCTCGGCCTGACGAAGTCGGATGCCGGCGTCTACGAGGGCGTCGTCGCAGCCGCCGAGGTGGCGGACCTGAACGAGGAGCAGACCGAGGTGTCCGCTCCGCGCGATGCGGAGGGCACTGCCTGATGATGCTCGTCGGACGCGATCGATAGGGTGTGGAGTATGAGCTGGAAAGTGATGCCTGCCGCTGAGGCGTGTGACCTCATGGACTTCTGGACCGCCGCGCCGTGGCCGCTCTCGCAGGAAGAAGTCCAGCACTTGGGCGTCGAGCGCTTCGGGTGGACGATCGAGGTCGATAACGGGAAGTCGTACCTGTTCAATCGGGTGTCCGATTTCACCATTCCCGACGTTATGACCATCGCCTACAAAGACGTCGTCAACTACGTGACGCTGCGCCTCTCCGACACGATCAAACCCACGACCCCCGATTCGACCGCGTTCCTCAACGATGCCTTCACACTCATGGTCCGTGAGGGCGAGTCCCGGTGGGGTAAGACGACGTTGCGCGACGTCGAGGGCACGACGACGGCGCGGTGGGACGTCGCCGGGGGCGCCCGTATCCAGTTCTCCTTCCGTCCCGCCGGGATCACGGCGAAGTTCGAGACTCCGCAGGGGGTCGCGGTCGAGCGGAAGGCGGGCGGCCGCTGATGGCCGACTGGAGCGCATTCCAGTCTGGGCTCGCGCAGGCGCTGGCCCAGGTGACGGACCGCGTCTACCTCATCATCGCCTCCGAGGCGGACCCGACTCGGTACGTGCAGTTCGCCGGAGATCCCGCGGCCCTGTATGCCGAGGCCCCCGGCACGGATGTCGTCCGCGACGCCGACGTGTCGGTGCTGGCCGACGCAGGATGGACGGCGCCGGTGCCCGCTCAGCCGAACTGGACGTCGCCTCTGGCCCGGCCCGCCCTCACCGCGGAGTACGCCGCACTCGCGGAGCGAAACGTCATCGCTCTGCGTGACGCGTACGGGGTGTCGTCGCCCGATGACCTCGCCTACCGCGCGTGGCGTGAGCCCGAGCTGATTCCGCCCGGTGAGACGTGGTCGCCCGATCAGATCGCCGACCTCGATCCGGGAGCCGACTCCGTCGACTTCTCGATCCTGGGGATCTCGTCCGACTGACGGGAGCGAATGTCGCCGGATGGGGTTCTAGACATGACGTGGAAAGCGATGACCCCGACCGAGGTGTGCGACCTCATGGACTTCTGGGCCGCGGCTCCATGGCCGCTCACCCGTGACGAGGTGCTGCGACTGGCCGTCGACCGGTTCGCCTGGACGATCGAGGAGGAGGACGGCACGTCCTACCTGATGAACACCGTCTCGAACTTCACCGTGCCCGACGTGTCGACGATCGGAGCGCGGACGCAGCTGAACTACCTGAGTCTCGACCTCGCCGATGAGGCGACCGAGGAAGACCCGACGTCGCAGGATATCCTCAGGGACGCATTCGCCCACATCGTGCGCGAAGGGACGACGCGGTGGGGCGAGCCCGCCCAGCGCCAGAAGGACGGGACGCGGTTCGCGAGCTGGGAGAGGTCCGGCGGTCGTGTGACCATCAGCGCCTCCGATGTCACGCTCAGCGGCATGTTCCAGACGCCGCGCGGGGTCGAGATCGATCGGGACTCGGGTAGCTGACGGATGTCCGCGTGGGATGAGTCGAAGGCGCGCTGGCTCGCGTGTTCCGTGACATAACGGATCGTGTGTTCGTGATCATCGCAGCCGAGGCCGACCCGACGCGCTACGTGCCGTTCGCGGGGCAGCCGTCGCGGCTCGACGCCGAGGCGCCGGGGGCCGACGTCGAGGGCACGACGGCGGGGCACCCTGGGGATCTCCTCGGACCGACCGCTCCGCGAGCGCGCTCAGCGGGCGGCGGCGTCGGCGAGGTGCCGGGCGTTGTGGCTCAGCACCTTGACGATGATGCCGTGACGGCGCAGCTCCGACACCGTGCGGGCGCCCTCGTCCGCATCGCGTCCGAGGGCGCGGATGTTCGCGACGACCAGCACGTCGCCCTTGTGCAGCGTCGCGATCAGGCGGGAGAGCCGATCGTTCCAGGTCTCCAGGATGTCGGGGGCCGGGTGACGGAAGCCCTCGATCGGCACGCCGAAGCGCGTGAGGTCCTCACGCTGCTCGACCACCGAGGGCATGTCGTCGCGCGAGACCACGAGCCCGACGAGACGTGAGCCGTCCGGACGCGCGAGCCAGAAGTCGCGGTTCTGCTGCAGCTCGGTGAAGCACTTCGGGCACTCGGCCGCCGCGTGCGGCAGGTGCAGCGGGCTGGTCAGGGCCTCATCGACGGACGCCGTCGTGGTCGTGGGTTCTGTCGTCTCGCTCATCGCGCACCTCCGGCATCCATTCTGCCCTGAAAGCGGCCGGATCGGTGACGGTTCAGAGGAGCCCGAGCGCGCGGACCGCGTCGCGCTCCTCGACGAGCTCGGCGACCGAGCGGTCGATGCGCGCCCGTGCCCAGGAGTCGAGCTCCAGCCCCTCCACGACCTGCCAGGCGCCGTCCACGGACCGCACGGGGAAGGAGCAGACGAGACCCTCGGGCACGCCGTACTCCCCGCGGGAGACGACGCCCGCCGAGGTCCAGTCCTCGGTGCCGTGCACCCAGTCGCGCACGTGGTCGAGCGTCGCGTTCGCGGCCGAAGCGACCGAGGACGAGCCGCGCACCTCGATGATCTCGGCACCGCGCTTCGCGACCCGGGGGATGAAGGTTCCGTCGAGCCACGCGGGGACGTCGCCGACGATGGCCTCGAGGGCCTCGCCGACGGGGCGGCCGGCGACGGTCGCGTGCGACACATCGGGGAACTGGGTCGCCGAGTGATTGCCCCAGATCGGCACCCGGCGCACGGTGTCCACGGGGACGGCGAGCGTCTGCGCGAGCTGAGCCCTCGCACGGTTCTCGTCGAGGCGGGTCAGGGCGGTGAACCTGTCGGCAGGAACGCCGTCCGCCGAGGCGGCGGCGATCAACGCGTTCGTGTTCGCGGGGTTCCCGACCACGGTCACGCGCACGCCCGGTGCGGCGTTCGCGGCGATCGCGGCACCTTGAGGTCCGAAGATGCCGCCGTTCGCGGCCAGGAGGTCACCGCGCTCCATGCCCGGCCCGCGCGGCCGCGCCCCCACCAGCAGGGCGAGGTCGCAGCCGTCGAAGCCCACGGCGGCGTCATCCGTCACCTCGACGTGCTCGAGCAGGCCGAACGCGCCGTCCTGCAGTTCGAGCGCCGCGCCCTCCGCCGCGCCGAGCCCCTGCGGGATCTCCAGCAACCGCAGCCGCACCTTCTCGTCCGGGCCGAGGAGGTCTCCGGCGGCGATGCGGAACAGCAGCGCGTACCCGATCTGCCCGCCCGCGCCCGTTATGGTGATCGTGGTCGTCATGCCCCGAGCCTACGACGGGTCGCGGTGCGTGAGCACGGAGTCGGGCCGGAGTACTCTCATGGCATGACCTTCAATCCCGATGCCGACGTCTCCGGCAGCACCGCCCGCCGCAAGGGCCGTGGCGCCGTCATCGCGGGGGCCGGCGGCGTCGGCATCCTGGGGATCATCGCGCTGATCGCGGGCCCGTTGCTCGGCGTCGATCTCACCGGTCTTCTCGGGGGCGGCGGTGGAGGGAGCGGCAGCGAGCCGGCGGAGGGCAGCGTGATCGAGGGCTGTCTCACGGGCGAGGACGCGAACGAGAACGTCGATTGCCGCGTCGCGAGCGCGCAGCTCGCGCTCGACCAGTACTGGGGCGAGCACGTGGAGAACTACCGGGCGCCCGGGTTCATCATCGTCGACGGCGCCACGGCGACCTCCTGCGGAACCGCGTCGAACCAGGTCGGCCCGTTCTACTGCCCGCCCGACGAGACCGTCTACATCGACCCCACGTTCTTCCAGCTCATGCAGCAGCAGTTCGGGGCGTCGGCGGGAAATCTGGCCCAGCTCTACATCGTCGGTCACGAGTGGGGTCATCACATCCAGAACATCACGGGCGTCATGACGGCATACCCGAACAACGGCACGGGACCCGAGAGCAACGGCGTCCGCATCGAACTGCAGGCCGACTGCTACGCGGGTGCCTGGATCGGCCAGATGACGGAGCAGGAGGATGCCGACGGCGTGCCGTACCTCGAGAAGCCGACGGAAGCGCAGCTGCAGGATGCCGTCAACGCGGCGTACACGGTCGGCGACGACCACATCCAGGAGCAGTCCGGCTTCGTCAACCCGGAGAGCTTCACGCACGGCACGAGCGAGCAGCGCAAGTACTGGTTCGCGAACGGCTACCAGAACGGCCTCGACGTGTGCGAGCAGCCGCTCACGCTCGCCGGCGACCGCCTCTGATCACACGCCGTCGAGGCTCGTCTTGCCGAGCGCGGCGGCGAGGTCGTGCTTCTTCGCGTCGAAGTAACGGTCGGGGTCGAGCGCGATCGGCTCGCTGTCGATCCAGAGCACGTTCCCGTCGACACGCAGCACGCCGATGTACATCGCACGGTCCGCGTCGGACGACCAGATCGTGAGGAGACGCTCGTCCCCGGCATCCTTCTGCATGGCCGTCAGTGCCGCGATCACACCCTGGCTGTCGGCGCTCCCTTCGCGCAGCGCTGCGATCGCCCGGTCGACGGGGAAGCGGGCGCTGAAGCCGTGGATGACGGGGTTTAGCAGCACGCCGCCGCCCTTCACGCGCCACCGGCGGGCGCCGAGGAAGATCATGATCACGCTCACCACGATGATGATCGGCGGCAGCGCGAAGGCGCCGGCGATCGCGAGCCCGCCGCGGATGCGCCCGCCGAGGATCTCGACCGTGCCCGTCGGGTTGAGGTACACGAGCAGGGCCACGACGGCCATGATCCCGGCGACGATCGCCCATCCGGTCGTCTTGCGCGGGGAGCGCTCGGCCGTGAACAGATCGGGGCGGGTCGCGAACCACGCGTAGAGGTTGCGCGACTTCGAGCGCAGGGGCGTGAAACTCATCCGACCACGCTAGCGTGTAGACGTTGGACTGCTTTGACCCGGGGGTCGACGATGAACCTGGATGCGCTGTATCCGCCGATCGAGCCGTATGAGACCGGCGAACTGCTGGTGGGCGACGGCCACCGCGTCTACTGGGAGGTCAGCGGCGATCCCGAGGGCAAGCCGGTCGTGTTCCTGCACGGCGGACCCGGCAGCGGCACCTCCGCCTGGCAGCGGCGCTTCTTCGATCCCGAGCGCTATCGCATCGTGCTGTTCGACCAGCGCGGATGCGGTCGCAGCACGCCGCACGCGAGTGCGCCCGACGCGGATCTGCGTCACGTGACGACCGCGCACCTGATCGCCGACATCGAACTGCTCCGACGCAACCTCGGCATCCAGGCCTGGCAGGTCTTCGGCGGATCGTGGGGGAGCGGCCTGGCGCTCGCCTACGCGCAGGCGCACCCGGACTCCGTCACCGAGCTCGTGCTCCGCGGCATCTTCACTCTGCGTCGCGCCGAGCTGGAGTGGTTCTACGAGGGCGGCGCCGCTGCGCTGTTCCCGGACCTGTGGGAGGACTTCCTCGCGCCGATCCCGCCGATCGAGCGCTCGCACCTCGTGCACGCGTACCACCGGCGGCTGTTCGACCCCGATCCCGCCGTGCACGGGCCCGCTGCGCTGGCATGGTCACGCTGGGAGGCGTCGACCGTCACGCTGCGGCCCGATGCCGAGCAGATCGCGGCGATGTCGGACCCGCGCACCGCTACCGCGTTCGCCCGCATCGAGAACCACTTCTTCGTGCACGGCGGATGGTGGCGCGAGGGGCAGCTCATCGAGGACGTCTCGCGCATCCGCCACATCCCCGCGGTGATCGTCCAGGGGCGTCACGACGTGTGCACGCCGATGATGACCGCGTGGGACCTGCACCGCGCGTGGCCCGAGGCCGAGTTCGTCGTGGTGGACGACGCCGGTCACTCGGCGGCCGAGCCCGGCATCCAGAGCGCGCTGCGCGCCGCGACCGACCGCTTCGCCCGCTGACCTCAGACCGTCTATCTCTGCCGTTCGGCACGAATAGACGGTCTGTTCGCGTCATACGGCAGAAATAGACGGTCGGGTCAGGCGCGCAGCGCCCGCGCGAGGGTCTTCACAAGCCCGAGCACGCCGCCGTTCGCGCGGAACCGGGTCAGGCCCTCGCTCACCTCGGCGCCCGTGCGCGCGGACACGAACCAGGGCGGCGTCGGGAGGATCGTGAAGCGACCGCCGCCGTTCACTATCGGGAGCGCACGCGGGAGCGGGCGGAAGGGCCCGCGCACGATCGACCGCTCCACGCCGTCGAGCAGCAGCGCGTTGTGCACCACTCCGATGCCGCTCCCGACGTCCTGGATCGTGTTGCCGGGGAACGCGCCCCACGAGAGGGTCGGCGTGAGGAAGCCGAAGGCCGTCCATCCGTTGATCGCGATCGATCCGTAGCGGAGAGCGGTGATGGCCCTCTCGAACCCGGCACCCAGCGCCTTCTCGGTCGCGGGGTCGATCAGGAGGTTGGCGCCGAGGGTGCCCTGCAGCTCGTCGTTCGCGTACGCCACGGCGGCATCGAGGAAGTCCTGGCCGGTGCCGGGCACGCTCACGACGCCCAGCACGGGCGAGAAGTACTCGGTGCTCTGCAGAGCGCTTGCGTCGTCATCGGCGTCGATCTCGACGAGCAGACGGTCGCCGAGAACGAGGGCATCCGGATATGCATCGCTCGCGAGCTCCATGCGGGACGTCGAACCCGGATACCAGATCGGCCGCTCCGGAGCGTTCGCGTACGCGCGGCGCAGTGCGGCGCGGAAGGCGTCCGCCTGATCCCAGTCCTCCGAGAGGATCACGACCTGGCCCGCGATGCAGTTGTGCCCGCCGTTCTGCAGCCGCATGGTCGCGACGTGCTCGGCCTGATATGCGAGATCCGCGTCGGTCCAGCGTCCGGGGACCACGATTATCGGCGACACCCCGCCGAGCTCGGCGGTGATCGGCTTCTTCAGCTGCGGGCGGCCCTCCCGGCGGCGGCGGGCGTCTGAGGCCCCGGTGCCCCACACGATCGCATCGAACGTCGCTGCCGAGCCCGTGATGTGCACGTGGACGAGGTCGCGGTGCCCCGTGAGGTACGCGCCGACCGCCGGCCCGCCGCGCACGATGCGCAGGAACCCGGGGCCGATGAGCGGCGCGAGCGCGCGCTTGAACACCGGCACCAGGGCGTCCTGCGTGGGGTTCACCTTCAGCAGGGCGGTGCGGTTGTGGGCCAGCAGCTCGTAGAGCACGTCGAGCACCGGGATCGCGGTCACGTTGCCGGCTCCGAGCACGAGGCCGACGCCCCCGGAAGCGGTCGGTGTGCGCTGCGCGAGCCCGGCGGCGGCTCGCGCCGCGTTCGGCGTGATCCCCGGTTCGAGCCACACCTCGCCCGTGAAGCCCGAGAGCAGGAACCGGTCGATGCCGGTGAGTGGGAACGCGTGCACGCGCGTCCGTCCGCCCGGCGCACGGTCGATGCGCACCCCGTCGAGCGGGTTGCGTCCCGAGGCCAGGCGGGAGAGCGTCTCGATCGACGCGTCGAGGTAGCCGAGCACCGCATAGGGGCCGCTCAGCCATTCCTCGCCGCGCAGCGGATGGCGGGCATCGAGGCCCTTGGATGCTGCCGCCGTGACGGCCCAGTCCTCGGCGGCGGCCGCGACGTTGGTGCGCACGGCCCGCAGCAGCGTCACGCGCTGCGCGAGCGTGAGCGCGGCCCACGTCGTCGCGCCCGCCTGCAGGTCGGCGATCGCGGTGTCGAGCCGCTCGCGTTCGCCCTCGTCGACGGCGGCGGCCTTCGAGGGACTCTCGTTCGTCGGACGGGTGGTCGCAGAAGTCATCGGCGTCTCCTTCGGACGGGTCTCCAGCTTAGGCCGCGGGCGACTGTTCGATGTTGGCGCGGCGCAGCCGATAGCCGCGCAGGGTCAGCAGGCTCCCGGCCATGAGCAGAGCGGGAAGGATGCTGAAGCTCAGCACGATCCCGGTCACCGCCTCGGCAGGCTGCGAGGCGGTGACCCCCGCGACCGCGGACACGTATCCGGTCGCGGCGAGAGTGAGCGCGACCACCGAGGCTCCCAGCGCGAAGCCGATGGTCTCGCCCGCCGTCCAGACGCCGGTGAAACTCCCAGACCGTCCTGCGCCGCTCGTGCGGCGGTCGTGCGAGATGACGTCGGGGAGCATCGCCATCGGCAGGCACTGCAGCCCTGCGTAGGCGATGCCCGCGACCGCGACGGATACGTAGATCCACGCGCCGGGCACCCAGACGGCTCCGACGATCGACGCCGCGGCGAGGAGGAACAGCACACCCGCCACGGCGAACGCGCGCTCCTTGCCGGTGCGGCGCGCCGCGAGGGTCCACAGCGGTGTCGCGACGAGCGCCGGGCCGACCAGCGCTGCGAACAGGAACGTCACGGCCCCCTCCGAGCGCAGCACCCAGGTGGCGACGTACTGCGCCGCCGCGAGCATCGTGCCCGTCGCGAGAGCCTGCAGCAGGAAGGTGCCGAGCAGGGCGCGGAACGGCTGACTGCGCCGCAGCGTGTGTGCGGCAGCGGCGTACTGCGCGCGGATGCCTCCGGCCGTGACGTCCGGTGGCTGCGGGCGGCCGGAGACGGTGTCGGATGCCGTCGCGGTGCGCCGCGCCGCGGCATCCGCTGTCCGTGTCGCGACGAGCATGCCGATGCCGATCGCGATCCCGGCGACGACTCCCATCACGAGGTAGCCGGTGACCTGGTCGGATCCGGCGCCCCGGAGCTCGGGGCCGCCGGCGCCGAACAGGAGGATGGCCGCGGTGAGCACGATGACGCGCCAACCGAGCAGTCGCGTGCGTTCGTCGTAGCCGTCGGTGAGCTCGGCGGGCAGGGCGACGTACGGCACCTGGAAGAGGCTGAACGAGGTCGCGGTGGCGAGGAAGGCGAGAAGCACGCCGGTGGCCCCCGCGATCGGGCCCCAGGAGGGCGGCACCGCGAACGTGAGGGCGAAGAACACCGGCAGGGTCAGCGCCCCCAGCACCATGAAGCCGCGACGCGATCCGGTGCGCGCAAGCTGGCGGTCGGAGGCGGCGCCGATCAGCGGGTCGATCACGACGTCCCAGATCTTGGCGAGGGTGACGATGAGTCCGGCGGCGAGCGCCGCGACGCCGAGGTTGTCGGTGAGGAAGTACGTCAGCACCAGGCCCGGGAGCGTGGCATAGCCGCCTGTGCCGAGCGAGCCCACCGCATAGAGCGCGATCGTGCGCGCGGGGAGGCGCAGCGACTCCCTCTCGGGTCGAGCCTCGGTGCTCATCGCGCCAGTGTAGCGGTGGCGCGATGAGGCGGGGTCAGATCAGCGACAGCTCGCGGAGCTTGGCCTCGACGTCGGCGTTCGACGGCTCGACGTGGTGCGAGGAGTCCGGGTACAGCACCACGGGGATGTTCGTGCGACCCGAGATCTCCTTGGCGACGTCGGCCGCGGACGGGTCGGCGACGAGGTCGACGTAGGTGTACTCGACGCCGAGCTCGTCGAGCTGCTTCTTGGTGCGGATGCAGTCACGGCACCAGTCGGCGCCGAACATCGTGATCGCGGATGCTGCGGGAGAGGTCATGCATCCAGCGTACGACGGTCCGAGGGGGAGGGCGCCGAGATCATCCCCTGGGGTTGTCTGGTTAGGTTAGCCTTACCTATACTGAACGGCATGAACACCGCGTGCGAGCACCTCGAGGACCCGGACTGGGAGAGCATCGAGGGGGCCGTGCTCATAGCGGGGGACGCGGCGGACGTCGGGGTGATCGCTGGAATCGCCGCGCGTCTTCCCTGGGATGCCGATGGTGTGATCCTCGTGGAGGCCGCGGCCCGCATCCAGTTCCGCCACATCGACGTCCCCGAGGGTGTCTCCGTGCGGTGGCTGCTGCGCGGCGACGGCATCCGGCAGCACGCGAAGGGGGAGCGTCTCGCGAACGCGGTGCACTCCTGGTGCGTCGAGTGGACCTGCTCGGAGCCGCCCGCTCAATGGACCGTGTGGCTCGGCGCCCACACACCGCCGCATGTCGCGCGCATGGCGCGCAGTCTGCTGGGCGTCGCACACTGAGCTCTGAGCCGACCCGCCGGCGCACGGCCCGTTCGGGTCGGACCGTGCGCGGGTCGGTCGGTCAGCGCGTGGCGAGCGCCGGCGCGGCGGCTGCGGTCGCGCCCGAGGAGATCGCGTCCAGCGCCCGACGCAGCGACGAGCTCGACGTGTGCGCGGTGTACGGGAAGTACACGACCTCCACACCCACCTCGGCGAACTCGCGCTCGAGGCGCAGCCCCTTGTCGGTGCCGCGCCAGTCATCGCCCTTGAAGAAGTGCGTGAAGTGCACGTCGCGCCACGAGTCCATCTTCGACGGCGTGGTCTCGACGTAGACGTCGTCGACGAACGAGATGTGCCGCACGATCTCGGCGCGCTCCGCCGTCGGGATGACGGGCTCGATGCCCTTCACCTGACGGAGCATCTCGTCGCTGACGACGCCGGCGATCAGGATGTCGCACTGCTGCTTGGCGTGACGAAGAAGGTTGAGATGCCCGACGTGAAACAGGTCGAAGGCACCCACGGCATAGCCGATGCGCGTCTGCATGATCTCCCCAGATCAAGTAGTTCCCCAGAGAACGGATCCCCATCCGTCCAGCGACTCCCACAGCCGCATCCGGCCACTCTAGCAGGAACCGGTTTCGCTGCCCATAGCAACCCGTGGAACTATGGAGGCCGCAGCGGGTTCCGCTGCGTCGAAGGGGGAGCTCGTGGAGTCAGCGGTCACGGTGATCGTTCCGACGTTCAACGAACGCGACAACGTCGCGGAGCTCGTCGCACGCACCGCCGCCGTGCTCGCCGGACGCGAAGCCGAGATCCTCTTCGTCGACGACAGCACCGACGACACCGCCGCCGAGGTCGAGCGCGTCGCCGCGACCGCCGCGCTCCCCGTACGGGTGATCCACCGCACCGAGAACAGCGGTGGACTCGGCGGTGCCGTGGTGGTCGGTCTGGGCGCCGCGGCGCACGACCTCTGCATCGTCATGGACGGCGACCTGCAGCATCCGCCCGAGCTCGTCCCCGCGCTGCTCGCACGTCACGCCGCGGGGGACGCTGACGTCGTCGCGGCCTCGCGCTACATCGGCGGCGGCGACACGAGCGGACTCGGCACCGCCGTGCGATTCGGCGTCTCCCGTGCGGCCACATGGCTCACGCGCGCGATGTTCCCCATCCGCCTCGCGCGCAGCACCGACCCGATGACCGGCTTCTTCCTCGTCGACCGCGCGCGCCTCGATCTCGCCTCGCTCAAGCCCCAAGGATTCAAGATCCTCCTCGAGATCCTCGCGCGCACCGATCTGCGGATCGCGGAGGTGCCGATGGAGTTCGGGGAGCGCCGCCACGGCACCTCGAAGGCCAGCCTGCGCCAGGGAGGCACCTTCATCGCCCACCTCGCGCGTCTGCGGTTCGGCAAGATGTCGCTGTTCGCGCTGATCGGCGCGATCGGGGCGCTCGCGAACCTGGGCATCATGTGGGCGCTCACGGCTGCGGGCATGCCGTACGTGTGGGCGGCCGTCATCGGCGCCGAGGTCACGATCATCGGCAACTTCCTCCTGCAGGAGCGCTACGTCTTCGCCGACATGCGCACCGATGCCCGCGCGCTCTGGGTGCGCTTCGCGACATCGTTCGCGTTCAACAACGTCGAGGCGGCGCTGCGCATCCCGGTCATGGCGCTCATGGTCGAGACTTGGCACATCTCCAGCGTGCTGGCGACCGCGCTCTCGCTGATCGTCGCGTTCTTCGCGCGCTTCCTGTTCCACTCGCTCGTCGTCTACGCGCCGTCACGACGACGGGGAGCGGATGCCGCGGCAGAGCCGAAGCCCGACACGGCGGCGCTGCGGGTGATCCGTGCGATCGACGCCGAGGTCATGAAGCCCGGCGAGCTCTGATCGCGGAGGTCCCTCGCAGGCGGATCCAAGGGGAAAAGGCGCGTGCCACTCGAATACGAGCGTTTCTGCGGGGCGAACTATGCACCTCGAACCTGACAGTTTCCCGAAAGAAATCTGGCAAGGGTTTGAGGATCCGCTGCGGCCTGTGTTTGATGGGGGCGACCGTTACCGAATCTTCATCGTCAGTGGCGGATACCTCCTCCCGATAGGTACCCGAAATGCGTCCTCCCCTTTCTCGTCATGCCCTGGTGACCTCCCTCGTCGTCGTCGCCGCCCTCGCGCTCGCCCCGCTCTCGGCCAGCGCATCGACCGATCCGTCCGACCCCTCCGATCCCTCGATCACGGCTCCTGCGGTCGCACCCGACCCCGCCGTCGGGGGCACGCAGGTCTGGGGTGACGGCTTCGCCCGCGGCGATGGGAAGGGATGGGGCGACGGTTACGTGTCGACGCCCGCGTACGTCGCGTCCGTTCAGGACGGCTCGGGCGTGATCGCGCTGCGAGGCGGCCACCGCAGCATCCTCGCAGCGACGACGGGAGTGGCCGCCGACGGCGTCGTCGGCGCGACGCTGCAGTTCTCCGACGTCCCCAACGCCGGCTACGGCGCGACGACCATCGTCACGTCGCGCAACGGCGACACCGGATCGTACGGAGCCCGCTTCCGCCTCGACACGCAGTCACGCGGCGTGCTGTCCATCGCCCGATACGACGCCGACGACGTGCAGACCGTGCTGCGGCAGGATCTGCTCCTGATCGACGAGGTCCCAGCCGACGCCGCCGTGCGGGTCGAGATCGAGACCGTGGGCTCCGAGGACGTCACGATCCGCGCACGCGCCTGGATCGCGGGCACCGAGGCGCCCGACTGGCAGATGTCGGTGACCGATCTGTCTGACGCTGCCATCACCTCCGCCGGCACCTCCGGCATCTCGACGTACCTGTCACCCGGCAACCGCTCCCTCGCGGTGCGCGTGGACGATCTGAGCCTCGCCTCGACCGAGGTGCTCCCCGTGCCTGTCCCCGAGCCGGAGCCCTCGCCCGAACCGACGCCAGAGCCCGAGCCGACGGAACAGCCGACTCCGGTCCCGACCGATGCACCCGCCCCCGAGCCGACGGACGAACCCTCGCCGACTCCGACGCAGGAGCCGTCGCCCGAACCCACCGTCGGACCCACGCCGGCCCCGACCGAGGAGCCCTCGCCGGAGCCGACCGCGACGCCGACTCCCCGCCCGACCTCCACGCCTGCGCCGACCGCGACACCGACGCCGGTTCCGACGCTGTCTCCGTCTCCGACGGCGACGCCGACTTCCACGCCTACGCCGACTCCGACTCCGACTCCGACTCCGTCTCCCACGCCGTCGCCCACGCCAACGCCGACCACACCCCCGGTCACCACCCCGCCGCCGACGACCACACCGCCGACCGGCACCACGCTCGCGGGCTCCATCCCCGTCGGACAGACCGCGTACCCGGTGCCTGACGGAGCGATCCACGCGGTGCCCGCGGGCTCGCGGGCTTCGGGTTCCGGCAGCGCGGCGAACCCGATCGCGGGCGCCCAGGCGGCGATCGACGCGGCGCCGAGCGGCGCGACCGTCGTGCTGCACGGCGGCACGTACCGCGAGAGCGTCACGGTGCCGTTCTTCAAGAAGCTCACGATCCAGTCGGCGCCCGGCGAGGCCGTGTGGTTCGACGGATCGCGCCCTGTCTCCGGCTGGACGGCGTCCGGCGGCACCTGGGTCGCACCGTGGAGCACGTTCTTCGACTCGCGCGTCTCGTTCAGCCAGGGCCGCGACGAGACGAGCTGGTGGGTCAACTCGTCGAACCCTCTCGCCGGCTTCCCTGACCAGGTCTGGATCGAGGGCACGCCGCTCACGCAGGTCGGCAGCCGGTCGTCCGTGACCGCGGGAACCTTCTACGTCGACCAGAGCGCACGCCAGCTCGTGATCGGCTCCGACCCCGGCGGACGCACGGTCTCGGCGAGTGCCCTCGCCAAGGCCATCAAGATCCAGGGTGCCGGGACGACGGTGCGCGGCATCGGCGTGCAGCGCTATGCCACGACCGTCGCTCTGCTCGGCGCCGTGAGCGCCGAGGTCGACGGGATCACCCTCGAGAACATGGTGATCCGCGACAACGCGACCGTGGGCCTGTTCGCCTGGAACGACCACAAGATGATCCGCAACGTCACCGCGACCGGCAACGGTCTGCTCGGCATCGCGGTCAACGACGTCACCGACCTCACGATCGAGAACTCTCTCATCACCGGCAACAACGCGGCGCGGTTCAACTACACCCCGGTGGCCGGCGGCGTGAAGATGTCTCGGGCCTCCGACGTCACGGTCACGCGCAGCATCATCTCCGACAACGTGGCCTCCACGGGGCTGTGGTTCGACGTCTCGAGCTCCGACCTCACGATCACCGACAACGTGTTCGAGGGCAACGGCCGCGAGGGAGTCGAGATCGAGCTGAGCCAGACCGCGATCGTCGCCGGGAACTACATCATCGGCAACGGCAACAGCGGATTGTTCGTGTTCGACTCCGGCGACGTCGACGTGTGGAACAACACGATGGTCGGCAACGGCCGGACGATCACCTACATGCAGGACGAACGGCGCCAGGAGGTCGCGAGCCTGCGCAGCCTGATCCCCTGGGTCACGAGCGACGTCGTGGTGCGCAACAACGTCCTGTCCTACGGCGGCCAGGCCTGCCCCATGCTCACGCAGGACCTCACCAACCGCTGGTACGGCAACGACTTCGGCGTCTCCCAGGATGCGAATCTGTACCACCGCACCTCGGCGTCCTCCCCGTCGAACTTCGCCTGCTGGGCCGACGGGCCGAAGGGCACCCGCGGGTTCACCACCATCGAGGAGTTCCGCGCGCACACCGGCGGCGACGCCCGCTCGGTGCTCGTGCAGGGCGCTCCGGTCGTCGACCCTGTGACCTGGCAGCTCACCGCCACATCACCGGTCAGCGGGGCGTTCTCGCTCACCGGCACCGTGGCGGCTCTGCTCGGCATCGCACCGGGCACGACGACCGTCGGGGCCGTCAAGCCTCCGGTGACGGCGCGCTAGCCCGGGGCCCGGTCCGGCTCAGCCGACGAGCAGCATGCGCCGGTGGAGCCGACCGGAGCGCAGCGCGCGCCCCAACGACACGGTCGACAGACCGCGATGCGCGTAGGCGTCGAGGACGTCGGCGATGAGCGCCGCCCGGTCGAAGGATGCGATCGCGCCGTCGTCCACACCGTCGTCGAGTCCCGCGCGCGAATCGTGGGCGAGCACGATCGCCCCCGGCCGAATGCCGGACGTCGCGCGTCGGAGCCGTTCCTCGTGCGCGGCATCCCTGCCGTCCAGAACGCTGGTGGTCCACAGGACGGGAACCATCCCTGCGGTCCGCACGGAGCGCCACGTGCGTATCGACAATGCGCCGTAGGGCGGCCGATACCAGCGGATGCGCGCGCCGGTCAGCGCCTCGAGTTCGGCCCGGCCCTGGGTCAGCATCCGGTCCGCTTCGCCGGCGTCCAAGGTGGTGAGGCGGCGGTGGTCCTCGCCGTGCAGCGCGATCTCGTGGCCCTCCTCGACGATGCGGCGCAGCAGCTCAGGATGCCGACGTGTGCGGGTCAGCAGCACGAAGAACGTCGCCGTGGCGCCTCGCTCCGCGAGCACCTCGAGCACGCGGGGAGTCCACTCGGGATCGGGCCCGTCGTCGAGCGTGAAAACGACGACCGGCGCGGAGGTGCGCACGGAGACGACGGAGCGGAACAGGGGCGAGAGACGTCGCGCCGCGCTCGCCGCGATCCCGCGGAGCCGACCGCCGTCACGCCGGATGTCTCGGGCGTATTCGGCCGAGGCGGCGCCGAGCGCCCCCTGAATCAGGCCGATGCCGCGCTGAACCTCGCGTGCGCCGCGGGCGCGACGAGGCAGCGAACCCGAGACCGCGCCGCTCAGACTGCGGAGCGCGCCGCGCATCGCCCAGCCGCCGCCCTTCACGAGGTTCCGCACCCGCGAGACGAGCTGCGCGCGCCGGCCGGAGGCGAGCCGCAGCTCGATGACCGACTGGGTCTGCCCGTGGTGGCGTGCGCGTGCGAGCGCGAAGCGACGGGTCGCGCGCCCCTCCTCGAGCGTGTCCTCCGCCACGGAGCCGGGGCAGGCCACGACCAGGCGGCCGACGGCCACGATGCCCCGGGTGAACAGCGTGTCCTCGCCGCCCGACAGACCGAGCGAGGTGTCGAACGCCAGGTTCGCGGCGCGGATCTGTGCGAGGTCGAGCAGCAGGTTCCCGGCGCCGGCTGCGGGAAGGCGCTCGCCATCCGTCCGCCGGGGGCGCGCGAACAGCCCTGACGCGAGGACCCACGGATCCGTGCCGGCGGGGAACGCGGTGTGCACGTGCCCCGCGACGGCCGCCGCACCCGTGCGGTGCCAGGTGTCGACGAGTGCCCGCAGCCACTGCGGATGCGGCACCTCGTCGTCGTCGATGAACGCGAGCAGGTCGAAGCCCGCTGTCGCATCGAGCGCATGCTGACGCGCGGCCGCGATCCCGGGGATCGGCTCCGGGGCGTACGTCACCCGCACCCCCGCGGGCGGCGTGGCCGCGACGCGCTCGGCGCTGCGCTCGGGGTCGTTGTCGATCACGAAGACCTCGGCATCGGCCCCGTCGTCGAGCTCCGCGAACCGTTCCGGCAACTCTGCCAGGAGGCTCCGCAGCCGCTCCGGGCGTCGATAGGTCGGAATCGCCACGGCGATGCGGAGCGGCTGGGTCATCGGCCGGCCCGTCGCAGGGCGTGCGCGGCGTGGAAGGCTGCGGAGTGCTCACTGCCCACCGCGGCCCAGTCGCGTCGCGCCAGATCGGGGGCGCCGTCCAGACCGCCTGCGACGGCGCTGCGCACGCGTGCGAGGTCGGATGCCGTGAGCTCGCCGTCGAACAGGTGCACCCACTGCGGTCCGACCTCCTCGGCGAGCGCGCGGTTGACCTCGTTGTCCGGCACGAGGATCGGGCGGGCGAGCGACAGCGCGGCGAGCGCGGTGCCGGAGTTGTGCATGTGCCGGTAGGGCAGCACGATCACCTCCGCCTCGGAGATCCGCGCCACGAGCTCGGCGTCGTCGAGGAACCGGAACGCGAAGTCGATGCGCTCATCGTCACCGGCGAGCCCTCGCAGCTCCTCCGCGAGGTCGTCGGTCGACGGGCGGCCGGCGACCGAAAGGGACGAGCCCTCCGCGTCCAACTCGCGGTACGCGTCGATCAGCTGCTCGACGCCCTTGTAGCGCCGCACGAGGCCGACGTACCCGAGGCGACCCTCGATCGCCTCGGCCGTGGGGTGCGACGCGAACCAGTCGCGGTAGTGACCGTGCAGGATCGTCCGGCGTGCATGCCCTGTGGGGAGCGGGGTGTCGTCGTTGAGAGTGATCGTGAGGGTCGTGAGCCGGTCGAGCGCGCTCAGCAGAGCGAGGTCGATGCGGGCCATGTCGGACGGCCGCTCCAGGTTGTGCAGGGTGCGGACCACGGCGACCTTCGTGAGCCGGATGCGCACCAGGAACAGTGCGGTCAGGAGGCGACGGGCCATCCGCCCGGAGAGCCGGTGGCCCCCGACGAGCAGTTCCGGCCAGTGCACGTGGAACACGTCGAGGCGGCCGAGCAGCGCCCGCTTCCAGCGGAAGAACGACAGGTCGACGTCGGGCGTGCGCTCGAGCGACTCGCACAGCTGCACGAGGTACGGGTTGGTGGTCGGACGCAGCTGCGTGAGCGACTCCATCACGACGAGAGGGCGACGTCGGTCGCCTCGTGCCGTCGCGTACCAGTCGGCGACGACGCGGGGGAGACGGTCCTCGGCCCAGCGCCGGTGCGGGCGCCCCGGCGTCGACGTCGTGTCGCGCAGGGTGCGGGCGAGGCTGCCGGGCAGGTCGCGAGCGGTCGCCGACACGACCCGCGCGTTGACGTCGGCGAGCGTGGGAGGCCCCCCGAGGTCCAGGCACACCACGGGCAGACCCATCGCACTGGCCTCGCCCACGATCCATCCCGCCTGGTCGTGCATGGACGGGAAGAGCAGAGCATCGGCACCGGCGAGGGTGTCGAGCGTCTCGTCGCGGGGGAGGTGTCCGCGGAACTCGATCCGATCCGCGACGCCGAGCGTCGTCGCCAGCCGCTGCAGGCGCCGTCGTTCGTAGCCTTCGCCCAGGATCAGCAGGCGCCAGCCCGCGGCCTCGGGCTGGGCGATGGTCTCGATCGCGAGGGCTGCGCCCTTCCAGGCGAGCAGGCGCCCGGCGAACACGACGATCCTGCCGGACTCGCTGCCGCGGTGAGGGGGGATCTCCTCCGCGAACGCGGCGTTCGGTTCGACGACGACGCGGCGCGCACGGCGGAAGCGATGAGCGACGTCGGGGTTCTGCGCCACCACGAGGGCCGCCCGACGGGCGGTCGTGTCGCCCCACAGGGCGCGCGGGATCGCGGTGAGCACGACGCGGGCGATCTCGGTCGCGGTACCGCGGGCACCGAGCCAGCGACGGAGCGCCGAGACGGGGACGCGACTGGCCCCGCCCACGGGTCCCCAGATCACCGGCACGTCGAGACCCGAGATGCCGCACGGCATCCAGTCGTTCGCGAAGGTGACGTGGTGCGCGAGGTCGAAGCGCACCTCGGCGTGCAGGCGCGCCGCGGTGCGACCGGCGAGGCGCTGCCACAGCGCGTAGTACCAGTAGAGGTCCCAGCCGCGTCGCTTCCAGCGCATGATCCGCGCCGGCAGGTCGATGTGCACGACGGTGACGCGCTCGGCGAGCTGCGGGTCGGCGGCGAGCGCCGTCGCGAGGGACTCGCGGAATCGCTCTCGGGTGAGGATCCAGACGTCGCCGGTCTCGGCGGCGGCACGTGCGAGCGCCCATCCCGCGGTCGCCTCCGGCCCCTGGTCAGGGCCGCATGCGTACGCGCTGATCAGGACCCGAGGCCTGCGATCTCCGTGCGGAGGGTCGACGACGGTCATGACATGGTCCTCCCCTTCGACGAGGCGTCGGCAGCGCTCCCCGGATGCGTGCCCCCTCGGCAAGGCATACTCTATCTGGTGATCGACGCCCTCTCTGCGGGGTTCGACGGAGGGGACACGCCGAATGACCACGGAGAGCTTCGCCGACTCCTTGAGGCGGCTCGCCTCGGCCCAGAAGGGACGCGCGAAGGGCGCCCCCGCGTACAGCGTGTACGTCAACCGCCCGGTCGGCCGGGTGTTCGCGGCGATCGCCTACCGGCTCGGGATGACGCCGAACGGCGTCTCCGCCGTGAGCGCGGTGTTCACGTTCTCCGGCATCCTGGTGCTGGCTCTCGTCGAGCCGGCCTGGTGGACCGGCGTCCTGGTGTGGCTGCTGCTCGCCATCGGCTACGCCCTGGACTCGGCCGACGGCCAGGTCGCTCGCCTTCGAGGCGGGGGCTCGTCTGCGGGGGAGTGGCTCGACCACTTCATCGACTCGATCAAGATCGTCACGCTGCCCCTCGCCACGGCCGTCGCGATCTTCCGCTTCACGGATCTCCCCGACGCGTACCTGCTGGTGCCGCTCGGCTTCGCGATCGTCGCGACGGCGACTTTCTTCGGCATGATCCTGAACGATCTGCTGAAGGCGGCCCGCGGCATCTCCTCCTCGGCGGAGGCTGGGGGCGGAGGCTCGCTCCGGTCGATCATCCTCCTCCCGGTCGACTACGGCATCGTGTGCCTCGTGTACGTGCTGTGGGGATGGGCGACGGTGTTCGCGGTGGCCTACGCGTTCTTCTTCGCGGCTGCTGCCGCCTTCTGCCTGCTGGCGGCGGTGCGCTGGTTCCGCGCGATGAGTCGCGTCGGTGAGGAGCCCGGCGATGGGCGCTGATTCGGCGCTCGCGATCATCGTCGTGAACTACGGCTCGTCCTCCCTCCTCGAGCGCAACCTCGTGCGGGTCGCGCACGCCGTCCCTGACGCGGCGGTGTACGTGGTCGACAACCGCTCCACGGACGCGGAGGCTGCGCGCGTGCGCACGCTCGCCGAGCGGGAGGGATGGGTCCCACTGCTGCAGACCGGCAACGTCGGCTTCGGCATCGGGATGAACCGGGGCGTCGACGCCGCGCGGCGCGACGGCCGCACCCGCTTCCTCCTGATCAACCCGGATGCCACGATCGACGCCGCATCGACACAGCTGCTGCTCGACGCGGTCGACCGCAACGCGATCGTGGTGGCCGCGCCCCTGATCGAAGACGGCGCCGGACGCGTCTGGTCGGCGGGCCACGTGCTCGACCTCGATGACGGCGCCACGCACGGGCGCGCCTGGGCGCAGCGCCATCCCGAGGCGCGCGTCCGCCGCTGGCTGACGGGTGCGGTGCTCATGATCAACGAAACCGCGTGGGTCGCGACGGGCGGCTTCGACGAGGACTACTTCCTCTACTGGGAGGACGTCGATCTCTCCCTGCGGGTCGAAGACGCCGGCGGTGAGCTCGTGCTGGTCGAGCACGCCAAGGCCGTGCACGACGAGGGCGGGACGCAGGGGATCGGCGATCCCGACGTGCACGCGAAGTCGCCGATCTACTACTACTACAACATCCGCAACCGGATGCTGCTGGCGCAGAAGCTGCTCGATGCGGAGACCGTGCGACGGTGGGATGCGTCGTCCGCGACGGCGGCCCGCGAGGTGCTGTTGCGCGGGGGGCGTCGTCAGCTCCTCCGGCCGTGGCGCCCGCTGCGGGCGGTGTGGCGGGGTTGGCGCGACGGACGGCGTATCGCTCGGCGCTCGCGTCGGGACTGACCGGATAGAATCGCCCCCATCCGCCGCAGTCGCGGCGCAGCGCAGCAGGGGGATGGGACGGACATGAGCGAAGAGTCGGGCGCAGCCACGAGCGGTCCTCGTCGTCGGATGTGGTGGTGGCTGGCCGCGATCGCGGTCGTCGTCATCGCGGTCGTCGTGTACTTCGCCGTCACGTCCTCCGGCGCCCCGAAGGACGTGGATGCCTCGCCGACGCCCTCGCCGACGGCCAGTGCCACGGACGCCCCCTCGGAGACGCCCGACCCGGCGCAGCCGACTCCGGGCGCATCCGAGCCGTCCGGCACCATGCCCGAGCTCACTCCTGTCGCGCCGGACGAACCATCCGACAATGGCGAGGGCCTCGTGGCGCGTATCGTCTCGATGACGGCCGTCCAGGGCGAGGCCGTGCAGGCCGGCGAGATCGCCGGACCCGCAGTGCAGTTCCAGCTCGAGCTCACCAACGACACGGGGGAGGCGGTCGACCTGGGCCTCATCTCCGTCAACGCCTACCTCGGTCAGGATCGCACTCCGGCCGGCGGGCTGGTGCGCCCCGGCGGAGCACCGTTCGAGGGGACCCTGGATGCCGGGAAGTCGGCCTCCGGCGTCTACGTGTTCACGATCCCCGAGAACCAGCGCGGTGACGTCACGCTGACGGTCGACTACCGCGCAGGGCAGCCTGCGTTCGTGTTCCGTGGCGCGGTCGGCTGACCGACCCGGCGTTCCGTCTGGCCGAGTCGGCTGAGCGCAGCCGTGCACCCCGTCTGGCCGAAGGTCGGACACCCCGGAGATTCCCTTCGACTTGTGTCTTGCCAATAAGACCGATATGCCGCTACCATCAGCGCAGGGGAAAAGGTCGCCTGTGGGAGGCGGTCTTCATTTAGCGCCGCTTCTGCGTGCGCAGTGCAGAACTCTGGGGAGAACAAAGTGCACATCAATTGGGGTGGCCGTATCGTTGCGGCCGAGAAGCGCGGCGCTCGTCGCACGCGTACGGCACAGCTGTTGGGAGCTGTCGCCACCGCTCTGGCTGTGACCTTCGGCGCGCTCACCGTGCCCGCAGCCGCCGCGGCCGACACGACGCCGGCTCCAGGTACGCCGGAGACGTTCGCCGCCGATGCGCTGCCGACCGTGCAGATCGACGGTGTCGTCTACGCGCAGGAGGTCGTCGGCAACACGGTGTACGTCGGTGGCAGCTTCGCGCAGGCCCGACCGGCAGGCGCTGCCGCAGGAACGAACGAGACTCCGCGCGCCAACCTGCTCGCCTACGACCTGACCACGGGCAACCTGATCTCGTCGTGGAACCCGGGCACGAACGGCACCGTCCTCGACATCAAGAAGTCCGCCGACGGATCCCGCATCTACGTCGCCGGCATGTTCTCCCAGGCCGCCGGCGCCTGGCGCTACCGCATCGCGGCGTTCGACACCGCGACCGGCGCGCTCATCACGAACTGGGCCCCCGAGGCCAACGGCCGCATCGACGCGGTCTCCGTGACCGACTCCGCGATCTACCTCGCGGGAGAGTTCACGACCATCAACGGCACCCAGCGCACCAAGGTCGCGGCGGTCTCGCCTGCGAACGGTGCGGTGACCGCGTTCACCGCGGACGTGCAGGGCGGCTACGGTGCGAAGGGCATCGTCGTCTCCCCCGACCGCTCCAAGGTCGTCATCGCCGGATCGTTCACCTCCGTGAACGGCTCCACCAACCCCGGACGCGGCATCACCGCGCTCGACGCGAGCACCGGCACCCTGATGCCCTGGGCCATGAACAGCGTGCTCCGCAACGGCGGCACCGCGGCCGCGATGTACTCGCTGTCCTCCGACGGCGACAGCGTCTACGGCACGGGCTTCGACTACGGCGGGACCTCGCAGGACGGCTTCGAGGGCGGATTCCGCGCCAGTTGGGCCGACGGCAGCCTGATCTGGATGGAGGACTGCCACGGCGACAGCTACGACATCTCCCCGGTCGGCGACGTCATCTACGTCGTGGGTCACCCGCACTACTGCGGCAACGTCGCGGGCTTCCCCGAGACCAACCCGCGCTCGTACAAGCACTCGCTCGCATTCGCCAAGGCGCCGAGCGGCCAGCTGATCACGAACGACACGCAGGGCTACCGCAACTTCGCCGGCAACCCGGCAGGCTCGCTGCTGCAGTGGTACCCGGAGTACGTCCCCGGTAACTACACGGGTCAGTACCAGGGTCCGTGGCAGGTCTCGGCATCCGGCGACTACCTCCTCGTCGGCGGCGAGTTCCTCAAGGTGAACGGAGCGAGCCAGCAGGGCATCGTCCGGTTCGCGAAGAAGACCGTCGCACCCAACAAGCAGGGTCCGCAGGTGCAGGGCGGGGCATGGACGCTCAGCGCCACCTCGTTCCAGACCGGCGTGAACCGCCTCTCGTGGGCCGCGAACTACGACCGCGACAACCAGAGCCTGAAGTATCAGGTGTTCCGTCAGGACAAGGGCATGACGACGCCGATCTACGAGGTCGACCAGCTGTCGAACTTCTGGACGCGTCCCGCGATGTCCTACCGTGACACCACGGCAGTGCCCGGCACGACGTACAGCTACCGCGTACGAGCGATCGACGCCTACGGCAACAGCACGCAGGGCGATTGGACGCCGGTCACGACCGCGGCCGCCGGGGTCTCGACCTCCTATGACGACGCCGTGCTCACGAGCACGCCCATCGACTACTGGCCCCTCAACGAGAGCAGCGGCGCCGCCGGCTTCGACTGGTCCGGCGGCAACGACCTCGTCGTGACCAACGGCACCCGTGGCGCGACCGGTCCGGTCGGCACCTCGAGCGCGACCACGTTCACCGGCGCCTCCGGCTCCGGCGCACGCACGAGCAACAGCACCGCCGGCCCGCAGACCTTCACGGTCGAGGCCTGGTTCAAGACCAACAGCACGCGCGGCGGCAAGATCGTCGGCTTCGGCAACGCCGCGACCGGCAACTCGGGCAGCTACGACCGTCACGTCTACCTCGACAACTCGGGGCGGGTCACCTTCGGCGTCTACCCGGGCTCGACCAGCACCATCACGAGCGGCACCGGCTTCAACAACAACCAGTGGCACCACGTGGTGGCCTCGCTGAGCCCGGCCGGTCAGGTGCTGTACGTCGACGGCGTCAAGATCGGCGAGCGTACCGACACGACCTCGGCTCAGGACTACACGGGGTACTGGCGCATCGGCGGCGACAACTACGGGTCGTGGCCGAACACCGGAACGAGTGCGTACCTCGCCGGCTCGATCTCGAACGTCGCGATCTACGACCGTGCGCTCACCCGCTCGGAGGTCGACGCGCACTGGGTGGCCAGCGGCCGCACCAGCACGATCCCGGCGGCTCCCGCCGACTCCTACGGCAAGGCTGTCTTCGACCTCGATCCGACCCTGTACTGGCGTCTGAACGAGACCGGCACCGGCACCACCGCCGCGGACTCGGGCATCAACGCCTCGACCGGCACGTACACGGGCAACACGAGCGTGCTCGTGAAGAACCAGACCGGCGCGATCTCCGGCGTGAGCAACAAGGCCGTGCGCTGGGCGCCGACCACGAGCTCGACGACGGTGCGACTGGCCGGCACGAAGCAGTACACGGCTCCGCAGATCTTCTCGACCGAGGCGTGGTTCAAGACGACCACGACCGCCGGCGGCAAGATCGTCGGATTCGGCGACAGCAACAGCGGCCTCAGCAGCAGCAACGACCGCCACATCTACATGTCGCCCAACGGCACGCTGAACTTCGGCGTGTGGAACAACGCGCAGTTCAACATCAGCACCTCGGGCTCGTACAACGACGGCCAGTGGCACCACGTCGTGGGCTCGCTCTCGGGTGACGGCATGGCGTTCTACGTCGACGGAACGCTCGTCGGCACCAACGCGAACACGGTCGCACAGAACTACAGCGGCTACTGGCGGGTCGGTAACGACAGCGGCTGGGCCGGAGCGACGACCTTCACGGGCACGATCGACGAGGTCGCCGTGTACGGCAAGGCCCTGACGGCCGCGCAGGTGAGCGAGCACTACCAGCTCGGCGCCTTCGGCTCGGTGAACCAGGCCCCGACGGCCGCGTTCGGCTCGATCCCGACCGACCTGGCCGTCGCGTTCGACGCGTCGACCTCGGCCGACGCGGACGGCTCGATCGCCTCCTACGCCTGGGACTTCGGCGACGGCAACACGTCGACGGACGGCCCGACCGCCGCGCACACCTACACGGCGGGCGGCACCTACCAGGTGAAGCTCACGGTGAAGGACGACCGCGGCGCGACCGACAGCCTCACGCAGGCCGTCACGGTCCGGGCGGCCAACGTCCTTCCGACCGCCGCGTTCGACGCGACCGCGACCCACATGAACGTGGCCGTGGACGCCTCGACCTCGACGGATTCGGACGGCACGATCGCGACCTACTCCTGGTCCTTCGGCGACGGAGCGGTGGCCACCGGCAAGACGGCCACGCACAGCTACACGACGCCCGGCGAGTACACGGTCACGCTGACCGTGACCGACGACCGTGGCGGCAGCGCGACCATCAGCAAGCAGGTGACCGCGGCGCTCGCGCCCAACGTCCTGCCGACCGCTGCGCTCACGGTGACGATCACGAACCTGTCGGCTGCTCTCGACGCCTCGGCGTCGACGGATTCCGACGGACAGATCGTCTCCTACGCCTGGGACTTCGGCGACTCGACCAGCGCGACCACGACGACCCCGACCACGACGCACGACTACGCGGCTGGCGGCGCCTACACGGTCACCGTCACCGTCACGGACAACCGCGGCGGCACGGCATCCGCATCCAAGGGCCTGACCGCCGTCGAGCCTCCCAAGTTCACGGTGCTCGCGAGCGACAAGTTCCAGCGCACGGTGGCAGCCGGATGGGGGACCGCCGACAAGGGCGGTGCCTGGACCACCTCGGGCGGCAACGCGGCCTTCTCGGTCGACGGCACCACGGGGCGCATCGTCTCGAACATCTACGACACGCGCAGCACGCTGCTCACGGGCGTCTCGTCCAAGAACTCCGACATCACGGCGAAGTTCTCGGTGGACCGCACGGGCGCCGGGTACTCGTGGACGCTGATCGGCCGTCAGGTCGGCGCGGACAACTACTCGGCACGCGTGCGCTTCGAGGCCGGAAACACCATGCGGGTGTACATCCTGCGCGGTGAGACCGCGATCGGCAGCTCCTACGTGCTGCCCGGAACGTACACGCCCGGGACGGAGCTGTCGGTCCGGCTGCAGGTCACCGGCACCTCGCCGACGACCGTGCGGACGAAGGTCTGGCGCTCCGCGGATGCCGAGCCCACGGCGTGGCAGCTCTCGGGCACCGACACCACCGCGGCCCTGCAGGCGAACGGCTCCGTCGGACTCCTGACGTACCTCGGCGGCACCTCGGCCACGCCGAACGCCACGATGACCCTGAAGTCGCTCGAGGTGGTCGACCCGACCGCTCCGACCGCTCCGAACCAGCTCCCCACGGCGGCGTTCACGCCCACCGTGGCGGGTCTGAAGGTCACGGTCGACGGTTCGGCCTCGGCCGACTCCGACGGCACGATCGCAGGTTACGCGTGGAACTTCGGCGACGGCGGCACGGCCACCGGCGCGACGGCCACGCACACCTACACGACCGCCGGGACGTACAACGTGTCGCTGACCGTGACGGACGACCGCGGAGGCGTCGCGACGAAGACGACCGCCGTGACCGTGGCACCCGCGCCCAACCAGGCTCCGGTGGCGGCGTTCACGCCGACGGCGACGGGTCTGTCGGTGGCGGTGGACGGATCGGCGTCGGCGGATCCGGACGGCACGATCGCGTCGTACGCGTGGAACTTCGGCGACAACGGCACGGCCACGGGTGCGACGGCGTCGCACACGTACACCACGGCCGGCACCTACCAGGTCACCCTCACGGTGACGGATGACAAGGGCGCGACGAACACGGTCACCAAGCCCGTCACGGTCACGGCTCCTCCGGCGAACGCGCCTCTGGTCACCGACACGTTCACCCGCACGGTCCCGTCCGGCGGGTGGGGCACGGCCGATCTCGGCGGCGCGTGGACGTTGCAGGGCGGTGCCGCGGCGTACTCCGTGAACGGCACGGGCGGTGTGGTGTCGATGGCTCCGTCGCAGACGCGCACGGCACGCCTGGGATTGTCGGGCACGGATGCCGTGGTCCGGGTGTCGGTCGCGGCCGACCAGGTCGCCACCGGCGGTGCGGCGACGGCGACCGTGATCGGTCGTCAGGTCGCCGGGTCCAACTACTCGGCCCGGGTCCGGTTCGAGGTCGGCGGCGGGGTGCGCCTGTACCTGCTGCGCGACGAGACCGCACTGGGCTCGTACCTGATGCCGGGTGTGACCTACACGCCGGGAACCGTGCTGAACGTGGCTCTGTCGGTCACCGGCACGAACCCGACGACCCTGTCCGCGAAGGTCTGGAAGGCCACGGACGCCGAGCCGGCGACGTGGCAGGTCACCGCGACCGACACCACCGCGGCCATGCAGACCGCCGGCACCGTCGGACTCATGAACACCGTCTCGGGAGCATCCACCCTCCCCGCCACCGTGTTCACCTGGGACGACCTCACCATCACCAAGCAGTAAGCCAGGTCGCCCGCACACAGCACACACCACCCACGACACCGGGGCCCCGCGAGAGATCGCAGGGCCCCGATGCCGTATACGGGCAGCGCCGTCTACGGGCAGCGCCGTCGACAGGCAGCATCCCTGCCGCGTCCAGCGACCGCGCGCCCGCGTCTGAGGCGGGGCGCCCCGGGGGAAGGGGCGGATGCGATCAGCGTTCGAAGCTGACGAAGTCCCGGTCGGTCGCTCCCGCCGGGGACCGCTGCGGACGCGGGACCATGACCAGCGCGACGCCGAGGATCAGCGTGGCGATCGAGGTCGAGAAGAAGGGCGCGAACAGCGAGTCCCAGAAGATCTGGATCGTGAGGAAGATCGTCAGGCCGCTCGCCTGGCGCTGCGCGACCTGCGAGGCGGTCCCGAGGCCCACCACGACGAGGAGGACGATCAGCAGCGCGGCCCCGAACAGGCCGAAGCGGATCCACAGGTCGCCGAGCATCGAGTGCACCTCGAAGCCGTTGCCGAACATGTACCTCTCGACGTAGCCGTTGTTCGGGTCGTAGTTGAGCCGCGCCATGCCGGCCTTGGCGATCATCAGATCGATGCCGTTCGCGAGCGTGCCCGAGCCGAGGCCGAACGGGTTTGCGGCGATGAGCTCACTCGAGGCGCCCAGCTCGGGCCGACCACCGAGGATGAGTGAGCCCGACTGCGCGATCTGCTCCTCCGATCGCACGGCGGCCGCCCGACCGAACCATCCCTCGAGGATGAACGACTGCAGTGCGAAGTAGCCGATCACGGCGACGAATCCGAAGACGGCGAGGGTCCGCACGGTCGAGGAGCTCTTCGACAGCCGGGCGCTGAGCGCCTGCCACATCACGAGCGCCGCGGCGACGAGGAGCATGGAGCCGGCCGAACGGGAGTCGTTGAGGGCGGAGACGACGCCGAGCAGCAGCAGGGCGAGGACTTCGAGCCACAGCCTGCGGCTGAGCATGCAGAGCGCGAGGACGACGACGGTCGCGGGCACCGACAGGTCGAACTTCCAGATGTTGTCGGTGTTGACACCGTGCAGCACGACGCCCGCCGTCAGGCCGAAGCCGTACCAGAGGGCCGTCGGGGCCGTGCCGAGGATCGTGCGCGCCCAGACCACGACGCCGATCCCACAGATCAACCCCAGCAGTGAGAACGTGTTCTGCTGCATCATCGAGTCGCTCGTGGGGTGGTCGCCCGCGAAGAAATCGGTCAGCACGAGACCGCTGATCATCGTGAGACCGCCGAGGCTGACGATCGTGGAACCGCCGCGCATCCTCCACATCGCCACGATCCACACCGGGAGCAGCAGGAGGCTCAGCACGATGCCCGCGGTCACTCCCTGGAGCAGAGTGACGCGGGCGGCGATGATGACGCAGGCGAGGGCGGCGACGATCTTCACGTCGGCTCTTCCTCACCGTTCGACGGGGGAGTGCCCATGAGGCGCTCCCGGTGGCGGGAGATGTACACGGCGAACGGGACGATCTGGAACACGAGCACCGAGAACGCGTTCGCGAGCACGGGCCCGGCTGAGCCGAGCGAGGGCGTGATGAGCAGGGCCAGAGTGATGGTCGAGACCGTCATGAGCGCGACGGGGATCATCTGGAATCGGATGCCCGCCTCATCCATCAGGAACATGCCCAACGGGTAGAGCGCGGCCTGGCACACGACCATGAGCCCGAAGGCGAGCACGGTGGTCCCCGCGACGTCGAGGGTGCCGTCGGTGATGAACGCGAACAGCCAGGGGGACACGGCCCACACGATCGCGCAGATGACGGCGGCTCCTCCGGCGAACAGCGCCGCGATCAGGTACGGCCCGCGGGCGAGCGTGCCGCGTGATCGCGCGCGTGTGAACAGCGGCCACAGGGCGAGGCCGCCCGCGGCGACCACGCCGTTGATCGCGAAGAACACCTGTCCGACCGCGCCGTACTCGGCGACGTCATGCGTCGTGCCGGACTGCGCCAGCACATAGCGCAGCAGCGCGACGGAGAGGGGAGCCGAGACGAGCTGCACGAGCATCGGCCAGCCCACGTGCATGACCCGCACGCCGGGCACGCGGCGCACGCGGGGGACGTCCCGCAGCGCACGTCCGAGCATCGGCGACAGCGCCGTGACCGCGAAGAGGAACCCCGTCGCGGCGATGAGGAACCCGGAGACCATCGACGACAGCGCGAGGAAGGTGCCGGCCGAAGGCGGCGCGAACGACACCAGAAGCCAGACGAGGAGCAGGTTCAGGGGTCCCTGGGCGGCCTGGATGAGGATGATCCAGTGGTTCTTGTGCAGGCCGAGGAGAACGCGCTGCCAGATCCCGAGCGGGATGCCGAGGCAGAAGATCATGAGCGATGTGAACGCCGCGAGATCGGCGCCGGGGAGGCTGCCCGCTTCGCCCAGGATCACGGTCCATGCGCCGGTGAGGTAGAGGATCGCGTTCACGACCATGCCGATGCCTGCGAAGCCGACCATGATGCGACCGACCGTGGTCAGCTGCGCCCGGATCACGCGGTCGCCCCGAGGGTCGTCGCTCACCGCGATGCTGTTGACCAGCACGGCGCCCGAGCCGAGATCCGAGAACGAGATGAGTCCGGGCAGCGACGCCACGAGCGTGTACAGCGCGTAGTACTCGACGCCAGGGCCGCCCAGGATGAGCCTGACCGTGAGCACGCCGCACACGAGCGAGATCGCCATCGACAGGGCCCTCGCTCCGAGGGCGAGCAGTACGCTCATGCGTCGCCGGCGTCGCGGTCGGTCTCTCCTGCGGTCAGCGCGGCCTTCTTGCGCTTGGTCGAGCGCGACCAGGTGCGAGAGGGGGCGTCGGGCACGTAGTAGGGGCTGCTCTCGTTGCGCTTGACCGCGTTGAGCACGATGCCGACGACGTCCTTCTTGGTCGACTTGAGCGTGCTGAGCACGGCGCTGATCTGCTTGCGGCGCGTGCGGCCGGATCGGGCGACGACGAGCACGCCGTCGGACAGGTCGGCGAGCCACAGCGCATCCGAGACGACGAGGGCGGGCGCGCTGTCGACGATCACGTACTCGTAGCGCTCGCGCGCCTCGGCGACGAGCTCGCGCAGGCGGTGCGAGGTGATCAGCTGCCCCGGGTTCGGAGCGGTCGCGCCCCCGGCGATGATGTCGATGTTCATGGCCTCGGAATGCTGAACGGCCTCGTCGAAGGTCACGTCTCCCACGAGGATCGAGGTGACCCCGACCGCGCCTTCCAGCTGCAGAGCCGTGGCGACGGAGGAGCGCCGCAGGTCGGCGTCGATCAGCAGCACGTCGTGGTTCGACTCGGCGAGGGCCGCGGCGAGGCCGATGCTCACCGAGGACTTGCCCTCGTGGGGCGCGGACGATGTCATCATGACGACCTGCAGGTCACGATCCACGGCCACGTACTTGAGATTGGCGGCCAGGGCGCGGAAGGACTCCGCCGAGCGGCTGTCGCGGCTGCGCAGCATGGTCGACAGGATCGTGTAGGTGCGTCGCCAGGCGACGATCTCGCCGATCACCGGGGCGTCGGTGACCGCGGCGATGTCGGAGCGCTCGCTGATGCGGGTGCCCAGCACGCGGCGGAACAGTGCGTAGGCGACGCTGAGTCCGAATCCGATCGCGGCGCCGATGATCGCGAACAGACGCGTGTTGGGTCCGATGGGCGCCTGCGGCTCGCGTGCGGGCGCGATCGTCTCGAGTCGCACGGCCGGTGCACCCTCGGAGTCGCTCGGCGAGACCTCCGCGACGGCGCCGATGAGCGAGTCGGTGATGGCGGCGGCGGTCTCCTGCGCGCGCTCCTTGTCGGTGTCGGTGACAGAGATCTCGATCACCACCGTGTTGAGGGTGTTCACGACCGACACGCGCTTCGCGAGCTGCGTCGCCGTCTCATCGAGCTCGAGGTCCTCGATCACCGGGGTGAGGACGAGCGGGGACGAAGCGAGCACGGCGTAGGTCTGCACGAGGCTCTGCACGTAGCTGGACCCCTGGACCAGTTCGTTGGTGCTGTCGCCGCGCTGGGGGATGACCATCACCGCTGCGGTCGAGCTGTACTCCGGAGGGAGCGTGCGCGAGTAGCCGAAGGCGGCACCGGCGCCGATGATGGTCAGTGCGACGATGACGATCCACTGCCGACGCAGTGCGTCTATGTAGTCCTGCAGTGTCATGAAGCTCCCTCTCCCCCTGCCCGAGCGCGCCGTCTTCTCACGAAGAGACTCGACCGAGGCTATTCTCCCCTGAGTCCTGCATTCCGGCGACGCTCTCGATCGTCGCCGTGATCTGTCTGTGGTACCCCGCTGTGGAATGCCGGGACGCTGCGATGGTCGCGGCGACCGGCGCCTCCGTCGTGACCTCCGTCCACCGGCCGACCAGATCCTCGACGGCGTCCGCCACCGCGGAGATGTCGCCCGGCGCGACGGTGCGCGCGGTCGGGTACCCGGCCACGGCCTCGCGCAGACCGGCGAGATCGCTCACGATCACGGGACGACCGGCGAGGACCGCCTCGACCGCGGTGTTGCCGAACGATTCGTCGGTGCGCGACGGCATGACCATGACATCGCACTCCGCGAGGTGCGGCCAGACGTCGGCGTCGTAGCCGTGCATCGTCACGACCTCGGTCAGCGACTCGGCGGCGATCTGCTGGGCGAGCTCCGCCGAGTACCACTCGTAGCCGCGGAAGACGTCGCCGACGATGTCGAGCCGCGCGTCGTGCCCGCGTTCCCGAAGTGCGGCGACCGCGGCGACCACGACGTCAGGCGCCTTGCGCGGCGAGAGACGGCCGACGTACCCGATGCGGATCTCGTCGAGGCGCTCGCGGAGCGGCGAGGGCTGCGCGGGTCCGGGGATCGGATTGAGGACGACACGGATCCGGCGACGCAGGGCCGGCAGGGAGCGTTGCAGCAGATCGGCCGTGAACCCACTGTTCGCGACCACGACGTGCGACCACAGCTGTGGGAGGTAGAGGAACGCGCGCAGCGCCCACGGCGAGCCGGACTCGGCCTCGTGCACGTGCGTCACGGTCGGCACACGGCGCAGGCGGAGCAGCATCGGCCAGTGAGGGAGGATCACGGTGCTCACGTAGGCGGCATCCGGACGGTGGCGTGAGACGAGCCGCCACGAGTCGATGAATCCGCCGACGGCGGAGGCGATCAGCGTGAGCCAGTTGCGTGGGCGCAGCAGATGTTTGCGCAGCACGAACATGCGAGTCACGATCACGCGCACGCCGTGCTCCTCCAGCGCGGCGACCAGCGGACCGTCCTCAGGGAGGGCCGCGATCACGTCATGCCCGGCAGCGGCGAGTCCGGCCGCGGATTCGAGAGTGACCCGGTCCGCGCCGTAGAGCTCAGCCCCGGGGTGGGCGATGAGAACCAGCACCGGCGACCACCCTCCCCTCCTGCTCCGGGCCGTCCGGTTCGATACCGGCGGTGTGTGAGATCATTCTTACCGTGTCCATGCGGTCGTGGGTGGACCGTCGGGATCTGGGGTCCCGAAGACGAGCACTGGTGATGGGAACCGGGATGACTGAGAGCGTCTTGTTCGTGTGTGCGCAGAACATCTGCCGCTCGCCGCTGATGGCCGCTGCCTTCCAGGAAGCGCTGCGTGCAGAGGGCGAGCTCGGCTTGGGAGGCTCGGACTGGGCTGTCGAGTCGGTCGGCACCGTGGCATCCGAGGGGCGCGACGCGTGCCGTGTGTCGGTCGACATCGTGCCTGCCGCCGCGGAGCACCGCTCGGTGCGGCTGGAGGCCGAGGACCTCGACGTCGCCGACCTCGTGATCGCGGCGTCGCTCGAGGAGCGTTCGCTGATCGCTCGGATGCGGCCGCAGTCCCGCTCGCGCACCTTCACGCTGCGTGAGGCGCTGCTGCTGGGCGAGCGGCGCATCACCGCATCCTCGCTCGAGGAGTACGCCGCGGCGCTGGATTCGCGCCGGGGGACGCTCGACCTGCCCCGGCCGTCGGCGCTGCCGTGGCGGCGCGCCGACGACCCGCTGGACGTGATCGACGTGCACCAGCTCGGCACCCGCGCGCACCGCAAGGGCCTCGAGAAGGCCGCCGCCGACACGCGGTTGCTCGCCTCCCGCCTGCGACGCGATCTCGCGCCGACGCCCTGAGCCCAGGTCGGGCGACTCACCACTCCTCCGCGCGGCGGCGCGCCCTCCGTGCGACGCGGTGCACGCTGTGCTCCGAGGCGAGTCGACGAGCGAGGTCCTCGTACGCGTCCGCGACGTCCTCCCAGCGGAAGGCCTCGCGGGCACGCCGCTGGGCGCTCGCACCGAGCTCGCGGGTGCGATCCGCATCGGCCTCCGCCTCTTCGAAGGCGCTCGCCGCGGCATCCGGGGCTGTGAAGAACCATCCCTCGCCGTCGAGCACCTCGCGGTTGAACGAGACGTCGAAGGCGATGACGGCGGTGCCGGCGCCCATGGCGCGCAGCAGGGAGGGGTTCGTCCCGCCGACGGAATGCCCGTGGCCGTAGGTGAGCGCGTGGAAGTAGAGGGCGTCGAGCAGCTCCTGATCGAAGACGCCGCCGACGAGACGGATGCGGTCGTCGCCGGCGGCCGCCGTCTGGATGCGCTGCGTGTACTCGCTGCTGTAGGGCGCCGAGCCGACCACGACAAGGGGAAGGACAGCTGCGCTGCGTCGGTACCCCTCCACGATCTCGAGCACGTGGTTCTCGGGTTCGAAGCGCGCGACGACGAGGTGATAGCCCTGTGTCGTGAGGCCGAGCTCCTCGATGCGCCCCTGCGGGACGGACTCGAGGATGGGGGCTCCGTAGCGGATCATCTCGGTCGGCACCTGGAACTGGTGTGCATAGTAATCGGCGATCCCGGGGGCGTCAGCGATCAGCGCGTCGGCCGTGCGCACCCCGAACTGCTCCGCCCAGCGGTAGTACGCCTTGCCGCGCGGGCCCCACTTCGACCTGCGCCACTCCAGGCCGTCCATGTGCAGGGCGGTGGGTGCGCGACGCAGACGCAGGAGCGGGAGGAACGGCGAGTTGGCCGCGTTGAACACGAAGGTCGCGTCGGGCCGACGTCGGAACATCAGATGCAGGGTCGAGAGTCCGGTGTGGCTGAGAGTCTCGATCTGCTTGACCGGGATCGCGGGCAGATGGACGACCCGCATGCCGAGGTACTCCTTGTCGCGGCTCTCCGACCCGCGCGTGTACACGACGACCTCGTGCCCCCGTTCGGCGAGACGCCGTCCGACCTCCTCGATCGCGGTCTCGAAACCTCCGTAGGCCGCGGGCACTCCCCGCGTCCCCACCATCGCGATGGTGAGGGCGTTCCCCTTGCTCATGGATTCAGTATGCCCCGCTCGGCTGCACCATGACGCGGGCGGTACGCCACATGATCTGCAGGTCGTTCATGACCGACCAGTTCTCGACGTAGCGCAGGTCGAGGCGCACGCTCTCGTCCCACGAGAGGTCGCTGCGCCCGGACACCTGCCACAGCCCGGTGATGCCCGGCTTGATGTAGAGGCGGCGGTACACGGTGCCGTCATAGGCGGTGACCTCGCTGGGCAGCGGCGGACGGGGGCCGACGACGCTCATGTCGCCCACCAGCACGTTCCAGAACTGCGGCAGCTCGTCGAGCGACAGCTTGCGCAGCACACGCCCGACGCGGGTCACGCGCGGGTCGTCCTTCATCTTGAAGAGCAGACCGGCGCCCTCGTTCTGCTCCTTGAGGGCGGCGAGCTGCTGCTCGGCATCCGTCTTCATGGAGCGGAACTTCACGATGCGGAACGTCCGACCGTCCCGACCCACGCGCTCCTGCAGGAAGAACAGCGGACCCGGCGAGTCGAGCTTCACGAGCAGTGCGAGGATCGGCGTGATCAGCGCGATCGGGATGAGTGCGACGGTCGCGACGGCGATGTCGAGCGCGCGCTTGAGGAGGTGCTGACCGCCCTCGTAGGAGGGGATCTGCACCTGGATGAGCGGGAGTCCCTCGACGGGGGCGAAGGAGATGCGGGGGCCCGCGACGTCGGTGAGACGGCTGGACAGGACGAGCTCCGCAGCCGTGCCCTCGAGCTGCCAGCTGAGCTTCTTGACGAAGTCGGGCTCGCCGTCGGGCCGGCTCGCGACGATGATGGTGTCCGCACCGAGCTGGGCGGCGACCGCCGACACCGTGTTCACGTTGCCGATGACGGGGAACTTCGCGCCCCCGACCTCGACGTCCCTCGCGTTGCCGTCGAGCAGCGTGGTCCCGACGACCTGATAGCCCGACGCTCCGATCGGGTGGAGGGTGCGGACGACGTACTCGACGTCGTCCCTGTCGCCGACGACGAGCGTGCGCGAGACGAACAGTCCCCGCGCACGCTGCGCCGCCAGCCAGTTCCGCCACACCCAGCGGGTGATGAGCAGTGTGAGACCGCCGAGCGGCAGGCAGACGAGCAGCACGAGCTGCATCGTCTGCCAGCCGAGCACGACAGCCAGCATGGCGATGATCCCAAACGCCAGTCCGGTGGCGTGCACCACTCCGCGGTACTCGGTTGCGCTGGCGCGGAACAGCGCTGCATCACGGGTATGCAGGGCGCTGAGCATCAGATACCAGAGCGCAGCCAGCGGGATGCCGTTCCCCAGGGCCTCTTCCCCTGTGACACCGGTCATCAGCTGGATCGCTGCTGTGATCGCGACGGCGGACAGGATGACCCCAGCATCCGAGATCCGAAGTCGCATCCGATAACGCCGTTCCCACTGACGGCGTCGCTCCAACGTTGCGGACGCGCGCGGCGTGACCACCGTGCGCGTGACCGACTTGGTGGCTCGCGGTGCGGCGACCGGCGCGAAGACCGAACCCGTGCGAGTGATGCTCAGAGCATCCTCGACGGAAGTCATGCCGAGGCCTCGTGAGCCGTGTATGTGCGCAGAAATCCCCGATGCGACATGTGTTTCCCCAGTGTTCCCCAGAAACCGGGGACCCCACGTCCCCGGAAACGTCTGCAACCCGACCCCTCGGGACCTGCCGTGATCCGTGATCCCACATCACGGGCGCTCGCACCGTCCCACACGGTGCATGCATGCAGCAGGTACTGCAGACTTTCGTTCACTCTAGCGGATGCGGCCGTTCAGCGGAAGGTAATTCCGTCGTGTGGACGAAACGAATTCCCCATCGCCCGTCCTGCGGCGGATGCGCATGGGTAGTCTGTCCGCGTGACGACAGCCGCGACGCCCCGATTCCACCTGAGCCGGATGCGTCCGCGCGACCCCTCGCAGCCGCACCGAGCGGCCAGTTCGCTCGAGCTCTTCTTCGACCTGGTCTTCGTCGTCTCGGTGAGCATCGCCTCCGCGCAGCTGCACCATGCGCTCTCGCACGCCGACTTCCTGCACGGGATCACCTCGTACGCCATGGTGTTCTTCGCCATCTGGTGGGCGTGGATGAACTTCACCTGGTTCGCGACGTCCTTCGACACGGACGACTGGCTGTATCGCGTCACCACGATCGTGCAGATGGGCGGTGTGCTCGTGCTCGCCGCAGGACTGCCCGCAGCGTTCGAGCACGGAGACTTCACGGTCCCCGTGCTCGGCTACATCGTGATGCGCGTCGCGATGATCGCGCAGTGGCTCCGTGCCACACGCGGGGCCGGGGAGCTGCGTACGGCGACCCGGCGGTACGCGTTCGGCATCGCCGGCGTGCAGGTGCTCTGGGTGCTGTTCCTGCTCATTCCCGCCGGTCCCGCGCAGATCGCCGCTTTCATCGCGTTCGCTCTGATCGAGGTCGGCATCCCGGTCTTCGCGGAGTACCGACGGCAGACACCGTGGCATCCCCATCACATCACCGAGCGCTACGGGCTCTTCACCCTGATCGTGCTGGGCGAGAGCCTGCTGGCGTCCGCGAACGCGATCATCGACGCGAGTCACGAGCTGGAGTCCTTCGTACCGCTCATCTCGATCTCAGTGCTCACGCTCGTGGTCACGGCGTCCCTGTGGTGGGTCTACTTCTGGCCGCCGCACCACCGCGCGATCACGACGTTCGCGCGGTCGCTGCGCTACGGCTACATCCACTACTTCGTGTTCGCCGCTGCGGCCGCGTTCTCGGCCGGCATCGAGGTCGAGCTCGATGTGCTGACGGGCAAGAGCCACCTGTCGAGCGTCGTCGCGTCGTTCACGGTGACGATCCCGATCGCGCTGTTCCTGCTGGGCATCTGGTGGATCGCGATCCGGGAGAACGCGGATGCCGTCGTCAACGCGGTCGTTCCGGTGGGGGCGGGGCTCGTGCTGCTCGACCCGGTGCTCCCGATCCCCGTCGCGATCACCGCGGTCGTGATGGTCGTGATCGTCGTGGTGCTCGTGCTCCGTCCGCCGGTCACGCGCGAATCGACGAACCAGGGTGCATAGGTTTTACATAGCGGTGACATAGGTCACTGATCGTCCGCTCCGTGACGATGGGGTCATCGACACCCCGTCCCCGAGAGGAGCACGATCATGAGCCGCATCCCCGAACCTGTCCAGACCCCCGAGGGCCCCGCCTACGAGGGCCGCCTCCTCGACCGCGCCGACGAGGAGGTGGTCGACCAGGGCGCGGCCTTCGACATCCGCACTCTCGTCTCGCGGCGAGGCGTGCTCGGTCTCGCCGGCCTCGGGGTCGGCGCCGTCGTCCTCGCGGCCTGCGCCCCGACCGCCTCCGGCTCGAGCGGCACGGGCACCGCCGGCACCCCGACCGCGACGCCCGAGAGCACGAACGGATCGACGGCCACGGTCGCCGGCGAGATCCCCGACGAGACGGCCGGCCCTTACCCGGGCGACGGGTCGAACGGCCCCGACGTGCTGGAGGAGACCGGCATCGTGCGCCAGGACATCACGACCTCGATCGACGGGGGCGCCACCGCCGAGGGCATCCCGCTGACCTTCGAGTTCCAGGTCCTCGACATGGCGAACGGCAGCGTGCCGTTCGAGGGCGTCGCGGTCTACGCCTGGCACTGCACGGCGCAGGGCGAGTACTCGATGTACTCCTCCGGCCTCGAGGACGTCACGTACCTGCGCGGAGTGCAGGTGGCGGATGCCGATGGGCGTGTCTCGTTCACCTCGATCTTCCCCGGGTGCTACTCCGGACGCTGGCCGCACATCCACTTCGAGGTGTATCCCGACGTCGATTCGATCACGGACTCGACGAACGCCATCGCGACCTCGCAGCTGGCGCTCCCCGAGGACACCTGTTCCGCGGTGTACGCGGACTCGCGCTACGACGGCTCCGCGCAGAACCTCGCGCAGACGAGCCTCGCGAGCGACAACGTGTTCGGCGACGACGCGGCGGCGCTCCAGCTCGCCGCGGTCTCGGGCGACACTGCGAGCGGCTACATCGCGAGCCTCGTCGTCGGGGTCGACACGACCACCGCGCCCACCGCCGGATCGGCTCCTTCGGGTGGTTCGGGAGGACCGGGTGGCGGTCCCGGTGGCGGGGGAGAGCCGCCTGCACGCTGACCGATCGGGGCCCCCGCGCGGCGCGGACTCCCACATCACCACCGAAGGAGAGAACCATGTTGCAGAACCTCACGGGCTGGCACGCCCTCATCATCCTCGCGATCGTCGTCCTGGTGTTCGGCGCAGCGAAGCTCCCGGCGCTCGCGCGCAGCGTCGGCCAGTCCATGCGCATCCTCAAGTCCGAGGTCGCGGAGTCCGCGCCCGCCGAGGGGGCATCCGCCGCTCCCGGACGGGCCGATCCCGCGATGCCCGTCACCGTGTCCGCGTCGCGAGTCGACCCGGCGCGCCCGGCGCTGAGCCCGGGGGAGTAGCCGTGACCGCGCTCGCCACGACGACGACGGATCCAGGAGCCGGACTCCGCATGCCGCTCTCCGCGCATCTGCGGGAAGCGCGCACGCGCGGCTGCCGTGCCGCGATCGCCCTGGTCGTCGGCGTCGTGGCGGGCTACCTGCTGGCGGACCAGATCATGGACCTGGTCCGCGGTCCCATCGAGGAGCTCGCCGCCTCGCGGGATGCGAGCCTCAACTACGACAGCATCACCGGGGCGTTCGACCTCAAGCTCAAGATCGCGCTGTTCGCCGGTGTCGCGCTGTCGAGCCCCGTGTGGATGCACGAGCTCCTCGCCTTCCTCGCTCCCGGCCTCGACCGTCGAGAGAGGCGCTACACGTTCGGCTTCCTCGCGGCGGCGGTCCCCCTCTTCGCGCTCGGGTGCACGACCGGGCTCCTGCTGTTCCCGCACATGGTCGAACTGCTCGCCGGATTCGCGTCCACCGAGGACAGCACCCTCCTTCAGGCGTCCGCGTACGTCGACTTCATCCTCAAGATCGTGCTCGCGACCGGCATCGCGTTCGTCCTGCCGGTGTTCGTCGTCGTGCTCAACCTGCTGGGCGCCCTGTCGGCGAGGTCCATCGCCGCGAGCTGGCGCGTCGTCGTCGTGGCGATCGTGCTCTTCGGCGCGATCGTCACCCCCGCGGCCGACGTGCTGTCGATGTTCCTCGTCGCCGTGCCGATGACCCTGCTCTTCCTCGCCGCGCTGCTGATCGCGTGGTGGCACGACCGCGCCGTCGTCCGGCTCGCGGCGTCGTCGTCCGAGCTCGCGACGGAGGTCTGACCGTGTTCGGGCTCACGATCGAGAAGCTGTTCCTCGTCGCCCTGCTCGCGGCCGTGATCATCGGGCCGCGGAGGCTCCCGGGGGTCGCCGCGAAGCTCTCCGCGCTGCTCGGCCAGGCCACGCGGATCGCTCGAGAGGCGGCTCGCCGGATCGAGGACGAGACCGGTGCGTCGACGATCCGCGAGGACTGGCGGGCGCTGGATCCCCGCCGGTACGACCCGCGCCGCATCATCCGCGAGGCCTGGGATGCCGATGCACGGGATGCCGGCGAGCACGATGCCGACGAACAGGCTGAGGGGCGGAGGTCGGAGTCGGGTGCGCCCGCGGAGCCCGACGCGCGGGAGGAACCGTCTCCTCCGGCACCGCCGCGACCGGCGGGCGCGTGGGTCGTGCAGGGATCCTCGGGGCATCCGCGCCGCGTGTGGGTCGCTGCGGAGGACTGATCCGATCGCGGTAGGCGCGGATCTGCTAGACTGGGCCACGCACCGTGCAGCCGTGTCCCCCTCTGGACCGCCACAGTGCCACTGATCAGGGCCATTCCGGACCACGCACATCGACGCGCGCGGCATCCGCCCCGATCTCACGATCTGCGGGCCGCGAACGCGCCCGCCGCACAGCAATGAGTACCAGCATGACCATGACCACCCTTCCGCCCTCCGACCCGCTGACCTGGAAACAGGCCGACATCGACGTGCACGTCGCGACGCGCGCCGGCGAGTTCGCCGGTTTCGTCGAGTTCGACGGCACCGCGCACCTCGCGCACGACCATCGCGGTGTCGAGCTCGGCGTCTTCGAGACCCTCGACGACGCGCGCCGTGCCCTCGAGGGCGCGCACGAGCCCGCTCGACGCCCGCTGACCTTCCCATTCGCTCTGCCGCGCGTGCTGCGGCGGCGTCCTCGTCGCGCCCGCGCCTGACTTCGGACGGGGCTTCCTGGGAGTGGACAGCAAGATGCCGAAGTATTCCCTGGGACGCATGGCGGACGGGTTAGCGTGAGGTAAGCGTTGGGCGATCTGCCTTGGGCTTTCCACAGCTCACGGGCTCCCGATCGTCAGGAGAGCATCATCTCCCTCGCACAGGTCGACACGACCGCCACCCTCGGACCGATCCGCCAGACGTACTCCGGCACCGCCGACTTCCCGCCCATGGCGCACGCCTACAAGCAGGTGTCGCAGGTCGTGCGCGAGACCGGTCTGCTGCAGCGGGCCCGCTGGTTCTACGTGCTCGTCGGCGCCGCCCTGGCCCTCGCCCTCGGCGGCGTGGTCACGGGTTTCATCCTGCTCGGCGACAGCTGGTTCCAGCTCCTGATGGCCGCAGCTCTCGGGGTCATCCTGACCCAGGTGGCGTTCCTCGCGCACGAGGCAGCGCACCGGCAGATCCTCGCCTCGGGTCCCGCGAACTTCCGCCTGGCGCGCATCCTGGCCGCCGGTGTCGTCGGCATCAGCTACGCCTGGTGGGACTCCAAGCACACCAAGCACCACGGCAACCCCAACCAGGTGGGCAAGGACCCGGACATCCAGGTCGACACGATCTCGTTCCTCGACACGGATGCCGCGAAGTCGCGGGGTCTCATCCGCATGATCACTCGCCGTCAGGGTTGGCTGTTCTTCCCCCTCCTCACACTCGAGGGACTCAACCTGCACTACCTCGGCGTCAAGCACCTCGCCACGGGCGCGCGTGTCAAGGGGCGCTGGATCGAGCTGGCGCTGATCGCCGTGCGCTTCGCGATCGTGCTGGTCCCGGTGTTCCTGCTCCTGCCGCTCGGCATGGCGTTCGCCTTCATGGGAGTGCAGCTGGCGGTGTTCGGCGTGTACATGGGGGCGTCGTTCGCCCCGAACCACAAGGGGATGCCGATCATCGACCCGAGCGCCCGTCTCGACTTCTTCTCGAAGCAGGTGCGCACCTCCCGCAACATTCGCGGCGGCTGGTGGGCGACGTGGCTCATGGGAGGCCTCAACTATCAGGTGGAGCACCATCTGTTCCCGAACATGCCGCGCCCCCACCTCTCGAAGGCTCGGGAGATCGTCCGCGACTACTGCGCCGCGAACAGCGTCCCGTACACCGAGACGAGCCTCGGCCAGTCGTACGCGATCGTGATCGCGTACCTGAACAGGGTGGGTCTCGCCGCCCGAGACCCGTTCGACTGCCCGGCGTCGGCGCAGTTCGGCCGCGCCTAGCCGCTCGTCGTCAGAGCAGCCCGAGCTCCAGCGCCAGCGTCACCGCACGGGTACGATCCGAGACGCCGAGCTTCTCGAACACATGGAGCAGGTGCGTCTTGACCGTGGCCTCGCCGATGAACAAGTCGCGCGCGATCTCGGGATTGCTGCGCCCCGCGGCGACGAGTCGCAGCACCTCGAGTTCGCGAGGGGTGAGCTGCGGGCGATCGTCGCGCTCCGCGCGCATGCGCGTCACCAGAGTGGAGGCGATCGCGGGGGCGAGCACCGTGTTGCCCTGGGCGACCGAGCGGATGCCCGCCACGATCTCCTCGTGGGGCGAGGCCTTGAGCAGGTAGCCGCTCGCCCCGGCCTCGATCGCGCCGAGGATGTCGTCGTCGGTCTCGTACGTCGTCAGGACGAGCACGCGCACGGTCGGGAGCTGCGCGGTCAGTCGCGCCGTCGCCTCGATGCCCGAGACGCCCGGCATGCGAAGGTCCATGAGTACGACGTCCGGTCGCAGCTCCGCGGCCAGCGCGACGGCCTCGGCGCCGTCGCCGGCTTCTGCGACGACCTCCAGCCCCGGGTCGAGGTCGAGCAGCCCGACGATGCCGGAGCGGACGATCGGATGGTCGTCGGCGACGATCACGCGGATCATGACACCTCCTGGGAGACGGCTGGAGCGGCGGGGGCGACGGGGGCCAGGGGCACGTCGACGGTCAGAGCGGTACCGCCGTCAGCGCCGTCGGCCACGGCGAGCGTGCCTCCGACCAGGGCGACGCGGTCGCGCATGCCGGCCAGTCCGAACCCGAGGTCGTCGTCAATCGAGACGCCGCCGAGCCCGCGGCCGTCGTCCCGCAGACGGAGACGGGCCTGATCGTCGACCATGAGATCGATCGTCGCCGAGGCGGCGCCCGAGTGCTTGCGCACGTTGGCGAGTCCCTCCTGCGCGCAGCGGAGCAGGACCACCTGGACGTCCCGCGACAGCGCGGCATCCGACGCTCTCACGGTGACCCGCACCCCGGTCTCCCGCGTGAAGCGCTCGGCCAGACGGCGCAGCGCCTCCGACAGAGAATCGGCCGCTGGCGCAGGCGAGGTCTCCGCGACGAGCGCCCGGGCCTCCAGCAGCGCGTCGCGCGCAGCATCCTCGATCAGCCCGATGGCGGCGGGAGAGCCGTCGACCCGCGCGCGTTCGGCGAGCATCACGATGCTGGTGAGGCTCTGCGCGATCGTGTCGTGCACGTCGCGGGCCAACCTCGCCCGCTCGGCCATCGCCCCGGCCTCGCGACTCGCGGTCTCGAGCCCGGCCTGCGCGGCGGTGAGCTCGGCGAGAAGGCGCTGGCGCTGCACCCCCCATTCGGCGATGCGGGTGATCCACAAGCCCAGCGCGAGGCTGAACGCCGTGGACAGACCGCAGGTCAGCGCTCCGGCGGCGATCGCGTCCGTCCGGAACCCGCCCCACGCGGAATACGCGAGCGTGAGCACGATCCCGTTGCCGATCGTCACGAGGATCGCCTGTCGCGTGGTGCACGACGTCATCCACAGGAGAGGCAGCACGAGGGTCTGCAGGATCAGCATGTTCGGCTCGAGGAGGACGCCGAGGGCCAGCAGCGCGACGAGCGACACCTGCAGCAGCGCGGACGTGATCGGCGACGGATCCTGGACGCCCTCGTTGATGCCGACGTACGGACGGGCGCCGAGCGCGTAGACGAGGAACACCGCGACCGCGATCCCGATCAGCACCCACCGCGCGCCGGGAAACCGCTCCGGCAGCGCGACCGTCAGAGCCGACACCGCCACGAGCAGTGCGCTCGCGGCGATGTCCCACCCGAGGCGCTCTCTGCGGATGCCGCGACTCATACGTCCCACTCTTCCACGGGTCCCGCCTGCCGACGCCGCTGGCTCATCCGTCGCGGCGGATCCATCGGAACGTAGCCCGGCTCAGCACGGCTCCGATGATCAGCCACGCCGCGATCGCGAGGGCCACGAGGCCGAGCTGCCACTCGCCGCCCTGTTCCGCCGCCCGGAACGAGTCCGGCAGGAGCGCTGCGCGCATGCCCTGTGCGATCCACTTCAGGGGGAACGTGGCCGAGACGTTCTGCAGCCACTCCGGGAGAGTCGAGAACGCGATGTAGACGCCCGACACGAACTGCAGCAGCAGCACCACCGGGATCACCACGGCCGACGCGGTCTTGCCCGAGCGGGGGACGGCCGACAGGGCGATGCCCAGCAGGCTGCAGCTCAGCAGGCCCAGCACGAACACCCATGCGAACCGCCCCCACGCCTCGGCGTCGGTCGGCAGATCCACCCGGTACAGGACGACGGCGACCGCCATGAGCAGCCCGATCTGCAGGATCGCCGTCACGAACACCTGCCCGATCTTGCCGAGGAAGTACGTGACGGGCGAGATCGGCGTGCTGCCGAGGCGCTTGAGCGTTCCGTCGCTCTTCTCGACCGCGATCTCGATCGACAGCCCCTGTACGCCGGAGAGCAGGATGCCGCCCGCGACGAGGCCGGGCAGGTAGTAGGTGGCCATGCTGACGGCATCCGGTCCCTGTCCGATGTCGCCCGTGAAGATCGTCGCGAAGATCAGGTACATCACCGTCGGGAACAGGAAGGTGAAGAACACCTGGTCACCCGCACGGAAATACTGTCGCAGCTCGAAGCCGATGCGACGGATGCCGAGGCGCACGGTGCGCGCGGGGCCGAAGGTCGAGATCTGAGGGGTCGCGGCGGTCATGACTGCTCCTTCGCCTCGGCGAGTGCCCGTTCGTCGGCGGCTCCGTGCTCGCGGATCAGGTCGAGGTAGACGTCCTCGAGGGTGGGGCGGACGATCTCGAGATCACGAGGCTCGCCCCAGGTGCGATGGAGCTCGGCGACGAGCGTCCCCGGCGCGGACGTGCGCTCCTCGTGCACGGCGCCGGCGGCGTCCCTCCAGCGCACCATCGGCGTGCGCGCATCCGCGCCGCCGATCTCGTCGACGGCGCCGATCGCCGCGAGCCGACCGCCCACGATCACCGCGGCACGGTCACCGAGCTGGGCGGCCTCGTCGAGATAGTGGGTCGTGAGCAGGATGCTCGTGCCCTCGGCTTTCAGGGAGCGGATGAGCTCCCAGAACTGTCGTCGGGCCTCGGGGTCGAAGCCCGTGGTCGGCTCGTCGAGGAAGAGCAGTTCGGGCCGCCCGATGATGCCGAGCGCGACGTCGAGGCGGCGCTGCTGGCCGCCGGAGAGCCGACCGGCCCGAGTGCGCTGCTTCTGCTCCAGACCGACGGCGGCGATCACCTCGTCGACGTCGCGGGGGTGCGGGTAGTAGCCCGCGAACTCGGTGAGGAGCTCGCGCACCGTGAAGCTTCCGGCCTCGCCGGTGGACTGCAGCACGATGCCGAGCCGCGCCTTCCACTCGAGTCCTCCGTGCTGCGGGTCGACGCCCAGCACCCGGACTTCTCCGGAGGTGCGGTGGCGGTACCCCTCGAGGATCTCGATCGTCGTGGACTTGCCGGCGCCGTTCGGACCGAGCAGGGCGAAGGTCTCGCCACGGCGGATGTCGAAGGTGATGCCGTCGACCGCGGTGAACCCGCCGTACGACTTGCGGAGGTCGCGGACCTCGATCACGCTGCTGTCTGTCATGAGTCCAGCGTGCCCGTGCGGCGGCTCTCGCGGTAGCCATGGAGCGGCGGACACCGGCATCCACCGATCGGTGGATGTGACCGCAGACGGAGAGGGGCGCGGGCGGAGGATCCGCCCGCGCCCCTGTCATCGGAGCAGGATGCTGCTCAGCGCGAGGCCTTCTCGTCGGCCTCGACGACCTCGATCGTGATCTTGCCGTCGATCGTCTCGGTGTCCTCGTCGTCCAGTGCCTCGTCGCCGAGGAACTCCTCGTCGCCCAGGGACTCGGGGGTCTCGGAGGCCTCATCCAGGAGCTCGGCCTCGACCGCCTCGTCGGAGGCGTCCTCGTCGTCCGTGCTCGGCACGGCGATCGCCGAGGGGTCGTCGCTGAAGATGCCGTCGGGGCGGATCAGTTCGCGCACCTCGGCCATGAAGCTGGCGAGCTGCTGCTGCTGCCAGCGGAGCTGACGCGCATGGTCCTCGGCGTCGCGCAGCACAGTCGAGGTGTGCTGCGTGACGGAGTCGACGATCTTCTGCGACTTGACGCGGGCGCGGTCGAGTGCGTCCCGAGCGCGCACCTGCGCGTCCGCCTCGATCGTCTGGGCCTGCGAGCGCATGAGCCGCTCGTAGTCGTCGGCCTTGGCCGAGATGCGCTGCGCGTGATCGAGCGACGCCGCGACCTGCTCGTTCGCGTCGGTGGTGATGCGCTCGGCGTGCGCGACGGCCTGGTTGTGCAGCACGAGGAATTCCTGCTGCGCGTCATCCTGACGGCGCGTGAGCGTCTCCTCGAACTCGAGCACGCGGGCGTTCATCTCGCGCACCTCGCGCTCGGCGTCCGCGCGCAGCTGCGTGGTCTCGCGGGTCACGAGCGAGCGGAGCGCCGCGGCGCCCTTCTCGGCCTCGGTGCGGATCGCCGTGGCCTCCTGCGATGCCTGGTGCACCTTCTCGGCGGCGTGCGCGGCCTCGCGCTCGAGGGTGGCCTCGTGCGCCGTGTACTCGGTGTCGATCTTGAGGCGCACCTGGTCCGCGTCGTGCTGGGCCTGCGCGATGATGCGTGCGACGTCGGCGTCGGCCTCGGCGCGCTGCGCGGTGACCTCTTCGCGGGCGGCGGCCATGAGACGGTCGGCCTGGACCGCGGCGTTCTGGATCAGGACGTTGGCCTGCTCCTCGGCAACGCGCAGGATCGTCTCGAACTGCTCGCGCGAGGGGGCGTCCTTGCCCTCAGCGCGCGGGGCGTCGACGAGCTCGTTCGTGAGCGTCGTGACCTGCTGCTCGGCGGCGTCCGCCTGGGCCTTGGCCGCCGTCAGCTCGGCCTCGAGGGCCTCGCGCGCGCTGCGCTCCTCGTCGCGCACCGATTCGACGGCGTCCTCGTGTCGGGCCTCGGCGTCGGCGAGGTCGGCCTTGGCCTGCTGCAGCTGGTTGCGCAGAGCGCTGAGGGCCGCATCGACCTCGGCCTTGTCGTAGCCGCGGAACGAGGCGGTGAAGCCGCCCTGCTGCGGCGACTGCTGCTGCTGCGGAACGTCTTCGATCAGCTTGTCGAAGAAGTCCGGCGTGCGGTCGTTGTCGGGAGTTTCACTCATGGTCAGCCTTTCCGGCGCGTGTCACAGGGAGGGAGAACTGTGATGAGGCGTGGTGCCGTGATGTCGAGGGCGCCCGAACGGCGCATCGACGACACAGCACAGCCTAGTTGCGTCGGCTGTGATCCGCCCACCCCATGTGGAGGGCGGACTCGTCGTGACGCCGGCCTCAGGACGAGGGGTCGACGAGCACCCATATCGGGGAGTCCCCGGCGACGCGGTCGAACAGCTGCGGGGCATCCGGCACCGTCGTCCCGATGCCGCGCGCGGTCGCTTCCCGGAGCACGGCTGCGCGGAGGACGTTCCAGAAGGCGCTGGTGTTGGGGCGACCCAGGTGCTCCCCGAAACGCTCGACCTGGAGGCGCATCCCGTCCGGCGTGCCGACGAGGCGTGCGACCGCGTCGTCGGGCTCGAGGAAGCGGATGCCGTAGGAGCCGTCGTCGAGCACGGTGAACCGCCGAGGATCGCGGCGCACCACGTCGTCGACGATCGATCGCGCCGAGTCGGGCGTCGCGTGCAGGACGACGGTCGCACCGAGGTCCTCGAGGATCTCGAGCACGCGGTCCTCTTCGAAGCGCCGACCCGCGCGTCGTCCGCGGGAGCCTGAGGATCGGCGGATCCAGCGCGGTGCGAGCATCGCCACCACGATGATGATCACGATCACGGCGCCGATCACGAGCGGGTTGTCCACGTGCACCAACCTACGTGACCTGCGGGTTCAGCCGAGCAGCACCATGATCAGCACCAGCACGGGAAGACAGCCGAGTGTCGTGAGGAACACGGTGTCGCGCGAGATCGACTCGCCCACGTCATAGCGCTGCGAGTAGTTGAAGACGTTCTGCGCGGTGGGGAGCGCCGCGAGGATCACGACGAACAGCACCTCGGAGGGGCCGAGGCCGAACGCGAACTCGGCGATGACCCAGGCGATCACGGGCATGGCGACCAGCTTGAGGGTGGTGGCGAGCACGACGTCGCGGCGGTGCCCCGGTGCGCCGAGCACACGCTGGCCGTGCAGGGAGATGCCGTAGCTGATGAGGAGCACCGGCACCGCGGCATCCGCGATGAGCTGCGCGGGGTCCATCACGATCGGAGGAAGGGTGATGTCGAACACCGACACGAGGGTGCCGAGCAGCGAGCCGATGATGACCGGATTCGTCGCGGTGCGTCGCAGCGTGCGCGCGATCGAGACGGAGTCGCTCGTGACGGCATCCAGGATCGACAGTGAGATCGGCGTGAAGACCAGCAGCTGCATCAGCACGACGGGAGCGGGGTAGGCGGCGCTGCCGAGTAGGTAGAGCGACAGGGGGATGCCGATGTTGTTGGAGTTCACCTGGCCTGCCGCGAGAGCGCCGATCACCGTCTCGCCCGCCGGGCGCTTCCACCACAGCTTCGCGACCAGCGCGTACAGGGCGATCACGGCGACCGCCGCGATCGCCGAGACCGGGAGCAGCGAGGAGAACAGCATCTTCGCGTCCGCCTGGGCGAGCACCGTGAAGAGGAGGAACGGGGAGAGCACGAAGAAGATCAGGCGCCCGAGCACGTGGCGCGCGTGCGGCCCGAGGAGGTCGATGCGGCCGATGACCCACCCCAGTGCGATCGCGACTCCCACCACGGCGAATCCGGTGAGCGTCTCGATCATGCATCGAGCGTATCGGGGCCGAAAGGGTGCGGAGCGCATGAGAATATCTCTACGTTTGTACTCATGAACAAGGCATCCTGTGCACAACGAAGGTCTCGCGACGGGTGGCGTCGTGTGTGCGCAACACTCCTTGTCGCCCTCGCACTCGTGGGCGGAGACCTCGTATCACCGCCGGAGGCCGAAGCAGCCGTGGCCTTCGTGTCACCCACGAGCGGCAATGTCGGCGACAGGGTTCTCGGGTGTCCGGCGCAGAGCCGTCCCACACACCAGGGTGTCGACATCAATCAGAATGCCGGAGCAACTGTGTATGCCGCAGCAGGAGGCACCGTGACGACGGCGGTCAACTCGGCGGCTGTCACGGGGTACGGCACGCAGATCGTGATCGCGCACGCCGAGGGATACACCACCCGGTATGCGCACATGGTCTACGGATCCGTCACTCTCACGCCAGGGACGGTCGTGCAGCAGGGAGCCGTTCTCGGGGTCGTCGGCAGCACCGGCGCGAGCACGGGTCCGCATCTCCACTTCGAGATCTACGCCGGGAACGTCAACGTCACGAATAGCTACTTCCTGTGCGGCCAGGGCCGAGTCACCGCTCTCGCGCCGCTCTCCGCCCGTCGCTTCCCGGTGAACGCCGACGTGAGCGGCGACGGCCTTGCCGACCTCGTCGCGATCTCCACGACAGGGCAGATGTACGTATACACGGGCGATGGCCGAGGAGGTTGGGGCATGGTGCTGCTCGGCATGGGATGGGAGACGACCCGAGCGCTCATCCGTGGCGACTTCAACGGTGACGGTCGCGGAGACATCATGGCGGTCCGCGCCGACGGCACGCTCTGGTTCTATCGCAATGCGGGGGGATACGCCTTCTATGCGACACAGGTCGGCTCGGGGTGGCAGAACATCCGCATGGTGACGGGCGGCGGCGACTACAACGACGACGGCCGGGCTGACCTCATCGCGGTCGGGGCGGACGACAGGCTGTACATGTACACCGGTAACGGCGCTGGTGGGTTCACATCTGCCATCGTGATCGGTAGTGCGTGGGGAGTGATGGATCACATTCTCGCCGGGGAGTACTCGGGCGACGGTCGGGGGGATCTTCTGGCGCGAGATCGGGTGGGCAACCTCTACCTGTACCGAGGCAACGGCTACGGCGTGAACAACGCCGCGCAAGTCGGCAGCGGATGGAGCGGAATGACTGTGATAGCCGGAGGTGCCGACTTCAACTCCGACGGGAACGCCGACGTCCTCGCCCGCGACGCGAACGGCAACCTGTTGCTCTACCCGTGGCTCGGGAGCTCGTTCGGGAACCAGTATCTTGTGGGGCACGGGTGGAACATGCATCGCCTCATCCACTGATCGGGGAAGGCATCCCGGATGCCCTGCTAGTCGGTCGCACTCGTGACGTACCGTCCACGCGCAGGTGCCGTCGTTCCCCGACCGCACCGGCGGTGCTGTCACCGCGCTCGCTCTCGTGACCGTCTGCCGCAGGGGGTGGCGACGTCGGTCGCCCACGAGCCGCGGATCGACGCGGTGCCTTCATGGGGGCGAGTTCGGCTACGCGGGCCAGCCGGAGGCGTTCGCCGCGCGGCTGCGGCGAGGTCCTCGACGCGGGCTGAGGCCCCAGGGCAAAGCAAAACCCCCGCCATGTAGAAGCTAGGCGAGGGTTTCTGGGGCCATTGTAATGATGGTCCGTGTGGCTCCGACGGGCGTCGATCCCGTGACCTCACGATTTTCAGTTGGATGTGGCGGGTCAGCGGGTGCTCGTTGGTCGCAGTTTGGCGCGTGATTCTGCGGAAGTCGTCATCCTTGGTCGCGGCTGGTTGAGGGTGGTTTCAGTGGAGCTACCGGCACGGAACCGGCACAGGGCGCCGGGACTAGACCTTAAAGGAGGCGTAATCGCTAGCCATGAATGCCTCGACTACCCGACGTTGATCGGGGCTATTCGCGTGCAGGTTTTGAACCAAACGAGTTCGGTCGAGGATGTTCACGTCAACGCGTGCCACGTATTTGAACGTGTCGTGGTCGGCATGATGAGGGATCGCGAGGAAGGGTACGGGCGCAATTGCTTCGCCGAAAAACTGCTGCCAGTCGAGTGGTACAGGCTCCTGCGCCTTATTCCGCCACGAATCGCTAACTGCGCAAGTAACTTGTCCGATGAAGAGCCAACGCCCGTGCCGGGATACGCCCCAATCGAGGTGCGCAACGACGTCAACATCCTCATCGTTGGCGTTACGTCGACGGGTAGTCGCATTCGGGTTGATAGGGATCGAGAGGTGCTCCCCAAGAGCGTTCATTGTTCGTATGAAGTCGGACCCGTTGGCTCGCGATAGCGGGCCCAGCCGCCCAACGTGAAACCCTACATTTTCGAGGGAATCGCTCACGACCTCTTCCAACAGGTGCTCGACTGAGACCGGAGTGGGAATCTTGAATGCATGGCTCATCGTGATCGCGAGCAGGCTGACGTAGGCGGAATCTGCAGGGTCCAGCCCCTCCGCCCGTCGCAAAACCTTGCCTTGGACGGTGAAGGGATACTTGTCGCCTAGGGCTTCCGCTCGTTCGAGGATCGAGGTCCATGCTTCGTCGGCGAGATCAGTCGCCTTCCACGAAGCCACGGGGTTGCCGTTCGCGTCGACCGCTTCCTCTCCGCCGGGTCGCAGAATCTGCTTTACCCGCGTGTACGTGTCCTCAATCAGGTCCTGCAGCGAGGAGAGCTTGACGCGTCGGTCTCGGAGTGCGACAACCTCGAGATAGTCTGCCAGGAAGGATGCACGTGCTAGCGTTCCGTACTTGTCGATCTGCGGTTCAATCTTCGCCATCGAGCCTGTCCTTGACGAGCGCGTTTAGTGAGCGCGCGGTGTTGAAAACGTTGGCTGCGGATTCAACTTCCTCTGCTCCGATCTCGTATGAGTCGATATTGCGAAGAATGAGGTCGAGGCTCCTAACGATGTTGCGGAGTTTCTGTGGGAGAGTCGCGCCGTCGGCGACTTGTGCAGCGAGATCGAGGTCGCGCGAAGTAAGAAGCGTCTCCCGAGCGGCGTCGTGCGCCAAGACGCGGCCGTAGGTGGTTACGTCTCGCGAATCCTGTAGCAACGCGATATGGCTTCCCGCAGGCGGAACCATGTGGTCGAGTACAATCGCGAGATTCGCAGGATCAAGGTGGCCGAGACGGTCCTTGATGGTTGCGTAATCCAACGCATCGCCCAGGCCGATGAAGTTGCGGACTTCAGCACTGTTAAGCAGTCGATTCCAGACGCCGAAGCGATCCCTGAGCACGACCTTTGCGGGTCCTGCCAGGTCGAGTTCATCGCGTGCCACCTTGAGAGTCTTGAGAGCTAGGTACGGTCCGCGTACCCCCAAGGCATTAGTGCCGACGCGCTTGCCTACATCCTTGAACGGGTTAGTGCTACCAGCAGCGGCGGCGGCCTCGACTTCAGCTTCGAGGTAGCGAGCTTTCGCTTCCGCGCTCCAAGTCTTGATGCCACCGATATGGCGATATCCGAGGAACTTTCGTACTTCTGCGTCACTCGACACGATCACGCATGGCACCGTGCGGAGGTCATCCAGCTGCGCTTGCGTCGGCGCGACGTCGAAATCGAACTCCAGGTCGGCGATTTTCGCTGCATCAGTCTGTAGCAGGATCTGGATGGTGGAGAATCGCCGGTTGCCCTCAACCACGATGTACTCATCTGCATTGGCTGTGGTGCGGACGATGAGTGGTTCGTGGTCGAAGAAGCCGTTCTGAATCATCGACGACGCGAGTTCTTCAAGGGTCGATGTCTCTTCGAGCCACGCGAGCATCTCGGCTTCTGATGAGCCGAGCAGGTCTTCCGGGAGCCGAGGGTTTGCCGGGTCCAGGTGCAGACTCGTCACCGGAAGCCGAACTATACTCGTCGGCGGCTGAGTCGTCGCACCGTGCGCCGTTTCGTTAGACAATGTCTTGTCCTATCCGTCAGGTTGCGGTTGTTGGTAGACCTTGCACGGTGACCGGTCGCGGTGAAGGGCCCCGCCCTGTTCCCTCGTGCGCCGCCTTAGCGCCAATTAGATCTCGATACTCGTGCCGAACTGGCTTCGGCTCCGCCAGCTTAGGCGGTTCGCAACTGGCTCGCGCTAGCGCGAGTTTCGGACTGTGTGTAACGGCTTGCCCGAGTGCCTGAAGGATCGCTGATCCCATCACTTCTGCGAGCAAGGCTGGGGTCGCGTTGCCAACTTGCTTCACCTGTTGGCGTTCATCCCCGATCAGTTCCCAGTCATCGGGGAAGGTTTGGAGGCGCAGCTGTTCGCGAATCGTCAGGTGGCGGTTATCCCAGTGGAAGGGTCCCGTCGCGGGTCCTGGAGATGCTGAGAGCGTCCACGAAGGCTCGCCGGGGGAAAGCTTGAGCAGAAAGTTCCAGTATCGCGTGCGGTACCCGAAGAGCTCTTCACCGCCCCCTCGGCTAGTCAGCCACTGGTAGTTGGCGCCAGCGGGGATGCTCTCGAGTAGGCCTTCCCATTTGCCCGCTGATCGAGTGGAGACGGACCCCTGGAGGTCTCCGATTGCATCCCAAGCGCGAATCGGAGTGCCCGCGTAGGTTGGTTCTGGCCATTCGAAGCCGACGCCGTCTCGTAGGGCCACAATGATTACGCGCCGACGGTTCTGAGGCACCCCGTAGTCCGCGGAGTTCACGAGGCGCCATTCGAGATGGTACGAGGTGCCCGTCTGCTTGGCTATCGCGTCGAATTCTCCCCGGAGGTATTCGATTGCAGAGTGGCGTCCTTGGACAAAACCGAGGACGTTCTCCATTAGGACAGCCTTCGGGAGGAAAGATCGAATGAGTTTCATGGTCGCGTGTACCGTCTGCGCGCGCGGATCCTCCATCCCTCGACGCCCGCTCGCAGCCCATTGGGCAGCGAGTGAGAACGGCTGGCATGGCGGTCCGCCAGCCAGCAGATCGAGGTCTCCCTTCGACAGACTGAGCGACTCCGGTGAAAGAGTCTCGGCCGCGACCAGGACATCACCTTCGCCAAGATGCGCCCACTCTGGCCTGTTGTGGGCAAGGGTTGCGGAAGCCGATTGGTCAATTTCAATCACGCCGAGGTGATCAAAACCGGCTGCCTCGAGCCCGATGTCCATGCCGCCAGCGCCCGAAAATATTGAGAGTGCGGTTGGCTTACCCGGGGAGATCATGCTTCGAGCTCAGCACGTGGACGTGTGCTTGTCAATTCGGTCGTGTTGCCCGCCGAGGAGCGCCCGCCCGCAGCGAAGCGAGGACGGACGCACCGCAGGCGGCGCTGCCGGCCGGAGGCCGGCCTTGAATGAGTAAAGAAAGTCTTCACAGCTCGGCTCACGCGCCTGACCGACGGACGCGGGTGGCCTTGGCCTTGACATCTTCGGGCTTGATCGGTCGGGCTTCGAAGCGCTGGTGCCACGCGTCGAACACTGGCAGAAGCTCCGGCTCGCGGCGCTTCAAAGCGGTGCTCATGAACCCGGAGAGGTCGTCGATCGGTCGGGTGATCCGCTCGTCGGCCGGGTTGCGCACGAAGCCCATCTGCTTGGGGGCGTTCTCACCGAAGAGGGCGACGAACTCCTCGGAGACGATGCTGCGCATGCGGGTGCGGAGGTTCAGCTGTTCGTCCAGTTCGGGACTGATGCCCTTGAAATCGCTGTCGACCACCGCGATGAACGGCTCGAGGACGATATCGATCAGGGGCTCAGGCTTGAGCAACTCGCGCACCGACTGCACGTGCTGCTCGTTGTACCGGTGCCGGAGGGCGCTCGGGGACACGCGTTGCCACTTGGCGAGCATCGACAGCTCAGGACGCGGATCCGCGACTACCTGGCAATAGGCCGTCAGTAGTGCACGAACATCCGCTGAGCGGTCCGCCAACTCGGTGCTGACGCCTGCGACGCGCTGGAGCCACTCTTCTGTCGTGTCCTCGGGGAGGTCCGTGGCCGTCGGAGTCCAACGAGGCGGCGCTGAGCGCTCGAAGTCTGCAGCGGGGTCGGTATGGACCCTCGTGAGGTTGGCGAGCAGCCCGGCGACAGGTGCCGGTATCTGTAACTGATTCAGATTCTTGCTCACCGGATCAGACTACGGGATCTCGTGTCGCAAAGTACTTGCGCAAAGTAAAGCGGCAAAGTACTGTGACAAACGTAAGGCAACCATCTCTAGTTGGAAGGAGCCAGCGATGGCACTTCAGTCAGGAATCCCGGTCAGCTTCGAGGCGTACTTCCCGGTCGGCGCGTTCGCCATCGGCGAGGTCACCCCGGTCATCAAGTGGGAAGACGGGCAGCCCCACGGGCAGGACCTCGACAAGAACACCGGTCACCCGCTGTGGCAGGTCCGCGTGATCGACGCCGATCCCGATGCGCGGAAGGGACAGAACGAGATCACTGTGAAGCTCGCGAGTGTCCTCGAACCGCAGCTTCCCCCGGAAGCGAATGGCCTCCCGTTCCGGCCGGTCGTCTTCGACGGGCTCTTCGTGACCCCGTACATCCAGGAGACCGGCGGACGCCCCCGCGTTGCGTTCTCGCTCCGCGCTCGCGAGATGAAGGCGCCGGCCAAGCCGCGGGGCGGTGAATGATGACGTGGTCATGGCGCCTCGAGAAGGCGTACTGGTCGACGGAGATTCCGGTCCTTGCGCGGCGCGGCTGGTGGCTGCTGGTGCTCATCGTGGTGCTCACGATGTTCAGCGCGATCCCGTTCGTCGGACAGCTCATCAACTGGCTGCTCGTTGTCGCGATCGGAGTCGTGGTGCTTCGCCGAGCGATCGCGAGTCGTCGCTTCGCCACACTGGAGCGCGACCGCTGGCAATCCCAGATGGCTAACTGGATGGTCAGCGTCTGGCCATCCCTCGCTGTTCAGCTCGGGCTCGAGGTCAGGACCTACAGCGGGCAGAAGCTCGTCACGGGCGCGGGCCGGCCGACATGGCACGGGGACACGTGCATCCTGCCCGTGTCGATGCCGGCTGGGCTGGCGCGTGAAGACCTCGTCGCAGCGTCGAACCGCATTGCGCAGGCATTCAACGCAGTACGGGTTACCGTCTCGGGCGAATACCTAAGCGAGCTTGCGCTGCGGATCGACTACGTCGACGCTCTCGCCGAGCCTTTCAGCTTTCCGCTGGGCGGCACTTGGGACGGGGCATCCGTTCTCATGGGCATCACGGATGGGGGAGAGGAGTGGCGCCTGCCGCTTGGCCCTCACACGCTGGTCGCCGGGTCCTCGGGGAGCGGTAAGGCCTCTCTGGTGTGGGGCCTCCTCCTCGGTCTTGTGCAGCCGATCCACTCCGGCCTTGTCGAGGTCTGGGGTATCGATCGCAAGGGCGGCATGGAACTCGCGATGGGCCGCGACCTGCTCACGCGGTTCGCGTCGGATGCTGCTCACTCGGTGGCGCTGCTCGAAGAAGCCGTACAGGTAATGCAGGCGCGTGCTCGAGACCTCGCTGGAGTTACACGTCAGCACACCGCAACCGCCGAGAGCCCGACGGTCGTCGTACTCATCGACGAGTTGGCTGCCCTCACGGCATATGAAACGGACCGCGAGATGCTGCGCCGCGCGAACGCGGCCATCGCGACACTCGCGTCGCAAGGGCGGGCAGTCGGCTTCATCCTCTTCGCATGTCTTCAGGATCCGCGGAAAGAGACGCTGCCTGCGCGCGGACTCTTCACCCAGACCGTTGGGCTGCGCCTTCGCGACCGCGTCGAGACCGGGATGGTGCTGGGGGACGGTGCCGTCGCGGCCGGGGCCATGTGCCATGAGATCTCGCCGCGGACACCCGGCGTCGCCTACGTGCTCGCTGAGGACGGGGCGCCTCCCGAGCGCGTGCGCGCAGCCTACGCCGCAGACGAGCAGATCCGCGACGCAGCGCTCGGATACTTCGCGCCCAACCCCCGTCCGATCGAGCTGCCGGAAGCGGACGACGCACCAAAGCCTCGACGCGCGCGTGCTCGGAGGAACAGAGAGACGACAGAAACAAAGGAGGAGTCATGAACAAGGCGACGATCACCGTGACCGCGGTGCTCTCCGGCCTGGTTCTGCTTGCCGGCGGCGGTGCAATAGGAGCGGCCATGCGCCCCGCACTCGAGACCAGCGCGGAGACGGTAACGAATCCCGTTCCCTGCAACCTGAGGCTCGTATGGGACCGCTCTGAGCAGACGTTTCAGGCCGTCTACGAAGACTCGGCGATGATCAGCTACACGCCTACGTACGGTCGCGTGGCGAACCTCTCCTGCACGGATGCCGAGATCCTCGAGTGGCAGGGCCAGCGGGAAGCGGACGGCCAGGACTCAGATGTCTGCCGCCCTGTGCTTCAGAGCGACGTCGCGGGCAACGTGTACCCGATCGGCTGCGCCAACCCGACGATGGTGGTGACCGGTGAGCCTCGCTGAGTCCGTCGCAGCCCGACTGCGGAGCCCGGAGTTCGACTCGTGGATGGCCGGCGCGGCGAGAACCGGATACTGCTCCAACCCGGTGCGGCTCTCCGGTTCGTCGTCGACACTGCATCCCGGAACCGGCGAAGTGCTTAGCGAGTTCAGCAGCACCTCCCAGCCGGACGGGCTGACGTACACCCGCTGCGGCAACCGGCGATCCCGTCGGTGCGAGTCCTGCAGTCACGAATACAAGGGCGACACCTGGCACATGATCATGGCGGGTGCAGCCGGTGGGATGAAGGGTGTTCCGGAACGAATCGCCGAGCATCCGATGGTCTTCGTCACGCTGACCGCGCCATCGTTCGGCACGGTGCACTCGACCTCGCGCTCACGCATTCATGGCACCTGCGAGCATGGTCGCCCTCGAGGCTGCCGCTGTGGTCATAAACCGGGGGATCCGCTGCTCGGCGACCCGATGTGCGACGACTGCTACGACTACGAGGCGCACATCGTGTGGCAGTACTTCGCTCCAGAGCTCTGGCGACGGTTCACGATCCAGCTTCGTCGCAGTCTCGCGCACGAGCTCGGCCTCACCCAAAAAGCCGCAGCCGAGATCGTACGGGTGCAGTTTGCCAAGGTCGCGGAGTTCCAACGACGGGGCGCCGTGCATTTCCACGCGATCATTCGACTTGACGGTGTCAGCCTGGATGAAGAGTTCCCAGCCACTCCGCGCGAGGTGACGGAGGTGCACCTGAGTGCCGCTATCCGATCAGCGGTACGTCTTGTCGCCTACGTCGCGCCGCCGCTCACGTCTGGTGCTGAGTCACGCACGCTGCGATGGGGTGCTCAGATCGACGTCCAACCGATCGTGCGGCGCGACGGGCTCGACGGAACGCTCTCCGACCGGGCCGTGGCTGCATACATCGCGAAGTACGCGACCAAGGCGACGGAAGACCTTGATGGCGGAGCCGGCGCTCGGATGCACATTCGCAGGCTCAAGGAATTATCGACTCGGATGGGTGAAACCGGCGACGCGGACGGCCCATACGCGCTGCTGTCCAAGTGGGCTCACATGCTCGGCTTTCGAGGTCACTTCTCCTCAAAGTCGCGTCGCTACTCCGTCACCCTCGGGTCCCTTCGCGACGCTCGTCAGCGCTGGAGACTCGATCGCATTGTCGAGCGTGCCCAGAGCGATGGGCACGACGTCGAAGAAGTGCTCGTCATCGGTTCGTGGAGCTTTGCAGGCATGGGATGGCGATCCGACGGTGACCGGGCGCTCGCGATCGAAGCGGCTCGAGCTGCGCGGGAATGGCGGGACGGGCGACGCGTCCGTTTCGAAGACAAGAAAGGAGAGAAAGATGCGCAACGCAACTGAACTCGTCGACGAGCGAGCCGACGTCGAGTCCGTTGAGATCGACAAGTACATGACGAGGAGGGAGGTCGCCGAGCGCTGCCGCGTTCCGCTCTCCACGTTCGACTCGCTGAGGCGACAGGCGCGCGTGCCATTTCCGGATGCCCACGTGGGCAAGCACATGCTGTGGCGGACATCGACGATCGAAGCGTTCCTGGATGCTGGAGGCACTCGTGTCCTCTCGTAGCTCGAGGATCGATCCGAAGACTCGAAAGCCACTGCCTGAGGGCATCCGCTACCGCGCCGATCGGAACAAGTATCAGGTACGCGTGTGGGCTGTCGGGATGAACGGCGAGGACCGCGAACGCAGTTTCCTCGTCGAGACACTTGCAGAGGCAAAGAAGGTCCGCAGCGAAGCGCGTTTGACCGTGCGCCCCGAAGGTGGGATGACCCTCAACGCCTGGCACACGAGATACTGGCCGGTCCTCACTGAAGGGATCCGCCCCGCGACCGAAGCGGCGTACGAACGCGGATGGCGACTTCGGGTGCAGCCGTGGCTCGGTCACCGCAGGCTTGAGACGATCTCGGTCTCGGACATCGACGGCGCCATCGCGGAGTGGAGTGGGTCCGCATCGACTCGAAATGACGCACTCGCACTGCTCAGCCGTCTGCTGGAAGGTGCGGCACGAGCGGGGATCATCGTCACGAACCCTGTCCGTCTGGCTCGCAGACCCCGGCCCGAACGGCCGGAGAGTGTTCGGTCGCGAGCGCTGAACACGGCCGAGGTCAGGGCGATGCTCGACTTCGTAGGCGAAGGGCCGCATCGCGACTACCTCGCAGCGTTGGTCTACACCGGGATGCGCGCGGGAGAGGCCAGCGCATTGCGAGTGAGTGATGTCGATCTTGATCACGGTGTCATCAATGTGCGGCGGAGCTTCTCGCCGGCGGGAGGCGGCAAGGTGAGAGAACAGTCGCCAAAGAGCCACAAGGAGCGCACCGTTCCGCTTCCGGCTGCGCTGCGCCCGATCCTGGTGCGACGCCTGGACGGGCTCGGCCGGAATGAGCTGGTGTTCACCGGTGCTCGGGGTGGCCGGCTCAATCCCTCGAATGTTCGGCGGGCCGTCGACTGGGATGGGCTGCGATCAAGGCTCGAGCGTCCGGATCTGCGCATCCATGACCTTCGCCACACACTCGCGACGCTGCTGTTCGACGCGGGGGCAGCAGCGAACGACGTCCAGGCCATCCTCGGGCACTCGTCGATGCAGGTGACCGAGAAGTACAGCCGTGCGCGGTCGGATGCCGCCGTGCGAGCGAATGGTGCACTTGACCGCCTGCTGGGCGGAACCCGAGCAGTAGCGACGGAAAGAGGGAAGCGATGAACATGAACGTGTGCCCCTACCGGTACACGAGTCTCACGGCTGCGATCGGCGATCGGACCTCACCCCTGCGGCAGTTGTTGACCGCGGAGTTCCCGAACACGCGTCTGATCCAGGCCGAGTATCGCGCTGCGCGGCCGACCCTCCGCGTTGAGGGCGGATCGTCGAACCCTGGCACGCTGGGCGGAGCATTTGACTACGCCACACGGTTCCGGCTGGATCACTCCTACAGTGCTGACCTCGCACGGTTGGCTTTCCTTGGCGACGAGAATGACCTCGCCAACATCGACGCAGTGATCGTGGCAGCTCAGGTCGCGCAGTCGATCGGGGATCGCTCAACTGTCTTCCGGGCGTCGTGGGCGCTGTCGCTGCTCACCGAGGTATACAGGATCGGGCTTGCCGGGGGATCACCGCTGGCTGCGCTGCTTAAGGACGCCACATTCGACGCCATGCACCTGCTTGAGCTGGCCCCGGAGGACGCGATCCGCCAGCTGGACTCTCTCGTCACGCTTGCCGAGACGGCACTGATTCCGAACATCGCGGGGCCGTTCCGCATCGGGCCGATCTTCGACGGATCTGCGTTGTGCGCTGCGGACGCCGACATCATTGCGGGTGATCTGCTCTTGGATCTCAAGACGAGGCTTGGCGACAAGGTCAAGAGGGCAGGCGGACGATCGGACACCTTGCGGATCCAGGACCTCCTGCAGCTGGTCGGATACGCCCTGTTCGACCGCTCCGATACTTACCGCATCGCACGGGTGGGCATCTACTCCGCCAGGTTTGGACGCATGGTCGTGTGGGGCCTCGACGAGCTACTCGAGAAGCTCGCGGGGCAGCCTGTCGATCTCAGCGAGATGCGGGAGCGGGTCTGGGCAGTACTTGGAGGAGACTCCGATGGCGAGTGAGATGCGAGCGACGAACGTAGTCAGTGACATGAAGCAGGTTCTGATGATCGGCGCGCTCGACGAGTATCGAATGCTGTTGCTCGGAGCATCGGCCTCGAGAAGATCGAGGCGAAGTTGTCGACACTGGAATGGGCCAACACCGGCGCGACCTGGTGACCGTCTGCCTTGTAGCCTGCTCGGTAGCCTGGGTGCATGCCGGAACTCATCCGAAGTGCCGCCGGAAGCTTGCAGGAAGCCGGGTGGACGTTTGAGCCGCCGACGTCGACGGAGAACGGCGTTCCCTCCCCGCTGCGGGCGGCACCCGAAACGGTGATCCGCTGGGTGTCCTCGTTCTCACTCCTGTCGAGCTCAGACGAGACGGTGTGGTTCTTGTCCCGCGACGACTACTCGACCGGCGCGGAGGGGGCGTTCGCGTGGAACGAGTGTGAACTGCTGAGCATCCAGGCTGCGACGACGGATGATGAGGCGGTCGCGGTCTCCCGTTTCTGGAGGCGCCACGCACCCATCCTGCTTTCCGTTCGCAACGGATACGAGTACCTGGCGGTGCGAGACGACGGAGCAGTCGTCCACGGTTCCGAACCAGAGTTCGAAGAAGCGGCCGTCGTGTTCTCTCACTTCGAAGATCTGCTGAGGTACACCACCGCGCGGCCGGCCCGGCGCAACCAGGTCGTCGACAGCTTGCTGTTCGGTGCCGCCGACGTCACTGACCCGACGCCAGGCGACTAGCTTGGCACCGCTTCACTGAGTCGCTCCATGAGCGCGGCCCCCGACGGCTCCCGGTATCGGTGGGCCAGTGGTTCGAGCATCTCGTTCAGGCGATTCGGGCGCAGCAGAGTCCCTCGTTGAATTGCCTGCGCGACGGCATCGGACACGAGAGATAGGTCTTCCCGCGATTCGACGAGGTCCGCGATCGTCCGCTCGACGGTCATGGACGGCATACCGTCCACGAACACGATGTCTTCGGTCGCCAGTGATCGGACACGGATTCGAACTCCGTCGATCCTCGTGGTCCGTCGAGTGGCGGCGACGAACTCGGATGCTCCAGGGAACCAGTCGCCGATCTCGTGCAGCGCCGCTGCCGACTTTCCCGATGCGATCACGGATGCCGTGCCGCCGAGAGCGAGCCAGTGAACTCTGATGGTGTCGATCTCCAGCGCGGCCTCCGGTGCGCCGGCCATGCGGTAGACGCCCTGCGCGAGACGTTCGAGGGCGCCGGCAGCAGTGAGGCTCGAGAGTGTCTTGCGAGAGATGCCGGCGTTGGCCGCCTGCGCGGTCGTGACCATGCCCCAGCGCTCTGCGGCGATCGCACCGAGCTTCGCGATCGTGGAGCCTGCCATGCAGCATTTGTACACCAGATTGATTACAAATGCTGCACGCGGTCGTCGCTGGGGTTTCGACTCGCGTGGAGTTACATGTGCCGAGAAGGCGCTCGCGACGAGTTGACCTCACAGGGCGTTGAGGTCGACTCCGAAGCGGGCCGCGATGTCGCGAAGAGGCTCAGCGTCCATGTTGCGACGCTCGTGCAGAATTGCAGCGATCTCCTGGTCCTCGAGCGCTGCCAGCGTGGCGTTGCGATCCCAGTTCACACTGGCGTCCATGCGATCGCCTCCTCCGTTGCAACGCTACGCTACCGGGCGGACGAGTGTCGTTGGCGGCTCCCTACCGGCACAAAACCGGCACAACGCCTCAGGGAACGCGTTTCGTCTCGCCCCGCTCGCTCTCGTTCGAGGATGGGAAGCCCGTTTCGTCTAGCTCCGTCCGTCCCTCGACGGGAGGCGAAAACCTCCCCTCACCAGCCCAAAGCAAAACCCCCGCCATGTAGAAGCTAGGCGAGGGTTTCTGGGACCGTTGTAATGACGGTCCTTGTGGCTCCGACGGGCGTCGATCCCGTGACCTCACGATTTTCAGTCGTGCGCTCTACCAACTGAGCTACAGAGCCGTGCGACCGGCGAACCTGTCGCATCTAGACGAAAGGCCCTCTCCGAAAAAAGGACCCATCGCTCAGAGCGACCCTGACGGGACTTGAACCCGCGACCTCCGCCGTGACAGGGCGGCACGCTAACCAACTGCGCTACAGGGCCATACTTGTTTTCAATTGTATCGGATGGAGTGACCCCAACGGGATTCGAACCCGTGCTACCGCCGTGAAAGGGCGGCGTCCTAGGCCGCTAAACGATGGGGCCGAAGGTTCGTCCCGGGGGACTTCCTTGCCGACGCTCAAGCATAAGGGATGCGTCGGCGAAATTGCGAATCGAGGGCGCGCCTGCCCGACTCCCGGGCGTGTTCAGGGTCAGGATGGGGAGGGTCGAGCGCGAGAACGCTGCCTTCACCCCTGTTGCGGATGTGAAAGTTGTTGTTACTGTGACAAGTGTGAAACCGGCGGAAGGGGCCGAGTGAACGACAATCTCCCCACGAAGGATGCTGCCCTCGCGGCATCCGACGACTGCGGCTGCGCTCCGACGCCGGCCGAGAGTCGCGCTCTGTGGCCCCGTGGTCCGCTCAGTCGCCGCGGTGCGCTCGGGCTCGGCATGGGCGCCCTCGGCGTCGTCGCGCTCAGCGCCTTCGGCATCGGCGCTTCCACCTCCGCCGCGTACGCCGCCACGTATCCCAGCTGGGACGACGTGCAGCGTGCCAAGGGCAACGAGGCTGCGAAGGCCGCCGAGATCACGCGCATCGAGGGCCTCATCAACTCGCTCACGCAGAAGGTCGCCGAGACGCAGGCCGCAGCGGAGGCTGCGGGCCAGGAGTACTTCGAGGCGCAGCAGGCCTACTTCGACGCGATCGCGACAGCGGATGCCCTGCAGGCGCAGGCCGACGCGCAGGCGGTCGTGGCCGACGAGGCCACGAAGAAGGCGGCGCAGCTCGCCGCGCAGCTGTACCGCAACGGTGGTGACGACACCGCCCTGGAGCTCTTCTTCTCGGGGTCGGCCGACAACGCCGACGACCTGCTCTCGCGCCTCGGCTCGATGGACAAGGTCTACCAGTACAACCAGACGATGTACGACAAGGCGGTGGCCGCACGCAACTCCGCTCAGTCGCTGAGCGACCAGGCCGTCGTCGCGAAGACCGAGCGCGACCGTCTGCAGCAGGTCGCCGAGCAGAAGATGATCGCCGCGCAGCAGGCCGCTGAGGCCGCGCAGGATGCTCTCGACGAGCAGACCGCGAACCTCGCCACGATGCAGGCGCAGCTCGCCGCCCTCAAGGACCAGACCGCCACCACGGTCGCCGGGTACCAGGAGGGCGTGCGCGTCGCCGAGGAGCAGCGCCGGCAGCGCGAAGCCGCGGAGGCGGCAGCGGCAGCCGCCGCAGCCAACAACGGCGGCGGTGGCGGTGGAGGCACCGGCGGGAGCGCCGGAACGGGCGGCTGGGTGCGCCCGCACGGCGGCCACCGGAGCGCAGGCTTCGGACCGCGCCCCAAGCCGTGTGCCGCGTGCTCGGGCTACCACTACGGCGTCGACCTGGCGAACGGATGCGGTGCGGCGATCTACGCGGCCCAGTCCGGCACGGTCGACTACGCGGGCCCGAACGGCAACTACGGCAACTACATCCGCATCCAGCACGGCAACGGCGTCGCCAGCGGCTACGCGCACATCCGCGACGGCGGCTTCGCGGTGCGTCGCGGGCAGTACGTCAACTCTGGTCAGGTCATCGCGTACGCCGGCAACACGGGTGCTTCGGTCGGATGCCACCTGCACTTCGAGGTGTACATCGGCGGCGCCTACACGAACCCCATCACGTTCCTCGCCGATCGCGGCATCTCGGTCTGATCGCCCCGGCGCACACGCACAAGACCCCCGGTCGCTGAGCGGATCCGGGGGTCTTCTGCGTCGATGCCGACGGCGTGAGGTCAGTGACCCTGCTCGCCGAAGCGGACGATCGCCTCGTCGAGGATGCGCTGCGCCTCGGCGGCGTTCCCCCACTCGTCGACCTTGACCCACTTGTTGGGCTCGAGGTCCTTGTAGTGCTCGAAGAAGTGCGCGATCTCCTTCTTCGTGTACTCGGCGATGTCGTCGATGTCCTGGATGTGCGCCCAGCGCGGGTCCTTCGACAGCACGGCCACGAGCTTGTCGTCGCCGCCGGCCTCGTCGCTCATCTTGAGCACGGCGACGGGGCGCACCTCGACGACGACGCCCGGGTAGATGGCGTGGTCGAGCAGCACGAGCACGTCGAGCGGGTCGCCGTCCTCGCCGAGCGTGTTGTCGAAGTAGCCGTAGTCGGCGGGGTAGCCGAAGGTCGTGTAGAGCACGCGGTCGAGGTGCACTCGCCCGGTCTCGTGGTCGACCTCGTACTTCACGCGGCTGCCGCGCGGGATCTCGATGACGGCGTCGTGTGCGCCCATGCGTGTGCTCCTCAGAAATGACGGGTGGATGCCGCCGACCAGCCTACCCGTGCGCTTCGCGCCGTGCCGCGACCCGGTTCAGCACCCGGGTGACCAGCCCCGTGGCGAGCAGCAGGAACAGGCCGGCGTAGCTGTGGTCGGGGAGCAGCAACGCGATCGCGAGGGCGAGCGCGAACAGGACGATGGCCGACAGGTCGCCGATCACCCCCGCCCGCAGGGTCGACGGCGTCGCTGTGGTGAGCTCCGGGTTGCGCTGCAGATAGAGCCACGCGGCCAGGGTCGTGACCTGCGTGAGGATCAGGGTGCCGATGTACACGACGGTCTGCAGCGCGTCCGTGTCCATCTGGCCGATCATCGCAGTGGGCACGGGCAGCCATACGATCGTCAGCATCCAGGCGATGTTGATCCACAGCAGCGGCCCGGTCATCCACTCGACGTCGCGGTACTGGTTGTGGTGGCCGATCCAGAAGGTCGCGATCAGGACGAAGCTCAGCGCGAAGCTCAGCAGCTGTCCCGAGTGCTCCGAGAAGAACTCTGCCGTCGTCAGTGTGCCTTTCGCCGCCTCCGTGACGGCCTCCATGAGGGGCAGGATCAGCAGCGTCATGGCGATCGCGACGACCGCGTCGACGAACGCCTTGAATCGCTCGGGTCGGAACCGGGAGGAGTCTTCTGCCACGGCGCCAGACTAGGACGCATCGACGCCACTGCGCGAGAGGCGCGTGCCGTGATCTAGCGTGGAGGCGTGCCCTCGCTCCCTCCCGCCATCGCCGAGATCCGTCTGGCCGTGCGCACCGCGCTCGCCGACCTGCCCGCCGAGTCGACCGTCGTCGTCGCGCTCTCCGGGGGCGCCGACTCGCTTGCGCTCGCCGCAGCCGTCGCGTTCGAGGCGCCGAAGCTCGGCCTCCGCGCCGAGGCCCTGACCGTCGACCACGGACTGCAGGTCGGATCGGATGCCGTGGCGCAGCGCGCCGCGCAGATCGCCGGCGATCTCGGCATGACCGCCCGCGTGGTCCGTGTCGAGGTCGAGCGCGGGGCGGACGGTATCGAGGCTGCGGCCCGTGCCGCCCGTTACGCCGCCCTGCGCGATGCGGCCGGTGGAGCCGTCGCGGTGCTCCTCGGGCACACGCTCGACGACCAGGCCGAGACCGTGCTGCTCGGACTCGCGCGCGGCGCCGGAGCGACGAGCCTGCAGGGGATGGCACCCTCGCGCGAGGACGAGGACGGTCTGCGGTGGGTCCGGCCGCTGCTGGGAGTGCGTCGCGCGACCACGCGGGCCTTCTGCGCGGCATCCGATTTAGCGGTGTGGGACGACCCCCACAACCTCGACGACCGCTTCGCCCGGGTGCGCGTCCGCGAGCGCGCGCTGCCGGTGCTCGAGGCCGAGATGGGGCCCGGCGTCGCCGAGGCGCTCGCGCGGACGGCCGAGCAGCTGCGCGAGGACGCCGAGGCGTTCGAGGAGATGATCCACGAGACGATCGAGGACATCGTCGAGCACGCCGAGGCGGGCATCTCAGTCAGCGCGGCGGCCCTCGCCGCGAATCCGGCCGCTCTGCGCAACCGCATCATCCGCCTCGTGGTCGACAGCGAGTTCGGTGCGAGTCTGACGCGGGTACAGACGCTCGAGGTCGCGCGGCTGGCGACCGAGTGGGCGGGTCAGGGCCCGATCGACCTGCCCGGATGCTCCGCCGCACGACTCGGCGGACGCATCGTCTTCACCGCACGTTGAGGTGGTTCGAGAGACCCTACTTCTTTCCGCCGAACAGGCCGCCGAGCAGGTCGCCGATGCCGCCGCCGGAGTTCGAGCCGCCGCCGAGGACTCCGCCGAGCAGGTCGCCGATGCCGCCGCCCGACTTCGAGTCCCCACCGCCCAGAAGGCCGCCGATCACGTCGCCGATGCCGCCGCCGGACTGCGCCTGACCGGCATCCGACTGCTTGCCCTTGTTCGCGTTCGCGATGAGCCCCATGACGATCGGAGCGAGGATCGGGAGCAGCTTGCCGAAGTCGATGCCCGCGGTCGCCTTCGACTCCGTGAGCTTCTGGGTGACCTCCTTCTCATCGGAGCCGAGGATGTGCGAGACGATCTTGCCGCCGTCGGCCTGGTCGATGTCGTCGACCTTCGCCGCGCCGCCCGTGCCCTCGTGCCGTTTCAGCGCGTTCTCGATCGCCGACGACCCCTCGGAGGTCGAGGCGTTCTTCGCGAGCCCGCCGAGAAGCACCGCGCCGCCCTGCTCGACCGCGGCCTTCGCCTCGTCGGCAGAGACGCCCAGCTTGGCGGCGATGTCGTCGATCGGGACCTGCTTCAGGATGTCGTCGAGAGCCATGGGATTCCTTCCGTCGGTGGGCGCGACCGCCCCTCTCACCGCTCACAGTAGTGCGCGGTCCCGCGCGGCGGGGAGCGATCCTGGGTTCCGGAGGCGAGAGCATCCGATCGCGTCGCCTAAAATCGATCCATGCGCGCCGCGGAGATCCAGGACGACCTTGCACAGATCCTCGTCACCGAGGAGGAGATCGTCGCGAAGCTCGACGAGCTCGCTGCCCGGGTGGCGGAGGACTACGCGGGCAAGGACCTCGTCCTCGTCGGCGTGCTCAAGGGCGCGGTCATGGTGATGGCCGACTTCGCCCGAGCCCTGCCGTTCCACGCGCCGATGGACTGGATGGCGGTGTCGAGCTACGGAGCCAGCACGAAGTCCAGCGGCGTCGTGCAGATCCGCAAGGACCTCGACACCGACCTGCACGGCAAGCACGTGCTGATCGTCGAGGACATCATCGACTCGGGTCTGACCCTCAGCTGGCTGCTCGAGAACTTCGAGTCGCGAGGCGCCGAGTCGATCGAGGTGCTCGCGCTGCTGCGCAAGCCCGAGGCGGCGAAGGTCGAGATCGACTGCAAGTATGTCGGGTTCGACATCCCCGTCGAGTTCGTCGTCGGCTACGGGCTCGACTACGCCGAGCGCTACCGCAACCTGCGCGACGTGGCGGTGCTCGCCCCGCACGTGTACTCCTGACCCTCAAACCCGTCTATTTCTGCCGTTTGACGCAAACCGGACGCCGGTTTGCGTCAAACGGCAGAAATAGCGGGGTGGGGAGCGAGGCGGGGCTACGGGTACGCCGTGGGTGAACGCACAGCGGTCCCCTAGCCCGTGCGCGATACGCTGATCCGACCATGGATGTCAAGAAGCTCACGCGGAACCCGCTGATCTACGTCGCCCTGATCGGTCTGCTGCTGTTCGGCGGATTCCTGCTGATCTCGAACCTCGGCGCGCCGAAGCAGATCACGACCCAGGAGGGGCTCGAGCTCCTCAAGGGCGAGACCGTGACCGAGGTCGTGACCACCGACGGCGACCAGCGCGTGGACATGACGCTCTCCAAGCCGTTCGAGGGCTCCGAGAACGTCCAGTTCTACTACGTCGAGGCTCGCGCCGACGAGGTCGTGACGGCGATCAATGCCGCCGATCCCAAGGACGGCTTCAACGACAGCGTCCCGCGTGCATCCTGGTTCGACGGCATCCTCTCGCTCCTCCTCCCGCTCGTGCTGCTCGGACTGCTGTTCTGGTGGCTGCTCTCGTCGATGCAAGGCGGCGGCGGCAAGGTCATGCAGTTCGGCAAGTCCAAGGCCAAGCTCGTCAGCAAGGAGACGCCGACCGTCACCTTCGCGGACGTCGCCGGTGCCGACGAGGCGATCGAAGAGCTCCACGAGATCAAGGAGTTCCTGCAGGATCCGGCGAAGTTCCAGGCCATCGGCGCGCGCATCCCGAAGGGCGTGCTGCTGTACGGCCCTCCCGGAACCGGCAAGACGCTGCTCGCCCGCGCCGTCGCCGGTGAGGCCGGAGCACCCTTCTACTCGATCTCCGGCTCGGACTTCGTCGAGATGTTCGTCGGCGTCGGCGCCTCCCGCGTCCGCGACCTGTTCACGCAGGCCAAGGAGAACGCCCCGGCGATCATCTTCATCGACGAGATCGACGCCGTCGGACGTCACCGCGGCGCCGGCATGGGCGGCGGCAACGACGAGCGCGAGCAGACCCTCAACCAGATGCTCGTCGAGATGGACGGCTTCGACCCCAACGCGAACGTCATCGTGATCGCGGCGACGAACCGCCCCGACATCCTGGACCCCGCGCTCCTGCGCCCCGGTCGCTTCGACCGGCAGATCGGCGTCGACGCGCCCGACCTCAAGGGCCGCCAGAAGATCCTCGAGGTGCACAGCAAGGGCAAGCCCCTGTCCAAGAGCGTCGACCTCGAGGTCGTCGCGCGCAAGACCCCCGGCTTCACCGGCGCCGACCTCGCGAACGTGCTCAACGAGGCCGCTCTGCTCACGGCGCGCTCGAACGCCCAGCTCGTCGACAACCGTGCGCTCGACGAGGCGATCGACCGGGTCATCGCAGGTCCCCAGCGGCGCACGCGCGTCATGAAGGACCGCGAGAAGCTCATCACCGCCTATCACGAGGGCGGGCACGCGCTCGCCGCTGCGGCCATGAACTACACCGACCCCGTGACCAAGATCACGATCCTGCCGCGAGGCAAGGCGCTCGGCTACACGATGGTGCTGCCGCTCGACGACAAGTACTCCGTCACCCGCAACGAGCTGCAGGACCAGCTCGCCTACGCCATGGGTGGTCGTGTGGCCGAGGAGATCGTGTTCCACGACCCGACGACCGGTGCGTCGAACGACATCGAGAAGGCGACCTCGATCGCCCGCAAGATGGTGCTCGAGTACGGCATGACGACCGAGCTCGGCCCCGTCAAGCTGGGCTCCGAGGGTGGCGAGCCGTTCGCCGGCCGGGACATGGGTCGTGGCCGCGAATACTCCGAGACGATCGCCGAGCGTGTCGACACGGAGGTGCGCGCGCTGATCGAGCAGGCGCACAACGAGGCGTACGAGGTCATCAGCGACAACCGCGAGATCCTCGACCGGCTCGCTCTCGCTCTGCTCGAGGAGGAGACCCTCGACCACAACCAGATCGCCGAGATCTTCTCCGAGGTCAAGAAGCTGCCCGAGCGCCCCCTCTGGCTCTCCAGCGACGAGCGCCCCGTCTCGGAGCAGCCGCCGATCGAGGTCCCCAAGAAGGTCATCCCGGTCGCGGCCTCCGTCGAGGAGCCGCAGGTCGCCCCGCGCACGCAGCCCGGAGCGGCGGGAGCCGGTCAGGCCCGACCCGCGACGGCCTGATCGTGGCGGTCGACCGCGCGCGCGTCGAGCGGCTCACCCGTGAGCTCCTCGAGGCGATCGGGGAGGACCCGGACCGGCCGGGTCTGCGCCAGACGCCGTCGCGCATGGCGGAGCTGTATTCCGAGTTCTTCGCCGGAGTGGGAGAGGATGCCGCGGCACCCCTCGCACACACGATCAGCGTCTCTCGCGGTCCTGCCCCGGACACCCTTCCCTCCGGCGCGGTGCTGCTGCGCGACATCCGCTTCCGATCGGTGTGCGAACACCACCTGCTGCCCTTCGCCGGACGCGCGCACATCGCCTACCTCCCGGGAGAGCAGGTCGTCGGCCTCGGTGCGCTCGTCCGCGTCGTGGAGACCCTCGCGACCAGACCGCAGGTGCAGGAGCGCTTGGGCGAGCAGATCGCCGACACGATCGCCGAGAGCCTCGACACCCGCGGGGTGCTCGTCGTGCTCGACGCGAGCCACGGATGCGTCACGATGCGCGGCGGACGCCAGCCCGAGGCGTCGACGCTCACGATCGCCGCGCGCGGGGAGTACACCGACACCGCTGCGAGGGCCGAGCTCATCGCGCTGATCGGTGCATCGCCGGGAGGTCTGCACGCATGACCGCGATCTGGGGCATCGTCAACGTGACGCCGGACTCGTTCAGCGACGGCGGACGCTATCTGGACGTCGATCGGGCGGTCGCCCACGGGCTGCGACTGCGCGAGGAGGGCGCCACGGTGCTCGACGTCGGCGGAGAGTCCACCCGACCGGGGGCAGAGCGGGTGGGACCCGAGATCGAGCAGCAGCGCGTTCTCCCCGTGATCGAACAGCTCGTCTCGGCCGGTGCTCCCGTCAGCATCGACACCCTCAACGCCTCGACGGCCGACGCCGCAGTGCGCGCGGGCGCGCGCATCGTCAACGACGTCTCCGGCGGCCTCGCCGACCCCGAAATGCGCGCTGCCGTCGCGGCGTCGGGCGCGGACTACGCGATCGGCCACTGGCGCGACTTCTCCGACGACATGTACGCGCACGCCCAGTACCGGCGCGCCGCGCGCGAGGTCGCGGGCGAGCTGAAGGCACGGATGGGCGAGGCCGCGGCAGCCGGCATCGCGCCGTCGCGGCTGATCGTCGATCCCGGCATCGGATTCTCCAAGCGGGGCGGCCAGAACTGGGGAGTGCTCTCGGGCCTCGACGAGATCGTCGCGCTCGGGCCCCGCGTGCTGATCGGAACCTCTCGCAAGCGGTTCCTCGCCGAGACGCTCGACGCCGATCCCGCCACCGTCACCGAGAAGCGCCGCGACCTCGCGACCGCGGTCACCAGCGCACTGGCCGTGCGGGCCGGGGTGTGGGCCGTGCGCGTGCACGACGTCGCGGCGACGCGCGACGCCATCGTGATCGCCCAGGCCTGGGAGGGTTAGACCATGGACTTCCTCGACGAGATCGTGCTCACCGGGCTCACGGTGTTCGGTCGCCACGGCGTCTACGACCACGAGCGCGCGAACGGGCAGGAGTTCACGATCGACCTGACCGTGCGGATGCCGTTGCGCGATGCCGCGGCATCCGACGACGTGGTCGACACCGTGCATTACGGGGAGCTCGCCGAGAAGGTCGCGGCCGTGGTGGCGGGGGAGCCGGTGAACCTCATCGAGACTCTCGCCGCGCGCATCGCCGATGTCGCCCTCGATGATCAGCGCGTGCACTCCGTCACCGTGACGGTGCACAAGCCGCACGCTCCTATCGCCCTCACGTTCTCGGACGTCGCGGTCACCGTGCACCGCGCGCAGCCCTACACCGCCGTGGAGTTCTCCTCATGAGCCGCAACCTCGCCCAGCCTCCGCAGCTGCCCGGACCGCATCCGGGCCGAGAGGACACTCAGGCGGTCGTCGCCTTCGGAGCGAACCTCGGGGACCGCGAGGAGACGATCCGCGAGGCGGCCGCCCGCATCGCCCGGCTGCCCCTCGTGTCGGAGGTGCGCCTGTCTCCGCTGCACGAGACCGTCGCCCTCACGCTCGACGGCCCCGACCCGGATGCGCCCGGGTACGTCAACGCCGTCGCGATCGTGACGACCCGCCTCGCGCCGTCGGTGCTTCTGGGCATGCTGCACGCGATCGAGCAGGAGCACGGTCGCGAGCGCCACGTGCGCTGGGGCGATCGAACCCTCGATCTCGACCTGATCGCCTACGGCGACGAGTCCTCCGACGACGAGCGCATGCTGCTCCCGCATCCCCGCGCGGCAGAGAGACTGTTCGTGCTCGACCCGTGGCTCGACCTCGATCGCGACGCCGTGCTCCCGGGGCATGGCAGGGTCGCCGACCTCGCGGCGGCCCTGCGCGACACGAGCGACCGGGATGGTCGGGGCGACTGATGCGCCGCACCTCGATCGGCCTCCTGGTCGTGCTGGCGCTGCTCGGGGGCGGAGCGGGCTATCTGCTCGACCATGCGCTGACGGCGATGGGCCGCGTCACCTTCACGCCGTCGCTGCTGCTGCCGCTTCTGCTGCTGCTGATCGGCGCCGCGTCGTTCGCGGTGGCGTGGCCGGTGCGTGCGAGCGTGCGCTCCGGCATCCGCATCGATCCCTTCCGCGCCACGCGCGCGGTGACGCTCGCCCGCGCCTCCAGCCTCCTGGGCGCGATCATGGCGGGCTTCGGCGCGGGTCTCCTGGTGTTCCTCCTGTCCCGCCCCATCGATCCCCCGGTAGGGTCGACTGTGGCGATGCTGGCGCTGATCGGGAGCGCGATCGTGCTCGTGGTCGCCGCGCTCATCGCCGAACAGTTCTGCACACTGCCGAAGGATCCTGATGACTCAGAACCCAGAGACCGAGCCGACGACCCCGGCCCCGCTGAACTCGGCGGAGGTCACTGACCTCGGCGCCCTCGACCAGGGCACGTACACGCAGCTCCGCACCGTGCGCAGTGAGGCGCGCCTGGAGCTCGACGGCACCTGGCACCAGATCTCGCCGCGCTACGTGGTGTCGCAGATCGTCCAGAACCTTCTCTTCCTCGTGTTCGTCGCCGCGGTCGCCGTGGTCCTCGCGATGGTGCTGCATCAGACCTGGGCATGGATCCCGGCGGGCGCGATCGCCGTGGTGGTGCTCATCACGCTCGTGATCCTCCCGCGGCAGGCGCGTGCGATCGGATACATGCTGCGCGACGACGACATCGTGTTCCGCAAGGGCATCCTCTGGCAGCGCATGATCGCCGTGCCCTACGGCCGCATGCAGCTCGTCGACATCACGCAGGGTCCGCTCGACCGCGCGTTCGGCGTCACGCAGCTCAAGATGGTCACGGCCGCAGCCACGACCGGTGTGCAGATCCCCGGTCTCACGCAGGGTGCGGCCGAGACGCTCCGGGACACCCTGATCGAGGTCGCCGAGACCCGCCGGACCGGCCTGTGAGCGAGCCGCAGCTGCCGCCGCCTCCTGCGGCCACGACGCCGCGTCCCTCGGGGGAGTCGTCGACTCTCGCCGACGGCGACTGGCATCGGATGCATCCGCTCACCCCGCTCTTCAAGGGCGGGCTGGCGCTCATCATCGTCGCCGGCATCGCGATCGCGAACCTGCGCGATCGTCTCATCGCCTGGTTCGTCGACCTCTTCACTCCCGAGGAGGCGCACTACGACCAGTACGGCGGCGACCCCGTCGAGTGGGTGCTCGCGAACAACCTGATCCTCGTGGTGCTGCTGGGCGTACTCGCGCTCGCCGTGGTGCTCGTCGGGATCTTCTGGTTCGTCTGGCGCTTCCAGCAGTTCCGCATCACGGGCGACCACGTCGAGGTGCGCAAGGGCATCATCTTCCGCTCGCATCGTCGCGCGCCGCTCGATCGCGTGCAGGGTGTGAACCTCACGCGCCCGTTCCCCGCGCGCATCATCGGTCTCGCGAAGCTCGAGGTCGTGGGCGCCGGGAACGACTCGAACGTCGAGCTCGAGTATCTGGCGACGCCGCGAGCCGAGTCGGTGCGGGCCGACATCCTGCGCCTCGCCTCCGGCGCTCGCGCAGCCCGGCAGTCCGCGACGGGGGGAGCCCGCGGCGGTGCATCCTCCGTCGATGCCGGGGCAGTGGGCCCGGGGGCCGCGGGTCCCGCCGCACCCGGATCGGCTCGTGCGCAGCTCGTCGGCACCATGAACGACGGGGTCAACGATCTGATCTCCGGCGTCGACCTCGCCGACGTCGAACCCGAGAGCGTCGTCAAGATCCCCACCGGTCGCCTGGTGGGGTCGCAGCTCATCTCGAGCGTCCTGTGGATCGTGTTCTTCGGGCTGATCTTCCTCGTCGCGATCGGCGGGATCCTGATCGGGTCGCTGCTCGACGGCGAGCCGCTGGGCAGCGTGATCGGCCTCGGCCTCGGGCTCGGCATGGGCATCCCGCTCGTGATCGCCGTGATCGGTATCACCTGGGCGCAGATCTCGAAGTCGCTGCGCTACTCGATCGCGCCGACTCCCGACGGCGTGCGCATCACGTACGGTCTGCTCACCACCGTGACCGAGACTCTTCCTCCCGGGCGCATCTTCGCGGTCGAGGTGACGCAGTCGCTGCTGTGGCGACCGTTCGGATGGTGGACGGTCCGCATCAACCGCATGAGCGGCAAGAGCGCGGCGCAGCAGCAGTCCGGTTCCGCCCAGCAGTTCAACGTCGTGCTGCCGGTGGGCAAGCGCGCCGATGTCGAACGCGTGCTGGGGCTGATCCTGCCCGACGCCCCGGCCGCCGATCTCCCGGTCGTCTGGGACCACGGGATCCTCGGCCCGATCGACGGCGATCCCTATGTGCGGATGCCGCGCCGCGCGTGGTGGCGGCGCCCGTTGTCGTGGAAGCGTCAGGGGTACTACCTGACCGATTTCGGCCTGCTGCTGCGGCGCGGGATCGTATGGCGCAAGCTCGCGATCTTCCCGCTCGCCCGCCTGCAGGGCGTCTCGCTCTCGCAGGGGCCCATCGACCGCGCGCAGCGCGTCTCGGGGGCGCAGATCCACTCCGTGCAGGGTGCCATCACCGGTTATCTGGCCGGACTCGAGATGCCGGACGCGCGCTTCCTGATCGACGGTGTGACGGCCGCGGCTGCCGCTGCGGCTGAGGCCGATCACTCGCATCGTTGGGGGCAGTACGCGGCGAGTGCGACACCGGATGCCGGGGAAGCGGATGCGGGGCCGCCCGCGCCGCCCGCGTGGTCGGAGGACTCTGCGCTGCCGACTTCTTCCATGCCGTCTGCGCCTCCGGCGCCGCCAGCGGCTCCGCCGTCCGTTCCGCCGGCGCCGCCTGCGGCTCCGCCGTCCGTTCCTCCTGCTCCGCCTCGTGACTGACCCGACGACGCGTGATGGGCGTCTCGGTGTCGGCATCATCGGCGCCGGACGTGTCGGGCCCGTGATCGGGGCCGCACTGGCGGGCGCCGGACATGCCGTGACCGGCATCACGACCGGCTCGGATGACGACCGAGCGTCGGCGGTGCTCCCGGACGTCCCGGTCCTCGAACCTCTCGACGTCGTGCGCCGCAGCGAGCTGGTCGTGCTGGCCGTACCGCACGACCAGCTGCCCGGCCTCGTGGCGGGCATCGCCGAGGTCGGCGGCTGGCAGATCGGTCAGCTGGTGCTGCACACCGACCCGGCGTACGGGATCGAGGTGCTGCGTCCGGCCGCGGAGCGCGGGGCGATCCCGTTGGCGGTGCATCCCGCGATCACGTTCACGGGGACGTCGATCGATCTGCGACAGCTTCAGGTGGGCTACGCCGCCGTGACCGCCCCGGCAGCCGTGCTGCCGATCGCGCAGGCGCTCGCCGTCGAGATGGGCTGCGAGCCGGTGGTCATCGCGGAGGCGGATCGCGCAGCCTACGCGGACGCGATCCAGACCGCGACCGAGTTCTCCCGCTCGATCATCGCGCAGTCCACGGCTCGGCTGTCGGAGATCGGCGTCGAGAACGCCGGCGGGTTCCTCTCCGCCCTCGTGCAGTCCACGGTGGAGCGCGCGCTGCGCGAGGCCTCGGCCCCGCCGCCGCTGCTCTGACGACCTCATCCGCCGGCGGGTGGAGGGGCTGCCATGGTTCAGCGACCGCCGGAGAACCCGCCGCCGCCTCCGCCGCCCGAGAAACCGCCACCGAACGATCCTCCGGTGCTCGAGGAGGTGCTCGCGCTCGGCGCCGTGTACGTGGCGGACTGGTTCGAGGTGGCCGCGAACGCGGCGAGGTGGCCGTAGACGAACGGCGAAGCGGGGTCGCCGATCCAGGTGGCACCGCGCTGCTCGGTCGCGTAGGCGCGTTCGAGCACGGCGCCCCACTCGTTCTCCATGCCGAAGAGCATCGCGTAAGGGAGCAGCCGCTCGTAGACGACGACCACGTTCGCGCTGCCGTCCTGGCGGCGCTCCGCGCCCGTGTACGACTGCAGCATGCGCAGCCGGTCGGCCTCGGCGACGCGGATGAACTCCTTCACGCCGAGGAGGTATTCGAGCTCCCGCGCACCGTCGGCCGTGAGCACCGTGTGCTTCGAGAAGCCGTAGAAGCTCGACAGCAGCACGAGGAAGAGGCCGAAGGCGATCGCGACGAACGCGGGGATCGCCGTGACCCGCCCCGCGATGACGCCGAACAGTCCGATGCCGAATCCGGCGAGCGCGACCGCGATGGCGCACCACTGCAGGGCGATAGCCACTCCGCTCCGCGCCTTGGTCGTGAGACCGCGCGTCGTGGCCGCGGCGACTCCGCTCGCGCTCAGCGCGGACATGCGCGCGGCGAACGTCTCGCTGTCCGCGGGCAGCTCGACCACGCCCTCGGCATCCGCATCCGCGAACAGGGCATCGAGCGCCTCGGCGTCGAGCTGATCGGGCACCCTCGCGCCCGGAAGCCGTCGCAGCCGCGGCTGCTCGTCATCTGCGACCTCTTCGATGCGCAGGGTTCCGCGCACGGCGAGGTGCACGATCTCGGAGGGGACCGGGGTGCGCGCGCCTGGGATGATCGCTGCGGCGAGGAGGGGAGGCATCGAGTCGGGCACGTCGTACTGCGCGACGACGATCCCGCTCGATCGACGCCGCGACCTGCGGAACGCGCCGACGCCGAACCAGCTGCCGACCGACAGTGCCGCAGCCCCGACCGCGGCGATGGCCGGCACCGTATCGGTCACGGGGTCTGGCTGACGCGAGGTGGGCTGCGTCACGGTGCCGCCGGCGAAGCCGACCGCGACCGTGACGCCTTCGCCGGGGGCGAGGTCGCTCTCTTCGACCGTGAAGGCGCCGCCATCGGCCGAGTTCGACAGCGTGCACTCGTCCGTCGATCCCGAGACGCCGATGTAGCAGCGGGAGTCTCCGGTCAGGCGGTCGGTCAACTGCTCGTCGAACACGACGTCGGCGCGGAACTGCTCGATCGGCTGGGTGCTGTCGAGCGGCAGGAGGTCCCAGTAGAACTCGTCCACACCGGTGTCGGCGGCGAGCATGACGTCGCGCATCTCATACTCGATCACGTACGTGGTGAGCCCGTGCACATAGTCGTCGTCGCCGGTGAGCACGTAGAGCACTCCGTCGTCTTCATCGGTCTCGTAGGGGACGGAGGCGCCGTCCTGATCGGTGACCGACAGGATCCGGGCGTCGACCCAGGCGTTCTCGTAGCTCGTCGGCACCCCGCGCACGATCCCGCGATTCTGATCCGTATCCGGGAAGCGCGCGGTCAGCGTCTCCGTCACCCGCATGTGCGCGCGACCCTCGTCATCGAGGCCGACGTCGTAGCGTGCGTCCCAGGATGCATAGGAGAAGTCGTTCGCGTCGGAATCGGCGTCCGCCGCGACCGCGCTCGCCGATTCCGGAGTGCCGCCGATCGCCGGAGTGACGGCGGCGAGCGCGATGCCGATCGATGCGAGTGCAGGGGCGAGTCGGAGGGCTGCCATGCTTCGAGGCTACAGAGTCGCCTTCCCGAGCCGAGAGTCCAGGGCGGGGAGTCTCGATCGGGACCCGCAGGGCGGCTCCCGCGCGCTCGGTAGACTGGAGGCGACTTTCCAAGGAGCCCCGAATGACTGACGCGTCCGCCGCGCCCGAGCAGCCCACCGACGCCGCCGAAGAGGACGTCCACGAGCAGAAGGCCGTGCGCCTCGCCAAGCGCGAGCGTCTGATCGCCAGGCGGACGGATGCCGGTGGCGGGGCGTTCCCCGTCGCTGTTCCGGTGACCCACAGCATCCCTGCCGTCCGCGCGGAGTACGGAGACCTCGAGGCGGGGGCCGAGACCGGCGTCCTGGTCGGCGTGGCCGGCCGCGTGGTGTTCAGTCGCAACACCGGCAAGCTGTGCTTCGCGACGCTGCAGTCGGGCGACGGCTCCCGCATCCAGGCGATGATCTCCCTCGCGAACGTCGGCGAGGACTCGCTGGCCGACTGGAAGGAGTACGTCGACCTCGGCGACCACGTGTTCGTGCACGGCGAGGTCATCTCGAGCCGCCGCGGCGAGCTGTCGATCATGGCCGATGACTGGGCCATCGCGGCGAAGGCGATCCTGCCGCTCCCGAACGCCTACTCGGAGCTCAGCGAGGAGGGACGAGTGCGCAGCCGCTATCTCGACCTCATCGTGCGCGAGCAGGCCCGCACGACCGTGCGCGCCCGCGCCGCGGTCAACGCGAGCCTGCGCGCGACGTTCGGCTCCCACGACTACCTCGAGGTCGAGACCCCGATGCTGCAGGTGCAGCACGGCGGTGCGTCGGCCCGGCCGTTCATCACGCACTCCAACGCCTTCGACACGGAGCTCTACCTGCGGATCGCGCCGGAGCTCTACCTCAAGCGCGCTGTCGTGGGCGGGATCGAGCGCGTGTTCGAGATCAACCGCAACTTCCGCAACGAGGGAGCCGACTCGACGCACAGCCCCGAGTTCGCGATGCTCGAGGCGTACCAGGCCTACGGCGACTACCACCAGATGGCGCAGCTGACCCAGGAGCTCGTGCAGCAGGCCGCGATCGCGGTTGCCGGGTCGACGACGGTCACGTGGGCCGACGGCACGGAGTACGACCTGGGCGGCGAGTGGGATCGCATCTCGATGTACGACTCCCTGTCCGCGGCCTCCGGTCGCGCGGTCACGCCGGAGGACTCGGTCGAGGACCTCATCGCGTTCGCGGAGGAGAACGACGTCGACCTGCCGGCGCAGGCCACGCACGGCAAGCTCGTCGAGGAGCTGTGGGAGCACTTCGTCAAGCCCGGCCTCGTGCGCCCGACGTTCGTGATGGACTTCCCCGTCGACACCTCGCCTCTCGTACGCGAGCACCGCTCGATCGCGGGCGTCGTGGAGAAGTGGGACCTGTACATCCGCGGTTTCGAGCTCGCGACCGGATACTCCGAGCTCGTCGACCCCGTCATCCAGCGCGAGCGCTTCGTCGAGCAGGCGAAGCTCGCTGCGCGCGGAGACGTCGAGGCGATGCCCGTCGACGAGGAGTTCCTGCGTGCTCTCGAGCACGGCATGCCGCCGTCCGGAGGCATGGGGATGGGGATCGACCGCCTGCTCATGGCGATCACGGGTCTCGGCATCCGCGAGACGATCCTCTTCCCGCTGGTCAAGTAGTCGCACGGCGGAACGCCCATTCGGGGAGCACCGCGACGCTCATCATGGTGTCGAGGAGCTCGGCGAGTCCGTACCGCGGATCGATGTCCCGCACCAGTTCGAGGTAGCACGCGGCGTGACTGGAGCGGCCCAGCGCCCACGACAGCCACGCGGCGGCCGTGAGCGGTGCCGGACGGGATGCGCGCGGGGCTGAGGCCGCCGCCGCGCGTGCGACCAGGAGCGCTCGCCGCAGCCGTTCGGTGTCGGGCTGCGCGCCCCGCCCCAGGAACACATCGCCGATGTCGTCGGGGATGCGCGCACCAGAGGCGGCGAACGCGAGCTGGGCATCCAGCGTGCGGAGCCCGCCGGCCAGGTCGGAACCCCACTGGGCCAGGGCGACGTCGCGGAACAGCGGCCTGTCGAGGCACCACAGCAGCGCCGCGACGGCATGGGCAGGCAGATCCTCGGGGGCCGCGAGGACGGACTCGAAGAGGGCAGGGATGTCCTTCAACAGCAGGACTGCCCCGATCGTCGGCGGGTCGGCGTCGCGGAGCTCCGGGCCGCCTGCCCCGTCGATCATGGCGGTGATGTCGCGCAGGGTCCTGCCCACCCTCTCGGTTCGGCCGAGATCGACCGTCGGCAGCCCGACGCCCGAGACCTGATCGCCGGAGACGTCGCCCATGTCCGGCATAGCGACGCCGTCGAGGTCGTCGAGATCGCCGAGCTCCGGCTCCTCGTCGAGGTAGCCCGCCCAGCCGGACGGTGTCACGCACAGGGCGTCGACGATCCGGAGTCCCGCGTCGATCGCGCACCCGAGCACCGCCTCCACCTCGACGGCGAGCGGGAGCACGATGCCGTCGGGCGTACGGACCGGCTCGTCGTCGGTGTAGACGACCACGGCGACGGCATCCGTCCGCTCCACTCTGGCGACGAGCGCGATCGCGGTGTCGGCGTACTCGACGAGGTCGATCTCGTCGCGTGGAAGGTCGAGGCGCATGGCGCCGGTGGTGCGCGAGGCATGGAAGGGCAGCAGCACGAGGCTCTCGACGGGCGTGAAGCCCACGAGGGACGGGACGATGCCGAGGAACTCGGCGGAGCCGGAGGCACGGAGAACGGTAGTCATCCCGCGAGTGTCGTCGGGTCGGTCGCCCCGTCGTCGCGTTTCCACAGGCAGACGCCGGAATCCCTGGGAACGGACGAATGTGGAGGGGGAGTCGCTCGCGTACCATGGAAGCATGGAGAATTTCTGGCTCGCCGTCGCCTGGTCGATCCTGCCGACCATCGGCGTGAGCGTGGTGTTCTTCTTCGTGATCCGCAGCATCCTGCGATTCGACCGCACGGAGCGCAAGGTCCACGCCCGTATCGAGGCCGAAGAGCGCGCAGCGCGCGGCCTGCCGCCCCGTTCCTGAGCGACGTCGGTGCCATCGGCTACTGTGTAGCCAAGCTGCCGGGGCGGACGCCGACTCCCGGCGATCGCCGTTGCCGGCGGAGAGGGACGCGATGACGACGGAGACCTGGGGCTGGTGGATCACCGCGTTCCTCGTGGTGCTCGACCTCTCGATCCGCATCACGGCCATCATCGTGATCCCGCGGAATCGCAAGCCCACCGCCGCGATGGCATGGCTGCTCGCGGTGTTCTTCATCCCCTTCGTGGGGGTGTTCCTGTTCCTGCTGATCGGGAACCCGCGCCTGCCGCGCGCCCGGCGACGCAAGCAGGACCAGATCAACGAGTACATCGCGGAGACGAGCGAGCACCTGCACTTCGGCACCCTGCGCCCGGACGCGCCGAGCTGGTTCCCGCCCCTGGTCGAGATGAACCATCGGCTCGGTGCGCTGCCGATCTCGGGTGACAACGGGGCGCACCTGATCAGCGGGTACCAGGAATCGCTCGACGAGATGGCCGAGGCCATCCGCACCGCGCAGGACTACGTGCACGTGGAGTTCTACATCCTCCAGTCCGACTCGTCGACCGACAACTTCTTCCGTGCGCTGGAAGAGGTGGCCGCCCGAGGGGTGCACGTCCGGGTGCTCCTCGACCACTGGGCCAACCGGTGGAAGCCGCGATATCGCGCGACCGTCTCACGACTCAATCGCATGGACGCCGACTGGCACCTCATGCTCCCGGTGCAGCCGCTCAAGGGTCGCATGCAGCGTCCGGATCTTCGCAACCACCGCAAGCTGCTCGTGGTCGACGGCGTCGTCGCGTTCGTCGGCTCGCAGAACGTCACAGACTCGACGTACAACCTCCCGAAGAACATCAAGCGCGGCCTGCACTGGGTCGACCTCATGGTGCGCGTCGACGGACCGGTCGTGCTCAGCGTCAACGCGATCTTCCTCAGCGACTGGTACAGCGAGACCGACGAGGTCCTGCAGGAGATCGACATCTCGCACGCCGAGGCCGGATCCGGAGACCTCGACTGCCAGGTCGTGCCGTCCGGGCCGGGTTTCGAGGTCGAGAACAACCTCCGGCTGTTCCTCGGCCTGCTCTATGCGGCCAAGCACAAGATCATGATCGTGAGTCCGTACTTCGTGCCCGACGAGGCCCTGCTGCTCGCCGTCACGGCGGCCGTGGACCGCGGCGTCCAGGTCGAGCTGTTCGTCTCGGAGGAGGGCGACCAGGCCATGGTCTACCACGCCCAGCGCAGCTACTACGAGGTGCTGCTCAAGGCGGGGGTGCGCATCTGGATGTACCGCAAGCCGTACATCCTCCACACCAAGAGCCTCACGATCGACGACCAGGTCGCGGTGATCGGATCGAGCAACATGGACATGCGCTCCTTCGGTCTCAACCTCGAGGTGTCGATGCTCGTGCGCGGCGAGGAGTTCGTGGGCGAGATGCGCGTCGTGGAAGATCAGTACCGTTCCCTCAGCCGCGAGCTCACGCTCGAGGAGTGGATGCAGCAGCCGCTGCGCTCGACCGTGCTCGACAATCTCGCCCGATTGACGTCCGCGCTGCAGTAGGCGACTCCCCGCGAACGCCCTCCCGCCGTGATATCGCCACCGGTACCCTGAGGTCATGACCTCCACGTCTCGCGCCGTCGGCGCCCTCTCGGTCCTCGCCGCCGCCCTCCTGTTCGCCGGATGCGCTGCGGGTCCGGGCAGCACGACGCCGACGAGCTCGCCCGGGTCGTCGGCCGGCACCACGGACGGCTCCGACGATTTCGACGACATGGAGGGAGCGCTGCTCGACGAAGGTCGCATGTTCGCGGTCGTGACGTGGGGTTCGTCGACATGCATCCCGCAGGTCGACGAGGTGACGGCGGACGGCCAGACGGTCACGGTGACGCTCGTCGACGCGGACCCGGATGCCGCCTGCACGATGGACATGCAGCAGCGCGCGAGCATCGGCGCGCTGCCCGAGGGCGTCGATCCGACGCAGGACATCACGCTCCAGGTCACCTACGGCGACGTCTCGGACGACGTGGATCTCGACGGCGACGCCGCGGCGACGGGCACGCCCGGATCGATGAGCGAGTTCCTGCCGTCGGCGGGCTGGGTCGGCGACGGTGCGCTGGTCCTCCTCACCTGGGGCTCCTCGAGCTGCCCGCCGATCGTGGAGAGCGTGGACGCCGCGACCCTCACGGCCACGTTCACGACGGACGACACCCGGATGTGCACCATGGACATGGCTCCGCGGGCGACGCTCCTGGCCTTCGGAGACGATGCGCCGGATGACGACGCCACGCTCACGCTCGTCGGGGGCGGCCTCGACGGCACGGTCGCGATCCGGGGCTGATCAGAGCGACGACACGGGGTGCCCCGAAGGCAGAGCCAGCACCAGGGCCGAGGGGTCGACACGGCAGGTGATGCGCACGGCCGTGCCGAACTCGTCTCCGTCGAGCTCGATCGGGATCGGCTTGGTCGCCGCGGCCTCGGCGGCCGTCCCGCGGAAGTAATGCACCGAGGCGTCCTTGCCTCGCCTGTCGAGCACGCGTCGGCCGGCGCGAAAACGCCGGAGCACGGAGTTGTCCCACCAGATCTTGCGCCACACGCCGAGCCAGCCGAGCACGCCCGTCGGCTGGATCACCGCGACGTCGAGCGTGGCATCGGTGATCGACGCGTCGGGGATCAGGGCGATGCCCGCGGGCAGCGTCCCGCAGTTCGCGAACAGGATGCTGTGCACCTTGGTCGTGTGCAGGCGGCCGTCGTCGATCTGGAACACCGCGCGGAACGGCTCCGCCGTCACGAGCGACCGGGCCGCACCGTCGACGTAGGCGATCCAGCCCACCGAGCGCTTGAGATCGGGGCGGGTGTTCGCGATCATGTCCGCGTCGAGTCCGATGCCGGCGAGCACCACGAAGGCATGCTCCTCCTCGTCGTCGCCGTCCTCCCGGGTGAGACGTGCCCAGCCGATGTCGATCGGGTGACGGAAGTCGCCCAGAGCCGCGCGGATCATGGCGTCAGGCCCGGCGAGAGGCAGACCCAGGTTGCGGGCGAGGAGGTTTCCCGTGCCGCTGGGCAGGATCGCGAGCGGCACGCCCGTGTTCGCGATCGCCTCCGAGACCGCGCGCACCGTTCCGTCGCCGCCCGCGACGAGCACGACGTCGACGCCCCGCTCGAGCGCCTGTGCGGTCGCCCGCTGGCCGGCATCCTCCAGGGTGGTCGTGTAGAAGGCCGGATGCTCCCACCCGGCCTCCTTCGAGAGCGATCGCACGCGCGCGCGCAGATCCTTCTCGTCGACCTTGATGGGGTTGTAGACGAGCGCCGCCTGGCGTCGGGCGGGGGCGCTCTTCGTCATGGCGCTACTCTAGCCCCGACCGTGGGGGCGATCCGTCGTGCGGCACCCGGCCGATCAGCGCGTAGGACGGGAGGGTGCGGCGCATAGACTTGGTGGATGATCGACCTCGCACTCCTCCGCGACAATCCGGAGATCGTCCGCCGTTCGCAGGCTGCCCGTGGCAACGACCAGGGCACCGTCGACGTCGCGATCGAGGCGGACCGATCGCGCCGAGCGGCCCTCGCCGCGTTCGAGGAGCTGCGGGCCGAGCAGAATGCGTTCGGCAAGCTGGTCGCGAAGGCACCCAAGGACGAGAAGGTCGCGCTCGTGGCGCAGGCCAAGGATCTCGCCGACCGGGTCAAGCAGGCGCAGCAGGTCTCGAACGAGGCGTCCGAGAGGGCGGCGGATGCGCTGGCCCGCATCGAGAACGTCGTGATCGACGGTGTCCCTGCCGGCGGCGAGGCCGATTTCGTCGAGCTCCGCCGCGTGGGCGAGGTACCCGCATTCGACTTCGAGCCGCGGGATCACCTGGAGATCGGAGAGATCCTCGGGGCGATCGACATGGAGCGCGGTGCCAAGGTGTCGGGCGCCCGGTTCTACTTCCTCCGCGGCATCGGTGCGCGGCTCGAGATCGCACTCATGAACCTCGCTCTCGACAAGGCGCTGCAGAACGGCTTCGTGCCGCTCATCACCCCCACGCTGGTGCGGCCCGAGATCATGCAGGGCACGGGCTTCCTCGGCGAGCACGCCGACGAGGTCTATCACCTCGACAAGGAGGACGACCTCTACCTCGTCGGCACGAGCGAGGTCGCGCTCGCGGGATATCACAAGGACGAGATCGTCGACCTCGGGAAGGGCGCTCTGCGCTACGCCGGCTGGTCGACGTGCTACCGCCGCGAGGCCGGTTCGCACGGCAAGGACACCCGCGGCATCATCCGCGTGCATCAGTTCAACAAGCTCGAGATGTTTGTGTACACGACGCCGGAGGACGCGGAGGCCGAGCACCTGCGCCTCGTGGCGCTGCAGGAGGAGATGCTGACCTCGCTCGGGCTGTCGTATCGCGTGATCGATGTGGCGGCCGGAGACCTCGGATCGAGCGCCGCCCGCAAGTACGACATCGAGGCCTGGGTGCCGACGCAGGGCGCGTTCCGCGAGCTCACCTCGACCTCCAACTGCACGACCTACCAGGCTCGGCGCCTCGACGTGCGGCATCGGCCCGAGGCGATCGAGGGGCAGAGCGCGAAGACGCAGCCCGTCGCCACGCTCAACGGCACCCTCGCGACGACCCGATGGATCGTGGCGCTGCTCGAGACCCACCAGCAGGCCGACGGCTCGGTGCGCGTGCCGGAGGTGCTTCGTCCCTATCTGGGTGGCCTCGAGGTACTGGAGCCCACAGCGTGACCGCGTGGCTCATCGGCCTCGACGTCGACGGCACGATCCTCCTGCAGGACGAGACGATGAGCCCTGGCGTGCCCGAGGCTGTCGCGCGGCTGCGGGATGCGGGTCATGAGGTGACCATCGCGACGGGTCGCAGTTGGTCGGCTACGCAGCGGTACGTGGAACTGCTTGAACTGACTCCGCGGTATGTGGTGTGCTCCAACGGCGCTGTCACGATGCGCCGCACGGACGACGAATGGGAGCGCTGGCACATCGAGACCTTCGACGCGGCTCCCGTGCTGGCGCTGCTGCGTGCTCGCCTGCCCGAGGCGCGGTACATGGTCGAACTCGCATCCGGCCAGCGCCTCTACACCGAGCATCTCGACGACTGGACGCTCGATGGCGGACGTCAGGTCGGCTTCGAGGAGCTCGTCGCCGAGCCCGTCTCGCGCGTGGTCGTCGTGTCGCCCGGTCACGACGAGGAGGACTTCCACCGTCTCGTCGCCGACGCAGGTCTCAACGAGGTCTCGTACGCGATCGGCTGGACCGCGTGGCTCGACATCGCCCCCCAGGGCGTGGACAAGGGCACGGCTCTCGAGCGGGTGCGCACCGAACTCGGCTTCGAGGGACCGCAGATCCTCGTCGCGGGTGACGGACGCAACGACATCGGGATGTTCGAGTGGGCTGGAGGGCTGGGCGGACGTGCGGTCGCGATGGGGCAGGCGCCGGCCGAGGTCAGGGCTGTCGCCGGCGAGATCACGGGAGACGTGGAGGACGGCGGGCTCGCCGACGCGCTGAACACGCTTCCAGCAGCCGCCCAGGTCAGCGCGGGAGAATAGAACTCGGCTAGACTCACGGCTTGTCGGCGGATGCATCCGTCGGGAGGGTTGTCCGAGCGGCCGATGGAGCTGGTCTTGAAAACCAGTGGGCAGAGATGTCTCGTGGGTTCGAATCCCACACCCTCCGCTTCCGAGCACGGTGCCCCGCACCGAGACGCTGAACCGAAAGGCCCCGAGTGAGTCCCAGCACCCGACGCCGTCGTACCATCGCACGCCACGGTCAGCAGCGCACCCCGGGTGCCGTCAGCCAGCTCCTCAAGTTCATCGCCATCGGCCTCGCGGTCGTGCTGGTGAGCGGTATCGGGGTCGCCGCCTATGTCGTGTACGACCTGTCCAGCACGGTCACGGCGAACGCGGTCGAGCTCGAGGGTACCGAGGAGCTGCCGCCGGACATCGGCGAGTACAAGGGCGGGTTCAACCTCCTCCTCACCGGCGTCGACACGTGCGAGGAGGCGTACGCGCAGTACTTCGGCGCGCGGTGCTCCGGTGCGGACTCGGAGGGCACCCTCAACGACGTGAACCTGCTGGTGCACGTGTCGGAGGAGCCGCGCCGCATCACCGTGGTGAGTTTCCCCCGCGACCTCATGCTCGGCATTCCCTCCTGTGAGGACGAGGACGGCAACGTGAAGTCCGCGATGAGCAAGCAGCCGCTGAACACCGCCTACACCGACGGCGGCCTCAACTGCGTCGCCAAGACGATCACGCAGCTCACCGGGCAGGAGATCCAGTTCGCCGCCTCCGTGACGTTCGGTGGTGTGATCGAGATCACGAACGCGATCGGCGGCGTCGACGTCTGCCTGGCCAACCCCATCAAGGACAAGTACACGGGTCTCGACATGGCCGCGGGGACGCACACGGTCCAGGGCCTGGAAGCGCTGCAGTTCCTCCGGACCCGCCATGGCGTCGGCGACGGCAGTGACCTCGGCCGCATCGGCAATCAGCAGCAGTACATGTCGAGCCTGGTGCGCAAGCTCATCAGCAGCGACACCCTCGGCAACGTGCCGGTGATGCTCAAGCTCGCCAACACGGGGCTCAGCAACCTCGAGGCCAGCACCTCGCTCGCGGACCCGATGAAGATCGTGCAGATCGCACTGGCGGTCAAGTCGGTGCCCTTCGAGGACATCGTCTTCCTGCAATACCCGACGGGCACGGATTCGGACAACCCCAACAAGGTGGTGCCGAACAAGGCCGCGGCTCAGGCGATGTGGGACGCGATCAACCAGAACGCCCAGCTGCAGGTCACGCACGAGAACACCGCCAACGACGGTGTGGTCGTCACCGACCCGGTGCCCGAGACTCCCGCCGACGGCACGGTTCCGGATGCCGGGGCGACACCGCCGGCCACAGAGGAGCCGACCAACGTCGTTGCCCTTCCCAACTCGATCAAGGGCAACTCCGCGGCGCAGCAGACCTGCTCCAACGGCAACGTGCGCTGAGGCCGTGGCCCGGCGCGCAGGCGAGAGCCTCAGGGCCCTGGGCCGGCGCTGAGCGTCAGGAGTCGGACGCCGTCGGATAGAGCACGTCGAGGAGTGCCTCGAGGACGCCCGGCATGTCGACGCTCGGGTCGATCATCCACTGCAGCTGGAGCCCGTCGGCGACGGCCTGGATCACGCGGCCCATCGTGTCGGGGTCGAGGGCAGCGCGACGCTCCACGTCGGCGTCGAATGCCTCCGCGATCGTGCCGCGCAGACGCTCGCTGCGCTCCAGGAAGTACGTGTGCGCGGGGTGGTCGGGATCGCCGGCATCGACGGACAGGCGTGAGAAGAGCTCCACGACGCCCGGCACCTCGGCGTTGTGGCGGACGACGTCGAGGAAGGCCGCCTTGGCCTGGAGCGGATCGACGAGTCGGGGGCTCAGCTGATCGCGCTCGTCGCGCGCGCGGAGCACGGCCGTGAACAGCTCCTCCTTCGAGCCGAAGTAGTGGAGGAGGGCGGCTGGGGTGACGCCCACGCCCTCGGCGATCTGCTTGAGGGAGGCGTTCCGGTAGCCGGATCGGCCGATGACGTCGAGCGCGCTCTGGAGGATCTCCTCGCGTCGGGCGACCCCTTTCGCGTATGAACCTCGTCGTGCCATGCCCTCGACCCTAAACCTGAACACTGTTTGAATTCCAATACTGACTGACATATAGTTTTCGCAACGACGCCGCCGTCGACTGCGAAAGGACCACCATGACCGAGATCTCGGCATCCGACCTCACCCTCGAGGAGAAGGCCTCTCTGACGAGCGGCGCGGACTTCTGGACCACCACGGCCATCGATCGGGTGGGCCTCCCGTCGATCATGATGACCGACGGCCCGCACGGGCTCCGCAAGCAGGCCGGAGGCACCGACCACCTCGGCCTCGCCAGCAGTGTGCCGGCCACCTGCTTCCCGCCCGCGGTCGGCATCGGCTCGTCCTTCGACCCTGATCTGCTCGAACGTGTCGGAGCGGCGATCGGCGTCGAGGCCGCGATCGAGAACGTCGCGGTCGTGCTCGGCCCCGGCATCAACATCAAGCGCTCACCCTTGTGCGGCCGCAACTTCGAGTACTTCTCCGAGGATCCGATCGTCTCCGGGGTGCTCGGCGCTGCCGCGGTCCGCGGAGTGCAGTCACAGGGCGTCGGCACCTCTCTCAAGCACTTCGCCGCGAACAACCAGGAGTTCGATCGCATGCGCGCGAGCTCCGACGTCGATCCGCGCCCGCTGCACGAGATCTACCTCCGCGGATTCGAACGGGTCGTGACCGACGCGCAGCCGTGGACGGTCATGTGCTCGTACAACCGCATCAACGGCGTGTACGCCTCGGAGGACCCGTGGCTGCTCACGCAGGTGCTCCGCGACGACTGGGGCTTCGAAGGACTCGTCGTCTCCGACTGGGGCGCCGTGAACGACCGCGTGGCGGGCGTCGCCGCGGGTCTCGATCTCGAGATGCCGTCGTCGGGTGGGCGGACGGATGCTCAGCTCGTCGCAGCGGTGCAGGCCGGCGACCTCGCCGAGAGCGTCCTCGACACGGCCGCCGCACGGGTGATCGATCTGGCGCGCAAGGCGGGAGAACGTCCCGCGGTCGACGGTCCTCTCGACATCGACGCGCATCACGCCCTCGCCCGCGAAGCCGCCGGCAGGTCGATCGTGCTGCTGAAGAACGAGGACGCCATCCTCCCTCTCTCCCGGGAGCAGCGGGTCGCCGTGATCGGCGCCTTCGCGACCGAGCCGCGCTTCCAGGGTGCGGGGTCGTCGCTCATCAACCCCACCCGCGTCGACGCCGCGCTCGACGCCCTCACGGAGATCGGCGGCGACAACGTGACGTATGCCGCGGGCTTCGCCGTGGAAGGCGGCGCCGTCGCGGCATCCGGGCGTTCCGCCGACGACCTCCGTGCCGAGGCCGTCGACGCCGCGTCCGCGGCCGAGATCGCCGTCGTCTTCCTGGGCCTCCCCGCCGCTGAGGAGTCCGAGGGCTTCGACCGCGATCACATCGACCTCCCCACTGTGCAGCTCGAGCTTCTGGACGCCGTCGTCACCGCGAACCCGAGGACCGTCGTCGTGCTCTCGAACGGGGGCGTGGTGGCGCTGCCGTTCGCCGACCGCGTGCCCGCGATCGTCGAGACGTGGCTGCTCGGTCAGGCCGGCGGCGGTGCCGTGGCCGACGTGCTCTTCGGCGCAGTGAATCCCTCGGGCAAGCTCACGGAGACCGTCCCGGTGCGCCTCGAGGACAACCCCTCGTTCGGCAACTTCCCCGGGGAGTTCGGGCACGTGCGCTACGGTGAGGGCATCCTCGTCGGATACCGCTGGTACGACGCGAAGCGCCTCGACGTGACCTTTCCGTTCGGGCACGGCCTGTCGTACACGGCGTTCTCGTACGGCGACGCGGAGGTGACCGTCCGTGAGGACGGCGACCTCGTCGTGCGCGTCGACGTCACGAACACCGGAGGCCGCGACGGACGCGAGATCGTGCAGGTCTACGCCGCACCCGCGCGGTCCGCGGTGCAGCGCGCACCACGGGAGCTCAAGGCTTTCTCGTCGGTCGCCCTCGCCGCGGGCGAGACCCGCACGGTCGAGCTCGTGGTCCGACGCGAGGATCTCGCGTACTGGGACGTGCGGGTCGACCGCTGGATCGTCGAGGGCGGCGAGTACACGATCGATGTCGCCGCGTCGAGCCGCGACATCCGCTCCTCGGTCGTGGCCGAGGTCGAGGGCGACGTCGTTTCGCTCCCGCTCACACTCGCCTCCTCGATCGGCGACGTCGTCGCGCACCCGATCGCAGGTCCGATCGTCATGCAGGCGCTCGGCGATCTGATGGGCGGGCTCACCGAGGCCGATTCCTCGGCCGCATCGATGATGCCGAACGACGAGGCGATGCAGAAGATGATGGCGTCGTTCCCCATCGGACGCCTGCTCGGCTTCCCCGGGGTCGACGTGACTCACGAGCAGATCGAGCAGCTGCTCGCCGGTGCCAACGCGGGGGCCTGAGGGTCCGTCGCCGTCGTCGACGACGTCGGAGTTCAGACGTGTCCTGCCGCCGAAGCAGCGTCGAGCTCGCTGAAGAGTGCTCCCGTGCGCGCGGTGCGCTCGACCGTGTCCGCGATGCCGGTGACCGACACCGCGGCGTGCTCGCCGTCGACGCGCAGAAGGCGGGATGCCGGGATCAGCGTCGGCGGGGGAGCGGTGCGCACCGCTTCGAGCACCGTCATGAAAGCGCCGGAGTCGGCCAGCGGGGACGAGAGGGGGATTCGGCCTTCGCGGTGATCGAGCAGCTCCTCGAACAGGTCGATGCGCCCCGTCGAGACGGTCGTGCCGTCCGGACGCTCCAGTTCGTCGCGGGTGTACGAGAGCACGGCGGCACCGGCATCCGTGCGCACCTCGATCAGCGGATCGTGGTCGCGGTCCGCGGCGAGCGTGAAGGCCGCGGTGACACGGCGTCCGTCCCGGAGCGTGATCCGCACGGCTGAGGTGTCATCGGCCTCGATGTCGTTCGCCCGGTGCAGCTCGAGTTCGATGCGTGCCACATCGTCCGTGCGCCGTGCGCCCGCGATGCGCAGCGCCGTCGCGACCGCGTGCGACAGGGCGTTGGTGAGCACGCCGTCCACCACCGGGACGCCGTCGAGCGTGCGACGGCCGGCCCAGGGCGATCGGCGCCAGTAGGCGGCATCCCTGCGCCAGGCGCCCCAGGCGGCGACGGACTCCACCGTGCCCAGCGCGGCGATGTCGGCAAGTGCGTGCGAGCCGAGGCTCTGGAAGCCGACCTGGATCGCACGGCCGGTGCTCGCCTGCGCGTCGAGCAGTGTCGTGAACTGCGCCATGGACGCGACCGGCGGCTTCTCGAGGTAGACGTCGGCCCCGGCCTCCAGCGCGCGCAACGCGAGATCCAGATGGGTCCCTGTGGGAGTGGCGATCACCACGACGTCGGGGCGGAGGCCGGAGGAGAGCGCGTCGACGAGATCTCGGAATACATGGACGTCCGCACCGTAACCGTCGAGTGGGCCGCCGGAGGGGTCGACCAGGCCGACGAGGCGGACGCGAGCATTGAGCCGCTCGAGGTTTCGCAGATGCACCGCGCCGTACCCGCGGGCTCCGACGAGCAGCACGTCGGGGATCATGGACCCAGCATATCGGGTAAGCGTTTACCAGTTTGAGTGGCCGAGAGAGTCAGCGTGGGTCGAAGCGCACCGGCGCGTGAGTCTCTGCGACGAGCGCCCGCGCCTGCTCGAGGGTGGCCGGCACCGCACCGAGCGCACGCGCCTGCACGAGGATGTTGCCCAGCGCCGTCGCCTCGACGGGACCGGCAAGCACTGGCAGGCCCGTGCGATCCGCCGTGGCCTGGCACAGCAGCCGGTTCAGAGAGCCTCCGCCCACCAGGTGGACGGTGTCGATCTCGCGGCCGGTCAGCGTCGAGGCTGTGCGCACCGCCTCGGCGAACGCGGCGGCGATGGACTCGACGATCGATCGCACGAACGCCGCCCGCGATGCCGGAGCGGAGGTGCCGAGAAGGGCGGCGATCCGACCGGGCATGTCGCCCGGCGCCGCCAGCGAGGGGTCGTTCGCGTCGAACAGGGGCACCGCGTCCGTGACGGTTGCCGCGGCCGCCAGCAGGTCGGGGAGGATGATCGCCTCCGCATCCTCGATCTCCCAGGCGCGGACGGTCTCGCTGAGCAGCCACAGGCCGGTCACGTTGTGCAGGAAGCGGTAGCGTCCGTCGACGCCGAGCTCGTGCGTGAAGTTGGCGACGCGCGCGGCATCCGTCAGCACCGGCTCGGTCAACTCGACCCCGACCAGGCCCCAGGTGCCGCACGAGACGTACGCCGACGCCGGGGTCGACAGCGGCACGGCCACGACGGCCGAGGCCGTGTCGTGCGAACCCACGGCGACCACGGGCAGCGAGGCGCCGATGCGCGCGGCGAGCTCTGGCCGTAGCGTGCCGATCACGGTGCCGGGGTCGACGAGAGGCGGCAGCACGGACGTCGGAATGCCGAGGCGTTCGGCGAGCTCGGCATCCCAGTCACCGGAATCGACACCGAGCAGCCCCGTCGTCGAGGCGTTCGTCCGCTCCGCGGTCGTCACTCCCGTGAGCTGATATGCGATGAGGTCGGGAATCAGGAGCGCGGTATCGGCGTCAGCCAGTCGGCCGTCGACGCGGTACTGGTACAGGGTGTTGAACGGCAGGAACTGCAGACCGTTGCGCCGATACAGCTCCGCGAACGGAACGACGGCGTGCACCTCCTCGACGCCGCGCTCGGTACGTGCATCACGGTAGTGGAAGGGCTCGGCGAGCAGCGCGCCGTCACGCACGAGCCCGTAGTCCACGGCCCAGGAGTCGATGCCGATGCTCTCTATCCCCGGTTCGCGGTGCACGGCCTCGGCGAGTCCGGCGACGACGTGCTCGTAGAGCGCGTCGAAGTCCCAGTGCAGGCCGTCCTCGCGTTCGACCGGTCCGTTCGGGAACCGCGAGACGAGCTCCAGGTCCAGTCGCCCGTCACCGACGCGGCCGATCATGACCCGGCCGCTCGTCGCGCCGAGGTCGACGGCCGCGACCGCCCGGACGGTCACGCGGCGCCCTCGGCGCGTTTCGTCTCGTCGCTGCGCTCCTCGCTCAACGACCGGCTCCGGTCGTTGAGCGAGCGCAGCGAGACGAAACGCATGGCGCGGCCGGTCATCGGAGGAACGCCGCCGCGACGCCGGAGTCGACCGGGATGTGCAGGCCCGTGGTGCGGCTGAGCTCCGGTCCCGTGAGCACGAACACCGCGTCGGCGACGTTCTCGGGCACGACCTCGCGCTTGAGGATCGTCCGGTTTGCGTAGTACTGGCCCAGGTCCTCCTCCGCGACCCCGTACGTCGCGGCGCGGTTGGCGCCCCAGCCCGAGGCGAAGATGCCGGAGCCGCGCACGACGCCGTCGGGGTTGATGCCGTTGACGCGGATGCCGTACTCGCCGAGCTCGACCGCGAGCAGCCGCACCTGGTGGGCCTGATCGGCCTTGGTCGCGGAGTAGGCGATGTTGTTCGGTCCGGCGAAGACGGAGTTCTTCGACGAGATGTAGATGATGTCGCCGCCGAGCTTCTGATCGATCAGCACGCGTGCCGCGGCCTTCGACACGAGGAACGATCCCTTCGCCATGACGTCGTGCTGCAGGTCCCAGTCCTTCTCGGTGGTCTCCAGCAGCGGCTTGGACAGCGAGAGGCCGGCGTTGTTGACGACCAGGTCGACGCCGCCGAACGCGAGCACAGCCTCGTTCAGGGCGGCGTGCACGGCATCCGCGTCCGCCACGTTCGCAGCGACGCCGATCGCGACGTCGGAGCTGCCGAGCTCGGCGGCTGCCGACTGCGCCTTCTCGAGGTCGAGGTCGGCGACGACCACGCACGCACCCTCGGCCGCGAGACGCGTGGCGATGGCCTTGCCGATGCCGCTGGCGGCACCCGTGACGAACGCGATGCGCCCCTGATGGGACTTCGGCTTCGGCATCCGCTGCAGCTTGGCCTCCTCCAGCGCCCAGTACTCGATGCGGAACTTCTCGGCGTCGGAGATCGGGGAGTAGGTCGACAGCGCCTCCGCACCGCGCATGACGTTGATCGCGTTGACGTAGAACTCGCCCGCCACACGGGCGGTCTGCTTGTTCGCGCCGTAGGAGAACATCCCCACGCCCGGGACCAGCACGATCAGAGGGTCGGCACCGCGGATCGCCGGGGACTCGGTCGTCGCGTGCGCGTCATAGTACGCCTGGTACTCGGCTCGGTACTGGGCGTGCAGCTCGTGCAGGCGCGCGATCTGCTCTTCGACGGACGCCGTGGCCGGCAGGTCGAGGATGAGCGGCTTGACCTTGGTGCGCAGGAAGTGGTCGGGGCAGCTCGTGCCGAGCGCCGCGAGCTCGGGCGCGCGCTCGGAGGCGAGGAAGTCGAGCACGACGTCGGAGTCGGTGAAGTGGCCGACCATGGGCCTATCGGTCGAGGCGATTCCGCGGATCGTGCCGGCGAGGACGGCTGCACGCTCACCGCGGTCGGCCTCCGGGAGGGCTTCGAACCCGGCTCGAGCGCCACCGAACGGGTCGGCCTTCCCGTGCGCCGCGATGTACTCCGCCGCCGTGTCGATGATCCAGAGGGAGTTCGCCTCGGCTTCCTCGGAGGTGTCGCCCCACGCGGTGATGCCGTGACCGCCGAGGATGCAGCCGATCGCTGCGGGGTTCTGCGCCTTGATCTCGGCGATGTCCAGACCCAGCTGGAAGCCGGGGCGGCGCCACGGCACCCACAGCACCTTGTCGCCGAAGATCGCCGAGGTCAGCGCCTCGCCGTCGGCGGCGGTCGCGATAGCGATGCCGGAGTCGGGGTGCAGGTGGTCGACGTGCGCGGCATCCACGAGTCCGTGCATCGCAGTGTCGATCGACGGTGCGGACCCGCCCTTGCCGTGCAGGCAGTAGTCGAAGGCCGCGACCATCTCGTCCTCGCGGTCGAGGCCCGGGTACATGTCGACGAGTGCGCGCATGCGGTCGAGGCGCAGCACCGCAAGGCCCTTCTCGGTGAGGGTGCCCAGATCTCCGCCCGATCCCTTGACCCACAGCAGCTCGACCGGCTGTCCCGTGACGGGGTCGATCTCGGTGCCCTTCGCGGAGGTGTTCCCTCCCGCGTAGTTCGTGTTTTTCGGGTCGGCGCCCAGGCGGTTCGACCGCTCGATCAGTGCGGCGGCGGTGGGGTTCGTCATGAGGTCTCCCGGACGGAATCGGACGGCTGAGGCCGTGCAGCGTCTTCGGACGGCAGGGCCGCGAGCTGATCCTCCAGCCGGAACACCGACGTCAGGAACGACGGACCGGCTTCCGACCCGTCGTCCACGAAGAACGGCGCCATGTCAGCCTGCCAGCGGGTGTTGACGTCGGTCTCGTCCATCGCTGCGCGAGCACGGTCGGCGTCGTCCGCCTCGAAATAGCCGATCAGCAGACCGTCGGGGGCCAGGAACAGCGAGTAGTTCCGCCAGCCGGAGCTTTCGAGTGCGCGCAGCATCTCGGGCCACACGGCCGCGTGCCGCTCACGATACTCGGCGATGCGTTCGGGTCTGACCCGCAGCGTGAAGCAGACGCGGTCCATCACACCTCCCGGAAGTCGATGCCGAGCAGAGACGCCGCGGCACGGTAGTCCTCGACGCGCGCGCCGATCGAGAGCGACCAGTGGTGGCCGATGCCGGTGGCCGACCAGGCGTCCACCCACTCGCCGGGGTCGCGTCCGAAGTCCACGCGGCTCGTCGTGTTGCCGATCTCGAGCAGCGGACCGAGCACGACCGTGCCTGTGGACGCGACGAAGGACAGCGACCCGTCGCGGTCCTGCCCGAGCCCCAGCAGAGTCACCGGGCCGGGCTGGACGTCGAACTCGACCGACACGCCCCAGCCGCGCTTGCCGTGGTATACGCCCAGGCCTCGCAGCAGGGGATCCCGACTCGACACCGCGAGGTGGGCCGGACCGTCGTGACCCATCTCCACCACGCCGTCCTCGAAGTTGAGCGCTTGGATCTCGCAGAACGACCCGCCCGCACCGACGACCTGCGTGGCGAGCTGGGCCACGGTCGTGCGCAGCTCGTACTCGCCGGTGGCCGGGATGCCGCGAGCAGTGAGCAGCGATGCGCCGAGGATCATGCCGGCGCCGAGGCGCTCGTGCAGCTCGCCGCCCCAGCCGCGGTGGTAGTACGCGAGGGAATCGAGGTCGAAGTCCTCGACCAACCGGTCCAGACCGACCGACACCCGTGCGCCCCAGGCGAAGTCCTCGTCCTTGACGGAGTCGTCGAGGGTGAAGATCTCGCGGGCGAGGTCCATGCGCGCGTCGACCTCGGCATCGGTCACATCCTCCACGCGCACGCGGAGGTCGTCGAACTCGAGCACCTCGACGTGCGAGCCGAAGGTCGTCGGCAGCAGGGTGAGGTCGGTCGACACGTCCAGCATCCCCGGGTAGAGGTGACCCATCAGGCCGTGCCGGGCGTGCCGCAGCGCCGCCCGGATGTGCGCCGCGTTGACCCACCGCTCGATCCTGGTCCATGCGGATTCCTGACGCAGCCATCCCGAGACCGACCGGAACTCGATCCCCGCCCGCCGGAACACGTTGCCGACCTCGGGCACCGGGCACTGCCCGCAGTAGGCCAGCCACGCGCCGGTGTCGAACGAGGAGTGGTCCATCTTCTCGGTCGGCTGCAGGTCGATGACCAGGACGGGGGATCCCGCCCGCTGGGCGATCGGGAGCACCATCGAGGAGGTCAGATACGTCGTGAGGAAGAGGACGATGAGATCGCAGTCCGCGGTGCGCAGCGTCTCGCCCGCGGCGGCTCCCTCCTGCGCATCCGAGATGAATCCGACGTCCACGACATCCGCGTCCATCGCCTGGAACCTCTCGGACACGTACCGCGACGATTCCTGCAGCTGCGGCAGGAGTCCGGGGAACTGCGGCCAGTAGGTGCCCAGGCCACCGGCCACGAGGCCGATGCGGGGCTTGCGGCGCTGCTTCGCGGGCAGGAGGTCGGCGAGCGCCGAAGACGGGGACTGCGACATGGGTTCTTCTTTCATTCGAGCGCAGCGCGGAAGCGCCTGACGGATGCGCGGACAGGGCTGCTGCGGCCCTCGGCGGAGGGCCGCAGCAACAGTCGACTAGAAGTCGTAGTCGTCGATGTTGTCGGCGTTGAAGACCGTCGGCGGACCGACGATCACGACGCCGTCGGCGCCGACCTCGCGCTCGCCGAGATCTCCGGCCTCGAAGGTGTCACCCTCCGCGCCGGTGATGTCGCCGTCGGCGAGAGCCTTGCCGGCGAAGGCGGCGACGTATCCCAGCTGGGCCGGGTCCCACAGTGCGAACTCGGACACGGTCCCGTCCTTCACGAACGGACGCATCTCGTTCGGCAGGCCGAGCCCGGTCAGTGCGACCTTGCCCTTGTACTCCGAGGTCGAGAGGTACCGGGCAGTCGCCGCGATGCCGACGGTGGTCGGCGAGATGATGCCCTTGAGGTTCGGGTGCGCCTGCATCAGTCCCTGCGCCTCCTGGAACGACTTGGTGTCGTCGTCGTCTCCGTAGACCTTCGCGACGAGGGTGATGTCCGCGTAGTCCGGGTTCGACTCGAGCTCCTCCTCGATGTACTTGATCCACTCGTTCTGGTTCGTGGCGTTCGCGGTGGCCGAGAGGATCGCGATCTCGCCCGATCCGCCGATCTGCTCTGCGATGAGTTCCACCTGGATCAGCGCGACGTCCTTCGCGACGACCTGGCTGATGAAGAGGTCGCGGCAGTCGGGGTTCGTGTCCGAGTCGAACGCGACGATCTTCGCGCCACCGGTGCGCGCCTCCTCCAGTGCCGGGCACACGGCGTCGGGGTCGTTCGCGGCGATCACGATCACGTTCGTGCCCGCCTGCGTCTCGGCGTTGATGAAGGAGACCTGGCTCGACGCGCTCGCGTCGAGGGGGCCCACGACCTGGCTCTCGGCGAAGCCTGCGGCCTTCGCGCCATCCTCGCCGCCGCCGAGCACGACATCGGTGTACGGGTTGTTGAGCTGCTTCGGTATGAACGTGATCGTCTGCGCGCCGTCGGCGCCGGAGCCCCCGTCACCGCCGCCCGATGCGCCGGCGGCGCACCCGGTCGCGATGAGGGCGATGCCGGTGAGAGCTGCGATGCCCGAGAGACGACGTCGTCCGGAGCGGGTGCGGATCCACTGCATGTTTCTTCCTTTCCTGGGGCGCCCGCTACGAGGCGCGCACATGCCCCGTGCCGGCGGCGCGGGGAAGTTCTCGGCGCACGCGCCGGTCGTGACGCCAGGCGCTGAGGGCCTGGCCGATGCTCGGGGCGATCACGGAGGCGATCAGCAGCGAGCCGGTGACGATGATGAGGACGACCTCGGAGACGCGGCCGAGCCGTAGGGCGTAGTTGATGACTCCGATGAGCAGGACGCCGGCCACCACGCCGGGGATGGTGCCCCGGCCGCCGAAGATCGACACCCCGCCCAGCAGGACGGCGGCGATCACCGCGAGCTCGAGTCCGCTGGCGTTGTCGGAACGGGCGCTGGAGTACCGCAGCGTCCAGTAGATGCCCGCGAGCGCCGACACGGAACCCGTTCCGACGAAGAGCCAGAACTTCGCCTGGGAGACTTTGATGCCGACGAAACGCGCCGCCTCCTTGCTGAAGCCGATCGCGGGCAGCGCGCGACCGAACGGCGTGAGGTGCAAAAGGACCCCGAAGAACGCCACGACGAGGACCACGCCGATCATGACGGTGGGGATGCCGGTCGCGCCCAGCTTGGAGGTGAAGAACGCCGTCAGCTCGGCCGGGAAGTCCGCGACCGCGTTGTCGCCGATGACGACGAGAGCGAGCCCACGGAACAGCGCGAGGGTGCCGATCGTGACGGCGAGGGACGGCAGACCTGCGAACGCGACGAGTGCGCCGTTCACCGCGCCGGCGACCGCCCCGACCACGAGTCCGATCACGAGCACGAGCGCGATGTCGAAGCCCGCCTGCCAGAGCACGCCGATGACGGCGCTCGTGAGACCGGCGGTGCTCGCGACCGACAGGTCGATCTCGCCGGTGAGGATCACCAGGGTCATCGGCATGGCGATGAGCAGCACGGGGATGACGTCGAGCAGGAGGAACCCGGTCGTGACAGGGGAGGCGAAGCGGGGGATCGTGATCATCGCGACGATGATCACGGCAAGCAGCGCGTAGATCATCACGGCCGGACGCCCGAGCAGCAGGCGCTTCCATCCCGTGCGGCCGTGCGGCTCGGTCTCGAGCACGCCGGCGGCGATGACGGCGGTGGTGGTGGACTCAGACATCTCGGGCCTCACTCAGTCGGAGCTTGCGTGCGGTGCGGACGGCAGCGATGCGATCGACCAGGATCGCCGCGAGGATCAGGATGCCGACCACGGCCTGCTGCCAGAACTTGTCGACGCGCAGGGCGGTCAGGGCGCTCGTGATGGTCGTGAGCAGCACGGCGCCGATCGCGGCTCCGGCGACCGAGCCGCTGCCTCCGAAGATCGCCACCCCGCCGACCACCGCCGCGGCCACGACGTCGAGCTCCATGCCGGTGCCGGTCGTGGCGCCGACGGAGTTGAACCGGGCCGCGTAGAGCACTCCGGCGAGGCCGGCGAGAAGTCCGTTCACGACGAACGCCGTCATGACGCGTCGGGAGACCGGGATGCCGAAGACGCGCGCGGCCTCGGGGTCGGAGCCGATCGCGTAGAGGTCGCGACCGGAGCGGGCTCCCGAGAGGTAGATGCCCACGACGACCACGACGAGGAGTGCGAGCAGCGTGATGATCGGGAAGCCGAGCACCGTGTCGACGGCCAGGGCTCCGAACGCGTCGGGGCGGTCACCCGCGAAGTACTGCGTGCCTCCGGCCCAGGCGTTGTTGAGACCGCGATACACGTACAGGGTGCCGAGGGTGATGACCAGGGCCGGGACTCCCGCGACCGTGACGAGCAGGCCGTTGATCGCGCCGAGGACGGCTCCGAGCGCGAGTCCGGCGAGGAACACCACCGGGATCGGGATGCCGTCGACCTGAGCGAACAGGGTGCCGGTGAGGAAGGCCACGAGTCCCAGGATCGACCCGACCGACAGGTCGACGTTGCGGGTGAAGATCACCATGGCCTGACCGACCGCGAGGATGATCATGATGGTCGCGTTCAGCAGCAGGTCCTTCACACCCTGCGGGCTGAGGAACAGCGGGTTCGCCGCGTAGGTGACGAGGACGAGCACGACGAGCGCGGCGGCGACGGGTGTCTCACGGCGACGCAGGACGGCGCCGATCGGGGAGCGGCGCGCCGGGCGCATGTCGTCGCTGACGAGAGCGGTGGTCATTCGGCCATCTCCAGACCGTCTGCGGTCGCGGCATGCATGACCCGCTCGGGATTCGCGTCGGCCCGGGCGATCTCCGCCGTGATGCGTCCCTCGCGCATGACGACGACACGATCGGCCATGCCGAGTACTTCGGGGAGCTCCGACGAGATCATCAGGATCGCGATGCCGCGTCCCGCGAGCTCCGAGATGAGGCGGTGCACTTCGGCCTTGGTGCCGACATCGATGCCTCGGGTGGGTTCGTCGACGATGAGCAGCCGGGGGTCTGTCGCCAGCCATTTGGCGATCACGACCTTCTGCTGGTTGCCGCCCGACAACGTCGAGACCGCGAACTCCGGCGAGCCGGTCTTCACCTGCAGGCGCGACGACCACTCGTCGACGGCTCGGCGCTCCGCGCCCTGGTCGATGATGCCTGCACGGCTGAGCGCATGGCGGAGGGTGAGCGTGAGGTTGCGTCCGACCGAGAGATCCATCACGAGGCCCTGCTTGCGCCGATCCTCCGGGACGAATCCGATGCCGACGTCGATGGCGGCCTGCGGGTCGCCGGCGCGGAGCGGCTCGCCGTCCACGCGCACGGATCCGGAGTCGTAGGGGTCGATGCCGAACACGGCGCGCGCGACCTCCGTGCGTCCGGCTCCGACGAGCCCCGCGAGGGCGACGATCTCGCCCGCCCGCACCTGCAGGTCGATGCCGTGGAACACTCCGGCACGCGACAGGCCGGAGACGTCGAGGACGACGTCTCCGATCTGCGCCTCCTCCTTGGGGAAGAGCTGGTCGATGTCGCGTCCGACCATCTCGCGGACGATCTGCGCCACCGTGGCGTCGGCCGTCTCGTGGGTGCGGATGTAGCGGCCGTCGCGCATCACGGTGATGCGATCGGTGAGTGCGAAGATCTCGTCGAAGCGATGCGAGATGAAGAGGATGCCGGCTCCGTCGTCGCGCAGGGCTCGGGCCACGCCGAACAGGCGATCCACCTCCACGCCGGACAGTGCCGCAGTCGGCTCGTCCATGATGAGCACTCGGGCGTCGATCGAGATGGCCTTCGCGATCTCGATGAGCTGCTGATCGGCGATCGACAGTCCCTCGGCGGGGCGGTCCGGGTCGATCGAGACTCCGAGGCGGTCGAAGAGCTTGGTGGCCTCGAGGCGCATCGCCGAGCGGCTGATGAGTCCGAGGCGACCGCGCGGCTGGCGTCCGATGAAGATGTTCTCGGCGACGCTGAGGTCGGGGAACAAGGTCGGCTCCTGGTAGATCACCGAGATGCCCGCCGCCTTGCTGTCGGCGACGCTGCGGAACGAGACAGGCTCGCCGTCCACGAGGAACTCGCCTGCGTCGGGGTGGTGGAGCCCGGCGAGGATCTTCACGAGGGTCGACTTGCCGGCGCCGTTCTCGCCGACGAGGGCGTGGATCTCGCCCGGGAGCAGCTCGATGGTGCCGTCTGCCAGCGCCACGACGGGTCCGAACGTCTTGGCGGCGCCGCGCAGCGAGAGCAGTGCCCGGGGGTCGGGAGCGGATGCGGTGGTCATGCGCCCCACCCCGCCTGGACGCCGCCGACGCGCTCGGTGGCGATGCGTTGCTGATACCCCGAATCGGCGTATGCCTTCATGGGGTCGGCGGGGAGCCCGCGGCTCTCGCGCCATTCGGCGAGCGCGGGGCGAACGTCGCTGTAGAACGCGTCCATGAAGACGGCGTTGGCGGCGAGCACGTCCCCGGACTTCTGGGCGGCGGCCAGGGCGTCGCGGTCGACGAGCAGCGCACGCGCCGTCATCTCCTGCACGTTGAGCACCGAGCGGATCTGGCCGGGGATCTTGTCCTCGATGTTGTGGCACTGGTCGAGCATGAACGCCACGTCGGGGTTGTTCAGACCGCCGCCGCGCACGACCTCGAAGAGGATGCGGAACAGCTGGAAGGGGTCGGCGGCGCCCACGATCAGGTCGTCGTCGGCGTAGAAGCGCGAGTTGAAATCGAACGACCCGAGCTTTCCGAGGCGCAGCAGCTGCATCACGATGAATTCGATGTTCGTGCCGGGGGCGTGGTGGCCGGTGTCGAGGCACACCGATGCCTTGTCGCCGAGCGCCACCACCTGAGCGTAGGAGGTGCCCCAGTCGGGGACGTCGGTGTGGTAGAAAGCCGGCTCGAAGAACTTGTACTCCAGCACGAGGCGCTGGTCGTCGCCGAGGCGCGCGTAGATCTCCTGCAGAGACTCGTGGAGTCGATCCTGCCGACCGCGGAGGTCGGCCTGACCGGGGTAGTTCGATCCCTCCGCGAGCCAGATCTTGAGGTCGCGGCTGCCGGTCGCGTCCATGACGTCGATGCATGCGAGGTGATGGTCGATCGCCTTGCGACGGATCGCGGCATCCTCATGCGTGAGCGCGCCGAACTTGTAGTCGTCGTCCTGGAACGTGTTGGAGTTGATGGTGCCCAGAGCGACACCGAGGTCCTCGGCGTGCTTGCGCAGGTCGGCGAACGACTCGACGACGTCCCAGGGGATGTGCAGCGCGACCGTGGGCGCGAGGGCCGTGTACTTCTGAACCTGAGCGGCATCCGCGATCTTCTCCCACGGGTCGCGCGGGGTGCCGGGTGTGCCGAACACCTTGAAGCGCGTGCCGGAGTTGCCGAACGCCCAACTGGGGAGCTCGATGCCCTGTGCCTCGAGGGTGGCGAGGTGCGCGGAGGAGAGGGTTCTCATGAGGACGACCTTGTCTTCGTGGTGCCGCGTATGAATCGATTCAATACGCTCTGGAAACGAAAGTATGGGATGCATTGCGTGCTGTCAAGCGTTCGTTACACTCTGAGTTGAAGACGTGATGATTCGTTTCATCGGAGAGCGGGAGAGGTCATGGCGGTCAGCATCCGCGAGGTGGCCGAGAAGGCGGGAGTCTCGGTCGGCACGGTTTCGAACGTCCTCAATCGTCCCGAGAAGGTCGCGTCAGAGACCGTGGAGCGCGTGCAGGCGGTGATCGACCGTCTCGGCTTCGTACGCAATGACGCGGCGAGGCAGCTTCGGGCGGGTCGCAGCCGCACCATCGGCCTCGTCGTGCTCGACATCCGCAACCCGTTCTTCGCGGAGATCGCACGAGGGGCGGAGGAGCGTGCCGACGAACACGGGCTCGCCGTGCTCGTGGCGAACAGTGACGAGAAGGCGGAGCGAGAGGCGCGGCACCTCGATCTCTTCGAGGAGCAGCGTGTCGCCGGGGTGCTCGTGACACCGGTGGGCGATTCGGCGCCGCGGCTCGCGCGCATGCAGGAGCGGGGCACGCCCATCGTTCTCGTCGACCGGGAGTCCCAGGACGAGCGCTTCGCCTCGGTGGCCGTGGATGACATCGAGGGCGGGCGCATCGCCATGCAGCATCTCCTCGAGATCGGCCGCCGCCGGGTCGCATTCGTCGGGGGTCCGGTGGCGCTGCGGCAGGTATCGGATCGATTGCGCGGCGCGCAAACCGTCGCGGCGGATGCCGGGCTCGGCCTCGAGTTCATCGCGACCGGCGCGCTCACCGTCGACGAGGGGCGGCGCGCTGGTCGACAGATCCTGGAGCGCGACCCCGACCGGCGTCCCGATGCCGTCTTCGCGGCCAACGACCTGCTCGCGCTCGGCGTGCTGCAGAGCCTGGTCATGACGGGAGACGCGCGCGTTCCGCAGGACATCGCTCTGATCGGATACGACGACATCGACTTCGCAGCGGCTGCGGTCATCCCGCTGAGCTCCGTACGCCAGCCGGCTGCGCTCATCGGGTCGACCGCGGTGGACCTGCTGCTCGGCGGTACGTTCCGGACCGCGTCTGCGCCCGAGCGTGCGATCTTCCGGCCAGAACTGGTCGCCCGCGCCTCCACGCAGGGGGCATGACCCCGGTTCGTGCGTCCGCGTGGAATCCGTTACGATGGCTAGGTGCATCCGATCCTCGAGGTCAGATGCCTGGAGACGTCGCATAGTCCGGCCGAGTGCACCACCCTGCTAAGGTGGAGTCCCCTCACGGGGACCAGGGGTTCAAATCCCCTCGTCTCCGCAGAGAAAACCCCCGCCCAGGCGGGGGTTTCTTCGTTAACGGCCCTGGAAACAGCGATCCCCCTCACGGTTCGGGCCATGAGGGGGATGCGATATCTCGCTTCACTGTATGGGGGCGAGCGGACGCTGTCCTGATGCCGGATCCCCATCCCGCATCGCCGATCCCCAGAGCGGCCGGAAGCATTCGCTCCGTCGTTGGAGACGTCTCACCTTCGCATGCGTTCGCGTGCGGTTGCCAAGACTTTGTATCCGATCGCCAAGTTCGGAGCGTATCGAGGTTAAGACTTGTGTCCAAGTCCACTAACCAAAGGTCTATGCGCTGACTGCACCTTCGTTCAATCCGTCATGAAGGTGCGCGAGCGCGTTGTCCACCGCATGTTCGTAGGTAACATTTTGCTTGTCCGTATGAACAGATTGTGTGTACGTTAACGAGCATCACCTGTTCGCCCCCATCCAGGCAGTTCGAAGGAGAACCCGATGTCCGACCTCCACGCCGACGCGACCGCACGAGCCGCATCGCCGATGACGTCCACGCTGCGGACCGGATCGATCGGTCTCGGCGGGACTCTGATGCAGTCGATCGCTCAGATCTCGCCCACCCTCGGCATCTTCTACACGATCGCCTTCACGACCTCGCAGGCCGGTGGCAGCGCTCCGCTCACCTACCTCGCCGCATTCGCGCTGTGCCTGATGCTCGCGATCCCTCTCCGCGGACTCGCGCGTCATCTGCCCTCCGCCGGTGGGTTCTACACCTACGTCTCCAACGGCATCGGTCCGCGGGCCGGCTTCATGACGGGATGGCTCTACGCGGTCATGGTCACGATCGTCCCTGCGGCGCTCGCCTCCTTCACCGGGGCCATCCTGCAGGATGCTCTCAGCGCGAAGTACGGCATCGGTGTCCCCTGGTGGGTCTACGCGGTCGTCATCCTGGCTGTCTGCTTCGCCTGCGCCTACCGCGGCATCGTGATCTCCATCAAGTTCCTCGTCGTCATGACGATCTTCGAGATGCTCGTAGGACTCGCGCTCGCCGCGTGGGGCGTCGTGAACCCGGGGCCGGGCGGGGTGAGCTTCGAGGGCTTCAACCCGGCAGGCATCGAGAACGGCTCCGGCTTCTTCCTCGCCGTCGTGCTGTCGATCTTCGCCTTCACGGGATTCGAGAGCGCCGCGGCGGTGGGGGAGGAGTCCCGCGACCCTAAGAGGATCATCCCCAAGGCGATCATCGGCTCGCTCATCCTCATCGGCGTCTTCTACGTCGTGACGGCGTGGGGGCTGCAGATCGGCTGGGGAGTGGACGACCTCGAGGCCCTCGCCGGGTCGCCGACGGCTCCGGCCTTCGTGCTCGCCGACCGCGTCTTCGAGGGTGGGTCCCTGATCGTGCTCATCGCGCTCGTGAACTCCGGCCTGGGGGTGTGCATCGCGTGCACCACCAGCGCGACCCGCACCGTGTACGGGATGGCCAGGACCGGCGCGCTCCCGACCGTGCTCGCCACGGTGCAGCCGAAGCACCGCACACCGGTCGTCGCGGTCTATGTGCAGTCGGCGCTCGCCCTCCTCGTCTGCCTCGCGATCGGCATCCCGATCGGTCCGTACAACCTCTTCAACGTGTTCGGCACCACGGGGACGTTCGTGTACATCCCGATCTTCGTCCTCATGAACATCGCGGCGTACCGCTACTTCCGTCGCACGCGGCCCGAGGAGTTCAGCCCCTGGGCCTATATCGTCGCCCCCATCGTGTCCACGGCAGCGCTCGGGCTGATCGCCTTCTACAGCCTGGTGCCGCTGCCCGCCTTCCCGATCGTGCTCGCCCCATTCATCGCGCTCCTGTACGTCGGGATCGGGCTCGCCGTGCTCTTCGGACGCAATCTCCGACCAGGAAAGCGGGCGTGGATGGCGCAGGCGGGCGAGCTGCCTGATGTTGACTGATCTCGAGAAGTGTCACCGACCATCGAGAGGACCATCGACATGAACGCCGAGCAGAGACAACAGGAGATCCTGGCCCAACTCGCGGACCAGGGCGAAGTGAACGTCGCAGACCTCAGTGCGCGCTTCGGCGTCTCGGAGATGACGGCGCGCCGCGACATCATCCAGCTCGCCGCCGCGGGTCTGCTGATCCGAACGCACGGCGGAGCGGTCTCGGCGGCGAGCCGCAGCTTCGAGCCGCTGTTCGCACTGCGCAGCCGGACCAATGCGGAGGCGAAGCGGCTGATCGGGCAGGCCGTCGCCCGCGAGGTCATCGACGGCCAGACCATCGTGCTCGACGGCGGGTCGACGGGAGTCGCCATCGCGGAGGCCCTCGTCGGACGAAACCTCACGGTCTGCGCGCTGAACATCCGCGTGGCGGACATCCTGTCGGTCGACCACGCCACGCGGCTGATGATCCCCGGCGGCATGGTGCGCACCGGCGAGTCGAGTGTGATCGGCTCGGACGCGGAGGCGTCGCTGCGGCGCTATCGCTTCGACACGTACGTCATGACGGCGTCCGCGGTCGATGTCGGTGCGGGACTGACCGAATGGAACGTCGAGGATGCCGCAGTCAAACGCGCAGCGAAGGAGGTCTCGCGCCGCACCCTCGTGGCAGTGGACTCCTCCAAGTTCGGCCGCGAGGCGTTCGCCCTGATCTGCGGTCTCGACGAGATCGACCTCGTCGTCACGGACTCCTCCATCGCCACCACTCACAAGAACGAGCTCTCGGCCGCGGGGGCCGAGCTGCTCATCGCCTAGCCCCGCAGGAACGACATGGACACTTCTCACGCTTCTTCCGTTCTTCCCACATCCGTCGGCACCCTCGTGATCGGGGCCGGACCCGGCGGGTCAGCCTTCACCGCTGCGCTCGCCGCCGCCACGGACGAAACGATCCTCCTCATCGACGCAGGGCCGGATTACGGTCCGTTCGACGAGGGCAGGTGGCCGGCCGACATGCTCGATGCGCGCACCATCCCTCTGTCGCACGATTACGACCTGCGCACCCCCCGAACGTCCGGCGCCGGCACTCTCGACCTCCCCCGCGCGGCGATCGTCGGCGGCTGCTCCGCGCACAACGGGTGCACAGCATCCGTGAGCGCCCGTTACGACTACGACGAGTGGGCGGCTCAGGGAAACCCGGGGTGGGCGGCCCGCGAGGTCGAGCCACTGCTCGATGAGGTCCGGGATGCTTTCCGGGTGCGTCGCTACACGATGGACGAGCTGACTCCGCCGCAGCGTGCCTTCGTCGAGGCGGGACTCGCCGCAGGCATGCCGTTCGCCGACGACCTCGATGACATCGAGGCGGGGGAGGGTATCGGTCCGATGCCGGTGAACGTCGTCGACGGGGTGCGGTGGAACAGCGCGTTCGCCTTCCTCGACGAGGTGCGCGGTCGCCAGAACCTGACCATCCGCGGAGGTGCGCGCGCTCGTCGGCTCGTGTTCGACGGAAGCCGGGTGCAGGGAGCCGAGATCGAGATCGACGGACAGGTCGTGACCGTCCACGCGGCACGCGTCGTCGTCGCCGCCGGGGCGTACCACTCGCCGGCGATCCTGCTGCGGTCGGGCGTCGGACCTGCCGACGAGCTCACCGCCCTCGGCATCGACGTGGTCGCCGACGTGCCCGGCGTCGGCAAGCACCTCCTCGACCACGAATGCGTGCAGCTGGACTTCGCCGGCCGCCCTGGTCTCGTCGATGAACTCGCCGCTCGCGGGTGGAGCCCCGACGAGCAGACCATCGGCCGTGCCCGATCCAGTGTGTGCGACGGCGGACCCTACGACATCCACGTGTTCATGGTCGCCGGAGCGAACAGCGGACACCCGGGCCTGCCGCCGATCTCCCTCTACGGAGGCGCCATGCGCGCCCGGTCGGAAGGCACGGTCACTCTGGCGCCGGATCTCGATGTCGTGAACCCCGTGATCGATCACCGCTACGGCAGCGATCCCGACGGACACGATCGCACGGTTCTCGGTGAGGCGCTCGCTCTGCTCGAGCGCATGGTCCAGCAGCCTGTGCTCGCCGAGGTGCTCGGCCCGCGCGTCGGCGATTCCGATCCGCTCGACGACATCGTGAACTACTGCCACCCGGCGGGCACCTGCAAGATGGGCCCGCACTCCGACCCGCTCGCCGTCGTCGACAGCACCGGGAAGGTGCGCGACATCGACGGGCTCTACGTCGCCGACGCCTCGATCATGCCGTCGATCACGCGCGGGAACATCAATCTGCCGACCGCGATGATCGGCGCGAACGTCGCCCGACTCCTGCTTCGAGAGGACACGAACCGATGACCAGCACCTCACCGTTCGAGAGGAACATCAGCGAGCAGCCCGACGCTCTGCGCCGCCTCGCGGACGACAGGTCCGACGAGCGTCTCGCCGAGCTCGGCGAACGCTCGTGGGAGCGGATCGTCTTCACCGGCATGGGCAGCTCGCACACGGTCGGGCTTCCCGCGTGGCGGGCGCTCGCGCGACACGGGCGGGCCACCTGGAACGTCGACGCCGGACAGCTCCTCGACACACCGGAGCTCGTCACTCCGGACACGCTCGTGATCGCGACATCGCAGTCCGGGGCGAGCGCGGAGATCGTCGAGCTGCTCGATCGCGGAATCCGTGCCGGTGCGCTCATCGGCGTCGCCGCGAACGACGAGAGTCCGCTCGCCCGGTCCGCCGACCTCTACCTGCCGCTGCGCAGCGGTGACGAGGCCACGGTGAGCACCAAGAGCTACCTCAATTCGTTGGTCGTGCACCACCGGATCGCCGCCGCGTTCGGCGCGATCGACAGTGCCGCCGTCGAAGAGCAGATTCCGACCTCCGCCGACCGGATCGAGGCACTGATCGATCTCGACCTGATGCGGATCGCGCAGAATGCGCTGGCCGTCGATCGTCCGCGTCTCGCGACGATCGGGTGGGGGGATGCCGCGGCGACGGCGCTCTTCGCCGCGCTGATCGGCAAGGAGTCGTCGAAGGTCGCGATCGAGGGCTTCGTCGGCGGCGAGTTCCGGCACGGACCCTACGAATTGGCCGGCCCCGGGTTCACCGGCGTGTTCTTCGGAGCGTCCCGCGACGACGCCGACGGCCCGCTCGGCCGCATCGCCAGCGACCTCCTCGATTCGGGTGCCTCCGTCGTGCTGGTCGGCGACCTGCGCCTCGACGGGGCGACGACGGTCGACGTGCGCGCAGACGGATCCCTGGGCGCTCTCCTGGAGCAGTCCGTGGTGGCTCAGAGGATCGCGGTGGCGATCGCGCGCGAGAACGGCGTCGTGCCGGGGGCATTCGCCTACGGCAGCAAAGTCACGGCGACGCTGTGAGGCGATCATGAGCGACGATCTCCGGATCGGGATCGATCTCGGCGGAACCGGCACCAGGGTCGCGCTCGTGGCACCGGACGGGACCGTGGTCGACAGGGTGTCCTACGCGACGGCTACGGGGCGGGCGTTCGCCGTTCGGGGCCTGATCGACGCCGTTCGCGGCGTGATCGGCACGAGGCGCGTGGTGTCGATCGGCATCGGCGCGAGCGGACCGGTCGACCGCGCCGGCATCATCCGCAATCCGGCGACGCTCCCGGCGTTCACCGGTGTCGACCTGCGCGCGGTGCTGCGGGCGGAGTTCGACGTGCCGGTGGCGATCGACAACGATGCGGTCGCAGCCGCGGTCTACGAGTCGATCGTGGGGGCGGGGGCCGGAGCGGAGTCGCTGCTGGTGGTGACGCTCGGCACCGGTGTAGGTGTCGCCGCGCTCTCCGGAGGGCGGCCTGTCCGGGGCGCCGACGGAGAGCATCCCGAGGCCGGTCATCGCCTCGTCGATGCGGCGACCGCAACGTGCTACTGCGGACGGTCGTCGTGCTGGGAGCAGGCGGTGTCGCGCACGGCGCTGCAGAGCGCGGCCCAGGCGATGCAGCCCGAGGCCTCCGATCCGTCGACGGCGCTCGCGGATCTCGCGGCGAGAGCACGAGGGGGAGAGGGGCGAGCACTGTCGGTCTTCGAGGAGTTCGGGCGGCTGCTCGGCGCGGGGCTCGCCGATCTCCAGACCGTGTTCCGCGTCGATGCGATCGCGGTGGGCGGCAGCGCATCCCAGTTCGCCGATCTCATCGGGGAACCCGCGCGCCGCGAGTTCCGTCGTCTCGACTCGTACCGCTCACAGCCCGAGATCGCCTACTCCGACGCCGGGGAGCTCGGCGGTGCGGTGGGGGCCGCGCTGCTCGATCCGCGCTGGTGCGACGGCACCTCGGACGTGCGGCCCTGAGGGTGCTCACACACAGACCCGCATCGGCGCAAGGCCGTCCCGGCACAACCTGAGGCGATGCAATGCTGGCCTCATGAAGCTCGTGTCGTACGCAGGTCAGCAGCTGGTCACCACCGACGAAGTCGCCGACGCCCTCGTGGTGCTCGCTGCGGCGATCGCCAACGAGGGGGAGTCGGAGGCGCTGCAGATCCCGATCGTCGTCGACGGCAGGGCGGACACGGCGGAGCTCGTGGTGGGCCTCGGCAACGACGTGCTTGTCGGGCCGAGCGCCTCGGAGAATGCCGATCCCGACTTCAGCGAGCAGGCTGCGAAGATGCGCTCGCACCCGCGTTTCCCCCGCGGCGAGTCCACGGGGATCACCCCGTCGGACATCGACTGGGATGTCGAGGGGCTCGACGACTTCGACATCCGTCCCTGACGCGCCTCCCGCGTCTGAGCACGTCGATAGGGTCGCAGTATGTCTGCGACCAGTGTGCTGTTCATCGGAGGGACGGGGATCATCTCCTCGGCGGCGAGCGAGTTCGCCGCGCGACGCGGTATGGAGGTGACGATGCTCAACCGGGGGCGCTCACGTCGTGAGCCCGCGGACGGCATCGAAGTGCTCACGGCGGATGCGTCGGATGCGGATGCGGTCGACGCGGCGCTGGCCGGTCGCGAGTTCGACGTCGTGGTCGACATGATCGCCTTCACTCCCGCGCAGGTGCAGCGCGACATCGACCGGTTCGAGGGGCGCACGGGGCAGTACGTGTTCATCAGTTCGGCCTCGGCCTATCAGAAGCCCGTCGCGCACCTGCCGATCACGGAGTCCACGCCGCTGCGCAACCCGTTCTGGCAGTACTCGCGCGACAAGATCGCGTGCGAGGACCTCCTCACCGCCGCATACCGTGACCGCGGATTCCCGATGACCGTGGTGAGGCCGTCGCACACCTACGACAAGTGGACCATCCCGGCTTTCGGCGGGTGGACGGCGATCGACCGCATCCGCCGCGGCGAGGAGATCGTGGTCCACGGCGACGGCACCTCGCTGTGGACGCTGACGCACTCGAGCGACTTCGCCGTCGGGTTCGTCGGGCTCCTCGGCAATCCGCTGGCCTTCGGCGACACGTTTCAGATCACGAGCGACTTCGTCTACACCTGGAACGAGATCTACGGGATGCTGGGGCGCGCCGCCGGCGCCGAGCCGCGGATCCGATACGCCACGAGCGCGGCGATCGAGGAAGCGGTGCCCGAGCGTGCGGGGCAGCTGACAGGCGACATGGCGCACTCGGTGGTCTTCGACAACTCCAAGATCCGCCGACTCGTCCCCGACTTCGCGCCGACGGTCGGGCTGCACACCGCCGCGCGCGAGATCATCGACTGGCACGACACGCACCCCGAACTGCAGCGCGTCGATCCCGCGATGAACGCGCTGTTCGACGGGCTGACCGCGTAGCGGGGCTCGCCGCCTATACGGCGGCGAGCACCGCGAGGACGTTGCCCGCAGGGTCCCTGAACCAGGCGATGTCCGGCCCCCGACCCGGCTCGCCGTGTGAGATGCCTTTGGCGTCGGTGCCGAGCTGAGGGTCGTCGTAGATCTTCGTGACGACGCCGCGTGCGTTGAGCTCGTCGACCGCGGCCTCGACGTCGTCGACGGGGAAGTTGAGGATCGTGAAGCTCGCGGGCGTGTGATTCGGCTTGGCGTAGACGAGGATGGACCCGCCGTCGTTCAGCCGGATGTCGAGGAAGCCCATGGCGTTGGTGGTGACGTCCATGCCGAGGACGTCGCCGTAGAAGGCCCGGGCCGCATCGATGTCGTCGACGCTGAATCCACTGAATGCGTGTGTGCTCTGGAATGCCGTCATGGGTTCAGCATGCGCCTGTGGCCTTCGGCTGTCCACCCGTTCTCAGGGCGCGGGGGAATGCACCGGGAAAGTCCAGGGAAGTCATTACTTCCGCGTGGAGGTTTCTGCTAGTCTGACCGCGGGCAGAATGCACTGCCCGTCCCCTCGAAGGAAGACGAAGGAAGGTCACCGTGGCCCTGCCAGAAGCATCGGTCCAGCTGTACACGCTCGCGGCGGAGTTCTCCGCCGACATGGGAGGCTCGCTCGACAAGCTCGCCGCCATCGGCCTGCGCAACGTGGAGGCGTTCGACTTCGTCCGCCGTCCCGACGAGATCCGCGCGGCGCTCGACGCCTCGGGTCTCGCCTCGCCCACGGGCCACGCGCCCCTGCTGTCGGACGAGCTGTGGACCCCGGACGGCTCCATCCCCACCCCGGCCCCCGAGGTCGTGTTCGAGGCCGCCGCGAAGGTCGGCATGAAGACCGTCATCGACCCGTTCGTCGCACCCGAGCGCTGGTTCACGCTCGAGGGCGTCACCGACATCGCCGACCGCCTCAACGCGCTCGTCGAGACCGCAGCGGGCTTCGGCCTGGAGGTCGGTTACCACAACCACGCGCAGGAGTTCGTCGAGAGCTTCGACGGCGAGACCGCGTTCGAGCGCTTCGTGGCGCTGACCGACGAGCGCGTCGTCGTCGAGCTCGACCTGTACTGGGCTCTGGTCGGCGGCCAGGACGTGACGGCGCTCGTCTCGCGCCTCGGTGACCGCCTCGTGGCCGCGCACGTCAAGGACGGCGTCGCCCCCGCGAGCAACCCGTTCGCGCCCGGCGCGCCGGAGTTCGGCTCGGACAGCCTCGACCAGCGTCACGCCGGCACGGGCGACGTGCCCCTCGCGGACGCGCTGCGCGCGGCATCCGCTCTGAAGTACGCCATCATCGAGTACGACAACGCTCCCGGCGACGTCTTCGCGGACATCGCCGCGAGCTACTCGTTCCTCGTCGAGGGCGGTTTCGCCCGATGAGCGCGGTCGGCATCGGAATCATCGGCGTCGGCGTCATCAGTGACACCTATCTGCAGAACCTCTCGTCGTTCCCCGACACCGAGGTCCTCATCGTGGGCGACCTGCTGCTCGACCGCGCCCAGGCTCAGGCCGAGAAGTACGGTGTTCCCGCGTTCGGCTCGGCAGAGGACGTCCTCGCCCACCCGGGCGTCGACCTGATCGTGAACCTCACGATCCCGGCCGTGCACATCGAGGTCTCCCGTGCCGCGATCGCCGCAGGCAAGCACGTGTGGACCGAGAAGCCCCTCGGACTCGACCGCGCCGGCGCGGCGGAACTCCTCCGCGAGGCGGAGGCCGCTGGTCTGCGCGTCGGATCCGCTCCGGACACGCTGCTCGGCCCGGGCTTCCAGGCTGCACGTCGCGCGATCGAGAGCGGCGTCATCGGCCGCCCGCTGTTCGCGCAGACCATGTTCCAGACGCAGGGCCCCGACCTGTGGCACCCGAGCCCGGCGTTCCTCTTCGCCGAGGGCGCGGGTCCGCTGCTCGACATGGGCCCGTACTACTTCTCGGCTCTCGTGAGTCTGCTCGGACCCGTCGACCACGTCGCGGCCGTCGGCTCGAAGGCGCGTGAGGAACGGGAGATCCACACGGGTCCGAACGCGGGGACGACGTTCCCGGTCGAGGTCCCCTCGACGATCCAGATCGTCACGGCGTTCGAGGCCGGCGCGCAGGCGCAGAGCCTGCTGAGCTTCGACTCCGCGCTCGAGCGCCATGGCATCGTCGAGATCCACGGCACCGAAGGCACGATCGTCCTGCCCGACCCGAACGCGTTCGCCGGCCGGATCGCGTACGTCAAGCCGCTCGGGGTCATCCGCGACGGCATGTCGTTCGAGCAGGAGTGGATCGAGATCGAGCACGCCGATCTCGAGGTGGGCCGTGGTCTCGGCGCCCTCGACATGGTGCGCGCGATCGCCGAAGGACGCCCGCACGTGGCCTCCGGCGAGCTCGGCTTCCACGTGCTCGACATTCTGCTCTCGGCGCAGGAGTCGGCCGCGACCGGCGCCGCGGTGACCGTGGAGAGCACGGTCGCTCCGGTGCCGCTGCTGCCCGAGGGGTTCGACCCCTTCGCCGCGACGCTCTGACGAGCGCATCTCTCCGGTCCGCGGGCCCGTCGACGTCGAGTCGGCGGGCCCGCGGTCTGCGTGCGCCACGTCTGGGCGGGCGCACGCCCCGGATGCCGTCGGTGGGGCGCTCAGGCGGAGTCGCGACCGCCCGCGAGCAGATCGTCGAGGAGCTCGAGCGCGGCGCCGTGGTCGACGGAGGGGTCGAGGAGCCACTGGGTCTGGAGGCCGTCGGAGGCCGCGATGACGAGCGCCGACACGAGGTCGGCGTCGAGGTCGGCGCGCAGATCGCCCGTGGCCTGGAGTTCGCGCACCCGGTCGGCCATCTGCACACGGAGGCGCGAGAAGCGCTGCGTCGCGAACTCGTGGGCTGCCGAATGCCCTTCCTCGAGCGCTGAGGCGACGAGCGTCGAGTAGAGCTGCACGAGGCCGGGGATGTTCCGGTTCTCCTCGGCGGACACCCGCATCATCCGAGCCGGGCTCAATCCCGATGGCTCCGGGTGCTCGGTGTCGTTGCGACGCTCGGACTCGCGGTACACCGCGACGAGCAGCTCTTCGAGAGAGCCGAAGTAGTGCGTGAGGGCCGCGTGGGTGACACCGACCTCCTGCGCGATGGACCGCAGACTGGTGCGCTTCGACCCGCGCGTCGCGAAGACCTCGATCGCCTTGTCGAGGATCTCCTGACGACGGGCGATGCCCTTCGCGTAGCGCCCCGGACTGCGGGGTTCGTCGGCGGAGGGAGTGGTCATGCTCCGATGATAGCGAGGATCGGGAGCAAAAACCTCCGTTCGGAGGTTCTGTGGTGCGACCGCGACGTGGGCTCAGGGGCGCACCTGGTTGACGAGCTCATCGCCCGCGAGGAACCGTGCGACGTTGTCGTCGATCAGCGCGCTCGCGCCGACCGGACGGTTGCCCGCGACATGCGGCGTGATGAGGAGATTCGGAGCATCCCACAGCGGATCATCCGAGGGGAGCGGCTCGGCCTTCGCGACGTCGATCGCCGCAGAGCGCAGGCGCCCCGATCGGAGAGCGGCGATCAGCGCCGACTCGTCGACGGTAGCCCCGCGACCCACGTTGACGAACGCGGCACCGGGCTTCAGGGACTCGAACACGCCGGAGTCGAAGAGGTCGGTCGTCTCAGGAGTCGCGGGAAGCAGCGACACGAGCACGTCGGTCTCGGCGAGCACGGCCGTCGCGTCGGCATCCGCGTGCACGGGGAAGCCCGCTCGAGTGCCGGCGCTCCGGGCGATGCCGTGCACCTCGGCGCCGAGCAGCTGCAGTACGGGTGCGAGCGTCGCCGCAATCGACCCGAACCCCCAGATCGTGACTCGGGCGCCGGCGAGCGTGTAGTCGGAGCGCGTCGCCGAGGCGCTCTGCGCGACATTGAACTCCTCGTCCCAGCGGTGCTCGCCCTGGGCGTCGCGCAGCGCGTCGAGGCGGCGAACGGCCGCGAGGATCAGCGCGAGCGCGTGCTCGGCGACCGGGCCGTCGTGCAGCGAGCGTCCCGAGCAGATCCGCACGTCGTCGGGGAAGCCCGAGCGCAGCACGACATCGGCACCCGAGGCGAGAGCCTGCACGAGACGGAGGTCGGGCAGGTCGCGTGCCGCCTGCTCGAGCTGGGCGCCTGAGTTGTGCCAGACGACGAGCACCTCGGCGTCTCGGTGCTCGGCGGGGATCTCGGCGCGGACGTCGTAGACGACCACGTCCGCATCGCTCGTGAGCGCCAGATCGATGGTGTCGGGGATCAGGATCTTCATTTCGCCTCCGGACTCCACCGTATCGAGTGTGCGGCGCGGGCGTCTCGTCTCGCTGCGCTCGCTCAACGACCGAGGGAGTGCGCGGCAGCGCGGCGTTCGTCACTGTGACCGGTCGTTGAACGAGGAGCGGAGCGACGAGACGAAACGTGCCGATCGCCGATCAGGCCGTCGACTCGCGCCAGCGGATCGTGAACAGGTCGGTCGGCCGCGGGGGAGCATCGGTGCCGCGCACCGCTGCGATGAGACGATGCATCGCGTACGCGCCGAGACGCTCGCGATCCTGCGAGACGCTCGTGAGCGATGGCACCAGGAAGGCGCTCTGGTGCAGGTCGTCCCAACCGGTCACGGCGAGGTCCTCGGGCATGCGCCATCCGCGCAGCGTCGCGGCGCGGATGACCCCGGTGGCGATCACGTCGTTGCCGGCGATCACGGCGAGCGGAAGCGCATCGTCGGGCAGGGCCGCGACGGCATCCTCTCCGGCCTCCCCGCTCCACTCGCCGCCGATCACGCCCAGCGATTCGAGTCCCAGACGCTCCACGGTCTGCTGATAGGCCGCCTGACGGGCGCGTGCCGAGGGGAAGTCCTGCGGCCCTGCGACGTGCAGGAAGCGCCGACGCCCACGGGAGGCGAGATGCTCGATCAGGTCGACGAGGGGCCTGGCATCGGCGAACTCGCCGCTCATGTGCATCTCGTCGTCCATCTCGCCCGCGGCGAGCACGACGGTCGCACTGTCGTCGGAGACCAGCGGGAGGGGGCTGAACGACAGGATGCCCTCATATGCCCCGGCCTCGATGAGTTCGGCCAATCGCCCGTCGCGTTCGGCGGGGTCCTCGGGGAGGCTGACGACCTCGACCGCGTACCCCTCGTCGCGGGCGGCGGCGATCGCGCCCGACAGCAGGGTGAGTGGATGCATGGTCGCGATCGGCACGACCACGGCGAGACGTCCACTGCGCTGCGTGCGCATGGAGCGGGCCGCGAGGTTGGGGCGGTAGTTCAGCTCGGCCGCGGCCTGCAGCACCCTGTCCCGGGTGGCCTCCGAGATGCCGGGGCGCCCGGTGAGCACGAAGGACACGGTCGACTGCGACACCCCGGCGAGGTGCGCGACGTCGTGGCTCGTGGGGCGCTTGTCCATGGCATCCTCTCGATGGCCGGTGGTCGGGGTTGACGCACGAGGCGTTCTCCCCGATAGTAGCTACTACGTCTTAGTAATACGTAGTAATTCCCTCATCGAGGAGGCAGCGAGATGCTCAGGATCGGAATCATCGGCACGGGCGGCATCGCCGACGCGCACATCCGGGGGTACCTCGCGTTCCCCGAGGACTGCGAGATCGTCGCCCTCGCGGACGTGATCCCCGGCAAAGCAGCGCAGAAGGCGGAGGCCTTCGCGCTCGACGCCGTGCAGGCGTTCGACGACCCGCTCACCATGATCGCCGCCGGCGGCCTGGACATCGTCAGCATCGCGACTCCGCCCTCGACGCACGCCCCGCTGGCGATCGCGGCACTGGATGTCGGCATCCACGTGCTCGTCGAGAAGCCCATGGCGCCCTCGCTCGAGGAGTGCGACGCGATGCTCGCGGCGCAGCAGCGGTCCGGCCGGATGCTCTCGGTCGTGGCGCAGAACCGCTTCCGCGACGATCTCGCAACCCTGAAGGGCATCGTCGACTCCGGGCTCCTCGGCTCGATCTCGCACGTGCGCGTCGACTCCGCCTGGTGGCGCGGCCTGCCGTACTACGACCTGTGGTGGCGCGGGACGTGGGAGAAGGAGGGCGGTGGCTGCACGCTCAACCACGCCATCCATCACATCGACCTGCTGCTGTGGCTGCTCGGCAGCCCGAGCGAGATCACCGCGATGCTCGCGAACGCGCAGCACGACAACGCCGAGGTCGAGGATCTCTCGGTCGCGATCCTCCGCTACGAGCGCGGTCTCGCGCAGCTGACCAGCTCGGTCGTGCACCACGGCGAGGAACAGGCGATCGTGATCCAGGGGGCGAACGCGCGGGTGTCTCAGCCGTTCAGCGTCTCCGCCGAGCGATCCGCGCCCAGCGGCTTCCCTGCGGAGGGCGGTGACCCTGAGCTCGTCGCGCGGATCACGGCGCTCGTCGAGGACCGCGTTCCGCTTGCGCACCGGGGTCATGAGGGCCAGATCGGCGACCTGCTCACCGCGGTCCGCGACGGCCGCGAGCCCTCATCCACCGGACGGGACGGACGCAACGCGGTCGAGGTCGTCACGGCGATCTACAAGGCCGGATTCGAACGCGAGTTCGTGGCGTTGCCGATCCCGGCGTCCGATCCTTACTACCGGGCGGGCCAGCTCGTCGCGAACGCCCCGCACTTCTTCGAGAAGACGGCGACCGTGATGGAGGCGGCGTCGTGAGCGCATCGTCGTTCCCGGGCGGCACCTCGCTCTCGCATCTCGACATCTACACGGATGCGGCGCCCGACGGCATCTGCGGAGGAAGCCCCCACATGCATCTGGTGTCGACCGAGGCCTACGTCGTGGTGTCCGGTGAGGGTGCGCTCCAGACGATCGACGCCGCCGGCTTCCGCGAGACTGCTCTGTCGGCGGGATCGGTCGTGTGGTTCACCCCCGGAACGATCCACCGTGCCGTGAACCGCGGCGACCTCCAGGTCGTCGTGCTCATGAGCAATGCCGGACTGCCGGAGGCGGGGGATGCGGTCCTGACCTTCCCTGCCGATGTGGTCGCCGAACCCGAGAAGTACGCGGAGGTGGCCTCTCTAGGCCCGGAGGACGGCCGTGCGGCGCGCGCGACGCGGCGTCGCGACCTCGCCGTCGCGGGGTTCGAGAAGCTGCGGGATGCCGTGCAGCGCGGCGACCGCGCCCCGCTCGATGCGTTCCACGCGGCGGCGGGTGTGCTCGTGCGTGAGCGTGCGCGGGCCTGGGGCGACCTCGTGCGCGAGCGCCCGCTGGCCCAGGCGGAGCACTCGCTCGCGCTCGCCGACGCCGTGATGCGGGGATCGATCGCGCACCTCGCCGAGGCGCGGGTGCACGAGGCCGTGCCGTCGTCGGGGGAGCGGGCATTCGGGATGTGCGGACGGCTGCGCGCCTACGACGTCGCGGATCGCGACGCGACCGAGGGGAATGCACGATGAGCGCCGGCTTCGCCTTCGACCCGCTGCCCGAGCCCGTGGTCGGCCCCGGCGAGTTCGTGTTCGCCGCCGTCGGGCTCGACCACGGCCACATCCACGGGATGGTCGATCAGCTCATCGCCGCCGGCGCGACGCTGTCCCTCGTATGGGACGAGGATCCGCAGCGGCTCGCGGACTTCGTCGCGACGCATCCCGGCGCGGGGGCGGCATCGAGCGAGCGCGAGGTGCTCGAGGATCCTGAGGTGCGTCTGGTCGCGAGCGCGTCGATCGCCAGCCTCCGCGCTCCTCTCGGGGTACGGGTGCTGGAGGCCGGCAAGGACTTCTTCGCCGACAAACCCGCCATCACCTCCCTCGACGACCTCGCCGCGGCACGCGATGCCGTGGCGCGCACCGGGCGGAAGTTCGCGGTCTACTACGGGGAGCGCGTGCACTCCGAGGCCGCGATCCTCGCGGGGCAACTCGTGGCACAGGGCGCGATCGGCGAGGTGCTGCAGGTCGTGTCGTTCGGCCCGCACCGCATCGGGGAGAACCGTCCGGACTGGTTCTGGGATCCCGCGCAGTACGGCGGCATCCTGTGCGACATCGGCAGCCACAACTTCGAGCAGATGCTGTTCTACACCGGCGCGCGCTCCGGCGAGATCGTGAGCGCGACCGTGGCGAACTACGCCCACCCCGAGACGCCCGGGCTGCAGGACTTCGGCGACGCCCACGTCGTGCTCGACAACGGGAAGACCGGCTACGTGCGCGTCGACTGGTTCACGCCGGCCGGCATCGACGTCTTCGGCGACGGGCGCACCGTGCTGCTCGGGACCGACGGCTACATCGAGCTGCGCAAGTACATCGACATCACCACCGACAACGGCGGCGGACAGGTGCTGCTCGTGAACCAGGAAGGGCAGTATCGGTTCGACGCCAGGGGCAAGACGGGGTTCCCGTTCTTCGGTCAGCTGATCCGCGACTGCCTCGACCGTACCGAGAACGCCATGACCCAGGAGCACGCCTTCATGGCGGCGGAGCTCAGCATCCTCGCGCAGCGCGACGCGCGGGTGCTCGCCGGCTGACGGCATCCGCGTCGCGGCGCGTTTCGACTCGCTCCGCTCGCTCAACGACCAGGGGGATATACCCTCTCGGTCGTTGAGCGAGGAGCGCAGCGACGAGACGAAACGCGTCCGCGTCCCCAGAACGTCAGTCGAGGATCGCGGATGCCTGGCGCGCAGCGCCGAGCGCGACGTACTCACCGGGCTCGGGCACCTCGACGGGGAGGCCCAGCACCTCGGGGGCGATGCGTCGGACCGCCTCGGACTGCGCGCCGCCGCCGATGAGCAGGGCGCGGTCCAACGGGATGCCGAGCTCGCGGAAGGCGTCGAGTCCGGCGCCGAGCCCCCGCAGCATCCCCTCGACGGCCGCCCTCGCCAGGTTCTCGCGAGTCGTGGACGCCAGGGTCATGCCCGAGAGCGTCGCGGTCGCGTCGGGGAGGTTCGGGGTGCGCTCGCCCTCGAAGTAGGGCAGCAGCGTGAGTCCTGCGGCCCCCGACTCTGCGGTGAGCGCGAGTGCGCTGAACTCCTGGTGGGTGACGCCGAGCAGAGCTGCCGTGACGTCGACGACGCGCGCGGCGTTGAGTGTCGCGATGAGCGGCAGGAAGTGCCCGGAGGCGTCGGCGAAGCCCGCGACCGTGCCGGAGGCGTCGTGCACGGCATCCCGGCTCACGGCGAACACCGTGCCGGAGGTCCCGATCGACACGACGACGTCCCCCGGTTCGGCACCGAGCCCGAGCGCCGCGCCCGCGTTGTCACCGGCGCCCGCACCGACACGACGGCCCGCGGCATCCGTCACCCATTCGTCGGGCCCGAGCACGCGCGGCAGGACCGCGTCACGGCCGAGCGCCGCGACGAGGAGCTCCCGGTCGTACTCGCCGGTCCCTGGATTCCAGTAGCCGGTGCCCGAGGCATCCGACCGGTCGGTCACGAGCTCGTCGAGGACGGGGTTCTCGGGGCCGAAGCCTCGCAGACGCCAGGTCAGCCAATCGTGCGGCAGGGCGACGGCGGCGACGCGGGCGGCGTGCTCGGGCTCGTGGTCGCGCAGCCAGCGCAGCTTCGTGATCGTGAACGAGGCCACGGGGACGACGCCGGTGCGCGCCGACAGCTCCTCGGCGCCGAACTCTGCGATCAGGTCGGAGGCTGCGCCCGCCGATCGCGTGTCGTTCCACAGGAGCGCGTCGCGGATCACCCGGCCGGCGGAGTCGAGCGCGACCATGCCGTGCTGCTGGCCGCCGATCGCCCACGAGGCGATGTCGTCGAGCGACCCGGTCTCGGCGATCGCCGTCTCGAGGGCACGCCACCAGGACTCGGGGTCGACCGAGGTGCCGTCAGGGTGCATGCCACGACCGGAGCGCACGACCGCGCCGGTCGCGGTGTCGACGACGACCGCCTTGCAGGACTGGGTCGACGAGTCGACCCCGAGAACCAGGGGCATGTCGCTCAGCGTGCCCCGAGGAGGTGCTCGGTCGCAAGCTGCTGCAGGCGCACGAAGCCCGAGCCCTTGCCGCCGAAGTAGGCGCTCGGGTCGAAGTCCTCGTAGGCCGAGCGGTCGGCGAGGAAATCGTCGTACGTCTCGCCCGGCCCGAACGTCGGCGTCGAGAGCTCGTCGACACGCGCGGCGGCCAGCGCCTCCTGCACCTCGGGGTCGGCGCGGAACGCCGCCGCCCGCTCTTTGAGCAGCAGGTAGGTGCGCATGTTGGCCGCGGCCGACTCCCACACGCCGGTCTCGTCCTCGGTGCGGCTGGGCTTGTAGTCGAAGTGGCGGGGGCCGTCGTAGGCGGGGACACCGCCGGGGCCGCCGTTCTCCAGCAGGTCGACGAGCGAGAACGCGTTGTGCAGGTCGCCGTGACCGAACACGAGGTCCTGGTCGTACTTGATGCCGCGCTGGCCGTTGAGGTCGATGTGGAAGAGCTTGCCGTGGAACAGCGCCTGCGCGATGCCGGCGGTGAAGTTGAGCCCGGCCATCTGCTCGTGCCCGACCTCGGGGTTGACGCCCACCAGTTCGGGCCGCTCCAGCGAGTCGATGAACGCGATCGCGTGACCGAGGGTCGGGAGCAGGATGTCGCCGCGCGGCTCGTTGGGCTTGGGCTCGATCGCGAAGCGGATGTCGTAGCCCTTGTCGGTGACGTAGTCGCCGAGCAGGTTGACGCCCTCGCGGTAGCGCTCGAGCGCGGCGCGGACGTCCTTGGCGGAGTCGTACTCGGCACCCTCGCGACCTCCCCACATGACGAAGGTCTTCGCTCCCAGCTCGGCGCCGAGGTCGAGCTGACGGAAGACCTTGCGCAGCGCGTAGCGCCGCACGGCGCGGTCGTTGGAGGTGAAGCCGCCGTCCTTGAAGACCGGGGCGCTGAAGAGGTTCGTGGTGACCATGGGCACGACGATGCCGGTGTCGGCGAGCGCGCCCTTGAGCCGATCGATCTGCGTCTGGCGCTCGGCCTCGGTCGAACCGAACGCGAACAGGTCGTCGTCGTGGAAGGTCAGGCCGTAGGCGCCGAGCTCGGCGAGCTTCTCGACCGCGTGCACGACGTCGAGCGCGGGTCGGGTCGGTCCGCCGAACGGGTCGGTGCCGTTGTAGCCGATGGTCCAGAGACCGAAGGAGAACTTGTCGTCACGGGTGGGGGTGGTCATGGCCGCTCCTGCGCAGGTCATCGAATAAGTTGCGTGTCACAACATATCTCATGACAACGGCATCGTCCACCCCTTACAGTGAAGGGATGCCGTCACCGACGAGTCCCGCCACGGGCACCCGCCCGCACAACCTCGCGCGCCTCCTGAGACTCGTCCACGAACTCGGAGCGCAGTCACGGGCAGAGCTCACCGAGACGACCGGGCTGAACCGCTCCACCATCGCGGACCTCGTCGCCGAACTCGTGCGTCGCGGGCTCGTGGAGGAGAGCGTCCCCGACGTCGCCGGTCGCGTCGGCCGGCCCTCTCCCGTCGTGAGGCCCTCGGCCGGGGTCGTCGCGATCGCGGTCAACCCCGAGATCGACGCGACCGAGATCGCTGCGGTCGGCTTGGATCGCAGCATCCTCGTGCGGGAGCGCATCGCGCACGAGACGGTGCCGACGCCCGAGGACGTCGTGGCCGTCGTCGTCGATCGCATCTCCACCTGGAGCGCCGACGTGCTCGCGGGTGCCCGCATCGAGTCCGTGGGGATCGCCGTGCCGGGTCTGGTCCGCTCTGACGACGGGGTCGTCCGCAACGCCCCGCATCTGCACTGGAGCGACGTGCCGTTCGCCGAGCTCGTGCGCGAGGCGACCGGACTCCCTGTCTCCGTCGACAACGACGCGACCCTCGGCGCGATCGCCGAGCACCGCTACGGCGCAGGGCACGGCTTCGACGACGTCGTGTACCTCAACGGCGGCGCGTCCGGCATCGGCGGCGGGCTCATCATCCACGGCATCCCCGTCACCGGGGCGGGCGGCTACGCGGGGGAGTTCGGACAGAACCGTCCGCGCATCTCCGACGACGCGGACCGTCGCACGGGCGACGGCACGCTGGAGGCCGAGGTGAGCCGTCGGATGCTGCTGGACGTCGCCGACCTCGATCAGGCCGACGACGAGACGCTCGACGCCGCGCTCACGGCATCCGAGTCCGTCGCGGTGGAAGCCGAGGTGGCCCGCCAGGCTCGCGTCCTCGCGAGCGCGCTGGCCAACGCGGTGAACGTGCTGAATCCGTCGGTGGTCGTGTTGGGAGGGTTCCTCGCGACGCTCGCCGCCCTGCAGAGCGAGAGACTCGTGGATGACGTCGCCGCGCTGGCGATGTCGGAGAGCGCGGAAGGGTTCGAGATCCGTCCCGCGGCCCTCGGCCAGGATCGCCTGCTGATCGGCGCCGCCGAACTCGCTTTCGCCGATCTGCTCGCCGATCCAGGCTCGCGCGGCTGATCCGATCACGACAGCGACGTCCCGCGCAGGGGCGGCCGCCTATCGTCATGCCGGTGGTGAGCGAATGAAAGGATTGCGTGGTGAGCCCCGTCGACCTCGTCATCATCGCCGCGCTCGTATCCGGCGGCATCGCGCTCACCGCATGGCGACTCCGCATCGGTGGGAGATTCACCCCGTTGCGGCTGTTCAGCGGCGTCACCGCGACCGTCTACTTCGCAGCGCTGGTCTCCCTCACCTTCCTTCCCCTCAGCCTCGGTCCGTCCGAGTATGAGAAGCCGTGGTGGATCTGGATCAGCATCGTGCCGTTCCAGGACCTCGTCGACGACCCGATCGGGCTGACGCTCAACGTGGCGCTCTTCGTGCCACTCGGCGTTTTTGCGCCACTTCTCCTGCGCACATCGAGCTGGCTGCGGACAGCACTCGTCGGGCTTGTGGTGAGCGGCACGATCGAGGTCGTCCAGTTCATCGGCGACATCACCATCAGCCCCGGCCGCGTCGCGGACATCGATGACCTCATCACGAACGTTCTCGGAACGGTGGTGGGTTATATCCTCCTGCGAGTGGCGATGCTCGTCCCATCGCTCCGTCGGCTGGCAGATCTGGTCGCCTGGCCCTCACCGGGTGGAGCCGACCGGCTCGATGCGGAGTCACCGTCGATCCCGACATCGGGCTCGCGGTCGTCTTCGTCGACCTGATCGAATCGGGCACGGATGATCGGGCGCGGGGATACGCTCGAGCCGCACGATGGTGAGGAAAGGAGGACCTCATGATCGGAACGCTCAACGCCCTGGTCGACCAGGTCGAGGCGGCGGGCGGCGAGGAATCAGACCTCGCCGACTTCGCTCGATCGCACGGTACGAGCGAGTACCACCTGCGCCGGATGTTCTCGGCACTCGCGGGCATGCCGCTGTCGGAATACATCCGTAGGCGGCGTATGACGCTCGCGGGAGCCGAGCTGGCGGCCGGAACGACGAATCTGATCGACGTCGCCGTGCGACACGGCTACGGGTCCGTCGAGGCGTTCGGTCGCGCTTTCCGTGCCGTGCACGGAATCGCACCGGCGGACGCGCGCCGAGACGGGGGTCCTCTCCGCACACAACCCACGCTCCGGTTCCGCCTGAGCGTCGAAGGGAGAAGTCCGATGGACGTCACCATCACCACCGCACCCGAGCTCGTCCTCGTCGGTCACGCCGTCGAGGTGCCGCTCATCCACGAGGGCGTCAACCCGCACATCCAGCAGCACATCGCGGGCATCCCCGCCGAGGAGCATGCGCGCCTCAAGGCGCTCAGCGGCACCGAGCCGGGAGGCATCCTCGCCGTCACGGGTGACACACCGTCGGACGCGCCGGAAGGAACGATGCTCACCTATCTGCACGGAGTCTCCGTGCCGGCGGATGCCGAAGTGCCGGCCGACCTGGACGCGATGCGCGTCGATGCGGGCGCATGGGCGGTCTTCACCGCGAGCGGCCCGTTCCCCGAGACGCTGCAGACCCTCTGGGCGGCGACGGCGACCGAGTGGTTCCCGTCGAACCCGTGGCGCCTGCGGCCGGGGCCGTCGATCGTCCGCTACCTCGAGTTCACGGGCACGAGCGCCACCTGTGAGCTGTGGCTGGCGGTCGAACCGACGTGATCTCGGATGTCGGGCGGGAGCGAGCATGCGGCACGTAGGATCGCGGGATGAGAAGACGGGCAGCACTGATCGCGTCACTGCTGGCGGCATCTGTCCTGATGGCGGGATGCCGATCGATGCCGCCTTTGAGCGAGCCGGATCGCTCGGAGGTCGTGTCGGTACCCGGTGGCACGTGTGAGATCAGCTGGTGGCTCAGCCCCGCCGTCGACGACCCGCCGGCGGAGGCTGGCCGCATCGCAGCCGAGGCGCTCGACGAGGCCACGGTCAGCGATGCGCAGCGGGCGAGCTGGTTCCGGTTGTTGGGCGACGACCCCGACCTCGAGGCCGTGCCTGTCATTCGACTTCACGGGTCCGCCTACCTCGAGGCCGTCCGTGAAGACGTGCGATCGGCTCTCGACGACGCCGGCTATCCCGACACCGAACGAGTGATCGAGGTGTACTCGACTCTGTCCTGCGTGTAGAGAGCGCATGGTCCGTGATGAGAAGGGCGTCCGCCGGTAACGATCTTTTCGGTCGGCCTGATCGTCATCGATCTGCGGACACGCGACACTCGGAGAAACGATCCGCCGAGACCCCCTGCCGAAACCCGGATCCGGCCGGCACCCGTGCTGCGTGGCACCATGAGGAAACGATCCCAGCGAGCAGTGAGGTCCAGCCATGCCGATCGACCCGAAGAAGACGCTCGACGCGTATCAGGCGAAGCGCGGCGAGTTCCGCATCGTCGAAGTGCCGCCGCTGCAGTACCTCATGGTCGACGGCGCGGGCGATCCGAACACCGCGCCCGAGTACGCGGAGGCCGTGTCGGGGCTGTTCCCGCTCGCGTACACGCTGAAGTTCGCGGCGCGCGCGCAGCTCGGCATCGACACGGTCGTGATGCCTCTGGAAGGCTTGTGGCATGCGCCGGACATGGCGTCGTTCACCTCGCGGCGCGACAAGTCGGCGTGGCTGTGGACCATGATGATCCACGTTCCGGATCACATCACGCCGCGGATGTTCGCGGATGCCGTGGATGCGGTCGAGACGAAGTCCGCGAAGAAGAAGGAGCAGCCTCCCGCGGCTCTCCGCTCGGTGCGGCTCGAGACCCTCGACGAGGGGCTGTGCGTGCAGACGCTGCACATCGGTTCGTACGACGACGAGGCGCCGGTGCTCGCGGAGATGCATGAGAAGTTCATCCCCGACAACGGTCTGCGGATGACGGGGCGGCACCACGAGATCTACCTCGGCGACCCGCGTCGCTCAGCGCCCGAGAAGCTGCGCACGATCCTGCGCCAGCCCGTGGAGCGCGTCTGACCCGATCCGCTGATCCGGGCCCGATCCGCCGACGGGTACCCACGGTTCGTCAGCAGATCGGGACACGGTCGGCTGATCGGACCCGGACCGCCCGAGATATCCTGCTCGGATGACGACAGCGAAGTCCGCCGCGCACGAGGCTCGCGGATCCGATGCCTTCCGCCGGGTCGCCCGCGCAGGATTCGTGGTGGTCGGCCTGGTGCACATCATCATCGGCGCGATCGCGGTGTCGATCGCATCGGGCGCGGGTGGCGATGCAGACCAGGACGGCGCGATGGAGCAGATCCGCTCCACGCCCGTCGGCGGTCTCGTGCTGGCGGTCATCGCGGCCGCGCTCATCGCGCTCGCGGTGTGGAACATCGTCAGCGCCTTCGTCGCGTCCGGCGGCGAGGTGAAGAAGTGGGGGCAGCGCATCAAGCTGTTCGGCATCGCGATCGCCTACCTCGTGATCGCAGGGCTCGCGCTGATCTACGCGTTCGGCGGCCACGCCGAGTCCGAGACATCGTCGAAGACGCTGAGCGCCGTGCTGCTCTCCACCCCGGGCGGTGTGTTCCTGCTGATCGTGATCGGTCTCACGGTCGTCGGCGTGGGCATCGGCTTCCTCGTCAGCGGGGTGACGACCGGGTTCCGCAAGATGCTCGACCTTCCTTCGGGCGCGGGGCGTCCGCCGATCGTCGTCCTCGGTGTGGTCGGATACGTCGCGAAGGGCATCGCGGTGGCGGTCACCGGCATCCTGTTCGTGATCGCGGCGTGGACGGACGACCCTGACAAGTCCGGCGGTCTGGACGCTGCGTTGCGCAGCCTCGCCGATCTGCCGTTCGGCCGGGTGATCCTCTGGCTCGTCGGAGCGGGGCTCGCGGTCTACGGGGTCTTCTCGATCGTGCGCGCCCGCTACGCCCGCATGTGAGTTCAGGCCGTCGCGGGCTTCTCGCTCCACACGAGCAGGAATGCGCCGAGGGCGATCATGAGTCCGCCGCCGGTCGCCCCCATGGCCTCGATCCGGCGCGGTGAGCGGCCGAACCACTGGCGCGCCGCACTCGCGAGCAGCACCCAGATCGCGTCGCACGAGACGCCGATCGCCACCACGATCCCGCCCAGCACGAGCAGCTGCATGGGCACCGACCCGGCGTGCAGGTCGACGAACTGCGGCAGGATCGCGAGGAAGAACGCGATCGACTTCGGGTTCGTCACGCCGACGACGACACCCTCTCCGAGCAGGCGGGCACCCGAGCGCCGCGGCTGCGGCCCGGTCGCGACCGCCGCGGCATCCTTCCGATGACGGATCGCCTGGATGCCCAGGAACACGAGGTAGCCGGCACCGAGAACCTTCACGATCGTGAACAGCACGACGGACTGGGCGATCACCGTGCCGACGCCGAGAGCGACGCCGACCACGAGCACCAGCGAGCCGAGCGCGGTGCCGAGGATGCTGAGAAAGCCGCCGAGCCGGCCGAGGGCCATCGCGCGCCCGATCGTGAACAGCACCGTCGGGCCGGGGATCACGACCATGATGAACGCCGCGACGATGAAAGTCGCGAGAGTGTCGCCGCTGATCATGGTGCGAGCCTAGACCCGCGACCCGTCCTGCGACGCCAGATGAGAAGCTAGAAGGATGAGTCTTCTCCGCCCTGCCGACGCGATAGACCCGCTGACGGACGCCCCGCTGACGGATGCCGAGGTGCGGCGTCTCCGCGAGGACTTCCCGATCCTCCAGACCGAGGTGAACGGGCATCCGCTGTCGTACCTCGACTCCGGCGCCACCTCGCAGCGTCCGCTCGCGGTGCTCGACGCCGAACGCGAGTTCGCGAGCACCCTCAACGCCGCTGTGCACCGCGGTGCCCACACCCTCGCCGCCGAGGCCACCGAGGTGTTCGAGGAGGCACGGGCGACGGTCGCACGTTTCGTCGGCGCCGATGAGGATGAGATCGTCTGGACGTCGAACGCGACCGAGGCGATCAACCTCGTGGCCTATTCGATCTCGAACGCGTCGCTCGGGCGCGGGGGAGACGCCGCGGCGGGGCTGCGGATCGGGCCGGGCGACGAGATCGTCACGACCGAGATGGAGCACCACGCCAACCTCATCCCGTGGCAGGAGCTCGCCGCGCGCACCGGGGCGACGCTGCGCGTGATCCCGCTCGACGACCACGGCGCGCTGCGCCTCGACGTCGCCACCGAGATGATCGGCGAGCGCACCCGACTCGTCGCGTTCACCCACGTGTCGAACGTGCTGGGCGTCGTCAACCCGGTGGAGCAGCTTCTCGCGCTGGCGAGATCGGCAGGGGCGCTCGTGCTGCTCGACGCGTGCCAGTCGGCACCGCACCTGCCGCTCGACGTGCGCGCGCTCGATGTCGACTTCGCGGTGCTGTCCGGGCACAAGATGCTCGGTCCCTCGGGCATCGGCGCGCTGTACGGTCGGCGCGCGCTGCTCGAGGCGATGCCGCCTTTCCTCACCGGCGGCTCCATGATCACGACGGTCACGACGACCGAGGCCGAGTACCTTCCGCCGCCGCAGCGCTTCGAGGCGGGCACGCAGCGCGTGTCGCAGGCCGTCGCGCTCGCCGCAGCCATCGACTACCTCACCGCCGTGGGCATGCCGCGCATCGCGGCGCACGAGGCCGCCTTCGGGCGACGTCTGGTCGAGGGGCTGAGCGCGATCGACGGCGTGCAGGTGCTCGGATCCGGCATCGACCTGCCGCGCGTCGGGCTCGCGAGCTTCGACGTCGCCGGCATCCACTCGCATGATGTGGGGCAGTATCTCGACGATCTCGGCATCGCCGTGCGCGTGGGACACCACTGCGCGCAGCCGCTGCACCGTCGGCTGGGGATCACCTCGTCGACGAGGGCGAGCACGTACCTGTACACGACCGAGGCCGAGGTGGAGGCCGTGATCGACGGCGTCGCCGGAGCCATACGATTCTTCGGGAGGGGCGCATGAGCGACCTGCAGAACCTGTACCAGGAGCTCATCCTCGACCATTCGCGCACCCCGCACGGCTTCGGGCTCCGCGAGGAGATCGCCGCGCAGTCGCACCAGGTGAACCCGACGTGCGGCGACGAGGTCACCCTGCAGGTGCATCGCGCCGACGACGGCAGCGTCGAGGCGATCGCGTGGGAAGGACACGGCTGCGCGATCTCGCAGGCCTCCGCCTCGCTGCTCGCCGAGCTCGCCGAGGGGCTCACGGTCGAGGAGCTCGAGGTGCGGATCGCGGCCTTCCGCGAGGCGATGCGCTCGCGCGGCAAGATCGAGCCCGACGAGGAGCTGCTGGGAGACGCGGCGGCCCTGGGTGGCGTCTCGCGCTACGTCGCGCGCGTGAAGTGCGCGATGCTCGCGTGGGTCGCGGCGGAGGACGCGCTGCACAAGTCCTGAGCTGCACGGGGTGCAGGATGGAGACATGTCTGTGCAGCTGATCCCCCTGGACGAGAACCGCTTCGACACCTGGCTGATCGCGACGCGGGAGCGCCTCATCCGACTGCGGCAGGAGTCGCGGATGCTGCTCGGAGACGATGCGGTCGCGCACGCCGAGGCCTTCCTCACCGAGCTGCTGCCGTCGGGGTGGGACACCGAGACCTCGCTGATCCTCACGATCGTCGACGACGGTGTGGAGATCGGCACGGTCTGGCTCGCGGCGAACGACGGCATCCTGTTCGTCGTCGACCTCCTGTTCACGACCACTCCCGACGAGACCCAGCGCGACGGTCTGTTCGAGGCGCTGACGGCACTGGTGACCCGGCAGGGCGTGAAGCGTCTGTCCGTGGCGCTCTATGCGACGGATGCCGATGGGCACGCGTTCCTACAGGGGAGGGGGTTCGAGCTCGCCTCGATGCAGATGCTGCTCGAGCCGCTGCCCGTCCGTGACGCGGCCCCTCGCATCGAGCTGCGCCGCATGACGCCCGAACGGTTCGTCGCCTTCGCGGCGCACTCGGAGTCGGCGTTCGCGGACGACCTCGTGGCCTCGGGGCGCTATTCGGCGGAGGCGGCCGCGACCGAGTCGCACCGGCAGATGATGCTGGAGTTGCCAGAGGGCGTCGACTCGGCCGGTCAGCTTCTGTTCACGGCGCACGCGGACGACGAGGAGGTCGGCATCCTGTGGCTCGGCGAGCGCACGCGCGTCGGGCGACCGCACGCCTTCGTCCTCGACATCGAGGTGGCGGAGGCGCACCGTCGTCGGGGCCACGGTCGGGAGATCATGCTCGCCGCCGAGCAGGAGGCGCGGCGGATCGGCGCCGAGTCGATCGGTCTGCACGTGTTCGGGTTCAACGCCGGCGCGATCGCGATGTACGAGGGGCTGGGATACCGACGCGTGGAGCAGAGGTTCCTGCGCTCGGTGTGACTCTGCGTGACCGAGGACGCACGCCGAGGGGAATAGCCACGCGAGTCGGGTGTTGGCACCGTCATGAGCACTCTCGGAATCATCGGAGCAGGACACATCGGCAGCCAGGTCGCGCGCGTCGCGATAGCGAACGGGTACGACGTGGTGATCGCGAACTCACGCGGCCCGGAGACGCTCGCCGGCCTCGTGGCCGATCTCGGGCCGAACGCGCGTGCCGCGAGCGCGGCGGATGCGGCCGCAGCCGCCGACGTCGCCGTCGTGACGATCCCGCTCGGGCGCATCGACGACCTGCCTGTGGACGAGCTCGCCGGCAAGATCGTGCTCGACACGAACAACTACTACTTCGAGCGAGACGGGCGCATCCCCGAGCTCGACCGGGGCGAGACGACGACCTCGGAGCTGCTGCAGCGCACGCTGCCGACCTCGCGCGTCGTGAAGGCCTTCAACCACATCGGAGCCGCGGACATCACGACCACCGGGACTCCCGCGGGCACTCCGGATCGTCGTGCGCTCGCGACCGCGGGTGATGACGCCGAGGCGGTCGACTTCGTCACCCGCTTCTACGATGCCGCGGGGTTCGACACCGTGAACGTCGGGCCGCTCAGCGAGTCGTGGCGCGTCGAGCGGGATCGTCCTGCGTACGTCGTGCGTCAGAACGCGGACGAGTTGCGCGCCAACCTCGCGATCGCGAACCGCCTGCCCTGACCTCGTATCCTGGAGCACTGGGATACCAAACTTGTCGCTCGCCATATCGGGATGAGACAATCCCGTTATGGCGGAGGCGGGGGCTGCCGGCGAACTCGAGTCGGTGAGGGTGACGCGTATTCTGCGCGATGACATCGTGCTGGGGCGGCGCATGCCCGGCTCCCGGCTCGTCGAGCGCGACATCGCGGCCGAGCTCGACGTCTCGCGTCTTCCCGTGCGCGAGGCCATTCGCACGCTCGTCGCGGAGGGCGTCGTCGTCGCACGGCCGCGCACCTGGGCCGTGGTGCGCGAGTTCACCCGGCAGGAGCTGCAGGACTTCGGCGAGGTGCGCGAGGCCGTCGAGACGATGATCTTCGTGTTCGCCGCGCAGCGCCGCACAGCCGAGGGCGTCGCCCGGCTGCGCGCCGTCTACGAGCAGGAGTTCGCGGCGGCCGAAGCGGGCGACGTGGAGGCGGCGCGGATCGCCGCGACCCGGTTCCACGAGGTCGCGGCGCACCTCGCCGCGAACGACACGATCTTCGAGATGGTCAGCGTGTTCACGACGCGGCTGCGATGGCTGTTCGGCCAGCACGACGATCTCGTCGAGACGGCCGAGGAGCACCGCGTGATCCTCGAGGCGGTCGAGGCGCAGGATGCTGCCGCGCTGCGCGAGCTGATCCCTCAGCACACGATGAACTCCGTCGCGTCCGCCGCGCGTCGTCTCGGTGTGGATCCGGCCTCTCCCTGAGTCCGACCCTCTACATACCCCTAGGGGGTATGCTTGAGGGGTCCGCCGAAGAGAGGAACCGCCATGACCACCACCGCCTACACCGTGACCGGGATGACCTGCGGGCACTGCGAGGGCTCGGTGCGCAGCGAGGTCGCGAAGATCGACGGCGTCACCGCGATCGACGTGAGCGCCGCCTCCGGCGCGCTCGTCGTCACCTCCGACGTCGCCCTCGACGATACGGCCGTGCTGGCTGCGGTCGACGAGGCCGGCTACAGCGCGACGCGCGCCTGAGTCGACCGTGGCGAGCGGAGCGGTCTACGACCTCGAGATCGGTGGGATGACCTGCGCGTCCTGCGCAGCGCGCATCGAGAAGCGCCTCAACCGCATGGACGGCGTCTCGGCCTCGGTGAACTACGCGACCGAGAAGGCGCACATCGAGGTCTCTCCGGGCATCGCCGCCGACGACCTCATCTCCGAGGTCGTGCGCAGCGGCTACACCGCAGCCCTTCCGCGAGCCGTGGAATCAGACGCCCAGGATCCCGCCTACCGGATGCTGCGCCGACGCCTCTTCGTGGCGGTCGCGCTCGCCGTGCCGGTCATCCTCCTCGCCATGATCGAGCCCCTGCAGTTCCCCGGGTGGCAGTGGGCGTCGCTCGCACTCGCCACCCCGGTCGTCCTGTGGGCAGCCTGGCCGTTCCACCGTGCGGCCGTGATCAATGCGCGGCATCGCACCGTGACCATGGATACGCTGATCTCGGTCGGTGTCACAGCGGCCTACCTGTGGTCGCTGTACGCGCTGTTCTTCGGAACCGCGGGCATGTGGGGCATGACGCATCCGTTCCGCTTCACGATCGAACGCGGCGACGGCCTCGGCAGCATCTACCTGGAGGTCGCGGCGGGCGTCACCATGTTCCTGCTGCTCGGGCGATTCCTGGAGCAGCGCTCCAAGCGTCGAGCCGGCGCGGCGCTGCGCGCCCTCGGGGAGCTCGGAGCCAAGGACGTGTCGGTCGTACGCGAAGGCGTGGAGGAGCGGATGCCGCTCGCCCGCCTCGGGGTCGGTGACGTGTTCGCGGTGCGACCGGGGGAGAAGGTCGCGACCGACGGCATCGTGGTCGACGGTGTGTCCGCCGTGGACGCCTCGATGCTCACCGGGGAGTCAGTGCCCGTCGAGGTGCGAACCGGCGACGCGGTGACCGGTGCGACCGTCAACGTCGGGGGTCGACTGCTCGTCCGCGCCACTCGCGTCGGAGCGGACACGCAGCTCGCACGGATGGCGCAGCTCGTGGAGGAGGCGCAGTCCGGCAAAGCCGACGCGCAGCGACTCGCCGATCGGCTCTCCGCCGTGTTCGTCCCCATCGTCTTCGGCATCTCGGCGCTCACGCTCACGATCTGGCTGCTGAGCGGCGGAGGAGCTGCGGGGGCCTTCACGGCCGCGGTGGCCGTTCTCATCATCGCCTGCCCCTGTGCCCTCGGATTGGCGACTCCCATGGCGCTCCTGGTCGGCACCGGGCGCGGCGCACAGCTCGGCGTGCTCATCAAGGGACCCGAGGTGCTCGAGTCCACACGACGGGTCGACACGATCGTGCTCGACAAGACGGGCACCGTCACGACGGGGCGGATGACTCTCGCCGACGTGATCCCGGCGGACGGCGAGGACGAGGATGCCGTGCTGCGGTACGCCGCGGCGCTCGAGGACGCCTCCGAGCATCCGATCGCGCAGGCCGTGGTGCGCGGCGCGACCGAGCGGTTCGGCGCGATCCCGACCGTCACCGACTTCCGCAGCGAGCAGGGGCAGGGCGTGGCGGGCGTCGTCGACGGGCACACGGTCATCGTCGGCCGTCCGGCGTTCCTCGCCGACTGGGGGCTCGTGCTCGACGACCGGCTCGCCGCGGCGTTCACGGCGGCGGAGGCGCAGGCCCGTACCGCGGTGGCAGCCGCATGGGACGGCCGAGTCCGCGGCATCCTCGTGGTGGCCGATCGCGTCAAGCCGAGCAGTCCGGCGGCGATCGCCGCGCTGCGCGACCTGGGACTGTCCCCGGTGCTGCTCACGGGAGACAACGAGCGGGCGGCCATCGCGGTCGCCGCGGAGGTCGGCGTCGACCGCGTGCGGGCCGGAGTCCTTCCCGAGCAGAAGGCAGCCGAGATCGCCGCCCTGCAGAGTGACGGCGCGGTCGTCGCGATGGTCGGCGACGGAGTCAACGACGCTGCCGCGCTGGCGCAGTCCGACCTCGGCATCGCCATGGGGTCGGGGGCGGATGCCGCGATCGAGGCGTCCGAGCTCACCCTCGTGCGCGGCGACCTGTGGGGAGCGGTCGACGCGATCCGCCTCGCCCGTCACACGCTCGCGACCATCCGCGGCAACCTGTTCTGGGCTCTCGCGTACAACGTCGCCGCGATCCCGCTCGCGGCCCTCGGGCTTCTCAACCCGATGCTCGCCGGCGCGGCGATGGCGTTCTCCAGCGTGTTCGTCGTCCTGAACAGTCTCCGTCTGCGGCGGTTCCGGACGGCGGCGCCCTCGGCGTGACCCGGCGCCTCCGCCGGTATGAACTGGTAGCGACCCCGGCGCGTGGATATATTGGCCCTACGGAATCGTTCCGGACGCACGTTCATGTTCTGGGGAGCGATATGCGGGTCATCGCGGTGATCGCCGGAGGGCTTCTCGTGGTCGGCGGAGCCGTCCTCGTCGTGGTCGCCGACCAGCAGCGCGTCGACGCCGTCGCCGAGGCGAAGGCCGCCGTCATCCGTGCCCAGGAACGCCTCGACGAGGCGCAGGACCGCACCGAGCTCCTGGCCGCGCAGCTCACCGCCCTCCGCTCCACGATCGCCGAGCAAGACGCGCAGATCGCCGACGCGACCGGATTCCTGCCGTGAGAGCCGCATGGTGATCCGGCGGGTGCTCTCGGTCCTCGTCGTGGGCGCCGTGATGATGAGCGGCGGTCTGATCGCGCGCGCGGTCGCGCTCGACGAGGAGCGCGCCGACGTCATCGCCGAGCTTCAGGCCGTGACCCAGTCGACCGACCGCACGCAGATGCGCGCCGACCACCTCGCGGGGATGATCGAGATCGCCGAACGCGACACCGCCGACCGCGCGGCCGTGCTCGAGGTGCGTCCGGCCTTCCTCGACGAGATCGCCGCATTCGGCGCCGTGATCAACGGCGCGGGCGCCGCCGTGGACACCTCGACCCACAGGGCCGCGGCTGTCTCCGCCCAGCAGACCGTGCTCGCCGAGCACGACGACCCCGCCGTCGTGGTCGCCGCGACCGCGACTGTGCACGCCCTCACCGAGAAGGTCGGGGAGGAGGTCGCCACCTGGCAGGCGGCGCAGTCGGCGGGCCCGGGTGGGCCGCGGTGGTCGTCCAGCGGGCCGGAGGGCTACGCCCGCGTGCGCGCCGCGCTCGACACCGTCGGCGGGGCGGGGGTCGGACTCTACGAATCGGCCTCGTGCGCGGGCGGCACGGCTCCGGCCTGCGCCAACAGCAACGGCTACATCAAGTACCGCGCCGACATCGCAGGGTGGAGCACCGAGAGGCTGAACTGGGCGATGGCGCATGAGCTCGCCCACATCTACCAGTTCCAGGTGTGGGGCTCGCTGAACTCGGCGGACGCCTACCGGTCGCTGTTCGGCGGCGACCCGGAGTTCCTCGCGAACTGCATGGCTGTCGTCCGCGGCTACCCCGGGTCGGTGGGATGCGACACCGCGCAGCAGGCCTGGGCCTCCGGCATCTGGGTCGGCGCGGTGCGCTGAGGCGTCTCGACCTCGCTCCGTCGAGCGTCAGCCCGGTGGCGTCGTCGTGTCTATCGGTGTCGTCGTATCGATCGCCTCACGCAGGGGGCGGCGCATCACCCGCCAGTACGAAGAGGGGTCCAGCCTCACGAGCACGTCGATCAGGCGGGCCTCGCGGCCGACCATGGTCCGCGGGCGGCGACGCTCGGTGGCGCGGACGATCTGCGCCGCGGCATCCGTCGGGTCCGTGTGGTACATCCGCGCCTGCGCCGCTGCGGCCCGTGCCGCCACTGCGGGATCGATCGCCGCGGCGTAGCGTCCGTGCAGGATGATGCCGGTGCGCACGCCGGCGGGGTACACAGCGCCCACCGTCACAGAGGTGCCCTCGAGCTCGTGCCGGAGCGCCTCGGAGAAGCCGCGCACCGCGAACTTGCTGAGCGCATAGGGAATGCGTCCAGCCGGCGCGGCCAGCGCGTACACGCTCGCGAGATGGGTGATGTGCGCGGCAGGGGCGGTTCGCAGGGCGGGCAGCAGCGCCTTGGTGATCGACACCGTGCCCCAGAGGTTCACGTCGGTCAGCCAGCGCATCTCCTCCATCGTGAGCTGGTCGAGCGTGCCGAGCATCGAGGATCCCGCGCACGTGATGAGGGCGTTGATGCGCGGATGCGAACCCTCGACGTCGCGCGCCGTGGTCGACACCGCCTCGTCGTCGCGCAGATCCACGACGTGCGTGGTCACCGTCCCGCCGAGTCCGGCCGCGAGGTCTGCCAGCGCCTCCGCATTGTGGTCGAGCAGCGCGAGGTGCACGCCCCGCGGGGCGAGGAGCCGGGCGATCTCTGCGCCCATCCCGCTCGCCGCACCCGTGATCACGGTCGTGCTCCCGGTCAGCGCGAGACGCCTCATGCCTGCTCCTCCCGCCGCTGATCGGGAGCGGCGCCGATCCCCGGGCGGGTCCTCGCGACCCGCATCCGCTCCATTCTGTCCGACCGCTCGCGGGGGCGAAACCGGTACGCTCGAAGGGAGGAGGTTGCGGTGGGACGAACGGCTGAGGCCATCGCGGAAGGCGTCGCGATCGCGACCGCTGCCGCGCGCCTGGCGGTCAAGAACCACATCCTCATCGGAACGATCGCCGAGGGCGGGGTCTTCGACACGCAGAAGTACATGGACGATGCGCGCGAGGCGCTGCGAGCCATGGCGGAGGAGTCCGAGGAGGCGGAGGAGAACCTCACCGCGCTGCGCAAGCGAGCCAGGGGACGCCACTCCGATCCTTCGGGCACTCACGACTACCGCGACAGAGACGTGCGCAACCTCCGACGTCGGGCCAAGCAGTCGCACGGCGTCGCGACGCGCCTGCGCGAGATGATGCAGGACGACGCGGCGTTGACGACGATCGTCGAGGAGGCCCGCGAGGCAGCGTGGTCCGACGTGCGCCACAACCTCGACCGCCGTCTGCGCGTGGAGGGCATGCGTCCCGACCAGGATCCCGACTACGACCGGATGCGCGACGCGAGGATGCAGGCCCTCCGCCTCGTCGACCTGCAGGCGCTGTCCTCGCTGCAGCGCGCCAAGGCGAAGCGCACGAAGAAGCAGCAGAAAGTCGAGGAGCGGGCGTCCTGACCCGTCGATTCGCAATCGCCTGAGGACTGTTATAAGCTGTTCCACGGCCCGCTGAGCGGTCCAGGAGCGCCCGTAGCTCAATGGATAGAGCATCTGACTACGGATCAGAAGGTTAGGGGTTCGAGTCCCTTCGGGCGCACATCACCGGAAATCCCCGTCGCATCTGCGGCGGGGATTTCTGCATCCCCGTCGGTTCCCGCAACCGATCGTGCACTGGTGGGCGGTCGCGCTACGCGTCGGGTGCCGGGGCGAGGCGGTACAGGACCTGCGGCCGTCCGCGTTTGCCGTAGCGGTGCGCCAGGTCGATCACGCCCGTGGCCACGAGATGGTCGAGGTACCGGCGGGCGGTCGCGCGCGAGAGCGCACAGGTCGCCGCCACCTCGGAGGCCGACATCGAGGCGACCGGATCGAGGACGGCGACGACGCGGGCCATCGTGACCTCGGCGAGCCCCTTCGGCAGCCCCTCCGGCCGCTCCGCCGCCGTCGCAGAGGATCCCTTCGCGGCACGGTCGGTGAGGCGGATGCTGCCGGTGGCCAGCAGTCGATCGACCTCGCCCTGCGCGAGCGGACGTTCCTGCTCGTCGAGGTCGCGGATGCGGCGTCGTGCCTGATAGTCCTCCAGTCGCTGCTGCAGGACCTCCTGGGTGAAGGGCTTGATCAAGTACCCGACAACGTGCGCGGCGAGCGCCTGCCGCACCGTGACCTGGTCGCGGGAGGAGCTGATGACGAGGACGTCTAGTCCTTCCGCCGACCGGGCGCGGAGCCGGTGCAGCACCTCCACTCCGCTGATGTCCGGCAGCCGCATGTCGAGCAGGAGCAGATCGACGTCGTCCGTCACCTGCGCGAGCGCTGCGGCCCCCGTGCCCGCGGTGCCGACCAGGACGAAGCCGGGCGTCTCGGCGATGAACCGGCCGTGCAGAGCACGGGCGCCGGGATCGTCGTCGGCCACGAGAACGCGGATGCCGCTCACCGGGTCGCCTCCATCTCGAAGTCGAAGCGCGCCCCGCCGAGACCGGAACGCCCCACCTCGATCACGCCGCCGCGCGCCATCACCGTGCGACGGACGAGGTCGAGCCCGATCCCGCGTCCACCTCCCGCGTGATCCGACTTCGAGGAGTACCCGCGCGCGAACACCCGCTCGACGTCGGCGGGGTCGATGCCGGGGCCGTCGTCCTCCACCGAGCCGACCAGCGTCCGCCCGTGCTCCGCCAGTGAGCAGCGCACGCGATGGGCGCCCGCCTCTCCTGCATTGCGGCAGAGGTTCGCGAACACGAGCAGCACGCCTTCGTCGATCTCGATGTCGCGATCCATCTCGAGTTCGAGCCGTGCGCCGAGCACGGTGAGCTCCGTCTGCACCGCCTCGATCGCGGCGCTCGTCACGGGCGACCCTGCCGCTGCCGGGCGTGCGGAGGTGAGCACCGGCACGATGCCGTCGATGTACGCCAGCGCGTCGTCCGCGTCGCCGTGCGACACCATCCCGTGGATCACGTGCAGGCGTGTGCTGAACTCATGGGACTGCTCGCGCAGCGCAGAGGTGATGCGCCGCAGGTGCTCGTGCTCGGCCGCTTCCTCGTCGAGCCGGCGGAACCGCCGTTCGATCGCCGCGCCGACGGCGGAGCTCGCGAGCGTGCCGACGACGAGTGCGCCGATGATCCAGGGCAGGATGTCGCCGAGAGCCTCGTCGCGACGTGCCGCGAGGCTCGACTCCAGCACGCCGACGGCCACCATGCCGATGATTCGATCGCCATCGCCGTACACCGGGACCTTCGCGCGCAGCGAGCGGCCCGAGGGGCCCGTCTCGGTGCCGAGGAACTCCTCGCCAGCCAGCACCGTCGCGTTCGTGGTCGACACGCGAACTCCGCGTTCGGAGGCGTCCGGATGCGTGATCCGCACTCCCTCGTCGTCGGTGATCACGACGTAGTACACCCCCGCGGCCTGCCCGACGATGTCGGCGAGCGGCTGCAGCTCCTCGGTCGCGGCGGCGAGGTCGTCCGCGTCCGCCAGATCGTCCTCGTCACCGCTGTCCACCGAGGACTCCAGGGTGCGTCGCACCTCGGGGAGCACCGCGAGACTCGTGGCCACCTCGTGCACGCGATCGGCGGTGGATGCGCGGATGCTGCGCTCCTGCGCCGCGATCGCGACCCACGCCGTCGCTCCGACCGCCGCGAGCACGATGAGACTGGGCAGCACGAGCATCCCGAGGCGCGCGGCGCGGGCGCCACTGCTGCGTCTCATCTCGGCTGCCTCTCCGTCGCTGGATCGCCGCGCTCCGCTCTCCCATGAGCATCTATGAGCACAAAGCCGAGCGCACGCGACGTGCGCTCGGTCCCTTGCCATCCTAATAACCGTCTTGCGGCGACAACGGTGTCCGCATGAGGAGGCAATGATGACGACGGGTTCATCGGGTACGCGGGTTCTTCCGCGCGTCATAGGCGGCACAATCGCCGCCGCGGCGATAGGCATCGCCGCGTTCGGGTCCATCACGTCGGCTGCGGCGGGTCAGGACATCCACGCGTCGATGACGATCATCGCTCCGGCCGCGGCCGGCGGCGGATGGGACGGCGTGGCGCGCGAGCTCCAGCAGGCGCAGAAGGCGAACGGGCTCGTCAACAACGTCCAGGTCGTGAACATGCCCGGCGCCGGCGGCACGATCGCTCTCGGCAACGTCTCCGTTCTCGAGGGGCAGCCGAACAACCTCCTCGTCGGAGGCACGGGCCTCATGGCCGCGACGATCCAGTTCGGCTCCGCCGCCACGCTCGACGATGTGACGCCGCTCGCCGTGGTCGTCGAGGAGTACGACGTCATCGTCGTGCCCGCGGATTCGCCCTACGAGACGCTCGACGACCTCGTCGAGGCGTGGAAGGCCGACCCGAAGGGCGTCCCGTGGACCGGCGGCGGCTCGTTCGATCAGCTCGTCGTCACCGACCTCGCCCTCAGCGCGGGCATCGCCCCGCTCGACACGACGTACATCTCGTCCGACGGCGGAGGTGAGGCGATCCAGGCGCTCCTCAACGGCACGGCCCAGGCGGCGGCCGGCGGGTACCCCGACAACATCGATCAGATCGAGTCCGGCCGGCTGCGCGCGCTCGCCCTCGTCGCCGAGGAGTCGGTCGACGGCATCGACATCCCGACGGCGGCCGAGCAGGGGTACGATATATCGCTCACGAACTGGCGCATGCTCGCCGCCCCGGCAGGGCTCGAGGACGAGCAGGTCGACGGTCTGCGCGAGCTCATCGCCGACTCGATCGCGACCCCGGAGTGGAAGGACGCGATCGAGCGCTACCGCTGGACCGAGCGGGTCATCATGGGCGAGGAGCTCGACGCGTTCCTCGCGGACGAGCACACCCGCATCGAGCAGCTGTACGAAGAGATGGGGCTGTGATGTCATCGAACAATCCGACGGCGGTGTCGGCGGTCGTCGGGCAGCGCCTGGCGTTCGGCGCCGGTCCGGGCCGGGCTGCGGCCCTGCTCAAGAGCCTGACGATGCCCACGGTCCTGGTCGCGTTCGCGACCTACCTGCTGGTGGGGATCATCACCATGAAGGTGCCGGAGGGATCAGCGTTCCCCGGGCCGCAGTTCTTCCCGATGCTGATCACCGCGGGGCTCTACCTGTTCGCGACACTGCTCGTCGTGGGGGCGGTGCGCGAGCACCGCACAGAGCCCGACAGCGCGGCATCCGGCCCGGCGACGCCGACCGCTCCGGCATCCGCATCCGCTCCCGAGAAGCCGGCCGTGCCGCGCACGGTCCGCGTCGATGCGAGGTCGCTCGCCTGGGTCGTCGGCTCGTTCCTCGTCTTCGCGCTCGTGCTGAACATCCTCGGCTGGATCATCGCCGCAGGACTCCTGTTCTGGTGCATCGCCCGCGGCTTCGGCTCGACCCGCTGGCTGTTCAGCCTCGTGGTGGGACTCACCGTGAGCTCGCTCTCGTACATCGCGTTCGACATGGCGCTCGGCATGTCGCTGCCCTCGGGCATTCTCGGCTGGGGGTTCTGACATGGATGTGCTTCAGCTTCTCGCAGAGGGCTTCGCCGGCGCGCTGACCTGGCAGAACCTCGTCTGGGTTCTGATCGGATGCCTGCTCGGCACCGCAGTCGGCGTCATGCCGGGCCTCGGCTCCTCGATGGCGGTCGCCCTGCTGCTGCCCGTGACCTTCTCGCTCGAACCCACGGCCGCGTTCATCATGTTCGCGGGCGTCTACTTCGGTGGCCTGTTCGGCGACTCGACCATGGGCATCCTGATGAACACCCCTGGACAGGCGTCGGCCATCGCCTCGACCATCGAGGGTCACAAGATGGCCCGGAACGGACGAGCGGCGCAAGCCCTGGCCACCGCCGCGATCGGCGCCTTCATCGGCGGTTTCATCGGCTCGATCGTCGTGGTCTTCCTCGCCCCCGCTCTCGCCGACTTCTCGAGCAGGTTCGGACCGGCGGAGTTCTTCGCGCTCGCCGTGTTCGCCTTCGTGGCGACGTCGTCGGTCGTCACCGACAACGTCATCAAGGGCCTGACCTCACTGTTCCTGGGTCTCGGCATCGCTGTGATCGGCGTCGACGGCGTCTCGGGAGCCCCGCGCTTCACCATGGGCTCCCCGAACCTCTTCGACGGCGTCTCGCTGGTCACCGTGACCGTGGCGATTCTCGCGCTCGGCGAGGTCATCTACGTCGCGTGCCTGGAGCGGCACATGAAGGACAAGGCGCTCATCAAGCCGTCGGGACGGCCCTGGCTCACCCGCGGCGAATTCAAGGAAGCGGCTCCCGCCTGGTTCCGTGGAACGGCGATCGGCCTGCCGTTCGGCGTGGTGCCGGCGGGCGGCTCCGAGATCCCGACCTTCCTCGCGTACGGACTCGAGAAGCGTCTCGACGCGCGCCGGGCGCGCCCGAAGTTCGGCACCGGCGCGATCCGCGGTCTGGCCGCACCGGAGGCGGCCGGCAACTCGACCACGAGCATGGCGATGGGCGCGCTGCTCGCCCTGGGGCTGCCGATCTCCGCGACCGCGGCCATCATGCTCGCCGCTTTCCGTCAGTACGGGCTGCAGCCCGGTCCGCTGCTGTTCGAGCGGGCGCCCGAGCTCGTGTGGGCGCTGCTCGCGAGCTTCTTCATCGCGATTATCGTGCTGCTCATCCTGAACCTCCCGTTCGCGATGCTGTGGGCCAAGCTGCTGCTCATCCCTCGTCCCTACCTGTACGCGGGGATCACGATCTTCTGCGCGCTGGGCATCTATGCGACGAGCGGCTCGACGTTCGATCTGCTCATGCTGCTCGGCATCGGTCTGCTCGGATTCCTGATGCGGGCGCTCGACTACCCGCTCGCCCCGCTGATCATCGGCATGGTGCTCGGTCCGCTCGCCGAGACGAGCCTGCGCGATGCCGCGATGAGCGCGAACGGCGACTTCTCGGTGCTGGTGCAGGGGCCGATCTCGATCACGCTGTACGCGCTGCTCGCCGTCGTGCTGCTGCTCGCGGTCCGCGGACGCATCGTCGCCCGCGCCCAGGCCAAGGCCGAGGCGAAGAAGGAGACCGTCGACGCCTGACGCCTGGCGGGGGATTACCGCGGACGAAAGATGGGAAACGCATCGGAAGCCCCCGCTTCCGATGCGTTTCCCATCTTTCAGTGGCCGCGGACCGGGCGGGGCGGGCGGGTGGGGTGGGTCAGCCGAGGAGGGTGACGCCGAAGTCGGACACGACGGTGCGCAGCTCGACGAGGTAGCGCTGCGCCTGGTCGGTCAGGGGGATGGCGGAGTGGCCGATCCATCCGATCTCGATGCGCTCGTCGACGTCGAGCGGGATCGCGACGATCTCGGGGTCGAGATCGTCGCTGATGATGCCGGTGGAGATCGTGTAGCCGTCGAGGCCGATCATGAGGTTGAAGATGGTCGCGCGATCCGAGACGCGGATCTCCTGCGCGCTGGACAGGGTGGAGAGGATCTCCTCCGCGAAGTAGAACGAGTTGTTCGCGCCCTGGTCGAAGGTGAGGCGGGGGAGGCCGGCGAGGTCGTCGAGCGTGACGCGGTCGCGCGCGGCGAGCGGATTCTTGCGCGAGATGAAGATGTGCGGGTCCGCGAGGAACAGCGGGCGGAACGCGAGTCCCGAGTCGCGCAGCAGCTTGTCGATCACGCTGCGGTTGAAGTCGTTGCGGTACAGGATGCCGAGCTCGCTGCGCAGCGTCCGCACGTCCTCGATGATGTCCCACGTACGGGTCTCCCGCAGCGAGAACTCGTACTCCGCGGCGCCGCTGGACCTGACCATCCGCACGAACGCGTCGATCACGAACGAGTAGTGCTGCGCCGAGACGCCGAGCAGCCGCCGCGACGGCGGTCGGCCGAGATAGCGCTGTTCGAGCAGCTCGACCTGTTCGGTGACCTGGCGCGCGTACCCGAGGAACTCCGCGCCGTCTGCGGTGAGCGTGACGCCTCGGGCGGAGCGGAGGAGGAGCGTGCGTCCGGCGCGCGCTTCAAGATCCTTCATCGCGGCGGACATAGTCGGCTGCGACACGTAGAGCAGGTCGGCGGCCGCGCTGATCGATCCCTCCGCCGCGACCTCGACGAAGTAGTGGAGCTGCTGCAGCGTGATGCCGCTCGATGCGCGAGCCATAGGTAAAGACTATATCCGCGCATAGTCGAGGGTAGTTACCTGATATGACCCTAAGGCGCGCACGATGGAGACACCGACTTCCAGCAGATGGGCCCGCTCATGGCGAACGACTTCACGTTCCACATCACCACCACGCGCTTCGACGAGGACTACACGCCGTCCGAGGACTCGCGGATCACCACGAACTTCGCCAACCTCGCCCGCGGCGAGCATCGCCAGGACAACCTCCGCAACGCCCTGACCATGATCGACCGGCGATTCAACGACCTCGCACACTGGGACAACCCGACCCGAGATCGGTACACGCTCGAGCTCGAGATCATCTCGGCCGCCCTCGAGTTCGCCGACGGCAGCGACGACGAGCACTTCCCGCTGCTCGAGGTCCTCGACATCGGGATCGTCGACCAAGCGACCGGGCGTCGCCATCACGGCATCGTGGGGAACAACTTCTCGTCCTACGTGCGCGACTTCGACTTCAGCATCCTGCTGCCCGCAGCGACCGAGGCGGCGGGACGATTCACCGTCCCCGACGACTTCGGATCGCTGCACGGCAAGCTGTTTCGTCACTTCCTCGACTCGGCGGCGTACCGCGAGCGCTTCACGACCTCGCCCGTCATCTGCATCAGCGTCTCGACGAGCAAGGAGTACCGCCGCACCGAGAACCACCACCCGGTCCTCGGCGTCGAATACGTCCAGGACGACGACGGCTCCCTGACCGACGCCTACTTCGGGAAGATGGGGCTCACGGTGAGGTACTTCATGCCTCCGGGGAGCGTCGCACCGCTCGCCTTCTACTTCGAGGGCGACCTGCTGAACGACTACACGAACCTGCAGCTGGCCGGCACGATCGCGACGATGGAGACGTTCCAGAAGATCTACCGTCCGGAGATCTACAACGCCAACTCCGCGGCGGCGAGCGTGTACCGCCCTACACTCGACCAGCACGACTACTCGACGACCCGCATCGGCTACGACCGCGAAGAGCGCAGCCGCCTCGCCCTCGCGCAGGGCAGGCACACGGAGGAGCACTTCATCAAGCCGCACGGGGACCTGCTGGCTCGATGGGTCGCAGGCGACCCGGTCCGCCTCACGGCGTCGGCCCCGGTCGCGGCCGCGTGAGCGTCCGGACGGCGCAGGCCGTGAACACGCTCCTCCCCACGTCGATCGTCGGCAGCCTTCCCAAGCCCTCGTGGCTCGCGCAGCCCGAGACGCTCTGGTCGCCGTGGAAGCTCGAGGGCGAAGCGCTGACCGAGGGGCGGCAGGATGCTCTGCGCAGCGCCGTGCTGGAGCAGACGCGTCGCGGCATCGACGTCATCAGCGACGGCGAGCAGACCCGCCAGCACTTCGTGACGACGTTCATCGAGCACCTCAGCGGCGTCGACTTCGATCAGCGCGAGACCGTGCGGATCCGCGATCGGTACGACGCGAGCGTGCCGACCGTGGTCGGAGCGGTCAGCCGGGAGAAGCCGGTGTTCGTCGACGACGCGAAGTTCCTCCGCCAGCAGACCGATCGGCCGATCAAGTGGGCGCTGCCCGGGCCGATGACCATGATCGACACGCTGTCCGACCGGCATTACCGCAGCCGTGAGAAGCTCGCCTGGGAGTTCGCGACGATCCTCAACCAGGAGGCACGGGAGCTCGAGGCGGCGGGCGTCGACGTCATCCAGTTCGACGAACCCGCCTTCAACGTGTTCTTCGACGAGCTGAAGGACTGGGGTGTCGCGACGCTCGAGCGGGCGGCCGAGGGGCTCCGCGCCGAGACCGTCGTGCACATCTGCTACGGCTACGGCATCAAGGCGAACACCGACTGGAAGGCGACCCTGGGGCCGGAATGGCGTCAGTACGAGGAGTCGTTCCCGCTGCTGCAGAAGTCGATCATCGACACGGTGTCGCTGGAGCGCGCGCACTCGCACGTGCCGCTCGATCTCATCGAGCTCATCCGGGGCAAGAAGGTCATGCTCGGGGCCATCGACGTCGCGAGCGAGAAGATCGAGACGCCCGAGGAGGTGGCCGACGTCCTGCGCGACGCGCTGGAGTTCGTGGATGCCGACAAGCTCGTGCCGAGCACCAACTGCGGCATGGCGCCGCTGCCCCGCAGTGCAGCCCTTGCCAAGCTGAGCGCGCTCAGCGCGGGGGCGGCACTGCTGCGCGAGGAGCTCGCCGGGGCCTGAGGCGTCGGCCGTGCTCGCGCCCGGGCCGTTCCGCACCCGGCGCGAGATGCCGTCAGCCGAGCAGGCTCGTGATCGCGGGGTCGCGGCGGGCGACCTCCGCGGCCGTGGCGACGATGACGTCGCGCATCGCGGCGACCGCCGTGGCGGGGCTGACGTCTGCGCGGTGGGCGAGGCTCACGACGCGGGTCATGGTCGGGTGGGTCAGCCGCACCGACCGCAGCGCCGGCTGGTCGAGCAGCACCATCGCCGGCACCACCGCGACGCCCACGCCGCGTTCGACGAAGCGCAGGAGCGCGTCCATCTCGGCCCCCTCCAGCACGTGGTTCGGCGTGAGTCCTGCGGCGCGGAACGCGGCATCCGTGGCGGCGCGCAGCTCGTAGGTCTCGTCGAGCGCGATGAGCGGCAGGGTGGCGAGGTGCGCGAGGCCGATCGACGGTGTCACGGCGATCGGCGGGCGCGAGGCGGCCGAGACCACCACGAGCTCCTCTGTGAGCAGCGGCATGCGCGTGAGGCTGAAGCCTGAGGGCGGCGGGCCGTCGGACTCGGTGATGAGCGCGATGTCGACCGCTCCCACGCCGAGTTGGTCGACGAGGAGCCGCGATCCGCTCTCGATGAGGTGGAGGTCGACGCCCGGATGCGCGGCGTGGAACGTGCTCAGTGCTTCCGCGACGAGGCTCGTGCACAGCGTGGGCGGGGCGCCGAGGCGCACGCGTCCGCGACGGAGCCCCGCGAGCTCTCCCATCTCCTCGCGGATCGCCTCGGCCTCGGCGAGCATCCGCTGCGCGCGGGGGAGCATCGCCTCACCTGCGGCGGTGAGCGCGATGTGGCCGCGCGCACGATGGAACAGCTCGACGCCCACTTCGCGCTCGAGCGTGGAGATCTGCCGGCTCAGCGAGGGCTGCGCCAGGTGGAGGTGCTCGGACGCCCTCGTGAAGTGACCCAGTCGGGCGACCTCGACGAAGCTGCGGAGCTGCTCCAGGTTCATGCCCGCAGTCTATCGAAACCAGTGAAACTATGCATTGGACGCTATTAGGATGACCTAACTAGCGTGGATCCCATGAGTACACGCGAACGTCAGATCTCCACCACGGTCCTCGTCATCGGGACCGGCGGATCCGGCCTCCGGGCCGCGATCGAGGTCGCCGAGCACGGCATCGACGTCCTCGCCGTCGGCAAACGCCCCCGACAGGATGCCCACACCTCGCTCGCCGCCGGCGGCATCAACGCCGCACTCGGCACGATGGACGCCGAGGACAGCTGGCAGCAGCACGCCGCCGACACCATCAAGGAGAGCTACCTGCTCGCCAACCCGCACACGGTCGAGATCGTGACGCAGGGGGCCGAGCGCGGCATCCGCGATCTGGAGCGCTGGGGCATGGACTTCGCCCGCGAGGACGACGGCCGCATCTCGCAACGGTTCTTCGGCGCGCACACGTTCCGCCGCACGGCCTTCGCCGGCGACTACACGGGTCTGGAGATCCAGCGCACGCTCGTCGCGAAAGCCGATCAGCTCGAGGTCCCGATCCTCGACAACGTCTACATCACGCGCCTGCTGGTGCGCGACAACGTCGTGTTCGGCGCCTACGGCTTCGACCAGGCAGACGGCACGCGCTACCTGATCCACGCGGATGCCGTGATCCTCGCCGCGGGCGGACACAACCGCATCTGGCGACGCACCTCCTCGCGACGCGACGAGAACACCGGCGATTCCTTCCGGCTCGCGGTCGAGGCGGGCGCGCGGCTGCGCGATCCCGAGCTCGTACAGTTCCACCCCTCCGGGATCATCGAGCCCGAGAACGCGGCGGGCACCCTCATCTCCGAGGCGGCGCGCGGCGAGGGCGGCATCCTCCGCAACGCCCTCGGCGAGCGGTTCATGGACAAGTACGACCCCGAGCGCATGGAGCTCTCCACCCGCGATCGGGTCGCGCTCGCCGCATACACCGAGATCGCCGAGGGGCGCGGCACCGAGAACGGGGGCGTCTGGCTGGACGTGTCGCACCTGCCGCGCGAGACGATCATGACCCGGCTGCCGCGCGTCTACCAGACGATGATGGAGCTGCAGATGCTCGACATCACGACCGATCCGATCGAGATCGCGCCCACCGCGCACTACTCGATGGGCGGCGTGTGGGTGCGTCCCGACGACCACCAGACCGACGTCGACGGGCTCTACGCGATCGGCGAGGCATCGAGCGGGCTCCACGGAGCGAACCGGCTGGGCGGCAACTCGCTCATCGAGCTCCTCGTCTACGGACGCATCGTCGGCCAGGCGGCCATGGCCCATGCAGCGGGGCTCGACGCGCAGCGCCGGTCGGCGGATGCCGTGGCGCAGGCCCGCGCCGAGATCGACGACCTGCTCGCGGCCGACGGGCACGAGAACGTCCGCGCCCTGCAGCGCGCGATCCGCAACACCATGACGGAGCACGCGGGTGTCGTGCGCTCGGAGGACGGACTGCGGGCGGGACTCGCGGACCTCGACATGATCGAGGGGCGGCTGGAGGACATCGGCATCCACCCCGACATCGCCGGGTTCCAGGACCTCGCCCACGCGTTCGATCTCAAGGCCTCGGTCATCGCGGCGCGAGCGACCCTCGAGGCCGCGCTGGAGCGGCGCGAGACCCGCGGATGCCACAACCGCAGCGACTACCCCGACACCGACCCGACGCTGCGCGTGAATCTCGTGTGGAGCCCGAGCACCGGCGTGACCCGTGAGGAGATCCCACCCGTTCCGGAGGAGATCGCCGAACTCATGCGTGAGGTCGACACGACCGGCAAGCTCGTCGAGTAGTCACCCGAACCCGTTCCGGTCGCACTCCGTGCCGTCGCCGCGCCCTCGGAGCGGCACGACCTGCGACCGGAACGTGGGCGGCGAGGTGGGGTAGGAGCCGCCTCAGTCGCCCTGGTCCGTCTGCGGACCGTCGATGACCCCGATCCCGACCGCCTGATGGTCGGGCTCGGGGTCGTCGCGCTTCGGGGCCTTCGGCTCCTCTCCGGGCGCCTTCTCGGTGCTGGGCTCCTCGAGCTCCTCGGTGTCCGGCACCTCGGCGGGATCGGCGTCTTCGGGGGACTCCGCCTGCTCGGGGGTGTCGGCAGTGGATTCGGAGGCGTCGGCGTCGTCGGCGTCGTCGGTCTGGGGGGAGCTCGCGGTGACCTCGCCGGCGTCGCCGGAGGAGGGTGTCGGCGTGGGCGTCTGCGCTTCAGCCTCGGGGGCGGGCTGCTGGTCGGATGCGTCGTTCGACATGATGGTCCTCTCTCGTCGTCGAGCCCCCAGAATGCGCCCGGGGCGCGCCGCGGGGGAAGGGGCTTGACGACCGCATCCCGCCGACGACGTACGCTTGATGCGTGACAGCGTACGTCTCGGCCTTCGACCTCTTCTCCATCGGAGTGGGGCCGTCGAGCTCCCACACGGTCGGACCCATGCGGGCGGCCCTCGAGTTCGCGCGACGCCTCACCGTCACGGATGTGCTCGACCGCGTGGCCCGCGTGACCTGCACGCTGTACGGATCGCTCGGCGCGACCGGCATCGGCCACGGGACACCGGATGCCGTGGTCGCGGGGCTCCGCGGACTCGAGCCCGAGACCTGCGATCCTGCCGAGGTGCGCGCGGCCTGGACCGACTACCCCGCGGGCGCGCCGCTGCGGATCGACGGCAGCCACGACGTGCCGTTCGCGAAGGACGACATCGTGTTCGCGCCGCGCACCCGACTGCCCGGGCACCCCAACGCCATGACGATCACCGCGACGGATGCCGCGGGCGCGATCGTGGCTGAGGAGACCTACTACTCGGTCGGCGGGGGCTTCATCCGACGCGACGGCGAGGAGACGACGCTCGCGACTGCGGCGCTCCCGTACTCCTACGCCGATGCCGCCTCGCTGCTCGCGCTGTGCGACGAGCACGGCCTCTCGATCGCGGAGCTCGCGCGCCTCAACGAGACGGCGATGCGCTCGGAGGAGGACGTCGCCGCGGGACTCGACGCCATCTGGGACGCGATGTCCGGCTGCGTCGACGCGGGCCTGCACTCGGACGGCGTGCTGCCGGGCATCCTCAAGGTCAAGCGGCGCGCGAGCGTGATCCGCGGACAGCTCGAAGACGTCGAGGCCGACGGGCACCGCGAGCTCCCCGGCGAATGGCTCGGGGCCTTCGCGCTCGCCGTGAACGAGGAGAACGCCGCGGGCGGACGCGTCGTGACCGCTCCGACGAACGGTGCCGCCGGCATCCTCCCCGCCGTGGCGATGTACTGGTGGCGCTTCCTCGCAGACTCGGGCCTCGGAGCGGGCAACGCGGTCACGCCGTACGGAGAGCTGGTCGGCAGCGCGCTGCTCGGCTTCGGAGCGGAGGCCTCGCTCGTCGCGGTCGGCGCGATCGACGACCCCGATGCCGTCGCGGAGGCGAACCGCCGCCGCGGGATCCGGCGCTTCCTCCTCACGGCCACCGCGCTGGGTTCGCTGTTCAAGGCGAACGCGTCGATCTCGGGGGCGGAGGGCGGATGCCAGGCCGAGGTGGGCTCGGCGTGCGCCATGGCCGCGGGAGGACTGACCGCCGTGATGGGCGGCACCAACCGGCAGATCGAGAACGCCGCCGAGATCGCGATGGAGCACCACCTGGGACTCACCTGCGATCCGATCGGCGGTCTCGTGCAGATCCCGTGCATCGAGCGCAATGCCATCGCCGCGTCGACCGCGGTGGCAGCCGCACGGCTCGCGCTGCGCGGCGACGGCAGCCACTACGTCTCCCTGGATGCCGTCGTCGAGACCATGCGTCAGACCGGCCTGGACATGTCGACCAAGTACAAGGAGACCAGCGAGGGCGGTCTGGCGGTCAACGTCATCGAGTGCTGAGCGGTGACGTCGGCGGTTCGGGATAGCCTCCTCGGAGGAGGTGACATGGAGTCGATCTGGACGCCGGGGAGCAGGCGGAAGCGCGAGCAGCCCATCGTCTCGGTGCGCGCGGGCGCGGACGCACCGGAGCCCGGGCGACTCTGGCCCACGAGCATCCCGGCCGTCGCCCAGGTGCTGCGCGACGGAATCGATCTCGCGCCGGGCGTCACGTTCCTGGTGGGCGAGAACGGCAGCGGCAAGTCGACGATCGTCGAGGGGGTCGCGGGCGCGTACGGGCTGTCTCCCGAGGGCGGCTCGCGTCAGGCCATGCACAGCACACGGCCGACCGAATCCCCACTGGCGGGATGGCTGCGGTTGCAGCGGGGCATCGGCGCTAATCGGTGGGGGTTCTTCCTCCGCGCCGAGACCATGCACTCGTTCTACACGTATCTCGAGGACAACCCCTCGATGAGCGGGCCCGACGTACCGTTCCACGAGATGAGCCATGGCGAGTCGTTCCTCGCGCTGTTGGAGAGCCGCTTCGACGAGCCCGGCTTCTACTGCCTCGACGAGCCCGAGGCCGCGCTGTCGTTCCAGTCGACGCTCGCGCTGATCGCCGTGCTGCAGCGCATCGTCGACGAGGGTGGACAGGTGCTGTGCGCGACGCACTCGCCGGTGCTGGCTGCTCTGCCGGGCGCGAGGATCCTCGAGGTCGGCGACTGGGGCATCCGTCCGGCGGAATGGCAGGACCTCGAGCTCGTGAACCACTGGCGCTCCTTCCTGCAGGACCCGCCGCGGTATCTGCGGCACCTCCTGGACTGACCGCGCGTCCTGTTGACCGGACGGCGGCGGCGGGAGGATAGTCATCGCATGACGAGTGCGTCGGCGGTGGAGATCGCGGGCCTTCGAGTGCGGCGAGGCAGGACGACGGTGTTCGACGGCGTCGATCTCACGATCCCGCGCGGGCAGATCACGGGACTGCTCGGCCCCTCGGGGTGCGGCAAGACAACGCTCATGAGATCAATCGTCGGGGTGCAGCGCATCGCGGGCGGCACCGTGACCGTGCTGGGCGAGGCGGGCGGATCGCCGCGCCTGAGACATCGCGTGGCCTACGGCACGCAGGGCGCCGCGGTGTACGGAGACCTCACCGTGCGGCAGAATCTCGCCTACTTCGCCTCGGTGCTGGGCGCGCCGAAGGGCGACGTCGACCGGGTCGTCGACGAGGTCGGCCTCCGAGGCCAAGCAGGGCAGCTCGTCGACTCGCTGAGCGGCGGGCAGAAGACCCGCATCTCGCTCGCGGCGGCGCTGGTCGGATCCCCGGAGCTCATCGTCCTCGACGAGCCGACCGTGGGCCTCGACCCGGTGCTGCGGGTCGAACTGTGGGAGCTGTTCCGCGGGCTCGCCGAGCGCGGCGTGACCATGATCGTCTCGAGCCACGTCATGGACGAAGCGCTGCGCTGCGACCGCCTGCTGCTGATGCGTGCGGGAAGGATCATCGCCGACACCACCCCCACCGATCTCCTGCGCGACACGGGCACGACCGAGCCGGACGCCGCGTTCCTGGCGCTCATCGACCGCGACACGCGCGACCACGATGAGGCGGCACGATCCGAGACGCGGCGCACACGACGTGAGGCGGGACGATGAACGGTCGGCGGATGTTCGCGACGGCCGGCCGCGTGCTCGGTCAGCTGCGGCACGACCCGCGGTCGATCGCGCTGATGCTCGTGGCGCCCAGCCTGCTCGTCGGCCTGTTCGCGTGGCTGTTCAGCGACCAGGACGGGGTGTTCGACCGGTTCGGCGGCGCGATCCTCGCCCTGTTCCCGTTCATCGTGATGTTCCTCATCACATCGATCACGACACTGCGCGAGCGACGCTCGGGAACGCTCGAACGGCTCATGACGACTCCGCTCGGCAAGGCCGACTTCATCCTCGGGTATGCGCTCGCGTTCGGACTCATGGCTCTGCTGCAGGCGGTGATCACCGTGTCCTTCGCGGTCGGCGTCTGCGGCCTGACCGTCGACGGCGAGCTGTGGCAGCTCGGTCTCGTCGCGGTGGTCGACGCGCTCCTGGGCACGGCGCTCGGGCTGCTGGCGAGCGCGTTCGCGCAGACGGAGTTCCAGGCGGTGCAGTTCATGCCGCTGCTGGTGTTCCCGCAGATCATCCTCGGTGGGCTGTTCATGCCGCGCGACCAGATGCCCGATGTGCTGCACGCGATCTCGGACTGGCTGCCGCTCAGCTACGCGATCGACACCATCAACGCCGTGACCGCGGGAGACGACGGGTGGGACGTGTACCGCCCGCTGCTCGTGGTCGTCGCGTTCGGGGTGGGAGCGCTCGTGCTCGCCTCCCTCACACTGCGGCGACGCACGTCCTGACCGACCGGTCGACGGGCGCGCCCCTCCGGTCGTTGAGCGAGCGCAGCCCTCCGGTCGTTGAGCGAGCGCACCCCTCCGGTCGTTGAGCGTGCGCGCCCCTCCGGTCGTTGGGCGAGCGCGCCCCTCCGGTCGTTGGGCGAGCGCGCCCCTCCGGTCGTTGAGCGAGCGCAGCGAGACGAAACGACGTCTCTCCTCAGCGCCTGGCCCGGTTCTTGGTGTGCCGGGTCGGCGCGGCGGTCCACGGGTCCTCCGGCCAGGGATGCTTGGGGTAGCGGCCCCGCATCTCGGCGCGCACCTGCGCGTACGGCCCCGACCAGAACGAGGCGAGGTCGTCGGTGACCGCGAGCGGTCGTCCGGCGGGCGACAGCAGGTGGAACAGCACCGGGACCCGACCGTCGACCAGCCGCGGGGTCTTGGCCCATCCGAAGCACTCCTGCAGCTTGACCGCCACGACCGGACGGGCGGGGTCGTCGACGGCGGGGTAGTCGATGCGCACCCGCGATCCGCTCGGCACCTCGAGGCGCTCTGGTGCGAGTTCGTCGAGACGCGCGGCCTCGGGCCACGGCAGCAGACGCCGCAGCGCCGTCGTCAGATCGAGCTTCGCCGCCGGAGTGCCGGAGGCGAGGGCGTCGAGCTCCGGGGCGAGCCACGCGTCGAGAGACACCAGCAGGCCGGCATCCGACACATCCGGCCAGGGATCGCCGATCTCCCGCCGCAGCAGTTCGAGGCGGCGTCGCAGAGCCTCCGCGGAGTCCGACCACCGGAACACGTCGAGCCCTTCACGCCGCAGCGCCCGGCGCACGGCATCCCGTCCGTCCTCGGCTGAGGCGCGCACCGGCGCCGACGACCGCAGGATCGCGCCGATGCGGCGCTCGCGTCGGGCCTGCACGCGACCTCCGACGAACTCCGCCTCGACGCGATCCGTCATCAGATGGCTCGCGGCGCGCTCGATCAGCGCCTCGGTGACGACGGCGGCCGCGCGGACCACAGCGCCCGAGCCTGCGGCGACGCGACCGGATGCGCGGGCCACGTCGGCGACGGCGATCCACTCCGCCGCCGCGAGCGGACCACGCATTCCGGCGCGTGTCCCGGATGCAAGCAGGAACGTCGCGCCGTCAGGGGTGCGCTCCACTCGCCGCGCGATCCGCTCCGGGAAGGCCAGCGCGATCACGAGGCCCGTGCCGTCGAGGTCGGAGCGGATGCCGGGGGTCGCGTCGACCAGGCGCTCGAGTCTGTCCGCATCGGCACGCCAATGCCGTGCCTCGGGCGTGCGCCCGCCGCGGAGCGCGACCAGCGCCTGCGCTACGTCACCCTCCGCGATGCGCACGTCACCGCCCACGAGAGCGACGACCTCGGCCGCGAGACGAGCGCCGACGACCGGGCCGCCTTCACGGAGCGCGCGGGCGAGTCGCGGGTCGGCCGGGATGCGGGCGAGCGCGCGTCCCTCGGCGGTGGCTCTTCCGTCCTCGTCGATAGCCCCGAGGCCGCGCAGCGCGGTGAGCGCCTCGGCGAGGCTGTCGGACGGAAGGGGGTCGATCAAGCGCAGCCCGCCGCCGCCGGGCGCGCCCCAGCATGCGAGCAGGAGCGCCGCATCCGTGAGGTCGGTCACCGCGATCTCCGGGGCGGGTCGCGCGGGTGCCGCCGCATAGGTGCGCTCGTCGACGCAGCGGATCACGGTGCCCGGCCCTTGGCGCGTCGCACGACCCGCCCGCTGCACGCAGGAGGATCTCGGCGCGGCCGTCGTCACGAGTCCCGTCATCCCGCGTGCCGCGTCACGCTGCGGATGCCGCGATAGGCAGGAGTCCACGACCAGACGCACTCCCGGCACCGTCAGCGACGACTCGGCGAGCGCCGTCGTCACGATGATGCGCGGCGACTCGGTGGGGCGACGCCCGCGGATCACCGCGTCCTGTTCGGAGGCGGGAAGCTGGCCGTGCAGCTCGCGTACGTCGAACGATCCGTCGAGGTCGCGGATCCGTCGGGCGATCGCGTTCACCTCGTAGGCGCCCGGCGCGAAGACCAGCACATCGCCGCCGGCATCCTCGCGCACGAGGTCGCGGGCGGCGGCAGCCGCGGTGCGCGCGACATGGTCGAGGAACTCCCGCGTCACGCCGCGCTCGTCGAGACGGGGTCCGGGGCTCGGAGCCCAGCGCTCGGTGAGCGGGAACGCGGGGACGTCGTGGTCGACGATCGGAGCGGGGTCGGCGTCGGTGCCGATCACGACGGAGAGGCGCGAGGCATCGAGCGTCGCGGACATCGCCACGAGCACGAGGTCCTCTCGCATCTCCCGCACCTCCGACAGCAGCCCGATCAGGAGGTCGGTCTCGAGCGCGCGCTCATGCACCTCGTCGATGATGACGGCATCCACGCCGTCGAGGCCCGGGTCGTCGAGCATCCGCCGCAGCAGCACACCCGCCGTCACGAACTCGATCCGTGTCGCGGGGCCGGCGGCGCGCTCGCCGCGGACCGTGAACCCGACGCGGTCGCCGAGTGCGGTCCCGTCGAGCTGTGCGAGGCGTCGAGCGGCGGCACGTGCGGCCACGCGACGCGGTTGGGTGACGATCACGCGGCCGGTGGAGCGCGACGCGAGCAGCGGCGGCACGAGGGTCGTCTTTCCGGTGCCGGGAGGAGCGCTGACCACGAGCGAGGTGCTCGAGTCGAGTGCCGCCTCGACGTCGGGGAGGGACGCCGCGAACGACAGCCCGGCGCCGATCGCGGCGAGGTCGAAGGCGGCGGACATCATCTCTCCAGTGTGCCCGGTGAGCGCGCTGTGCTTTCACAACTCCGGAGAATCGGGGCCGGCCGAGCGCCTCGGCCCGGTACGGGGCGCCGATGCGGACGGATCTCCGGAGTTATGGCGGGGCAGGGCGGGGGAGAGACGGGAACGCGGAACAGCGGATGCCGCGACCCTCGAGGGGCCGCGGCATCCGCTGTTCCGTCGTGCTTACTCCGCCGCGGCTGCCGGCGGGGCGGGCGGCGGAGGCGTGGTCGGCTTCGGCTCGCGCTTCGCGGCGGGCGCGGACGCTGCGGCGACGCCCTCGCCGATCCCGCGGCCGACGGCCTGACCCTGGATGATCGACGCCAGGTCGAGTCCGGTCGCGGAGCTCACGCTGTCGAACACCGACTTGAGCGCCTTCGCGCTGTCGGCGCCGACGACGTTCGAGGCGCCGTCCTCGCCGGACCCGCCGATGATCGACACGCTGCCGATCGCGGCGTAGCCCTTGGCGAACTCGGCCATGATCGCCGGGAGCGTCTCGAGCACGCGCTGCGACAGGAACGCGTCCTGGTTGGACGCGATGGCCTTCGCCTCGGCCTCGACGGCGGCGGCTCGCGCCTCACCCTCGGCGCGGATCGCATCGGCCTCGGCGCTGGCACGCAGACGACGCGCCTCGGACTCGGCCTCGGCCTGGGCGCGCAGCGCGTCGGCCTCACCGGTCGCGCGGGCGATCGCGGCTGCGGCCTCACCGTCGGCCTTGGCCTTGTCTGCCTGGGCCTGCTGCTCGGCGATGCGGGTGCGGGCCTCGGCCTGCTTGACCTGCTCGATCGCGGCGGCCTCGGCGGCGCGCTCACGCGTGTAGAGCTCGGCCTGCGCGCGGGTCTCGGCTTCGTACCGCTGCGCGTCGGCGACGCGCTTGACGTCGGCGTCGAGCTGGGCCTGCTTGTTCTCGGCCTGCTGCTGCAGAACGGCCTGTTCGGCCTGGGCGCGGGCGAGCTGCTCGGCCTGCTCCGCCTCGGCGCGAGCCCGACCGATGCCGGCGTTCGCGTTGGCCGTGTTGGTGTCGAGGGCGGTCTGCTCGACCAGGTTCGCTTCCTGGTTGGCGATGTTCTTCTGGTTGATCGCACGGTCCGCGTTGGTCTGCGAGATCTCCGCGGACTGACGCTTCGCCTGGATCTCGGGGGCGCCGAGCGAGCCGATGTAGCCGACCTTGTCGGTGATGCCCTTGATCTGGAACGAGTCGAGGATGAGGCCCTGCTCGGCGAGCTCCTGCGAGACGTCGGCGGCGATCTGGTCGGAGAACTTCTTGCGCTCGCGCATGAGCTCCACGACCGACAGCGTCGCGACGATACCGCGCAGGGCGCCTTCGAGCTGCTCGGTGGTGAACTGCTCGATGGCCTTGTCCTGCGAGGCGAATCGCTCGGCGGCGCGGCGCACGAGGATCGGGTCGGAGCCGATCTTGACGATCGCGACGCCGTCGACGTTGAGCGTGACGCTGTCGAGCGACTGGGCCTCGGCGTTGAGCGACACCTGCCGCGAACGCAGCGAGATGATCTCGTGGCGCTGTGTGATCGGGTTGACGAGCGACTTCCCGTTCACGATGACCGTGACGGGCGATTCCGACATCTCGTCGCGGGTCGTGCCGTCGGCGCCGATGACGGCGCGCGCCACCTTCTGCTTGCGGCCCGAGATGACGAGCGCCTCGTCGGCGCGCGCGACCTTGATCCAGCTGCGTGCGAACAGCAGCAGGATGAGCAGGATGACGACGGCGGCGACGACCGCGATCCCGACGATGACGAGGATGCCGACGATTCCGGCGATCTCCATGGATTGACCTCCCTGGTTCCCCCCGAGGGGGTGGTCTGCGTTCCCGACGCGAGATGCCGGGACTCGGTTCCACCCTGCCAGAAACCGAGGGATGCCGTCGCGGGGAGAAATCCCCGGGGCGGGGCTCGGGCTCGGGGAGTGAGCATCCGCGCGTTCGGGCGCCGCACGTTTCGCAGGAGAACTCGCGATCCGCAGGATCGGATCGGAGGGATGCTCCTGCGGAACGTGCGAACTCCTTCGCAGCCGTTCGGCGTGGAAGGGCCGTGCGCCCCGCAGTGCTCTGCGTCAGCGGTTGCGGAGCTTCTGTGCCAGGTCGCGGAGGGTGCGCAGCTCGTCGTCGTCGAGGCGCGACATGCGCGAGGCGATCGACCGGCCGTGCACCGTGGCGACGCTGCGGAACGCCCGTGCCCCGGCATCCGTGGCGGTGATCAGCGCACCGCGACCGTCGTCGGGATCGGGGCACTTCGATACGAGGCCGCGCGTGACCATGCGGTCGACGAGGCGCGAGACGCTCGGCTGGCTGATGAGCATGTTCGAGGTGACGTCACGAAGACGCGCCGACATGTCGGGGGAGCGGGTCACGGTGAGGAGCACGTCGTACTCGGCCTGCCCGAGGTCGGAGTGGTCGAAGTCGGCGTTCATCTCGGTGAACAGCTCGTGCTGCGCGCGGAAGAGGCTCTCCCAGGCCTCGAGGGCGAGCTTGCGATCTGTCATGGGAAAAGAGTACGGCAACAGTAAGGGCCGGTCGGAGAGGCTCCCGACCGGCCCTTGTCCCTTGCACCAAGAGTTGTCCTGCAATCACATGAGGTGGATGCCACAGCAAACATTCACCGTGCGATCACTCTATAACGGCGAGGTAACGAATGCAACGGTTTGGTCACGGAAATTGTGCGGGGGTCGGCATTCATGTCCGATCTCACGAAAAGTGTCGGAGTCTCACGAGAACTGTCGGAGCGTCTCACGAAGGTACCGGAATCTCACGCGACGTGTCGGAAGCCGCGGCGTGTCGAGGAAGCGCGCTGGGCACCAGACGTACTCTGCTCGTGAGTAGATCCCCAGTCGGGTGATCTTTGTCAAGGCTCAGGACATAGGCCAGAACCGCTCCCCAGGAGAGAGGCTGACTGCCGAATAGGCCGTATCCGTCGATGTCGATTGGATCCCTATGGACCTGACCCTGCAGTGGCCGACCCCTCTCGCTCCCGGAGTAGGCGTGACGCGAGCGCGCGTCGAGTACCGTCTCGATGGCGTGCAACTGGAGCTCGACGCCGTCGATTGCGATCACGTCCCCTTCGAACGCGGCGATCCTGTTCGGGCTTTCCCTAGTTGGCGACTTAAACGGCATTACGACGGCTACCACTGGATGGGTGCGCTCGGCTTGTCGATCGGTTTTGAGTCTTTGACCGAGCGAGGCTGCCTCATCGAGTTGGACCGCACGCCGGGTGTTGTAGCAGTCGCGAGTCAGCCGATGTGGATTCGACGGGTCACTCCGGACGGCCTGCGCGAGCATTGCCCGGACTTTTTCGTGCGTCTGGACGACGGGACGGCCGTGCTGATGGACGTCAAACCTGCGGCTCGGATCGACGACGACGTCAGGGCGCAGTTCGACATGACTGGGCAGTTCGCCGCTGAGCGCGGATGGCGGTACGTCGTCTATGACGCCGAATCACAGATCCGAGAAGCGAACCTGCGATTCCTCGCGCCGTTCCGAGGCAGCGCGAGCACTGAGGAACTGCCGGGGCTGCCGGAGGACGGGTTGCCTTTGGCTGAGGCTGCTGCGTTGCTCGGCGTCGGATCCGAGGGATATGCGCGTTGCTACGCACACCTCTGGTCGGGGCTGCTCGAGACGGATCTCGAAGAGCCACTCAGCACCAAATCGATCGTGTGGGAAAGGAAAGCGTGATGCGTATTGCAGTCGGCGGGTCGCTCATGTGGCGTCAGCGTCAGTACACGGTTCTCTTCATCGAGAGGGACTCCGCGACGCTCCGAGACGATGACGGCGGCGAGGTCGAAGTCGCCGTAGACGAGCTCGGACGCGATGCAACGCCGATGCTCTCCGATACCTCAGCCCTTCGACGTCGACCGCTGCAAGTCGAGGACATCGAGCCAGGCATGGATCCCTGGCTTCAGGTATGCATCCGCATCGAGGGTTCACGCGACAAGGTCGGGGTCGGGAAGGCGGTCGAAACCGAGCGTCAATGGTTGGAGATGCGCCTAGGTAAGCCCGTCTCCACGCGCGCCGTAGAGCGCCGACTCAAGGAGTTCCGAGCCCGGGGGGGGCGACCAACGCAGGCAATCGTGCACCTCGCAAGAGCAAATGGGATCCGCGCCTCATCGAGGCCATCAACTTCGTCCTGGAAGGGAAGAGTCGCTCCTCGACCGTGAGCCAAACGACCGCGATCGAGCAGATCACGCGGCGCGTCCAACGTCTGCATGGCGATTCGGTGAAGCTGCCGAGTCGTGCGACGTTCTTCCGGCTTCTTGAAGCAGACGATCGTGGGCAATTCACTTTCGGATCGGCCAAGACTCGCGAGTCGCTGGCGCTGCAGCCCGACGGGAAGTTCAGCACCCGCACCGCACTACGCCCCGGTGAGCTTGTCGAGATGGACTCCACTCGGATAGATGTCATGTTGCGGATCGATGAAGAAACGGTCGGCCGACCCGAGCTGACGATTCTCATTGACGTGGCGACGCGGTCGATCCTCGCCGCGATGCTGCGCCCGGAGGGCACGAAGAGCGTCGATCTGGTGGCGGTTCTTGCACGTGCCCTGGTGCCATACGGCCGCCGCATGGAGGGCGCTCGCGAGACTAGGCAGTTGATCTCGACGGCATGGGCTGAAGACCAGCTGATCGGTCAGGAACGTTTCGAGCGACTGCGTCTCGCTCAGCCATACGTGTTCCCGGACACGATCACGACGGATCGTGGACGCAACTACTTGTCGCGTCATTTTCGGGCGGCATGCGAAGCGTTGAAGATCTCGCTGATCACCTCGGCGCCGCATACGCCGACGGACAAGCCGCACGTAGAGCGAGCCTTTGGGGCCATCAACTCAATGCTGCTGCAGCACGTGAAGGGATACGTCGGTCGTAGCGTCGAACATCGCGGCCGTGACGCGGACACGGCGTCTGCCGAACTACTGACCATCGCTCAGGCCCAGGAACTCATCGAGGACTGGATTGCGGTGGAGTGGCAGAACCGTCCGCATGACGGACTGCGCGACCCGCTGCATCCGCGCATCAAGTTGTCGCCGAACGAGATGTGTCGGGCGTTCCGTGCGTACGTGCCCGAGCTCCATGTACCGCTGACTCGAGATGACTACATCGCGCTGCTACCTGTCGCTCACCGAGTACTCAACCGATATGGCGTGCGCATCGACAATCGGATCTACAACTCCGAGCGGCTCAAAGGCCTGTGGAGGCGCAAGTCTCCTAACAAGGCGAAAAACGGTCGATGGCCGATCCGCGTGGACCCTTACAACCTGCACGTCGTCTGGCTCGAACGAGACGGCGAGTTCATTCCGCTGCGATGGACGGACAAGGTCCATGAACTCCCGCTGCTCGGTGATGTATGGCGGTATGCCCGCACTGAGTTCTCCACTGGTGTCGCCGATCTCGACGAGGAACGTCGGGAGCTTGCCATGGCGATCAAGGCTTTCGCCGGGCGAGGGAATCCAGCACCACGGAACACCAATCAGAAGGGAAGTGCGCGACAGCGTGCGCGGATGGCGGCGATCGCTGACGACCCGATGAACCTCACGAGCGTGAAGAGTCGCGAGGCCGAGGACGTGTCTACCGAGGCCGTCGAGTCAACCGTCAAAGGCGCGTCCGCCGACGAGTGGCCGAACACCGGCGGTTTCCCGTTCATTGGCGAGATGCTGGATGAGGTGCGGGGGAGACTCGACGAATGATCGAGATCACCACCAAGGAAGGTTGGCGCGAGCACGTTGACACCGTGTACGAACGGCCGGCGCCAATCACGTTGAAGGATCTTCGGGCCCTGAGCTTTGGAGACCGAGCGTTGTACAACCAGGCCCGCGCCCGGTACTCCCAAGCCGGCGCGTTTGTGCGGACGCCGCAGTTCCAGGTGTTTCAGAATGCCGTGCGTGATCGCGTCATGCTCAACACTTACCGGCGAGTTGGCAAGTTGGGCCTGATCCTTTCGGGGGAGCCAGGCCAGGGCAAGACCACCTCGCTCGTCGAAGTCGGTCGCGCGCACGAGCGCCGGCGGCGAGATACTGGCCATCCAGCAGCGGGGCCGGGCAAGATTCCGGTCGTCTACGTCGCGGTGCCGGCTCAGTGCTCCGCCAAAGCGCTGATGCACGAGTTCGCCCGATTCTTGGGCATTCCCGTTCTTGGCCGCATGACCTACGGCAATCTGCTGGACGCTGTGGCAAACGCGCTCCGCCGGTGCGCGACTGAACTCGTTCTGATCGACGACGTGCATCACCTTGACCTCAAGTACCGGCAGAACATCGAGGCATCGGACATGCTCAAGCAACTGTCGGAGCGATGCGGAGGCACCTTCGTCTATGCCGGAATCGCCGTCGAAGGTACCGGGCTTCTCGATGGTGAGCGGGGCGGTCAGATCGGGAAGAGATTCGAAGTGCACGTAGCTGTGCCGTTTCCACTGAACACAGCCGATGAGAAGGCTCGCTGGGGCGACCTACTTCTCGCGATGGAGAACTCGCTGTGTCTCGTCGAGCAACGCCCGGGGTCAATCCTTCCCGCGGCATTGTCGCTCCACTCGTTGACCGGCGGTGAGATCGGTCTGCTCAAGGATCTGCTGCAGTTTGCTGCTCTCAGGGCGATGGAGGACGAAACGGAGACGCTTGATCTGTCGGGGTTCGAGCGTGAACTTCGTCGTCGTCAGGCGGCCGCGACGATGTACGCCAAGCCGCGCCGATCGCGAACACCCGTGGGTTCGGCATGACCTTGCTGCGCGGGCTTCCGATCGCTGTTTGCATATACCCGGGTGAGACGCCAGTGAGCTACTGGACGCGGCTCTGCGCTGCCAACGCGATCGGCCAGAAGGACCTCTGGTTGGCGTTGCGCCACGACGACCCCGCACTTCCTATCCGGGTGACGCCGAGAAGCGCCCTCTGGCAGATTGAGGCCTTGGGTCGTCTCCCAGAAGGCACACTGCTCCGAGACTCAGGCGGTCGCGGTTGTGAACATGGAGGCGCAACGCGCCAAGTGGAATGTCCGAGTTGTCGCATGATCCCGGCCGCAGTAACGCTCTGCAGGCGGTGCTCAGCTGGCGAGCAGATCACCGTGGCGCGCATGCACGGTCCGGTCTGCGTGCGCCATCGCAGGTGGCACGGTGACGATCGCGACATCGGCCTATCGGGAAGGCCCAAACTGGTGGTTGCGCAACGTAGGCTGAACGGCTCTCTCAGCCTTCGCGGCGTGCCGTACAGATCGCCTGAAGTAGAGGCAGCCACGGAGTTGTTACAGCTGGGCAACGTTGAGGTTGAGCGCCCAGCGGACCCTCTGGATGACGAGATCGAGCTGTTTCCGCAACGGATCTCGCTGACGGCGGTGCTCACCGACGCACGTCTCGCAAACGTCCTGATGCCGCATGGCCTCGGCGGGTACGCGCTCGCAATGCTGTTCGATCGCCTTGTCGCCTCGCACGCTGTCGGGCGGCGGGCTGTCGAGGGCGTCCTCGACGGATTGAGGATTCAAGGACGCGAGCTCTGGAGCGGAACGTCCGCAGTTCCTGTGCAGGGTGGTTGCGTGCTGACGCCCTCCGCCAAGCGCATGCTCCCGAGGGTCAAGACGATTCGGGCGCGGGTGCTGCATCATAGGGTCGAATCGGGTCCAAGATAGTCGAGCTGGGTCCAAGGCAATTGTGCGAGCTCTTCCGTGCCGGGTGATCCCGCTACCCGGCGAGACACCAACAGGTTTTCTCGCCAGACTTGCGGCTGCCAACGCCATCGATGCGATGGCTCTCGCGAACTACATCCTGCGCGAGGCTGGCACGAGATCCATAGGCCCAACGAACCACCTTCTGATGTCGGCCGCGGAAAGTGCTGGTGCACTGCCCCCTGGACATTTCGCACACGACCGTGCTCGTTTCCGGATGTACAGGCGCTGCCACCACGTGGGGTGGAAGCTGCGGCGCTGTGCGAGATGCGACGTCGTTGACGAAGCCCGCTCCGCATGCTCGGTATGCAGCGAGGGAAACGCCACCGAGGTGTTCGGCAGAGGAGGCGGGTACTGCGTTCGGCATCGTCGATGGCACTTCCGTGGCGAAGACAAACTCATCGGCTCTCCAGAGGGATATCGCCGCGCTGAGCAGACGCTGTCGGGTCTCCTGTGGAGTCGTGGGGTGTCGATGCATACGGGCGAACTTGATCTCGCGACCCGCCTGATTCTGGACAGCTGGCAGGAGCCGCCGGAAGCAGAGCGACGCACTGCCGCATGCGTGTACGGGCCGGCTGTCGACTTGTTGGTGACTCTCACTGACGCGGACGTTGTTCTGGGGCTGACCGCCCTAGCTGAGAGGGATACTCGACAGATCGAAGGACTGATCGGACTCGTCGTCGGCGCTGGCGGAGGAAGCTGGACACCAGAGTTGGAAACGACGGCAGTTGCTGTGGTGAGGGTGCATCGCGCCGCAATGTGCACCGCGATCCAGATGCCGAGATCGAGTGGGGCGACGACATCGAAGGCGCCCTTCGAGAAGGGGATAGCGGAAGCGGCGTACCGGGAGAGGGCGGTACTCCTTCGCCATGTCACTCGCTCAGGCCCACGAGTGGACGTCGTGGAGCGAGTCGTGCGAGCGGCCCCCGCATCCCGCGTCGTATCCCAACGCATCATTCCTGGTTGGGCGGACAACGTCCCGTGGATGAAACACCTGGCGGGTAAGCGCTCAGCGATTTCGGAGATCGGGGGCGTCGTCGGGGACCAGGTCGACCAAAGCGACACCAAGCACCTGCGTGAGAGCGAGCAGGGTCCGCAACGTCGGGTTGGCGGGATGGCCCGGGCGTGACTCACCCTTCTCGTACTTCTGGTAGGTGTATCGGGTCAGCCCAGCGCGGTAGGCCACGTCTTCCTGGCTCAGATTCGCGTTGTCGCGAGCGGTGCGAAGGGAAGTCGCGAAACGCTGGGCGAACGAAGCCCATTCTGCTTCGATGTCATCGTTCCGCTGCCGCACCTATCAAGAGTCGAGACAGTCGCACCCGCACATGGCCTAATCCGTATGGCATAATTCGGGAGGCCATACGAAACAATCATCGACTCCGTCGGATCGCTCCGCTCTCCTCTGCACGTGTGCTGCCGATCCCGACATCGAGCGGTCGCGTCGCGGGAACGGCTCGCGTGTACGACCGTGAAGGCGATGGCTGAATGTCCGAGGCGTACCCGATCTGGTGGCGTGGAATCGCGACGCCTCCCCCTGCCGCGTGGGCCTACGTGTTTGAAGCGTTCACCGGAGAGGACACCGCCGGAGAATGGGCATTGGCGGCAGCGATCTTCATCGCGCAGACACGGCGGAGGACCGGAACCGGTCCGACGTTCGCGGAGTTGTTCAAGCACCTCCTGCCAGACACTGATGGGCTCCCTGCCCGGTTCCCCGAGGGGCTTGAACACATTGAGCGACGCCGCGCAATCGCCGGCTTCCGAGGGCACGTAACCGTCGAGTGGAGGCGACGCGGGATGCTGAGCTTCGACAAAGGTATGACTCGGAGTCTGCGCGTCGGAAGGGAGTTCCGGAGGCGCTCCCGTCAGCGCCAGCAAGACCTGGCGCGACAGAACACGCAAGTGACGGCGAGTAGGTGCGAGATGCCCGGGGCTGTTGGCTGGGATGTGGATGTCACGCGACCGGAGGCCGAGCTTAGCCATGACTGAGGTGTTCCCACCCGAGCTTCAGCGCATCATCGACCGGTTTGCGCCCGGCTGGCCGCCGGTCTTGGAAGTGGCTGCCGGGTGGCATCCGTTGCTTGTCGAACTCGATCAAACCCTCGCGCTGATCGCGCCCGCCTACATCGTGCAGCAGGTCAAGTCGAAGTTCGGATCGTTGAGTTTCCACGCTTCACCCTCCGAGGATCCGTACGAGTACGACGAGGAGTTTCACGAGGCGATACGGGCCGCCGAGTGGCGAAGCATCGAGACGTGCGAGGTATGCGGGGCGCCCGCGAAGCAGTATGTGATCCGGCTGTGGGTGAATACCCTCTGCGACAGGCACCTCTGGGGAGCCATTGACGCGGATCCCGGCCTCTCTTGACTTCGAGGCCGAGGGGGCCCGCAGATGTCGCGCGAACGCTTCGGCTGGCGGTCTCATGAACGAGTCTGCTGAACGGATGGGGATCCCGGCGAGATGGCGCTGAATGGCGGCTAAATCTGTGCGATACAGATCGAGCACGTTGCACACGTCGCAACCGCTGACGCGACTCTGGGATCGAGCCATGGTGTTGCGATTCTCGTGGGAATGCGCTCGCCCGAGGTGTGTGCGGCGAGCTACCCTAGACCTAGGACTTTCGCCAGCTTAGGGAGCCGAAATGGGCCGCAAACAGGGCAGCACAGTCGACTTGCTGGTGCCAGCCAACTTCATCCGCGCAATCCGCGAGTCGGGCTACGTCAGCCTTTCCACGGCGCTCGCGGAACTCGTTGACAACTCAATCCAAGCGAACGCCGCTGTCATCGACATCGCAATCGGTCGATCTGGACCAGATGCGCTGCCGTGGATCAGTGTTGAGGACGACGGTCGTGGCATGTCGGAAGAGGAACTAATCACCTGCCTGCGATTTGGTGGGTCATCTCGTTTCGACTCGCGTTCTTCGTTCGGGCGGTTCGGCATGGGGCTGCCCGCTGCGTCGCTAAGCCAGGCTCGACATATCGAGGTGGCAACCTGGCGACCGGGCACCCCGGCGCGCGCGGTTCACCTGGACGTTGATGCGGTGGCGCAGGGCGAAGGGGCATTCTTGTCGGCGGTTGACGGGCACGGAGGCGTCGCGCCATCTGGGTGCCGCGTCACGTGGAATGAGTGCGACCGGATCGAGTACCGACGTCTGGCGTGGCTAGAACGTGCGCTCCACCGAGACCTCGGCCGAATGTTTCGCAAGTTCCTTGATCGTGGCACGACCATGCGGATCAACGGACATGAGGTCGACCCGGTTGACCCGATGCTACTCAACACGACGGTTAGCGGTCACTCCGCTCGCCTCGCGTTTGACCCGCTGCGATACGAGATCCCCACCGCCACCGGTGAGACGAGTTGCGTCACTGTTACGTTCGCAATGCTCCCAGTTGCTCGTTGGCATCACCTCGACAACGCTACGAAGCGGCGGGTAGGAGTCGTCGGTCACGGCGGGGTTTCGATCCTGCGAGCGGGGCGAGAGATCGCCAGTGGGTGGTACCTCATGGGCGGCAAGCGGAAAGAGAACTACGACGACTGGTGGCGATGCGAGATTGAGTTCGATCCTGCACTTGATGAGGACTTCGGGATCACGATCAACAAGCAGGGTGTTCGCCCCTCAGCCGCCTTGCGAGAGGCACTAGAACCCGAGCTTGAATCGATCGCCCGCATCCTCAACGCTCGTGTTCGTCAGGCATTCGAGGAGGTAAAATTCGAGGCGGCCGTCCAAGGATCCTGCCGCATTGCGGGCGCGGCTGACGCCGAATTGCCGGTGATCCGCACCGCAGGGCGCGCGACCGGTGCTCTGAGCTACCGCCTGGGAGCTGACCAACTAACGGGAGAGTCGATGTTTGAATTGACGCTGAAGCAGCGCCGCATCGACGTCACCTTGAACACCGACCATCCCGCATTCAGCGCGCTCTACCGACCGCTCCAAGAACTGGGAGAGTCTGGTACCCCCGTGCGAATTGCCCTGGAACTCATGTTGCTTTCCTTCGCCCGATCAATTGCATCCATGGATGTCACTACGCGGGAGCGCCAGGAACTACTCCAGACCTGGGGTGCGACGTATGGGCGAATGCTGGCCAAGTCATGACCGCAGCAGATGATTCGGCGTTCCTCAACATCTCGCTCCCAACCGGCACGCCGAAAGCAGAGCGTGTTGCCTTCCTCCGGCTCTGTACAGCGCTGGCGACCGCCAGTCTCGATCCTGCTGACGCCATTGACCGCAACTTGTGGTTCGCCGAGGCTGGTTTGGGAGACCTGTACAACAAGCCGACCTTGGCGGCAGCCGCCAACACCCTCATCGACCTTGTAGAGCAAGGCTGGACTCTCTCAACCGCGTACAAGCATGGCCCACTCCTCGCTCCGCCGCCCTCGAACGCGGATCCGGTGGTTGAGAAGGCTCGAGTTCGTCGCCAGGAACACCTTCGCCGCGATCCTCAGCTCAGAAAGCCCAGCGTCCGTCGCTTCGTTGAGGGCATGGAGAAGCCCCGCGAGTTCAAGGGCAAACTGGTCACTGTCTTCAACTTGATGCGTGACGGTCGTGAACTCGCGGACTCATTAACGACGGCACCGGACCCCGGTTCGGTGATCCGCCCCTACATCCAGATCGTCGATGGAAGTAGGTGTGAGCGCACCGGCTATCTTCTGCACGATATCTGGCGGTACTTCCGGCACACGTGGTCGAATGCCTACTCCACGGTGCCCGGGCGCTCTATGCCAATCTTGATACGCGATGCGGCCACGCCACACCATGCGGTCATCGGGTTGGCAGCGATCTCCAGCCCGGTCGTTCAAATCGCTGAGCGCGACGAATGGATCGGCTGGGGCACCGACACGTTCCTTGAAGAGGTTCGTGAGGCTCCTTCTGATGAGATCGCGGCGTGGCTCGCTGGCAGAATCGACGCGCAGCTTGGGGAGATCTACCTTGAGGATCTTCTAGCCGACAACGTTCTTCAGCCGACCGACCTGCAGCACCCGACCAACGAGGCGATCGCCATGCTCCGGGCTGATGCCGAGCGTCACCGCCAGAAACACCATCGGACTCCACTCAGTGAAGTGCGGCAGATAGAACAGGATCCCTGGGTCCAGCGGGCCACCTCCCACCTGTTCCGCAGTAAGCGTGCAGCAATGCTGGCTGACACGCTAGAGGCCTCTCGTACCCTCCGGCCATTCTTCTCGCCCAAGCCGACAGCAGATGGTCTCCGCCAAGCGCTGAGTGACACCAAAGCGAAAGTGCAACTCCGCCGCTTGATTCGCCGAGCACGTGGCGAACGAGTCGGCACTGTGATTGCCGACCTAACCGTCTGCGGCGCTGTCGCTCCGTATAACGCTCTGGCCGCAGGCAAGTTGGTCGGCGCCCTGGCCGTATCCCCCAAGGTCATCGCTGCCTATCGCGCCAAATACTCCCGGCCGAGTGACATCGCTTCTTCGATGGCCGGTCGACCGATCGAACGCGAGTCGCGACTCTCCTTCATCAGCACCACCTCGCTATATGGCAGCGGCTCCAGCCAGTACAACCGGCTCCGTTGGCCGGCCGCCGTAATGGGGGGACCGAACGATAAGTGGATCAGCTTCACCGAACTCGGCCGATCCCGCTCCTTCGGAACGTCGCACTTCACCGACGAGACGGTCGATGCGTTGGTTCGGTTGTCCCGAGTCAAGGGCGCGATCGTCCGGGTCAACAGCGTGTTCGGCGAAGGTGTCAGCCCGCGTCTACGAAAGGTACGTCTCGGCTTGGCTGCCCTTGGGTGGCCGAGTAGCGAGTTGCTGAAGCATGGCCGGGAACGGATCGTCTACGGCATCAAGCTGGTTGAGAACCTCCGTGATTACTCGCTCGGGATTGATCCTGCTCCTGAGTACCTTTTGGATCCGGAGCAAGCGGATGAGACATCCGTTGGCGTTTGGTGGTTCGAACGGTGGGGGCAGCGACGGGCAGTCCAGCCCGCTGTGCTTGAGAGCATGCGTCGCCACCGGCTAGTTCGTCCGATCAGTCACGGAGCTCGCGTCCCCTTGCCGACCGATGAGGCCGATGCCACTCCCACGGAATCGATGCTCTTCGCCGCCGACAGTTCCTAAGCCGACTCGACCCGAAACGCCTCAGTCGCCACGGTCAGAGACCCGATTGGCCAGGGCACCTGCGGGTCGATATCACGACGCAGCCCCAGGAAACGGAAACGTTCTCCCGACGCGAACGGTGGCGTAGATGTGGTGGTACGCAGTAGTAGGTCAGGGTGGCCAGCGTCGTTTAGGAGCCACCAGCTGCGCTGGCCGTTCTGCTCGCCAATCACACCCTCGTAGTCGAAAAATTCCCCTTGCCCGACGTCGGAAAGTTTCGGAGCGACAGTGATCCAGTAACTGATGCAAAGGTGACGTACCGCGCAGTGCCGGCAGTTCTTCTGACTAGGCTTTGCGAGGGGGGCGCCTGAGGCAATCTCCCTGTCTGCATCGGCGATCTTGGTAGCGAGCTCATGGGACAGCGCGATCAGCTGCTCCGGACCCGGAACGTCGACAGTCACATCGTGGTCGCGGTAGGCCGCAGTGAGACTGGTGACGTCCCGTCTTCGCGGATTGACTTTGTCGTCTGCTCCCCAAAGCCAGGCGTAGAGCCGCAATTGGTCCACGTGGCCGTCAGACTCGCCGCCAGTCTTGTAGTCGATGATGTTGATCTGATCGCGTGAGAGCGTCAGCAAATCAACCCGCCCATACAGCCGCTGGCGCTCTGCGACCAGCTCAACCTCTGCGTGTGATCCCTCTCCGAGTTCGCGGCGCACAAACGCTCGCGGTTGGGCGTTGCCGGAGCCGGAGGTAGCACGCCGTGGACCGGGCACGAACCTCGTGCGACTGAGGTAGGTCTGTACCTGTGCCCGAGCATCGGCGACCTGGGCTTCTAAGTCGATTGCAATCCGGCGCTGGCGATCTTTGGACAGGCGCATATTGTGCTTCAGCGGAGCGAGCTGCCTAGCGAGCTCCCTCTCAACTACCGACGTGAATCCACCGAGATCGCGGATCACGTTGGCTGCTGATTCGGACTGCGGCGACTCCACGCCAGCTTCAGCCATCGCCTTGACTACAGTTTCCAAGACCCCGTGCACGATGTTGCCGAACAGCGCCGAAACCGATGGCAACGACGGGTAGCCCTTGTGGTCACCCAGATCCGGGTAGGTTGCTCGCTGCAGGCAGTACCGCAGCGGACAAGCCGTTGCTTCTTTCAGCGTCGAGTAACTCCAGCGGGCGGGCGGGGCTGCCAACATCGCTCGGCTGGAAGCGATGCCGGTGGCGAAGGTGCGCGGCGATTCCGTCAAAGCAGAATCTTCTCAACGGCAAGGCTGGCGTTCGGCAAGCTCCGCGAGATCTCGATGTCATCGACCAGTCGGACCGGAATAACCGCCTGGTTCTCCTTAGCATCGTTTAGCAAGTTATCGGAAGCTAAATGCGGCGTCAGCGGGCTGTGCACTCCGAAAATGAACCTCCGGTCGCCCTTCGTCGCCAGAATCGGCGCGGTCACTGTGCCAATGCCGGGGATACTGACCTCGACGTCCCGCTCGAACTCGACCCCTGAAATGCCGCGTCCCTTGAGGTCGCCGTAGAGCCGTCCGATTGACAACTCCAGTCGCGATTCGTCGAGCGTCGGGGCGGTGCCATACAGGAGGTACCGCAGCAAACCTGCCCCAACCTTGCGGTCTAGGAGTCCATGCTCGAAGCGGTTGCGGAAACTGCGGATGCATCGATAACACGACTGGTCGCAAGCGGCAGGGCAGTTCTCCAACCGCTTGAGGGTCTCCTCCAGAACCTGAATGCCTAGTTCCTCGACGCGACGGGTGAATCCCGCGCCACCAGCCAAGGTGTCGTAGAGGTAGATCTCAGCCTCCAGCCCAGCAGCTCCGCCTGGCGTGAGAGCCGGACGGAACTCCGCCTGGAGTTCGGTCGCCTCGATGTCGAGCAGTTGAGTCGCGGCGATGGTCATAGCCTCGGCGATAGTGCGAAGCGCCACCTGTGTCGACAAGAACTGCGGAGCCAAACGAACTGGCGAAGCCACCTCTAGCCGGACCAGTAGAACATCAGTAATGAAGTCCGTCCCGAGTGCCAGACCCCGCCACGCCGAGTTCCCAGAACAGTCCTGCTCGTTCGGGTCTGGGAATGGCTTCTTGTGCTGCCCCACTACCGTTCCTGTGGGGAGAGCGGTCGGCTCGATCTTGCCGCACTTGAAGCAGTAGGTGTAGCCCTCGTTGCCGGGACCGGTGTTGGTGACGATCAATGTCTCGCGGTGATAGGTCTGTCGGATTCGGTCGGTCACCTCATCCCAAGCCGACTCGTCATCTGGTCCTGGAGCGACCAGCTTGGCGCGAGTGGCGTAGCTACGGGCCGGGGCGTCATCAGGGCTAGTTCCCTCGGTCTCGTCGGCCGGGTGCGCGAATCCTGGCGGACGCATCCAGGCCATCGCCTCTCCAAACGAACCTTCGGTGCCGCAGGCTTCGCACTCGCGGATCTCACCAGGGTGCGCTTCCTCCTGGTCGTAATACTTGGCGTAGTGGCAGACTCGGCATTCGAAGTAGAGCTTGTGCTCTTGCCATGCCTTGTACCGCTCCGCTTTGACCGGCGAGTAGATCGCCCCGGAGTGCCACTCCTTGTTGTCAATCCACACGTCCTTGCCGGGGGCGTACTGGCTGAGGGCGACGGGAAGTCCCTGGCTAGGCGCGTAGCGGTAGGCAACTCGGAAGGGTTCGGAGCGGTCAACGTCGAAAACGTGAAAGCTTGCGACATCGGTCGGGAAGGCGTATCTCGGCAGCACGCCCTTGTAAAGCAGTCGGTCTAGCAGATTGGTCTGGCTTCGCATCGGACTGGGCTCCTCGGCTCCGTCCTCTGCCGGGCCTTCGGCTTCCGCTTCCTCAGCTTCGGGCATCGAGTCGCCGGCCTCTGGAGGGGGCAGCGTCCCTGCATCTGTCAGATCAAGAGCGCTGTCGATCGCAACCAACGTGTTCGAGACGATGCCATTCAGAACCTGCTGACGGCTTGCGGACGCAAGCTCTGAGGGCAACCAATCGTCGATATCCGCCCGGAGCGACGCCTCGTTCTGGTTGAGCCACTTTTCTAGGTCGGTTCGGTTGAGCAGCGAGGCGGTGCCCACAAACTCCGGCACTGTGCCAAGCACTTCGAAGAGCTGCGACTTCTGAGTATCGGGGTCGAAGGTGGGCAGCTTGTCCTGGTGGTATCGCTGCAATAGGTATGCGATGACATGCCGTTTGGCGATTTCGTCGTTGTCCATCGTTAGGACCGGGTCGACGACCTTGCCCCGGATCATCTCGGCCGGCTCGCGGAAGTAGTGGTCGTCATGTGTATCGGAGCTTCCGAACGCCACGACGGTTGCGACGGCATTGCCGCGGCGTCCGGCCCGACCAGCTCGCTGTTGGTAGTTCGCTCGGGACGGTGGCATGTTGCGAAGGGCAACCCCGGACAACGCACCGATGTCGATGCCGACCTCCATCGTCGTAGTGCAGGACAGTACGTCGATGGCTGCCCGCTCCTGGGCGCCAGCATTCGGCAATTCAATGTCAACGTCCTGGAACAGCAGCTCGTGCTCCTCCGCTTTGGAGAACACGGCCTCGGACTGGGCCGCGTTCAGCTGTGCGGTGTGCTCGGCCGCGATGATGCTCATTGGCGTTTCGGGGTTATCCCGCAGCGCGCGCACCGTGCTGGCTCGGTAATAGCCTTTACGGGCGCTAAACACCGGATCGCTGTCCGGGTCAATGACTTGCACCTGGTCATCACCACAGCTGACGCACTTGGACGATTCTGGGAACGGCCGCTGGGTGAAACGGCAGCGTTCGCAGTAGCCCCACTCGCCTTCGAGCTCCAGCGCGACTTTGCCGGCCAACAAGTAGTGCTTGTTGCCACCGGCCACCTCGCAGAACTGCTGCTGAAGAACGGGCAGCCACTCCTTGTTGAACTGCCTGACGAGGATCGACGAGTCAAGCCAACGCTCGAACGGCCGGAACTTGCCTGCGTGAGGTCGGACGCCTTCTTTCCTCCCCCGCCAGTCCATCGTCATGTTCGGAAACCAGATGCCGTAGCTGGGCGTGGCCCACTGAGCCAGCCAGACTCGGACTAGAGCGAGCTTTTTCTCATCGGTGTCGGCAATGCCTGGCAGATTCGTAAGATCCGCCAAGAGCCCCGCCCTGTCGGTCTCCCGCTCGCGAAGCGACGCCAAACCCAGCGCTGCTATGCCGTAGTAGCGGTCGATCAGCGTGGAGTAGATCGCCTTCATTAACGACTCGGGCGGGTATACCGCCAGCGACACCAGTTCCATCTGTGCCGCGATGTCGCCTGACAGCGCTCCGGCATCGATCAATCGACCGACGTCCCGTAGGACGGCCATCGACTCACCCTGGCGAAGCTCCGGCCTAAGCCGGACTTTGAGCTTCTTGGCACCGACCAGAGTCGCCAGCACCAACTGGTGCAGGCCGATCTGCTTGTCCATGCCGGGCAACCTGGCGATTTCGCCCCAACCGCGGATGACCAGTGGTCGGATAACGTCCCGCAAAGCGTAACTCTGCAAATTCGGAGCAAGTCGAGCCGCCACCTGGCGAGAGTCCGAAAATGCCAGCACTTTGCGTCCGCGAAGTGGTGCGAAGTCGCTGTAGGGGCTGGAAGGAGGTTGGACCTCAATCTGCCGAGCGATCAGGGCCTGGAAGGGCTGGTCGCCCTTTGTCTGGTGATCCTGGACCGAGGAACGCCCGAATCCAGCCAGCTTGCGACAAACTCCGCATGGCTTGAATTCGCCGCTGCCAGTGGTCTTGCTATCTCCGTCGTCCTCGTCGTCATCGTCGGTATCGACCACCTCGCCGTTCCGCTTGCCCGGCAGATAGACGCTTCGAGTGCGTGACCCGAGCTTGACCGGGTTGAGTCGCCCAGTGATGAGATCCAGATCGGCGATCTCTGCAGCTTGATCGGGGTCGGGTTCTTCGACCAAAAGATCGAGCGGTTGCAACTGCGGTACCGGACCTGTGGCGGTCTGGAAGCTATTGCCTGGTTCATGCCAAAGCGACTTCGGGCTGGCCGGGTCGTCTGTGTAGGCACGCAGGTAGGCCGACCCACAGTGCCTGCAGGTGTAGAGCTCGAACACCCGCGCCCCGCACTCACACGTCTCCCGCGGCTGTCCGTAGAGTCTCCCGACCGGTCCCGCGGTGTCGCGGTCGACAGCAGTGCAGTCGGCATCAGCGCAAGCCCACAGGCCGGGCAATCCTCGATAAAAGGCGTGAACGCGACAGGGCAGCAGACCAGCATCATCGGCGCTAAGTCTGGCTACACTGCCGAGTGCTACCAGCGCCGTGACGGCTCGATCTGCGGTCTCGCGATCGGCATCCGGGAAGATCTTGCCGCCGAGTTCACCGACGGGCTGGGCTTCCTGCATAGTCTCGTTGACCAGCAGACCCATCGGCTCGTAGTCCGACAACGCCCGGTGCAGCAGAACACCGACCCCGTCGTCCGGGCTGGCCGAGATGCAGCGGGCGTCTAGCAACTCCTGCACGGCCGCGACCCTTTCGGGTTCAGTATTGCCGTCGTAGAAGTCGTCGAGCGGTAGTCCTGCCAGGAGGCTCGCGTCTCTCATCGTCCCCGGTGCCGCCGTCGATCGCAGGTTCAGTTCTCCGGTGACGGTCCGGAACTCGGCGGGATCTTTGCCAGAAAGCTGCGCGGCGAAGGCACTGGCGTAGGCCTGATCGTTGAAGCTCGCGCTGGTGGCGATGACCTGGAGTCTGTCGGCCGGAACGCCCAGCCGGGCTCGAAATCGACGCAGGAGTAGAGCAACCTCGGCGCCAGCGGCACCGCGGTAGAGGTGTGCTTCGTCGACGATCAGCAGGAACTTCTCGTTCGGGTTGTCCGCCAACCACGCGCGGGTGGCGTCAAACACCGGTCGTTCCAGCGGACGCATCAGCATGTATTCGAGCATCGAATAGTTGGTGATCAGGACGTCCGGCGGGGCCGCGAGAACCTCATGCCGCGTGAGCAGCTCCGAATCTTCGGGCTGCACGATCGCTCGGACGAATTCACCAGAGCTGTTCTTCCACCGGCTTCCTTTGGTCCCGTACCAAGTGCGGAGATCTGGCTTGGCAGGCCACTTGCCGCGCTGTCTCAATTGACCAACCAGCTTGGACGCAGCTTCATGGTGACGAGCATTTGGATCGTCCTGACGGTTCAGCAGGTCGATGTAGAAGTCCTCGACTGACTTGAGGCGTGTCTGGTCGCGCTCCGTCTTGCGGACCCCCGGGTAGAGCGTGCGGCTGGTGTAGCGGGCGAAGCGAGCCGGACGTCCTGCCCAAGACTGGAACTGGTTGGTGACTCGATTGTCGCCCAGCAGCAGCCTGAGACGACCCAGTTGGTCGTTGACCAGCGCATTCATCGGATAGAGGACCAATGCCCTGACTGCTGGACGTGCAAAGGATTGCGGGCTGTTGGCCGCCTCCCGAGCCAGCTTCGCCAGCATTGGCAAAAGGAAGGACTCGGTCTTGCCCGAACCAGTGCCAGTGGTCACCGCCAGGCTCAAGCCATCTCGCATAGTCCATTCGAGTGCTTTGGCCTGATGTGTGTAGGGCGGGTCGTAGAGCAGTCGCGATCCGCCTACGTTGCTGGCTATCGACGCGAAGAGTTTCTGGGCGGACGGATCGAGCTCCAAGTCTGAGAAGCGCCGGCCGGTCTGGTAGCGAGGTGTGCTCTCGATAAACGGCGCTTGAGAGATGACGCCTTCCTGGTCGAGAATCTCGCGGCGCTGCTCGATGAGCGTCGGATGGCCGATGTGATAGGTCGCTTCGATGTATTCGCGAAGAGCGGACTGAATCTTGGTGATCGTCTCGGCGATGGTTGGTGCTTCTGCAGTCACTGGTTGTCCCCCTGGGTAGTCGTCATCCACAGAGTTCCGGTCACCACTGACTGGAGTTCTGCGAGTGCAGATGCCGGAATCCGGTACGAGAACAAGGCGCCGCGGGACCTATCCACGGAGATTCCGGCCAGTTCAAGGTACCGCTCTACCCAACTGGGCAGCGGCGAGAAGAAGTCGACGATGTACGCGGTAATCGGCGTCGTGCCTGGAATCGGCTGGACCCGATAGCCAAGCGGCGTGTGGCGGGCCGCGTCGATGGCCGCCTGCAAGCGCCAGGCGTCATCACGCGCAGGTGACGCAGCGTTGTCCAGTGGTAGGTCGAGCAACTTCTCCGGTGCCCCGTCGACCAGCCGAACAACGCACCAACGGTCGGCACCGTACGCCTGCGGGCGCCGCCCGACGTAGTCGCCGTTGTCTCCTGATGCCGGCGCGCGCCAGCGTCCCTTGTAGTAGGTCGGCCGAGATCCGGGGTTGATGATGGTCAGCCCGTCGACGAACCCCGCTGCCGGTGAGTTGGCGAGGCGCTGCCGGAACTGGTCGATGAAGTCTTGGGCCGCCACGATTGCGGGCTGGCCGATCCAGTGTTGAACACTGATCTTGTGCAGCCCGGCCGCCCGAAGTCTGTCTTCCGCGTCATCGCCGTCGAGCAAAACCGCCCGAATGTGAGCCTCCGCCTCGACGGCAACATCGGCCGGAACCAGCGCTGCTCCGTGCGGGCGAATGCCTGTCAGGAGAAAGCGGTTAGTTGACTTCGGCACAAAGCTTGGTGGCCCAAGGTACAGCAGGCGAATCTTGCGATCTGAAGTGGCATCGGCCATCTCCAGTAGGTCGCCTCCCGAGACCAATTGATCGATCAAGGCCATAAGGTCATCGCGGGTTGGCGGCTCAGGCAGCACCGGAGTCAACGCCTCGAGCACGGCATCCGTCAAGGCTCGCGGCGTCGTCGGGCATAGGAAGGATGCGGCACGTCGCACCGAAGCGGCAACCGCCTCCGGGTAGTCCAGGCCGAAGCACTCCTCGTCCAGGCCCAAGGCTCGGACCGAGATCATGGCGACCTCGTCTACGGTGCGTGTGGCGATACTCATCAGAACCCCCTAGCCGCTAGCTCGGCTTCACCCATTAGCCGGGTGCCGACGACGGCGAATCTGGCGGCACGCAGCAGCGCTGGTGAAGCGATGACTTGCTGCATCAGATAGCCTCGCTCGACTTCCTCCCAGGACAGCACTTGGCTGGGGCGCCCCGCAAGCGACAGAAGAAATCGCGGAGCCGAGTCATGCCCTATTACCCCATTGGCTCGCAATGACCCCTGGATGACCTCGTCAAATCCCGTCAAGAGCGAGGCCGGGTCTTGCCATGCGTAAAGGCTGCGTCCGATCTTCTTCGCCAGACGCGTATGATCATCGCTGTCTCCAACGAGAGCCTGCACCTCGTCGATCAGACCGAGGGGATCGTTCGAGTTGGCGAGTCTATTCTCAACGGCTGCCCACCGGTTTCCACACGCTAGAGAAACCAGCGCACGGGTGATGGCTTCGAGTACGGCGTCCCGATGGTGCTGGGCGAAAATGTCACCGGGCAGGTCGGCCTCTGCCCACCGCCGGTAGTGAAACACCAGTCGAAGGAGTTCCCCCGGAGTCCGCGGCCCGGTCGGGACGTTCGGCTTAACACGAATCCCCAGCAGGTCGTTCGGTCGTGTCGGGAGCAGGATGGTGGCGGAAGCGTCGATCCCCTCTCCACCTTTCGCGGTCAGGAGACCGCCAGTCGCCGGAGCAACTACGTCGGAGTTCGGGTCGAGTTCTTCGAGGGCCACCGGTGTTTCGAACCGGTACAAGAGCACCCGTGTGCCGGGGCTGTCGGTCCTATCGATGAGGTGGGCACGGGTCTGCTCTCGTTCCCGAAGTAGCTGCCACCGCAGGGGCTGGAAGCCGCGATCTGCCCGAAGTGTGGCTTGGCCGACCCCTGCGCGAGACACCGTCAGCTCCAGCGACTCGGCCTGATCGAAGTTCCCGGTGAAGCGGCTGTCGTTGCGGACTTTCTTGGCGACGCCGATCCAATCGGAGTCGACAAGCGGCAAGGTGATGGGATGCGAGATCTTGGATAGCTCCCGGCCGGCCTCACCTCGGAGCGATATGGCTAGGTCGACTCGCAGGCCATCAGGCCCCGCGATCGTGACCGCTCCAGGTGCCCAAATCTCGCTCATGTTCGGGCGGGCCGGCGATGCCAGCAACCGGATTCCCTCGCCGACCTCGGCAGCATCGCGGCGCACCTGGGGGTCGCGAATCGTCACCAGCAGCGATCCCTCGGCCAAGGTTTGCTGGGCGCCGCCGGTCAACGTGACGCGCAACTCGTGGTCGCCCACCGAGAGATCGTCCAGGGTTAAGTAGAGTTCGCTGCTGCCCTCGGGCCACTCAAGGTTGTATCGCTCGCCGTCCAGACTCAGAGCGCCGCCCGCCGGAACCTGCTCGGCGTGGATGCCGATCAGACCCGGCTCACCAGCAATCCACTCGACGGCTCCTTCACCGTCCCACGAACTTGCTACGATTCCGACTGGACGAATCGTCACGTTGGTGACCACACTCAGCCCTGCAGCTAGGAGGGCATCGGACTCTGCGGCAGTGAGTTGCTCGGGCACGACTAGTCGACTTGCCGCTGCCCCGGCTACGTCAAGCTTGATCGGATCCAGGCCAGGAGCGCCCTCACCTACCCAGCCCTCAGCGTGGACGAGGTAGTAGGTGTTGTCGGGGCGGACCACTTTGCTCTTGACCTCGACAGCCAGGCCAGGTGCCCGCCGCTTAAACAACCAGACCGGACCACGAGAGATTTCCACCTGGTCGCGAAGCAAGGCGTTGACATCGCTACTGCCGTCCTCAAGCTCGATGAACGATGTCTCGGGGTCGGGCCAATGAGTTAGCCGGACCTGCTGGCCTGGCGTCACGAGACGGCCACGAGCCAAGACGATGTCTTCGGCGCCTGCTACGCGCGCGCGTCGGGTACGCAGTTCGTCGTAGACGTGGGTCAGTCGGCGGCTCAAACTGCGGAGATCTGGCAACTGGGCGTATGCCCGCCAGCCCGTATCGCTACCCCGCAGGACGAGGCGCGGGTCTGTCGGGTTCGGTAGTCGGTCCCGCTGAGTGCCTGCTCCGGTGCGGGAGGCTCCAGGTTGAAATCCTTGGGCGCGGACTCGACTCGCAGCGTTTCGGGCTCCCTGCAACCAGAACTTGGACTGGCGCTCCTGCTCCAGCCCCTCAACCAGCCGCAGCAGCGTCGAGTGCAGCAGGTAAGGCGATTCTTCGTCCTCACCGGAGAGCAGCGCCGCCGCGACATGCCCGAGTAGTGACGTATTTGAGCAGAAGATGCGGAACCGCTCGGTGTAGCCCCAGGCGCGAGCTGACAACTGCTTGCCAAGGTCTTCCGGCTGCCGGAGCAGTTCGGTGGTCAAGCCCATGCGGAACTCGTAAAGCAGCTGAGCGAGGTGACGCTGCAGATACACCGGTAGAACGGCGTGCGTAATCGGCCAAGCGATGATCGGGAAGTTCTGTGCGAAGCCGCCGGTGGGGATAGCCCCACCGTAATCGGTGCCGAACCTCCGGAACATCGTCCGGATACGGTCCCGATCGCCGTGAACCGCCCAGCCCGGTGTGGCTTGCTCGAAGCTCGGCCAGAATTCGTTGCCCTCGTAGTCGTAGCCGGACTCTGCCGCGTAGACAACGAATGGCAGCCAGTTTTGCCGCCAGTACAGGGCGCTGAATCCGTGGGTGACCGCGAACCTCACGCTTGCGTTCAGCGCATCGATATCGGTCAGGGAAAGCCCGTGTTCGAGAGCGAACACAGGGGCTTCGGTGGAGAACACCTGCCTCCGCTGTTTCAACTCGCTGAAGTGAGCGTCGAGACGCGAGTGAAGAACCTCGAGCGCATCTAGAGAGTTCTGTGGCCTCAACTCGGTCATCGCGTCCCCCTCCGCCGTTGATCGGAACCATATCGTGGCGGTGCCGTTGGCACACAGTCTGGCGAAGGCCTCCGACAGTTACTCGTGCTCGACCCCGACAGAGCTATCAAGGTGTGACGCGGGTTGAGTCGGGCGTGCCAAATGATCAGGCGCCACCTCGTCATCCAACAGACCTGGCCCACGTCAATGAACTCGCCCATTTCCGCGTCGATCAGTTCCTGGTAGAGCGTGTCGGTCGCGACCCGGATCCGTCGGTGACATCGGTGAGTTTCAGTTTCCCGAGGAGCTCGAGGAGGGCAGACTGGTCTTGAGCCCATCGAGCTTTGTGTCCTTCTTGTGAGTGACTTTGATCGGTACTCACTGGCCATCGCACGATGGCTCCCTCACGTGCACGACACGAACAACCCTGCCGAGAACGACACCACCTCAGGGGGACGTCACCCTGAGGTTCAGCTACGCCCGAGAAGGAGGATCGCCGGATGATGATCGACTATCACGTGAGGGACGACTGGCCCGAGGGGGAAGCGGACTGGCTCAAATCGCTTGTTTCGTCACTCAGCCGTCAGGGCTACGTTCCGTTCACACTCCCGCTGACCGTCGCGACGCAGGAGATCCGAGATTGGGTGCAACTCGCGAGTGGTGAAGAAGCCTGGGTTCGGAAGGACAACCAGAACTCGCTGAAAGCGGACCTGGCGCAGTCGGTAGCCTCGCTCGGTCCGTCGCTGCGCACCGCACTTGCACGAGAGGTCGCTGCGTTGCAGACCCGCTTTGGAGTGCTCGCGGCGAGTGGAAAGGCCGTGCTGTCGCAGGGTCCAGGACTGCGCACGGACCAGCGCTGGGCCGACGTGGAAGGTGCCGCCGACAGCCTTCTCGCAGCCCTCGCGACGGACAGGGCAGTCGGCGCGTGTTGGGATGATTTGGTCGCCATCGCGAAGGACCGTGCTCTAGAGACTCTTGACTATCGGCTCGTCGCCGACCTGCTCTTCGATATGCTCGGACGGCGAGGTCAGTCAGCGGAGCGCGTCCTGCGTCACGCCGTCGACATGCTCGCGTACGGGCGGGAGCCGGAAGATCTCCCGTTCGAGGAGCGAGAGCTTGCGGTCGGATCTCGCGTATCGAAGGCTCGCGACCTCGTCGTCGCTCCCGAGACAATCGAGTCAGTTGCTGTCTGGCTTGGCTTCAAGGGCGGATTCGTTCCCGAGATCGGCGCGGGCAATGTTCAGTTCTACAACGCACCCTGGCATATCCCGAACTCCGCGCCCGGGCGCCCTGACTTCCCCCACAAGGCAGAACTGGCGAAGATCACGAAGCATGGCGGCATCTTCAAATGGCAAGAGCGGATAGGCGAAGACTATGACGTCGACTTCCTCGTCCGCGTCGACCTCGGACTCACCACGGCTGCGAACGCGTTCGAGCGAGCCGTCGAAGTAATCGACACGATCTTCGCTGTTGCGGTTCACGATTCCAACGGCATCCGTCCACACCTGGCCCAGTACGTGGTCGTGCAGTCTGGAGAGCCCACAACGCAAAGCTTCATGGTTTCACGGGCCGAACCCGGTTTCCCGGATGACCGCCATGGAGCGCAGCTCACCGTCGAAGGACTGGAGCGTCACGCGGCCAAGATCGCCGACGCGCTCGCGACGGACGACCTGCCACGGTTCCTCTCAGCAGCGATCGAGGCTCAGACCGCCGCCGACCTCCCGTTCAGCCGCGCCTTTGCCCTGCGTAAGCCTTCAGAGGCGGATCGCCGCGCGGTGGTTCCACTGGCGGATCGTGTTGTGCAACACGTCGCGGCCTATGCGGCGATGAAGCCTGGCGTACTCTTCGACCTGCTCGTCGAGAGGTGGGCCTATGCTCGCTGGGCCACCGCCGTCCAGAACGCCGTGCTGCGCTGCCTGCTCGGTGGCGGCCCGAATAGTAGACGCACCAGCGAGCTACTTGGCGAGTTCTACGCAAGCACGAGCCGGCGTCCCTGGATGCTCTTTGCCGCCGACCACGAACAGGAACTTCTCGACCTGTGCCGGGTCGAGCATGAGCGGGGCTGGATCACCCGTATGCTGCAGAGTCTCCGCGACATGAAGACCTATGAGGAAATCATCGCCGAGTTCCAGGAAGAGGGAGAGAACTTGGGGCAACGACGCACCCGTGTACGCAATTCGCTCGTGCATGGAAACCCAACGCAGTTTGCGGTCGTTGACTCTGTTCGAGAGTTCGCCGAGTTCCTCGGCAACACCGCACTCGGCACCGCGCTCGAGGCCTTCACCTCACAGGGAGACTTTCATGCCGTACTCGCCCAGACCAACGGCCTTCAGCAGGCTCTCGCAAACGGTCAGACGGCCGCCGACTACTGGCGCGGCCACGTAGCGGCTGGCACCGATGAGTGACCTAATCATCGATGCCGCCGACAAGCGCGACGCGGCAGGCCGTGCGTGACCGCTCGCGCTGCCCCGCGCTTGCGGCAAGTCGGCAGGGCATCCCGACCAGCCCAAGCAGTATCTCGCCACGGTCATTGAACCGTGCTCACGCAAGTTGCCGGTTGGATCGATCTCGATCTGGTTGAGGCGCCCCAACCGGAACTGGTGGGTCGGAATCTGCGTGCACGTTTTCTCGTTAGGCTCGCGAGATGTTGCCTTCCGTAGACCCAACGCCGATCCCGGTCCTCATCGTCAACGATCCTCCGGGCTGGTGGATCGAGGTCGGGCTGCCGACGTTCACGGCGATTTCGTCAACAATCGTTGCTCTCGTCGCCGTCGGCCTCACTTGGTATCTCGCCAACCGCGAGCGGAAACGGCAGAAGCAGGAGAAAGAGGAGAGCGACCATCGCAAAGCGCACGAGGCTCGCGCGACTGTGGGCGGCGCGGCCTTCGACTATCTCGAAGCGACGCGTCACAACTTCCGCGACTTCACGGCCTTCCAGTCGCTCGCGCGCGTCTTCGCCGCGACGGGTGTTGAGTAGGAGCCTCTGCTTCGTTGGCTGGCTGAAACATCCAAGACTCAACGTGAGGCGTACCAGGCCGCGCAGTCATGGTCGGATGAGCATGTTCCACCAGACCCGCGGGACTACGACAGCGAATGGGAACACGAGCAGGCCGCCGCGCCACTTCAGGCGTACGAGGTCGCCTATTACGCCGTAGTCGCGGAGATACACCAACGACTGCGCGATTGGATGCTGACCGGGGACATTGACTCCACGCCGGTCAAGTCGTTTGGCGACCACTTCGAGGATGGGTGAATCGAGTCGTCGCGCTTCGCGCTCATGCTTGAAACTGAGGATGTTGCGCCAGGTCTGATCGCAGCGCATCAATCCGTTACCGACAGGCTTCGTGAGACAAAGTGCGACCAATCCTGGTCATGAGATGCGCGGGATTACGGGGGTGCGCGCCTCACCTACCGCCAACTTCCGCGAGATCGGACAATTCACACCGCTATAGCGTGAGGGCCTCATCGAGTGGCGATGCAGGCGAGGGGCGTTCGATCGTCAGCGTGGTGGTCGACGGCGACAGCACGGTCGTCGACGCCGATTCCGACGGGGACTGGGTCGCCCTGTACACCGGCGGTACCGCACACGATCTCGAGACGACGGGCATGACTGTCGCCCTGATCGCTCCGCTGTCGGCTGCGGGCATCCCGATCTTCGTGACGTCGACTCTGTCGGCCGACCTCGTCCTGGTTCCCACGGAGTCCGTCGAGCGCGCGGAGACGGCGCTACGCACTGCGGGTCACATCGTCGAGCTCTGAGCACTCGACCCCTGCCCTCCCCTGTGCGGCGTGCCCGCTGACGTCCTCGGGTCGGGACCGCTCAGAAGAACAGCATCGCCTTGTAGGCGATGACCGATGAGATCACGCAGCCCACGAGGGTGAGCACGATCCCCGCGACGGGCACGATCCAGACCCGATCCCGGCGCTGGAAGACGACGGTCAGCACGAGACTGACCAGTTGGATGCCGGCGGCGGAGATCATGAACCCCTGGAAGTTCAGTCCGAGCAGGTCCCACTCGCAATCGGGTGAGCAGTGGGGCGTCGAGATGCCGAGGAAGCCCACCCAGAACACGGCCCCCATCGAGACCAGCAGCTGAAACCCCCATGTCGCGAGGCTGCCCCAGTACCTCTCGACAGGCTTCGGTCGAGATCGGAGCCCGACGGTGACGGCGACGCCGAGCGCGATCGCGGCGGCCAGCATCGTCCAGGCGAAGAGCTCGTTCATCTCCTGTCATCCGCCATCCGGTCGGCAGGATGCCGCCGCCGTCGCCGCGGCGGGAGCAGGTGCATCGTCGCAAGTGCCACGAGTCCGTACGAGGGAACGAAGATCCTGCCGTCCGGGAGATAGCCGTTCACCTCCGGGAACAGATCGTCGGCCGGGACATGGAGCGGGCGGGCGTCGCCCACGAAGTACGAGAGCACCAGCCCCGCCACGCCCACGAAGAGGGCGACGACAGGCCAGCCCCCGTGCCGCACCCACCACCGGCGGAGTGGAGGCGCGACGCGCAGGGGCAGCCCGAGCAGGAACGCGGTGATCGTGATCACGGCCGAGCCGAGCCCGAGGCTGACCGCCTGCATGCCCTCCGAGTACTGGTCGGAGGTCGAGATCCACTCCGCGGCCACGACGAACGTGATGAGGCCTGTGACGAATACCTGGAGCGGAAGCCAGCTCCACGCTCGGCGAGCGTCCGGCGAGGGGACCGGAAACGCCTCGTCCGCCGACGCCGGGGCGAGATGCGGGGATGCCATGGCCGAAGCGTATCGTCCGAGACGGGTCGCAGGGCGGGGATCCGAGGGCTCCGTTGTGGTACTGTCACTTTATGCCAGTAGCACAGCGGAGCCCGACAGACGATGAGCTGCGCCCCGACGTCGCCCCGGACCTCCGGCGTGATTCCGAGTCCGTGCTGCAGGTGTCGCGCGTCGCCGCCGAGCTGTTCTGGAGGGATGGTGTGGTTGCGACGCGAGGGGAGGACATCGCTGCGGTGGCCGGAATATCCGTGCGGACGCTGTGGCGCTACTTCCGGTCCAAGGAAGCGTGCATCGAACCGATCCTGACGAGTCTCGCGCGTCCGCTGGTCGACCTGGTCGCGGCGTGGCCCCTCGATCGCACTCTGGAGGAGCATCTCGCCGGAAGGCCGTCATCGGGACGCGTGACCTACACCGATGATCAGGAACGCGGGATGCGCATGGTCGTCCTCGGTCACTCGGAACCCGCGCTCCGCGTCTCCTGGCTGATGATCTGCGACCACTTCGAACGCAGCATGATCCCCGTGTTCGCGAGAAGGCTGCAGCTGCCGGATGACCATGTCGATGTGGCGCGGATCACGGCGGCCGTGGTGGGCGCCAACCGGGCGTTCAACGACTCGCTGGCGTCCGAGTACGCCCGCACCGGCATCCCGCCGCACGCACGCACGGTGGCGGAGACGCTGCGACTCTGCATCACCGAACCCTCAGGAAACCGACTGGGGCCGGCTGTGACACCGCCCGCCCCCGCAACGAAGGACGCACGATGACCGTCGACTCTCCCGGCACTCGGACCCGGCTCCCGAAGATCGGGCAGTTCCTCCTCGTCGTCGTCGGCTACCTCGTGATCGTGCAGGGGCTCACACTGCTGCTCGCGGATCCGGACTCGACAGGGGGGTCCATCGAATCGGTCGATGCGCTCCTCCGGGGTGTCATCGTTCCGGTCGCACTGGGGGCGGCGTTCGTCGTCGCGATCGTCGCGTGGGTCGGGGGCTGGACGCAGATCTTCGTCAGCGCGCGGCGTCTGCGCCGGTGGACGCTCGTGATCCCCGTGCTGCTGCTGCTCGGGATCATCGCGGTGACGAACTACGGGGGTCTCATGCAGGCGGGGCTGCTCCACGCTCTCGTGCTGCTCACCGCTGTGCTGCTGGTCGGGTTCGCGGAGGAACTCCTGTTCCGAGGTCTCGGTGTCGCGGCGTTCCAGTCGACAGGTCGCTCGGAGTTCGCGGTGGCCGGGTGGACCTCTCTCATCTTCGGCATCGCTCACGGGTCCAACGGCTTCATCACGGGCGACTTCGGCGCCGCGCTCCTGCAGGTCGTTCTGACGACCTTGACCGGAGCCGTCTTCTACCTCGTCCTGCGCACCACGGGCTCGCTCGTCGTCGGCATGGCAGCGCACGGGTTGTGGGACTTCGGCATCCTCTCCACTCAGATCGATCTGTCGAACACGTACGACATCGTGAACTTCGCCCCGGTGCTGATCATCGTCCTCCTGCTGATCGTGTTGACCTGGCGCAAGCGCCTGGCCCGCGCAGTGCAGGACGGACAGCGCGGCTACTGAGGTCGGAGCGCTCCGGGTTCCTCTCCATCCGCTCCCTCCAACCTCGGCAGCGACCGCAGCAGCTCCTGCGTGTACGGATGCTCGGGCGCGCGGAAGATCCGCTCGGCGTCGCCCTCCTCGACGACCACGCCGTCCTTCATGACGAGCACGCGGTCGCTGAGGTGGTGGATCACGCCGAGGTCGTGCGAGATGAAGAGGTAGCTGAGGCCGTATTCGTCCTGCAGGTCGACGAGCAGGTCGAGCACCTGCGCCTGCACCGACACATCGAGCGCCGACACGGCCTCGTCGAGCACGAGGATCTCGGGTGAGGTGGCGAGGGCACGCGCGATCGCGATGCGCTGCCGCTGACCTCCCGAGAGGCGCAGCGGGAAGCGCTCGCGCACGGATGCCGGCAGCGCGACCTGCGCGAGGAGATCGATGACCCGCTGCTCCCGCTCGCGCCGGGTCAGACCGGCATCCGCGGGGATCGCGTCGAGCAGGATCCGCTCGGTGTTCCATCGCGGGTCGAAGGAGCTCAGCGGGTCCTGGTAGACGACGCCGATGCGGCGACGCAGCGGACGTCGCTTCGCCTCGGAGACGCCCGACCAGGGCTGGTCCAGCAGCCGCACCTCGCCCTCGTCGGCGGTCTCGAGGGCAAGGGCGATGCGGGCGGTCGTGCTCTTGCCCGACCCCGATTCGCCGACGATCCCCACTGTCTCACCCCGGTGCAGCGTGAACGACACATGGTCGACCGCGGTGCTGTGGCGGCCGTCCGGTGCGACGAAGCGCTTCACGAGAACGCGGGCGTCGAGCACCGCTTCACCGCGCTGGCCCGCCGAGGTGCGTGCCACGTGCAGGTTCGGTACGGTGCGCTCCTGCGGAGCGAGGCGCTCGCCGCGGGTGTGACCGCTCGGCACGGCGTCGACCAGGCTCTGCGTGTACGGATGCTGAGGCGCGCGGAGCACCTGCGCTGCCGACCCCTGCTCGACGACCTCGCCGCCGCGCATCACGAGGATGTCGTCGGCGAGCTGCGCCACCACCGACAGGTCGTGGCTGATGAGGATGATCGACGAGCCGCGGACCTTCGCGTCCTCCAGCAGCGACAGCACCTGCGCCTGCACCGTGACGTCGAGCGCGGTCGTGGGCTCGTCGGCGATGATCACCTCGGGGTCGAGGGCGATCGCCGAGGCGATGAGAGCGCGCTGGCGCAGGCCGCCCGACAGTTCGCCCGGACGCTGCCGCGCGCGGAGCTCGGGCTGGGGCACGTCGACGCTCGCGAGCAGTTCGACCGCCTTGCGTCGTCGCGCGGTGCGGTCGCGCCACCCGTGCAGGCGCAGCGCCTCCTCGATCTCCTTCCCGACCGGTCGCAGCGGGTCGAGCGACACGAGCGCATCCTGCTGGATGAAGCCGATGCGCCGTCCGCGGATCCGGCGCCAGGAGCGGTCGGTCTGCGCCGTGAGGTCGACGCGGTCACCGAGATCCACACCACCGAGCGAGATCTCCTCGGCGTCCACGACCGCGCCCTGACCGGTCAGGCCCGCCAGCGTGCGCGCCGTGACGCTCTTGCCCGAACCGGATTCCCCCACGATCGCGACGCAGCGCCCGGCCGTCAGCTTGAACGACACATCGCGCACGACGCTGCGGGTCTCGCCGTCGCGCGCGAACCCGACGTTCAGGTTCCGCACGGTCAGGCGGCGCTCGCCGGTTGTGGCCGCCTGCGCAGACGGGATGGTGAGTTCTGCGATGCTCATGTCAACGGCCCTTCTCGAGACTGCTCTGGATGCTCTTGCCGATCGTGGTCGCGGTCAGCGCGAGCACGAGGATGACGAGGCCGGGGATGAAGGTCAGCCACGGCGCCTGCAGGATGTTGGTGCGGCCGGCATCCAGCAGCGCTCCCCACTCGGAGGAGGGCGGCGCGACGCCGAGGCCGAGGAACGAGAGCCCGGAGGCCCAGACGATCGACTGACCGATCGCCATCGTGAACACTGCGACGAGCGGACGGATCGCGTTCGGCAGCACATGGCGACCCAGGATGCGCCACCACCCGTGACCCAGCGCCCGCGCGGCCTCGACATAGCCGGCGTTCTTGGCCGACAGGATCTGTCCGCGCACCATCCGGGCATACCCCGGCGCGGTGCTGACACCGACGGCGACGACCTGCGTCCAGGGCGACGGCCCGAGGATCGAGACGAGCAGCAGCGCCAGCAGCAGATTCGGGAACGCGAACGCGACCTCGATCGCGCGGTTGACGATCGCCGCCGTGACGCGGTCTCCGAGAGCGGCGAGCGCGCCGAGCACGAGCGCCGCGACGAGGGCGATCCCGGCCGCGCCGATGCCGATCAGGAGCGATTCGCGGGTACCGTGCACGACCCGGCTGTAGAGATCGCGTCCCGCTTCGTCGGTGCCGAACCAGTGTGCGAAGGACGGCGCCCGCAGAGCGTCGGCGAAGCTCTGCGCCGTGGGACTGTGGGTGGCCAGCACACCCGGCGCGAACGCGGCGACCGCGAAGAGCACAGCCAGCACGATCGAGACGAGCAGCGACCAGCTCACCCGCAGACGACGACGAGGACGCGCTGAGCCGGAGGGGAGAGTCGGGGTGACGGGGGCGATGGTCATGACATCCTCAACCTCGGATCGATGAGCGTGTAGACGACGTCGACCAGGAGGTTGGCGACGACGTAGAGCACCGCGACGAGCACCACGATGCCGGTCACGACGGGGAGGTCCTGCGCGCCGACCGCGGCGACCAGTGTCTTGCCGATGCCGGGGCGCGAGTAGATCTGCTCGACGATCACGGCGCCCGAGACCGTCGCGCCCAGCGCCCACCCCGTGAGGGTGACGGCCGGGATCGACGCGTGACGCAGCACGTGACGCAGACGGATGCCGAGATCGCCCATGCCCCGCATCCGCGCGCTGAGCACGAAGGGCTGGTCGAGTGCGCGCTCGTACTCCGCTCGCACCGACTGACCCATGAATCCCGCGAGCGGGATCGCGAGCGTGAGAGCGGGCAGGATGATGCCGTTCACACCGCTGCCGCCCATCACGGGGAACCAACGCAGTGTGAGCGCGAAGACGAGGAGCAGCAGGATGCCGAGCCAGTACGGGGGCAGTGCGGCGGTCACCGTGTCGACGGCCGAGCCGATCGCTCGCACCTGGGGACCTCGGCCCGCGGTGAGCGTCACCCAGACGACCATCAGCACCCACGCGAGCAGGATGCCGGTCAGGGTGAGCACGAGGGTCGACCCGAGCTGCTCGCCGATCAGATCCCACACCGGTCGGAACTGCTGGTACGAGGTACCGAGGTCGCCACGCAGCAGCCCGCCGACGTACTGCAGGTACTGCACGAGGAGCGGATCGTCGAGCCCGTAGGCGTCGACGATCGGGGCGAGCTCGGCGGGGGTGCGCTCCTGAGCCTGCCCTGTGCGGATGTTGAGGATCGCGGTGGCGCGGTCCCCGGGCAGAGCGGTCTGGGCGAGGAAGGCGGCCGTGGCCGCGCCCCACAGCACCACGAGGGCCCCCACGATGCTCGACCCCACGCGGCGGAGGCGGCGGAGCGTGCGGCGCGGCGCCGCCGGCCGGCCGGAGTCGATCCGGTCGGCCGGCCGCGTCTCACTCGACGAAGTACGCGTCATAGAACGTCGGTCCTCCCTGTGCGTGCTCCTGCCAGACGTCGCGCAGTCGTGGGTTCACTCCCAGCGTGCTGAGCCGGTCATACAGCCCGAACGCGAGTGCGTGGTCGGCGATGTACTCCTGGGCCTGCCCGTACAGCGCGTTCTGCTTCTCGACATCCGACTCGGAGTTCGCAGCGAGGATGATGGCCTCGAGCTCCGGGTCGTCGTAGAACGCGCTGTTCGAGAAGTTCGGGTCGTCCTCGGTGCTGGGTCGCCAGTTGATGTAGAGGATGCCCGCGTTCACCGAGGTCCAGTACCCGGCCGAGATGTCGTACGCGTCGCGCCCGGCGTACTTGCCCGCCCAGGTCTCGGACGGCGGCACGGGGATGAGCTCCACCTTGAACCCCGTGGCCTTGGCCTGCTCCTGCACCGCCTGGAAGATCGATGCGCCGTCGGCGTTGATGATCGTGCCGGCGTTGTACGGGAACACCACGTCGAGCGTCTTGCCGTCCTTGACGCGGTAGCCGTCGTCGTCGCGCTCGGTCCATCCGGCCTCGTCGAGCAGGCGGTTGGCCTCGTCGGCGTCGTAGGCGTACCAGTCGGCGGCCTTCTCGCTGTACCCCGGCGTCGCCCTGCTCACGCCGCCGTTGCCCTCGAACGGGATCACGCCGTGGCCGATCGTGTCGACGATGCTCTCGCGGTCGAGGCTGTAGACGAACGCCTTCCTCAGATTCTCGTCGGAGAACGGCTCGCGGGTCGTGTTGAACGACACCTGCTGCGGGCGACCGGGCGTCACGTACTTGTGGAGCTCGTACTGCTCGCCCTCGAGCCCGTCCCACTCGATCGCGGGGATGTCGTAGATCGCGTCCGCCTCGCCGGAGCGGAGCGCCGAGACGCGGGTCACGCCATCGGCGACGAAGCGCCAATCGACCTTCTCGACGTACGCGGGGCCGGTGTGCTTCGCGTTCTCGGGCCACGACGTGTAGTCGTCGTTGCGCGTGAGGATCACGTTCTCGCCGCGGTTCCACTTCTCGACGACGAACGCGCCGGAGCCGATCGGCTGCTCGCAGTTCTCCTCCTCGGTGCGGGTCTCCAGCGCGTGCTGCGACTGGATGCCGAAGTACCCCTGCGTGAGGTTCTCGACGAAGCGCGCGTAGGGGCGTGAGAGGTGCACCGCGACGGTCACATCGTCGACCGCCTCGGCGGATTCGTAGTAGCCGCCGAGCCAGACTGCGGCGGTGCTGTTGCCGCCGGCGACCCAGTAGTCGAAGTTGTAGGCCACGGCCTCGGCATCCACCGGGGTCCCGTCCGTGAACTCGACGCCGTCCTTGAGGGTGAGGGTGTAGGTGAGGCCGTCGTCGCTCACGGCCCAGTCATCGGCGAGCCAGGGCACGACCTCGCCGTCCTCGGTCAGGGAGAACAGGCTGTCGAGGAACTGGTACGAGATGTAGGCCTGCTCGATCCACCCGCCGAAGAGGCACTGCGGCTCCTGCTGGTGGGCGTACACGATCGTGCCGCCGTCGACGCGCTCGGCATCGGCGGCGGGCTGGGCGACGGCGCCGCCGCTGCAGGCGGACAGCGCGAGGGCCGCGAGGGCCGCGACGGCGGTCGTCGTCAGCGCGCGACGGGTCCTGGATGCGTTCATGGGGCTCGGGTGCCTTTCGTCGGGAGGGATGATGCGATCATTCCGAGGCCCGCGGTCTGCCACACCCTGCGTGTCACGGGGAGCCGTGCGACGTCACACGACGTCATCCGGCCACATCGGACGTCATCGGATGCGGTCGCGCGGCGAACCCGCGGAAGGATCGGCGAGGGCGCACGTGCGCCGCGGAAGGAGCCCGACCATGACCGATCCGAAGCGCCTCATCCTCAACCTCTTCGAGATGAACTGCGTGAGCCACATCACGCACGGACTCTGGCGACTCCCCGGCAACCGCCGCACCGCGTTCACCGACATCGAGTACTGGACCGAGCTCGCGCGGCAGTTGGAGGCGGGCGGCTTCGACGCCGTGTTCCTGGCCGATGTGATCGGGGCCTACGACGTGTTCCGCGGGGGTCCCGAGACGGCGATCCGCGAGGGGCTGCAGATCCCCAGCAACGATCCGATGCTCGTCGTGCCGGCGATGGCGGCCGTGACGCAGCACCTCGGCTTCGGCATCACGTTCTCCACGACCTATGAGCCGCCGTTCTCGTTCGCGCGCCGCATGTCGACGCTCGACCACCTCACCAAGGGTCGTGTGGGTTGGAACATCGTCACCTCGTACCTGCCCAACGCCGCCCGCAACTTCGGTCTCGACGGCGAGGTCGACCACGACACCCGCTACGAGATCGCCGACGAGTACCTCGATGTCCTCTACAAGCTGTGGGAGGGATCGTGGGACGAGGACGCGATCGTCGAGGACCAGGAGGGCGGCGTGTACGCGGACCCCTCGAAGATCCGCTACATCGACCACCACGGGCCGCGGTACTCCGTCGCGGGCCCGCACCTGTCGTCGCCGTCGCGGCAGCGCACGCCCTTCCTGATCCAGGCCACGCAGTCGTCGCGCGGTATCGAGTTCGCCGGCCGTCACGCCGAGCTCATCTTCACCGGAGGGCGCTCGTTCGAGCAGGTGAGCGGCACGATCGCGAAGATCCGCGATGAGCTCGAGCGACAGGGACGCGCCCGAGACGACATCAAGTTCGTGGTCGGCGCGACGGTCATCGTCGCAGCGACCAGGGAGGAGGCCGAGGCCAAGCTCGCCGAGTACGACCGGTACGCGAGCATCGACGGAGTCCTCGCGCACGCGAGCCTGCCGTTCGACCCCACCGCTCACCCCGGGGACATCACGGTCGGTGACGCCCTGCGCCGGGAGGGGCGCGGCGACGACCTCGCGGCGGCGTTCCTTCCGCAGGAGCAGACGATCGCCGAGTTCCTCGCGACCTTCTCCGGGTTCCACCGCAAGCCGTTCATGGCCGTCGGATCGCCGACCGAGGTCGCCGACGAGATCGAGTCCTGGCTGGACGAGCACGACATCGACGGCATCAACCTCGTGCAGTACCACTCGCCGGACACGGCTCGCGACTTCATCGAGTACGCGGTGCCCGAGCTGCGCCGCCGCGGCCGCCTGCGCGAGGCCTACACGCCGGGGGAGACGCTGCGCGAGCGCGTGCACGGCGTCGGACCGCGCGTGGCCGACACGCACCCGGCCGCGCGCTTCCGCGGGGGGCAGGGACTCGACGAGGCGGCGATCCTCGAGGGGCGCGTGTCCGTGTGACGCGTGCTCAGCCCTCTGGGTAGGGGCTGACCCAGTCCGTGACGAGGTCGGCGTTCAGGGTGATCACGTCACCGGGCTGAAAGGCGTCGCCGCCCTTGTAGCCGTTGAGCATCCCCAGCATGCCGGCGTTGTAGATGCAGAAGCGCTCGCCGATTGCCATCTCCACGTCGCCGGGAGCGACCGTGTACGTCGCGATGCGGCCCTGCTCGTCGAACCCGACCGAGCCCTCGGCGTAATCACGCGGCCCGAGGTCGACGAGGTCGGCCCCGAGGTGCTCGGCATGCGGGGGCTCGTCGCCGTCGCTGCCGAGGAAGATGTAACCGGATTCGGGGCACCCCGGGAGAGCGTTCTTCGGGATGCTCGTACCGTGGCCCAGGTACTGGTAGCCGTCGCCGAGCTCCGCCATCATCGCGGCCTCCTCGTCCAGGGGCGGGCTCGCGCTGGGCGTCGGAGTCGGTGTCGCTCCCGTCTCCGCGGACGAGGTCGCATCCGACGCGACGGACGACGAGATCATCACGGCTGCGACGCCGATCGCCGCGATGACGGCGACGACGCCCACGCTCCACGCCGCAGTGGTCCCAGTCCTCATGCTCGACAGCATGACAGAGTCCGATCGCGTGTAGCGAGAGCGCGAACGCGCGTCGTCGCGCCGTCAGACCGGGGCCGGGGCACCCTCCTGCGCGTTCGCCGCACCGACCGCCCAGACGAAGTCCGGCGTTCTGCCGTTGACCGCGTGGTCGCCGAGCTGGCGCGCCTTGAAGATCCACGGGTTGTGCGAGGACACGGTGCGGGCGTTGCGCCAATGCCGGTCGAGGGCCGTTCCGGAGCGCACGGCGGACGCGCCGAGCGTGTCGAACAGGCGGGAGGCGGCGCGCGGCACGAGATCCGTCAGCACGATCTGGGCATGGGCTGAACGCAGCTCGGCGGCGACCACGGCATCCTGTGCCGACGGCGTGCCGAGGCTGTCGGCTGCATGCTGCACCTCGCGGGCGACATCGAGCACGAGGGCGCGAGCGGTCGCGGCGGTTGCGGTGAGCTCGCCGACGATCTGCAGCACCTGCGGGTCGTCGGCGACGCGGTCGGCGCTGCCGTGGCTGTACACCCGGGTGCGGGCGCGCACCTGGGCCGCGGTGTCGCGCTCGATCGCCGCGGCGATGCCGGCGAGCACCGACAGGAGCGTGAGCTGGTACACCGCGGTCTGGAAGGGGAACCGCGCCGTGAAGGGCTCGACGTCGTCCTCGTCGACCGAGGCATCGTCGAACACGGCCGTGCCGGTGCCGGTGAGTGGTTGGCCGAAGCCGTCCCAGTCGTCCGACACCGCCACGGCGTCCTGATCCCGGCGGATGAGCGCCGTCACGGTGGTGCCGTCGAGGTCGACCGTCGCGTCGATCCAGTCGGCGAAGATGCTGCCGGTCGTGTAGAACTTGCGACCGTCCACGCGCCAGGTGCCGTCGGGCCGGCGAGAGACGCGGGTGGAGTTCGTCCCGACGGCGGCGGCGCCGTTCTCCGACCACGCGTTGCCCACGAGCTCGCCGTCCGCGAGCCTCTGGAGCCAGAGTTCCCTTCGCGGTCCCGGAGGCGACGCGAGCACGTGCTCGACGTAGGCGATGTGCCCGCGGAAGATCTGCGGCAGGTTCGAGTCCGCGGCCGCGAGTTCGATCAGCAGCTCGGCGAACGAGGGCCAATCGAGCCCGTCGCCGCCGTGCTCCACCGGTAGCCGCAGCCGCCCGAACCCGGCGGTTCGCAGCGCCTCGACCTCGGCGAAGGGCAGCGTCCGGCTCTGCTCGCGCGCGACAGTGCCCTCGCCGATCTCGGCGAACAGCGGGCGCAGGCGCTCGCGCGCTACGGCCAGTCGGTCCTTCTGCGTGTCCGTCATGTCGCCGCCCCTCACGTGTACAGCGAGATCGGCTGCAGCTCGCCGTTCAGGGTCCAGGCGCCGACCTCGAGCTTCTTGTAGTCGACCGGGTCGTGCAGCGAGTGCGTGCGGACGTTGCGCCAGAACAGGTCCAGGCCGACGTCGGCCTTCGCCGAGCTCGATCCGGTGACCTCGAAGATCCGGTCGGCGACCTCGATGCCCACCTCGGTCGACACGACCTTGAGCTTCGCGATCTCGATCGCCAGTTCGCCGCGGCGCTCCGCGGTCAGTTGTCCGCCCTCGTCCACGACCTCGTCGAAGAGGCGCCCGGCGCGGTCGGCCAGGGCTTCGACGGCCGCGATGCGCGAGGCGAACTCGCCCACGACGCGCTGCACGAACGGGTCGTTGCGGTACGAGTCGGCCTGGCTGAGGAACCAGGCGCGCGGTCGGGCCCGCACGATGTCGAGACCGCGCGCGAGAGCGCCTTCCGCGATGCCGAGGTAGAGGTTGCCGAACGCGAGCTGGATCCCGGGGGTGATGAGCGTGGAGAACGGCTCGTCGCCGAGCTCGCCGAGCACGTCGCCGCGCTCGACCCGTACGTTCTCGAACCGGACGGATCCGCTCGCCGAGAGGCGCTGACCCAGAGCATCCCAGTCGCCGAGGTAGCGGATGCCGTCGCGGTCGTGGTCGAGCACGACGAGCTGCGCGGTGCCGTCGAGGTCGCCCCCGCGCACCGCGGCAGCGGCGAGCACGACGTCGCCCGCCGATGCCCCGGTCGAGAAGCGCTTGAGCCCGGTGAGCCGGTAGCCGTCGCCGTCGGCCGTGAGCTCGAGGTCGGGATCGGTCGGGTTCACGGAGTCGCCCCACACCCAACGGCCGTCGATCGTGCGCCGGTGCCAGTCGTCCTGCACCGCGGGGTCGGCCGCGAAGCCGATGTTGCCCGAGTTGATGTAGTGATACGCGAGCACCTGCGCGATCGAGGCGTCGGCGCGCGACAGGATGCGGATGACGAGGAACGCCGTCTCCCAGTGCGCGCCGCCCCCGCCGAACTCGGCCGGCTGCAGCAGGTTCACGAGACCCGCGTCGCGCAGCAGGTCGAGCTCGACCGTCGGGTCCTGGTTCGCGCGGTCGCGCTGCAGGGCGTCGCGGCCGAGCTCTTCGGCGACGCGTTCCGCGACGGCGCGCCAGTGCGCGCGCTCCGCCGCATCGGCGGTGCCGGTCCAGCGGCTGCGGGTCGTGGTGTCTGCGGCGACGCTCATCGGGCGCCCTCCTTCTCGGTGATGTCGTTCGTGATGTCGGTCGAGTCGTCGGTCAGCGGCCCGCCGAGGGTGCCGTCGAGGGCGCTGGGTCCGTCGGCGAAGGCTCCGCGATACCGGTGCGCGGGGTGCCAGTCGGCGATGACGGGGGATCCGTCGCCCGTCAGGCGTCCCCGCAGGGTTCCCTCGGGATACTCGTCCCACACGCGCCCGCGGCGTCGCAGCTCCGGGATCAGGTGCTCGACGACGTCCTCGAAGGATCCAGGGGTCACGACGTACGCGATGTTGAATCCGTCGACGCCTCCGACCTCCACCCAGCGCTCCAGTTCGTCGGCGACGGTCTGCGGGCTCCCGACGATCACGGGTCCGATGCCGCCGATGCCGACGTAGTGGGCGATGTCGCGCGGGGTCCACGCGCGCTCCGGGTCGGCCTTCGTGAAGATCGACAGCGCGGAGCGCGCGGCATCCGTGTCCACGTACTCGAGCGGCACGTCCGGGTCGAACTGCGACAGGTCGAGCCCCGACCAGCCGCCGTACAGCGCCAGAGCGCCCTCGAGCGATACGTAGCGGCGGTAGTCGTCGAGCTTCGACTGCGCCTCCTCGTCGGTCGCGGCGACCACGATCGTGACGAGCGTGAGGACCCGGACCGAGTCCCGCGGGCGGCCGAGCGCCTCGGCACGATCCCGGATGTCGTCGGTCAGCGGGCGCGTGAGCTCGGGACGCAGCCCGTTGATGAAGATCGCCTCCCCATGGGTCGCGGCGAACTGGCGTCCGCGGGGAGACGCCCCCGCCTGGAACATGACGGGGGTGCGCTGAGGACTCGGTTCGGCGAGGTGGATGCCCGGCACCCGGTAGTGCCGCCCCTCGTGGCCGATCGGGTGCACGCGCGACGGATCGGTGAAGATCCCGGATTCACGATCGCGCTGCACGGCGTCGTCATCCCACGACCCCTCCCACAGCTTGTACGTCACATCGAGGAACTCCTCGGCGATCTCGTACCGCTCGTCGTGCCCGATCTGAGTATCGAGGCCGAGGTTGCGGGCGGCGGAGTCCAGGTAGCTCGTGACGACGTTCCAGCCGACGCGGCCGCGCGTGAAGTGGTCGAGCGTCGAGAAGCGGCGGGCGAGTGCGTAGGGCTGCTCGTAGGTGGTCGCGACGGTCACCCCGAAGCCGAGGTGCTCGGTCGCGTGCGCCATCGCCGAGATCTGCACGACCGGGTCACCCAGGGGCACCTGCGCGGCGTCACCCAGCGCGGCGGCCGCCGAGTCGCGGTACACGTCGTAGGTGCCGAGCACATCGGCGATGAAGACCGCGTCGAAACGACCGCGCTCGAGCGTCGTCGCCAGATCGACCCAGTAGTCCAGGTCGTGGTACCGATCGGCCTGGTTGTCGGGGTGACGCCAGAGGCCGGGAGCCTGGTGCGTGACGCAGGTCATGTCGAAGGCGTTCAGGATGATGCGGCTGGGCACGGTGCTCCTCTGGCGGGTGGGGTAGAGGCGACCCTAGCGATTCGAGACCCGCGTCCGTCGGGTCGATGACGCACTCTGTCGCGGTGAGACGAACTGTTACGCGCGGCGCGCGCTCGACCGCATCCGACTCCTAGCGTGAGCGCCGATCCGCTTCCCGACCCGACTCCTGAGGAGCCCTCATGTCCCTTCTTCCGAGCCGCCGCGCACGCCGCCTCCTGCTCGGCGCCGCCGGCGTGACGGCCGCGACGATCGCCATCGCCGGCTGCGCGACGCAGGCCCCGCAGTCCGGAGCAACCGGCGACGACGGCGACTTCTCGGGGCAGACCCTCAACGCGCTGCTCATCACCTCGCACGAGGGAGCCGGCAACTGGCTCAAGGAGCACTTCGAGGAGGAGACCGGCGCCGAGGTGAACCTCACGATCGTCCCCTACGACGAGATCGGCTCCACGCTCGCGCTCGACCAGCAGTCCGGGGCGAACACCTTCGACGTCGCCGCACCCTGGTACGTCTCGATCGGCGACCTCGCGGAGGGCGGCTCGATCCAGGACCTCACCGACTGGATCGACGAGACGCCCTCGCTCGAGACCGACGACTTCATCCCGTCGATCAACGACCCCTACACGCTCGTGGGCGACCGACGTTACGGCCTGCCCTTCGACGGCGACACGCACGTGCTGTTCTACAACACCGAGATCCTCGAGCGGAACGGCATCACCGAGCCGCCTGCCACCTGGGACGAGTACCTCGAGGACGTGAAGACGATCACCGAGAACGAGGGCGACCAGGGCGTCTACGGCTCGGCCATCTTCGGCCAGAAGTCCCCGCTGATCCTCGGCGCCGCCTTCGCGAACCGCCTCGCCGGCTTCGGCGGGGAGTTCGTCGACGAGGACGGCCAGCCCACCATCAACTCGCCCGAAGCCGTCGCTGCGGCCCAGGCGCTCGTGGATGCCGTGCCCTACGCCTTCCCGACCCCGGCCGAGACGGACTTCGGCGTCGGCAACGGCGCCTGGTACGACGGCAAGGTCGGCTTCATCGAGAACTGGACCGACCTCGGCGTCGGCTCCGAGACGAACCCCGACTCCAAGGTCGCGGGCAAGTGGGGCGTGACCACCCTCCCGGTCGGCGGCGACAACACCGAGCCCAAGGCCTCGCTCGTGGCCGGCTTCACGTGGGTCATCGCCGCGAATACGCAGAAGACCGATCTGGCGAAGGCGTTCATCGAGTACGCCGCGTCGAGCGAGGTGAACTCCGAGCTCATCGTCGCCGACCCGCAGACCGGCATCGACCCGAACCGCGAGTCCTCGCTCGAGAGCGCGGCCTACGGCGAGACCTACCCCGACCTGCAGCGCGTCAACCGCACGACGCTGAGCGGCTCGCTCGCCTGGCCGACCGGCGAGAACGCCTCGCAGGCCGCGCAGATCCTCACCGACGAGCTTGCCAAGCTCATCGCGGGCGACGGCGGCACGGCTCAGGAGACGCTCGACCGCGTGCAGGCCGAGTGGGAAGACATCCTTGGCTGACACCCTCGCAGCGCGCGCGCTCACGCGTCCCGCCCGCCCGTCCGGCTCCGTGCCGCGACGGGCGGGTCGGCGCGCGTCCGCCACTGTGCGCGGATTCACGGTGCCGACGATCCTGTCGATCGTCGTTCTCGGCGCGTATCCGCTGCTGTTCATCATCGCGGCAGCCTTCACCGATTCGACGCTCGGCCGCCCCTTCCAGGAGTGGGTCGGCACGGCGAACCTCGAGACCGTGCTGGCCGACGGCGACGTCGTCGCGTCGTTCACCCGTACGGTGCTCTACGCCCTCGCCGTCGCCGTCGCCAGCACGGTGCTCGGCGTGGCCATCGCGGTGGCCCTCGAACGGGCGACGCGCTCCGGTGCGGTGGTCCGCACTCTGCTGCTCCTCCCGCTGATCACCCCGCCCGTCGTGGTCGGCACGCTGTGGAAGCTCGTTTTCAACCCGGGCGGCGGGCTGCTCGCGACGCTGATCCCCGGCATCTCCCTCGCGCCGCTGTCGACCACGGCGTGGGCGCTCCCTGCCATCGGACTCGCCGACGTGTGGCAGTGGACGCCGCTCATCGTGATCCTCGTCTACGCGGCGCTCCTGACGCAGGATCCGGCCGTGCGCGAGGCCGCGGCTCTCGACGGTGCGCACGGTGGTCGGCTGTTCCGTCACATCACCTGGCCCGCCATCGCGGGGACGGTCCTCGCCGCTTTCTTCATCCGCCTCGTGATCGCGCTCAAGGTGTTCGACCTCGTGGTCGTGATGACCTCGGGCGGGCCGGGCCAGGCCTCGACGACCACCACCTACCTCATCCAGCAGGTGGCGTTGAAGGAGTTCGACATCGGACGAGCATCCGCCATCACGCTGGTCTTCGCCGTCATCGTCACGGCGGTCACCCTGGTGGTCGCCGCCCTCGCCCGGAAGGCCCGTCATGAGTGAGCATCGAGTACGGCCGCGGCCGGTCGCGGGCACGGTGCTGCTCGTAGCACTCGCCGTCACCCTGGTCCCGCTCGCCTACCTGTTCTCGGTGTCGCTCATGGGGCGCGACGAGACGGTGGCCGGAGTGCTCTGGAGCGCGGATCCGCACTGGTCCAACTGGGCCGACGTCCTGGCGACCGACATCCCCCGGGCGATCCTCAACTCGGTCGCGGCCGCGATCGGCGGGTCCGTGCTCTCGCTCGCGCTCGCGGTGCCGGGCGCCTGGGCGATCGTGCGCCATCACGCGGGCGGACGCACCCTGGCCGCCACGCTCATGAGTCCCTGGCTGCTGCCGCCGATCGTCGCGGTGGTGCCCCTGCTCATCCTGCTGCGGGTGCTCGGCCTCAACAACACGCTGCTCGGGCTGACCCTCGTGTACGCGCTCGTCAACGTGCCCGTGGCGGTGTGGCTGCTGGAAGGGTTCGTGCGCCGACTCCCGGTCGAGATCGAGGAGGCGGCGCGCCTCGACGGCGCGGGATCCGTGCGGATGCTGTGGTCGGTCGTCGTGCCGCTGCTGCTGCCGAGCCTCGTGGCGATCGGGATCATCGTCGCGATCCTCAACTACAACGAGTTCCTGCTCGCGACCTTCCTCACGCAGAGCGTGGACTCGCAGACCTTCCCGGTCGCCCTGTCGCTGTTCTACGGCGACCGCACGCCGCACTTCGGCAAGATCGCCGCCGCGTCGTTCCTCGGCGTGGTGCCCGTGTTCGCTGCCGCGGTGTTCTTCCAGCGCTGGCTGGTCGGCGGGCTGACTGCCGGCGCGGTGCGCTGAGGGGCGACCGGCGTCAGGGGGTCCCGTCGACGTCCGCGAGGAATCGCGCCTGCCGCAGCCACTGCTCTCCCAGGCCGCCTTCGTGCTCGTTGAACGGGTAGTCGACGATCTCGGCCGTCCCGTTCCAGCTGTTCCTCGCGGCGTACACCGTCGAGGGCGGGCACGTCTGGTCGAGCAGCGCGACCGAGAACAGCGCGGGAGCGCTCGCGCGCTTCGCGAAGGTGACGCCGTCGAAGTAGGAGAGCGTCGTGAAGACCCGTTCGACCTGGTCGCGGTGAACCGAGAGGTACCGGACGATCTCCTGGTATGGGTCGCGTCCGGTCATGCCGACGGCCCGCTCGAAGTGGCACAGGAACGGCACGTCCGGCATCACCGCGACGAGACCTTCGGCGAGCCCCGCGACCGCGATGGCGATGCCGCCGCCCTGGCTCGTGCCCGTCACGGCGACGCGGTTCGCGTCGAGTCCGTCCATGCCGCGCACGGCGTCGACCGCGAGCACGCCGTCGGTGAAGACGCGGCGGTAGTAGTACTCCGCGGGATCGAGGATGCCTCGGGTCATGTAGCCGGCCGCCGACGGGCCGGTGCCGTGCGGGTCGGGGGTGCCGCCGCCGGTTCCCCAGCCCGATCCCTGACCCCGCGTGTCCATGACGAGATGCGCGTACCCGGATGAGGCCCACGCGATGTGCTCGTGGGGGAGGCCACGGCCGCCCCCGTAGCCGAGGTACTCGACGACGACAGGGAGCGGCTCCTCAGCCCCGGCCGGCCGTGTCAGCCAGGCGGAGATCGGGTCGCCGTCGTACCCCGAGAATGTGACGTCGAAGACCTCCACCGTGCGCAGCGGCGAGTCGACGCGACGCAGGCGCGACGGGGTGGCCTTCGCGCGGGCGGACGCGAGCGTCGTGGTCCAGAACTCGTCGAAGTCTGCGGGCTCGGCGACGTCGGGGCGGTAGACGCGCAGCTGTTCCGGGGCGAGGTCGAAGCGGGGCATGACAGCATCCTCCCAGAATTGGGGGAGCGCGCCGTCAGGTGAGGGGAGGCCCCGAGGAGTCGCGCACGATCAGCTCGTGCGTCGTCGTGATCGTCCGCGCCTCGTCGCTCGACGGACGGAGGATCAGGCTCACCGCATGCTGGCCCATCTCGAACATCGGGATGCGCGCGGTCGTGAGCGAGGGAGCCACGTCGCCCGCGACGGCGATGTCGTCGAATCCCACCACCGACAGGTCCTCCGGCACGCGGATGGCGTGCTGACGCAGCTCGCTGAGGATGCCGATGGCCATCGCGTCGTTGAGGCCGACGATCGCGGTGAGGCCTCGACCGAGCAGCTCCCGCGCCCCCGCCATCCCTCCCTCGCGTGTGAACGACTGCGAGACGATCGTCAGCTCCGCTCCCACGTCGGCGGTGCCCGCGCGGAGTCCGGCGATGCGGTCGGCGACGGTGTTGAGGTCGAGCGGCCCTGCGACGACGCCGATGCGTCGGTGGCCGAGTCCGGCGAGGTGCCGTCCGATCGAGGCTCCCGCGCCGTGGTTGTCGGGCAGCACGGCATCGACGGGCAGATGGTGCCGTCCGATCACCGCCGCCCGCCCGCCCGCGAGGGAGAAGTCGCTGAGCGCATCCGCCATCCGCTGCTCGTGCACGGGGTCGGAGTAGCCGGACCCGGCGATGATGATCGATCCGACCCGTTGTCGCCGGAGCGCCTGCACCTGGGCCAGCTCGCTCTCGGGCGTGCGGTCGGCCTGTGCGATCTGCACCGAGCGGTTCTCGAGCGAGGCGTTGCGGATGACCCCGCTGGCGATCTCGGAGAAGTAGGGGTCTCCGATCTCGTGCACGAGCAGTCCGATCGTGGGGACGAGCCCGCCGGCGAGTCCGCGCGCGTGGAGGTTGGGCTCGTATCCGAGCTCCTGCGCGATCCGGCGCACGTGCTCGGCGACGCTGGAGGAGATGCCCGAGCCCCCCGTCATCGCCCGGGACGCGCTCGCGAGCGAGACCCCTGCGGCCTGTGCGACGTCGACCAGGCGTGGCGTCCCTGTGTTCTTCACGAATACCTCCCCGCGGGAGAATAACCGACGCGGTGCGCGTTGAGGGTTGCCCTCGCCCGTGCATCCCAGTATATTGACGGAAGCGCTTACGAAAGCGCTTTCGCTACGATGACGTAGGAGACAATCGCATGACTGCACCCCGCCAAGGTCGACGGATCGCCGCAGCCGTCGGCACGGTCGCAATCGCATCGCTCGTCGTTTCGGGCTGTTCCGGAGCCGGAGGCCAGTCGGGCGGTGACGGCGCCGACGATCCCATCGTGATCGGGATCTCCCTCCCGCTCACCGGCGACTTCTCCGAACCGGGCAAGGGCGTCGAGCGCGGCTACGAGGCCTGGCGCGACATCGTCAACGAGAACGGCGGTCTGCTCGGCCGTCAGGTCGAGCTGAAGATCCTCGACGACCAGTCGAACGCCGACCGCGTCGTCTCCGACTACGAGTCCCTCATCGCGCAGGACGGCGTCGACCTCGTGTTCGGGCCGTTCTCCACGCGCCTCGTCGTCCCCTCGGCGCGAGTCGCGCAGGAGTACGGGATGCTCTTCGTCGAGCCGGCCGGCGCGGCAGAGGAGGTCTTCGAGCAGGGCTTCGACAACCTCTTCTACGCGGCCCCCGCGATCGCGAACGACCACTACAACAACCTCGCCGAGTATCTGCTGGCGCTCCCCGAGGACCAGCGGCCCGAGACGGCAGCTGTGGCCTCGATGGACGACCCCTTCGCGCAGGGCACCGCCTATGGTCTTCGCGACAAGCTGGAAGAGGCCGGCGTCGAGATCCTCGTCGACGAGGTGTACCCGCCGAACACGACCGACTTCTCGACCATCGCCGCCAAGATCGCGCAGTCGGATGCCGACATCGTGATCGGCGGCACGCAGTACCAGGATGCCGTGAACCTGATCATCGCGCTGCAGCAGCTGAACTATCAGCCCGAGCTCGCGGCGTTCTCCACCGCCCCCACCAACCCCGAGTTCGCCGCGGCGATCGGCGGGGCGACGGAGGGCATCCTCGCCCCGACCGGATACTCGCCCAAGTCGCAGTTCCCCAGCAACGTCGAGTTCGTCGAGAAGTACACCGAGATGCACGGCAACCCGCCGTCGGAGGACGAGGCGAACGCCTACACGACCGGCCAGGTCGTCGCCGCCGCGGTCGAGGCCGTCGGATGCGCCGAACAGGGCGAGTGCCAGCAGGAGCTGATCGACTGGCTGCGCGACAACGAGGTCGAGACCGTGGTCGGGCCTCTCAGCTGGGACGAGACCGGCAAGCCCACCGGCGCCCACCTGATCCAGCAGTGGGTCGGCGGCGAGATCCTCATCGTCCTCCCCGAGGACGTCAAGGAGACCGAGTTCGTCTTCCCGAAGCCGACGTGGTGATCCGTAGATCGTGAGCGGATCCCTCCTCCTCCAAAGCCTCATCCTCGGCATCCTGCTGGGCGGGCTCTACGCCCTTCTGGCCGCCGGGCTCACTCTCTACTTCGGCATCATGCGGGTGGTGATGATCGCGCACTCCGCGTTCCTCATCCTCGCGGCCTACCTCGCATGGTGGTTCAACCGGGAGACCGGCATCGACCCGCTCGTGTCGCTCGTCGTGACGGTGCCGCTGTTCTTCCTCACCGGCGTCGTGATGCAGCGGCTGCTCGTCTCGAGGCTCAAGCCGCTGACCCTGACCATGATGTCGGTGCTGCTCACCTTCGCGGTGGCGCTCATCATCGAAGGGGCGCTCGGCTTCTTCTTCACCGGAACCCAGCGGCGCATCCCGTTGCCGTACGCGAGTGCGAGCCTCGAGGTGTTCGGCGCGCAGGTGCCGGTGGTCAAGCTGATCGCCTTCGGTTTGGCGGCGGTCGCTCTCGCCGGTCTGTTCGTGCTGTTGAAGTACACGAAGTTCGGGCAGGCGCTGCGAGCCACGATCCAGCATCCGGAGGCGGCGCGCCTGGTCGGCATCAACACCGACCGCGTCGCGGGCTACGGATTCGGCCTCGGGCTCGCCACGGCAGCGATCGGCGGCACGGCGTTGTCGCTCGACGCCACGATCTACCCGTCGCTGCACTGGCACTGGATCGGCCCGCTCATGGCCATCATCGTCGTCGGCGGCCTGGGCAGCATCCCCGGTGCGGCCATCGCGGCCCTCGTGCTCGGCATCGCGCAGAGCCTGCTGCAGCTGCCGCTCGGGCCGACGTGGGCGCAGACCGTGTTCTACGTCGCGCTGTTCGCCACGCTCATGTTCCGCCCGCAGGGATTCTTCGGAGGTCGTCTTGCCCAGCGTTTCTAGCCGCGAACCGATCGCGACCGAGACGGTCGTCATCGCTCCGCCTGCGCCCGTCCGCCGCCCCGCGGCGAAGTGGGTGCGCATCGTCCTCCTCGTCGTCGGCGCAGCCCTCGTGCTGTCGTTCCCGACGATCGCCCCGAACCCCTACATCCTGTCGGCGGGCGTCGTCATCCTGAACTACGCCGTGCTGTCCACGGGGTGGAACTTCATGGGCGGATTCACCGGATACATCTCGCTCGGGCACGCGGCCTACTTCGGCCTCGGCGCGTACGGCACCGGGCTCCTCATCAAGTACCTCGCCCTGCCCGGCTTCGTGGCGTGGATTGTCGCGACGGTGCTCGTCGCGATCGTCGCCATCCCGATCGGCATCGCCGCGCTGCGGGTGCGAGGTGCGTCGTTCGTGATCGTCTCGATCGCGTTCGTGCTCATCATGCTGCTGGTGTTCCAGAGCTGGCGCGAGGTCACCGGCGGGTCCGAGGGACTCAACGTCCCCCGGCCCTTCCCCGGCATGCTCCGCCCGGAGCATCACCGCGTGTTCTTCTACCTGTTCGTCGCGGTGCTCGCCTTCGCCCTGCTCACGTGGTGGGTCATCGACCGGTCGAAGTTCGGCACGGCGCTGAAGTCGATCCGCGAGGACGAGGACAAGGCGCAGGCGCTCGGCGTCCCCACCACCCGCTACAAGCTGATCGCCTATATCCTTTCGGCGTTCTTCGTGGCGCTCGGCGGCGGCCTGTACGCACTGTGGTTCGGCGACCTCGACCCGATCTTCCAGTTCTCGATCCTGATCGGCTCGTACATGGTGCTCATGGCGCTGCTCGGCGGGGTGCGCAACCTGTTCGGCCCGCTGCTGGGTGCCGTGGTCGTCGGCATCGCGCTCGAGTACTTCAAGCTCGAGTTCGGCGACACGCAGTTCCACCTCATCGCCACCGGCATCCTGCTCGGCGTGGTCGTGCTCTTCATGCCGGACGGCGTGATCCCGGCGGTCGGCTCGCTCTTCCGGAGAAAGTCCGACGGGGCGTCGATCCGCGAGGTCACCGCGGCGCAGCTGCTGGAGCAGAACGAGAAGCGGACAGCGGATGCCGCGGGAAAGGAGACGTCAGCATGAACGCCGCCACCACCACGCTCGAGAGCCTGAGCACGGCCTCGATGACCAAGAGGTTCGGCGGCGTGACAGCCGTCGACGAGGCCTCCGTCAGCTTCCGCGAGGGCATGGTCAACGGCCTGATCGGACCGAACGGATCGGGCAAGACGACCTTCTTCAACTGCGTCACAGGCATGATCAAGCCCGATTCCGGCGAGGTCCGCTACCGGGGCGAGGCGATCACCCGCAAGTCGCCCGATCGCATCGCCCGGGCGGGGATCGGACGCAGCTTCCAGCTGTGCCGTGTCTTCCCTCGGATGACCGTGATGGAGAACCTGCTGGTCGCGGTGCGAAGCACCAGCATCCGCCAGCAGCTGCGGTCGGCGCACGATCCGGACGAGCTGGAACGGGCACGCGGATGGCTGCGCCGCGTCGGCATCGACCACCTCGAGCACGCCGAGGCCCGCAACCTCAGCTACGGCCAGCAGAAGCTCCTCGAGCTTGCGGGCGTGCTGATGGGCGAGCCCGACACGATCATGCTCGACGAGCCGGCCGGTGGCGTGAACCCGGCGCTCATCGGCCGCATCGCCACACTCGTCCGCGAGCTCAACGACGAGGGCAAGACCTTCATCATCGTCGAGCACAACATGGAGATGGTCATGAGCCTGTGCGATCACGTCGTGGTGTTCGACCGCGGTCGTCCGATCGCCGAGGGCACGCCCGAGATCATCCAGCAAGACCCGCGCGTCCTGGAGGCCTACCTTGGAGTCTGAAGCGAAGAACCTGCTCGAACTGCGCGACATCGAGGCGGGATACGGCCGCGCCGCGCTCGTGCTGCGCGGGCTCACCGTCGAAGTCCCTCCGGGATCGGTCGTCTGCCTGGTCGGCCCCAACGGCGCCGGCAAGTCGACCGTGCTGAAGGTCGCGAGCGGCATGCTCAAGCCGCGATCGGGACGCATCTCGGTCGACGGCCGCGACATCACCGGCGACGGACCCCAGTCGATGCTGCGCAACGGGTTGGCGCATGTGCTGCAGGGGCACAGTGTGTTCCGTGAGATGACGGTCGGCGAGAACGTCATGCTCGGCGCGTTCACCCTCAAGGATCAGGCAGTCATCCAGGAGCGTGTCGAGTTCGTGCAGAACCTCTTCCCGATCGTGGGGGAGCGGTGGAAGCAGCTCGCCGGCCTCCTCTCCGGCGGGCAGCAGAAGCAGGTCGAGTTCGCGCGCTCGCTCATGGTCAGTCCGAAGGTCGTGCTGCTGGACGAGCCGTCGATGGGACTCGATCCGAAGACCACGGAGAAGGTGTTCGAGCAGGTCGTCAGGATGCGGGATGCCGGCACCGCCGTGCTGCTCGTCGAGCAGAACGCCCGCCGCGCTCTGGAGACCGCCGACATCGGCTGCGTGCTCGACCTCGGTCGCGTGCACATCTCGGGACCGGCCTCCGAACTCCTGGCCGACCCCACGCTCGCCGCGCTCTACCTCGGGGGCAAGCCCGCCGCCAATCACTAGGCCGTCACCCAGACCGGGCGGTCCCCCCGCTCGCCACCGATCGTCCGCTCCGCTGCAGTGCCGCCCCGGAGCGAGGCAGCAGTCACCCCGGCACGACACCACACGACGACGACGTTGAGAGGTCTCTGATGCAGGAACGAAGCATGCGGTCGACGAGCACGAGCGGGCGGATGGATGGTACTCCGCCGTCTCACCGCGGGCGCAGACGGATGGCGGCCGGAGCGGTTGCGGCGGTCATGGCCGGTGGGCTGCTCGCGGCATCCCCAGCCGCCGCTGCCGAGCCGTTCACCGAGCTGATCGACTTCGAGGACTACCAGCGCACGGCGCTCAACGGGCAGGACGGGTGGGTCGCCTCCGCGGCCCCGCAGGTCGTCGCCGACCCGCTGAACGGCAACAACCAGGTCGTCGAGTCGGTCGGCGGAGGACAGCAGGCCTACCGTGAGATCCCGGCGATCGCCGAGGGCGACACGGGCACGCTGTTCTTCCGGTTCCTGCGCACGGGCAGCGTCGACACCTCGTTCGGTCTCACCGACGTCGACGCGCCGAACGACTACACCCACAGCCGTGCCTACGTGAACAACCAGAACGACGACGTGCTGCGAGTGCGCGACGGCGGGGCGTTCCAGCCTGCCGGCGTGTGGTCGCGCGACGCCTGGCAGTGCGTGTGGATCGTCGCCGACAATGCGAACGACCAGGTCGCCGTATACAGCCAGGGCGGGCCCTACGAGGAGATCACCCGGTTGCCCGAGGGAACGCAGGAGCAGTTCGGGTTCCGTCAGGCGGTCGACGGATCGCTCGACCGCTTCTTCTGGAAGAACGGCTCATCGAGCGCCGGCCGCCTGCTGCTCGACGACGTCGCCGTCGACACGAGCCGTGAGAACCTCGCGATCGCCACCGGCAACGAGGGCGACTGCGCGCCGGGGGAGACGCCGGCCCAGCCGTTGCTGAACCCGCTGCCCGACCCCGAGCTCGCCGCGCTCGGCATCGAGGTCACCGAACTGGCACAGCTGCCGGAGTCGCAGACGACACCCGCCACGCAGGACCCGCGCCTCGTGCGGCACAACCGCATCACACACCTCGACGAGGTGCCGGACGAGTCGGGCCGCCTGATGGTGCCCGACAACAACGCGATCCTGTACCTCGTCGACAAGGGATCCGGCGAGTACGTGCCCTACCTGAACGTGCGGGATCAGTTCCTCGACAACTTCCACAACAGCGCGGGGCTCGGCACCGGACTCGGGGCAGCGGAGTTCCACCCGGACTTCGCCGAGAACGGCCTGTTCTACACCGTGCACACCGAGGGCGGCACGGCGCTGACCGAGGACGCCCCCGACTTCCCGGCCTACGGCAACACGCAGTTCCACAGCGTCATCACGGAGTGGAAGGCCTCCGATCCGTCTGCGGCGACCTTCGAGGGCACGCACCGCGAGGTCATGCGCATCCCCTTCGGCGGCCGCGTGCACACCGTGCAGCAGATCGCGTTCAACCCGACCGCCGAGCCCGACAGTGTCGAGCACGGCATCCTGTACATCCTCGTCGGAGACGGCGGCAACGGCGTCGGCAACGGCAACCCGCAGGACCTCGCGACGCCGCAGGGCAAGGTCCTGCGCATCGACCCGACCGGATCCGACAGCGCGAACGGCGAGTACGGTGTTCCCGCCGACAACCCCTTCGTCGGCCAGGCCGGCGCCCTGCCCGAGATCTACGCGCTGGGCCTCCGCGACCCGCATCGGATCAGCTGGGACCCCGAGGGCGATCACACCATGTACCTCGCTCACATCGGCGAGTGGCAGGTCGAGTCGATCTACGCGGTCGAGCCCGGTGACAACTTCGGCTGGTCGGTGCGGGAGGGATCGTTCCTCGCCGAGAACCGGCAGATCTTCCCGCTCCCGGCCGACGACGCGCAGTACGGCTTCACCTACCCGGTGGCGGCCTACGACCACAACCGCGACCCCGGTCAGACCGGGGACGCGGGCGTGGCCGTGAACGGCGGATTCGTCTATCGCGGCGACATCGCCGAGCTGCAGGGGCGCTACCTCTTCACCGATCTCGTGCGCGGCTGGGTGCTGTCGACCGAGGCCGACGAGATGGTGCGCAACGACGGCGACATCGACGATCTGGCGACGATCGAGCAGCTGCGGGTCTTCGCCGACGGCGTCGAGACGACGTTCCAGGATCTCGTCGGCGACACACGCGTCGACCTGCGGTTCGGTTCGGATGCCGACGGCGAGCTGTACCTCGTGTCGAAGGCCAACGGCAAGATCTGGAAGGTCACCGGTGCGCGCGACGTGAGTGCCCCGGCATCCCCGTTCGTCCTCTCCGAGCTCGCTCCGCACCTCGTGACCCACCACGACTTCGATCACCCGGACGTCGCGAACGCGACGGTCGAGGTCGATCAGGGACGTTCGGGCACCGACATCTCACTCATCAACGGCGGTGTCGAGATGCGTGTCGCCGACAGCGCCTACCCCGGTGCGGGCAAGGCGCTGCAGACGCAGCAGATGAATCCGCGCACCGCGTCGAACGACGACTGGAAGGCCGGGGTCTACGACTCCTCGGGCGTCGACTCGCTGTCGGCCTTCGCCGGGGCCGAGCAGGCCTCGGTCATGGGGTGGTTCAAGCCGACCGGCGACCACCCGGCGCCGAACTCGGGCACGGCGAACCCGGATGACGTCTACAACGCGATCGGACTCGCCGGCGTGCTCACGGGCACGTCCGACGGGCACGCCGTGCGAGCGCTGCTCGAGGTCATCACGGTCGACGGCGAACTCAAGCTCGTCGCCCTCGGTCGCCGCGTCGACGGGGGAGGGTCGTGGACCTTCGCGGCCGACCTGCCGTGGGACGAGATCCTGAAGAAGGGGCAGTGGGTGCACCTCGCCGCGACCTTCGACTTCGCCGCGGGCGAGATGAAGCTCTTCATGAACGGCGAGGAGCTCGCCGGACGCTACACGGCGGCGAACCCGTGGGGCGAGGGCGCGACGTCCGACACCGCGCCCGCCGGCATCAAGATCGGCGGCAGCTTCCCGCAGAACACGAGGGAGGCGAACCCGTTCCACGGACGCATGGACGACGTGATGCTGCTCGACACCGTGCCCACGGCCGAGCAGATCGCCGCGCAGTACGCGCTGTACGGTGCGGCCCCGAGCGAGCCGCCCGCGCCTGCCCCGTGCACGCCGGACGGCGAGGTCGTCACCGACGTCATGGATGCCGCGAACTGGGCGCCGCGGACTCCCGCGAAGTGGGAGTTCCCGGGCGACGAGATCGTGCTGACCGAACCGGGGACCGACCCCGGTGACGGCATCCGCCGTCCCTTCGAGTACGCCGTGTTGACCGAGGGGGAGGAGCTCGGGACGTTCGACCTCTCGGCCCAGGTGCGGCTCGACGAGAAGGCCTCGGTCAACAACCGCGACGTGATCCTCGTCTTCGGCTGGCAGTCCGACACGGAGTACTACTACGCGCACCTGTCGAAGGACAACACGATCTACCCCCACAACGGCATCTTCAAGGTCGACGGGGCTGACCGTGTGCGCATCGACGATCAGTGGGACGGCACGATCGGCGCCCCGCCCGCCGTCACGGACGAGGAGTGGCACGACGTGCGGCTGATCCGCTGCGCCGACACCGGCCAGGTGGCCGTGTACCTCGACGGTCTGTCCGCGCCTCTGATGACCGCGACCGACACGACGTTCCCCTCCGGACGAGTCGGCTTCGGCTCCTTCGACAATTTCGGACGCCTGCGGGATCTGACGGTCACGGCAGCCGCCGTCGACGAGGTCGCTCCCCGGGTCACGGTCAAGAGCGAGACCGGGGCGACCGTCGGACGCGACGGCGTGTACAGCAGGGTCTCCTTCAAGCTGTACGACGAAGGCAAGGTCGACCGGCTCACGCTGAACGGAGTGGAGAAGGATCTCTCGGATGCCGCCTGGTCCGACCTCAACGGGGTCGTGCCCGGTGCGTTCGGGGCGGTGGAGGGGGCGAACACCCTCGTGGTGTCTGACCTCGCCGGCAACACCACGACCGTGGCCTTCACGCTCGACGTCACCCCGCCGACCGTCACTGTCAAGGGCGGATCAGCACAGACCGTGGGTGGCGGCGGTGTCTACAGCAAGGTGTCCTTCAAGCTCCACGATCCGGGCAAGGTGGACCTCGTCGTGCTGAACGGCGTCGTGAAGAACCTCACGGATGCCGTCTGGTCAGATCTCAACGACGTCGTCATCGGGTCGATGGGCGCGGTGGCGGGGGACAACACCCTGGTGGTGAGGGACGTCGCGGGGAACGCGACGACCGTGCGCTTCGCGCTGGTGGACCAGCCGACGGGCTGAGACGCCTCCCGGGGGAGGGCCCGGCGTCTCAGCGAGGCGTCGGCCCCTCCGCTACTGTCCGTCCCGCGCGGCGAGCTCGCCGGGACTCGCGCACGAGCAGCACGATGGTCGCGGGCACAGAGAGGAGCATGAGGATCTGACCGGCGAGCGCGAGCGCGTTCACGAGCTCGAACCAGTCGGATTCGACGCTGGCCTGCGCCCCGACCTGGAGGAGGTTGTTCCCGAAGTGGACGGCAATCGCCAGCCAGATCCCGCCTGCGCGGCGCGCGAGGTAGCACGCGGTGCCGAGGAAGAACGTGTAGAGAACCTGGAACAGGGTGGATCCCACCTCGGCTCCGGAGAAGATGTTCAGCAGGTGCATGAGCGCGAAGCCCGACGTCGTCAGAAGCCACACCGACCACTCCGGGAAGCGCGAACCGCGCAGACCCACGACCGCCACGCCTCGCCAGCCGAACTCCTCCACCGTGGCGACGGCGAGCATGGCGACGGTCTGCATCGCCATCAGCGCCAGGCTCGGGTCGGGGTTCGCGAGGAACCCGACCCCCGCACCACCGAGGAGGACGAACGCGGTGAGCGCCGGGATCACCGCGAGGGCGATCGGGCGGAGAGGGCTCGGCTCGACCTGGATCAGCCGCCACCAACCGAGCACGGTGAACAGCGCGGCGAAAGCGATGAGCTGGAAGGCGGACTGCCCGAACAGGAAGTCCGCGCCGCCGCCCACCGACTGGAAGAGGGCGCCGATGTCGACGCTCTCCGGCGCCGAGCCTCCGAACAGCGGGGCGAGGCGATCGACGCCGGGGGCGAGGAGCCAGACCACGAGGATCACGCCGGCGATCCAGGCGACGGGCTCGAGGCGGGGTGCGAGGGGCGCGGCGGGAGCGGTGCTGATCGGACGGAGGGCGGGAAGATGCGTCATGGGGTTCCTCGGGGTGGAGGCGACGGGGGACGATCCGTCAGCGTAGTGAGTGGGTGTTCACTCGAACCGGGCCCTGATGGTGAACATCACGCGCGTGGATACTCCACGCCCGTGAGCCGCTCCGAGAGCGTCCAGATGCGTCGAGCATCGTCCTCGCTCCGCAGCCGCGAGTACAGCGTCTGCTCGGCGGGAGCGCCGCCGAGGTGGGCCGGTCCGCTCGGTCCGTAGAACGCTCCGCCTCGCGCGTCGGGAGACACGGCGGCGTAGAGCGCAGGCAGCGCGGCGGACTCCGGAGTCCCCAGCAGGATGCCGCGCGCCGACAGCCAGCGGATCAGACGCACGTCGACACCGTCCTTCGCGCGGCCGAGCTCGGGGCGGGCGGCGAGCAGACTGGTCGGAGCGACGCCGGGGTGCGCGAGATTGCTGGTGATGCCCCAGTGCCCCAGCCGACTGCGTCGATCCAGTTCGAGGCCGTACAGGCCGAACGCGATCTTCGAGTGGCTGTACGCGCGTCCGCCGCGATACGAGCGCTCCCAGTTCGGGTCGTCCCAGTTGATCGCCCCCTGGTTCGCGGAGACGCTCACCTGCGACGTCACCCGCCCCCGGCCCTCGCGCAGCAGTGGCAGCAGGTGCCCGACGAGAGCGAAGTGGCCCAGGTGGTTGGTGCCGAACTGCAGCTCGAAGTCGTCGGCCGTGGTCTGTCGCTCCGGAGGCGTCATGACGCCGGCATTGCCCACCAGCACGTGGATCGGTGCCCCGTCGGCGCGCATCGCCGCGCCGAAGGAAGCGACCGACTCCAGCGACGACAGGTCCATGGGCAGCGTGCGGACGACGGCGTCGGGTGCCTCCGCGCGGATCGCTCGCACCGCGGCATCCCCCTTCGCCGGGTTGCGCACGGGCAGGACCACCTCGGCTCCCGCTCGTGCCAGTCGGGTCGCGATGCGCAGGCCGATCCCGTCGCTGCCGCCGGTCACGACGGCGCGTCGTCCGGTCTGAGTCGGGATGGTGATGTCGATGGTCCGTCGTGCCATGGTGTGCTCCTCGGTGTCGACCTCCACTCTCGCGAACGTCCGAATCCGTATCCAGGACATGACGATCAGTGGATGCCGGCACCGCACCGTGTGAGGATCGATCAGACGAACGAGGGGGACACATGCCGATCGACAGGGACGCACTCGCCGAGTTCCTGCGTCACCGCCGTGAGGTGCTGCAGCCCGAGGACGTGGGGATGCCGCGCGGTGCACGCCGCCGCACGGCCGGACTGCGCCGGGAGGAGGTCGCGGCGCTCAGCCACATGTCGCCGGACTATCTGGCGCGGCTGGAGCGCGGAAGCGGGCCTCAGCCGTCCGAGCAGATGCTCTCCTCGATCGCCCAGGGCCTGCACCTGACGATCGACGAGCGCGATCATCTGTTCCGTCTCGCGGGTCACCGGCCGCCGCAGACCGGAGCGGGGACCGAGCACATCAGCCCCGGCATGCTGCGCATCCTCGACCGACTCGAGGACACACCGGCGGAGATCGTGACGGAGCTGGGGGAGACTCTGCGCCAGACCCCGCTCGGCGTCGCACTGACCGGTGACACGGCCGGGCTCACCGGCCCGGAGCGCAGTCTCGGGTTCCGCTGGTTCACGGATCCGCGCACGCGAGCGCTGTACCACCCCGACGACCACGACTTCCTCGTGCGGCTCTGGGCCTCGGGACTCCGCGAGCTCGTCTCGCTGCGCGGTCCGCAGTCGCGGGCGGCCGAGTACAGCCGGCTGCTCATCGAGCGCAGCGCGGAGTTCCATGCCGCCTGGGAGCGCCAGGAGGTCGGCATCCGTCCTCGGGAGAGCAAACGGTTCGTGCACCCGGATCTCGGCGGGATGGACCTCGCCTGTCAGACTCTCGTCGACCCGGTGTCGTCGCAACTGCTGCTCGTGTACACGGCCGTGCCGGGGACCGAGAGCCACGAGAAGCTCCAGCTGCTGTCGACGCTCGCACCGCGTACGGCAGGCTGACGACGGTCGCCGTCCGTGCCGCCGAGACCATGTCCCGACGGCACGAACGGCGAGGGACGCGCAGGGCGCGTGTCAGCGGATGACCGATACCGCGCCGGTGATGATCAGCGTGATCGCCGTCGTCCACAGGACGATCGCGGCGGCCTGCCAGATCAGCACGCGGCCCTTGCCGATGCCGGAGGCGGCGAGCATGGTCGCGGTGAAGTGCGTCGGCAGGAGCAGCGGGCCGAGCAGGCTCACGCCGGGCACGCCGTAGCGCTCGAACGCGCGCTGGAACTTCGCGCGGCGGGCGGTGCCGCGATCCGACTCGGCGGGGGCCTCGTCGATCGTCGCGCCGCCGGCGGCCACGGATTCGCGCGACCGCGACCGGGTCACGATGGCCTTGCGGGCTCCCGCGCCGGCGATCACGAGGATCGCGACGCACAGGAAGTTGCCCGCCATGGCGGCGATCGCTGCGACCACCGGGTGGATGCCGCCGATGATGCCGATCGCGGCCGCGCCCTCGCCCTCGATGAAGGGGATGGCGCCGGCCAGTGCGACGATGAGCGGCTGCACGAGCTCGGGGACCTGCGCGACGAGGTTCTGGAACGTCTCGACGAGGTTCATGGTGATGTCTCCTGACGGGTGGGGGAGCGGACTCTCCGCCCCGATGTCCTCAGTCCATCGCGGATGCCGTGCTCGCGGCAGTGTCGGGGCGTCATCGGTTCCCGGGTGCTTCGCCCGTCGCACCCGTGACAAGTGTCACGCCCCTATCGTGGGGGAATGAGCAGTCCCTCCCTGGCCGTCGACCGGTTCGGCGATCCTCCGCCCGGTGCCCGTCAGCTCGCGCGGGGCATCACCGCGACCTGGTGGTACACGCTCACGGCGATCGTGTTCCTCGAGCTGTTCCTCGTGCTGATCTGGGCGCTGCGGGTGTTCGTCGTCCCGGGCGACGTCGTCGCTCCGCTCGTGGTCGGCGCCGGTGGCCTCGTGTGGTGGCTGTCGACGATCCTGCTCCTCGCCGCCTACCGCCGAGAGGTCGACGGCGAACCCGTCGCGGCGTGGATGCGGATCGTGCCGTTCGTGCTCGCCGTCGCGTTCGGCGTCTCCTCCGGTGTCGTGGCGGACAGCTGGCTGCTGGGCGTCATGCCGGTCGCGCAGTCCCTCGTGCTGCTGCACTGGCCGCGGGGCGTGCGGCGGCGGATCGTCCTCTTCGTGACCTTCCTGCTCCTGGTGCTCGCCTTCGTCGACGGCATGCGCGGCACGGTCGACGGCGGCGTGCCGGAGTGGCTGCCGTCTCTCTACGCCGTGACGATCCCGGCGATGTCGGTCAGCTCGCTGTGGTGGTGGGACGTGCTCGTGACGCTCGACCGTGCGCGGGCCTCGGAATCACGGCTCGCGGTGACGCAGGAGCGACTGCGGCTCGCCACCGACGTGCACGACTTGCAGGGGCATCACCTTCAGGTCATCGCGCTGCAGCTCGAGCTCGCCGAGCGGCTCATGGAGCGGGACCCGGATGCCGGTCTCGTGCAGCTGCGGGCAGCGCGCGCGAGCGTCGACGAGGCGCGCCAGGGTACCCGCGACCTGGCTACGCGGTTCCGGTCCGTGCCGCTCGGCGACGAGGTCGCGAACGCCCGCGACCTGCTGAGCGCGGCGGGCATCCGCGTCGAGGCGGACATCGCGCAGGATGCCGGTGAGGCACCCGCATCCGCATTGGGTCCCGTGATCCGCGAGACCACGACGAACGTGCTGCGCCATGGCGGAGGCGCCCGTGCACGGCTGTCTCTGCGGCGGGATGCCGGCGGGTGGCGCTACGAGGTGTCGAACGACGTCGACCCGAGAACCGAGCGCGTGGCCGTGGGGTCGGGGCTCGACGGCGTCCGGCGCCGCATCGCGGAGGCCGGCGGCACGATCGTTGTGCGGGACGAGGGGGAGGACTTCACGGTGATCGTGAGGGTGCCGGAGGGGGACACCGCCGCAGAGCGAGGGGAGGTCGGTCGATGATCCGAGTGCTGCTCGCCGACGACGAGGGGATGATCCGCTCCGCGCTGGCCGCGCTGCTGCGCCTCGAGGGCGACATCGAGGTCGTCGCGGAGTGCGAGGACGGCGAGCAGGCGGTGGCCGAGGCGCTGCGCATCGCGCCGGACGTGTGCCTGCTCGACCTGGAGATGCCGGGCCTCGACGGCGTCGAGGTGGCGGAGCGTCTGAGCAGGGCGATCGTGACCCGCTGCGTGGTCGTGACGCGTCACGCGCGGCCCGGCGTGCTGCGGCGCGCGCTCGCCTCCGGTGTCTCGGGCTTCCTTCCCAAGTCGAGGGGCGCCGACGAGGTGGCCGATGTGATCCGCCGTGTCGCGGCCGGGGGCCGCTACGTGGATCCCGAGATCGCGGCCGACGCGCTGAGTGATGAGCGCTCACCCCTCACCGATCGCGAGCTCGACGTGCTGCGGGCCGGGCGCCGCGGCGAGACGACGGGGCAGATCGCCCGCACGCTTTCTCTCGCGCCTGGCACGGTGCGCAACCACATCTCGGCGGTGCTGGCGAAGCTGTCGGTCACGACGCGGCAGCAGGCTGTGCTGCTCGCCGAGGAGCGCGGCTGGATCTAGTGGTCGTGCTCGTCCTCGAGGATCATGCCGACCGACGTGGCGCAGGCATCTCCCTTCCATGCCTCGAGGCCCTCGCGCACCGCGAACACGGCGATGACCAGGCCGGCGACCGCGTCGGCCCACCACCACCCGAACACGCTGTTCAGCAGCAGCCCGATCAGCACGGCGGCTGACAGGTACGTGCAGATCAGGGTCTGCTTCGAGTCCGCGACGGCGGTGGCCGATCCGATCTCGGTCCCGGCGCGCCTCTCGGCGAAGGACAGGAACGGCATCACGACCACGCTGATCGCGGTGAGCACGATGCCGACCGTGCTGTGCTCCGGGTGCTCGCCGCCGAGCAGCGAGAGCACGGACGACGCCGTGACGTATGCCGCGAGCGAGAAGAACGCGACCGCGATGACCCGCAGCGTGGGCTTCTCCCAGCGCTCGGGGTCGCGCCGGGTGAACTGCCAGGCGACGGCGGCCGCTGACAGCACCTCGATGGTCGAGTCCAGGCCGAAGCCGATCAGAGCGGCGGACGAGGCGACGGATCCGGCCGCGAGCGCGATCACGGCCTCGATGACGTTGTAGCCGATCGTGATCGCGACGATGAGGCGGATGCGCCGGTGCAGTGTCGCACGGCGGGTGTCGGTGAGTGCGGTCATCAGCAGGTGCATCCCTCGCCGTCGCAGCAGTCCGGCTCGACCACGAGCACGACCCGCAGGAGCTCGTCGAGCGCGGGGGCGAGGTGAGGGTCGGCCAGTTCGTAGCGGCTGCGGCGACCATCGGCGACGCTCGTCACGAGGCCGCATCCGCGCAGGCACGCGAGGTGGTTCGACAGCGCCTGTCGACTGACGTCGAGTTCATCGGCGAGGTCGGAGGGGTAGGCGGGGGCGGTGCGCAGGGCGAGCAAGATCGCGGCGCGCGTCGCGTCGGAGAGTGCGTGCCCGAGGCGTGCGACCGCGGCGGTATGCGAGAGGGATGCCGAGAGAGTCACGCTCTCGATAGTACATCGAACAGTGAATTCAAGTAGTCCTGAATCGACGACGACAGGGCGAGCCTCAGGACTCCCCGCTCGTCGACGACTCCTCCGGATGGGCGATGAAGACGGGGAAGTGCGGAAGGATGCGACCGAAGTGGTCCGTGGCGACCGAGCTCCCCGGCGCCTCGAGCTGTCGCCGCTCGTCCCACGCGTGCGCCCCGTCGACGAAGATCGTCGCGTCGCCGAGCGTCGTGATCACGCGGAACGGCGGGTGGGGCTGCGGGGCGGGCTCGGCGGGCTCCCGGGCGCGCACCGCCTCGGCCTTCGCGTCTTCGCCGAGCGCTTCGAGGAACTGGGCTTCGAGGTCGAGGCTCGCTCGTACGAGTTCGTCCGGAGTCACTTCTTCCCACCTCCACGGGTGCTCCTCGATCGCGGCCGATTGTACGCCGCGAGGGTGTGAGCGGCCAGGGCTTGGTCTTCGCGGCTCAACCACTCCGATCCGGCCAGCGATCGGAGTAGAGCCAGACCGAACTCCACGCGTCGATCGAGACCTGTGTCGATCGAGTCGAGAGCCTCGCGGAAGCGGGCCAGAGCGTGGTCTCGCGCAGACGTCCTTTCGGCTGCAGCCGTGACGGCACCATCGAACGGCCACCACGTCAATCCGAAGACGTAGAGCTGTTCCGTTCCCCAGTGCCCCACGATGGTCAGGATAGTCGCGTCTTCTGCGGACGAGAGCGGTTTCCCGTGCTGTATATCGGGTCTGCGGAGTGCAAGGGACTCGCGCATGCAACACCCTCGAAACGCGGTGTCGATACCGTGCGAGTGAAGAAGAGGAGGACCGATGGTCGTGACGATCCACAGGGTCGACTGGGGACACCCGGATGCCGAGCGGCTGCGTGCCGCGCAGCGGGCCGAACTCGACGCCCGTTACGGCAGCGACGATCACGAGCCCGGCATCATCCCCTCCGGCGACGACGTGCCCGTGTTCCTCATCGCGCGCGGCGCTGACGGCGACGCGATCGTGTGCGGCGGGCTCCGGCCGCTCGACGAACCCGTACTCGGAGACGCCGTCGCGGAGATCAAGCGCATGTACGCCGCTCCCGAGGCACGGGGCACGGGCGCGGCGACTGCGCTGTTGCGAGGGCTGGAAGACGAGGCGCGTGCGCTCGGCATCCGTCGTCTCGTGCTCGAGACCGGCACGGCTCAACCCGATGCGGTGCGTTTCTACACGCGAGAGGGGTACGCGCCGATCCCGCTCTACGGGCACTATGTCGGCAGCGACCTGTCTCTGTGCTTCGCGAAAGACCTCACGGGCTGACGGGTCTCACAGTGGCGGGCCGACGATCGCCGCCGACTCGGGCGCGAGCGTGATCCGGTGGTCTTGCATCCGCGCCCCGGAGGTCTCCAGCAGGACGGCGTCACCGGGGCGCACCTCGAAGTCGATGTCGCCCGCCGTGAGGTTCACGAGCACCGCCACCGCGCCTCTGTCGATGCGGAACGCGCGCGTGTTCGGCGCGGCATCCGAGTGCTCGACGGTCGCAAGGGTGTGAGTCATATCGGGGTCGGTGAGCTCCGCCCGTTCGCGGCGCAGTGCCGTCAGGCGCCGGTACAGCGACAGGAGGTCGGCATGCTCCGGTCGATCGATCTCCTCCCACCGCAGGTGCGAGCGTTCGTACGTCGCCGGATCCTGCGGGTCGGGAACCTGCGAGGGATCCCAGCCCATCCTCGCGAACTCGGCGATGCGGCCCTCCGCGGTCGCGCGGCCGAGCTCCGGCTCCAGATGCGAGGTGAAGAACTGCCACGGTGTCGACGCGCCCCACTCCTCGCCCATGAAGAGCATCGGCGTGCCCGGCGCGGTGAGGGTCAGGACCGCCGCCACCGCCAGCCGACCGGGCGAGAGGGTCGCCGAGAGGCGGTCGCCCGCGGCGCGGTTGCCGATCTGGTCGTGGTCCTGCGCGAAGGTGACGAGCCGCCAGGCCGGGACCGCCGCAGGGATCGGCGAACCGTGTTCGCGCTCACGGAACGACGAGTATGTGCCGTCGTGGAAGAACCCGCTCTGCGACACCTTCACGAGCGCGTCGGGATCGGCGAAGTCCTCGTAGTAGCCCGCGGTCTCGCCCGTCAGAGCGACGTGCACGGCGTGATGCCAGTCGTCCGACCACTGCGCGGTGAGCCCGTAGCCGCCGGCCTCGCGCGGGAGGATCAGCGTCGGATCGTTCAGGTCCGACTCGGCGATCAGGGTCAGCGGGCGGCCGAGGTGCGCCGACAGCGCATCGACGCGCTCCGACAGCTCGCGCAGCAGGTGCGTCGGGCTCGCATCGTGCAGGGCGTGCACGGCATCCAGTCGCAGCCCGTCGACGTGGTAGTCGTGCAACCACATCAGGGCGTTGTCGATGATGTACTCACGGACCTCGTGCTCGTCGAGGTTCACCGACGCGCCCCACGTGTTGCTCCGACCGTCGCGCAGGTACGGTCCGAACTCGGGCAGGTAGTTGCCGCTCGGGCCGAGGTGGTTGTAGACCACATCCTGGATCACGGCCAGGCCCCGATCGTGGGCGGCCTCGACGAACCGCTGATAAGCGGCCGGGCCCCCGTACCCCTCGTGCACGGCATACCAGAGCACCCCGTCGTAGCCCCAGTTCCACTTGCCGTTGTAGCCGTTGACCGGCAGCAGCTCGACGTGCGTGACCCCGAGGTCTGCGAGATGGTCGAGCCGACCGATCAGCGCATCCAGGGTGCCCTCGGGAGTGAAGGTGCCGACGTGCAGCTCGTAGATCACCGCCCCCGCGAGCTGACGGCCGGTCCACGACCGGTCGTCCCACTCGAAGAGTCCCGTGTCGAACACGGCCGAGGGACCGTGCACCCCGGCCGGCTGACGCAGCGAGCGGGGATCCGGGCGCAGTTCGTCGCTCTCGCCCAGGAGGAAGCCGTAGCGCTCGCCCTCCGGCAGATCCAGCGCCGCGACCCACCAGCCGGGCCGGCGGTCGTCGCGATCGAGGTCGTGCTCGCCGATCACCGCACCGCCCGGTGTCAGTCGACGCAGGCGGACCCGTTCGGCTCGCGGAGCCCAGACGCCGATCATCGCTCGTCCACCAGCAGCGCCACCGGGTAGGTGTCCAGCAGCTCGTCCAGCCGTACCGGCCCCGGCGCGATCCGACGACCGGTGAGGACGTCGGTCGCGGGCAGGTCGTGGCGCAGCAGCACCGTGTCTCCCCATCCGCCGCGCTTCTCGAGAGCGACCGGCAGACGCGTCGCGACCGCGAGCGCGCCACCGCGGTCCATCGCGACCACATGATCGGATGCCGCGCCGGCGGCGACCCCCGCCCGGTACCGCTCGAACAGCTCCGGGTGGTCGCGGCGCAGGCGCAGCGTGCGGGACGTCACGAGCATCTTCGCCAGGCCGGAGTCGTCGATCGGCGGCAGCGCGCCACGCGCCACGTCGGCGTCGAGACGGCGCAGCATCCGCACCCTCTCTCCGAAGTCCACGGGTCTGCGATTGTCGGGGTCCACGAGCGAGTGGTCCCACAGCTCGGTGCCCTGGTAGACGTCCGGCACGCCCGGCGCCGCGAGCTGCAGCAGTTTCGCGGCGAGCGAGTTGCTGCGCCCGTAGCCGACGATCTCCTCGACGAAGCCGTCGAGGATTCGGCTGGCCGCGCCGTTCGCCGCCTCGGCGATCGCGACGACCCCCTTCTCGAACTCCTCGTCGGGATGCTGCCAGGTGGTGCCCTCGGCCGCCTCTCTGGCCGCCTTCAGACCGTATTGCTGCAGCCGTTCGGTCGAGATCGGCCACGCGCCGACCGCGGCCTGCCACAGCAGGGCGTCGAGCGGACCGTGCCCGGTCGACGCGATCGTCCGCAGCTCGGTCAGCACCTCTCCCCAGCGTTCGGGCACCTCGGCGAGCACGGAGAGACGTGCCCGGACGTCCTCGGAGCGCTTGGTGTCGTGCGTCGACAGGGTCGTCATCGAGTGCGGCCATGACGCGAGTCGAGCCCGCTGCGCCTCGTGGAAGTCGGCGACCGACAGCGAGGCGATCGATGGATCCGCGCCGACCTCGGTGAGCGTGCCCAAGCGGGTGAAGCGGTAGAACGCGGTGTCCTCGACGCCCTTGGCCATCACGGCGCCGCTGACCTGCGGGAAGCGCTCCGCGACCTCGAGCGTCGTGTCGAGAAGCAGTGGGGTCAGTTCGCCGATCGCCTCCGCGAGGTCGGGCCGGCGGAGAGCGGCGGCGTCGATGGCCCCCTGCAGGTGCTCGCGCCCCGCCGGCAGGTAGGAGCGGTAGACGGGGAAGGCGGCGATGATCTCCGCGAGTGCGTACTTCGCAGCGACCACACCGCGCGGCAGCGAGCGGACGAGGCGATGGATCTCCGACTGCAGGATGCTCTCGGCGACCATCCGCTTCGTCGAGACCGTCAGATCGTGCCACGCCTCCAGAGCAGGCAGATCGGACTCGCGCCGCAGACGTGCGTCGAGGTCGTCGAGTCGCGCGACGCCCGCGCCGTCGACCAGCACGCGGTCGATCTCCGCGAGGGCGTCGTACCCGGTCGTGCCGTCGGTGCGCCACCACGACGGCAGCTCCTCGCCGGGTTCCAGGATCTTCTCGACCAGCGTGTACGCAGCGCCCGTCGCATCCGCGAGGTCCTCGAGGTAGCCGGCCGGGTCGACGAGACCGTCGGGGTGGTCGACGCGCAGGCCGTCGGTGAGACCCTCGGTGATCCACCGGACGATCTCCCGATGCGACTCCTCGAACACGTCGGGGAGTTCCACCCGGATGCCGGCGAGCTCCGGCACCGCGAAGAACCGGCGGTAGTTGAGCTCGGCGTTCTGGTCCTCCCAGAACCGCAGCTCGTAGTGCTGTGCGTCGAGCAGCGCGGGCAGGTCGTCGGCGAGGGCGCCGGAGCCGGGCGCGAGGGGGAGCACGTGCTCGAAGTACCGCAGGACACCGTCGGGCGCGTCCTCGGCCGGGGCGGTGTCGACGACGATGTCGCCGGCCGACAGCACCTCCGGCAGGGTCGAGCCGAGGATCGGGAGTCGGACGCGCCCATCTCCCAGCCGACGATCCACATCGAACGCGACCGCGTGCCGTGATGCGCGACCGAGACGCAGCATGTCCCACCACCACGGATTGTCGCGAGGGCTCCCGACGCCGACATGGTTGGGCACGATGTCGACGAGGATGCCGAGACCGGCCGTGCGAGCCGCGGCGGCGAACCGGTCGAGTCCTTCCCTCCCACCCCGCGACTCGTCGATCCTCGAGTGGTCGACGACGTCGTACCCGTGGTCGGAGCCGGGTGTCGCAGCCAGCAGCGGCGAGAGATACGCCCACGACGCCCCGAGCGCAGCCAGGTACGGCGTGGTCGCCGCCGCGTCGTCGAGCGTGAAGCCGGATCGGATCTGAAGGCGGTAGGTCGAGAGCGGCCGACGGGTCACCGACGGACCTCCGGAGAGGGCGCGGGAGCGGGCTCCGAGCGCTCTGTCTGCATCCGCAGGGAGGCATCGACCGACACGTCGGTCGGCTCCTCCGTCTCGGCCGCCTCGCGCAGGACGAGGAGCGACGTCGGTTCGAGCGTGATCGCGGCTCCGGCGGCGAGGGCGTGCTCGCCCGCGCGTTCGCCGTAGGTGTCCACCACGATGTCCCACGCCGCGCCGTGCCGCGCGTCCGGGAGCACCCCGTCGACGGCATCCGTCCCGCTGTGGAAGTAGACCAGGAAGTTCTGGTCCGTCACGGCCTGGCCGCGGCGATCCTTCTCGCGGATGCCCTGCCCGTTGAGGAAGACGCCGACCGCGAGTCCGAAGCCGTTGTCCCAGTCCTCGGGTTCCATGCGGCGGCCGTCGGGCCGCAGCCACACCACGTCGGGCACGCGCTCGCCGTCCTCGGAGCGCACGGGGCGACCGTCGAAGAAGCGACTGCGACGGAACGTGGGGTGGTTGCGGCGCAGCTTGGCGACCGCCGCGGTGAACTCGACGAGCGGCAGGTCGGCCGACTCCCAGTCCACCCACGTGATCTCGTTGTCCTGCGCGTAGCCGTTGTTGTTGCCGTGCTGCGTGCGGCCCAGCTCGTCGCCGTGGGCGATCATCGGCACGCCCTGCGAGAGCAGCAGCGTGGCGAGGAAGTTGCGCTGCTGGCGAGCGCGCAATCGATTGATGCCCTCGTCGTCGGTGGGGCCTTCGACGCCGTTGTTCGCGGAGCGGTTGTGCGATTCGCCGTCGTTGTTGTCCTCTCCGTTGGCCTCGTTGTGCTTCTCGTCATAGGAGACGAGGTCGCGCAGAGTGAAGCCGTCGTGAGCGGTGACGAAGTTGATCGACGCCACGGGGCGACGCCCGGAATGCTCGTACAGGTCTGCGGAGCCCGTCAACCGCGAGGCGAACTCGCCGAGGGCCTGGGGCTCCCCGCGCCAGAAGTCGCGCACGGTGTCGCGGTACTTGCCGTTCCACTCCGTCCACTGCGGCGGGAAGTTGCCGACCTGGTAGCCGCCGGGGCCCACGTCCCACGGCTCCGCGATGAGCTTGACCTGCGAGACCACCGGGTCCTGCTGCACGAGCTCGAAGAACGCGGCGAGCCGGTCGACGTCGTAGAACTCCCGCGCCAGAGTCGATGCCAGGTCGAAGCGGAAGCCGTCGACGTGCATCTCCGTCACCCAGTAGCGCAGCGAGTCCATGATGAGCTGCAAGGAGTGCGGGTTGCCGGCGTTGAGGCTGTTGCCTGTACCTGTGTAGTCGGTGTAGAAGCGGCGGTCCTCCTCGAGTCGGTAGTAGGCCTCGTTGTCGATGCCGCGCATCGAGAGCGTCGGCCCGAGGTGGTTCCCCTCCGCGGTGTGGTTGTAGACGACGTCGAGGATGACCTCGATGCCCGCCGCGTGCAGCGCCCGCACCATGGCCTTGAACTCCTGCACCTGCTCGCCGTGCTGGCCGCTCGAGGAGTACTCGTTGTGCGGAGCGAGGAACGCCAGGGTGTTGTATCCCCAGTAGTTCGACAGCCCCTTCTCCTCGAGCGTCGAGTCGTGCACGAACTGGTGCACGGGCATGAGCTCGATCGCTGTGACGCCGAGATGCACGAGGTGGTCGATGACCGCCGGGTGCGCGATCCCCGCGTAGGTTCCGCGCAGCTCCTCGGGGATGTCCGGATGCTGCTGCGTCAGACCCTTGACGTGCGCCTCGTAGATGATGCTCTGCGCGTAGGGGATCTTGGGCAGCCGGTCTCCCGCCCACTCGAAGAACGGGTTGATGACCACGCCCTTCACCATGGCAGCGGCCGAATCCTCGTCGTTGCGCGAGTCCGGCTCGCCGAAGTCGTACCCGAACAGCGACTGCCCCCAGTCGAGCCGACCCGCGACCGCCTTCGCGTAGGGGTCGAGCACGAGCTTGTTGGGGTTGAAGCGTCGTCCCTGAGCGGGGTCGTGAGGCCCGTGGACACGGTAGCCGTAGAGCTGACCGGGCTGGACGGTGGGCAGGTAGCCGTGCCACACGAAGGCGTCGACCTCGTCGAGCGGGATCCGTTCCTCCGTGCCGTCGTCGTCGAACAGACACAGCTCCACGCGCTCGGCGCCCTCACTGAACAGCGCGAAGTTCGTCCCCTGCCCGTCGAACGTCGCACCGAGAGGGTAGGGCGACCCGGGCCAGATCTCGCGGCTCACAGAGCGCGCCGAGTCGACGCGGCGCGGTGCAGGACGATCCGCACCGCGTCGTGGAAGTCGTGCACCTGCGCGACCTCTTCCGCCATCGAGTAGGCCATGCCGACGTAGCAGACGAACACCGGGGCGATGTGCTCGACGTACCCGACGGGCCCGTCGTGCAGGACGACGTACCGGTCGATGTCCACGCGCTCGAAGAGAGCCTCGGGAGCCGGCGCCGGGGCAGCGGCATCCTGGAGGATGTCTTCATGAGCGCCGGTGCTCTGTTCGTCATGTGCGGTGGGGATGTGCGCAGTCATGATGTCTCCCGATTCTTCTGTTGTGGGCTTCACCCTAGATGCGGATCCGCCGCTATGGAATCCCCATTGCCTCGGACGCGTTCAGGCGCTAGGGAGTGTGATCGACACCGGTAGGCGGGTAGGCTGGGTGCATGATAGACAGCGCGCCCGCCGTGATGGGGCGCACCCTCGTGTTCCGCGACCGCCGCGCCTGACGGCGCGCTCGCTCTTCCGCACGCTTCCGCGCGCCGTCCTCCGAGATGTCATCGCACCTCGGGACGGGCCTCTTCGACGCGTCTCCGCGTCCCCCGTCGGGGTGCTCCGAATCCTCACTCCGGAGCGCACTCATGCCTCGCTCGCACCATGGCGGCCGCCACGAACTCGGCCAGAACTTCCTCATCCACCGACCGACGATCGACCGGATCGTCTCCCTCGTCGACCGCACCTCGGGGTCGATCCTCGAACTCGGCGCCGGCGACGGCGCACTCACCCGGGCACTCGCCCGCCTGGACCGTCGGCTCACGGCGCTCGAGATCGACGAACATCGCGCCCGACGCCTGGGCGCGGCGCTTCCTCGCGTCGACGTGCGCGCTGCCGATGCGCTCCGACATCCACTCGACGCCGACGTGATCGTCGGCAACATCCCCTTCCACGTCACGACGCCGCTCCTCCGGCATCTGCTGTCGGCCCACGGGTGGACGCACGCCGTGCTGCTGACGCAGTGGGAGGTCGCGCGCAAGCGCGCCGGCGTCGGCGGCAGCACGATGATGACCGCGCAGGTCGCACCGTGGTTCGCGGTCGAGCTGAGCGGGCGCGTTCCGGCGTGGGCCTTCAGCCCGCAGCCGAGCGTCGACGGCGGTCTGCTGTCGATCACGCGACGACCTGCCCCACTCGTGCCGGCCACGGACCGGCGCGCCTACGAATCGTTCGTCCGGGCGGTGTTCGGCGCCCGGGGCGGGAACCTGCCGTCGATGCTCGCGTCCGCCACCCGCACGGGCACCTCGCGCGCACGGGCGGCCCTCGGTGAGGCGGGCGCATCGGCGCGGCGTCTGCCGCGGGATCTCCGCCCGGAGGAGTGGGCCGGTCTGTGGCGGCGGCTCGGACGGGGAGCACGCTCGTGAAACCACACTGCGCACACCTGCGAGAATGGAGACCCCGCCGATTCCGATCCGAGGAGCCCCCGTGCAGTACATCTCCACCCGAGGCGGCATGCAGCCGCTGCCGTACTGCGAGACGCTGCTCGAGGGCCTCGCTCCCGACGGCGGTCTGGCGGTGCCCGAGGTCATGCCGACCGTCGACGGCGAGACGCTCGAGCGGTGGCGCGCGCTCACCTACCCGCAGCTCGCGACCGAGGTGCTGGGGCTGTTCGCGACCGACATCCCGCGCGAGGACCTCGCCCGGATGACCGCGGCCGCCTACGAGCCGTTCCCCGGTGCGGTCGTGCCGCTTCGCGAGCTCGACGGCGGTCTCACGCTGGTCGGCCTGTCCGAAGGGCCGACGCTCGCGTTCAAGGACATGGCGATGCAGTTCCTCGGCCAGGTGGTCGAGTACGCGCTGGAGCGCAAGGGATCGGTGCTCAACATCCTGGGAGCGACGTCCGGCGACACCGGATCGGCGGCCGAGCACGCGCTGCGCGGCAAGGACCGCATCTCGGTCTTCATGCTCTCGCCGCAGGGACGCATGAGCACCTTCCAGCGGGCCCAGATGTTCTCGCTCGACGACGAGAACATCCACAACATCGCGGTCGACGGGGTGTTCGACGACTGCCAGAACCTCGTCAAGAAGCTCGCGGGCGACCTCGACTTCAAGCGCACGCAGCACCTCGGTGCGGTCAACTCGATCAATCTGGCGCGCATCACGGCGCAGGTCGTGTACTACTTCTGGGCCTGGCTCCGGGCGACGGATGCGGGTGGCTGGACCGAGGTGTCGTTCACGGTGCCCTCGGGCAACTTCGGGAACATCCTGTCCGGCTTCTTCGCCAAGGAGATGGGGCTGCCGATCCGCCGGCTCGTGCTCGCCGCGAACGAGAACAACGTCCTCGACGAGTTCTTCCGCACCGGCGTTTACCGGCCGCGCAGTGCCGCACAGACGCTCGCCACCTCGAGCCCGTCCATGGACATCTCCAAGGCCTCCAACCTCGAGCGCTTCATCTTCGAGCTGGTGGGCCGCGACGCCGCACGGGTCGTGCAGGTGTGGAGCGATCTCGACACCCAGGGTTACTTCGACTTCACCGCGGACCTCGCCCGCTTCGTCGACGAGTTCGGCATCGTGAGCGGCACGTCCACGCACGCCGACCGCCTCGCGACGATCCGCTCGGTATACGAGACCTCGGGTGAGGTGATCGACCCGCACACCGCCGACGGCGTCAAGGTCGCCCGCGAATACCTCGAGCCGGGCGTGCCGATGCTGGTGCTCGAGACCGCCAAGCCCGAGAAGTTCGCCGAGACGATCCACGAGGCGATCGGCGTCGAGCTCGACTACGCCGCCGACCTGCGCGAGATGCTCGATGCTCCGCAGCACGTCACGGAGATGGCCGACGACGAGGCGGCGCTGCGCGCGTTCATCGAGGAGCACGCCCTGCGCTGAGCGCGGTGACGCGTGCGTCCGATCACTCGGGGTCGCCGTGCAGCATCCAGGCGATGCCGAAGCGGTCGACCAGCATGCCGAAGGTGCCGCCCCACGGCGGGGTGTCCAGTGGCATCGTGACGGTCGCGCCGTCGGCGAGCGCATCCCAGACCTCCTGCGTGCGCGCCTGCGTGTTGCCGCTCAGCGACACCGAGACCCCGGCCGGCGCTTCGTACGGCATCCCGTCCGGTGTGTCAGAGGCCATGAGGACGAGGCCGTCCGGTGTGGTCAGTTGCGCGTGCATGACCAGGTCGGCCTGATCGGGACTCTGCACCATGTCGGGGAACTCGCCGAAGACGTTGATCTCGAGATCGCCGCCCAGGACCCCCTGGTAGAACTCCATCGCCTGCCGCGCGTCCGTGCGGAAGGAGAGATAAGGATTGAGGTTCGCCATGTCATGCCCCCGAGAGATGTGATGCTGAGCGCCGCCCGCCCCGTCGCGATCATTGTGCGCCGGGGCTCCGACATCCCACAAGAGGTTCCGCGAGGTCAGGCGGGCAGAGCGCGCACGGCCGCTGTGAGCACCTGCGGCACTGTCGGCACGCCCTCCGCACGGAACACCTCGGCACCCGCGATATCGCGGACGATCACGGTGGGGGTGAAGCGGATGCCGAGGGCCTCGGCGGCATCCGGATCCGCCGCGACGTCGATCTCGGTGATCCGCGCATCCGGGAGGTAGCGCGCCGCGTCGCGCAGCACCGACCGCGTCCGCGCGCACGCTCCGCAGAACGACGACGAGATCAGCGTCAGCTCCATGCGATCCTCCTGCTGAGCACAACCGGCCGTGCGGTCGCCGTGTTCCCGCTACCTCAGCGTGCTGCAGGCCCGCGCGGGTGGAGGAGGCCGGATGCCGCGCCGAGCGCCGCGCCGACCACGGTGTCCACGATCCTCTCGAACGCGACGTTGAGGGCGCCGATCTCGCCGGTCGCCGCCCCCGTGAGCAGGAGCACGAGCGGGGTGATGAACACGAGCGCGAGAGCGTAATGCCGCACGACGACGAGCTCGATCGTGAACTGCAGCGCTCCGAGGAGCAGCGCCAGCCACAGCCCGGCCGGATGCAGGAGCGCGAGCAGCGCATACGCTCCGGCGCCGACGATAGTGCCGAGCATGCGGTGCAGTCCGCGCTCGAAGGCCGCACGCCGCGCGGCGGCGACGCCGATCACCGCCACGGCCGAGCCCACGATCCAGTACGTGCGCGTCGGGTCGATCACGAGGCCGAGCAGCACTCCGAGCACCGCGACGATCGCGACGCGCAGGAGCAGCATCCGTGCGTCGGGGTCCAGCGTCGGACCGGGGAAGAGCTCGGCGAACGGCCGCGCACGACGGGCGCGCACCCGGGGCAGCACCAGCGGAGCGGCGGCGACCACGAGCGAGAAGCCGCATCCGGCCGCGAGCGCTGCGAGATAGACGGCAGGGACGATCGGCGAGCTAGCGACGACATGTGCGGAGAGGCCGAACACGAGCACGAAGAACAGCGGTCCCGGAGGCCCGAGGCGGAAGCCGAAGCACAGCGCGGCGCTGACGACCGCCACGAGCACGACACCGATCCCTACGGTCCACGGCCACGGTGTCGCGGCAGCGGCCACGCCGAGGGCCGCGGCCGCGATCAGGCCCGCGGCGACGAACGGGAGGATGCGGATGCGGTCGACGGCCGGCGCCGATCCCGCGAACAGCACCGTGAACGCTCCGGAGGCGGCGATGTAGCCGAGAGGTGCCTGCCCGAGCAGCGTCATCACCGCGATCGGCACCGCGATGCCGAGGGCCGCCTGCGTCGCCACGGGCCACCGCGGACCGCGAGATGGGGACAGCGCGAACAGGCTCACCCCTCGATTCTCTCGCGTCGCAGCCGACGCGCCCGACGATACGATGGCCGCGTGACCGAACCCCGCCCCGGCATCGCCGACCGACTCTCGAGGATGATCCGGCTGCCGACGGTGTCCGCCGAGCTGGCGGAGTGGGGCACCGGCCCCTTCGAGGACTTCGTCGCGCTGATCGCCGAACTCTATCCTCGCGTGCACGCCGAACTCGAACTCGAGAGGCACACGGACTTCGGGCTGCTGTTCCGCTGGCGGGGACGAGCCGGCGCCGACGCACCCCTCGTGCTCATGGCGCACTACGACGTCGTACCGGTCGACGAGAGCGACGACTGGACGCATCCGCCGTTCGCGGGCGTCATCGCCGACGGCATCGTCTACGGACGAGGCGCTCTCGACGACAAGGGACCGCTCATCGTGGTGCTCGAGGCCGTCGAGAACCTCCTCGCCGACGGATTCGTGCCGGCGCGCGACGTGTACCTGTCGTTCGGCGGCAACGAGGAGACCTACGGCCGTGCGGCCCAGGAGATCGCCCGGGTGCTGCGTGAACGCGGCATCGTGCCGTGGCTCGTCGTCGACGAGGGCGGAGCCGTGGTCGACGCGCCACTGCCGTTCGTGCCCGGCCGCGCGGCCATGATCGGCGTGGGGGAGAAGGGCGTCATGACGCTCACTCTGACCGCACGCGGCGACGGCGGCCACGCCTCGGCGCCCCCGGCCCTGACGGCGGTCCGCCGCGTGGCCCGTGCGGTCGATCGCCTGGGACCGACCACGTTCTCCCCGCGGCCATCGAAGGCGATCGCCCGGATGCTGACCACGCTCGCGGCCCGTACGCCCGGCCCCGCCCGTCACCTGCTGCGCGTGCTCGGCGCGGCACCGTGGCTCACGGGACAGGTGTTCGCACTGCTCGGCGGCGAACCCGCGGCGCTCGTGCGCACGACGGTCGCGCCGACCATGCAATCGGGCGGAACCGCCGCTAACGTGCTGCCCTCGCAGGCGTCGGCCACCGTCAATCTGCGCATCGCGCTGGGGGAGACCACGCAGCAGACCGTTCTGCGCGTGCGTCGTCGCATCCGCGATCCGCTCGTGACGGTCTCCGTGGTCGAGGCCAGCGCGCCGTCTCCCGAGTCGGCGGTCGACAACGAGCAGTTCGCCCTCCTCACCGACGCGCTCGCCGTATCGCATCCCGATGTCCCTGCGGTTCCCTACGTGATGATGGCCGCGACCGACTCGCGGCATTTCCACCGGTTCTCGCCCGCCGTGTACCGCTTCGCGCCGCTCGACATGTCCAACGCGCAGCGGGCGTCGATCCACGGCGTCGACGAGAACGTGGAGATCGCCGCACTCGAGCGTGGAGAGCGGTTCCATCGCGCGCTCCTCGAACGGCTAAGGTGATCTCACCCCGTCCGGGTGCCGTCGCCTCCGGATCCGTCCTTCCATAGAGGAGCCGCGATGACGCGCACCCGAACACTGGGCACTCTGGCTGCGGTCGTCGGCTTCCTCGCCTTCGTCGAGTTCACGAGTGGTGTGCTGCAGGGGTACTACACGCCGATGCTCAGCGACATCGCGCGGCATCTCGGCATCCACGACGCCGACGTCAACTGGCTCGAAGGCACGCAGCTCATGCTGTCGGCGCTCGTGGTCCCCGCGTTCGCGAAACTCGGCGACATGGTCGGACACAAGCGGATGCTGCTGATCTCGACCGCTCTCACCGCGGCGGCCGCCCTCGTGCTGCCGTTCACCGACTCGTTCGGCGTGTTCCTGGCGGCGTGGACGCTCATGGGGTTCTACGTCGTCTGGCTTCCGCTGGAGATCGCCCTCATCTGGTCGCGGTCACGTCGCATGGAGGGTCGAGCCACGATCACCGCAAAGGCCGCCGGGCTGCTCGTCGCGGCGCTCGAGGCAGGGGCGATCATCGGTGCGCTGGCCGGTGGAGCGCTCATCGACGCATTACCCCTCACGAGCGTGCTGCTCATCCCTGCTGTGCTGATCGTCGTCTGCTTCTTCGTGATCCTGTTCGGCGTGAAGGAATCGCCCGAGCCGACCGGCGGGGTCTTCGATACGGTCGGCGTGGTCCTGATCTCGCTGGCCCTCATCTGCTTCACGGGTGGACTCAGCCTGCTGCGTCTCGAGGGCGGCCTGGTGAACCCCTGGTCATGGGCGGTCGTCGTGCTCGGCATCCTGCTCGTGATCCCGTTCGTGCTGTGGGAGCTCCGCTGCGACGACCCGCTGATCGACGTGCGCATGTTCCGCTCGCCCGCGCTCGGACCGGTGTTCCTCACCGCGGGTCTGTTCGGCGTCAGCGTGCTGGGCGCGCAGGCGCCGCTGTCCACCTTCGCCCGCACCGATCCCGGTGTCTACGGCTACGGTCTCGGCACCACCGGCTTCGCGACGTCGCTCATCATCGGCATCTACCTCATCGCGATGATCGCGGGAGCTCTGCTGTTCCCCGTGATCGCCCGCACTCTCACCCCGCGTCTGACGCTCATGGGTGCGTCGCTGCTCGTCGGGGTCGGATTCCTGCTGTTCCTGCCGTTCCATGCGACGTATCTGCAGGTGATCCTGAACATGGTGGTGGTGGGTCTCGGGTCCGGAGCGCTGGTCGCGGCCCTTCCCGCTGCCGCGGCGTCGGCGGCGCCTGCCACTCAGACCGGCGTCGCCACGGGCCTCACGAACTCGGTCAAGACCGTGGGCGGCGCGATCGCGTCGTGCGTGTTCGGGATCGCGCTGCTGAATGGAGCGGCCGGAGCTGTGGAAGGGACGGCGGGCTCCTTCGCAGGGTATGTCACGGTGTGGGTGGTCTGCGGCGTCACCGCCCTGATCGCGGCCGTCCTTCTCGTCTTCGTCCCGAAGACGGCGTTCACCGACCGGACGGATGCCGAGGCGGCTGTAGAGCCGGTGCTCTGACCTCGCGGGCCGCGCGTCACTCGCGGTCGAGGCCGAAGGTGCGCTTCACGAGCGCCTGCACATCGCGGTCGAGGCCGTCGATGCGCGCGCTCATCGCGTCGATGCGGCTGTTCACGACGTCGAACTTGCTGTCCACGGCGTCGAAACGACTGTTCACGGCATCGAATCGGGCGGTGGTCTCGGCGCGCAGGCCGCTGATCTCCGCCACCATCTCGCCGCGGAGTCCACCGATCTCGGTGCGCAGGATCCGCACGAACAGCGTCGAGACGGCGCCGAGCATGCTGAACAGAAGCGTGCTCACGACGCCGATCACCGTCCAGGTCTGCGCATCGTTCATGAACCCCATCCTCCGATCGTCGCACCGATGCAGGGAGTCTGCCACGGTCGCGCGACAACGGATTCCGGGATTCCACGAAGAGTGCAGAACCCGCGACGGGATCGAGATGTGCAGGAGGGGTGGGCGACCGTCGTCATCCACCCCCCCCCGCTCAGTCGCCCTTCACGTTGACGAGCTGCCGCAGCGTGTGCCGCACCCTGACGAGGCTCGCGGCATCCGCCATCACCTGGTCGATCGGCTTGTACGCCTGCGGGATCTCGTCGATGAAGGCGTCCGTGTCACGGAACTCGATGCCCGACATCGCCGCCCGCAGCTGCTCGTGCGAGAAGGTGCGCCGCGCCGCCGACCGGGAGTACTCCCGCCCCGCGCCGTGCGGCGAGGAGTTCAGCGACTGCGGATCGCCGAGTCCCTCCACCACGTACGACGCAGTGCCCATCGACCCGGGGATGAGGCCCGGCCGACCGGCATCCGCCTGGATCGCTCCCTTGCGGGACACCCACACCTGCTTTCCGTAGTGCTTCTCGGACTCGGTGAAGTTGTGGTGGCAGTTGATCCGCTCCTGCTCGTCGACCGGAACCCCGAGGAACTCCGACACCTGCCGGATGACGCGGTCCATCATCTCCTCGCGGTTCAGCAGCGCGAAGCGCTGAGCCCACCGCAGTTCCCGGATGTACCGGGTGAACTCCGGCGTGCCCTCGACGAGGTAAGCCAGGTCGGGGTCAGGCAGCTCGATCCACCACTGCTTCGCGAGCCGCTGCGCGACCGTGATGTGGTGCCCTGCGATCCGGTTTCCCACGCCACGCGATCCCGAGTGCAGGAACAGCCACACCCGGTCGAGCTCGTCCACCGACACCTCGATGAAGTGGTTGCCCGAGCCGAGCGTGCCGAGCTGCAGTCGCCAGTTCCCGGCGTAGGTCGCGGGGTCGAAGCCGTTCTTCTCAGCGAGCTGCTCGAGCTCGGCGATCCTCGGCTCGGCCGTCGCGACGATCTTGCGGTTGTAGCGGCCCGCGGACAGCGGGATGGCGCGCTCGATCTGCTCACGGAGCTCGGCGAGGTCGCGGCCGTCGAGGTCGCCCCTCGTGAACGCGGTGCGGACGGCGATCATGCCGCAGCCGATGTCGACGCCCACGGCGGCCGGGATGATCGCGCCGAGCGTCGGGTTGACCGATCCGACCGTCGCCCCCTTTCCGAGGTGCGCGTCCGGCATCAGCGCCAGGTGCGGGTGGATGAACGGCATGCGGGCCGTGGTGTGCGCCTGATCGAGCGTCTTCTCGTCGATCAGCGATGCCCACGACAGCAGCCGTGCGGAGAGCCTCTCCATGATTCCTTTCCTTGTGATGGTGTCCAGTCACAGGTCAGGGGTCTCCCACACGGAAAACGCCCCGGACCTGACGGTGCGGGGCGTTGCGAGAGCGGATGCTGTCACACGACGCGCGCCGGAGGGTACGACTCGTAGCGGTCATCGTGCTTCTGCTGAAACATCGACACCGCTGCGATGGGAAGATTCCGCAGGGCGGTCATCCGTCGTCTCCTCGGCTGGCGTGCTGCGCCGATCGGCACAGCTTTGCCACAGTAGGGCACGACACGCCCGGGCGTCAAGGAAGTGCCCGGAGTCTTCACTCGCGGTCGAGGCCGAAGGTGCGCTTCACGAGCGCCTGCACGTCGCGGTCGAGGCCGTCGATGCGCGCGCTCATCGCGTCGATGCGGCTGTGCACGACGTCGAACTTGCTGTTGACGGCGTCGAACTTGCTGTCGACGGCGTCGAAGCGCGCATTCATCTCGCCACGGAGTCCACCGATCTCGGTGCGCAGGATGCGGACGAACAGCGTCGAGACGACGCCGAGCATGCTGAACAGAAGCGTCGAGACGACGCCGATCACCGTCCAGGTCTGCGCATCGTTCATGAACCCCATCCTCCGATCGTCGCACCGATGCAGGGAGTCTGCCACGGTCGCGCGACAACGGATTCCGGGATTCCACGAAGAGTGCAGAACCCGGGACGGAGACGAGATGTGCAGGACGAGTCGCAGGTCAGCTCTCGCGCGGCGGGTTGTACATGAACTCGACACGGATGCCGTCGGCGTCCTCCACGAACGAGGCGTAGTACCGGTCGGAGTAGCGCGGGTACTCCTTCGGTTCCCGGACGACGTTCCACCCGGCATCCGTCGCGACCGTGTGCAGGCGGTCGACGTCGGCGCGCGAGTCCATCGCGAAGGCGATGTGCTGCCAGCCGATGCGGCCGTGCCGGTGCGGTGCGGACTCCTCATCCCAGGTGTAGAGGATGATCTCGGTCTCCTCGCCGTTGTTCCACGAGATCGAGTGGTCGTCCTCTCCGCCGCTCACGTAGCCGAGCGCGGTGAGGACCGGATGGAACTGGTTCCTGCCGCGCTCGAGGTCGTCGACGGTGATGCCCAGGTGATCGAGAAGCGCCATGCGCCCAGTCTGTCAGCAGAGTCCGTGGGGCGTCAGTGCGGTGCGTGATACTCGGCTTCGCCGCGCTTCCAGTAGCCCTTCACGACGGCCTTCGCAGAAGCCACGCCCCAGCGCTCGAGCAGAGCGCGCCCGGGCTTCACCACGGACTGCTCGGCGGCGATGAAGACGAAGGGATCGGCGCCCACGACCTCGTCGTCGCGGAGGTCGTCGAGGAACGCGATGAGGGCGGAGCCGGAGGGGGCATCCCCGCGATGCAGCCACTCGACGTCGACCGGGACATCGATGTCGATCTCCCGCCTCGGCGATACGGTCTCGATCACGATGCGGGCCGGTGTTCCCGAGGGGATGAGGGCGGCGAAGCGCCGGATCGCGGGAATCGCGGTCTCGTCGCCGACGAGGAGCCAGGATCCGGGCTCTCCGGTGATGACGGCCGAGCCGCGCGGTCCGCCCACACCGATCGACGAGCCGAGCGGGGCGGTCGCCGCCCAGCGCGCCGCGATCCCGGCGTCGCCGTGCACGGCGAACTCGACGTCGAGCCAGTCCTCGCCCCATGCGAGCGGCGTGTACTCGCGGCTCGGAGCCTCGCGCATCTCCTCGACGGAGCCGACGGGGCCCGCGGGGAAGAACAGCCGCATGTGATCGTCGGCCCCCGGAGAGGTGAAGCCGGCGAGGTCGGAGCCGACCAGTCGCACGCGCACATAGTCGGGTGCGAGCCATTCGCGAGCCGAGAGGGCCACCGTGCGGAACCGAAGATCGAGCCCTCGACGCTCGATCGTGAACCCGTCCTGAATATTGCTCATTTAAGTAAGGCTAACCTATGTTGGAGGGGACTTAGCCATACCTAAGTCCGTTTCTCTCGCGCCGATCGAGCGCGATCCATACCGCAGAACAGGAGTCCCTCCATGTCCGTGCCCAGAATCCTCGTCGCCACCAGCATCGGTCTCGTCGGCATCCTCGCCCTCGGCGGGTGCGCCGCCACCTCGGAGTCCGCGGAAGCGGAGAAGCCCGCAGCTTCGGAGGACTATTACCCCGTGACGGTGACCGACATGGCCGGCAACGAGGTGACGATCGAGAGCGCCGACAGCGTCGCCGTCACAGACAACCGCTTCTTCCAGCTCGCCGCGGACTGGGACCTCCCCGTCACCGTCGCTCCGCTCGACCTGTTCAGCCCCGAGAACCCGCTCAAGGACTCGTCCGACATCCTCAACATCGGCCTGCACACCGAGCCGGACTTCGAGCAGATCGTCGCCGCCGACCCCGATCTCGTGATCAACGGCTACCGGTTCAGCAGCGAGGAGAACGCGCAGGGCGTGAAGGATGCCGCGCCCGACGCGGCCTTCCTCGACATGACCGGCCCGGAGGACCAGAGCGCTGACGAGTTCGTCGTCGAGAGCATCACCCTGATGGGCGAGGTGTTCAACCGCAAGGACGAGGCCGAGGCGCTGGTGGACGAGTTCCACGCGGCCCTCGACGACGCGAAGAACGCCTACGACTCCGAGAAGACCGTGATGGGCCTGGTCACCTCGGGCGGAGAGATCAACTACTCCAACCCCACCGACGGCCGCGGCGCGAGCATCTTCTTCGATCTGGTGGGCATGACCCCGGCGCTCAACGCCGCGGGATCGTCCGATCACACCGGCGACAACGTCTCGCTGGAGGCCCTCGCGCAGGCGAACGCCGACTACCTCCTGGTGCTCGACCGCGACGCGGCCGTATCCGAGGAGGGGCAGACCGTGGTCCCCGCCCTCGAGCTCATCACCGGCTCGGCCGCTCTCGCGAACGTCCCCGCGGTGCAGAACGAGGCCATCGCGGTGATGCCCGCCGACTACTACCTGACCGAGGACGTGTTCGCGTACATCGCGGTCCTGAACGGCCTCACCGAGCTGTTCGAGTCCGCGTGACCCGCTGACGCCCACCGCGCCGCTGCCCGTCCTCCTCGGACTCGGCAGCGGCGCCCGTCCATGTCCGTCCGGAGAGAGCTGTGACCTCGACGATCCCCGCCGAACCGCCCCCACGGCGCATCACGAACACCGACGCCCTCGCAGGTGCGCCGACGCGTCGCCCTCGGTCCCGATGGTCGCGCACCTGGCCTTTGCTGATCGCCGTCGTGCTGACGCTCGGGCTGATCACCGTGTCGCTCCTCACGGGCGTCGCCGACATCACCGCCCCCGACGGGGAGGGACGCGAGTTCCTCTGGATCACCCGGGTACCGCGCACAGCGTCGCTCGTGCTGGCGGGCGCGAGCATGGCCATGGCCGGGCTCGTGATGCAGCTCATGACCCAGAATCGCTTCGTCGAGCCGACCACCGTCGGCACGACGGAGTGGGCCGGGCTGGGGTTGCTCGTCACCTACATCCTGCTGCCGGCATCCGGGGTCGTGGAGAAGATGGCGATCGCGATCGTCTTCGCGTTCGCCGGGACCCTCGTGTTCTTCGCGTTCCTGCGGAGGGTCACGCTGAAGTCCTCACTGATCGTCCCGATCGTCGGCATCATGTTCGGTGCCGTCGTCAGCGCCGTCTCGACCTTCCTCGCCCTGCGCTTCAACCTCCTGCAGGTGATCGGCGGATGGTTCATGGGGCGCTTCACGGGCATCGAGATCGGGCGCTATGAACCGCTCTGGATCGTGCTCGGCGTCTCGATCGTGGTGGTGATCGCCGCGGATCGCTTCACGGTCGCCGGTCTGGGCAGGGACATCGCGACGAACGTCGGGCTCCACTACGAGCGGGTCGTGCTGCTCGGCGTCGGGCTCGTGGCGATGACCACCGGCGTCGTCACGGTGATCATCGGCGCGCTGCCGTTCCTGGGGCTCATCGTCCCGAACCTCGTCGCGATGGTGCGCGGAGACGACCTGCGCTCGAACCTCCCATGGGTCTTCCTCACCGGCATCTGGATCGTGACGATCTGCGACCTCATCGGGCGGACGATCATCATGCCGTTCGAGGTGCCCATCTCCCTGGTGCTGGGTGTCGTCGGCTCGGCCGTGTTCATCGTGATGCTCCTGCGAACGAGGAGGACACGTGTCCGCTGACCTCGGCATCCCGTCTCCGGTGAGGAGCGCCGGCTCCTTCGCGGACCCCGCGCACCGCCGCCGGTACCGACTTGTGCTGGTCGGGCTGATCGTCGGAGCCCTCGTCATCACCGCACTTCTGCTGTGCTGGGACAACCCCTACGTCCCGTTCAGCGAGCGATGGATGCGGATCTCCCGCATGCGCGTCTCGGGCGTGCTCGTGATCGCGGTCGTCACGTTCTGCCAGGCCTTCGCGACGGTCGCGTTCCAGACCGCGACGAACAATCGCATCATCACGCCCTCGATCATGGGCTTCGAATCGCTGTACGTGCTCATCCAGACGTCGATCGTGTTCTTCTTCGGGGTCGCCGGGCTCTCGGGGTTCGATCCGTTCACGCGTTTCCTGCTGCAGTCGGCACTCATGGTGATCTTCGCCGTGCTGCTCTACTCCTGGCTGCTCTCCGGGCGCTTCGGCAACCTGCATGTCATGCTGCTGATCGGCATCATCCTCGGCACCGGCATGGGCGCCCTGTCGACGTTCCTGCAGCAGATACTCGACCCGAACGAGTTCGACGTGCTCGCCGCGCGCCTGTTCGGCAGCATCACGAACGCGAACACCGACTTCCTGTGGTTCGTGATCCCCGTGTGCGCCGCCGCCGGGGGAGCGATCTGGATGCTGTCGAGACGCCTCGACCTCATCGCGCTCGGCAGGGACGTCAGCACGAACCTCGGCCTGAATCACAAGCGCCAGGTGATGCTCATGCTGACGCTGGTCGCGATCCTCTCGGCGATGAGCACGTCGCTGTTCGGTCCGATGACGTTCCTCGGCTTCCTCGTCGCCACGCTCGCCTATTCGATCGTCGACACCTACGACCACCGACTGCTGCTGCCCGTGGCCTGGTTGCTCGGGTATGTCGCGCTCGGCCTCGCCTACGTGCTCCTCAAGCACGTGTTCACCCTCGCGAGCGCCGTCACGATCATCGTCGAACTGATCGGCGGGCTCGTCTTCCTCTTCGTCATCCTCCGAAAGGGGCGACTGTGATCCGCATCCGCGATCTCGTCCACCGGTACAGCAGCGACACCGCGATCGGCCCCATCTCGCTCGACCTTCCGGCGGGAGGCGTCGTGGCGCTCATCGGACCGAACGGAGCCGGCAAATCGACCCTGCTGACGATGGTCGGGCGACTCCTCGCCCCCGATGAGGGAACCGTCGAGATCGCGGGTCTCGATGTGCATCGAGCCCCGTCGAAGCAGGTTGCCAGGATCGTCTCGATCCTGCGACAGGAGAACCACTTCGTGACGCGGCTCACGGTGCGCCAGCTCGTCGGCTTCGGCCGCTATCCGCACTCCGGCGGGCGGCTCACACAGGTCGACGAGGACAGGATCTCCGAGGCGATCGATTTCCTCGGGCTCACCGACCTCGAACAGCGCTTCATCGACGAGCTGTCCGGCGGGCAGCGGCAACGTGCGTACGTCGCGATGGTGCTCGCGCAGGACACCGAGTTCGTGCTGCTCGACGAGCCGCTGAACAACCTCGACATGAAGCATGCCGTGCAGATGATGAAGCACCTCCGCCGGGCTGCCGAGGAGCTCGGTCGGACGATCGTGATCGTGCTGCACGACATCAACTTCGCGGGGCACTACGCCGACCGCATCTGCGCCATGAAGGACGGCGAGGTCGTCGAGTTCGGAACGCCGGCCGAGATCATGACCGACGACGTTCTCACCCGGGTGTTCGACACCCCGGTGCGAGTGGTCGACGGCCCGTCAGGACCTCTGGCCGTGTACTACTGACGACGTCGCCTCCCGCACGCTCCGCGCCGGCTCAGAGTTCGATGCCGTGGTCCTCGTCGTTGACGCCGGCGTTGCGGCCGCGGCGCGACTCGTATCCGAGGAACCAGCCGAGCCACACGATCGCCGCGAGGAGGAGGCCCAGCCACACGTTCTGGAAGACGAGGCCGATGACGATCCCGGCGACGAGCAGACCGAGCGTGACAGACAGGCGGAGTGCGGTGCGGGACATGCGTACAGCCTAGAGGTCGGCCGGTCCCGGGGTCAGTGGCGACGGTGGTCGGCCGGCGTGAGACGGGGACCGCGACGCGGCTCGCTGACACCGCTCGCATAGATGAGTCGGATGACCCGCTGCCGGTGCCCGGCCCAGGGAGCGAGGAGCTGCAGCATCCCCTCGTCGTCCGTGCGATGTCCGGTGAGTGCATGACCGACCTCGTGCGCCAGGTGGTAGTCGCCCACGCTCACCGCATCGGGGTCGCCGAGGGCACGGATCCTGGTCTCGGCCGAAGTCCAGGGGCCGATGCCGGGGAGGCTCGTGAGGACGCGGTCGCGGTCGTCGCCGGACGTGGCCGCGAGCAGGGCGCGAGAGACGCGCGCGCCTCGCTCGGCCACCCGCACGATCGTCTTCGACTGGGGTGGCTGGACACCCGCGCGATGCCACTCCCAGGAGGGGATGAGGCGCCACTCGTCCGCCGTCGGCGCCGTGTACAGGGGCCGCGGTGTCGGCCCGGGAGCCCGCCGGCCGTGCTTCGTGACGAGGAGCCGCCACGCTCGGAAGGCCTCGAGTCCCGTGACCTTCTGCTCGAGGATCGCGCACGCGAGGGCGTCGAAGACCTCGCCCGTGCGCGCGAGGCGCAGACCGGGTGTGCGGCGGGCGACCTCGGCGATCAGAGGGTGCGAGGACGGGTCGAATCCGGTGGCGTCGTCTTCGGCGCCGCAGAGCGCGGGGACCAGGTCGAGGGCTTCGGCGGCGCCATCTCCCCACGCACTCACGAGGACCTCGGAACCGACGGAGCGCAGAGCGACCGTCGCGGGACCGAGCCCGGTGCGCACGGTGCGCCAGATGACGGGACCGTCGAACATCATGGTCGGATCGCCGGGGCCTCGGCGCAGCATCCCGACCGTGCGGCGCAGATCGAGGGGATGCGGCGGACGGTACACGGACTCGACGCGCGCGTGCGCGGACGCCTGCGTGGCGGCGGCATCCTGCGCGAGAGTCATGCGCCCACCCTACGCGGCGCTTCTGACACTCCGGTCGGAGCGCCCGAGGATCAGAAGCGGTCGGGGGAGGGCGTGCCGTGGCCGTAGCGGATCACGACGTCTGCGTGACGGTCGAAGCGGTAGCCGATGCCGCGGACGGTGCGGACGATGTCCTCATAACGGCCGAGCTTGGCGCGGAGTCGACGCACGTGGACGTCGATCGTGCGCTCGCCCGGCGTCTCGTCGTCCTGAGCCTGCCACAGCGCCGACACGAGCTCGCTGCGCTCGATCGTGCGGCCCTCGCGGAGCACGAGGTACTGCAGCAGCTCGAACTCCTTGTAGGTGAATGCGGCGGACTCGCCGTCGATGAGGACGCGCTTGCGGGAGATGTCGACGACGACGCCGCCGTCCTCGTCGACGGTCTCCTCCTGGGCTGCGGCCTTGGTGCGGGCGATCGCGCCGGGCTCCTGCAGGGCGAGGCGGACCACGTCGAGGTCGCGGCCGCCGGAGCCGTGAGGGGCGAGCGCGACGGTCGCGTGCGTCTCAGCGCCGGGTGCGAGTTCGGCGAGCGTGCGACGCAGAGCGTCGACGAGCAGCGGCAGGCTGACCCCGGCCTCGGCGGCCTTGATCTCGTCGAGGCCGACGTAGAGGGCGAAGCCGCGCGGAGAGCGGACGGCGGGAAGATCGGCGGCGAGCGGGGCGGCGGCGGTCGGCGCGGGAGCGGTGCGGACGGCGGCGGTGGTGGAGGGACGCTCGAGAAGGGCGGTGTTCGACATGATGATGAAGTCCTCAGGACGTGAGCCGAAGAGGCTCGGATGCGTTGCATGAATGACCGGGCGAGCCGGAGAAGCGAGCAAGGGTGGATGCTCGGTGACCCGGACCTCGCAGATCGCGAAAGATCAGGTCAGGCGGAGTGGCTGTTCGTTCAGCGACACATTCGGCAACACATGCCAACGCGACCGGGCATCATCATCCCGGCAGTCCCGTTCGCCTCCTGGGCGGACAAAGGGCTTGCGTTGGTAGTCATGGGGGGAATTATTACCGAAGAAGTCCGGGCGTGTCAAAACCGCGACCTCCCGCGAGCGCGGGCGTAACGTGGAGGAGTGACTTCCTCGACCCTCGCATCCGGATTCCTCCTGACCGACGAGAAGGACGCGTCGCGGTACACGCTGATGCGCGACGGGCAGCTCGTGAGCGTGCTCGACTACCGCGACGACGGTCGCACCATCGCCCTCACCCGCGCCTTCACGATCCCGACTTTCCGGGGCCACGGCTATGCGGGCATCGTCGTGGAAGGGGCGGTCGCCGACATCGAGTCACGCGGTGACCGCAAGGTCGACGCGGTGTGCTGGTACGTCGCCGACTGGTTCTCCGCGCACCCCGATCACGCCGCGCTGCTGCGCTCCCGGTGACCGGGCGGCATGTGACGCCGTGTTACGTCGTGACCCTGCGAGGATGAGCGCATGAGACTCGCAGAGGCGCTCACCGCCAGAGCCGACCTGCAGCGCCGCATCGAGCAGTTGCGTGCCCGCATCACCGCCAACGCGCGGTACCAGGAGGGCGAGGAGCCCGCGGAGGACGCCTCCGCGCTGCTGGTCGAGGCCGAGGAGGCTCTTGAGGCTCTGCGCGTCCTGATAGGACGGATCAACGCCACCAACGCGCGCCTCGACCTCGGCGTCGACGGCACCATGACGGATGCCCTCGCCGCACGCGACGTGCTGCGGTGGAAGCATTCCGTGCTCGCGGATGCCGCGGCCGCGGCATCCGGCACCGCGGGGTTCCGGCAGATGCGCAGCGAGCTGCGTCAACTGTCTGCGCTGCCGGTGGCGCCGCTGCGGGTCAGAGCCGACGAGACCGCGCGCGAGCTGCGAGAGCTCGACAACAGGATCCAACAGGCCAACTGGACGCACGATCTGGAGGAGTAGAGCGGAAGTCGGTAGTCAGGACGGGGCGGGCACACCCCCAGCCGGAGGGGCAAGTCCGGCACCTGTGGGGCGGAGGGCAGCCCGCGAATCGCATCGCGCAGCCCCGCACGCCGCACACGTGATCGCGCACAGCGCACCACGCATCACCGCGTGTCGACCGTTCTGACGAGGGCGGGTCAGGGGATCTTCCGCTCCGGGGCCGGGCTGTCCGTCGACGGCCGTTCTCTCACGCCTCGACGGCACGCCTCGGACCGAATGTCGGTGGTCGTTCGTACCGTGTGGGTATGAGGATCCTGCACACCTCCGACTGGCACATCGGTCGCACGTTCCATGGCAGCTCGACCATGGACGCGCTGGCCGCGGTGCTCGACGCGCTCACGGCGCAGGTGCGGGAGCACGCGGTCGACGTCGTCATCGTCGCGGGAGACGTGTTCGACTCCGCGACCCCTGCGGGAGCCGCGTACACGCTGCTGAGCGATGCGCTCGTCTCGCTGCACGACGCCGGGGCGCGCGTCGTCGTGACGAGCGGCAATCACGACTCGGCTGCACGACTCGGGTTCCAGGCGCGGCTGCTGCGCGACGGCATACACGTGCTGACCGATCCGCTCGCGATCGGCGATCCGGTGACGATCGACGACGAGCACGGGCCCGTGCGGTTCTACGGTGTTCCCTACCTCGAGCCGGCGATCGTGCGCCAGCACTGGAACGATGTCGAGATGCGCACGCAAGCGCAGACACTCGCCCACGCGATGGACCTGGTGCGCGCGGGGATGACCGAGAACCCGGGGCGCTCGATCGCGATCGCACACTGCTTCGCCGCGGGCGTCGACGCCACGGTGGGCCTCGAGCGCGAGGTCCGTCAGGGCGGACTCGATGTCGTGCCGCTCGCCGTCTTCGACGGCCCCGACTACGTCGCGCTCGGTCACATCCACGGTCGTCAGCGGGTGAGCGAGCGCGTGCGATACTCGGGTGCGCCCCTGCACTACAGCTTCGGGGAGCAGGACAAGCCCCGCGGGTCCTGGCTCGTCGACCTCGACGCCGACGGACTCGCGGATGTGCGCTGGCTGGAGCTCCCGGTGCCGCGCCGCCTCGTCACCCTCACCGGCACGCTCGACGAGATCCTCTCCGCCGAGAACGTCGCCGCGCATGCGGACGACTGGGTGTGCGCGGTGTACACCGACGCGCTCGCGCAGACCGAGCCGATGCGCCGACTGCGTGAGAGCTATCCGTACTGCGCGATGGTGCAGCACCGGCCCGACGTCGCGGAGGAGACCGTCGAACGCTCCTACGCCGACCGTCTGCGCGGCACGGTCACCGACACCGAGCGCATCGAGGCGTTCCTCGAGCACGTGCGCTCGGGTCACGGGCCGACGGAGCGCGAGAGGGAGCTGATCCGCGAGGTGCTCGACGACCGCGTGCGCGCGGATGCGCTGATCTGATGCAACTCCATCGCCTCGAGGTCGAAGGCTTCGGCCCTTTCCGTGCCCGTCAGAGCGTCGATTTCGACGCCTTCGCGGATGACGGCATCTTCCTGATCGCGGGTCGGACGGGGGCCGGCAAGTCCAGCATCCTCGACGCTGTCTGCTTCGGTCTGTACGGCGGTGTGCCACGCTACGACGGTGGGGACAAGCGTCTGCGCAGCGATCACTGCGAGCCGGACGACATCACCGAGGTCGTGGTCGAGTTCAGCACCCCGGCCGGCCGCTACCGCGTGCGGCGCTCACCCGAGTACGAGCGCCCCAAACGCCGCGGTGGCGGCATGACGACCCAGGCCTCCGCCGTGCAGCTGGACACCATGGTCGCAGGCGAATGGGTGGGACTCGCCGCCAAGGAGCGCGAGGCCGCGTATGAGCTCGATGAGATCCTGCAGCTCAGCCGCGAGCAGTTCCTGCAGGTGATCCTCCTGGCGCAGAACCGGTTCTCCGAGTTCCTGCTGGCAGGGAGCCGCGATCGTCAGGCGCTCTTACGCCGGCTCTTCGGCACCGAGCGCTTCGAAGACGTGCAGGCACGCTTCGAGGAGCGACGCCGTGCGGCTGAGGAGGAACTCCGTGCAGGCCTCGCCGCTGTCTCAGCGCGACTCGACGAGGCGGAGCGTCTCGTCGTCGCGCTCGCCGCGCCCGTGCCGGAGCAGGAGGCTGCTCTGAGCATCGAGCCGCAGGACGCCCCTCGCACGACGGAAGAACGCCTCAAGGATCTCGACCGTGCCCGTGCGCGCGCGGACTATCGAGCCGAACGTCTCGCCGCCGAGAAGGTCGAGGCCGAGGAGCGATCGTCGCAGGCCGACGCCGCGCTCGCCGCAGCGAAGGAGGAGCAGCGGGACCAGCAGGAGCGTGACCGTGCACGGCTGGCGCTCGCGACGCTCGACGCGGAGGAGCCCGCGATCGCGGCAGCGAGGGAGGAACTCGCGCAGGCGCGGCTGGCGGAGAGCCTGCGGGCGACCATCGCGTCCGCCTCCCGTGCGTCTGCGGCGACGGTCGCGGCGCGTGATGCGGAGGCCGAGGCGCGGCGCAGCTGGGAATCGCTCGACGTCGACACGGACGATCTCGACGAATGGATCGCCGAGCGCACCCGCGAGTCGGGCGTGTGGCGGCGCGCTGAAGAGCTCGAGCGCGCGCTTCCGGCTGTGGAGGCCGAGCTCGCGGGGGCAGGTGACGCCGTGTCGGCGGCGACGACGCGACTCGCGACGATCGACGCGGAGCGCGACGGCCTGCCCGCCCGCCAGGATCAGCTGAGCCGCGAAGTCGACGACGAGCGTCTCACCGCCGGTCGAGTGGAGGCGCGGGCGACGGAGGCCGCCGCAGCGACGGCGAGACTCGCGGCCGCCGTCGAGGTCGCCGGCCTCGAGAGCGCCGAGCGGTCAGCCGAGCGCGCTCTCGTCGAGATGAGCGCGACACTGACGTCACGCCAGAGCGAACTCACCGCACTGCGGAAGCGCCGTCTCGAGGGATTCGCGGGCGAGCTCGCGTCGGAGCTGCAGGACGGTGCTGCCTGTCCCGTCTGCGGCGCGCACGAGCACCCGGCGCCCGCCGTGCATGCGGATCCCGTGTCCGCCGAAGACGTCGCCGAGGCCGAGGCTCGCCGCGACGCCGCCGCAGCGGAGGAACGAGATGCGAGCGAGCGGCTCGGCGCAGTGCGGTCCGATCTGATCGCCGCGCGCACCCGTGCCGACGGACGCGACGTCGACGCGGCCACGAGCGAACAGGAACGGAGCGCACGGGAGTACGAGCTGGCGGCCGCCGCCGTCGAACGCGTCCGCGTGCTCGAGTCGAGCCTCGACGACCTGCAGGCCCGGGCGAACGTTCTGCAGACCGAGCGCGATTCGGCGACCGCCGCGCTCGCGGAGGTCAGAGAAGCACAGGGCCTCCTCGCCCAGCGCGCGACCGAGGCGAGAGCCGTGGTCGCCGAGGCGCGCGGGACGCACTCCTCGGTCGCCGAGCGACTCGCACGTTCCGACGGCGAGGTCGCCGCGGCCAGGACGCTCCTCGACGCGAGCGCCGAGCTCGTGCGCCGGCTCGACGCGGCCACCGCGGCCGACGCGGAGCTGGCGGCCGCTCTCGACGACTCGCCCTTCCCGGATGCTGCGGCCGCCGACCATGCTCTGCGATCTCCTGCAGCACAGGAGGCGCTTGACGGGCGCATCGCCCAGCACGCGGTGCAGCGCGAGAAGGAACGCGCGATCCTGCTGCCCCTCGAGCTGCGGACGCTGCCGGAGGAGCCGATCGACCTCGGTCCCGCCGAAACGCGATCCGCCGAGGCCCGCGCTCGCTGGACCGAAGCCGTCACCGCGGCCGAACGTGCCGCGGGCGCGGCCGAGAGACTGAGCGGTCTCCTCGCGGACGCGCGAAGCGCATACGAGCGATCGGCCGAAGGTGCGGCGGACTTCGACGTACTGCGCGGACTCGCGGATGCCATCGCGGGGCGCGGAGCGAACACGCGCAAGATGACGCTCGAGACCTTCGTGCTCGCGGCCGAGCTCGAAGAGATCGTCGACGCTGCGAACCGACGCCTCAGCGACATGTCCACCGGACGCTACCAGTTGCGCCACTCCGACGCGCTCGCCGCCCGCGGCGCCGCCTCGGGGCTCGGCATCGTGGTGTTCGACGCCTACACGGGGCAGACGCGACCGGCGCAGTCGTTGTCGGGAGGAGAGACGTTCCTCAGCTCGCTCGCCCTGGCGCTCGGACTCGCCGAGGTCGTCACGGCGAGAGCCGGCGGCATCCGACTGGACACGCTGTTCATCGACGAGGGATTCGGATCACTGGATGGCGACACGCTCGACGTCGCCATGCGCACTCTCGACGAACTCCGTCAGGGCGGACGCACGGTCGGCGTGATCAGCCACGTCGAGGCGATGCAGGAGCAGATCCCCGCGCAGCTGGCGGTACGGGCGACCCCTCAGGGGCCGAGCGTGATCGAGACGCGCTGACTCGGCCGGCTCCCGGCCGGCGGGTGCCGGTCCTCAGACGCCGTACTCCTGGCGGATGGTCTCGCGCAACATCTCGCTGCAGCGGGCGATGGCCGCCCGGAAGTCGACCAGAGCGCCGTCCTCCGCTCGATCCGAGATCGCGCGGAAAGCGCGGATCGGCACGCCGAACTGCTGGGCGACCCAGATGTAGGAATACGTCTCCATGTCGACGAGGCCCGCGCCGGACGGGCGGATGACCGCGGTGATGCCGGCGTCGCCGACGAAGCTGTCGCCGGTCGCGATCAGCACGCCCTCGCGCCCGGTCGACACGCGCGCGGGCAGCGACACGTGCTGTCCGGGCACGCCGTCGAGGTCGAACACGTCGTGCTGCAGTGCGCTTCCGATCTCGTGCACGACCGCGTCGAGCTCGGGGTCGATGCCGCCGGCCGTGCCGACCACCACGACCTCCTCGTAGTCCTTCGCAGCGAGCGCTCGCGTGAGCGCGTAGGTGGCCTGCATCTTGCCCTCGCCGGTGACGAGGCGATCGAACCCGTCGAGGTCGTCGGGGAAGGCCTGGAGTTCGGATGCCATGGCGGCGACGAGAAGTCTCACCCGTCCATCCTCCCACCCCGCGCAGGGATGGCGTGGCGCGCGCTCGACGTCACGCCGATGTAACACTGGGGGAGGATACTGATGGCGAGTAGACCGGAGGATCACGTGTCCCTGCAGAATCAGATCTCTGAAGCGCTCGGTGTGAAGCCCGAGATCGACGCCGCCGCCGAGGTGGAGCGCCGTGTGCAGTTCCTCGTCGACTACCTGCGAACGACCGGCGCGAGGGGCTTCGTGCTGGGCATCTCGGGCGGCCAGGACTCCACGCTCGCCGGGCGCCTCGCCCAGCTGGCTGTCGAGCAGGTCCGCGCAGAGGGCGGGGAGGCCACGTTCCTCGCGGTACGTCTGCCCTACCGGGTGCAGCACGACGCCGCGGATGCCGAGCAGGCGCTCGCGTTCATCGCCCCGGATTCCTCCGTCGAGGTGAACATCCAGAACGGTGTCGACGGCGTCGAGGAGGACATCGAGTTCGCGGTCACGAGCGACATCAGCGACTTCAACCGCGGCAACATCAAGGCACGCGTGCGCATGGTCACGCAGTATGCGCTCGCGGGGCACGATGGCAAGCTCGTGATCGGCACCGATCATGCGGCCGAGGCTGTGACCGGCTTCTACACGAAGTTCGGCGACGGCGCAGCCGACATCCTGCCGCTTTCGGGACTCAGCAAGCGGCAGGGACGCGCACTGCTCCTCCACCTCGAGGCGCCGGAGCGGCTCGCGTTCAAGGTGCCCACGGCCGACCTGCTCGACGGACAGCCGGGACGTGCGGACGAGGACGAGCTCGGCCTCACCTACGAGCAGATCGACGACTTCCTGGAGGGGCGCCCGGTCGACCCCGACGTGGCGGGTCGCATCGAGTCGCGGTACCTCGCGACCCAGCACAAGCGCAACCTCCCCGTGACCCCCGACGACACCTGGTGGCGCTGACACACCACGCCTGATCCGACGCCCGTGTCGGATGCCGCGGCTAGGGTCGAAGCATCCGAGGGAACGGGAGAATCGTGCGGATCGACACCCAGGCGCAGCGCGTCATCTGGAGCGCCAGCGACCTCAAGGCGGCCGCCGAGTGCGAGTTCGCCTGGTGCCGGGCGATCGATGCCAAGCTCGGTCGGGTGCCCGCGGTCGAGGAGCCGGAGGACGCGACTCTCGCCCGCGCCGCACGCCTCGGCGACGTGCACGAGCAGAACGTGCTCGATCGCTACATCGAGGAGTTCGGCGACGCCGCCGTGCACCGCGTCGAGAAGGTGTCGTCGGTGGATGCCGAGGCGCTCGCCGCCGCGGTCGACGAGACCGTCCGCGCCCTCGCCTCCGACGCCAGGATCCTGTTCCAGGCCGCATTCTCGACCGAGGAGTTTGTCGGATTCGCCGACTTCCTCGCACGCGAGGACGACGGCCGCTGGCGGGTGCAGGACTCGAAGCTCGCCCGCACGGCACGCGTCACCGCGCTCATGCAGCTCGCGGCATACGTCGACCAGCTCGACCGGCTCGGCGTCCCGCGATCCGACGAGGTCGACCTGATCCTCGGCGACGGCAGCCTCAGCACGCACCGCGTCGACGACCTGCTCCCGCTGTTCCGCGTGCGTCGCGCACGGCTTCGGGCGCTGATCGCCGATCGTCGCATCGACGACCCGAGCTCCGACGCGGCACTCGCCTGGGGGGACGACCGCGGTGACCTCGAGGTCGTCGCCTGCGGGCGCTGTGCCACGTGCGAGGAGCAGGTCGTCGCCCACCGGGACCTCCTCATGGTCGCGCGGATGCGACCGGTGCAGCGCGCGCGTCTCCGCGGTGCCGGCATCCAGACGATCGACGCCCTCGCCGAAGCTGTGAGCCCGCCCGAGGGCATGAACGCCGACACCTTCGAGACTCTGCGTTCCCAGGCGCGGCTGCAGCTGCGCGCAGAGGAGGACTACACTCCCACGTACGACGTGCACTACGCCGCCGCCATCCACACGCTGCCTGTGCCGAGCCGCGGCGACATCTTCTTCGACTTCGAAGGCGACCCGCTGTACACCGAACCGGCGCCCGCGGGGCAGGCGCAGTGGGGCCTCGACTACCTGTTCGGCTGGGTCGACAACGACGATCAGTACTCGGCCCTGTGGGCGCACGACTTCTCGGCCGAGCGAGCGGCGTTCGAACGCTTCCTCGATTTCGTCGCGGTGCGCCGGTCCGCGCATCCCGGCCTGCACATCTACCACTACGCGCCCTATGAGACCTCTCATCTCGTGGCGATGGCTGCGCGGTACGGGGTGCGCGAGGGCGAGGTGGATCGGTTGCTCCGCGAGGGGGTCTTCGTCGACCTGTATCCGCTCGTGCTGCGGACGGTGCGTGTGGGATCGCGGTCGTACTCCATCAAGAAGCTCGAGCCGCTGTACATGGGTGAGGAGGTGCGCACGAGCGATGTGCAGAAGGGCGACGACTCGATCGTGCAGTACGTCGCCGCACGCGAACTCGCTGCGGCCGGAGAACAGGACGAGGCGGATGCGGTGCTCGCCGACCTCGCGGACTACAACCGCTACGACTGCGTGTCGACGCGGCGGCTGCGCGACTGGCTCATCGAGATCGCCCGCCGCGAGGGCGTGTACCCAGCGCCTCCGGACGAGCCGGACGAGGTCATCTACGAGCCGTCCCCGCGTTCGGTGGCCCTCCTGGCCGACGCCGAGCGGGAGGTGGCCGAGGGCGGTGACGGCGAGCTGTTCCGCATCGCCGCCGCCGCGATCGACTACTTCCCGCGCGAGGCGAAGAGCTTCTGGGTCTCGCACTTCCAGCGGCTGCGCGAACCTGTGACGATGTGGGACACCACCCGCGACGTCGTGCGCGTGGAGCGTGCCACCTCCACCGTCGTGCGCGACTGGAGCATGCCCGAGGGGCGTCGGGTGCTGTCGCGCGACGTCGAGATCCGCGGAGAGGTCTCGCCCGGGACGACGCTGGGCGAGGGCGTGCAGCCTTTCGCCCTGTACGAGGTTCCTGCGCCGTTCGACACCGAGGTGCCGTCGCGGGCCGTGCACGTGCCGCACACCGTGACCGTCGCCGGCGTGCTCGACGACGGCTACCTGATCACCGAGACCGCCGTGCAGGGCCAGACATGGGAGGAGTTGCCACTTGCGCTCACTCCTGCAGCGCCACCGCGGGTCGTGTCGCTGCAGGGAGCGATCGACGAGTGGGCCGACACGGTGCACGACGCGGCCCCCGGCCATCCGCGGGATGCGGCGACCGATATCCTCCGTCGGATCCCGCCTCGCACGCTGTCGGGTGATCCGCTGCCCGGGGAGGGCGGTGACACGATCTCGGCGATCGTGCGCGCCGTCCGCGACCTCGACCGCAGCTATCTCGCGGTACAGGGGCCTCCGGGCACGGGCAAGACCTACACCGGGTCACGGGTCATCGCGCGGCTCGTCAACGAGCACGGCTTCCGGGTGGGCGTCGTGGCGCAGTCCCACGCGATCATCGAGCACCTTCTCGAGCGCGTGGTCGCCGACGGGGTGCCCGCCGCGCAGGTCGCGAAGGCTCCGAAAAACCCGTCGTCGGAGCCGTCCTACACGGTGATCCCGAAGAACGGGATGGCGCCCTTCCTCCGCGAGAACGAGGGTCGGGGCGTCGTCGTCGGCGGCACCGCGTGGGATTTCAGCAACACGGCGCGCGTGGACCGGGCGGGGCTCGATCTCCTCGTCGTCGACGAGGCGGGGCAGTTCTCCCTCGCCTCCACCATCGCGGTGGCCGCAGGGGCGCAGCGTCTGCTGCTGCTCGGAGATCCGCAGCAGCTTCCGCAGGTGAGTCAGGGCGCGCATCCAGAACCCGTCGACACCTCCGCGCTGGGTTGGGTGATGGACGGAGACGCCGTGGTGCGTCCCGAGTACGGGTACTTCCTCGAGAAGTCCTGGCGGATGCATCCGGCCGTCGCCTCCTCGGTGTCGGCGCTGTCGTACGCGGGCCGTCTCACGTCGGCGCCCGGGGCCGAGAAGCGCTCTCTGGAGGGCATCGATCCCGGTCTCCACGTCGTCCCGCTCCGGCATCGGGGCAATGCGACGCAATCGGCAGAGGAGGCTCAGGAGGTCGTCGCCCTCGTGCGCGATCTCCTCGGCCGCCGGTTCACGGACAACGACCCCGACGCGACGACGCGTCCGCTGGGACAGGCCGACATCATCGTCGTGACGCCGTACAACGCGCAGCGTCAGCTCGTGCTCGACGCCCTCGCGCGCGCCGGGTTCCCCGACGTCCCCGTGGGGACGGTGGACAACTTCCAGGGCAAGGAGGCTGTGGTCTCGATCACCTCCCTCGCCGCGTCCAGCGGGCGCGACGCTCCCCGCGGCCCCGAGTTCCTGCTCATGCAGAACCGTCTCAACGTGGCGATCTCCCGGGCCCAGGTCGCCGCCTACCTGATCCACTCGCCGGCGCTGCTCGACGACCTGCCGCGCACACCCGAGGGCGTCGCGCGACTGAGCGCCTTCGCCCGACTCGTGGGGGCGGCCGCGGAGTGATCGACGGAGGACGCATGTCGGGGATGGCGCATACGCGGGACGAGATCCTCCGCGCGGCGGCGGACTGGGCGTGGACGCCGCGGGATGCCGAACGGGAGCAGAGCCACCTGCGGCTCGTGCACTACCCCGAGCGTCTGGGTGGCGGAGTGAGAGGCTCGCAGGTCGCGTCGTCGCTCGCCGCCGCCGACGTGCTCGACCACGCACTGCGGCAGACCCGCACGTGGGGCGCCGCGACGCTCACGTTCTGGACGAATCCCGCTGACTCGCCCGACCTCGAGGACGAGCTCCGGCGGCGCGGTGCCGAACACGTCGACACGGTCACGATCTTCGCGCGCGCGGTCGCGGAGCCGCCCATCGCAGTGCCGGACGGCATCACCGCCGAGATCGTGCGCACGGTGCCGCAGGTGCGTGAGATGGATGCCGTCAACGTGCCGGTCTGGGAGCAGCAGCCGCTCGACGCGGACGGCCTGCGCATCGAGCACGAGGAGATCGAATCAGCGCTCGCCGTGGGGGAGGGGGTGCGAGTGCTCGCCCGCATCGACGGTCGCGCCGTGAGTACCGGAGGCTGCACGATTGTCGACGGATTCACGCGCTTGTGGGGTGCCGCGACTCTCGCCTCAGCCCGGGGACGCGGCGCCTATCGCGCAGTGCTGGCGGAGAGGCTGCGGGCGAGTGCGGAGCTCGGAGCGCGAACCGCGCTCGTCAAGGGCCGTGTCTCCACGTCGGCGCCGATACTGCGGCGGCGGGCGGGATTCACGCAGTACGGCGAAGAACGCGCCTACCGGATCTCGGTCTGACCGACCGCAGAGCGTTGCTCACGCGGACCGGCGCGCCCAGAACGGTCAGACCGTGCCGTACAGGCGGTCTCCGGCGTCGCCGAGACCGGGCACGATGTACCCCTTCTCGTTGAGGCGCTCGTCCAGGGCTCCCAGCACGAGCGTGACGTCGCGGTCTCCGACCATCGCCTCGATCGCGGCGACACCCTCGGGCGTGCCGAGCAGGCAGATCGCCGTGACGTCCTTCGCCCCACGGTCGAAGAGGAACTGGATCGCGGCGGCGAGGGAGCCACCGGTCGCGAGCATCGGGTCGATCGCGAAGCACTGGCGATCGCTGAGGTCCTCGGGAAGGCGCTCGGCGTACGTCGTGGGCTCGAAGGTCTCCTCGTCGCGGACCATGCCGAGGAATCCGACCTCCGCGGTCGGAAGCAGCTTCACGAGGCCCTCGAGCATGCCGAGGCCGGCCCGCAGGATGGGGACGACGATGGGCCGCGGCTCCGAGATCTTCACGCCCATGGTCGTGGTCACCGGGGTCGTGATCTCGATCGGGCTGACCTTGACGTTGCGCGTCGCCTCGTACGCGAGCAGCGTCACGAGCTCCTCGGTCAGCTGCCGGAAGACAGGCGACGGTGTGCGGTGGTCGCGCAGCACGGAGAGCTTGTGGGTGACGAGGGGGTGGTCGGCGACGTGAACACGCATGGATACAGGCTAATGCGCCGCACGCCCACGCACGACATCGGAAGCGCGGACACGGGCTGTCGTAGGCTCGACGCATGACCGCCGCCGACCGCTCCGCCATGCGTCGCGCGCTCGAACTCGCGGCCGAGGCTGCGGGGGCGGACGAGATCCCGGTCGGCGCCGTCGTCCTCGACGCGCAGGGGAGCATCGTCGCGGAGGGCCGTAACACCCGCGAGGAGACGCACGATCCGACGGGTCACGCCGAGGTCGAGGCGCTGCGCCGAGCCGCGGCATCCCTCGGCTCCTGGAACCTCGACGGACACACCCTCGTCGTGACCCTCGAGCCCTGCGTCATGTGCGCGGGCGCGATCCTGCAGGCGCGCATCCGGCGCGTGGTGTTCGGGGCGTGGGACGACAAGGCGGGCGCTGCCGGCTCGATGTACGACGTCCTCCGGGACCGCCGCCTGCCGTATCGGGCCGAGGTCGTCGGCGGGGTCGAGGCCGAGGCCGCGACGGCGCTGCTCCGGGCGTTCTTCGAGCAGCGCCGCTGACCGGCATCCGCTCGACAGACGGCGTCGGGCTCAGTCCGAGGACTTGAGCACGAAGACGTCGGTCGACGGCTCGGGGTCGATCGCGGGGCGGTACACGTCCGGCTCGATGTAGATCACGCGCGCGATCGGCAGCGCCTCGCGGATGCGGGCCTCGATCGCGTTGATGTCGTCGGCCGCCTCCCGCAGGGGCTTGTCGGCGTTGAGCGCGATCTTCGCCGCGACCATGAGCTCGTCGGGTCCCAGGTAGAGGGTCTTCATGTGGATGATCTTCTCGATCTCGTCCCCCGCGGTGATCGCGTCGACGATGCGGTCGTGGTCGGCGGCGGTCGCCCCCTCGCCTACGAGCAGGCTCTTGGTCTCGACGCCGAGCGTGATCGCGATGATCACGAGCAGGATGCCGATCATGAGCGTGCCGAGCGCGTCGAACACCGGGTTCCCGGTGATGATCGTCAGGCCGACGCCGAGCAGGGCGAAGGTCAGGCCGGTGAGAGCTCCGACGTCCTCGAGCAGCACGACCGGAAGCTCGGGAGCCTTGGCTCGCCGCACGAACGACACCCAAGACTGGCCCTTGTCCCGCACGAGGTTGCTCTCCTTGACGGCGGTGCGGAGCGAGAAGGACTCGAGCCCGATCGCGATCACCAGCACGACGACCGGCAGCCACCACCAGGTCTTGTCGAGCTCGTGCGGGTCGGTCAGCTTCTCGATGCCCTCGTAGATCGCGAACAGACCACCGAGGGAGAACAGGATGATCGACACGACGAACGCGTACACGTAGCGCTCGCGACCGTAGCCGAAGGGGTGCGCCCGGTCGGCCTCGCGGCGTGACTTGCGGCCGCCGAGCATGAGGAGCAGCTGGTTGCCGGAGTCGGCGACCGAATGGATCGCCTCGGCGAGCATCGACGCGGATCCCGACAGCGCCCACGCGAGGAACTTCGCCAGGGCGATCCCGAGATTGGCCAGGAACGCCGCGATGATCGCCTTGCTGCCGCCTGATGCACTCATGGGTCGAGTCTAGGACGGGCTCTGCGGGGAACCGGGGTGCGCCCGCCGTAGGATGACGACATGGCTGACTCTCTCCCCGCCCTCGCGTTCCTCGGTGCCGGTTCGATGGGAGGCGCGATCCTCCGCGGAGTCGTGGCATCCGGCATCCCCGCCGACGCGATCACCGCGACGAACCGCACGTCCGAGAAGGCCGAGGCGCTCGCGGAACTCGACGGTGTGACGACCATCGCGCTGTCCGAGCGGCCGGACGGCAACCTCGACGCCGCTCGCGACGCGCGCATCGTGCTCGTCGGCGTCAAGCCCGCCATGGTCCCCGACCTGCTTCGCGAGATCGCGCCGGTCCTCGCGAAGGACGCGATCGTCGTGAGCCTCGCCGCCGGAGTCACTCTCGCGACCTTCGCGGAGGCACTCGGGGACGACGCCCGTGTCGTGCGTTCCATGCCGAACACCCCCTCGACGATCCGCAAGGGCGTCACCGGGCTCGCCGCGGGTGCAGCGGCGACTGCGGAGGACCTCGCCCTCGTCCGCAGCCTGTTCGAGACCGTCGGCGTCGTGATCGAGGTTCCGGAGTCGCAGATCGACGCCCTGTCGACGATCTCGGGGTCCGGCCCCGCCTACGTCTTCCTGCTGATAGAGGAGTGGACGAAGGTCGGTGTCTCGCTCGGCTTCAGCGAGGCGGATGCACGCGTCATGGCGGAGCAGACCTTCATCGGATCGACGGCGCTGCTGGAGGCCTCGGGGGAGACGCCCGCGGAGATGCGGCGCCGCGTGACCAGCCCCAAGGGCACGACGGAGCGGGCGATCGCCGTGCTGCAGGACGCGCACCTGGCCGACACGTTCGCGGAGGCCTCGGCCGCCGCCCTCGCTCGCAACAGGGAACTCGCGGCGGGGAAGTGACGCATGCGGCTGAGCTTCTCCGGTGAGATCTGGTACTGGCGCGGCCCCGCGCCGTTCCACTTCGTCACCGTGCCGTCCGTCGAGAGCGAGACGATCGGCGAGGTCGCGAGCGTCGTCACCTACGGGTGGGGCATGATTCCGGCATCAGTGACGATCGGCGCCACGACCGTGACGACAGCGCTCTGGCCCAAGGACGGCGGGTACATCGTCCCGATCAAGAAGGTGCTGCAGGATCGAGAGGGCATCGGCATCGACGACGTGGTCGAGATCGTGCTCGACATCGACGCCTGAGTCCAGCGCCGCCGTCGCGGCATGCTCAGCGGTCGAGTGAGGCGAACCGCTCGATGTCGCTGTTCGTGCCCGAGACGATGATGAGGTCGTGGTTCGTCACGATCGTGTTGGCCTCGGCGTACCGGAACGGCTTGCCCGGGCTCTTCACGCCGACGACCGTCACCTTGTACTTGCTCCGCACACCGGATTCGTTGAGTCCCACGCCGCGGATGAACTTCGGCGGATACATCTTCGCCAGTACGAAGTCGTCGTCGAAGCGGATGAAGTCGAGCATCCGGCCGGACACCAGGTGCGCGACGCGCTCCCCAGCTTCGCGTTCCGGGTAGATCACGTGGTTGGCGCCGACGCGGGCGAGGATCTTGCCGTGCGACTGGGAGACCGCCTTGGCCCAGATCTGCGGCACCTTGAGGTCGACGAGGTTGGCGGTGATCAGCACGGAGGCCTCGATCGAGGATCCGACCGCGACGACCGCGACCTGGAAGTCCTGCGCGCCGATCTGGCGCAGCGCGTCGATGTTCTTCGCGTCGGCCTGCACCGTGTGCGTGACGCGGTCGGACCACTTCTGCACGAGCTCGAGGTTGTCGTCGATCGCGAGGACCTCGCGGTCGAGGCGGTCGAGCTCGCCGGCGCACGCGGCACCGAACCGGCCGAGACCGATGACGAGGACGGGAGCGTCGCCCCGGAGGACTTCAACCAACGATCGGCCTTTCCACGGGCAGTGAGTAGTACTGCGTTCGCGATGTCGCCGCGACTGCCGCGGCGAGAGTCACTGTACCAACGCGCCCCATGAAGATGGTGGCCGCGAGCACGTACGCCCCGGCATCCGGGAGCTCAGCGGTCAACCCCGACGACAGACCCACGGTGGCGAAGGCGGAGATCACGTCGAACAGGACGTGGCTGATGTCGTCCTTCGTGATCTGCGCGATGATGATCGTCGACAGCGCCACGATCGTGGCGCCCCACGCGACGACGCTGAGGGCGACGCGCTGCACGTCGCTGGGGATGCGGCGGCCGAACGCCTCGACCGACTGACGTCCCTTTGCCTCGGACCACACGGCGATCGCGAGCACCGCCAGGGTCGTGACCTTGATGCCGCCTGCGGTCGACGCCGAGCCGCCGCCCACGAACATGAGCATGCTCGCCGCGAGCAAGGAGGAGCCGTTCATGTCGTCGATCTCGATGACGCTGAAGCCGCCGGACCGTGTCATGGCCGAGAGGAAGAACGCCTGGAAGGTCGTGTCGGCGGCGTCCATCGACCCGAAGGTCTTCGGATTGTCGTACTCGAGGATCAGGAACACCGCGGCGCCGATCACGAACAACAGCACGGTCGTGACGAGCGTGAGCTTGGTGTGCAGCGACCACTTCTTCACATGCCACACGTGCTTCGCGAGCGTGTAGATCACGGGGAAGCCGATGCTGCCGAGGAAGACGCCCACCATGAGCAGTCCGAGCACGAGATAGTCGTCGGCGAAGACCGCGACCCCGCCCGCGTTGGGGGCGAAGCCCGTATTGGTGAAGGCCATGGCCGCGAAGTACGGCGCCTCCCACAGGGCGGCGATCGGGTTGACTCCGGCCATGACGAGCGCGGGGTAGAGGAGCACGGCCAGGGCGCCTTCGATGATGAGCGCCGACACCGCGACCGTCGTCAGCAGCTGGCCGACCTCGCCCAGGCGCACGGTCTGGCTCTCGTTGACGACGCCGCCGTGCGCGCGCAGCGGGTTGGTGTCGCCCGCGGCCATCAGCTTCGCCCGCAGGCCCAGGCGCTTGGAGATCAGCATGCCCATGAGGGAGGCCAGTGTGAGCACGCCCAGTGCGCCGATGTTGACGCCGATGAAGATCAGCACGTGCCCGAAGGGCGACCAGTACGTCGCCATGTCGACGGTCGAGAGCCCCGTCACGCAGATCGTCGACACGGCCGTGAACAGCGCGTCGGCGAGCGGGGTGACCGTGTGGCTCGCCGAGGAGATCGGGAGCGACAGCAGCACGGTGAAGACGAGGATGAGGAGCGCGAAGATCACGATCGCGAACCGCGAGGGCGAGGAGGTGATGATGTGCTTGCCCCAGGAGGCCGCGCCCTCGAGGCGCTGACGGGGAGACGACGCCGAAACGATGCCCGACATCACGTCCCCCTTCGATCCTCGACCCGCTCCGGGGCCGTTCGGCGCCGTTCGCCGAGCCTTCGTCATGGTACTCCGTGCGGGGGACGACTACCCTGAACTCATGACCGACATCTTCGACGTGATCGCGGACGGCACGAGGCGCGACATCCTCCAGCTCCTCCTGCGTCGCACCGCGGACGGCGAAGCCGGCACGAGCGTGAGCCAGATCGTGGCCGACCTGGGCATCAGCCAGCCGACCGTGTCGAAGCATCTCAAGGTGCTGCGCGAGGCCGAGCTGGTGAGCGTGCGCGAAGACGGTCAGCGGCGCTTCTACAGCCTGGCGGTCGCGCCGCTCGAGGTCGTGGACGATTGGCTGGTTCCGTTCCTCGTCGACGCCTACGGCGATGCGGCGCCCGACATCGACTACCCGGGTCAGCCGCTGCCGGATGGAGCGGCGCACGCCGCGGAGGTCGTCGGCCGGGCCGCGGCATCCGCCGGTCATTTCGTGACCACAGCCCTCAAGCGCTTCGGCGGCTGACCTCTGCACGCACATCGCCCCCGACGACGTGGGGGCGTTGTCGTCGGGGGCGATCGCGCGGGCCCCAGACCCGCGGCGACTCGAACGGTGCCGTGTCGAGTCGTCCTTCGACCGTGGCAGACGAGCCTGAGCGGATCCGGCGCGGACGCTATGTCCCGGCTGAATCCGAGGGCGCGCTCCGCTCCTGACGCGTCAGCGGCGCGCGGCCTTGCGTCGGAACAGCCAGGACCCCCAGGCCACCGCGATCACGAGGATCACGAGGCACCAGCCGACTGCCCACCACGGCTGCGCCTCCAGGGGCGTGCCGGTCAGCAGACCGCGGATCGTGTCGACGATCGGTGTGATCGGCTGATGCGCAGCGACCGGCTGCAGCCAGCCGGGCATGCTCGCGACCGGCACGAAGGCGCTCGACAGGTAGGGGAGGAAGAGCAGGATGAATCCGTACCCGTTCGCACCCTCGGGGCTGCCGGCCGCGAGTCCGATCGCGGCGAAGAGGTAGGTGATCGCGAGGATGTACAGCGCGATCAGGCCGGCGAGGGCGATCCATCCGCCGAGCGTCGCCTCGGGGCGGAACCCGACGAGCACTCCCACTCCGATGACGATCGCGGTCGCGACGAGGTTGCGCACGAGGCTCGCGACGACATGACCCGTGAGCACGGCGCTGGCACGGATCGGCATGGTCCGGAAGCGGTCGATGATGCCGTTCTGCATGTCGCTCGCGACGTACAGCGCTGTGGACGACGCCCCGAAGCCCGCGCAGGTGAGGATGATCCCGGGCACGACGTAGTCGACGTAGCCGCCGGACGGGTCGATCGCCCCGCCGAAGACCCACGTGAACACGAGCATCAGCATGACGGGCAGCAGGATCGCCATGAGCAGCGATTCGCCGTCGCGCAGCGAGCGGCGCAGGCTGCGACCGACGAAGACGGATTCGGCGGTGAATCCGCGCAGGCGCGGGCGGGCGGCGACGGCGGACGACGCGGATGCCGTGAGCGTGACGTTCATGCGTTCTCCTTGAGGGGTGTCGTGTCGGTGACGGCGAGGAAGACGTCGTCGAGGGTGGGACGCCGCAGGGTCACGATCGAGCCCTCGCGCTCGTGCTCGTGCTCGTGCTCGACGAGTCGGTCGAGCGCTCGCCGCAGGCCCGCGATGCTGCCGTCCGTGGGGATCTCGCGCAGGAGCTCGCCGCGGGCGTCGTGCAGCTCGACGGTGTCCCCGCCGATCCGCGACTTCAATGCGGCGGGGGTGCCGATCGCGGCGATGCGTCCGTCGTGCAGCACGGCGATGCGGTCGGCGAGCTGGTCGGCCTCTTCGAGGTACTGCGTCGTGAGGAACACGGTCGTCCCGGAAGCGGCGAGCGAGCGGATGATGTCCCACAGGTCGCGACGGCTGCGGGTGTCGAGGCCCGTGGTGGGCTCGTCGAGGAAGAGCACCTCGGGGTCGACGACGAAGCTCAGTGCCAGGTCGAGGCGTCGACGCATACCGCCCGAATAGGTCCGGACCGGCCGATCCGCGGCATCCGCCAGGTCGAAGCGGGCGAGGAGATCGGTGGTCCGCCGTCTCGCGGCTGAGCGATGGAGCCCGGCGAGACGCGCGAACATCACGACGTTCTCGATCGCGGTGAGGGCGTCGTCGACGGCGGCCGATTGTCCGGTCAGGCTGATGCGTCGCTGCACCTCGACGCGCTGCGTGCGGGTGTCGAACCCGGCGACCGCTGCGGTGCCGGAGTCGGCGTCGAGCAGGGTGGTGAGGATGTTGATCGTGGTCGTCTTGCCGGCGCCGTTCGGACCGAGCAGCGCGAACACCTCGCCGCGCTCGACCGTGATGTCGAGCCCCGACACGACCGCCTTCCGTCCGAAGCTCTTGTGCAGGCCGCGTACCTCGACTGCTGGGGTCATCGGCTCGTTCCTTTCCCTACGTCGATCGTGTATGCGACGTAAACTGTGTATGAGCAACGCAAGTGTGTATGACCATAACACACTGTTTACGCGATATACAGACGTAGGATGAGGAGATGGTCGAGAACGAGCCGCCGGAGCTGCCGCGAGGGATCGCGCTCGCATGGGGTGTCGCCGCGAATCCGCAACGCGGGCCCAAGCGCGAGATGAGCGTGGAGAGGATCGTCGAGGCGGCGGTCGATCTCGCGGATGCCGACGGCATCGGCGCGGTCTCGATGGCCGCCGTCGCCTCCGCACTCGGATTCACGCCGATGTCGCTGTATCGCTACGTGAGCGCGAAGGACGACCTCCTTCTGCTCATGCAGGAGCATGCGACGGGTGTTCCTCCGGAGGCCACGCGCGCTCTCGAAGGGTGGCGGGAGACGCTCCTCGCGCTGTACGCGGAGCAGGTGCTGCTGTATCAGCGGCATCCCTGGATGCTGTCGCTGCCGATCACCGGGTCGCCGATCACTCCGAACAGCTCGGCATGGCTGGATGCCTCCCTGTCCGCACTGGAGGGCACTCCCCTCACGGTGGACGAGCGCATGGCCGTGGCGCTCGCGGTCACGGGATCGGCGCGCTGGTGCGGCATCGTGCAGGCCGGATACACCGAGCAGTCGCGGGGGAGCGGGCTGTCGCCCGATCAGGTCGCCGTGCGCGAGGCCGAGCTGTACGACCGCGTGATCACCGCCGAGGAGTTCCCCGCACTCCGCCTGGCGATCGACGACGGCGTCTTCACGTCGCCCGCTGACCCGTTCCGGTTCGCGATGGAGCGCGTGCTCGACGGCGTCTCCGCGTACATGGACGCGCTCGATCGTGGCGCGCCGCACGAACGGGCGACGGACTGGATCGCGGTCGATCCGGCGGAGTTCGCGGGGGATCGGCGGGTCAAGGACGCGCAGAAGGCGGTCCGGGAGGCGGAGAAGGCGCTCCGAGATGCGCGCAAAGCCGAGCGCCAGGCGCTGCGAGACGCTGGCGAGCGACGCGCGCGCGCTCAGCGGTCCTCCTGATCGCGCAGTCGTTCCCCGATCACACGAGTCACACGGGTTTACACGCGTCCCAGCCAGCACATAGAGTGTGCACATCGTAGAAAGGGGTACGTGGGATGCCCGAGGTTCCTGATGTCCGGTTCCTGACGGTGGCCGAGGTCGCCGAGTTGATGCGCGTGTCCAAGATGACCGTGTATCGGATGGTGCACGCTGGGGAGCTGCCAGCCATCCGCTTCGGACGGAGTTTCCGTGTGCCGGAGTCCGCTGTCACGGACGCGCTGCAGCGACCGATCTCCGACGTGGGGTGACACCGTTCCGCGCGGTCCGCGTCGAGGTGACAGGACGGGCCGTTCGGTTTGCTAGACTGATCCGAGGCATTTTTCCGTGCCCGTACCCGGGTGTCCGTCACCGTGCGACGCCCAGCCCCTGACTTAGTGAGGTTTCCGTGGGTTCTGTCATCAAGAAGCGCCGCAAGCGCATGGCGAAGAAGAAGCACCGCAAGCTGCTTCGTAAGACTCGCCACCAGCGCCGCAACAAGAAGTAAGCGGCCAGACACTGAGCGCCTGTCTCCGGACGGGCGCTTCGTGTCTCTGCCCCGGTCGTCCCCGTCGTCGAGGAGCTTTCCATGAAGTCGATCACCGTCACCGAACTCGCAGAGCGGTCGAGCACGCCGCTCATCGACGTCCGTGAGGCGCACGAGTTCGCCGCGGGGCACGTCCCCGGCGCTGTGAACATCCCGATGTCCGAGATCGGCAATCGCCTGGAGGAGCTCCCGGCGGAGTCGTTCGACGTCATCTGCCAGGCCGGGGGACGCTCGGCACGCGTCGTCGAGGCCCTCGAAGCCCGCGGCTACGACGCCACGAACGTCGAGGGCGGCACGGGCGAGTGGATCGCGCAGGGACGCGACGTCGAGGTGCCGTCGGCGTGACCACGCTGACGCTGATCGGCAAGCCCGACTGCCATCTGTGCGACGTCGCCTCCGAGATCGTCGACGCCGTCGTCGCCGAACTTCCGGATGCTGCGGCCGAACGCATCGAGATCGTCGAGGCATCGATCGCCGAAGACCCGGCGCTCTACGAGCTGTGGTGGGAGAAGATCCCCGTCATCTTGATCGACGGCGAGTTGCACGCGCACTGGCGCGTCTCGCCCGATCGGCTGCGTCAGGCCCTCGAGGAGGCTGTGCGATGAGCATCCGTCATGTCGTGTCTTGGAAGATCGCCGCGGAGGATCCGGCCGTCCGCGCCGAGCAGGCTGCCGAGGTCGCGCGCCGACTGAACGCGCTCGACGGCGTCGTGCCGCAGATCCAGTCGATCTGGGCCGGCGCGAATGACGCGTACCCCGACGCGAACTGGGATGTGACGCTGGTCGCAGACTTCGCGTCGATCGACGAGTTGGAGCAGTACCAGGTGCACCCGGCCCACGAGGAGGTCGTCGCGTACGTGCGATCCGTCGTGTCCGGCCGTGTGGCCGTCGACGTCGAGATCTGACCAGGGCACGTCACTCTTCGCAACACAAATGTAACCGGCCGAGGCCCGTCCTCGTTCTGTGCGGCCGGGTCGCGCGTGTTTAGATGTTCTCCTACCCGTCCGTGGGCGCCAGGCCCTCGTCCCCTCAGGAGCTGACATGCAGCGTCGCAACATCATCGCCGGGATCGCCCTCGCGGCGACCGCCACCCTCGCCCTCGCGGGCTGCGCGGGCGGCAGCGGCGGCTCTGGCGGCGGCGACGGCGCGGCGGACGACCCCTACGGCCTCGTCGAGGCAGGTAAGCTGACGGTCTGCTCCGACATCCCCTACCCGCCGTTCGAGTTCGAAGGCGACGACGGGGAGTACACAGGGTTCGACATCGACTTGCTCGACGCCATCGCGAAGAAGCTCGACCTCGAGCTTTCCGTGCAGGACGTGGGCTTCGACGCGCTGCAGTCGGGCACGACTCTCGCGGCGGGCCAGTGCGACATCGGCGCGTCGGCGATGACGATCACGGACGAGCGCAAAGCCAACATCGACTTCTCCGACCCGTACTACGACTCGCTGCAGTCGCTGCTCGTCCGCACCGACTCGGGCATCGAGTCGATCGACGACCTGAGCGGCAAGAACGTCGGCGTGCAGCAGGGCACGACGGGCGAAGCCTACGCGAACGCCAACGCGACCGGCGCCCAGATCGTGCAGTACCCCTCCGACGGTGAACTGTGGCCCGCCATGCAGGCCGGCCAGATCGATGCGATCCTGCAGGACCAGCCGGTGAACCTCGAGCACGAGAAGGCCGACAGCGCTTACAAGATCGTCGAGGAGTACAACACCGACGAGTCCTACGGCTTCGCCTTCGCGAAGGGCGAGAAGGCCGAGCTGCTGGATGCGGTCAACGGTGCTCTCACCGAGCTGCGCGACAGCGGCGACTACCAGAAGATCTACGACACCTACTTCACCGCGAACTGATCCGAGAGTAGGCAAGGGATCGGGAGGACCTTGACAATGGCGTTGAGGCGCACCACCAAGAGCAAGATCTATCGGTACACCGTCTACGTCTTGCTGATCGCGATCGCCGTCTGGGCCGCGGTCAGCACGGACTGGGCGCGGATCGGTCAGCTCTTCTTCAACCCCGAGGTCGCGGTGAAGATGCTTCCGGGCATCTTCACCACGGCCCTCGTGAACACGCTGTGGTTCACGGCCGTCGCGTTCCTCGGAGGGCTGCTGCTCGGAGTGCTCCTCGCGCTGATGAAGCTGTCGGAGATCGGGCCGTTCCGCTGGATCGCGACCGCATGGATCGAGCTGTTCCGCGGGCTTCCCGCGATCCTCACGATCTTCGCGATCGCGTTCATCCTGCCGATCGCGCTCGGTGTGCCGGGTACGCGGCTCGGCGGACCGGTCGTCCTCGGACTCATCGGTCTCATCCTCGTCGCCTCGGCGTACATGGCGGAGACGATCCGCGCCGGCATCCAGGCCGTCCCGAAGGGGCAGACCGAGGCCGCCCGCTCGCTCGGCATGTCGCCCATGAAGACGACGTTCTGGATCGTGGTGCCGCAGGGCTTCCGCATCATCATCCCGCCGCTGACCAACGAGTTCGTGCTGCTGCTGAAGGACACCTCGCTGCTCTTCGTCGCCGGCACGTTCATCTGGTCGAAGGAGCTCACGAACTTCGCCCGTGACGCGGCGACCCAGAACGCGAACGGAACGCCGCTCATCATGGCGGCGATCCTCTACCTGGTCGTGACGATCCCGCTCACGCGCTTCAGCGCGTGGCTGGAGCGTCGGATGGGACGGGCACGATGACCACCGATCTGATCGACGTCCACGCCCCCGCGATCGACGTGCAGGGGCTCGTCAAGTCCTTCGGCGACAACGAGGTGCTCAAAGGCATCGACCTGACCGTCACCGGCGGCGAGGTCGTCTGCGTGATCGGGCCCTCGGGCTCCGGCAAGTCGACTCTCCTGCGCTCGGTGAACCTGCTCGAGGAGCCCACTGACGGCAAGATCTTCATCGAGGGCATCGACATCACCGATCCCGACGTCGATATCGACCGCGTGCGCACCCGCATCGGCATGGTGTTCCAGAGTTTCAACCTCTTCCCGCACCTGAGCGTGCTCGACAACCTCACGATCGCCCAGCGACGCGTGAAGAAGCGCAACAAGGCCGAGTCCGAGCGCATCGCGCACGAGATGCTCGGACGGGTCGGGCTGGCGGAGAAGGCCGGTGCATTCCCCGGTCACCTGTCGGGCGGGCAGCAGCAGCGCGTGGCGATCGCGCGGGCGCTGTGCATGAACCCGGACATGATGCTGTTCGACGAGCCGACCTCGGCCCTCGACCCCGAGCTCGTCGGCGAGGTCCTTCAGGTCATGCGATCGCTCGCGGACGAGGGCATGACGATGCTCGTCGTCACGCACGAGATGGGCTTCGCCCGGGAGGTCGGCTCGCGTCTGATCTTCATGGACGGCGGGCACATCGTTGAAGAGGGCGACCCGCGTGAGGTGCTCGCGAATCCGCAGCATCCGCGTACCCAGGACTTCCTCGCGCGCGTGCTCTGAGCCTCGACGTGGCGTCGCATCCGCCGACGCCCCTGAGCAGTGACGACGCCCCTGCCTGCTGACGTCAGCAGGCAGGGGCGTCGGCGCTCAGGCGGGGCGTCGGGTGTCAGACCTCGACGACCTCCGCGTCGGGCGCGTTGCGACGTACGGAGTCGATGCCGCTCAAGGCTCCGGACTTCGAGGTGTAGCTCTCGCTCGTCGCGATGACCTCGCCGTTGCCCGCCTTGAGACGGAACCGGTGCCCGCCGGAGCGGTCGGTGTACAACTCGAATTTGCCTGCCATTGCGCGTCCTCTCTCTCGGGTCGAGGGATCGGCGCCCCTCGCGATCACGGTATCCCGGAGTATCGGCCTCGCGGAAGAGTTGCCTTCACGATCCCGCGCGCAGACCCCGCCTGACCATGAACGAGACGGCCTCGTTCATGTTCATCGGGTGCAGGGTGATCCCCGGATGCTGTGAGGGCCAGACCCGGAGGAGTTCGTCGACGAACCCCTGCCCCACGTCTTGCACGCCGGCGAAGTCGATGTCGATGTCGGTGAATCCCGTCATGTCCGTGAGCAGGCGCCGAGCTTCCGAACGGGAGACGAACGTGAGCCCGGTCCCGAACAGCTCGACGCGCGGTCGACTCCGGGAGAACGTCAAGTCCTCGTCTGTGAACTCCTCGAACACTTCGCGCAGTGAACGTGCGAGGGGCACGTCGATCTCGGCCTCCACGAGTGTGCCGCTCTGCACTTCTCCCACCCCGAGCGCGTAGTCGTCGCGGCGGTTGTCCACGGTCAGTCGAATGCCGTTCGCCGACAGTCGGAACACGGAGACCGCTTTGGATGTGAAGAAGATGCCTTCGCCGGTATGGCGCTCGGGCCAGGTCGTTCGTTTGCCCTTCGTGAGCTCCGCCGCCGCCTGGAGCTCGTTCTCGAGTCCGATCCCCGTGCGCAGGCGAGCGAACACCCCGATCCCGTCGTCGCTGATCGAGAAGGCCAACAGCGTCGACCGCACCCACACGCGGATGTCGATCCGCGAGCCCTCACTGTGGTCGATCGCGTTGTTCAGCATCTCGGTGAACGCGTAGTTCATGAGTCTGGTCGTGTCAGAGGCTTCGAGCCCGAGGACGGCGTCGAGCTGGGACCAGACGACGGACTCGTCCAACCCCTCCCGCTCGAACGACCCGCTCCAATCCACCGGGTCGTCGATAAGGGAGCGGGCGATCGATGGGGTGTCTCGCGGACCTGCGACGAGATCAGACGTGGCGAATCGGCGGTGACCGCCGGGCGTCCGTGTCGACGGAAACGCCCCGCTGTCCGCAAGGCGCCGGAGCGTTTTCTCGGGGATGCCGAGGCGCGCGGCTGCTTCACCGATCCCGACGGTTTCAGGATAGGAATCTCTGGCGGAATCTGCCCGCATGGGAAGATTTTACGACAAAACTACTTGTCAAATCTACCCGCATGGGCAGATTCGGGAGATTCAGGCGTGTCGAACCTTCCCGGAAGGGGAGATTCAGCCGTGGTCGAACCTCCCCTTCCGGGTAGGTTCAGCCGCGGGGATGCACCGCCACAGGCTCCGGCGACACGGCGATGCGCACACGGTCGCCGAAGGCGGGGTGGATGCCGGGAGAGTGCTGCAGGCGCACGAGCTCTCCCGACTCGGTGCGCACGAGCGTGCGGCGCATGCTGCCGAGGAACGTGCTCTCCTGCACGAGCGCGTCGGTCGCGGCATCCGCCTCCGAGGCGAAGTGCACGTTCTCGGGGCGCAGGAACACGTCGACCGGGCCGTCGGCCGGAGCCTGCAGGGGCAGACGCTGACCCCACAGGACGACGTGGTCGCCCTCGGCGACGCCGGAGACGACGCTGGACAGGCCGACGAACGCCGCGACCCCGGCGGTCGACGGCGTCGTGTACAGCTCCTCGGGCGTGCCGATCTGCTCGATGGTCCCGGCGTTCATGACGGCGATCCGGTCGGACACCGCGAGCGCCTCCTCCTGGTCGTGTGTCACGAACACCGTGGTGATGCCGAGACGCAGCTGGATGCGGCGGATCTCGTCGCGCAGCTGCACGCGCACCTTCGCGTCGAGCGCAGACAGCGGCTCGTCGAGAAGCAGCACCTTGGGCTCGGTGACCAGAGCGCGGGCGAGCGCCACGCGCTGCTGCTGACCTCCCGAGAGCTGATGGGGGAAGCGGTCGGCGAAGTCACCCAGCCCGACCAGGGCGAGGGCGTCGAGCGCCCGCTTGGTCGCCTCCGCCTTGCCGACACCGCGGCGACGCAGACCGAACGCGGTGTTGTCCACCACGCGCAGGTGCGGGAACAGCGAGTACGACTGGAAGACCATGCCGATGTCGCGCCTGTTCGTGGGGACGCGCGACACGTCGCCGCCGTCGAGGAGCACGGCACCGCTGTCGAGCCCCTCGAGCCCCGCCAGCACGCGGAGCAGAGTCGTCTTGCCGCAGCCGGAGGGACCGAGCAGCGACACGAACTCGCCCGGGGCGATGTCGAGGTCGACGCCGTGCAGCACCGTGTTGCTGCCGTAGCTCTTCACGATGCTCTGCAGCTGGACGCGGGTGCCCTCGCCGGCCTCGGCGAGCAGGATGTTGTCGGCGGTCTGGGGGAGGGTCATGAGCGGGCCTTTCCGGTGCCGCGCGCGACGCGGCCGATGAGGAGGAGCAGGACGAAGACGAACGCCAGCGCCAGCAGCGTGAAGATCGCCGGGGCGTAGGGGTCCTGCTTCTGCACGACGACCATGGCCGTCTGGAACACCTGGCGGTTGAGGAGCGAGGCGATCGTGTACTCGCCCAGCACCACCGCGATCGAGATGAGGGATGCCGCGAGCAGCCCCTGACGGAGGTTCGGGGCCAGCACCTTGAGCACGACAGTCGGCCAGCCGGCACCGAGCGAGCGGGCGGCCTCAGCCAGCGTGCGCAGGTCGGCGGCGTCGATCGACGCCTGGATCGACCGGTACGCGAACGGCAGCACGGTGATGCCGTACGCGAACGCGAGCGTCCACGTGCCGGTGCCGAGCGAACGACCGATCTGCAGATAGATCGGCGCGAGCCCGACCACGAGCACGATCGCGGGGATCGAGATCGGCAGAAGTACCGCGAACTCGAACGCGGGCTTGAGCCTGCCGAAACGGAGGTTGACCAGGATCATGGTCGGCGCGAGCAGGAGCAGCACGATCGCGACGGTCACGACCGCGAGGATCAGCGAGTTCCCGAGGCCCATCCAGATCGGACGGATCGCCGCGGACCTCTCGGGATCGAACAGAGCCGCCCAGCGCTCGAAGCCGAGCGTGCCGTCGGTCTGACGCAGCGTATACAGGAAAGTCGAGATCAGCGGGATCGCGAAGAAGGCTCCGACGAGGATGCCGATGATCCAGCGCGTCGCGGCGGAGGGAGCGAGACGGTTCACGACTGCCACCTCGCAGCCCGGCGCTGAATGAGGGAGTAGAGGGCCATGACGACTCCGACGATGACGATCATGCCGAGCGCGAGCGCTCCGGCGAGGTTCTCGCGACCGAGCACCGTCTCGCTGGTCAGCGAAGTGCGGATCTGCAGCGGTACGATCTGCGATCCCTGGCTCGCGAGCGCGGCGGCGGTCGCATAGGACGAGAAGGCGTTCGCGAACAGCAGCAGCAGGCTCGCGAGGAACGACGGCGCCAGCACCGGGATGCCGATGCGCAGCCAGAAGCTGGACCGTGTGCCGCCCAGGGTGAGGTTCGCCTCGGCCCACTGCGGCTTCAGCGCGGCGAGCGCCGGCATGAACGTGATGACCATGAGCGGGATCTGGAAGTAGATGTACGGGAGGATCAGGCCGGGCAGCTCGTAGAGCCACGTGCCGTTCTCGTAGATGTTGATCCCGAACGTGTCCTGCAGGAAGAGCTTCAGGATCCCCTGGATGCCGATCGTCGCGATGAACGCGAAGGCGAGCATGACGCCGCCGAACTGCGCGAGCACGCCGGCCGCGGCATCCACCGTCGAGCGCACGGCGCCCTCGGGGTTCATGCCGAGCAGGGCGTAGCAGACGAGGGCGCCGACGATCGCGCCGACCACGGCCGTCAGGAGCGACAGCCATGCCGAGTTGGCGAACGTCGTGAGCACCACGGGGTCGCCGAGGGCCGACACGTTCGTCCAGGTGAAGTCGCCGTCCTTCGTGAAGAACCCGGAGCCGATGGCGAGGACGGTCGGCACGGCGAGGAACAGCAGCACGTAGGCGGCGAAGGGGACGAGTCCCAGCCAGGCCGCGGACGGCGCCGAGCGCGGGGCCCGCGACGACGTCGCAGGCCCCGCGCTGTGCGGAGCGGAGGGGACGGGGGCGGATGCCGAAGCATCCGCCCCCGCTGCGATGGCAGTGGTCACTGGACCGCCGCTGCCCACTTCTCACCGAGCAGCGTGCCGGCGTTCGTGGACTGCTCCTCGGTCGGGACGACCGTCTCGGCCGGGACCTCGGGCAGGGCTGCGGCCAGGTCGGCGTCGATCGTGCCGGCCTCGGTCATGGCGTCCATGCGCGCCGGGCGGGCTCCGCCGGCGAGCCAGAGGTTCTGCACCCCGTCGCTGTAGAGGAACTCCTGCCACAGACGGGCAGCGGCCGGGTGCGGCGCGTCGACGTTCACGGCCTGGTTGTAGTAGCCGGCGTAACCGGTGCCGTCGAACACGACGACCTTCCAGTCCTTGTTGTCGGCGACGTGCGTGGCGTTCAGGTAGTCCCAGTCGAACACGACCGGCGTCTCGCCGCTCGCGATGGTCGCGGTGGTCACGTCGACCTTGAGGAGGTTGCCGGCCTTCTGGAGCTCGGAGAAGAAGTCGACGCCCGGCTGGTAGTCGTCGAGCGTGCCGTCGGACTGGACCGTCGCGAGGCCCACGGCCGCGAAAGCCGCACCTGCCTGCGTCGGGTCGCCGTTGATCGCGACGGCGCCCTTGTAGTCGGCGCCCAGGAGATCCTGCAGCGACTCGGGGGCCGGGAACTTCGAGGAGTCGTAGCCGATCGACATGTACCCGCCGTAGTCGCCGACGAAGAGTCCGGTGGACTCCTTGAGCGCGTCGGGGATGTCGTCCCACGTCTGGACCTTGTAGGGCGCGAAGTGGTCGGTGTTCTGCAGCGCGACCGTCAGGCCGAGGTCGAACACGTCGGGAGCGGTGTCGAGGCCCTTGTTGGTCTCGGCGGCCTGGATCTCCTCGGCGCTCGAGACGTCGGGCGACGCCTCGTTGACCGTGATCTCCGGGTACTTCTCCATGAACAGGTCGATGATCTGTCCGTAGTTCGCCCAGTCGCGGGGCAGGGCGATGACGTTGAGCTGGCCCTCGGCCTTGGCGGCGGCCTCGAGGTCGGCGAACGTGCCGAAGTCCTCGACGGAGGTCGCGGTCGCGGCGTCGACGGAGCCCTCGCCGGAGCCGGACGATGCGTCGGCCGCACCGGAGCAGGCGGTCAGGGCGAGGGCGGCCGTGGTGACCAGGGCGATGCCGGCGCCGATGCGCGCGCGGCGGATGATGCGAGACATGGGTGTCCTCTCGGTGTCCGGCACAGCATGCCGGTATTCGGGTTGCGAGAGGAAACTACGGCTCCGAAGTTGCCGATCGTGCGGGGGTGGGTGAACGGTCGGTGTCCGGATCGTGGCCGGATCGGATCGCAGGGGCGCGTCACCAGGACAGCTGTGCGCAGGGATGCAGGATGCGCGGCGTCGCGGTCGGAGCCCTGCAGTCTGACATCCTGGAGGGATGGACATCGGCAGTGTGCTCGGGCTCGAGCAACTCACCTGGGGCACGCTGATCCTCGTGGTCGTCGCGGCCTTCGCCGCAGGCTGGATCGACGCTGTCGTCGGCGGGGGAGGGCTCCTGCAGCTGCCCGCGTTGCTGCTGATCCCCGGGATCTCGCCGATCCAGGCCCTGGCGACGAACAAGCTCGCCTCGGTGTTCGGCACGGCCACGAGCAGTGTGACGTATTACCGACGGGCGAAACCCGACATCCGCACGGCGTTGCCCATGGCGGCGATCGCGCTCGTAGGATCCTTCGGCGGCGCGGCCGTCGCGACGGTGCTGCCCGCCGCCGCCTTCAAGCCCATCATCGTCGTGGCGCTGCTCGCGGTCGCGCTGTTCACGGCGTTCCGCCCGCAGATGGGCGCCGCGACGAAGCTGCGGTTCTCCGGCCACAAGCACTACATCACCGCCGGGATCGCCGGCCTCGTGATCGGCTTCTACGACGGCCTGATCGGGCCGGGGACGGGCACGTTCCTCGTGATCTGGCTCGTCGCGCTGCTGGGCTACGACTTCCTGCAGGCGAGCGCCAAGGCCAAGATCGTCAACCTCGCCACGAACGCCGGGGCGCTGCTGCTGTTCATCCCGCACGGCGCCGTGCTGTGGCTGCTCGGCGGCATCCTCGCGGTCGCGAACGTCGCAGGCAGCTACCTCGGGTCGCGCATGGCGATCTCGCGCGGGGCGACGTTCATCCGCGTGGTGTTCTTGCTCGTGGTGGTCGCGCTCATCGCGAAGCTCGGCGTCGACGTGTGGAACGAGAACATCGTCCCCGGACTCGCCGCGCTCCGCTGACACGAGAAGAGGCCCCCACCGCGGGTGAGGGCCTCTTCGTCTTGAGGTCAGGCCTCGTCGTCCTCGGGTTCGAAGTCCACGCCGGCCTCGGCGCGCTGCGCGGCCGTGATGGGCGCGGGAGCCGCGGTCAGCGGGTCGAAGCCGTTGCCGGACTTCGGGAACGCGATGACCTCGCGGATCGACTCGGTCTTCGACAGGTGCTGCAGCACGCGGTCCATGCCGAGCGCGATCCCGCCGTGCGGCGGGGCGCCGAACTTGAACGCCTCGAGCAGGAAGCCGAACTGCTCCTCGGCCACCTCGTCGCTGATGCCCATGACCTCGAAGACGCGCTTCTGGATGTCTTCGCGGTGGATGCGGATCGAGCCGCCACCGAGCTCCGAGCCGTTGCACACGATGTCGTACGCGTAGGCGAGGGCGGAGCCGGGGTCGGTGTCGAACGTCGCCTCGAACTCGGGCTTCGGTCCGGTGAACGCGTGGTGCACGGCCGTCCACGCGCCCGCGCCGACCGCGACGTCGCCCGAGGCGACAGCATCCGCCGCCGGCTCGAACATCGGGGCGTCGACGACCCAGGTGAACGCGAACTCGTCCGGGTTCAGGTAGCCGAGGCGACGGCCGATCTCGACGCGCGCGGCGCCGAGCAGCGCGCGGCTCTCCTTGGCCGAACCTGCGGCGAAGAACACGCAGTCTCCGGCCTCCGCGCCGACGAGCTCGGCGAGACCGGCCTGCTCGGCCTCGGACAGGTTCTTGGCCGCGGGGCCGCCGAGCGTGCCGTCCTCGTTGAACAGGACGTAGGCGAGACCGCGTGCGCCGCGCTGCTTGGCCCAGTCCTGCCAGGCGTCGAGCTGCTTGCGGGGCTGGCTCGCGCCGCCGGGCATGCGCACCGCACCGACGTACTCGGCCTGGAAGACCCGGAAGGGCGTCTCCGCGAAGTACTCGGTCGCCTCGACGAGCTCGAGGCCGAAGCGCAGGTCGGGCTTGTCGGAGCCGTACTTGGCCATCGCCTCGGCGTAGGTCATGCGCGGCAGCGGGGTCTGCACCTCGACGCCGATCGTCTTCCACATCGCGACGACGAGGCGCTCCATGAGCGCGATGACGTCCTCCTGGTCGACGAAGCTCATCTCGATGTCGAGCTGCGTGAACTCCGGCTGACGGTCGGCGCGGAAGTCCTCGTCGCGGTAGCAGCGGGCGATCTGGAAGTACTTCTCCACGCCGCCGACCATGAGCAGCTGCTTGAACAGCTGCGGCGACTGGGGGAGCGCGTACCAGCTGCCCGGGTGCAGGCGCGCGGGCACGACGAAGTCGCGGGCGCCCTCGGGGGTCGACCGCGTGAGAGTCGGCGTCTCGACCTCGGTGAAGTCCTCGGTGTGCAGCACGTCACGGATCGACTTGTACACGTCGGAGCGCAGTCGGAGAGCGGATGCCGCCTGCGGGCGACGCAGGTCGAGGTAGCGGTACTTGAGGCGCGCCTCCTCGCCGACGGTCTCGGTCTCGGCGAGCGCGGTCGACACCTGAAACGGCAGGGGAGCGGACTCGTTGAGCACGACGACCTCGGACGCGATGAGCTCGATCTCGCCCGTGGGCAGGTTCGGGTTCGCGTTGCCCTCGGGGCGACGCGAGACCTCGCCCGTGACCTGCAGCACGAACTCGTTGCGCAGCGGGTGGGCGATCTCCTCGTCGCGGATCACGACCTGGGCGATGCCCGATGCGTCCCGCAGATCGATGAACGCGACTCCTCCATGATCACGGCGGCGATCCACCCACCCCGTGAGGGTGACGGTCTGGCCGATGTGCTCGGCTCGCAGGGAGCCGGCGGAGTGAGTGCGAAGCACGGAGGATTCCTCCTGATCTGGGAAATGGTGAACCCGCCCATTCTACGGGGGCGCGCGGCGGGAGCCCGGCCGGTGGCATATCGGTCAGTATGATCGGCATCGACGAAAGGGCGCTCCCATGGACTCCAACGGCATCTCCGACCTCTACGCCTCGATCTTCTCGGGCACCACCGGGCTCATCGCCCTCGTCTTCTACGTTCTCGTCGTGATCGGGCTCTGGAAGGTCTTCACGAAGGCCGGGTACCCCGGCATCCTCGCGATCATCCCGATCGTGAACGTCGTCTTCCTCGTGAAGATCGCCGGGATGTCGGGCTGGTGGGCGCTGCTCTACCTGATCCCGGTCGTCGGCTGGATCCTCGGGATCGTGGTGGCGATCAAACTCGGCGAACGGTTCGGCAAGGGCGGCGTCTTCTCGTTCTTCCTGCTGTTCCTCTTCCCGTACATCGGCTACCTGATCCTCGGCTTCGGCGAGTCGCGGTACAGCAAGGTCTGAGATGCCGGCGTCGCGACTGCACCTCGTCCGCCACGGAGAGGTGCACAACCCGGCGCGGGTGCTGTACGGGCGGCTGCCGGACTACCACCTGAGCCGTGCCGGTCGCGCGATGGCCGCGGCCGCCGCGGATCACGTCGCGGAGCTCGATCGCCCGGTGGCCGCGCTGTACGCCTCACCGCTCGAACGCACGCAGGAATCGGCGGGGCCCTTCACCGAGCGCTTCGGTCTCGTGCCGGAGCTGGATCTGCGGCTGATCGAGCCGACGAACGTGTTCGAGGGCACGCAGATGAAGCGGTCGCTGATGAACCCCCTCAACTGGTGGCACCTGCGGCAGCCCTCGCTGCCGAGTTGGGGCGAGCCGTACACGTCGATCGCGGAGCGGATGCTCGGGATCATGGGTGAGGCGTGGGATGCCGTGGACGGCGGTGACGTCGTCATGGTGTCGCACCAGGCGCCGATCTGGATCACGCACCTGCGGGTGGCCGGTCTGCCGCTGCGGCACGACCCCCGTACCCGTCGTTGCGCGCTGTCGAGCGTGACGTCGTTCGAGCGCGTCGGCGACGTGTGGCGCGAGGTCGCCTACGCCGAACCGGCCGCGACCGGGGGCGCAGTCGACGTCGGCGCGGTCTGACTCCCACTCTCACCCGACCGTCTATTTCTGCCGAACGGCACAGATAGACCCTCCATTCGTGTCGTTCGGCAGAAATAGACGGTCAGTGGTCGGCGGCGATCAGGGACTGGATGACGCCGACGGCGGCGAGCTGCCCGGTTGTCGCGGCCATCATCACCGCGGCCATCGGTCCGGGCAGAGACGCCCGGTGCGCGAGGTCGCCCGCCGCGTAGACGCCGGGGACGCTCGTGCGACCGAAGTCGTCGATCTCGATCGCGCCGGACTCGAGCATCGCGAGGCCGAGCTGCTCGGCGAACGGCGCACGCTGACGCATCGTGCCGGAGGCGACGAAGATCCCGGCGACCTCGTGCTCGGCATCCGCGGTGCGCACGATCACGTCGTCACCGACGCGACCGACCGAGTCCACGGCGGTACCGCTGACTCGTGCGCCACGGGTCTCGAGCGCGGCGACCTCCTCGTCCGTGTAGGACTCGCCCACGGGCACGACCGTGATCTCGCCGACGATGCGTCCGAGCAGGGAGATCAGGTGCCCCGCTCTGGCGGCTCCTCCGAGGATCGCGATCGGCTTTCCGGCATGTTCGTGGCCGTCGCAGAACGGACACGAGAAGGCCTTGAGGCCCCAGAGCTCTGCAAGTCCCTCGACCGGCGGGAGGTCGTCGGCGATGCCCGTCGCGAGGATCACGGTGCGGGCGGATGCCGAGGCGCCACCCGGGAGCGACACGACGAAGTCGCCCTCGACCCCGCCGAGCGCCTGCACCGCGACGTCACGGATCTCGACGTCGGCGTACGCGGCGAGCTGCCCTCGGGCCGTGGCCCGGAACTCGGCGGGCGGCGTGCCGTCGTTCGCGATGACGTTGTGCATGTGCTGCACGGTGCCGTTGCGGTACTGGCCGGAGTCGAGCAGCAGGGTCGACCGGTGCATCCGGCCCAGCGTCAGGGCCGCCTGGAGTCCGGCGGGTCCGCCGCCGATCACGATCGCGTCATACATGGGATGTCCTCTCGGGGAGTTGCGTTCCCGACCAGTGTGTGACTTCATGTTGACATGAAGTCAAACGCCGAGCATCCGTGGTCCGTCGGCGAGGTCGCCGAGCGCTTCGATCTCCCCACCAACGTGCTGCGCCACTGGGAGTCCGTGGGGCTGCTCGATCCGCCGCGCGACAGCGCGGGACGGCGTCGCTACGGCGAGGACGAGGTCGTGCGCATCGCCGTGATCCAGCGCAGCAAGGCCGCGGGTATGACCCTCGATCAGATCGCCGTGCTGCTCGATGACAGCGCCCGGGGTCGGCATGAGGTGCTGCAGCAGCACCTCGACGACATCGATCGGCGCATGGAGGAGATGCGGCGCTCGCGCGAGATGACCGAGCACGCGATGGGATGCCGTGCGCACGACATCGCGACCTGCCCGCGGTTCCGTGCGGGTGTGGACGATGTGCTCGCGCGGTTCTGAGGAGCGCCCACCCGGCCCCTGTCCGGCCTACGCATAGGATCCCGCGCGTAAACTGGGAATCGTGCCACTCGCCTCGACGGACAGTCCGATCCGCAGCGGCCGCCCCTCCCGCATCCGGCGCTCTCGCCGTGCGGTCGGTGCCGCGCTCGCCGCGGTGCTCGCCATCGGCTTGAGCGCCTGCGCGCCCGATGCGGTCAGCGACTCCTTCCTCAGCGGCGACAACACCGGCTACGTGGCGGCCGACGGAGCCATCGTCGAGATCCCGGTCGCCGAGCGCGGCGAGCCCGTCGTGTTCGGCGGTGTCACCGAGGACGGCGAGGACTTCGACAGCGCCGACATCGCCGGCAAGGTCACGGTCGTGAACTTCTGGTACGCCGGCTGCGCCCCCTGCCGTCTCGAGGCGAAGGACCTCGAGACCGTGTGGCAGGAGCAGGGCGGAGACGACGTCGCTTTCGTCGGCATCAACACGCGCGACCAGCCCGACACCGCCAAGGCGTTCTCCGCCGAGTTCGGCATCACGTATCCGAGCCTGATCGACGTCGACACCGCGGAGGCGAAGCTCGCATTCGCGTCGGCCGTGCCGATCCAGGCGACGCCCACCACGCTCGTGCTCGACAAGCAGGGCCGCGTCGCCGCGAAGATCATCGGCCCGATCGACGGCACCTCCATCCTCTCGACGCTCGTCAAGGACGCGCTGGCGGAGGACTCGTGAGTCCGGCGGGGACGCCGTGAACCCCGAAGCCATCATCTGGTCCGGCGCGCTGTGGCTCGCGGTACCCGTCGCGATGCTCGCGGGTCTCGTCTCGTTCCTGTCGCCCTGCGTGCTCCCGCTCGTGCCCGGCTACCTCGGATTCCTCGGGGGCGCGGTGACCCCGCGCGGTGGGTCCGGGACGGCGGATGCTGCCGGGCCGACGACCCCCGGTCGGGGGCGCCTCGTGCTGGGAGTCCTGCTCTTCATCCTCGGCTTCAGCATTGTGTTCGTCGCGATCACCGCGCTCGGCGGCGTCGCGAACGTGTTCCTGATCCAGTGGGGTGAGCTGATCACCCGGATCCTCGGCGCCGTGATCATCCTCATGGGACTCGTGTTCCTCGGTCTCTTCGGCTTCGCGCAGCGCGAGCTCCGCTTCCACGTCGACTCGAAGTACGGCGTCATCGGCGCTCCGCTCCTCGGCATCGCCCTCGGCATCGGGTGGGCGCCGTGCCTCGGCCCCACGCTGACCGCGATCTTCGCCCTGTCGTTCAACGCCGGCGACCCTGTACGTGCCGGATTCCTCGGCCTCGCGTACTCGCTGGGCCTCGGCATCCCGTTCCTGCTTGTCGCGCTCGGCTTCGGGTGGGCGACGAAAGCGATCGGGTTCCTCCGCCGTCACATCCGCATCGTCAACATCATCGGCGGCGTGCTGCTGATCCTGCTGGGCGTGCTGATGGTGACCGGCCTGTGGACCGACATCATGTCTCGACTGACGGCGGTGATGGGCAGTGTCTTCCTCCCGCTCTGATCAGAAGCCGACGCACCGGAAGGACTCCGTGAGCACCAAAGACGACCGGTCCAGCGACCCGCTCCGCCCGTCCGACCACGTCGACGGCAGCGATGACTCGATCACCCAGCCGCGCCTCGGGTTCGTGGGCTGGTTGCGCTGGGGCTGGCGTCAGCTGACCTCGATGCGCACCGCGCTGATCCTGCTGCTGGTGCTGGCGATCGCGGCGATCCCCGGCTCGATCTTCCCGCAGCGCATGGCCGATCCGAACGGCGTCACGCAGTGGCAGCGCGACAACCCCGACCTCTTCCCGGTGCTCGACGGCCTGAAGATGTTCGACGTGTACCTGTCGCCGTGGTTCTCGGCGATCTACCTGCTGCTGTTCACGTCGCTCGTGGGCTGCGTGATCCCGCGCATCAAGCACCACGCGAAGGCGCTCCGTGCTCGGCCGCCCCGCACCCCGGCCCGGCTGAAGCGCCTCGCGGACTTCCGCGCGGTCCAGCGCACCTCGACGGATGCCGCGGCAGACGCCGCCGCGACGATCGATGTCGCCCAGAAGCAGCTCAAGGCCCTGGGCTATCGCGTCGAGCGCTACGACGACAAGCGGTCGTCGTCGGTCTCCGCAGAGCGCGGCTACTGGCGCGAGACGGGCAACCTGCTGTTCCACCTCGCCCTCGTGGGTGTGCTCATCACGATCGGCGTCGGCGGCGGGTTCGCGTACACCGGGCAGCGCGTGCTCGTCGAAGGGGAGACCTTCGCGAACACGCTGCTCGACTACGACTCCATGAACCGCGGACGGTTCGTCGGCGACGGCGCCCTCGCCCCGTACTCGATGCGCCTCGACAGCTTCGACGTGAGCTATCAGCCGTTCGGAGAGCCGGGCTCCGGCCAGGCCGGGAACTTCTCGGCGAACGTCACCGTGCAGGAGAACGGCGAGGAGCGCACGGGCGCCGTCAAGGTCAACGAACCGCTCGCGGTCGCCGACGACAACGTCTTCCTGCTCGGCAACGGTTACGCCCCGACGATCACCGTGCGGGATGCCGACGGCGACGTCGTCTTCACGAACAGCACCCCGTTCCTGCCGCAGGACAACAACATGACCTCGCTGGGCGTCATCAAGATCCCGGACGGGCTCGCGGAGCAGATCGGCCTCGTCGGCTTCTTCTACCCGACCACCGGTGTGCTCGACACCGGCGCGTTCTTCTCGGCGTACCCGGATCTCACCAACCCGACCCTCACGCTCGACGTGTACTCGGGCGACCTCGGCATCGACGACGGCGTGCCGCGCTCCGTGTACGTGCTCGACACCGACGGGATGACCAAGGTCACCGGCCGCGGCACCGATCTGGAGTCGATCGAACTCGCGCCGGGCGAGACCGCCGACCTCCCGAACGGCCTCGGCACCGTCACGTTCGAGGATGAGTCGCCGGACGGCGCGACCGACGCCTCGCAGTCGGTCAAGCGCTTCGCCTCGCTGCAGATCCACCGTGACGCCTCGGGCCCGTGGGTGCTCGGCTTCGCCCTGCTCGCCCTCGGCGGCCTCATGCTCGCGCTGTTCGTGCCGCGGCGGCGCGTGTGGGTCAAGGCCACGCCGGGCGACGGCGCGGTCGCGCTCGAGTACGCCGGTCTGGCTCGCGGTGAGGACCCGACGCTCGCGCTCGCGGTCGACGACCTCGTCGCCGGACACGCGCGCCTGCTCGACGCGGCCGGCGTCACGGCCGCGGTTCCCGAGACGGACGACGACGACGCGGAGGGCGTTTCGTCTCGCTCCGCTCGCTCAACGAACGGATCTGAGGGTGCGGAGGGCGTTTCGTCCGACTCCAGCCGCTCGACGACCGGGGCGGACGACGCCCCCGCATCCGACACCCCGAAAGTAGACTGACATCATGTTCGAACTCGAAGTGATCTCGCCCGTCCTGCTGTGGACGGCGATCGCGATCTACGCGGCGGCCTTCGTGGCCTACGCCTTCGACCTCGCGCGCCGATCGCAGCTCACGGCCGATGCCGCGAGTGTGCGGGAGTTCGAGCTCGTCGGTGCCGGCGCGGGAGGCGCCTCAGCCACGGGTACCGCGAAGGCCGAGTCGACGGCATCCGGCTCGGGCAGCGCTCCGCGGCGCTTCGTGATGGCTCGTATCGGCACATCGCTCACGATCCTCGCCTTCGTGTTCCACCTCGCGGCGACCCTGACCCGTGGCTTCGCGGCCGGTCGCGTCCCGTGGGCGAACCTGTACGAGTTCGCGATGACCGGCACGCTGCTGATCGTGGCGGTGTTCCTGGCCGTGCTCATCAAGCTCGATCTGCGCTTCCTCGGCACGTTCATCACTGGTCTCGTGGTGATCCTGCTCGGCCTCGCGGCGACGAACTTCTACGTCGAGGTCTCGCCGCTCATGGACCCGCTCAAGAGCGTGTGGCTCGTGATCCACGTCTTCGTGGCCTCGCTGGGCACGGCGTTCTTCGCGCTGGCCTTCTCGCTGTCGGTCATCCAGCTCATGCAGGCGCGGCGCGAGCGGCTGATCGCCGAGGGCGCGGAGAAGACCGGACCCGGGTTCCTGCGCACGTTCCCCGGCGCGGACCGCCTCGAGAGCATGGCCTACCGGTTCACGATCATCGGCTTCATCCTCTGGACGTTCACGCTCATCGCCGGGTCGATCTGGGCGTACTACGCGTGGAGCCGCTTCTGGGGCTTCGACGTCAAGGAGACCTGGACGTTCGTGATCTGGGTGCTGTACGCCGGGTACATCCACGCCAGGGCCACACGCGGCTGGCGGGGCAACCCCTCGGCATGGCTGTCGATCGTGGGCTTCTCGGCCGTCATCTTCAACTTCACGATCGTGAACGTCTTCTTCAAGGGTCTGCACGCCTACTCCGGCCTGAGCTGAGCCGCCCGGTCGGGTGCTGGCTCGTCAGCCGCTCAGGGGGATGACCTCGGAGTGCTCGACACCGCCGTCGTACCAGACGAGCTCGGCCTCGGAGATGATCTCCGACGGACGGTCGGCCAGATCCCGGACGGATGCTCGGGCGAGATCGTCCCACTCCGCGGTCGGCAGGGTCTTGCCGTAGGCAACCGACAGATGGAAGGTCCAGTCCTCGAGGCTCAGCTCGCCGAGGCGGCGGAAGTCCGTGCGGTCTAGGGCCTCGGTGAGGGTCGAGTACGCCGACACGAGAGAGGCGCTGCGCGCGAGGCGCAGGATCACGATCTGCCACGGCGTCGGGAACTGGTCGACCGCGTCGACTATGATCTCGATCGGGGCTTGCTGCGCCGCCCAGCCGCGGATCAGCGCGCGGAGCTCGTCCCGCCCCTCGGGTTCGTAGAAGCCCCGGAGCGTCACGTGCCCGGTGTGCGGGTGCGGGATGCGGGAGCGCTGAAGAGCCGCATCCTGCTCGGTCTCGTACAGCTCGGCGACGGCCCCGGTGGGGCGCAGCACCAGGTACTGCTGCCCGTCGAGGGAGGCGAGCTGCTCGGGGGTGTCCATGAACGGTCGGCGCATGCCCCCGATCGTACGGACCCGCACCGGCATCCGGTCGTCATGAAGCGCGTCGTGGGCGTCACACGCGAGCACGGCTTCGGATCTCAGACAGGACACGCCGCACTTCGGAGGGGAGATGCGGCGTGTCGGGACCCAGTTCCGACGTCGTGCCCGGGTCGGGAGCGGCGGTCAGGCCGTGGCGAGGGCCGCCTTGGCAGACGTCGTGCGCCGCAGGGCGACGGCCACGGTCGTCACGACGAGCGACAGCACTCCCCACACCACCAGGGCAGCGGCCGCTCCGCCGCTCGCCGAGATGAGGCCCGAGAACGCGGATGCCGTCGGCAGCGCCGCACCGAGATCGGCGAGCCACCCGGGCACGGTGGACACGAGTCCCGTCGCGATCGCGAGCACGCCGACCAGAGCGCTGATCCACCGTCCGATGCCTCCGAACACGGCGACGAGCGCCTGATTCACGGCGGCGAACGCGACGCCCGCGAGCACAGCCATGCCGGCGAACGCCCACCACGTGCCGGCGTCGTACCCCGCGACGATCTGCACGATGAGCGACACGAGCACACCCTGTGCGGCGCCGATCACGGCGGCCGGGGCGAAGGAGCGCAGCGCCAGCCCCGCGGAGGAGCGTCGCGAGGTGAGGGTGCGGGTCGTGTGCGCGCGCAGCACGAGGAACGACGCCATCGCGCCGAACCACAGGACCACCGCGGTGAGCAGCGGGATCGCGGTCGGTCCGAAGATCGTGGTCCCCGAGCCCTTCGCGGCGACCGGATCGGCGATCACCGACGCGAGCGAGGTCGACTCGTCATCGCTGAACGAGGGGAGCGAGTCGGATGCCGTGGCCAGGCCGCCCGCGAGGTCGCTCGTTCCGGTCGCCAGGGAGTCGAGTCCCGTGGTGAGCTCGGTCGCACCGGTCGCCAGGTCGGTCGCGCCGGACGAGAGCTGCGTCGCGCCGGAGGCGAGTGAGCGCGCACCGGAAGCGGACTGCACGAGGCCCTGATCGGCGAGCTGCGTGAGGCCGCCCGCGAGCTGCGTCGTGCCGGCCCCGGCTTGCGAGAGCTGGCCCGCGATCGTCGCGGTGGCCTGGGTGTTGACCTGCGTCAATCCGGCGGAGGTGCCTTCAGCGCCTGACGCAAGCGCCGCGAGGGTGTTGCAGTATTGCGCGCCGAGAACCAGCGGGTCGCACTGGGTGGCGAGCGCGCGTACGCCTGTGGCGACGTCTGCGGCGCCGGCACTCAGCTCCGTCGGGATGATCCCCTGCGCCTGCAGCTGCTGCGCGCCGGCCGTCAGTCCCTGCCCGATCGTGCTCGCGCCGCCCGCGGCCTCGCGGGTCTTCGCGGTGAGCGTGTCGAGTCCCGAGGCGAGCGAGGAGGCTCCGGTGCTGAGCTGCGTCGCCCCCGACGCCAGTTGCGTGGCGCCGTCGGGGATCGCGGCGGCGCCGGTGGCGGCATCCCGCGCACCGGAGGCGAGCTGTGCGGCTCCGTCGGCCGCCTCGCCGATCTGGTCGCCGATGGTCGTGAACCCGACGAGCACGTTCTTCATGGTCGCCTCCGACAGCATGGTGCCGGTGCTGGAGGCCGCGACGTCGGCGATCTGGCTCGTGATGAGGTCGTCTGCGACGAGGCCGTCCTCGGGCGTCGTGACGCGGATCGTCGCCTGCTCTGCCTCGCCTCCGCCGTCGGAGATCGCCTGCCCTGCGGAGGTCGCGGCTGCGGAGAAGTCCTCCGGAATGGTGACGACGGCCTGGTACGAGCCGTCGGCGAGGCCGTCCGCCGCATCCTCCTCGTTCGAGATCACCCAGGTGAGGTTGGAGTCCAGGTCGTCGGAGCCGTCGACCAGGCCGGCCGCGAGCTGCCGGCCGAGGGGCGTGAGCTGTCCGTCGATCGTGACGGGCTCGTCGAGGTTGACGATCGCCGCGGTCATCGAGTCGAGCCGATCCGTGGGGTTCTGCAGCGCGGCGACGAGGATGCCGCCGACCGCAGCGGGGAGCAGCAGGATGCCGAGGATCGTCAGCCAGGTGATCGGCTTGCGGGAGCGGGCGCGCTCGATGGGGAGGGTCATGCGTTCACCTCGGTCGTGTGGGTGGCTTCGGACGCGGGTTCGTGCCGACGCCCCTGTTCATCATCCGCGCCCCTGCCTGTTGACGTGACTGAGCCGGGGCGTCGACGCTCAGTGGGGGCGTCGATGTCGAGAAGGTCAGGAGAGGGGTGGCCGGCGGCGGTCAGGAGGTCGAGCGCGGACTGCGGGGAGACGGCGGTCACGACGAGCGCGGTCGACGGGTCGGCGTCGCGCAGGCGCGCGGCGAGCTGATCGCGCTCGGCGCGGCTCAGACGGTCGACGGCGTCGATCACGACGACCGCGGGACGGCCGCGCAGGGCCTCGGAGAGCTCGGATGCGGCAGCCGTGCCGTCCGCGACCAGCACGGTGCCGACGTGGGCACGCACCCAGGCGGCGCGACCGGGGAGCAGATGCCCGGCGACGCGGAGGCGTCCGTCGTCGGGGGTCGCACGCCCGGCGATCGCCAGAGCGAGCACGCGCAGGGCCCCGGACGACGATCCGCTGAGCACCGCCGCGCCGCGCGCGGGGACCCGCAGGTGCACGTGCTCCACACCGGCATCCGCGATCGAGAGGTCGTCGGCGGCGACGACCGAGTCGTCGCCCGGCCACTCGGCGAGGTGGCGCTCGCGCTCGACAGCCTCACCCTCGATGTCGACGCTCGGCAGGATCCTCTCGAGCCAGCCGGGGATCTGCCAGGCGCGTTCGCCGAGGATCGCCATGAGCGCGGGGATCAGCGTCATGCGCACCAGGAACGCGTCGATCGCGATGCCGGCGGCGAGTCCGAGCGCGATGGGCTTGAGCGAGGAATCGCCCTCGGGCACGAACGCGACGAACACCGCGAACATGATGAGCCCGGCTGCCGTCACGACCTTCGCCGAGCCCGTGAACCCGCTGCGCACGGCGCGCAGCGCGGCGGCGCGGCGGGTCGGTCGATCGGTGCTCTTGGCATCGGGGTCGTGCACGTAGTCCTCGCGCATGCGCGAGACGAGGAACACCTGGTAGTCCATCGCGAGCCCGAACAGCACGCCCATGAGGATGATCGGCATGAAGCTGATGATCGGTCCGACCTTGGCGACGTGCAGCAGGTCGGCGAACCAGCCCCATTCGAACACGGCGCCCACGATGCCGAATCCCGCGACGATCGACAGCAGGTAGCCGGCGGCGGCCGTGATCGGCACCCACAGCGAGCGGAACACGATCGTGAGCAGGATGAGCGACAGGCCGATCACGAAGATGCCGAAGGGAAGCAGGGCGTGGCCGAGCTGGTCGGAGATGTCGATGCCCACGGCGGTGAACCCGGTGACCTTGAGGTCGATGCCGTACTCGTCGAGCCACTCGTCATGGTGGGAACGCAGCTCGCGCACGAGGTCGGCGGTCGCGGGGTCGTCGGGGGCCGTCTCGGGGATGATCTGCACGATGCCGGTGTCGGCGGTCTCGTTCGGCGTGGAGAGCGCGACCTCCTTGACGCCGTCGATGGTCGCGACCTCGTCGCCCAGGTCCTGCATGAGGGTGAGCGGGTCGGTGGACGTGACGATCGTGCCGGTGAGGATCAGCGGGCCGTTGAATCCGGCACCGAACTCCTCCGCCACGAGGTCGTAGCTCTGGCGCGCTTCGTTGTCCTTCGGCAGCACACCCGCGTTCGGCAGCGCGAGGTTGAGGCTCAGTGCCGGGATCGCGACGATGCCGAGGCCGATCACGACCGCCAGCGACACCAGGATCGGGCGCTTCGTGACCCCGGTGACCCAACGGTCGCTGAAGCCGCGGCGGGGCGCCGGTGCCGGAGCATCCTTCTTCGGCTTCCGCTCACGGCGGGGTCGTCCGACGACCCGTCCCTTCATGAAGCCGAGCAGCGCGGGGGTGAGTGTCACGGCGATCGCGACGGCGACCGCGACGGCGGCGGACGCGGCGATGCCCATGGTGGTGAGGAACGGGATGCCGGCGAAGCCGAGGCCGATCAGCGCGATGAGCACCGTGACTCCGGCGAACACGACCGCGGAGCCGGCGGTGCCGACCGCGCGGGCCGTGGACTCCTCGGGGTCGACACCGTCTCGCACCTGATCCTGATGTCTCGCCATGATGAACAGCGCGTAGTCGATGCCGACGGCGAGACCGAGCATGAGGGCGAGCAGCGGGGTCGTGGACGAGACGGTCGCGAACGCGGTCGCTGCGAAGATCCCCGCCATCGAGATGCCGACGCCGAGCACGGCCGTGAGCAGGGGGAGACCCGCCACGACGAAGGAGCGGAACGTCACGATCAGCACGAGCAGCGCGATGAGGAGTCCGACCGCCTCGGTGAGGGTCACGCCGGGGATCGAGGTCGCGAACAGCTCGCCTCCGAGCGCGGTCTGCGATCCTTCCGGCAGCTCCTCCGCGAGATCGGCGACCACCGCGCGCAGATCGTCCTGGGTCTCGGCGGACACGTCAGTCGACTGCCCGTCGAACTGCAGACGGATGATGCCGGCCGTATCGTCGTCGTTGATCATGCCGCTGACGTTCTCGTCGTACGGCGAGGTGGCCGACAGCACGGAGTCGTCGAGGTCGGCGAGTCTAGCGACGGCATCCTCGATGTCCTGGCGGTACGGGTCATCGGCGATCGAGTCGCCGTCGGCGGCCACGACGATGATCTGCGCACTGGTGCCGCTCACCTGGGGGAAGGACCGGTTCAGCTGCTCCAGGCCGGCCTGCGACTCAGTGCCGGGGATCGAGAACGAGTTGTCCGTGCCCGCGCCGAGCACGAGCGCACCGGCCCCGGCGAGGCCGAGGGTGAGCAGCCAGGAGACGAGGACTCGCCAGGGGTGCCGGTAGGACCAGCGGCCGAGCGACGACAGGAGAGTGGACACGGGGCTCCTCCGAGAATGCGGGCTGGATACACGAGTGTATCCAATACATATCTGTATCGTAGGGTGATCCACCCGCCGGATCCTGTGTGCAGGGTGTGAGAATGAATGGTCCAGAGGAGGAAACGATGACGTCGCCCGCGACCCGCAGCCGAGAGAACACCCGCGCGAGACTGCTCGACGCCGCAGCCCAGGTGTTCGCCGAAGTCGGTCTCGACGGAGCTTCGGTCGAGGCCGTGTGCGAGCGCGCCGGCTTCACCCGAGGCGCGTTCTACTCGAACTTCGAATCCAAGGACGAGCTGTTCCTCATGCTCGCCGGCAGTGTCGCCGAGCAGCGCGTGGGCGCCGTGCGCGACCGCGTCGACGAGATCGCCGCCGACGGCGGGCTCGCCGAGGACTGCGACCCGATCGAACTCGTGCAGCAGATCATGGATGCCGGGAGCGACGACCGCCTGAACGTCATGCTGATGAGCGAGATCCGCATCCGTGCGCTGCGGGATCCGCAGTTCGGCGCCGCCTATCTCGCGCAGGAGCGCGAGATGGTGTCGAGCATCGCGAAGATCGTCTCCGACATCGTCGAGGCGAGCACGCTCGAACTCCGCATCCCGGCTGAGGCGGCCGCGCGCATGCTCATGATCATCTGGGAGGGCATGACCGTGCGCGGGGCGATGGCCGGCCGCGATGCGGCGCAGCTCCGCCACTCCGGCAGCGAGGAGCTCGGGCGACTCGTGCAGCTGCTTCTCGTCTGAGCGGCGTCGCCCGAGCGGCAGAGCGTGCGACGCGTCTCAGCGCGCCGCGAGCACGGCGTGGCAACGGCCGAGACGCTCCAGCCACCAGCCGCGACGGTCGGGCGCAGCGGCGAGGCGGTCGAGCGCACTAGCATCCGGCACCGCCCGTGCGGCCGCGATCGCCCCGTCGACCGGACGGCGATCCGCCACGTCGTCGAGGAACAGGGATGCCGTGCCGAGGCCGCAGTCGAAATCCAGCGCAGGCAGCGCCGCAGCCAGTGCCGCCCCCTGTGAGAGCCCGATCGCGGTGTCGAGCGCGCTGGACACGACCACGGGGAGGCCGGCGGCTGTGACGATCTGCAGGGCGTGAGTGACGCCGCCGAGCGGCTGCGCCTTGATGACGAGGAGGTCGGCGGCCTTCGCGCGGGCGACCGCGAGCGGGTCGTCGGACTTGCGCACGCTCTCGTCGGCGGCGATCGGGATGCCCATGTACTTCACGCGGGTACGCAGCTCGGCGAGCTCCTCGACCGACGCGCACGGCTGCTCGACGTACTCGAGGTCGAACTCCGCGAGCGCGTGCACGGCGTGCTCGGCCTCGTCGACGTTCCACAGCCCGTTCGCGTCGACGCGGATGCGCCCCTCCGGGCCCATCGCCTCACGCACCGCGCGCACGCGGGCGACGTCGTCCGCGAGCGAGTGGCCGGGCTCCGCGACCTTGACCTTCGCCGTCCGGCATCCTGCGAACCGCGCGAGCACCTCGGCCACGCGGGCGGCTTCCACGGCGGGTACCGTCGCGTTGACCCGGACCTGGTCCCGCACGGGCGCGGGCTGCGGGCGCCACGCGAAGTCGATGGCGGCGGCGAGCCAGCTCGACGCTTCCGCATCCTCGTATTCGAGGAAAGGAGAGAACTCGGCCCACCCCTCCGGTCCTTCGAACAGCAGCGCCTCGCGGTGGTCGACCCCGCGGAAGCGCGTGTGCATCGGGAGCGAGACGACCCTGGCCGAGTCGAGCAGGTCTGCGAGCGGCGGGAGCATGTGCCCATTCTGCTCCGCTCCGGCGGTGCACAGGGGAGGTGCGCTCGTGCGTCGGGATCAGCCGAGTCGCTTCTGCAGTTCGCCGAGGCGTTCGACGGGGCGGAATCCGAGCAGCGTGTTCACGGCGAGCATGTGCTCGTTCGACTCCGCGTTGTGCGTGTACACGGCTCCGACCTCGGGCGCCGTGCGGCTCAGCATGCGGAGGTTGGCGATCTTCACGGCGAGCCCGAGGCGGTGACCGCGGTCCCGTGATCGCACGAGCGTGCCCCACTGGTAGGCGTTGCCGTCGTCGGTCGACACGACGAGCTGCGAGTAGGCGGCGGCGGAGCCGTCGGGTGCCACCGCGATCGTGCCGACGGAGATGCGGCGCTGGCGCTCGATCAGGTCGTCGCTCTCGCGGATGCTGTCGACGTCGGGTGTCTGAGGGTCGATGTCCTTGTCGCCGGTCGGTGCCTCGGTCTCGAGCGAGGCGTCGAGGATCGCCCACTGCTCGATCAGATCGTCGGGCACGCGGCCGATCCAGGACCTCAGGTCGTACCTGCTGCTCGACGCCGCAGTCGTGCGCTCGTGCGCGCGGAGCACGTCTTCATCGAGGGGCAGGTCGAGGCGGCTCATGACATCGCCGAGGGCGAGGGCGTAGCCGTGGCGGCGGGCGAACTCCCGGCCGGGTGAGCCTGCGCCGTCGGGTCCGAGAGCGTGCGGCCACGAGGCCGAACCCTGGACTGTCGTGCGTCCCGCGCTGGACGCCTCGTTCTCGAGCAGCGCGAGCGCGCGGGAGCCGATGCCGCGTCGCCGGCACTCCGGCGGCACGCTCAGGCCGAGATGGGCGACGTGGGTGTTGTGCTTGAGGGGCAGTGCGAGGCTGGCCGACCCGACGACGGCATCGTCATCGTGGATCAGATACGCGCGCCGGTCGACGACCTCGGAGTGCTGTTGGAGTTCGCTGCGCGACTCCTCGCGCGTCCACACGATCGCGTCGTGACCGCGATCGGCTCGCTCGGCGGCCGCGTAGGCGTCCCACCAGGCGTCGACGGCCGCATCGTCGAAAGGGTCGATGAGTCGGAGGTCGAGGAGCATCCCTCCACGCTATCGAGGCGGCCGTCGACTGTGACGCACCTCATCCATACATGTGTCGTTGACAATGGTGTGTGACGCACAGTAATGTGACGAGCATGAACGAGACGCTCGACACGCACCTGCAGGAACTGCGCCGCGGCACCGTGGTGCTGGCCTGCCTGCAGCTGCTGCGCACCGCGGACTACGGCTATGCGCTGCTCGAACAGCTCGAGGCGCGCGGCTTCGCGACCGACGCCAACACGCTGTACCCGCTCCTGCGACGTCTCGAGAAGCAGGAGTACCTCACGAGCGAGTGGAACACCGACGAGGCACGGCCCCGCAAGTTCTACCGCACATCGGAGGCCGGCATCCGGCTCGCCGACACCCTCACCGACGAATGGCGCGCCCTCACCACCGCCATCGCCTCCCTCACCTCCGAGGAGAACTGACATGCCCAGCACCGCAACCCTCACCGAGCGCTACATCGACGCGACCGTGCGCAGCCTGCGTCCGGAGGCGCAGGACGACGTGCGCGCCGAGCTCGAAGCATCCATCGCGGATGCCGTCGAAGCCCGACTCGAGCAGGGCGAGAGCCCGGATGCCGCCGAGCGTGCGGTGCTCACCGAGCTCGGCGACCCCGGGGCGCTCGCCGCAGGGTACGCCGACCGGCCGCTCTACCTGATCGGGCCGCGGTACTACCTCACCTGGTGGCGGCTGCTGAAGCTGCTGCTGATGATCGTGCCGGTCTGCGTGCTCGCCGCGGTCGCCCTCGGACAGACGATCTCGGCCGCACCCGTGGGCGAGATCATCTCGACCGCCGTGGTGGCGACGGGTGGCACGATCCTGCACCTCTGCTTCTGGACCACGCTCGTCTTCGTGATCCTCGAGCGCGCCGGTGCCGACACCGGTGTGAAGTGGGACGTCGATCAGCTCCCCGAGGCGCGCGAGAAGGGGGTGGGGCGATCCGAGCTGATCGCGTCGCTCGTCTTCCTCGGCATCACCGTCGGCGCGCTGCTGTGGGACCGATTTCGCGGATTCGTGCAGGTCGAGGGTGACGCACTTCCGATCCTCAACCCGCAGCTGTGGCCCTGGGGCATTCTGACGCTGGGGCTGCTCATCGTCGCCGAGGCCGTCTTCGCGGTCGTCCTGTATCGCAGGCGCGGCTGGACTGCCGGGCTCGCCGTCGTCAACACGGTTCTGGCGGTCGCCTTCCTCGCGTGGACGGTGATCCTGCTGCTGCGCGGCGAGCTCGTGAACCCCGAGTTCCTCTCGCACTTCGTCGCGGCGGGCGGCGAGGGCTTCGCCGCCGGTGACGCGGAGGCCGCGGACGAAGGAGGGATCTTCCGGATCCTCGCCGTGATCCTCGGATTCGGCGTCGCGCTGGGCGTCGGGTGGGACATCGTGGACGGGTGGATCAAGACGGCGCGGGCCCGTCGTGGCTGATCCGCGCATCCCGTCGGCGATCTCGACAGGAATAGGCTGGATGCCGTGACCAGCGCATTCGTCTCCGACCTGTTCGACCCCGACGAGTGGACTCTCGCGCCCGGCGCCGAGGACTACACCGACATCACAGCGCACGTCACGCACGACGGCGGCGTCGCGCGTATCGCGTTCGACCGACCCGAGGTGCGCAACGCGTTCCGCCCGCACACGGTCGACGAGCTGTACCGGGCACTGGACATCGCCCGCCAGGACCCGCGCATCGGGGCCGTGCTGCTCACCGGCAACGGGCCGAGTCCCAAGGACGGCGGCTGGGCGTTCTGCTCCGGCGGCGACCAGCGCATCCGCGGACGCGACGGCTACAAGTACTCCGACGCTGAGGATTCGGTCGTTGAGCGAGCGGAGCGAGACGAAACGCGCGCACGCGCCGGACGCCTCCACATCCTCGAGGTGCAGCGACTGATCCGCTTCATGCCCAAGGTCGTGGTCGCGGTCGTCCCCGGCTGGGCGGCAGGAGGAGGGCACTCGCTGCACGTGGTGTGCGACCTCACGATCGCCTCGGCGGAGGAGGCGCGGTTCAAGCAGACGGATGCCGACGTCGGCAGCTTCGACGCGGGCTACGGCTCGGCGTACATGGCGAGGCAGACCGGGCAGAAGTTCGCGCGGGAGGTGTTCTTCCTCGCGGAGGAGTACTCGGCGCAGCGCGCGTATGAAGCCGGCGCCGTGAACCGCGTCGTGCCGCATACCGAGCTCGAGCGCGAGGCGCTGGCGATGGCGCGGACCGTGCTCACGAAGTCGCCGACGGCGATCCGCATGCTGAAGTTCGCGTTCAACGCGGTCGACGACGGGCTCGTCGGCCAGCAGGTGTTCGCGGGGGAGGCGACACGCCTCGCCTACGGCACGGATGAGGCCGTGGAGGGCCGCGACTCCTTCCTCGAGAAGCGCGACCCCGACTGGTCGTCGTTCCCCTGGCACTACTGAGCTCTCACGGGATCGGGCAGAGGACGGGGCAGATATGGTCGGACTGATCTCGATGGATGCGGAGGATCCGGCGCGGATGCGAGACGCCCTCGCCCGGGCCCTCGACGGCGGACAGGCCCTGGGCTTCGGCATGATCGGCGACGCGCCGGACTGGGTCCCGAGGGGCACCGCCGTCGTGATCGCGACCTCGGGGTCCAGCGGGGTCCCCAAACGGGTGGCCCTGAGCGGGGAGGCGCTGCGCGCGAGCGCCGAAGCCACGGCGCAGCGCATCGGTTCCGGGCGCTGGCTGCTCGCGCTTCCCGGCGGGTACGTCGCGGGGCTGCAGGTCGTGGTCCGTTCGATCCTCGCCGGCACGGAGCCGGTCGCGCTCGATGGCAGGTTCTCACCGCAGACCTTCGCGGAGGCGACGCTGTCGATGCTGCGGCCCGCGCCGGGCGACGGCATCCCCGAGCTCTACACGTCCCTCGTGCCGGCGCAGCTGTCGACGCTGCTCGATGCGGCAGCCGACGCCCCCGTCCGCGCGGCGCTCCGCGCCTACCGGGCGATCCTGGTGGGCGGTCAAGCGCTGCCGGAGCCACTGCGCGAGCGAGCGGCCGACCTCGGCGTGCGCCTCGTGCGCACCTACGGATCGACCGAGACGAGCGGCGGATGCGTGTACGACGGCGTGCCGCTCGAGTCGGTGGCGGTGCGGGCGGTGGACGGCGAGCTGCGCATCGCCGGCCCCATGCTCGCGGACGGCTACCTCGGCGACGGCGACCTCACGGCGCGGAACTTCACGCACGACGAGCACGGCATCCGCTGGTACCGCACGGGCGACCTCGGGCTCGTCGACGACGGGGTGGTGCGCGTGCACGGCCGCGCCGACAACGTGATCGTGTCGGGCGGGATCAACGTCTCGCTCGACCGGGTCGAGCGGATAGTGCGCCGCATCCCCGGTCTCAGCGGTGCCGTCGTGGTGGGCGTCGACGATGCGCGCTGGGGTGAGGCCTCGGTGATCGTCGCCGCGCGCGGCGAGGCCCTGCGTCGCAGCGAGTCGGATCAGCTCGTGCAGGCCCGCGAGGCCGTGGCCGAGGAGCTCGGCAAGCCTGCGCGCCCCGCCCGGATGGTGCTCGTCGACGTGCTCGACGTCCTCACCTCGGGCAAGCCCGACCGGGAGGCGATCCGTCGGGCGGTGGCCGACCTGCGCTGAGCGCACGGACTCGCCCGTCCCGAGCACGCACCACCTAGGCTCGTCGCGTGGAGATCCTGCGATTGGCCGGCGGCCCCGGTGTCGGCAAGAGCGCCGTGGCCTGGAAGGTCGCGCAGCGCCTGCGCGACGACGGTGTCCGCATCGGATACGTCGACATCGACCAGGTGGGAATGTGCTATCCCGCACCGAACGACGATCCGGACCGATGGGCTCTCAAAGAACGGGCGCTGGAGCGGATCGCGCGAGGACACGAGTCCGCGGGGGCGCAGGTGCTCGTGGTGTCGGGCGTCGCGGAGACCCGTATCCCGCCGCCGCGACACGGGCATCCGGTGACGTCGATCTGGCTGGATGCCTCGGAGCCCGTGCGTCGCGTTCGGCTGACCGCCCGGGATTGGACGGAGCAGCAGGTGCGGCAGGCGCTGACGGCCGGCACTGCGGAGTCCGCCCACGCGCATCCGGAGTGGATCCGGCTGCCCACCGACGACCTCGTGACCGAGGAGGTCGCCGACCGGGTGCTCGACACTCTGCGGCTCTCGGACGTCCCGGCTCCCGAGCCCGATCGCCGGGAGACCGCCGCCTCCCGCGCACGCGGGATCGTGCTCTGGATCACCGGCCCGCGCCTGGCCGGCGCGTCGACCGTCGGCTGGCGGATCGTCTCCGATCGCTGGGCCGCCGGCGTCAGAACCGGATTCGCGGATGCCGCGCAGCTGGCGTTCGCACCCGATGCGCGCGGTGCGGCGGTCGCCGGGGTGGTCGCGCTGCACGAGGTCTTCGCCGACGTCGGGGCGGAGCACCTCGTGGTCGTCGCCCCGGACACCATCGCGCCGGACGACGTCGTCGCCGCCTTCCCTCACGCCGATGTGGTCATCGTCCGGCTCGAGGCCGACGAGCGTTCGCGGCGTGCGCGGGCCGACGAACGCCGCGCGGGGCGAGGCCCGATCCTCGCTGGTGACGACGTGGCCGGAGCAACCGACGCGGAGATCGAGGCGCTGATCGCCGCGCAGGGGTCCCGGTCGGATGTGCCGGGTGTGCTCGTCGTCGACAACTCCGGACTCGACGCGACCGCCGCGACCCGCGCCGTACGGGCGGCGCTCGCCGCAGACGATCGCCCGGATCGCCGCCGACCGCGTTCCTGACACACTGGAGCATGGCCACCTACACGCACGGACACCACGAGTCCGTCCTCCGCTCCCACAGCGTCCGTGACATCGCGAACTCCGCCGCGTACCTTCGTCCCCACCTGCACGCCGACACGCGACTCCTCGACGTCGGCGCCGGACCCGGCAGCATCACGGTCGACTTCGCCGGCGTCGTCGCGCACGTGACGGCGACCGAGATGGACGATGCCGCCCTGTCGCTCTCGCGTGAGCGTGCGGCGGGCCTCGGCCTCGCGAATCTCGACTTCTCGATCGAGGACGTGCACGCGCTGAGCTTCGCCGACGATTCCTTCGATGTCGTGCACGCGCACCAGGTGCTGCAGCACGTCGGCGATCCCGTGCAGGCGCTGCGTGAGATGCGTCGCGTCACGGTACCCGGCGGGGTGGTCGCGGCACGCGATGCGGATTACGCGGGGTTCCACTGGTTCCCGGTGCTTCCCGAACTCGATGCGTGGCTCGACCTCTACCGCCGCGCCGCACGGGCCAACGGCGGCGAACCCGACGCGGGGCGCCGCCTGCTGTCGTGGGCGCGCGCCGCGGGCTTCGAGGACGTCACGGCGACAGCATCCTCCTGGTGCTACGCCACGCCCGAGGACCGTTCCTGGTGGGGAGGTATGTGGGCCGACCGCATCCTCGAGTCCGCATTGGCCCGCCAGCTGCTCGACGGCGACATGGCGTCTCGGGCCGATCTGCGGGCGATCAGCGACGCCTGGCGGACCTGGGCCGACGACGGCGACGGATGGTTCCTCGTGCCCCACGGCGAGATCATCGCCAGGGCGTGACCGCCGCCCCACCGGATACATCCCCAGACGGATGCGGGTCGAGGTCGACGCCGCGTAGCGTGGGGGAGTGATCCGCCCGCTCTCGCGCACCGCGCTCGTCCTCGACATCGTCGGGGCGTCGCTGCTCTTCATCGTGTTCACCCCGATGTCGATCGCGTTCTACGGACCGGGCGCGGGCGGCGGCGACACCTCCGGGGCGTCCGCTGCGGCCGTCGTGATCGCGAGCCTGCTCATGTTCGGCGGCGTCGCGATCGGTCGGCTGTCGCCGGGGCTGGCGCTGATCGCCGCCTGGGTCGGCGCGGTGCTGCAGATGCTCGCGGGATTCGGGCCGCTGCCCATCGACATCGCGATCCTGATGGTGCTCTACGCGACGGCCGCGTGGGGGACGAGGACCGTGCTGTGGTGGGGCTTCGGCTCGGCCATCGTCGGCGGCTTCGTCGCGGCGATCTACATGGTCATCGTGAACGGCGTCGCGTTCGGCACCGGAAGCGGCTGGGACAAGATCACCGCGGGCACGCTGTTGCTCGTCCTGTCGCTGCTCGCGCTCGGGTTCGCGTGGGTGTGCGGACTGCTGTGGCGCGTCATCCTGCGGTCCCGGCGCACCCGTGCGGCGCAGCTGCAGGCGGAGTCCCTCGCGGCGGAGGAACAGGAGCGAGTGCGGATCGCGCGCGACATGCACGACATCGTCGCGCATTCGCTCGCGGTCGTGATCGCCCAGGCCGACGGCGCGCGCTACGCCGCCGCCGCGAAGCCCGAGATGGCGACCGAGGCGCTCGGCACGATCGCGCAGACCGCCCGCGGGGCGCTGAGCGACGTGCGGCTGCTGCTCACGCAGCTGCGGCATCGTCAGGGCGACGGCCCGCAGCCGACGCTCGCCGACCTCGAGGCGCTGTTCGCGCAGGTGCGACAGGCAGGCATCGAACCGCGCATCACGATCGATCCGACGCCACCCGGCGAACCGCCGGGCGCGATCCAGCTCGTGGTCTACCGCATCCTGCAGGAGGCCCTCACGAACGCCATCCGGCACGGCGACGGATCGGTCGACGTGCATCTCGCCTGGCTGGCGGATCGCGTCGACATCCACGTGCACAACACCGTCGCGCGCGAGATCACGCCGTCGATCGGCGGGCACGGGGTCATCGGCATGCGCGAACGGGCTCAGCTCGTGGGCGGTAGCCTTCAGGCGGAGCGTCAAGGCCCGCAGTTCGTCGTGCGGGCCTCGCTCCCGATCGGGGAGGTCGCATGATCAGGGTGGCACTCGTGGACGACCAGGCGCTGTTCCGCGCCGGGATCCGCATGCTCATCGCGTCGCAGCCCGACCTCGATGTGGTCGGCGAGGCCGGCGACGGACGCGAGGCGATCGACCTCGTGCGCGCCGTGCGGCCGGACGTCGTGCTGATGGACATCCGGATGCCGGTCATGGACGGGCTCACCGCGACCGCCGAGATCCTCGCGCAGCCGGATCCGCCGCGCATCGTGATGCTCACGACTTTCGACCTCGACGAGGCCGCCGCCCGAGCGATCCGGCAGGGGGCGAGCGGCTTCCTGCTCAAGGACGCGGATCCCGAGTTCCTCCTTGCAGCCATCCGCACCGTGCACTCCGGGTCGAGCGTGATCGCCGCCTCCGCCACTCGCGAGCTCTTCGAGCACTTCGCCGAGGCGCCGAAGCCCGTTCCCGCGCAGTTCTCGGCGCTCACCGACCGGGAGCAGGAGATCTTCGCCCTCGCCGCCCGAGGGTTGTCGAACTCCGAAATCGCGGCCCGGGAGTATCTCAGCGAGGCGACCGTGAAGACGCACATCAGCCGCATCCTCACCAAGCTGTCGCTGCGCGACCGGGTGCAGCTCGTGGTGTTCGCGTTCGAGCACGGCCTCGCCTGACCGCTGACATCGACTCGCTGACGAGTTGTCTGCGCCGGACGTCGTTCTTCGCATGAGAGCCACGGTGGCGCTGCTTCTCTCGACTCCGAAAGAATCTCTTTCTCGCAATTCGCTCCGAACGGCATTCGTTGTACACGTGTATTGATATACCAGAATTCATTTGTCGTCGGTGGGCGAGAAAAGTAGGTCTATTTCGGGGATTTCGCTGACGAGCGCACCCGTGTCCCCCATTCGGGGGACAGATCTCACGCGCGGCTTCGCATAACCTCCCCCTGCCCCGTTCGAGGGCATAGACAGGAAGTCGCTGGCGTCCCTAATCAACGTTTGCGGCGTCTCTTCATAATGATGATGACGCTGAGCACTGCCAGGAAGATAAGGGTGAGCCAGAGGATTTCCACGTCTCGACTTTACGCAATGGAGGAGAATGACGATGAATAGATCTCTCAGGGTGGCGTTGGGGATCATGACCGCGCTCGGTGTGTTGATGGGCACGAGTACCCTGGCCTGTGCTGACGACGAAATCTCAGAGACGTTGGAAGAGATCATCGCGGGCGCCCCGGAGGCGACCGAGGCGATCGAGAACCCCGAACCTTCAGGTAGTTCGTCAGTCTCGATCGCCAGCGAGACCGACGGAACGATCCGCTTCTCTCAGGACGATGGATCCTCGATGTCTCTCGTTTTGCCTGATAACGCGGAGTTCGCTGACGACCTGGCCGAAGAACTCGGCGAGACGACCATGATCACCAGCCAGTACATGACCACCGATCGCGGCGCTCCGGACTCCCAAGCCGCGGCGTCCGCGCGCGCGGTGCTCGTGATTCCTAACGCGGACGCTCCGTCGAGCTACGACTTCGAGGTTCAAGTCCCGGATGGAACGGTGGCGGAGCACCATGTCGACGGCAGCATCACGTTGCATCGACCGGTCGCTATCCTGCAGGACGGCGTGCAAGCCTCGGCCGTGATCGCCACCTTCGATGCGCCCTGGGCGGTGGACGCGAATGGCGTGAACATTCCGACCTCGTACAGCTTTGACGGCCGGACGCTCACGCAGACGATCGATCTCAGTGCGGTCACGGCTTTTCCCGTGGTCGCCGATCCGAAGGTGGACTGGATGGGTTACTTCGTGAGACTCACATATTCGAAGGCGGAAACACGGAATATGCGCGATCAAGGCATCATCGTCGGCGCCATCGTCGGCGCCGGTGCGACGATCTCCCTTGCGGCCGGGCCCGCTGCTCCCGCGATCATCGCCGCGGTTTACGCAGCAAGCGCTGTGGCCGTCGGCGTCATCGCGACAACTGCGTCCAACGCCGTGAGCGACGGAAAATGCCTTCAGCTCGATATTCCCTCGATGTTTCCATCGATTGTGAAATGCCGAAAGTGATCCTGTGATGGATTCCTGTCCCGGTCCGTTCTGGTCGGTCCGGGCAGGAATCCTTTTCCTCTGATCGAGAGGTGACCGATCTCCTGGCATCTCGGGATCATCCTCCAGATGTAGGCGGATGCGCCGCTCGGGCGACGCGCCGAGGGGTGCCCCGGAAATAGCGTCGGTGACATGGAGATCACGACCACCGACCTCGGGCTCGCCGCCCGCGTCCAGGACCTCACGAAGACCTACGGCTCGGGCGAGGGCACGGTCCACGCGCTCGACGACATCAGCGTCGGCATCCGTCGTGGGCAGTTCACCGCGATCATGGGCCCTTCCGGTTCCGGCAAATCCACCCTCATGCACATCATGGCCGGGCTCGACACGCCGACCGGGGGCCGCGCCTGGATCGGCGACACCGAGATCACCGGCCTCGGAGACCTCGACCTCACCATCCTGCGTCGGCGCCGGGTCGGCTTCATCTTCCAGGCGTTCAACCTGGTGCCCACGCTCACAGCCCTCGGCAACATCATGCTGCCGTTCGAGCTCGACGGCCGGCGACCCAGCGCGCTCGAGAAGGCGCGGATCGACGGACTGATCGACACCCTCGGCCTCGGTGCCCGTCTGCAGCACCGCCCGCACCAGCTGTCGGGCGGTCAGCAGCAGCGCGTCGCGATCGCCCGTGCACTCGCCACCGCGCCGGACCTCGTTTTCGCCGACGAACCCACCGGCAACCTCGATTCGAAGACCGGCCGCGAGGTGCTGCAGCTGCTCGCCGCCGCGAGCCGCGAGCACGGCCAGTCGATCGCGATGGTCACGCACGATGCGATCGCGGCGAGCCACGCCGACCGGGTGCTGTTCCTCGGCGACGGCCGCATCGTCGCCGACCACCCGCGGCAGACCGCCGAGGAGATCTCGGCGTACATGCTCGCCGCGGAGGTGGCGGCATGAGCGCCGTCGCCGCACCGCTCACGCGCACGATCGTGCCGGAGAGCGCGGCGACCGCTCCGCGTCTGGCCTGGCTGCGCGATCGGGGGATGGGCGCCAGCCTCCTCGTCGCGGCGCTGTCGGCCGCTTTCGGCGTCGTGCTGGTCGAGACCACCGCCTTCCTCGGCGCCGTGCTGCAGGCCGATCCGTTCATCGGCGACAGCGAGACGCTCGCGGTCGTCGTCGGACTCCTCTCGGTGCTGCTCACCGCCGTCGCGATGTACGTCGCGGCGATCGTCACGGCCAACACGTTCTCGACCATCATCGCGGGGCGGACCAGGCAGATCGCGCTGATGCGCCTGATCGGGGCGACCGCGCGGTCGCAGCGTGCGGAGGTGGGACGTCAGGGTCTCGTGGTCGGCGTGATCGGCGCCGCGCTCGGGCTTCTCGTCGGCGTCGGCATCGCGGCGATCGGCGTGCAGATCGGATCCTCCCTGATCGCGAACGTGCGGGGGGACTTCACGCTCGCGCAGCCGTTCGTGCTGCTGCCCGCCGTCGGGGTGGCCCTCACGACGTGGGCTGCCGCATGGGCGGGGTCGCGCCGCGTTCTCACGGTCACCCCGCTGCAGGCGATCGGGGGCTCGGTGGAGCGCACTCATGACGAGGTATCGCGCGCCGGCCGACACATCGGGGCGTGGGTGCTGCTCGTGACCGGAGCGCTGCTGCTCGCCGCCGGCGTGGTCGTCGGGCTGCTGCACCCGATCGGCGTCGCCGTCGCTTTCGTGGGCGGCCTGCTCTCGTTCACCGGCCTCGCCCTCGGCTCGGTGCTGTTCATGCCCCCGGTGCTGCGGCTCGTGGGGCGGATGTTCGGCTCGAGCGCCACCGCGAAGCTCGCGGCCGAGAACGCCCTGCGCTACCCCGAGCGGTCCTCGCGCATGGCGATCGGCGTGGTCATGGGCGTGACGCTCGTGACGATGTTCGCCGTGGCGCTCGAGTCGGTCAAGCAGATGCTGATCGGTCAGTCCGAGGGGTCGATCCCCGACGAGTTCTTCGCACCCTTCGACGCCTTCGCCGGGGTCATGATGGTGCTCGTGGCCGTGTCGGCTGTGATCGCCGCCGTGGGGCTCGTGAACCTCCTGACGATCGGGGTCGTGCAGCGTCGTCGTGAGCTGGGGCTGCTGCGGTCGATCGGTCTGTCGAACGCGCAGGTCCGTCGCATGGTGCTGCTGGAAGCGACCCACATCACGGTGGCGGCGACGCTCACCGGTCTGGTCCTCGGAGTCGTGTACGGGTGGATCGCGGCGCAGTCGCTGCTGGGTTCGACGCCCACGCTGCCCGACTTCGAGCCGGCGGGACTCGTCGCCCCGCATGTGCCGTGGCTGCCCGTGGTCATCATCGTCGTGGCGACCGCAGTGCTCACGCTCGTCGCTGCGGCGACGCCGACGCGGCTGGCGACGCGGGTCGCGCCCGTCGAGGCCCTGGCCGCGGACTGACCGTCATCTTTCGACACCCTCGCCTTCTCCGGAGGGCGGGGGTGTCGTCGCGCCCTAGGCTGGACGAATGCCGACGCCCTTCGACCAGTCCACGTATCAGGTGCGCCTCGACTGGGGGACGGACGGGCTCGCTCGTCTGGCTCCGGCCGACATCGTCGTGGTGATCGACGTGCTGCGGTTCTCCTCGACCGTCGCGGATGCCGTCGCAGCCGGCGCATCGGTCGCCCTCGGCGGGGCTCTGGGCTGGTCGCGCAACGGCGCCGCCGTGGCTGCCGCCGCCGGCGACGCGATCGTGCTCGTGGGCGGGATCCGCAACGCGACCGCCGTCGCGACGGCGATCACGACCCTGCAGGAGCGCCGCCAGGCCCGCACCTCGGTCGCGGTCATAGCGGCGGGCGAGGCCGACGCCGACGGCGTGCTGCGTTTCGCGGTCGAGGACCACCTCGGGGCCGGCGCGGTGATCGACGCCCTCACGAGCCGTGGCATCGACCACACAGCTCCCGACGCCGCGGTCGCGGCCGAGGGGTTCCGCGCGCTGCGCCGTGCTCTGCGTCACATGATCAGCGCCAGCGGGTCCGCGCGCGAGATCGCCGAGGGGGTGCCGGCGACCGACCGCATGTCCGAGGCCGGGGTCACGCCGACCACGGCGGCCGCGGCGGCGGAGATCGACGCGCTCGACGTCGTCCCGGTGCTGCGTGACGGGGAGTTCGTCGCGTTCGACTGAGGCGTCGGCCCCGTTCGGGTGAGTCCTGCGCGTGAAGTCGCAGGCGCATCGTAGGGTCGGGACATGAGGTACGTCCCCGCGGTCATACTCGACGCCGTCTTCGTGCTCATCTTCGCGGTCATCGGCCGCGCCTCGCATCAGGAGGACCCCGGCGGCTTCCTCGTCACCGCCTGGCCGTTCCTCGTCGCTCTGCTGCTCGGGCACCTCGTGGCGGCGCTGCTGCCCGCGCGTCCGCGCCGACCGTGGTCGCTGCTGTGGGGTGTCGTGGTGTGGGTCGTGACGGTCGTGGGCGGCACCCTGCTCCGCCTCGTGTCGGGCGACACCGCGCAGATCGCCTTCGTGATCGTCGCGACGATCACGCTGGGTGTGCTGCTCGTGGGATGGCGGGCGGTCGCCGCGTTCCTCCGCAGACGTGCCGCGCGCGGCGGGGGCGCTGATCACGCGCGTACCTCAGCGGAACCGGCCGAAGACGACCCGATCGTCGATCCGATGATCGCGGACGCAGACGCTCACGAACGTCCCGAGACGACGCATCCCGACTCCGACGGGACCGATCGTCGCCCCTGACGCCGGGCGGGTCAGCGAGACATCTGCGCGGCGAGTCGCACGTCGGCGCCGATCTCGCGCCGGGTCCAGGTGAACACGTAGCGGGCGTCGAAGCTCCGTGAGCATCGAGCGCAGGAGGTGGCCCTCGTCGGACGACGGTGCCGATAGGTCACGTGCCCGGCCGGGCAGCTGCCGACCCAGGGTGCGAGCTCGACCGCGGTCTCGCCGTGATGCGTCGTGCCGCCGACGTAGCCGAGATCGCGCGCCACGCGCTTCCACGTCGGGCCGTGCGCGGCGGCGTGACCGGCCAGCGCGTGCGCGACCTCGTGCAGCAGCACCTGATGGATCTCGTCGTCGTCGAACCGCGCGGCCAGGTACCGCGACACCGTGATGCGCTTCTTGGAGTAGTCGCACTGCCCCGCACGTCTCTTCGCATGGTCGAAGCCGAACGACCAGGTGTCGTCGAGGTGCATCGCGATGAGTGCCTCGCCCCAGACGCGCACTCGTTCCAGTTCCGCCATGCGCTCAGGCTAAGCCATGCCGCCGACATCGCGGGGCAGGGTCGACCCGGATGATCTCAGCCTGCGAGGAGCTCCGAGGAGCGTCGGCGCTCCGCCGCCTCGATCGCGAGAAGGACGGTCTCCAGTTCGCGGTCGTCCGCTCCGGCCTCCCGGCGCAGGAACAGGGACTGCTTGAAGCTCTCGCGTGCCGTGTCGTAGTCACCCGCCTCGTAGGCGTTCCGGCCGTGGTGGTGGTGTGCGAACGCGGCGATCGACACCCACCGCTGCCCTTCGGCCTCGGATGCGCAGGTCGCGAGCTCCTGCTCGGCGGCAGCGTACGCCCCGCGGTTCTGCAGCACCGTGGCGTGCAGCACGCGCGCGCGGATGACGTCTTTGCGGGTACCGGCCATGCGGGCCTGACGCACGGTGTCGTCGGCGAGCGCGAGCGCCTCGTCGAGGCGGTTCAGCACCTTGAGGAGGAAGACCCTCTCCAGCAGGGCGGGGAGGCTGCGCTGGCTCTCGATCTCCGCGAGCCGCGCCGCGCATTCCTCGAGATCGACCAGTTCGCGAAGACTGTCCTGGTCGTATCCTCGGATGACACTCATTGCTCTCCTTCCGCAGCATCCCCAGACCAGTGTGCCTTCCGAGGCCGCGAACGCCGGGGCGGCACGCCCCGGACGCGCGCATCCGGATCAGGTCGCGCGGATCAGCGCAGGAAGAGGGAGGCGTCGGGACGCGGCGAGGCGACGGCGTCCGCATCGGTCACGACGCGTGCCCCCTGGATGAAGGCTGCGACCTCGGCTCCCTGCGCGATCTTCGCGGGATGCGGTCCTGCGGCGAGCATCCGCGGGAGCCATTCCGTGGGCAGCGGTGAGGCGGAGGCGGCGATCACGAGGTTGCCGAAGCGACGGCCCTTGAGCACCTGGGTGTCGGCGAGCACGCCGATCTCGGGGAGCACTTCGGCGATCGTCGCGACCTGACGCCGCGCGAACGCGAGTCCCGGTCCGTCGGCGACGTTCACGAGGAGCACGCCGGCGGGGGCGAGCAGAGCACGCAGCTCGCGGTAGAACTCGACGCTGGTGAGATGCGCGGGGGTCTGCGCCCCGGAGTAGACGTCGGACACGACGAGATCGCTGCTGCCCTGGAGCGCGGCGGGCAGGCGTCCGACTCCCTCGCGGGCGTCTCCGATGCGCACGCGGATCGCTGCCCCGCGGGGGAGCGGCAGGTGCTCGCGTACGAGCGCGGCGAGCGGCGCTTCGAGCTCGATGACCTGCTGGCGCGAACCGGGGCGAGTGGCCTCGACGTAGCGGGGGATCGTGAGCGCGCCGGCGCCGAGGTGCACGGCGGTGAGGGGGCCGTCGGGAAGCTGATCGATCACGGCGCCCATCCGCACGATGTACTCGAAGTGCAGGTGCGTGGGGTCGTCGAGGTCGACGTGCGACTGCGGGGTGTCGTCGACGATCAGCTCGAAGCCGTTCGTGAAGTCTGAGGGGACGATGCGCGCGAGGCCGCCGTGGTCGAGCCGTGCCTGCGGGTGCTCCGTATCCCGTGCGCGAGTCCTGCCCATGCTCCGAGACTACGCGCTCGGAGGCGGGCGATCAGCGGGACTGGTTGCCGACCGAGCAGGTCTCCTGGTCGACGCTCTGCCCCGAGATCTCGGGCGGGAGGGTGGCGCGCGGGGCCGCCGTGGCGTCGGGCGTCGCGGCCGCGTCGTCGGGTGCGGGGTCGGGTGCGGGGTCGGGCGTCGAGAGCTCGACGCTGTCGTTCGTCGCCACGTCGCCGGACAGCGAGATCGGCTCGCCCGCCGCGAGCGCCGCCCACAGCGGTTCTGCCGCTGACTCGTCGGGCACGACCTTGATCCCCGGGTTGTCCGGGTCGTCGAGGTTGGGGTACTGCACGAACACGAAGTCGGAGAATCGCACGTCCTTGAGCGCGAGCGCGAGCTGGCTCAGGGTCAGCGGGTTGCTCAGTGACTCGCTGGGGACGATGTTGTCGGCGACCGTGTTCGCGAGCCGCAGCACCGTCGAGGGGTCGCTCAGGGTCTCGGCGCTGAGGATCTTCTTCGCCAGCCGTGACATGTACTGCTGCTGATTCGAGATGCGCGCGAGGTCGCTCTCGTCCCCCACGCCGTGGCGGGTGCGGATGAACGCGAGGGCGTCGGCGCCCGACACCGTGTGCGTGCCGACGGGCAAATTTATGCCGGCCTGCGAGTCGCGGATGCCGTCTCCGGCGACGCACACCTCGACTCCGCCGATCGCGTCGGTGATCTCGATCACGCCGTCGAAGCTGATCTTGGCGGCGAACTCGATCGGGATGTCGCTAAGCCCCGTGACGGTCTTCGCGACGCAGGAGACGCCCGCGTGTTCGAACACCGAGTTGAGCGGCGCCTTCGACATCGACGACGCCGTCGAGCCGTCGTCCTTCGTGCACTCCGGCACCTCGACCATGAGATCGCGCGGGAAGGACACCACGGTGACGTTGCGCGGTGCCGCCGAGACGTGCACGAGGAGGTTGACGTCGTTGCGCACGCCGCCGTCCTGATCCTCGCAGCGCTCTCCGAGCAGCTGCGTCGTGATCTCGCCGCATTCGTCGGTTCCGACAACGAGGATGCTGAACGCCTTGTCGTCGGGGTAGGCGCCGAGCGAGGGAGGGGCGACCTCGGCGGAGTCCTCCAGAGCGACCGCGCCTTCGCCGACGCGATTCAGCAGGTCGCTCGCGACGAACCCGGCGACCGCGACGGCGGATACCACCAGCACGCTGAGAGAGATCCCCAGGATCTTGAGGAAGGATGAGAAGGCTGTGGGTGTCGGGAGAGTCGCGTGACGCGCGACCGTGGACCGTCTCGGATCGTCGAGGGCGCCTGACATGCCGCAGAGCCTACCCGGGAACCCTGACGACGCCTGATGTTACGGCTGCGTGACGTTTCTGAGAATAACTTGCAGGAAATTTGTTAGTCGTGAATACTTTTTCCTACGTGGTAGGCACCCCGATGCCGCCAGGACGTTCAAAGAGGAGATCCCTGATGCACAAGCGCATCCTTCCGGTCGTGGCGCTCGGCGCCGTGGCCACCCTGGGCCTGGCGGCCTGCGCCGGCGGAAGCACCGGCGGCGACAACGGCGGAGCAGTCGACGGCGAAGGCCAGGAGCTCACCGTCTGGATCATGAAGGGCACCAACCCCGACTCCAGCGCCTTCTACGACGAGGTCTCGAAGGCCTTCGAGGACGAGACCGGCGCGACGGTCAAGATCGAGGAGATCCAGTGGGCCGACGCCCACGACCGGTTCGTCACCTCGATCGCCGGCGGCACGACCCCCGACGTCGCCGAGACCGGCACCACCTGGACCGCCGAGTTCGCCGACGCCGGCGCGCTCGAGCCGCTCGACTCCTATGTCGACGCCGAGAAGGGACTGCGCGACGACCTCGTCGAGGGTCTCGCGGTCGCAGGCACCTACGAGGACGAGCTCTACGGCATGCCGTGGTACGCCGGTGTCCGTTCGATCGTCTACCGCACCGACGTGTTCGAGGAGCTCGGCCTCGAGGCCCCGAAGACGTGGGACGACATCGTCGCAGCGGGCGACGCCATCAAGGCGGCCAAGCCCGACATGCTGCCGTTCCCGGTCCCGGGCGACGCCGAGTTCCAGGTCTACCCCTGGGTCTGGGGCGCGGGCGGCGAGGTCGCCACGCAGAAGGGCGGCGAGTGGACCAGCGAGCTCGACAGCGCGGAGTCGCAGGCCGGCATCGAGTTCTACACCGGTCTCGCGACCGAGCACGGCTTCTCCTCCGCGGGTGCGACCACCTGGAAGGAGACCGACCTGCGTGACGCGTTCACCCAGGGCAACGTCGCCATGATGCTCTCGGGCTCGTGGACCCCGAAGGCGCTGATCGAGGCGAACCCCGACCTCGAGGGCAAGATCGGCGCGGCCGTGATCCCCGGTGAGGACGGCGGCATCGCCCCGTCCGTGCTGGGCGGCTCGCACCTGTCGGTGTTCAACACCACGAAGAACGCCGACCTCGCATGGAAGTTCGTCCAGCTCATGACCACGGGCGAGTTCGCCGAGAAGTGGGCGAACGAGACCGGATACTTCCCGGGCGTCCAGTCGGCTATGGAAGAGGCCCTCGCTTCGACCGACCCGCTGGTCGCGCCGTTCGCGGAGCAGATGGTCGAGGGCGGCGCATCCGTGCCGGTCACCCCGAACTTCGGAGCCGTCCAGGCCAAGAAGACGACCAACGCCATGATCCAGGCCATCCTCAGCGGGCAGAAGGACGTCGCGACCGCGACGAAGGACGCCGCCGTGGAGATGACCGACCTCCTCAACCAGTAAGACAGTTAGGCAATATCACCTCATGTCGATGGTGCAAGCGCCACTGCCGGCCACGAAGGCGGAGTCCACCTCCGCCTCCGTGGCCGGCGGCCGGCCGAAGAAGCGGGGCCTCTCGCTGATCACGGCCCGCCCCTGGCTCCTCCTCGCTCCCGGGCTGATCATCCTCGCGGTGCTCATGCTCTGGCCGCTCGTCCAGGTGGTCATCTACTCCCTGCAGGACTACGGTCTGCGCGAGATCAACACGGGGGAGAGCAACTGGATCGGCCTCGAGAACTACGCCGAGGCGCTCACCAACCCGACCCTCTGGACGGTGGTGCTGCCGAACACCGTCGGCTTCGCCGCCGTCGCCGTGTTCGTCACCGTGGCCGTCGGCACGCTCGTCGCGCTGCTGCTCGCTCGCCTCGGCCCGGTGTGGCGCACCATCGTCTCCAGCTGCATCATGGTCGCGTGGGCGATGCCCGCCGTGACCGGCACGTACGTCTGGACCTTCATCTTCGATGCCGACCGTGGCATCTTCAACACCGTGCTCAAGGACCTCGGTCTGATGGACGGCTCGGTCAACTGGTTCACGAACCAGTGGTCGTTCTACGCGATCGTCCTGCTCAACGTCGTGCACCACGGCTTCCCGTTCGTGGCGATCACGGTGCTCGCCGGACTCCTGGGCGTCTCCAAGGAGATGCTCGAGGCGGCTGCCCTCGACGGAGCAGGTGCGTGGACGCGGTTCTGGAAGATCATCTTCCCGACCCTCAAGCCCGTGTTCTCGGTCGTCATCATCCTGTCGACCATCTGGGACTTCAAGGTGTTCGCGCAGGTCTATCTGATGCCGGGCGGCAGCGGCGGCAACCGCCAGGTGCTCAACCTCGGCGTGTGGTCCTACGTGGAGTCCTTCGGACAGAATCGCTACGGCTTCGGTGCGGCGCTCGCCGTGCTGCTCACGCTCGTGCTGATCGGCATCACGATCGTCTACATCCGCTCCCTCATGAAGGAGGACGAGCTGTGAACCCGCGCCCCAGGCTCCGTTCGCGCATCGGCGTCGGGATCGGCGTCGCCGCCGTCCTGCTCTTCACGCTGTTCCCCGTCTACTGGATGGTCTCCAGCGCCTTCGACAAGAAGGCGTCGTCGGGTGGGCAGTCGCTGCTCCCCCAGGAGTTCACCTTCGACAACTTCGCCTTCGTGCTCACCGAGGGCGGGTTCGGCACCTTCCTCCGGAACTCGGCGATCGTGGCGCTCGTCACGGTCCTCGTGAGCGCCCTGGTCTGCCTGCTCGCGGCCGTGGCCGTCGCGCGGTTCAAGTTCAAGTTCCGCACCACGATCCTCATGATGATCCTCGTGGTGCAGATGGTGCCGCTCGAGGCCCTCGTGATCCCGCTGTTCCTCCAGGTCAAGACGCTCGGGCTGCTCAACAGCATCCTGGGACTCATGGTCGTGTACGTGGCGCTGTCGCTCGCCTTCGGCATCTGGATGCTGCGCGGTTTCGTCGCGGCCGTGCCGGTGGAGCTCGAGGAGGCGGCGTACATCGACGGCGCGAGCTGGTGGCGCATGTTCCGGTCGATCCTGTTGCCGCTCGTGATGCCGGGTCTCGTCGCTACCAGCATCTTCAGCTTCATCACCGCCTGGAACGAGTTCATCTTCGCGATGACGATCCTCGGCGCGCAGACCGACCAGTACACGGTCTCGATCGGGCTCAAGTCGTTCTTCGGCCTGTACGCGAACGACTGGGGCAGCATCATGGCCGCGTCGACGATCATCACCCTCCCGGTCATGATCTTCTTCGTGATCGTGCAGCGCCGTCTCTCGGCCGGCATGGTGGCGGGAGCGGTCAAGGGATGAGCGACGACCTCGAGAGGCTCGCGAACCGAGTGCTGTGGCCCGGCTTCTTCGGCACCGAGGCGCCGGAGTGGCTGCTCGCCGAGCTCCGTGACGGACTCGCCGGGGTCGTGTACTTCGGGCAGAACATCGGGGAGGGGCTGTCGGCGCTCAGCGACGCGATCCTGGAAGCGAACCCGGACGCCCTGATCGGCATCGATGAGGAGGGCGGCAGCGTCACGCGGCTCGAGTCCGCGACGGGCTCGACCCTTCCCGGCGCCGCCCAGCTCGGACAGCTCGACGATCTCGCGGCCACACGCGCGACCGGCGCCGAGCTCGCACGGCGCGTGGCCGCGATCGGCGGCAACGTCGTGCTCGGACCCGTGGCGGACGTCAACACCGATCCGCGGAACCCGGTGATCGGGGTGCGCTCGTTCGGCAGCGAGGAGTCGCTCGTCTCGCGGCATGCCGTCGCAGAGGTCGAAGGCATCCAGCGCGGAGGGGTCGCGGCGTGCGTCAAGCACTTCCCCGGCCACGGCGACACGCACCTCGACTCGCACCACTCGCTGCCCGAGATCACCCTCGACCTCGAGGAGTTCGAGCGCGTGCACCTCGCGCCGTTCCGCGCCGCGATCGACGCGGGAGTGGACTCGATCATGACCGCCCACATCGTCGTCCCCGCGTGGGGCGAGGCGCCCGCCACGCTCAACCCGCGGGTGCTCGGGATGCTGCGCGAATGGGGCTTCGACGGCGTCGTCATCACGGACGCGCTCGACATGGCGGCGATCCGCGAGACCGTCGGCATCGGCGGGGGAGCGGCGCTCGCTCTCGCGGCCGGCGCCGACCTGCTGTGCATCGGCAATCCCACGAACCCCGGGGAGGCCGCGCTGGCCGACCAGGACGAGCGCGACTTCCGGGCGGCCCGCGACGGCATCGTCGCGGCGCTCCGCGACGGATCGCTCCCGCGCGAGCGCGTCGAGGAGGCCGCCGGTCGCGTGACGGCTCTCGCCGCGAAGCTGCGCACGCGCGGTGCCGGGGCCGTCGAGGCCCCGCCGTTCGACGCACGTGCCGTGGTCGGCGCTGCCGTCACGGGCGCGGTCGCAGACGCCGTCGCTCTCGCCGTGGTGGACGCCCGCCGCCGATCGTCTCTCGCCGTCGACAGCGCCTCTTCCTTCGTGGCGGAGGCGCTCGCGCAGGGTGACCACCGGCAGCGTCTCGACGTCGCCCGCGCCTCGATCGAGGAGCAGGACGCCGCGCTCGACGCCGCGGTCGCGGCTGACGGCCTGACCGTGATCCTCGTCGATCGTCCGGAGGCGGATGCCGCGCAGCGCGACCTCGTCCAGAGGGCGGCTCAACGAGATCCGAATGCGGTCGTCGTGAACGTCGGGCTGGCCCCGGAGCACGAGCTGCCGCTGCCGGTCGTCCAGGTCGGAGCGGCCAGCCGGATCGGCGCCGAGATCGCCGGGGAGCGCCTGCGCGGAGCATCCTTCCCCTCACGGGTGAGCGCAGGTCGGGTCGACTGAGGCAGGATGGCACCGTGGACGCTGACGTTCTCGCGCTGGTGCGCCGATCGATCCCCCGCCTGACTGCCGCCGAGGCACGGGTCGCGGAGACGATCCTCGGCGACCCCACGCTCGTCGTCGACCTCGCCATCAACGACCTCGCCCGGCTGTGCAACACGTCGCTGTCGACCGTCGCGCGCTTCGCGCAGTCGCTTGGTTTCAGCGGCTATCGCGAGCTGCGCGTCGCGGTGGCCCGCACCGTGACGCTCGCGCAGGCGCAGCAGGCCCGTTTCAGTCTCGACACGACCGCGATCGACCCCGAGGACGAGCCACCGGCCATCGCGGCCAAGCTCGCGGCGCAGGAGATCGACGCGATCGAGAAGACCGCGCTCGGTCTCGATGCCGCGGCGCTCGACCGGGTCGCCCGAGCGGTGGTCGCCGCCCGGCACGTCGACGTCTTCGGGCAGGCCGCGTCCTCGCTCACGGCGCAGGACCTGCAGCAGAAGCTGTCGCGCATCGGATGCTCGGTCGCACACTCCGCAGATCCGCACCTCGCCCTCACCGCGGCGTCGCTGCGGACACGGGAGGATGTGGCGATCGCCTTCTCCCACGGCGGAGAGACCCAGGAGGTGGTGCGCGCGGTGGAGGTCGCCCGCGACGCCGGTGCGCTGACCGTGGCCGTGACGAGCGTCCCGGACTCGTCGCTCGCCCTCGCCGCCGACGTCGTGCTGTTGACCTACGCGCAGGAGTCGCCGTTCCGGATGGCGGCGATGTCGAGCAGGATCGCGCAGCTCGCGCTCGTCGACATCCTCTTCGTCCGGGTGGTGCAGTTGCGCGGCGAGCCCGTCGCGATCCCGCTGCAGCTCACGCACGAGGCGGCCGCGACGAGACGTCGCGCCCCGCGCCGCTGACGTCGGACCGCGCCGCGGGCACCGCTCCACTCCCTCACGCGCGTAACGGCACCCCCGGTGCCTTCCCATGCCCCCGGTCCGATGTACGATCCTCGACAGGAGGCGGCACGGACGAGCGGGGAGCGATGGAGCACGACGCGCAGGGCGCGCACTCGCGCGTCGACTTCGCCGAGGCGCTGCGTGCCGCCATCAGCCGGCGAGGGCTGTCCTTGCGCGCGATCCGCCAGAGATTGCAGGAGCGCGGGTACGACATCAGCGTCGCCAGCCTGTCGCTGTGGCAGAACGGGGTCCGCACGCCGAGGACGGATGTCGCCTGGGAGATCGTCCCCGAGCTCGAGGACATCCTGGGTGTGGCGTCCGGAGAGCTCGTCGGCACGCTTCGACCCCGCGTGCGGGTTGCGGAGGATCGCAATGCGACGTTCGCGGAGCTGAGCGGCGAGGACCTCGGTGGGTTGGCAGATGAGGAGGCGGTCAGAGACCTCTCCGAGAGGTCGGGGTCGATAGTCGTCTCGTTGGACGCCCGCGGGCGGATCCGAGGCACCGTCAACCGCACGCTCTGGCAGGCGAGAGTGGATGAGGCGCAGCGCGTCACCGTGTTCTTCGGCATCGATCCCTCGGAGTCGCGGCCACCTCGGGTGCGGGGGACGATCGGATGCGAGCTGACCGATGTCGTGGCGGATATGGACGCGCGTCTGATGAGGGCGACCCTCCGGCTGGACTCCCCGATCCCGAAGGGAGCGCTCGCGCTGACCGAGCGCGAGTCCTTCGATCGTCAGTACGACGGAGACGACCGGGCCTCGGGATTCACCGTCGTCGCGCCGCGGCGTCAGGCCGAAGTGGGGCTCGCCGTCATCTTCGACCCGGCCTGCGTCCCCAGGCGCTGCACCGCTTTCATCTCGTCGGCAGCGTCGTCCCGCTCGCATCCCCTGGTGCTGAACGGATCGACAGCGTCGCACGTCGAGTTCGACTTCGGACCCGGGAGCATCTCGATCGACTGGGAGTGGTGACGCGCGATCTCCCGGGGCGCCTCGTCGGTGCAGGTGCGTCAGTCGATGTGGTCGCGGGTGCTCGTCAACGCCCGCGTTGCGATGCGGTGCGCTCGTGCGAGGCTTCCGCTCAACGACAGACCGGTGAGCACTCCGGCGAGGAATCCTGCGGCGAACGCGTCTCCCGCGCCGATCGTCTCGACCACGGGGACGTCGAGGGCGTCGCTCTGCTGACGTTCGTCGCCGTCGAAGGCCACAGCACCCTGCGGATCGGTCACGAGCAGGAAACGCGGCTCGGGGAGCAGCGCGCGCAGCGCGTCCGGGTCGTCGGTCCCGAACACGGCGTCGGCGTCGGGGCGGGTGCAGAACACGACGTCGGCGCGGTGCGCGTATCCGGCGACGATCGCGCGCCCCTCCTCCTCGCGGCCGCGCCACAGTGTCGGGCGCCAGTTGACGTCGAGGCTCCGGATCCGTGCGGGCGCGTCCTCGGCGAACAGCGCGTCCTGCGCTGCCCGCGCGGAGTCCGACAGTGCAGGGGTGATCCCCGAGGTGTGCACCAGGGCGGCCTCGGCGAGCAGGGCGGATGCCGCGGGCGCGGCGAGCGTGTCGGGCGAGAGGCCGGCTGCGGCCGAACCGGCGCGGTAGTAGTGCATCATGCCGTCGATCGAGCCGTCGGGCTGCGTCGACAGCTCCTTGACGTACAACCCGGTCGGCGCGTGCGGATCGACCTCCACCGCACTCGCGTCGACGTCGAGTCGGTGCAGCTCCGCAGTGAGGAACCGCCCGAAGCCGTCGTCGCCCACTCGCGACACGACGGCGCTGCGCACACCGGCGGCGGCGAGAGCGATCGCGGTGTTCCATTCGGCTCCGGCGAGCGAGCGATGGAACGTGCGATTGTCCTCGAGCGGGGCGGCGGTGGCGGGGATGAGCGAGATCAGACCCTCGCCGACGCACACGGCGAGGGGAGACGTGTCGGGCACGATCTGGACACTACCGGATCGCCGTGCGGCCGGGGAGTCGATACCGGATTGCAACATGCCGGTGTTTGGCATCTGTGGATCGCCTGGGTACGTTCGTAGGAATCACCGTGAGCCGGGGTGAAAGCACCCCGATCGCGCAAAGAAGCGCCCCACAGGGAAGGTCATACACATGCACCACTCGATCACGCGTCGGCGAGGTCTCGCCGTCGTCACCGGAGCTGCGCTGGCCGCGCTGGTCCTGTCAGCCTGTGTCGCCAGCGAACGCGGAGACGACGACGGCGGAGCATCCGGAGACGTCGACGGCACCTTCGTGTTCGCAGCGTCGTCGGATCCTGCGAGCCTCGACCCCGCCTTCGCTCAGGACGGCGAGACCTTCCGCGTCTCCCGCCAGATCTTCGAGGGACTGGTCGGCACCGAGCCCGGCACGGCGGACCCCGCGCCGCTGCTCGCCGAGGAGTGGGAGTCGTCCGAGGACGGCATGAGCCACACCTTCACGCTCAAGCAGGACGTGACCTTCCACGACGGCACCCCGTTCAACGCCGAAGCCGTGTGCGCGAACTTCGACCGCTGGTACAACTGGACCGGTCTCGCTGCATCCGAGGCTCTGGGCTACTACTACAACAAGCTCTTCAAGGGCTACGCGTCCGACCCCGCGAACGCGGTCTACAAGTCGTGCACCCCGGACGGCGACTACTCCGTCACGATCGACCTGAACAAGCCGTTCGCCGGCTTCGTCGCCTCTCTGTCGCTGCCCGCCTTCGGCATGCAGAGCCCGTCAGCGATGGCCGAGTTCGGCGCCGACGACGTCAGCGGCACCGCCGAGGCGCCCGTGCTCTCGGAGTACGCGATGGGCCACCCGGTCGGCACCGGCCCCTACCAGTTCGAGGAGTGGGCGCCGGGCGAGCAGGTCACGCTCACGGCCTACGGCGACTACTGGGGCGGGGCCGGACAGATCGACGAGATCATCTTCCGCACGATCGACGACCCGACGGCCCGTCGCCAGGCGCTCGAGTCCGGCTCGATCGACGGTTACGACCTCGTCGGCCCCGCCGACACCAAGGCGCTCGAGGACGACGGCTTCACGATGGTGTCGCGTCCGCCGTTCACGGTTCTCTACCTGGCGTTCAACCAGGCGCTCCCGGAGCTTCAGGACCCCAAGGTCCGTGAGGCGCTCTCGTACGCGATCGACAAGGACGCCCTGATCAGCCAGGTCCTGCCCGAGGGCACGGAGAAGGCGATCGAGTTCGTGCCCGACACGGTCAACGGCTACAACCCCGACGTCACGACGTACGACTACGACCCCGAGAAGGCCAAGGCGCTGCTCGCGGAGGCCGGCTACACCGAGGCCAACCCGCTGGCGCTGGACTTCAACTATCCGGTCAACGTCTCGCGTCCGTACATGCCGGACCCCGAGCAGATCTTCACCGTGCTGTCCTCGCAGCTGTCCGAGGTCGGCGTGCAGACGACGCCGGTGTCGCAGGAGTGGGGCGAGTACCTCGACCGCATCACGGGTACGCCGGACCACGGCATCCACCTTCTCGGCTGGACCGGTGACTACAACGACACCGACAACTTCGTCGGCGTGTTCTTCGGTCAGCAGAGCGCGGAGTGGGGCTTCGACAACCCCGAGCTGTTCCAGAAGCTGACGGAGGCGCGCGGCGTCCCGAGCCTCGAGGACCAGACGGCGCTGTACGAGGACATCAACGAGATGGTCGCGGAGTTCATCCCCGGCGTCCCGCTCGCGCACCCGGCACCGACCCTCGCGTTCGACCCGCGGGTGAAGAGCTACCCGGCCAGCCCGGTGAACGACGAAGTCTTCACGGACATCGTCCTCACCAAGTGATGCGCTGACGCCAACAGGTCGTTGAGCGAGGAGCGAAGCGACGAGACGAAACGCAGGGACCCTTGCGGAACCTGCGTTTCGTCTCGCTCCGCTCGCTCAACGACCACCGGTTAGGAGACCTCTTTGCTGCGCACCATCGGCAGGCGACTGCTGTTCCTCATTCCCACCCTCGTCGGTCTCAGCATCCTGCTGTTCGCCTGGGTCAGGGCCCTTCCCGGCGGTCCGGCCGTCGCCCTCCTCGGGGAGAAGGCGACCCCCGAGGCCGTCGCCCGGATCAACGAGCTCTACGGCTTCGACCGGCCGATCCTCGAGCAGTACTTCGTCTGGGTCGGACGTCTCCTCCAAGGGGACTTCGGCACCTCGATCCAGACGAACCGTCCCGTCGTGGAGGAGTTCTTCCGACGCTTCCCGGCGACGATGGAGCTCAGCGTCATGGCTCTCATCTTCGCGGTCGGCGTCGGCATCCCCCTCGGATACTGGGCTGCTCGACGTCACGGCAAGTTCACCGACCACGCCTCCGTGGTCCTGAGTCTCATCGGCATCACCATCCCGGTGTTCTTCCTCGCGTTCATCCTCAAGTACGTGTTCGCGGTGCAGCTCGGGTGGCTGCCCTCGGACGGACGGCAGAATCCGCGCATCGACGCCACGCACGTCACCGGGTTCTACGTGTGGGACGGCATCATCACCGGGGAGTTCGACGCCTCGTGGGATGCCATCCTGCACCTGATCCTGCCGGCGCTCGCGCTCGGCACGATCCCGCTCGCGATCATCGTGCGCATCACCAGGGCCAGCGTGCTCGAGGTGCAGAACGCGGACTACGTGCGCACGGGCAGGGCGAAGGGCGTCGGTGCGACCACGCTGCGCAACAGGTTCATCCTGCGCAACGCGATGCTGCCGGTCGTCACGACCATCGGTCTGCAGACCGGTCTGCTGATCTCCGGCGCGGTGCTCACCGAGACCGTGTTCGCGTTCCCCGGCATCGGCTCGTTCCTCGCGAGGGCCATCTTCACGCGGGACTTCCCGGTGCTCCAGGGGTTCATCATCTTCATCGCGATCGCGTACGCGCTCATCAACCTGGCGGTCGATGTGTCGTACAGCCTGATCGATCCGAGAGTGCGGGTGCAGTGATGGCCGCTCTCGTCTATCTGAAGGAGGCGACGTCATGAGCGTCTCGCTCCCCCCGGCACAGGGTCCGTCCGCGGCAGGCGGCGAGATCGTCGACACGGTCGCGGTCGCGCAGGCCGGTCTGAAAGAGGGACCAGGCGGATTCTGGCGGGACGTGTTCCGCCGGCTGCGTCGCAACCCGACCGCGTGGATCGGCGCGGCGATCGTGTTCGCCTTCCTGCTGGTCGCGGTGCTCGCGCCGATCCTGGCGCCGTACCCCGAGACCGCGCTCCCCGGCGCGAAGTCCATCACGCCGACGTACATCCCCGGGCCGGGAGATCTGCCGGAGTTCCCGCTCGGTCTCGACCGCTTCGGCGGCGACGTGCTGTCGAAGCTGATCTGGGGCGCACAGGCGTCCCTACTCGTCGGCGTCATCTCCACCGCACTCGGGCTCGTCGGCGGCATGCTGCTCGGGCTCGTCGCCGGCACCTTCGGCGGCTGGGTCGACACGATCATCATGCGCGTGGTCGACATCATCCTGTCGGTGCCGAACCTGCTACTGGCGGTTTCCATCGCGGCGATCCTCGGCCAGACCCCGTTCGCGGTGATGATCGCGATCGGTGCCTCGCAGGTGCCGATCTTCGCCCGTCTGCTGCGTGCGTCGATGCTGCAGCAGCGATCGAGCGACTACGTTCTCTCGGCGCAGACCCTCGGCCTCGGACGTGGTCGCATCACGATGTCGCACGTGCTGCCGAACGCGATCGGACCGGTCATCGTGCAGGGCACCCTGACCCTCGCGACCGCCGTGATCGACGCCGCCGCGCTGTCGTTCCTGGGACTCGGCGGCGGGCGCCCCGAGACCGCGGAATGGGGGCGCATGCTGACCTACGCGCAGAACGAGCTGTCGATCGCGCCGTGGCTGGCGTTCTTCCCCGGCATCTGCATCGCGGTCACCGCGCTCGGCTTCACGCTGTTCGGCGAGGCTCTGCGCGAGGCCATGGATCCCCGGACGAGGGCGCGATGATGCGCGACACGGGGCAGACCTTTAACGACACGAAGGAGAATCGGATGCCGGGCGCACCCCTGCTGTCCGTCGAAGGACTCGCGGTCGACTTCAGCACCATGGACGGCGTGGTCCACGCGGTGGAGGGCGTCGACCTGGAGATCGCGGAGGGCGAGACGGTCGCGATCGTCGGCGAGTCCGGTTCGGGCAAGTCGACCACGGCGATGGCGATCATCGGCCTGCTCGCCGGGGGCGGCCGCGTCGCCGCCGGGAGCATCCGCCTGGACGGCCGGGAGATCGCTCACGCTCCCGAGAACGAGCTGCGTGCGATCCGCGGTCGCGACATCGGCCTGGTCCCGCAGGACCCGATGTCGAACCTCAATCCGGTCGCGAAGATCGGCACGCAGGTCGCCGAGACACTGCTCGCCCACGGACTCGCCACCCGGCAGAACGTGGGGGAGAAGGTGGTCGAGGCGCTCACCGCGGCCGGTCTGCCCGATCCCGAGCGGCGCGCGAAGCAGTACCCGCACGAGTTCTCCGGCGGCATGCGTCAGCGGGCGCTCATCGCGATCGGCCTGGCGTGCAAGCCGCGACTGCTGATCGCGGACGAGCCGACCAGCGCTCTCGACGTCACGGTGCAGCAGACGATCCTCGATCAGATCGGCGCCATGACCCGTGAGCTCGGCACCGCGGTGCTGCTCATCACCCACGACCTCGGCCTCGCGGCGGAACGCGCGGAGCGCGTGGTCGTGATGCACCGCGGCAGGGTCGTGGAGCAGGGGCCTGCGCGGCAGATCCTCGAGGCTCCGCAGCATCCGTACACGCAGTCGCTCGTGAAGGCGGCGCCCTCGGTCGCGGCCGCGCGGCTGCGGCCGGAGGCGTTCCAGGTCGAGGAGCCGTCGGAGGTCGACCGGTCGTCGAGCGAGGAGCGCAGCGACGAGACGACACGCGGCCGCGCCGACAACATCGTCGAGATCGAGAACCTCACGAAGGTGTACCCGGTGCGGGGACAGAAGGAGGACTTCGTCGCGGTGAACGACGTGTCCCTCGCGATCCCTCGCGGGGAGACCGTCGCGATCGTGGGCGAGTCCGGCTCGGGCAAGACGACGACGGCGCGGATGCTGTTGAAGATCATCGAGCCCACGAGCGGCCTCATCCGCTTCGAGGGCAAGGACGTCTCGTCGCTGAGCCGAGCGGAGACGAAGGACTTCCGCCAGCGCGTCCAGCCGATCTTCCAGGATCCCTACTCGAGCCTGAATCCGATGTTCACGATCGAGAGGCTGATCTCCGAGCCCTTGGAGTTCTATCGGCGGGGGAGCGGAGCGGATCGCCGCAAGCGCGTCCGTCAGCTGCTGGACGACGTGGCGCTGCCGCAGTCGATGCTGCGTCGCTACCCGTCCGAGCTCTCCGGCGGTCAGCGCCAGCGCGTGGCGATCGCCCGCGCCCTCGCGCTCTCGCCCGACCTGATCGTCTGCGACGAACCCGTGTCGGCGCTCGACGTGCTCGTGCAGGATCAGATCCTCACGCTGCTGGGCGACCTGCAGCGCGAGTACGGGCTCAGTTACCTGTTCATCTCGCACGACCTCGCGGTGGTGCGACTGATCAGCGACTACGTGTGCGTGATGAAGGACGGCTCTCTCGTCGAAGCGGCCTCCTCGGAGGAGATCTTCACCAACCCGCGCGACCCGTACACGCGTCGCCTCCTCGCCTCGATCCCGGGGAACGAGCTGAACATCGCGTCCTGACCTCCCAAGCCCCGCTATTTCTGCCGAACGGCAGAGACGAACCCTCTGTTTGCGTCGTTCAGCAGAAATAGACGGGTGGGGACGGGTGGGGAGCGGGCTTTTACCGCAGCATCCGAAATTGGTCAAGGACTGCGCTTGCCATGTCGCACAATCGCGTCTATAGTTGGTAGTTGCGCTCGCTTCTCCGTGCCCTCATATGGTGGTCGGCATCTCGTTGAGCATTCGAGCGCGCACTCCACCTGACGACAAAGGAATCGAGAAGCCCTGCGGGGCTCACGGAGGTTATTCCCTTGGCTGCTGCTCGCAACGCATCCACATCCACCACCACCAAGAACGGACGCGGAGCATCCCGCCTCTCGTTCGCCAAGATCTCCGACACGCTGACGGTCCCCGACCTTCTCGCCCTGCAGACCGAGTCCTTCGGTTGGCTCGTCGGCAACGACGCCTGGAAGGCGCGTGTCGAGGAGGCCAAGCAGGCCGGTCGCACCGACGTCAACGAGGTCTCCGGCCTCGGCGAGATCTTCGAGGAGATCTCCCCGATCGAGGACCTCGGCGAGACGATGCAGCTCTCGTTCACGAACCCCTACCTCGAGCCCGAGAAGTACTCGATCGAGGAGTGCAAGGAGCGCGGCAAGACGTACGCCGCCCCTCTGTACGTCGAGGCCGAGTTCATGAACCACCTCACCGGTGAGATCAAGACTCAGACGGTCTTCATGGGCGACTTCCCGCTCCAGACCGACAAGGGCACGTTCATCATCAACGGCTCCGAGCGCGTCGTCGTGTCGCAGCTCGTCCGGTCGCCCGGCGTCTATTTCGACAAGACCCCCGACAAGACGTCCGACAAGGACATCGTGTCGGCCCGCGTCATCCCGAGCCGTGGTGCATGGCTCGAGTTCGAGATCGACAAGCGCGACCAGGTCGGCGTCCGCATCGACCGCAAGCGCAAGCAGTCCGTCACCGTGTTCCTCAAGGCGCTCGGCATGACGAGCGAGGAGATCCTCACGGAGTTCGCCGGCTTCCCCTCGATCGAGGAGACCCTGGCCAAGGACACCATCGTCACGAAGGAAGATGCGCTCCGCGACATCTACCGCAAGCTGCGTCCGGGCGAGCAGGTGGCCGCCGAGGCCGCCCGCGCGCTGCTCGACAACTTCTACTTCAACCCGAAGCGCTACGACCTCGCCAAGGTCGGCCGGTACAAGATCAACCACAAGCTGGGCCTCGACTCGCCGCTGTCGGACTCGGTGCTCACCGTCGCCGACATCGTCGCGACGATCAAGTACCTGGTGCGCATCCACGCCGGCGTCGAGACCTTCGACGGCGTCCGCTCGGGCAAGCAGGCCGAGATCCGCATCGCGACCGACGACATCGACAACTTCGGCAACCGTCGCATCCGCGCGGTGGGCGAGCTGATCCAGAACCAGGTCCGCACCGGTCTCTCCCGCATGGAGCGCGTCGTCCGCGAGCGCATGACCACGCAGGACATCGAGGCGATCACGCCGCAGACCCTGATCAACGTGCGCCCCGTCGTCGCCGCGATCAAGGAGTTCTTCGGAACGTCGCAGCTGTCGCAGTTCATGGACCAGAACAACCCGCTCGCGGGTCTGACCAACAAGCGCCGCCTCTCGGCTCTCGGCCCCGGTGGTCTGAGCCGCGACCGTGCCGGCGTCGAGGTCCGTGACGTCCACCCCTCGCACTACGGCCGCATGTGCCCGATCGAGACCCCTGAAGGCCCGAACATCGGTCTGATCGGTGCTCTCGCGACCTTCGCGCGCATCAACTCCTTCGGTTTCATCGAGACCCCGTACCGCAAGGTCGAGGGTGGCGTCGTCACCGAGCACATCGACTACCTCACGGCATCCGAGGAGGTCGACTTCAACATCGCGCAGGCGAACGCGCCGCTCGATGCGAAGGGCCGCTTCACGGAGAGCCACGTCCTCGCGCGCCCCAAGGGCGGCAGCGGCGAGGTGGACCTCTTCCTGCCCGAGGAGATCGGCTACATCGACGTCTCGCCGCGCCAGATGGTGTCGGTCGCGACCTCGCTCGTGCCGTTCCTCGAGCACGACGACGCGCAGCGCGCGCTCATGGGCGCCAACATGCAGCGTCAGGCCGTGCCGCTGCTGCGCAGCGACTCGCCGCTCGTCGGAACCGGTATGGAGGGCTACACCGCCATCGACGCCGGTGACGTGCTCACCGCCGAGAAGGCCGGTGTCGTCTCCGAGGTCTCCGCGGACCGCGTCATCGTCATGCTCGACGAGGGCGGCACGCAGGAGTACCACCTGCGCAAGTTCGACCGCTCCAACCAGGGCACGTCGTACAACCAGAAGGTCGTCGTCAGCGCCGGTGAGCGCGTCGAGGTCGGAGAGGTCATCGCCGATGGCCCCGCCACCGAGAACGGCGAGCTGGCACTCGGGAAGAACCTTCTCGTCGCGTTCATGACGTGGGAGGGCTACAACTTCGAGGACGCCATCATCCTCAGCCAGGACCTGGTGAAGGACGACACCCTCTCCTCGATCCACATCGAGGAGTACGAGGTCGACGCCCGCGACACGAAGCTCGGCAAGGAGGAGATCACGCGTGACCTCCCCAACGTCAGCCCGGAGCTCCTGAAGGACCTCGACGAGCGCGGCATCATCCGCATCGGTGCCGAGGTCCGCCCCGGCGACATCCTCGTCGGCAAGGTCACGCCGAAGGGCGAGACCGAGCTGTCGGCCGAGGAGCGCCTGCTCCGCGCGATCTTCAACGAGAAGAGCCGCGAGGTCCGTGACACCTCCCTGAAGGTGCCTCACGGCGAGCAGGGCACGATCATCGCGGTCAAGGAGTTCAACGCCGAGGACGGCGACGACGAGCTCGGCTCCGGCGTGAACCGCCGCGTCGTGGTCTACATCGCCCAGAAGCGCAAGATCACCGAGGGCGACAAGCTCGCCGGCCGCCACGGCAACAAGGGTGTCATCGCGAAGATCCTCCCGATCGAGGACATGCCGTTCCTCGCGGACGGCACCCCGGTCGACATCGTGCTCAACCCGCTCGGCATCCCGGGTCGAATGAACTTCGGCCAGGTCCTCGAGACCCACCTCGGGTGGATCGCGAAGCAGGGCTGGAAGGTCGAGGGCACCCCGGAGTGGGCGGCTCGTCTGCCCGAGCAGGCCTTCGAGGCCGCGCCCGGCACCAAGGTCGCGACCCCGGTGTTCGACGGTGCGAGCGAGGAGGAGATCTCCGGTCTCCTCGACGCCACGACCCCGACCCGTGACGGCGTGCGCCTGATCGACTCGAGCGGCAAGACGCAGCTGTTCGACGGCCGCTCCGGCGAGCCGTTCCCGGCGCCGATCTCCGTGGGCTACATGTACATCCTGAAGCTCCACCACCTGGTCGACGACAAGATCCACGCGCGTTCCACCGGTCCGTACTCGATGATCACCCAGCAGCCGCTCGGTGGTAAGGCGCAGTTCGGTGGCCAGCGCTTCGGTGAGATGGAGGTGTGGGCCCTCGAGGCCTACGGTGCGGCATACGCGCTCCAGGAGCTCCTCACGATCAAGTCCGACGACATCCTCGGCCGCGTCAAGGTGTACGAGGCGATCGTCAAGGGCGAGAACATCCAGGAGCCCGGCATCCCCGAGTCCTTCAAGGTGCTCATGAAGGAGATGCAGTCCCTCTGCCTGAACGTCGAGGTCCTCTCGGCCGACGGCACGGCTGTCAACCTGCGCGACACCGACGACGAGGCCTTCCGCGCAGCGGAGGAGCTCGGAATCAACATCTCCAGCCGCTTCGAGGCCGCCTCGATCGACGAGATCTAAACGCCTCGACGGGCTCAGCGCCGCACATCGCCGCTGAGCCCGCCGAAGCCCGATTTCTCAACAGAATTCCGACACAGGAGAACTAGTGCTCGAGTCCACCACTTTCGACGAGCTTCGCATCGGCCTGGCGACCGCAGACCACATCCGCGCGTGGTCCTACGGCGAGGTCAAGAAGCCCGAAACCATCAACTACCGCACCCTCAAGCCGGAGAAGGACGGTCTCTTCGGAGAGCAGATCTTCGGCCCGTCCCGCGACTGGGAGTGCGCCTGCGGCAAGTACAAGCGCGTCCGCTTCAAGGGCATCGTCTGCGAGCGCTGCGGCGTCGAGGTCACCAAGTCCTCGGTCCGTCGTGAGCGCATGGGTCACATCGAGCTCGCCGCTCCCGTCACCCACATCTGGTACTTCAAGGGCGTGCCCTCGCGCCTCGGCTACCTGCTCGACATGGCTCCGAAGGACCTCGAGAAGGTCATCTACTTCGCCGCCTACATGGTCATCTCGGTCGACGAGGAAGCTCGTCACCGCGACCTCGGCACGCAGGAGAACAACATCCGTCTCGAGCTGAAGACGCTCGGCGACCGCCGCGACTCGAAGATCGCGGAGCGCCTGGCGAAGCTGGAGGAGGAGCTCGCCGCTCTCGAGGCGGAGGGTGCCAAGGCCGACGCCAAGAAGAAGGTCAAGGACGCCGCCGAGAAGGAGATGTCGCTCATCCGCAAGGGTGCCGACGAGGCGATCGCCAAGCTCGAGCGCGTGTGGGAGGACTTCCGCACGCTCGAGGTCGGCGCGCTGCGCCCCGAGGACGACGTCTTCCACGAGCTGCAGGACCGCTTCGGTCAGTACTTCGAGGCCTACATGGGCGCCGAGTCGATCCAGCGCCGCCTCGCGGCGTTCGACCTGGCCGCCGAGGCCGAGAGCCTGCACCTGCAGATCTCGGAGGGCAAGGGCCAGCGCAAGATCCGTGCGATCAAGCGCCTCAAGGTCGTCAACTCGTTCCTGGAGACCGGCATGAGCCCGGCCGCCATGGTCCTCGACGTCGTGCCGGTGATCCCGCCGGAGCTGCGCCCGATGGTGCAGCTCGACGGTGGCCGCTTCGCGACCTCCGACCTCAACGACCTCTACCGTCGCGTGATCAACCGCAACAACCGTCTTCGTCGTCTGATCGACCTCGGCGCCCCCGAGATCATCGTCAACAACGAGAAGCGGATGCTGCAGGAGGCCGTCGACGCCCTGTTCGACAACGGCCGTCGCGGTCGTCCCGTCACGGGTACCGGCAACCGCGCCCTGAAGTCCCTCAGCGACATGCTGAAGGGAAAGCAGGGTCGTTTCCGCCAGAACCTGCTCGGTAAGCGCGTCGACTACTCGGGCCGTTCGGTCATCATCGTCGGCCCGCAGCTGAAGCTGCACCAGTGCGGTCTGCCCAAGCAGATGGCACTGGAGCTGTTCAAGCCGTTCGTCATCAAGCGCCTGATCGACCTGGGTCACTCGCAGAACATCAAGGCCGCCAAGCGCGCCGTCGAGCGCACGCGTCCCGAGGTCTGGGACGTGCTCGAGGAGATCATCCGCGAGCGCCCCGTGCTGCTGAACCGTGCGCCCACGCTGCACCGTCTCGGCATCCAGGCGTTCGAGCCGCAGCTCGTCGAGGGCAAGGCCATCCAGCTGCACCCGCTCGTCTGCGCGGCGTTCAACGCCGACTTCGACGGTGACCAGATGGCCGTGCACCTGCCGCTGTCGGTCGAGGCCCAGGCCGAGGCCCGCGTGCTGATGCTCGCGTCGAACAACATCCTGAAGCCGTCCGACGGCCGTCCGGTCACCCTGCCCTCGCAGGACATGATCATCGGTCTGCACCACCTGACCACGGTCAAGGAGGGCGCTGCCGGTGAGGGTCGTGCGTTCGGCTCGGTGGGCGAGGCGATCCTGGCGAAGGACGAGGGCACCCTCGACCTGCAGGCCAAGGTCCGCATCCGCATCCCGGGTCTGACGTTCCTCGAGGGCGAAGCTCCCGAGGGCTACGAGCGTCACGGCCTCGTCGACGCCTCGCTGGGTCAGGCCATCTTCAACGACGCGCTGCCGAAGGGCTACCCCTTCGTCCGCGAGGTCGCCGACAAGGGCAAGCTGTCGCAGATCGTCAACAAGCTGGCCGAGGAGTACCCCAAGGTCGAGACGGCTGCGTCGCTGGACCGCATCAAGGACGCCGGTTTCTACTGGGCCACGCGCTCGGGTGTGACCGTCGCCCTGAGCGACATCCTCACCCCGCCGAACAAGGCGGAGATCGTCGCCGGCTACGAGAAGCAGGCCGCGAAGGTCCAGTCCCAGTACGAGAAGGGCCTCACGACCGACGCCGAGCGTCGTCAGGAGCTCATCAAGATCTGGACCGAGGCGACCGACGAGGTGCAGGCCGCGATGAAGGCGCACTTCCCGCAGGACAACACCATCAACCGCATGGTGTCCTCGGGCGCCCGTGGTAACTGGCTGCAGATCCGCAACATCGCGGGTATGCGGGGCCTGGTGAACAACCCCAAGGGTGAGATCATCCCGCGTCCGATCATCTCCTCGTACCGCGAGGGTCTGTCGGTGGCGGAGTACTTCATCGCGACGCACGGTACCCGTAAGGGTCTCGCCGACACCGCTCTGCGTACTGCCGACTCGGGTTACCTGACCCGTCGTCTGGTGGACGTCTCGCAGGACGTCATCATCCGCGAAGAGGACTGCGGCACGTCGAAGGGCCTCGAGCTCCCGATCGCCGCTCCGAACTCGCAGGGCGAGCTCGTGCGCGACGCGAACGTCGAGAACTCGGTGTTCGCCCGTACGCTGGCGTCCGACGTGGTCGACAGCAAGGGCGAGGTCCTCGCCGCTGCGGGTGACGACGTGGGCGACGTGCTCATCGACAAGCTGGTCGAGGCGGGTGTCGAGACCATCAAGGTGCGCTCGGTCCTGACCTGCGACTCCGCCGTCGGTGTCTGCGCGCAGTGCTACGGCCGTTCGCTCGCGACCGGCAAGACCGTCGACATCGGCGAGGCCGTCGGCATCATCGCGGCCCAGTCGATCGGTGAGCCCGGTACCCAGCTGACGATGCGTACGTTCCACACCGGTGGTTCGGCATCGGCGGACGACATCACGCAGGGTCTGCCCCGTGTGCAGGAGCTCTTCGAGGCTCGTACCCCCAAGGGTGCGTCGCCGATCGCCGAGGCCGACGGCCGCATCACGATCGACGAGACCGACAAGGCTAAGAAGGTCATCCTGACGCCCGACAACGGCGACGAGCCCGTCGTCTACCCGGTGCTGAAGCGTGCGACGCTCCTCGTCGAGGACGGCCAGCACGTCACGGTCGGTCAGCCTCTGCAGGTCGGCACGCTCGACCCCAAGGAGGTCATGCGCGTCATGGGTGCCCGCGAGGTGCAGCGGTACCTCGTCGGCGGTGTCCAGGGCGTCTACCGCTCGCAGGGTGTGCCGATCCACGACAAGCACATCGAGGTCATCGTCCGTCAGATGCTCCGCAAGGTCACCGTCGTCGATCACGCCGACACGACCCTGCTGCCGGGTGAGATGGTCGACCTCAAGCGCTACCAGTCGATCAACCGCGAGGCCGTGGCCGAGGGCAAGCGCCCCGCGTCGGGCCGTCCGGAGCTGATGGGTATCACGAAGGCGTCGCTCGCGACGGAGTCGTGGCTGTCGGCCGCTTCCTTCCAGGAGACGACCCGCGTGCTCACACAGGCCGCCATGGAGGGCAAGCGCGACCCGCTGGTCGGCCTCAAGGAGAACGTCATCATCGGAAAGCTCATCCCTGCCGGAACGGGACTCTCGAAGTACCGCGACGTCACGGTGGAGGCGACCGAGGAGGCCAAGAGCGAGCGCTACCCGAACCGGATCTTCGCATCCGACGGGGCGTACGCCGACGGCGACTTCGGCTACGTCGACTTCGACGCGTTCTCGACGGACGACATCACGCCGGGCACGTACAACTGATCACGTGCTGAGTGAGTGAGAAGGCCCCGGGCATCTGCCCGGGGCCTTCTTCCTGTCCGGTGATCAGTCGAACAGGTGCGCGACGATGCTGGCGGTGTAGCCAGTCGGAGCGAGGTTCGAGTAGCGCGTGTCGATGAGCACGTCGTCGCGATAGAAGAGCGTGCGACCGTCGGTGACGGGGTACTGCGGGTTCTGGAACGTCTTCTCGCAGCGGGTGCCGCCGTCGGGGGTGAAGCACGTGAAGCCCTCGTTCGCGACCAGGGCGTTGAGCATGTCGAGGGCCGGGCCGCGATCCTCGTGGGAGATGGTGGTCACGAGGTTGGTCGTGTCGGCGCGCGGGTCGCCCCAGATGCAGGTGAGCGTGCCGTCGTCGCCTACGCCCGATGGGCCGAACGCGGCGTCGTTGAGGGGGATGCCGTCGAGCTGGGCGAGCACGTCGTCGGAGAGGATCGCGCGGCAGTCGGTGGGCAGTGCGATGTGCGAAGTCGTCGGAGTGGGCGTGGGGGAGGGGGAGCCCTCCGGCGTCGAGGTCGCCGAGGGCTCGGGTGAGGCGGACGGCTTGTCGGCATCCGCGCCGGCCGATCCGCATCCTGCGAGCACGGCGGTGAGCAGGAGGGCTGCTGTTGCGGCGGCGAGTCGACCGTACATGGCCCCACCGTACCCGCCCCCGTCGCCGCGGACCGTCATTCGCGGCGTATCGCGCTCGTCGGGCCGGTAGTCTCGGCTGAATGAGCACTGATTCCCCCGCAGCGGTCGTCATCGGCGACGCCCTCATCGACGAGATCCGGGACGACGCCGGCGTGCGCGAGCTGGTCGGCGGCGCGGCCCTCAACGTCGCCGTCGGGCTCCGTCGTCTCGGCGTCGACACCGCGCTCATCGCGATGGTCGGCGACGACGAGGCGGGCGCGCACATCCGCGAGTACCTCGTCGATCACGGGGTGCGTCTGATCGAGACGCCGGCTCCGCGCGGGTCGTCCCGCGCCATCGTGCAGCGCGGATCCGACGGCGAGCCCGTGTATCTCTTCAACGAGGCGGCGCAGCGGCGCAGCATCCGGTACTCCGAGGAGGCGCGGGCAGCGATCGCCGACGCATCCCTGGTCGCGATCAGCTGCTTCCCCTTCGATGTGCCGGCCGAGGTCGACGCCCTCGCGGATGCCGTGGGCGGCGCGCGCCTCGCGATCGACCCGAACCCGCGGTCGGGCATGCTGAGCGACCGCGCCGAGTTCGTGCGCGGATTCGAGCGCCTCGTTGCCAACACGGCGATCGTGAAGGTCGGGGCGGATGACGCGGCCCTGCTCTATGACGGAGACCTCGACGCCCTGAGGGAGCGGCTGCGCGGGCTCGGCGTGCGCGCTGTGCTCGCGACCGCGGGCGCGGATGGCGCGATCCTCGAGACGGATGCCGGCACGGTACGCGCGCCGATCTCGACGCTGCCCGGCCGCGTCGTCGACACGGTCGGCGCGGGGGATGCGACCCTCGCCGCAGTCTCGGCGGGGCTGGTCGACGGCACCCCTGGGGCAGTCGAGGGCTGGCAGGAACTGTTGGATCGGGCGATGGACGTCGCGGCGGCGACCGTCCGCGCCGAGGGCGGTCTGCTGCGGACGCCGGAGTCGCTGCGCGAGTCCGAGAGGGGCGTGCACGGCAGCTGAGCCCTCGATTTCTCCCGCCCGCCGCGGGCAGGTATGATTGTGACTCGTGCCCCCGGTTGGCTGAAGAAGTCGGACGGGCGCGCATTGGCGAGTTACCCAAGCGGCCAAAGGGATCTGACTGTAAATCAGACTGCACTGCATTCGGGGGTTCGAATCCCTCACTCGCCACCAACGGGATGTTCGCGGATCTAAGCACTCCACGTTCGCGTATCTCAGATCCGGCAGAAGCCGCTAGGAGACAGGCGGCTTCTGCCGTCCCAGACCGATGCGAGCGGCCCCTCCCCTACTTGAGCCGCCTAGGCGGCGCCCGTTGACGAAGTGCATGATGCTCCCGGCCGACGGGCCCAGTGGCTCTTCGAGGCGTGCCTCTAGCGGCGTGCAGTGCGAAGGTGATGGGCGCCAAGACCTCCGAACGACATATCGGACTGAGGCGATCAGGAACGGGCGGCGCCCCATGCCGAGGATCTGATTCCAATCGTTCAGGATGTGCCCGGCGAACCAGCCGGCGTTGGGCTGAGGGATTGGATGGCGATGTCCACTCGGTCAATGGCGTCAGAGCGCGATAGGCGCGTAGGCCAGCGCGCTCCCACAGTTCTGTCCCAATCTCGGCATCAGCCGACTGCGCATGCGGCTTCTCCACTGGCGCGGGTGTGCGCCGAACGCCGTCCTCTTCGCAGGAGTCGTCTACTACACCTTCGAAGACATCGCCGCTTGGCACCGCCGCTTCGCCTGACCGTCATGGTTGTATGTGACGACCACCAGCTACGCGGGCGTCTGCTGCAAATGGCAGTAGTGGCTCTGAAGCTGTCTCAGATCCTGCATGACTGCGTCCGTTGTGCGACCTGTCGTGCTCGCGAGGTGCGCGATCTAAGTCACACGTTCATTTGATCTGTATGCTCGCACCGGCTGATGCGAGCCCCGTCCTCCAACGGCGAGATGTCGCTGCGGGTGACGCGTTCTGGTTTCGCTACTGGTGTCAACCTCAGCGGTTCGGGAACCCGATGCCGTCATCCGGACATTACGTGGCATGAGGACCACCGAATTCGACTCGCTACGTGATCGTTGCCTCGCGCTCATCGAACACCACTATCGAGATCGACATGTCGGCCCGGCGTGGTTGGCACGCGAACTATTCGTCTCCCGCCGGCAGTTGGACCGGGCGTTCGCTGGCGGCCCGAGCGTCGCCGAAGCCCTTGCGCGACGCCGTGTGAGGCAGGTCATCGCGTTCGCGGCACACAGTCCGACCGTTCCGATGTCCGACATCGCTCGGAGCTGCGGATACGGGACGTACGAGACGTTCCGCGCGCAGTGTCATAAGTACTTGCGCTGCAGCCCCCGGCACGCTCGAGACGTGCATGCGATGGCTCGGCGCGCGGCGAGGGATCAAGCGCTGGCTGCGTAGCCTCGGCGCGGTGACCCACTCAAGTACAGACATTTAGACTCGTAGGGGAAAGTCCTGACAGTTCGGTCGGGCAGGATCTACGAGGTGTAGCTGTGCCGGAGTTTCGAGAGTCGAGACCGCCAGACGATGGTGACCTCCTCTTCCGGTTGTCGCGGGGCGATGAGCCGGCGTACCGCATGCTGCACGACCGGCATCAGGCGCCGGTGTTTCGACTGTCGCTCGTACTGATGCGGACATCATGGGATGCCGAAGAGGTTGCGGCGACCGCGTTCTTCGAACTGTGGCGCAAGCGGGACAAGGTCCGGGTCGTTGATGGGTCGGTTCTCCCGTGGTTGCTGGCCACCACGTCGTACGCCGCGAAGAACAGCCTGCGCTCCCGGAGGCGATACCAGCGGCTTCTGAGTCGGATTCCGCGCGATGACAACGTTCCCGACCATGCCGACGAGGTCGGCCGTGCCATGGATGCCCTGAAGATCTCTCAGAGCGTGCGCGAGGCCTTACTTGAACTGAACCCTCGAGACTCCAGCGTCGTGGTCCTCTGCGTCGTTCACGAGCTGTCGACCGCCGAAGCGGCGGTCGTTCTCGGGATCCCGGAAGGTACCGTAAAGTCGCGACTGTCGCGTGTGAAAGCCCGGCTTCGTGGAGCGCTCGATGGGTATGCTCCCAGATCAGAGGAGGCGAAAGCATGACGGAACAGTCCGGAGGCATGCCGCACCGCCGTGAGGTGCAGGACCTCCTCATCGCGCAGATGCGACGGGAGCTCACTCGCCCGAAGTGGTGGAAGACCATTTGGGGCCGCCTGTCCATCGCTGGTGGTGTGCTCGTTGTCGCCGGTGCCGGCGTGGCTGGCGTCGTGCTCCTCGAACAACGGCCGGTGAGCGACACCAGCATTGTGTACTGCCTCGAAGGGCCTTGGCGGAATTCCGACGGGACGCTGTCTGGCGCGGCGGCTAGTGTCGCCACGCCAGACGGTGTCGTGTCCATTGTGGATGCCGAGGCGATGTGCGTTCAGATGTGGGAGTCTGGCGCTTTCGCCGACAACGACCAGATGTCAGCAACGAACGCGCCAGGGGTCGCTCCCTCAGAGTTCACGACGTGTGTCACGGACCAGGGGGAAGCCGCGGTCGTGCCGGGCCGCATCGAATGCTCGACGCTTCAGCTGCACCCGTTTAAGTCCTGATTGGGCGACGCTCATCCGAAGGTGCCCACCGGTCGGTAGACCACGGACGAGGTCTTGCCCGCCAGAACGCCGAGCGATCCGCAGTACGGGGTGCACGTCACCTTCGTCCCTGTGTAGTTCGTTCCGTCGTACTGGGAAGACCAGCAGCTGTTGAAGCCTTCGGCTGAGCGGACGTTGTTGTTCCATCCGGAGCCGAGGCTCGGGAATCCGAACGTGACACCGGTGCACCCGCTGCCGGATCCCCAGTGGATGAGGACCGTGCCTGTGCGGTTGGCGCCCGTCCAGATCTTGCCGACCATGATGGCCGCTGCCGCCGACGCCGCTCGGGCACTGGCGCCAGCCGGATAGAGCTGCTCATAGTCTCCAGGAGCGCCATCCTCGATGAACCGCTCAGCTTCGTCCACGGAGTCGAAGCAGGACATGACGGTGGGGATATCGCTGGGGGCGGGCTCTCCGTCGGGGACGGCAACCCCGCCGACCGTGCAGGCGGACGGCGTTGGCGCCGCAAGCGCGGGCGTCGGAACGGTCAATGAGAGAACTGCGATGAGTGCCGCGGACGCAGCAAACAGTCGTCGGGACAAGGGAAGCTCCTCCGGTAGGGGGTTGGATTCGCTTCGGTATGTCCAATCCCGATTTCGGAGTTCCGCCGTGCTGCCTCTGAGACGAGCGGGATGCCCGTGATTACGCGGAATCGGAGAGTGAGGCTGGCGCGATGTCTGGATTCGTCACTCTCATCGGGCGCACCCAAGGTGAGCGGGCTCGCCAGGGCCCGAAGTTGACGTGATGGTGCGTCGCACGAGTGCAGGTGAAAACGGTTCAACCGTCACGCTGGCCGTTGTCAGAGTCGGCTCACTGTGGTCCGCAGCGTTCGGGGAGGTTGCTCTGAGCGAGGCTTGTACGGCCGGGCTCCCGCGGAATTCTCGTTCAACAAACGAGGGGTTCCATTGCCTCGACGCTCACCGCTGTTGGACGCACCCTGATTGTCGGTGCGGCAGTCGAAGTGGACATGACCCAAACTCCAGAAATCTGGACAAGCTCCCGCACGCCTTGGCCACGACGACCGCGCAATGGCGGCAGTTGGTGTGGCTGTCCACCAAATGACCGACAGACACGGGCCGCGTCTTTCTCCACACTCACAGGCAAACGAGGCGAATCTGGTCAATACTGATCCGGACCTCGTAGCCATGAGGAGAAGAAATGAAGTTGAGCACGAAGAAGCGCTTGGCGAAATTCGCCGCAGCGACCGCCGTCTCCGCGGCCCTGATCGTCGCGCCGTCAGTCGCGGCGATGGCAGACGCGACCGCGACGTACACGACCGGTGGCCAGGCGCGCGCGACCGCGTACTGGAACGCGTCCTCGGACACGATGTCCAGCACCGACCGCTACAACGACGGTTGGGGTTCGCGCACCGCATACAACCTCCGTGGCAACACGACCAACCAGTACGTCGACAACACCAAGGGCGCCGGCACGACGGAGTCCCGCACCCTGTGGGTGCTGCCGGGCTGGGAGTTCCGCGTTCAGGCGTGCTCCATCAACAACGGCACGCAGCTCGGCTGCTCCGCCTGGTCAGGCTTCTCGGGAGTCTGACCTCCGCGTGAGACCGGGCACTCGCTCCCGGTCTCACGTCCCCCACCATCTCGAGAACAGGATCGCCCTCACTCATGAAACGCCTCGCGCCGACAATGTCTCTGCTGGCCCTCGCCGCCCTCGTCGTCACAGGATGCTCGAGCGCATCAGCCGAGGAAGGCTGGACGACTCCTGAGGTGCCCACGGACCTCTCGGCGTCGCAGGCGCTTGCCGCGCTGCCGTTCGACTCGTTCGGCATGGGGAGTTCTGAGCGCGAGCAGCTGCAGCAGGGCACAGCGACGCTCTTGAACCGCTGCCTCGCGGACTTCGGGTTCTCGGTGACCTTCAGCGGGGACTACATCCAGCAGGCGAGTGAGGATCCGAACGTCCCGATCATCTACCAGTGGGGAGGGCGCCTCGGGACCTTGCCCCGGGATCAGGCTGAGGAATACGGCTACGCGGCTCCGCCAGGAGGCGAATGGTCCAACGGTGCGGGCATCTACTTGGCCAGTGCGGAGAACCTGAATCCTGTCATGCCGAACGACCCGACCGAGGCCGCTCAGCTGTCGGCGGTGATGTACGGCCCGGAGCAAGGAATGATCCTGGGAGAAGGGGGCGATGACCAAGCCCTAGACCCCGAGCTCATTCCGACGGACAGCGCTGGCAACGCCCCATCCGAGAAGGGCTGCTACGGCGTGGTGGAAGGAGAAATCGGGGTGCCGTTCGTGGATCTCCGCGATCTGACGTCCGACGTGTACGGCCTCACGTTCGCCCACGACGCCGTGAAAGACAAAGCGGACGCCTGGTCGGCGTGCATGAAGGACGCAGGCTTCGACTACGCACGGTTCGAGGCGGCGCCGACCGCGAACTCCGGGGCAATCACCGCCGAGACCATCGCTGTGGCTCTGGCAGATGTCGATTGCACCAACGACACACGCTGGCCCGACACGTTCTACTACGTGCTCGCTGACTATGAACAGCAGGCCATCGACAAGCAGCCCGAGAGGTTCCAGTCCGCACTGGACGCGGAGCGAGAGCGGCTCGACGCCGTGAACCGGCTCCTGGGCGAGTAGGCGGCGATGAGCGAACAGCGGATGACCCCCACACGCCGCGTCGGTGTCTGGATCCTCGTAACGGCACTGGTCTCGGCAGGCATCGGGGGCGCGGCGGGCTTCTTCGTGCGCTCGCCGGCACAGATTGCCGCGGATGCTGCACCACCTAAGAACAGCGAGTTGACCATCGCCGTTGAGGAAGGCAGCATCACTGATCCGCTTCTGCTGCCCGGTGTTGTCTCCCTCGGTCATGTGACCAACCTGTCCCCGGCCGGAGGCGGTGTGGTCACCGGACTGCCTGTGGCCGTCGGGGCGCAGTTCACCGCAGGCACCGTGATCGCCGAGGTGAACGACAGGCCCGTCATCTACCTGCAAGGGGCCATTCCGCTGCTGCGGGACCTGCGCCCCGGAGACAAGGGCGAGGACGTCCGCCGTCTGCAAGAAGGGCTCCGTCCGTGGCTCAACGGCGAACCAGACGGCACCTGGGGCACAGGCACGACGAATGCCGTGCGCGCCGTCTACAAAGCTGCGGGGTATGCGGCCCCGGCAGAGACCACCGCTCTCCAGTCGGAGCTTGTGTTCGGCGCGGCGGCCACCGCGACCGTCCTCAGCATCGCGTCCCCGCTCGGAGGTGCAGTGGAGAGTCCGCTGATTCGAGCCACCACGTCCGATCCGACAGTGACGGCAGAGGTCACGGACGCGACCTCCCAATTGCTCCATGTTGGCGACCGCGTGTCCATCGCAGGGAGTGCCATCGGCGGTCCACAGGAAGGCGCAGTCACGGCAGTCGGAGGGTTGGTCACCGGAGAGGACGGAGTCAGTCGCGCGACTGTTGTCATCCAACCGGACGCTGCCCTGTCAGCCAGGGCAATCGACGGGAAAGTGGAGATCACTGTTCTCACCGGCGCCGACGCGGAGGTCGGCCTTGTCGTGCCTCTCTCCGCGATCCGCTCCAGCGCGACCGGGGGGACCTATGTGCTGCTCAGAGAGGGAACTGATACCCGCCGCGTCACGGTCACGATCGATGACACCGGAAGCGGCCAGGCGCGAGTGAGCGCGGGTGAAGGGGAGCTCGCTGTGGGTGACCTGGTCGTTTTGGGCGTCCAATGACCGCCGTGGTCGAACTGCGTGATGTCTCACGGGTGTATCCCGGACCACCCGAAGTGCATGCGCTGGCCGCCTCCTCCGTCTCCATCGAGGAAGGCGACTTCGTCACCATCGTTGGACCGTCGGGTTCCGGGAAGTCGACGCTCCTGAACATCCTCGGGCTCCTCGACAAACCATCCGCCGGAACCTACTCACTGAGAGGGCACGATGTCACGCAACTGACGGAGAACGAGCGGGCGCGAGTGCGGGGCGAGGAGATCGGCTTCGTCTTTCAGTCGTTTCACCTGCTCGAGCAGCGCACGTGCCTCGAGAACGTCATGCTCAGCGACCTCTACAGCGGGACCACGGAACGTGAGTCACGTGCCCGGGCGCACGAGGCGCTGCAAGCCGTCGGACTGGGCGCATTCGACCGACGGTTGCCCACCGAGCTCTCCGGCGGACAGCAGCAACGAGTGGCCATTGCGCGGGCGCTCGCATCCGATCCCGCCGTTCTGCTGTGCGACGAACCGACCGGGAACCTTGACAGTACGACCGCGTCGGCTGTTCTCTCCCTCTTCGACGACCTCAACGCCGCTGGTCGCACGGTCGTGCTCATCACTCACGACGCTCAGGTCGCACGGCACGGCAACCGAACGCTGCGCATGCTCGACGGCACCTTGAGCGAGGGACCATGAGTGGCCGTCCCGTTCGCCGGCGACTCCTCAACGAGGCGATGGCAGGAGTCGTCCAGCAATCATCTCGCTCCGGCATGACGATCCTCGGGATCGCCATCGGCGTCGCGTCCTTCGTTGCTGTCCTCGGTGTCACCGCCAGCGCCAACGGCCAGATCAGCGACGAGTTCCTGAAAGTCGAAGCCACGCAGATCACGGTGACGCCGCGCATCGGAGGATCGGTGTCTGAACCGCTTTTCGTCGACGATGCCGATTCCCGCGTGAGTCAGATCGACGGGGTCACCGCAGCCGGGAGATGGTGGAACGTTCCTGGAGTCACCATCAGTGTGAACCCGCCGTCCATTGACCCTGGCTCATCTCAACCGCCACTCCTGGCGGTGACGCCGGGTTACTTCGACCTTGTGGGCGCTGAGGTCTCCAGCGGCCGCACATTCGACGCGTTCCACGAGAACCAACCTGTCGCCGTCATCGGGGAAAAGCTGGCCGGCGACCTTGGCATTGACACCGTCGCGGACCAGCCCGTGGTTGTGCTGAACAACCTTCGCTTCACGGTCATCGGTGTCGTTGACGACACCACTGGGTCGAGCGCGGCGCTGACAAGCGTCATCATTCCCGCGGGGTTCGCTCGCAGCAACTTCGATGCCCCAGGTCAGAGGGAGACGATGGTCGTCGCCACCGAAGTCGGAGCCTCGAAGGCCGTCGCCGAGCAGCTCCCCCTGGCGCTGAACCCGGCGGAACTCACCGCGTATCAGATCGTCCCGCCACCGAAACCGACGGTCGTGAAAGACCGGGTGAACAGCTCCACGCAGGCGCTCTTCTTCGCACTCGCCGGCATCTGCGTACTGGTCAGTGGCGTCGGCATCGCCAATGTCTCCTTGCTCGGTGTTATCGCCCGCACTCGAGAGATCGCCCTGCGACGCTCTCTCGGCGCGCTGCCTCGACACATCGCCCAGCAGTTCTTGGGTGAGTCCGCTGTCCGTGGACTCCTTGGCGGGCTTCTTGGAACGGCCCTGGCCATGGCGTCGGTGACGATCATCGCATTGAGTCAGCAGTGGACTGCCGTCATCGAGCCGTGGTCGCTGGTCGCCGGTCCTGTGATGGGTGTTGCGATTGGGTCCATCGCGGGCCTTTATCCCGCGATCCGTGCCACGAGGATCGAACCGGTCGAAGCATTCCGTCAGTGAACGATGGAAGGCTTGCGTCGAAGGTTCGAGCGCGGTTCGACAAGGAAATCCCGTGGTGGGGGACTTCGGTCTCGATGGCGATGACCGACACCGCGTGAGGAAGGCGCTGGAGGCGCGGCCAGACGCGATGGGGCCGGTGCGTTCTTCGCTGAGAGCTCAGTCCCGCGTATATAGTCGCCCCGACGCGGGCGCCTATTGACGCGGTGCTGAACTCATTGGATGAGACGACAATCCGTACGTGGAACGAGGACCAGATCACCTGGTTCAGGTGGGCGCGCACCAGGCTGACATCCGCGAAGGCGTGACGATCTTGTCGGCATCCACGGCGAATCAGTACGCTGATGAGACCAACGGGGCCGGTGTCTTCACCACGTCGTTCGTCGACGCGCTGAACGGTGCAGCGTCGAACCTCGTAGGGGACGTCACGCCCGGAAGCGTGTATGCGCACGTGGATCAGTCGCTGAGCAATTGGCAGCAGCGGCCAGTGTTTAAGACGAATGTGAAGTCGTTCGTGTCGCTCCGAAAAGCGACCCCGCCTATCTCGCTGGCTCAACTTCATCAGCTGACCGAGATCTTCCCGGACCCGAACGCTCACCTGCCACTTGACCCGGCCTTCGAGCCGGAGCGCTGCGGGGATACGGACCCCTCGATTCCTGCCCCCGATCCCACGAAGACGGCTGTATTCGCCACACTCCAGAGCTACGTGAAGGTCAACCTCGTCCGACCTGTCGATGCGCCTCACATGTATCACGCGGCGATGGAAAGTAAGGCATGCGAGTTGACCGTCTTGGGGGAGCACTACTGGCGTCTCGTCAACGAGAGGCTAATCTGATGGCGAACGATCTCGAGTCTCTGTTCACGAACCCCCGTACCATTCACGTCGTAGCTGAGGTTGTTCACGAGCAGTGGGCGCATTGGCAGCGCTATCTGCATGGTGAGTGCGAACGTTTGCCAGACGGCTCGCTGATCATGCCCGCCGACCTTGTCGCGCGCTGGGAACGGCAGATCGCGACACCCTTCGCAGAACTCCCTTCGCGAGAGCAGGACAGCGACCGTGAACTAGCCGAGCGCTACATTCGGGCACTTCGCCATATCGCTTCCTAAGGCGGCGAGTCCATGGTCACGGCTCTGGGCGTGGCTACGGCCCTTTTGCCGGCGCAGTGGGTCGCCACCATCCTGCTCATGAACGACGAGCAAGCCACCGTGCTCGACGCTCTCGACGCTCGCGTTGCGCTCATAGTCGCCGTCGCCGTCGCCGTCGCCGTCGCAGCCGCGTCCGCTTTAGTGCCGGTGGTCGCGACCGCACTTCATCCCGCCTGCGAGCCTGGCGGTCTACCGTGCCGTGGCCGGGCGGCCCGACCACGACCGGCGGAACTGATCGGTTCGGCGCTCCTGGCTCTTTCCCGCGCTACTCAGGCGATGAGTGATGGCGATCCCGCTCCGAAGCCGCTACCCGGTGAGACGGTGTCGTCGTCGCGGCGTCGTCGGGTCATCTTGTGGGCGTTGCTTCCGGTGCTCACGGTCGGGTGCGGCGTCGCGGCCTATCTCCTCGCCGGATGGGACGCGGTCGTCGGTGTGGCACTCACGATCGCCTTCATCGCACTCCTCTACATCCTCCCTGAGCTGGGTCGGATCGGACGAACACTGCGCGCGTTGCCCGACGACAACGACCAGGCACCGTCCGATTCCCGCGCAGAAGAAGACCGCTGACCGTTTCGTACGACCGTCCGCACCGGCGCCGCGAGGACGACGCCAGAACTTCCCCGAACTTCTTTGTGACGAATCCCGCACCTCACCCGTCTTATCTATGAGCGACACAGACACACGCTCCCGGCCGGCCCTCTGGGAACCTGCCGGCCGTCGATACAGATAGGACTCGTCATGGCAACGCAGGACCAGAAGAACAGCACCAGCCCCGCCGAGAAGGAGCTGGCCGACACCACCGCAGCGGCGAAGCCCGCCGGACGCGTCGACCGCGCCTCGTCGTTCTCGACCTCGCGGGTCCCGTCCGACGTGAACGCCGCGGGCACCACGACGATCGCCGATGGCGTCGTCGCGAAGGTCGCCGGCATCGCGGCCCGTGAGATCCCCGGCGTGTACGCGCTCGGTGGCGGCGGAGCCCGTGCCTTCGGTGCGATCCGCGACGTGATCAACGCGACCGACCTCGCGCAGGGTGTGAAGGTCGAGGTCGGGGAGACCCAGGCCGCCGCCGACATCACCATCGTCGTCGAGTACCCGGCTCCCATCCAGGAGGTCGCGAACAGCGTCCGCGCCGCCGTCGCCGGTGCGATCACGCGTCTCGTCGGCCTCGAGGTCGTCGAGGTCAACGTCGAGGTCAACGACGTGCACGTGCCCGGCGACGACAGCTCCGACAACGAGGAGTCGCGCGTCTCATGAGCCCCACGACCACCGGCGCCCTGATCGGTGCCCTCCTGGCGCTCGCCGCCCTGGCCTTCGGCTTCTGGGGATTCCTCCTCGTCGCCGTGCTCGCCGGGATCGGAGCGCTCGTGGGTCGCATCGCCTCGGGCAAGCTCGACGTCCGCAGCCTCGCCGACGTCTTCACGGGGCGGCGAACCTCCTGATGACCGTCGACCAGAACGTCATCGCCGGTGGCGGCCCCTCGGGGCACGCCACCGGCGGGGAGGCCCTTCCCGGCCGCGTCACCGTGCGGGAACGCGTCTATCGCACCGTCGTGGAGCAGACCTCCGCGTCGCTGATCGGCGTCTCCCGCAGTGACGTGAAGGCCGACGTGATCGAGCGTGGTGCAGGGATCGCCCTCCGCATCTCCAGCCCGCTCCCCGTCCCCGATCTCGACGACACCGTCGCGATCTCCCACACCACCCCCGTCCTCGATCGCGCCAAGGAGCTGCAGGAGCAGCTGCAGCACCGCCTCACCGGCATCCTCGGCCGCGATGTGAGCCGTATCGCGCTGACCATCACCGGCGCGACCATTCCCGAAAGGAGACGAGTGCGATGACCAGCCCGGCACTGCGTCGCGTCGTCCGACGCGAGACCCACTCACCGCGCACCGTCGCGATGTTCATCGCGGTCATCCTCCTGATCCTCGCCTTGGCCTACATCGGACTCGAGATCGTGCTGAGCCTGCTGGCGCAGCCCGCTCTCCTGCTCGGCCCGGCCGCGGCGGCGGGCTGGCTCGTCCGACTGCCCACCGCGCAGCCCATCGGCCTCGTCATCGCCGGCAGCGTCGTGCTCGCCGTCATCGGCCTCGTCTTCCTCTGGCTGGCCGTGACTCCCGGAAGGCTCTCCCGCCACACGATCGACGCCGGCGACCGCGCCGTCGTGATCGACAACGGTGTGATCGCGAGCGCCCTCGCTCAGCACCTCGCCGAGGAGACGGGACTCGCCCGCGAGGACATCACCGTCGGGGTCGGACATCGCAGCGTCGACGTCACCGTGCGGCCGGGAGTCGGCATCCCCGTCGACAAGGCTGCGGTGCAGTCGGCCGCCGAAGCCGAGATCGAGACCTACCGTCTCACCCGCAGCGTCCGCACCCGCGTGCGCATCGAACGCCCGACTCAGGAGGATGACGAGCTGTGAACAACACGAATCGCGCCCTGAACCGCATCCTGCTGTTCATCATCGGTCTCCTGTTCCTGGCGCTGGGCGCCGTGGGCATCACGGTCATGAGTTGGCCGACGGCCGGCCAGATCTGGAGCGAGGCCGGAAGGAACTCCGAGTCCTGGCTCGACCAGGCGATCGCCGCGACGACCGTCGCCGGGAGCAGCGTCTCCGGGATCGCGATCGGCGCTGTGGCGGCGATCATCGTCGTGATCGTCCTCTTGGTCCTCGCGCTCACGAGCGTCGCCGGGCGTCGGTCGAAGACCGCTCTGCGCTCCAGCGGATCGCAGAACCCGCTCGGGCGGGTGACGGTCACCGAGTCGTTCGTGTCGGATGCGGTCAAGAACTCGCTCGCTGGTCGAGACGAGATCCTCTCGACCAGCGTCACGGCGAACGACATCCACCGCGAGCCGGTGCTGCACGTCGCGGTCACCCCGCGGCAGAACACCGACCCGCGTGACCTGGTCGACCACCTCGACCGGCTGCTGACGAACCTGGCGACCCTCACGGGCCGCGAGACGGCGACATACGTGTCGATCCACACCGGGCTCCGCGCGCGGCTCGCACACGACCAGCGCCGCCTCTCCTGATCGTCGGGCGACGTACACAGACTTATCGTCGGTTCCTCGCAGGCCGTCGATAGGACGGCGAGAGAACATCTCGCCGACAGGATCCACCATCCATCACCACGAAGGGACATCTCATGGGACTCGACGACAAGATCAAGAACGCCGCTCAGGACCTCGCCGGCAAGGCGAAGGAGACCGTCGGCAAGGTGACCGACAACGAGAAGCTCGAGGCCGAGGGCAAAGCCGACCAGGCCAAGGCCAGCGTCAAGAAGGCGGGCGAGAACGTCAAGGACGCCTTCAACGGCTGAGCGTCGATCGACGAGAGGGGCGGGGCTGCATTCGCGGCCCCGTCCCTCTCGCATGCCCGCACACCTGCGGGACGGCTACTCAGTAGTCGGCGTGCAACCGGAGCCGTGTCGCGATCTCCGCGGTCTGCTCCTGGGGCGTGGCGTCGATCGCGACCTCGATGGCCTTCTCGTCGGCATCCAAGGGCTGGAGGGTCGCGAACTGCGAGTCGAGCAGCGCCGTGGGCATGAAGTGGCCCTGGCGTCGCATCATCCGCTCGAGGATGAGCTCGCGGTCGCCCGCGAAATGCACGAACGTGACGGCCTCGCGGCGGAGCACGTCGCGGTAGCTGCGCTTGAGCGCCGAGCAGGTGATGATGCCGGGCTCTCCCGCGGCGATCCGCTCGTCGATCCACTCCGCGATGCGGTCGAGCCACGGCCAGCGATCCTCGTCGTCGAGAGGGGTCCCGGAGGCCATCTTCTTGACGTTCGCCTCGGGATGCAGATCGTCGCCCTCTTCGAACGTCCACCCCAGGCGTCCTGCGAGCATCGCGGCGACCGTGGACTTTCCGGTGCCGGCGACGCCCATGAAGACGAGGACGGGAGCCTGTGCAGCCATCATGGTCACACCACCAGGCTCAGGAGCAGGGTGCCGGCGAGGCCGGTGACCGAGATGAGGCACTCGAGCACGGTCCACGACTTCAGCGTCTGCGGGATGCTGAGACCGAAGTACTCCTTGATGAGCCAGAACCCGGCGTCGTTCACGTGCGACAGGAACACCGAGCCCGAGCCGATCGCCAGCACGAGGAGCGCGACCATGGGGGAGTCGAGGGTCTCGGTCAGAGGCTGCAGGATGCCGGCGGCGGTGATGGTCGCGACGGTCGCGGACCCCGTGGCGATGCGGATCACGACCGCGACCAGCCACGCCAGCACCAGCACCGAGACGGACGATCCCGACACGAACTCGGCGATCACGCCGCCGATGCCGGTGTCGACCAGCACCTGCTTGAATCCTCCGCCGGCGCCGACGATCAGCAGAATGCCGGCGATCGGGCCGAGCGACGACCCGACGATGTCGTTGATGCGCTGACGGTCGAATCCGGCTCCGTGTCCGAGGATGAAGAACCCGGCGATCACCGCGATCAGAAGGGCGATGACGGGGGTGCCGAGGAAGTCGAGGGCCAGCTTCCACGGGGCGTCGGAGCCGGCAGCGCCGATGTCGGCGATCGCCTTCGCGAGCATGAGGAACACGGGGAGCAGGATGCTGAACAGCGTGGCGCCGAACGAGGGGCGGCGCGTCGTCTCCTCGCCGGAATCCTCCGCGGTGACGAACAGGTCGGGGACGGGGACGTCGACCCAGCGGGCCGCGAACCGCGCGAACAGCGGCCCGGAGATGATGACGGCGGGGATCGCGACGATCACACCGAACGCGAGGGTGAGACCGAGGTTCGCGCCGAGCGCGCCGATGGCCGCGAGCGGGCCGGGGTGCGGGGGCACGAGACCGTGCATCGCCGAGAGGCCGGCGAGCGTGGGGATCGCGATGCGCATGAGCGACTGGCCCGAGCGTCGTGCGACGAGGATGATCACGGGCACGAGCAGCACGAGGCCGACCTCGAAGAACATCGGCAGGCCGATCACGGCGCCGATCAGACCCATGACCCACGGGAGGGAGCGGGCGCTCGCCCTCGACACGAGCGTGTCGACGATGCGGTCGGCGCCGCCGGAGTCCGCGAGGAGCTTGCCGTAGATCGCGCCGAGCGCGATGAGGATGCCCACGCCGCCCATGGTCGAGCCGAAGCCGGTCGAGAAGCTCGTGACCGAGGCGCCGATGTCCATGCCGGCGATCGCGCCGGTCGCGAGCGCGCCGACCGTGAGCGACAGGAACGGGTGCAGTTTGACCCAGGTGATGAGCACGATGATGATCGCGATGCCGATGACGGCGGCGGCGATGAGCTGGGCTGCGGGCTGGGTGGGCGCAGCGGCCTCGCCGGCGGCTGCCGCGAGCGTGCTGGTTGTCGGGATGAGCGATGCCATGAGCTTCCTTGATCCGGGCGATGAAACGGCCTTATGTCGTACATAATAAGCACGCGCGCCGTGACATGTGCAACATATCTGCAGGAGTCAGTGGACAGGCTCGTCCTGATCGGGTCACCAGCGGCATACTCGTCATATGAGTGCTCCTCGGATCGGCAGCCCCGTCCACGATTCCCTCGTGGACGAACTCGGGCGCGCGATCGTCGACGGCGTGCATGCCCCGGGATCGCGGATGCTCACGGTCGAGATCGCCGAACAGCGAGGGGTGTCCCGATCCGCCGCACGCGAGGCGGTGCGGGTGCTGGAGTCCTTCGGGCTCGTGTGGGTGCGGCGCAAGTCGGGCGTGGAGGTGCGTCCTCGCGGCGACTGGAACGTCTATGCCCCCGAGGTGATCGCCTGGCGGCTCGACGGCCCGGGTCGCGACGAGCAGCTCCGCGAGCTCAGCCAACTGCGGGCGGCGATCGAGCCCCTCGCAGCACGGCTCGCCGCCGACCACGCGACCGCAGCGCAGAAGGTCGACCTCGTATCGCTCGTGGTCGAGATGGGGCAGGAGGACCATGAGGCGGATCGCGAGCGGTACCTTGCGGCCGACGTGCACTTCCACCGGCTCCTGCTCGAGGCCTCGGGCAACTCGATGCTCGCGGCGCTCGGGGACACCGTCGAAGCTGTGCTGCGCGGCCGCACGCTCCACGACCTGATGCCGCACGTCGCGAACCAGAGCGCCGTCCAATGGCACCGCGACGTCGCCTTCGCGGTCGCGAGCGGGGAGGCCGAAGCGGCCGCCGCCGCGATGCGCGACATCGTCTCCGAGGCGGACGAGGCCATGCAGCGCGCCGCCGACTGATACCGCGCCGTCGGAGGACGGTCGGCGGATGCGTGACACCGAGGTCCTGCATCCGCCACACTGAGTGCCATGGGATCAGCGTTGACCACCATCGGACTGCCCGTCGCACTGGGCATCATCATGCTGGGACTCGGACTCAGCCTCACCCTCGCCGACTTCGCGCGCGTGCTCAGGCAGCCGAAGGCGGTGCTGATCGCCCTGCTGTGCCAGCTCGTGCTCCTGCCGGCGATCTGCTTCGGGCTCGTGCTCCTGTTCCAGCTGCCGCCCGTGCTCGGGGTCGGCATGATGATGCTCGCCGCATCGCCGGGCGGGACCACGGCCAACCTCTACAGCCACCTGTTCCGCGGCGACATCGCGCTCAACATCTCGCTGACGGCAGTGAACTCGGTGATCGCGGTCATCACCCTGCCCATCATCACGAACCTCGCGATCGCCTACTTCCAGCCCTTCGACGACCAGCTCGGACTCCAGTGGTCCAAAGCGCTCGAGGTGTTCGCGATCGTGCTGCTGCCCGTCGCCGTCGGCATGATCATCCGGCGGCTCTGGCCGCGCTTCGCCTCCGGCATGGACCGGCCCGTGCGCATCGCCTCCGTCGTGATCCTCGTCGTCGTGATCGCCGGCGCGGTCGCCTCGAACTGGGCGCTGCTCGTCGACAACTTCGCCCGGCTCGCGCTCATCACCGTGCTGTTCTGCCTCATCAGTCTCACGATCGGGTTCCTGGTGCCGCGACTGCTCCGCGTCGGGCGGCGGCAGGCGATCGCGACCTCGTTCGAGATCGGCATCCACAACGCCACCGTCGCCATCGTGATCGCGCAGTCCGTGCTCGGCTCCGTCGAGTTGAGCCTCCCCGCCGCCGTCTACGGAGTGCTGATGTTCTTCATCGCGTTCGGCTTCGGGTTCCTGATCCGCGAGCGCCCGGCGTCGGAGACCTGAGATCGCATCGGCGCGTCGCGTAATGAAGTGCCGCGGAGCGCGTCTCATAGGTATGACGACGATCAGCACGCAGGACGGCACGGTGAGCGGCGATGCAGAGGGTGCGCCCCTCCTCCAGCGGCGCGCCGTGCTCGATCTCAGCATCGACGAGGAGCTCGTGCGGGGCGACCGTCGGGGTCTCGACCTCTGCGCCCGCCAGCGCGCGATCCTCGCGATGATCGTCGAGCACGAGCTGCGTGGCGGGGAGCCGCTGACCGAGACGGCCGTCATCGACGCCACCCGGGCACGAGGCCCGTTCGCCGCTGCACGGCAGCGACCTCGGATCGATGCGCTGGCGACGATCCGCCTTTTGCGGCGTGACGGCGACGAGGTCCGCGCGACCGTGGCCGGCATCGCGGCGATCGTCCGTCCGTCGCTGCTCGATCGACCGCATCCGCCGCGCGCCCTGTTGCGCACCCTGCGGCGGGCCGAGCTCCTGCCCGCCTAGGCCGGGCCGCCTCTGTCCTCGACCTGCCTAGACTGGGCGGATGCGAGCGCTCACCGAGGCAGAGGTCCGTGCGTCCTTCGTCAACGCGGATGCCGACGAGATGCGGGTCATGGAGATGCCGCACGACTTCATGCTGATCGACTGGGACTACCTCGACTTCTTCTCGTGGCGCGACCCCAGCGCGGGACGCCGCGGCTACATCCTCGTCCAGCACGACGGCGGCGTCGCCGGGATCGTGCTGCGTTCCACGGATCCCGGGCGAGCGCGATCCGGCCTGTGCAACATCTGCCACACGATGCAGCCGGGCAACCAGGTCTCGCTGTTCGCCGCGCGGCGGACGGGGGATGCCGGAGCACGAGGCGACTCCGTCGGCACCTACATCTGCGCCGACCTGTCGTGCCACGAGAACGTGCGGCTCGCGCATCCGCTGGCGCCGAACGAGGTGCGGGCGGCAGGTCAGGTCGACTTCCGCCTCGACGGCACGCGCCGCCGCATGGAGGCGTTCGCCGCTCGCGTGTGGAGCGCGTCCTGATCGCGATTACCCTGGGGGCATACGTCCTGTGCTCGAAGGAGAAGCCATGAGCGATGTCATCCTGTTCACCGTCGACGAGGGGCTGGCGAGGCTCACGCTGAACCGTCCGGAACGGTTGAACGCCTTCAACGCCGAGCTGGCGCACGCATGGCGCGACGCCACGGTGGAGGCCACCACGAGGGATGACGTGCGCGCCGTGCTGATCGACGCCGCCGGTCCCGCGTTCTGCGCCGGCGGCGACGTGATCGAGATGGCGACGACCGGTGGCTCCGCGACGGACATCGCGGCGCTCGCCGAGGTCATCAACACCGGCATCCGCGCCCTCACCGAGTCCTCGATGCCGGTCGTCGTGGCGGCTCACGGCACGACGGCGGGTGGCGGACTCGGCATCCTGCTGAGCAGCGACTACGCCGTCATCGGCGCGCGCTCGAAGCTCGGCAGCCTGTACGCGAACATCGGCCTGACCCCCGATCTTTCGGTGTCGGCGCAGCTCGCCCGCGCAGTCGGTCAGCGGCGTGCGCTCCAGCTCGTGCTGCAGGATCGCCTGCTCACGTCCGAGGAGGCGGTCGACTGGGGCCTCGCGGCCGAGGCGGTCGCCGGTGAGGATGCTGCGGCCGAGGCGGTGCTCGTCCGTCAGCGTGCGGAGGAGATCGCCCGGTTCTGGCTCGACGGCGCCGCCGCGGCATACGGTCACGCCAAGCGACTCGTGCGCTCGCAGCCCGAGCGCACGTTCGCGGAGCAGCTCACCGAGGAGGCGCGATCCATCGGGGCGGCCATGGCCACGCCGGACGCGCAGGCGCGCATCGCCGCCTTCGCGTCGTCCAGTCGCGGGTCGCGCTGACCCCTCCTCCACATCGCGGCCAGGACGGCGATCCATCCCGGATGCCGGAGGGATCGCGGTTCGGCACGGCGGTTCGGGCGGCCTCCGTGCAAGGATGAACGCAACGCCGCTCAACGAGAGGAACGCGATGTCCCAGCCGGAGATCGCCCAGCAGCCGCCGCAGCTGGTCGAGAAGAAGAACATGTCACTCCTCATCAGAGGAGCGATCTGGATCGCGATCGGCGCTCTCATCGCAGCCGCCCTCGTGTGCGTCGTCTGGGTGCTGATCGGCGACCAGGACGGTCTGATCGGCCGTGCCTTCCTCACGATCCTCCTGCTCGCGGCGTTCGCGGGCATCGCGATCCTCGAGGCGGGACTCGCGCCCAACCGTCCGGACTGGCTCGCGCTGGCGAGCATGGTCAGTTGGATCGTCGCGCTGCTGGTCGGGGCGGTGAAGATCTGGCTTCCCGAGGATGGCATGTTCTTCACGGGAGCGGAGCGGTTCTTCCAGCTGCTCCTCGTGGTCGGCATCCTGCAGCTGGCTCTGTTGCACGTCCGCCTGTTCACCCCCGCCGCCGAACGACACCGCACGACGTTCACCCGGGTCATCTACATTGTCACGTTGGTGTTCCTCGCCGGACTCGTCGGGATGCTGGTGTTCTTCCTCACGTTCCCGCACACGTTCGACTACAGCGAGCTGTACTGGCGCATCGTGGTGGCGCTCACGATCCTCGCGGCGGTCGGGACCACCCTCATCCCGCTGCTGAACGCGCTGTTCGCCCCCAAGAAGCCCGCTGCGGTGGCCCAGGGCATCGCGACCGCTCCCGCCTGGCCGACGTACGCCGACGGCGTGACACCGCTGCCCGCTCTTCCCGACGGGTCGCCGGACTGGAACGCCTACTACACGGGCCAGCCGTCGGCGCTGACTCCCGCGCACCCGCAGCTCGCGGCCCCGGCCCCGGCGCCGCAGCCGTTCCCCGTGGCTCCGTACCCGCAGGCCGGTGCGTCTCCGACGCCGCCGCCTCCCGTGCCGCCGGCTCCTGCCGCCCCGACGAGCTCGCCCCCGTCCACGCCTCCGGCGCCCGAAGGCCCGGGGACGTATCCGCCGGCCCCGCCCCTCCCGCCGCAGTGAGCGTCGAGTCCGACCTGCGCGACCTCGCGGTCGAGATCGCGCGGGAAGCCGGAGAGCTCGCGCGCGTCCGCCGCGCCGAGGGCGTGCACCTGGCCGCGACGAAGTCGTCGATCGCCGACATCGTGACCGACGCGGATCGCGAGGTCGAGGCGCTCATCAGGGCCCGACTGCGCGCAGCCCGACCCGACGACGGCTTCCTCGGGGAGGAGTCCGCGCCGGACGACGGTTCGACAGGGGTCACCTGGGTCGTCGACCCGATCGACGGCACCGTGAATTACGCCTACGGCATCCCCTCCTATGCCGTCAGCATCGCCGCAGTGCGCGGGAGCGTCGTGCCGGGGGAGTGGGAGGCGCTCGCCGGCGTCGTGTACGCCCCCGCCAGCGGCGAGACGTTTCACGCGGCGCGCGGCGATGGGGCGTTCCTGGGCGAGGTCCGGCTCTCGGTGACGACCGAGACTCCGGCGGGCGCGCTCTTGGCGACCGGATTCGGCTACGACCCGTCGACGCATGACGGCGACCTCGCGACCGTGCGGCGGGTGATGACGATGGCGCGCGACCTCCGCCGTGCCGGTTCTGCCGCGCTCGACCTCGCGTTCGTCGCCGCGGGACGTCTCGACGGCTACTTCGAGCGCGGTCTCAAACCCTGGGACCTCGCCGCCGGTGCGTTGCTCGTCGCAGAGGCGGGCGGACAGGTGTCCCTGATCGATCGCTCGTCGACCAGACCGTTGCTCATCGCGGGTGGCATCCAGGTTCACGACCGGCTCCGGGGTATCGTGGAGGACGAATCGTGAGCGATTCATGGCATTCCCAGCCTCTGCAGGCTAGTGTTTATCCGATCGTTACTTTCATCGGCCCGAACGGTGGAAGTCCTCTACGCCCCCCGCGTGACGTCTGACCCGAGAGAATTCGTTTTGCCCTTCGAGAACCCCCAGGCTGCCTCTGCGCCCACGCGCCGGTCCAGCCGACTCCGCACCGCGCCCGCCGAGGCGCCCGCGGCAGAGGCGCAGGCAGCCGACTCCGAAGACACGACCCCCGTCTCCGCAGCCCCGCTTTCGCGCCGTGCCGCCCGCCAGCGACTCAGCACCGCCGAGGTCTTCGTCGCCGCGACGGCCGTCGCCGCAGCCGTCGGTGCGACTGAATCCGCCGAATCAGTCGAGGACATCGACACTTCCGAGTCCGGCGCGACCGAGTCCGGCGCGTCCGAGTCCACCGGTTCGGTCGAGGACATCGAGACTTCCGACACCGTCGTAGCAGAGCAGGTCGACACGGCCGCCGCTGAGGCCATCGCCGCCGAGACCGTCGCCGCTGCTGAGCCCGTCGAGACCCACACGGCGCCCGAGCCGGATGCGATCCCCGAGCCCGAGGCCCTGCCCGAGGCCGAGCCGACCTCCTCCTCGAGCACCGACGCCTTCGCGGCCGCCTCCCGCACGTTCCGCGCAGTCTCGTCCGAGACCGGCCCGACGCCGACCGGCTCCGCGTCCGACGAGGCTGCGGACGAGCCCGTCGCAGAGCAGGTGCCGACCGCCGCCGCGCACGTCGCCCGTCGCCGTCCGTCGGTCCGCAAGATCTTCGCCGCAGGCGCGACCGTCGGCGTCATGAGCCTCGCCGGTCTCCTGGCGGTCGGCATGACGCTTCCCGCCGAAGCGGTCGCCGCTGTCCAGGGCACGGCCTCGCTCTCGTCCACTTCGCTCGTCGCCTCCGGGGCTGCGGCCGCAGAGGGCAAGGACGAGATCCAGGCCTTCGTGACCTCGTCCGACGTGCAGAACGAGTCGCTCGCGCGTTCCGACAGCTTCTCGACCATGTCGCTCGTGGAGGTCGCCTCGGAGGAGGGCATCAACTACTCCAACGAGGTCTTCACCAACGACCCCGAGGCTGCGATCCAGTGGCCCTTCAAGGTCGGCGTGGGCATGAGCTCCGGCTACGGCATGCGCTGGGGACGTCTGCACGAGGGCATCGACTTCGTGCCGGGCGAGGGCGCGCCGATCCAGGCGATCGCCGACGGCGTCGTGCGCATCGCGACAGAGCAGGGCGGCGCCTACGGCGTGACCGTCTACATCGACCACGTGATCGACGGCCAGGTCATCACGAGCCACTACTCGCACATGCAGTACGGCTCGCTGCAGGTCAAGGCCGGGCAGACGGTGAAGGTCGGAGACGTCGTCGGTCACACCGGCAACACGGGCCGCTCCTACGGCGCCCACCTGCACTTCGAGATCATCATCAACGGGTCGACCATCGACCCGCTCCCGTGGCTGCGGGAGAACGCGGGGCGGTACTCGTACTGACCCCCTCGATTTCATGAGGACGCCATGGTGATGGTATTCTCGTGTGGTTGCCCCGCGAGGGGCAGCACGCCCCGATAGCTCAGTGGCAGAGCACTTCCATGGTAAGGAAGGGGTCGTCAGTTCAATCCTGACTCGGGGCTCGCAACATCCGCAGAAACGTCGCGGATGCGGTGCGGCAGGGTAGCTCAGTTGGTGAGAGCGCACGACTCATAATCGTGAGGTCGCGGGTTCAAGCCCCGCTCCTGCTACAGAACGAAGCCCCGGATTCTCCGGGGCTTTCTGCATTCCCGGGGGACCGCGCCCAGACCCTCTCCCGTGAGCCGATCTGGACAGCTGTGCAGAGAGGGCGCCCTGAACGGTCGCGATCCGCTGCGCGGCCCCCATCTCGTCAAACCGCGTTCACCCATCGGCCACCTTGCGGCGGTTCTGTCGCGTGCAGAGGGTCATCCGAGCTCTCGAAGACGCGATCCCGAGGGTCGCGTCGTCATCCTCAGGAAGGAACACGCAGACATGTCTTCGTCCCCTGCCCCCGGGACACGCCGACGCCGGCGCAGCGCCCTGCTCACGGCGGCCATCGCCGTGGGAGCGCTCTTCGCATCCCCGCTGTTGCTCGCCGCGCCGGCATCCGCGGCGGTCCCCTCCCAGATCACGCTCGCGAGCGCCGAGGTCGGCGTCGGTGACGCGCTCACGGTCGACTTCGCCACCGATCGCCCGAGCACCAAGAACTGGGTGGCGATCTACCCCGCCTCGAAGCCCGAGCCCTGCGACGCCTGCGGCATGGCCTGGGCCTACGCGCCGGGAACATCGGGCACGATCCAGCTCCCCACCACGGACCGCGGCGGCAACGACCTCCCGGCCGGCTCCTACCGGGTCGAATACCTCTACAACGACGGATACACGCGCGTGAGCGAACCCGCCACCTTCACGATCGCCGGGCAGCCCTACGAAGGCCCCGAGGTCGACCCCACGAAGCCCATCAGCCTCTCGGTCATGCAGCTCAACCTGTGGGGCAAGAGCACGGATGCCGTCATGCTCGATGAGATCGGGGCCGACCTGATCTTCGTGGAGGAGGCGCAGAACGGCGCCGCCGCGATCGCCCGCGACCTCGGCTTCGACGTCCACTCGACAGGAGGCAGCGCCGCGGTCATCTCGCGCTACCCGATCGTGGATGCGGGCGTCGTCACGGTCGCTGGCACACAGGGCGGCTGGATGAAGGCGATCGTGCAGGTCGGCGACACCCAGATCGCGGCCTACGGCGGCCATCTCGAGTACCGGTATTACGCCACGTACCTTCCGCGCGGCTACGCGGGCGACGTGCTCGCCCCCGGATTCCCGACCGAGTGGCGCGGATGGAACAAGCTGAGCGCCCCGGTCACCGATGTGGAGCAGATCCTCGCCGCCAACGACGCCTCGGGTCGGCCCGCCTCCGCATCCGCACTGGCCGCTGACATGGCCGTCGAGCGCGCCGCGGGCCGCCTCACCATGATGGGCGCCGACATGAACGAGCCGTCCGCGCTGGACTGGACTCCCGAGACCGCCGACCTCTACGACCACAACGGCGTCGTGGCCCCGTGGCAGACCACGGCCATCCTCCGTGACGCGGGTCTCGTCGACGCCTACCGTGCGAAGTACCCCGACCCCGTGACCCACCCGGGGTTCACCTGGCCGGCCGATACCCCGAACGTCAGCGTCTCGCAGCTCGCGTGGGCGCCCGAGGCCGACGAGCGCGACCGCATCGACTACATCTTCTTCGCTCCGGACGACCGGCTCGCCCTCGAGAGCGCGCGGATCGTCGGACCGAAGGGCGACATCGTCCGCGGAGCCCGGGCACTTCCCGTGTCAGACGAGGAGATCTTCACGCCTCAGACGCTGTGGACCAGCGACCACAAGGGACTCCAGGCCGAGTTCGTCGTGTGCGGGGAAGCATGCCAGGCGGCGGTCGAGCCCGGTGATCTCGTCGTCGGCACGCCTTCGGTCACGGGTACGGCCGAGGTCGGAGCGACCGTCACGGCGAACCCGGGCGCATGGACCGAGGGCACGGCATTCGCGTTCCAGTGGCTCATCGACGGTGAGCCGGTCGAAGGTGCGACCTCCGCGTCGTTCACGATCCCGGCGAACACCGAGGGGCAGCGACTCTCGGTGCGCGTGCGCGGCTCGCTCGACGGATCCGCCCCGGCCGAGGCCACCAGCGCGCCGGTGACCGTGGCGGCCGCGGGTGAAGAGCTCGGAGCCGAGGAGCCGACCGTCGCGATCGGCGCGCAGAGCGTCGTCGCGGGCGGCACGCTGAAGGTCAGTGGCAGTGGTTTCGCCGCCGGTGCCGCGCTGCGGATCGAGCTGCACTCCACGCCCGTCGCGTTGGGCTCGGTGACGACGTCCGCCGCCGGCGAGTTCGCGACGACCGTGACGATCCCCGCGGCGATCCCGGCGGGGGCGCACACGCTGGTCGTGATCCTGCCCGACGGCACGCAGCTGCGCTCCGCTGTAACCGTGACCGCGGCGCAGGGTGGTGCCTCGGCCGGCGAGCTCGCGCAGACGGGCGGCGTGCTGTTCGGCGCGGCCCTGTGGGCGGCTCTCGCTGCGCTCGTCGCCGGAGGGATCCTGATGATCCGCCGTCGCGCGCAGCAGCAGTAACGCCTCCCCGCACGAAGACACGCGTGGCCGCCCCGGTCGTCTCGGGGCGGCCACTCCTGTGTCGGTGGTCCGTGCGACGATTCGTCGCGATCGGATCTCGGACGGGAGGCGTCATGCGCGAGGAGGCGACCGTGCTGCATGCCGATCTCGACGCGTTCTACGCCTCGGTCGAGCAGCGTGATGCCCCGGAGCTGCGCGGCCGTCCGGTCATCGTCGGCGGGGGAGTCGTTCTCGCGGCGAGCTATGAGGCGAAGGCCCGCGGCGTCCGCACCGCGATGGGCGGACGGCAGGCGCGAGACCTCTGCCCGGATGCCGTGGTCGTGCCGCCCCGTATGGAGGTGTACTCCCAGGCGAGCAAGGAGGTGTTCGCGATCTTCCGCGACACGACGCCGCTCGTCGAGGGCATCTCGATCGACGAGGCGTTCCTCGAGGTCGGTGGTCTGCGACGCATCGCCGGGCCGCCCGAGCAGATCGCGGCACGACTGCGGGAGCGTGTGCGGGTCGAAGTCGGACTCGCGATCTCGGTGGGCGTCGCGCGCACGAAGTTCCTCGCCAAGGTCGCCAGCGCCGTGAGCAAGCCCGACGGACTGCTCGTGGTCGAGCCCTCCCACGAGCAGGCGTTCCTGCTGCCGCTGCCCATCGAGCGCCTGTGGGGCGTCGGGGCCAAGACCGCGGAGAAGCTGCACGGCCTCGGCATCCGCACGGTGGGTGAGCTGGCCGACCTCGAAGCGGCCACAGCCGAGCGTCTGCTCGGGCGCGCGGCCGGAGCGCATCTGCACGCCCTGGCTCGGCTGCGCGACCCGCGTCCGGTCGACACCGCTCGCCGCCGCAGCTCGATCGGATCGCAGCGCGCCCTCGGCACGAGGCCGCGCACGCCCGACGAACTGGACGTCATCCTCACGCAGATCCTCGACGGGCTCTCCCGACGGCTCCGCGACCGCGACCGGGTCTGCCGCACGGTCGTGCTGCGGTTGCGCTTCGGCGACTTCGCGAAGGCGACGCGATCGCGCTCGCTGCGCACACCGACTGCTCGCACGTCGGTTCTGCTCGCCTTGGCCCGCGGTCTGCTCGCTGCCGCACTCGTCGAGATCGCGGATCGGGGCATCACCCTGATCGGCGTCTCCCTGTCGCAGTTGAGCAGCGCCGCGGACGCGCCGACCGAGCTCGACTTCGACGACGAGGAGGGCGGAGAGCGCCTCGACACCGTGCTGGACGCCGTGCGGCAGAGGTTCGGCGCGGCGTCCGTCTCGCGTGGGACGCTCCTGGGGCGCGACCCCGGATGGTCGACGCCGCTGCTGCCGGAGCACGAGTGAGGTCGGAGCACGAGTGACGGCGGCGCACGAGATCAGGGGCGCGGCGGACTCCAGGGCTCGCCGGGCCCCACCGCCGTGGCGATGCGTCGGCTGATCACGCCCAGTTGTCGCGCCTGCGCGGCCGTGAGGGTGTCGAAGACCAGCTCGCGCACGAGCGCCTGATGGCCCGGGGTGGAGGCGGCGACCTGATCGTGGCCGGCGGGGGTGAGGATGCCGAGGGTGAAGCGCCCGTCGTCGGGGTCGATCTCGCGACGCACCCACCCGCGGGTCTCCAGGCGGGTGATCGCGCGCGAGAGTCGCGACAGTGTGCAGCTGGCGTAGGCGGCGATGACGCTCAGGCGCAGGGTGCGCTCGGGGGCGAGGTCGAGGGCCTGCAGGATGCCCTGCTCGAAGTGCGTGAGGCCGCTGTCGCGCTGCAGCTGCGCGTCGAGAGCGGAGGGAAGGCGTTCGAGGAGCGAGGCGACGGATGCCCAGATCTCGAGCTCGTCCGGCGTGAGGCCGTGGTCCATGGCGGGCATGGCTCCAGCCTAACTGACTTGCGCGAGCAAGTCATTGAGCGTAGCCTCACTTGCTCAAGCAAGTGATGTCGACGTGCGATACGTCGAAGACGGGAGTGGACATGGACCTCGGACTCCAGGGGAGGACGGCCTTCGTCAGCGGATCGACCCAGGGGATCGGGTACGCCGTGGCGTCGGCGCTCGCGGCAGAAGGCGCCAGCGTGACGCTCAACGGGCGAGACCCGGCGCGGGTCGACGACGCGGTGTCGCGGCTGCGGCAGGCGCACGCGGGTTCCGAGGTGTCGGGGATCGCTGCGGACTTCGCCCGCGCTGATGAGGTCGACCGCCTCGTGGATGCTCTCGGTGACACCGACATCCTCGTGAACAACGTCGGGCTGTTCGGCCTGGCCGAGTTCGCGCAGATCGGCGACGAGGAGTGGATGCGCTACTTCGAGGTCAACGTCCTGAGCGGCGTCCGACTCTCCCGTCATGCTCTGCCGGGCATGATCGAGCGTGGCTGGGGACGAGTGGTGTTCGTCAGCAGCGAGTCAGGCGTCAACGTGCCGCGCGACATGATCCACTACGGCACGACCAAGGCGGCGATGATGGCGCTCGGCAACGGGCTCGCGAAGCTCACGCGCGGCACCGCCGTGACCGTGAACACCGTGCTCGGCGGCCCGACCTACTCGGAAGGGGTCGCCGAGAGCGTCGCGGCGGTCGCCGCGGCGCAGTCGATGTCCGACGAGGCGATGCGCGACGCGATCATCGGCCAGAACGCGACGACCCTCATCGAGCGGTTCCTCGAGCCGTCGGAGATCGCGAATCTCGTGACCTACCTCGCGAGCCCGCGGGCCTCGGCGACCAACGGCGCGACTCTCCGCGCCGACGGGGGAGTGCTCACCGGCATCCTCTGACCGGACTGTCAAGGGGATCGTCGGTCGGCGACGGCCGTCCGACGATGGTCGTCCTGCACACCGACGATGGGAGCGATCATGTCAGACCCGCAGATGCCCGACGGCGACGCCGGAATCGACGCGACGGGAGTCGACGCGGACTTCGTGACGAACGACGCCGCCCCGGATCCCGATGAGGCCACCCCGGGTCCGGAGCAGACCACGGTCGACGAGGGAGACGAGGAGGACGTGGATCTCTCCGATCTGCCCTGAACGGGGCTTCTCGAGCGGGTCCGGCCCTGGGAGGACGGACCCGCTCGCCGCGTGTCAGCGGTACTCGGTGCGGGCAGCGGAGTTCGATCCGGTGGAATCGGCGTCCGGTTCACTTTCCGATCCCGTAACCTGGCCGCCGCGCAGCTCCGCCTCGAGCCGCTCGGCCTCCTCGCCGCTGATCGCCTCGCCGCGGGCGACGAGCCCGGCAGTGTCCGAGAGCGGGATCTGCTTCAGGAACAGCGACAGCAGCAGCGCGACCGCGATGAACGGCACGAGGTACCAGAACACCGGAGCGAGCGCATCCGCATAGGCGGTGACGATGCCGTCGCGCACCTCATCCGGCAGGGTGCCGAGCGTGGCCGGATCGATCGTCGACGCGGCCTGTGAGGCGTCGTCGGGCGAGGCGCCGGCGCCCGTGAACACCCCCAGCAGGTTCTCGGTCAGGCGAGTCGTGAAGATCGTGCCGAACACTGCGGTGCCGAGCGAGGCGCCGACCTCGCGGAAGTAGTTGTTCGTGCTGGTCGCGGTGCCGATCTCGCCCGCCGGCACGGCGTTCTGCACGACCAGGACCACGACCTGCATGATGAGGCCCAGGCCCGCACCGAAGAAGAACAGGAACACGCAGATCAGCCAGATCGGCGTGGCGGCCGAGAGGGTCGTGAACGCGACCATGGAGAGTCCGGTGATGATGGTGCCGAGGATCGGGTAGACCTTGTACTTCCCGGTCTTGGAGATCGCGATCCCCGAGAAGATCGATGTGCCCATGAGGCCCACCATCATCGGGATCATGAGGAGGCCGGATGCCGCGGCCGATGTGCCGGAGGACATCTGCAGGAATGTGGGGACGAAGCCGATCGCGGCGAACATGCCGATGCCGAGCACGAGGCCGATCGCCGTGGCGTTGATGAAGATCGGGTTGCGGAACAGGCTGAGCGGGATGATCGGGTCCTGCACCCGCGCCTCCGTGATCACGAAGGCGGTGGCGGCGACCACGAGTCCGGCGCCCCAGGCCCAGGTGGCGAGCGAGTCCCACCCGAACTCGGCGTCGCCGCCGAAGTCGGTGAAGAAGATCAGGCAGGTGGTGGCGATCGAGAGGAAGATCACGCCGAACACGTCGATCGGCTTCTCGGCCTTCTTGCTCGGCAGCTTCAGCGCGACGAGCGCGATGATGAACGCGGCGATCCCCACCGGGATGTTGATGTAGAACGCCCACTGCCACGTCATGTGGTCGACGAAGAAGCCGCCGAGCAGCGGGCCTGCCACGGCCGAGAGGCCGAACACGGCGCCGAGCGGACCCATGTACTTGCCACGTTCCTTGGCGGGCACGATGTCGGCGATGATCGCCTGCGACAGGATCATGAGTCCGCCGCCGCCGAGGCCCTGGAGCGCGCGGAACACCACGAAGGTCCAGAAGTCGGTCGCGAACGCGCAGCCGACCGAGGCGAGCGTGAACAGCGCGATCGCGACGAGGAACAGGTTCCGGCGGCCGAGCACGTCGCCGAACTTGCCGTAGATCGGCATGACGATCGTGGTCGCGAGGAGATAGGCCGTGGTGATCCACACCTGGTGGTCGACGCCGCCGAGCTGCCCGACGATGGTCGGCATGGCGGTCGACACGATGGTCTGGTCGAGGCTCGAGAGCAGCATCCCCGCGATGAGGGCGCTGAAGATGATCCAGATGCGGCGCTTCGTGAGGAGGAAGGGCGCATCCTTCGTGGCGGTGGCGGACATTCAGTCGGCTTTCTGGGTGGGGGTGAACAGGGCGCGTGTGGCCTCGAGACGGTGCAGCACGAGGTCGCCGAAGGCGTCGGCGGAGTGGTGGTTCAGGAGCTGGTCCATGCTCAGTCGCATGAGGGCGCCGACCGTGTACACGAGGACCTCGGCGCGGATCTCGCCGTCCGCGTCGTCGCCGATGCGGCGCAGGATGAGGTCGCGGTCACGTCGTTCGTTCTTCGCGAGCTGTTCGAAGGCCGCTTTGATGAGCTTGGGCTCCTGCTCGATCACGGCGAGGAGGGCTCGGGCGTCGTCGATCGGATTGAAGAGCTCGAATCGGGCGATCGTGAGAGCGACGAAGTCGTCGAGGAGGTCGCCGGTTCCGGTCTCGAACACGTGCTCGAGCTCTTCCTGCCGCGGCTCGGTGGCGGCGAATCCGAAGACCGCGTTCTCCTTGCTCTCGAAGTAGTTGAAGAAGGTACGGCGGGACACTCCGACCTCGGAGCACAGCTCCTCGATCGTGAAGCCCGCGAACCCCTGCTCGGACGTCAGCCGTCGGGCGGTGTCGGTGAGGGCGCGGGAGGTCTCCCGCTTACGCTGCTCCCGCAGTGAATCTGCACTGTCGCTCATGAAGTGCAAGTTTGCACTCTGCACCTTGGAGTGCACTGTGAGAGAACTTTTCGACGAATCTGTGACGAATCGTTCGTAGCATCCGTCTTAGAGGTGTGTCGCCCATCCGGCGACCACTCCGCATGGAGTCCCCACAGACGAAGGAGCACATCATGGCGAACGCGAACACCGGAACCCGGCCCGAGGTCTCCACGGGGGCAGGCCCCGTATCGACCGGCGCGACCATCATCGAAGACGGCGTCGTCGCCAAGATCGCCGGCATCGCGGCCCGCGAGGTCCCGGGCGTGCACGCGCTGGGCGGGGGAGCCGCACGCGCTGTCGGGGCGATCCGGGACGCCCTCAACTCCACCGACCTGACCCAGGGCGTGCGCGTCGAGGTCGGCGAGACCCAGGTGGCCGTCGACGTCACGATCGTGGCCGAGTACCCGGCCTCCCTCCAGAAGGTCGCCGACGACGTCCGCGCCGCGATCTCCCTCGCCATGAGCGAGTTCGTCGGCAAGGCCGCGGTCGAGGTCAACGTGACGATCAACGACGTCCACATCCCGGCCGACGATGCCGAGACCGAGGTCGAGGTCGTGTCGGAGGCGCGGGTCGACTGATCCGCGACGACGACATGACCGTATCGGAGCCGATGACGACCGTCCGGATCGGACTGCATGCCCCATCCGCTGACGGCGTCGCTCCGAATCTCTCAGGACAGCGGGAAAGGGGAATCGCCAGGTGGTCGGGGAGAGATTTCGCTCGGCTCTCGAGCAGGCGGACGATCGGATCGTCGCCGGACGGGCGATGGACGGTGACGTCGGCGCCTTCGCGGTACTCGTCCGGCGGTACACGCCGATGATGCGCGCGTACACGCAGCGGATGCTGAACGCCTCCGCCGATGTCGACGACATCGTGCAGGAGACTTTCGTCACCGCGTGGCAGCGGTTCTCGGAGCTCGATGATCCCGCGAGGGTCAAGAGCTGGTTGATGCGGATCGTGAGTCGCAAGGCCATCGACCGGATCCGTGCTCTGCGCCCGACAGTCGACGTCGATGAGATGGAGCAGGCCGCGCCGACGAAGGACTCGCCCGCGCGAGTGGCCGAGGCCCGAGCGGGGATCGCAGCACTCGGTGCCGCGCTTCAGGAGCTTCCCGCCGCCCAGCGCGAGTGCTGGGTGCTCCGCGAGATGGGCGGCTACTCGTATGACGAGATCGCCGAGGAGCTCGACATCTCGGTGTCGACCGCAAGAGGGCTGCTCGCGAGAGCGAGGAAGTTCATGATCGTACGGATGGAGGCGTGGCGATGACCGAGAACGGCACCCCCGATACGGGTCGGCTGGGCTTCGAGCCGGGCGATCTCGACGGCCACACCATCGACGAGCTGACCGACTATCTCGAGGCGGGACGCCTCCCGATCGACCCGTCGATCGAAGGGTCGGCGGGATGCCAGCTCGCGCTGGACGCGCTCGAGCGCCTGCACGGTCTCGGCGGCGAGCTCATCGACGCCGACGCCGCGGAGATGCCTGAGGTCGACGACAGCTGGGTCGACCGCATCCTCAGCGGGATCGCGCTGGATGCCCGCGCGGGGCGTCGCATCCCGTTCGGCGAACCCGACGACTCCGTCGACCTCGGGATCACCGAGGGCGCCGTGCGCGGGCTCATCCGATCGGCGGAGAACGCCGTCGCCGGGATCCTCGTCGGGCACGCGGCTCTCGACGGCGACGTCACGGTCCCCGGTGCGCCGGTGCGGATCGTGATCGACGTCAACGTGTTCTACGGCACCTCCATCCCGGATGCCGTCGAAGGCCTTCGCGCGGAGGTTGCCGATCGTCTGCATCGGCACACCGACCTCGTCGTCGCCGGGATCGACGTGCGAGTGAGGGACGTGCAGAGAGTCAGTCGTCGGACGGAGGAGACGCCATGAGCATGACGGTGCCCGAAGGGATCGCCGCACGGATCCAGGCGGTGGTGCTCGCGACCCCCGGAGTCCGGAACGTCTATCGTGCAGGATCTCTGGTGTCGAATCTGGTCGGGGAAGGGGCCATCGCGCTCGGTGTGGTCGGCGCGAACGAGTCGCTCGTCGCCGTGACCCTCGCCGGGGACGGAGCGCGGGTCGAGGCGTCGCTGGGGATCGAGTACTCCGTGCGCGCGATCGACGTCCTCGACGCGGTGCGCACGGCGATCACCGAGGCGCTCGCCGCGGAGGCCGTGGAGGCCGCATCCATCGTCCTGACCATCGCCTACGTGCACCCGCGCGAGGCGACCGCGCCCTGAGCGGACGCCGGTCTCCGGCGATGCGACGGCCGACGGGCACCGACCCCGATCGGAGCCGATGCCCGTCGGCATCCGTTCTCCGGATCAGGCGACGGCGCGCAGTCCGTCGAGGAGCGGGGTGGTCGGACGACCGATGAGGCGCGCGAGTGTGCCGTCCGTCTCGGCGAGCGCGCCGCCCGCGATCCCGGCGTCCAGGGCCGCGACGAATCCGGCGGTGCCCTCGTCGAGGCCCGCTGCCTGGAGGGCCGCGAGCTGCTCGTCGACCGCGAGACGGCGGTACTCGACCTCACGCCCCGAGATCTCGGCGATCGCCGCGGCGAGATCCTCGTAGGTCCAGGCGACGTCGCCGCCCAGCTCGTACGTCCGGCCGATGTGGCCGTCCTCCGTGAGCACGACGGCCGCGGCCTCAGCGAAGTCCTTGCGGCTGGCCGAGGCGACGCGGCCGTCGCCCGCGCCGGCGGCGAGCACGCCGGTCTCGGCCGCCCGTGCGACGTCGGCGGCGTAGTTCTCGGTGTACCAGTTGTTGCGGAGGATCACGGCGGGCAGGCCAGACGCGGCGATGGCTTCCTCGGTCGCCTTGTGCTCGGGTGCCAGCACCAGGTCGCTCGTCGTCGCCTTCGGGGCGCTCGTGTAGACGAACTTCGAGACGCCGGCCGCCGTCGCCGCGTCGATCACGGCCGCGTGCTGCGCGGTGCGCTGCCCGACCTCGGACCCGGAGATCAAGAGAACGGTGTCGATGCCCTCGAGAGCTGACGTGATGGAGGCGGGGTCGGTGTAGTCCAGGCGGGCCACGCGGACGCCGAGGTCCTCTGCCTTCGCGACATCGCGAGCACCCGCCACGATCGACTGCGCGTCGACGCCGCGCTCGAGGAGACTCTGGATGACGAGGCGTCCGAGCTGGCCGGTCGCGCCGGTGACGAGGATGGTCATGGGGTGTCCTTTCGTTGGTGACATCCCGCACAACCACGTGTCGGTGTTCGAACATTCCGAACCGGCGGTACCCACTTTGAAGTAAGGTACATACGTGACGGTGAGTTTTGCGCAGATAAAGGAATCCACGCCGCAGATCTTCGAACCCGGATGCGGCACGCGCGTGATCCTCGATCACGTCATGAGCAAGTGGGGCGTGCTCGTCCTGTCGAGCCTCTCCGACGGCACGCGGCGCTGGGGGGAGCTGCGACGCGAGGTCGGGGGCATCAGCGAGAAGATGCTGGCCTCGACCCTCCGCACGCTCGCCGACGACGGACTCGTGCATCGGGAGTCCTTCCCGACGGTGCCGCCGCACGTCGAGTACAGCCTCACCCCCCTCGGCCGCGATCTGATGGAGCGGATGCTGCCGCTGGTGAAGTGGGTCGCGGATCATGCGGACGGGATGCTGGGTCGCGAGTGATCCGACGGAATCCGTCGATGACACCCCTCTTGGATTGCGAAATCCATCGGTCGAAGAAAACGATTGACGCGAGATGCGTGGAAGTCGTATCTTCTGAGCATGGCAGCAACGACGCCCATCCACCTGGAACGACCTGACGGCAAGGGCCTCGCGAGCGGCTCACTGGGACTGTGGGGATCGACCGTGATCGGTCTCGCCTCCACCGCCCCGGTGTATTCGCTCGTGGCGACCCTCGGCTTCGTCGTGCTCGCCGTGGGCGCTCAGGCGCCGATCGCGTTCATCATCGCGTTCATCCCGATGCTCCTGATCGCCTTCGCCTACCGCGAGCTGAACAACGCCGTGCCCGACTGCGGCACGACCTTCACCTGGGGTACCAAGGCCTTCGGGCCCTGGGTCGGCTGGATGGGCGGCTGGGGCGTCGCGGTCGCGGGCATGGTCGTGCTCGCCAACCTCGCGCAGATCGCCTCGGTCTACTTCTGGTCGCTGATCGGCTTCGACCTCGAGAACAACGACTGGCGCATCATCCTCGTCGCCGTGTTCTTCATCGCCGCGATGACCTGGGTCAGCTGGCGCGGCGTCGAGATCGGCGAGCGCATCCAGAACATCCTGCTCGGCATCCAGTACCTGGCCCTCGCGATCTTCGTCGTCGCGGCGCTCTGGCAGTTCTTCGGAGGCACGGCTCCGAACCCGACGCCGTTCGACATCGCATGGTTGAACCCTTTCGCCTTCACCGACTACTCCGGGTTCATCGAGGCGATCCTGCTCGCGCTGTTCATCTACTGGGGCTGGGACACGTGCCTCGCCCTCAACGAGGAGACCAAGGACCCCAAGCGCATCCCGGGACGCGCGGCCCTGCTCACCACCGTCATCCTGCTGTTCACCTACGTCGCGGTCACGATCGCCGCGATGATGTACGCCGGCCTCGGCGAGAGCGGCACCGGGCTCGGCAACGAGGCCAACGCCGACGACTTCTTCCTCGCCATCAAGGACGGACTGCTCGGCCCGTTCGGATGGGTGCTGGTCGTGTCGGTCATCATCTCCGCGATCTCCTCCACCCAGACGACGATCCTGCCGACCGCACGCGGAACGCTCGCGATGGGCGTGTACCGGGCTCTGCCCGCGAAGTTCAAGGATGTGCACCCCACGTACAAGACGCCCTCGTTCTCCACGATCGTCATGGGAGTCGTCGCCTCGGCCTACTACGTCGGCATGACGCTCATCAGCGACAACATCCTGCAGGACTCGATCCTCTCGCTCGGACTCGCGATCGCGTTCTACTACGCGATCACCGGATTCGCCTGCGTCTGGTACTTCCGGAAGGATCTGACCCGATCGGCTCGGGACTTCTTCTTCAAGGGCCTGTTCCCGCTGCTCGGGGGTCTCATGCTCACCTACGCGTTCGTGCAGTCGGCGATCGACATGTGGGACGTCGACTACGGGTACACGGTGCTGTTCGGCATCGGCGGCACGTTCGTGATCGGCATCGGCTCGCTCGCGTTCGGTCTGGTGCTCATGTTCCTCTGGTACCTCTTCCCGCGCTCGAAGAGGTTCTTCCGCGGTGAGAGCCTCAACCGCGACACCGAGGTCATGGTGCCCGACGACCCCGCCGGTGCGATCCGCTCGATCGACGGCGGCGTCTGACCGCACCCGTAGGCTGGAGTCGTGCGCATCCGGCTCGACATCGCCTACGACGGCACCCACTTCCGCGGGTGGGCGAGGCAGCCCTCCCTCCGCACGGTACAGGGCACGCTCGAGTCGGCGCTCGCACGCATCGTCGGCTCCGAGGTGCAGTTCGTCGTCGCCGGACGCACGGATGCGGGGGTGCACGCCGAGGGGCAGGTGGCGCACGTCGATCTGGACGACGGGCAATGGCGGCGTATCGAATCCCGCCACGGACGCGCCGCCCAGGATCCCGCAGGGTCGATCGCCGGGCGCATGCGCGGTGTGCTCGGCGCCTACCCGGACGTCACCGTCACGCGCACGACGATCGCGCCCGAGGGATTCGACGCTCGCTTCTCGGCCGTGTGGCGCCGTTACCGCTACCGCCTCGCCGACGCGACATCGGGTTACGATCCGCTGCGCCGGCTCGACACGACGACGCATCGCGGCATCCTCGACGCCGACGCCATGGACGCCGCGGCACGGACGCTCATCGGCCTGCACGACTTCGCCGCGTACTGCAAGCCGCGCGAGGAGGCGACGACCATCCGCACTCTGCTCGACTATCGATGGAGCCGGGATGCGGAGGGCGTGCTGGTGGCCGAGGTCAAAGCCGATGCCTTCTGCCACAGCATGGTGCGCGCCCTGGTCGGAGCGTGCGCGGCCGTGGGGGAGGGCCGCCTCGGCGTCGACGACCTCGTGGTGCTGCGCGATGCCCTCACCCGCACGAGCGAGTTCAAGGTGCTCGCCGCGCGCGGTCTGACCCTCACCGAGGTCGGCTATCCCGCGGACGACCTCCTGTCGACACGCGCCGCGCAGACCCGGGCTCGAAGGGACTCCTCGGCCGGCTGACGACAGGCGGTCCCACCGCGGCCGTCCGCTACCCCTAGCGGACGACCGCGGCCGAGGGAGGCGTGCCGGTGGCGTCTGCGATCCGCGCCGGCACGACGAGGGCTCGCGGAACGAGGGGTAAGCGCCGCGGAACCGTACACTGAACCTACTCGGGGCTTCTTCACACGACGACGAGGGAACTGTGATGGACCGGATGGACGAGCCGAGCGGTGCGTTCGCGGTGGCGTTCCGCGCGGCGATCGCCGAGCGGGGCATCACCCTCGCGCGCTTGCGCAGCCTTCTCGTGGACGACGGGAACCCGGTGTCGACCGCCACTCTCAGCTACTGGCGCTCGGGTGATCGTCAGCCGGAGGGGCCTCAGTCGCTGAGCGTCGTGGAGGGCATCGAGGATCGACTGGGACTCGACCGCGGCCACCTCACGAGTCTCCTCGGACCGTCGCCGCGACTGGGACCCGTCGCCCCGCCGCGACTGCCGTTCGACGAGGAGCGAGAGCATCGCGAGACCGAGGAGACCCTCGCCGCCCTGCACGCGGCACCCCAGGATTCCCTCCGCGACCTGTCGACGCACCTCACGGTCACTGTCGGGACGGACGGCGCGGTCGAGCGCATCGTGATGCGTTCGCTCGTGCAGGCGACGCGGGGCACGATCTCCGAGCTGCCGCTGATCGACGTCGCGCCGACGGAGACCGACGTCATGTCCGTGATCTCGGATGTCGTCGGCGGCCGGATCGTGCGCGAGTACCTGCATCCGGGACGCCTGCTGTCGGGCGTCGTGATCGCGCTCGACCATCCCATCGTGACCGGCGCCACGACGCTGTTCGAGTTCTCCGAGTCGTTCCCGCCCGGGTATCCCGTGCGGAAGTACGCCTGGCACGCGACCTCGCGCGCGGCACGGGAGACGGTGATCTGGGTGCGTTTCCCGCCGGAGGCGGTGCCGACCTGGTGCGAGGAGTACCTCGAGACCGAGGAGGAGTACGTCTCCACGATGCGGGCCGTGCGCGGAGGCACGGTCCACGTCGCGCGACACGGCTTCGGACCCGGCGTCCTCGGGGTGCGCTGGGGGTATGACGGCTGATCCGGAGCCTCATCACAGCACCGGGGGGTAGCGTGGGATCGCTATGAAGGTCATCTCGTACAACCTGCAGAAGCACCGTGCCGCGGGGGAGCTCGCGGCACTCGTCGCCGAGCACGATCCCGACCTGCTGTGCCTCCAGGAGTGCGACGTGCTGGATCTCCCCGAGAGGATCGGGGATCTCGCTATCGCCGACGCGACGCAGGGCAACCGACTGGGACTCGCGATGTTCTATCGCGAGAGCGAGTTCCACCTCCAGGCGATCCGCACGATCGAACTCAAGAAGTCGCTGCACGATCGGATCGCCAAACCCGCCCACGAACGGGTCCTCGGGGCACGGCTGCGCGACATCGATGCGGGACGCGAGTTCATCGCCGCGTCGTTCCATGCCGCGCCGCTGACGGCTCTGAACTCGCTGCGCCGTCACCAGATCCGCGCCGCGCTCACCGAACTCGCGACGTTGGGGGAGGGGCTGCCGCAGCTCATGGTCGGCGACTACAATTACCCGGTCTTCAAGGAGAACCTCGGGCATGCGGTGCGAGAGCACGGCTACGCGCTCACGCTGAGTGACGATCACACCTACACGCGGTACCGGGTCTTCCGCGGGCACTACGACTTCGCGACCTCCGCGGGTTTCGAGATCGAGCGGGTCACGACGCTGCCGCAGAGGTCGAGCGATCACCGGCCGATCCTGGTGACCGCGCGGCTCGACTGACCAGCGGCACTCGGCGCCCTCGCCGCCCCGGTTTGGGGGATCGCGCGGGATGACGTAAGCTGTCTCTTTGGTACTCGACTGCCGGGTGCCGCGAACGTGAGCCCTCCACTGGCGTGTTCCCCGAAGCTCTGGTCACAGACCACAGGGAACCACCCCGGAGTGGGATTCACGAACCTCTCCGTTCGAACAAGAAAGCAGCACTATCGTGACGCGCACTTTCACTCCCAAGGCTGGCGAAGTCCAGCGCGACTGGGTCGTCATCGACGCCACCGACGTCGTTCTCGGCCGTCTGGCCTCGCACGCCGCAGCTCTCCTGCGAGGCAAGCACAAGCCGACCTTCGCCAACCACATCGACTCCGGTGACTTCGTCATCATCGTGAACGCCGACAAGGTCGCGCTCACGGGGCAGAAGCTCCAGAAGAAGATGGCCTACCGTCACTCCGGCTACCCGGGTGGTCTCAAGGCCGTCAACTACGCCGAGCTCCTCGAGAAGAACCCGGTCCGCGCTGTGGAGAAGGCCATCCGTGGCATGCTTCCCAAGAACAGCCTCGGCCGTCAGCAGCTGTCGAAGCTCAAGGTGTACACGGGTGGCGAGCACCCCCACGCCGCGCAGCAGCCCCAGCCGTACACCCTCGACCAGGTCGCCCAGTAAGCGCCGTACAGACTAAGGACATACTCGTGGCTGACATCCAGGACTCCACCGAAAACCTCCAGAACTTCTCGACCTCGACCCCCGAGACCGACGCTGTCGACGCGGCTCCCCGCCCCGTGCTCAGCGTTCCGGGTGCCGCTGTCGGCCGTCGCAAGCAGGCCATCGCCCGCGTGCGTCTCGTTCCCGGCTCGGGCACGATCACGGTCAACGGCCGTTCGATCGAGGACTACTTCCCGAACAAGCTGCACCAGCAGCTGATCAACGACCCGTTCACGGTGCTCAACCTCGCGGGCGGCTACGACGTCATCGCGCGCATCTCCGGCGGCGGCCCTTCGGGTCAGGCCGGCGCGCTGCGTCTCGGCATCGCCCGTGCCCTCAACGGCATCGACGCGGAGAACAACCGTCCGACCCTGAAGAAGGCCGGCTTCCTGTCGCGCGACGCTCGCGTCAAGGAGCGCAAGAAGGCCGGACTCAAGAAGGCCCGTAAGGCGCCTCAGTACTCCAAGCGTTAAGGTCCACCGGTCCGATGCCGATCTTTGGCACGGACGGCGTGCGAGGGCTTGCCAACGGCATCCTCACCGCCGACCTGGCGCTCACCCTGGCCCAGGCGACTGCTGTCGTCCTGGGCCAGGGCCGTACCGCGGAGGCCCGCATCGCCGAAGGCAAGCGCCTCACCGCGGTGGTGGCCCGAGACCCCCGTGTCTCCGGGCACTTCCTCGAGGCCGCTGTCGCCGCGGGCCTCGCGTCCTCGGGAGTCGACGTGCTCGAGGCGGGTGTCATCCCGACCCCCGCTCTCGCGTTCCTCGTGGCCGACCGTGACGCCGACTTCGGTGTCATGATCTCCGCATCGCACAACGCGGCGCCCGACAACGGCATCAAGATCTTCGCCCGAGGCGGCGTCAAGCTCCCCGACATCGTCGAGGAGCGCATCGAGGCCGCGATGGCGGGCGAGAAGCTGCGCCCGACCGGCGCAGGCGTCGGTCGCATCATCCGGTTCTCGGATGCCGAGGACCGCTACGTCGTGCACCTGCTCGGGTCGCTGCCGAATCGCCTCAACGGCATCAAGGTCGTGCTCGACTGCGCCCACGGTGCGGCGTCCGGCGTGTCCCCCGAGACCTTCCGCGACGCGGGCGCCGAGGTGACGGTGATCGGCGCCGACCCCGACGGCTGGAACATCAACGACGGCGTCGGCTCCACGCACCTCGACAACCTCGCAGAGGCCGTGGTGCGCCTCGGCGCCGACATCGGCATCGCGCACGACGGCGACGCGGACCGCTGCCTCGCGGTCGATGCGCAGGGCAACGTGATCGACGGCGATCAGATCATGGCGATCCTGGCGGTGTCGATGAAGGAGCGCGGACGCCTCACCGACGACACGCTCGTCGCGACCGTCATGAGCAACCTCGGCCTGCACGTCGCCATGCGTGAGCACGGCATCACGGTTCGTCAGACCGCTGTCGGCGACCGCTACGTGCTCGAAGACATGAACCAGGGCGGTTACGCCCTGGGCGGCGAGCAGTCCGGGCACGTCATCATGAGCGAGTTCGCCACGACCGGCGACGGCCTCCTCACCGGACTCCACCTGGTCGCGGAGATGGCGCGACAGCAGAAGTCGATCGCGGAGCTCGCGGCGGTCATGACCGTCTACCCGCAGGTGCTGATCAATGTGCGCGGCGTCGACAAGGACGCGGTGTACGGCGACGAGGACGTGCAGGCAGCGGTGCGCTCCGTCGAGGCCGAACTCGGCGACACCGGTCGCGTGCTTCTGCGCAAGTCCGGCACAGAACCGCTCGTCCGCGTGATGGTCGAAGCAGCGGATGCCGCCTCGGCGCAGTCCTACGCCGAGCGTCTCTCCGACGTCGTGCGCGAGAGCCTCGCGCTCTGACGCGTCACGACGCGGAGCGATGCTCTGACGGTGCGTCGAGCGGCCGGGTCAGCCCCGCTGGCCCAGCTGCTCGATGTACCGCAGCAGCACACCCTCACGCAGCGCCCAGGGTGACACCTCGAGCTCGTCGACCTTCAGCGCGCTCATCGCCGCATGCAGCGACACCGCGGCGGCGACGATCTGGAACGTGCGGTCGGCCGTGATGCCGGGCAGCTCCTGGCGGGCGGACGCGGGAAGGCGGGCGAGTCGCGGGATCCACGAGCCGAGAGCGGCGCGGGGCAGCAGCATCCGCTCGGATCCCGACCAGCCCGGAACCGGGTAGCCCACGAGTCGCGCGAGCGAGCGGATCGCCTTGGAGGATCCGACGACGTGATCGGGGCGCGGCAGCGCCTCGAAGCGCGGCAGGACGGTGCCGATCGTCTGCTGAGCATGCGTGCGGAGGCGTTCCACGTCGTCCTCGCCCGGCGGATCGTGCGGAAGGAACTGCACGGTCATGCGTCCTGCGCCAAGTGGGACGGATGCGGCGGCATCGGGCAGCTCCTCACCGCCCGCCGCGATCTCCAGTGAGCCGCCCCCGATGTCCAGCAGCAGGATCTGCCCCGCCGACCAGCCGAACCACCGGCGCACCGCGAGGAACGTCAGCTCGGCCTCGGTCTCTCCGTCGAGGACCTGCAGCGGCTGGCCGAGTGCCGCCTCGATGCGGGCGATGACCTCGGCGCCGTTGCGCGCGTCGCGCACGGCGCTCGTCGCGGTCGCGAGGAGCTCGTCGACGTGTTCCGCCTCTGCGACCTGGCGTGCACGGCTGACCGCGGCCTCGAGTGCGCAGACTCCGTCCTCCGAGATGGACCCGTCGTCCGTGAGATAGCGCATGAGGCGCAGCACGGTGCGGTCGCTCGTGGTCGCGAGCGGGCGTCCTCCCGCACGCACATCCGCGGCGAGCATGTGGACGGTGTTGGAACCGATGTCGAGGACTCCCAGGCGCACGGAACGAGACTATCGGCAGCGCCGATACGATGGTGCGGTGACCACCGTCGACCCCGCGCCCCCGCTGTCTCCGTATCGGGAGATCGGGCGCGCCGAGTGGGCGAGGCTCGCAGCGGGACTCGACCAGCCGCTCACCGAGACGGAGGTCGTCGAGCTGCGCGGCATCGGCGATCGACTCGACCTCACCGAGGTGCGAGAGGTGTATCTGCCGCTGAGCCGTCTCCTGAGCCTGTACGCGACGGCGACCAAGCGCCTCGGCGCGGCCACGAGCGACTTCCTTCAGGAGGACGACTCGACGACGCCGTTCGTGGTCGGCGTCGCCGGCTCCGTGGCCGTGGGGAAGTCGACGATCGCGCGGCTCCTGCGTGAGCTCATGGCGCGCTGGCCCGGCACCCCACGGGTCGAACTCGTGACGACCGATGGCTTCCTGTATCCGAACGCCGAGCTCGAACGTCGCGGTCTCATGGAACGCAAGGGATTCCCCGAGTCCTACGACCGTCGCGCATTGATCGAGTTCCTCACCGAGGTCAAGAGCGGCGCGGCGGAGGTGCGCGCGCCGTTCTACTCGCACATGCGCTACGACATCGTGCCCGATGCGCACGTCGTGGTACGTCGACCCGACGTCGTGATCGTCGAAGGCCTCAACGTGCTGCAGCCGCCGCCGGCGCCGAACGACGTCGCGGTGAGCGATCTGTTCGACTTCTCGATCTTCGTGGACGCCGACACCTCGCACATCGAGAAGTGGTACGTCGACCGGTTCCTGGCGCTCCGGCAGGGGGCGTTCTCGAACCCGTCGTCGTACTTCAACGTCTTCGCGCACCTCACGGACGACGAGGCGATCACGACGGCTCTGGGGTATTGGAACGAGATCAACATGCCGAACCTCATCGAGAATGTGATGCCCACCAAGCATCGTGCCCGACTCGTGCTGAACAAGGGCGCCGACCACAACGTCGAGAGCGTCCTGCTGCGCAAGCTCTGAGCAGGCGGCACCAGCCTCCGGTGAGGCGAGGATTTCGTTCGGAACCTTCGCAAAATGCGGCGCTTACTCTTGGACCTATGTGTGGAATCGTCGGTTACGTGGGCCCGCGGCCCAGCCAGGACATCCTGCTCGCCGGTCTCGCCCGTCTCGAGTACCGCGGCTACGACTCCGCGGGTGTCGCCGTCATCGACGGAGAAGGCTCGCTCGGGATGCGCAAGAAGGCCGGGAAGTTGTCGGCCCTGCGCGACTCGCTCGCCGACGCGGCACTCGCCGACGGCAACACGGGCATCGGTCACACTCGCTGGGCGACCCACGGCGGCCCCACCGATGTCAACGCGCACCCGCATCTCGCCGACGACGATCGCCTCGCGCTGATCCACAACGGCATCATCGAGAACTTCGCCTCGCTCCGCGGCGAGCTGGCTGCCTCAGGCGTCGCCTTCCGCAGCGAGACCGACACCGAGGTCGCCGCCGCCCTGCTCGGCCGCGAGTACCGCAGCAACGGCGGAGACCTCCAGCTCGCGTTCCGCAGTGTCGTGAACCGCCTCGAGGGCGCCTTCACGCTGCTCGCGATGCATCAGGACCACCCGGGCCTCGTGGTCGGCGCACGCCGCAACTCGCCGCTCGTGATCGGGCTCGGGGAGGGCGAGAACTTCCTCGGCTCCGATGTCGCCGCATTCGTCGAGCACACCCGCAAGGCGCTCGCGATCGGGCAGGACCAGATCGTCTCGATCACGCCGGACGCGGTCACCGTCACCGACTTCGCCGGCACCCCGGTCGAGGCCGAGCCCTTCGACATCTCCTGGGATGCCGCGGCGGCGGAGAAGGGCGGATGGCCGAGCTTCATGGCCAAGGAGGTCGCTGAGCAGCCCGAGGCGGTCGCGAACACGATCCGCGGCCGCATCCAGGGCGATCAGGTGATCATCCCCGAACTCGACGGTCTCGATGAGCTCTTCACCGGTATCAACCGCGTCATCATCACCGCGTGTGGCACGGCGTCCTATGCCGCGCTTGTCGGCAAGTACGCGATCGAGCAGTGGGCGCGCGTGCCCGTCGATGTCGAACTCGCGCATGAGTTCCGCTACCGCGACCCGGTGATCGGCGACGACACCCTGGTCGTGTCCATCAGCCAGTCGGGCGAGACCATGGACACTCTCATGGCTGTCAAGTACGCGCGCGAGCGCGGCGCACGCACGCTGTCGATCTGCAACACGCAGGGTGCGACGATCCCGCGCGAGTCCGACGCCGTGGTCTACACGCACGCCGGCCCCGAGGTCGCCGTCGCGTCGACCAAGGCGTTCTCCGCCCAGATCACCGCACTCCTGCTCCTCGGCCTGCACATGGGGCGCGTGCGCGGCACCGTGCAGGACGCGGCGACCGATGTCGAGGAGCTCACGAGCCTGCCAGACAAAGTGGCCAAGGTGCTCGAGACCGAGCAGGAGCATGTCTCGCAATTGGCCAGTTGGATGGCGGACACCCGCTCCGTCCTCTTCCTGGGCCGTCACGTGGGCTACCCCATCGCACTCGAGGGTGCGCTCAAGCTCAAGGAGATCTCGTACATCCATGCGGAGGGCTTCGCAGCGGGTGAGCTGAAGCACGGACCGATCGCGTTGATCGAGCCCGGGCAGCCGGTGTTCGTGCTCGTGCCCTCGCCGCGCCACTCGGCGCTCGTGCACTCGAAGGTCGTCTCCAATATCCAGGAGATCCGCGCTCGCGGAGCGCGGGTGATCGTCGTGGCCGAAGAAGGAGACGCCGCGGTGCTCCCGTTCGCCGACGAGGTCATCCGCATCCCCCTGGCGGGCGCGATGTTCGAGCCGTTGCTGGGCGTGGTCCCGCTGCAGGTCTTCGCCATGGCCCTCGCCACGGCCAAGGGCCTCGACGTCGACCAGCCGCGCAACCTCGCGAAGTCCGTCACCGTCGAGTAGAGGCCGTGGTACGCCGGATCCGGGAGGGATGCCGGGGCGGCGCGACTAGGCTGAACAGGTGATCATCGGGACCGGCATCGACCTCGTCGACATCCCGCGGTTCGAGCGGACCCTCGAGCGCACGCCGCGACTGCGCGAACGCCTGTTCGCCCCCGCGGAGCGCGCGCTGCGGCTTCCCTCTCTGGCAGCGCGCTTCGCGGCCAAGGAGGCGCTCATCAAGACCCTCGGCGGCTCGGACGGCGTGCACTGGACCGAGATCGAGATCGCCTCCGAGCCCTCCGGACGCCCGCACTTCGTCCTGTCGGGCACGACCGCCGAGGCGGTCGCCGAGCGCGGGATCAGCCGCCTGCACCTGACCCTCACCCACGACGCCGGCTTCGCGGCCGCGTTCGTCGTCGCGGAAGGAGACCCCCTGTGACCGTTCCGTTCCGCGAAGCGCGCATCGACCTCGACGCGATCAGCGACAACGTCCGGCACTTCCGCCGGCTCACGGGCGTCGAGGTCATCGCGGTGGTCAAGGCCAACGCCTACGGCCACGGGGCGGCCGCCTCCGCCGTCGCCGCCCTCGCCGGTGGGGCGACGCGTCTCGGAGTAGCCGAGATCCCCGAGGCGCTCGATCTGCGGCGCCAGGGGATCACGGCGCCGATCATGGCGTGGTTGCATGCGCCGGGGGAGCGCTTCGAGCAGGCGGCCGAGCACGGGATCGAGCTCGGCATCTCGTCGTTCGACCAGCTCGAGGCCGCCGCAGCCGCGGCATCCGTCGACCGCCCGGTGGGCGTTCACCTCAAGTTCGAGACGGGGCTGTCGCGCAACGGCATCGCGCCGGCGGACTGGCGCCGCGTGCTCGCGGAGGCGGCACGGCTCGAGCGCATCGGTCGGCTGCGCATCATCGGACTGTTCAGCCACCTCTCGAACACCTCGCCGCAGGACGACCGTGACGCTCTCGCCCGCTTCGAGGATGCCGTCGCCGCGGCCGCGTCCTTCGGCATCCGCCCCGAGCTCCGCCACATCGCGGCGACCGCCGCAGCCATCGACCTGCCGGAGATGCGTCTCGATGCCGTCCGCATCGGCGTCGGCATCTACGGACTCTCGCCGTTCGAGGACCGTTCCTCCGCCGAGCTGGGACTCCGCCCCGCGATGACCCTGCGGGGTGCGGTCGCCGCGGTGCGTCGCGTTCCCGCAGGCTCGGGTGTCTCGTACGGCTACGATCACAGGGCTCCGCACGACACGACGCTGGTCCTCGTTCCGCTCGGATACGCCGACGGTGTGCCGCGTCACGGCTCCGGTCGCCTCCCCGTCTCGATCAACGGTCGTCGCTACACGAACGTCGGCCGCATCGCGATGGACCAGTTCGTGGTGGATGTCGGCGACGCCGCGGTGTCGATCGGCGACGAGGTGATCCTGTTCGGCGACCCGACGCTCGGCGTCCCCTCGGCGGCGGAGTGGGCGAACGCGGCGTCGACCATCAACTACGAGATCGTCACGCGCATCGGCGCGCGGGTTGCTCGGCGGTCGGCATGACGGTCGATCCGGCGTTCTTCGGGCGGCACGAGATCGCCACGTCGGATGCGATGGAGCAGCTGGGGTTTCGCATCGGCGAGCAGCTCGTCGCCGGTGATCTGCTGATCCTCACCGGCCCGCTGGGCGCCGGGAAGACCACCTTCACGCGGGGCCTCGCCGAAGGCCTGGGTGTTCGGGGACCCGTGCAGAGCCCGACGTTCGTGATCGCCCGCACCCACCCCTCGCTGGTGGGGCGCGCACCGCTCGTGCACGTCGATGCCTACCGATTGGGCTCCGGCGCGGAGCTGGAGGACCTCGACCTCGACCTGGACCGTTCGGTCGTCGTGATCGAGTGGGGGAGGGGCATGGCCGAGGAGCTCGCCGAGTCCTGGTGGGACGTCGAGCTCGAGCGTCCGGTCGGCGTCGACCACGACATCGATCCGTCCGAGCTGGATGCCGATGCTCCCCGCCATGTGACGATCGAGCGTGGGCGGCGCGCAGCGCCCGTCGATCCGGCGCCGACTACCCTGGAGGGGTGATCCTCGCCGTCGATACCTCCCTGGGCACTGCCGTCGCGATCGTCGCGGACGACGGAGCCCTCCGCGCCGAGGCCTCGACCGACGATCCGATGGGTCATGCCGAGGTGATCGGCGACCTGTTGCGCGACGTCGTCGACGGAGCGGATGGCGACACCGTGACGCACGTCGTCGCAGGGATGGGCCCCGGTCCGTTCACGGGCCTCCGGATCGGCATCGCCGCGGCTCGCACCTTCGCCCTGGGGCGCGGCATCCCGGTCGTCCCTGTGCCGAGCCACCTCGCCGCGGCCCTCACCGCGATCGACGAGGACGGCGTCTACGGCCGCTTCGCGATCGTCACGGACGCGCGCCGACGTGAGGTCGCCGTGACCGTGTTCGACGGCGTCGACGAGGTGGGCATCCCGCATGTGGTCGCCGAGACTGTGCTCGTGCCGCGTGCCGGGCTCGACGATGCGCTCTCGGGCACGAGGGGGATCGAGGTGTCCACGCTCTCGGCCGCCGACCTCGCTCGCGTCGGCGCCCGTGCCATCGCGGCCGGACGCACGCTCGCCGGTGAGGAGCCCCTGTACCTGCGGCACCCCGACGTGTCGGTACCCGGTGCGCCGAAGAAGGTCGGACTGTGACTCTGCGCGCGGCGACCCCGGACGACCTCGATGCCATCATGACGATAGAGCGTCGCTCGTTCCCGACCGACGCGTGGAGTGCGCAGGCCATGGCGCTCGAGCTGGGCAGCCCGCACGGTCGATATCTCGTGGACGAGCACGAGGGGAGTGTGATCGGCTACGGCGGGGTGCGTGCGCTCGAAGGCTCAGGTGACGCCGACATCCAGACCATCGCGTTCGACGCGGAGCACCGGGGCGCCGGCCGCGGACGGGCTCTGCTGCGGGCGTTGCTCGAGACAGCGGCGGAGCGCGGTGCACGCGAGGTGTTCCTCGAGGTCCGTGCGGACAACCCCGGGGCGGAGGGTCTCTACCGCTCGGAGGGATTCGAGGAGATCGGACGACGCCCCCGGTACTACCAGCCCGACGACGTGGACGCGATCGTGATGCGGCTCGTGCTGCAGCATCGGCGCGGTGCGACCACGGATGCCGCGAAGGAGGCGACTGCATGACCGAGCCTCTGGTGCTGGGCATCGAGACGAGCTGCGACGAGACGGGCATCGGAATCGTGCGCGGCCGGACGCTGCTGTCGAACACGATCGCGTCGAGCATGGACGAGCACGCCCGATATGGGGGCGTGGTTCCGGAGGTCGCTGCGCGTGCGCACCTCGAAGCGCTGCAGCCGTCGATCGACGCGGCGCTGACCGAGGCCGGTGTGCGCCTCGACGACCTCGACGCGGTGGCCGTGACGAGCGGGCCCGGCCTCGCAGGCGCACTCATGGTGGGCGTGGGTGCCGCCAAAGGATTGGCCGTCGCGCTCGACAAGCCCCTGTACGCCGTCAACCACCTCGTGGGGCACATCGCCGCCGACATCCTCACGCCGGACTCCGAGCCGCTCGAGTACCCGACCGTCGCGCTGCTGGTGTCGGGCGGTCACACCTCTCTCTTGCACGTGCGCGACCTCACGACGGACGTCGAGATGCTCGGCGAGACCATGGATGACGCGGCGGGCGAGGCCTTCGACAAGGTCGCTCGTCTGCTGTCGCTGCCGTACCCCGGGGGACCGGAGGTCGACCGGGCGGCGCTCGACGGCGATCCCGCGGCGATCCGCTTCCCGCGCGGCCTGTCCCGTGCCTCCGACATGGCAAAGCACCGGTACGACTTCTCGTTCTCCGGGCTCAAGACAGCGGTCGCGCGATGGGTCGAGCGCTGCGAGGCTGACGGGGTCGAGGTGCCGGTAGCGGACGTCGCGGCGAGCTTCCGCGAAGCGGTCGTCGACGTGCTCGTGACGAAGGCGCTCGCCGCGTGCGCGGATCTGGGTGTGCCTCGGCTGCTGCTCGGCGGCGGTGTGATCGCGAACCGCCGGCTGCGGGAGGTCGCGCTCGCTCGGGCGGAGGCCGCCGGCGTCACCGTGCGGATTCCACCGCTGTCACTGTGCACCGACAACGGGGCCATGATCGCGGCGCTGGCCGCAGAGCTGATCTCCTCGGGCAGGCGGCCGTCGACCCTCGCATTCGGCGCGGACTCGACCCTGCCTGTGACCGAGATCCAGGTCGGCGAGAACGCGGCGGTGGTGTGATGAGCGACGGCGCGCGCCCCGAAAACGGTCTCGAATCGGCTGCGGATGCTGCGCGTGGACCCAGCCGATCGCACACCAGCATCGATCGGCCGAGCGGCGAGGTGGAGCGACCCGCAGGTTCCGCGCGCCTGCCCGGAGCCCGGCGTGACGGGTACACCAGGCTCCCCACCGGGCCAGTGAGCGTCGAACCGGTGGTCGTGAGCGGCCCCGACGCGGACGCGACCCCGCGTGAGGCGGGATGGGTGCCCTCGACCGCACCCGTCACTCTCGACGAGACCCGGCTCGCGCCGTGGGCGCTGATGGCGGCGATCGTGGCCCTCGCGGCGTCGTTCTTCGTGGGATGGGGGATCCCCATCGCCGTGGTGGCGGTGATCGCGGCCATCATGTCGTTGCGCCGGCCCGTCGAGAGCCGCAGCATCGCCCGCTGGGCCCTCGTCCTGGGCCTGTGCGCGACGGTCTACAGCCTCGCCTGGCTGGTGTGGGCCGGGATGCAGTTCGAGAGGCTCGGCTGAGCGATGCCGGCTGCCGAGGACGTCCGGGAGCTCCGCGCACTGCAGGCCAAGGCCTACGGGCGCCAAGGGCGGCTCACGGATGCCGAGGCGCAGCGTCTGCGCGAGCTCGATGGGGCGGCGGCTGCGCCGTCGCCTGCAGCATCCGCTCCCGAACCGGTTTTCGTCGCCGACTTACGGCTTCCGCTCGAGGATCACGCAGCGGACGCTCGCACGACGAGCGGCATCGCCTCGGAGGACGCTGCGCGGCCGGCGTCTGCTCGAGGTGTGCTGAGTCGCTTCGGCCTGCTCGTGGGAATCGTCGTCGTGTGCGTCGCGCTCGGCGTGCTGCTCGGATGGGCGATGTTCGGCGACGGACGTGCCGCGACCGTGCAGCTGTCGGCCGAGCAGCAGGAATCGCAGAGTCAGCTGGTCGCGTCGGGGACCTTCGACCAGGGTTCGGTCCGGGCGGTCACGACCGAGCGCGACGTGGTCGTCTGGTACGCGACGAAGGACGAGGGCTCCATCGTGTGCATGGTGTTGGGCGACGGGGCGTCCACGGTTCCCTCGTGCACATCGCGGGAGCAGGCGCTCGCGGGCGGTCTCCGCAGCTCGATCGTGGTCGCAGACGGTGAGGACGACGTGGAGTACGAGGTCGGCGCACAGCTGTATCTCACGCGTGACGGCGACCCGGCCGTGGTCTCGTACGGATACATAGCGTCGTCGCAGACGTCGAACATGTTCGCCAGCCGCGAGCAGGCCGCCGTGGCCGCGTCGCTCACCGATGCGGGATTCGACGGTCGTTCCGTGGCAGTCGTCGGCTACGACGACGGGGTGCCGTTGTGGGTGGGGCTCGACAAGGAGACTCAGCGGAGGTGTCTCGTCTACGACGGATCGCAGCCGGAGCTCGAGATGGTCTGTCAGGATCCGTGGTTCATGACCGGCGATGACGAGTCGCTCGTGCTCGAGCACGTCGGAGACGACGGCACGATGACGCGGTACGAGTACACCTCCGCCTTTGCGCAGGAGTACCTCACGATCACGCGAGAAGGAGCCGGCCGATGAGTCCTGATGACGCCGCCGAGCTCCGCGCACTGCAGGGCAAGGCCTACGGACGCGATGGCCGGCTGACCGATCAGGAGGCCCGGCGCCTGGCCGACCTCGAGTCCGCCAGGAGCATGCCGTCCGGCCGCCCGGACCTCGGCGAGACCGTCGAGCCCGACGCGACGGACGGGCGGGTGGCGCAGGACGAGCCTTCGACGGAGACACCCGTTCCTCGAGTCGTCGACACGCCCCGGGAGCCGACGGGCGGGCGTCCGTCCTCTGAGCCGTCGGGCGGGCGTCCGTCCTCTGAGCCGTCGGCGGATCCGGCAGCCTCGTGGAGACGCGTCGTGCAGACGCATCTCCGGGTCGTGATCTCGGCATCCCTCGCGCTCCTCCTGGTCGGCGTCGCCGCCGGGTGGGCCCTCTTCGGTCGCGGCTCGGACGCCGCCGCGCTCAGCCCGGGGCAGCAGGAGCGGCGCGTCGAGCTGCAGGCCGGTGACGACTACGACGACGGAAGCGTGCGTCTCATCGCCGAAGACGATGACACGGTCGTCTGGTACGCGACCCGCCGAGACGGCGAGCTCGCCTGCGTCGTGCTCGACGTCGGCGAGGCCTCCCAGGACCAGTGCGCTCGCGCCGACGCCGAGGGCGGCGAGCCGCTGAACGTGTCTCTCTCGGTCCCGGTCTCTGATCCCGACGACCCCGCTGAGGAGTACGGTACGTCGATCTCGGCCACCGTCGGTTTCACGACCTCCGGCGAGCCGCTGGCATGGATCTACCGCTGGGAGATCAACGACACGATGCTCGGTCAGTTCGACGGCGCGGAGCGCGAGCGTGCTGAGGCGCTGGTCGCCGACGGGTACCTGCCCGGGCTGTCGATCGTCGGATACTTCCACGACGAGCCGGTCTGGCTGGCGGAGCGGCCTGCGGACGGCACGCAGAGCGGCGGTTTCGTGCAGTGCATGGTCGTGGATGCGGCGAGCGAGGCCACGGCATGCCAGGTGTCCGACGACCGGAACGGCGGCCTTCGCGCATTCAGCCTCGAGACGGCGGACGACGGCACCACCGTGCTGTGGACGCTGAGGATCCGGTTCACCGGGTGGGGCAGTCCGTACCTGACGATCGAGCAGGGCGACCCCGCCGACATCGGCATCTCGTACATCGAACTCGGCGGCGAGCATCAGGATCCGATCCTCGTCGAGGTGCCGACGTCGGAGTCGGGCGGCTGAGCTCAGTCGGCCGCGGTCACCCGGTCGGCGAGGATCGCGCGTCTCTGGTCGCCGATGCGCGTGAGGAAGAGCGTCGCCGAGGCGTCGCCGCGCAGCGTGAGCTTCTTGCGGAACGCCGCAGGATCGATGTCCATGCCGCGCTTCTTGATCTCGAGAGCGCCGATGTCGTGGGCTTTCAGCACGGCGCTGATCGCCTTCGGGTTCGCGGGCATGGTCTCGCGCACTCGGAACGACTGCACGAACGGACTCGTGAGGGCGGCATCCGAGGTCAGGTAGGCGATGCGCTCGTCGAGCATGCCCGCCTGGAGGCTGCGGGCCACGTCGCCGATCAGGCGCGCGCGGATCACCGCGCCGTCCGGCTCGTGGAGGAAGGCTCCGAGATCGCGGGCGGGTTCGTCCTCGGCATCCGCCCCCGCAGTCAGCTCGTGCGAGCGGTCTCCGCGGATCACGAGGGCCGCCCGGCGCACGCCCTCGCGTGCCAGCGGGCCGGTCCACAGCACGAGTTCGACCACGCTGCCGTCGGCGCTCACCCACTGCGCCTCGGCCTCGACGGGAAGGGCGTCGCGATCGTGACCCGGACCGAGCTTGATCCCGGTCGGCTGACGGGAGGCCACGTTGAACGCCCAGTCGAGAGGCGGGGAGTAGTCGTCGGAGGAAACGCGTCGCGTCTCGCCGTGGCCGGAGGTCCGTCGTGCGGGGTCCAGCCATATCGCCTGATCGTCGGCCGGAGCGGGCACGTGGTCCTGGGCGATCCCATGCTGCACCTGTGCGGCGTCTCCGAACGGTGCGAGGTTGTACGCGGCGATGGCCGCCGTGACCTCGTCTGCATCCACACCCTGCACCTCGAGTCCTGCACCGGCGAAGGCGAGGGCGTCGCCGCCGATCCCGCATCCGAGGTCGGCGATCCGCGTGATCCCCGCACGACGCATACGCTGCGCGTGCCGCGCGGCCACGCCGAGGCGGGTGGCCTGCTCGAGTCCTGACCGCGTGAACAGCATCCGTGCCGCGAAGTCGCCGAACTTGGCCGCCGCCTTGGAGCGGAGGTGAGCCTGGCCGACGACGGCCGAGACGAGATCGGGAGCGTGGCCGGCCGCGCGGAGCCGGGACACGGAGCGCGCGACGTCGGCGACACCGTCCACGGGTCCGAGTGCATCCAGCAGATCGAGTCCCTCGGGGGTGAGCAGGGCGCGCAGCTCGGTCATCTCCACCACCTCAGTGTAGGTGCGGGGTTCCGACGTGCTCCTGCGGCCGGCTGGCACTCGCATTGCATGAGTGCCAGCCGACGCCGTAGACTGCTGTTAGCACTCTCGGGTTGAGAGTGCGAACGAGTCTTTCGTGTCAGCGTCAAGAAAGAAGAGGTAGACCGTGTCGGTTTCCATCAAGCCGCTCGAGGACCGCATCGTCATCAAGCAGGTCGAGGCCGAGCAGACCACCGCGAGTGGCCTGGTCATCCCCGACACCGCCAAGGAGAAGCCCCAGGAGGGCGAGGTCGTGGCGGTCGGCCCCGGTCGCATCGATGACAACGGCAACCGCGTCCCGCTCGACGTCGCCGTCGGCGACCGCGTGCTCTACAGCAAGTACGGCGGCACCGAGGTGAAGTTCGGCGCGGACGAGTTCCTCGTCCTCTCCGCTCGCGACGTCCTCGCGGTCGTCGTCCGCTGAGACCACGTCCTCGGAAGGGCCCGGATGCATCACGCATCCGGGCCCTTTCCGTATCGTGAGTCAGGTCCTGGCCGATCCCCTATCCGAACACGCGAACACCCTGTCGACCCCCTATCGAGTCCTCTGCAAGCGCAGGGTCCCCTCCCGATGCCCATCGCGCTCTTCGCGCGCAGACTCGTAGCACTTGCCACTCGGCACTCACGAACAGGGGAACATCATGGCTGTGCAGGACAACGACAACATGCTCGGTGCTCAGTGGAATCTGGGCCTCGACAACGTCGCGAACGGGAACTCGGACAACTCCGACAACTCGTGGACGGACAACTCGGACGACTCGGATAACTCCGACAACTCCGACAACTCCGACAACTCGTGGACGGACAACTCGGACAATTCGGACAATTCGGACAATTCGGACAACTCCGACAACTCGGACAACTCGACGACGGACAACTCCGACAACTCGGACAACTCCGATAACTCGACGACGGACAACTCCGACAACTCCGATAACTCGGATAACTCGGATAACTCGGACAACTCGGACAACTCCGATAACTCGGACAACTCGGACAACTCCGACAACTCGATCAACGACTCGTTCCAGGACAACTCGGTGAACGATTCGGGCAACACGACGCTGAACGACCACTCGATCAGCATCGGCACGCGCCAGTTCAACTCGGGTCTCAACGACGTGACCATCGGCGGGGGCGGCGCAGGTGTCGGCGGTGCGGGCAACTTCACGATCGACGCACGGACGACGTTGAGCGACCAGTCGGTGAACCAGAACATCTCCACCTCCGCCGGGGCGGCGTCGGCCGGCGCGACGGGACTGGCCGGGTTGGGCTACGGGACGCCCTCGGGTGGCGGTGACGTCAACCAGACGTTCGCCAACACGAACATCACCGCCTCCGGAGACGGAGCAGTGGCGGCGGGCAACGACGGCACGCTCACGCACATCGACACCGACATCACGATGGGCGACGTGTCGATCGGCAACGAGTCGTACACGGACTCGTTCAACCAGGACTTCTCGGAGAACTGGTCGATCAACGACTCGTTCCAGGACAACTCGATGACGGACAACTCCGATAACTCCACGACCGACAACTCGGACAACTCGATGACGGACAACTCCTGGTCCGTGAACGACTCGTTCCAGGACAACTCGATGTTCGACGACTCGGAGACATGGACGGCGACGGACTCCTTCCAGGACAACTCGATGACCGACGGATCGCTCGACGTCGACGTCTCGGACGTCACGGTCGTCAACCCGTCCGGGGACCTGAACGACATCGCGTTCTGACCCCTCTTGCCCGGCTGCCTCTGGTAGGCAGCCGGGCACACCAGTACACTGCGAAGCACCCGACACGGAGGTCGTGAGGACATGAGGCACGACGCACCGATGGAGCCGGAACCGCCGGCCGAACCGGCGGACTTCGAAGCGGGAATCTGGACGGACTCGGCATTGGATGGCGACCTCACGGGGTCGAACATGTTCACCGCCGAGATCGAGAACGTGATCTCCTCCGACTGGGAGATGGACCCCGACGTCATCTGGGGAGATGACCCGGGTGCCACACACGACGTCGACGGGGGATCACCGGGGGCGGACTTCGCCGTCTGACTCCGATCACTGGGGACGCGCGAGGGTGGTGCACCACCCTCCGCGGGGGACGTAGGACACGAGGGGGCGTGGTGGGGGACACATCCGGCGCTGAGGAGAGCGGGGTCGTCGACGCGGTGCGCGATGTCGCGAGGATCGCCGCGTCCTCCGGACGCGCCGACCTCGCCGCCCGTCTGGACCAGACACGCAGGCGCCTTCAGGACCCCGGCATCCGGGTCGTGGTCGTCGGAGAGTTCAAACAGGGCAAGAGCAAGCTCATCAACGCCCTCGTGAATGCGCCCGCCTGCACGGTCGACGACGATGTCGCCACCACGGTCCCGACCATCGTGGGGTACGCGGCGGAGCCGTCCGTCTGGGTCCTGGAGCATGACGAGGGTTCATCGACGCCGTCCGGCGAGGACGTGGTGACTCGGCGCGAGATCGCGCTGGACGAGCTCTCCGAGTACATCTCCGTGAACGGGAACCCCGATAACGAGCGCGGCATCCTGTCGGCAGAGGTGTTGCTGCCGAGGGAGATCCTCAAGGGCGGACTGCAACTGGTCGACTCACCGGGCGTCGGCGGATTCGAATCGGCCAACGCCTTGACGACCCTGGCGGCGATCGCCTCCGCCCACGCCGTCCTCATGGTGTCGGACGCCTCGCAGGAGTACACGGCGCCGGAGGTGCAGTTCCTGCGGCACGCCATGCGCATCTCGCCGAACGTCGCCGCGGTCCTCGCCAAGACCGACCTCTATCCCGAGTGGCGAGAGGTCGAGGAGATCGACCGCCGTCATCTGCGGGACATCGGCGATGTCCCCGTGTTCGCCGTCTCGAGCGATCTGCGGCTGCTGGCGGCCGAGACCCAGGACCGGATCCTGAACGACGAATCGGGATTCCCCGGTCTGGTGGCGCATCTGCGACGGGAGGTGCTCGGACGAGCCGAGCTCATCCACCACCGTGGTGCGGTCCACGACCTGCTGTCTGTCGTCGACCAGCTCTCCGTCTCCTTGCGTACGGAGATGAGCGCCCTCCTGAACCCCGAGGACACGCCACGCATGATCGCAGAGCTCGAGGAGGCCAAAGAGCGCGCAGACGAGTTCCGGGGGCGCTCCGCGCGGTGGCAGGTCATGCTGACCGACGGCATCGCCGATCTCGTCGCCGACATGGAGCACGACCTCCGCGATCGCCTTCGCCGTGTGATGCGGGAGGCGGAGAAGTCCATCGACGAGGGAGACCCCGGACCCATCTGGGATCAGATCGCGGAGTGGCTCGACCAGCGAGTGGCGGCAGCGGTCGCGGAGACCTTCGTGTGGACGGACGAGAGGTCGACCTGGCTGTCCGAGGAGGTCGCCGACCTGTTCAGCAAGGGCGAGGCGGAGCTGCCCACGATCGAGGTGGGGGACACCCGGGGCGTGCTCGACGCGGTCGACGAGATCTCGGGGATCGACTCGGGACAGCTCAGCGCAGGGGAGAAGATCTACATCGGAGTCCGCGGCTCGTACGGCGGCGTCCTCATGGTCGGTCTCGTCACGGGACTCATCGGGATGTCCCTGATCAATCCGCTGTCTCTGCTCGCGGGAGTGCTCGTGGGCAGACGCGCGTATCGCGAGGACATGAGCGCGCGCCTCGGGCGACGCCAGCAGGAGGCGAAGGCGATAGTCCGTCGGCACATCGACGAGGTCATCTTCCAGGTCGGCAAGCAGCTCAAGGACCGGCTGCGCCTGGTGCAGCGCACCGCGCGCGATCACTTCGGAGCGATGGCGGAGGAGCTGCATCGCTCGCTGTCGGAGGCGCTGAACGCCGCCAAGCTCGCAGCGACCGCCTACACCTCGAATCGGGACGCGCGCGTGCGCGCCCTGCAGACCAGGATCGACCAGCTCGAGGAGATGCGCAGCAGGATCCCCCCGCTGGAACTCGATCCCGCAGCGGCGATCGAGTCCGCTGCCTCGCCTGCGCGCGCGCTCGCGGAGGCGTCCGGAACCGGTCGGGTGGACGGATGACGGTCACCGGGATGGGCGAGATCGTGGGGGATCTCCTGACGACGACGCGTTCGGTCTATGCAAAGGATGCCGCCGCCCTGCGTGCGATCGACGAGCTCGACGCGCGTCTGCGTGAACCTCTGCGACTGGCTCTCGCCGGCATGGTGAAGGCTGGGAAGTCGACGCTGCTGAACGCGATCCTGGGTGAGCAGATCGCTCCCACCGACACGGGCGAGTGCACCAGGGTCGTGACCTGGTACCACTACTCCGCGACGCCGACGATCACCCTGCATCCGCGGTCCGGCCCACCGCGACGCATGCCCATCCATCGGGAACGGGGGAGGCTGGTGCTCGACCTCGACGGCCTCTCGTCAGAACAGGTCGAATGGATCGATGTCGGATGGCCGCTGCAGTCGCTGACCGCGGTGACGCTGATCGACACCCCGGGCATCGAGTCGCTGTCGGAGGACACGGCCTCCCGCGCCGCGCGGTTCCTCACCCCCGAGGAGACGCCGCCCGAGGCCGACGCCGTCGTCTACCTGCTCCGTCATCTGCACGGCTCCGACGTCAAGTTCCTGCGGGCGTTCCAGGACGCCTCGAGGGAGCACGTGCGCACGGTCTGCGCGGTCGGCGTGCTCTCGCGCTCCGACGAGGTCGGCTCCGGCCGCATCGACTCGCTCCTGTCGGCGCGCAAGATCGCCCGGCGCTTCCAGCTGGACGCGGATCTGGCGTCGCTCACGCTCGGTGTCGTACCGGTCGCGGGGCTGCTCGCGGAAGGCGCCCGCACGCTGCGGGAGAGCGAGTACATCGCGTTCCGCGAGCTGGCGGGTCTCGAACGCGCCGATCGCGAACGGCTGCTCGTGTCGGCGGACCGCTTCGTCCGGGACTCGGAGGTCACGGGGCTCAGCACCACGGTGCGCCGTGATCTGCTCGGCCGGTTCGGCATCTTCGGGGTGCGCATGGCCGTCACGGTGATCCGCGGCGGAGCGAGGAGCTCCTCGGAGCTCGCCGCGGAGCTCATCGCGCAGAGCGGTCTCGTCGAGATCCAGGATCTCGTCGCCACTCAGCTCCAGTCGCGGGCCGAGACGCTCAAGGCCCGGGGAATCGTCCTTCAGATCGAGAGGCTGCTGCGGGAGCATCCGCTCGACGACGAGACCGCCGTGCGCGCCGGGATCGAACGCTTCCGTCTGGCCGCCCACGGTCTGCGCGAGCTTGAGCTCCTCGCAGACGCGGCCTCGCAGCGCCTGCCGCTCGACGATGCGGACGCGCAGGAAGCCGCGCGGATCGCCGGTGGGGAGGGGACGGACGCGCATGTGCGCCTCGGCGTGTTTGCGGGCTCCGACGTCGACCTGCTCGATGCGGCGGTGCGTGAGAGAATCGCGTACTGGCGTCGCCTCGCGGCGTCTCCGCTCGCCGGCACGCGCGAGCGGTCCGTGGCGGCAGTGGTGGTTCGCACTCTGGAGGGCGTCGCGTCAGAGGTCGGCGTGGGCGCCGCCTTGCGGCCGACTCCGGCGCACGTCGACGCGTCGGGCCGACCAGGACATGGCCCTGGGCAGGATGCTGCAGAGCAGCGCGAGGAGGACGAGCGCCGCCTGCGCCATGATCACCGTGTGAACCTGCGGACCGTGTTCGCCCAGCGCAACCCATTCCGGTGACAGCGCGACCAGGGCGAGCTGCACCGCGAAGGTCGCGAACTGCCACCACCGGACCTGCGGCCGTCGTGCGACGAACGAGACGAGGAGCGTGATCTGCGTCAACAGCACCGCGACCAGTGTGCCGAACACGATCCAGAAGATGATGTCCGCCCCGGCCGCGTAGGTCTCGTCGCTGCGTCCTGCGGTCACGGAGCGGGCGACCTCTTCGATGAGCGGGAGCAGCTCGCTGCGCAGGATGAACAGGTAGATCGCGGCGAAGGCGCCGGCGGCGAAGCTCACGATCCAGAAGAACTGCGTGAGACGCACCTCGAACGGCGGGGTGAGCCGGACCAGCACGGGAGCCCCGTCGCCTCCCGAGGTCGACGGGCGTGCGGGGGCTCCCCGAGTCTGATCGGGGTCGCGGTCGGTCACGGCGCTGATCTCACTCCTCCTCGATCGGCTCGTCGACGACCGGCTGCTCCGCTGCCGCGGCGCTCGCCGCATCGGCGTCGTAAGAATCTGTCTCCGCGGTCATGTCGGCCTCCAGCACGTCAGCCGGTTCCGCGACATCGGCGGGCACGACGGGCGCGGCCGGCTCGAGGGGCGCAGTCGGCTCGACCGGCGCGGGCGGCGCGTCGACCGGGGGCGCTCCGGTTCCGTTGAAGCTGCCCTCCGTGGTCTCATTGCCGATGGCGATGTCACCGATCGTGACGTCGAGGTCGCTGTCGACGATGGTGCCGTCGTGGCCGGCCGCGACGGAGCCGTCGCCCGACGCGATGATGGCCTCCTGGTCGAAGATCTGCGTGACGTCTCCACCGCCTGTCCAGATGCTCTGGTTGACCGAGTTGTCGACGATCGTGGAGCGCGCGTCGATCGTCGTCGTCGAGAACTGCTGCACCATGCGGATGATCTCCCGCGTGACCTCGGTGTCGCCCTCTGTGCGTGGTGGCACCGGGTTCGGCTGCGTCCGGGCCACGATGTCCGGCCGGTCGACGATGACGGGTCGCACCGCAGCCAGGTCCCGCATGCAGGCGGTCTCGAGGTTCTGGTCCGCGAGTCCGCCGGCGGGGTCGGCGGCGAACTCGGCTGCCGCATCGGGATCCCGGAGGAGCGTGAGGATGAAGGCGAGCAGCGCGTCGGCTATCGCCTCGATCGGTGTCGTCATGAGCAGTTCCCCCTTGCCGATCTGACCGGATGGTGTGGATCCCGTCGGCGGAGTGTCCGTCGGCGTCCCCGGATCCTGTTTCGGAGCGTATTCCCTTCCTCTCGCACGGGCATCGGGGATCACCCCGATGCCCGGAGGGGGAGGGAGGGGGGTGCGGCCGAGCGGTCGTCGAGGATCAGCTGACGAAGCTTGGCGATGACGTCCGACCGGGACGTCGCTCCCAGCCGATGCCGGATGTGGGCGATGTGATGCTCGGCGGTGCGGGGCGAGATGAAGATCGCCTCGCCGATCTCGGCATACGTCTTGCCCTGCAGGACGAGTCGTGCGACCTCGAGCTCTCGCTCGCTCAGCAGCTCTTCGGGTACCGGTCCGCTCGTGTCGCCGGCGGGCGCGGGCTCGGTCGTCCGGCGCTGTCCGTCGGTCGGGTGCAGTTCGCGAGCGCACGCGAGGAGCCGGGCGGCGACCTTCCGGTCATCGGCGCGGCCGGCTCCGTGGCCCGCGAGGCGGGCGCCGTCCCATCTCAGCCCCACCGCGGCGAGTCCTTCGGCCGCCTCCTCGACGGCGGGGGCGTCGACATGGCCGGCGAGCACCGAGGTCCAGATCCGCCCGGCCCTGGCCATCGCCGCGGCGACAGGGCTGTCGGCGGATGCCGAGACCAAAGCCTTCGCGTGCGGCGCGACGACTCCGGGGTCGCCGAGCAGGATGCCCTGTTGCACGCCCGCCCAGCGCACGTGCGTGCTCCACAGGGGCGGATCGCCCAGATCGGCGACGATGTCGAGTGCCTCCGCGAGGTGCCGGCGGGTCTGGTCCGTCTCACCCATGCGGGCCGCCGCGCCGAGGTATTCGGTGAGCGGGTGCAGGAGGTACAGGTCGGTGTCGACGTGCAGCAGTGCTGTGCGCGCTCGACGCCACGCCGATCCCAGTCCGGAGGCGTCATCGTAGCGCCGCGCGATGGCGAGTTCGACGGCTCCGGCGAGGAAGGCATCGCGTGCGGAGAGGCGCGGCATGATTCCGTGCGCGGCGTCGAGCGCCTCCCGCGCGTCGATCGGGCGCGCGCGCTGCACGGCGATCCATGCCCGCCAGAGCAGCAGCCGCGGTCGTGCCCACAGCCCGCCGTGCCCGCCGTCGATCGCGTCGTCGATGATAGCCCGTGCGGTGCGTGGGAGCCCCAGATCGAGGGCCACGGCTGTGGCGATGACGGCCGGCAGCTCGGGGAGCGGTCCGGCGCTCTGCGAGCTCGTGTACATCTCCGCTGCCCGGACGAGGTCTGCCAGGGCGCTCTCGGACGCATCGCTGATCGAGGCCGACAGGCCTCGTCGCAGCAGGTCGGCGGAGATGTCCGCTGTGGACGGGAGGCGGTCACGAGCGGCTCCGTCGTCGGCCCCGCGCTCGGAGCGACTCGCGAGAGAGAAGCGGGAGCCGATCCCGAAGGAAGCGATCGTCGCGCCCATCGAACCGATCCCGTCCGCGCCGACGCCGGAGTCCGCGGACGCACGGTGGACGGCGTCGGCGTGCCGCATCATTCCTCGCGCCGCCCATACGCCTACGGCGAGATCCACGAGCCGCCGCTCGTCGGCCGAGTGCGGGAGGGCGTCGACGACGGCGATCGCGCTGTCGATGTCGCCGGCTGCCCAGTGGGCCTCCGCCAGCCCGAGGAGGGCGGTCTCGGGTTCCGCTCCGTCGAGGACGCGCCGGTACAGCGCGACCGCGCGGTCGGGATGACTGTCGCGCAGGCTGTCCGCGTACTGGATCACCGCGTCGCGCACGGTGTCGTCGGCGGCCGGGGTGAGCATCCCCTCGAGCACTGGGTCGTCGGGCGAGGATCGCAGCATCTCGGCGGTGGCGGCCGCACCGAGCTCGGCGACCCTCGCGGCGGGGAGCGTCGACCGCACCGCGCGCCGGATGAGGGGGAGCACGTCGCCGTTCCGCAGGAGGAGACCGGCGGCCTGGCCCGCCCGGATCTCCTCCTCGGTCAACGGGTCGCGGGGCGCTTTCGCGCCAGGCGGGATGACCGACACTCGCGTGATCGCGCCTCGCAGCGGTTCATCGGTCTCGTCGAGGCGATGCGCGACGCGCGCGTCGAGCGCCCTGGCGAGCTCGGAGTGCTGCGCGTCGTCGTCGCAGCCGTCCCGGTCATGCTCTGCAAGCGCCGCCGCCACGAGCCAGGTGACGCCTGCGGTGATCTCGAGGATGTGCTGACGGCACGAGGCGGGGAACCCGCGTCCTGTCGCGCTCAGGTGGCGCTCCATGTCGGCGGGACCGATGTCTCCGAGCAGCACCGCCGGGAGGCTCGCGGCGAGCGACCGCGTGATCGCGCGGGTCGCGATCGTCGTCGGCCACGGGCGCAGCGCGACGATCAGCGATGCGTCCGGATCGGCGGCACGGGCTCGCACCAGGGCCAGTTGCTCGTCGTCGCATGCCTGGAGGTCGTCGACGAGCAGCACGGTGTCGGGCGGAACCCGCTCGATGTCGACGTCGGCCGAGCCCGCGACCTGAACCCGGCGCCCGTCTCGCATCAGTTGCGCGCGCACACGATGCAGAGTTGCGGTCTTGCCCGCTCCTGCAGCGCCCACCAGCACCGCACGCGCCAGCGAGTCCTGCTCCGTCAGGGAGTCGAGCATCGGGCGCAGGCGCTTCTCCCACAGCGTCGGCGGCATCGTCCACGTTGGTCCGTCCGGCACGTGCACGGGAGTGCGCTCGTGGATGCTCATGGGGTGCGCCCCTCAGAGTCCCGGGTCCGTGGGGTCCGTCGCCGGAGCAACGGGCTGGTCGGCCGGCGGCTGGTCGACAGGAGGACCCTCGGCGGGCGGTTCCTCTGCGGGCGGCGGATCCGCCGGAGGCTGCTCGACGGCGGGAGGATCGACCGAGGGCTGCACGACGGTCGGCGGAGTCACCGGCTGCGGCGTCGACACCGGGCCGAGCGGTGCGCCTCCGGAGGGAGCCGTCCTCGAAGGATCCGTCGACGGCGCGATCTGCGCGGGGGGAACCGGGCGCCCGGTATCGGGGATCGGGTCTCTGGTGGCGCGCCGTGCCGCCGGAGGGTCGGCGTCCGGCTCGGCAGCGGGCGGCAGCGCCTCGATCGGCACGACGACCGGTTCCACCTCCGCCGCGTCGGCGTCGTCTCCAAGGGGGAGCGTGAGCAGAGCGGTGAGTCCGAATACGCCTTGCCCGGTCGCGGCGCGGAGGCCGTCGGCCGTGGCGCTCTGCGACTCGGCGGAGGGGGAGAGCCCTGCGGCGAAGGCCGTGGCGGCGGCGCCGGCAGTGACGACCAGGGCCGCAGCGGCGACCGAGAGCGCTACGGCCGTCCGACGCGGCAGGCCGAGCGGTCGCAGCCGACGTGAGTCGTCCGTCTCGAGCGCGACGGCGCGGCCCGCGGCATCCGGAGGCGGTTCCTGCTGCAGCCGCGCCGCGAGCTCGAGGATGCCACGACGAGCAGCTCCGAGAGCCGCCGTGCCGTCGGCGGCGACGAGCGGTCTGTCGAAACGCTCGGACAGCACCTGGGCGATCAGCGGAATGTGCGAGGAGCCGCCCGCGAGCAGGATCGCCGAGATGCGGTCCGGTGTGCGGCCTGAGCCGGCGATCGCCCGTTCGAGCGCGCGCAGCGCGTCGTCGAGAGCGGGCTCGATCATGGCCTCGAACTCGGAGCGCGTGAGGCGCACGGTCGCTTCGCCGGCCGCGAGAGGGATGGTGATGGTCGCCTCTGCGTCGGTCGACAGAGCGTGCTTCGCCGCGGTGCAGGAGGCGCGCATCCGGGTGAGGGCCGAGAGGGAGCCGGGATCGTCGGTCGATAGGGAGCCCTCGGCTCTCGCGGCGGCCAGCGCGTGGGCGAAGACGGCGTCGTCGAACGAGGATCCGCCCTGGTCCGCCAGCGCGACGGACGCTCCGAGCGGGCCGAACCCTCCTCCGGCGGTCTTGCGCACGACCGTCGCCTCGAAGGAGGTGGCGCCCAGATCGAACACCGCGATCGCGTCGCCGGGTTCGAGCGGCTGCAGCTCGTCGTGCATCAGGGTGATCGCCTCCGCCGCGGACACGAAGTGGACGTCGGTGATCCCGCGCTCGATCAGGGCGACGCGGAGGACGTCTCTGCGGTACTCCGTCCAGGCCGACGGGTGTGAGATGACGAGGGATGCCGGGCCGCGGCCCTCTCGTCTTCCGACCGTGTCGGTCGCCCACGCCACGAGAGCCGCGGTCAGATCCGCCGACGTGGCCGTGCGGCCGTCCGCCATCAGGGGGACCTCGTCGCCGATACCGGATGTGAATCCGCGGAAGGTGCGATCGGGTGCCGTGCCCTCGGCGTCGTCGGCTGCCGCTCCGAACAGCAGGGCACCGTCGTCGGTCACGGCGGCCAGGACCGCGACGCCCTCGCTCTCCTGCCCCAGTGCGCAGGTGCTGGCTGTGATCTCTCCGCTCGGCGCGAGACGGGCAGTCGCCGCCACGATGCGGCTCGTCCCCAGTTCCAGCGCGAGCACGTACTCGAACTCGCTCATCGGTTTCCGTCTACCATCCCCAGTAGGTGTCGGACACGCTCACTATAAGACGTTCGTCGTGTGAACGGTAGGGGGTCTCTGCGGTCGGCACGCGGATGCGGCATCCCGCCATTCCGCAAGCGAATCCTGCCAACGTCCACGCCGGTGCGGGCGCTCGGGACGGCACCGCGGCGCACGGGACTAGGGTTGTGCGGTGACCCTGACGAGCCCCACCACCCGCACCGCCCAGACCGCGGGGGTCGTATACGCGGGCGGCGCGTATCTGCTCTGGGGCGTGCTGCCCCTGTACTTCCTGCTGCTGACCCCCACCGGGCCCTGGGAGGTCGTCGCGTGGCGCGTGCTGCTGTCCCTCGTGTTCTGCGTGATCCTGCTCACCGTGATGCGTGGGTGGGCGGCGCTCGGCGTCATCGTCCGCCAGCCGCGTCTGCTGGGCTGGACGGCGCTCGCCGGCCTGCTGATCTACGTGAACTGGCAGGTGTTCCTCATCGGGACGCTGACCGGCCACGTGCTGGAGACCAGCCTCGGATACTTCATCAACCCGATCACCACCGTCCTCCTCGGCGTGTTCGTGCTGAAGGAGCGGATCCGCCGCCTCCAGTGGGCCGCGATCGGGATCGCCGCCGTCGCGGTGGTCGTGATCGTCGTGCTGTACGGCTCGTTCCCGTGGATCGCGCTCTCGCTCACCGCCTCCTTCGGCCTCTACGGACTCATCAAGAAGAAGATCGGCCCCGCGGTCGACGCCGTGAGCGGGCTCACGCTCGAGTCGTTCTGGCTGGTGCCCATCGCGATCGTGCAGCTCGTGCTCGTGGCGACCACTCCGGAAGGCCTCACGGTGGGGGCCAACGGTCCGTGGCATGTCGCGCTGCTGGCGTTCGCGGGCGTGGCGACCGCCGTGCCGCTGCTGCTGTTCGCCGCGGGTGCGCGCCGCATCGACCTCACCGTGATCGGGATGATCCAGTTCATCACCCCCGTCATGCAGTTCGTGATCGGCGCCGTCGTGCTCGGCGAGCCGATGCCCCTCGAGCGGTGGATCGGCTTCATCCTCGTCTGGGTCGCGATCGCGGTCTTCGTGACCGATCTGCTGCTGACCGCGCGTCGTGGACGCCGCGCGGTCGTCGCGGCTCTGTGATCAGCGCTTCCGAGGCATGAGCACCTCGTGCGGATCGTTAACGCACCGAAATGTAGACGACTCCTGATCGAGACCTTCTGGACCTAATGTGTAGAGCATCCGACCGCGGGTGATATCCGCGGCCAGTCACGCAAGGGAGCATCATGACCGTATTCACGCGCTCGCGCAGCGCCAAGATCATCGCCGGTATCGCGCTCGTCAGCGCGTCGGCGCTGGTCGTCTCGGGCTGCAGCAGCACGCCCTCCGACGAGGGTTCGGGCGGCGGGGACAAGCCCGCAGCGGACCTCACCCTCAAGCTCGGCTCGCTGCTGCCCCAGACCGGCTCGCTGGCCTTCCTCGGCCCGCCCATGGAGTCCGGCGTGGGGCTCGCGGTCCAGGAGATCAACGACGCCAAGGCCGGCATCACCATCGACCTCACCGCCGAGGACGAGGGCGACACCGACACCAAGGCGTACGAGACCTCGATCACCAAGCTCCAGGGTGCGGGCGTCTCCGCGATCGTCGGAGCCGCAGCGTCGGGTGTCTCCAAGCTCATCCTGGACGGCAACGTCAGCGCCGGCATCCTGCAGATCTCCGCCTCGAACACCTCGCCGGACTTCACGGCCTGGGACGACGACGGCCTGTACTTCCGCACGGCTCCGAGCGACCTGCTCCAGGGCGAGGTCCTCGGCAACCTGATCGCCGAGGACGGCGCCAAGACGCTCGGCATCATCTACCAGAACGACGCCTACGGCACCGGCCTCGACGCCGCCATCAAGGAGACGTTCGAAGGCACCGGCGGCCAGGTCGTCGCGGAGGCGTCCTTCAACGTCGGCGACGCGCAGTTCGACGCGCAGGTCGAGACGATCAAGGCGCAGAACCCCGACGCCGTCGCGATCGTGTCGTTCGACCAGTTCAAGACGATCGCGCCGCTGCTGGTGAACGCCGGCATCTCGGCCGACAAGTTCTACATGGTCGACGGCAACCTGTCCGACTACGGCTCCGAGATCCCCGTGTCGCTTGAGGGCGCACAGGGCACGAAGGCCGGCCCCGCGCTCGAGGACGACTTCACCGACCGTCTCCAGACGTACTGGACCGGTGAGGGCAACCCCGAGGTCAAGGACTTCACGTACGCGGCCGAGGCCTACGACGCCGTCGTGCTCGTGGCGCTGGCGTCGCTGGCGGCGGGTTCCACCGACGGCAAGGACATCGCGGCCAAGATGCAGGAGATCTCGGGCGGCTCGGGCGACGGTGAGAAGTGCACCACGTTCGCGGACTGCGCCAAGATCATCAACGACGGCGGCACGGCCGACTACGACGGCTACTCCGGCGAGGTCACGTTCGACGAGGCGGGCGACCCCCAGGGCGCCACGATCGGCATCTACAAGTACAACGCCGAGAACACCATCGAGCGCACCAACTGATCGCCTCAGCACACGCTGACTGATCGCGCGAAGGCCCCGGATGCAGCATCCGGGGCCTTCGTCATGCGACCGGTGCCACGTTCCCGGGCACGACAGAGGGGCGGATGCCGCAGCATCCGCCCCTCTGCCGTGTCCGACGAAGCCGCTCAGGCGGCGTCGGTTCCCAGCGTGCCGAGGTACAGGCCGATGACCTTCGGGTCGTTCAGCAGGTCGCGTCCGGTGCCCTCGTACGCGTCCTTGCCCTGGTCGAGGACGTAGCCGCGATCGCAGATCTGCAGGCACCGACGCGCGTTCTGCTCGACCATGATCGTCGTCACGCCCGCCTTGTTGATGTCGGAGACGCGGATGAACGCGTCATCTTGACGCACGGGGGACAGGCCCGCGGAGGGCTCATCGAGCAGCAGCACGGACGGGTCCATCATCAGGGCCCGCGACATCGCCACCATCTGGCGTTCACCGCCCGACAGCGATCCCGCGCGCTGCTTGAGGCGCTTGCCGAGCTCGGCGAAGATGCTCGTCACGAACTCCAGCCGCTCGGCGTACGCCTTGGGATTCTGGTACAGCCCCATCTGCAGGTTCTCCTCGATCGAGAGGGAGGGGAACACATTGTTGGTCTGCGGCACGAAGGCGACTCCGCGCTTCACGAGCTTGTCGGCCTTCAGGTTGACGATGCTCTCGCCGTTGAGCGTGATCTCGCCGGAGCGCACGTTCACCAGGCCGAAGATCGACTTGAGCAGCGTGGACTTGCCGGCGCCGTTCGGGCCGATGATGCCGATCAGCTCTCCCTGACGGGCCACGAGGTTCGCGCCGTTGAGGATGTTCACGCCGGGCAGGTACCCCGCGTGCACGTCCGTCAACTCGACCACGACGTCGTCGTGCGCCGTCGCTGCGGCGTTTCCGGATGTCGTGTCGCTCATGAGCGTCCCTCCTCGTTCTCCTCGGCGGTCAGCTCGGCGTCGGCCTCCGCCTCGATCTGCTCCCGCAGCTTGACGGCCGCGGTGTCGGCGAGCACGGGGATGCGTCCCGTGACCGCGCCGAGGTCGACGTCCTGATGTGCACCGAGGTACGCATCCACGACGGCCGGATCCTCCATGACCTCCTCAGGCGGACCCTCGGCGACGACCTTGCCCTCGGCCATCACGACGACCCAGTCGGCGATGTGACGCACCATGTGCATGTCGTGCTCGACGAACAGGACGGTCATGCCCTGCTCCTTCAGGTCGAGGATGTGGTCGAGCAGCGACTGCGTCAGCGCCGGGTTCACCCCCGCCATGGGCTCGTCGAGCATGACCAGCGTCGGATCGCTCATGAGCGCCCTCGCCATCTCGAGCAGCTTGCGCTGGCCGCCCGAGAGCGCTGCGGCGAAGTCCTTCTCCTTGGCGTCGAGCTTGAACCGCGTGAGGAGCTCGCGAGCCTTGACCTCGATCTCCTGATCCTGCTTCCGCCACAGGAACGGGAAGAGGCTCGACCAGAAGCCCTCGCCGCGCTGATTGGGCGCGCCGAGCTTCATGTTCTCCAGCACTGTGAGCAGCGACAGCGACTTCGTGAGCTGGAACGTGCGCACCTGGCCCATGCGCGCCACCTTGAACGACGGCACGCCGGACAGGTTCTTGCCGTCGAACGACCAGGTGCCGCTGTTGGGCTTGTCGAAACCGCACAGCAGGTTGAACAGCGTCGTCTTGCCGGCGCCGTTCGGCCCGATCAGCGCCGTGATGGCACCGCGGGGGATCTCGACGTGATCCACGTCCACGGCAGTGAGGCCGCCGAAGCGCCGCTGCACGGCATCCACGACGAGGATCGGATCGACCTTGGCGACGCCGGGGGCCGCAGGGCCCTTCGTGAGTCCCGTGGTCTTCGGGCGGCGGATGCTCCCGGTCGACGGCGCCGCGGCGGAGTCTTCTTCGGGGGTCAGTTCACTTGACAAAGGTCATCTCCCTCTTGTCTCCGAGGATGCCCTGCGGGCGGAAGATCACGAGCAGCATGAGCGCGATGCCGACGAAGATGAAGACGAGCGTCGAGGCCTGGCTGTCGGACATGGGCAGGAGATCGGCTTTCGCCAACGCGGGGAGCAGGTTCGCGAGGAACGCGAACACGACCCAGAAGAGGATCGCGCCGAGCGTCGGTCCGAACACCGTGGCCGCACCGCCGAGCAGCAGCACGGTCCACAGGAAGAACGTCAGCGAGGTCGTGTAGCTGCCGGGGACCACGGCGGAGGGGAGGACGAACACTATGCCGCCCGCCGCCCCGATGATGCCGCCGACCACGAGCGCCTGCATCTTGTACGCGAAGACGTTCTTGCCGAGCGAGCGCACGGCGTCCTCGTCCTCGCGGATGCCCTTGAGGACGCGTCCCCACGGGCTGCGCATGAGAGCCCAGACGACGAACACGGCGAGGGCGAGCACGATCACGCCGAACACGCGGTTCCACAGGTCGTTCGCGGTGTACGTCCACGGGCCGAAGCCGTAGGTGCCGGGCGGGAACGGATTCGCGTCGCGGAAGCCGCCGTTGTACTGCGCGAGGCCGTCGGCCGAGTTCGTGAACTCGTCGAACACCTGCGTCGTGAAGAGCAGCCGCACGATCTCGCCGGCCGCGATGGTGGCGATCGCGAGGTAGTCGGCTCGCAGCCTCAGGGTCGGGATGCCGAGCAGCACCGCGAACAGCGCTCCGCCGCAGAGCCCGATGAGCATGCCGACCCACCAGGGGAGCCCGAACGAGAGCACGGAGATCGCGTAGCCGTAGCCGCCGACCGCCATGAACGCCGCCATGCCGAAGTTCAGCAGGCCCGCATAGCCGAAGTGCACCGCGAGGCCGGTCGCCGCGAGCGCATACGCGATCGTGACCGGGCTGAAGAGGTAGACCGCGGTGTTGGAGAAGATGCTTCCGAAGTCCATCGTCAGCCCAACCTTTCCTTGCGTCCGAGCAGACCCTGCGGCCGCACCAGGAGGATGACGATGAGGATGACCAGTGCGCTCGCGTACTTGAGGTCGGACGGGATCCACAGGGTCGAGAGCTCGACCGCCATCCCGACGATGATCGAGCCGACCAGAGCGCCGAACGCGGTGCCGAGACCGCCGAGCGTGATGGCCGCGAAGATCAGCAGCAGCATCTGCATGCCCATGTCCCACTTCACCCCGGGGCGGAAGTACGCCCACAGGATGCCGGAGATCGCGGCGAGCACACCCGCCAGGATCCACACGATGCGGATGACCTTGTCGACGTCGATGCCGGAGGCCGCCGCGAGCTGCGGGTTGTCGGAGATGGCCCTGGTCGCCTTGCCGACACGGGTGCGGGTCAGGAACCAGGCGACGCCGAGGATCACGACGATGCTGACGCCCATCGCGATCATGTCGATGTAGGACAGCGAGATCGGACCGAACTGGATCGGCGTGGGGCTCGCACCGGGGAGCTGCCTCGTGCCACCGCCGATGAAGTACTGGAACAGGTAGCGCAGCGCGAGCGAGAGTCCGATGCTGACGATCATCAGCTGGACCACGCCCAGCCCTCGTCGTCGGAGTGGGCGCCACAGGCCCGCATCCATGGCCCAGCCGAACAGCCCGCCGCCGATCACGGCCGCGGCGATGCCGAGCCAGAGGGGCAGGTGCCAGAAGCTCGTGGTGACGAGGGCGACGAGACCGCCCCACGTCACCATCTCGGCGTGCGCGAAGTTCGACAGGCGCGTGGTGCCGTAGATGAGCGCGGCTCCCATCGATGCGAGAGCGAGCAGCAGACCGAAGTTGAGTCCGCCGACGAGTCGCGACATGAGCTGGTCGATGAAGGACGACGTCACCCGCTCGCCCTCGCCGAGGAACAGGTTCATGATCTTCGTGCCGGTGAGGCCGAACTCGACCTCGAACGACGCCGTCGTCCCGGAGATCGGCTGCGTGCCCTCGGGGAGCTGTGCCGCATCGACGATCACCCCGTCGGGCAGGGTGTCCTCGTCGACGGTGAGCGTGTACTTCTCCTTCTCGGGGACGTACAGTCGCCACTTGCCTTCGGCGTCGGTCTCGGTCTCGCCTTCGAAGCCCTTGCCCTCGATCGTCATGACGACGCCCTCGATCGGCTGATCCTCGAACGTGATCACACCGCCGAAGTAGAAGTCGGTGATCTCCTGCCCGTCGTCGGTCTCCTCGGCGGCGGCGGAGGCGGGTGGCTGCAACCACAGGAATGCAAGGGCGAGCAGCGTCGCGAGAAGGGTGATGCCCCATCGCGTTCCGCGCCGAGTCGCCGAGATCGTCGGACTCACAGAACCTCCCAGTCCAGTACACAGACCAAGACAGGGTGTTCATCGGCCTTGATGTACGACGGTATGAGCGTAATGTGTCGGCTCTGTTTCAACCAAGGCACGATCTGCTCACGGCGGCCACGATCTGATCACGAAGTCGCACACCCGAGTCGAGAACTCCACGCCGCAGGGGGTCATCGATCCGCGTCACACCGGGAATTTCCTCAGCCCTGCGCCGCTTAGAATTGATATACGCACCCACCACGCGCCCGCAGGAGGAGAATCCATGGATCAGCACGACCCCTTCGGTTTCGTCGGACTCACGTACGACGATGTGCTGCTCCTCCCGGGGCACACCGACGTCATCCCGAGCGAGGCCGACACCTCGTCGCGGATCACTCGCCGGATCTCGGTCGCGACTCCTCTGCTCTCGAGCGCCATGGACACCGTGACCGAGTCGCGCATGGCGATCGCGATGGCGCGTGAGGGCGGCATCGGCATCCTGCACCGCAACCTCTCGATCGCCGACCAGGCCGCGCACGTCGACCGCGTCAAGCGCAGCGAGTCGGGCATGATCACCGACCCCATCACGACCACGCCGGACGCCACGGTCGAGGAGGTCGACGCGCTCTGCGCCAAGTACCGCATCTCCGGTCTGCCCGTGGTCGACCCGGACGGCCGTCTCGTCGGCATCGTCACGAACCGCGACATGCGGTTCGTCTCGGGGTTCGAGCGCCAGACGACGTTCGTGAAGGACGTCATGACCAGTGAGGGTCTCGTCACCGCCCGGGTCGGTGTCGCAGCGGGCGAGGTCATCTCGCTGTTCGCGAAGCACCGCGTCGAGAAGCTGCCGCTCATCGACGACGAGGGCAAGCTGGCGGGCCTCATCACGATCAAGGACTTCGACAAGAGCGAGAAGTACCCTCTCGCCACCAAGGACGACCAGGGGCGCCTGCGCGTGGGCGCGGCCATCGGCTTCTTCGGCGACGCGTGGGAGCGTGCCGAGGCGCTGCGCGACGCGGGCGTCGACGTGCTCGTCGTCGACACCGCCAACGGCCAGTCGCAGGGCGTGATCGACCTCGTGAAGCGACTCAAGGCCGATGAGAGCTTCGCGCACATCGACGTGATCGGCGGCAACGTCGCCACGCGCGAGGGCGCTCAGGCGCTCGTCGACGCGGGCGTGGACGCCGTCAAGGTCGGCGTGGGCCCCGGCTCGATCTGCACGACCCGCGTGGTCGCCGGTGTCGGCGTGCCCCAGGTCACCGCCGTGTACGAGGCGTCGCTCGCGGCGCGTCCCGCCGGCATCCCGGTCATCGCCGACGGCGGCCTGCAGTACTCCGGCGACATCGCCAAGGCTCTCGTCGCGGGTGCGGATGCCGTCATGCTCGGTTCGCTGCTCGCCGGCACCGACGAGTCGCCGGGCGAGATCGTCTTCCAGTCGGGCAAGCAGTTCAAGCAGTACCGGGGCATGGGCTCGCTCGGCGCGATGCAGACGCGCGGCAAGCAGACGTCCTACTCGAAGGACCGCTACTTCCAGGCGGATGTGCCCAGCGACGACAAGCTGATCCCGGAGGGCATCGAGGGCCAGGTCCCGTACCGCGGGCCGGTCTCGGCCGTCGCCTACCAGCTCGTGGGCGGCCTGCGTCAGTCGATGTTCTACGTCGGCGCACGCACGATCGAGGAGCTCAAGACGCGGGGTCGCTTCGTGCGCATCACGGCGGCGGGTCTCAAGGAGTCGCACCCGCACGACGTGCAGATCGTGGTCGAGGCGCCGAATTACAAGCGCTGAGATCGGACGGAGGGGACGGATGCCGCGCGCGTCCGTCCCCTTCCGCATGTCGTGGGTGCGGCGTAGCGTGCCGGGTATGTGCCGCAACATCGTGCCTCTGAACAACCTCGAGCCCGCCGCGACGGACGAGGAATGCCACGACGCCGCGCTGCAGTTCGTGCGGAAGATCGCGGGCACGACCTCGCCCTCCCGTGCGAACCAGGAGACGTTCGACCTCGCGGTCGAGGAGATCGCCCGCGCGACGAGGGCGCTGATCGACGGCCTGGTGACCGCGGCACCGCGGAAGAACCGGGAGGACGAGGCCCACAAACGTCGAGCGCGGTCGGCCGAGCGCTACGAGGCGATCCGGGTGTACCAGCAGGAGAAGAGGGCGGCGCGCGCGGGGTCCTGATCCGCGTGTGGAAATCTGGAGGATCTCCACGCACGTCTCAGCCGCTGATATGCCAGTATTTAGCAAGACCCGCTCGACATCCCTCGAGCTCCGGGGAGGGAGGACCTCCGGAGTTCGGCGCCGCACCCATCGGCACGGGATATCCCCATCGAGAGCTGCTGCCATGACCGACGCCGCACCCCGCGTCCTCGTCGTCGACGACGATCCCGATGTCGCCCTGCTCGTGAAGACCGTGCTCCAACGACGCGCGGGCTGCGAGGTCGTGACCGCGGGTGACGGACGATCCGCCGCCGAGCGACTCGAGTCTTTCGCTGCCGACGTCGTCGTGACCGACATCGAGATGCCCGGTCTCGACGGGTTGGAGCTTCTCGCCGAGCTGCGTCGCCGCGATCCGCTGGTGCCCGTGATCGTCATGACGGCCCACGTGTCGGTCGAGTACGCGGTGTCGGCGCTCCGCGCTCAGGCCGACGAGTTCCTCACCAAGCCGCTCGACAATGCGCGCCTCATCGAGGCCGTGACGCGCCTCGCCGCCGAGGGGCGGGCACGCCGCGAATCGGGGCGCCCGAAGCAGACCGTGCTCGCGATCGGCGCCCACCCCGATGACGTCGAGATCGGCGTCGGCGGCATCCTCGCGGCCCATGCGCGTGCGGGCGATTCGATCACGATCCTCACTCTGTCCCGCGGCGCCCGCGGTGGCGACGCCGACAGCCGACAGCACGAATCCCTCGCGTCCGCCGAGCGGCTCGGTGCGCGTCTGTTCCTCAAGGACCTCGTCGACACCGAGATCTCCGGGGGAGGCGCGACCGTGCGCCTGATCGAGGAGGTCGTCGCCGAGGTCCAGCCCACGGTCGTGTACACCCACTCCGACCACGACCGCCATCAGGATCACCGCGCCGCGAACGAGGCCACCCTGGTCGCGACCCGCCGCGTCGGCACGGTGGCCTGCTATCAGAGCCCGTCCGCGACCATCGACTTCCGTCCGACGCGCTTCGTGCGCATCGACGACTACCTCGGCGAGAAGCTCCAGCTGTTGGCCTGCTTCGCCTCGCAGACCGCGACGCGCGACTACCTCGACCCCGACTTCGTGACCGCAACCGCGCGCTACTGGTCGCGGTTCGGGGGAGGGGCCGCGGTCGAGCCGCTCGAGGTCGTGCGGGAAACCGCCGAGTTCGTCGGTGCCCAGGAACTCACGAAGTTGGAGCGCTGATGACTGCACGCGTACTCGTGACCGGTGCGGGTGGTCCGGCGGGAGTCGCGGTGATCCGCTCGCTCCTGCGCCGACCCGAGCTCACGGTCTTCGCCGCCGACATGGACGGGTGGGCGAGCGGCATCTACCTCGTCCCGCCGGCGCAGCGACGCCTGGTGCCTCCGGGGCGCGACGTCGACTTCGTGCCGGCGATCGCGCGCATGGTGGCCGAGGATGCGCTCGACCTCGTGATCTCGACCGTCGACGTCGAGCTCGTCGCGCTCGCCGGACGACGGGAGGAGCTGGCGCCCGCCGTGCTCGCGGCCCCGTCGGAGGACACCCTGACCACCGCCCTCGACAAGCTCCTGCTCGCCGAGCGCTGCGCCGCGACCGGCCGCAGCCCGCGGACGCTCCTCGCCGGGCCGGATGCGCTCGCCGTCGACTGGGACTTCCCCGTGTTCGCCAAGCCCCGTCAGGGCGCCGGCAGTCGCGGCATCCGGCTGGTTCCCGACCGAACGGCGCTGGAGGCGCTGCCGGTCGACGAGGGGCTGATCGTCCAGGAGTTCCTCCCGGGCGAGGAGTACTCGGTCGACGTGATCGCCGACGCCGCCGGCCACGTCGTGGCGGCGGTCCCTCGCACGCGTGCGCGGGTCGATTCCGGCGTCGCGATCGCCGGTCGGACGGTGCACGACCCCGAGCTCATCGAGACGGCGTCGGCCATCGCCGAGGCGATCGGCCTGGTCGGCGTCGCGAACGTGCAGCTCCGGCGCGACCGCGCGGGGCGCGCGATGCTGCTCGAGGTCAATCCGCGCTTCCCGGGAGCGCTCCCGCTCACGATCGCCGCCGGCGTCGACATCCCCTCGCTCGTCGCCGACCTCTTCCTCGGCGCCGAATTGCCCGCCGCGATCCCGTTCCGTGAGATCGCTTCCGTGCGGTTCCTCGAGGACGTCATCGTCGAGGTCGACGAGGTGCTCGTCTCCGCGCACGCCGGCCACCAGGAGGAGCTGTGAGCCATCCCGCGCTGCGCGGCGACCACCACGTGCACTCCACGTTCTCGGACGACGCCGTCGCCACGCTCGAGGAGAACGTCGCCGCCGCCGAGCAGCGGGGTCTCCAGACGCTTCGCCTCGTCGACCACGTGCGACGCGACACCACCTGGGTGCCTGAATACCTCACCGCTGTCCGCGCACTGCGCGTGCCGGAGGGGCTGACCGTGCTGACCGGAGTCGAGGCCAAGATCCTCGACGTCGCGGGCACCCTCGACATCCCCGACCTCCCGTCGGGCATCGACCGCATCCTGATCGCCGACCACCAGTTCCCCGGCGACGACGGTCCCCTGGGACCGACAGCCGTCCGCGAGCGGATAGCCGCGGGCTGGGCGTCATCCGACGTGCTCGACCAGCTGGTCTCCGCCCTGGTCGCGGCCATGAACCGGCATCCGGGCAACCAGCTCGCGCACTGCTTCTCGATCCTCCCCAAGATCGGTCTCTCCGAAGACGACCTCGGTGCCGAGCGCATCGACTCCTGGGCGCGCGCGGCCGTCGCCACCGATACCCATGTCGAGGTCAACGAGAAGTGGGGATGCCCCGGTCGGCCCCTGCTCGACGCGCTGCGCGACGCGGGTGCGGTGATCGTCGCCTCCACCGACAGCCACGAGGCGGCCGACGTCGGCCGCTATGAGCGCGTCGCCGCACTGCTGAACGAGGACGTCTGATGCCCGAACTCACCTGGCTCGAGACGGTGGTGGTCGTCGTCCTGCTGCTCTGCGTGCTGGTCGGCACGCTGCCCGTGGTCAACACGGGACTGCAGTTCCTCGCGCTGCCGCTGCACGCCTTCCGCAACCACTACGACAAGGCCGCGCCGTACCACCCGCGGATCGCGGTGCTGATCCCGGCCTGGAACGAGGGCCGCGTGATCGGGCCCGCGATCGAGAGGCTGCTGCAGCTCGAATACCCCGCAGACCGCCTGCGGGTCTTCGTGATCGACGACGCCTCCACCGACGACACCCCCGACGTGGTCGCCTCGAAGGCCGCAGCGCACCCGGGCCGGGTCGTGCACCTGCGACGCGAGCAGGGCGGTCAGGGCAAGGCGCACACGCTCAACCACGGTCTCGACATCGTGCTCGCGGACGAGTGGACCGAGTCCGTGCTCATCATGGACGCGGACGTGATCTTCGCGCGCGACTCGCTGCGCAAGCTCAGCCGGCACCTCGCCGACGAGAAGGTCGGGGCCGTCACGGCGTACATCGCCGAGGGCAGTCGGGATCGCAACTACCTCACCCGCTTCATCGCCATCGAGTACGTGATCGGGCAGTTGTCGGCACGCCGCACGCAGAACGTGGGCGGGGCCATCGCGTGCCTCGCGGGCGGCGCGCAACTGCACTCCCGCGCGAACCTGGAGGCGATCGGAGGGCGGATCCCCACGGGCACGCTCGCCGAGGACACCATGACCACGTTCGAAGGCCAGCTCCACGGACGGCGCATGGTGTTCGAGCCGCACGCGGTGGTGCTGGCGGAGGAGCCCCGCACGATCGACGCGCTGTGGAAGCAGCGCCTGCGCTGGGCGCGCGGCAACGTGCAGCTCACCTCGATCTACAAGCGGCTCTGGTTCCGTCCGAGCACGGAGCACAACCTCGGCAGCTTCGCGTTCGGCCTGGCCTGGTTCACGATCCTGCTGCTGCCGGCGTTCATGCTCCTCGCAGCGGCGGGGCTGCTCGCGCTCCTCGTCCTGCACAGCGACATCGCCGAGTTCGTCTTCCGCTTCATGTGGATCGCCGCCGCCTGCATCTACATCTTCTCCATGCTGTACTCGGTGCAGCTGGATCCGCGGATCGGGCGGCAGTCCTGGCGCGAGGCGATCATGTTCCCCGGGCTCGGCGCGCTGATCCTCATGGCGTTCGCCCTGTTCCCCTGGCTGTTCGAGAGCACGCTGCGTGCCCTCGGCCTCCCCGTGACCGATCACAGCCTGCTGATCTGGGCCGTGGTCTTCTACCTGTGGGGTCCGATCTCGATGCTCGGCATCTGGCTCGCGCGCGCTGTGGAGCCGCTCCCTGGCGGACGCTTCTTCGCGGGACTCCTACTGTACGTGTGCGGCTACGGCTCGCTGCTGTGCGCGATCACCGTGGACTCCTACATCAAGGAGTGGCGCCGCGCGGACGCCGCCTGGATCAAGACCGAGAAGATCGGACGGGTCGACTCATGACCGATGCATCCCCGCAGAACACCGAAGAGGCCGAGATCCTCGCCGACGCCCGACGTGAGAAGAGGTTGATCCCGCAGGCGCTGCTGTCGCTCGCCGTCGTGATCGTGATCGTCGTCGCGCGAGAGCTGCTGCTCCGATGAGCATGCGGCCGCTGGCGCTCGTGGTCGAGGACAGCGCGGATCAGATCACGCTGCTCACCCGGCACCTGGAACGGGAGGGGTTCGAGGTGTTCGCGGCCGTGACCACCGAGACCGCGGTGGCGGCGTTCGACGACATATCGCCGACGGTCGCGGTGATCGACCTGCTGCTTCCCGGCATCAGCGGCGAGGAATGCGTGCGCCTCGTGCGGCGCCGATTCCCGGACTGCTTCGTGATCGTCAGCTCCGTCCTGGACACGGCCGAGTACCCGGACGCGGACGCCGCGCTCCCCAAGCCGACCAGGGGCGCCGAACTGCGCACCCTGCTCCGGGGCGTCGCGCGATGAACGCCACGCCGCTGCGCCGGGCCGAGATCGGCTGGTACGCGATCTTCACCAACCCCAGCCCCCTGATCAAGCAGGCGCCGACCGCGATCGCCGCGGCTCTCGCGGTGACTGCGACCTGGGTGATCGCCGATCTGCCCTTCACGAACGCCGACGCCGCCCTCGCCGGCGTGTCGCTCGTGCTGTTCGCCACGTTGCAGGCGGGATTCCTGACGGCGCGGCGCGTGTACGACGGGTGGATCGTGCTCATGATCCCGATGATCGACATCATCGGCCTCGGGCTCTTCCGTGCGGGCACCGGCGGCGCCACGTCGGTGTTCACGTCGCTCGTCCTGCTCCCTGTGGTGTGGATCGCGGCGGCTCCCGGCATCCGCTACGTCTTCGCCGTCGGGGCGCTCACCTCGATCGCCCTCCTCATGCCGTACCTCACCGAGCCGCCGGACACCTCCGTCGAGCTGTTGCGCGGTGTCATCGGCCCCCTCGTGTTCTCCGCATTGGCGGCCGTCGTGAACGAGCTGTCGCGTCAGCAGCGCGTCCGTGCGGAGCAGGCCGAGCGGCTGGTCGCCGATCGCACGTCGGCCCTGGCGGAGAACGTGGCGATGGTGGCGCAGCTCACCGAAAAGGAACGCGAGTACCGTCTGCTCCTCGATTCGTTCCAGAGCCTGTGGGCCTCCATCACGGTGCAGGCCGTGATCGCCGTGGATCGCGAGGGGACCATCACGGAATGGAACCCGGGGTCGGAGCGCCTGCTCGGGCTGTCGGTCCGCGAGGCACTCGACGACATCAGGATCGACCGCTTCTTCTCCGTGTCGGCGCTCTCGCAGCTCGTCGGCGATGCGCCGTGCGCGTCCGCGGACGCCGATCTGCCCTCCGGCATCCGCGCGCTGTTCGCCCGGGCCGACGCCGAGCGCACGGTGGAGGGCGACATCGAGGTCACGACCGCTGGCGGCACGGTCGTCCCCGCACGCGTGACCGTCAGCCCGCGGAAGGATGCCGACGGTGAGACGCGCGGCTACCTGCTCGTGCTCACGGACGAGACCAGGGCGGTCGAGGTGGCGCGCATGAAGGACGAGTTCGTCGGCATGATCTCGCACGAGCTGCGCACGCCCCTCAGCGCGATCATCGGGTTCCTCGATCTTCTGCAGAACGACCCCGCGCAGCCTCTGACCGAGGAGCAGCAGGACTTCGTCGGCATCATCGAGCGCAACGCGCAACGGTTGCTCACGCTCGTGGGAGACCTGCTCTTCACAGCCCAGGTCGAATCGGGGCGGTTCCCGCTCGAGCGTCAGGACGTCGACCTCGGCGAGCTCGTGCGGAGTGCGGTCGCCTCCTCGGGGCCGCATGCGCAGCGCGAGAGCATCGACCTCGTGGCCGAGGTCCCCGAGACCCCCGTGCGCATGGCCGCGGACCCGGGCCGGATCGGTCAGGCGCTCGACAACCTGCTCTCGAACGCGATCAAGTTCACACCGTCCGGGGGACGCGTCACGGCGGCGGTGCGTGCGCACGACGGCGGCATCGAGCTCTCGGTGCGGGACACGGGCCTCGGCATCCCGGAGGACGAGCAGGGGATGCTGTTCACCCGCTTCTTCCGCGCCTCGACCGCGACCCGCAACGCGGTGCCCGGGGTCGGCCTCGGGCTGACGATCACCCGGGCGATCGTGCTCGCGCACGGCGGCACCATGGACGTCACGAGCAAGGAGGGCGTGGGCACCGAGTTCCGGATGTTCCTGCCGACCGCCCCGCGCACGGAGGCTCTGCAGGCGGTCTCGGCCGGACGGTGACCGTCGCTGCGTCGGAGTCCTGATAGCCTGGTCGGCTCGCCATGCGGGCGGAAGGACGGCCACGCGGTGGGATACATCGATGTCACAGGGGTCTCGCTGACCCTTCCCGACGGCAGACCGCTGCTCGACGAGGCGACGTTCCGCGTCGGCTCCGGGTCCACGAGCGCGCTCATCGGCCCCAACGGCGCCGGCAAGACCACGCTGCTGCGCATCATCCGCGGCGATCTGGCAGCGGATGCCGGGGTCGTGACGATAGACGGCGGGCTCGGAGCCATGGATCAGTTCGTCGGGCACGGCGAGGCCGGCCAGACGGTGCACGAACTGCTCGTGCGCGTGGCGCCCGCGCGGATCCGGCAGGCGGCCGAGGCGCTCGATGCGGCGGAGAACGCCCTGATCGACCGGGACGAGCACGACACCCAGATGGCGTACGCCACGGCGATCGCCGAGTACGCGGACGCCGGCGGGTACGAGCACGAGACGGTGTGGGATCAGTGCACGGTCGCGGCGCTCGGCGTGCCCTTCGAACGCGCCCGCTACCGCGAGCTCACCTCGCTGTCGGGCGGGGAGCAGAAGCGGCTCGCGCTCGAGGCCCTGCTGAGGGGGCCCGACGAGGTGCTCCTGCTCGACGAGCCGGACAACTACCTCGACGTGCCGACCAAGCGCTGGCTCGAGGAGCAGCTGCGGCAGACGCCGAAGACCGTGCTCCTCGTCTCCCACGACCGGGAGCTGCTGGCCAGGGCCGCCGACCGCCTGGTGACGCTCGAACCGGGTGGGGCCGGTTCCACCGCCTGGGTGCACGGCGGCGGCTTCGCCACCTACCACCAGGCGCGGAGCGACCGCATGGACCGGCTCGACGAGTTGCGGCGACGCTGGGATGAGCAGCACGAGAAGCTGCTCGTGCTCGTCGCCACCCTCAAGGTCAAGGCCTCGGCGAACGACGGCTTCGCCTCGCGCTATCAGGCCGCCCAGACGCGCCTGCGCCGTTTCGAGGACGCCGGGCCGCCGCAGGAGCGTCCGCCCGCGCAGGACTTCGACATGAGGCTGCGCGGAGCGCGCACGGGCAAGCGCGCGGTCGTCGCCGAACGGCTGGAGCTCACGGGCCTCATGCGTCCGTTCGATGCGGAGGTCTGGTACGGGGACCGTGTCGCCGTGCTCGGCTCGAACGGCTCGGGCAAGTCGCATTTCCTTCGGCTGCTCGCCCGCGGCGGCACCGACCCCGACCCCAGTCTGGGACATGTGACCTCGACGGGGGAGCAGCTGCACCCCGTCGCGCACACGGGGGCAGCAGTGCTCGGCGCGCGGGTCGTTCCCGGCCTGTTCGCGCAGACGCACGCGCATCCGGAGTTCGTGGGGCGCACGCTGTTGGAGATCCTGCATCGCGGCGACGAACGCCGCGCGGGAATGCCGCGGGATGCCGCGAGCTCGGCCCTCGATCGCTACGGCCTCGTGCGCCAGGCGCAGCAGACCTTCGAGTCGCTCTCGGGCGGGCAGCAGGCACGGTTCCAGGTGCTGCTGCTCGAGCTCTCGGGAGCCACACTGCTGCTGCTCGACGAGCCGACCGACAACCTCGATCTCGAATCGGCGGAGGCCCTGGAAGACGCGTTGGCGCGGTTCGACGGCACGGTGCTCGCGGTGACGCACGACCGCTGGTTCGCGCGCGGCTTCGACAGGTTCCTGGTGTTCGGCGCGGACGGCGAGGTCTACGAGTCGGACGAGCCGGTCTGGGACGAGAGGCGGGTGCAACGTGCGCGCTGAGACCTCCCTCGGGCGTGCCCGCCCGTCGGCCCCCGCGTGCGCTCCCGGTAGGCTGGAGGGGTGACCATGGAGATCGAGCTCGGCCGAGGCAAGCGCGCACGTCGCGCATACACGTTCGACGACATCGCGGTGGTGCCGTCACGGCGCACCCGCAACCCGGAGGACGTGTCGACCGCGTGGACGATCGACGCCTTCGGCTTCGACATCCCGGTGCTCGGCGCACCCATGGACTCGGTCGTGAGCCCGCAGACCGCGATCATGCTCGGTCAGCTGGGCGGCCTCGGAGTGCTCGACCTCGAAGGGCTCTGGACCCGCTATGAGGACCCGGAGCCCCTGCTCGCGGAGATCGCAGGTCTGGATGCCGACGGAGCGACCGTGCGCATGCAGCAGCTGTACTCCGAGCCGATCAAGGCCGAGCTCATCACCCGTCGTCTCGCCGAGATCCGCGACGCCGGGGTGACGGTCGCTGGGTCGCTCACCCCGCAGCGCACGCAGGAGTTCTACGACACGGTCGCCGCGGCCGGCGTCGACCTGTTCGTGATCCGCGGCACCACCGTGTCGGCCGAGCATGTCTCGAGCGTCGACGAGCCCCTGAACCTGAAGAAGTTCATCTACGACCTCGACGTGCCGGTGATCGTCGGCGGTGCCGCCACCTACACCGCGGCCCTGCACCTGATGCGCACCGGCGCAGCCGGTGTGCTCGTGGGCTTCGGCGGCGGGGCGGCCTCGACGACCCGTGCGACGCTCGGCATCCACGCGCCGATGGCGACGGCCGTGTCCGACGTCGCGGCCGCGCGCCGCGACTACCTCGACGAGTCGGGTGGGCGTTACGTGCACGTCATCGCGGACGGCGGGGTCGGCACGTCCGGCGACATCGTGAAGGCTCTGGCCATGGGTGCGGATGCCGTCATGCTCGGCGTCGCGCTCGCCCGCGCGACCGATGCGCCTGGACGCGGCTTCCACTGGGGCCCCGAGGCGCACCACCCGAAGCTCCCGCGCGGTCGCCGCGTCGAGGTCGGCGGGATCGGCACGCTCGAGGAGATCCTCTACGGCCCCGCGCCCGTCGCCGACGGCACCGCGAACCTGATCGGCGCGCTGCGCAAGTCGATGGCCACCACCGGGTACTCCGACCTCAAGGAGTTCCAGCGGGTCGAGGTCGTGCTCGCCCCCTACGAGGCCTGAGTCCCGCACCACCGTGTCGTCCCCCGCTCTGTTCCCGCCGACCCTGCGCGAGGTCATGCTCCGCGGTCGCTGGATCGGGATGCTCGTGCTGTGCCTGGTCGTCGCCGGTGTGTTCGCCTGGCTCGGCCAGTGGCAGCTCGAGCGTGCCATCGACACCGATCCGCCTCCCGCGGGTGTGACCGAGCAGGTGCGTCCCCTGACCGAGGTCGTCGAACCGGGGGAGTACCTCCCGGAGCCGCTCGTCGGACAGCGCGTCGAGACCTCGGGGTCGTGGGTCCCCGAGGACTTCCTCGTCGTCTCCAGCCGTTTCAACGACGACGTCGAGGGCTTCTGGGTCACCGGACAGCTGCGGGTGGCCGATCGCACGTCCATCGCCGTCGCGCTCGGATGGACGGCCGATCGCACGGTCGCGGATGCCGCCGTCGCGGAACTCGAGGCGCAGGCCGACGGATCGACGGTCGAGGTCACCGGCAGGATCATCTCGGATGAGGGCCCGAGCGTCCCGCCGAGGGACGACCCGCAGCGCATGGACAGGATGTCGCCCGCCGCTCTGCTGAGCCACTGGCACGACACCGCCGACCTGGACGTGTACCGCCCGTACCTGGCTTCCACTTCGGCCTCGGCCGGCCTCATCGACATCTCCTCGCCGGCCCCGGAGGAGCAGTCACCCGTCAACTGGCTCAACGTGTTCTACGCGGTCGAGTGGGCGATCTTCGCCGGCTTCGCCTTCTACCTCTGGTACCGACTCGCGAAGGATGCCTGGGAGCGCGAGGTCGAGGAGTTCGAGGACGCCGCGGCCGCGGCATCCGACTGAGCCTCGACGCGCATCCGCGCATCGGCGTCCGCGCATCTGAGCGTCGACCGCTCCGGTCTTCCACCTTCGTCAGGGGTGCACTCGGGCCGTTCGGTTAGCGCTGGGTGACCAATGAGAAAACTCCGTTGATGATGTCGGAGGCGCTCCTTAGGCTCGCATCATGTGCGCCGGCTGTGAATGCGCGCTGTAGTGGCTCCATGAGAGCCGTCGCCAGAGGAAACCGAGGAGACAGAGATATGCCCGCTTTCGATGCCGCGAACCGCGAGGTTCCCGGGGCCGACCGCAGAAGCCGGAGGCGTCTCGGCGTCCTCGCCGGCACGTGCGTCGCCGCCCTGGGAGCCGGAGCCCTGATCGCCGCACCCGCGTCCGCCGACGTCACCGGGACGGGGGTCGTCATCAACGAGGCGTACCTGTCCGGTGGCAGCGCAGGGGCCGCGTTCACGAACAAGTTCGTCGAGCTCTACAACCCGACGGATGCCGCGATCGCCCTCGACGGCCTGTCGCTGCAGTACCGCTCGGCGACCGGCACGGGCAACTCCAACGGCGTCGCGCCGCTGAGCGGCAGCATCCCCGCCGGCGGGTACTACCTGGTGCAGGGCGGCAGCAACGGTGCGAACGGTGCCGCGCTGCCGACGCCGGACGCGACCGGGAACCTGAACCCGAGCGGCACCACGGGCACCCTCGCCCTCGTGAACGGCACCGCGGCCGTGACCCTCACGCCCGGCTCCGTCACCGGCGTCGACGGCGTGATCGACGTGCTCGGCTACGGCACCTCCAACACATTCGAGACCAAGGCGGCCACCGCGCCGTCCGGGAACACGGATGTCAAGTCGCTCAACCGCACGAACGGCGTCGACACCGACGACAACAGCGTCGACTTCACCCTCTCGGCCACCATCACCCCGCAGAACTCGGGGGGATCGGCGCCCGAGGAGCCCGAGGAGCCGGAGGAGCCCGGCACCGACCCGCAGAAGGTCTCTATCGCCGAGGTCCAGGGCACGACCGACGTCTCGCCGCTCAACGGCCAGACCGTCACCGTCGAGGGCGTCGTCACGGCGGACTACCGCACCGGCGGCTACAAGGGCATCGTGATCCAGACACAGGGCTCGGGCGGTGAGACCGACGCGACCCCGGGCGCCTCCGACGGCGTGTTCGTGTTCCTCAACGCGCTCGCCCCGACGCTCGCGATCGGAGACCTCGTCTCGGTGACCGGCTCGGTCAGCGAGTACTTCGGTCAGACGCAGATCAACCCCGCCTCGCTCGCGGGCGTCTCCGTCGTGCAGGCCGGCGTCGGCCTGCCGGCGGTCACCCCGCTGCCCGACACCGTGGTCGGCTCCGACCGGGAGCAGTACGAGAGCATGCTCGTCGCCCCCTCCGGCACCTACCGTGTCGCGTCCAGCCACCAGCTGTACAACTTCGGCACGCTGTGGCTGAACGCCGGAGACGACCTCAACGTCAAGAGCACCGAGACCGCGCGTCCCGGTGCCGAGGCGACGGCGATCGCCGCCGCGAACCGGGCGAACCGCCTGCTGCTCGACGACGGCTGGTCCATCCAGGTCACGAACAACGGGCACCCGAACGACCAGCCGTACTTCACGAAGGATCTCGTGGTCCGGAACGGTGACACGGTCGACTTCCGCGACAACGGCTACGTGCTGTCCTACGGCTTCGACGACTGGCGCCTGCAGCCGGTCGTTCCGATCGACAGCACCTCGCCGGACGCCGCGAAGGTCGGCTTCGAGGCGACCAACCCGCGGGTCGAGACGGCCCCCGAGGTGGGCGGCGACGTCCAGGTCGCGTCGTTCAACGTCTTCAACTACTTCACGACGCTGAAGAGCCAGAACTCCAATGCCCGCGGCGCGGCGAACGCCGCTCAGTTCGCGATCCAGAAGTCGAAGATCGTCGCGGCGATCAACGGACTCGACGCCGAGATCGTCTCGCTCATGGAGATCGAGAACTCGATCAAGCTCGGCGGCACGCTCGACTCCGCGCTCGCCGATCTCGTCGACGGGCTCAACGAGGCGGCAGGCGACGACGTGTGGGACTACGTGCGCACCCCGGACGCTCTGGACGATGCGGCGACGACCGACTTCATCACGAGCGCGATCATCTACAAGAAGGACGACGTGAAGACGGTCGGCGACAGCCTGACCGTCACCGACGAGAGCGTGTGGGGCAACGCCCGCGAGCCGATCGCGCAGGCGTTCGACATCGACGGCCGCACCGTCACGGTCGTCGCGAACCACTTCAAGTCGAAGTCGGCTCCCGAGGGCGGCGGCGCCGAGCCCGCCGACGGTCAGGGCTTCTTCAACGCCGATCGCGTCGCCCAGGCGAACTCGCTCAAGGGCTTCACCGCGACGATCGAGGAGGAGACCGGCAGCAGTGACATCCTGCTGATCGGCGACTTCAACGCCTACGCGAAGGAAGACCCGATCGATGTCTTCACCAGCGCGGGCTGGAGCGACGTCGCCCCGGAGAAGGCCCCGGGTCAGCACACGTACACGTTCGACGGCGAGCTCGGCTCGCTCGATCACGTGCTCGCGTCGCCGTCCCTCACCGCCTCGATCACGGGTGCGGGCGTCTGGAGCATCAACTCGCCCGAGTGGAGCGACCGCGGCTACGCGTTCGGTGCCACCGAGGCGGGGACGCCGTTCCGCTCCAGCGACCACGATCCGATCGTGGTCGGCGTCTCCTCGGAGATCCCGCCCGTCAGCATCGACGTCGTCACGATGAACGACTTCCACGGACGCATCGAGGCCGACGGGGCCGCAGCCGGTGCCGCGGTCGTGGCGGGAGCCGTCCAGCAGTTCCGCTCCGAGAACCCGAACACGATCTTCGCCGGTGTCGGCGACCTGATCGGCGCCTCGACGTTCACCTCGTTCATCAACGACGACAACCCCACGATCGACGCGCTCAACGCGGCCGGTCTCGACGTGAGCGCCGCCGGCAACCACGAGTTCGACCAGGGCTGGGAGGATCTGCGCGACCGTGTGCAGGACCGCGCGGACTGGGAGTACATCTCGTCGAACGTGTTCCTCACCGAGACGGGCGAGCCCGCTCTCGCCCCCGCCTGGGTCAAGGAGCTCGACGGCGTCAAGGTCGGCTTCATCGGTGCCGTCACGGAGGACCTCGACTCGCTGGTCTCGCCGGAGGGCATCGCCGATCTCGAGGTGCGGAGCATCGCGGACTCGGTCAACGCCGTGGCCGAGGACCTCAAGGACGGCGACCCGTCCAACGGCGAGGCGGATGTGATCATCCTCCTCGTGCACGAGGGCGCGGCGAGCGTCGAGCTGTCGAGCATCACACCCGACTCGCCCCTGGGCGAGGTCGTCTACGGCGTCGACGACGACGTGAACGCGATCGTCTCCGCTCACACGCACCTGGCCTACAACCACGTTATCGACGGACGTCCGGTCATCTCGGCCGGGCAGTACGGCGAGAACCTGGGCCTGATGAACATCCAGGTCGACCCGAAGACGAAGGACCTGATCTCGATCACCAACGAGATCAAGCCCCTCACCGCGAACGGTCAGGCACTGTACCCGGCCGTGCCGGAGGTCGCCGACATCGTCGCCAAGGCGAAGGCCGAGGCCGACGTGCTCGGTGCCGTCAAGGTGGGCGACATCACCGCCGACTTCAACCGTGCTCGCCAGAGCAACGGCTCGGAGAACCGGGGTGGAGAGTCCACGATCGGCAACTTCGTCGCGGACGTGCAGAAGTGGTCCACGGGCGCGGACATCGCGATCATGAACCCCGGCGGCATCCGCGCCAACCTCACGTACGCCTCGTCGAACGCGAACGACCCCGCGGGCAACGTCACCTATCGCGAGGCGGCGACGGTCCAGCCGTTCGCCAACACGCTGGTGACGCTCACCCTGACGGGAGCGCAGCTGAAGGGCGTGCTCGAGGAGCAGTGGCAGCCCACAGGGGCGGCTCGTCCGTTCCTCAAGCTCGGTCTGTCGGAGGGTCTCGTGTACACGTACGACCCGGCGGCGGCGCAGGGCTCGCGCATCACCTCGATCACGCTGAACGGCGCGCCGATCGACGCGTCCGCGAACTACACGGTCGCGGCGAACTCGTTCCTCGCCGCGGGTGGAGACAACTTCTTCACCTTCCGCGAGGGCACGGGCAAGCGCGACACCGGAAAGATCGACCTGCAGTCGATGGTGGACTGGTTCGACGCGAACAAGACCGCGACCCCCGACCTCGCTCAGCGCGCGGTGGGCGTCACGGTCAGCGCGCCGGACGCCGACGGGTACTCGGCCGGCGATCAGGTCACGGTCGCGCTGTCCTCGCTGGCGTTCAGCGCCGGCGAGGCGGCACCGGGCGAGGTGACGCTCTCGCTGGGCGGCACGCAGCTCGCGGCGGGCGCTGTCGACCCCACCATCGTCGACACGACCGACGAGGCCGGGCGAGCGTCGCTGACGTTCACGGTCCCGTCCGGGGTGTCGGGCGACCAGCCCCTCACGGTGACGGTGCCCTCGACCGGCACCACGGTGCAGGTGCCCTTCACGATCACGGAGGAGGAGCCCGAGGAGTTCGCGGGCACCATCACGGTCGACAAGAAGGTGACCGCCGGCAAGAAGCTCCGTGTCACGGGCGCGGACTTCGAGCCGGGGGAGACCCTCACGATCACCCTCGAGCCGAAGAAGGGCACGCCGGTGCAGGTCGGAACGGTCCAGGTCAAGGCCGACGGCACCTTCTCCACCTCGGTGACAGTTCCGAAGAACGCCAAGGCGGGGAAGTACACGGTCGCGGTCGCGCAAGCCGACGGCGATGCCGCGACGGCGACCGTCACCGTCAACCGGGCGGGCGGCCTCGGAGGCCTCATCGGGGATCTCCTCGACTGGCTCTGGGACCTGATCTCCGGGTGGTTCTGATCCGGTAGCAGGATGACGCAGGCGGAGGCCGTCGGGAGCGATCCCGACGGCCTCCGTCGTGCGGGTGGCACGTGTGAGTTCTCGCGACAGGTCGCGCCGCCTCGCCCGGTCAGGGCGTGAGGACCTCGACCTCGGCCTGAGCGAGCGCCGCGGCGATGCGCGGCTCGGGCGGAGCATCCGTGATGAGGTAGTCGGCCCGTTCCAGCAGCGCGATCTGTGCGAAGAACCGTCGCCCCAGCTTGGTGGAGTCGGCGAGGATCGCGGTGCGCTCGGCCCTCTCGATCATCTCGGACATCATCGCCGCGTCACCGAGATTCGATGTGGAGTACCCCGCCTCGTCGACCGCGCCGACCGCGATCAGGGCGAGGTCGCACCGGATGTCGACCTCGGGGCCGCCCGCGGTCATGGTGAACGCGACCGGGCCGGTGGTCGCCTGGGTGATGGAGCGCACGGCACCGCCGAACACATACAGGTCGCGGAACACCGTCGGGGAGAGCTCTCCCGGGATGCGCAGGTTGTTGGTCGCGATGGTGAGGTCGTGGTGGTTGCGGAGGGCTCGGGCCACGGCCAGTGTCGTCGTCCCCGCGTTGAGCATGATGACGGAGCCGTCGTCGACGAGTCCGGCGGCGACGCGCGCTATCCGCTCCTTCTCCTCGGTCTGCACGCGCATGCGCACGTCGAGCGCCTTGTCCTTTAGCGCTCCGCTCGCGGCGCTGACGGCGCCGCCGTGCGTGCGGACGAGCACTCCCTCGCGGTCGAGCTGGTCGAGGTCCCGCCGGATCGTGTCGATCGAGACTGCGAAATGCTCGGCGAGGTCGCCGACCGTGACCTGGCCTGTCTGCTCGACGTACGCCGCGAGGTCGGCCTTCCGGCCGGCGGGGAGGCGCCGCTTGGTGGAGGATCCGGATGCGTCCATGCAGACATCTCTAGCACACACCGAGGTAAAACCCGCATAGTCCAGCAGAAAACAGCATCCATTATCGACGACTATCTCCATCGAGTAGCGAAAATCGCGCGATATCGACCAGATAACGGCCGGAGAAATGTCTTGCGTCCCCGCAAACCTCGGCATAACATTGCTCAAAACCGCATGAACAAGCATTGAAGCGCGTGATGCGGCACGATCTCGAAGAGGAGAAGTGATGATCACAGTGGGACGTGGGCGACGCACTCTGAAGCTCGCCGGCGCAGCGACAGCAGCACTGACGGTCCTGGCCGTAGCGGGATGCGCATCCGGCGACAGCGGAGACGGCGGCGCCGAGGGCGGCGACGTCACGATCGAGTTCGCGCAGTGGTGGGAGCCCGAGCTCCCCGACGGCGAGTTCCGCGCACTGATCGACAAGTTCGAAGAGGCGAACCCCGGCATCACGGTGGACCTCGTCAGCGGACCCTACGCGTCCACCAAGGAGCAGCTGTTCGCGGGCGCCGCGTCCGGCACCATGCCGGACGTCGTGGGCCTCGACGGCGCGTGGGTCAACGACTTCGCCTCGCAGGGCGTCATCGCCGACCTGACGGAACTGATGAAGGAGAACGACTACGACGACAGCGAGCTGGCCAGCCAGATCCAGGTCGATGGCAGCACCTACATGATCCCGGTCGTGAACTTCGTCTACCCGATGTTCACGAACGATACCCTGCTCGCCGACGCGGGCGTCGCGGCTCCGCCGACCACGCGCACCGAGTTCGCGGATGCCGCGAGCAAGGTCACCGCTCTCGGCGGGGACGTCTCCGGCTGGGTCCTTCCGCTCTCGCTCGAAGCGCCGAACGGTGTGCAGAACGACGTCATGTCGTGGGTCTGGGCCTCCGGCGGCTCGATGCTGAAGGACGGCCAGCCCGACCTCACGAACGCCGACGTGACCTCGGCGATCGACTACATCGGCGGCCTGTGGGACGACGGAGTGATCGCTTCCGGCTCGTTCACGATGAAGGAGCAGGACAAGGTCGAGGAGTTCACGAACGGCCGCGTCGGCATGATGATCGACTCCCTCGCGCACATCAACCTGATCCGCGAGTCGAACCCCGACCTGAAGTTCTCGATCTCCGCGATTCCCGCCGAGGACGGGTACGACGGCGAGCGGGGCATCCCGTACGCGTCGTGGGGCATCGGCGTCGCCGAGAACTCCGAGCACAAGGACGCGGCCTTCAAGCTGGTCGAGTTCCTCATGAGCCAGGAGACCAACTCCGAGCTGTCGACCATGGCGAAGGCGTTCCCCGGCAACTCCGAGTCCGTGCCCGACTTCGTGAACGACGACGAGCTCTTCAAGAAGGCGTTCGAGATCTACCAGGCCGGCTACCCGGCCAACGAGTTCACGGGGCTGCCCGTCGCGGAGGACCTCATGCGTCAGCTCGGCGAGCAGCTGCAGTCCGCGTTCGACGGCCAGCAGTCGATCGACGATGCGCTGAAGGCGGCACAGGAGTCCTGGCTGAAGGAGTTCTGATCCTCCGCCCGACTCCCGCATGAACGGGGTGCCGCGTCGTGAACCCGATGCGACGCGGCACCCGACCAACCAAGGAGCACCGGTTCCCATGAGCCTGAAACTGTCCGACGACACCGAGGTGATCGTCACGGGCGTCGCCCCCTCGCGGCGCCGCCGGCAGCTGCGCAAGACCACCGAGTCGTACGCGTTCCTGTCGCCCACGGTCATCCTGCTGTTCGTGCTGATGATCGTCCCGATCGTCATGGTGATCGGATACTCGTTCCAGGACAACGTGATCCTGAACAAGTCCCCCGAGTTCGTCGGGGTGGCCAACTACGTCGAGATCCTGTCGGACCCGGGCTTCTGGAAGGCCACCGGGAACACGATCCTCTTCACGGTGACGAGCGTCGCAGCGCACCTGGTGCTGGGTCTCGCCTTCGCGATGATGCTCAACAGCCCACTGCTCGGACGGTTCTCGCGCTCGATCTTCCGCGCGCTGTACGTGCTCCCGTGGCTGTTCACGGTCGCGGTGATCGCCGTGCTGTGGCGCATGCTGCTCGCCCCCAACGGGGTCGTCAACTTCTTGCTCAACACCGACATCGAGTGGCTGGCATCGCCGCAGCTCGCGCTCGGCACGATCATCTTCATCAACATCTGGGCGGGCTACCCGTTCTTCATGGTCAGCCTGCTCGCCGGCCTCCAGGGAGTGCCGGCAGACCTCCACGAGGCGGCCCGCGTCGACGGCGCGAACGCCGTGCAGCGCTTCTGGAACGTCACGATCCCGCAGCTGCGCCCCATCATCATCAGCCTGGTGCTGCTCGACCTGATCTGGACCTCGCAGCAGTTCGCGCTGATCTGGATGACCACGGGCGGTGGCCCGATCGACGTCACCGAGGTGCTCAGCACCTTCACCTACAAGCTCGCGTTCGCCAAGTACGACTTCTCGCTCGCTGCGACCTCTGCGGTGCTCGTGCTGCTGATGTCGATGGTGCTCGCCGTGTTCTACGTCCGCCACCAGAAAGCGAGGGACTGATCATGGCTCTCACCGTCGACTCCCGGCGTCGCGCCGCGCGCTCCACCCTGGTCGCCAAGTCCGGACTGATCCTCGCGCTGATCCTCGGCGCCGTGTTCGCGGCCGGTCCCGTGCTCTGGATGCTGTCGAGCTCGTTCAAGTCGAACACGCAGATCTTCGAGCTCCCGCCGCGCCTCATCACCGACACGTTCTCGTTCGACGCGTACGTCGCGATCTTCACGAACCCCGAGACGATGCGGTTCTTCCTGAACAGTTACGTCGTCGCGGGTTCCGTGACGATCCTCACGCTGCTCGTCGCGATCCAGGCGGCCTACGCCTTCAGCCGCTTCGAGTTCCGCGGCAAGCGCATCCTCAACGTCGTGATCGTGAGCGTGCAGGCGGTGCCGCCGATCACGCTGCTGATCCCGTACTTCGGGCTGATGGTCGCGCTGGGGCTGTACAACTCGTACCTCGGCCTCATCCTCACCTACATGGTGTTCACGCTGCCGTACGCGATCATCATGATGACCGGCTACTTCAACACGCTCCCGAAGGAGCTCGACGAGGCCGTGCGCGTCGACGGCGCCGGGTCCATGACGGCCCTCTGGCGCATCCTCGTGCCGATCTCGGTGCCGGGCATCGTCTCGGTCGGCATCTACACGTTCATGATCGCGTGGAACGAGTACCTGTTCGCGCTCACGCTGACGCGCTCGATCGACATGCGCACTGTACCTATCGGCATCCAGCTGCTCATGGGTCAGCACTCGTACGACTGGAACCAGATCATGGCGATGAGCGTGCTCGGCTCGATCCCCGTGCTCATCCTCTTCCTCTTCTTCCAGAGGTACTTCATCAGCGGTCTCACGGCGGGGTCCGTGAAGAGCTGACACCGTCCGCCCTCGACTTCACACCATCACGAAACAGGAGAAACACGTGCTCTACACCGGCAAATCCATCCTCGACGTCGCCAACGAGAACAACTTCGCCATCCCCGCATTCAACATCAGCGACTGGGCGATGTTCAACGGCGTCATCGACATCAGCGAGGAGCTGGACGCCCCCGTCATCATCGCCATCCACCCCGACGAGGTCTCGCACATCACGACCGATCTCATCGCCGCGATGCATTCGCGTGCGCACCGCGCCAGCGTCCCCGTCGCGATCCACTGGGACCACGGCGGCACCTACGAGCAGATCATCCAGGCGATCAAGGCGGGCTTCACCTCGGTCATGATCGACGCCTCGCTGCTGCCGTTCGACGAGAACGTCGCACTGACGCGCAAGGTCGTCGAGGCCGCGCACGCAGTGGGCATCCAGGTCGAGGGCGAGCTCGGGACGATCGGGGCGAACGACAGCTACGGCGAGTCGGGCGCGGCCGAGATCATCTACACGAACCCGGACGACGCGGTGCGCTTCGTGCAGGAGACCGGCGTGGACAGCCTCGCGATCGCGATCGGCACCTCGCACGGCCTGTACCCGAGCGACAAGAACCCGGAGCTGCGTCACGATCTGCTGGAGCAGATCAAGGCGGCGGTGGGGATTCCGCTCGTGCTGCACGGCGGCTCGTCGAACCCCGACTCGGAGCTGAGCCGCGCGGTCGAGCTGGGAGTGAACAAGATCAACATCTCGAGCGACATCAAGGTCTCGTACCACAACCGCATGCGCGAGGTCCTCGGCACCGATGAGCGTCTGCGCGAGCCGAACGCCATCCAGCCCGAGCCGATCGCTGCGATGAAGGTCACGGCGGCCGAGAAGATCCGGCTGTTCGGCGCCGACGGCAAGGCGTCGCTGTACTGAGCGGCGGACTCGGAGGATGATCGGCGGCGTGGACAGGAAACTCGTGCTCGGACTCGGCGGCACCGTCGACTACGAGCTGACGTGGGACTCGGCGGTCCTCGACAGGCTTGCGCACCTGCACGGGGTGCGGCGACACGAGCTCACGACCACGTCGCCGATCGTCGACGAGCGGTCGCTGCTCGTCGCGATCGTCGCGTTCCTCGCCTCGGGGTCCGGCGGAGAGCGCTTCGTCGTCTCGTCGGAGGTCGTCGAAGGGTTCGCGGCGCATTTCGAGCGGACCGTCACCCTGGGAGGGACGGGCGTGCGGGCCGGACTCGTGCTGGATGCCCTCGGGATCCCCAGCACGCAGCACCTGGTGAGCATCGACGACACGGTGCGGCGGTTGCTGCCCCCGGCTCTCTCGTACGTGTGCTCGGCGACGGAGGACACGCTCGACCCGCATCTCATCGTGCAATACCCTGTGGGTGCGCGGGTGCGGCTGATCGACGGGGATGTGCTGTCGCCCGCCGCCAACCGGCTGATCTTCGCGAACGACCCGCCGAACCGGGCGATGCTCCTGGCCTCCGGTCTCGGCGACGAGCTCGCGCAGGCCACGGCGTTCCTGGTTTCGGGGTTCAACACGATGCAGGACCACGACCTGCTCGAGCAGCGTCTCCGCACGCTGCACGAGGCGATGCGTCGGCTCCCCGACGACGCGCTGGTCTACTACGAGGACGCGGGTTTCTACTCGCGTCCGTTCGCGGAGACCGTTCGGCAGCGGATGCTGGAGCGGATCGACGTGTACGGCATGAACGAGGACGAGCTGCAGGAGTACCTCGGACGCGCTGTGAACCTGCTCGACCCGGCGGACGTGATCCGCGCACTGGAGGACGCCAGGGCGATCATCCCGGCAGCGGCGCTCGTCGTGCACACCCGCTACTGGGCGATCGCCGTCGGACCGGATGCCGCGCAGCACGGCACCGCGCTGGAGAGCGCCGTGAGGGTCGCCGCGACGCGGTACCGGGTGGGCGACCGACTCACGGCCTCGGACGTCGCCGAGACGGCGTCGATGCCCCGTCACCCGGGCGGTGAGGCCGTCGTCGCGGCCGTCGAGGGAGCGATCGACGGCGCGACGGGGATCGCCGCGTTCGCGCTCGACGTCGCGATGCCGACCACGATCGGCCTCGGCGACACGTTCGTGGGAGGGTTCCTCGCCGGTGCCACCCACCCCGAGGCCGTCCGATCGGATGCCGCCAGTCAGCGATCGGATGCCGCCAGACAGAAGGAGTCCGCATGAGGCCGCTGGCCCTGCCGTCGAACCGTCCACCCGAGCGCTTCTACCGCGGAGGTTCGCGCATCAGCGCCTTCCGGGGGGAGCTGCGGGACGCCCCTCGTGAGCCGGAGGACTGGATCGGATCGGTCACCACGGTCAGTGGCGACCCCGCGCTCGGACTCACGCATCTGCCCGATGGGACGCTGCTGCGCGACGCGGTCGCCGCGGACCCGGTCGCGTGGCTCGGCGCCGACCACGTCGATCGCTGGGGCGACGACACGCGGCTCCTCGTGAAGCTGCTCGACGCGGGGCAGCGGCTGCCGGTTCATGCGCATCCGCACGACGACTTCGCGGCGACTCATCTCGGTCGCGCGCACGGCAAGGCCGAGGCCTGGTACATCCTGCAGGGCGGAACCGTGCACGTGGGCCTGCGGGCGGACGTCGACGCGGCTGTACTCGCGGCGCTAGTGGAAAGCCAGGACGTCGCGGCGCTCCTGGGACTGCTGCACGAGATCGAGGTCGTCCCCGGTGACGTGGTGTGGGTCCCGCCGGGGGAGCTGCACGCGATCGGCGCCGGCATCCTCCTGCTCGAGCTGCAGCAGCCCGAAGACCTCTCGATCCTGCTCGAATGGCAGGACTTCGCGATCGACGGCCCCGCGCTCGGGCACCTCGGTCTCGGCTTCGACCTCGCGCTCGCCGCGGTGAACACGAGCGGCCGCTCCGTGGAGGACATGCGCGAACTCGTGCGCGCTGCCCCGGCATCCGGTTCGGCGTTCCCGCCCGCCGCCGACGGGTACTTCCGGCTCGAGCGGCTCCCGGTCGACGGCGATGCCGTTGTGGATGCCGGATTCGCGATCGTCGTGGTGAGCCGGGGAGAGCTCGTACTGGGGGAGGAGCAGGTGTCGGCGGGCATGACGTTGCTCGTGCCGCATGCGGCCGGCCCCCTCGCGGCGAGCGGCGCCGGCGAACTCCTCGTGGCCCGTCCGCCCGCGCCCTGACGATCCGTATCAGGCCCAGTCGGCGCAGGTGACCTCGGGGAAGTCCCGGATGCGCTGGTCAGCCGTCACGAGGATCAGTCCGTCGATCTGCGCCTGAGCCACCAGCATCCGATCGAAGGGGTCGCGATGCTCCCAATCGATTTCGCCTGCGGTTCTCATGTGAACGCCGGACAGGGGGAGCTCCTCCGCGAGCAGGGAGCGCAGGAGTGCGGTCCAGCGGGCGAGCACCTGTCCGCCGTGCTCGAGGCGACCGAGCCGGACCTTCTGCGAGATCTCGTAGCCGGTGGCCGCCGAGACGAATAAGGCCTCGGCCTCGACGAGGGAGTCGCGCAGGGCGCGGGGAACACGCTCGGGGTCGGTCGCGAGCCACAGAACGACGTGCGTGTCGAGGAGGTAGGCGCTCACCGGTCGTGCTCGCTCAGTGGATCCGCGGGGTGACCGTCTTCCCATTCCGCGAGTTCCGCCGAGCTCATGTCCTCGAGCAGGTGCTCGGCGCCGATCGGCGGGATCTCGGGGAGCAGCGGACTGTCGAGTCGCCGCCGGGGCGGCGATGCCGCGGTGATGCGCGCGATCGGGGTTCCGGCTCGGGCGATCACGATCTCCTCGCCGGTCTCGACGCGCCGGAGCAACTCGGAGAGCCGGGTTTTCGCATCCTGCACGTTCACGATGGTCATCCCATCACTCTATAGCTGGTCTGGTCACCTTGACCAGACCAGCTCTTCACCGCCTCAAGAGACTTCGGCGGCGCCGACTAGACTGAGGACATGCCCGAACCGAAAGTCGCCAGCTTTCCGGCGATCCGCGGTGCGCTGAAGTTCTACCAGATCGCGTCGATCATCACAGGAGTCATGCTGCTCCTGCTGCTGACCGAGATGGTGCTGAAGTACACGCCGATCCACCTCGAACTCTTCATGGGCGGCTCCGGCGGGCCGCTCTGGTTCGCAGGAGTCCTCGCCGGGCCGGACTGCCAGTGGTGGTCGCTCTTCGCCCCCATGACGAACTCCTGCGAGATGACCTCGCTCGGCGACGGGTTCAACCTCTCGCTGTTCATCCTCGTCGCGCACGGCTGGTTCTACGTCGTCTACCTGTTTGCCTGCTTCCGCATGTGGAGCCTGATGCGGTGGCCGTTCCCGCGCTTCATTCTGCTCGCCCTCGGCGGCGTCATCCCGCTGCTGTCGTTCTTCATGGAGGCCATCGTGGCTCGTGAAGTCAAGACCTATCTCGCCACACGGGAGGCCGCAGAGGCCTCCACTCCCGCCCCGGAAGGTGCCCGTTGACCGAACAGTCCGAGACCCAGCAGCGCCCCGCCCTCGTGGTCGACTTCGGCGCGCAGTACGCGCAGCTGATCGCCCGTCGCGTGCGCGAGGCCGGCGTCTACAGCGAGATCGTGCCGCACACGGCCACGGCCGCGGAGATCGCCGAGAAGAACCCCGTCGCGATCATCCTGTCGGGCGGACCGTCATCGGTCTACGAGGAGGGCGCTCCGCGCCTCGACCCCGCGGTGTTCGAGCTCGGCGTCCCGACCCTCGGCATCTGCTACGGCTTCCAGTACATGGCGCAGACGCTCGGCGGCGAGGTCGCGAACACGGGCCTGCGTGAGTACGGCGCGACGGATGCCGTCGTCTCGGGTGATGGCGGAACACTGCTCGGCGGTCAGCCGGCCGAGCAGAACGTGTGGATGAGCCACGGCGACCAGGTCGCGACGGCGCCCGCGGGCTTCGAGGTGCTCGCGACGACGAACGCCACCAAGGTCGCCGCCTTCGCAGATGAGCAGCGTCGCTTCTACGGCGTGCAGTGGCACCCCGAGGTCAAGCACTCGGACCACGGCCAGCGCGTGCTCGAGAACTTCCTGCACAAGGGCGCAGGTCTCGCGTCCGACTGGAACAGCGACAACGTGATCGCCGAGCAGGTCGAGCGCATCCGCGAGCAGGTCGGTGACGCGCGCGTCATCTCCGCTCTGTCGGGCGGAGTCGACTCCGCCGTCTCGACGGCCCTCGTGCACAAGGCGATCGGCGACCAGCTGACCGCCGTCTTCGTCGACCACGGCCTTCTCCGCAAGGGCGAGCGCGAGCAGGTCGAGAAGGACTACGTCGAGTCCACGGGCGTTCGTCTCATCACGGTCGACGCCGCCGACACGTTCCTCGGTCACCTCGAGGGGGTCACCGATCCCGAGGAGAAGCGCAAGATCATCGGCCGCGAGTTCATCCGCGCGTTCGAGAAGGTGCAGCTCGACCTCGTCGCCGAGGCCAAGGCCGACGGCGGAGCGCCGGTGAAGTTCCTCGTGCAGGGGACGCTGTACCCCGACGTCGTCGAGTCCGGCGGCGGTGCGGGCACCGCGAACATCAAGTCGCACCACAACGTGGGCGGTCTCCCCGACGACCTCGACTTCGAGCTCATCGAGCCGCTGCGCGCCCTCTTCAAGGACGAGGTGCGCGCGATCGGCCGCGAGCTCGGCATCCCCGAGGCGATCGTCGGCCGCCAGCCGTTCCCGGGGCCCGGCCTCGGCATCCGCATCATCGGCGAGGTCACGAAGGACCGGCTGGAGATCCTGCGCGAAGCCGATGCGATCGCGCGCGAGGAACTCACGAAGGCGGGGCTCGATCAGGAGATCTGGCAGTGCCCCGTCGTGCTGCTCGCCGACGTCCGCTCGGTCGGAGTTCAGGGCGACGGCCGCACCTACGGCCACCCGATCGTGCTGCGTCCTGTCTCGAGCGAGGACGCCATGACCGCCGATTGGACGCGTCTGCCGTACGACGTCCTGTCGAAGATCTCGAACCGCATCACCAACAGCGTCCGCGACGTCAACCGCGTCGTGCTGGACGTGACCTCCAAGCCGCCGGGGACCATCGAGTGGGAGTGACGGAGGAGCTCCCGCTCGACTGATGAGCGCTGGTGGCACTCGACCGCGCCAGCGGGCGAGTGGGAGTGAGTCGCTGAAAGGGCGCGGATCATCCGATCCGCGCCCTTTCGCGTACCCGCCGGAGTCGGCAGGATGGCCTCATGACCTCAGCGCGAACGAAGCTCACGGTGATCGGTGCAGGAAGCGTGGGGGTGAGCGTGGCCTACGCCGCGCTCATCCGCGGGAGTGCGGCCGAGGTCGCCCTCTACGACATCGCGACGGCGAAGGTGGATGCCGAGGTGCTCGACCTCGCACACGGCACGCAGTTCACCGCGGGGTCGGTGAGCGGCGGCTCCGACCTGTCGGTGGTCGAGGGGAGCGACGTCGTGGTCGTCACGGCCGGCGCCAAACAGCAGCCGGGGCAGACGCGCATGGAGCTGGCAAGCACGAACGCCCGATTGCTGGAGCGCCTGCTGCCGCAGCTGGTCGAACGCGCCCCCGAAGCCGTCTTCCTCATCGTCACGAACCCCGCCGACGTCATGACGGTCGTCGCGCAGCGGGTCACCGGACTCCCGCCGCACCGTGTGTTCGGCTCAGGAACGGTCCTCGACACCTCGCGTCTGCGGTGGCGCCTGGCGCACCGTGCACAGGTGAGCACCGCGAGCGTGCACGCGGACATCGTGGGGGAACACGGCGACACCGAGTTCCCCCTGTGGTCGAACGCGACGATCGGATCGGTGCCGATCCTCGACTGGCCCGCTGATGAGCCGTTCACGGCCGGAGAGCTCGACCGGATCGCGGTCGAGGTGCGGGATGCCGCCTACGCCGTGATCCAGGGCAAGGGCGCGACGAATCTCGCGATCGGTGTGAGCTGCGCGCGCATCGCCGAGGCGGTGCTGCGCGACGAACGCGCGGTGCTCCCGGTCGCGACCGTGCTGGCTGGCGAGTACGGCCTCCGTGGGGTGGCTCTGTCGGTGCCGTCGGTGGTGGGTGCCGCGGGCGCGATGCCACTCGGGGAGACGCCCATGAACGCGCATGAACTCGCGCTGCTGAGGGCCTCCGCCGATGCGATCCGCACGGCCGTGGACGCCCTCGACTGAGCTCTCGAGAAAGAATCTCGAAAAAGTTCAGCGCGATGTCGATCCGCGTCGTTCCCGTTCGACGTCTTCAATGAGAGGGTCGATTCACGGCCCCACCGAACAGGAGAAACATCATGAAGTACATGCTGATCATGCGCGCGACCGACGAGGCCGTCGAGGCGTACAAGGACATGCCGTTCGAGCAGGTCATCGAGGCGATGGGGAAGTACAACGAGTCGATGATCAAGGCCGGCGTGCTCGCGGCGGGCGAGGGCCTGACGGATGCCGCCGAGGGCTTCGTCGTCGACTTCAGCGCCGAGACCCCGCTCATCACCGACGGCCCCTACGGCGAGACCAAGGAGCTGTTCAACGGCTTCTGGATCCTCGAGGTCTCGAGCCGTGAGGAGGCCGCCGAGTGGGCGAGCCGCGCACCGCTCACCGCGGGCAACTTCCTCGAGGTGCGCCGCGTGACGGACATGTCCGACTTCCCGGCCGACAACGAATGGATCCAGAAGGAAGAGGGCTGGCGCGAGGAGCAGGCGCAGCGCGCCCAGCAGTGAGATGACCGACTCACCCGACCGCGAGACGGCGCGTTCCGCCCCCGACGGGGGAGCGGCGGAGCGCGCCGTCGCCGCCGTGTGGCGTATCGAGTCGGCGAAGATCGTCGCGACGCTCACCCGCATGGTGGGCGACTTCGGACTCGCGGAGGACCTCGCGCAGGAGGCGCTTCTCGACGCCCTGCGCCAGTGGCCCGAGGAGGGCGTCCCGCGCAACGGTGCGGCCTGGCTCACCGCGGTGGCGAAGCGCAAGGCCGTCGACGGCTGGCGACGACGGGAACGCCTGGACGACCGGATCGCCGTGATCGCGCACGACCTCGAGCGCGGGCAGGACGAGGCGGCTGACGCGCTGCCCTGGGACCCGGATGCCGTCGACGACGACGTGCTGCGCCTGATCTTCATCTCGTGCCACCCCGTGCTGTCGCGAGAGGCGCAGGTCGCGCTCACGCTGCGCGTCGTCGGTGGTCTGTCGAGCGAGGAGATCGCCCGGGCGTTCCTCGTGCCGACGGCCACGGTGCAGCAGCGCATAGTCCGGGCGAAGAAGACGCTCGCCGCCGCGCACGTGCCCTTCAAGATGCCGCCGCGCGAGGAGCACGCGGAGCGTTTGGGGGCGATCCTCGGAGTCCTGTACCTGATCTTCAACGAGGGCCATGCGGCGTCCAGCGGGAGCGATTGGATGCGCCCCGAGCTCGGCGTCGAGGCGATCCGGCTCACGCGAGTGCTTGCGGCCCTCATGCCGACCGAGCGCGACGTGCACAGCCTGTTGGCGCTCATGGAGCTCACCGCGGCGCGGTTCCCTGCCAGGGTCGATGCGAACGGCGATCCCGTGCTGCTCGCCGATCAGGATCGGCGGCGCTGGGATCGTGGCCGCATCGCGCGGGGCAGAGCGGCCCTTGCGACGGCCGATGCGCGGGGCACGGGGCGTGGCGCCTATGGACTGCAGGCCGCGATCGCAGAGTGCCACGCGGTCGCACCCTCGGTGGAGGAGACCGACTGGGACCGCATCGTGCTGCTGTACGAGGCGCTGGGTCGCCTCTCGCCTTCGCCCGTGGTGGAACTGAACAGGGCGGCTGCCGTGGCGATGGCCACGCGTCCGGCATCCGCTCTCCGCATCATCGATCAGCTCTCTGCCTCGGGCGCGCTGCGCGGCTACCACCTGCTGCCGGCGACGCGGGGTGAGCTGCTGCTGCGGTTGGGGCGGGTCGACGAGGCGCGTAGCGAGTTCGCGACCGCTGCGTCGCTGGCCGGAAACGACCGGGAGCGCGCATTGCTGGACGCCAAGGCCGCTGGCCTCTGAACAGGAGGAAGCCCCCTCGGCGATGCGCCGAGGGGGCTTCTCTGCTGTGTTGCGCCGAGGTCAGGCGCGCGACTTGCTGCCGCGCCCCACGATCAGGCCGTAGATCAGCAGGACGATGATCGAACCGCCGATCGCGAGCAGCCAGGTGCCCAGGTCCCAGAACTCCGTGAGCGGACGGTTGAGGATCAGACTGCCGAGCCAGCCGCCGAGCAGAGCGCCGACGACGCCGAGCAGCAGGGTCACGAACCAGCCGCCGCCCTGCTTGCCGGGGAGGATCAGCTTGGCGATGGCCCCGGCGATGAGGCCGAGAAGAAGAAAGCCGAGAAAACTCATGGTCAGCTCCTATAAATCGGGAGCCCCGGGGTGCCGGGGCTTCTTGCCGTCCATTGTGCTCTCCCAGCGTTCTTTCAGCCAACCCCTTGCGACAAGCCCTCCGTGTATGGCAAAAGCCCGCCTCCCCGAAGGGAGGCGGGCTTCATCGAGGGGTGCGGTCAGTTGTTGCCGCGGACGATCGCGATGATGCGCAGGATCTCGACGTAGAGCCAGACGACCGTGACCATGATGCCGAAGGCACCGAGCCAGCCGTACTTGCGGGGAGCGCCGTTGCGGACGCCCTGCTGGATCTGGTCGAAGTCGAGCACGAGCGAGTACGCCGCCATGATGACGACGAGGACGCCGATGATGAGTCCGAGCGGGATGCCGAAGATCTCAGCGCTGTACAGGCCGAATGCCTGGCCCTGGGGGAGCACACCCGTCCACATGAGGATGAGGTTGAGTACGGAGAAGACGAGGTAGCCGACCATGGCGATCATGAAGATCTTGGTGGCCTTCTTGGAGGCGCGGATCTTGCCGCTCGCGAACAGGGCGAGCGTCACGCCGACGACCGACACGGTCGCGAGCGTCGCCTGCATGACGATGCCGGGCCACAGGACCTCGAAGAAGGCCGAGATGCCACCGATGAACAGACCCTCGAACGCGGCGTAGGCGAAGATCAGCGCGGGGCGGACCTTCTTGCGCGACGTGAAGGTGATGACCATCGCGAGCACGAAGCCACCGAGTGCTCCGACGATCCAGGGCAGCATGTTCGGCTGGAAGCGGTCGTACGGGTTCAACTCGGGGGCGGCGACGCCGCCGAGTGTGAAGACCCAGCCGATGGCCGCGGTGACGAGGAGGATGCCGAACAGGCCGGCCGTCTTCCAGACCGTGTCCTCGACCGACATGCGGTCGGTCTCGAGAGCGCCGGCCGGGGGAGCGGCGTACATGCCCTCCAGCTGGGCGTTAGCGGCGGCATCCATCGTGCCGTGCTGGAACGAGGCGGCCTGTGCACCCTGAGCGCCCTGCGGCGCCCCGGGGTAGGTCGCGACGTTACGCGGATCCTGCTGCTGGAACGCCGGATTGTTGAAAGCGAAGTTGCTCATGGTGGGCCTCACTCCAAAGGGGTTGTAGGTCGCTTTCCTCCACGATACCCGTACGGGCGTGTCGCGCGGGTGTCTTACGCTGTGAGCGTGCCAAGGAAATCCCCCCTCGTCATCGGGCACCGCGGTGCGCCCGGCTACCGTCCGGAGCACACGCGCTCCTCGTACGAGCTCGCTCTCGCGATGGGGGTGGATGCCGTCGAACCCGACGTCGTGGCGACGAAGGACGGCGTGCTCGTCGTCCGCCACGAGAACGAGATCTCCGGCACGACCGACGTCGCCACGCGATTCGAGTTCGCGGACCGCAAGACGACCAAGCGCGTGGACGGTCAGGCGCTGACCGGCTGGTTTACCGAGGACTTCACGTGGGAGGAGCTGTCGACCCTGCGCAGCCGAGAGCGCCTGCCCGAAGTGCGTCTGTCGAGCGCGAGCTTCGACGGCGGGCAGGGCATCCTCCGGCTGATCGACGCGCTCGACATCGTGCGCGAGGCCTCCGCCGAGCACGGACGCGAGCTCGGCGTCGTGCTCGAGGTCAAGCACGCGACCTACTTCGAGAGCATCGGACTCCCGCTCGCGCCGCTCATCGAGCGCGACCTGCGCGCGTCCGGCTGGGCAGCCGGCGAGCTGCCGCTCGTGATCGAGTCGTTCGAGTCGACCGTGCTCGGGCAGCTCCGCGAACGCGGGATCTCCGCCTCGTACATCTACCTGATCGAGGCGGGCGGCCGCCCCTACGATCTGTTCGCCGCCCACGGCACTCGGGCGCGGACATACAGGGCGACGGTCGAGCCGAAGGGTCTGGACGACCTCGTCGGATCGGTCGACGGCATCAGCGTCGACAAGAAGATGCTCCTGGCGCGGGGCAACACGATCGTCACGGACGCGCACGCGCGGGGCCTGAAGGTCTTCACGTGGACGTGCCGACCAGAGAACCGCTTCCTCGCGAAAGAGTTCCGCGGTGCCGGTGGTGCGGAGGCCTACGGCGACTACGAGGCCGAGTGGGGTGTGATCGCCCGCGCCGGCGTCGACGGCGTCTTCGTCGACCACCCCGACCTGGGCGTCGCGTTCTTCCGAGGCTGAGCGTCGGATTCGCCGGGCGATCGGGCGAACGGCCACGGCGCGTTCACCCGCCGTCCACTCTCACGTCCCCGCGCGGCCATGCGCGATCGGTGGTCTGAGGGCACACCCGTCTGCATCCCCTCAGGAGATCCATGTCCCGCCTGCGTTCTGCGGCGGCGGTCACGGCGGTGTGCGCCCTCAGCGCCGCCGCACTGCTCGCCGTGCCCCTCTCAGCCACCGGAGCCGAATCCGGCATCCGCATCAACGAGGTCGAGTCCGACGGGGGAGCCCCCGGCGACTGGATCGAGTTCCTCAACACATCCGTGGACGCGGTCGATCTCAGCGGCTTCGTCGTGAAGGACGACAAGGACGACAGCTCGTACGTCTTCCCCGAGGGGACGATCGTGCAGCCCGGCGCCTACCTCGTGATCGACCAGCTCGACGGCGACACCGGCGCCGGTCAGTTCGACTTCGGCCTCGGCAAGGACGACCAGGTGCGCCTGTTCGACACGAACGGCGCGATCATCGATGAGACCAGCTGGACCGGTCACGCCGTCGCGACCTGGGGTGCGCGCGACGTCGACGGCGCCGTCGAATGGGCCGCGACCGCGGAGTCGACCAGAGGCGCGGCGAACGTCTTCCCCTCGAACGAGCCCGTCAGCGGGTCGATCGTCATCAACGAGGTGGACTCGCAGCCCGCCGACTGGGTCGAGTTCTACAACCCGGGCGACGAGCCCCTCGACATCTCGGGCTACGAGATCCGCGACAACTCCGACGACCACCGCTGGCGGTTCCTCGCCGGCACGTCGATCGCGCCCGGCCAGTTCCTCGTCGTGGACGAGTCGTCCATCGGCCTGGTCGGCGGCGTCGAGGCGCCGTTCCGGGAGCCGATCGGGATCGGCAGCGCCGACCGCATCCGTCTCTATGACGCCACGGGCACGATGATCGACGACACGCTGCCGTGGGCCGGCCACGCCGCTATCGACGGCGACTTCGCCGCCGCCACCCTCGCACGCTGCCCCGACGGCCAGGGTGTCTTCGCCCTCGCCCACGCGACGCCGGGAGCGGCGAACTCCTGCGTCGTCCCCGACGTCGTGATCAACGAGATCGAGTCCAACGGCGACGACACCGACTGGATCGAGGTACTCAACGCCGGCACCACGCCCATCGATATGACCGGCTGGAGCGTGATGGACGACGACCCGGTCGGTCACGCCGACGAGACGACTCCGCTGCCCGCGGGCACGGTCCTCCAACCAGGCGCGTACTTCGTGTTCGATCAGCACGTGAACTTCGTCTTCGGCCTGGGCGGCGGCGACACCGTGACGCTGCGCGATGCGAACGGCAACACGGTCGACCAGCATGTCTACGCCGCGCATGCGGCCGGCGTGCTGGCCCGCTGCCCCGACGGCACCGGCGACTTCCTCGACATCGCGACGTCCACCAAGGGCCTGCGCAACGCGTGCGGCAACCCGGTGCGCATCAACGAGGTCGAGTCCGATGGCGGGACGCCCGGCGACTGGGTCGAGCTCGTGAATCCGACGGATGCCGTGCTCGACGTCTCGGGCATCGTCGTGAAGGACGATGACGACACGCACGTGTACACGATCCCTGAGGGCTCCGCGATCGCCGCGGGCGGCTACCTCGTGATCGAGGGCGCCGACCTCGGCTTCGGACTCGGCGGGGGCGACGCGGTGCGCGTGTTCGACGGCGACCTGCTCGTCGACTCCACGGCGTGGGGCGAGGGGCACGCAGCGACCACGTGGGGTCGCTGCCCCGACACGACGGGCGTCTTCGCCGTGACGGAGAAGTCGACGAAGGGCGAGCCCAACGTGTGCGCCGGCGAGACCCCGGTGTCGGTGTGGCCCGGCTCCGCCGAGGTGCGCGTGCTCGACTCGGCTCCGACCTTCCTGGAGGACAGCTCGGGTCTCGACGTGCAGGAGACCGCCGAGGGGACGTTCCTCTGGGCCGTCGACAACGGCGAGGGTCGTATCTGGAAGGTCGAGGCGCACGCCGACGGCTCGTTCTCGACGATCACGGGCTGGGAAGCGGGCAAGCGCGTCCGCTTCCAGATGGACGCGGCGAACCCGTCCGCAGCAGGGCCTGACACCGAGGGCATCACGGTCGACGGCGACGGCTTCGTGTACGTCGCCTCCGAGCGCGACAACAGCGCCAAGGGCGTGAACCTCAACACCGTGCTGAAGGTCGATCCCGAGGCGGCGGCAGGCGACCTGGTCGCCCAGCGGGAGTGGGACCTCACCTCGCTGCTGCCCGCTGTCGGCGCGAACCTCGGCATGGAGGCCGTGCAGTGGGTGCCGGACTCGGCGCTCGACGGCAGGCTGTTCGACAAGAACACCGGTGCCGCCTACGACTCCGCGGATTACACGGGACACGGCGACGGCCTGTTCTTCGTCGCCGTCGAGGACAATGGCCACGTCTACGCGTTCGCGCTCGGCGCCGACGGCTCGGCGACGCTCGTGTCGGAGATCGCGCCCGGTCTCGCGGGCGTCATGGCGCTCGACTACGACAGCGTGCTCGGCGTGCTGTGGGCCGTGTGCGACGACGGCTGCCAGGGACGCTCGGCCCAGATCACCCTGAACGGCACCGACGAGCCCGGGATCGCGCACTTCGCTCGCCCCGCCGGGATGCCCGACATCAACAACGAGGGTTTTGCCACGGCGCCGGCCTCGCTTGCGGTGGACGGCCAGCGCCCGGTGTGGTGGTTCGCCGACGGCTACGCCAGCGAGGCGCTGCGCACCGGGACGCTTCCCACGACCACGGGCGGTAACCCGGGAGGCGAGAACCCCGGGACGGGTCCCGGGACGGGCCCCGGTCCGACGCCGCCGCTGCCCGGCTCGGCTCTGACGGACGACAACCGCAACGGCGTGACCGTGAACCCGAGCGTCGCGGGTCGCGGCGATCGCGTCACGGTCTCCCTCGGCGCCGACCGCGCCGGGGAGGGCATCGCCGTCTGGATGTACTCCGACCCGGTGCTGCTCGCGAGCGGCACAGCCTCGGCCGCCGGGACGTTCACGGTCACCATCCCGATGGATGCGCCGCTCGGTGCGCACCGGATCGCGATCTACACCGCATCCGGCGAGCTCGTGGGCTGGGCGGACATCCGCATCACGGCGGGCGGCGTGCTCGCCGCGACGGGCGCCGAGATGCCGGTGGTCGGCATCCTGCTCGCGATCGCGCTGCTGGTGGCGGGTGCTGCCGCCGTGCGCCGTCGCTACCAGTCCGCCTAGGTCGCGCGACACGGGATGGGCGGGGCGCATAGGCGTCCCGCCCATCCCGTCCCCGCCGAGCCGCCGGTGTCGGTGCCGCCGCCTAGACTCTTAAGGTCATGACAGAAGCCCCGCTCATCGTCCCCGGATCCGTCGGCCCGCGCTCCTCGGGAGCCGAGGGCCAGGACGACCTCCTGGCCGGCCTCAACCCCCAGCAGCTCGAGGCCGTGACCTATCGCGGTCCTGCTCTGCTCATCGTCGCGGGCGCGGGGTCGGGCAAGACCAGTGTGCTCACGCGGCGCATCGCCTCGCTGCTCCGCTCGCGCGAGGCGTGGCCGAGTCAGATCCTCGCGATCACCTTCACGAACAAGGCCGCGGGCGAGATGCGCGAACGCGTCGAGGGGATCATCGGCGACGCGGCGCGCGGCATGTGGATCTCGACCTTCCACTCGGCGTGCGTGCGGATCCTCCGCCGCGAGGCCCAGCAGTTCGGGTTCACGAAGTCGTTCACGATCTACGACTCGGGAGACTCGCGTGCACTCATCAAGCGCCTCGTCAAGGAGCACGAGGCCGACGCCTACGGTCTGACGCCCGCATCCGTGCAGGGCCGCATCTCCAAGCTCAAGAACGAGCTGTCGGATGCCGAGGCCTACGCGCGCCAGGCGAACATGAGCGACCCCGCCGAGCGGATCTTCGTGGAGCTGTTCACCGACTACCAGCGACAGCTGCAGAAGGCGAACGCCTTCGACTTCGACGACCTGATCGGGCAGACGGTCTACCTGTTCCGGGCGTTCCCGCAGGTCGCCGACACGTACCGCCGCCGCTTCCGGCACATCCTCGTCGACGAGTACCAGGACACGAACCATGCGCAGTACGCCCTGATCCACGAGCTCACGCGACCGGTCTCCGGCGATGCGCCCGACCCGTATGCCTCGAACGGCATGATGATCTTCGAACCGGAGACGACACCGGAGCTCGAGGGTGCCTCGCTTACGGTCGTCGGCGACTCCGACCAGTCCATCTACGCGTTCCGCGGCGCGGACATCCGCAACATCAGCGAGTTCGAGCGCGACTTCCCGGGAGCGCGCGTCGTTCTCCTGGAGCAGAACTACCGTTCGACGCAGAACATCCTGTCGGCGGCGAACTCCGTGATCGGCAACAACTTCGACCGCAAGGACAAGAAGCTCTGGAGCGACAAGGGCGACGGCGACAAGATCATCGGCTTCACGGGGTACTCGCAGCACGACGAGGCCCAGTTCGTCGCCGACGAGGTCGAGGCGCTGAGGCGCGCAGGAATGCCCTACGCCGAGATGGCCGTGTTCTACCGCACGAACTCGCAGTCCCGTGCACTGGAGGAGATCTTCATCCGCTCCGCCGTGCCGTACAAGATCATGGGCGGCACGAAGTTCTACGAGCGTGCCGAGATCAAGGACGCACTGGCCTACCTGGTCGCGGTCGCGAACCCCGCCGACGAGATGGCGGTCCGCCGCATCCTCAACAAGCCTCGTCGCGGCATCGGCGACGTCACCGAGACCGCGATCGCCCGGTTCGCAGAGGACCATGACATCACCTTTCGGCAGGCTCTCTCGGTACCGGGACAGCTCGGCGTCGGTCCGAAGATCCAGGCGGGGATCGCGCAGCTCGACGCGACCCTGGCAGAGGCCACCGAGATCATGCTGCCCGCGTCCGGCGAGGTCCCCCCTCCCACCTCTGTCGCCGACGGTCTCAGCGTGCTGCTGTCGAAGAGCGGCTACCTGGACGCGCTCCGCGCGAGCCGCGACCCCCAGGACGAGGCGCGTGTCGAGAACCTCGACGAGTTCGTCGCCGTCGCGCGCGATTTCGCACGCAACAACCCGGAGGGCACGATCGTCGACTTCCTCACGGAGGTCGCTCTGGTGTCGGATGCCGACGACCTCGACGACGAGTCCGGCACGGTGTCGCTCATGACGATGCACACGGCCAAGGGGCTCGAGTACGACGCGGTGTTCGTGACCGGCGTCGAGGAGGACCTCATCCCGCATCGGATCTCGGCGGGGGAGCCCGGCGGACCGCAGGAGGAGCGCCGGCTGTTCTACGTCGGCATCACCCGTGCGCGCAAGCGCCTGCACCTGTCGCTCGCGATGACCCGCGCGCAGTTCGGCGAGGTCTCGGTCGCGATGCCCAGTCGCTTCCTGCAGGAGATCCCGGCAGGACTCATCGACTGGCGCCAGTCGCCGGGGGACGTGAACTCCCGCGGCGGTATGCAGTCCCGCGCGTTGAACGCTCGCCGGGCGGGAGGCTTCGGAGGGAACGGCTCGAACGACCGCTTCGGCGTCAAGCCGCTGCCCGGCCGCGATTCCCTGAAGCCGCTGTCGACCGCGATGGACAAGTTCCCGAACCGCGTGACCGCGAAGATGCGCGACAACGGCGATCTCGAGCTGGCCGCCGGCGATCGCATCCGGCACGCCGACTTCGGCGAGGGGCGGGTCGACGCGGTCACGGGCGAGGGTGCCAAGCGCATCGCGCACGTGCGGTTCGACTCCGCCGGGCAGAAGAAGCTGTTGATCAAGGTCGCGCCGATCGAGAAGATCTAGAGGATCCGCGGGTTAGGGTGATTGATATGGCCCTGTTCTCCCGCCGCAAGAAGTCCGCTGACGACGTCGTCGCCGACCGGAACGAGACGGACGCGACCGGATCCGCCGAGGCATCGGCCGAGTCCGAAGTCCCCGCGGAGTCGCCTGAGGCTGCCGGGACGTCCGAAGCCGTCGAGCCGGTCGAGGCCGCCCCGGCCATCGGTATCTCGGTGCAGGCGTTCCGGGGGGTCGGCGCGCAGGCGGGCCCCGCGGTCTCGCTCCCGGCGGACGAGCCCGCCACCTCCACCGGCACGTTCGGCGTCTCCGGCGCCCCCGCGGCCCCCGTATCGACCGCCCCGGTCGTCGAGGCGGCGCCCGAGCGGCGTCTCCCGCTCGCGTCCCCGCTGCCGCCCGAGCAGACCGAGACCGTCGCGGGAATGAAGGACAACGTGCTGCTCCGCGAGGCCCTCGCGGAGATCGAACAGGGTGCCTCGAACGAGCAGCTCCTCGGTGTGCTTCGCCAGGCCCTGCAGGGCCACCTCTACATCCGCGTGAACGGCGATGCGCGTGCGCAGATCAGCGAGGGCAAGCCGCTCTCGGTCGCTGTCGTCCGCGACGGTGAGCGTCAGTTCATGCTCGCGTTCAGCTCGGCCGCGGCCGTCCGCGACTCCGTGCAGCTCGAGAAGGATCCGACCGCGACCTCGGCGGTCGCTCAACCGGTGACCTCAGTGCTGCAGCAGGTCGTCGTCGGCGACTTCGCCGGGCTGATCGTCGACAACGCCTCGGCCCCGCACCGCGTGGTCTTCCCGACCGAGCTGCTCGAGAAGACCCTGGAGCAGGCCGACGTGGAGATGACGGTCAAGTCGATCCTCGCGACGCCCCGCTCGCAGGACACCGCGGTCAGGGTGGGCGAGGCGCTCGCGAGCAAGCGCATGTGGGTGGCGGTGAACGAGGGTGCGGGCACGGGGCAGCCGGGCATCGCCGAGGCGCAGACCACGGACGGTCGGCGCTTCCTGCAGCTGTTCTCGCATCCCCTCGAGGTCATCGCCCTGGGTCGTGGCGACCGCCCGCTGCCGTTCGATCCCGAGCAGCTCGCCAAGCTCCTGTCGAGTCACTCGGAGATGGCCGGCGTGATCATCGATTCCGCCGGTCCGACACTCGTCGTCGAGCGTGAGGCGCTCGCCCCGGTGCTCGTGCTCGCTGTCGATCTCGGCGACTGAGAGCCCCCACCCCGCGCGCGCTGCGGGGCTACCGTGGGTCGCACCTGACCCCTAGGGTCGGAGCATGGCCTCCGAACGCGTGACCCTGACCGTCACCGACTCCGATGGCGACCGCGAGGTCGTGCTGTCGAGTCCGAACAAGCTGGTGTGGCCCGACGCCGGCATCACCAAGGCCGAGCTCGCGGAGTACTTCCAGATCGTGAGCGGGCCGTTCCTCGCGGCCAACGGCAACCGCCCTGTGTCGCTGGAGCGCTTCCGCGACGGTGTCGGCTCGGCAGGATCACGTCCGGACGGCTTCTTCTCCAAGAACCCGCCCAAGGGCACCCCCGAGTTCGTGGATGCCGTGACCGTGACGTACAACAGCGGGCGACGGCATCCGCAGATCGTGCTGAACCGTCCGAGCGCGATCGTCTGGGCTGCGCAGATGAACACGATCGTCTTCCACCCCTGGGCGTCTCTCGCGACCGATCCCGACAACCCCGTCGAGCTCCGCATCGACCTCGACCCGCAGCCGGGCACCACCTTCGCGGATGCCGTGACGGCGGCGCACACGCTGCGCGAGGTGCTCCGTGAGGCGGGACTCGAGGCTTTCGCGAAGACGAGCGGCAATCGCGGACTGCATGTGTTCGCGCCGATCCTCCCGGAGCACGAGTTCCTCGACGTGCGGCACGCGGTGATCGCCGCGGGTCGTGAGCTGGAGCGCCGGATGCCCGAGCAGGTGACGATGAACTGGTGGAAGGAGGAGCGCGGCGAGCGCATCTTCATCGACTTCAACCAGGCGAACCGCGACCGCACGATGGCGGGTGCGTACAGCCCGCGCGCGCTCCCGCGTGCCACGGTCTCGACTCCCGTGCACTGGGAGGAGCTCGACGGCCTCGACCCGGCGGCGTTCACGGTGCGCAGCATCCCCGCGCGGCTGGAGGACGTCGGCGACCCGTGGGCGGACATGCAGGCGAACCCGGGTCGCATCGACACGCTGCTGGACTGGTGGGAGCGCGATGTCGCCGACGGCCTGGGCGAGCTGTCCTTCCCGCCGGAGTTCCCGAAGATGCCGGGGGAGCCCCCGCGCGTGCAGCCGAGTAAAAAGGTCGCGGCGCATTGGGACGAGAACGGCGACCCCGTCGACGCCTGATCCCCACCCCGACCCGTCTATTTCTGCAATATGGCGCAAACGCCTCGTCTACTTGTGCCATATGGCAGAAACAGACGGGCGGTGTGACGGGCGCGGCGGGGCGGATCAGCCGATCACATCGGCGAGGTCGTAGCCCGCGACAGTCTCGAGCTGCTCATACGTGCACGAGCGCGCCTCGCGATCGTGCCGCCAGCGCTCGAACTGCACCGTGTGCCGGAACCGTGAGCCCTCCAGCTGGTCATAGCGCACTTCGAGCACGAGTTCGGGACGCAAGCGCACGAACGACACGTCCTTCGCGCCGCTGAAGCGCGAGCGCTCGCTCTCGCCCTTCACCGCCTCGCCATCGTCGTCGCGTTCGACGAGAGGGGCCAACTCGTCGACGAGCTCCTGACGGCGCTTGTCGGTCCACGCGGCCACGCCTCCGACCTGTCGCAGCACGCCGTCGGCGTCGTAGAGGCCGACGAGCAGCGACCCCACACCGGACCCGGACTTGTGGATGCGGTAGCCGAGCGCCACGACGTCGGCGGTGCGCGCGTGCTTGACCTTCACGAGCGTGCGCTTGCCCGGGGCGTAGGGCTGGTCGAGGGGCTTGGCGACGACGCCGTCGAGCCCCGCCCCCTCGAATTCCGAGAGCCAGCGCACCGCGGCGTCGCGATCTCGGGTGGTCCGGGTGATGTGCAGCGGATGATCCACGCCGGAGAGGAGCTCCTCGAGTCGGGCGCGGCGCTCCGAGAACGGCGTCTCGCGGAGGTCTTCGTCGCCCTCGGCGAGCAGATCGAACGCGATGAACATCGCCGGCGTCTCCTCCGAGAGCTTCGCGACACGGGAGGCGGCCGGGTGGATGCGCTGGCTGAGCGCCTCCCAGTCGAGCCGCTGCGCCCCCGGCGCCCCGGTCGCGACCACGATCTCGCCGTCGAGCAGGCACGGCCCTGGCAGCAGCCGGGGGATCGCCTCGACGAGTTCCGGGAAGTAGCGGGTCAGCGGCTTCGCGCCGCGCGAACCGATCTCCACGGTCTCGCCGTCCCACGCGACCAGCCCGCGGAACCCGTCCCACTTCGGCTCGAACAGCAGGCCTCCCGGCGTCTTCGTGGGATCGGGGACCGATGCCGCGGCCTTGGCCAGCATGGGGGAGGGGATCTCATAGCGCATGACCCCATCCTGGCCGTCAGAGTGCGGCGGCAGAAGGGGGATCGAACAGCTCGTCGAGAGTGACGCGTTCCCCGGCGTCACGGAGGGCGGTGCGGGCCGCGTGCCAGCCCGCCATGCCGTTCACCCCTGGGCCCGGTGGCGTCGACGCGGAGGCGAGGTACACGCCGCGCATCGGTGTGCGCCATGGCGCGGTGCTCAGGACGGGCCGTCGGATCGCCTGCGGGAGCGTTAACGCGCCGCCGAGGATGTCGCCGCCGATCTCGGCGGGGTTGATCGCCTCGCGCGACGAGGCGGGCACGGCGTGGTGCGCGAGGACGCGGTCGCGGAACCCCGGGGCGAAGCGCTCGACCTGGCGAGCGACGAGCTCGGTCGGGTCGAGGTCCGAGTTCGCGGGCACATGGATGTACGCCCACAGCACGGCCTTGCCCTCAGGGGCGCGGCTCGGGTCGAACACGGACGGCTGGACCGTGAGGACGTACGGACGCTCGCTGACGCGGCCGCGGGCGACCGCGTTCTCGCTGGCGGCCACCTCGGCCCTGGTGCCGCCCACGTGCACGGTGGGTGCCTGAGCGACATCGGCGTTCGTCCACGGCACCGGGCCGTCGAGGGCGAAGTCGACCTTCGCGGCGGCCGCGCCGTAGCGGTAGCGCTGGATCGCGCGGGCATAGCGGTTCGGGATGTCCGGGTGGGTGAGCAGCAGACGCGGCGAGGTGTTCAGCATCAGCAGATCGCCGGCGTCCGGGTCGCCCCAGTCGAGATCGCCGAGGTCGGTGACGTGGTGCCCGGTCTCGACGGATCCACCGTGCGCTTCGACGTCCGAGACCAGGGCGTCGGCGATGCGCTGCGCGCCTCCGCGAGGGTACATCCAGCCCCCGGCGTGCCCCTGCGCGGCGAGCAGCAGGCCCGCGGCGGAGGCGGCGAGCGACGGCATCCGCGCGGGAGCGTGGGCGAGGACGCCCGAGATCAAGCCCGCGGCCTCCTCTGTGCGGAACGCCCGCTTCGCGAGGGGCGTGCCCTGATCCAGCATCCGCAGCGCGAAGCGCGCCGCGATGACGGGGTCGCGGGGCACTCGCAGCATCTGGTTGCCGGTGAAGTCGACGACGCCCTCGATGTGGCGGCTCAACGGGCGCAGCAGTGCCAGCCACGCCTTCCGGTCGGCGCCGAGCCCTGCGGCGGTCTTCTCGATGTCGCGCCAGGCGACGCCGGCGCGTCCGTCGTCGAGGGGATGCGCGTAGGAGATGTCGGGGACGATCCAGTCGACGCGGTCTGCGAGCCCGAACGCCTGGAAGAACGGCGAGGCGAGGGCCGCGGGGTGCACGGCCGAGCACACGTCGTGGAGGAACCCCGGCAGGGTGCTCTCGAGGCTGCGAACGCCGCCGCCGATCGTGTCGGCGGCTTCGAGCACGCGCACCTCGTACCCGGCTCTCGCGAGGGCGACCGCCGCCGCGAGGCCGTTCGGGCCGGATCCGATGATCGTCGCGCGAACCATGCGGCCAGTCTTCCACGTCGGGTCGTGAGATCCTTGAAGGGATGAACGAAGTCCAGGGCCCGACCCCCACCGGAACCTCCCGTCCGTACCGCTCCCTGCGTGAGGCGCTCCGTGCGCACCGCATCGCCGAAGAGAACCACGAGTTCATCACGGCGATCACGGATGCCGTCGGAATCTCCTCCTACATCGACCGCGGTCGGTACATCGAGGCGATCCGTCGCGGCCCCGGCGCGAGTCTCCACATCGGCAAGACCTACACGAACGGCTTCGCCGAGGACGAGATCGTCGTGGTGGGCTCCGCGCCCCTGCGTCTCCGCGCGAGCGAGGGCCGCGCGCCGTACTTCTATGTAACGCACCCGAGCGAGTTCCGCCCGATCGCACCCGTCAAGGCCAAGCGCGCATCGACGCCGCGGGCGGCGGCAGCCCCGCGCGTCGCGGCGGCGCCGAAGCCCGTCGAGCGCGACTACGGCGTGTGCGACGTCTGCTTCATGGTCAAGACACCCGCCGGCGGCTGCGGCTGCGACTGACGGACATCTGTCGCCGCACGCGTCCGGCCGCACTCAGACGAACGCGCTCATCCCGGTGATGTCCCGGCCGAGCAGGAGCGCCTGCACGCTCTCGGTGCCCTCGTAGGTGTGGATTGCCTCGATGTCGGCCATGTGCTGCATCACGCCGTTCTCGAGCAGGATGCCGTTGCCGCCGAGCAGGTCTCGGGCGATGCCCGCGACGCGCCGCGCGGCGCGGGTGTTGTGGAACTTCGCGAGCGAGGCCTGGGTGGGGCGCAGCTCGCCAGCGCTCTCGAGGTCGGCCAGGCGGCGGCAGTACAGCTGCATGGCCGTCAGGTCCTCGAGCATGTGCGTGAGGCGTTCCTGCACCATCTGGAACTTCGCGAGGGGCTTGCCGAACTGCACGCGCTGCGTCGCGTAGGCGAGGGCGGCCTCGTAGCAGGCGGTGGCGTGGCCCAGCGCCGACCAGGCGACGCCCGAGCGGGTGGCGTACAGCACGGTCGACGCATCCTTGAAGCTCTTCGTCCCCGGCAGCACGGCGTCGAGCGGCACGCGGACGTCGTCGAGGCGGATGTGCGCCTGGTGGATCGCGCGCAGCGAGGCCTTGCCGGGGATCACAGTGCCGGTGTAGCCGGCGGTCTCCTGCTCGACGAGGAAGCACCGCACCGCGCCGTGCTCGGCGGCGGACTCGTCGTCGACGCGCGCCCACACGAACGTGATGCCTCCGGAGGCGCCGTTGCCGATCCACTTCTTCGCCCCGCGGAGCACCCACTCCTCACCGTCGCGGCGGGCCACGGTCTCGAGCGAGACGGAGTCGGAGCCGTGGTCGGGTTCGGTGAGCGCGAACGAACCCAGGACCGATCCGTCGGCGAGCCCGGTGAGCCAGCGCTCCTGCTGCGCCGGAGAGCCGAAGAGTGCGAGTGTGCGCAGCGCGAGGCCGCCCTGCACGGCCAGAACCGTGCCCAGTGACCCGTCGCCGCGGGAGATCTCCATGTTGACCAGGCCGGCGGCGAGAGGGGAGAGGCGCGTGAGGGAGGGATGCTCGATCCCGTCCACCACGAGGTCCATCTCGCCCATTCGTCGCGCCGCGTCGAGCGGGTACTCCGCGCGGTCCCAGGCCGCGGCCATCTGCGGGCCGACCTCGTCGATGTACGCCTTGGCGCGGTCCCAGGCCTCGCGGTCGGCGGCGGGGATGTCGGCGAAGACGGCGTAGTAGTCGCTGTCCTGGCGTCCGGTGACGTCGTATGACGACACGCTCTCGCCGGGGATCGGGGCAGCTGCGGTGCTCATGAGGACTCCTTCGTGGACCTCAGTATCGTACTCCCCGAAACTCGGTTTCACGACGAGGGGTGCGAAGGATCGCACGACCGCCGGTACCGGGCTGCTCAGTCGAGCTGCGAGCGCAGCCGTCGCGTGATCTCGGCGATCGGCATCGACCGCGGGAACACCGCGACGACGACGTCGTCCGGCGCGCCCGTCTCGGCCTCCGCGGGGACCCCGTAGCGACGACGCACATCGGCCAGCGCGGTCTGCAGCGTCGCGAGCGGCACCTTCTTGCGCCCCCGCAGCAGCTGCCGCAGCACGTGGTTGTGCACCGCCGTGACAAGGGCGGCGAAGCCGACGGCATCCAGCGGATCCACACCCGGCAGCGCGCTGCGCAGGTACTCGTCGAACAGGCGCTCGTAGCGGAACACCGTGATGATCTCGCGTTCCCGCAGCACCGGCACCTGCCGGACCACCTGATAGCGCCGGCGCGCGAGCTCGGGATCGTGCGCGAAATGGGCGAACACAGACTCGGATGCCGCGCACACCGCGCCCCACGGGTCGTCGTGCCCCTCGGCGAGGAACTCGCGCAGCTGGTCGAGCATGACCTCGTGGTCGGCGAAGACCACGTCCTCCTTGCCGCCGAACTGGCGGAAGAACGTCGACCGGGAGACGCCGGCGGCCTTGGCGATCTGCTCGACCGAGGTCTGGTCGAAGCCCTGCGTCTGGAACAGCTCGAGAGCGGCGGCGACGACGGCGTCGCGCGAATCGGTGAAGTCTCGCATAGCGAAAGCCTAGAACCTCGACGGCCTCGCGCCAGGGGTTGCGACGCTCCGAGACGTCCAGGCCGAGGTAGTAGGCTGGGGGACTGGTCGATGTCTCGACATCGAGAGAATTACCAGACAGCAGCCCAGTGAAGGAACCACAGTGGATCTGTACGAGTACCAGGCACGAGACGTTTTCGAGAAGTACGGAGTGCCGGTCCTCGCCGGCATCGTCGCGGACACCCCCGAAGAGGTGAGGGCGGCGGCCGAGAAGATCGGCGGCGTCGTCGTCGTCAAGGCTCAGGTGAAGACCGGTGGCCGCGGCAAGGCCGGCGGCGTCAAGGTCGCCAAGACCCCCGACGAGGCGTACGAGGCCGCGAAGGCCATCCTCGGCCTCGACATCAAGGGCCACGTCGTCAAGCGCGTCATGGTCGCGCAGGGTGCGCGCATCGCCGAGGAGTTCTACTTCTCCGTGCTGCTCGACCGCGCCAACCGCTCCTACCTGAGCCTGTGCTCGGTCGAGGGCGGCATGGAGATCGAGGAGCTCGCCGTCGAGCGTCCCGAGGCGCTCGCGCGCGTCGAGGTCAACCCGCTCACCGGCATCGACAAGGAGAAGGCGGTCGAGATCGCTCGCGCCGCGAAGTTCCCGGAGGACCTCGTCGAGAAGGTCTCCGACGTGTTCGTGAAGCTGTTCGACGTCTACAAGGGCGAGGACGCGACGCTCGTCGAGGTCAACCCGCTCGTCCGCACCGAGGAGGGCGACATCATCGCCCTCGACGGCAAGGTCACGCTCGACGACAACGCCTCGGAGATCCGCCACCCGGAGCACGAGGAGCTCGAGGACAAGGACGCCGCCGATCCGCTCGAAGCCAAGGCCAAGAAGTCTGGTCTCAACTACGTCAAGCTCGACGGCGAGGTCGGCATCATCGGCAACGGCGCGGGTCTCGTCATGTCGACGCTCGACGTCGTCGCGTACGCCGGTGAGAACCACAACGGGGTCAAGCCCGCGAACTTCCTCGACATCGGCGGCGGCGCCTCGGCGGAGGTCATGGCCAACGGCCTCGACGTCATCCTCGGCGACCCGCAGGTCAAGAGCGTGTTCGTGAACGTCTTCGGCGGCATCACGGCGTGCGACGCCGTCGCCAACGGCATCAAGGGCGCCCTCGAGACCCTCGGCTCCGCGGCTTCCAAGCCGCTCGTCGTGCGCCTCGACGGCAACCGCGTCGAGGAGGGACGCGCGATCCTCGCGGAGTACGCGCACCCGCTCGTGACCCTGGCCGCCACCATGGACGAGGGCGCCGACAAGGCCGCCGAGCTCGCCAACGCCTGAGACTGAAGGACGAGAAGAATGTCGATCTACCTCAACAAGGACTCCAAGGTCATCGTCCAGGGCATCACCGGCGGTGAGGGCACCAAGCACACCGCGCTGATGCTCAAGGCCGGTACCCAGGTCGTCGGCGGCGTCAACGCCCGCAAGGCCGGCACGACGGTCTCCCACACCGACAAGGACGGCAACGCCGTCGAGCTCCCCGTCTTCGGCTCGGTCGCCGAGGCCATGAAGGAGACCGGCGCCGACGTGTCGATCGCCTTCGTGCCGGGTGCGTTCACCAAGGACGCGATGATCGAGGCCATCGACGCCGAGATCCCGCTGCTCGTCGTGATCACCGAGGGCGTGCCCGTCGGCGACTCGGCCGAGGCCTGGGCCTACGCGCAGAGCAAGGGGAACAAGACCCGCATCATCGGGCCGAACTGCCCCGGCATCATCACGCCCGGCGAGGCGCTCGTGGGCATCACGCCGGCGAACATCACCGGCAAGGGCCCGATCGGTCTCGTGTCGAAGTCGGGCACCCTGACCTACCAGATGATGTTCGAGCTGCGCGACCTCGGCTTCTCGACCGCCATCGGCATCGGCGGTGACCCGGTCATCGGCACCACGCACATCGACGCGCTCGCCGCGTTCGAGGCCGACCCCGAGACCAAGGCGATCGTCATGATCGGCGAGATCGGCGGCGACGCCGAGGAGCGTGCGGCCGACTACATCAAGGCGCACGTCACGAAGCCGGTCGTCGGCTACGTCGCGGGCTTCACGGCGCCCGAGGGCAAGACCATGGGCCACGCCGGCGCCATCGTGTCGGGCTCCGCCGGCACCGCGCAGGCCAAGAAGGAGGCCCTGGAGGCCGCCGGCGTCAAGGTCGGCAAGACGCCGTCCGAGACCGCCGCCCTGATGCGCGAGATCATCGAGTCGCTCTGACGCGCTAAGCTGTACGAGAAGGCCCCGGGCTCCACCCCGGGGCCTTTCTCATGCCCGGTGGCCGCGCGCGCCCCATCACGGATTCGCCGGTCGACAGGAATCTCGGGCGCTCTCGGCCAGCGATGCGCGGTTCGTGTCTTCTGAGAGTTCTCGCACTGAGACGGATGCTGTCAGGCGAACGCAGCGGCGAACTCGGGGGATGGCTCGATCTCCTCGATCACGTCGATGAGCACGCCGCCCGGAGCCTCGACGATGAAGTGCCGCTGCCCGAAGGACTCGTCGCACAGCGGCAGGAGTTCGCGGAGCCCGTGACCTCGGACCAGACGCGCGTACTCGGCGGTGGCATCCGTCACCTCGACGTTGAGAAGCAGTCCCCGCACGGTTTCACGGAAGCCCTCGGGAATCGTCTCGTGCCGACGGTCGAGGATCGCCAGCTCGCCGCCCTCGAACCGCAGACTGATGTACCAGTCCGCCTCGAACGTGGTCTCGAAGCCCAGCTCCTCGCGATAGAAACGCGCCGACTCCTCGACATCGTCGACCATCAGGACCGGGTAGAAGCTCGTGATCTCCATGACCTCTCCTTTACATACAACATGTTTGTATAGCTGCGTGACTAGAATACATACAAGTCGCACGTAAAGGAACTCCATGCCTCGCGCTTCCGCCTCCGACGCCGCCCTCACCGCCGCTCGCATCCTCGGCGCTGCCACCGAGCACTTCGCCGACCGGGGGTTCGCCATCTCATCCGTCGACGCCATCGCGCGTGCGGCCGATGTCACCCGCGGCGCGGTCTATCACCACTACACGTCGAAAGCCGGACTGTTCGCGGCCGTAGCGCAGGTGCAGCAGCAGGCCGTGGCGGAGGCGATCGTCGCCGCCACGGGTGACACGAACGACACCCGCGCCGCACTGCGCCAGGGGAGTCATGCGTTCCTCGACGCGATCACCCGGGGTCCGGCTGCGCGGGTGCTCTTGGTCGACGGTCCAGCCGTGCTCAGCTGGGAGGACTGGCGTCGGCTCGACGGCGCAGGGCCCGCGCGGGAGCTGAGACAAGGCCTTGCAGAGCTCGGGCTCGCTCCCGCATTGCTCGACCCTCTCACCGCCGCGCTGTCCGGTGCGATGAACGAGCTGGCTGTCTGGCTCAGCGGACGAACGGACGACGAGGATGCACGCGTGCGCGGGCACGAGGCGCTCGACCGGCTTCTCGACGCGGTCACAGGCTGACGCAGATCACGCAGAACGACACGAACTCCGGACGTCCTCGGTGGAGGCGTCCGAAGTTCGTGTCGATCTGCGAGGTGCGCGGGTCAGACCCCGACGCCGAACAGCGCCTCGATCGGGCCCCGTGCGAAGAAGATCACGAAGCCGGCGGCGACGACCCACAGCAACGGGCTGATGCGCTTCGCCTTGCCGGACACCGCCTGGATCAGCACCCAGCTGACGAAGCCCGCCCCGATGCCGTTGGCGATCGAGTAGGTGAGCGGCATGACCGTGACGGTGAGGAACACCGGCAGCAGCACGCCGAAGTCCGTCAGATCGATGTACTTGATCTGCGCCATCATCATCGCGCCGACGATCACGAGCGCAGCGGCGGCGATCTCGGTCGGCACGATCGAGGTCAGCGGCGTGAGGAACATCGCGAGCAGGAACAACGCGCCCGTGACGACGTTCGCGAAGCCCGTGCGCGCGCCCTCGCCGATGCCTGCGCCGGACTCGATGAACACGGTGCTCGACGACGACGACGTGCCACCGCCGATGATCGCGCCGACGCCCTCCACGACGAGCGCGGACTTGATGCGCGGGAAGTCGCCCTTCTCATCGGCGAGCTCGGCCTCCTTCGCGAGGCCCGTCATGGTTCCCATGGCGTCGAAGAAGTTCGAGAACACGAGGGTGAAGACGATCATCACGATCGCGACGAGGCTGACCTTGCTGAGATCGAAGCCGAAGTCCACGGCGCCGACGAGGCTGAGGTCGGGCAGGCTGAAAGGCACACCGGAGAGCGCCGGGACCGTGAGGCCCCAGCCGCCGGCGTTGCCGTCGGCGGCAGCGCCGAGGTGCCAGATCGCCTCGACGATGACCGCGAGGACGGTGCCGGACACGAGTCCGATCAGCAGGCCGCCCTTGACCTTGCGGGCCACGAGGATGCCGGTGATGATCAGCGTGACGATGAAGAGCACGGTCGGAACCGTGGCGACGGACCCGCCGACGCCGAGCCCGACGGGCGGCGATGCGGCCAGGGTCGCCGTAACGAAGCCGGAGTTCACGAAGCCGATGAACGCGATGAACAGTCCGATGCCGACGGTGATGGCGATCTTGAGCTGGAAAGGCACGGCGTCGAAGATCATCTTGCGCAGGCCGGTGACGGCGAGCAGCACGATCACGACACCGTTGATCATCACGAGGGCCATCGCCTCGGGCCACGTCACCTGGCCGACCACCGAGAACGCGACGAATGCGTTGATGCCGAGGCCGGCCGCGAAGCCGAACGGCAGGCGCGTGATGACGCCGAACAGGATCGTCATGACGCCGGCGGTCAGCGCCGTGGCGGCGCCGACCGCGCTGAAGTCGAGAGAATTGCCGTCGACGTCGGCCGATCCGGACAGGATGATCGGGTTGAGGATCACGATGTAGGCCATCGTGACGAACGTCACCAGACCCCCTCGGACCTCGGTGCCGATCGTGGATCCGCGTTTGCTGATCTCGAAGAAGCGATCCAGGGCGTTCGCCGGTTCGGTGGAACGCGTGGGGGACGGGGCAGTTGACATCGGGAAACCTCCGTGGGAGACGATATCGTGTCGGCCGTCCCGCGCGCGCCCGCGGGTGCGGACCGGGTTCTCGTCGTAGTCTCGAAAGCGCTATGCAACGCCTCCTCGTCGCGATCCTCGCCGCCGTCGACGCCGCCATCGCGGCCGCGGTCGGCCTCGCCGTGCTGCTGGCGCCGCTGACGCTGCTGTGGACCTTCGCCTTCGGCGGCGCCGCCGACTGGGGCGCGCTCTGGCCGCTCACGGGGACGCTGTGGCAGTTCGGCCATGGGGCTCCGCTGAGCATCGATCTGTCGACCGAGATCGTCCGATCGGTCGGCATCGCGCCGGAGGCCGCGGCGTTCACCCTCTCGGTGACCCCGCTCGCGCTGCTCGTCTTCACCCTGCTGTTCGCCGCGCGCTCCGGAACGCGTGCGGCGCGCGCGGGCGCCTGGCCGCTCGGCGTCGGCGCGGGGACGGCCACGATGCTCGTGATCGCGGCCGCCGTCGCTCTCACCGCTCGCATCGACGCCGCCCACACGCCGCTCGCGCTGGCGATCCTGCTGCCGCCGGCCGTCTATCTGCTCGGCGCGGTCGCCGGAGCCGTGCGCACGGTGTGGGAGGACGGCGACGGCGGCCTGATCGACCGCGTGCACGACATCGTGGACTCCTGGGGCGACTGGGGTCCGGTGCCGGCGGCGGCGGTGCGGGGCACGGCGATCGCGGTCACCGCGGTCACGGCCATCGGAGCTCTCGCCGTCGCCCTCATGACGCTCCTGCGCGGGGGAGACGTCGTCGCCCTGTTCCAGGCTTCGCGGGTCGACGCGCTCGGCGCGACCGTGCTCACGCTCGGCCAGCTCGCGTTCCTCCCCACCGTGATCGTGTGGGCGGTGTCGTGGCTCGCGGGGCCCGGCTTCGCCGTCGGGGCGGCCACCGCTGTGTCGCCCGCAGGCACGCAGCTCGGCGTGGTCCCCGGCATCCCGCTGTTCGGACTGCTTCCCGAGAACACGTCGATCTGGATGCTGATCGTGATCCTCCTGCCGATCGGCGCCGGTGCGTTCGCGGGATGGGCTGTGCGCTCGCGCCTCGTGTGGGAGGGCACTCCGCTCGGCACAGGCCCTCGGCTCGCGATCGCCGCGGGCATCGGCGTCCTCACGGCGGGAGTCGCCGCCATCGCCGCGGTGCTCGCCTCGGGCTCGAGCGGTCCGGGTCGTCTCGCCGAGACCGGCCCCGCACCGCTCGCCTTCGCCCTCGCCCTGGGCGCCGAGGTGCTCGTCGGCGCTGCGATCCTGCTCCTGTCTCCGCGGCACCGTGACGAGCTCGCAGAAGAGCGCACGGATCGATGGCGGGCCGAGATGGCCGCATCCGCCCCGGCGTTCGACGATCGACTCGACCGTCCCGACTTCGAGACCTCGCCGCTCGGCACGACGGTGCAGAGCGACGAGGGGTTCCGGCTCCCGCGCCGCGACCCCGCGGATCCGATCGACTGACACGAGGTCGGAGGCCTCGGCAGGCCCCGGGTAGACTGGGCGCGTGCTCACGGTCGCCGTTCTCATCTCGGGCACCGGCTCGAATCTTCGCGCCCTCCTCGAGGCCGCTCGTCACCCCGATTTCCCCGCCCGGATCGTGGTGGTCGGAGCCGACCGTCAGGCCGACGGTCTGGCTCACGCCGAGGAGTTCGGCATCCCGAGCTTCACGGTTCCCTGGCACGAGCACGAGAACCGCGAGTCCTGGGGCGAGGAGCTCGGGCGACAGCTCGCCGTGTGGAACGCCGACCTCGTAGTGCTGAGCGGTCTCATGCGTCTGCTGCCGGCCTCGCTCGTGGCGGCCCACTCACCGCGCCTCATCAACACCCACCCGGCCTACCTGCCGGAGTTCCCGGGCGCGCACGGCGTCCGCGACGCGCTCGCGGCGGGCGTCTCCGAGACCGGTGCGAGCGTCATCGTCGTCGACGACGGCGTCGACACCGGGCCGATCCTCGCTCAGGAGCGCGTGCCGATCCTCGACGGCGACACCGAGCACAGCCTGCACGAGCGCATCAAGCCCGTCGAGCGCCGCCTCCTCATCGACGTGGTGCGCCGCATCGCCACCGGCGAGCTGTCCCTGACCTGACCGTTTCCCTCTTCCATCCACGCACGTCTCTCGCTCGAAGGAGTCCTTCCATGGCCGGCCCCCGCCACGACCACTCGCTCTACCGCGACCGCGACACCGTCCGGATCCGCCGTGCGCTCGTCTCCGTGAGCGACAAGACCGGCCTCCTCGAGCTCGCCGGGGCCCTCGCTGCTGCCGGTGTCGAGATCGTCTCGACGGGGTCGACCGCGGCCACCATCCGCGAGGCCGGTCACGAGGTGACCGACGTCGCCACCGTGACCGGAATGGCGGAGATGCTCGACGGTCGCGTGAAGACGCTGCACCCCAAGGTGCACGGAGCGGTGCTCGCCGATCTGCGTCTCGAAGACCACGAGCGTCAGCTGGCCGAGCTCGGCATCGAGCCCTTCGAGCTCGTGGTCGTCAACCTGTACCCCTTCGTCGAGACCGTCGCCTCCGGAGCCGAGGGCGACGACGTCGTCGAGCAGATCGACATCGGCGGGCCCGCGATGGTGCGCGCGGCCGCCAAGAACCACGCGAACGTCGCGATCGTCGTCTCGCCGCAGTCCTACCCCGGCATCATCAGCGCGATCGAGGCCGGAGGCACGGCCCTGTCCCAGCGTCGTGAGCTCGCGGCCCGCGCCTTCGCGCACACCGCCGCCTACGACACCGCCGTGGCCTCCTGGTTCGCGGAGGGCACGCTCAGCGACGGCGAGGACCTCCCGGCGCACCTCACGATCCAGGCCGAGCGCCTCGCGACCCTGCGCTACGGCGAGAACTCGCACCAGCGCGGCGCGATCTACACGCGTGCGGGCGGTCACGGCATCGCCCAGGCCACGCAGCTGCAGGGCAAGGAGATGTCGTACAACAACTACGTGGACGCGGATGCCGCGCTGCGCGCCGCGTACGACATGGTGAAGCCGGCCGTCGCGATCATCAAGCACGCCAACCCCTGCGGCATCGCGACGACCGCGCCCAATGCCCTCGACCCGATCGCGAGCGCACACTTGCGCGCCCACGAGTGCGATCCGGTCTCGGCGTACGGCGGCGTGATCGCCGCGAACGGCACCGTGACCCTGAAGATGGCCGAGAACCTCAAGGACATCTTCACCGAGGTCATCGTCGCGCCGTCGTTCGAGCCCGCCGCGCTCGAGGTCTTCAAGGCCAAGAAGAACCTGCGTCTGCTGCAGCTGCCCGCCGACTGGCAGCAGGAGCGGATGGACGTGCGCCTCGTCTCGGGGGGACTCCTGCTGCAGGACGCCGACCGCTTCCCCGACGACATCGGCTCGGTCGCGAAGAACTGGGAGCTCGTCTCCGGCGAGCGTCCGAGCGACGAGGAGATGGAGAACCTCATCTTCGCGTGGAAGGCCTGCCGCGCCGTGAAGTCGAACGCGATCGTGCTCGCGAAGGACAACGCGACGGTCGGCGTCGGCATGGGTCAGGTCAACCGGGTCGACTCGTGCCGTCTGGCCGTCGAGCGCGCCGGCGATCGCGCGGCCGGGTCGGTCGCGGCATCCGATGCCTTCTTCCCCTTCGCCGACGGCCCTCAGGTGCTCCTCGATGCCGGAATCACGGCGATCGTGCAGCCGGGTGGATCGGTCCGCGACGAGGAGGTCGTCGATGCCGCGCGCAAGGCCGGCGTGACGATGTTCTTCACGGGCGAGCGCCACTTCTTCCACTGACCGCCTCCGTGCACGCGAACGGCGCCGGATCCGAGGGATCCGGCGCCGTTCCCGTCTTCAGACCGCGGTGTAGCCGCCGTCGATCACGATCTGCTGCGCCGTGAGGTAGCTCGATGCATCGGACGCGAGGAAGATCACGAGGCCGGTGAGGTCTTCCGGGGTCGCCATGCGGCCCTGCGGGATGCGGGCGACCCAGTCGGCCTCGAGCTCGGGCTCCCGCTCGAGGATCTCCTTCGTGAGGTCGGTGAGCACGTAGCCGGGCGCGATCGAGTTGACGCGGATGTCGGAGGCGGCCCACTCCACCGCGAGCGATTTCGCGAGGTGCGCGACCGCGGCCTTGGACGAGTTGTACGACGCGGCCCACTGCGGCACGTTGACGATCTCGCCCGACATCGACGAGATGAGCACGGCGCTGCCCGGCACGCCGGCGCGCAGCAGCCCGCGTCCGAACGCCTGCGCCGAGAAGAACGTGCCGGTGAGGTTCACGTCGATGACCTTGCGCCAGTTGCGCGCCGACACCTCGATCGAGTCCTCGTTGATCTCGATGCCCGCCGCCGTGAGCAGCACCTGCGGCACGCCCAGCTCGGCAGCGATATCCTCGAAGACCGCGTCGGTCGCCTCCTGATCGGTGACGTCGAGACGCCGTCCGATCGCCCGCACGCCGAAGTCACGCGCGATCGCCGCCGCCGATTCCTCGACGACGTCGAGCAGGTCGAGCAGGGCGATGTCCGCCCCTTCGGCGGCCAGCGACCGCGCGACCGCGAGTCCGATGCCTCGTGCGCCGCCGGTGATGACGGCGGTCCTGCCCTTCAGGCTGGTGTCCATGATGATGCTCCTTGTCTGGTGTTGCTGAGTCGATGGTCGATGAGTGGTTCAGGGGGTGCGGGTCGCATCCCAGCCGGCTCGTGCCGCGCTGATGAACTCCGCGGCAGCGGCCGCGGGGTCCGCCGACGAGAGGATGCCGCTCGTCGAGCCGGTCGCATCGGCGCCGGCCGTCATGATCTGCTCGGCGATCTCCGGAGTGGATACCCCGCCCGCGTGCATGGCCAGCACGCCGGGAGCGGCCTCGTGGATCGCACGCGTCGACGGCGCGATCCAGTCGCGGTCACCCGTGCCTTGTGCGCCGATCAGCGACGGCGGCTCGAAGAGCACGGCGGAGGGGCGCAGTCCCGCGAAGCGTCGCGCGTCGGCATCCGTCGCCGCGCACACGATGGTCGCGAGGCCGACCTCGCCGGCGCGCTGCAGAGCGACGGTGAGAGACGTGTCGTCGAGTGGGTCGGCGTCGTGGTTGAGCATGACTCCGACGGCTCCGGCATCCTCCAGCGCCTCCGCCGTCACACGGTTCATGGACGGACCGAGCGGCTCGGCGTCCATCCCCTGCGCGAAGACGAGCACGCCGCTGTCGAGCGCCGCGATCGGCGCGACCATCGCGGTCGGCACGGTGAGGACGACGGCGATGCCGTGCTCGCGACCTGCGTCTCCCGCGGCGACGGCCAGTCGTTCGAGCTCGCGGCGGCGCAGCAGGTTCTTGGGTCCGATCTCGAAGAACGGCGCGGTCAGCACCGCGTTCACGAGCCGATCAGCTCACGGAGGAACGCGGCCGTCCGGGGCAGCGTCACGGCGGGGTCTCCGTTCGTCGAGCACTCCAGGTTCAGCGCGCCCGTGTAGCCGACGTCGTGGAGGGCGTCGACGATGCCGCGCCAGTCGAGGTGGCCGTCGCCGGGCAGCAGACGGTTGCTGTCGCCGAGGTGCACGTGGGCGATGCGGTCGCCGGCGTCGCGCAGGGCCTGCGCGGGGTCGGCCTCCTCGATCGACATGTGGAACAGGTCCGGCAGCAGGCCGGCGTTCGGGTGATCCACCGCCTCGATGATGCGCAGGTTGTCGGAGACGCGGTTGAGGTAGCCGCTCTCGTAGCGGTTGATCGGCTCGAGCAGCACGCGCGCGTCCGTGCCGGCGACGAGGTCGAGCATCTCGCTGTAGAAGTCCACGAAGGCCAGGGTCTGCGCATCCGTGAGCTGTCGGTGCACGTCGAAGAGGGGCAGCGGGTCCTGCGCGCCGTACTCGAATTCGATCTCCATGACCGCACCGATCTCGGCGCACACGTCGGCGGACTCGCGGTACAGGGCCCGGCAGCGCTCGCGCAGCTCGGCATCCTCCGACATGGCCTTGCCGTAGACGTCGTCGAGCAGCACGAACTCGACCGGGCGGATGCCGGTGCGAGCCTCGAGGTCGACGAGCTCGCGGCGAACGGTCGTGTCCCAGGCGTCGCGCGGCTGGAACACGGCGATGCTGTCGTAGCCCCAGTCGCGGAGCAGCGCGGCCTTCTCAGTGAGTGTGCTCCCCGGCACCATCGGGGAGGAGCAGCAGAGGTTCATGGTTCTTTCCTTCATCGGTTGGTGGCGTAGAGACGGTGGAGGGCGCTGGCGAAACGGTCGTATCGCCCGGCCCGGTCGAGTACGGCGGACGCACGCGGTCGATAGGTCGTCGAGGGGGGAGCGTTGAGCGCCGCGACATCGTCGAGCGAGTCGATCCGGCCGGCGGCACGCAGCGCGAGGGCCGCCGCGCCCCGGCACGTCGCCTCGAGCTCGTCGGGAACGATGACCTCGAGGCCGCACACGTCGGCCTTCAGCTGGGTGAGGTGGGCGGATGCGGCGCCGCCTCCGGTCGACACCACCTCGCGTGCCGCGGGGTCGAGGTACTCGACGTTCCGCCGCACGAGGTGCGCGATGCCCTCCTCGACGGCGTAGGCGAGATCGATGCGGTCGTGCGACAGATCGAGATCCACGAACGCGCCCTTCGCGTGGGGGAGGAAGTCGGGCGGACTGATGCCCGTCAGATACGGCAGGAACAGGGGAGGATCGGCGAGCACGCGATCGGCGAGCGCTGCTTCGAGGTCGGCGTACGGCATCCCTCCGAGTCCCTGCGTACGGAACCATTCGAGTGCGATGCCGCCCGTGTCGGAGGCGTTGAAGAGCACGGTGTCGCCCTCGGAGAGGCCCGCGTGGAACGAGACCCGGCGGTCGGGGTCGAACCGCCACTCGCGCTGCAGCGCGGAGACGGACAGCACGGTCCCGGCGGACTCGCTCACGCTGCCCTCGACGTAGGATCCGGTGCCGGCCATCGCGCAGAAGTGGTCCAGGGCGCCGATGTTCACGCGGTAGCCCGCGGCCGGCGGGAGCAGGGCGACGACCTCGTCGGTCACGGGACCCACGTCGGTGCCCGCCGGCACCACCTCGGGGAGCATGGCGGGCGAGAGGCCGCAGTGCTCGACCATCTCCGACCAGTAGCGTCCCGCTCGCACGTCCCACAGGTACGTGAACCCGCGGGTGGTGACCTCGCCGATCGGCGTGCCGACGAGACGGCGTACGAGGTCGTCCTTGATCATCGAGACCGCACGCGTGCGGTCCAGGGTCTCGGGTTCGTGTGCGAGCAGCCAGCGGAGCTTCGCCGCCGGCCACGTCGACGACGCGGTCGGTTCGCCGGTGACGGCGAAGGCCTCGTCGATGCCGAAGTGCTGCTCCAGCTCCGCGGCCTCGGCCGTCGCGCGATCGTCGAGCCAGGACATCGCCGGCCGCACCGCATCGCCCCGGGCATCGGTCAGGACCAGCGACTCCGCCTGGCCGGTGAGGGCGATCACGGCATCCTGCCTGCTCGTGTCGACCTCGCGGGCGCAGCGGCCGACGAGGTCGATCACGGTTGCGAAGATCCGACCAGGATCGAACTCGACGCGCACGCCCTCACGGTCGTACTCGACGGATGCCGCGGCCGTCGCGAGCCGACGCAGCTCCTCGTCGTACAGCACGACCTTGAGATTGGTGGTGCCGAGATCGACCGCGTAGATCAGCACGTCAGTCCCCGAGGAGCTGGAAGTGCACCGTGCGGGTGCGGGTCCTGACGGAATCGAGGTCGCCGAAGTAGATGCGTCCGAATTCGCCGAGCACGAGCTCGCCGTCGACGATCGGCATGGTCTCGGAGCGCCCGAGGATCGACGACAGGATGTGGCCGTCCGTGTTCAGGCCCCACTCCGGCAGCTCGTCCCGCAGCTCGCCGGCGTTGCGGATGTGGATCGGACCGGGGTGCAGGTACTGCCCCTCGTGCCGCGTGGGCGGAGCGATCTTCGCGAGGACGTTCAGCGTGTCCTGGAGGAGCAGCTGGGTGCCGTAGTACGTCGTGTCCTCGGACTCCTCCTGCAGCAGGACGCAGCACGAGGTGTGCGCGGAGTAGGCCACCGCGATCCCGTCACGTACTCCGGAGGAGCGGACGAACTCCAGCATCCGTTCGGTGACGTCGAAGAACTCCTGACGTGCGGGGGTCTCGATCGTGAACGAGAGGTGGTGGGCGGTCATGGGGTGCTCCTGTCTCGACCGTGCTGATGTCCGCATCAGTCTGGGTCGGGGGAGCGGTCGTGCGGAAAGACCGAACGGCGATGGTCACATAACCTGCACCTATCAATAGGATGTCGACATGCGATCGCTGCCCGACGTGAACCTGCGTTCCCTGCGCTATTTCGCGGTGCTGGGCGAGGAGCTCAACTACCGTCGGGCGGCCGAGCGCCTGTTCATCAGCCAGCCGGCCCTGTCGGCCGCGATCCAGAGCCTCGAGCGGATCATCGGCGACCGTCTCTTCGATCGCGACACCCGCTCCGTGACGTTGACGGCGACGGGGCGGGAGTGGCTGCCGCACGTGAAGACGGCGCTCGCCGGGGTGGATGCCGCGCTCGAGGCGGTCGTCTCGCTCATCGATCACGCGCACGTGCGCCTCGGGTACCTGATCGGCACCGGGGCCGACCTGCTCTTCGAGCTCCTCGACGGGGTCGAGCAGGCGCTGCCCGGCGTCACGATCGAGACCGTGGAGTTCGACTTCTCGGATCCCACGGCGGGTCTCGCCTCGGGGCAGACCGACATCGCGCTGCTCCGCCCTCCCGTGGACGTGCCCGACATCGCGATGGCCGTCGTAGCGGAGGAGACCTGGGTCGCATGCCTTCCCCGCACGCACCGCCTCGCCGACCGCGAGCAGCTCCGCATCGACGAGCTGCTCGACGAGCCGATCATCGTGGCGCCCAAGTCGGCGGGCCAGTGGCGCGACTACTGGTTCGCGGCGGACGCCCGAGGGGGTCGCCCTCCGGAGATCGCGGCGGAGGCGGCGACCTACGAGGCCGAGGTGACGCTCGTCGCGCGCGGAGTGGGGATCAGCTTCACGACCTCGTCGATGGTGCGCCTCTACGATCGTCCGGGGTTGCGCTTCGTGCCGATCGTCGACCGTCCGACCAGCTACACCGCCATCGCCTGGCGCCCCGACCGCTTCACCACACCGGGGCGGCGACTCGTCGAGCACATGCTCGGCAACGCCCCGACGGGTGATCAGGCGGACTGATCGACGGAGGTTGTCGGCACATAGAAGCTTCGACCTTCCGCCGTGCCCGGCGTGCTCGCTTCACTGGGCTGAAGCGAGAGGTCACCCGACCCTCAGCAAGGACGCTAGGAGCTCCCATGGTCGATTCCCGAACCCCGAAGGACCCATCGGTCGCGTCGTTGACACCGCCGCCACGACGGCAGGACGAAGACGAGGACGCGCGTCTCGCCGAGTTCGGCTACGCGCAGAAGCTCGACCGTTCGGTGGGCCGGATCGCCTCGTTCGCGATCGGATTCTCGACGATCAGCGCGACGACCGCGGTCTTCACCGGTTTCTCGGCCGGGTATCTCAACGCGGGTGCGCCGTTCATCTGGACGCTGTTCCTCGCCATCCCCGTCTTCCTCATCTGGACCCTGATCGCGGCGGACGTGGCGGGAAAGATCCCCCTCGCGGGATACGCCTATCAGTGGACGAGTCGGCTCAACGGCTCCACGTTCGGGTGGTTCACGGGATTCTGCGCCCTGATCGGCTGGATCAGCGGCATGACCAGCCTCGGCTACATCTTCGCCGGATACCTCGGGAGCGTGTTCGGGTGGGAGCTCGAGCAGCGCGAGCAGATCCTCATCGCCGTGGCCGTCGTGATCGTGTGCGTGCTGATCAACGCGTACAAGGTGCGCCTGGCCACCTTCATCAACAACATCGGCGTCGGCCTGGAGCTCGTCGTCACGGTCGTCGTGACGCTCGTCATCGCCCTCGTGCTCATCTTCGCTCCCGAGAACGCCCAGCCGTTCTCCTCCCTCTTCGTGGGAGACAGCCCCGACGACGCGGTGCCGTACATGGTGGCGTGGTTCACGGCCGCTCTCGGACCCTTCTTCGGCCTGGTCGGGGTGGAGGCCGTCGCCGACGTCGCGGAGGAGACCAAGGACGCGCGCCGGGTCATCCCGCGGACCATGTTCTACGCGTTCGCGGTGTCGTGCGTGATCGAGTTCGCGATGTACCTCGTCTACGTGCTGGCGGTGAAGGACGCGGATGCCGTGATCGGGTCCAGCGCCCCGATCGAGGAGATCATCAGCCAGCAGCTCGGCCCGGTGGTGGCCCGCATCGTGATCGCGATCGCTCTCACGAACATCCTGGTCTGCCTGCTGTCCAACGTGCTCGTCGGCACGCGGCTGCTGTATTCGCTGTCGCGGGACAACATGATGCCGTTCTCGCGTGCGCTGCGGCACGTGGCCCCGAAGCGCAAGACCCCGTCGACGTCCGTCGTCACGCTCGGCGTGGTGTCCGTGCTCCTGCTGCTCTCGGCGCTCGTGAGCCCGCAGGCGTTCAACTACTTCCTCGGCATCGCGACGCTGGCGTTCTTCACGACCTATCTGCTGCAGACCATCGGACTGCTCATCGCGGCGGTGCGGGGACGGATGCCCGCTCCCGAGAAGGGCGCCTTCGACCTCGGGCGTGCGCGGATCCCGCTGCTCGTCGTGGGAGTCGTCGTCTTTCTCGGAGTCGACCTGGCCCTGGTCTTCCTGCCGCCGTTCGCGGGCAACGCCTACGTGTTCGCGGGGATCATGGCTCTCGCGCTGGTGTGGTGGCTGCTGGTTCTCCGGCGTCGCCTGCGCGAGGGGGAGGCGGGGCCGCGCTACGCCCAGGATCACCCGGATGAGGAGATCCGCGCCGTCGCCGACGTCGCGTGAGAGACTCCTGAGCCGAGACCCCCGCCCCTTCGGCGGGGGTCTCGACCCGTCTCCACAGCCGTGTCCGATTTCCGCCAGCCGGTGTCGGTGGGTCGTGACAGAGTGGGGGCATGAGCTTCCCCGTGATCGACTTCGACGAGCGATATCGCGCCATCAGCGCGCGCGACACGCGCTTCGACGGGCAGTTCGTCACGGCCGTGCGCTCGACACGGATCTACTGCCGCCCCAGCTGCCCCGCGCGCACGCCGAAGCCCGAGAACGTGACGTTCTATCCGACCAGCGCGGCCGCGCACGAGGCGGGCTACCGCGCATGCAAGCGCTGCCTTCCCGAGGCCGCTCCGGGATCCCCCGCGTGGGATCAGCGCAGCGACGTCGCAGCCAGGGCGATGCGCCTCATCGCCTCCGGCGTCGTCGAGCGCGAGGGCGTCTCCGGGCTCGCGACGCACCTCGGATACTCGACGCGGCATCTCACCCGGCTGCTGTCGGCCGAGCTCGGTGCAGGGCCGCTGGCGCTCGCCCGCGCACACCGCGCGCACACCGCGCGCATGCTGCTCGTCGGCACGGACCTCGCGATCTCCGACGTCGCGTTCTCCGCCGGCTTCGCGAGCATCCGGCAGTGCAACGACACGATCCGCGAGGTCTTCGGGCTGACACCGGGCGAGCTGCGCGCACGCCGTCGGCTGCCCACGCCTGCGACGCCGGGGGCGATCGACCTCGTGCTGCCCTATCGCGGTCCGCTCGACGCCTCCGGGATCTTCCAATGGATGTCGGCACGTGCGGTCCCCGGCGTCGAGGAGGCCACTGCCACGTCGTTCGCGCGGCACCTGCGGATGGCAGGCGGCCCGGCATGGTTCGAGGTGAATCAGGATGCGGGGGAGCGCCTGCACCTGCGCGCCCGGGTGACACAGCTCGGCGACCTCGCGCCGCTCGTCTCGACGGTGCGCCGTATCTTCGACCTCGACGCCGATCCGCTCGCGATCGATCACGCACTCAGCGCGCATCCGGAGCTCGTGCCGCTCGTGGCGCGCACGCCGGGCATCCGAGTCCCCGGCGCCGCCGATCCGCATGAGATGCTGATCCGCGCGATGGTCGGTCAGCAGATCACCGTCGTCGCGGCGCGGACAGCACTCACCGCCCTCACGGATGCTCTCGGCGAGCGCATCGACGGCGGGCTTCTCTTCCCGACCATGGCCGCGATCGCCGAGCGCGGCAGTGACGTTTTGCGCGGCCCCGCAGCCCGGATCCGTGCGATCGTCGGAGCGGCGGGCGCCCTGGCCGACGGCTCGCTGCGCCTGACCGTCGGGGACGACGGCGCCGAGCAGCGCGCCGCCCTCCTCGCCATGCCGGGGATCGGCCCGTGGACGGCCGACTACGTGCGCATGCGGGTTCTCGGCGATCCCGACGTCCTGCTGCCGGGTGACGTCGCGCTGCGCGCCGGAGCGGCAGCCTCCGGGCTGCCGGGCGATCCCGCGCCCCTCACCGCCTGGGCCGAACGGGTCGCGCCCTGGCGCAGCTACCTCAGCGCCCACCTCTGGCGTGCCGCTCCGGTGCGCCAGGCTCGCCACACGACTTCCCCCCTCGCCTCGAAGGAGACATCATGACCGCTCTGATCCAGACCATCGACACCCCGGACGGGCCCTTCACGATACTCGTCGACGAGCAGCAGCGCGTGCTGTCCTCCGGATGGACGGCCGATCCGCTCGCGATCCTCGGGCGTCTCGGCGCAGCTCACCGCCCCGACCATGTCGAGGCAGGGGAGACGGACGCCGCGCTCGCCGCACTCGCGTACTACGACGGAGACCTCGCCGCGATCGACGGCGTGGCGGTGAAGCAGACAGGGACGGCGCTGCAGCACACCGGCTGGGCGGCGCTGCGGGAGATCGCCCCGGGCGACCCGCTCACGTACACGTCGTTCGCGGGCCGCCTCGACAACCCGCGAGCCGTTCGCGCGGCGGCATCGATCTGCGCACGCAACGCTCCGGCGCTCTTCGTGCCGTGCCACCGGGTGCTGCGGTCCGACGGCTCGCTCGGCGGCTTCGCCTGGGGTCTCGACGTCAAGGAGCGCCTGCTGGCGCGGGAGGCGAGGGCCCGGAGCTGAGGTCACCGCGAAGATTCGGCAACGAGGGCCGAATCGGGACTGAGGGACTGATCGGGAATGACGCTTGCGTTCAGCCTGTTCACAGGAATAGGCTGGTGGGCTGTCGCGCCGACCGGACGACACCGCCGAGCCCTGAGGAGGACACCATGACATCGATCGCCGCCGCGCAGATCGCCGCTCTCGGCTCGACCCCGGCGCGCCCGCTCCGTTAGAGCACGCGCGCCGCGAAGCCCTCGCCGCGCGAGAGCCCACGCCCGTTCGGGCACCGGCCGTGCGCCCTATCGCCTCGGATGCCGGACTCGAGAGAGTCCACGTGACCATCCGACCCCGTCAGCAACCGCTTTCCATACGAAACTCGTCTGAGAGACATGTCTTCCTCGCCTTCATCGTCGAACAGCTCCCCGTCCTCCTCCCTCTCCACTCCCGCCGCGCTCTGGCGCCTCAAGCCCTTTGTGAAGCCGGTCATCTGGCGTCTCGCGGGCGGTGCGCTGAGCGCGCTCGCCGCCGCCGTCATCGCGTTGATGATCCCCATCGTCCTCGAGCAGATCATCCGCGGCCCTGTTCAGTCCGGCGCCGTCGACGCGATCGTCTGGGGCGCCCTCGCCGTGTTCGGCCTCGCCCTGGGCGAGGCCCTCATGGTGTGGCTGCGCCGCCAGTTCGTGCTCAACCCTTCCACCCAGGTCGAGTACAAGATGCGCACCGAGCTCTACTCGCGCCTGCAGACCCTGCCGGTGTCGTTCCACGACCGCTGGCAGTCCGGGCAGCTCCTCAGCCGCATGATGCAGGACATCGGACTCATCCGGCGCTGGCTCGCGTTCGGCCTCGTGCTGCTCGTCGTGAACGTGCTCACGATCGTGATCGGCGCGGTGCTGCTGTTCCGCTGGCACTGGCTGCTCGGCACGATCTTCATCGTCACGGCGATCCCGCTGTGGATCCGCGGGTACCTGTTCGAGAAGCGCTACGGCGCGCTCACACGCCGCAGCCAGGATCAGGCCGGCGACCTGGCGACCAGCGTCGAGGAGAGCGTCCACGGCATCCGCGTGCTGAAGGCCTTCGGGCGGGGCACGCACGCGCTGAGCCGCTTCAGCCGTCAGGCCGAGACTCTTCGTGAGACCGAGATGAGCAAGGCCGGCGCGATCGCGTCGATCTGGTTCTGGCTCGACCTCATGCCGCAGATCGCCTTCGGCCTCAGCCTGATGTCGGGCATCTGGCTCATCTCGCAGGGGGCGATCGAGCTCCCCGAGCTGTTCGCCTTCTTCGCGATGGCCACCGTGTTGCGCTGGCCCATCGAGTCGATCGGCTTCCTCTTCTCGTTCATGCTCGACGCGCGCACCGCGACCGACCGCGTGTTCGACATCTTCTCCGAGACGAACACGATCACGGATCCCGAGAACCCCGTGCACATCGACGATCCGCGCGGCGAGCTCGCTTTCGAGGGAGCGCACTTCCGCTACCAGGACGCCGGCGCGCACGAGCGCGACCTGCTCGACGGGATCGACCTCGTGCTGCGACCGGGGGAGACCATGGCGCTCGTGGGCCTGACCGGAAGCGGCAAGACCACGCTCACCACCCTCCCCACTCGGCTGTACGACGTGACCGGCGGGCGCGTGACGCTCGACGGCGTGGACGTGCGCGACCTGCCGCTGGCGGAGCTGCGTCAGCACATCGCCATGGCCTTCGAGGACGCGACGCTGTTCTCGGCATCCGTGCGCGAGAACGTGCTGCTCGGCCGCGCCGACCTCGACGTGCACAGCGAGGAGGCGGAGCGCGTGCTCCGCGAGGCGCTCGACGTGGCCCAGGCCGCGTTCGTCGACTCGCTGCCCGACGGCGTCGAGACGATCATCGGCGAGGAGGGACTCAGCCTGTCGGGCGGACAGCGACAGCGACTCGCCCTTGCGCGCGCCGTCGCCGCCAAGCCCAGGGTCCTGGTCCTCGACGACCCGCTGTCGGCGCTCGACGTCGACACCGAAGCGCTCGTCGAAGAGGCCCTGCGCCACGTGCTCGCCGACACGACGGCGATGATCGTCGCGCACCGTCCGTCGACGGTCGCGCTGGCCGATCGCGTCGCGCTGCTCGAAGCCGGTCGAGTGACGGCCGTGGGCACGCACAGCGAGCTCTTGAAGTTCAGCAGGCACTACCGGCACGTGATCTCGAGCCTCGAGGCCGAGGAGGCGGCGCGCACCGGCGCGATCCCCGTCATCCGCGACGAGCAGGACGAGATCGAGGATGCCGTGCGCGAAGGCATCCGCGAAGAGGCCGCCGACGAAGACATCACCATCGAGAAGGAGGTGCAGCGATGAGCTCCGCCATCACCGGAACCCAGGACGAGGACCGCTCCCAGTACACGCGCGAGGAGAGCCGCGCGATCCGGCGGCGTTCGCTGCGCCTTCTCGGTTCGCTCGTCCGGCCGCTGAAGCCGCAGATCGTGCTCGCCGCGGTCGTGCTCGTGATCTCCACGGCGCTCCAGGTCTCGGGACCGATCCTCATCAGCATCGGTCTCGACCGGGCGCTGCCCGCCGTCCTCGAGCGCGCGGACTGGATGCCGACGTTCATGATCGGCGGGATCTACCTGCTCGCGGGTGCTGTCGCCGCGACCATGATCGCCTGGTACGTGATCATCGCCGCGAAGCTGACCCAGGCGATCCTGCTCGACCTGCGCAAGCGGATCTTCCTGCACACGCAGCGGCTGAGCCTGGAGTTCCACGAGTCCTACACGTCTGGTCGGATCATCTCCCGCCAGACGAGCGACCTGGACTCGATCCGAGAGCTCCTCGACGGCGGACTCAACGAGCTCGTGTCCGGTGTGCTGTTCGGCCTGTTCACGTTCATCGCCTTGTGCGTGTGGGACTGGCAGTCCGGGCTGATCCTCGCGATCGGCGGCGTCCCGCTGTTCTTCCTGATGCGCTGGTTCTACTCTCGATCGCAGCTCGTGTACCGCGAGTCGCGGGTCATCAGCGCCAAGGTCATCGTGCAGTTCGTGGAGACCATGACGGGGATGCGCGCGGTCAAGGCGTTCCGCAAGGAGCCCCGCAACGACGCGTCCTTCCAGGAGATCGCGGGCGAGTACCGGGACGTCAACCGACGCTCGATGCTGCTGTTCGGCACGTTCGAGCCCGGGCTCATGGGCGTCGCTGCGCTCGTGCTCGGCATCGTCGTGCTGTGGGGCGGCATCCGCGTCTCGACCGACGCCCTGACCGTGGGCGTGCTGCTGTCGGCTGTGCTGTATGTGCGGAACTTCTTCGCTCCGATGCAGGAGATCGCGATGTTCCTGAACTCGTACCAGTCGGCCACGGCCGCGCTCGAGAAGGTCTCGGGCGTCCTCGAGGAGGTCCCGACGGTTCCGGACCCCGAGAAGCCGGTCGACCTGTGGGAGTCGCGCGGTCACGTGCGCTTCGACGAGGTGACCTTCGGTTACAACGGCGAGAAGACGATCCTCCCGAACTTCTCGCTCGACATCCCGGCGGGGCAGACGATCGCGCTGGTGGGCACCACCGGTGCGGGCAAGTCGACGCTCGCGAAGCTCATCTCGCGCTTCTACGACCCCTCGCTCGGCACGGTGACGCTCGACGGCGTCGATCTCCGCGACCTGCACCCGAAGGACCTCCGCCGCGCGATCGTCATGGTCACGCAGGAGGCGTACCTGTTCAGCGGGACCGTGGCCGACAACATCGCCCTCGGCAAGCCGGACGCCTCGCTCGAAGAGATCCGGGCGGCGGCGCGGGCGGTCGGCGCGGATGCGTTCATCGAAGCACTGCCCGACGGCTACGGCACCGACGTCAACAAGCGCGGCGGTCGGGTGTCGGCAGGTCAGCGGCAGCTGATCTCGTTCGCGCGGGCGTTCCTGGCAGACCCCGCGGTACTGATCCTCGACGAGGCGACCGCCTCGCTCGACATCCCGTCCGAGCGGCTCATCCAGGAGGCTCTGCAGACGCTGCTCAAGGACCGCACGGCGATCATCATCGCGCACCGTCTGTCGACGGTCGCGATCGCGGATCGCGTGCTCGTCATGGAGCACGGGCGGATCATCGAAGACGACAGCCCCGAGGCGCTGATCGGCGGCACGGGCAAGTTCGCGCAGCTGCACGCCGCGTGGCAGGAGACTCTCGTCTAGGGCGGCCCGTACGACCCGTGGGATGCGCCTCGGAGGCGCTTCCCACGGGCACTGGGTAGCATCGGAACATGGACCCGCTGCTGCTCGTCGCCGAGTGGTGGTGGATCGCGCCCGTGGCCGCGGGCGGGGTCGCAGCGGGGACGATCACGATGCGGAGGCGCAGCATGAAGAGCGGCCGACGACTCGCCTACGACGCGGCACGGCACGAACTCCGGCAGGCGCAGCAGCTCGCGGCGGAACGCCGCATGGCGGCGAAGCTCGCACGCGCCGACTACGCGCGCATCGCCGCAGAACGCAGCGCGCGACGTGCGACGCCCGACCAGGTCGCGGGCGCGAAGCGGATGTTGCGCGACAAGGAGATGCTCGCCAAGGCGGCCGTCGCCGACGTCCGTGCCAAGCAGGTGCGGGTGAGCGCCGCGCGGGCGGCGATCCCCGCGGCATCCGCTCCTCGTCCGCTGGAGCGTCTGCAGGCCGAGCACGACGCGATCACGGCGCGGTGGATGCGGTACGAGACCGATGCCGCCCTGCAGATCGCCTACCCCGCGATGACCGACGTGAAGCAGCCGGCCACCGCGGCGTATCTGCGGGCCGCCGGGCTCGCGGTCGACGCGCGCTACGCGGCGTCCGCCAACGCCGCGCCGGCGGAGTTCGGGGTCTACCGTGACGCCGTGGCCGAGCTGGAGCGGGCCTTCGAGGCAGCAGAGCACGCCGCACGAGTGCAGGCCGGCGAGGCCCCGGCGACGTCCACGTGGCAGGACGCCGCACAGGACATGCTCAGCCGCTCCGCTGAGGCGATCGACAAGGCCGCCGGGGCTGCGGCGTCGGCGCTCGCCGCGTGGACCGAGCGCAAGCGCCCGAAGAACGACTGACGCTCCCGCCCGACCAGTCCCGCCCGATCAGTCCCGGCCCACCAGCACCGGCCCACGCCCCGGCGCCCCCGCGTTCAGGCCGTCACCACGGAGAGGTCGACGTCGTAGGTACGGGCCGCGCCGTCGGGGGTCGTGACGGTCACGGACGCGGCGCCCGTGCCACCGGGGAACACGCGGATGCGGAGCCCCTCGTGGTAGTCGTAGTCCGGTCGGTCGGTGCGCGCGCCCCACGGGAGCACCCCGCCGGGGCGCACGTACAGCGGCAGCGAGTCGAAGCCGTGCGTCTCACGGCGCCATCCGCCGCCGGTGACGGTCTCGCCCGTGAGCAGCGACGTCCACTCCCCGGCGGGCAGGTAGAACTCGACGGACCCGTCGGCCGTGAATACCGGCGCGACGAGCAGGTCGCCGCCGAGCATGTACTGCCGGTCGAGGTAGCCCGTCGCGGGATCGTCGGGGAACTCCAGCGCCATCGGCCGCATGAGCGGGATGCCGGTGCGGGCCGCGTCTAGCCCCTGCTGGTACAGATACGGCATGAGCTGCATCTTGAGGTGCGTGAAACGGCGGGTGACGTCGACGGCCTGCTCGTCGAACGCCCATGGCACGCGGTACGAGCTCGATCCGTGGAAGCGCGAGTGCGAGCCCAGCAGGCCGAACGCCGTCCATCGTTTGAACACTCCGGCGTCGGGGGTGCCCTCGAAGCCGCCGATGTCGTGGCTCCAGAACGCGAAGCCGCTGAGCGCGAGCGAGAGGCCCCCGCGCAGGGTCTCGGCCATCGACGCGTAGGTCGAGGTCGAGTCGCCGCCCCAGTGCACCGGCATGCTCTGCCCGCCGGCCGTGGCCGACCGCGCGAACAGCACGGCGTCGCCGGCGCCCCGCGCCTCTGTCAGCACGTCGTGCACGGCACGGTTGTAGAGGTCGGTGTACAGGTTGTGCATCCGCGCGGGGTCGGAGCCGTCGGCCCACACCACCTCGGTGGGGATGCGTTCGCCGAAGTCGGTCTTGAAGCAGTCGACGCCCTGCGCGACGAGCCGACGCAGGTGCGCCTGGTACCAGGCGGTCGCGTCAGGGTTCGTGAAGTCGACCAGGCCCATGCCGGCCTGCCACAGGTCCCACTGCCACACGGAGCCGTCGGGCCGACGCACCAGGAAGCCCTGGTCCGCGGCCTCGCGGAACAGCGGGGAGCGCTGACCGATGTACGGATTGATCCACACGCAGACGCGCAGATCCTTGTCGTGCAGGCGCGACAGCATCCCCTCGGGGTCGGGGAAGGTGCGCGGATCCCACTCGAAGTCGCACCAGTTGAACTCGCGCATCCAGAAGCAGTCGAAGTGGAACACCGACACCGGCAGCTCCCTCGCCGCCATCTCGTCGATGAAGGAGTTCACGGTCTGCTCGTCGTAATCGGTCGTGAAGCTCGTCGACAGCCACAGGCCGTACGACCACGCGGGAACGACCGGCGGACGCCCGGTCAGCGCCGTGTAGCGCGACAGCACCTCCTTGGGCGTGGGGCCCGCGATCACGAAGTACTCGAGCGCCTCGCCCGTCACGGAGAACTGCACGCGCTCGACGGCCTCCGAGCCGATCTCGTAGGAGACGTGGCCCGGGTCGTTCACGAGCACGCCGTAGCCGCGGTTCGAGAGGTGGAAGGGGATGCTCTTGTACGCCTGCTCGCTCGAGGTGCCGCCGTCCGCGTTCCAGATGTCGACGGACTGCCCGTTCTTGACCAGGGGACCGAAGCGCTCGCCGAGGCCGTAGACGAGTTCGCCCACACCGAGGTCGAGCTGCTCGTGCACGAACGTCGTCGCGTGCGCGGAGGAGCCGCCCTGCCGCGCGTTGTCGACGATGCCCGCGTCGACCTGCGCGTCGGGAGCAAGCCGCACGTAGCCCTGCGCCTTGTGGCCGCTGCCGGTCACGCGACGTCCGTCGACCTCGAACGAGAGGTCCCAGGGGCTCCCGGGCGCGATGCGAGCGGTCAGGCCCCCGGCATCCAGCGATCCTCCCGCCTCCGTCAGAGCGACCCGAGCCGAACCCGATCCCGCGCCGGGGAGAGCGAACCCGCCGTGCCATCGCGCGCCCTCATGATGCGCGACGCGCACCCGGATCACGCCCTCGGCGGGGGACGAGAGCGTCGTGGTCAGCACCGGGCGGTTGAGGGTGTCCCCGCGCTTGGAGATGACCATGGTCGGCGCGGTCACGACGATGCCCGGTCCGTCGGCGGTGGAGGTCTCGGCGATGTCGTAGGCCTCCTGCGCGTACAGCGCCGTGACGCCCGGACGCAGCTGCCAGAACCCATCGGTGAACTTCATTACTTGACTGCTCCTGCCGTGATGCCGCGTGTCAGCGTGCGCTGGAAGATGAGGAAGAAGATGAGCGTGGGGATGATGCCCAGCAGCGCGGACGCGCTCGTGGTGGTGACGTCCATCAGACGGTCGCCCTGCAACACGCTGATCGCGACGGGGACCGTCTGGTTGGCGTTGGAGGCGAGGAACGTGAGCGGGATGAGGAACTCGTTCCACGTCCAGATGAAGAAGAAGATGAGCAGCACCGACAGCGTCGGACGGCTGATCGGGAAGACCACGCGCCACAGGATCTGCCAGCGGCTCGCGCCGTCGAGCGAGGCGGCCTCGAGCACCTCCTTGGGGAAGGTGCCGTACACCGACGACAGCAGGTAGGTGCCGAATGCCGCCTGGATCACCGTGAACACGATGATGACCGACCACACGTTGTCGTACAGACCGACCGATTTGAACATGTAGTACAGCGGGTAGAGCAGGGCCTCCTGGGGCAGGAGGTTCGCGAGCAGGAAGAGCAGCACGATCCACGAGCGGCCCCGCACGCGGCCGATGCCGATCGCGAAGGCGTTGAGCATCGAGATCACGACCGCGAGCACGGCGACGACGCCCGAGATGAAGATCGAGTTCCAGACCTTCTCGGGGAAATTCACGCGCTCCCAGAATTTGACGATCCCGCCGAAGTCGAGGGTCTCGGGAAAGGCGAGGGGCCCGGAGGTCGCGTAGTCGACGGGAGACTTGAACGAGTTCACCAGCACGAGGTAGAACGGGGCGATCACGAGGATCGCGCCGATCACGACGAGCGCGAGCAGGAGCCAATCGACGGGACGCTTCTTGGTCATGCCGCCGCGGGTGCGGGTCTTCGCGGGCTTGCCGGTGACGATGGCAGTGGTGGCGTGCATCACAGACCCGCCCTTTCCTTGCGCTCGAGCGAGTTCTGGACCCGGATGAAGATGATCGACACGATGACCACGACGATCGTGAGGACTGTGGCGATCGTGGCGCCGTACCCGACGTTGCGCTTCGTGAAGAACTCCTGGTACGCGTAGTACGCGGGGACGAGCGTGGAGCCTGCCGGCCCGCCGCGCGTGATGATGTACACCGGCCCGAAGACCTTGAGGGCGGCGATCGTGCAGGTGAGCGTGACGACGAAGATCTCGGGACGGATGATACTCATCGTGATGGCGGAGAACCGCTGGAACCAGTTGGCGCCGTCGAGTTCCGCGGCTTCGTAGAGCTCCGGGTCCACGCGCTGGAGGGCGGCCATGAAGACCACGACGGGATAGCCGAGCTGCACCCAGACCATCACGACCATGAGGACGATCAGCGCGGAGGGCATCTGCCCGAGCCAGTCGTAGGCCGGGATGCCGAAGGCGCCGAGGATCTGGTTGAGCGCGCCGTCGCCGCCGGGGCGCACGATCCATCCGATCACGATGCCGGCGACCGCGATCGGGAGGATCTGCGGCAGGTAGTAGGTGGCCCGCAGGAAGCTGCCGACCTTGCCGCCGAACTTGCGTCCGACCACGTCGAACAGCAGGGCGGCGACGATGAGGCCGACGATCGTCGGGACGACCACCATGGCGATGATCATCCACACCGAGTTCGTGAACGAGGTCCAGAAGTCGCTGTCGGTGAGGATCTTCTGCCAGTTCTCGAGACCGATGAACTCCGGGGCGCGCACGCCCTTCCACTTCGTGAAGGTCAGATACACGTTCCAGATCAGCGGGACGATGACGACGACGAGCAGAAGCGCGAAGCCGGGCAGGAGGTACATCCAGTAGGCGCCGGTGCCTCCGCGTCGCTGCGGGATCGACGGCTCTTCCGGCGGGAGCGTGGTGCGGCCCGATCTCGTGCGGGTTTCACGCGTGGCGAGTGACATGTTCTTCTCCAGGGGGATGCGGGGGCGACGTGGACGCCGCCCCCGCGGGTGGATCAACGGAATTCCGCCGTGCCCTCGTCGTACTGCTCGCCGAGGTTCTCGTCGGTGGTCTTCGCATCCTGGGCGCCGGTGATCAGACCCTGCAGCTCCTGCACGATCACGTCGTAGAAGCCGGGAGCGGGCCAGTCCGGGTAGAACGAGAGTCCGTCGGCGTCGAGCACGCCGTTGAACGTCTCGATGAGCGCGGCGCTCTTCTCGTCCGTGATGTCGGCGGTGTCGGCGGCCACGGGCAGTCCGCCGTTGTTGCCGATGATCGCCTGGATCTCGGGGCGCATCGTGATGTCGATGAACTGGTAGGCGAGCTCCTTGTTCGCGGCGTTCTCGGGCACGACCCACAGGTTGCCGGAGGAGCCGAGCGACAGGTCGGCTCCCGGGAAGGCGTTCATGGTCCAGTCGAAGCCGGTCGCCTCGGCGACGAAGCGGCCGAACCACCACGAGCCCGAGACGAAGATCGGCGAGGTGCCGTTGATGAACGAGACTCCCGCGTCCTCGGCCTTGACGGAGGAGACGTCGGAGGCGATGTAGCCCTTGTCGACGTACTCCTTGAGCGTCTCGGTCGCGGAGCTGATCTCCGGTCCCTGCCAGTCGACCTCGCCGTCGTACAGCTGGTAGGCGTCGACGAAGCTGCGGTCGCCCTCCAGCAGCGCGAGCTGGTACCAGAGCTGGCCCAGCGGGTACTCGGCGCCGGCCTCGGCGAGCGGCGTGACGCCCTGCGCCACGAACGCGTCGAGCACGTCGACGAACTCCTCGTAGGTGGTCGGGATCTCGAGGCCGGCCGCGGTGAACGCATCCTGGTTGTAGTACACGCCGACGAACTCGCCGTAGTTCGGGATGCCGAACCACGTGTCCCCGCCCATCACACCGTCTTCGGAGTACTTGGCGGTGGTCTGCAGCGAGGGTGCGAGCTTCTCGTCCCACCCGTACTCGTCGACCGCGTCGGAGATGTCGGCGATCAGCCCGGTCGAGGCGAGGAAGCCGGCGGTCGCGTTGCCCTTGTTGAACTCCATGAGGTCGGGAGCGGCGTCCGTGTCGAGCACCTGGCTCGCGGTCTTCTGGATCTGCTCGAACGACTTCTCCTCGAACTCGACGGTCGCACCCGTCTCCTCCTCGAAGATCTCGATGGCCTCGGCCCACGCCTTGCCCATCGCGCTGTCGGCGCCCTCGTAGTGCCAGAGCTTCAGCGTCTGGCCGTCGCCGCCCTCGTCTCCGGAGCCGGCGGTGCAGCCGCTGAGGGCGATGCCTGCCGCCGTCAGCGTGGCCAGTGCGGCCAACGTCTTCGTCCTGCGGATGTTGCGTGCCATCGTCGGCACTCCTTTCTCGGTGGCCCTCGGGCCGGGACACTTCTCTGGGTCGTGTTCAGTTGTGGTCATCGACACCTTCGTCGAAGCGTTTCGACAAAGGCGACGAGAGAGCGCGGTCGTCGCCCGGTCATTCCCGAGCGCGGACGAGGGAGCCGGCGACGCGGTACTCCGGGGGAATCAGATGGATACGGGGAGCGGGCCGAGGTGACTCGAGCTGCGCGACCGCGAGGTCGACCGCCAGTTCGCACGATCGCTGCGGCACGAGCGGGATCGTGTCGATCGGCGAGGGCGGCGTCGTCGTGTCGAACGAGGCCGCGGCGGAGACGACCGAGACGTCGACGCCGATGCGCAGCCCTCGGGTGTCGAGTGTCTCGAGCAGGGCCTCATGCACATCGCCCACCGCGTGCACGATGAATGCGCGGTCCCCTCGGTCGAGCGCTGCCTCGACCGCCGCACGTACAGCGCCGACGTCGGTCGTGGTGGCACCGGTGGTGACGGTCGTGAGCGTCAGGCCGCGGAGCTCGCTCCTCTCAGCGACACCCTGCAGCAGTCGCCGCGGGAAGTTCGACTTGGCGTACGAGACCTCGGTCTGGCCGAGGAGTGTGAGAGACGTGTGCCCGGCATCCGCGATCCGGTCCACGGCGAGTCCGCCGGCGGCCTCGAAGTCGAGGTCCACGCAGGTGAGGCCCTCGGGGTCGTTCGGGATGCCGATGAACACCGTGGGCGTGCCCACGGAGCGGGCGATGTCGGCGCGCTCGTCGTCGGGAGCCACGTCGAGCACGAGGATCGCGTCGGCGAGCCTGCTGGCGGCGACGCGGTTCATGCCGTCCGAGGTCTGCTCGTCGGTGAGGAGCAGGATGTCGTAGCCGCGGCGCCGGGCGGCGACGGCCGTCGCGAGCACGAAGGCCATGTGGGTGGGGGCGTGGGTGTCGGCGCGCAGCGGCTCGGTGAGCGCGAAGATGTGCGTGCGTCGTCCCGCCAGCATCCGTGCTCCGGCGTCGGGCTCGTAGCCGAGTGTCCGTGCGGCGTCCTCGATGCGCAGTCGGGTCTTCTCGGACACCGGGCGCTTGCCGCTCAGCGCGTAGGAGACCGTGCTGATCGACACGCCGGCGGCGCTGGCCACCTCATGGATCGTCGTCATCGGGACTCCGTCGTCACTCGTTCGGGGAAATCGTCGAAGCGCTTCGCCAGCGCCTCGAAAGCGATGATAGGCAGGTTCGGGCCCCGGGCGCAAGACTTTTGTGGTGACTCGCAACAAATTCGTGACCCACCCGCCTGGGAGCGCTCCCGCAGTCGTCACGGAAAGGGCGACGAGACCTCGATGGGGGAGGGGATTCGAGGCCCCGCCGCCGGCCCTAGGACGTGACGCGGATCTCGGCGATGACCTCGGAGTACTCGGTCTCGCCGACCGGCGTGAAGCCGACGCGGAGGAAGAAGGCCTCGGGGCCGTCCTCACCCGCCTCGTAGATGACGTTGACGTGGTCGACGCCGCGGGCGCGGGCCTCCTCGAGAAGGCTCTCGACCGCGAAGCGGCCGACGCCCTTGCCTTGACCCTCGGCATCGACGTTGACACGCCACAGCACCGAGCGGAAGTGCTCCTCGGGTGCCTCGGAGTCGAAGTTGGCGCTCACGAAGCCGACGACCTGATCGCCGTCGAGCACGACGCGCTGCCACGAGGTCTGGGGGTTGATCACGGTCGCGGCGATGCCGTAGGACACCGGAGCGAGGAACTGCTCCTGCCCGGGCTTGAGCGACAGGTTGTTCACGGCGACGATCGTCGCAGCGGAGAGTTCGACCATGCGCAGTTCGGACATGATCACAGGCTAACCCCTCGGGGCGCTCCGCACCCAGGATCAGGACGATTTCTCAGGCCGACGAGACCCTCAGGTATCTTGGTATCGAGACAATTCTGCCCTCGTGAACGGAGAACCTCCCGGTGACCGACGACGCCATCATCTACACCTACACCGACGAGGCTCCGGCTCTCGCCACGGCTTCCTTCCTCCCGATCATCCAGGCCTTCACCGGTCAGGCGGGTATCGAGGTCGAGACCCGTGACATCTCGCTCGCCGGACGCATCCTCGCGGCGTTCCCGCAGAAGCTCGCCCCGGAGCAGCAGGTGGGCGACGCGCTCGCCGAGCTCGGCGGACTCGCCACGCTGCCCGAGGCCAACATCATCAAGCTGCCGAACATCTCGGCATCCATCCCGCAGCTCAAGGGCGCGATCGCCGAGCTGCAGGCGCAGGGCTACGACATCCCGGACTTCCCGGACGAGCCCTCGTCGCTCGAGGAGAAGGACGTCCGCGCGCGCTACGACCGCATCAAGGGCTCGGCTGTGAACCCCGTGCTGCGCGAGGGCAACAGCGACCGCCGCGCCCCTCTCGCGGTGAAGAACTACGCCAAGAAGCACCCGCACCGCAACAAGCCCTTCGCCGAGGGATCGAAGACGCGCGTCGCGACTCTCGGTCACGACGACTTCAAGCACAACGAGCGCTCCTGGGTCGCCGCCCACGACGACGTCCTGAGCTTCCGCCACACGGCGGCCGACGGCACCGTCACCGTCCTGAAGGAGGGCCTCAAGGTCCTGCCGCGCGAGATCATCGACGCGACCTTCCTGTCGGCCGCGCACCTCGATGCGTTCCTCGCCGAGACGCTCGCGACCGCCAAGGCCGACGACGTGCTGTACTCCGTGCACCTCAAGGCGACGATGATGAAGGTCAGCGACCCGATCATCTTCGGACACGTCGTGAAGGCGTTCTTCCGCGACGTGTTCGCCCAGTACGGCGACCAGCTCGCCGCGGCCGGGCTCAACGCGAACGACGGTCTCGGATCGATCCTCGCGGGGCTGGAGGGCATCGCGGGCGGCGACGAGATCGCAGCCGCGTTCGCCAAGGCCATCGCCGAGGGGCCGCGCCTCTCGTACGTGAACTCCGACAAGGGCATCACCAACCTGCACGTCCCGAGCGACGTGATCGTGGACGCCTCGATGCCGGCGCTCGTCCGCAACGGCGGCAAGCTCTGGGGCAAGGACGGGGGCGAGGCCGACACGCTCGCCGTGATCCCGGACTCCTCGTACGCGAGCGTCTACCAGGCCGTGATCGACGACGTCATCGCGAACGGACCACTGGACCCCGCGACGATCGGCACGGTCCCCAACGTGGGTCTCATGGCGCAGGCCGCCGAAGAGTACGGCAGCCACGACAAGACCTTCGAGATCGCGGCGGCCGGCACTGTGCAGGTCCTCGACAGCGAGGGCACGGTGCTCATCGAGCACCAGGTCGGCGCCGGCGACATCTGGCGTGCGACGCAGACCAAGCACATCCCGGTGATGGACTGGGTCAAGCTCGCGGTCACGCGCGCCCGCGCGACCGGTGTGCCCGCCGTGTTCTGGCTCGACGCCAACCGCTCGCACGACGCGCAGATCATCGCCAAGGTGCATCAGGGTCTCGCGACGCTCGACACGACGGGTCTGACGATCACGATCCTCGCGCCCGAGGAAGCCACGCGCTACACGCTCGCGCGGATGCGTCACGGCCTCGACACCATCTCGGTCACGGGCAACGTGCTGCGCGACTACCTCACCGACCTGTTCCCGATCCTCGAGGTCGGCACGAGCGCCAAGATGCTGTCGATCGTGCCGCTCCTCGCCGGCGGTGGCCTGTTCGAGACAGGTGCCGGAGGCTCCGCTCCGAAGCACGTCCAGCAGCTGGTCGAGCAGAACTACCTGCGCTGGGACTCGCTGGGCGAGTTCTTCGCGCTGGCCGCCTCGCTCGAGCACTTCGCCGACCGGACGGGCAACGAGAAGGCGCGCGTGCTCGCCGAGACGCTGGACGCCGCCACGGGCACCTTCCTCGAGGAGGACCGCTCACCCGGACGCGCGCTGGGAACCATCGACAACCGCGGCAGTCACTTCTACCTAGGCTTGTACTGGGCGCAGGAGCTCGCGAAGCAGACGAAGGATGCCGAGCTCGCGGCCGCTTTCGCGCCCGTCGCGGCGACTCTCGCCGAGAACGAGGAGAAGATCGTCTCCGAGCTGAACGCGGTGCAGGGCGCCTCGGTCGAGATAGGCGGCTACTACCGTCCGGACGACGCGCTGGTCGCCGCGGTCATGCGCCCTTCCGCGACGCTGAACGGGATCGTCGACGCCCTGAGCTGAGGCACGGGGGATGCACGAAGGGCCGGATGCGAACGCATCCGGCCCTTCGTCATTTTCGCGGTGCCCGAGGGCGACGCGGAGATCGACTCAGTTGTGCACCGAGACCTCGAGGCCCACGGGCGCCCACTCGTACACGAACTTCGCGACGTCGATGGGCATGTTGACGCAGCCGTGGCTCATCCGGTTGCCGAAGTTGCTGTGCCAGTACGTGCCGTGGAAGGCCTCGTCGCCGTTGAAGTACGTCACCCAGGGGACGTTCGGCGTCTCGGTGATCGACCCGTCGGGCTCGCGACTCTTCATGGTCTGCATCCGCACGTGCGCGTAGACCTTGAAGTTGCCGGTGTCGGTGGGCGTCGCGGCCTTGCCGGAGGAGATCTTCCAGGAGCGCACGACAGCGCCGTTCTCGAGCAGGGTCGCGGTTTGCGAACTGAGGTTCACATCGATCGTGCGGAGCACGTTGACGGACTGGAACGGCGTCTCCGTCACGCTGATCGGGAACACGGCCTCGCCCGCCTCGAGCTTCTCGACCACGTCGGAGGCGAGGTTCGAGGTGTCGCCGATCGTGCGCCCGTTGATCCCGGCCGTCTCGGTGCGCAGGACCTTCCCCGCGGAGTCGACGATCGTGGTCGCGTTCACTGGCGCGATGTTCACGGCGGCAGGGAGGGCGTCGATGGTCGCCTGGACAGCGGTCTGGTCGGCCTCGATGCGGAGCGTGCCGTCGTCGTCGACCACGGTGAACCATGTGGATGCTGTCGCGGCGTCGACGGGGACGGTGCGCTCCTCGCCGATGTAGAAACCGATGGTGCCCATCATCGTGTTGAGCTCGGTGGCGAAGGCCGTGGCGTCGTCGTCGCTCACAGCCGCAGTGGCCTCGGCCGGACCGCCCGGGAACTCGAGGCGCTTGCCGCCGTCGGCGATGGTCTCGGTGAAGGCCGTGGAGAGGGCGTCGAGGTCGACGCCCGTTCCCGTCACGGACGGCGTGATGACGAACGTGCCGGTCGCTGCGTCGAAGACGACGCCGGCATCCACCGGGTCGTCGAAGCTGGTCGGCACGGCGTCGCGGAGCGCGGAGTCAGCGGTGGCGGTGTCGAAGGTGATGTCACCGGCGACGGGCTCGCCCATCCACGAACCGAGGTTCCACATCGGGTGCGTGGCGAACGCTTGGTCCGCGAGTGCCGTGGCGTCGACCGACGCGCCGAGCTCGGAGCCGGTGAGGACGATGTCGTCGCCGACCCCGGTCAGCACGACCTCGGTCTCGGCCACGTGCGCGCTGATCGCGTCGGCAGCGGCTCCGGGAGTGAGCCACCCGACCGGGATGCCCGCCACCGTGGTGCCGGGGGCGATCAGGATCATGGATGCGGCGCCGGCGCCGATCGCGACGGCACCTGCGCCGAGCCCGATCCAGAGCGCGAGGCGCTTCTTCTTGGGTGCGGGCTCGATGGGGGCCCAGGCGAGCGGCTGGTCGCCGCCGGAGTCCTGGCCGTCGAGGGCGGTGTCCGCCTCGGTCAGCTTCTCGGTCTTCGCATCCTGCGCTGAGATCAGATCGGTCACGAACTTCACCCCCCGGTTCTCACGTGGCCTTATCACATCCCATGGTACGTGATGGCAGGTAACGGGGAGGCAACGGTCAGGAAGAGCCGATAGTGGCCGTGTCGGGCCGTCGCTCAGTCGACGATGGCGATGCCGTCGATCTCGACGAGCATCTCCTCGCGCGGCAGCCCGGTGAAAACGGTGGTGCGGGAGGGGAGGACGCCGCTCGTCGTGTGCGCGGTCACGAAGGCGCCGTAGGCGTCGTTCATGATCGGGAAGTCCTCGCGCTTGGTGAGGTAGACGCGCAGCATCACGACGTCGTCGAAGGTCGCGCCGGAGGCCTCGACGATCGCCTTGACGTTCTCGAGCGTGCGCGTGGTCTGCGCCGCGACGTCGCCGGAGAACAGGTACTCGTTCGTCGCCGGGTCGACCGGGCCCTGACCCGAGACCTGCACGAACGGACCCTTGCGCACACCCTGCGAGAAGGTGTGGGCGGGAGCGGGGGCGGCGTCGGTGGAGATGCGGGTCTTCGAAGTCATGCATCCAGCCTAGTAGCCTTGTTAGATGCCTCTACAAATTCCGGATCCCGCACTCGGCTCGTGGACGAAGGGGTTCCCGGCGCACGCGGCGGGACTCGCGCTCTCGGAGGTCGGCGGCGCAGGGCTGCGTCTCTCGGAACTCGTCACCCCGGTGCTGACCGTGCACGAGGCAGCGCTCGCCCACAACGAGGCGACCGTGTTCGGCTGGGCCCGGGATCAGGGCGTGCTGCTCGCTCCGCACGGCAAGACGACCATGGCGCCCGCCCTGTGGCAGCGCCTCCTCGACGCGGGCGCCTGGGGCATCTCGGTCGCGACGCCGTGGCAGGCGGAGGTCGCTGTGCACGCCGGCGTCCCGACCGTGCTGATCGCGAACGCGGTGACCGATCGAGCGGCGGCCTCGCACCTCGGCGACCTGCTCGCCGCCGACGACGGGCTGCGCATCCTCTGCTGGGCGGACTCGGTGGCCACCGTCGAGATCCTCGCCGCAGGGCTCGCTGAGGCACCACGGCCGCTCGACGTGCTGGTCGAGCTCGGCGGCACAGGTGGACGCACGGGAGCGCGCACGATCGAGGAGGGGGAGCGGATCGCCGCGGCGATCACGGCAGCGCCGGGTCTGCGTCTCGCCGGTGTGGCCGGCTACGAGGGGCCGTTCGGCCCGGACCGCAGCGATGCCTCGGTCGCGGCCGTCGACGCCTACCTCGAGACGCTCGTCGCGCTGCACGCGCGTCTCGCCTACCCCGAGGGACTCCGGCCCGTGCTGAGCGCGGGCGGCAGCTCGTTCCCCGACCGCGCCGCCGCCGTTCTCGCACCGCACGGCGGAGACGCGGACGTCGTTCTCCGCTCCGGTGCGTTCCAGATCCACGACGACGGCTTCTACACCCGCATGTCGCCCTTCGGTCCTCTGACCGGAACGGAGCCGTTGCGCTCGGCGATGCACGCCTGGAGCCGCGTGGTGTCGCAGCCGGAGCCCGGCCTGGCGCTGCTCGACGCCGGCCGTCGCGATGTGCCGTTCGACATCGACCTCCCGACGCCGCAGTCGGTGGCCGGGACGATCACCGCCCTCAACGACCAGCACGCGTTCCTCCGCCTCGATCCCGCGGCCTCCGTCGCGCCGGGAGACGTCGTGCGGCTCGGGCTCTCCCACCCCTGCACCGCGTTCGACAAGTGGCGCGTGGTGGCGATCATCGATGACCCGGATGCCGCCGACCCGCGCGTGATCGGGGCGGTGGCGACGTGCTTCTGAGCACAGAGAAGCCCGTGCGGGTCTACCGTGACGCCACGGTCGTCGACGGCACGGGTGGCGCACGCTTCACCGCCGACGTGTTCCTCGAGGGTGCGCGAGTGGTCGCCGTCGTCCGCCCCGGTGAGACCGCGCCCGAGCTCCCCGAGACCGCGGTCGAGGTCGACGCGAACGGCCTGGTCCTCGCTCCCGGCTTCATCGACATGCACGCGCACAGCGAACTCGCGGTGCTCGACGGCGCCGCGCACACGGCCAAGATCCGCCAGGGTGTCACGACCGAGGTCGTGGGTCAGGACGGGCTCGGCTACGCCCCGCTCGACGACCGCGCCGCGGCCGTGATCCCGGCCCAGATCGCGGGATGGAACGGACCTGCTGCATCTGTCCCGTGGCGGAGCATGGACGACCTCCTGTGCGCATTCGACGAGTCCGCCGTCGCGAACACCGCCGTCCTGGTGCCGCAGGGCAACCTCCGCATGATCGCCGTCGGTCACGAGAACCGCCGCGCGACGGCCGAGGAGATCGACGCGATGTGCGCTCTGCTCGGCGAAGCCCTCGACGAGGGGGCCTTCGGCATGTCGAGCGGCCTCACGTACACGCCGGGCATGTACGCCGACACCGCGGAGCTCGAGGCGCTGTGCCGTGTCGTGGCGGAGCGGGGCGGCTACTGGTCGCCGCACACGCGGAGCTACGGCGGCGCAGCGCTCGAGGCCTATCGCGAGGCGCTCGACATCGGCCGTCGCACCGGATGCCCGATCCACCTCACGCACGCGACCATGAACTTCGCTCCCAACCGTGGACGCGCGGCGGAGCTCCTCGCGCTCGTCGACGAGGCGCTCGCCGATGGCGTCGAGGTGACGCTCGACACCTACCCGTACCTGCCGGGCGCCACGACCCTCGCCGCCCTGCTGCCGAGTCGTCTCGCCGAGACCGGCGACCTGCTCGGCACGATAGCGGCGCTGGACGGTGACGGGCGCGAGGCCGTGCGGGTCGAACTCGAGGAGATCGGGTGCGACGGCTTCCACGGCGAGCGCGCCGACTGGTCGGCCATCCAGATCGCGGGAACCGGAGATCCGGCACTCGGCGACCTCGTGGGGCGGACGGTCGCCGAGATCGCCGAGGCCTCCGGGCAGCGCGCGGTCGACGTCGTCCTTGACACGATCCTGCAGGATGCCGGGGCGACCGGCATCCTGATGCACATCGGCGACGAGGGCAACGTGCGGGAGATCATGCGTCACCCGAGCCACAGCGGGGGAAGCGACGGCATCCTCATCGGGGCCCGCCCGCACCCGCGCGGTCGCGGGACGTTCCCTCGCTATCTCGGACATTATGTGCGCGAGCTCGGCGTGCTGACCCTCGAAGAGGCCGTGCGGCATCTGTCGGGGACGCCCGCCGCGAGGCTCGGATTCGATCGCGGAGACGCGCCGCGCGGTGTGATCCGCGAGGGCGCGACCGCCGATCTGGTGCTCTTCGATCCGGAGACCGTCGCCGCCGGTGCGACGTTCGAGGAACCGCATGAGGCGCCGGTGGGGATCGTCGAGGTGCTGGTCGGAGGCACGCCGGTGGTCGTGGCCGGCGAGGCCACGGGGGAGACTCCCGGTCGAGCGCTGCGCATGAATCCGGCCGCCCACCGTGCGACGGTTCCGCTCGCGCAGTCCGAGATCGACCCCGCCGCGGAGCCGTTCCTCTGGACCGCGACCACGCCCGTCGACGCCCCCGACGCGCTCGTCGCGAGCGCGCGTCGGCTCGGCGCACCGCAGGCGGAGACCGCCGGCCCCGCGATCACGCTCCGCGTCGACGCGTCCCTCGCCGACGCGGACTTCGCCGAGGATCGGATCGCGGCGGAGGCGTTCCGCATCGTCGTGACGTCCGAGGGCATCGCGGTCGACGGAGCCTCGCCGGCCGGGGTCTTCCGCGGCGTGACCGTCCTGCGACAGCTGCGGGAGCCGGGGGCGCAGCGCTCCCGCATCCCCGCCGGGATCTGGACCGGCGCGCCCGCCTACGGCTGGCGCGGCACCATGCTCGATGTCGCGCGCCATTTCCGTCCCGTGGAGGATCTGCGGCGGCTGGTCGACCTGCTCGCGGACCACCACCTGAACGTCCTGCACCTGCACCTCACCGACGACCAGGGCTGGCGCTTCGAGGTGCCCCGCTACCCGCGACTCGTCGAGGTCGGTGCACGGCGGGAGTCGACGCAGCGCGGTCACGGCCCGCTCGCGACGGTCGAGCCCGGGGTCCACGAGGGGCACTACACGCAGACCGAGCTGCGCGACCTCGTCGCGTACGCCGCGGAGCGCTTCGTCACGGTCGTGCCCGAGGTCGAGCTGCCCGGTCACATCCAGGCGGGCCTCGCGGCGTACCCCGAGCTCGGCAACGTCGACGTCGGCGACCCCGTGACCGCTCCGTGGGAGAGGTTCGGCGTCAACCCGCGCACGCTCGCGCCGACCGAGGCGTCGCTGGCGTTCGGCCGTGCGGCGATCGACGCGCTGTGCGACGTGTTCGACTCGCCGTGGATCGGGATCGGCGGCGACGAGGTGCCGGTCAGGGAGTGGGCGCAGAGCGAGGCGGCGGGGGAGCGGATGCGCGAACTCGGCCTCGCGTCGCCGCATGACGTGCAGCCGTGGTTCACGGCGCACTTCGTGGAGCACGTCCGATCGCGCGGCCGCACGGCGCTCGCCTGGGACGAGGTCCTCGAGGGGGACGTCCCCGACGGGGTGGAGATCCTCGCCTGGCGCGGTCCGGTGGCGATGCGGGAGGCGCTGCGGCGCGGCATCCCGGTGATCGCGTGTCCCGACCTCGAGGTGTACCTCGACTACCCGCAGTCGGAGTCGGCCGAGGAGCCGATCCGGGTGGGCCCGCCGCTGCCGATCGAGCACGTGTACACCCTGCGCGTCGAGGACGGAGCCCGCGGGGGCCAGGCGAACGTGTGGACCGAGCATCTGCCGACCCGCGACAGGGTGGATTTCGCGATGTTCCCGCGTCTGGCTGCGGTGGCGGAGCGGCTGTGGGAGGGAGGCGAGCCTCGTCCGTTCGAGGACTTCGGACGCCGGCTGCCGACGCATCTCCGTCGCCTCGCCGGCGGCGGTGTGCGGTATCGTCCTCTCGACGGTCCGACGCCGGCTCAACGGCGTCCCGGAGTGCCGGGGAAGCCACTCACGCGGGAGGCCCGGGAGCAGATCGTCGAGGGACTCGTGGCCCGTCTGGTGGAGAGGGCGGAGAGGCTCGACTGATCGTCGAAATCGTACTGTAACGTTTCGATAACCCTCCCGGCGACCGGCGGGGCAGGGGTTGCACAATTTTTGTTCGTAAGGTCTACTAACAAACATGTCCGTATCGGATGAAACGCGTCCGTCGATGACGTCGGAGCACGTCGGCGCGAGCGCGCACGCCTTCGGGCCGGCGCGGCACCTCCGCTCCCGCACCAAGGTGCTCCCCGAGCACGCGCGGGGGCACAACCGCGCCCTCGTCCTGCAGACCCTGTACCACTCGGGGGCGATGAGTCGCGCCGACCTCTCCCGCGAGACCGGGCTGACCCGCGTCACGATCTCCGACCTCGTCGCGGAGTTCATCGCCGACGGCATCGTCGTCGAGATGGGCGTCCGGGAGACCGTCGGACCGGGCAAGCCGCCGATCCTCATCGACATCGACCGCCTGGGCCACCAGATCGTCGGCATCGACCTCTCGGGCCCGCAGGCGTTCGTCGGAGCCCTGTTGAGCCTCGACGGCGACGTGATCGAACGACGCGAGGTCGAGCGTCCCGAAGGAGCCGACGGAGACGCAGCCTACGCGGCGCTCCTCGCTCTCGCCCGCGCTCTGTCGGACGCGGCGACGCAGCCCGTGCTCGGTGTGGGCATCGGCACGCCCGGCGTGGTCCGGCCCGACGGAGTCGTGCTCAGCTCGCCCAACCTCGGCTGGTCGAATCTGCCGCTCGAGGCCAAGCTCGGCGTCGACCTGGACCTCCCCGTGCTCGTGCGGAACGACGCGAACGCGGCCGTGCTGGCCGAGTACACGTTCGGCGAGGCCAAGGCGGACTTCATGCTCATCAAGATCGGTCGAGGCGTCGGCGCCGGACTGATCACGGGAAGCCAGCCCCTGCTCGGCAGCCGGTTCGCCGCCGGAGAGATCGGTCACGTCGTGGTCGGCACCGACGGCGGCCCGCGGTGCGCGTGCGGCAAGGACGGCTGCCTCGAAGCGTGGCTGAACGAGTCGCGCTTGCGGCCGGCGATCGAGGCAGCGCCCTCGTCGCGAGACGACATCCTGCGCGACGCCGGCACCCGCATGGCCATCGCGATCGCCCCGATCGTCGCGGCGCTCGACCTCTCGGAGGTCGTTCTGTCAGGTCCGGGCGACCTGCTCGACGGCACCCTCGTCGACGCCGCGGTCGAGACGCTGCACGCCCGCACGCTCGAGGGCGTGTTCGAAGACGTCGTGATCCGCCGCACGCTGCAGGACGACATCGTGCTGCGCGGCGCTGCCGTGATGGTGCTCTCCAGCCAGCTGGGCGTCTCGTGAGACGCGCAGCCGAAGGCGCCGCAGACAGGAGCTCCACCCGATGACGCGCGCCATCGTGGCCGACCCGGCGGGTCGGCGGATTCGAGTGGGCCTGGACGTCGGCGGGACGAAGATCGACGCCGTCGCGGTGAGCGGGACCGGCGACATCCTCGCACGCCTTCGCCGGCCCACCGGCTGGGGAGAGGATGCCGTGGTCGAGAGCGTCGTCGACGCCGTGACCGCCCTCGCGGCGGAGGCCGGTGCCGACCTCTTCGCGATCGACTCGGTCGGCATCGGTATCCCCGGTCTCGTCGACGCGGCTACCGGACGCGTTCTGCACGCCGTGAACCTCGGCGTCGAATCGCTCGACCTGTCCGATCGTGTCGGCGCCCGACTGGGCGTTGCGGTGCGCGTCGAGAACGACGTCAAGGCAGCTGCTCTGGGCGCAGCGGCGCTGCGCGGCGTCGAGGGATCGATGGCCTACCTGAATCTCGGCACCGGCGTCGCGGCCGGGATCGTCGTCGACGGCGAGATCTGGCGCGGCTCCCGCGGCACGGCCGGCGAGGTCGGGCATCTCTCGGTCGACCCGGCCGGACGCCTCTGCGGCTGCGGGCAGCGCGGCTGCATCGAGACCTTCTGCGGCGGGGGAGCCCTCGCCCGCGCATGGGACCGCCCGGGTTCCCTGCCCGTGCGCGACATCCTCGACGCCGCGGATGCCGGTGACGAGCGCGCGCTCGCGCTGCGCGCCGACCTCTTCCACGGAGCGGCCGCGGCGGTGCGCGCCCTCGTGCTCTCGGCCGACGTCGAACGCGTCATCATCGGCGGAGGCCTCACCGCGCTCGGCGCGCGTCTCGAGGACGGTGTCCGCGCGACCCTGCACGCGGGTGCCGAGGCCTCGGCCTTCATGAGGTCGCTGCACCTCGACGATAGGATCGAGCTGCTTCCGACCGGCTCGCCCGCCGCCGCCTTCGGCGCCGCACTGGTCGGCGCCGCCACCCCCACCAAGGAGATCGTCACTCATGGCTGAAGTCGTCATCGTCGAGAACGCCGCCGCGGCGGGCTCACTGGTCGCCGCCGAGATCGTCGAACTGATCGACGGGCGTCCCGATGCGGTGCTCGGACTCGCCACGGGATCGACGCCGCTGCCGGTGTACCAGGCTCTGCGGACGCAGCTCGCGGGCCGTGACGTCTCGCAGGTGCGCGGCTTCGCTCTCGACGAGTACGTGGGCCTCGACCCCGCACACCCCGAGAGCTACCGTTCGGTCATCACGCGCGAGGTCGTCGAGCCGCTCGGACTCGATCCGCGCCGCATCCATGTGCCGAACGGCGCCGAGGCCACGATCCAGCACGCGGGAGACGACTACGAGAAGGCGATCGACGCCGCGGGTGGCGTCGATCTGCAGATCCTCGGCATCGGCACCGACGGGCACATCGGCTTCAACGAGCCCGGGTCCTCGTTCGCGTCGCGCACGCGAGTCAAGACCCTCACGGAGCAGACGCGCGAGGACAACGCCCGCTTCTTCGACTCGATCGACGAGGTGCCGCGTCACTGCATCACGCAGGGCCTCGGCACGATCCTGCGTGCGCGCCACCTCGTGCTCCTCGCGTTCGGCGAGGGCAAGGCGCAGGCCGTCGCCGACGCCGTCGAGGGTCCGCTGTCGGCGATCCTGCCGGGCTCCGCCGTCCAGCTGCACCCGCACGCCACGATCGTGGTGGACGAGGCGGCGGCGTCGCGCCTGAAGCTCGCCGACTACTACCGCTACACGTTCGCCAACAAGCCGTCCTGGCAGGGCATCTGACCCGATCCGTCCGGGTTCCGTCGAGCTGCGCTCAGCTCTCGCGTGCCCAGGCCAGCGGGAGCAGATGCTCGACGCTGAGCGGTGCGAGCGGCAGCGTCTCGGCATCCGCTCGCGTGATCCAGCGGAGCTCCGCGAGCTCTGCCTGCACCGCGACGTCGGCGTGCGCGATCGACACCGAGAACGCGTCGGCGACGACCCGGTGACCCGGTTCGTTCGCCGCATCCGACACGAACCGCCCCAGCGACCGCAGATCGCTCTCGACGAGCACCAGCCCGAGCTCCTCGTGCAGTTCGCGGATGAGGGTCTGCGCCGGCGTCTCCCCGGCCTCCGGCTTGCCGCCCGGCTGCATGAACCTCGTCGTGCCCTGCTTGCGCACGACGAGCACGCGTCCGTCGGCGTCGACGATGATCGCCGCGCTGACGTGGATGTCAGGCATCCGCGGCGAACACCTTTCCGGGGTTGAGGATCCCGAGGGGATCGAACACGCGGGTGATCTGGCGCTGCAGCTCCCACTGGTCGTCGCCCAGCTCGTCCGCCAGCCAGCGGCTCTTGAGCGTGCCGATCCCGTGCTCGCCGGTCAGCGTGCCGCCCAGGGCGATAGCCGCCCGGAAGAGCTCGTCCGCGGCCGCCCAGACGTGAGCGGGCGGCTCGGCACCCTCGAAGATGAAGTTCGGATGCAGGTTGCCGTCGCCCGCATGCGCGACGGTCGGGATGGTCATGTCGAAGGCCTTCTCGATGCGCGCGATCTCGTCGAACATCGCGGGCATCGCGCTGCGCGGCACCGAGACGTCCTCGATCAGAGTGGTGCCGAGGGCGGCCATGGCGGGGTGCATCGCGCGGCGGACGGCCAGCAGCCGCTCGCCCTCCTCGCGATCGGAGGAGACGAGGGTGGCGCCGCCGTGCGCCGTGAGGATCTCGGCGATCACCGCCGCCTCGGCCACCGCGGCGGGTCCGTCGGTCTGGATCGTCAGCTGCGCGCTTCCCGCGGCGGGAGCAGGGAGCTTGAGCATGGTCGCGACGGCCGCGAGGCTCGCGGCGTCCATGAGCTCCATGATCGCGGGCTGGGTGCCGGAGGCCGTCACCGCAGCGGAGGCCGCGGCGGCGGAGCGCACGTCCGGGAAGGTCGCAGTGATCGTGCAGGTCGTGCCCTCCACCAGGCGGCGAAGCTTGAGCGTGGCGCCGACGACGACGCCGAGAGTGCCCTCCGAGCCGATCACGAGCGAGGTGAGGTCGAGCCCGGTCACGCCCTTGACGCTGCGGTGGCCGAGGTGCAGGAGCCGGCCGTCGGCGAGCACGAGGTCGACCCCGAGCACGGCGTCGCGCACTACGCCGTACTTCGCGCAGAGCAGGCCGCCGGCCCCGGTCGCGATGTTGCCGCCCACCGTGGAGATGGCGCGGCTCGCGGGATCCGGAGCCCACCACAGGCCGTGCTCGGCCAGAGCGTCGTTGAGGTCGGCGTTCAAGATGCCGGGTTCGACCACAGCGAGGAGATCGTCGGCGCGCACCTCGCGGATCGCGGTCATGCGACGCGTGGACAGCACGATCTCGCCCTCGCCGCCGTTCGCCGCCCCGGCGAGACCCGTCCCGGCGCCGCGGACCACGACGGGTGTGCGGATCTCGGTCGCGATGCGCATGACCGTCTGGACGTGCTCCACGGTCTCGGCGTGCACGACGGCGAGAGGCCTGCCGGGCGCCGCGTGGCCGGACTGATCGGCGCGCGCGCTCTCGAGAGAATCGGGGTCGGTGTCCACGAGCACGCCGAGGGCCGAGGTCAGCAGGTCGAGCGCGGTCATGCGATGCGCCGCCGACCGCTCACCACGCCGGCGCCGACCGCCACGATCGCGAAGGCCACGCCGATGATCGGCTGATCCATGAGCCACCAGGCGATCGTCACGCCCACGTAGATGAGGAGCTCGACCGCGGCGCGCAGGAACGGATGCAGGCGGAGCACGGGCCGAGGGGAGAGGAACAGCGCCCAGAGGAGGATCACGATCACGGGCGCGCCGATGCCGAGCACGATGTTCCAGGGCAGCGGCCAGGTCGCGAAACCCCAGAGGGCGAGGGTGCCGACGGCGATCACCAGCACGATGGAGCGGACGATGTCGAGAGCCGTGATGGTCGGGCGCTGCACGCCGGGTACGGGGGAGGGATCCTCGGGCATGGGATCCAGTCTATTCGCGGCGGGACGGCTCTCAGCGCGGTGCCGTGGTGGCGGCGTCCAGGGTCTCGGTCGTCGCGACGACGGCCGCGGCCGCCGGCGCTGCCGCGGGATCCGGTGCCGGTGCGGGCTCGGGTGCCGGTGCGGGCTCGGGTGCCGGTGCGGGCTCGGGTGCCGGCGCGGACTCGGGTGCCGGTGCGGGCTCCGCGGTCGACGGTGCGACCGGCGCCGTCGCGACGACATCGGCGGGAGCCTCCTGGGCGGGAGTCTCCTGGGCGGGAGTCTCCTGGGCGGGAGCGCCGCCCGGCGTCAACAGGCACAGCGGGCCGGGGTCGAGGACGGAGAGATCCTGCAGTGTCGTCGTGGTCGACGCTCCCACCTGGTCGCCCGAGACGTAGAAGAACTCCACCGCGGCGTTCTGGCACAGCTGCTGCAGCGTCGGTCGCAGGGTGATGTTGCCGTAGCCGATGCTCGGATCGGCGTCGGATGCCGACAGCACCGTCCCGCCTGCGATGCCGGAGCGTCCCGCGATGCGTGCGGCGACCGTGGAGTCCGCGACGCCGGAGACGGGGACGACGTACTCGGTCGTGATGAGGTCGTCGCCGCCGATGATGAGCCAGGCCTCGGCGGCCGAGAACGAGGGCGTCCCCGCCGGGAGACCGGGCTCCGTCCCGGGGCCGGGTTCGGTTCCCGGTTCGGTTCCCGGATCGGTGGGATCTGTCGGCTCGACCGGAGGCGCAGGCGTCACGGGGGCAGTGTAGGCCGGGGCCGTGATCGCGGGCGCCTCGTTCTCGGCGGGCTCGGGCGCCACGGGCGTTTCAGCCGGGGGCGTCACCGGCGTCGGCTCGGGCTCAGGGGTCACGGTCGTGACGGGCTTGTCGGCCGACATCGACGCGTCGGGGCCCACATCGGAGCTGATCGATGAGTCGCTGTCCCCGGCGCTCGGCAGGGATGCGGCGGGGTTGGCTCCCGCGAGCCCGGGGAGGATGGTCGCAGCTGCGACCACGCCTGCCACCACGATCGCAGCGGAGCCGACGCCGACGAGCGCCCCGACGCCGCTGAACACGCCGCCGGTCGCTCCTGCACCGCCACCGGCACCACCTGCACCGCCACCGGCGCCACCCGCACCACCCGTGCCGCCCGCACCGCCGGCGGCGGACGCGCTACCGGCCAGGACGGCACCCTGTGTGACGCTCGACGGCATGGCGGCGAGGGCGACGATGGGCGCTCCGCCGCCCTGCAGCGTGGCGAGGTAGCCGGCGGATCCGCCGACGCCGAGCACGAGGGGCAGCAGCACGAGGGCGAGGCGCTTCGACACGTCCTTCGCCTCGGCGGCGACGATCATACAGCGGGCGCAGTCCTCGATGTGCGTCTCGAGACGCTTGTGGTCGCGCGTGCTGAGGTTGCCTCGCGAGTACGCGCCGAGGTGCTCGATGGTCCACTGGCAGTCCGAACCGGGTTCGGCGCTGCGGAGGTGGGCCTGGATCCAGGCCTCTCGCAGACCCTCGCGAGCGCGGAAGGCGAGCTGCGAGACGGCGCCTGCCTTCATGCCGAGGAGGGCGCCGGTCTCGGCGGGCTTCATCTGCTCGATCTCGGTGTACCAGAGCACCTCCTGCCAGCGGGAGGGGAGGCTGCGGAACGCCTGCGCCGTGAGGCTGCGGTCCAGGGCCTCGTTCGCGGCCTGCTCGGTGCTGTCGGGGTCGGCGACGGTGTCGAGCTCGTCGATCGCGGATTCGCGGCGGGAGCGTCCCCAGGCCGCGGCGGTGTTGCGGATGCTGGTGAAGAGATAGGCGCGGAAGGAGCCGTTGGGTCCGCCGCCCTTGATGATCGCCTGATAGATGCGCGTGTACGACTCCTGGACGAGGTCGTCCGGGTCGATCGACGAGGTGATGGAACGTGCGACCGACATGCCCGAGGGGTAGTGCCGTCTCCAGAGTTCGCCGAAGGCTGCGGCGTCGCCCGAGCGGGTCCGCAGAACGAGATCGGCGTCCGCGATCGCTTCGTCGTTCGAGGTGCTGTCGTGTCTCATGTCATCCATCTGTCATGGGGAGCGGATGCGTCCCCACATGAAGAGACGCGTGAGACCGTCCTTCATCACGCGCCTTCACCATTCTCTCTCCGATCTCCCAGCGACGCCACCCCGATCTGCAACTCCATCGAATCGAGTTATCGCAGAGAAACCCCTGGTCAGGGTGAATCTGTCGAGAGCGAGGAAAAAGATCTCGAAGAATTTCTGAGAAGTCGCGTAATGAATCGGGAACGCCTTCGTCTCATCCCATAGAGACAGCCATGGGAGTCCACCGGGGGGCGGACGACCAGGCGCTGGTGCCGAGGGGCATGAGCACCGGTGAATGGCGGGTCGGGCGCCTCGGGGGAGGAGTTCCCGGCCCGCCGGCTCTGAGCAGGGGGCATAGTGCGGGGGTCGCCATTCTGGGGAACGGCGGCCCCCCACCCGTAGGGAGAAGGACCGGAGAGCACGCAGCTGCGCGTCGCCGCGCGGGTCGGGTCAGGGGCGCCCGCCCACCCACACGCGCGCGACGCGCAGCTCAGCATCCAGCAGCACGGCATCCGCCACCGAGCCGGGCGCGAGTCCGCCCAACCGGGCGCCGACTCCCACCGCCTCAGCCGGTGTGGTCGTGAGGGCGCGCACGGCCTCGGTCAGGGGGACCCCTGCTGCGACGGCGCGCCGGAGCGCTACGTCCTGCGTGAGCGTCGAGCCCGCGATCGAACCGGTGTCGTCGGCTCGGGCCACACCCTCGCGGACGGTCACGCTCACGGCGCCCAGGTCGTAGTGCCCGTCCGCGCTGCCGGCGGCAGCCATGGCGTCGGTGATGAGCGCGACGCGTCCCGGTGCGGTGTCGAACAGGAGCTTCACGACGTGCGGGTCGAGGTGCACGTCGTCGGCGATGCCCTCGAGCACCACGCGACGATCGGCTGCGGCGGCGAGCACCGGCCCCGGCGCGCGGTGATGGATCCCGGGCATCGCGTTGAAGGCGTGCGTGAGGATCGAGGCGCCCGCGTCGAACGCGGCCACCGCCATCGCGGCGTCCGCATCGGTGTGCCCGACCGCGGCGGCGGCTCCCGCCTCCACGATCAGCCGGATCGCCTCGAGCCCTCCGGGGAGCTCCGGGGCGATCGTGACCTGGCGCACGGTGCCGCGCCCTGCCGCGAGCAGCTGCGAGACGTCCTCGGCATGCGGGGCGCGCAGCAGGCTCGGCTCATGGGCGCCGTGGTGCCCCGGGTCGAGGAAGGGGCCTTCGAGGTGCGAGCCGAGGATGTCGGCATCCGTCCTCATGAGGTCCGCGATCTCCGCGACGCGCCGTGCGAGGTCGTCGAGCGATGCGGTCACGAGCGACACGACCGCCCTGGTCGTGCCGTGCGCGCGGTGCAGGGCGCGCGCCGTCCGGATCGCCTCCACGCCGTCGTCGAAGGATGCGCCCGCGCCGCCGTGCCCGTGGATGTCGATGAACCCGGGGGTGAGGAGCGCACCGGGTCCCGCCGTCGCAGCCGCGTCGACCACGCGGTCGGCGTGCTGCCACGAGGGTCCCGTGCCGCTCGCGACGATCGCGCCGTCCTCGGCGCGCACCCAGGCGTCCTCCGTCACCCGTCCGGCGTCGACCAGCCGGGCGGAGTGGATGACGAGCGACCCCGATGCGGTCTGGTCGACCGTCATTCCGCGACCCAGGGGATCTCGGGCGTGGGGTGGAAGTTCACTCCGCGCGCACGCCACCCCGGTGCGAGAGCCGCGAGCCGCTCACGGAACGACTCCCAGGTGCGCCCCGGGGCCTCTTCCGGCGACCAGGCCACCTCCGCGAGCGCGGCGGCGCGAGGGAACACGAGCTGCTCGACGTCGGCGTAGGTGCGGGTGGTCTCGCTCCACAGCGGGGCCTCGACGCCGAGGATCGCCTCGGCCGGGACGTCGAGCACGTCGGTCGGCTCCCACGAGTACGCGCGCTGCACATCGATCACGGCGGCCCAGGTGAGTCCGAGCGGGAACTCGGGCGTGTACTTCATGTCGAGGTAGGCGGCATCCGCGGCCGACATGATGAGCGCGCCGCCGCGGGCGACGAAGTGCTCTGCCTCCTCCGCGTGCGTGCCCTCGGGGGTCGTCTTGCCCCAGTACTGCCCGATCGTGCCCTCGGCGATGCCCTCCGCCGAACCCATCTCGTGCCACGCGACGGGGATCTTGCCCGCCTCGACGACGATCGCGGTCGCCCTCTCGGCGAACAGGTCGAAGTCGGCCTGCGGGGTGCCGAGCGACTCGTCGCCGCCGATGTGGGTGTAGGGGCCGGGGGTCAGCTCGGCGAGCTCGCGGACCACGTCGCGCACGAAGTCGTAGGTGCGCTCCTCGTGGATCCGGACGCTGGAGTGCCCGACGCCCCAGCCCAGGTACGGCTCGCCCTTGACGGGGAGCGGCTGTCCGAGCTCCTCCGCCTGCGACACCAGCCCGTCGTTCAGCACGGGCTCCTCGACGAGCTCGGGGTAGGCGACGCCGATCGCGTGCGTGTGGCCCGGCAGGTCGATCTCGGGGATCACGATCATGTGGTGCGCTGCGGCGTAGGCGACGATCTCGCGGTAGTCGTCCTGGGTGTAGAAGCCGCCACGGTCGCCGTCGGCGGCCGACGCCGAGGACAGCTCGGTGAGCTTCGGCCAGGAATCGATGTGGAGGCGCCAGCCCTGGTCGTCGCTGAGGTGCAGGTGCAGGTGGTTGAACTTGAGGGTGCTCGTCTCGTCGATGAAGCGCTTGACCTCGGCGACGTCGAAGAAGTGGCGCGTGACGTCGAGCATGACGCCGCGGCGGGGGAAGCGCGGCGCGTCGACGATCTCGACGCGGGGCAGGCTCCACGCCCCGGCGTCTTCGCTCAGCAGCTGCAGCAGTGTCTGCACACCGTAGAACAGGCCTGCCTCGTCGCCGCCGACGATCTGCAGGCTCTCCCCGATCGAGAGCCGATATCCCTCGGCGGGAGCGGCGCCGGACTCCACGCGCAGGGTGATCGCCCCGGGCTCAGCGGCATCGGTGGTGGTGAGGCGGATGCCGGTGCGCTGCGCCACGGCATCCATCAGCTGGATTGCCGCGGGGGAGTCGCCGATGACTCGCATGCTCTCGGTGACCGGCACCCGGCCCTCGCCGAGGATGGCGGAGGCGGGGAGGGGGACCAGAGGGAGTGGGAGAGGTAGGACCATGAACAAAACCTATCCCGAGAGCCGGTCGGCACACCAGGGAAATCCCGCTATGCTCGAACCGTCGCGACTGGCGTCTGGGTGGACTACCACCGGGGAGCGACTGACCACGGACTTCGACCGCGCGCCTGGGCCGATAGGAACACCCTTCGATTCCGTTGTCAGAGGAGCATGTCACCATGACCGACCGTTACTTCAACGCCCCGCTCGCCGAGGTCGACCCCGAGATCGCCGAGGTCCTCGACCGTGAGCTGAAGCGTCAGCAGACCTTCCTCGAGATGATCGCCTCCGAGAACTTCGTGCCCGTCTCCGTGCTGCAGTCGCAGGGCTCCGTCCTGACGAACAAGTACGCCGAGGGCTACCCCGGTCGCCGCTACTACGGCGGCTGCGAGGAGGTCGACGTCGCGGAGGAGCTCGCCATCCAGCGCGCCAAGGATCTCTTCGGCGCCGAGTTCGCCAACGTGCAGCCGCACTCCGGCGCCTCCGCGAACGCCGCCGTGCTGCACGCGATCGCCCGCCCCGGCGACACCCTCCTCGGGCTGTCGCTCGACCAGGGCGGACACCTGACGCACGGCATGAAGATCAACTTCTCCGGCCGGCTCTACGACATCGTCGCCTACGGCGTGAACCCCGAGACCTCGGTCATCGACATGGACGAGGTGCGCCGCCTCGCTCTCGAGCACAAGCCGAAGGTCATCATCGCGGGCTGGTCGGCGTACCCGCGCACTCTCGACTTCGAGGCGTTCCGCGCGATCGCCGACGAGGTGGGCGCGCTGCTCTGGGTCGACATGGCCCACTTCGCCGGACTCGTCGCCGCGGGCCTGCACCCCAACCCCGTGCCGCACGCGCACGTCGTGTCGTCGACCGTGCACAAGACCATCGGCGGCCCCCGTTCGGGCTTCATCCTCACGAACGACGCCGACATCGCCAAGAAGATCAACACCGCGGTCTTCCCGGGTCAGCAGGGCGGCCCGCTCATGCACGTGATCGCCGCCAAGGCGACCGCGTTCAAGCTCGCCGGCACCCCGGAGTTCGCCGAGCGCCAGGAGCGCGTGCTGCGCGGTGCGTCCATCCTCGCCGAGCGCCTCTCGCAGCAGGACGTGAAGGACGCCGGCATCGGCGTGCGCTCGGGCGGCACCGACGTTCACCTGGTGCTCGTCGACCTGCGCGACGCCGAGATCGACGGCAAGCAGGCCGAGGACCTGCTGCACGACATTCACATCACCGTGAACCGCAACGCCGTCCCGAACGACCCGCGCCCGCCGATGGTCACCTCGGGTCTGCGCATCGGCACCCCGGCCCTCGCGACCCGCGGATTCGGTGACGCCGAGTTCACCGAGGTCGCCGACGTGATCGCGCTCGCGCTGATCCCCGGCGCCGACGTCGAGGCCCTGCGCGCCCGCGTGGACGCGCTCGCCGCGGCCTTCCCGCTCTACCCGGACCTGCAGCAGTGACCGCGGTCGTCCTCGACGGCAAGGCGGCGTCAGCCGAGATCAAGGCCGAGCTCACCGAGCGCGTCGCCGCGCTGAAGGCGAAGGGTATCGTGCCCGGTATCGCGACCGTGCTGGTGGGCGCCGACCCGGCATCGCAGCTCTACGTCGGCATGAAGCACCGGCAGTCCGAGGCGATCGGGATGAACTCGATCCAGCGCGAGCTGCCGGCCGACGCCTCGCAGGCCGACGTCGAGGCGCTGATCGACGAGCTCAACGCCGACGACAGCTGCCACGGCTACATCGTGCAGCTCCCGCTGCCGAAACACATCGACACCGATGCGATCCTCGAGCGGATCGACCCGGCGAAGGATGCCGACGGCCTGCACCCCACCAACCTGGGGCGTCTCGTGCTGAACGTGAACAGCCCGATCCACACCCCGCTGCCGTGCACGCCGCGCGGTGTGATCGAGCTGCTGCTGCGAAACGACTACGACCTGAAGGGCAAGCACGTGGTGGTCGTCGGCCGCGGCGTGACGATCGGTCGCTCGATCGGCCTGCTGCTCACGCGGCGGGACCTGAACGCGACGGTCACCCTCATGCACACGGGCACGGTCGACATGCCGCGCTACCTGCGCGAGGCCGACGTGATCGTGGCCGCGGCGGGCGTCAAGCACCTCATCCGAGCCGAGGACGTGAAGCCCGGTGCGGCCGTGCTCGATGTGGGCGTGACGCGGGAGAGCGACCCCGAGACGGGCAAGAGCCTGGTCTTCGGCGACGTGCACCCCGATGTGGCCGAGGTCGCGGGATGGGTGTCGCCCAACCCCGGCGGCGTGGGCCCCATGACGGTCGCGCTGCTCATGACCAACGTGGTCGAGGCCGCCGAGCGCCTGGCCTGACGCCGATGCCGGACGGGTCGGCCGAGCGGCTGACCTGACGACATTGCGGGACGGGTCGGCTCAGCCGAGCTCGTCCAGCATGCGGCGCTGCTCGGGGGTGAGCCCGTCGTTCAGCTCGTCGCGGGCTTCTGCGGTCGAACGCGACTCCGGACGCGCGGGAGTCTCAGGCGCACGCTGTCCGGAGATCTTCGACTGGGCCAGATCGTAGATCTCGCCGGCCTTGGCGCGCATCCGGTCGTCGACCCTGTCGTAGATCACCCAGCCGAGCAGGAGGAACAGAGGCGGGAGCACATAGCTCCAGAAGCCCGAGGCGCGGACGCCGCTGAGCCAGACGACGGCGACCCAGATGATCAGCTCGACCAGGTAGACGAGCACGTACTGCACGACCTTCTCGCCCGCCTTCGTGCGGTCGGCTGCCGACTTCGCGGCGGCGCGGCGGAACAGGGACGTCAGGAGCGGCTTGAGGAACAGCGACGCGAGCGTGAGGATGACCGAGGCCCACAGGGCGTTGAATCCGACGGAGACCCCGGGCGACAGCCAGCCGATCAGCAGCAGGACGACGACGTTGAACACGTAGAGCGCGGCGAACCGGACGATTCCGTTCTTCATGCGCCCAGACTCCCACACCCGTGCGGTCCGCACGACCCCGGTAGTCTCCGGACATGCGCATCGTCGTATCGGGCACTCACGCCAGCGGGAAGAGCACCCTGATCGCGGACTTCCGCCTGCGGCATCCGGAGTTCGCCCTGCTTCCCGACCCGTTCGAGCTCCTGGACGAGGCGGGCGATGCCCCGAGCGGCGCCCTCTTCGGAGCGCAGCTGCGGATCTCCGCCGACCGCCTTCGCGACGAGACCACCGGGGACGTGATCGCCGAGCGCGGTCCGGTCGACTTCCTGGCCTACCTACTGGCCGTCGACGATCTGGGCGGCCACGGGCTCGGGCGGGAGGCGCTCGCTCACGCGATCTCTCTCACTCGGTCGGCGATGTCGCGCGTCGATCTCCTCGTCGTGCTGCCGCTCTCGGCGCGCGACGCGATTCCGGTGGGCGCGGACGAGCATCTCGAGTTGCGATGGGCGATGAACGAGCGGCTGCTCGACCTCATCGAGGACCCGGACGTCGTGGGCGACAGCATCGTCGTCGCCGAGGTGTCGGGGCCACCGGACGTCCGGCTCGCGCGACTCCTCGATGCGGTGGAGAGCGAGCGCGGCTGAGCGATCGTCCGGTCGAGTCCGGTCAGCCCTGCGGCTGCAGGCTGCTCTCGATGTTCGCGATGCGGGCCTGGTCGTCGAAGCGGAAGGTCGCGGAGCCGCTCGCGTCGCTGACGGTGGCGCCCGAGAACGATTCGTCGGTCCAGGTGAGGTTCCAGCCGGCGAGGCGCGCGGCGTCCCAGACCGAGGTGCGGGCATCCGGCAGGGCGAGCGTGGAGAGCACGCGGGGGAGCACGATCGCGGCATCCGCCACGGTGAGGGGCGCGAGCGGCAGATCGAGCAGGAACACCGCGACCGTGCCGCCGCCGACCGGTGCGACGTAGTACGGAGCCCGGCCCGTGAGTTCGACGGCCACGGCGCCGACCGTGTGCGCGGCGGCGGTGATCCAGGCGTCGTCGCCCGCGGCGTCGGCGGGGAAGGGGAGCTCAGGCTCGCTCAGCTCGCGGATGCCGTGCTCGGCACCGTAGTCGCGCAGCTGCGCCGCAAGCCCGGTGGGGTCGCCCTGGGGATGAGCCCATGCCCAGAGCAGGGACCGGGGCCCCGGGGCGATCGTCGCGACGAGGTGCGCCCGACCGACGAGCTGACGGGACGGGTCGTCGTTCGCCGTGAAGACGAGCGTGCCTGCGCCCATGTCGGCGTCCCAGTGGTTGTCGCCGAGCGTCTCCAGCTCGCGCGCGAGGGAGTCCTGGCGGAGAGCGGTGAACAGTGCGGCACGGTCGGCGAGGGGCTGGAGCGCGGCGAAGGTCATGCCCACAGTCTCGCCCCGATTGCTATGAATCCGCCAACTCCCCGTGCCTGACTCCCAGCGCCGCGGCGGGGCGCCCCATGCGCCAGACGCTCGGCACCAGGAGGGTCACGACCGCGACGCTCGCGTAGACGATGCCCGAGGTCACCAGCACGGTCACGACGTCGGCGTGCGTGACGAGCCAGCCGTACACGAGGGTGCCGATGGGCAGGATGACGTAGCTGCCGAGCATGTCGTAGCTGTACACGCGCGAGAGCTTGTCGCCGGGGACGTTCTCCATCATGGCCACGTTCCAGCCGGTGCTGAACACCTCCGTCCCCGCCCCGGCGAGGAACGCGGCGATCGCGAGCAGCACCACGGCGGGGTGGACGCCGAGAACGGTGAGCGGGATCGCGAACGTCGCCATGCCGATCATCCCGTAGCGCAACGGCCGCTTCAGCGGGAACCACAGGAGCACGAGCGTCATCAGCAGCACGCCCAGGCCCTCGGCGCTCACGACCCATCCCCAGCCCGCGACTCCGAGTCGCTCGTCGTTCTTCGCGATGTACGGGCCGATCACGCCCCAGGCGCCGATGTGGATGCCGTTCATGATCATGAAGGCCACCACGATCGTCCACAGCCAGGTGCGGCTCGCGAACTCCCGCCATCCGACCCGGAGGTCGTGGAACAGGGAGGTGCCTCCGCCGTGCGCAGGCGGAGGCAGGCGGACCATCGCGAGGACGGGGATCGCGACGGCCCAGGCGACGGCCTGCGCGACCATGACCCAGGCGGGGCCGGCGGTCGCGACGACGATGCCGGCGATGACCGGTCCGCCGATCACGGTCGCGGAGCGCACGAACGACAGCATGGCGTTGGCCTGCTGCAGATGCTCGGGCGTGGTCAGCTGCGGGATGACGCCCTGCATCGCGGGGAGCACGAACGCGGTCGATGCGCCGTTGAGCACGGACAGCAGGGCGAGCAGGGGGACGGTCGCCGTGCCCGAGAACAGCAGCGCGGCCATGGTGCCGATGCTGATGATGTCGATCACGTAGCAGGACTGGATGATGAGAGCACGCGGCAGGCGGTCGGCCACGACGCCGCCGAACAGCAGGAACACGATGTTGCTGAGCGTGAAGGCGGCGAGCACGAACGACAGGGACTGCGGGTCGTTGTCGATCTCGAGCACAGCGAACGCCAGCGCGATCGACGACATCGACCCGGTGATCATGGTGATCGCGCGCGCGAGGAAGAACCAGCGGAACCCGCGGTCCTGCATCGCGGCGAGAGCGCGGATCATCGCGCGGACTCACTCGTGTGCATCAGGCCATCCTGCCACCGGCCACCCCGCGCCGGGGTCAGTAGCTCGCGCGCCCCGAACCCTCGGATGCCGGGAGGAAGCGCGCAGCGAGCGCCTCGGAGGCCCGCGCCAGCAATGCCACGTCCGCACCCACCGCGACGAAGTCGGTGCCGCCGGCGATGTACGCGTCGGCGGCGGCCGGGTCGAACGCGTTCACACCGACCGCCGTGCCCTCCGCGCGCACCGCGGCGAACACGCTCTCGACCGCCGCGACCACGTCGGGATGCGTCTGCTGACCGAGCAGCCCCATCGAGGCCGACAGGTCGGACGGGCCGACGAAGACGGCATCCACTCCGTCGACGGCCGCGATCTCGGATGCCGCCGCGACGCCGGCAGTCGTCTCGATCTGCACCGTGAGGGAGGTGTGGCGGGCGGAGTCGCGGAGGTACCCGTCGACGCGATTCCACCGCGCGCTGCGTGCGAGCGCGCTGCCGACGCCCCGCACGCCCTCGGGCGGATACCGGGTGGCGGCGACCGCGGCACGGGCCTCGTCGGCCGACGACACCATCGGGACGATGATGTTCTGCGCGCCCAGGTCGAGGACCTGCTTGATCGCGACGGCGTCGTTCGCGGCAACCCGCACGACCGGGGTGATCGGGTAGGCGGCGACGACCTGCAGCTGCACCAGGGTCGACTCGAGCGTGTTGGCGGAGTGCTCCATGTCGATCAGCAGCCAGTCGAGACCGGAACCTGCCGCCACCTCGGTCACGAGCGGACTGCCCGAGCAGGCCCACATGCCGACGAGCGGGCGATCGGATGCCGCGAGAGCCTCGCGGAAGGACGGGGTCAGACGAAGCGGCATGTGATGGTTCCCATCGGTCCGTAGTCGCACAGCACCTCGTCGCCGCGCGACACCCACATCGGGCGTGTGAACGATCCTGCCAGGATGATCTCCCCGGCCTCCAGGCGCGCGCCGTGCTGGTGGAACTTGTTCGCGAGCCAGGCGACGCCCGTCGCGGGGTGCCCGAGGACTCCGGCGGCGACGCCGGTCTCCTCGATCTCGCCGTTGCGCGACAGCACTCCGGGCACCCAGCGCAGGTCGATCTCATCGGGCCGTCGACGCTCGGCGCCGAGCACCATCGCGCCGTACGCCGCGTTGTCGCTGATCGTGTCGACGATCGTGCGGCCCTCCAGCTCGATGTGGGAATTCAGGACCTCGAGAGCGGGCACGGCGTAGTCGATCGCGGCGAGGGCGTCGTCGAGCGTGCAGTCCGGGCCTTCGAGCGGATGCGCGAGCACGAACGCGAGCTCGACCTCGATGCGCACGTTGGAGAAGTGGGCGTGCGGGATCTCGGACCCGGACTCGTACACGGTGTCGTCGAACATGACGCCGTAGTCGGGCTCGGTGATGCCGGTGGCCTGCTGCATGGCCTTCGATGTCAGCCCGATCTTGCGGCCGACGAGGCGACGCCCGGCCGCGATCTGCGCGTCGCGCCAGACGCCCTGGATGGCGTACGAGTCCTCGACCGTGGCGTCGGGGTAGCGCGCCGTGATGCGCGGGATCACGCCGTGCGTGCGGTCGGCCTCGGCCAGTTCCGCGGCGATCTGCGCGATGTCGTCGTGCGAGAGCATCCGTTCCTCCTCCTTCAGGACCGTCTATTTCTGCCGGATGGCAGAAATTGACCCTCTATTCGCGCCATACGGCAGAAATAGACGGGGGTTAGAGCTGGTTGCCGAGCTTCTTCTCGCCGTCCTCGGCGCGCGTGTACGAGAAGCCGTCGGCGCCGATCGTGACCGCCATCTCGGAGCTGTCGGTGCGAGCGACGACGGGCTGCGGATTCCCGTCGAGGTCGAGCACGAGCGAGGCGTCGGTGTACCAGGACGGAACGACCGGGTTGCCCCACCAGTCGCGACGCTGGTTGTCGTGCACATCCCAGGTGATGACCGGGTTGTCGGGGTCGCCGGTGTAGTAGTCCTGCGTGTAGACCTCGACGCGATGCCCGTCGGGGTCGCGCAGGTAGAGGTAGAACGCGTTGCTCACCCCATGGCGGCCGGGGCCGCGTTCGATCGCGTCGCTGCGTCGCAGCGCACCGAGCTTGTCGCAGATCGCGAGGATGTTGTGCTTCTCGTGCGTCGCGAAGCACACGTGGTGCATGCGCGGTCCGTCGCCGCCGGTCATGGCGGTGTCGTGCACGGTGGGCTTGCGGCGCATCCAGGCCGCGTACACGGTGCCCTCATCGTCCTGGATGTCCTCCGTGACGCGGAACCCGAGGTCCTGCATGAACTTCACCGCGCGCGGCACGTCGGGGGTGACCTGGTTGAAGTGGTCGAGGCGCACGAGTTCGCCGGGGATGTGCAGGTCGTAGCGCCACGACATCCGCTCGACGTGATCGCTCTGGTGGAAGAACTCGATCGGGAAGCCGAGCGGGTCGACGACGCGCACCGAGTCTCCGACGCCCTTCACGAAACCGTCGGGGTTGCGGCGCACGTCGCAGCCGAGCTCGGTGTAGAACGCGACGGCGCGGTCGAGGTCGGCGGGCTCGCGCACCCGGTACGAGAACGCCGCGACGGCGGCGACCGGTCCCTTGCGGAGCACGAGGTTGTGGTGGATGAACTCCTCGGTCGAGCGGAGGTAGATCGCCTCGTCGTCCTCCTCGGTCACGTAGAGCCCGAGGACGTCGACGTAGAACACCCGTGAGGCGGCGAGGTCGGTGACGACGAGCTCCATGTAGGCGCAGCGCAGCACGTCGGGCGGGGTGCCCTGTGGCGTCGCGATGGGGTTCTCGGTACGGATCGGCGCCTCCTGGCTCACGTAGTAGCCGGCGGAGGTGAGCGTCATCTCGTGACGGTCGGTCATGTCAGCGTCCTTGCTGTGATTCTCGGGTCAGTTCTTGCCGAAGGTGGGGTTGTGCGCGCCGCCGAGCGTGATGTGCACGCTCTGCTGGTCGGTGTAGAAGTCGATCGAGCGGTAGCCGCCCTCGTGGCCGAGGCCCGATGCCTTCACGCCACCGAACGGGGTCCGCAGATCGCGCACGTTGTTGCTGTTGAGCCACACCATGCCGGCCTCGACCGCCTGCGCGAAGTTGTGCGCGCGCTTCAGGTCGTTGGTCCAGATGTACGCTGCGAGACCGTACTTCGTGTTGTTCGCGAGGGCGAGCGCCTCCTCGTCGGAGTCGAACGGCGTGATCGCGACGACCGGACCGAAGATCTCCTCCTGGAAGATGCGCGCATCGGGGGAGACGTCGGCGAACACGGTTGGAGCCACGAAGTTGCCCTCCTCGAACCCCTCGGGACGACCACCGCCGGCGACGAGACGCCCCTCGCTCTTGCCGATCTCGACGTACGACATCACCTTCTCGTAGTGCTCGGGATGCACGAGCGCACCGACCTCGGTCGCCGGGTCGTGTGGGTACCCGACCTTGACGCGCTGCGCCTGGGCCGCGTAGCGCTCGACGAACTCGTCGTAGATCGACCGCTCGACGATGATGCGGGACCCGGCGGTGCAGCGCTCGCCGTTGAGCGAGAACACCCCGAAGATGGTGGCGTCCACTGCCGCCTCGATGTCGGCGTCGGCGAACACGACGGCGGGCGACTTGCCGCCGAGCTCCATCGACAGGCCCTTGAGGTAGGGCGCGGCGTTGCCGAAGATGATCTGCCCCGTGCGGCTCTCGCCGGTGAACGAGATGAGCGGGACGTCCGGATGCTTCACGAGGGCGTCGCCGGCATCCTCACCGAGTCCGTTGACGAGGTTGAACACGCCCTGCGGCAGCCCTGCCTCCTCGAAGATCCCGGCCCATAGCGAGGCGGACAGCGGCGTGAACTCGGCGGGCTTGAGCACGACGGTATTGCCGGTCGCGAGCGCGGGGCCCAGCTTCCAGGACTCGAGCATGAACGGCGTGTTCCACGGGGTGATGAGCCCCGCGACGCCGATCGGCTTGCGGTTGACGTAGTTCATCTGCTTGCCGGGCACCTTGAAGGCGTCGTCGGACTGCGCCACGATCAGGTCGGCGAAGAAGCGGAAGTTCTCGGCCGCACGCCGCGCCTGGCCGAGGGCCTGCGTGATCGGCAGTCCGGAGTCGTACGACTCCAGCTCGGCGAGTCGGGCGTCGCGGGACTCCACGATGTCGGCGATGCGGTGCAGCACCCGCGAGCGCTCACGCGGAAGCATGCGCGGCCACGGGCCCTCGTCGAACGCGCGCTTCGCTGCGGCGACCGCGAGGTCGATGTCGGCCTTCTTGCCCGCCGAGGCCGTGGTGTAGGTCTCGTTCGTGACCGGGTCGAGCACGTCGAACGTGTCACCGTCGACCGAGTCGACGAAGGCGCCGTCGATGTAGTGCCTGATGTGGTCGGGCAGGTCTGCGGGGATGCGGGAGTCGGTCATGAGAGCCCTCCTGTCGTGTGGGTGCGGGTGTGGAGCGCGTCGAGGAAGGCATCCCTCGTGCGCCAACGGTGATCGCGGGCCGCCAGCTCGATCTCGAGCGGGTCGGCGCCGATGCGGATGAGCTCGACGATCTGCGAGTGCTCCTCGACCGAGTGCCGTGCGCGGCCGGGCACCGATGCGAACGTCGAATCGCGGATGCCGGACAGCCGCGACCATCCGCGGTGCACGAGGTCGAGCAGGTGCGGGTTGGGGCACGGTTCGAACAGCACGGAGTGGAACTGCCGGTTGAGCTCGGTGAACGCGTGGGCGTCGAGGTGATCGAGCATCCGCGCCATGCGGTCGTTGATGCGCGTGGCCTCGTCGAGCGCGGCCTCGTCGAGCAGAGGAGCGGAGAGCGCGGTCGCCGAGCCCTCGACGATCCCGAGCGTCTGCATGGTGTGGGCGTACTCGCTCTCGTCGACCAGCGTCACACGAGCGCCGACGTTGCGCTCGAAGGTCACGAGCCCCTCGGCCTCGAGGCGTCGGATGGCCTCGCGCACGGGCACGACGCTCATCTGCAGGTCCTCGGCGATGGAGCCGAGCACGAGGCGGTAGCCGGGGCTGAACATGTGACCGGTGATGCGCGAGCGGATCCACTCGTACGCGACCTCCGACTTGCTCGTCGCGGTCGTGCTCATGAGCGTGCCTCGTAGCGTGCGCGCCACTCGGCGTTCATGGGGAAGAGCCCCTCGACCGGGTGACCTGCGGCGACCTGCTCGGCCACCCAGGTGTCCTCGTCCTCCTGTGCGAGCGCGGCGTCTGCGACTTCCGCGGCGAGGGACGGCGGGATGACGATGACGCCGTCGGAGTCGCCCACGACGATATCGCCCGGTTGCACCGTGGCACCGCCGCACGCGATCGTGACGTCGACCTCCCACGGCACGTGGCGGCGACCGAGCACGGACGGGTGCGCGCCCTGCGAGAAGACGGGGAAACCGAGCGCGGCGACCGCCTCGTAGTCGCGAACGCCCCCGTCGGTGACGACGCCTGCGGCGCCGAGCGTCTGCGCACGCAGCGCCATGACGTCTCCCAGGGTGCCGCTCGAGGCATCGCCCCGGGCCTCGATCACGATGACCTCGCCCTCGCCGACCGTGTCGAACGCGCGCTTCTGGGCGTTGTATCCGCCGCCGTGCGACGCGAACAGGTCTTCACGGAACGGCACGAAGCGCAGGGTCTTGGCGGTGCCGACGACCTTCGCGCCGGCGATGTTCGCGGAGACGCCGTCGACGAAGCATCCGTGGTGCCCGCGCTTGCGCAGCTGCGCCGACAGGCCGGCGGTCGGCGCCTCGAGCAGCTTCGCGCGGAGGTCGGGTGAGAGGGTCGGCGCCGGTGCCGGCAGTCCGGCTTCCTCGCGCGACCCCCAGGCCTCGGTGCGCTGGAGGTCGTCGACCGAGGGAAGCGATCCGATCTCCGGATCGAAGGGCACGTCGCCCTGCGTCACGGTGGTCACGAGGCGCCCGGAGGTCGGTGCGCCGGGCGCGTCCGGCGCATCCACCTCGATCTCGACGACGTCGCCGGGCACGATCACCGAGGAGCCGGCGGGCGTGCCCGTGAGGATCACGTCGCCGGTCTCGAGCGTGAAGTGCTGCGACAGGTCGGCCACGAGCTGCGCGAGGGGGAAGATCAGTCCGGCGGTGGTGTCGTCCTGCCGGAGTTCTCCGTTGACCCAGGCGCGCACCCGCAGTGCGGCGGGATCCACCGTGCGGGCATCGATCAGGTCGGGTCCGAGCGGCGTGTAGCCGTCGCCGCCCTTGGAGCGGACGTTGGAGCCCTTGTCGTTCGCGCGGAGATCGTAGAGGCCGAGATCGTTCGCGGCCGTGACGGCGGCGACGTGATCCCACGCGTCCTCGAGCGCCACTCGCCGCGCGGGAGCGCCGATCACGAGGGCGATCTCGCCCTCGAAGGCGAGGAGCTCGGTGCCGGCCGGGCGCTCGACGGTTCCGCCGGAGACGCCGACCGAGCTCGCCGGCTTGAAGAAGTAGGAGGGGGCGGCGGGTCGGCGTCCGCGCTGATCGGCCCGGGAGGCGTAGCTCAGGTGGATCGCGATGATCTTTCCGGGGCGGGACATGGATGCCGTCACGGGGGCGCCTCCTCGCGCATCGTCACGACGCCGTGTTGCGTCGTATCCGAAATCGTATATCATCGAGATCAGCCCGGCAACCCGCTCGCTCCGTTCGTTCGGACCACGCAGGAATGCCGTGACAGTGCCGTCACCATCAAAGGAGATACCCATGAGCGGGCAGCCACAGGGCGGGTTCACACCCACCGGCACCATCGCCTCCGCGACCGATCGCCGTCGCGTCGTGTTCGCCACCGTCGTCGGGACCACCGTCGAGTGGTACGACTTCTTCATCTACGCCACGGCCGTCGGCCTGGTGTTCGGCCAGCTGTTCTTCGAGCCGCTCGGTGCCAACAGCGCCCTGATCGCCTTCGCGACCGTCGGCGTGAGCTTCCTGTTCCGCCCGCTCGGTGCCTTCCTCGCCGGTCACTACGGCGACAAGCTCGGTCGCAAGACCGTGCTCATGTGGACACTGATCCTCATGGGCGCCGCGACCGCTCTGATCGGGATCCTCCCCACCTATCAGGCGATCGGGATCACCGCGCCGGTGCTGCTCGTGCTGCTCCGCATCATCCAGGGCATCTCCGCCGGCGGCGAGTGGGGCGGCGCTGTGCTGATGGCCGTCGAGCACGCGCCGCGCACCAAGCGCGGCATCTTCGGAGCCTCCCCGCAGATCGGCGTGCCGCTCGGGCTCCTGCTGGCGTCCGGCGTGATGGCGCTCATGACGGCGATCGCGCCCGGCGACCAGTTCCTGTCCTGGGGCTGGCGCGTGCCCTTCCTGCTCAGCGTCGTGCTGATCCTCGTCGGCTACTACGTCCGACGCCGGGTGGAGGAGAGCCCGGTGTTCGCCGAGCTCGCGGAGCGCAAGGAGCGCGCCAGGATGCCGATCGTGCAGCTGTTCAAGAAGCATCTGCTGCTCGTGATCATCGCCGCGTTCGTGTTCGCCGGCAACAACGCCGTCGGCTACATGACCACGGGCGGATACATCCAGGGCTACGCCACCAACCCCGAAGGCCCGATCGGACTCGAGCGCGGACCCGTGCTGTGGGCGGTCGCCGGCTCCGCCGTCACCTGGTTGCTCACCACGCTGCTCGCCGGCTGGGTCTCCGATCGCATCGGACGCCGCACGACCTACATCATCGGCTGGGTCCTGCAGCTCGTGGGGGTGTTCACGCTTTTCCCGCTCGTCAACACGGGCGAGATCGGACTCCTGTTCGCGGGACTCGCGATCCTCACGATCGGCCTCGGGTTCACGTACGGGCCGCAGGCGGCGCTGTACACCGAGCTCTTCCCGGCCAGCATCCGCTTCTCGGGCGTCTCGATCTCCTACGCGATCGGCGCGATCGCGGGGGGTGCGTTCGCTCCGACCATCGCGACCGCGATCGTGCAGGCGACCGGCTCGACGCAGGCGGTCACCTGGTACCTTGCCGGGATGACCGTGCTCGGCCTCATCGCCACGCTGCTGCTGCGCGACCGCTCCGGCATCCCGCTCGGACCGGACCACGAGGAGGAGCAGTCGATGAGCCCCGTCCACGGCATGGCGAGGGCGTGATCCCGGTGCAGTTCCACCACCACGGCTACGTGTCGGGCGACCCGCGGGTGCTCCCCGCACAGGTCGCCGACAGACCGGCCGACCTCCCCGACGAGGTCGACGTGCTCATCGTCGGCTCGGGCCCCGCGGGCATGCTGCTCGCCGCGCAGATGTCCCAGTACCCGGGGGTGACGACCCGCATCATCGAGAAGCGCGACGGGCGTCTCGTGCTCGGCCAGGCCGACGGCATCCAGCCCCGCAGCGTCGAGACCTTCCAGGCCTTCGGGTTCGCGGAGCGCATCGTCGCCGAGGCGTACAACATCGGCTGGATGAACTTCTGGGGCCCGAACCCCGAGAAGCCGGACGAGATCATCCGCACCTCGCGCACCGCCGACTACGCGTACGACATCTGCGAGTTCCCGCACCTGATCGTGAACCAGGCGCGCGTGCTCGACTACTTCGCGGAGGCCGCAGCGCACGGACCCGCGCGCATCGCGCCCGACTACGGCGTCGAGTTCACCGGGCTCACGGTGCACGACGAGGGCGAGTACCCGGTCGAGGTCGGCGTGCGGTACACCGCGGGGGAGCGCGCGGGGCACGAGCGCACCATCCGCGCGAAGTACGTCGCCGGATGCGACGGCGCGCGCAGCGGGGTGCGACAGGCGATCGGCCGCACCCACGTCGGTGCGAGCGCCGCGCATGCCTGGGGTGTCATGGACGTGCTCGTGAACACCGACTTCCCGGACTGGCGCACCAAGTGCGCGATCAACTCGGAGGCCGGCAACATCCTGCACATCCCGCGCGAGGGCGGCTACCTCAGCCGCATGTACATCGACCTCGGCGAGGTCGCCGCCGACGACGACCATCGCGTGCGACAGACCCCGATCGAGGAGGTCATCCGCAAGGCGAACGCGATCCTGCACCCGTACTCGATCGACGTGAAGCAAGTGGCCTGGCACAGTGTCTACGAAGTCGGCCACCGCGTCACCGACGGCTTCGACGACGTGGTCGACGGCTCCGGCCGCACGCCGCGGGTGTTCCTCACGGGTGACGCCTGCCACACGCACAGCGCCAAGGCCGGACAGGGCATGAACGTGTCGATGCAGGACGGCTTCAACCTCGGGTGGAAGCTCGGCTCGGTGCTCACCGGTCGAGCACCTGAGGCGCTGCTCGCGACATACGGGGCCGAGCGGCGCCCGGTCGCCCAGCAGCTCATCGACTTCGACCGGGAATGGTCGACGCTCATGGCGCGCAAGCCCTCGGAGATCACGGACCCCGGCGAGCTCGCGACCTACTACCTCGCGACCGCGGAGTTCCCCTCGGGGTTCATGACGCAGTACACGCCGTCGATGATCACGGGGACGGCCTTGCACCAGGGCCTCGCGGTGGGATTCCCGATCGGCAAGCGCTTCAAGTCTGCGGAGGTCGTGCGCGTCGGAGACGGCAACGTCGTGCACCTCGGGCACCATGCGCGTGCCGACGGTCGGTGGAGGGTGTACGCGTTCGGCGACCGCGACGGCTCGGCGCTCGCTGCGTGGGCTGCGGCTGCGGAGGGCGTGTTCGAGCGCTTCACTCCGGTGGATGCTGACGCGGATGCCGTGTTCGATGTGAAAGCCGTGTACCAGCAGCCGTACGAGGAGCTGGAGGTCACGACGGCCCCGGCGCTGTTCCAGCCGAGGACGGGGCCCCTCGGGCTGACCGATTGGGAGAAGGTGTACGCGGCCGGTCCGTCGAAGTGGACCGAGACCGACATCTTCGCGGCTCGCGAGCTGTCGCGGGACGGGGTCGTGGTCGTGGTGCGGCCCGACCAGTACGTCGCGGCGGTGCTGCCGCTGGACGCGGTCGACGCGCTCGAGGAGTTCTTCGCAGGGGCTCTGCTGCCGGCGCGCTGACTGGCGGTGGCGTGTGTGATGCCGGCGATGGCACGCGCGTTCTGCAGGAGATCACACGATTCGCAGGGTCATACCCGTGGTTCGGTCCTGCGAATCGCACGATCTCCGTCGTTCCGCGCGGGGCTCGCACCAGCATCCCGATATATCGCCGGTGCATGCGGCCGATCCCTGGTGGGATGTCGGTGGCCCGGCGTACCGTGAGTCGCGTGCGGGCGCCGACGCCCGCCGGGAGGGTGTGACCATGTCCTGGAAGATCGAGCTCATCTTCGTGCCGGTGAGCGATGTCGACCGCTCGAAGGAGTTCTACACGAAGATCGGCTTCAACCCCGACCACGATCAGGTGCCCTACGAGGGGCTGCGCTTCGTGCAGATGACGCCACCGGGTTCCGCGTGCTCGATCGCGTTCGGCACCGGTCTCGACATCCCGCTCGAACCCGGCCAGCAGAAGACGATCCAGGTCGTCGTGCCCAACGCCGAGGAGGCGAAGGCCCAGCTCACCGCGCAGGGCGTGGAAGCGCGAGGCGTCGAGGACCTCGGGTGGGGCCGCTTCGTGTGGTTCGACGACCCCGACGGCAACACCTGGACGCTGCAGGAGCTTCCGGACTACAGCGCGCAGGCCTGAGACCCGGGCACGCTGCTCGTCATCGCGACACAAGGGCGAGCAGCGACTCCGGGGCGCCCGCGGGGAACAACACACGGGTGCCCGAGGCGATGTCGGTGATCGGCACCCAGCGCACCGGACTGCCTTGATCGAGGATCTCGAGCACGGCGTCGAGCGGCACTGCGTCCAGTGCGGTGCTGGTGACTGCGAAGACGTGAGCGATCTCGTGGCCCGGCTCACCCTTGTACGTGAAGATGTTCTCGAACACCCCGAGAGGCTCGGCGCTGTCGAGCACGACGCCCAACTCCTCCATGTACTCGCGGTTCAACGCCTCGACAGCGGTCTCTCCGAACTCGATGCCGCCGCCGATCGCCCGGAGGAAGTGGAGGTCGCGGGAGCCGTCGTATCCTTCGAGCGCGAGGACGTGGCCATCTTTCACGGGCAGGCCGACGGCGATGTTGCGAATGGCAGGCATCCCGGCAGGATACGTGAACCACGGATCTCAGTCGATGGGGACGGCGCCGCCGGAGACCTCGATCCCGCCGGACTCAGGGATCGAAACCGTGAGGAGGCTCGGGCGGCGGACATGCGCTCCCTGATGGATGCGGATCGTCCGACCCCCGTAGCCGTGCTCGCGCAGATACGCGCCTGTCGACGCGGCAGCAGAGCCCGTCGCCGGGTCCTCCGTGATGCGACCGACCGGGAAGAGGTTGCGCGCATCGATGTCCGAGCCGTCGCCCGGAATGTGCAGCACGGTCACCGTGCCCAGCCATCCCTGTTCGCGCATCAGGGCGGCGACCTCGGCGGGAGCGAAGCGGAACTGGTCGAACAGCCCGCGATTCGCGAGCACCACGATCGGATGCCGATTGCCGGCGAACGCCACGGCGGCGGGGAACCGCGGGTCGAGGTCGGAGCGTGCCACGCCCAGCAGGGCGAGCAGCCGGTCGAGCACCGCGTCGTCGATCGCATGCACCTCGGGCTCGACGCTCGTGAACGAGACCGCGACCTCGCCGTCCACGGAGACCGTCGAGCGCAGCATCACGGGCCCCGCGTTGGTGTCGAACACGACCTCGCCGGGTCCGTCCCGCTCGGCGAGGGCCACAGCGGTCGCCACGGTCGCGTGACCGCAGAAGGGCACCTCCGCGGTCGGCGACCAGTACCGCACGCGGTAGCGCGCCCCGGGAGCATCCGCTGCCCGTCCCCCGACGAAGGCGGTCTCCGAGTAGCCGACCTCGGCGGCGATCTCCTGCATCCGCGCCTCCGAGAGGCTGCCGCCGTCGAGCACCACGCCCGCGGGGTTGCCTCCGTCGGGAGCGGCGGCGAAGGCGCTGTAACGCAGGACGACGGGGGAGACGGTCATGACGCGAGCCTAGCGAGGAGGCGGCGAGCCACTGCGCGGAAGTGGCCCGATCGTCGACTGCCAGCGCCGCTCACGAATTCACGCGGATGATCTCCTGCTGGTACGGGGCGATCACGTCGCCCGAGATGCGGAGGTCGAGAAGCAGGAAGCGCCGCGTCGCGGGGTCCTCCTGCGACCAGGCGGCGACCCGGTCGAGGTCGCCGAGCGTGCGCACGACCACGCCCTCTGCGCCGACCGCGGCGCCGAACGCCGCGAAGTCGACCTCGGGGATGCGCATGGGACCCTCGGCGAGGCCTTTGAGCCCGTAGAGGTTTACCTCGGCGCCGTAGGCGGCGTCGTTCCAGATCACGGCGATGCCGCGACCCGCCGCGGCGCGCACCGCGGATTCGAGATCCGCGATCGCCATGAGCCCGCCCCCGTCGCCCGAGGTCAGCACGATCGTGGAGTCCCGACGGGCGAGGGCCGCGCCGACGACGCTCGGCCACCCCTGGCCGATCGACTGGAACGCGGTGCCGACCATCATCATGCGGTCGGGGGCGGCGACCGGCCAGTACATGTTCGCCCAGCCGATGAAGTGGCCGCCGTCCGACACCACGACGCGGTCCGCGGGCAGCAGCTCGCCCAGGCGGCGTGCGGCGGACCGGGGGTCGAGACGCCCGTCCGGGGCGAGATCGTCACCGGGTGCGTACGCCCGCGCCGCCACCACGTCGACCGCCTCCCGCCACGGGCTGACGCTCTCTCCGCGGTCACGCAGCCGCGTCACGATCTCCTCTGCCGCCACCCGGGCATCCGCGCGCACGAAGCCGCCCACGTTCGGGTGCGTCGCCGCCGGGGCGATGTCGATCTGGAACACCCGGGTGCCGGGGGCGAACAATTCCCCGAAGCGCATCGTGAACTGGTTGAGCGAAGCGCCGAACACCACGGCGACGTCTGCTGTGCGCACGAGCTCCATGGCGCCGTCGGCGCCGAAGCCGCCCGTCACGCCGAGGTCGTACTCTGCGGCGGGGAACACCCCGCGGCCGAGCGCCGACGAGGCGGTCAGCGCGCCCGTGAGGTCGGCCAGCTCGCCGAGCGCGGGGCCTGCACCGGCGAGCCAGGCGCCGCGGCCGGCGAGGAGGAAGGGCCGCTCGGCACTGCGGAGAGCCGTAGCGACCTCGTCGAGCATGCCCTCGGCGAACTCGTCGCGCGGCGCGAGGGGAGCGGGCAGGCGCGGTGCCGGCGCCTCGGCGACGTCACCGGCGTCGAGTGACGCGACGTCGTAGGGGATCGCCAAGACCACGGGCACGCGGTAGGTCAGGGCGTGTTCGATCGCGATCACGGTCGTCGCCGCGGCATCCGCACGCCCGACCGTGTAGGTGCGGGCGCCGACGGCCGAGGCGAGCGCGATCTGGTCGACGTCCCAGGGGCGCGGACCCGAGGTGGGCTCGTCGCCCACCACGAGCACGAGGGGCACGTGCGCCTGCACGGCTTCGGCGAGGGCCGTGAGGGTGTTCGTGAAGCCCGCGCCGTAGGTGGACGTGCCGGCGGCGATGCGTCCCGAGGCGCGGAAGTGCGCATCCGCGGCGACCACTGCGCCCTGCTCGTGGCGGACGGCGGTGAACACGGCATCCGTCTGCGTCTCGATCGCGTCGAGGAAGTAGGCGTTGCCGTTGCCCATCACGCCGAAGACGGCGTCGATGTGCTGGGCGAGGGTGAGGGCGACGTGCGCGGACACGGTGGGCATGCGGGTGCCTTTCGAGACAGGGACGGAGGAGGAGTTCCGTATGTGTCTCGCCGCCGCGTCGTCGTGGGGCTTCGTGCCTCTTTTTCAAGCACCGGCCGATATGCCGGACAGGTCGATCCTATCGCTGTCGGTTCGTCGCCGGGCCGACTCCCGTGTGTAACATCGCGGAAACCGGGGCAGGGAAACATGCCCACATGGAGTCGCTGTTCAACGGATATGGAGCGCGTCGAACGCCGGGGGCCCCGGCGGCCTGGGACGAGATGTTCCCCGCCGATGCGATGTCCGGGTCGGGTGGGGTGCGCGCACCGTACAAGGACATGTATCCGGCGCTCGCCGGGATGGACGACGCCGAGCTGCGTGCCCGCACGGATGCTCTGGCGAGCTCGTACCTCGCGCAGGGCGTGACCTTCGACTTCGCGGGCGAGGAGCGGCCGTTCCCGCTGGACGTCGTACCGCGGGTCATCGCCGCGGACGACTGGAGGTACGTCGAGTCCGGTGTGAAGCAACGGGTGCGCGCGCTGGAGGCCTTCCTCGCCGATGTCTACGGCCCGCAGCACGCCGTGAAGGACGGCGTCATCCCCGCGTCGCTCATCAGCTCCTCCTCGCATTTCCATCGGCAGGCGGCGGGGATCGTCGGCGCGAACGGAGTGCGCATCCACGTCGCGGGCATCGACCTGATACGGGACGAGGCGGGTGCCTGGCGCGTGCTCGAAGACAACGTGCGCGTGCCGAGCGGTGTGAGCTATGTGCTCGCGAACCGGCGGGTCATGGCACAGACGCTGCCCGAGCTGTTCACGAGCCTCCGCGTGCGGCCCGTGGTCGACTATCCCGGGCGCCTGCTGCAGGCGCTCCGCGCCGCGGCCCCCGAGGGTGCCGACGACCCGACGGTCGTCGTCCTCACCCCCGGCGTGCACAACTCGGCCTACTACGAGCACACCTTGCTCGCCCGAATGATGGGGGTCGAGCTCGTGGAGGGCCGCGACTTGTTCTGCTCGGGCGGACGGGTGTGGATGCACACCACGGCGGGTCCGACCCGCGTCGACGTCATCTACCGACGGGTCGACGACGAGTTCCTCGACCCCCAGCAGTTCCGGCCGGACTCGGTCCTCGGGGCGCCAGGGCTGATGCTCGCAGCCCGGCTCGGCACGGTCACGATCGCGAACGCGGTGGGCAACGGCGTGGCGGACGACAAGCTCGTCTACACCTACGTGCCGGAGCTCATCCGGTACTACCTCGGGGAGGACCCGATCCTCCCGAACGTCGACACGTGGCGGCTCGAGGAACCGGATGCGCTCGCGGAGGTGCTCGACCGTCTCGACGAGCTGGTCGTGAAGCCCGTGGACGGCTCGGGCGGCAAGGGCCTGGTCGTGGGCCCCGCGGCGTCGCGGGCCACCTTGGACGCGCTGCGGGCACAGCTGCGCGCGGATCCGCGCGGATGGATCGCGCAGCCCGTCGTGCAGCTGTCGACGATCCCGACGCTCGTGGACGACGGATTCCGCCCGCGGCACGTCGACCTGCGTCCGTTCGCCGTGAACGACGGGGACGACGTCTGGGTGCTGCCCGGCGGGCTGACGCGCGTGGCGCTCCCGGAGGGGCAGCTCGTGGTGAACTCCAGCCAGGGCGGCGGATCGAAGGACACCTGGGTGCTCGATCCGTCGCTGCTCACGGGTCCGCTGGCGGCCGTGGTCGGCGAGGCGGATCCCGCGGCAGACGAGGTCTCGCTCGCGACCGGCGCGATCGGAATCGTGAGTCCGGCGCGGGAGGACTCGCATCCGCCGTTCCTGTCGTCGCCGCAGGACGAGGACCTGGACCTGCGGAACCACCAGCAGCAACAACAGCAACAGCAGCAGCAGTCGGTGCACGGCGACGGAGGTGACGCATGTTGAGTCGCATCGCGGAGGCCCTGTTCTGGATCGGCCGATACGTCGAGCGGGCCGACGGCACCGCCCGCATCCTTGACGTCCATCTGCAGCTTCTGCTCGAGGATCCCTGGGTCGACGAAGACACCGCGTGCCGCGCGCTGCTCGCCGTGATGGGCACGACAGCGGACGCGGACGCCGTGCTGAGTCGCGACGACGTCGTGCGGCTGCTCGCGCTGGATCGCGACAACCCGGCATCGATCGCCCACTCGATCGCCGCCGCGAGGGAGAACGCCCGTCGTGCGCGGGAGATCATCTCCACCGACCTGTGGGAGACCTTGAACGAGTCGAATGCCGCCATGCCGCGGCGCATCGCCTCGCAACGCACGCACCCGTTCTTCCGGTGGGTGCGCGACCGCTCCGCGCTCGTGTTCGGTGTGGTGGACTCCTCGACGAGCCGGGACGAGGCGTGGCACTTCTTCGTGCTGGGGCGCTCTATCGAGAGGGCGGACATGACGGCGCGACTGCTCGCGACCCGATCGCTGACGGACGCCGGGGGACCGAGTTGGACGACGCTGCTGCGCAGTTGCGGTGCCTACGAGGCCCACCTCCGCAGCCATCGGGCGATCCCGACCGCCGCCTCGGCCGTCGAGTTCCTGCTGATCGGCCGCCGGTTCCCGCGATCGGTGCTGGCCAGCATCCTGCAGGCGGAGGAGTCCCTTCGCGGAATCGACCCCGCCGGGGCGTCGGGCGTGCCCGACCCCGCACACCGAGTGCTCGGCCGGTTGCGGTCGGAGCTCGAATACCGTCCCATCGACGACACGGTGCGCACCCTGTCGGAGAGCATGGAGGAGGTCCAGGTGGGGATGTCGCTCGCGAGCGACGCGATCAAGGAGCGGTACTTCCCGTCGATCGCGATGCCGGTGTGGATCGGAGAGGCGCTGTGAGCCGCCTGCGCATCGTGCACCGCACGGGCTTCCGCTACGCGGACCCCGCGACCGCGTCGTACAACGAGGCGCGCATGCTGCCGCGATCCCGGGACGGGCAGTTCGTGTTGCAGGCCGCGCTCGAGATCTCGCCGACCGCCACGCAGCATTCCTACCCGGACTACTGGGGCACGCGTGTGTCCACGTTCGAAGTGCTCACTCCGCATCGGATGCTCACTGTCACCGCGACCAGCGTGGTCGATGTGCGCCCAACGCAGCCGGACGGACCGCCGATCGGCTGGGACGAGCTCGCCGCCCGCATCCCGCTCTCCCTGGAGCTGGCCGAGTGCGTGGTGCAGACTCCGGCCACGGATGCCGACGAGGAGATGGTCGGGATCGCTCAGCGGATCATCGCGGATGACGCAGACATCGACGAGATCGCCCTCCGCATCTGCCGGGAGGTCGGCGAGGCGATGGAGTACCGCAGCGGGGTGACAGGGGTCGGGTCCACGGCCCGAGATGCGTGGCCGACGCGATCGGGCGTCTGCCAGGACATCGCCCACGTCACGCTCGGGATGCTCCGGGCGGCGGGGATCCCCGCCCGCTATGTGTCCGGGTACCTGCATCCAGACCCGACGGCGGCGCTGGGGCAGCCGGTCACCGGTGAGTCTCACGCCTGGGTCGAGTGGTACTCGGGGGCGTGGCACGGGTACGACCCCACCAACCTCGTCGAGATCGGCGAGTCCCACGTGTACATCGGGCATGGCCGCGACTACTCGGACGTCGCGCCGTTGCGCGGGGTGTACGCCGGCCCGAGCGCTTCGGAGCTCTTCGTCACGGTCGAGGTGACGCGTCTCGAATGAGCGGCGCGAGCTGCACACGACAGCTGGGAGAATGAGTCGGTGACGGATGCTTCGATCGAGCGCGAGACGCTCACCTGGGACGGTTTCGGTTCTGCGACGCGGGACCTCGCGCGCGCGATCCTAGAGAGCGGCTTCGAGCCGGAGGTCGTGGTGGCGATCGCCCGCGGCGGACTGCTGCCGGCCGGCGCGATCGCGTACGGCCTCGGCGCGAAGAACTGCGGTGCGATCAACGTCGAGTTCTACACGGGCATCGGCACGGTGCTCGACGCCCCCGAGGTGCTGCCGCCCGAGCTCGACATGGCGTACCTGGACGGTCGTCGTGTGCTGCTCGTGGATGACGTCGCGGACTCCGGGCGCACCCTCGCCCTGGCGGTGCAGCTGCTCACGGACAAGGGCGCCGACGTGCGCTCGGTCACGATCTACACCAAACCGTCGACGATCATCCAGCCGGATTACGCCTGGAAGGACACGGACCTCTGGATCGACTTCCCGTGGTCGTTCCAGGGAACCGTCCGTGAGGAGGACCAGGGGCTGCCGCCCACAGCCTGACCTGTGATTCTCCGGCCCGCGTTTCCCGAGCGGCAGCGCCAGGGGCTGCCGCCCACAGCCTGAGGCGATCGATCCGCCTTCCACCCGTGCAGCACGGGGTCACCCACGCAACAGCGCCCGCAGTGCCTGGATCGTGTCGGCGTCGGACGGTTGCTTGTCGGGCCGGTAGCCCTTGACGCGGGCGAACCGCAGGGCGATCCCCCCGGGGTAGCGGGGCGAGCGCTGCACGCCGTCGATCGCGATCTCGACCACGAACGCGGGCTCGAGAAACACGGTGCTCTGCGTACGGCGCGACTCGACCGCGGGGAACTGTTCGGTCTGCCAGCGCAACAGGTCGTCGGTGAGTCCCTTGAACGTCTTGCCGACCATCACGAGACCGCCGGGTTCGCCGAAATCCCCGTCGGGGTCGCGTGCGCCGAGGTGCAGATTCGACAGCCATCCCTGCCGACGCCCGGACCCCCACTCGGCGGCGAGCACGACGAGATCGTAGGTGAGCACGGGTTTGACCTTGATCCACGATTTCCCCCGGCGACCCGCCGTATACGTCGAGTCGATGCCCTTCACCAGCACACCCTCGTGTCCTGCCGCCAGGGCCTCGCGCGAAAGCCGCTCCGCCTCGTCGGCATCGTCCGTCACGACTCCTGGCATCCGCCACTCGTGCGCGATGCGTTCGAGCTCGTCCAATCTCGCGGAGAGGGGTTCGTCGATCAGGTCGCGTCCGTCGACGTGCAGGACGTCGAAGAACCAGGGCCGCAGCGCGAGGTCGCGGCTCGCGTCGGCGCCGAAGCGCGACATGGTCTCCTGGAAGGGTCGCGGTCCGCCGTCCTCGTCGAGCGCGAGAGTCTCGCCGTCGAGGATCACGTCGCGCACCGGGAGTGCTCGGACGATCTCGACGATCTCGGGCACACGGTGCGTGATGTCGGCGAGGCTGCGCGTGTAGACGCCCACCTCGTCGCCGCGACGGTGCACCTGGATGCGGGCGCCGTCGAGCTTGTACTCGACCGACGCGCGGCCGGTCGCCTCGAGCGCTGCCGTCGGAGTCGCGGCGGTCCCGGCGAGCATCGGCAGGACGGGCCTCCCCACCGCGAGACCGATCGCGTCGAGCTCTTCCTCGGTGCCGGTCAGCGCCACCACGGCCGTCTCGCCGAGGTCCCCGGACAGCATCGCGGCGCGACGCACGATCGGGGCCGGTCGTGCGGAGGCCTTCGCGATCGCGTCGAGCAGCACTCCGGCGAGGGCGCCCGTGCGCAGCTCGCCGAGCATCGACCGGGACAGGAAGTCCCACTCCTGCGCGGTCGACCGCGCGGCGAGATCGGTGAGGATGTCGGTGCGCGCGGTGGCTGATCCCGAACCCGAGGATGCCGCGAGCGCGTCGAGCGCGCCATCGACCGCCCCGATCGACAGCTCGGGATCCTCGACGTGCGTGACCTGCAGCGCCGACAGCCCGCGCCACCCGACGCCGAGCTTGCCCTGCCGTGGCGCCGCGAGCAGGAGGCCGACGAGAGCCGGCAGCTCCCCGGCATCCGCTGTCGACATCAGGGAGGCCAGCGCGTCGATCTTCGCGAGTCGGGAGGAGGTGGCGGTCACCGTCTCGGCGGTGGCGACCGCGTCAGCGAGCTTCATGGATGCAGTCTGGCCCGAACCTCTGACATCCGGCCAGCCCCTTGCGGCGCACGAACGATTCAGGGCTCCCGGAGGCTCAGCGCCCTCGGAACTCCGGACGGCGCTTCTCCTGGAAGGCCGAGAAGCCCTCGCGGTAGTCGTCCGTGTCGCACAGCGCGGCCTGCGCCGTGTTCTCGGCCGCGACCGATTCCCAGAGCGTCAGGCGCTCGTCGCGGATGCGGGCGACGAGATGCTTGCTCGCGAGGAACGCCGCCGTGGCTCCGCGGGCAGCGGCGGACGCGGCATCCGCTGTCGCCTGCACGACCTCGTCGTCGGGGAAGACGCGCGAGAAGAGCCCGGCGGCCACGGCCTCCGCGCCGCTCATGAGGCGCCCCGTGTAGATGAGATCGAGGGCGCGGTGCGGTCCGAGTCGATCGACGAAGTACGAGTGCCCGCCCGAATCGAGCGTCGCGCCGAGGGCCGCGAACGGGGATCCGATCTTGGCCGATTCGGCGACGTAGACGACATCCGTCGCGATGAGCAGTCCCAGGCCGACGCCCAGGCACGCGCCGTGCGCGACCGCGAACGTCGGGGCGGGGAAACGCGCCATCCGCTGAAGCAGCGGCGTCACGAGTCCGCCGAGGTAGCCCGTGACGTCGTCGTCGCGCGGGTCGACGCCGGAGATGTCGCGGCCGGCGCAGAACGCACGGCCCTCGCCCCGCAGCACCAGTGCGCGCACTCCGGCGGCATCGGCCTCGTCGTAGGCCCGCCCGAGCTCGTGCAGCGCCTGTTCGTCGAGGGCGTTGAGCTTCGCGGGGGCGTTCAGCGCCACGGTGGCGACGTCGTCGGCGATCGTGAGATCGATCATCGGGTGCTCCTCACACGTCGTAGTCGACCACGAGCCGGTCGCTCGTCGGATGGGACTGGCACGTCAAGACATAGCCGCGTTCGAGCTCGTCGGGCTCCAGAGCATAGTTCTCGGTCATCGTCACACTGCCCTCGATCACGCGCGCCCGGCACGTGCCGCACACGCCGCCTGCGCATGCGAACGGCGCGTCGGGACGCACGCGCAGCGCCGCGTTCAGCACCGACTCGTGTGCGTCGACCGGGCTCTCGACCGTCGAGGAGACACCGTCGAGGTTCACCTCGATCCGCCAGGTGCGCTCACCCGCGCGCACCTGGACGGGGCGGGCGGCGCGTACAGGCTCGTCACCGGTCGTGAAGAGCTCGAAGCGGATGTGCTCGCGCCCGACGCGGACCTCGGCGAGCACCTCGCGGCACAGGTCGACGAGGGCGAGCGGGCCGCACAGGAACCACTCGTCGACGTCGGCCGGATCGATCAGCATCCGCAGGATCGTCCGCAGCTTCTCCTCGTCGAGGCGGCCCGACAGCACGGGCGCCGTGCGCTGCTCGCGCGACAGCACATGATGCAGCGTGAGTCGGGTCGGGTAGCGGTCCTTGAGATCGGCGAGGTCCTCGAGGAACATCACGTCGAGCGTCGAGCGGTTCGTGTACAGCAGAGTGAACCGCGCGGTCTCCGACTGCGACAGCACGGTGTGCGCGAGGGCCATGAGCGGGGTGATCCCGGAACCGGCCGCGATCCCGACGACGTGACGACGGTCGAGGTCGGGCAGCGCGGAGGTGAACGTGCCCTGGGGACTCATCACGTCGATCTCGAAGCCGGGCTGCAGACCCGTCTGCGCCCAGGTGGAGAACAGTCCGCCCTCGTCGCGTTTGACGGCGACGCTCAGGCGGGTGTCCTGTCCGTCCGCGCGCTTCTCGGGAGCGCGGCACAGCGAGTACGAGCGGCGCACCTCGACGCCGTCGAGCGTGGTGCGCAGGGCCACGTACTGCCCGGGGAGGTGATCGTAGTCGTCGGCGAGTGCCGCGGGCACCGTGAAGGTGACCTCGACCGCGTCGTCGGTGAGCGGTCGCACGCCCTCAACGGCGAGAGTGTGGAAGCGGGCGCGGGCCATCAGTGCACCTTGAAGTGGTCGAAGGGTTCGAGGCAGGCGCGGCATTCGTACAGCGCCTTGCAGGACGTTGAGCCGAAGCGCGAGACCTCGCGGGTGTCGAGCGATCCGCACTGCGGGCAGCGCACGCTCAGCGCGAGGCGGATGGGGCCGGATCCCACGGCGGCGCGGCCGGTCGGCGGGGCGATGCCGAAGCGCTCGAGCTTCTGCTTTCCGGCATCCGACATCCAGTCCGTGGTCCATGCGGGGGAGAGGACGAGCGAGACGTCGACGGGGGAGTAGCCGGCGGCCGTGAGGGCGAGCACGACGTCGTCGCGGATCGTGTCCATGGCGGGGCAGCCGCTGTACGTGGGAGTGATGTCGACGTGCACGGCCGAACCGTTCACGCGTACGGAGCGAAGGACGCCGAGGTCCTCGATCGTGAGAACCGGCACCTCAGGGTCGGGGACCGCCGCGGCGATGCCCCACGCTTCCCTGTCGACCGCCCGGCTCACCACGTCGCCCCCGGATGCCGTCGCGCGAGCACCTGCATCTCGGCCAGCACATGGCCGAGCGGCGTCGCGTGCGCCCCGCGGCGTCCGCCCGCTGACGAGGCGCTGACCTCGGGGACCGTGAGGTCGGCCTCGGCTAAAACGGTCTCGATCACGGCGTCGAAGCCCTGCCTCAGCGAGGACGGTCGCGCGGCGGCGTTACCCAGCCGCTCGGTCAGCGGCTCGTCACGGAACAGTTCGTCCACGTAGGACCATACGTCGCCGAGCGCGCGGATCATGCGCTCGCGGGACTCCTCCGTGCCGCCGGCAAGACGGAGCACCCACTGCACGGCGTGGTCGCGGTGGTAGTCGACCTCCTTGCGCGCCTTCTCGGCGATCGCCGCGAGCGTCTCGTCACTGCTCGCGCGCAGCGCGTCGTAGAGCTCCAGCATGTACGTCGAGGCGATCAGCTGCCGGGCGATGGTCTGCGCGAAGTCGCCGTTGGGCTGCTCGACCAGCCAGGAGCTGCGGAACTCCGGCTCATCTCGGAAGTAGGCCAGGTCGTCCTCGCTGCGGCCGTCGTACGAGCCCGCATAGCGGAGGAAGGACCGCGCGTGCCCGAGCAGGTCGAGCGCGATGTTGCCGAGCGCGACGTCCTCCTCGAGCTCGGGAGCCCGCGAGATCCATCCGCCCAGCTGCTGCGACAGGATGAGCGCGTCGTCGCCGAGCCAGAGGGCGTACTCCGCGATGTCGGCCGATCCTGCGACGGTCGAGCCGCCCGCGAGCTCGGCGCTCAGCGAGAGCTCGTCGACCGACACGTCGCCGTGGAGATCTTGTTCCCCGCTCACAGGTGCGGTACGCCTTCGGAAGCCGTGTAGTACACGGCGTGGCGGTAGTTCTTGCCCGCGGGACTCTCGAAGTACGCGCCCTTCGCGTCGGGGTCGCTGGTCGTGATGGCCTCGGCGGGAACCGCCCAGATCGACACGCCCTCGCCGCGACGCGTGTACAGGTCGCGGCCGTTGCGGATCGCCATGTCGGCATCCGGGGCGTGCAGCGAACCGACGTGCACGTGACTCAGTCCGCGGTTCGCGCGCACGAAGATCTCCCACAGCGGCCACGGCTCGCGCTCGTCGGCACCGGGCGTCGCCATCACGCCACCGCCTTCGCGCCGACCCGCTGCTTGCGGGCGTACTCGGCCGCCGCCTCGCGCACCCAGGCGCCTTCCTCGTGCGCCGTGCGGCGGCGCTCGAGGCGCTCGGCGTTGCACGGCCCGTTGCCGCGGAGCACCTGGAAGAACTCGTCCCAGTCGATCTCGCCGATGTCGTACTGCCCGGCGTCCTCGTTCCAGCGGAGGTCGGGGTCGGGCAGCGTGACGCCGAGGATCTCGGCCTGGGGCACGAGCATCGACACGAAGCGCTGACGGAGGTCGTCGTTGGAGAATCGTTTGATCTTCCACTTCATGGACTGCGCGGAGTTCGGGGACTGGTCGTCGGGCGGGCCGAACATCGCGAGGCTGGGCCAGTACCAGCGGTCCACGGCGTCCTGCGCCATCCGCCGCTGCTCGTCCGTGCCCTGCATGAGGGTGAGAAGGATCTCGAAGCCCTGACGCTGATGGAAGGACTCCTCCTTGCACACGCGCACCATGGCGCGGCCGTAGGGGCCGTAGGAGGCGCGGCACAGCGGCACCTGGTTGCAGATCGCCGCCCCGTCGACGAGCCAGCCGATCGCGCCCATGTCGGCCCAGGTCGGGGTGGGGTAGTTGAAGATCGAGGAGTACTTGGCCGTGCCCGTGATGAGCTGGTCCATCATCTCGTCGCGCGTGATGCCGAGGGTCTGGGCGGCGGAGTAGAGGTAGAGACCGTGGCCTGCTTCGTCCTGCACCTTGGCCATCAGGATCGCCTTGCGCTTGAGGCTGGGCGCACGCGTGATCCAGTTGCCCTCGGGCTGCATGCCGATGATCTCGGAGTGGGCGTGCTGCGAGATCTGACGGATGAGCGTCTTGCGGTAGGCGTCGGGCATCCAATCGCGCGGCTCGATGCGCTGCTCGTTCGCGATGAGCTCGTCGAACAGCCGCTCCTCCTCGGTGGGCGCGGCTCCTGCGAGAGACAGGTCTGCGGGTGCGGTCATCATCGACTCCTCACGGAGCGGCAATCTTTACTGACCGCTCGTTAGGTAATTCTGACACGGAGGGATGCGGCATGCAAGACGCGTGCGGCAGCCGCGCGTCAGCGAGAGCGGGAGACCAGCTCGAGGAGCGCGCGGCCGTAGGCCTCGGAGGGATCGGGATGCTCGAAGCGGATCGTCTCGCCGGCTATGCCGATCTCGACCACGAAGGCGTCCTCGAGTCGCGTGAGGGAGCGGAACGTGCCGCGCAGCAGCTCACGCAGCTGGTCCTCGCGGGGGAGCCACACCGCGTCGGCGAGAGTCACGGCGTCGAGCGCCCACTCGGTCGTGCCGTTGAACGCGAGGTCGGTGCCCGAGGGGGTCTGACGCGCCTCGATCGTCATGGCGCTCACCGTGAACACATCAGCCTCGGCTTCGAGCTCGATCTCCTCGGGGAGATCGAGCTGGAAGCGGTCGCCCTCGGCCGGACGCCACTGCAGACCGGCGTCGCGCAGGGCGGTGGCGAGCTCACGGGTGATCACGCGTCCACGCTACCTGTGGATCGTCGGGGCGGGGATGTCGGGGGTCTGGGGCAGAGTGGAGGCATGACTTCCACTCGTGACGCCGCCCTCTCCGCGCTGCGGGAGCTGGTCGGGCGTCCGGACGTCGCTTTCCACGACGGGCAGTACGAGGCGATCGAGGCGCTGGTCGAGGGGCGCCGGCGCGCGCTGGTGGTCCAGCGCACCGGGTGGGGCAAGTCTGCGGTGTACTTCGTCGCGACACTGCTGCTCCGCCGGCACGGAGCCGGCCCCACCGTGCTCGTGTCGCCCCTGCTCGCCCTGATGCGCGACCAGATCGCGGCGGCCGAGCGCGCCGGGGTGCGCGCCGTCGCGATCAACTCGACCAACGCGCACGAATGGTCGGACGTGCTCGCGCAGCTCGATCGCGACGAGGTCGACGTGCTGCTCGTGTCGCCGGAGCGGCTCAACAACCCCGCGTTCCGCGAGGAGCAGCTGCCTGCCCTGGTGCGGAGGATCGGGATGCTCGTGGTCGACGAGGCTCACTGCATCAGCGACTGGGGGCATGACTTCCGACCCGACTACCGCCGACTGCGCGACCTGATCGGCGAGATGCCCGCGGACGTGCCGGTGCTCGCGACGACCGCGACCGCGAACAGTCGGGTGGTGGCCGACGTGGCCGAGCAGCTGGGGGTCGGCGGCAGCGGTGCTCCCGATGTGCTGACGATCCGCGGGCCGCTCGCCCGCACCTCCCTGCGCCTCGGCGTGCTGCGTCTGCGCGACTCGGCCAGCCGTCTCGCATGGCTGCTCAGCCACCTCGACGACCTGCCGGGTTCGGGCATCATCTACACGCTCACGGTCTCCGCGGCCGTCGACACCGCCCGACTGCTGCGCGAGCACAGCCACGACGTGCGGGCGTACACGGGGCAGACGGATGCCGATGAGCGGGCGGAGTCCGAGGGGATGCTCAAGCGCAACGAGGTCAAGGCGCTCGTGGCGACGAGCGCGCTGGGGATGGGATTCGACAAACCCGACCTCGGGTTCGTCGTGCACCTCGGGGCGCCGTCCTCGCCGGTCGCCTACTACCAGCAGGTCGGCCGTGCCGGTCGAGCGAGCGAGAACGCTGATGTGCTGCTGCTGCCCGGAGTCGAGGACCGCGACATCTGGCACTACTTCGCGACGGCCTCGATGCCCGACCAGGAACGGGCGGAACGCGTGATCGCCGCGCTGGGGGACGCGCCGATCTCCACGCCGGCGCTGGAGGCGATGGTCGACATCCGCCGCACGCCCCTCGAGCTTCTGCTCAAGGTGCTCGACGTCGACGGTGCGGTGCGCCGCGTGCAGGGCGGCTGGGTGGCGACGGGGCAGCCGTGGGTCTACGACGCCGAGCGCTACGAGCGCATCGCCGCCGAGCGTCGGGCCGAGCAGCAGCACATGCTCGACTACGAGCAGACCGCCGGATGCCGCATGGAGTTCCTGCAGCGCACGCTCGACGACGACACGGCGGTGCCGTGCGGGCGCTGCGACAACTGCGCCGGTGTCTGGTTTCCGCAGGAGGTCGGCGCGGACGCGAGCGCTCGGGCCGGGGAGTCCCTCGACCGGGTGGGCGTGCCGATCGAGGCGCGTCGGGCGTGGCCGACCGGTGCCGACCGTCTCGACGTGCCGGTCAAGGGGCGCATCCCGGCCGAGGAGCAGGCGGGGGAGGGCCGGGCGCTGGCCCGGTTGACCGACCTCGGCTGGGGAGGCACTCTGCGGGGGATCTTCGCGGCCGGCGCGGCGGACGACCCCGTCTCGCCCGAGCTCCTCGGTGCGTGCGTGCGAGTGCTCGCGGGGTGGGACTGGGCGGAGCGCCCGGTCGCCGTGATCGCGATGCCGTCGCGGTCGCGTCCGGTGCTCGTCGACTCGCTGGCCCGCGGCATCGCCGAGATCGGACGCCTGCCGTACCTCGGTGCGCTCGCGCCCGTGAACGGCGGTCCGAGCGGCCAGCCCGGCGGCAACAGCGTGTTCCGCCTCGCGGGACTGTGGGACCGGTTCTCGGCCGACGGCATCGACGTGCCTCCCGGCCCCGTGCTGCTGGTCGACGACCTGGCCGACAGTCGCTGGACCCTCACGGTCGCTGCGCGCACGCTCCGCCGCGCCGGGGCGACCGGGGTGCTGCCGTTCGCCCTCGCGCTGCGCGGCTGAGAAGAGCCTCGCGCTGCGCGGCTGAGAGGAGCCCCGCACCTACGCGGATCTCCTGTCAGTCCTCGGCCAGTGCGGGCGCAGGCGGCCAGCTGCTCGCGCCGAGCTCGCGGGAGATGTTCCGTGCGGTCTCGCGCAGCGCGTCGAGCGCCGCGTCGGTCGCGGGTGCCTGCGATGTGGGCATCACCACGGCGACCGCTGCGACGATCTCGTTCGAGGCGTCCGCGACGGGGGCTGCGACCGAGGACTCGCCGAGCACGGCCTCATCGACCTCGGCGGCGCTCGCACGGTCGAGGATGGCCGGGAGCTCGAGCGTGAGCCGCGCGACGTCCGTGATGGTGTCGCCCGTGAGGCTGCGCAGCGGCTGCTCGAACACGGTGCGCTGGAACCCCGCGTCGTAGGCGAGGAGCACCTTGCCCATCGCGGAGGCGTGCGCGGGGATGGCGACGCCGGTCTCGAGCATCTGCCGGCTGTCGTCGGGGCGGAGGTCGTGGTGGATCACGAGCACCTCGTGGAAGTGCGGGGCGCCGAGGCGGACGGGGAGGTTCGTGCGACGCGCGAGCTCTTGCGTCCAGCGCATGGCGCGCGCGCGGACGTCGAGCGTGTCGAGGTAGACGTTGCTGAGGCGCAGCAGGGTCGGGCCGAGCATGTAGCGCTGCCCGCCGCGCTCTTTCGCGACGAGGCCGTGCTCGCGCAGCGACTTCACGATGCCGTGCACGGTGGACGGTGGCAGCGCGAGCGCCGCGGCGAGGTCGGTGATGCCGAGATGACGGGCGCCCTGCAGCAGTTCGAGCACCTTCGCGGCGCGATCGATCGCCTGGATCATCGGGGTCTCCTTTCGCCTGAGTCTCCCTTGACAAGACGGCAGACCACGAGCATATTCGACATTGACGAATATCTTTCCGATTTCTTCGGAGAGCCGCGCGGCCGAGATCAAGGGAGATCCACCATGAAGAAGCTCATCAACGCTCCGCAAGACGTGCTCGTCGAATCGCTGAGAGGGGTGGCCCTCGCGCATCCCGAACTCGCGGTCGACCTCGAGACGCATGTGATCACGCGCGCGACGCCCAAGGCGCAGGGCAAGGTCGCGGTCGTCTCCGGCGGCGGATCCGGCCACGAGCCGCTGCACGGCGGATTCGTCGGCGAGGGGATGCTCGACGCCGCCGTCGCCGGGGAGATCTTCACCTCGCCCACACCCGACCGGGTGCAGGCCGCGACCAAGGCTGTCGACCGCGGCGCCGGGGTGCTCCACATCGTGAAGAACTACACGGGCGATGTGCTGAACTTCGAGATGGCCGCCGAGCTCGCCTCGATGGAGGGCATCGAGGTGGGGACGGTCGTGGTCGACGACGACGTCGCCGTGCAGGACTCGCTCTACACCGCCGGACGACGCGGCGTCGGACTCACCGTGCTGCTGGAGAAGATCGTCGGCGCCGCGGCGGAGGAGGGACAGGACCTGGCGTCGGTGGTCGCGCTCGCGCAGCGCGTGAACGGCCAGGGGCGGTCGATGGGCATGGCCCTCACGAGCTGCACGGTCCCGGCTGCGGGCAAGCCCACGTTCGACCTGCCCGAGGACCAGATGGAGATCGGCATCGGCATCCACGGCGAGCCCGGACGCCACCGCGAGCCCCTCGCCCCGGCATCCGAGATCGCGCGTCAGCTCGTCGAGCCCATCGTGGCGGACCTCGACCGCAAGGGTCCCGCGATCGTGATGGTCAACGGCATGGGGGCGACGCCGCAGATCGAGCTGTACCTGATGTACGCCGAAGTCGCGGCGCTCCTCGAGAAGGCGGGCGTGCAGATCGTCCGCAACCTCGTCGGCAACTACATCACCTCGCTCGACATGGCCGGATGCTCGGTCACGGTGCTCGCGGCCGACGACGAGATCCTGCGCCTGTGGGATGCTCCGGTCAGCACTCCCGGCCTGCGATGGGGGGTGTGAGCCGATGACGGACAGGATCGGCACCGCCGCACTCGTCGACTGGGTCGCCCGCTATCGTGACGTCGTCACCGAGAAGCGCGACTGGCTCACGGAGCTGGACTCCGCGATCGGCGACGCCGATCACGGTGGGAACATGTCCCGCGGCATGGCCGCCGTGGTCGACAAGCTCGGCGCGGATGCACCCGGGACGGTCGACGACCTGCTCAAGGGCGTCGGAATGACGCTCGTCAGCTCAGTGGGAGGGGCGAGCGGACCGCTGTACGGCACGCTCTTCCTGCGGATGGGCATGACGGCGGGTCCCGTGACCGAGCTCGACGCCGCCGGTCTCGCGGGGGCGTTGCGCGCGGGCCTCGAGGGCATCGTCGCTCGGGGAAAGGCCGAGGCCGGCGACAAGACGATGTTCGACGCGATGGCGCCCGCGGTCGACGCGATGGACGCGGCGATCGCCCGGGGAGCGGGTCTCGCCGATGCGAGCAGAGCCGCGGCGACCGCGGCGGCGCTGGGCCGGGATGCCACGCTGCCGCTCGTCGCCCGCAAGGGGCGCGCCAGCTATCTGGGAGAGCGCAGCGCGGGTCACCTCGACCCCGGCGCGGCCTCGGTCACGCTGCTGTTCGAGTCGCTGGCCGACACGATCGCCGGCTCGTCCTGATGATCGGCATCGTCGCCGTCTCCCACAGTGCGAGGCTCGGGGAGGCGGCGCTCGAACTCGCCCTCCAGATGGTTCCCGGAGGAGCGGCGCAGGTGCGCGTCGCGGCCGGGGCGGGGACGGATGCCGACGGCGTGGCCGTCCTCGGCACCGACGCGGTCGCCGTCGCTGCCGCGATCGACGAGCTCGCCGTGGACTGCGAGGGCGTGCTCGTGCTCATGGACCTCGGCTCTGCGGTGCTGAGCGCCGAACTCGCCCTCGACCTGCGCAGCAGTGAGGTGCCGGTCCGGCTCGCTCCCGCGCCGTTCGTCGAGGGACTCCTGTCGGCCGTGGTGTCGGCGGCCGGGGGAGCAGGGCTCGACGCGGTCGCGCTGGAGGCCGCAGGAGCACTCGCGGCGAAGGCGGGCCAGCTGAGCGAGGCGGAACCGGCTCCGGAGGTGGCACAGAGCGCGCCCGACCCGGACGCCCTCACCCGCACGGTCCGGGTCCGCAATCCGCTGGGCATTCACGCGCGTCCTGCGGCGCTCATCGCGGAAGCCGCGGCGGGGACGGACGTGCGCCTGCGGCGCCTCCCCGACGGCCCTGATGCGTCGGCCGCGAGCCTGTCGCGCCTGCTCGTGCTCGGTGCGCGGCAGGGCGACGAACTGGAGCTGTCGGCGAGCGGCTCCGACGCCGTCGCGGTCCTCGACCGCCTCAGCGCTCTGTTCGACGAAGGGTTCGGTGAGGGCACGGAGCCGGCATCCGTCCGTTCCGTGCCGATCACGGAGCCCATCACGGATGCGAGCGATCACGCCGCTGCTCTGCCGACGATCCCCCTCGCCGCAGGTGCGCTGCTGCGCGGTCGGGGAGTGAGCGCGGGTGCGGCCGCGGCGCCGGTCGTCCGTGTCGCGCCTGCGCTCACCGAGCCCGACCCCGCCGAGCGGATCGCGCCGGAGGAGCGGGACGCCGAGGTCTCGGCGATCGAATGGGCCTCTGTCGCCGTCGCCGATCAACTCCGTCGACGCACCGAGGCCGCGACGGGTGAGGCGAGGGCGATCCTCGACGCGTCCCGACTGCTGGCCTCCGACCCCGAGCTCGTCTCTGACGCGACCGCACTGGTGCGCGCGAAGGGGCTGAGCGGCACCAGGGCCGTGTGGGAGGTCGGCGCCGCGCACGCCGCGAGACTCTCGGCGCTCGGCGGTCGCATGGCCGAAAGGGTGGCCGACGTCCTCGACGTCCGCGACCGGATCATCGCCGAACTCCTCGAGGTGGAGATGCCGGGGGTGCCCGAGCGCGATGAGCCGTTCGTCCTCGTGGCGCGTGACCTCGCTCCCGCCGACACGGCGGCGCTCGAGGGAGGGCAGTGCGTGGCGCTCGTGACGGAGGACGGGGGACCGACCTCGCACACGGCGATCATCGCGCGTGCGCTGGGGCTCCCGGCCGTCGTGGGCGTCGAGGGCGCGGGGCGGATCCCCGCGGGAGCGACGGTGCTCGTGGACGGCGATCGCGGCACCGTGCAGCTGGAGCCGTCGCCCGCGGCCGTCGAGAGGGTGCGAGCGGGATCCGAGGTCGTCGCGTTCGACGGTGCCGGGCTGCTCGCCGACAGCCACGCCGTTCCGCTGCTCGCCAACGTGGGTGGGACGACCGATGCCGAGACGGCAGCCGCTGCGGGGGCCGAGGGGGTCGGGCTGTTCCGCACCGAGTTCTGCTTCCTCGATCGCGTCGACGCACCTGACATCGCCGAACAGGTGGCCGCCTACCGCGCCGTGCTCGCGCCTTTCACGGGGCGCCGGGTGGTGGTGCGCACTCTCGACGCGGGAAGCGATAAGCCGTTGCCCTTCACGCACCCCGAGCCCGAGGAGAACCCGGCGCTCGGCGTCCGGGGGCTTCGCCTCGCCCGACGCGCTCCGCAGCTGCTCGAAGACCAGCTGCGCGCAGTCGCCGAGGCCGCGGAGGCAGAGTCTGCGCGCGTCGAGGTCATGGCGCCGATGGTGGCGACGATCGAGGAGGCGCGGGCGTTCGTCGAGCGCTGCCACGCAGCGGGGCTGACCCGCGCCGGCATCATGGTCGAGACGCCGTCCGCGGCGCTCCTCGCCTCCGAGCTGTTCGACGTCGTCGACTTCGTCAGTATCGGCACGAACGACCTGGCCCAGTACACGATGGCCGCGGACCGCCTGCTCGGCGCGCTCGGAGATCTCAACGATCCGTGGCAGCCTGCCGTCCTGCGTCTCATCGGCGCGGTGGGCGACGCGGGCCGTGCCAGCGGGAAGCCGGTCGGGGTGTGCGGCGAGGCTGCGGGCGACCCGGCGTTCGCGCCCGTGCTCGTGGGATTGGGGGTGAGCTCGCTCTCGATGACGCCGCGCGCCCTCGGGCGGGTGGGAGCCGCGTTGCGCCGCGTGACGACGGAGCAGTGCCATCGGGCGGCCGACGCTGCACGGTCGGTGTCCTCGGCGGAGGAGGCGCGGGAGGCGGCGCGCGCCGTGGTCGACGCATGATCCCTCTTTACTAACCGATCGTTCAGTTAGTATGGTCGGGTCGGATGCCGCAGCGCGGCGTCTCACGCGACGAGGAGGTCGACGATGACGGATGCGACGACGGGTACGACGACCCGGACGACGGCGACGAGCGTCCCACCCAACCGGGCCATGATGCAGCGCGATCGCGCGTCGGCATCCCTCGGCCTCCGGGTGGAGCGCGACGACCCCGGCCACGCCGTCGTCTCGATGCGCGTGCGCGACGACATGACCAACGGCTTCGCCATCACGCACGGCGGCTTCGTCTTCGCGCTCGCGGACACGGCCTTCGCGATCGCCTGCAACGAGGACGACCGCGTCACGGTCGCCGCCGGCGCCGACATCTCGTTCCTCAAGCCGACGGTGTCGGGTCAGACCCTGACCGCGACCGCCGTGCGCCGCTCCCGATCGGGGCGCTCCGGCATCTACGACGTGACGGTGGTGGACGAGCAGGGCGACACGGTCGCCGAGTTCCGCGGCCGGTCACGCACCACCTCCCAGACGTTCTGATCAGACCCCGGAGCACTCATGTCGACGATGACCGATCACTCCACCTCCCGCACTGCCGTCCGCGCTCCCGCCCTCGACGCGCTCGACGCCGAGGAACGGCTGACTCGCGCCGAGCTGGAGGAGCTGCAACTCCAGCGCCTGCAGCAGACCGTGCGCCACGCCTACGCGAACGTGCCGCTCTACACCCGCAAGTTCGATGAGGCGGGCGTGCACCCCGACGACATCCGCGTCCTCGCCGATATCGAGCGGCTGCCGTTCACGACCAAGGCGGACCTGCGCGAGACCTACCCGTTCGGCATGTTCGCGGTGCCGATGAGCGATGTCGCCCGCATCCATGCGTCGAGCGGCACGACCGGGCGCCCGACGGTCGTCGGCTACACGCGCGGCGACCTCGACCGCTGGGGCGCTCTGGTCGCACGCTCGCTGCGCGCTGCCGGCATCCGCGCCGGGATGAAGGTGCACAACGCCTACGGCTACGGGCTGTTCACGGGCGGCCTCGGCGCGCACGCCGGCATCGAGGCGCTCGGCGCGACCGTGATCCCCGTGTCGGGTGGGCAGACCGCGCGGCAGGTGCAGCTGATCCGCGACTTCGAACCCGACGCGATCCTCTGCACACCCAGCTACCTGCTCACGATCGCGGACGCGATGGTGGCCCAGGGCATCGACCCGCGGTCCACCTCGCTCAAGGTCGCGGTGCTGGGCGCCGAGCCGTGGACGAACGAGATGCGGCGCGAACTCGAACAGCGGATGGGCATCGACGCGCTCGACATCTACGGGCTCAGCGAGGTCATGGGGCCAGGGGTCGGCAGCGAGTGCCTCGAGGGCAAGGACGGGCCGCACATCTGGGAGGACCACTTCCTCCCCGAGGTCATCGACGCCGAGTCCGGCACCGCGCTGCCCGACGGCGAGCTGGGCGAACTCGTGTTCACCTCGCTCACGAAGGAGGCCTTCCCGGTCATCCGCTACCGCACTCGCGATCTCACTCGCCTGCTGCCCGGTACGGCCCGCCCCGCGATGCGGCGCATGGAGAAGGTCACCGGCCGCAACGACGACATGATCATCGTGCGCGGTGTGAACCTCTTCCCCACGCAGATCGAGGAGCTCGTGCTCGGCATCGAGCAGCTCACCCCGCATTTCATCCTCGAGCTCACGAAGGAGGGGCGGATGGATGCGCTGACGGTGCGCATCGAGCGGCATCCGGATCTGTCGGTGGAGACCTGTCAGGCCGCCGCCGAGGTGCTCGCGCAGCGCATCAAGGTGTTCGTCGGCTCGACCGTCGCCGTGCGACTGGAAGAGCCCGGGGTCCTGCCGCGCAGCGAGGGGAAGTACAAGCGCGTGTACGACCTGCGGTGAGTGATGGGCGGAGAGCCGGGCGCGCTGCCGCGCAGCGAGGGCAAGTACAAGCGCGTCTACGACCTGCGGTGAGTGATGGGCGGAGAGCCGGGGGCCCTGCCGCGGAGCGAAGGCAAGTACAAGCGGGTCTACGACCTGCGCTGACTCCTGCAGAGTCGCGGGACCGAACGGTGCGAGACTGAGGCGTGATGTCCGAGATGCAGAGCGCGCGACGTGGTCGCCCGGGGTACGACCAGCAGGGGATCCTCGCCGTCGCGATCGCGGCGTTCAACGAGCACGGCTACGACGCCACGTCGATCGGCATGCTCGCCGAGCGTCTGGGGCTGTCGAAGTCGGCGATCTACCACCACTTCGGGTCGAAGGAGGAGATGCTCGACCTCGCGCTCGATGCCGCGCTCAGCGGGCTCGAGGCCGTGGTCGACGATCCCTCGCCTGCGGGCGATAGCGCGACGGCGAGCGCGGCGGACCGTCTCGAGCACGTCCTGCGCGGTGCCGTGCACGTACTGGTGGATCAGCTGCCCGCCGTCACCCTGCTGCTGCGGGTGCGCGGGAACACCGAGGTGGAGCGCACCGCGCTCGCACGACGACGCACGTTCGATCGTCGGATCACGGCACTGGTCTCAGCCGCGCAGGAGGAGGGCGCCCTCCGTGAGGACATCGACGCGAGCGTCGCAGCGCGTCTCACGTTCGGCATGATCAACTCGCTCGTCGAGTGGTACCGGCCCGGCGGGCGCGAGGGCGCGGACCGCCTCGCGGACGACGTCGTCGCGATCGCGCTCGACGGGCTGCGCCGGAGGCCGTAGCCCCCGGCGCGCGGCTCTCACGCCGCCGTCTCCAGCTCCTTCGCGACGAGCGTGAGCACGTCGTACGTCGCGACGATCTCGTCATCCTGGTTCTTCAGCACCGCATCCCACCGCACCTCGCCGTATTCGTCTGTCTCGCGCGGGGTGATCTGTTTGGCGGTGAGCTCCACGCGGATCTCGTCGCCCGGGGACACCGGGGTCACGAACCGCAGGTTCTCGAGACCGGAGTTCGCGAGGACGGGTCCGGGCGCGGGGTCGACGAACAGCCCGGCGGCCCACGACACGAGCAGGTACCCGTGCGCGACGCGACCGGGGAAGAACGGGTTCGCGGCGGCGGAGGCCTCGTCCATGTGGGCGTAGAAGGTGTCGCCGGTGAACGCCGCGAACGTCTCGATGTCGTCGAGCGTCACGGTGCGCGATCCGCTGGCGACCTGGTCGCCGATCCGCAGCTCGGCGAGCGACTTGCGGAAGGGGTGCACGCCGTCGGCATCCGCGAACGGACGTGCCGCCGCTCCCTGGTGCCAGACGCCGGTGAGTGCCGTCATCATGGCCGGCGAGCCCTGCACGGCGGTGCGCTGCATGTGGTGGAGCACGGCCCGGATGCCGCCGAGCTCCTCGCCGCCGCCGGCGCGGCCCGGACCTCCGTGCACGAGGTTCGGCAGGGGCGAGCCGTGACCGGTCGAGCTGCGTGCGTCGTCGCGGTCGAGGAACAGCACGCGCCCGTTGTAGGCCGCGATGCCCGCCGCGAGTGCCACCGCGACATCGGGGTCGTGCGTCGCGACGCTGGTCACGAGCGATCCGCCACCGCGTGCGACCAGGGCGCTCGCCTCGTCGAGGGTCCGGTAACCGACGATGCTCGACACGGGCCCGAAGGCCTCGATCTCGTTCACGGCCGGACGCTGCGGGTCGTCGAAGCGCAGGAGCATGGGCGAGACGAACGCGCCGTCGGCCGCCGCGCCGTCACTGCCGTCGGCGCGGCGCACCACAGGGGAGTCCGTCGAGCCGATCACGAGCTCGCCCCCGCCGGCGCGCAGCCGCTCGACCTGGCGCAGCACCTCGTCGCGCTGCTCGGTCGAGGCGAGCGGCCCCATGGTCACGCCCTCCGCGCGTGGGTCGCCGACGACCACCCGCTCCGACAGTCGTGCGCGTACCGCGTCGATCACGTCGTCGACGAGCCCGTCCGGCACGATCGCCCGCCGGATCGCGGTGCACTTCTGTCCGGCCTTGCTGGTCATCTCGGCGACGAGCTGACGCACGTAGGCGTCGAACTCGGGAGTGCCTCTCCCGGCATCCGTACCGAGGATCGAGGCGTTGATCGAGTCGGTCTCGCTGGTGAAGCGCACCCCGCCGGTCTGCACGGAGTCGTGCGCCCGGAGGCGTTCAGCCGTCGATGCGGACCCCGTGAAGGCGACGAGGTCGCCGAGGCGCAGTTCGTCGAACAGCGTTGGCACGCTGCCGGACACGAGCTGCAGCGAGCCCTCGGGGAGCAGCCCGGACTCGACCATGATGCGCACCATCGCCTCGGCGAGGTAGCCGGTCGGCGTCGCCGGCTTGACGATCGTGGGCACGCCCGCGAGGAACGCGGGGGCGAACTTCTCGAGCGAGCCCCACACGGGGAAGTTGAAGGCGTTGATCTGCACGGCCGCTCCGCGCAGGCGCGTGTAGATGTGGCGGCCGATGAACGAGCCGTCGCGCGAGAGGTTCTCGACCGGGCCGTCGACGTAGACCTTCGCGTTCGGCAGCTCGCGGCGGCCTTTGCCGGAGTACGCGAAGAGCACGCCGATGCCGCCGTCGATGTCGACCCAGGAGTCCTGCGACGTCGCGCCGGTGCGACTGGAGATCTCGTACAGCTCCGACTTGCGCTCCGTCAGGACGAGGGCGAGCTGCTTGAGCAGGACGGCACGCTGGTGGAATGTCAGCTCGCCGAGGGCGTCCTGGCCGGTGCTCCGCGCGTAGTCGAGGGCGGCGCCCAGGTCGAGCCCCTCCGTCGAGACGTGTGCGACGACCTCGCCGGTCGAGGCGTCGCGCACCTCGGTCGTCCGCGCTCCATCGGCGGGCGTCCACCAGGATCCCTGCACGTAGCTGGGGAGGATCTCTGTCATCTCTCGTCCTTCCATTCGTAGAAGCCGCGGCCGGTCTTGCGCCCCAGGTGGCCTTCGGCCACGAGTCGCCGCAGCAGGGCGGGCGGTGCGAAGCGCTCGCCGAGCTGCGCCTCGAGGTACTCCGCGATGCCGAGTCGCACGTCGAGCCCGACGATGTCGGTGAGTCGCAGCGGCCCGATCGGATGCTTGTACCCCAGGGTCATCGCCGCGTCGATGTCCTCGGCGGAGGCTACGCCCTCCTCGACCATGCGGATGGCCTCGAGGCCGAGCGCGACGCCGAGACGCGAGGACGCGAAGCCCGGGGCGTCCGCGACGACGACGGGCGTCTTGCCGAGCGCCTGTACCCAGGCTCTGGCGGACTCGATGAGCGGGGGAGCGGTGGCGGCGCCGCGCACGATCTCCACGAGGGCCGAGGCGGGCACGGGGTTGAAGAAATGCATCCCCAGGAAGCGCGCGGGCTGCGCGAGCGTCGCGGCGAGCTCGTCGATCGAGATAGACGACGTGTTGGAGGCGATCGCGGCGTCTGCGGCGACGTGCTCCTCGATCCCGGTCAGCGCCTCGACCTTGAGCGCGAGATCCTCGGGCACGGCCTCGACCACCAGGGCGCACGTGGCGAAGGCGGCGCGGTCGGTGGAGGAGATGAAGCGCGCGCGATAGGCGTCCGCGGGCTCGAGAGCCGTGGCACGAGCGATCGAGGCGTCGATCGAGCCGAGCACCCGGGTCGACGCCGCGCTCGCCGCATCCTGGTCGCGTTCGACCACCGTCACGCGCGACCCCGCCAGCAGGAAGGCGTGCGCGATTCCGGCGCCCATGCGTCCGCCGCCGAGTACGCCGACGTGGGCGGGCGCTGTCGTGCTCATCGTTCTCCCTTCTCCGACCCGGCTCGGTCGTTTGACCCAACTCTGCGCTCGAGGAACTCGGTCATCCGGCGGAACTTCTCGGGGTTCTCGAACAGCGTGGCCTGCGCGTCGAGATCGACGGCGGGATGATCGGCGCGCGGTGCGCGGAACACGCGCTTGGTGGCGATCGTCGCGGCGCGGTCATTGCGCGCGATGCGGTCGGCGATCGCGTGCGCCGCCGGCAGCAGGTCGGCCGTGTCGTGCACCGACGACACCAGTCCGATGCGCAGCGCCTCCTCGGCCTTCACGCTGCGGCCCGTCAGGAGGAGTTCCGCCGCCCGGGCGTCGCCCACGATCTCCTTGAGCCGCCAGCTCGCGCCGGCCGCCGCGAGGATGCCGAGGCCGGTCTCGGGGTTGCCGATCACGAGGTCCGGCGTGCCGATCCGGATGTCCGCGGCGTAGGCGAGCTCCGCGCCGCCACCGAGGGCGTAGCCGTCGATCGCCGCGATGACGGGCATGGGGAGCTCGGCGATCCGCACGAACGCGTGCGCGTTGATGCCGCGCAGGGCGTCGGCGGCACGGCGTTCCCGCAGCTCTGCGATGTCGGCACCGGCGGCGAACACTCCGCCTGCGCCGGCGAGGATGAGGGTGCGCGGCTCGTGTTCGAGCTCCTCGCAGAGCGCATGCAGGGCATCGATCATGGCCTGGTCGATCGCATTGCGCTTGGCCGGTCGGTCGAGCGTCGCGACCACGTGTCCGTCCGCCCGTTCGACGATCAGGGGGCTGCCCTGGGCGCCGCCCATCACACCCGCTCCAGGATCACGGCCGCGCCCTGGCCGACGCCCACGCACATGGTCGCCAGGCCGTAGTGTGCGTCCTCGCGCTCCATCCGCCCCATCAGGGTCACGAGCAGTCGCGAGCCCGACGACCCGAGCGGGTGCCCGAGGGCGATCGCTCCACCGTCGGCGTTCACGATCGACTCGTCGAGTCCGAGGCGTCGGATGCAGGCGATCGACTGGGTCGCGAAAGCCTCGTTCAGCTCGACCGCGCCGATGTCGTCGAGGGTCAGCCCGGAACGTCGCAACGCCTTCTCGGTCGCCGGGACAGGGCCGAGACCCATGATCTCCGGGGCGAGGCCCGCGCTGGTGCCGACGACGATCCGTGCCCGCGGCACGAGGCCGTAGCGCTCGACCGCCTCGGCGCTCGCGACGACGACGGCCGAGGCCCCGTCGTTGAGGGCGCTCGAGTTCCCGGCGGTGACCACGCTGCCCCCGGCCACGACGGGACGCAGTCGGGCAAGGCCCTCGAGCGTCGTCTCGGGGCGCGGTCCCTCGTCGGCGAGCACGATGCCGTCGCCCACGGGCACGCCCACGATCTCGGGAGCGAACCTCCCCGCGGCGATCGCGGCGGCCGCGCGCTGCTGGGAGCGCAGCGCGAAGGCATCCGCCTCCTCGCGACCGATCCCGTCGAGCCGGGCGACCTCTTCGGCGGTCTCGGGCATCGTGAACGTGGCCTTGTCTCGGGCGAGGAGCCGCGGGTTCGGGAAGCGCCAGCCGATCGAGGTGTCGAACGCCGCGCCGGGCTTGCTCCAGGCCTTCTCGGGCTTGGCCTGCACCCAGGGGGCGCGTGTCATCGACTCGACGCCGCCGGCGACGATCAGGTCGGCGTCGCCGGCGCGGATGGCCTGCGCGGCCATCGTGACCGCCGACATCCCGGAGGCGCAGAGTCGGTTCACGGTGACGCCGGGAACGGTGTCAGAGAGGCCGGCCAGCAGCACGGCCATCCGCGCGACGTTGCGGTTGTCCTCGCCCGCCTGATTGGCGGCTCCGAGGATCACCTCGTCGATCTCCGCGGATGCCGGGTCGATGCCCGAGCGGCGCACGGCCTCGCCGACGGCGACCGCGGCCAGATCATCGGGGCGGACGGCGGCGAGTGCTCCGCCGTAGCGGCCCACGGGCGTGCGCGCGCCACCGACGAGGTAGGCCTCTGCCATGCGGATCTCCTGACTTCGTCGTCTCGACGGGGACCGTTCCCGATCGATCGTCCTATTTACTGACCGATCGTATGGTAATTATGGCACGTCCGTCCGTCGTCATGCGAGAAGGTCGATGCCCTTGGTCTCCTTGACGAACGACACGGCTATCAGCGAGACGACCGAGGCGATCGCGATGTACACGCCGATCGTCCAGGCGGCCTGGAACTGGTTCAGGAGAGCCTCCGCGATCATCGGGGCGAACGCACCGCCCAGGATGGCGCCGAGCGCGTAGCCGATCGAGACGCCCGAGTACCTCACGTTCGCGGGGAACATCTCGGCGTACAGTGCCGCCTGCGGACCGTAGGAGAGACCCAGTGCGAACGTCATCACGAACAGCGCGACGAAGTACCAGACGATGTTCGCGGTGTCGATGAGGAACCACATCGGCACTGCCCACAGCGCGAGGGCGACGTACCCGATCTGGAACGTGCGCACGCGGCCGAGACGGTCGGACAGATGACCGCCCCACAGTGTGAAGATCAGCCAGCCGAAGGAGGCGAGCGTGGTCGCCAGCAGCACGGGAGGGCGCTCCATTCCGAGGGCGGTGACGGCGTAGGTCGCGAAGAACGCGATCAGCAGGTAGCCGGCCGCATTGTTGGCGATGAAGATCAGCGCCGTGAGGACGACCTGCTTCGTGTTCTTGCGGAACAGCTGGCCGAGGGGCGCGGAGGCCTCCTTGCGTCGACGTTGCAGCTCCTCGAAGATCGGGCTCTCGTCGACGGCGCGACGGATCAGGTAGCCGACGCCGATCAGCACTATCGACAGCAGGAACGGGATGCGCCAGCCCCACTCGAGGAAGGCCTCGGGCGACATGGAGGTCGTGAGGACCCACAGCGTCGCGGTCGCGAGGATCATGCCGACGGGCACGCCGATCTGCGGGAAGGCGCCGAACAGCCCGCGACGACCGTGCGGCGCGTGCTCCACCGCCATGAGAGCGGCCCCGCCCCACTCGCCGCCGGCCGAGAAGCCCTGCAGGATGCGCAGCGCGATCAGGAGGATAGGCGCCGCGATGCCGATCGCGGCGTAGGTCGGGAGGACGCCGATCAGCGATGTCGAGAGCCCCATCAGGATCAGCGTGAACACGAGCATCTTCTTGCGTCCGAGCTTGTCGCCGAGGTGCCCGGCGATGATCGCGCCGAGGGGGCGGAACAGGAACGAGATGCCGATCGTGGCGAAGGAGAGCACCTGCGCGAGGCCGGGGTTGGATTCCGCGATCGGGGCGAGGAACAGCGGCGCGAGAACGAGGCCCGCCGCCTGCGCGTAGATGAAGAAGTCGTACCACTCGATCGAGGTGCCGACGAGGGTGCCGGCGAGCACGCGGCGCTCCTCCGCGGGCATCCGTCGTGTCGAGGTCGGGTCTGAGACTGCTGACGACATGAGAACTCCGTTGTTCTGCGATTCGGGACGGCGGAGGCGTCGGGACTCCGCTTTCCTGACCGAATGATCGGTCAGTAATTGCCGAGCGTAGCGCATGACGTCGGCGAGGAACACCCCGGATCCTGTCGGCATCGGGAAGCATGCCGGATGCGGCATGAACCAGGTCACGTTCCTGTCTCGACACCGAACGCATCGTTCGACGGATCGTGATCGAACCCTATGCTTCCGATCAGGGGGCGTCGGACACGACGCAGAGCACGCGACACGGAGGATCCCATGAACGTTCAGAACGGCAGGCGCGTGCGGTTTCTGCTCGCTGTCATCGTGACCGGCAGCATGTTCGTTCTCGCCGCGTGCGCACCGGAACTCGCGGCGTCTCCGACGCCCGAGCCGACGCCCACGCCGAGCGCGGACGCACCGTACGACGGGCCGATCGCCTTCGTGGGAGATGAGCTCGATGCGTTCGCTCTCACGGCCCAGGAGATCACCGGACTGGTTCCGGAGGCGACCGACGTGGCCGAGATCTCCCCTGTCCTCGAGCAGGTCTCGGACGGCGGCGGCATGACCGCAGTGCCCGAGATCTGCGAGACGTTCTATGCCGAGCAGTCGCTGGGTGCTGTCGGGGCGCGGACGATCGGGTGGAAGGTGCCGTCCGATCCCGATGTCGGATTCGGACGCCTCCTTGTGATCCAGTTCGCCGATGAGGTCCAGGCGCAGCAGCGCATGGACCAGCTCCTCAAAGCGGCGCAGCAGTGCGCATCGTTCGTGAAGGAAGCCCCGGCCACCTACGAGGCGGTGATCACTGCGGACTCCGGAGACGTCCGTGCATTCGCCGGCACGCTGCGGGACACGGCGAGCAGCTACGACTGGCGCTCGTTCACGGCGTATGCTTCCACGGGCAACGTGCTCGTGGAGCTGTGGCAGCCCTTCAGCGGCGAGCGGACGTTCGACGCGGAGGCGGCGGCGTCGCTCCTGCAGTCACGCGCGCAGGAAGCTCGCGACGGGCTGATCGAGGATCTGACCGCGAATCCGCCGATTCCGGAGGGCGGCGCGGCGCCGTCTACGGGCGCGGCATGGAGCGAGTGGCCGATCGGGGTCGGCGGGATCGGTCCTGTGCGCCTAGGCGACCCGATCGATGCGGCAGTATCCGCCGCGGGAGGCACCGCGTCCGCGCCGCAGTACGACGGCGGACCCTGGACGATCGAGAACGACCGGCGGTCCGGGACGCTGTCGCTGCAGCCTGTCGAGGGTGGGACGACGCTCGCGTCGATTACGGCGGGGGACGGCCGCACCTTCGACGAGCCGACGCAGACCGGCGCAGACCTGCCCTCGCGCGGTGACGTGAGAGTCGGCGACGCGGCGGCGAAGGCGATGACCGCGTATCCGGGCGGGACGACCGTCGTCGTCGCCTCGTCCGGCGACTACTACTACGCGGTGTCGACTCGCGAGGGCGTGCTGTTCGTCTTCCACACGGACGGCAGGGCGGATGAGGCAGGCTCCTCGATCATCGGCATCACGGTGGAGGACGCGACCCAGCGAAAGAGCCTCGTGTTCGGCTGATCCCAGATCCCGCCGCCCCCGCGCGGATTCAGACGCGCCCGAAGGCGCGCAGCGGATGCTCGATCAGCTCGGTCACGCGTCGCAGGAAGCTGGCGGCGTAGCCGCCGTCGCACACCCGGTGGTCGAAGACGAGCGACAACTGGACGATCCTCCGCGCGACGATCTCGCCGTCGACGACCCAGGGGCGCTCGATGATCCGGCCGATGCCGAGGATCGCGACGTCGGGGTGGTTGATGATCGCCGCAGACCCGTCCACGCCGAGCCCGCCGTAGTTGTTCAGCGTGAAGGTGGAACCGCGCAGCCGCTCGGGCGGGAGCGACCCGCGGCGCGCGGTGTCGGCGACCTCGTGCAGCGCCGTGTCGAGCGTGTCGACGCTCAGCTCGTGGGCGCGCGGGATCACCGGCACCAGGAGTCCGCGCTCGGTGTCGACCGCGATGCCGAGGTTGACGCCGTCGAAGGAGATCAGTTCGGAGGCGGCGTCGTCGAGTCGCGCGGCGAGCACGGGATGCTCGGAGAGCGCGATCAGCACGAAGCGGGCGAGCAGCGCAGTGAGCGACGGGGCGTGGTCCTCCGCCGGAGCCATGCGCGAGCGCAGGTCCCAGAGCTCGGTGGCGTCGGCGTCGACCCACACGGTGGCCTCGGGGATCTCGGCTCTGCTTCGGGCAAGCTTGGCGCTCACGGCCTTGCGCAGCGGCGAGAGGCGCTCGCGGGAGCTCACGACGAGCCCGTCGACCTCGAGCGCGGACTCGGCTGTGGAAGAAACCGCGGGTACGCCCGGGTCTCGCGCGTGCGAGTGCGCACCGTCGACCGCGCTGTCGACGGCCGCGGCCAGGACATCGGCGCGCGTGATGGCGCCGTCGTGCCCAGTCGGGATGACGGCGCGCACATCGACGCCCAGGTCCCGGGCGAGGCGTCGCACGAGCGGCGACCGCACGGCGACCGGACCGCTGTGCGGAGCGGTCGCCGTGGGACCCGTCGACGCATACGTCGCAGTGCGGGCAGGGCGACGACGCCCCGAGCCTGTGCGTGCGGTCGTCCCATAGCCGATCAGGACATTGCCTGAGCCCGCCCGCTCCTCGGTCCGGTAGGCCTCGTGCTCGACCTCGGTCGCGGAAGTCAGCTCGTCGGCGGGGCCGACGGGCGCATCCGCATCCGCACCCGCATCCGCACTCGCGCGGGCATCCTCCACTTCGAGGACCGGCGAACCGACGTCGATCGTGTCGCCCGCTTCGCCGTGCAGCGCCGTGACCACGCCCGCGAACGGAGAGGGCAGCTCGACGATGCTCTTGGCCGTCTCGACCTCGGCTATCGGCTGATCGGTGGCGATCGTGTCGCCGACGGCGACCAGCCACTGCACGAGTCCGGCCTCGGTGAGCCCTTCGCCGAGGTCGGGTAGGCGGAACACGCGGGTCGTGAGCGATGTCATGCGCCGTCCTCCCAGTGCAGGTTGTCGATCGCGTCGAGGATGCGGTCGACGTCGGGCAGGTACCAGTGCTCGAGCTTCGGCGGTGCGAAGGGGGTGTCGAATCCGGTCACCCGGCGGACGGGGGCCTCGAGGTACTCGAAGCATCGCTCGAACACCCGAGCCTGGATCTCCGAGGCGACGCTCGCGAAGCCCGGAGCCTCGGCGATGACGACCGCGCGTCCGGTCGAGCGCACGGCCGCTGTGACGGTCGCGTCATCGAACGGAGTGAGCGAGCGGATGTCGACGACCTGGACGCTGCGCCCCTCGGCGGCGGCGGTCTCGGCGGCTTCCAACGCGAGCGGGACGGAGGCCCCGTACGCGAGCAGTGTCACGTCGCTGCCCTCGCGCGCGATGCGGGCCGACCCGATCTCGACGGTCGTCGAGGTGTCGACCTCGCCCTTGCCCCAGTAGAGCTTCTTCGGCTCGAGGAAGATCACGGGGTCGGGCGAGGATATTGCGGCGCGCAGCAGCGAGTAGGCATCCTGCGGGGTCGAGGGACTCACGACGGTCAGTCCCGCGGTGTGCGCATAGTACGCCTCCGAGGAGTCGCAGTGGTGCTCGACGCCGCCGATCCCGCCGCCGAAGGGGATGCGGATTACGAGCGGCATCCGCACGCCTCCGCGTGTCCGGTTTCCGAGCTTCGCGACGTGGCTGACGATCTGCTCGAACGCGGGGAGAGCGAAGGCGTCGAACTGCAGCTCGACGACCGGGCGCATGCCGTTCATCGCCATTCCCACGGCAGTGCCGACGATCCCCGATTCCGCGAGCGGGGTGTCGAAACAGCGGTCCTCGCCGAACCTTTCGGTGAGGCCGTCGGTGATGCGGAACACGCCGCCGAGTGCGCCGACGTCCTCGCCGAACACCACGACCTCGGGATCGGCGGCGATCGCGTCGGCGAGGGCGAGGTTGAGGGCCGCGGACATGCTCAGCACCCGCACGTCGGCGGGAGCGGCATCGAGGCGGATGTCGTCGTGGGCGATAGTCATCGGGGGCCTCCTGCGGTCTGCTGCACGGCGCTCGTCTCGCGGTCGATCTCGTCTCGCAGGAGCTGCCACTGCTCCTGGAGCTGCGGCGATCGGGTGCTCGTCACGAAGCGGAAGAGATCCTCGGGGGCGAGGTCGGCATCGGTGTTCAGCGCCTCGCGCATGGCGGCGGCGATCGTCTCGGCGCCCGCGGCGTACTCGGCCTCGAGCTCGGGCGTGAGCGCGCCTGCGTCGACGAGGTGGGCGCGGAGCCGGGTGAGCGGGTCGCGCTCGACCCAGGCTCTGACCTCGTCGCGTGCCCGGTAGCGCGTGTCGTCGTCGGCGTTGGTGTGGGCCTGCATGCGATAGGTGTGCGCCTCGATGAGCGTGGGGCCGTCGCCGGTCCGTGCGCGGTCGATCGCGTCGCCGAGCACCGCGAGGACGGCCGCGACGTCGTTGCCGTCGACGCGCTGACCCGGCATCCCGTATCCGATCGCCTTGTGCGCGAGGGACGGGGCCGCCGTCTGGCGGCTGAGGGGCACGGAGATCGCGAACTCGTTGTTCTGCACGAAGAACACGACGGGAACGTGGAACACGGCGGCGAAGTTCATCGCCTCATGGAAGTCGCCCTCGCTGGTGGCGCCGTCGCCGCACAGCGCCACGACGACCGTGTCCTCGCCGCGGCGCCGGGCCGCGTAGGCGAAACCGACGGCGTGCAGCAGCTGGGTCGCGAGCGGCGTCGCCTGCGGCGCCACGCGATTCGCGCGGACGTCGTAGCCGGAATGCCAGTCGCCTTTGAGGAGCACCATCGCCTCGGCCGGATCGACGCCGCGGGCGATCACTGCGACGGAGTCGCGGTAGGTGGGGAACAGCCAGTCCTCGGAGCCGAGCGCGAGCGCGACGCCGATCTGGCACGCTTCCTGTCCGTGGGAGGAGGGGTAGACGGCGAGGCGGCCCTGCCTCACCAGCGCGCCGGCCTGGTCGTTGATTCGACGCCCTTCGACGAGACCACGGTAGGCGGCGAGCAGCCGGTCGGTGTCGGGGCGGGCGTAGCGCTCGTCGGCGACCGCGGCGCCCTCGGGATCGATCAGTTGCACCGCGACGTCTCGTGGAAGCAGTTCTTCATGCAGCATCCGTTCGCCCTCCTTGCCGAACTCGATGGGACCAGCATGACGGCGGATGACCACTTGTCCAAGGGCAAGGAGACTTTCATGGATGTTTGTTGGCTGCTTGCCGTTCTGAGCGACGAAGTGTCAGAATTCGAGCAGTGGACGAAGGGGCGTCATGATCTCGTTGGACGATGTCGATCTCGCGATCCTCGAGGAGCTGAGGCGTGACGCGCGCTCGTCGATGACGGCGATCGCCGACGCGGTGCACATCTCGCGTGCGGGGGCGCACGCGCGCATCAAACGGATGTCGGATGCTGGGGTGATCACCGGCTACACCGTGCGCACGGATCCTGTGCTGCTCGGTCATCATGCGAGCGCGTATGTCACTTTGGCGATCGAGCAGGCTACGTGGCAGGACGTGAGTGCCAGGCTGCGCGGGATTCCGGAGATCGAGCACATGGCGCTGGTGGGAGGCGACTTCGACGTGATCCTGCTGGTGCGCGCGAGCGATGCCCGCGACCTCCGCCGCATCGTGCTGGAGGACATCCAGGCGATCCCCTCGATCCGCTCGACTCGCACGACGTTGATCTTCGAGGACTTCACGCTTGTCTGATCACTCGCGCACGGTGGTCTGACGGCTCGCGCTCGGGCGGCTCGCGCTCGGGCGGTGCGCGCTCTCGTGCGGCGGCGGTGCGCGCTCAGAACAGTGGGGGCCTTGCGCGCGCTCACAACGGTGGCGGTGGGCTCTCAGAACGGCGGCGATGTGGGATCTCGTGCGGTGACCGCGTTCGGTGGGGGAGGTGCGTCGAGGTACGTTCGGCCCGCCGGACTCGTCCACGCGAGGACACCCGCGCCCACATGCTCGACGTGCCAGGGCGTGTGGTGCTTGAGGGAGTGGTGTCGACGGCAGAGGGTTGCGAGGTTGTCGACGCCTGTCTCCCCGCCGAGCGCGTGGTCGCGCGTGTGGTCGAGGTCGCAGTCGCGCGCCGGCTGACCGCACGTTGGAAAGCGGCACCGCTGATCCCGCGCGAGGAGATGTCGCTTCATCTCCGCCGACGGGCGATACCGATCGACCGCGAGCAGGGTCCCGGTGACTGGATGCGTCAGGATCCGGTCCCATCCGGAGGCGGTACCGGCCAGGTGTTCAGCCGTCGCGATGTCGATCGGAGCGCGTCCGGCGACCTCCGCGGGAGTCTGGGTCGCGCCCAGCAGCGTGAGAACCGGCACGGTCACTGATACCGAACCACGGATCGTCGACAGCATCCGGGTGGGGGAGTCGTGCCCGACCGGAGTGCCGGAGAGGAGCAGGTCGAGAGCGAGGTCGCAGCGGGTTTCGGCGAGCGTGCGGGCGTCGGGCGCGGAACCGCCGGACGCGGCGCTCGATCGTACGATCGCTCATGCGCAGCGCTGCCCCGAACTCGGAGGCGACCGCGCGTGTCGCCATGTCGCCGCCGTCACGGGCCTCGTCAGCTCGGGCGATGTCGACCGCGAGCCGTGCACCGACGGCGAGCAGACCGTCGCGCGCGGCCTGCAGCGACCCGATCGTCCGCTCCACCTCGACGAGCGTCGCGGTCACGGCGTCGAGAGCGCCGATCTGCTCGACGCTCGCATCCCTCAGTGCTGTCATGCCCTCACTCAACCAGGGGCCACCGACATTCGTGGGCTCGGAAAGCGCGAGAAAAGAGTCTGATGAAAGTGTATTTCGGAGTTCTGAAATACCGCCCTTGTAGGGGGTGAGGGGCGAGGGATGAGGGGCGAGGAAACGGGGGAGAAGGAGATGAAAGGAGAGCGCGACCCCGGGCCAGCCCTCAGCCGACGCGCAGCTCGAACCCGTCCGTCGTGCGCACCACCGCGACCTGGGTCAGGTCGTCGACGTGGAACTCCGGTGAGTGGGTCCGCGCGTGCGCGCCGATGCCGACCACCCGCATCCCGGCCGCGTGCGCCGCCTGGATCCCCGCGCCCGAGTCCTCGAACACGATGCAGTCGGCGGGGTCGATGCCGAGCAACGACGCGCCGAGCAGGAACCCCTCGGGGTCGGGCTTCGACGCCGACACGCTCTCGGCCGTCACGGCGAGTTCGGGGACGGTGAGTCCCGCCGCCGTCATGCGCGCGTTCATGAGGGGCACGTTGGCCGAGGTGACGATCGCGTGCGGAACCCCCTCGAGGGAACGGAGGAAGACGCCGGCCCCGCTGATCTCGATCACGCCGTCGACGTCGCTCGCCTCCGTCGCCAGCATCTGCTGATTCTCGACCAGGTTGATGGAGTGGTCGCGCTCAGGGAGCATGATCGCCATGCTCTGGTGACCCTGGCGTCCGTGGATCACGCCCAGCACGGTCGCGGGATCGAGGCCGTGCGGCTCGGCCCAGGACAGCCACAGCCGCTCCACGACGGCGGTCGAATCGACGAGAGTGCCGTCCATGTCGAGCAGGAGGGCGCGGGCAGAGATCGTCTCGGTCACCCGACCAGGCTACCGCCGGGATCCCGAGCACATCCCGAATGAGACAGCTCCTAGGATGTCCCCGAGAGGGGGTCGACATGCGAGTTCTTCGCGACAGGATCCTGACCGTGCTGAGGCAGCTCCGCGGACCCGAGACCTCGGATGCCGTGTTCGAAGCCACCGCGCTCATCGTCGGCGCCCTGTCCCTCGTCGCGGGGTTCGCGATCGGCCTGCCCACGTTCTGGGGTCGCGAGCTCCCCATCAGCGGCACGGGCTCGATCGGGGTCTTCGCGGCGATCGGCGGGGCGATCACGGCGGCTCTCGCCTTCGCGCTCGGGCGCCTGCTCGTACGCCCCGACGCGCCGAGCCCCGACGGCGTCCGCGACGGTTTCGCGGTGCCGGGCGATCGACTCCGCTGGTACGACATCGCCGCGATCGCGTTCGCGCACGCCGCGATCGCCTACCTGGGCTGGATCGGGATCGCCGAGCTGCTCGAACGCAGCTTCACCGACGCCCCCGTGTACGCCTTCCCCGGAGCGGTGCTGATCGGCGTCGCCTTGGCGCTCACCGCCTACGTCTCGTTCCTCAGCGCCGTGGCTCTCACGCCGACGGTGCTGTCGCTCGTGCTCGCCGTGTTCCTGGTGGTCGGCGCCTTCGCGAGCATGCTCGCGTCGAGCGACGTGCACTGGTGGCGCGACAACCTCTCCGCGCTCGGGATGAGCACGAACAGCGCCTCGCTCGCCTTCAACATGACGCTCATCATCGCGGGCATCATGGTCACCACGATCGCGCGCTACGCGACTGCGGGCCTGCCCCTCGACGACCCGGTCGACCGGCGCGGGCGTCTGATCGTGCGCGGAGGGCTCATCTTGATCGGCGTCTTCCTGGCGTGCGTCGGCATCTTCCCCGTCGACGAGTTCTTCCTCGTGCACAACACCGTGGCGACCGGCATGGCGGTGGCGTTCGCCGTGGTCGTGGTCGGTCTGCCCTGGTTTCTGCGCAGCATCCCGAAGGTGTTCGTCGCGTTCGGCTGGGTCTACGTGCTCGTGATCGTGCTGCTCGCGGCGTTCTTCGCGGTGGGGTACTACAACCTCACGGCCGTCGAGCTGATCGCGGCCGTCCTGATCTTCAGCTGGATCATCGTCTTCCTGCGCACCGCGGGTTCGGTCGGCGTCGACGGGCACCATCCGGCGGACTAGCAGCGGCCGTCACTCGCGCAGTGCCCGGGTCGCGTCGGCCGTGCGCTGCAGGGCGTCGACAGTGTCGGCGTGACGGCGCTGGGCGACTCCCACGAACAGGCAGTCGACGAGAGCGAGCTGCGCGATGCGGCTCACCATCGCTCCGGCGCGGAGGCGGGGCTCGCGGGCCCGGGTCACAAGCGTGTGAGCGGCGATGTCGGCGACGGGGGAGTCGGATGCGCCGGTGATCGCGATCGTCGTGACGCCGGCGTCACGCGCGGCCTCGAGGAAGCGCTGCGTCTCGATCGTCGCGCCGGAGTGCGAGATGCCCAGGGCGACGGTGCCGGCGTCGCCGAGCGCTGCGACGGCGCTCGCCACGTGGGCATCGCTTAGCACGACGGCGGTGCGGCCGATGCGGAGGAGCTTCTGCGCGAAGTCAGCCGCCACGAGGCCGCTCGCCCCGATGCCGAAGAGGAGGATGCGCGGTGCGGCGTCGAGCGCTGAGACGGCCGCGTCGAGGACGTCGTCGTCGAGCCCGGCGATCGTCTCCTCGATCGCGAGGAGTTCGAGGGCGGCGACCTTGGACGCCGCGTCCCGCAGGGAGTCCGTGGGGGAGATCTCCGACCCGAATCCGGAGGACTCGCGGAACTGCGCGGACTCGCGCCCGAGTTCGGCGGCGAGCGCCATGCGCAGCGCGGCGTACCCGTTCACGCCGATCGAGCGGCAGAAGCGGATCACGGAGGCGACCGAGGTGTCGCACGTCGTGGCGAGCTCGGTGATCGTGCTGTCGATCACGACGCGCGGCCTGTCCGCGATCACACGCGCGATCCGTGCGAGTGAGGGCGGCAGTGTCTCCGCGGCGCCCGCGATCGTGGTCTGGATGCTCATGCTGCGCCTCCTCGGCTTGTGTTGAAGAATTCTTTCACAGGATGCAATACGTGCGTAGACTATTTACATGAGTTCCGATCGCCGTGTCATCGCCGTCGATCTCGGCAAGTCGCGGTGCCGGGTGGTCATGTCCGCCCCGAACCGTCGACCGGTCTTCCAGGGTGTCGGCGCACCGGGACTCGCCGCAGCGCGAGGCGTCGACGCCGCGCTCGCCGCGATCCTCCCCTTCGCAGCCGATGCTCCCGGCCCCTTCGCCGCCGTCGCGGTCGGCGCCGCCGGCGCATGGGCCGCCCCCGATGCGGCATCCGCCCTCGCCGAGCGGCTCCGGACAGCACTCGTCTCACGGGTCGCCGTCACCTCTGACGTCGTGACGGCGCACGCGGGGGCGCTCGCCGGGGGAGAGGGTGTGCTGCTCATCGCCGGCACCGGAGCGGCCGCGCTCGGAGTGGACGGCGACGGCATCCGTCTCGTCGACGGATGGGGTCCCGAGCTCGGCGACTTCGGCAGCGGATCGTGGTTCGGCCGTGAAGCGCTGCGCGCCGTGCTGCGGGCCTCCGTCGGTCTCGGGCCTCGCACCGCGCTCACCGACCTCGTGCGAGAGCCGGTGGGGTCGGTCGACGACGTGCAGCGCTGGCTCGCACACGACGGCCCCCTCGCTCGTCGACTCGCCTCCCTCGCCCCGCTCGTGCTCGACGCCGCAGCCGACGACGACCCGATGGCACTCGAGATCGCCCGGGAGGCCGTGCGACTGCTCGTCGCCTCCGCGACCGCCGCGTCGACCCGGTCGCACGACGTCGCCCTGCACGGGGGACTCACCGAGCATCGCTGGTTCCGCGCCCGACTCGAAGACGCCCTGCGCGCCGTCGGCCGCACGCCGGTCTCCCCACGAGGCGACGCGCTCGACGGCGCTCTCCTCCTCGCCGACCGCGCCGATCTCCCCCACGAAAGGTTCGTGCACCGTGCCGAATGACGACCGCCGACTCCATGAGCTCCTCGACGTGCTCTCCTCCCTCGGCACCGAGGCCTCGACGACCGAACGAGGCGACCTCGACCTGCTCGACACCGCCGAGCTCGTGCGTCGCATGAACGCGGAGGACCACCGCGTCGCGGATGCGGTCGCCGAACGCTCCGCCGAGATCTCCGCGGCCGTCGACGGCATCACCGAGCGCTTCCGGCGGGGCGGACGCCTCGTCTACATCGGCGCCGGCACCGCGGGCCGGGTCGGAGTGCTCGACGCGAGCGAGTGCCCGCCGACTTTCGGCACGGACCCGTCGATGGTGGTCGGACTCATAGCGGGCGGCGAGACCGCGATCCGCTCGGCCGTGGAGAACGCGGAGGACGACGAGCACGCCGCCGAGGCCTCCCTGCGGGAGCTCGGACTCACAGCGGATGACACGGTCGTCGGCATCTCGGCCTCCGGCCGCACGCCGTACGTCCTCGGCGGACTCGTCTTCGCGCGCTCGGCGGGCGCTCTCACGGTCGCGATCGCCTCGAACTCCGACTCCGAGATCGGCGCGGCCGCCGACATCGCCATCGAGGTCGTGACGGGACCCGAGTTCATCTCCGGGTCGACCCGTCTCAAGTCCGGCACCGCCCAGAAGCTCGTCGTGAACATGCTCACGACGCTCTCGATGATCAAGCTCGGCAAGACATACCACGGCGTCATGGTCGACCTGCTCGCCACCAACGAGAAGCTGCACGCGCGTTCGATCCGCACCGTGACCGAGCTCACCGGCGCATCCGTAGACGAGGCGTCCGCCGCGCTCTCCGCCGCGGACGGCTCGGTCAAGCTCGCGATCCTCATGCTCATGACAGGGGCAGGGGCGGATGCCGCCGCGAACGCGCTCCGCGACGCCGACGGCGTGCTGCGCGTCGCGATCGCAGCCGTCGGAGAGCGCTCGCCGCAGGTCTGAACGCCGCAGGGTGGGAGAGCGACACAGGGTCTGAACGCCGCAGGATGGGAGAGCGCCACAGGGTGCACCTCGACCATAGGATGCGGATTGTGGATCCCGTCCTGCCCGCCGCGCCCTGGATGCTGGCGCTCGCCGGGGTCGTCGCGGGAGCGGCGTGCATCGCCGCCGGATCCGCGGCTCCCTGGCAGGCGCGGCAGATGGCCGTCGTCCGCGTTGTGGCGCTCGTGCTGATCGCCACGCTGGGGGATCACCCGCTGGTGCGCGTTGCGCTCGGTGTCGTACTGCTGCTCTCCGCGATGCTCGGAACGATCGGGGTCCGCGGTTCGTCGTCCACCGCGGTGTGCGTGCACCGCGCGGCCGTGTCGCTCGTGCTGGCGATCTGCGTGTGGGACGGGCTCACGACCGGGCAGGCCGTGACACCGACAGGCCATCACGGGTCCGGTCTGTCCGGCGTGCTCTCGATCGCAGGCGTCGTCGGCGTGATCGGCGTCGTGCTGTGGACCGTCGTCGCCGATCGGGTGCTGCCCGCGCCGAGCGATCGCCGGGCGTCGCGATTCCTCACTGTCGAGTCGTGGGCCATGGCCGCGAGCGTCGCCCTGCTGTGCCTCGCGATGTGAGCGGGAAGACCCGGTTCAGTGCGCTCCGCCGAGTTCGATCAGCACGACGCCGACCGCGATCAGAGCGACGCCGATCGCCATCACGATCGAGAAGTGGTCCTTGAAGATCACCCGGCCCAGCACGGCCGTGACCGCGACGCCCGTGGCGGCCCACACGCCGTACGCCACCCCGACCGGCATTCCCAGGGCGAGCACGGCGCCGAGAAGGCTGAACGCGAGCACGTAGCCCACGACGATCACGGGGATCCACCGCCGACGTCGCAGGCCCTCGGAGGCACGCAGGCTCAGCGTCGCCGTGACCTCGCTCGCGATCGCGAGAACCAGCAGCGCCCAGGTCATGGGGCGGCCTCGACCCGAACCGCCTCGCGCTCCGAGCGGGCGTGCGAGCCGAGCTCGACCAACAGCACCCCGACCACGATCACGCCGATGCCGACGATCTGCACCGCGCCGAGGAGCTCGCTGAAGAGCATCGCACCGAGGACCGCCGTGAGCACGACGCCGATGGCGGACCAGATGCCGTACGCGACTCCGACCGCCAAGCCCCGGTCGAGCACGACCGAGAGCAGCAGCAGCGACGAGGTGTAGCCGACGACGACGGCGATCAGCCAGAGCGGGTGTGTGAACCCCTCGGCAGCGCGCAGGGACAGCGTCGCGCCGACCTCGAGCCCGATCGCGAGCAGCAGGGGCGGCCAGGCCGACGGGCGGGACGTGGTCATGAAGGCCTTTCGTGAGTGAGGCGGGCACGAGCATCGGGGACAACCCGTCGGATGCTGACAGGATTCCCTGTCCGGCAGGTGAACGGCATCCGATTTCAGCGCATCCCTCCGCGCACCGTACCCTGGGAGCATCCCCCGAAGCACACCCGGCACACTCGCGCGCCGGCGACCTCGGCGCGCTCACACATCGCAAGGACGCAGATGAACGGCATCACGGAACCCCACGACGACTGGACGGCACGCGAGGAGCTCGCCGAGCGGATGATCCCGCTGATCGGCGCTCTCAAGCGCGATCGTGACGTCGTGACCTCGCTGCACGGCCACCGGCTCGTCGGTCTGTCGGCCACCGGGATCGTGGAGATGCACGATCGCGTCGCGCAGCTCGGGCACGCCGAACTCGCCCTCGACGACACGCTCGCCGTGATCGAGGCCGTGCACGCGCTCGCTCCCGGAGCCTCCTCGCTCGATGTCGCTCGTCTGGTCGAGGGCCATGCCGCCTCCGGCGCGTCGCTGCAGGACTACCTCACCGAGGTGCTCGGCCCGGCCGCCGGCGCCGTCGCCGCTGCACCCACTGACGTCGTGCTTTACGGGTTCGGGCGCATCGGCCGTCTGCTGGCACGCATCCTCATCGCGCACACCGGCGGCGGCAGCGGGCTGCGCCTGCGGGCCATCGTCGTGCGCCGCGGCTCGGCGAACGACCTCGTCAAGCGGGCATCCCTTCTACTGCGCGATTCCGTGCACGGTCGTTTCGCGGGCTCCGTCACGGTCGACGAGGAGGCCGAGCAGATCATCGCGAACGGCACGCGCATCCAGGTGATCTACTCCGACGACCCGGCATCCATCGACTACACCGCCCACGGCATCCACGATGCGATCGTGGTCGACAACACCGGGCGCTGGCGCGACGAAGCAGGCCTCAGCAAGCACCTCGAGTCCACCGGGGTCGCCCGAGTGCTGCTGACGGCACCCGGCAAGGGTGCGCTGAAGAACATCGTGCACGGCATCAACGACCGCACGATCACGCCCGACGACCGCATCGTCACCGCGGCGTCCTGCACCACCAACGCGATCACGCCCGTGCTCAAGGCCGTCGACGAGGCGTACGGCATCGTGCGCGGGCACGTCGAGACCGTGCACTCCTTCACGAACGACCAGAATCTGATCGACAACTTCCACAGCGGAGATCGCCGCGGACGCTCGGCCGTGCTCAACATGGTCATCACCGAGACCGGCGCGGCGAAGGCCGTCGCCCGTGCGCTCCCCGAGCTCGAGGGCAAGCTCACGGGGTCGGCCATCCGCGTGCCCACACCCGACGTATCGCTCGCGGTGCTGCACCTGACGCTCGACCGTCCCGCCGTCAAGGACGAGCTCAACGACTACCTGCGGCGCGTGTCGCTGCACTCGCGGCTGCGTCAGCAGATCGACTACGTCGAGAGCCCGGAGGTGGTCTCCACCGACTTCGTGGGCTCGCACCGCGCCGGCATCGTCGACGGCCTCGCGACCATCGCGAACGACCACGACGTCGTGCTGTACGTCTGGTACGACAACGAGTACGGCTACTCGTGCCAGGTCATCCGCGTGCTGGAGGTCATGGCGGGATCCCACCCGATCGTGCTGCCGGAGCGGCGCGAGGTGACGCTGCACGGATAGGCGGGCGGGATGTCGGGCCAGCGGGGCATGATGGGGGCATGAAGTCCGCGACGCTGCTGTCGGAGCGCCTCCGTTCCCACCGCCTCTCGGCACCCGCGCGCACGGTGACGGATGCTGCGGCCCACATGCTCGCGGTGCAGAGCCAGGACTTCACCGCAGGGCGGTGGGTGCTCGCCTCCCGCACCCGTGGAGAGCCGACGATCCGTTCCGTCGACCGCGCCTTCGACCGTGGCGAACTCGTGCGCGCCTGGACCATGCGCGGCACTCTGCACACGATCGCCGCGCGCGACCTGGGCTGGGTGCTGTCGGTCACGGGTGAACGACAGCGCCAGCAGGCCGCGGGACGTCGCCGCGACCTCGGGATCGACGAGCTCATGCTCGCGGCGGCCCGCGAGGCGGTCGTGCCGAGGCTACGAGACGGCGGCCTGACCCGCGCCGAGATGTTCCTCGCCTTCCAGGGGGCAGGGATCGACCCGACCGGGCAGCGCGGCATCCATCTGCTCAGCGAGCTCACGCTGCGCGGACTCGTGTGCCAGGGTCCGGTCGTCGCGCGCGAGGGGGTGAGCCGCGAGCAGCGCTTCGTGCTGGTCGAGGAGCACATCCGCGAGCACGAGCACCCGGCGGATCCGCTCGCCGAGCTCTTCGTCCGCTACATCGACGGGCACGGGCCTGCGACCGTCGCCGACTTCGCGTGGTGGTCGGGGCTCACGCTCGGGCTGTCCGGCGAGGCGCGGGAGAGCGCCTCGGGGCGGGTCGTCGAGGTCGACGACGGGCTGTTCACGGCAGTCCTCCGGCCGAGGCGCACCGGGGGCGCAGCATCCGTGCACGCGCTCGCCGCATTCGACGAGTACTACATCTCGTATGCCGACCGCAGTGCCGTGTGCGCGCCCGAGAACCTCGCGGCCGTCGGCCCGGGGAAGAACGGGATGGTGCGGGCCACTCTCGTCGCCGAGGGGCGGGTGGTCGGATGCTGGACGCATGCCGCAGCATCCCTCGGCACGCCGCCCGAGTTCTTCGAGGATGTGGGCGGGGAAGCAGTCGACGCGGATGCCGTGCAGGAGGCGCTCGCGCGGTTCACCCGGTTCCTGGGCGAGTAGTCCTGCCCGTCACTCGTCCGCGTGCCGTCCGAGGAACGCGTACACGGGTTGTTGACGGACGCGCAGGATGAGCCGGGTCCGTCACTCGTCCGCGTGGCGTCCGAGGAATGCGTACACCTCGTTATCGTCGACGCCGGGGAACGCGCCGCGGGGAAGCGGCGAGAACATGTGCGTGTGCACCCGCGCGCTCGGCCAGGCCCTGCCCTTCCAGCGTTCCGTGAGCTCGGCGGACGGTCGGCGGCAGCACGCCTCGTCGGGACACGTCGACACCGCGCGATCCGACGTCTCGCGCCCGCGCCACCATCGTGCATCGTCGAAGGGGACTCCGACGGTGACCGAGAACTCGCCGTCGGTCGACGATCCGGTCTGCGTGGAGCACCAGAACGTGCCGGAGGGCGTGTCCGTGTACTGATGGTGCTCCGTCGTGCGGTTCTGCTGCGTGAACGCGCTCCGCGCCTGGAACTTCCGGCACACCCGCTGGCCTTCGACCGCGCCCGTGACGTCCATCGGCAGCGGCAGGTCGTCGTTCTCGTACACGCGTGTGATCGCGCCGGTCTCGTCGACGCGCAGGAAGTGCAGCGACATGCCGAGGTGCTGCGTCATCAGGTTCGTCATCCGCATGCCCGCTGCTTCGTGCGTGACGCCGAAGCCGTCGCGGAAGTCCTCGACCGCGAGATTGCGGTCCTTCTTGGCCTGCTGCAGGAACGCCACCGCTGCGGTCTCCGGCATCAGACAGCACGCCGCGAAGTAGTTGATCTCGAGTCGCTGCTGCAGGAAGTCGGCGTAGTCGGTGGGCGGCGTGTGGCCGAGCAGGCGGTGGGCCATGGCCTGCAGCGCCATCGACCGCAGGCCGTGCCCGCCCGGGATCGACGCGGGCGGCAGGTAGATGCGGCCGTTCTCCAGATCGGTCACCGACCTCGTGGAGTGGGGCAGGTCGTTGGCGTAGATGAGCTCGAAGCCGAGCTTCTCCGCCATGATGCTCACGGTGCGGTGGGTCAGCGCGCCCTGCACGTGGCCGGCGGCCTTGAGCTGCTTCTCGGCGAGCTTCTCGATGTCGCCGAGGTAGTTGTTCTGCGCGCGCATGCGCAGCCGGAGCTCGGTGTTGGCGCGGCGCGCCTCCTCGGGGGTGGCGATCGCCTCGCGTTCGCGGCGCTGCAGTTCGCGGTGCAGGCCGAGCACGGACTCGATGGTCTCGTCGCTCATGCCCTTGGTGACCCGCACGGGAGCGACCCCGAGCTGGCGGAAGACGGGACTCGCCTGGGCGCGGTCCAGCTCGATCTCGAGGGCCGCCCGGCGGTTCGGCGGCTCGCCCGAGATGAGGTCCGTCACCTCGGTTCCGGTCGCCAGTGCGATCGCCTGCAGGAGGGAGAGCTTGGGCTCGCGCTTGCCGTTCTCGATGAGGCTGAGCTGGGAGCCGGCGACGCCGACTAGAGCGCCGAGCTCGTCGAGCGTGTGGCCGTTCGCGAGGCGGTGGTGCCTGATGCGGTGGCCGAGGGTCGTGAGATGGATGCCGGAAGGAGCCATTCCTTGATCCTAGCGAAAGAAACCCAATTCTTATCACCCAGATCGATGAAAAGTCAGGACAAATCCGGAAGAAGATAGGTGCAACGCCCCCTACTTCCAAGGAGCAGATGTCATGGCGATCGCCGAAGTCTTCACCCCTCGTGCCGCATCCGTCGCACCCGTGCGCACCTTCGGGACGGCTCCGACCTATGACACCCCGGCCATGGCGGAGCTCGCAGCCTGGGTCGACGAGATCGCCGCGCTCACGCAGCCGGACCGCATCCACTGGGTCGACGGCTCGCGCGCTGAGAACGACTGGCTGCTGCGCGGCCTCGTCGACGAGGGCAAGCTCATCAAGCTCAACCCCGAGTGGCGGCCCGGTTCGTACCTGGCCCGCTCGCACCCCAGCGACGTCGCCCGCACGGAGGGCCGTACGTACATCGCCTCCGAGCGCGAGGAGGACGCCGGTCCCACGAACAACTGGGCCGACCCCACGCAGATGCGCGAGAAGATGACCGAGATCTTCGAGGGCTCGATGCGTGGACGCACGATGTTCGTCGTCCCGTTCTCGATGGGCCCCGTCGGCGGCCCGCTCTCGCACATCGGCGTGCAGGTCACCGACAGCGCCTACGCGGTCGCGTCGATCGGCATCATGACCCGGGTCGGCGATGCCGTGACGCGGCAGATCGCCGATGGAGCCCCCTGGGTACGCACCGTGCACTCGGTCGGCGCACCGCTCGCCGCCGGCGAGCCCGACGTCGAATGGCCGTGCAACGACGACAAGTACATCGTGCACTTCCCCGAGACTCTCGAGGTCTACTCGTTCGGCTCCGGCTACGGCGGCAACGCGATCCTCGCCAAGAAGTGCTTCGCGCTGCGCATCGCCTCGGTGATCGCCCGCGACGAGGGCTGGCTCGCCGAGCACATGCTGCTGATCCGCGTGATCGACCCGAACGGCCGGGCGTTCCACGTCGCTGCGGCGTTCCCCTCCGCGTGCGGCAAGACGAACCTCGCGATGCTGCGCCCGACCATCCCCGGATGGCGCGTCGAGACGCTCGGCGACGACATCGCGTGGATCCGCCCCGGTGAGGACGGGCGCCTGTGGGCCATCAACCCCGAGGCCGGGTTCTTCGGCGTCGCACCGGGAACGGGCGAATTGACCAACGTCACGGCGGTCGAGACGCTGTGGGGCAACACGATCTTCACGAACGTGGCTCTGCGTCCCGACGGCGACGTGTGGTGGGAGGGGCTGACCGACAATGCGCCGCCCGAGCTCATCGACTGGGAGGGCAACGCCTGGACGCCGGACTCCGGTCGCCCCGCGGCGCACCCGAACTCGCGGTTCACGGTCTCGGCCGCCCAGTGCCCGCAGATCTCCGAGGACTGGGAGGACGCCGTCCCGCTCGACGTGATCCTCTTCGGCGGACGTCGTGCCAGCAACGTGCCGCTCGTGGTCGAGGCCACCGACTGGACGCATGGCGTCTTCCTCGGGTCGAACATCTCCTCGGAGCGCACGGCCGCCGCCGAGGGCACGGTCGGTGAGCTGCGCCGCGACCCCTTCGCGATGCTGCCGTTCTGCGGCTACAACATGGCCGACTACTTCGGTCACTGGCTCAAGGTCGGGCGTGGCCTGCGCTTCGACCGCGCGCCGCGCATCTTCCAGGTGAACTGGTTCCGCCGCGGTTCGGACGGGCGCTTCCTGTGGCCTGGATTCGGCGACAACTCGCGTGTCGTGGACTGGATCATCCGCCGCATCACCGGCGAGGTGTCGACGGTCGACAGCCCGATCGGCCGCCTGCCGATCGTGTCCGATCTCAACCTCGACGGCATCGAGGTACCGCAGGAGGACCTCGACGAGCTGTTCTCGGTCGACGCCGAGGCGTGGAAGACCGAGGCCGACCTCACCGAGGAGTTCTACGACACGTTCGGCGACAAGGTCCCGGCGGCTCTCCGCGCCGAGCTGTCGTCCCTGCGCTACCGCCTCGACAAGGCGTGACAGACCGGGCGCCGGTTCGGGGGAGCCGGCGTCCTACAGCTCCCGCCCGCGAGGGCGGGAGAGCCCCAGACCCGCGAAGGCGGGAAGTCAGAGACGAACCCATGGCTGAGTGGTCTCCGGCATCCCGCCTTCGCGTACTCGTTCCCGCTATGCCAGCAGTTGGTGCCGCGCGAGGTCGCGGTAGAGCGGCGTGGACTCGACGAGTTCGGTGTGTGTGCCCTGCCCGACGACGACGCCGTCCTGCAGCACCACGATGAGGTCGCTGTCGACCACGGTCGAGAGGCGGTGCGCGATCACGATCAGCGTGCGGTCGGTCGACACGGCGTCGATGGCCTCGCGCATGCGCTGCTCGTTCACGCCGTCGAGCGACGACGTCGACTCGTCGAGCAGCAGGATCGGGGCCTCGGTCAGCAGCGCGCGGGCGATCGCGAGACGCTGGCGCTCGCCGCCCGACAGCATCACGCCGTCCTCGCCGACCGGGGCTCGGAGCCCGAGCGGGCTGCGCTCCAGCACGTCGCCGAGGTTCACGGCGCGCAGCACCCGCTCGCACGCCTCGTCGGTGGCGTCGGGTGAGGCGAGACGCAGGTTGTCGGCGAGCGTGCCCGCGAGGGTCGGCGCATCCTGCTCGACGTAGCCGAACTGCGCGCGCAGCTCGTCGCGTGGGTAGGTGCGCGCATCGTGACCGTGCAGGCGGATCGAGCCGCCCGTCGGATCGTAGAAGCGCTCGATGAGCGAGAGGATCGTGCTCTTGCCGGCACCGCTGGGGCCCACGAGCGCCACGCGAGCGCCGCGCGGCACGGCGAAGGAGACGCCGCGCAGCACCTCGCGGTCGGACTGCGGCGCGGTCTCCTCGGCCTGATCCAGGTGCGCGTCGGCGAGCAGCGTCCGCGCCTCCTTCTCGGCCGCCGCCCGGGCCGCCACGACGTTCTCCGGGTACTGGAAGCGCACGTCGCGGAACTCGATCGCCGGGGCGTCAGGGGCGACGTCGTCGCGGGGGAGAGCGGCGGCGGTCGCTGCATCCTCCTCCGTCTCGGTCGGGAGGTTCAGGATCTCCTGGATGCGGCCGAGCGCGCCGAGCGCCTGATTCACGGAGGTGATCGCGCCGAACGTGGTCGCGAGCGGCATCACGAGCATGAAGAGGAACATGATGAACGTGATGAGCGCGGCGATCGTGATCGTCCCCGCGGCGACGCGGAAGCCGCCGACGCCGAGCACGACCAGGAGCGACAGCTGCAGCGCGACCCCGGCGATCGGCACGACCAGCGACGAGATCTTCGCGATCCGCACGCCGATGCCGTAGGCGTCCGAAGCGAGCGCCGATACGGCCTCGGTCTCGCGCTCGGTGGCGCCCGAGGCGCGCACGGTGCGGATCGAGCCGACCGCGCGCTCGACCCCGGAGGCGAGTTCGCCCACCTTCTCCTGCTGCGCGGTCGAGGCGGTGCGGATGCGGCCGCTGAGCACCGTGACGACGACCACCGAAGCGCCGATCACGATAACGATCAGCAGCAGCAGCACGGGGTCGATCACGAGCATGGCGACGAGCGCGCCGACGAACAGGAGCGCGCTGCCGACGGCATCCGCGAGTCCCTGGGTGAGCACGGCGTAGAGCAGGGTCGTGTCGGTGCCGACCCGGGAGACGAGGTCGCCCGTGCGGCGGGCGTCGAACTCGCTCACGGGCAGGTGCAGGATGCGGGAGATGAGCTTGCGGCGACTCGAGTACACGACCGCCGTTCCGGTGCGCTGCAGGAGGTAGTGCTGATAGCCGGAGATCACCGACGACACGATCACGAACCCGATCAGGAGCCACACGAGGATCCCGATGCCGGCGTTCGACTGCACGGCTTCGATCACCTGGCCGACGAGCAGCGGCTGCACGAGGGAGGTCGCGGCGCCGAACACGCTGAGCACGGCGACGACGATGAGCGTGCGCTTGTGTTCGAAGAGGAAAGGGAGGAGCTGGCGGAAGGTGGCGCGCGGACCGTCCTGCGGTGCGCCCCTTCCGCGTCGGCGTGACGTCGCCGTGCTGGACATGCGGGACCTCGTTCTGAAAGGGGTACTTCGACCGTACTTCGTTCCCGGTCGGTTTCTATGGAGGGGCTGTAAACGGCGGGATGCCGCTCAGCGGCGGCCGAAGCGCCGGTGCGCGGCTTGCTTCGTCACGCCGAGCGCGCCCGCGATCGCCTGCCAGGAGTAGCCGAGATTGCGGGCGCGGCGCACCTGGGTCTCCTCGGCTCGCGCGATCTCGCGGCGCACGCCCGCGAGCCGGTGCAGCTCGGCGATCGGCTCGCCGCCGTCGTCGTCGTCGAGGGACTGTGCGGTCTTCATGGTCATGACTGCCTCCTGCGTCAATACTTGTTGACGCGCATCGATGTGTCAACTGTTGTTGACGTGCGGCGTCCCATCACCGCAGGAGATCTCACGATCCGCAGGAGCCATCGGGTGAATATCTCCTTCGAATCGTGCGATCTCCGTCCGTGAGGCTGTGCGGGGCGAAGTCGCGAGGGGAGGCATCCTCCCCTGTCGGTCGCATAGGGTGTGCGGATGCCGGAGAAGACGACGTGGATCCTGTTCGACATCGGGGGCGTGCTGGAGGTCGTCGACGACGACACCTGGCAGGAGCACTGGTGGGAACGGGTGCGGGAGGTGTGCGGGTTGCCCCGCGACGCCGTCGATGCGCGGGTCGCCGCGGCCGACCTCCCGCGCATCGACGTCGCGGTCGGCACCGAGCAGGCCTTCTGGTCCGGGTTCGCAGCGGCCCTCGACCTCGACGATGCGCAACGGGATGCAGTCCGCACCGACTTCTGGGACGCGTACTGCGGCACCGCGAACGACGAGATGATCGCCTACGCGCGCTCGCTGCGCGGCAGGGCTCGGACCGCGATCCTGTCGAACTCCGCCGACGGTGCGCGCGAAGAGGAAGAGCGGCGCTACGGTTTCGCGTCGATCTTCGATCCGATCTGCTACAGCCACGAGCTCGGCGTCGCGAAGCCCGAGCCGGAGGCGTACCGCCGCGCCCTGGAGGCCCTCGGCGCCGAATCCGCGGACGTGCTGTTCATCGACGACCACCGGTTCGCGATCGACGGAGCCGCCGCCGTCGGCATCCGCGGCATCCTGCATCGCGACAACAGCGAGACGATCGCCGCGATCGAGAGGTTCCTGCGCGATCGGGGATGAATGAGAACGGCCGCACCCCGTGAGGGATGCGGCCGCTCTCGTGGTCGCGCGCGTCAGAGCTCGACGGCCGCCGCGACGCCGAGGTCGGACTCGTAGTCGGTGTCCTTGGTCTCGGGCGAGAAGATCAGCGCGATGAAGGTCAGCACGCCCATCGCCGACAGATACAGACCCACGAGCCAGGGAGCGCCGCCGCCGAGCTCCCACAGCCACACCGCGATGATCGGCGCGACAGCGGCACCGAGGATCGACGACACGTTGTACGAGATCGCAGACCCCGTGTAGCGGACGTTCGTCGGGAACAGCTCGGGCAGCAGGGCGCCCATCGGCCCGAAGGTCGCGCCCATGAGCATGAAGCCGAACACGAGGAACGCCTGGGCGAGCGCGCCCGTGAACTTCGGATCCATGGCAGGGAGCAGGAACGCGTTAAAGGTGAGGCCGAACACGATGATGAGGCCCGTGACCCACAACAGGAGCTTGCGTCGGCCGACCTTGTCGGCGATCGGACCGGACAGCAGGGTGAAGATGCCGAAGAAGACGACGCCGACGATCTGCATGAGCACGAAGTCCGTGTAGCCGAAGCCCAGTCCCGGGTAGAACTGGGCGGCGAACGCCGAGGCGTCGAAGTCCTTGCCCGCCGCCTCCGCGGCAGCCTGCGCCGCGGCGGATGCCGTCTCGAGCGAGGCGGGCTTGGTGCCGTAGGCCAGGGTGAAGTTCGTCATCAGGTAGAACAGCACGTACGTCGCCAGCATGATGAACGTGCCGAGGATCAGCGCCTTCCAGTGGTGACGGAACACCGTGCCCAGGGGCAGCTTGCGGATCGCCCCGACCTTCTCGGCCTTCTTGAACGTGTCGGACTCGACGAGCTTGAGTCGCACCCACAGGCCGATGATGACCATCACGGCGGAGAACAGGAACGGGATGCGCCAGCCCCAGTCGAGGAAGGCCTGCGACTTGAGGGCCGGGTTCTCGGCGTGGGGGAGCAGCCAGTTGATCGCGAGGAAGAGCAGGTTCGCGATGATGAAGCCGAGCGGTGCGCCCAGCTGCGGGAAAGTGCCGTACCAGGCGCGCTTGCCCTTCGGCGCGTTCTCGGTCGCGACGAGCGCGGCGCCCGACCACTCACCGCCGAGCGCGAAGCCCTGGAACAGGCGCATGATCAGCAGCAGCAGCGCCGCGACCCAGCCGATCTGCTGGAACGTGGGAAGCAGGCCGATGAGGAACGTCGCGATGCCCATCGTGAGCAGCGAGGCCACGAGGGTCGCCTTGCGGCCGAAGCGGTCGCCGAAGTGCCCGAAGACGACGGCGCCGATCGGTCGCGCGACCATCGCGGCGCCGAAGACGCCGAAGGAGGCGAGAAGGGACGTGGTGTCGTTGCCGGTCGGGAAGAAGAGGATGGGGAAGACGAGGACCGCGGCGGTCGCGTACGCGTAGAAGTCGTAGAACTCGATCGTCGTGCCGACGAGGCTGGCGGTGATGACGCGCGATCGCGGATTCGCGGGCGCTGTGGACGTGCTCATGCTGCTCCTTAGATCCGTGCACCGGTATACCGGAGCACTCGGGCGATCTTACGCCTACCTGGGAGTTCCCTGGGTGCGGAGACGGGTGAGATCGGCGAATCGCGTGCGTAGAGTCGGAGGGACCCGGCCGATGGAGGTGCCCATGACGACAAGGATGCTGCTGCTCGCCGACACCCATGTGCCGAAGCGCGCACGACGCCTGCCCGACGCGGTGCTCCGCGCGATCGACGACGCAGAGATCGTCGTGCACGCGGGGGACTGGGTTGACGCCGAGACCCTCGACTTGATCGAATCCCGGTCACGCGAGTCCTACGGCGTGTACGGCAACAATGACGGCGCGGACCTGCGTGCGCGCCTCCCCGAGGTCGCCCGCTTTTCCGTCGAGGACGTGAGGATCGCGGTCGTGCACGAGACCGGCGCGGCCGCGCGTCGTGAGCAGCGCATGGACGATGCTTTCCCCGACGTCGACCTGCTCGTCTTCGGCCACTCGCACATCCCCTGGGACACGCAGGCGCCCTCGGGCATGCGGCTGCTGAACCCCGGCTCGCCCACCGATCGCCGCCGTCAGCCGGTCTGCACCCTGATGACCGTCGTGATCGACGGTGCGGCGATCGATGCGACCCTGGTGCCGGTCACGTGAGCGAGGAGATCCCCGTGTATCGCGCGCCGATGAGATCGCGCGACGATGCCGTTCCGCGCGGGGCCGGGCCGGAGCGGGCGCTGACGCTCGGCATCTGCGGCATCGGCGGGCGGCTGCACCCGGCGCCGGACTCCCTGGAGGATGCGCTCACGAAGGCGGACGCGCAGGCCGGCATCCGACTCGCGTGGCGCATCGAGAGGTTCGCGAAGGCGCCGGTCGGTGCCTTCGTCTGGACGAAGGACGTCGACGGCCTGACCTATCTCGGGCGGATCATCGGGCCCTGGACATACGACGCGGACCCTGCAGCGGATGCCGTCGACCTCGTGCACGTCCGTGCCTGCCGGTGGCTCCCGGAACCCGTCGCTGATGCGGTGGTGCCGGCAGACGTGCAGGCGTCGTTCGGCCGGGGTGGACGCAACTGGCAGCGGATCCGCGCCGCGAGCGTCAGCGCACCGACGCAGCTCGTCTGGGATGCCGCGGTCGAGGCGTGAGGGACAGCGCCGGTCCACGCCCCTGGTCGTTGAGCGAGCGAAGCGAGAAGAAGCGTGCTGAGAATCCCGGGTGGCCTCAGCGCCAGATCGCGGCGATCGCGGCGTTCGCTGCGGTGAGGATCCCGACGAGCCAGAACATCGCCGCGGGCACGCCCGCGCCGCGCTTCTGACGCGCCGTGCCGATGCCGAGCAGTGCGCCGATCACGAGCAGAAGCAGGAGCTTGACGCCGATCTTGACGTAGTTCAGGTCGTACTCGATGCCCCACGGGGCGGCGAGAGCGAGGCCGGCGATCGCGGCGATCGTCATGCCGATGCTCATGAGGCGCGTGAACTCGCGCTTGCCGCCGAACGCCTGCACCGCCCAGGCTCCGAACAGCACGGCGAAGCCGATCAGGTGGACGAAGAGCACGATGTGGCGCAGGGTCTCCATGTCCTCACGGTAGTGACCGCCACCGATATTCCGCCACCAAGGCCCGCCTCACCTCAGCCGCGGAGCTCCCGGATCACGAGCGCCGTGCGCAGCGCCGCATCCGCCGCCTCCGCGCCCTTGTCCTCGTGCGAGCCCTCGAGTCCCGCGCGGTCGAGTCCCTGCTTCTCGTCGTCGAGCGTCAGCACGCCGAAGCCGACCGGCTTGTCGGCGTCGAGCGACACCCGGGTGAGCCCGTCGGTCGTCGCGGCCGACACGTACTCGAAGTGCGGCGTGCCGCCGCGGATGATCACTCCCAGCGCGACGACCGCGTCCGCGCCACCCGCGAAAGCCGCCTGCGCCGCCACCGCGAGCTCGAACGACCCGGGCACCCGCACGACGCGGTACGCGGCACCCGACTCGTCGAGCACGCGCTGCGCACCCGCGATGAGCCCGTTCGTGATGACGTCGTGCCAGGTTCCGGCGATCACGACGACGTCGAGTCCTGCGCCGTCGATCTTCTCCGTACGGGGTGCTGCGCCTGCGCCGCTCATGCGTCGTCCTTCTTTCCTTCGGCGAGAGCCTCTGCGAGCTCCGCCTCTCCGATGATGTGACCCATCCGGTCACGCTTGGTCTCGAGGTACTGGTGGTTGTTCGGGCCGACGCCCACGATCAGCGGCACCTGCTCGACCACGTCGAGTCCGAGGGCGCGCAGCTGGTCCACCTTGTCGGTGTTGTTCGTGAGCAGCCGGACCGCGGAGATCCCGAGGTCGGCAAGGATCCCGGCCGCCGCGGCGTAGTCGCGGGCGTCGGCGGGCAGGCCGAGCGCGAGGTTCGCGTCGACCGTGTCGAGGCCCTCCTCCTGGAGGCTGTACGCACGCAGCTTGTTGATCAGACCGATGCCGCGTCCCTCGTGGCCGCGCATGTAGATCACGACGCCGCCCTCCTGCTCGATCGCGTCGAGCGCCGCGTCGAGCTGCGGGCCGCACTCACACTTGAGCGAGCCGAACGCCTCGCCCGTCAGGCACTCCGAGTGCACGCGCACGAGCGCAGTCTCTCCGGGTTCGCCCGACACCACGGCGATGTGGTCGGTGCCGGTGACCCGGTCCTTGTAGGCGAGGAAACGGAAGGAGCCGTGCGTGGTCGGCACGGTCGCATCGGCGCGCAGGCTCACGCGGCGGCTCGCCCGCTCCGGCGCCCATCCCGACGGGTCGATCTCGTTCAGGTGCGCGATGAGCTGTTCGATCGTGATGACCGGCACGCCGTCGCGCGCGCCGAGTTCGAGCAGCCCGGGCAGGCGCATCATGCTCCCGTCCTCGGCGACCACCTCGGCGATCGCCCCGACCGGGTTCAGGCCCGCGAGCTTCATGAGGTCGACAGCCGCCTCGGTGTGCCCGCTGCGCTCGCGCACGCCGCCGTCGACCGCCCGCAACGGCAGCACGTGGCCGGGGCGGATGATGCTCGTGGCGGTCGATTCCGGGTTCGCCAGCACGTTGAGGGTGTGTGCCCGGTCGTGGGCGCTGATGCCCGTCGTGACGCCCTCCGCGGCATCCACGCTCACGGTGTACGCGGTCGAGCGGGCGTCCTCGCTGGCCGCGACCATGGGCGGCAGGTTGAGGGAGTCGGCGAGGTCGGCCGGCATCGGTGCGCAGATGAAGCCCGACGACCAGCGCACGGTCCACGCGACCCACTCGGGGGTCGCGAGCTCGGCGGAGAGCACGACGTCGCCCTCGTTTTCGCGGTTCTCGTCGTCCGCGACGAGGACGGGACGTCCGGCGCGCAGCGCCTCGATCGCCTCGGCGATGGTGGACAGGCTCATCGTGAGCCTCCTTCCGGTGCTGCCCGGAACGCGAGCAGCCGCTCGACGTGACGGGCGAGGATGTCGGTCTCGAGGTTGACGCGGTCGCCGACCGCGCGGGAGCCCAGGGTGGTCGCGGCGAGCGTCTCCGGGATGAGGGAGACCTCGAGCCAGTGGTGATCGGCGTCGGCGGGACTCACTGCACTGACCGTGAGCGAGGTTCCGTCGATCGAGATCGATCCCTTGTCGACCACGAGCGGGGCGAGGTCGTCGGGGATCTCGACGCGCAGGACACTCCACTGAGCTCCGGGCCGGACCTCGATCACGGTGCCCACGCCGTCGACGTGGCCCTGGACGATGTGCCCGCCGAGGCGCGCGCCCACGGGCATCGCCTTTTCGATGTTCACGCGTGCGCCGACGGTCGCGTCGCCGAGAGCCGCGACGTCGAGCGTCTGCTTCATGACGTCGGCGTCGAAGGTGTCGGCGGTCGAGTCGACCACCGTCAGGCACACGCCGGACACCGCGATCGACTCGCCGTGCATGGCATCCGCTGCGGCCTTCGGCGCGCGCACCGTGAGACGCCAGCCGTCGCCGGACGGCGCGATGGCGGTGATCTCGCCGATCTCCTCGATGATTCCGGTGAACATCAGTGGCTTCCTTCTGGTCGGGTGGTGTCAGGGTGCGCGATCGCCAGGAGATCGGCGCCGAGCGGCACCCACTCCTCGACCGCCAGGCGGCGCGCGGCGTCGATCGAGGGGACGCCGATGTCGGTGAGCGCGAGGCGGGGGCCGCCCAGCAGCACCGGCGCGATGTACGCGAGCACGCGGTCGGCGAGCCCGGCCGCGATGAACGCGCTCGCGAGCGTGGGGCCTCCCTCCACGAACACGCTCTGGATGCCGCGCTCGTGCAGGTCGGCCAGCACGGCCCGCACGTCGTGCGTCTCGTAGGCGAGGGCGGTATGCGGATGCCGGCGGATCGCGGCGTCGTCGGGGATGGGGCGCGTGCCGATCACGACGGGGATGGGCTGCGCGGCGTAGAGCTCGTCGCCGTCGCGAGCGGTGAGAGCGGGGTCGTCGGCGAGCAGGGTGCCGGTGCCGACGACGATCGCGTCGGCGTCGGCGCGGCGACGGTGCACGTCCGCACGGGCCTCCGCTCCGGTGATCCACTGGCTCGACCCGTCGGATGCCGCGGCGCGGCCGTCGAGGCTCTGCGCCCACTTCACGGTGACGTGCGGCCGTCCGAGACGCTGGGCCGTGAGCCATCCGTCGATGACGCGAAGGGCGGCGTCGGCCTGTTCGCCCGCCTCGACGCTCACCCCCGCGGCGCGCAGCCGATCGGCGCCGCCGCCCGAGACGGCACCGGGGTCGTCGAGCGCGTAGACGACGCGGGCGACGCCTGCCTCGATCAGCGCGACGGCGCACGGACCGGTGCGCCCGGTATGGTTGCACGGTTCGAGGGTGACGACGGCGGTGGCGCCGCGGGCCGCGCCCGGAGCGAGCTTGGCGAGGGCGTCGACCTCGGCGTGCGGGGTGCCGGCGCCCCGGTGCCAGCCCTCAGCGAGCACGGAGCCGTGGGGGGAGAGGATGACGGCGCCCACCTGCGGATTGATGCCGCGCGGGCCGAGGGTCGCGAGTTCGAGCGCTCGGGTCATCGCCCGGCGTTCCGCCTCGTTCACTGCCATCCGTTGGTCCTCTCTGGACTCCGAGGGTCGCAGGGGAGGACAGCGGGAACGCGCATGCGGCGGCCCACCGTGCTGCCTCCCTTCCGGACTAGCGAGGCTGCGCCTCGCATCACCGTCGGTTCCGGATTTCCACCGGATCGGCATCTCGACGAATCGAGACGCTCGCGGACTGTCACCGCCGGTTCGGATTCCCACCGACCCCGGAGCACGTTGATGCTCTGAGTGTACTCAACGCGCCTGGACGCGTTTCATTCCGCGTAATACAGCGCGGGCGCGTGAGGAGGGGAGTGTCACTTCAGCAGGCGGGCAGTACTCACTTCAGCAGGCGGGAGAGGCGGCGATCGGCGAGGATCTTGCCGCCCGTCTGGCAGGTCGGGCAGTACTCCAGTGAGCGGTCGGCGAAGAACACGCTCCGCACGGTATCGCCGCACACGGGGCAGGCTTCTCCGCGGCGGGCGTGCACCTGCATCCCTCGCCGTTTCGCGTCCTTGAGATCGGCCGGAGGTTTGCCCGACGCCTCGGCGACGGCATCCGTCAGCGTGGTCTGCATCGCGGTGTAGAGGCGGTCGACCTCGGCGCCGTCGAGCGTGCCGGCGATCGCGTACGGCGACATCTTGGCTGCGTGCAGGATCTCGTCGGAGTACGCGTTGCCGATGCCTGCGATCACGCCTTGGTCTCGCAGGAGCCCCTTGATCTGCATCCGGCGTCCGTCGAGGACGGCGCCGAACGCCTCCCGCGTGAAGGCCGCGTCGAGCGGGTCGGGGCCGAGTCGTGCGATGCCGGGGACCTGCTCGGGGTCGCGCACGACGTACACGGCGAGCGACTTCTTCGTGCCCGCCTCGGTGAGGTCGAAGCCGCTGTCGTCGTCGAACGCGACGCGCAGGGCGATCGGGGACTTGCCCGGCTTGATGAGCGTGGTGGGGAGGAGCTCGTACCAGCGCAGCCAGCCGGCCTTGGCGAGATGGAAGACGAGATGCAGGTCTGCGCCCGCTGACAGCACGATGAACTTGCCGCGTCGCGAGGCCGCCGTGATCTCGGCGCCGTGCAGTGCGGTGTTCGGCGGGTCGTAGGTCTTGAGCGCGGCGATGGCCCCGACGCTCGTGCGCGTGACGGTATGCCCCACCACGCGCTCGGCGAGGAACGTCGTCAGGCCCTGGACCTCCGGCATCTCCGGCATGCGCCCATCCTGCCACCCGGGTCCGACACAGGACCAGGGGGTGGAACCGGGGGACGCGGAGGGAGGCGATCACGCCGACGTAGGACGTTCCGGTCGGAATCGACCTCCCTCCGCGTCATCGCCTACCTCGGCGTGCGCGTGGGAGGGGCGGGCGGGGCGACGCGATCAGGCGAGCACGGGCCAGGGGGCAGGGGTGCGGTCGTCGTCCCGGAGGAGACCGGCGACCCAGCTGTCCTCGCGCCGCTCGCCGCTCGCGAAGGCCTGCCGCAGGAGGCCCTCGTAGCGAAACCCGAGCGCCCGTGCGGTCTTCGCCGAGCGCACGTTGTCGGCGATCGCGCGCCATTCGATCCGGGAGAGCCCGAGTTCGCCGAAGCCCCAGTCCACCACCGCGGTCGCCGCCTCGACGACGTAGCCCTGGCCGCGGGCGGCGTCGGTCACCCAGAACCCGATCTCGGCAGCACCGCCGCTCCGCTGACGCCGGATGCGGTGCAACCCGATCATGCCCACGAGCTCGCCGTCGCGGTGCATGGCCCAGGTCGTCTCGCTGCCGTCGGCCCACCAGCCCTCGACCAGACGCACGAAGTCCTCCGCATCGGTCCGTGCATAGGGACTCGGGACGGTGGTCCATCTCTGGATCTCCGGGTCCTGGCAGGCCTGGGTGATCGCGTCGACGTCGGCCTCGGTCGGCGTCCGCAGCACGAGTCGTTCGGTGGTGAGGGTGGCCGGTTCCATCCGAGCATCCTAGCCATCGCGATCCCGATGTCGGATGCCGCGGCTAGGCTTGTCTGGTGACTGTTCCGGGGATTCTGCGCGCCTTGGAAGAGGCGTCTCTGTATCGTGACGCCCTCACCTGGGCGCAGACCGACGCCGATCTCGGGCTCGTCGACGGGCTCGACGCGCCCGCGCTCGCCGGACTCCTCGAGAAGCGCCGCGCCGCGGGTCATCCCGCAGCGCTCCTCACGGTCGTGCCGACCGGGCGACGCGCCGAGAGCCTGTCCCAGGCGCTCGCCGCCTACCTGCCGGATGCCGAGGTCGTGACCTTCCCCGCGTGGGAGACCCTCCCGCACGAGCGGCTGAGCCCGAGCCCGGACACGGTCGGCCAGCGTCTGCAGACGCTGCGCCGCATCGCGGAGTGGTCGGGCGACCGGCCCCTGGTCGTGGTCGCCTCCGTCCGCGCCGCGCTGCAGCCCATCGCCGGGAACCTCGGCGACATCTCGCCGCTCGAGCTGTCTGTCGGCACCCGGGGGTACGAGCTCGACCGCGTCGCCGAGCAGCTCGTCGAGCGCGCCTACTCGCGGGTCGACATGGTGTCGCGTCGCGGAGAGTTCGCGGTGCGCGGCGGCATCCTCGACGTGTTCCCGCCGACGTCCGAGCATCCGTACCGCATCGAGTTCTTCGGCGACGAGGTCGACCAGATCCGGGCCTTCTCGGTCGCCGACCAGCGCTCGCTCCCCGGCGACGTCGCTCTCGTCGACCTTCCGCCGAGCCGCGAGCTGCTGCTCACGCCCGATGTGCGCGACCGTGCACGGGCGCTGATCGGAGGGTTCCCGGCGATCTCGCAGATGCTCGAGAAGATGGCCGAGGGCATCCCCGTCGAGGGCATGGAATCGCTTCTGCCCGCCGTCGCCGGACCGTTGAAGTCGCTCGCCGAGTACCTGCCCGAGGGGAGCGCGACCGCGGTCGTCGACCCCGAGCGCTCCAGCGCCCGCGCGATCACCCTCGGTGAGACGAACCGCGAGTTCCTCGACGCGGCGTGGAGCGCCGCGACCTCCGGCGCCTCGGCCCCGATCGACCTCGGCGCCGGCGACTTCCTCACGATCGCGCGCCTCCGCGAGATCGTCCGCGACCGCGGCGGCGTGTGGTGGCGGCTCAGCCCGTTCGCGATGGGAGGAGAGGACGCCGAGACCGTCGACTCCGCCGTGATCCCCTCGTTCCACGGCAACGTCGACGGCGCGATCTCCTTCGTTGACGCGAAGGTCGCCGATGGCTGGCGGGTCGTCGTGATCGCCGCCGGACCCGGACTCGTCGACCGCGCACGCGACGTGCTCTCCGACCGGGGGATCGCCGCCCGCGTCGTCGAGAGTCTGACCGAGGCACCGGATGCCGGAGTCGCGACCCTCGTCACGGGCACGGTCGAGTCCGGCTTCCAGGTGGCCGACGCGAGGCTCGCCGTGCTCACCGACAACGAGTTCTACGGACGCACGATCGGCGGCGACCAGCGCGTCGTCAAGAAGCTCGCCTCGCGGCGCAAGAACGTCGTCGACCCGCTGCAGCTGAAGCCGGGCGACTTCGTCGTCCACAACACCCATGGCATCGGACGGTTCGTCGAGATGACCAAGCGCGAGGTGTCGACGGGAGGCCGCAACGCGACCAAGTCGACCCGCGACTACCTGGTTCTCGAGTACGCGCCGTCGAAGCGCGGCTACCCGGGCGACAAGCTCTTCGTGCCGACCGACCAGCTCGACCTGCTGTCGAAGTACGTCGGCGGCGAGGGCCCCACGCTCTCGAAGATGGGCGGCAGCGACTGGGCGCAGGCCAAGGGCAAGGCTCGCAAGGCCGTGCGCGACATCGCGGTCGAGCTCGTCAAGCTGTACTCGGCGCGCATGGCCGCCAAGGGCCACGCCTTCGGGCCCGACACCCCGTGGCAGCGTGAGCTCGAAGAGGCGTTCCCCTTCGCCGAGACGCAAGACCAGCTGCAGACGATCGACGAGATCAAGGCCGACATGGAGCGGCCCATCCCCATGGACCGCCTGCTGTCGGGAGACGTCGGCTTCGGCAAGACCGAGGTTGCGGTGCGCGCCGCGTTCAAGGCGATCCAGGACGGCAAGCAGGTCGCGATGCTCGTGCCGACCACGCTGCTCGTGAAGCAGCACCTCGAGACCTTCACCGAGCGCTTCGCGGGGTTCCCGGTCAAGGTGCGTCCGCTCTCGCGCTTCCAGACCGACAAGGAGGCGAAGCTCACCCTCGCCGGCCTCCTCGACGGGACGGTCGACATGGTCATCGGCACGCACCGCATCCTCACCGACCAGGTGATGTTCAAGGACCTCGGCCTCATGATCATCGACGAGGAGCAGCGCTTCGGCGTCGAGCACAAGGACGCGCTGAAGAAGATGAAGACGAACGTCGACATCCTCGCGATGAGCGCGACGCCCATCCCGCGCACGCTCGAGATGGCCGTCACCGGCATCCGCGAGATGTCGACCCTGGCGACCCCGCCGGAGGACCGGCATCCGATCCTCTCCTTCGTGGGCCCGCGCAGCGACAAGCAGATCGCCGCGGCGATCCGACGCGAGATCCTCCGCGAGGGGCAGGTGTTCTTCGTGCACAACCGCGTGCAGTCGATCCAGCGGGTCGCGGCACAGCTCGCCGAGCTCGTTCCCGAGGCGCGCATCGCGGTGGCGCACGGGCAGATGGGCGAGCATGCGCTCGAACAGGTGGTCGACGACTTCTGGGAGCGCAAGTTCGACGTGCTCGTCTCGACCACCATCATCGAGACCGGGCTGGACATCTCGAACGCGAACACGATCATCATCGACCGTGCCGACAAGTACGGTCTGAGCCAGTTGCACCAGCTGCGCGGCCGCGTCGGTCGTGGGCGTGAGCGGGCCTACGCGTACTTCCTCTACGACGAGATAAAGCCGCTCAGCGAGACGGCGGCCGACCGCCTGCAGACCATCGCGGTGAACAACGACCTCGGCTCCGGCATGCAGGTCGCGCTCAAGGACCTCGAGCTGCGCGGCGCGGGCAACCTGCTCGGCGGCGAGCAGGCCGGCCACATCGCGGGCGTCGGCTTCGACCTGTACCTGCGGATGATCGGCGAGGCCGTCGCGACGTTCCGCGGCGACGAGGTGGAGTCCGGGCAGGAACTGCGTCTGGAGCTGCCGCTGGACGCGCGCATCCCGGAGCACTACATCGACAGCGAGCGGCTGAGGCTCGAGGCCTACCAGAAGCTGTCGGCCGCATCCGCGGCGACCGCGAAGGATGACGCGATCGACCTCGTGATCGAGGAGCTGACCGACCGCTACGGCACCCCGCCCGAGGAGGTCGAGGGTCTGGTCGCCGTCGCCCGTCTGCGCCGTCGTGCCGCTAGGGCGGGACTCGCGGACGTCGTCGTGATGGGCTCGAACCTGCGCATCGCCCCGGCACGTCTGGAGGATTCGATCAAGGTGCGCCTTCAGCGGCTGTACCCCAAGGCCAAGCTCGTCGCGAGCGGTGAGGCGCTCGTCGTGCCGATGCCGACGGTCCCCGCAGCGGTCGGCGTGGGGCTCGAGCCGCTGCCGGACGCCGAGCTGCTCGAATGGGTCGGCCAACTGTTCACCGCGATCTTCCCGGAGCCCGTCCCGGCCGAGTGAGGTCGGCGGTCCCGGGCACAGCTTCGGAGACGGCGGCCGACACGCCGCCGGCAGGGCGGATGCCGCGGCGTGGCGCGTCCGGCATCCGCAGCCGTGCCCGGAGGCGGGCAGGGGGAGGGTCCGAGTCAGAGCGAGAAGCCGCCGTCCGAGGTGAGGACCTGGCCGACGACCCACGATCCGGCCGGCGTGCACAGCCAGCCGATCAGGTTCGCGGGGTCCGACGGCCGACCCACGCGTCCGAACGGCTGCGCCGTGATCCAGTCCGCGACGCCGGAGAGATCGCGGTCGGTCGTGTCGGGGTCGAGATAGCCGGTGTTCACAGGCCCGGGGTTCACGGTGTTCAGCACGATCCCCACGTCGAGCAGCTCGCGGGCGACCGAACGCGTGATGCCGGCGAGGGCGGCCTTGCTCGTGGCATACGCGATCTCGCCGACCATCGCGCCGTGACCCTGCCCCGAGGTCATCCAGACGACGTGTCCCGTCGGCGCGTCGAACGGTCCGAAGTCGGCGACGCGATCGCCCGGCCGTGCGATGTCGATCCCCGCGCCCCCGAGCTCCTGCCGTCGGCGCCGCGCGAGCCCGGCCGTGAGCAGCAGCGACGCACGCGCGTTCGTCTGCCAGTGCGCGTCGAGCCGCTCGGGGGTCATGTCGAAGATCGATCCGTCGCCGCCCGTGAGCGCCTGGTTGCAGACGAGGATGTCGAGCCGGCCGGTGAGCGCCGAGGCGGCGTCGAGCAGCGGGTCGATCGCGGCGGGATTGCGGAGATCGGCGTGATGGTCGGCCATCGCGGCGCCCGGAGCGAGGACGGCGGCGATGCCGGAGCGCACCTCGTCGAGGTCGTCACCGCCCCAGGGCTGGTCGAGGTCGTGCGGACGATAGTGATGGATCACGACGTTCGCGCCGAGGCTGGCGAGCATCGAGGCGGTGGCGAAGCCGATGCCGCGCAGTCGGGAGACACCGGTGACGAGGGCGGTCCTGCCGGAGAGAGGAAGGTCGGTGGGGTGCATGGGTGAGCCTTTCGATCGAGGAGCCGAGGCGCGCGAGAACGCAGCCGAACGGCGGGGAGGGGATCGATTCAGAGGCCAGCCATGTGCGCCAGCGTAGCAGTGGGAGAGCTAGCGACACGGTCACCGCACGTCAACGGGGTGACGGCAGACCGCGGGCGAGGGAAGATGAAGCCATGTGGGCACTTCTGATCATCCTCCTCATCGTGTGGGCCGGTCTCGCGGTCTTCGGCTTCGTCGTCAAGGGACTCCTCTGGCTCGCGGTCCTCGGCATCGTCCTGTTCCTGGCGACGATCGTGATCGGAATGGTCCGCCGAGCCGGCGCCAGGAAGTAGTCCTCTCGCGCGGGACGCCCGCAGCGCTACGCTGACGTCATGTTGTACGAGCACCTCGGGGCTCGACCCCGCATCCATGACACCGCCGTCATCGCCCCCACCGCCGTCGTCTCGGGCGACGTCGAGATCGGGCCGAACTGTCAGGTACTGCACGGGGCCGTGATCACGGCCGAGGGTGGCCCGATCCGGCTCGGCGAGCACGTGATCGTGATGGAGAACGCGCTGATCCGCGCGACCGCTGCGAACGCGGTGCACATCGGATCGCACACGCTCATCGGCACGCTCGCGAGCATCGCGGGAGCGACCGTCGGCGAGGAGGTCTTCTTCGCCTCGGGTGCCCGGATCTTCAACGGCGCCCTGGTCGGCGACCGTTGCGAGGTGCGCGTCAACGCGATCGTGCACCGTCGCGCCGTGCTTCCCGCGGGCACCGTCGTGCCGATCGGCTGGGTCGCGGTGGGCGACCCCGTGCAGCTCCTGTCGCCCGACCGCGAGGACGAGATCGCCGCCGCGCAGCCCGACCTCGACTTTCCCGGGCACGTCTTCGGCGTGGACCGCGACACCCCCGACCTCATGGTGCAGCTCACCGAGCGCTACGGCACCTCGCTCGCCCGCCATGCGGACGACGTGCTCATCGACGGGACGATCCACACCGACGGCGCCCGCGGCGACGGCCCCGCGGTGGGGCGGGGGTGAGCGCGGGCACCGGGCTCGTCCGCCCGGCGGTGACGACCGCGGACGCCGAGGCCATCGCCCGAGAGTGCTACGGCATCGATGCCTCCGCGACCGAGCTCGGCAGCAACCAGGATCGCAACTTCGTGCTGCGCGAAGCCGACGGCACCCGCAGCGTGCTCCGCGTCGACAACCCGGTGACCGGCGACGAGGCCCGCGATGCGCAGCACGCCGCCATCGAGGCATACCGTTCGGCGGGCGTCGACGTGCCCGCAGTGCTGCCCGGAATCGACGGCGCGCTCACCCAGAGGTGGGGCGGATTCGCCGTACGACGCAGCGAGTTCGCCGAGGGGGAGCCGCTCGTCGATGCCGGCTATCTCGCTCCGATCGTGCTGTCGGAGTTCGGAGCGCTCGCCGCGGCTTCCGTCACCGCCCTCGCCGGGCTCCGGCATCCGGGACTCGACCGCGAGCAGATGTGGGACATGCGGGTCGCCGCCGCGCAGGTGCGGCTGCTGTCCCCGTCGATCACGGACTCGCGGCTCCGCGCCCGCGTGCGCGAGGCCGCCGAGGAGGCGGAGGCCGCGCTCGCGGTCGTGGCCGATCGACTTCCGGTTCAGCCGATCCACGGCGACCTCACCGACGACAATGTCATGGGGGAGCGCAGGAGCGACTCGCGACTGCATCCGCGTGTCGTGATCGATCTGGGCGACCTCGGGACGGGGTGGCGCGTCGCCGAACTCGCCGTGTGCGCCGCGTCGATGCTGCATCACGAGCCCGCTCGACCGCTGCGCGTGCTCGACACGATCGCCGCGTTCCACGAACTCGTGCCGCTGTGCGACGAGGAGGCCGACGCCGTGTGGCCGCTCATCGTGCTGCGCGCCGCGCTCCTCGTGGCGAGCGGGTGGCGGCAGCTCGAGATCGACGGCGACAACGAGTACGCCGCCGAGCGGGTGGCGGGGGAGCAGGCGATCTTCGACGCCGCGACCTCCGTTCCCCTTGTGGAGGCCGTCGAGCACGTGCGCGCGCGGCTCGGGATCGACGCCCCGTCGTTCCGGGCGACCGGGCTCACGGACCTCTCCTCGCTGATCCCCGACCTCGAAGGACGGGTGTCGATCCTCGACCCCGGGGTGGAGGCTGCCGGTTTGGATGCCGGGCGGTGGCTCGAATCGGATGCCGAGGCGCAGCTGATCGCGGACGCGCACGCCTCCGGCGCCCGGGTGGCGGTCATGCCCTACGGCGTGTACCGGCTCACGCGCTCGGTGATCGACGCCGCCGATGCCGCCGCGACCTGGCCCGTCGAGACAGAGCTGCACATCGCCCCTGGCCCCTCGATGCGGCTGACGGCCCCGGTCGACGGCGAGATGACGGTGCTCGAGGGTCGCGTGCGGCTTGCCGTCGGCGACGGCTGGATCGTGGAGATCCGCGGTGCGGATGTGGAACCCGCGCGGGGCGGGCCCGTCGCGAGCGGAGACGCGATCGGGAGACTCGCCGCCTCGTTCGACGGCCGGGTGGTGGTCGTCGGCGTCCGCCGCGCCGACTCCCCGGTGCCGACCCCGCTGTCGGATGCCTCGCCTCTCCTCGCGCCCGAACCCGCGAGCGCCCGGCTCGTCGCTCCCGACGACGTGGCGGCCTGGGCGCGGCTGACCGCCGACCCCGCTCCGCTGCTCGGCATCCCCGTCCTCGCCCAGCGCGACGAGTCGGAGGACGAGCTGCGTCGCCGCGGGCGCATCTTCGCGGCTGCCCAGGAGCGGTACTACGAGCATCCGCCGCAGATCGAGCGCGGCTGGCGCCATCATCTGGTCGACACGACGGGTCGCAGCCACGTCGACATGGTCAACAACGTCGCGGGACTCGGGCACGCGCATCCGGCCGTCGCGGACGCCGCGAACGCGCAGCTGCGTCTGCTCGGCACGAACTCGCGCTTCCTGTTCCGCGACCTCGCGGAGTACAGCGAACGGCTGCTCGCGCTCCTGCCGGAGGGCAGCGGACTCGACACCGTGCTGCTCGTCAACAGCGGCTCGGAGGCGGTCGACCTGGCGATCAGGCTCGCGCAGGCGGCCACGGGACGGTCGACGGTCGTGGCGCTCCGCGAGGCGTATCACGGCTGGACCCAGGCGAGCGACGCGGTCACGACCAGTGCCTACGACAACCCGGATGCCGTCGGCACGCGTCCGCGCTGGGTGCACGTCGCCGACGTCCCCAACCGGTTCCGCGGCACCTATCGGGGCGACGACACGGCAGCCGCGTACCTCGCCGATCTCGACACCGACCTGGATCTCCTGTCGGCCGATCGGAGGGACGTCGCGGCGTTCCTGTGCGAACCGGTGCTGGGCAACGCGGGCGGGGTGCTGCTGCCGGACGGGTACCTCGCCGGAGCGTATGAGCGGGTGCGCGCGCGGGGAGGCCTCTGCATCGCCGACGAGGTGCAGATCGGGTTCGGTCGCCTGGGGTCGACGTTCTGGGGCTTCGAGCAGTCCGGAGCGGTGCCCGACATCATCACCATCGCCAAGCCCATGGGCAACGGGTTCCCGATCGGCGGCGTGATCACGACGAGGCGCATCGCCGACGCGCTGAGCGCCCAGGGACAGTTCTTCTCTTCCGCCGGAGGGAGCACGCTCAGCTGCCGCGTCGGAATCGCGGTGCTCGATGCCATGGTCGAAGACGACCTGCAGCGAAACGCCCTCGAGGTCGGCGCGCACCTGGTCGCGGGCTTCGAGGAGCTCGCGCGACGGCATCCGCTGATCGGACCGGTGCACGGCACCGGCCTCTATCTGGGTGTCGAGCTCGTGCGCGACCGCGAGACCCTGGAGCCCGCGGCAGCGGAGGCCGCGGCGATCTGCGAACGGATGCGCGAGCTCGGCGTGATCGTGCTCACGACGTCGGAGCGCTCGAACGTGCTGAAGATCAAGCCGCCGCTGTGCCTCACGATCGCGAGCGCAGATCACGTCCTCGCGATGCTCGATCGCGTTCTCGCCGAAGGCTGGTGAAAGTCTTCCTTCGAATCCCGCTTCGAGGTGTCATGTTAAATGCGTATTTCGAATCAGATTCGGTCTTCCGCTGACGAATAGCAGGGGTACATACTGATGCTCAGCGTCGGACGACCCGAAGTCCGGCCCATGCGCTGTCCCTCGAGGAGTACACATGGCAGAGAAGACGAAGCCGCTCGCTCACGGCGGTGGGAGCCTCCGACGGAATCTCGGCCTCTGGGCGATCGTCGGCCTCGGCCTCGGCTACATGACGCCGACCGTGGTGTTCGACACCTTCGGCATGGTCGCTCGCGACACGAACGACGTCGTCCCCGCCGCGTACCTCGTGGCGTTGATCGTCATGGTGTTCACGGCCATCAGCTACGGCAAGATCGCGAGCGCGATCCCCAGCGCCGGATCCGCGTACACCTACGTGCGCGAGTCGATCCATCCGAACCTCGGCTTCATGGTCGGCTGGACCTCGCTCATCGACTACGTGCTGCTACCCATGGTGAACTGCCTCATCATCAAGAGCTATCTCGAGGCCATGTTCCCCGACGTCCCCGCGTGGATCTGGGTCGTGCTGTACTGCATCGCCGTCACGAGCATCATCTACATGACCATGCGCGGCACGTCGAACCTCAACATGATCCTGCTCGTGTTCTCGATCGTCGTCATGGTCGTGTTCGTCGTGCTCGTGGTCGCGCAGCTGATGCGCGGCGACGGGGCGGCGACGATCCTCTCCGTCGGCGCATTCCTGCACGACGACGTGACCCTGGGGGCCGTGCTGACCGGCGCGACCATCGTCTGCTTCTCGTTCATCGGCTTCGACGCCGTCACGATGTACGCCGAGGAGGCGAAGGACCCGAAGATCATGCCGAAGGCGATCCTCTTGACCGTCCTCCTCGGCGGAGGGATCTTCCTCGTCGCCTCGTACGTCTCGCAGCTGCGGTTCCCGGACTGGAACGAGTTCGCTCCGGGTGGCGACATGCAGTTCGTCGAGGACTCCACGCTGCCGATCATCGGCGACCTCGTCGGCGGCAACGTCTTCATGGCGGTGCTCACGGCCGCGGGCTTCTGTGCGACGCTCGCCTCAGGTCTCGCCTCGCACGCCTCGGTATCGCGCATGCTGCTCGTGATGGGGCGCAACAACGTGCTGCCGCAGCGGGCGTTCGGCTACATCAACCAGCGCACGCATACGCCGACGTTCAACATCGTGCTGGTGGGCGCGATCTCGCTGCTCGCCATCCCGTTCACGCTCGAGCTGATCGCTGCGTGGATCAACTACGGCGCGCTGATCGCGTTCACGTTCGTGAACATCTCGGTGATCGCGTGGTTCGCGATCCGCAAGGGGATGCGCCGCACGCCGCGCGAGATCTTCTCGTACATCGTGATGCCCGCGATCGGCACGCTCCTCACCGGGCTCCTCTGGGTCAACCTGCACCAGGACGCCCTGATCGGCGGCATCACCTGGACGGTCCTCGGCGTGATCTACCTCGCGTTCATCACGAAGGGCTTCCGCAAGAAGGTCGTCGCGTTCGACGAGAACCAGGCGGTGACCGGTTACAACAAGGTCGTGAAGGTCCCGGTCGACGAGAGCTGAGGGGAGGAGGGGGCGCAGACGCGCCCCCTCCTGCTCAGATGACGCCCTGCGCGAGCATCGCGGCGGCGACGCGCTCGAAGCCGGCGATGTTCGCGCCGGCCACGTAGTCGCCCGCGACGTCGTAGCGCTCGGCGGCGTCGAAGGCGGCCGCGTGGATGTCGGCCATGATCTCGCGGAGCTTGTTCTCGCTCGCGTCGAAGGTCCACCGCTGGCGCGAGGCGTTCTGGCTCATCTCGAGCGCCGACGTCGCGACGCCGCCGGCGTTGGCGGCCTTGCCCGGCGCGAACAGCACGCCTGCGGCCTGGAATGCGTCGACGGCAGCGGGGAGGCACGGCATGTTGGCTCCCTCGGACACCGCACGCACGCCGTTGGCGATGAGCGCCTCGGCGGCGGCCAGATCGAGCTCGTTCTGCGTGGCCGAGGGTACCGCGATGTCGACGGGCACCTCCCAGACGCTCCCGCCCTCGACGAATCGGGCGCTCGGGCGACGGTTCGCGTACTCGACGATGCGGGCGCGCTCGACCTCCTTGATCTGACGCAGCAGGTCGACGTCGATGCCGGCGTCGTCGACGACATAGCCGGAGGAGTCGGATGCCGTGACGGCGGTCGCGCCGAGCTGGGTCGCCTTCTGGATCGCGTAGATCGCGACGTTGCCCGAGCCCGAGACGCCGACGCGCTTGCCGTCGAGCGAGTCGCCGTGCACCGCGAGCATCTCCTGCGCGAAGAAGACCGCGCCGTAGCCGGTGGCCTCGGTGCGCACCTCGGCGCCGCCCCAGCCGGTGCCCTTGCCCGTGAACATGCCGGACTCGTGGCGGTTGGTGATCTTGCGGTACTGACCGAACAGGTAGCCGATCTCGCGGCCGCCGACGCCGATGTCGCCGGCGGGGACGTCGGTGTGCTCGCCGAGGTGGCGGTACAGCTCGCTCATGAACGACTGGCAGAAGCGCATGACCTCGGCGTCGGAGCGACCGTGCGGGTCGAAGTCCGAGCCGCCCTTGCCGCCGCCGATGCCCTGACCGGTGAGCGCGTTCTTGAAGATCTGCTCGAAGCCGAGGAACTTGATGATCGACAGGTTCACCGACGGGTGGAAGCGCAGACCCCCCTTGTACGGGCCGAGCACGGAGGAGAACTGGATGCGGTAGCCGCGGTTGACCTGCAGGCGTCCCGCGTCGTCGACCCACGGCACCCGGAAGAGGATCTGCCGCTCGGGCTCCACGACGCGGTCGAGGATGCCGCCGTCGACGTACTCCGGGTGCTTCTCGAGCACCGGGGCGATCGAGTGGAGCACCTCGTGCACGGCCTGCTGGAACTCGGGTTCGTGCGCGCTGCGGACGAGCACGGTGTCGAACACGGGCTGCACGGAGTCGGCGAGGGGCTGGAAGTCGGCGGAGGGCAGAACGGAAGAGGGCACGCGAGAGAGCTTTCTGACGGGATGCGGGAGTGCGATCGTGTCGCGTGAGAAGGGCGCCTGGTCCGGCGAGCTTTTCACTCTATCGGGATACCGGTATTCAGCATCCCGCGGGCGGGCCTCCGCCGATCATCCCGTGTTCTGCAGACCAGCCGCGACGCCGCTGACCGAGAGCAGCAGCAGGCGGCGCTGCTCGTCCTCGGACCCCGAACCCGTCGCCTCGGCGGGATCGCGCAGGGCGCGCAGGGCGCGCAGCTGCAGGAGCGACAGCGCATCGACGTAGGGCGTGCGCAGCTGCACCGCACGCTGCAGGATCGGCTTGTTCTCCAGCAGTCCCACGCCGCCGGTGAGACGGATGACCCACTCCCGGGTGAGCGCGAGCTCGTCGAGCACGAGAGACGCGAGATCGTCGCGGTCGCCCAGGGCGAGGTACTCGCGGGCGATGCGCTCGTCGGTCTTCGCGAGACTCATCGCGACGTTGTCGATCATCGTGCGCAGCAGCGGCCACTCCTGGTACGCCTCGACGAGGCGGGCCTCGTCGCCCACGGCGGCCAGAGCCGTGCCGAGACCGAACCAGCCCGCGAGGTTGATGCGCGCCTGCGTCCACGCGAACACCCACGGGATCGCCCGCAGGTCCTCGAGCGACTCGACGGAGAGACCGCGGCGCGCCGGGCGCGAGCCCAGGGCCAAGAGGCCGATCTCCTCCATCGGGGTGACGGTCGCGAACCAGGGCGCGAAGCCCTCCGCCTTCACGAGCGAGAAGAAGCGCTCACGCGAGGACGAGTCCATGACCGCGGCGATGTCGGCGAAACGGTGCGCCGCGTCACTCGTGCGCTTCTCGACGGTCGGGGAGGAGGCGAGCAGCGTCGCCGCAGCCACCTGGTCGATGTGACGCATCGCGATCGCCGGCTCGCCGTACCGGGCGAAGATGACCTCACCCTGCTCCGTCAGCTTGAAGCGGCCGTCGACCGAATGCGGCGGCTGGGCGAGGATCGCCGAGTTCGCGGGACCGCCGCCGCGCCCGAGGGCGCCGCCGCGACCGTGGAAGAGTGTCAGCTCGATGCCGGACTCCTGCGCCCAGTGCGCGATCTTCTCCTGCGCCTCGTACAGCGCGAGGTTCGCGGCCACCGGTCCGACGTCCTTCGAAGAGTCGGAGTAGCCGAGCATGACCTCGAGGCGGTTGCCGGTCGCGGCCATCCGCTCGCGGAACTCCGGAGACTGCACGGCCTCCGCGAGGATGCCGGGCGCGGCCTGCAGATCGGCGAAGGTCTCGAACAGCGGCACCACGTCGAGCACCGGTGCGTCGTCGCCGAGCGCGTGCCGGGCGAGCTCGTAGACGTTCGCGAGGTCGCTGGCTGCCTGCGTGAACGACACCACGTAGCGCCCGGCCGCCCGCAGGCCGCGGTCGCGCTGGATCTCCGCGATCGCGCGGAAGACCTCGAGCACCTCCTCGGTCTGGGCGCTGATCGGCTCATCGCCCGTGAGCTCGGCGAGGGCCTTCGCGTGCACCTGCGAGTGCTGACGCACCTCGAGCTCGGTGAGGTGGAAGCCGTAGGTCTCGACCTGCCAGATGAGGTGCTGCACGCCGCCGAAGGCGTGGCGCTTCGCGCCGGCCTCGACGAGGGATGACTGCACGGCGCGGAGGTCGGCGAGGAGCTCGTCCGGGCCCGAGTAGCGCTCGCCGTCACCGCGGCGGGTGGCCGCGACGCGGTGCGCGAGGGCGATCACGACACGGCGGTACGGCTCACCGGGGGACCGGGCGCCGAGCTCCTCCGCGAGACGCGGCTCGGCGGCGGCGAAGCGCTCCCAGAGCGCCTGGACCTCGGCGCTGGGCGGCGTGTCCTCGGCATCCAGGGTGAGGGTGCGGCCGATGCGCTCGAGAGCCCGCTCCAGTCCGCGGAGCACGTGGTCGGAGGCGATCTGCGATGCCTCACGCGTGACGGATGCCGTCACGAAGGGGTTGCCGTCGCGATCGCCGCCGACCCACGAGCCGATGCGCACGAACGCCGGGACGACGGGCGCGCTCGCCCCGGAATCGTCGCCGCGCAGGGCGTCGTCGATGCGGCGGTACACGTGCGGCACCGTCGTGAACAGCGTCTCGTCGAACACGCTCATGACCGTGCGGACCTCGTCGGTCGGCGAGGGCTTCTGGGCGCGCAGCGGCGCCGTGCGCCACAGCGTGTCGATCTCCTCGAGCATGCGGCGGCGGGCGCGGTGCTGCTCGGCGCCGTTCTCGCTCGCGGCATCGTGCTGCGTGAGCAGCTCGGACAGGCGGCGGATGCTCGACGACACGGCGCGGCGGCGCGCCTCGGTCGGATGCGCCGTGAACACCGGGTGGAAACGCAGGCCCTCGAGGCGTCGACGCGCCTCGTCGTCGCCGATCTCGCTCTTCAGCCGCGCGTATGCGGAGGCGACGGTGTCGGCGGCGTCCTCCCGGCCGGGCTGCCCGGCGCGTTCGCGCAGGACGCGCACGCGCTGGTGCTCCTCGGCGAGGTTGACGAGATGGAAGTAGCAGGTGAACGCCCGGGCGACCTCGTCGGCGCGCTCGATGCTGAACGACTCCGCGATCGACGCCGCGCGCTCGAACGCGTCGGAGGTCTCTTCGTCATATGCCTGGATCGTGGCGAGACGCAACCGCTCGACGTCGGCGAACAGCTCGTCGCCGCCGGACTCGCGCAGCACCTGGCCGAGGAGGGCGCCGAGCATCCTCACGTCGGAGCGCATCGCGTCCGGGATGCCTCGGCCCGCTTCGAACCGGCCGATGATGCGGATGGCCGAGGTGTCGGTGGGCTCGGGAAAACTCTGTGCGGGGGTCACGCATCGAGAGTATCCCGCTCGGGAGGGGTGCCCTGCACGCATGACGCCGCGCGACGTGAGAGAGTCGATGCGAACCGAGGAGCAGACGTGACCGAACACTTCCGCACCGATCCGCTGCGTGCGGCGGCCGAGACCATGCGCGCGGTGCGCGAGCGGTGCGTGTGGTCGCAGCGCATCACGCATCGCGACCTCGTGCCCTATCTGATCGAGGAGTCGCACGAGGTCATCGATGCGGTCGAGACTGGATCGCGCGCTGATCTGCGCGAGGAGCTCGGCGATCTGCTGTGGCAGGTGCTGTTCCACGCGGCGATCGCAGCCCAGGATCCGGAGGATCCCTTCGACATCGACGACGTGGCGGAGACGCTCACCGAGAAGATGGTGCGCCGGCATCCGCACGTGTTCGCAGGGGAGGTCGCGAACACTCCCGAGGAAGTGCTCGTGCACTGGAACGCCGCGAAGGCGGCCGAGAAGCGCACGAGGGAGAGCGTTCTCGACGGGATACCGCGGGGGATGCCGGCGCTCGCCCTCGCGCAGAAGATCGCGGGTCGTGCGGCGGGAGCCGGGGTCGACGTCGCTCCGGCGGACGGGCCGCGCAGCGAATCCGCGCTCGGCGACGCTCTGCTCTCGCTCGTCGCGACGGCCAGGGTGCACGGCTGGGACGCCGAGCGCGCGCTGCGGGAGCGTCTGCGGGCGCTCGAGGACGAGGTGCGCGCGGCGGAGGCGGCCGGCTGAGCCACGGCATCCGCCTCCGACCTGGAAGGATGGGGGGCGTGGCTACTGTGAATCCGCCGCGCGGCATGCGCGACATCCTCCCCGCCGACAAGGCCCGCCGCGAGAGCGTGCTCTCCGTCATCCGCGAGCGCTACCGCGCACACGGCTTCGACGAGATCGAGACGCCCGCGCTCGAGGAGTACTCGCGGCTGCACGCGGGGATCGGCGGCGACAACGAGAAGCTCGCCTACAACGTGCTGCGCCGGGGTCTCGACGCCGAGGCGATCAGGGCCGCGGCCGACGACCAGTCGGCGCTCTCCGACCTGGGCCTTCGCTACGACCTGACCGTGCCGCTCGCCCGCTTCTACGCGAGCAACCGCGCCCAGTTGCCCGGAGTGTTCCGCGCGATCCAGATCGGGCCGGTGTGGCGTGCAGAGCGCCCGCAGAAAGGCCGGTACCGGCAGTTCGTGCAGTGCGACATCGACATCATCGGCGACGACTCCGCACGTGCGGAGGCCGAGCTCATGGTCGCCTCGCTGGATGCGGTGGACGCGTTGGGGCTCGAGGGGGCGACCGTGCGGATCAACGACCGGCGCGTGCTCGACTGGATGCTCGACAGCTTCGGCTTCTCGGCGGAGGAGCGCCCCGGCGTGCTCATCACGATCGACAAGCTCGACAAGATCGGACCGGAGGGCGTGGCGACAGAGCTGCGCGAACGCGGAGCCGCGGCCTCGGCTGTCAACGCGTTCGAGGAGTTCCTCGGGCGTCCCCAGGTACTGGAGGACAACCCGTACGGTGAGCGGCAGATCCGCACGGCCCTGCCCGAGGGCGTACCCGACGAGATCGTGGGGCACCTGGTCGGCATCGGCGAGGCCGTCGCCGCAGGGCGCAGCGCGTCGGACATCCCGCTCGTGTTCGACCCGTTCCTGGTGCGCGGCATGGGCTACTACACCGGCACGATCTTCGAACTCGCCCACCCCTCGGTCGGGTACTCGCTCGGCGGCGGGGGACGCTACGACGGCATGATCGGGCGCTTCCTCGGCCAGCAGGTCGCCGCCGTCGGGTTCTCGCTCGGCTTCGAGCGTCTCGTCGACCTCGTGACCGCGAGAGCGGATGCCGAGGAGCGCGCGGTCGTGCTCGTGCACGACGCCGACGTGCCGGTCGCGGAGCTCGCGGGCCACAAGGCGACTCTGATCGCCGGAGGCGCGCGCGTGCGACTGGAGCGGCGCCCCAAGAACCTCAAGGCGCTGCTCGAGCGCTCGGCGGCCGACGGCTACACGTCCTTCGCGACCGTACGGTCGGGCGCGACCGAGCTGGAGCTCAAGCCGCTGTCCTGACCGGATCCGTACCCGAACTGCGACCGGAGCACCCGGCGAATGCGTTCACGCGACGTTCACGGTCGTCCGGTGGAATCGAGGCATGCATCGTCGGTACCTCGCCGTCCTCGTCGGCATCGGCGTCGCCGCCGTGGCGATCGTGTTCGGCGTCCGCGCGGTGCTCACCCGCCAGGCCGCGATCGCGCGGGGCCGCATCGGCAAGCCGCTCGGCGAGGAGTCGATCGACGCCGACCGGGTCTGGCGCCGGAGGCTCGAGGGCCACCCGGTCGAGCTCCTCGTACTCGGTGATTCGCTCGCCGCGGGGCTGGGTGCCGAGACGCGCAAGCAGACCCTGGGCGGACGCCTCGCCAATGGCCTCGGACGTCGTCTGCACCGGCCGGTGCGCCTGCGCACCATCGCGGTGGTCGGATCGGAGTCGCCCGACCTCGACGATCAACTCGCAGGGCTCCCCGTCGACTATGCGCCAGACGTCGCCGTGATCGTCGTCGGCGGGAACGACGTCACCCACCGGCTTCCGGTGTCGACCTCGACCCGGTATCTTCGTCGGGCGATCGACGAACTGCGAGCCCGAGGGGCCGAAGTCGTCGTCGGGACATGCCCCGACCTGGGCGCGCTGCGTCCGGTTCCCCAGCCGCTGCGCCGGCTCGTGTCGAGTCTGTCCCGTCGTCTCGCGGAGGCGCAGACCGGGACCGCGCGCGCCGCGGGGGCCGTGCCGGTCGATCTGCGCCGCGCCGTCGGACCGATGTTCTTCGACGATCCCGAGGCGATGTTCAGCCTCGACCGGTTCCACCCGAGCCCCCTCGGGTATCGCCGCACGGCCGAGGCGCTGCTGCCGGCGGTGCTCCGCGCCGCGGAGATCGCGCTCAGCGGGCGCGGCCGTCCGACGACGGCGGACTGATCCCGATGCGCAGTCGGATCGCCCGGTACAGGACCCCGATCAGAACGACCGCCGTCCCGACGAGCGACGCCAGCACGGGCAGGGTGTTCACGAGCAGCAGGCATCCGAGCGCGCCCATCACCTGCAGCGCTCGGGGGTAGCGCCGCGCGGCCGCGCCCTGTCGGAAGGCCGCCGCGTTGGCGATGAGGTAGTACAGCAGCACGCCGAACGACGAGAAGCCGATGGCGTCGCGGAGGTCGGCGACGAGCAGGATTCCGATCACCGCGACCCCGATCGCGATCTCGGCTCGTCGCGGCACCTGCCACCGCTCGTCGATGCGAGCGAGCGCGCGGGGGAGGTCGGACTCGCGCGCCATGGCGAGGGTCGTCCGCCCGATCCCGGTGATCAGCGCGAGCAAGGCGCCGAGAGAGGCCGCCGCGGCGGCGACGCGCACCACCGGGGCGAGCGCAGGCCAGCCCGAGACCGTGAGCACGTCGACGAGGGGAGCGGTGCTGGTTGCGGCATCCGCTCCCAGGGTCATGATGACCGTCACGGCGACGAGCGCATAGACGGCCACGGCGCCGCCGAGCGCGAGGACGATGGCCCGAGGGATGGTCCGCGCCGGGTCCACGACCTCCTCGCCCAGGGTTGCGATGCGCGCGTAGCCGGCGAACGCGAAGAACAGCAGGCCCGCGCCCTGCAGGACCCCGTACGCGGTGGCCTCCTCGAGCGGTGGGGGAGAGGCGATCGCGGTCGAGCCCAGACCGAATGCGACGACGACAGCGAGTCCGAGCAGCGCGCAGGCCACGAGGATGCGCGTGAGCAGCGCCGTCCGGGTGATCCCGAAGCAGTTCACGACCGTGAGCGCGGCGACCGCGGCGACGGACACGGGGACGCGCCAGCTCTCGGGGGCGGCGTAGGCGGCGAACGTCATCGCCATCGCCGCGCAGCTCGCGATCTTGCCGATCACGAAGCTCCAGCCGGCGACGAAGCCCCACCACGGTCCGATCTCGACGCGGGCGTACGCGTAGGTGCCGCCGGCGACGGGGTGGGCCGCGGCGAGCTGCGCCGACGCCGTCGCATTGCAGTACGCGACGAGGGCGGCGATGGCGAGGGCGACAAGGATGCCGCTGCCGGCGACGCCGATCGCAGGAGCCCACACGGCGAACACCCCCGCGCCGACCATGGATCCGAGACCGATGGCGACGGCGTCTCCCAGGGTCAGGCGGCGGGCGAGGGGCATCCGGCCATCGTGGCACGCACGGGTGAACGGCTGGTATCGGGTCCGTCGCGGGGTTCTCAGCCGCGCTCCGCGGTGACGCGCTTCTTCTCGCGCACGTAGACCTCGCGGCGCACCCGCGCCACGACGTCGCCCTGCGCATCTGTGATCTCGGTCTCGAACCACTCGAGCACCTTGGCGCCGCCGCGAGCGCGCTCGCGCAGCTCCTCCGCCTTCTCGCGCGGCACCTCGAACTCCGCGGTGAGCACACCTCGGCCGGGCTTCAGGAACTCGATCTCGCCGCGGGTGTCCCAGACGACGTGGTCGCGTCCGAGCTGGTGCATCACGAGCATGAAGAAGTACGGGTCTGTCATGGCCGACATCGATCCGCCGAACGCGGTCCCCACGTAGTTGCGCGTGAACGCGTTGACGTGCAGCTCGACCGTAGCGTGCGTCCAGTCCTCGCTGAAGCGACGGATGCGGATGCCGCTGAAGAGGTTCGGGATCCAGAGGCTCATGCCGATCGCGAGGCGGCGAGGTGTGATGCGCATGAGGTCAGTGTGGAACGCCGTCCTCCCGCGCGGAATTCCTCTGGAGGTTGTCACAGTTGTTCTATTTGTCATAGAATTACTAGCGAACAGGAGGGTGATACGAATGCTGATCAGAGTCGACCCCGACAGTGCGCGGCCGCTGTACGACCAGGTCGCCGCATCGATCCGCGCCGACCTCCTCGCCGGCGTGCTCGCTCCCGGCGACCGGCTGCCCGCCGCTCGAGAGGTCGCCACGGCGCTGCGGATCAACCAGCACACGGTGCTGCACGCGTACCAGCGGTTGCGCGACGAGGGGCTCATCGACCTCCGGCGTGGGCGAGGGGCCGTGATCTCGGCGGCCGCCGCGCCGCTGGCCGACCTCGCCCACGAGATCGACGATCTGGTGGGTCGCGCCGCGCAGATGGGCGTGTCCGCCGAGATCCTCGCCGGGATCATCCGTGCCCACGCCGACGGCCGACCCGACCACCCCGCGCGGGACGAGCCGTCGAGAGCGCGCACCGCGACATCCACGCAGAACACCGAGGAGGCACAGCCATGACGACCACCAGCCCCCGAACCCGCCCATCGAGCCCGCTGCGACGCGCTCGACTGCTCTTCCTCGTGGTCGCGCTCGCCGTCCCCCTCGTCATCACGACGGTGGCCGCGATCGTGCTCGCGGGGTGGCTCCCTGCTTTCCCCGCGGAGGTCGCGACGCACTGGGGCCTCGAGGGTGCCGACGGCTACGGCCCGGCATCCCTGTATCTGTGGGTGCTGCTGGGCATCGGCCTCGGGGTCCCGCTGCTCATGGCCGTGACGACCCTTGTCGCGGCACGGGGGCAGTGGGGTGGCGCCGCTCGGCTGATGGGGGCGCTCGCCGCGGGCATGTCGGTGTTCGCCGCGACGACGAGCCTCGGCTCGCTGTGGATCCAGCGCGACCTCGCACCGGGAGCGGAGATCCCCGGTATCGGCGGTGTCCTCGGCATCGCCGTCGCGGGACTGCTCCTCGTCGGCGCTCTCGCTTGGCTGGTGCAGCCGAAGTACCGCGCTCCCGACGGGGAGGCCCTGACGGCGAGGCGCGACTTGAACGTCACCGCGAACGAGCGTGTCGTCTGGCTCGCGAGCGCCACCATGCCGCGCGGGGTGCTGATCCTCCTCGGTCTCGTGCTCGCCGGGATGGTCGCGCTCGCCGCCGTCATGCTCAGTGCCGGAGTCGCCGGAGGATGGATCGTCGCCGTGGTCGCGGTCGTCGTCGCCCTCGCTCTCGCGGCCACGGCCTCGTATCGCGTGAGCGTCACGCCCGAGGGCTTCACCGCTCGCTCCCTGTTGGGACGCCCGCGCATGCGCATCCCCATCGACGAGGTCGTGAGCGCGCGTGCGATCGACGTGTCGCCGTTCGGCGAGTTCGGCGGGTGGGGGTGGCGGATCTCCGTCGACGGCCGCACGGGGATCGTCACACGTCGCGGGCCGGCGGTCGAGGTGTCCCGTCGTGACCGCAAGCCCTTCCTCGTCACGATCGACGGTGCGGAGGGGGCCGCCGCGCTCCTGCAGACCTATGTCGATCGCCGCTCGGAGCGTCCGGCCCCGAGCGCGGGGGAGGCAACATCGTGATCGCTCAGGGTCGGGTCCGCTGGCCCGCCGTCATGACGTTCGTGGTTCTCGCGTGCGGGCTCGCCTGGCTCGTGGCGCTCCCGCTGTGGCTCGGCGACGGGCTCGCCGAGCCGTTTGCCCCGCTGATCCTCGTCGCGATGATGCTGACCCCCGCCGTCGCCGCGCTCATCGTGACGTTCGCGTTCGGGTACCCCGCGCGGGGTGCGCGGCTGCGGTTCCTCGGCCTCTGGCCCCTGCGGCCCGCGAAGAGAGTGATCGGGCTCCTGCTGGTCGGCTGGCTCGGTCCTCCGGTCGTGGTCGTCCTCGGCATCCTCATCGCCGTCGCACTCGGCTTCGTGCAGCTGGACTTCACGTTCGCGGCGCTCTCGGCGCAGCTCGAGCAGGCTCTGCCGCCCGGGACGCCGATGCCTCCCGTCGGCGTCATCGTGTTCTCACAGCTCGCCTTCCTCCCGCTGGGCGCGCTTCTGAACAGCATCCCTGCCCTCGGTGAGGAACTCGGCTGGCGCGGGTGGCTGCTGCCGGTGCTCCGGCCGCTCGGCACGTGGCCGACCCTGCTCCTCAGCGGCGCGATCTGGGGGCTCTGGCACAGCCCGGTGATCCTGCTCGGGTACAACTTCGGCCGCACCGACGCATCGGGCGTGCTGTTCATGACGGTCGGCTGCGTGGCCTGGGGCGTGCTGCTCGGCTGGCTGCGCCTGCGATCGGCATCGATCTGGCCGGCGGTCGTCGCCCACGGGTCGCTGAATGCCGCAGCGGGGCTGGTCCTCATCTTCGCCGCCGGACAGCCGGACCAGGCCCTGGCGGGGCCGCTCGGCGTCGCGGGGTGGATCGCTGCGTCCGTGGTCATCGCGGCGCTGCTCGCCACGGGGCAGTTCCGACGGCAGCCCGAGCTCGGCGTGGCGCCCCCGAAAGCGGACACTCCGGCATCCCCGCCTGCCGCCCCTTGACCCCGGCCGGCGCGCGGGGTTGGCTGAGGGCATGGACTCCACGCCCGCAGCCTGGTCGAACGCCGACGCCTACCTCGCCGACGTGCTGGTCGGCCACGACCCGGACCTCGAGGCAGCCCTGGCCGCGCAGCGCCAGGCCGGTCTGCCCGAGATCGAGGTCGCCCCTGTCGGCGGCAAGCTGCTGCACCTGCTCGCCCGCATCAGCGGCGCGCGGCGCGTACTCGAGATCGGCACGCTCGGCGGCTACTCCACGATCTGGCTCGCACGGGCCGTCGGGGCGGACGGGCGGGTCGTGACCGTCGAGGCGGAGGCCGACAACGCCGCCGTCGCACGCGCGAGCATCGACGCGGCGGGCGTGGGCGACCGGGTCGACATCCGCATCGGGCGGGGTGCTGACGTGCTGCCGACGCTCGTCGGCGGCTTCGATCTCGTGTTCATCGACGCCGACAAGGAGTCCAATACGATCTACCTCGACTGGGCCGCGAAGCTCGGGCACCCCGGCACCGTGATCGTGCTCGACAACATCGGCCGCGAGGGCGAGATCGTACGCGAGGACTCGACCGATCCGAAGGTGGTCGGCACCCGGGACGGACTGCGGATGCTGGGCGAGGACCCCCGCTTCGACGCGACAGCCCTGCAGACCGTGGGCATCAAGGGCTGGGACGGCGTCGCGATCGCGGTCGTCGTGTGAGCCGACGATCCCGCCTCGGGCGTCGACCCTCGGCGGGCTAGACTGGGCGCGGATCGACGACGCTCCACACACCCTTCTCTCTGAACAAGGAGCACATCAGTGGCACTGATCGAGGCTGTAGGCGCACGCGAGATTCTCGACTCGCGCGGAAACCCGACCGTCGAGGTGGAGGTGCTCCTCGACGACGGCGTCGTCCAGCGGGCGGCCGTCCCTTCCGGTGCCTCCACGGGCGCCTTCGAGGCGTACGAGCTCCGCGACGGCGACAAGAGCCGCTACGGCGGCAAGGGCGTCCTGAAGGCCGTCGAGGCCGTGATCGACGAGCTCGGACCGGCCCTCGAAGGTGTCGAGGCGAGCGAGCAGCGCATCGTCGACGAGATCCTCATCGAGACCGACGGCACCGAGAACAAGCAGCGCACCGGTGCGAACGCGATCCTGGGCGTGAGCCTCGCGGTCGCGAAGGCCGCGGCCGACTCGGCCGACCTGCCGCTCTTCCGCTACCTCGGCGGACCCAACGCCCACGTGCTGCCCGTCCCGCTGTTCAACGTCATCAACGGTGGCGAGCACGCCGACAACGGCATCGACATGCAGGAGTTCTTCCTCGCCCCGATCGGCGCGGAGACGTACTCGGAGTCGCTCCGCTGGGGCGTCGAGACCTACCACGTGCTGCGCAGCGAGCTGAAGGCCGCCGGCTACGCGACGGGCCTCGGCGACGAGGGCGGCTTCGCCCCCGATCTGCCCAGCAACCGCGAGGGGCTCGACTTCCTCGTCAAGGCGATCGAGAAGGCGGGCTTCACGCCCGGCACCGACATCGCCCTCGGCCTCGACGTCGCCGCGACCGAGTTCTTCTCCGACGGCGTGTACCGCCTCGACAACAAGGACTGGACCGGCCCCGAGCTGATCGAGTACTACCAGGGGCTCGTGAACGACTTCCCGATCGTCACGATCGAGGACGCGCTCGCCGAGGACGACTGGGACAACTGGAAGCTCCTGACCGACGCTCTCGGCTCCAAGGTCCAGCTCGTCGGAGACGACCTGTTCGTCACGAACCCGAGCCGCCTCGCGGACGGCATCAAGCGGGGCGTCGCGAACTCGCTGCTCGTCAAGGTCAACCAGATCGGCACGCTCACCGAGACGTTCGACGCGGTGAGCCTCGCCCAGCGCTCGGGCTACACGGCCATGCTGTCGCACCGCTCCGGCGAGACCGAGGACACGACGATCGCCGACCTCGTGGTCGCGACGAACGCGGGTCAGATCAAGGCGGGTGCGCCTGCCCGCAGCGAGCGCGTCGCGAAGTACAATCAGCTTCTGCGCATCGAGGAGGAGCTGGGCGACGCCGCGGTGTTCGCCGGCCGCTCCGCGTTCCCCCGCTACCAGGGCTGAGCGCAGCTGACGACGATTCACCGGACCCCTGAGGTCTGAACCCGGAGGAGGAGCCGTGGCACGACGACCGGCTCCTCCTTCGGCGTCTCCGCGCGGAAGCCGTCCGACGGAGACCGCCCCGGCCGCGGCGCGGACGGCACGATCGCCTCGCACGCGCGCAGACGCGAGCGAACGCCGGGTGGACGTGCGCGAGTGGGCGTCCGGCATCCGCCTCTCGGCCTTCTCCGTCATCATGCTCTCGCTCGTGGTGCTCGGTGCCTGGGTGCTCGTGCCGACCCTCGGCACGTACATCGACCAGCGGCAGAAGATCGCCGCACTCGAGCAGTCGATCCAGGTGTCCGAGGAGCAGATCACGGCGCTCGAGAAGGAGCGCGAGCGCTGGGAGGACCCGGCGTACATCACCACTCAGGCGCGCGAGCGTCTCTACTACGTCAAACCCGGCGAGGTCGTGTTCCTCGTCGACAACGACCTCGATCCGGCCGCGCTGCCGCAGGAGCAGGGGCCGGTGAGTGACACGCTCGAGGAGACGCCGACGGACTGGATGCCGCAGCTGCTGCGCAGCCTCACCTCGGCCGGCCTCAGCGACACAGCCGTCGCCCCGCGCTGAGCCGCCGCGCGGGCGTTCTCGGAGCATCCGCGTCGGGGCCTCCCGTACGCTTGTACGGTGACCACGCCGCCCTATCCCGCCCCCACGTCCGCCGAGCTCGCCGTCGTGTCGGCCCAGCTGGGGCGTCCCGCGCGCGGGGTGCTCGGCATCGCGGCGCGCTGCGCCTGCGGCAACCCGACCGTGGTCGCGACGACTCCCCGTCTTCCCGACGGATCGCCGTTCCCGACGTTCTACTACCTGACGCATCCGGCGGCCACGGCCGCGATGTCGACCCTCGAGGCGACGCAGGTCATGCCCGAGCTCGCGGCGCTCCTCGAGGAGGACGATGAGGTCCGCGCCGCGTATCTGGCCGCGCATGAGGCCTACCTCGCGGATCGGGCCCAGTTCGGCGAGGTCTCCGAGATCGAGGGGATCTCCGCCGGGGGCATGCCCACTCGCGTCAAGTGCCTGCATGCCCTCGCGGGCCATGCGCTGGCCGCGGGGCCCGGAGTGAACCCCATCGGCGACCGGGCGCTCGCGCGATCGTCGTGGTCGCCCGAGGTCTGCCGGTGCGAGGACCCCGGTGCAGCCGTGCGCGACGTCGGGACGACCACGCCATGAGCCCGCTGCGGATGCTGCGCACGACCGTCGCCGCGGCGACCGTCGCGGCATCCGTGCTGCTGCTGGGCGCCGCCACCCCACCGCCGGTGGCCGACGATCCGCAGGACCCGACGCGCGCCGCCGAGTACTGGCTCGACGGGGCGCGCATCCGCGAGGCCTGGCAGACCACCCGCGGCGAGGGCGTCACGATCGCGGTGATCGACACCGGCATCGGCAAGGTGCCGGGCGTGTTCGACGGGGCCGTGATCGGCGGCACCGACGTGTCCGGGACGGGGACGGCCGACGGGCGCACCCCCCTCGGCGCAGTCGACGGCAACCACGGGTCCTGGGTCGCCTCGCTCGCGGCCGGCCGCGGTGCCGCCGACGGCACCGGCATGATCGGGGTCGCACCCGAGGCGAACCTGCTGTCGGTCTCGGTGGGCTTCGGGGCTGCCGCCGCGGTGCCCTTCACGGAGCAGGTCACGAAGGCCATGCGCTGGGCCGTGGACAACGGCGCGGACATCATCAACCTGTCTTTCACCACCAACACGCTGGACTGGGACCGGAGCTGGGACGACGCCTTCCTCTACGCATTCGAGCACGACGTCGTCGTGGTGGTCGCCGCGGGCAACCGAGGCAGCGGCACCGACATGATCGGCGCCCCGGCCACCATCCCCGGCGTCCTCACGGTCGGGGGAGTGGATCAGACGGGCACGGCGAGCATCGAGGCCTCGACCCAGGGCATCACGATCGGCATCTCGGCACCGAGCGAGGGGCTGCTCGGCGTCTCGGCCGACGGGGAACTCGTCAGGTGGCGCGGTACCAGTGGCGCGGCGCCGATCGTCGCCGGCATCGCCGCGCTCATCCGCTCGGCCCATCCCGACCTGGACGCCTCGAACGTCATCAACCGCATCATCAGGACCGCGATCCCCGTCGAAGGGATGGCAGACGTCCCGGATCCGCTGTACGGGTACGGGCTGATCGACGCGCAGGCGGCACTGACCGCCGACGTCCCGAAGGTCGACGCCAATCCGATGGGCGACCTCGCCGAGTGGGTCCGTCTGTACCGACGCGCCGAGACCGTCCCCCAGCCCGAGCCCACCGCGACCCCGGTGGAGATCCCTCCGCTGCCCGCGGCCGATGCGCCGTCCGACCCCGGTTCACCGCTGCTTCCCAGCGCTGAGTCGCTGCGCTACGGTACCCTGCCGCTCATCGCACTCACAGTCCCTGGTATCCTGATAGCGCTTGGCGTCACCGCAGCCGCTCGGCGCATCCGATCGGCGCGCTCTCGCACGCCACATTCCTGACTCCCGAGGAGTTGTCCCCCTGTGCCTCAGAACAGCACTGTGCCCAAGATTCTGATCGTCGGTGGAGGCTACGCAGGCTTCTACACCGCGTGGAAGCTGGAGAAGCACCTTCGCAAGGGTGAAGCCGACGTCACCATGGTCGACCCGCTGCCGTACATGACGTACCAGCCGTTCCTCCCCGAGGTCGCCGCAGGCTCCATCGAGGCCCGCCACTCGGTGGTCGCGCACCGTCGCCACCTCAAGAGCACGAACGTGCTCACGGCCAAGGTCACTGGTATCAACCACGCCGAGAAGGTCGCGACCATCACGCCGCCACTGGGCGAGCCGTACGAGTTCGCGTACGACCAGATCGTCGTCACGGCCGGCGCCGTCTCGCGCACCTTCCCGATCCCGGGCATCGCCGACAACGCGATCGGCCTCAAGACGATCGAGGAGGCCGTCGCGATCCGCGACCGCCTGATGTCGAACTTCGACAAGGCCGCGTCGCTCCCGGCCGGTCCCGAGCGCGACCGTCTCCTGACCGTCGTCGTCGTCGGCGGTGGCTTCGCAGGCATCGAGGTCTTCGCCGAGCTCCGCTCGCTCGCGTCCTCGCTCGTGGGCAAGTACCCGCAGATCAGCTTCGAGGACACGCACTTCCACCTCATCGAGGCGATGGGCCGCATCATGCCGGAGGTCTCCCTGCAGACCAGCGAGTGGGTGCTCAAGGACCTCGCGAAGCGCGGCGCCAACGTGCACCTCGACACGCAGCTCACGAGCGCCGTCGGCGGCGACGTCGAGCTCTCCACGGGCGAGGTCATCCCGACCGACCTGATCGTCTGGACCGCCGGTGTCATGGCCAATCCGACCGTCGTGCGCGGCGGCGACCTCCCGGTCGAGGAGCGCGGTCGCATCCAGACCCGCGCCGACCTGCGCGTCGGCACGTCCGAGGCGTTCGTCGAGGGTGCCTGGGCCGCCGGTGACGTGTCGGCCGTGCCCGACCTGTCCGGCGGTGGCGTCGGCGGTTTCTGCGTGCCGAACGCCCAGCACGCCGTGCGCCAGGCGAAGCTCCTCGCGAAGAACCTCGTCGCCGTGCTGCGCGGTGAGGCCCCTAAGGAGTACTTCCACAAGAACCTCGGCGCCGTGGCCGGCCTCGGTCTCTACAACGGTGTGTTCCAGTCCGGAAAGATCGCCCTCAAGGGCTTCGTCGCCTGGGTCGCGCACCGTGGCTACCACGGCCTCGCGATGCCGACGTGGGAGCGCAAGTTCCGCGTGATCTGGGGCTGGTGGAACAACCTGTGGCTCGGCCGCGACCTCGTGAACCTCGAGACCGTGCAGAACCCGCGCTACGTGTTCGAGGAGTTCGCCGCGCGTCCGCGTCCGGCTGCGGACGCCCCGGCTCCGGCGGCGGCTCCCGCCAAGGGTGAGGCGCCGGTCAAGCCGGCTGCCAAGAAGCCCGCGGCGAAGAAGTCGGCTGACGCCGCTGCGGCTCCCGCGCTGCCCGGATCGCACTCGTCTGAGCCCGCGACGACGATCGCCGCCGCGAAGAGCTCTCCGGATGCCGACGAGCCGGTGTCCGACGACGCTCCTGCCGAGAAGCCCGCCGCGAAGAAGCCCGCCGCGAAGAAGAAGTCCGCGGAGACCGCCACGGTCAAGTGATCCGCTCGCTGAACGCCCCGATCCCGCCCGGAATCGGGGCGTTCGGCGTTTCTCGGGAGCTCTCGCACCCGGCTCATAGGCGAGGCCGCTAGCGTGGATCGCGCACGGGGAGTACTCCCATCTGCGGTGCGGTCGTCACTACGGACATGTCGTCATGTCCCGGCCCACCGGCCCGCGAGGGTGGAGGAGACCGGGCGTCCGCACACGCGGACGGCCGCGGAGCCTCGTACCCGGATCCCGGCAGTCCGCTCGTCACACGAAGGAACCGCCACCATGGGAAAGCTCGACCGTCTCTTCGGAATGGCCGCGAAAGCGCTCGACCTCGACGGCGGTAATCGCCGCGAGCAGCGCCCCTCCGCGCAGGACCGCCGCCCGTCGCCCGCCTCGACCGACCGGTACGCCCCGCCGCCTGCGCATGATCCCTATGCGCCGCCGCCCGCCGGTGGCCGCCGCGGCGCGACGCAGGGATCGGATGCCGATCGCGCGGCGATCGCACGCTACGACTACCTCCTGCAGACCGCGGATCCGCACCGCGTCGAACAGATCCACCGCGAGGCCTTCGCGCGGCTCACGCCCGAGCAGCGCGCGCAGGTGCAGCAGCGCATGGACGCAGAGCTCCCCCCGGGGGAGCGTCCCGCCTCCTCCTCGGCCGACGATCTGGCTCGGGCCGCCGGACGCACCGAGGCGGCGCGGCCCGGCCGCATGCGCGGGCTCCTCTCGCGGGTGGGAGGCCTGGGCGCCGCAGGCGTCGTCGGCGGAGCGGCCGTGGGTGCGCTGGGCGTCGTCGCGGTCGGAGCCGTCGGCAGCGCGGTCGCGGGCCCGCTCCTCGAACAGGCGGCGGGGCTCGGCGTCGACTTCGACGCGCTCGCGCAGAGCGTCGACCTCGAGGCCATCGCGAGCGGACTCGGCGGCGAGGAGCTCGCGGGCGCAGCCGAGGGACTCGTCGGATCCGCGGGGGAGACCGTCTCCGGGCTCGGCGACACCGCGAGCGAGTGGGGGCAGAAGCTCGGCGACCTCGGCATCCCCGGCATCGGCGACCTCTTCGGGCGCTGAACCGGCGGAGACGAACGTGATCGGGTGGTGGTGTGGTGCCCCCGCTGGGACTCGAACCCAGACTGAAGCGATTTTAAGTCGCCTGCCTCTGCCATTGGGCTACGGGGGCATGACCGTCAGCCTACTGCGGGATGCCGGTGCGACTCGGTCCCGCGAGGGATGAATCCGAGTACGGCGAGGCCGTAGGGTGGGGGAGTGCTCGACCTCACCGCCGACCTGAGCTCCACCTCCGACCACGCCGTGGCCCCCGAATGGGAGGATCCCGCGCGGTACTGGCCACGCCTGTCCGCCGCCACCGGTCACCTCCCCGCACCCGTCGCGGTGATCGACCGCGAAGCGCTCCGGCACAATGCGCTCGACCTGCTGGTGCGCGTGGGCGGGCTGCCGATCCGCGTCGCGTCGAAGTCGGTGCGGGTGCGTGCCGTGCTCGACGCCGTGCTCGCGCTGCCCGGCTACCAGGGCATCCTCGCCTTCACGCTCGACGAGGCGCTCTGGCTCGCCGAGACGCACGAGGACATCGTGCTGGGGTACCCGACCGTGGATCGCGGCGGCCTCGAGCGGCTCTTCGCCTCGGAGGAGGCCGCACGACGGATCACCCTGATGGTCGACGATCCCGCTCACCTCGACCTCGTCGACAGCGTCGCACCGGCAGGGCGTCGTCCGGAGATCCGGGTCGCGATCGATGCCGACGCCTCGCTGCGATCCGCCGCCCTCGGACACATCGGCGTTCGCCGCTCCGCACTGTTCACGGCGGGCGAGGTCGCAGCCTTCGCCCGCAGGATCGTCCGTCGGCCGGGATTCCGCCTCGTCGGGCTCCAGATGTACGAGGCGCAGATCGCCGGTCAGGGCGATGCCGCAGGGCCCGACGCACCCCTCATCCGCCTCGTCCAGGCCCGCTCGCGCGCCGAGCTGCGGGACCGGCGTGCGGCGATCGTGGCCGCGCTCACAGACGTCACGCACCTGGAGTTCCTGAACGGCGGAGGCACCGGGTCGCTCGAGTTCACCGGCAGCGACGAGTCGCTCACCGAAGCGAGCGCGGGCAGCGGTCTGCTCGGCGGCCACCTGTTCGACGGCTACCGCTCGTTCCGTCCGGCGCCCGCATCGGCGTTCGCCTTCGACGTCGTGCGGCGTCCCGCCCGCGATATTGCGACCGTCCTGGGCGGCGGATGGATCGCCTCGGGGCCGCCCCTCGCCTCCCGACAGCCGCTTCCCGCGTGGCCGGAGGGGCTGCGCACCCTGCCGCGCGAGGCAGCCGGCGAGGTGCAGACGCCGCTGCAGGGACCGAAGGCCGTGACGCTCGGCATCGGCGACCGGGTCTGGTTCCGACATTCGAAGAGCGGCGAGCCGGCGGAGCGCATCGAGCGCTATCACCTGGTCTCCGGCGACGAGGTCGTCGACGAGCTGCCGACGTACCGCGGCGAGGGGAGGGCGTTCCTGTGACGCGGATCGGCGGCACCTGGCAGAACTGGGGACGTTCGGCGCAGGTCAAGCCGCTGCGCGTCGAGCGCCCGCGCAGCCCGGAGGGCGTGCAACGTGCCGTCCAGGCAGCCGTGGCGCAGGGTCTCGGCATCAAAGCCGTCGGGGCCGGACACAGCTTCACCGGCATCGCGATCGCCCCGGGGGTGCTGCTCGAGCTCGACGACCTGCAGGGGCTGGTCGCCGCCGATGCGACGTCAGGGCGTGTCACCCTGCTCGCCGGCACCCGTCTGCATCGGATTCCGCGCCTGCTCGCTCCCTACGGTCTCGCGATGGAGAACCTCGGTGACATCGACCGTCAGTCGATCGCCGGGGCGATCTCGACCGGGACGCACGGCACCGGCGCGCGATTCGGGGGCCTCGCCACGCAGGTCGTGGGTCTCACGCTCGTCACGGCGGCAGGGGAGTTCCTCCGCATCGACGGTCACCACAACACCGAGATGCTCCCGGCGGCGGCGCTCGGGCTCGGTGCCCTCGGCATCGTCGTCGAGGTGACGCTGCAGTGCGTGCCGGCATTCGTGCTCCAGGCGATCGACGAGCCCGCTCCGCTCGACGACGTGCTGTCGACGCTCGACGCACGGGTCACGGCATCCGATCACTTCGAGTTCTACTGGTTCCCGCACACCGACGTCGCGCTCACGAAGCGACAGCAGCGGATGCCGGAGTCGACGCGGCGGGAGCCGCTGCCCGTGGTCGGCCGCTGGATCGACGAGACCCTGCTCTCGAACGGCCTGTACCGGGCGGTGTGCGCCACCGCGCAGGTCGTCCCCGCCATCACACCGCCCTTCAGCCGTCTGGCCGTGCGGGTCACGGGCGATCGCCGCTACACCGATCGCTCGCATCGCGTCCTCACCCAGAGCCGCACCGTGCGCTTCCGCGAGATGGAGTACGCCCTCCCTGCCGAGAACGTCGTGCCGGCATTCCGTGCCGTGCGCGCGCTGATCGCGCAGCGGGGATGGCGCATCGAGTTCCCGATCGAAGTGCGGTTCGCGGCGGCGGACGACCTGTGGCTCTCGACCGCGCACGGGCGCGAGAGCGGCTACATCGCGGTGCACCGCTACTGGCGTGCCGACCACGCCGAGTACTTCGAGGCCGTCGAGCAGATCATGCGCGAACACGGCGGGCGGCCGCATTGGGGCAAGCTCCACACGCTCACGGCGGAGCAGCTGCGCGAGAGCTACCCTCGCTTCGACGACTTCGTCGAGCTGCGTGACCGACTCGATCCTGATCGGGTCTTCTCGAACGCCTATCTCGAACGAGTACTCGGGAGCTGAGCGGCACGATCCCGCGACGTCGCATCCAGTCGACGCGCAGACAGCGCCGATAGGATGGGACAAACACGAGGAAGGGTGGGCCTCTGATGGAATGGCTCGTGCCGGTACTGATCGTCGTCGGAGTGATCCTGCTCGTCGGCATCTACCTGTGGGCGACGTACAACTCGCTGGTGCAGCTGAACGTCCGCGTCGACGAGGCGTGGAGTGGCATCACGGTCCAGCTCAAGCGACGAGCCGACCTCATCCCCAACCTCATCGAGACCGTCAAAGGCTACGCCTCACATGAGAAGGCGGTCTTCGAGAACGTGACCCGTGCGCGGGCTGAGACGCTCTCGGCGAGCGGACCGGGCGAGGCAGGGATCGCCGAGGGACACCTGCAGCAGGCGCTGCGCAGTCTCTTCGCGGTCGCCGAGGCGTACCCGCAGCTCCAGGCGAGCCAGAACTTCCTCCAGGTGCAGCAGGCGCTGGTCGACACCGAGGACAAGATCCAGGCGGCGCGTCGGTTCTACAACGGCGGCGTCCGCGAGCTGAACACGAAGATCAAGGTCTTCCCGAACAACCTGTTCGCGAAGGGCCTCGGCTTCACCGAGCGGGAGTTCTTCGAGGTTGCAGACAGCGGCGCGATCTCCGAGCCGCCGCGCGTCCAGTTCTGAACAGGGCGGCGCCTGGTCCCGACCGGGAAGAGCGCGTCACCACACTGTGACGGCGACGCCGTCGTCAGAACTCTCCACCTCACCGCGCACACCCCAGGACTCGGTGCGATAGGTCTCGGTGCGTGCCGCGCCATCCTGTCCTGTGCCTGTCACCGTGGCGATGAGCACCCCGCCGTCGGCCGTGAAGCCGCCGTCATCGGACAGGGTGAGTTCGGGCAGTCGCTCGATGCGGAACCTCACATCCGTCACGCTCGCGAACTCCGCGCCCCAGGGGAGGCGGATGCCGCAGCCCGCGGGCACCGCTCCGTCCGGTGCGCCGAGGGCCGTGCACTCCTCCAGATGCTCCTCGAGGGCGGCCTGCGCCTCGGCGCGCATGTCGAGCGAGACGGAAGGTGAGGGGGTCGGCTCCGGCGAGGGGGTCGCAGTCGGTGCGCCCGCCAGCGCGAGCCACACCACGACGCCCACCGCGACGATCAGCACGCCGACGCCGGCCATGATCCACCCGGAACGCCTGCTCATGCCGCCGGCTCTCGTGCGTGCACGTGGCGCCGTACCGAGGCGCTCGGCAGCGCGACGAGGGCTCCGTGCACGGCGTCGGCCGCGGTGCCCCAGCCCGACACCGAGACGTGCTCGAGCCCCTGCCATGCGGCGGCCAGTGCGAGTTCCTCGGCGATGCGGTCGGCATCCTCGAGCGGGTGCGCCTGCGGCTCCCACCAGGCGGACTGCACCTGCAGCGTCGACGAGGCGCGGTCGGCTTTGAGGTCGACGCGAGCTACGACGCGATCGCCCACGAGCACCGGGAGCGAGTAGTACCCGAACCGGCGCTTCTCGGCCGGGACATAGATCTCGATGCGGTAGTCGAGGTCGAAGGCGCGGAGCGCGCGGTCGCGGAACCACACCACCGGATCGAAGGGCGTCAGCAGCGCGGCGCTGTCGATGCGGCGGGGGAGCGCCGCATCACGATGGCGCCATGCTCGAAGGGGGCGTCCGCTGCGCTCCCAGCCTCGCACCTGGACGGGAAGGAGCTCGCCGGCGTCCACCAGGTCAGCGATCGACTGCGCCACGGCCGCGCGGTCGCGGATGCGGTAGTAGTCGGCGAGGTCGGACTGCGTCGCGACGCCCGAAGAGCGGGCGGCGCGACGCACGAGCTCGCGGATCGCCTCGGCGCGCGGGACCTCGCGGGAGAGGATCGCATCAGGGATGACGTGCTCCGCCAGCGCGTAGGTGCGCTCGAAGCCGGTGCGACCGCTGATCGCGACGTCGCCCGTGCGCCACAGATGCTCGAGCGCGAGCTTCACGTCGTCCCAGTCCCACCACGTCCCTCGTTCGCGTGGGGCGTCGGCACGCAGGTCGGCGGGGCGCAGGGGGCCGCGGGTGCGGAGCTCGTCCTGCACCCAGGTCAGCGTCCGCGGGTTCTGGCTGGGCCACGAGTCGGGTTTCGCCCAGCGCTCGCGGAACGCGTCCATGCGGAACCGCCACAGGGACCAGTCGTCGATCGGGATGAAGGTGGCCTCGTGCGCGAGGTACTCCACGTAGTGCGTCGTGCGTGACAGGAAGACCCGATCGAGCAGAGCGGGATCGTAGCTCCCGAGGCGCGAGAACAGGGGCATGTAGTGCGAGCGTGCGAAGACGTTGACCGAGTCGATCTGGAGCACGCCGAGCCGCTCCATCGCGCGATGGATGTGGCGTGCGGCGGGAGCCGCGGGCCGCGCTCGGGAGAACCCTTGGGCGCCCAGGGCGATGCGGCGCGCCTGCGCGGAGCTGAGGGTGTCGGTCACGATGCCAGCGTATTCCCGACCTCCGACATCTTGCGTCTCACCGTCGGGCGCGCGTGGTCGAGCGCCGTAGACTTGGGCGATGAGCGAAGAGCAGCGGCCGCGGCTGAGGGATCTCTTCCGCCCGCGCGCGATCTCGACGGATCGTACGGTCACCACCCAGGCGGATGAGGCGGTTCCGCGCGGACTGCGCGTGACCGCCGCCTACGCGTGGCGTCTGCTCCTCATCGCCGCTGTCGTCGCGGGCTTCATCTGGATCGTCATCCAGCTCAAGCTGCTCGTGATCCCGCTCATGGTCAGCATCCTCATCACGGCGCTGCTCTGGCCCGCCTTCCAATGGATGCTCCGGCATCGGTTCCCGCGCTGGCTCGCCGTCGCGATCTCCCTCGTCGGCACCATCGCGATCGTCACGGTGCTGCTGTGGCTCGTCATCTGGCAGATCCGTCAGCAGCTGCCCGACGTGCAGAAACGCAGCGCCGAGGCGATCGAGCAGTTCCGGCAGTTCCTCATCGAGGGCCCGCTGCACCTCAGCGAGAAGCAGATCCAGGGGTACATCGATCAGGGACTGCAGATCATCAACGAGCAGGCTCAGCTGCTCTTCAACGGCGCGCTCGCCGTCGGCACGACCGCGGCGCACGTCGTGACCGGCGCGGTTCTCGCCCTGTTCATCCTCATCTGCCTCCTCGCGGACGGCGGTCGGATCTGGCGGTGGACGCTCCGCCTGTTCCCCCGCGCAGCCCGTCCCGCGGCCGATGCGGCCGCCACCAACGGCTTCGCGACCCTCGTGAACTACGCCCGCACCCAGCTCTTCGTCGCCGCGATCGACGCGGTGGGCATCGGCGTCGGCGCCGCCCTGCTCGGCGTCCCGCTCGCGATCCCGGTCGCGGTCCTCGTCTTCCTCGGCTCGTTCGTGCCGATCGTCGGAGCCGTGGTCACCGGCGCGATCGCCGTGCTGCTCGCACTCGTCTACAACGGTCCGTGGATCGCTCTAGCGATGCTCGGAGTCGTCCTCGCGGTGCAGCAGCTCGAGGGACACATCCTGCAGCCGATCATGATGGGGTCGGCGGTGAAGGTGCACCCGCTCGCGGTGGTGCTCGTCGTCGCCGGCGGATCGATGGTCGGCGGCATTCCGGGGGCGCTGTTCGCAGTGCCGCTCGCAGCGTTCGTGAACGTCGCGGCAGTCACCATCAGCACAGGGTCGTGGCGGACCGGCCATCAACCGGACGCCGACCTGATCTGGAGCACAGTCCCGCGCGAGCGGACACGGAGGAATCGATGAGCGCAGTACCCAGCCTGGCCGAGTTCGAGAGCGCTGCTCAGGGTCTGGCTGAGGTCATCATGCACACGCCGACCTTGCACTCCCGCGCCCTGACGGACGTGCTCGGCTCACCCGTGCTGCTGAAGATGGAGAACCTCCAGCGGACCGGGTCCTTCAAGATCCGCGGCGCCGCGTACCGCCTGTCGCGTCTGAGCGAGGAGGAGCGGGCCCGTGGCGTCGTGGCGGCGTCCGCCGGCAACCACGCACAGGGCGTCGCGCTCGCGGCACAGGCCCTCGGCATCCCCGCCACGATCTTCATGCCGATCGGCGTTCCGGTCCCCAAGCTGCTCGCGACCCGCGGATACGGCGCCGAGGTCGTGCTCGAGGGCGAGACCGTCGCGACGTCGCTGCGTCTCGCCGCCGAGTTCGCCGAGCGCACCGGAGCGGTGCTGATCCACCCCTTCGACCACCGCGACGTCGTGATCGGCCAGGGCACGCTGGGGCTCGAACTGCTCGATGATGCACCCGACGTCGACACGATCGTGCTGGGCATCGGCGGAGGCGGGCTCATCGCCGGCGTCGCGGCCGCGGCCAAGGCGCGTGCGGCGCAGCGCGGACGCAGCGTGCGGGTCATCGGCGTGCAGGCCGAGAACGCGGCCGCCGTGCCGCCGTCGCTCGAGGCCGGACATCCGGTCGACATCGAGACTCGGCCGACCATCGCCGACGGCATCCTGGTCGCGCGTCCGGGCGCGATCCCGTTCGACATCATCAAGGACCTCGTCGACGAGGTCGTCACGGTGTCGGACGACGACCTCGCGCGGGCGATCCTCATCCTCCTCGAGCAGACGCGCGTCGTCGCCGAGCCGGCAGGCGCCGCGAGCGTCGCGGCGATCCTCGCGGGCAAGGTGCAGGGGAGCGGCACCACGATGGCCGTGCTCTCGGGAGGCAACATCGACCCGCTGCTGCTGCAGCGCGTGGTGTCGCACGGACTCGCCGCCTCCGGTCGGTACCTCACCATCCGCATCCCCCTGCCCGACCGTCCCGGTCAACTCGCTCGGGTCTCGGAGCTCATCGCCGAAGCCGGCGCGAACGTCATCGAGGCGATGCACACGCGGCACGGGCACGGACTGCAGATCAACGACGTCATCCTCGAGCTCAGCGTCGAGACCCGCGGACCCGAGCACTCCGAGTTCACGCTCGACACGCTCCGCACCGCCGGCTTCGCGCCGATCGTCGTTCCCGACTGATCCAGGAGCCGCACACGACGAAGGCCCCCTCCGCATGGAGGGGGCCTTCGTCGTGAGGCCGGGGTCAGCCGGTGTAGGTCTCGACCTTGACGATCTCGACGGAGATCGAGCGGCCGTTCGGGGCCTCGTACGACGACTTCTCGCCGACCTTGAGGCCGAGGATGGCCTGCCCGAGCGGGCTCGCCTCGCTGTACACGTCGAGGTCGCTGCCGGCCGCGATCTCGCGGCTGCCCAGCAGGAAGACCTCCTCGCCGCCGGCCACGACGGCGGTGACGACCGTGCCGGGCTCGACGATGCCGCGGCTCGCGGGCGCCTCGCCGACCTTGGCCGTCTTCAACAGGCCCTCGAGGGTGCGGATGCGCGCCTCCTGCTTGCCCTGCTCGTCCTTGGCGGCGTGATAGCCGCCGTTCTCCTTGAGGTCGCCCTCCTCGCGGGCGGCCTCGATGCGCTTGGCGATCTCGTCGCGTCCCGTCGTGGACAGGTGCTCCAGCTCGGCGACGAGCCGGTCGTAGGCTTCCTGCGTGAGGAAGGGAACCTGAGCGTCAGTAGACATGACGAAGCTCCTTCTTTCGGTATCCGCCGATCTACCCGGGGATATGCCAAGACGCCCCGGCACGGTGCCGGGGCGTCGTCTGTCTGCCCCGAGTCTAGGCGACCCAGCAGCTGTTCACCAAACCTGTGGTCGCCTCGGACACGGTCGGGATGCTCGCCGAGAGGGCCTGCGAATGGCTGTCGGATGCCGGGATCTCGACGACCTTCCACCCCACCACGCCGAACTCCTCGTCGAGCGCCTCGACCACGCAGACGACATCGCGACCCTGCGCCCCGGTGATCTGGAAGCGCACGTCGACACTGTGCTCGTCGACCAGGTCGAATCCCAGGTCGTCGGAGTCGACGTTGTTCATCTGCGAGGCGACCGTCATCCATCCGAAGGCGCCCACGACGAGCACGCCGATCGCGATGAGGATGATCCACGGAGCCCGCCGTCTGCGGGTGCGGCCGTAGCGGTCGTCGAGCTGTTCTGCGGTCGTCACGGGGTGGGTCTTCCGGTCGTTAGGCTGGTATCTCCAGGTTATGCGACCTGCGCAGGAAAGGCAGACTCCATGCTCGCTCTGATCGAGACCCCGATGCCGACACCGACGATGACGGTGGAACCCGAGGCGGTCACGCCGGGGTTCGTCGGCTTCGCGGCCGTGGTGATCCTGCTCGTCGCGGTGATCCTGCTCATCCTCGACATGAACCGTCGGATCCGCCGCGTGCGCTACCGCGAGGAGGTCCGGGAGGAGCTGGACGCCGAGGAGGCCGCCATGGCCGCCGATCTGGCCACCGAGACGGATGCCGACCTGCCCGAGGTGCGCGAGGGCGACGACGACCCCGAGAAGCCCGAGAAGCCCGAGAAGCCCGGAAAACGCTGACCCCGGGGCTCGTCGCTCAGTGCATCAGGCGCCGAGCGACGGCGACAGCGGATCCAGTGCGATGAGCAGGCACGCGGTCCAGTGGCACAGGAACGCGAGCACCGTGCAGACGTGGAAGATCTCGTGGAACCCGAAATGTCCCGGCCAGGGGTTCGGCTTCTTGAGCGCGTAGACGACCGCGCCGCCCGTGTAGAGCAGGCCGCCGACGATCACGAGCACCATCATCGCGACGTTCGCGTTCAGGAGGTCGACGATGTACATCACCGCGGCCCAGCCCAGCAGCAGGTAGAGGGCTACGTAGAGCCAGCGCGGCGCGTTGATCCAGAAGACGCGGAACAGGATGCCGAGCAGCGCACCGCTCCACACCAGGACCAGCAGCAGCGTCCCCTTCTCCGGCGGTAGGGCGAGCACCGCGAGCGGCGTGTAGGTCCCGGCGATGAGCAGCAGGATGTTCGCATGGTCGATCCGCTTCAGGACCACCTTGACCATCGGTCCCCAGTTGAAGCGGTGGTAGACGGCCGAGTTGCCGAACAGCAGCAGCGAGGTCGCCATGAACACCGCGGCCGCCCATTTGGCCGCGCCGCCCTGGGCGAAGACGATGAGCAGCACGCCCGCGGCGATCGCGACGGGGAACGTGCCCGCGTGGATCCACCCGCGCCAGGTCGGCTTGATCTCGACGTGCGCGTCATCGGCGGCCTCGTCGAGCAGAGGCAGCTGAGGAAGATCGGGGGCGGAGTCGGCGGGGGTGCTCACGTGCTCACTCTAGGTGCCGCGCCATTCCGCCAGGCGTACATATCCTGAGCATCCGTCCTCGGTGTTCCCCCGCCCGGCGCGGTAGCGTAGGGAGGTGATGTCACGTGAGGGTCAGGGGCGGGGTCCGCTGTACCGGCTCTACACCAGCCGGCTGCGTCGCCACCTGGACCCTGCGACCGTCCCGCATCACGTCGCCATGATGATCGACGGCAACCGCCGATGGGCGCGCCAGCTCGGTTACGACACCCCCGCCGAAGGGCATCGCGCCGGTGCCGCCAAGATGCGGGAGTTCCTGGGCTGGTGCGACGAACTCGGCATCCGCGTGGTGTCGCTCTACCTGCTGTCCAGCGACAACCTCCGCAAGCGCGACTCCGCGGAGCTCGCCGACCTCATCGAGATCATCGCCGAGCTGGCCGAGGCGCTGTCGCGCGAGGGCAACTGGCGGGTCAAGCACGTCGGGCGCTCCGACATCCTGCCGCCCGAACTCGCGCGGGTGCTCGACGACGCCCAGGAGCGCACGAAGGACCACACCGGGCTGCACGTGAACCTCGCGGTCGGCTACGGCGGACGCAACGAGATCGTCGACGCGGTGCGCAGCATCGTCACGGCGCACCAGGCCTCGGGCGGCACGATCGAAGACCTCGCCGCGCACCTCACACCGGAGATGATCGGCGAGCACCTGTACACCGGCGGCCAGCCCGACCCCGACCTCGTCATCCGCACGAGCGGCGAGCAGAGGCTCAGCGACTTCCTGCTGTGGCAGAGCGCCCACAGCGAGTTCTACTTCGTCGAGGCGCTCGGCCCCGACCTCCGCCAGGTCGACTTCCTGCGCGCCATCCGCGACTTCGCGGACCGCGACCGCCGATTCGGCCGCTGACCTCTCCGCATCCGTTCATCAACACGTAACGAATCGGCGGCGTGTCGAATCACGTGGATGTCGGTCCCTGGTCGTAGCTTCTAGGCATCGGGCAAGGCGCCCGTCGAGTCGGCCTCAGGTTCGCGACTCGTGACCCCCTGGTCGACTCGTTCGAAATAGCCGGGATTCCCCGGGTCGGGAGTGGGTCGTGACCTCACGTACAGCGCAGCAGTCCACCAGCACCGCGCAGCAGTCCACCCGTAAGACGACGAGGCGCGCGACGTCCGCGGTCCCTGATCAGGATCTCCGCACGTACGTGCTGGACACCTCGGTCCTGCTGAGCGATCCGCAGGCGCTGTTCCGGTTCGCGGAGCACTCCGTCGTCCTCCCGGTCGTGGTCATCACCGAGCTCGAGGGCAAGCGCCACGACCCGGAGATCGGCTACTTCGCGCGTCAGGCCCTCCGTCACCTCGACGACCTGCGCATCGAGCACGGTCGGCTGGACTTCCCGGTCGAGGTCGGCGAGGGCGGCACGCTCCGTGTCGAGCTCGCCAACACCGACACCTCGGTGCTCCCCGCCGGCATCCGCCTGAGCGACAACGACAGCCGTATCCTCTCGGTCGCGATGCATCTCGCGCAGGACGGGCAGGACGTCACGATCGTGTCGAAGGACCTCCCGATGCGTGTCAAGGCCGCGTCGCTCGGCCTTCGCGCCGAGGAGTACCTCGCCGAGCAGGCCGTCGACTCCGGGTGGACCGGGATCACGACGCTGGATCTCTCGGGAGACGAGATCAGCGACCTGTACGAGAGCGAGGTCGGCATCAGCGAAGACGCCCGCGGCCTGCCGGTCAACACCGGGCTCATCATCCACTCCGAGCGCGGTTCGGCGCTGGGGCGGGTCACGGGCGACGGCGAGTACCGTCTGGTGCGCGGCGACCGCGACATCTTCGGGATGCACGGACGCTCGGCCGAGCAGCGCATCGCGATCGATCTGCTGCTCGACCCCGAGGTCGGCATCGTCTCGCTCGGCGGGCGCGCGGGAACCGGCAAGTCGGCGCTCGCGCTGTGCGCAGGCCTCGAGGCCGTGCTGGAGCGCCAGCAGCAGAAGAAGATCATCGTGTTCCGGCCGCTCTTCGCGGTCGGCGGGCAGGAGCTCGGATACCTCCCCGGAGACCAGGGCGAGAAGATGGGCCCCTGGGGGCAGGCGGTGTTCGACACGCTCGGCTCCGTGGTCTCCGGCAACGTCATGGAGGAGGTCGTCGAGCGGGGGCTGCTCGAAGTGCTCCCGCTCACGCACATCCGCGGTCGCTCGCTGCACGATGCGTTCGTGATCGTCGACGAGGCGCAGTCGCTCGAGCGGAACGTCCTCCTCACGGTCCTGAGCCGCATGGGACAGAACTCGCGAGTCATCCTCACGCACGACGTCGGCCAGCGCGACAACCTCCGGGTCGGCCGCCACGACGGCATCGCCAGCGTCATCGAGACGCTCAAGGGCCACGACCTGTTCGCGCACGTCACGCTCACGAGGTCCGAGCGCTCCGCGATCGCGGCGCTCGTGACCGAGCTCCTGGAGGGTGGCGAGCTCAGCTGAGCCCGCCCGTCAGCGGATGCCGTGGGGCGGCATCCGCTGACGTCTCGGAGCGACGGTTCGGTTCGACCCGTCCAGGGCCGGTCGTTCCGGGGTGACATTTCGGGGGCCGACACGCCAGATCGCACCAGTTTCGGGAGGGAACGGGCGGCATGTGGCGAGTCGGCCCCCGAACCGTCACGCGTGGTCGCGAAGGCGTGCGGCGGCGCCGAGGACAGCGGCCTGCACTGTCGGCCAGTCGTGGACGATTTGGGCGTAGCTGAAGCGCAACGTCTCGTATCCGGCGGCCGACGCCGCGGCATCCCGCATCAGATCGCGGTGTCTTCTCGCAGCCCCGGTGTGATTCTCTCGCCCGTCGACTTCGATGATCAGACGCCCACCGACGACGAAGTCGACGCGACCGACGCCGTCAATGGCGACCTGACATGCGAGCACGAAGCCCAGAAGGTGGAGACGGATGCGGAGCAGGGACTCGAGTCCGCTCTGGGCATCGGCTCGTGCGAGGTCGACGAGCCAACGGGCATACCCCGGCAGAGCCCGGCGGATACGCTGCACCGCCGCCCGGCTCAGTCGGCCGAGGTTGAGAGCGGACTCCAGTGACGCGAAGAAGGATTCGTCTCCGCGACAGCGGTGAACGTGCACGAGAGCCGTCTCGACATCGACCGCGCCGAGCGGGACGTCGCCGCGGAAGTAGTGACCGATGCACCGGCATGCGTCGTGCTCGTGCGCGCGACCTCGGCGTCCGATCCAGACGTGTGGTCGAGGACCGTCCTCAAGCACCCAGACCCCGTGCAGGCGCAGCGCAGAGGTGCATGAGAGGGCGCCACCATGCAGAGCTGCCTCACGGACGTCGCCGTGCACGGAGCCTGTCGCGAACAAGCCGGGGCGCACGCGCTCGATCTCACCGCGGCGCACCGCGTGGGAGAGACGCTGACGCGTGACACCGAAACTCTGCAGGGTTGTCCCGCGCGCGAGACCGCCGAGGCTGGTGATGACGTCGTGAGGCGAGAGCATCGACCCAGCGTGTCGGGCTCGTCACGCCCCGGCATCCGTCGCTCGTCATCTCCCCCGGTAGTCGGGGACACATCACCGAAATCGACTCCTGTGGAGGAGATGTCGTGGGACACAGAATGGGGGCCGACACGCCAGATCTCGGTCCGGAACACGTGCCCCGGCGGTGATCTGGCGTGTCGGCCCCCGAAGTGGAAACCGGGACCGTGATCCGGAGTCAGCCCGGGTGCGTCATCGAGAGCAGGTCGAGCTTCTCGTCCAGCTGCTCGAGCGTGAGCTCGCCACGCTCGACGTAGCCGAGGTCGATCACGGCATCCCGCACCGTGATGCCCTTGGCGACCGAGTGCTTCGCGATCTTCGCGGCCGCCTCGTAGCCGATGAGTTTGTTGAGCGGCGTCACGATCGACGGGCTCATGCCCGCGAAGGCTGCAGCGCGCTCGGTGTTGGCCTGCAGACCGTCGACCGTCTTGTCGGCGAGAACGCGCGAGGCGTTCGCGAGGAGGCGGATCGACTCGAGCAGCGCCGTGCCCATGACCGGGATCGCGACATTGAGCTCGAAGGACCCGGATGCTCCGGCCCAGGCGACCGTGGCGTCGTTGCCGATCACGCGCGCGCACACCATGAGCACGGCCTCCGGGACGACGGGGTTGACCTTGCCGGGCATGATCGACGAGCCGGGCTGCAGGTCGGGGATGTGCAGCTCGCCGAGACCCGTATTCGGCCCGGAGCCCATCCAGCGCAGGTCGTTGTTGATCTTGGTGAGCGAGACGGCGATCGTGCGCAGCGCGCCGGACGCCTCGACGAGGCCGTCGCGGGCTCCCTGCGCCTCGAAGTGGTCCTTGGCCTCGGTGATCGGCAGCTCCGTCTCGGCCGCGAGCAGTGCGATGACCTTCTGCGGGAAGCCGAGAGGGGTGTTGATGCCGGTGCCGGTGGCGGTGCCGCCGAGGGGCACCTCGGCGACGCGGGGGAGCGCCGACTGCACGCGCTCGATGCCGAGGCGGATCTGGCGTGCGTAGCCGCCGAACTCCTGGCCGAGCGTGACCGGAGTCGCGTCCATGAGATGCGTGCGGCCGGACTTGACGGCGTCCTTCCACAGCTCGGCCTTGGCCTCCAGGGCGACCGCGAGATGGTCGAGGGCCGGGATGAGCGTGTCGATCAGGGCCTGCGTCACGGCGATGTGCACCGAGGTCGGGAAGACGTCGTTCGACGACTGCGAGGCGTTCACGTGGTCGTTCGGGTGGACGTTCGCGCCGAGGATGCGGGTCGCGAGCGTCGCGAGGACCTCGTTCATGTTCATGTTCGACGACGTGCCGGACCCGGTCTGGTACGTGTCGACCGGGAACTCGCCGTCGTGCGCACCGGTGGCGACCTGGTCGGCGGCCTGGGCGATGGCGTCGGCGATCCCGCCGTCGAGGGTGCCGAGGTCCTTGTTCGCGAGCGCTGCGGCCTTCTTGATGCGCGCGAGCGCGGCGATCTGCGCCGACTCCAGTCCCTTGCCCGAGATCGGGAAGTTCTCCACGGCGCGCTGCGTCTGCGCCCCGTAGAGCGCGTTCACGGGTACCCGCACCTCACCCATGGTGTCGTGCTCGATGCGGTACTCCTGCTGGGTGTCGGTCATTCCGAACCTTCCTTGGTTGCGGGGCTCAGCCCCTCGGTCTCGATTCCGTCGGTCTCGATGCCCACCGTGATGACGGGCACGGCGGTGCCCTCCGCCAGCCGGTAGTTCGCACCCACGATGCCCAAGCGGCCCTCCGCGACGGCGTTCGAGATGATCTCGGACGACTGCAGCAGGTCGCCGACCGTGTTGCGCAGGTGCTCTCGGCCGACGAGTTCGGCGTCGATCTCGTCGACGGTGCTCCCGCCGCTCTCGGCGAGGACCTTGCGGGCGGCGGGGACGATCGGGGCGACGAGTTTCCAGATGTGCGGGGGGAGCGGGGCCGCGTCGATCGCGGTGCCGTCGATCGCGGCGCGCACGGCGCCGCACGAGTCGTGGGCGAGCACGACGATGAGGGGCACTTCGAGCACGGCGACCGCGTACTCGAGGCTCGCGACGATGGATTCGCCGATCACCTGACCGGCGTTGCGGACGACGAAGAGGTCGCCGAGGCCGAGGTCGAAGATGATCTCGGCGGCGAGTCGCGAGTCCGAGCATCCGAACAGCGTCGCGACGGGATGTTGGGCTTCGGCGAGGTGGCGACGACGCGCGACGTCCTGATTCGGATGCCGGGGCGCGTCATCGACGAACCGCTGGTTGCCGTCCTGCATCTGCTTCCAGGCGGCAGTGGGGGTGAGCGTCTGTGTCATGAGGACTCCGAGAGTTCGCGGATCTGGGGAACGAGGGACTCCGCGAGCTCGGCGGTCGAATCGGCCGATCGTGAGCCGTACAGGAGCACGTAGTCGTCGCCGGCCTGCGTGCCGATCGCGTAGGTGATGTTCTGCTTCGCGCCGGCGTCGCCGAGCGAGTAGACATCCCACTCGAGCCCGCCGATCGTCGTCGTGTCGGTGGGCGCGATGCCGTTCAACCGCTGCGGGGCCCAGGACGAATCGGCGTCGAACGCCTGGGCGAACTTCACGAAGCCGCGCTCCTTCTCGGATGCGGGGGCCAGCGTGACGTCCCACACCACGGTCGCGCCGCTGGTGAGACCTGCGGCGTTGACCCGCCAGAAGTCGTCGTCGATCGGGACGATCACGGGGCTGCCCATAGTGGTCTCGACGTCGGCGGCGATGCGGGCGACATCGATCGTCTGGGGGGATGCCGGCTCGCCGCGTGGCACCGCGAACACGATCACGGCGACGATCGCGAGGGTGGCGATGAGCGCTGCGACGAGTCCGCGGATGGTCTGGCTCGACCGGTAGGCCCGGCTGAACTCCGCCTTGCGGGTCGCCGTCTCCTCCGGGGTCTCCGGGCGGCCGAGTTCGGCGACGACGGGTGGGCGCTTACTCACGACGCATCCTCGTCGGGATCATCGGATGCTGCGGCGCGCGCGGCGTCGAGGCGGCGCTTCGCGCCCAGGAGCCACTCCTCGCACCGCGCCGCAAGGGCCTCGCCGCGCTCCCACAGGGCGAGCGACTGCTCGAGGGTCGGCGCGCCCTGTTCGAGCTCCGACACCACCTTCACGAGCTCGTCACGCGCGGCCTCGAACGACAGCGTGTCAACGGGGGTGTCGTTCAGCGCACTCACGCCTTCCATCCTACGCGGTGCGCGGGGGCGCTCCTGCGGGCGGGCAGGCGTCGATCACGCGGGCCGGGGATCGGCGCTCTCCGCGATCTCGCCCTCCGAGCGGGCCGCGATCGAGCCTCGGTCGACCGTGATCGTGAGGGCGCTTCCGGCCGGGGCGTCGGCCGCGTCGCGGAGGATCACCCCGCCGTCGAGGTGCGCGATGGCGTAACCGCGGGCGAGCGTCGCGGCGGGCGACAGCGCTCGCAGCGACGCGCGCAGCTCGCTCGTGGCGCGTCCGGCGGCGTCCAGCCGTCGGGTGACGGTGTCGCGTCCGCGGGAGAGCAGCAGCCAGACCTCCTGGGAGCGTGCGTCGATGATCGGGTCGGGGGAGCGCAACGCAGGCCGCGACCGCAGCTGCTCGAGCTGGGCGATGTCGTGCGACACGCGCTGCGTCAGTCGCATAGTGGCGCGTGAGCGGAGCTGGGCGATGAGTGCGCGCTGCTCGCTCACGTCCGGGACGACGCGCTTCGCGGCGTCGGTCGGCGTCGAGGCGCGGAGATCCGCCACGTCGTCGAGCAGCGGGTGGTCGTTCTCATGCCCGATCGCGCTCACGACGGGTGTCTTCGCCGCCGCGACGGCGCGAACGAGGCGCTCGTCGCTGAACCCGAGGAGCGTCTGCGGATCTCCGCCTCCGCGCGCGATCACGATCACGTCGACGTCGGGGTCGGCATCCAGGCGCGCGAGCGCCGCCAAGGTGTCGGGCACGCAGCGGTCGCCCTGCACGGCCGCGTACTCGGTGCGGAAGCGCACCTGAGGCCAGCGCAGCTCCGCGTTGCGGTGCACGTCCTTCTCGGCATCCGATCTCTCACCCGTGATGAGGCCGATCATGTGCGGCAGGAACGGAAGCCGCTTCTTGCGGGCGGGGTCGAAGAGTCCCTCCTGGCGCAACTGCACGCGCAGGCGCTCGAGCCGTTCGAGCTGGTCGCCGAGCCCGACGTGCTTCATCGCGGAGACCGCGAAGCTGAAGTCGCCGGCCTTCACGAAGTAGTCGGCCTTGACAGCCGCGACCACGTGGTCGCCGACGCCGAGGTCGTTCGGGATGCGCGCACGCACGCTCGACCAGATCCGGATCGAGATCTGCGCGTCGGAGCGCGTGTCCTTGAGTCGCGCGAAGACGTTGCCGGAGCGGACGTTCCAGGACGTGATCTCGCCCTCCACCCAGACGGTGTTCCAGCGCGCCACGAAGTCGCGGATGGTCGCGTTGAGCCGCGCGACGGAGGTAGGAGCGTCGGCCGAGGAGTCGCGCGGGGCGACGGCGTCGGCCGGCGGGGTCTCTCCCGATCTCGTCGACGCTTCGAAGACGGTCATCCGCTCACTGCACCTTCCCGGTCCCGCTCAGGCAGCCGACGGTAGAATCGGAGTGTGACTTCGACTGCCGTTCATCTCCCCGCCCCGCGTGTCCCTCGAGTGCGTGCGGCTGCCGGGCGGCTTCAGGATAACCCGGTCACCGGACACAAGCGCGTTCTGCTCGCGGCACCGCGTGGTTACTGCGCCGGCGTCGACCGCGCCGTGGTCGCCGTGGAGAAGGCGCTCGAGCGCTACGGTGCGCCGGTGTACGTGCGCAAGCAGATCGTCCACAACATCCACGTCGTGACCGAGCTCGAGGCGCAGGGCGCGATCTTCGTCGAGGAGGTCGATGAGGTTCCCGAGGGCGCACACGTGGTGTTCAGTGCGCACGGCGTGTCGCCCGCGGTCGTGAGCGCGGCATCCGATCGAGGTCTTCACGCCATCGACGCGACCTGTCCGCTGGTCACCAAGGTGCATCGCGAGGCGGTGCGCTTCGCGCGTGACGACTTCGAGATCCTCCTGATCGGCCACGACGGCCACGAGGAGGTCGAGGGCACGGCGGGCGAGGCGCCGAACCACGTCACCGTCGTGAACTCCCCGGAGGAGGCCGACACCGTGCAGGTGAAGGACCCGAAGAAGGTCGTGTGGCTGTCGCAGACCACGCTCTCGGTCGACGAGACCATGGAGACCGTCAACCGGCTTCGCACCCGCTTCCCCGATCTGCAGAACCCGCCGTCCGATGACATCTGCTACGCGACGCAGAACCGCCAGGTCGCCATCAAGAAGGTCGCCGCGAACGCCGATCTCGTCATCGTCGTCGGATCCTCGAACTCGTCGAACAGCGTCCGTCTGGTCGAGGTGGCCCTCGAGTACGGCGCCAAGGCCGCCTACCGCGTGGACTATGCGGAGGAGATCCAGCAGGAGTGGCTCGACGGCGTCGAGACCGTCGGCGTGACGAGCGGGGCCTCGGTGCCCGAGGTCCTCGTGCGCGAGGTCCTCGATGCGATCGGCGATGCCGGCTACCGCGACGTCGAAGAGGTGAAGACGGCCGAGGAGGACCTCATGTTCTCCCTGCCGAAGGAGCTGCGCCAGGATTCGTCCGGTCAGCGTGACGCTCGCGCTCTGGGGGGACGCGCATCTGGCGGAAGCGCGTAGGACGATGAGCGCCGCGGAAGCGGAGCCGACCCTCATCGGGTCCGTGCAACGCGCGTTGCGCCTGGTCGACATCGTCGCCAACTCTCCGAGGCCGCTCCAGGTCAAGATGCTCGCGGCGATCACGGGTCTCACCCTCGGCACGACCTACAACCTCGTGCGGACGCTCATCCACGAGGGCTACCTGTCCAACGAGCCTGACGGCCTCGTCCTGGGTTCGCGATTCCCGGCGTTCCAGACCGAGGCCGATGCACGGGGCGTGTTCCTCGCGCGGGTGCGCTCCGCGCTGCGCGAGGTGACGGAGGAGGTCGGCGCCACGGCGTACCTTTCTCGCTTCCACGACGGCGAGATGCACCTGGTGGACATCGTGGACGCCGTGCGCAATCCGCGCATCGAGCTGTGGGTCGGCCTGGATGCGAGCGCCCATGCGACGGCACTCGGCAAGCAGATCCTCACGGACCTCTCGGACGAGGAGCGCCTCGACTACCTCTCGCGCCATCGTCTCGAGGAGTTGACGCCGCGGACGATCAGCGATCGGCGCACCCTGCTCACGCAGCTCGAGCACTCGCCGGGCTTCACGGTCGACCAGGAGGAGTACGCGATCGGGAACACCTGCGTGGCCGTGCCCGTCGTGGCGCCGAACGTCTCCGCATCCCTCGCGATCTCCCTCCCCGCCGACCATGCGGTCGTCGACAGGGCTCTCGTGACATCCCTGCAGCGCACCGCGCGACGGCTGTCCCTGCAGCTCGGAGCCGACTCTCTCGATGGAGCCCTCCCGGCCGGCGAGTTCTCGATCTGAGGCCGTTTCACCATCTGAAGAAACGGCTCTGGCGGCCCGCTCCGTGCGTCCCTACGCTCGAAGATGTGGACGTCTGTGCGAACGACGTCCACAGGTGGCGGGGCGTCCCCAGTGTCCTGTTCCACCAGGACGGCGGGTGTCCCCAGTGCTCGCCGTCCGCGGCCCCGAGGATTCCCCATGCCTCCGGGGCCGTCATCGTCTTCGGGCCCTTCCGGCTGGGAGCTGCTCCGATGCGCGCCGGATACCATGTCGGGATGAGCGATCAGCGTCCGCAGTACGGGGAGCTCGCGACTCCCGAGGAGCAGCGCAGGGCCGCCGGCCTGCCCCCTCTGGATCAAGCGCCTCCCGTGCTGGTCGAGCAGGCGCCTGTCGCGCCCGCGGCTGTCGAGGCGCCCGTGAAACGCTCGCACCCGGTGGACCGGGTCATCACGATCGGTCTGCTCGCCTACGGCCTGATCAACGTCGTCATGACCGGTCTGTCCTATCTCGACTTCACGTCGGCCATGAACGAGGTCATGCGCATCGTGGGCGTCGAGGGTGAGTTCACGAACTACGCTCAGGGCAGGCTCTGGGGGACCGTCGCCGCGATCGTCCTGGTCATCGGCTGGTCGCTCACCGCCGCGGTCTCGATCCGCAGACTGCGTCGCGGCCTCGTCGCCTGGTGGGTGCCGCTCGTCGGAGCGGTGGTCACCATGATCGCCACGTCGATCTGCGTCGCGATACCGCTCATGGGAGATCCCGCGTTCATGGAGTACATCGCACGCAGTTCGGGCTCCTGAGCGTCGTCGACTCGGATACACGGATGCCCCCGGCCGCTCGGCCGGGGGCATCCGTCGTCTGAGCGCGGGTCAGCTCTTCGACTGGCCGTAGGAGCCGAGCTGGCGGGTGGACTCCACGACGCGGGCGGCCATCGCCGTCTCGGCGATCTTGCCCCAGGCGCGCGGGTCGTACTGCTTCTTGTTCCCGACCTCGCCGTCGACCTTGAGGACGCCGTCGTAGTTCTTGAACATGTAGTCCGCGATCGCCCGCGTGTAGGCGTACTGCGTGTCGGTGTCGATGTTCATCTTGATGACGCCGTTGGCGACCGCGAGCGCGATCTCCTCGTCGGTCGAACCCGAGCCGCCGTGGAAGACGAGGTCGAGCGGCTTCTCCGAGGTGTTGTACTTCGCGGCGACCTGCTGCTGGATCTCGCCCAGCAGCTCGGGGCGCAGCTTGACGCCTCCGGGCTTGTACACGCCGTGCACGTTGCCGAACGTGAGGGCGGCGATGTAGCGGCCCTGCTCGCCGAGTCCCAGCGCCTGTACGGCCTGGTCGACGTCGGCGAAGGTCGTGTAGAGGGCCTCGTTCGATCCCTCGTGCGCGACGCCGTCCTCCTCGCCGCCGACGACGCCGATCTCGACCTCGAGGATCGCGTTGATCGCCTTCATGCGGGGGAGGAGGTCCTTCGCGATCTCGATGTTCTCGGCGAGCGGCACGGCCGAGCCGTCCCACATGTGCGACTGGAAGATCGGGTTGCGACCCGCCTTGACCTCGTCCTCCGAGGCGGCGATGAGGGGCTCGACGAAGCCGGCGAGCGCATCCTTGGGGCAGTGGTCGGTGTGCAGGGCGACCGTGACCGGGTAGTTCTTGGCGACCTCGGTGGCGTAGCGCGCGAATGCGAGTGCGCCCGTGGCGCGCGCCTTGACGGTGTGGCCGGCGAAGTAATCGGCACCACCCGTCGTGACCTGGATGATGCCGTCGGAGCCGGCCTCGGTCAGGCCCTGGAGGACGGAGTTGATGGTCTGCGAGCTCGAGACGTTGAATGCGGGGTACGCGAAGCCGCCGGCCTTCGCGCGGTCGAGCATTTCGGCGTACTGATCCGGGGTGGCGACGGGCATGAGAACTCCTGCGATAGGTGAAGCCGGGACAGCAGTCACTCTATCGGGGAGGACTCGTGGATGCCGCGGAGCAGACGCCGGGGGATGCGATCTCCTGCGCTGGTGTTAAGAATCGCGATTCCTTCGTGGTGCGAGACGCGTAAAGGAGGCGTTTGCGCGCGCTCGGCTGGCTATGCTGACCGCATGGTGAGTCTGACGGCCGATCTGAGCCCCCTGCGTCCCGACCGAAATCTCGCAATGGAGCTGGTGCGTGCGACCGAGGCCGCGGCCATCCGCGCTGTGCCGTTCATCGGCCGCGGCGCCAAGGAGGCTGCGGACGGCGCTGCCGTCGACGCCATGCGGGCCTTTCTGGGGACGGTGGCGTTCCAGGGCCGTGTCGTGATCGGCGAGGGAGAGAAGGACAACGCGCCGATGCTGTTCAACGGCGAGGAGGTCGGCACGGGTGTCGGCCCGGAGTGCGACATCGCCGTCGACCCGATCGACGGCACGTCCCTCACGGCCGCCGGTCGGCAGAACGCCCTCTCCGTCATCGCGGTCTCCGACCGCGGCTCGATGCTCGACGCGTCGAGCGTCTTCTACATGGACAAGCTCGTGACGGGACCGGCCGGCGTCGGCGTCGTCGACATCCGCCTCCCGATCGGCGAGAACATCCGCAAGCTGGCCGGCGCTCTCGGAAAGCCGGTCGACGAGATCGTCGTTTCGGTGCTGAACCGTCCGCGCCACGAGAAGCTCATCCAGGAGATCCGCGACGCCGGTGCAGGAACCCGCCTCATGAGCGACGGCGATGTCGCCGGTGGCATCAACGCCGCCCGTCATGCGGCCCGCACCGACATGTGCGTGGGCGTGGGCGGCAGCCCGGAGGGCATCGTGACGGCCTGCGCGATCAAGGCGCTCGGCGGTCACATCCAGGGGCGGCTGTGGCCGCGTGACGACGATGAGCGTCAGCGCGGGATCGACGCGGGTCTCGACATGGACAAGGTCTACGAGGCCGACGACCTCGTGCGGGGCGACAACACGATCTTCGTCGCCACGGGGGTCACCGACGGCCAGCTGGTCGGTGGAGTGCGTCGTGAGGGCGGCTACATCTACACGGAGAGCGTCGTGCTGCGCGGCGCGTCGGGAACGCTGCGTCGGATCGCTTCGGAGCACCTCGTCTCCAAGTGGCTCTGAGCCCCTTCCTGAGCCCTATCCTGAGCCCCGCTCGGAGCCGTTCGTCGGGGCATCGTTACCGACCCGTCATCCATCGTTCGAGGCCCGAAACCGGGTTTGCGCGCCCCTCATGGCACAATTGAGCCTGGGTTTGTCGCCGTCGACGGAGCCGCCAGGCACCGCAGGCTGAGGAGGGCGAGCACATGGCAACGCAGCACACGAGCGGAATCCCCGCACGGACGAAGATCGTCACCACGAACACCGGTCGAATCCTTCGGGTGAACGTCGACGAGGCGTCGGCGCCGGGAGCAGCAGCGCCCGCAGCGTCCACGTCCGCCCCTCCGGCTGTCGTGGTGACGGACCCTGCTCGCCGTGCGGACGTGCTGTTCCGCAAGCGTCGGGACGAAGGACACGAGCTCAGCTCGTGGTGGATGGTCGGCGCGTTCGTCGTCACGAGCGGGCTCGTCATCCTTTTGCTGAGCGGCGTCCCCGGCGTCGCCTGAGATCAGAGGCGGTGGGTCGCACCGCTCGAGTCCAGCCGGCCGCGGACCTCGCCGACGTCCGCCCGGAGAAGCTCCTCGTCGGTGCGTTCGTTCGCACGCTCGTCCGTGCGAACGTCCATCTGCTCGTCGGAACCGTCGGCGCGGGCGCTCGCCTCGTCGCCGACCAGCTCGGTCGCGGTGAAGCGGCGGGGCTGCGCGGTGACCCGGGCGGGGGTGCTGTCGAGACCGGACGCATCGATGCCGGGGAACTGTCGCGCGGTGACGAGCACCCGGCTCTCGAGCGACCCGGCGAAGCGGTTGTAGGTGTCGACCGTGCGCTCCAGCGCTCGACGCAGGTCGTCGGCATGCCCGGCGAGCACGCCGAGGCGGTCGTACAGCTGCGTGCCCAGCGTCAACAGGGCGCGCGCCTCGGTAGACACCTCCTGCTGCGTCCACGTGTAGGCGACGGTCTTCAGCACGGCCCAGAGGTTCACGGGCGAGGCCAGTGCGACGCGCTGGCCGAACGCGTGATCGAGCAACGTCGGATCCTCATCGATCGCCGCGGCCAGCAGAGACTCGCTCGGCAGGAAGCAGATGACGAACTCCGGCCCCGCCTCGAGCCCTGACCAGTACGCCTTCTTCGCGAGGGCGTCGATGTGAGCGCGCACGGCTTTGACGTGCTTCTGCAGCAGTGCGCGGCGCTGAGCCTCATGCGCGTCCTGAAGAGGGAGTGCTGACGCCTCCAGGTAGGCGTCGAGCGGCACCTTGGCGTCGACGGCGATCGAGGCTCCGCCCGCGAGCCGGATCACCATGTCGGGGCGTCCCTGGCCGCGGTCGGAGGTGATGGTCGTCTGGAGGTCGAAGTCGACGTGCCGCGTGAGTCCGGCGGCCTCGACGACACGCCGCAGCTGAGTCTCGCCCCAGACGCCGCGGGTGGCCGTCGAGCGAAGCGCACCGGCGAGGGATTCCGTCGTCGCCCGCAGGGCCTCATCTGATTCCTGCGCGCGTCGCAGTTGTTCGGCGAGGGAGCCGAACTGCGCCTGACGGTCGGTCTCCATCGCCGCGACCTTGCTCTGCATCTGCTGCAGGCTCTCACGCACGGGTGCGAGAGCCGTCAGCACGGCGTTCTGCTGCTGCACGCGCTGCGCCTCGGCTCGCTGCTCCTGACGTCCGTGCTCGACGGCATCGCGATAGAGGTCGTACTGACGGTCGCGGTCGTCGCGCGCGGCAGCCAGCTCGGCCTCCGCGCGCGCGATCTCCGCCGCGCCGCGCCCGGAGCGCAGCATCCACCCGACGGCACCGCCGACGAGCAGCGCCACCAGGAGGAGAACGATCGTGAGAGCATCCATGCGTCCATGGTGGCCGGGGCCTCGGACATTCCGCGCAGCGACGCGGGGAGAGCAGCCCGGTGCTCAGGCGACCGCGCGCTCGGGGGTCGCGACGACAGGCTCCGTGACGCGCAGTTTGAGGACGCTCGCCAGCGCGAACACGTCGGCCGCCGCGAGGCGGCGGGCCGCATCCATCACGATGTGGGCGCAGGCGAGGGCGTCGGCCAGCGCGTCGTGGTGCGAGAAGCCGGTGAAACCCGCGGCTTCCGCGGCCCGCGGAAGCCGGTAGGAGTCGAGGTCGTACACCTTGCGGGCCACCTGCAGGCTGCACAGGGAGCGGTACGGAGGGCAGCTGGTCGCGGTCGCCTCGGAGGCGCGGCGCAGCACGTTGAGATCGAAGCCGGCGTTGTGCGCCACGAGCACGTCGGTGCCCGCGAAGTCGCACAGGTCCGCGAACTGCTCGGTCCACGATGCGGCGGAGCGCACGTCGTGCGGGCGGATGCCGTGGATCTTGACGTTCCACTCCTGGAACTCGTCGTGACCGGCGGGCGGCCGGATGAGCCATCCGGCGGTCGCGACGACCTGGCCGTCGCGCACCCGCACGAGTCCGACGGAGCACGCGGAGGCGGGGCTGGAGTTCGCCGTCTCGAAGTCGATAGCGGTGAAGTCCAGGGGCACGACCTCACTCTCTCCCGATGCGCCGGATGTGCGAGGAGGACGCGCCGTAGGCTGGCGACATGAGTGATGGACTGTCGAGATCCTTCGGCGCCGAGGCGCACAACTACGAGCTCGGCCGGCCCGATTACCCCTTCGAGGCGGTCGCGTGGATGCTGGAGCCGCTGCCGGCGGACTCGCACCGGATCGCCGACGTCGGCGCGGGAACGGGCAAGCTCACCCGCGTGCTCGCGAAGGCGCCGGGCGCCGAGGTCGTCGCGATCGACCCGGATGCCGAGATGCTGGCTACCCTGCGCGCCGGGGTCCCCGGCGTGCCCACGTTCGTCGGCACCGCCGAGCAGCTGCCCCTTCCGGACGCGAGCGTCGACGCGGTCGTGCTCGGGCAGGCCTGGCACTGGGTCGACCCGGTGCGCGGCTCGGAGGAGGTCGGACGCGTGCTGCGCGGCGGCGGTGTGCTGGGTCTGATCTGGAACATCCGCGACGAGCGCGTCGACTGGGTGCGTCGTCTCACCGACATCATGCACGGGAGCCACGCCGAGGTCATGCTGGCCGGGGGAGGACCCGTCGTGGCACCGCCGATGGGCGCGCTGGAGGAGCAGACGTGGGAATGGGCGCGCCCGATCACCCGTGACCTGCTGCACCGCATGGCCGCATCGCGCAGCTACATCATCACCGCGCCGGATGACGAGAAGCAGCGCATCCGCCGGGACATGGACGCCCTGTTCGACGAGCTCGGGCTGGCGGAGGGGGCGACGATCGAGCTGCCCTACGTGACCAGGGCGTATCGCAGCGTCAAGAGCTGAGTCCACGTCGTGAAGGTGCGCGCCCGGTCGTCGAGGTAGGAGGAGGCGCCGAGGAAGGACGATTCGCGGCGAATCCGCCTACCTCCGCGACAGCGCCTACCTCTGCGCCCGGCGCCTGCGCCGGGCCGGTCCGCGCTCAAGAGCGCGCCGGGTAGACTCGTACCCCGTGGCTCTCACTATCGGAATCGTCGGTCTGCCCAACGTCGGCAAGTCCACCCTCTTCAACGCCCTGACCAAGAACGACGTGCTCGCGGCGAACTATCCGTTCGCGACGATCGAGCCGAACGTCGGTGTGGTGAACCTGCCGGATCCGCGCCTCGAGAAGCTCGCCGAGATCTTCCACAGCGAGCGCATCCTGCCCGCCGCGGTGTCGTTCGTCGACATCGCCGGCATCGTGCGGGGCGCGAGCGAGGGCGAGGGCCTCGGCAACAAGTTCCTCGCGAACATCCGGGAGGCGGATGCGATCGCGCAGGTCGTCCGCGGCTTCGCCGACGACGACGTGGTGCATGTAGACGGCGCCGTGAACCCGGCATCCGACATGGAGACCATCAACGCCGAGCTCATGCTCGCCGACCTCGAGACCGTCGACAAGGCGATCGCGCGGTACGAAAAGGAGGTGCGCGGCAAGAAGGTCGAGCCCCTCGTGCTCGAGACGGCCGTCGCCGCGAAGGATGCCCTCGAGCGCGGCATCCTGCTGTCGACCAGCGGACTCGACCTCGCCCCCATCCGCGAGCTCGGTCTGCTGACCTCGAAGCCCGTCATCTTCGTCTTCAACGTCGACGAAGGCGTGCTCACCGATGACTCTCGCAAGGCGGAGTTGGCCGCGCTCGTCGCGCCCGCGCAGGCGATCTTCCTCGATGCGAAGATCGAGTCGGAGCTCAAGGACCTCGACCCCGAGGATGCTGCGGAGCTGCTCGCCTCGACCGGCCAGGACGAGTCCGGACTCGATCAGCTCGCCCGCATCGGCTTCGCCACCCTCGGCCTGCAGACGTACCTCACCGCCGGCCCCAAGGAGGCTCGTGCGTGGACGATCCCGCAGGGTGCCAAGGCCCCGCAGGCCGCCGGAGTCATCCACACCGACTTCGAGAAGGGCTTCATCAAGGCGGAGATCGTCTCGTTCGACGACCTCGTCGAGACCGGGTCGGTCGTCGAGGCGCGTGCCAAGGGCAAGGCGCGCCTCGAGGGCAAGGAGTACGTGATGCAGGACGGCGACGTCGTGGAGTTCCGCTTCAACAACTGACGCGGAGACCAGGGCATGTCCGTCGATACGGTGAGTCTGGGGGATGCGACCGCGTCGTTGACGTTCTCGAATCCGCGGTTCGACGAGTCGGGGTACGCGAATCTTGAGGTGCGGTTGCAGGCGGCCGGACTCGACGCACTGCTCGGCTTCTACGCGCATGACCCGGAAGAGCTCGTTCAGTATTTCCGGTCGCTCGACGAGGACTGGCGCGGATGGACGGGGGAGCGGTGCTTCGCATCCATCGAAAGGGACTTGGTTCTGAGGGCCCGACACGGGCGTCGCATCGAGATATCCGTGACGCTCACCGCGGAAGCGGATCGAGACGTCTCGATCGAGGCGCGTTGGAGCTGCACTGCCGTGGTCAGCGTCGAGGCGGGAGAGCAGTTGTCGCGATTCGTCCGAGACATCGAGGATCTCGCCAGACGGTCCCGCTGATAAGGATTCCCGTAGTCTGACGCGTGTGATTCAGGACAATCGCGCGACATTCAGTGTCTACAGTGATGCCTTGACCGTCCGTGAGATATCCGCATTGCTCGGACTCGAACCGACTCGGTCGGGGGACAAAGGCGATCTCACCCCCGCAGGCCGAGCAGGGAGGAACCTCGCACCGGAGTATCTGCGCTACCCGCGCGCCTTCTGGTCGCTGGGTGCGATCGATCGCGAGCCGTCCGCCGAGGACCGGACCGGGTTCTCAGCGCTCCGCGAGCTGGTGGAGATCCTAGCGCCGGTCGCCGATGCGCTCGCCGTGCTGCGCGAGGGCGGCGAGACGATCATCTGGTGGTCGGGCGACTCCGACAGCACGCAGGGAGGATTCGTGCTGGAGGCGGATCTCATCACGCGACTGGCGGCGCTGGGCTGCCATGTCTACGGCACGGCTTTTCTCTCCGAGGATGCGGACGACGCGGACGGCTGAAGCCAGCCCGGTGAGGCGCACCTAACCCCGCCGCGATACGCTGGACGACGACCCCTGCAGACGACCGAGGAGCCGCACGCGCATGACCGACACCCAGATCTTCGAGCCCGACGGCCGTGCCATCCCCTTCGCAGATGAGGGCGACGGTCCGGTCAAGCTGGTCCTGATCCAGGAGCAGGGGCTCGCCGCCGACGTGCTGGGAGTCGCGGCGCACTACCTCGCCGAGGAGGCCGGCTTCCACGTACTGCGCATCGGTCACCGTGCCGGGGAGGCCTCGCTCGAAGAGCGGGTCGCGGATGCCGTCGCCGTGATCGACCACGTCGGCATCGAGGACACCTGGATCGGCGGGCACGGCTACGGGGGAACGATCGCCCGCGCTCTCGTCGCCGCGCACACCGACCGTGCCAACGGCCTGCTGCTGCTCGGCGTCGAGGACGTCGCGATCCCGGTCGCGCCGGCGATCCCGGTGCTGATCGTGCAGGGCACGGAGGATGTCGACACCCCGCCCGCGAATGCCGAGGCGCTGCAGGCGAGCGTGCCCGATCGCTCCAGTATCAAGACGATCGCCGGAGACCACCTCTTCCCGATGCATCACCCGATCGAGACCGGCGTGATCATCGAGGAATACCTCGACTGGGACTGACGCCATGAAAACCGTCGTGCTGGTGATCGACATGCAGGTCGGCGTGATGACGGGATGCGTCGACGAGCACGGCGTGCTCGCCCGCGCGGATGCCCTCGTCCGGCGTGCCCGCGAGGCGGGAACGCCCGTGATCTGGGTGCACCATGACCCGGTCGGCGTCGGCGCCCCGGAGTGGGAGCTCGCCGCGCCGCTGCGTCGTGCCGACGACGAGCCCGTGATCCACAAGGACTATCGCGATTCCTTCGCCGACACGGATCTGCGCGAGGTGCTCGACCGGCTCGGTGCGACGCGCCTCGTGATCGCCGGGGCGCAGTCGGACTTCTGCGTCCGCACGACCATGCAGCGCGCGGCCGTTGACGGCTATGACGTCACGCTCGTGAGCGACGCCCACACGACGGTCGACACCGAGTGGGGAGGCGTGCCGATCTCAGGCGAGCAGATCGTCGCGCACACGAACATGTACTTCTCGGGCCTCCGCTATCCGGGCCAGCGCTTCGAGCTCGAGACCCACGACGCCGTCCGGCTCTGATCACCCTCGCTCCGGACAGCCGCGCAGCGCGTGGCTGAGAGGATGGTCTGATGACCGCCACCCTCGTCGCCCACGATCTCGCGGGAGGCCATGGCCACCGCATCCTGTTCGAGGGGCTCGACCTGACCGTCGCCCCGGGCGATGTGATCGGCGTCGTCGGGGCGAACGGCGCCGGAAAGTCGACGCTGCTGCGTCTGCTCGCGGGCGTCGACTCGCCGATCTCCGGCACGGTCTCCCTCGCCCCGGCCGACGCCTTCGTGGGTTGGCTCCCGCAGGAGCACGAACGCGTCGAAGGCGAGACGGTCGCCGCGTACATCGCCCGCCGCACCGGATGCGCGGAGGCGACGCGGCAGATGGATGCCGCGGCCGCGGCGCTCGCCGATCCCTCGCTCGCGCCGGCCGGGGTGGATCCGGCCGATGCGTACTCGGAGGCGCTCGACCGCTGGCTCGCGAGCGGAGCCGCCGACCTCGACGAGCGTATCCCTGCTGTGCTCGCCGACCTCGGTTTCCCCGATGGCGCGGACGCCGTCGCCGACGCGCAGATGATGGGTCTCTCGGGCGGCCAGGCCGCGCGCGTGGGCCTCGCCGCGCTGCTCCTGTCGCGCTTCGACATCGTGTTCCTCGACGAGCCGACCAACGACCTCGACCTGGACGGGCTCGACCGTCTGGAGACTTTCGTCCGAGGCCTGCGCGGCGGCGTCGTGCTGGTCAGCCACGACCGGGAGTTCCTGGCCCGCAGCGTCACCGGCGTGCTGGAGCTGGACCTCGCGCAGAACTCGCATCGCCTCTACGGTGGGGGCTACGACGCGTACATCGAGGAGCGGGCGGTCGTGCGCCGTCACCTGCGCGAGAAGTACGACGAGTTCGCCGACAAGAAGGCAGACCTCGTCGCCCGCGCGCGTACTCAGCGGGAGTGGTCGAGCCAGGGCGTGCGCAACGCGATGAAGAAGTCGCCCGACAACGACAAGCTCCAGCGCAAGGCGTCGATGGAGTCGAGTGAGAAGCAGGCGCAGAAGGTGCGCCAGATGGAGAGCCGGATCGCACGACTCGAGGAGGTCGAGGAGCCCCGCAAGGAGTGGCGACTCGAGTTCACGATCTGCTCGGCGCCTCGTTCGAGCAGTGTGGTGTCGACTCTGAGCGGCGCGGTCGTGCGACAGGGGGAGTTCACGCTCGGTCCGGTGTCGCTGCAGGTCGACGCCGGCGACCGCATCGGCATCACCGGTCCGAACGGCGCCGGGAAGTCCACGCTGCTGCGCACGCTGCTGGTACGTCAGTCGCCCAGCGAGGGCACGGCGAGTCTCGGCAGCAGCGTGCAGATCGGCGAGATCGACCAGGCACGGTCGCTGTTCCCCGGCGATGCGCTGGTCGCCGACGCGTTCGAGGGGCTCGTCCCCGAGATGTCCTCCGCCGACGTGCGCACGCTCCTCGCGAAGTTCGGGCTCAAGGCCGACCACGTGACGCGCCGAGTCGACGGACTCTCACCGGGCGAGCGGACCCGAGCCGCACTCGCGCTCCTGCAGGCACGCGGCGTGAACCTCCTCGTGCTCGACGAGCCCACGAACCACCTCGATCTGCCCGCGATCGAGCAGTTGGAGCAGGCGCTCGAGACCTACACCGGAACGCTGCTTCTCGTGACGCATGACCGGCGGATGCTGGATGCCGTGCAGACCACCCGTCGATGGATCGTCGAAGACGGTCAGGTCACCGAGCGCTGACCTCGGGATCTCAGCGTCCCTGGCGCTTCTTGTACGGCTTCGGCTGACCCTTCACGATCGGCGCGCGACCTTTGCCCTTCGAAGCCTTGGCCTTGCCCCCGGCAGGTGCCACGGCTTTCGGCGCGGGCGGGGGAGCAGCGGCGACCGCGGCCTGTGCCTCGGTGAGGAACAGCGCGCCGACGTTCGTGAGACGCGGAGTGCCGTCACGGTTGATCAGCGTGTGCCCGACCTCCGCCTCGAGCTTGTCGAGGGAGGTGTAGAGCGATGCGAGCGGGATGCCGAGCTGCTCGGCGGCCCGCGGGAAGTGCAGGGTCTCGGCGAGGACGACGTAGCGGCGCAGCAGCGCGATCTTCATGCGCGGGACGCTCCTTGGGGGACGGGACAAGCGGGCTCAGCATCCAACCTACGCGAGCGGCGCACCGAGGCGGACGCACGGATGCCGCGGCTCATCGAGCCGCGGCATCCGTGAAGACCGTGTGTCAGGCCTGAGGGAGCACGGCGAAGGACACGGAGCCTTCGTCGTCGACACCCGCGTCGAGGATCTTGTCGTCGAGAGCCGCGGCCGCGGTCTCGTCGAGGAAGAGGCGCGTGCCCGAGACCTCCACGACCTGGTCGGCGGGCTCAGGGTCGGGGGTGACCAGCACGGCGAGGCGAGCGCCGCCGTCGGGTCCGGGGGCGGGCGTGGAGTGGATCCGGAGCCCGGCGTCGGCGGCGTCGGTCTGACGGCTGACGAGAGTGTTGACGATGGCGGTGGCGTTGTCGGTGAGGGTGAGCATGTGCTTTCTCCTTCCGGTTGCGGACACGAGGCAGGCGCGACGTGTCCGGGCCACGATTCCGAACCTCGTCCGGCGGTTCAACCCGACGCGCCAGGTTCGGAGGGTTCTCCCACCGGATGCAGAGGTTTGCGCAGGAACACCTGGTCCGTGCCGTCGCCCTGGGGGATGCGCTCGCTCTCCGAGTAGCCGAGCTCCTCGTAGAGGCGGATGTTGGCCTCGCTGAGGCTGCCCGTGAACAGTTCGGCGGTGTGCGCACTCGACGCCTGCTCGGCAGCGTCGAGGAGAGCGCGTCCGATGCCTTCGCCCTGCGCGTCCGGCGCGATCGCGATGCGGCCGACCAGCAGCATCCCGTCATTCTCGACGAACCGGATCGCCCCGACGAGGCGCCCGTCGAGCCTCGCGCCCAGACCGCTGCCTGATCTCAGCTCGGCCTCGACCTCCGCGAGCGTCTGGGTGAGCGGCGGCATATCCGGGCTGCCGTAGATCAGCGCCTCCGACACGAACGCCGCCCGCTGCAGGGTGAGCACCTCCCCGGCATCCTCGGGGGTGAGCGGTGCGATGTCGATCTGCTGATTCCCGTGGGTCATCGGTACCTCCTCCGCCACGATCGGGCCAGCTGCCGGGGGCTGTCAACCCCCTCGGAAGCGTGCTGGTCGACGGGCTATCGTCGCCGCCCAGGAGGACACATCATGGCTGAGAAGAAGACCACCGCCGCCGGCCCCAAGCGCGGCGCGAAGACCACTCGTCGTCAGAACGCCGAGAAGGGGTTCACGGCGTCGCCGACTCTGGCGGCGAACCTGCAGACCGTGCTCGTCGACCTGATCGAACTCTCGTTGCAGGGCAAGCAAGCGCACTGGAATGTCGTCGGACGCAATTTCCGTGACACCCACCGGCAGCTCGACGAGATCATCGACGCGGCGCGTGAGTTCAGCGACACGGTCGCAGAGCGCATGCGCGCGCTGCACGCCGTGCCGGACGGACGCACCGACACGATCGTCGAGACGACGTCGCTGCCGGCTTTCCCCATGGGCGAGGTGTCGACCGAGGAGACGATCGACCTCATCACCGCCCGGCTGGAGGCCGCGATCGCGACGATGCGCGACGTGCACGACGCCGTGGACGAGGAGGATCCGACCTCCGCCGACATCCTGCATGCGGTGCTGGAGAGCCTCGAGCAGTTCGCGTGGATGGTGAGTGCCGAGAACCGCACGCCCGCGGGACGCTGAGCGCTCAGCTCTGCGTGATGTCCTTGGCTCGGCGAGCGAGGCTCGGCAGTGCCAGCCAGAGCGCGAGCACCACGACGATAGAGGCGATGAGCGCGATCAAGCCCGCAGTGCGCCCCATCGTGAAGTCGATGATGAGGGTCGTCACACCGACCGTGAGCGCCGCGATCACGATGAGGTCGATGCGGACGATCCGGGCGGCGATGCGGACGAGCTGCGCCTTGCGGCCTCGTCCGAAGAGAGCCCGGTGCATGCCCACCGGCGCGAGCGCCAGGATCGTGGCCAGAGCGGCGAGGCCCACGAGGAACACGTACACGTCGCGCTGGAACAGATCCAGCTCCGTGAACCGGGGCTGGAACGCGACCGCGAGGAGGAAGCCCGTGAGGATCTGCGTGCCGGTCTGCATGACCCGGAGTTCCTGCAGCAGTTCGTCCCAGTTGCGGTCGGCCCGTTCGTTGGGCGTCTCGTCGCGGCCGTCGACGCGGTCGTCGCGCTCGATCGGGTGCAGGGGACGTTCTTCCGGGTCCATCCGCTCAGTCTTCCGGCCTGCGTCGCACCGTGTCCAGACTCTTGACCCGCGTATATCGGCGGGTGCGGAATGACGCTCCCACCGATCAGAGAATGGTGGCCCGAGCTGACCGACGAGGCGCGGCTCGATGTCTTCGAGCACGCGCCGCACCTCGGCGAGGTCGCGCGAGAGGAGATCCGGGAGATCACCGGCGCCGTCGTCGGCATGGCCGAGGAACTCGACGCCGACGATCTCGACTACGCGCGATCGGAGACCGAGAAGGGCGTCTGATCCGCTTCCTCGCGCAGACGCGGCTCGCGGCGGAACTCCGGACGGATGCCGGACTTGTCGGCGTAGAACGCGCGGATGCGGTCCATGTCCGCGGCGACGTCGCCCGTGAGGTCGAGCGTGGGACCGAGTCCCGTCGTCATGGTCGTGCGATCCACGAAACCGAGGGTCACGGGCATGCCTGTCTCCCGCGCGATGCGGTAGAAACCCGACTTCCAGTGCGAACTGCTGCGTCGCGTGCCATCGGGCGTGACGACCAGTCCGAACACCTCACCGGCCTCGACCTGCGCGACCACGTCGCCGACCACTCGGGCGGGGTCGGCGCGATCGACGGGGATACCGCCGAGCTGGCGCATGATCGGCCCGCGCCAGCCGCGGAACAGGCTCTTCTTGCCGAGCCACCGCACGTCGACACCCAGGCGCCAGGCGATCGCCAGCATGAGCACGAAGTCCCAGTTGGAGGTGTGCGGCGCTCCGATCAACACGGTGGGCCGCGTCGGCACGGCCTCGACTGTGAGCGTCCAGCGGCTGAAGGCCCAGTACACGCGAGCCAGGGATCGGGTGAGCATCCCTCCACCGTAGAGGGCGCGCCTGTCGTTCTCCTGTCTGCCGGCGAATCCTCCGATCGGCGACACACGTCTCGGACAGGCGTACGATCGAGGGATGGCTACGACACAGGAACCCGTGGGACAGGAGACACCGAGTGCGTCGGCGACCCCGCCCGGCGCCCTGAACCTCCTCGACGGACTCTCGGTCGAGGGGTCGGAGACGGCCGGCTTCTGCAGCGGCGGGGTGTGTCACTTCCCGGCGCCCAAGGCGCCCTAGGAGAGCAGCACACCGCCGCGCGCGAGATCAGTGCCCGACGTGGGCGCCGCTCGGCTCCTCGGCCGGCTTGCGCACGAACGCGCTGAGCGCGACGGCCGCGAGCGAGATGATCGCCGCGATGAGGAAGGCCATGCGTGCACCGGGTGCGCCGGCGACCGCCGTCGACAGGCCCTGGTCCTCACCGGCGTGCAGGATCGACGAGTACGTGACGGTGAGCAGGGCGACACCCGCGGCGCCGCCGACCTGCTGCAGCGTGTTCAGCACCGCTGAGCCGTGCGAGTACAGCGAACGGTCGAGGGAGCCGAGCGAGGCCGAGAAGAGCGGGGTGAACGACATCGCGAGGCCGACCGACATCGCGGCCTGCACCAGGATGAGCACCCAGAACACGGTGTGCTCACCGACCGTCGAGTAGAAGAACAGGGCGGCCGAGACGAGGATCGTGCCGGGGATCAGCAGCGGGCGGGTGCCCTTGGCGTCGTAGATGCGTCCCATGATCGGGCCGAGCAGACCCATGAGCACGGAGCCGGGCAGCAGGACGAGACCCGACTCGAGGGCGTTCAGGCCGGCGACGTTCTGCAGGTACTGCGGCAGCAGCGTGAGCGTGCCGAACATCGACAGCGCGAGGATCGTCATGATGATGACCGAGAACGTGAAGTTCACGGAGCGGAACACGCGCAGGTCGAGCAGGGCGTCGTCGACGCGCTGCAGCACGAGCTGACGCCACACGAACGCCGCGAGCGCGATCGCGCCGCCCACGAGAGAGGCGATGCCCACGGTCTCGCCGGAGCCGCCGTGGCCGCCGAACTGGCTCAGGCCGAACACGATGCCGCCGAAGCCGAGGGCGGCGAGCGGGATCGAGACGATGTCGAGCGGAGCGATGCGCGTCTCGCCGAGGTTCGTCATCCACTTGGCGCCCATCGCGAGCGAGACGATCGCGATCGGCAGGACGATCGCGAACAGCGCGCGCCAGTTCAGGGTCTCGAGCACGGCGCCCGCGAGGGTCGGACCGATCGCGGGGGCGAGGGAGATCACCAGGCCGACGCGACCCATCATGCGACCACGCGACTGCGGGGGCACCACGTTCATGATCGTCGTCATGAGCAGCGGCATCATGATGCCGGTACCCGCGGCCTGGATCACGCGACCGGCGAGCAGCACCGCGAAACCGGGGGCGAGCATGGCCACGAGGGTTCCCAGGGAGAACGCCGTCATGGCGGCGATGAACACCTGACGTGTCGTGAAGCGCTGCAGGATGAAGCCGGTGGTCGGGATCACGACCGCCATCGTGAGCATGAAGGCGCTCGTGAGCCACTGCCCGAGCTCCGGCGGGATGCCCAGGTCGGCGTTCAGGTGCGGGATCGCGATGCCCATCGTCGTCTCGTTGAGGATCGCGACGAACGCGGCGACGAGGAGCAGCCAGATCACACGCATGTCGCTGCGCGCGATCCCGCCCGCGGTCGCGGCAGGGGGCGTGGTGATGGAACCGGTGTCGACGGCAGACATGCGGCGGCCTCCTAGGCGCGGAGAGGAAGAAGAGGTGCGCGAATGCGCGGGGACCATTCAGCGTAACGGCGGTGTGCGACATTTCATTCCGGATCCGGACGAATCCGCTCACAGCGGACGGTCAGGAATCGCGATCGCGCCCCGACGTCGCCGCCTCTGACTACGCTGACGACATGAGCATGGGCGGGACGGGCGGTGGCCGCGGCGGAGGCTTCCGCGGCGTCGACGAGGCCGCGCAGCGCAGGCTGAACGCGGAGGCGCCGCGGATCAGCGGGCTCGGCGCCCGCGTCGTCGGGCTGTTCCGGCCCTACCGCTGGCGCATCGCCGTGACGGGACTGCTCGTCGTCGTCGGAGCCGGGATCGCCGTGATCCCGCCGCTCATCGTGCAGCGGATCTTCGACGACGCGCTCTTCCCGGTCGACGGCGGCGCCCCGCAGGTGCAGCTCCTGCTCTGGCTCGTGCTGGCGATGATCGGACTTTTCCTCCTCTCCGCCGGACTCGGGGTGGCTCAGACCTGGCTCACGTCGACCGTGGGCAACAGCGTGACGGGCGATCTCCGCGTTCGACTGTTCGAGCACCTGCAGGCCATGGAACTGGGCTTCTTCACCCGCACGAAGACGGGTGTGATCCAGTCGCGCCTGCAGAACGACGTCGGAGGGGTCTCGGGCGTCCTCACGAACACCGTCACCAGCATCCTCGGCAACGTCGTGACCGTGATCGCCTCGCTCGTGGCGATGATCCTGATCGATTGGCGCCTCACGCTGATCGCCGTCATCCTCATGCCGTTCCTCGTCGTCGTGCAGCGGCGTGTCGGGCAGGTCAGGGCGCGGATCGCCGGGGAGACGCAGGAATCGCTGTCCGAGCTGACGTCGATCACGCAGGAGACGCTGAGCGTATCGGGCATGCTGCTGTCGAAGGCCTTCAACCGTCAGCGCACCGAGTCCGAGCGATACCAGGCCGAGAACCGCAACCAGGTCCGCCTCCAGGTGCGCCGCGCGATGAGCGGCCAGGGCTTCTTCGCGGTGGTGCAGGTGCTCATGGCGAGCGTCCCCGCGGTGATCTACCTCGTGTCGGGTTACCTGATCGCCGGGGGCGCCGGCGCGCTCACCGCCGGCACCATCGTCGCGTTCACGACCGTGCAGGCGCGCCTCCTGCAGCCGCTCATGGGCCTCATGCGCGTTTCGCTCGACCTGCAGACCTCGTCGGCGCTGTTCGCGCGCATCTTCGAGTACCTCGACCTCGTACCCGAGATCCGCGACGCCCCCGGCGCGATCGATGTCGCCGACGCTCCGGGGCCCCGCGGACGCATCGAGTTCGACGAGGTCGTGTTCCGCTACCCCGACGCCGCGGCGGACGCACGGCCGACCCTGCAGGGCGTGTCGTTCACGGCCGAGCCGGGGCAGCACGTCGCCTTCGTCGGCCCGTCCGGCGCCGGCAAGACCACGGTGCTCTACCTCGCCCCGCGGCTCTACGAGGCGCACGGCGGTGCGGTGCTGTTCGCCGGCGCGGACGTGCGGACGCTCACACAGGAGTCGATCATCGACCAGGTCGGGATCGTGTCGCAAGAGACGTACCTGTTCCACGCCACGATCCGCGAGAACCTGCTGTACGCCAAGCCGGAGGCGACCGAGGCCGAGATGTTCGCCGCGTGCACCGCGGCGAACATCCATCACATCATCGCGGGATTCGAGGAGGGCTATGACACGATCGTCGGCGAGCGCGGCTACCGGCTGTCCGGCGGCGAGAAGCAGCGCATCGCGATCGCGCGCGTGCTGCTGAAGGACCCTCCCGTGCTGCTGCTCGACGAGGCGACGTCGGCGCTCGACACGGTGTCGGAGCGCGTGGTGCAGGAGGCGCTCGACGAGGCCGCGAAGGGGCGCACGACGCTGACGATCGCGCATCGGCTCTCGACCGTGATGGGCGCCGACGTGATCCACGTGCTCGAGGCGGGGCGGATCGTCGAGTCGGGCACGCATGCCGAGCTGCTCGCCCTCGGCGGGCTCTACGCGGAGCTCGCGGCGCAGCAGGTCGCGGCCTCACGAGTGCTCGACACCGAGACGGAGATCGAGGATGCGGTGGCGTCCGAAGGGGAGGCCGCGCTCACCGAGCGTCGCGCGGATCGGGCACCGGTCGGCTCGGCGGGCGAGGATGCCGTCGCCACGCTCACAGCCGGCGTGCCGCTGCTGGACGCCCCTCCTGACGATGAGCGGGTCTACCCGAACGAGGCCTGATCCGGCCGGGCGGGTGGCGGTGGTGCGGTCAGTGCACCGACAGGCCGCCGTCGACGAAGAGCGAATGCCCGGTCACGTACCGCGAGCCCGCACCGGCGAGGAACACCGCGGCGGCGGCGAAGTCCTCCGGCAGGCCGTTGCGTCCGACCATGGTGCGTGCGGCGAGAGCGGCGACCTTCTCCGGGTCGTCCTGCAGGCGGGCGTTCAACGGGGTGAGCACGAAGCCGGGCACGAGGGTGTTGCTGGTCACTCCCGTGCCTCCCCAGGCCTCGGCCTCCGAGCGCATGAGCGACTCGACTGCGCCCTTCGATGCGCCGTACACGCCGCTCGAGACGAACGCACGATGCGCCTGCTGCGAACTGATGTGGATGATGCGGCCGTATCCACGCGCCGCCATGCCGACGCCGTAGCGCTGGCCGAGCAGGAACGGCGCCAGAGCGTTCACGGTCATGGTCGTGTCCCAGTCGTCCTCCGTGATGTCGGCATAGGGCGGACGGATGTTCACGCCCGCGGAGTTCACGAGAATGTCGGGTTCGCCGAAGGGGTCCGTCGCCGCTTCGGCGAGTGCATGGATGCCGGCGCGCGAGCCGAGATCGCCCACGACGCCGGCGGCGGTCGCCCCTGCATCCCGCAGCTCCTTCACGGTCTGCGCGATGCGCTCCTCGCCGCGCGCGACGATCACGGTCGACGCGCCGGCCCTGGCGAGGGCGGTCGCGATGCCGCGGCCGATGCCCGAGCTGCCGCCGGTCACGACGGCCGTGCGGCCGCGCAGCGAGAACAGTCCGGCGAGATAGTCGTCCATGGGGTTCCTCGGGGGTTCGGGTCACCACGCGAGCGCGGCGGCCAATGCGGGATCGGGGGAGGCGTCGGCGAACTCCGGGAGTGCCCGCAGCTCGGCGACGAAGCGTTCGACAGCCTCCGCGTACTCCGGATCGGGATGCGTGCGCGCGATGTCGATCAGGGGCGGGAGGTCCATCGCGAGGATCAGCTCGAGCCGCGCGGTCACAGCCGCCGTGGCCCCCGCATCCTGCAGCACGCGGATGCCGCCGCGCAACGCCTCCAGGTAGTCGCGGAGCACCGGGAGCCGCGCCCTGCCCTGCGTGATCGAGGTGCCGTCCGCGCGCAGACGCCAGTGCACCACCACGTCGGGGATCACATCGAACGCCGCGGCCCGCGTATAGAGCTGCTGGGCGACGACCTGGTCCTCGTAGGCGACGTTCTCGGGAAAGCGGAGGCCCGCCCACAGCGCCGTGCGGCTGATCTTCGACCAGGCCACGATGTTCGCGCTCGCCGCGGGGTGGGCGTGGATGCTGGTCGCTCGCCGCTCGGGATCCGTGGCCGCCGCCACCCAGGGCTGCACCCGGCCGGGGGCGTAGCGCTCGCCGTCGAAGCGCGACCGGACGTAGGCCCCGGCGACGAGGTCGCTTCCCGTCTCGGCGAGGGTCCCGGTGAGACGTTCCAGGGCGTGCGGGGTGAGCTCGTCGTCGCCGTCGAGGAACCCTACGAGCGGCGTGTCGACGAGTGCGAGGGCGGCGTTGCGCGCGGCCCCGAGGCCGCGGGACGCCTCATGCGCGAGCACGCGGAATCGGCGGTCCTCGCTCGCAGCCCGGGCGAACACGCGGCCGGTCTCATCGGTCGAGCCGTCGTCGACGAGCACGGCCCGCCAGCGGGACTCGGTCTGCGCGCGCAACGAATCGAGGGCGGCGGGGGCGAACGCGGCGACGTCGCGGCCGGGGACGATCATCGTCACGATCGGGTCGGAGGCGGTCACCGGTCGAGTCTATGGCCGTGATCGCACCCGGGGCGGATGCTCAGGCGCCGGACGCTGCGCGCACCGCATCCGCGACGATCGCCGCGAGGCGCTCGGGAGCGTCCTCGGGCAGCGGTTCGCGTCCGAAGGTGAAGCGCACGGAGGTCTGAGCGAGGTCGGGTGCGATGCCGCACGCGAGCAGCACGTGTGACGGCTCTCCGCTGTCGGCGGCGCACGCCGAACCGCTCGACGACACGACCCCGCGCCGCTCGAGCTCGAGCAGCACGGTCTCGCCGTTCACTCCGGCGAACGTGAAGCTCGCGCACCCCGGCAGTCGCCGCACGGGGTCGCCCGTGAGCGCGGCGCCCGGCGCCGCCGCGAGGACCGCCGTGATGAAACGCGACGTCGCCGCGCCGACCCGCTCGCGCACCGCGTCCTGTTCCTCCGCGGCGAGGTCGAGGGCGGTCGCGAGCGCCACGGCGCCTGCCACGTTCTCGGTGCCCGAGCGTCTCCCGCGTTCCTGCCCGCCACCGTGCAGCAGCGGCTCGAGGGGGATCCGACCGCGAACCGCGAGGACGCCGATGCCCTTCGGTGCGCCGATCTTGTGGCCGGCGAGGCTGAGTGCGTCAGCGCCGAGCACATCGAGGGGCAGCCAACCCGCCGACTGCACGGCGTCGACGTGGAGCGGAACTCCGGCGTCCCGGGCCACGGCAGCCAAGGCGGCGATGTCCTGCACCGTGCCGATCTCGTTGTTGGCGTGGCCGATCGATACCAGCGCTGTGTCCTCGCGAACGGCCGCGCGCACGTTCTCGTCGGCGATGCGCCCGGCGGCGTCGACGGCGAGCCGCGTCACGTCGACACCGTGGAAGCGCCGGAGGTAGTCGGCTGCCTCGAGGACCGACTCGTGCTCGATCGGGGAGACGACGACGTGTCGTCGCCCGAGCTCGATCGCGGCGAGCGTGATGCCCTTGATCGCCAGGTTGTTGGCCTCGGTTCCGCCGCCGGTGAAGATCACATCCCCCGAACGGAACCCCAGCCTGCGGGCGACTCGTGCCCGTGCATCCTCGAGCGCATCCGCAGCGGCCTCGCCGACCGTGTGGTGACTCGACGGGTTGCCGAACACGCCCACGAGGTAGGGGAGCATGGCGTCGCGCACCTCCGGACGGAGGGGGGAGGTGGCGGCGTGGTCGAGGTACAGCATCCGCTCAGTCGATCCGCACGTCCAGGCCCAGGTCCAGCGCTCGTGCCGAGTGCGTGAGGGCGCCGACCGAGATCACGTCGACGCCGGTCGCCGCGATACCCGCCACGGTGTCGAGGTTCACACCGCCCGAGGCCTCGACCTGGGCGCGGTCGCCGATCAGGGCGACTCCCGCGCGCAGGTCGTCGAGGGTGAAGTTATCGAGCAGCACGGTGTGGGCGCCGCCGGCGAGAACGGCCTCGATCTGGTCGATCCGGTCGACTTCGACCACGACGTGCGTGGTGTGCGGCAGCTGCCGGAGGGCCTCGCGCAGCGCGCCGGCGAGATCCTGCCCGGAGCGCTGCAGGACGGCGAGGTGGTTGTCCTTGGCCATCACGGCGTCCGACAGCGAGTGGCGGTGGTTGTGCCCGCCGCCGGAGCGCACCGCATAGCGCTCGAACGCTCGCAGCCCCGGTGTGGTCTTGCGGGTGTCCGCGATGCGCGCCGAGGTGCCTTCGATCGCGCGTACGTACGCCGCGGTCAGCGTCGCGATGCCGCTCATGCGCTGGACGAAGTTCAGGGCGATGCGCTCGGCGGTGAGGATGCTGCGGGCGCTGCCCGACACCGAGGCGAGCACGTCACCCGGCACGAACTCGTCTCCGTCGCCGACGTGCACGTCGACGCTCACCCGAGCATCCGTGAGGGCGAACGCGGCGGTGAAGACCTCACCGCCGCTGAACACGCCCGCCTCCCGGGCGACGAGGTCGGCGGTCGCGGTCGCGTCAGCAGGGAGCAGGGTCGTGCTCGTGAGGTCGCCCCAGGGCGCATCCTCCTCGAGCGCGGCTCCGACGACGCGGGTGATCAGGGCAGGGGTGAGCATCAGACGGTCTCCAGGACGGGGGCGACGAGGTCGCCGGCGGGTTCGCGGTAGTGGGCGCCGACCGGTTCGACGCGGGCGAGGGCGGCCGATGCGGTGGCCTCGGCGACCAGCAGGAGTGCAGCATCCTCGTGCTCGGCCACGGTCCGAGGCGCGGGTGCGGAGGCGATCCAGGCGCGCACCGTCGCGAGAGCGCGGCGCAGGCCCTCGTCGGTGCGGAGCAGGCCGACGTCGTCCCACATCAGCCGCTGCAGAGCAGCACGGTCGACGGGTGCGAGACCGGTGGGGGACACCGCGTTGGAGACGGCGTCGACGGGGAGCGCCGGCACGGGTGTCCACGACTCGTCGAGCGCCGCTGCGGCGCGTGCCGCGAACACGGCCCCTTCCAGGAGCGAGTTCGACGCGAGCCGGTTGGCGCCGTGCACACCGGTGCGCGCGACCTCTCCCACCGCGAACAGACCAGGAAGAGTCGTGCGGCCGTCGAGATCGGTGACCACGCCGCCCATCAGATAGTGCGCGGCGGGCGTCACGGGGATCGGCTCCCGTGCCCAGTCGAGACCGCGTTCGCGCGTCACCCGGTCGATCGTGGGAAAGCGCTTCGCGAGCCGCCCCGCACCGAGGGCCGTGGCATCGAGGCGCACCGGCGCACCCTGCGCGGCCGCGCGACGCGCGATGGCACGGGCGACGACGTCCCGGGGCGCGAGCTCGCCGTCTGGGTGCACATCGAAGACGAAGCGTCGGCCGCCGTCGTCGACGAGGGTGGCGCCCTCGCCGCGCACGGCCTCGGAGATCAGGAACGGGGCGCCCCCCACGAGCACGGTCGGGTGGAACTGCACGAACTCGAGGTCGGCCACCGCGGCCCCCGCGCGCAGGGCAGCAGCGATGCCGTCTCCGGTCGCGCCCGTGGGGTTTGTGGTGTGCGCGTAGAGCTGCCCTGCTCCACCCGTCGCCAGGATCACGCTCGTGGCGTCGAGGTCGGAAACCGCCCCATCGGTGAGCAGACGGATGCCGCGCACCCGTCCGTCGCGCACCAGGAGGTCGAGCAGCAGTGCATGCTCCCGCACCTCGATCGAGGTCGAGCGGACAGCGTCGATCAGGGCGCGGGAGATCGCGGCCCCGGTCGCGTCGCCCCCGGCGTGCACGATCCGCGCGTGGCGGTGAGCGGCCTCACGCCCGAGCAGGAGGCGGCCGTCGGGGGAGCGGTCGAACGCCACCCCTCGTGCGATCAGTTCGGCGATCCGCGCCCCGGCATCCTGGACCAGCGCCGCCACCGCACGCGGGTCGGACAGCGCCGCCCCCGCGTCGAGGGTGTCGGCCGCGTGCAGGTCCGCGGAGTCGTCGGGCCCGTAGACCCCGGCGACGCCGCCCTGGGCGAGCGGGGTGCACCCGTCGCCCAGTCGTCCCTTCGTGACGAGCACGACGCTGTGGCCGCTTTCGTGCGCGTGCAGCGCGGCGGTGAGACCGGCGATGCCGGACCCGACCACGACGACGGTCATCGCGCGCTCGCCGCCACTCGCGGCTTCGCCGCCAGCATCCGCTCGAGAGCGACGCGCGCAGGGGCGGCCACGTCGTCGGACACGGAGATGCGGTTCGGGGTGCGACCGGCGACGAGCTCCTCCAGCACCCACGCGAGGTAGCCGGGGTGAATGCGGTACATGGTCGAGCACGGGCACACGACCGGGTCGAGGCAGAAGATCTCGTGCTGCGGGAACTGCGCGGCGAGGCGGCGCACGAGGTTGATCTCGGTGCCGACCGCGAAGGTGGTGGGCTCCTCGGCGGCGGCGATCGCCCGGCGGATGTAGTCGGTGGAGCCGGCCTCGTCCGCGGCATCCACGACCTCCATCGGGCACTCGGGGTGCACGATCACGCGCACACCGGGGTGCTCGGCGCGAGCCTGGTCGATCTGCGCGACCGTGAACCGGCGGTGCACCGAGCAGAAGCCGTGCCAGAGGATCACCCGGGAGTCCTCGAGGGCCTCTGCGGTCGAGCCGCCGAGGGCGCGACGAGGGTTCCACATCGGCATCTGATCGAGCGGCACGCCCATGGCCTTGGCCGTGTTGCGGCCGAGGTGCTGGTCGGGGAAGAAGAGCACCCGGCGTCCGCGTTCGAACGCCCACTCGAGCACGGTCTCCGCGTTCGAGGAGGTGCACACGATGCCGCCGTGACGGCCGACGAAGCCCTTGATCGCCGCGGAGGAGTTCATGTAGGTCACGGGGATCACGGGCACGCGGCCGTCCGCGTCCTGTGCGTCGAGATCGCCGAGCACCTCGGCGAGCTGCTCCCAGCAGTCCTCCACCTGATCGATGTCCGCCATGTCCGCCATGGAGCAGCCCGCGGCGAGATTGGGCAGGATCACCGCCTGGTCGGGGCCCGACAGCAGATCCGCCGTCTCCGCCATGAAGTGCACGCCGCAGAAGACGATCGCCTCGGCGTCGGTGCGCCCCTTCGCGGCGGTGGCGAGCTGGAACGAGTCGCCCACATAGTCGGCGTGGCGTACGACCTCCTCGCGCTGGTAGAAGTGGCCGAGCACCACCACGCGATCGCCGAGGGTCGCCTTGGCGGCCCGGATGCGCTCGTCGAGCTCGTCCTCGCCCGCCTCGCGGTACTCGCGGGGAAGCTCGCCCTGGCGCGGCGCCCCGGTCGGGATCACGTCGCCCATGGAGGAGCCGGGGCCGTAGCCCGGTCGGGTGTCGAAGTCCCAGGGTCCGACCGCGAGGTCGGTCGCACAGGTCTCGTCGGTCGACGCGCCCGCGACGATCGCTTGGATCGCGTGGTCGACCGACGCGTCGAGCGGCGGGACGGGCGGGGTGGGGACGAAGGTGATGCTCATCGGATGCTCGTTTCCTCGGGGCCGAGCGGGCCGTGGTCGGCCAGCTCCACATCGGTGTCGTATCGGTACAGTCGGGCGGGCCGATGGCTTCCGGTGCGGAAGCGGTCGGTGGGGAGGAGGGTGCCGGTCGCTTCGACCTGGCGCCGGAAGTTCGCGGGGTCGAGCGAGCGCCCGAGGATCGTCTGATAGGCCTCGCGCAGCTCCGCCAGCGTGAACTCGGCGGGCAGGAAGCCGTGGGCGACCCGGCTGTAGCCGACCTTGTTCCGCAGGCGCCACAGCGCGTAGTCGACGATCTTGTCGTGGTCGAAGGCGAGCACGGGGAGCTCGGTCAGGTCGAACCAGCTCACGTTCTCGGGCGCGAGGCCGGATGCGCGGTGTGCGGCGCTCTGCGCATCCACGTCGTCCTGCCGCAGCAGTGCCCAGTACACGATCGAGACCACTCGGGTGGGGGAGCGGTCGACGGCCCCGAAGGCGTAGAGCTGCTCGAGGTAGCTCGGCGTGAGCCCCGTGGTCTCGGCGAGCGTGCGCGCCGCGGCATCCACGGGCGACTCCGCGGTCGTGAGCCATCCTCCGGGCAGCGCCCATTGTCCCTCGAAGGGCTCGCGGGTGCGGCGCACGAGGGGAAGCGCCAGTACGGGGTCTCCACTGTCGGATCGGCGCAGCGTGAGGATGACCGTGGATACGGCCACATCGATCTCGCGACTTTGAGTCATGATCACCTTAACCTCCGAATTCGATCTTAGTGTCATCAAGACCCTTAGTGCCACTGTGTGACGCCCGGGCGGCGTCGAGTCCGAAACGTTATCTGGGACGGGGCGGAACCCTTGTTCACCGGAATCGGGTTTGTTAGGTTACTGTCCTAACAAACCCCTACCGGGGGCTTGCCCGAGACCCCCGCCCGGGGATCCGTCTCCTTCCCGGAGAATCCCTCCTGCAGTGCAGCACCGAGAGGAATTGACAGAATGATCCGTAACGGAAAGCGCAAGATCGCGCTCACCGCTGTGGCGGGGGCCTCCGTCCTCGCCCTGGGCCTCACGGCCTGTGGCGCCGGCGGCAGCGAGGGAGGCGGAGCCGACGGCGACCGCGCTCTCCGCGTCTGGGCCGGAAGCCAGACCCCCATCACCGCGAACTACAACCCGTTCGCGCCGACCGTCCTGCATGGCGCGCTGGGTCCGATCTACGAGCCGCTGTTCTTCTTCAACAAGACCGCGGACTCCGAGCCCGAGGGCCTGATCGGCGACTCCTACGAGTACAACGAGGACGGCACGGTGATCACGGTCACCATCAAGCCCGACCTCAAGTGGAGCGACGGCGAGCCGCTGACCGCCGCCGACGTCGCCTTCTCGTTCAACTACGAGGCCAACAACCCCGAGGGCAACGGCCTGGTGTCCGCCGAGGCGACCGACGACACGACCGTCGTCCTCACCTACTCCTCGGCCCAGTACACGACGGAGTTCCAGCGCCTCGGGTCGACGTACATCCTCCCCGAGCACATCTGGGCGGACGTCGACGACTACGCGAACTTCGCCAACGAGGACCCGGTGGGATCCGGCGCCTACGTGGTCGACAAGACCACGAGCGAGTCGTACACCCTCGTCGCGAACGAGAACTTCCGCGACGCCGACGAGCTCGGCGTCAAGAAGGTCCAGTACATCGCCGTCGACAACAACCAGACCGCTCAGGACCTGCTCGCCGCCGGCAAGCTCGACTGGACGGGCATGTTCATCCCGAACCCGGACGACGTCACAGCGAACGGCGCGATCTCCTGGATCAACACCCCGCAGGACCCGACGGTGCTCTACACCTGCTCGAACGCCGAGCTCGGCTGCGCAGGTCCGCAGACCGACGTCGCCGTGCGTCAGGCTCTCAACGCCGCGATCGACCGCGGCACGATCAAGGACAAGGCGTTCGTCGGTCTCACCGGCGACATCTCGCCTACGTACGCACTGCTCCCGCGCGACGAGAAGTGGGTCGCCGACCCCGCCAATGAGGTCAGCCCCCAGGAGGCGAACGCCGACGAGGCCGGCTCCATCCTCGAGGCCGCCGGCTACACCAAGGGCTCGGACGGCATCTACGAGAAGGGCGGCCAGAAGGTCGAGATGACGCTCACCTCGGTCGACGGCTGGACGGACTACAACGACGCCGCCAAGCTGATCGCCGAGCAGGCCGAGGCCGCGGGAATCAAGATCAACGCCTCCACCGTGCAGTGGCAGGAGTTCTCCGACTCGCGCCAGAGCGGTGACTTCCAGCTCATCGTCGGCGGAATGATCGGCACCTCGGTCGCCGACCCGTTCCAGATCTACCGCGACTGGTTCGGCGGCACGGCCGTCGGCTCGACCGGCCCGGTCGGCGAAGAGGTCCCCACCGGCCGCTGGAACTTCAGCCGGTACAACAACCCGGTCGTCGACACTGCGGTGCAGTCGGCGATCAGCACGAACGACGAAGCGACCAAGAAGGAGCTGTACGGCACGATCCAGACCGAGATCGTCCGTGACCTGCCCTACATCCCGCTCGTGATCAATGCGACGCAGACCTTCTACAACACGAAGGACTACACCGGCTGGCCGACCGAGGACGACCTGTACGCGTTCCCGCCGTCCTGGGGCGCGATCGCGGCAGGCTACGTCCTGACGCACCTCCAGCCCGCCAAGTAATCGCACCATCACCGGGGAAGCAGGAAGTCGAAGAAGACCGTCATGAAGTTCTATGCACGAAGGATAGGGTTCTACGCGTTCACGCTGTGGGCCGCTATCTCGATCAACTTCCTGCTTCCCCGCATGATGCCGGGCAATCCCGCCGACATCATGATCGCCAAGATGCAGCGCGCGGGCGGCGAGGTCTCCGAGACCACGATCCGCAACATCAAGCTGCTGCTCGGCGGGGACGACTCCTCCCTCTGGGAGCAGTACCTCTCTTACTGGGGGCGGATGTTCCAGGGCGATCTGGGCGTCTCCGTCACCAAGTTCCCGACTCCGGTGACCGAGCTGATCGGCCAGGCACTGCCCTGGACGCTCATCCTCGTCGGCACCGCGACCGTCATCTCGTTCATCCTCGGCGTCGTGCTCGGAGCCTGGGCCGGATGGAAGCGCGGCACCTGGGTCGACCACATCATCCCGGCGACCACCGTGCTGCAGTCCATCCCGTACTTCTGGATGGCGCTCATCCTCGTCGCGGTCTTCGCGGTCGGACTCGGGTGGTTCCCGATCTTCGGCGGCTACGACGTCTTCGACTTCCCGGACGGCCCCGAGCCGACGTGGGCGTTCTTCTCGAACGCCGTGTCGCACGCGATCCTGCCGGCCTTCACGATCGTGATCAGCTCGGTCGGCGGATGGCTGTTCGGCATGCGCAACATGATGGTGCAGACCATGTCCGAGGACTACGTGCTCACCGCCGAGGCCAAGGGCCTGCGCCCGCGTCGCATCATGACGACCTACGCGGCCCGGAACGCGGCGATCCCGTCGATCGCCGGCTTCTCCATCACGCTCGGCTTCGTGGTCGCCGGCTCCATCGTCATGGAGCAGGTCTTCACCTACCCGGGCATCGGCAAGCTCATGTTCCAGGCGGTGACGAACAACGACTACGCGCTCATGCAGGGTCTCTTCCTCGTCATCACCATCACGGTGCTCGCCGCCAACTTCTTCATGGACCTGATCTACGGATTCATCGACCCGAGGGCGCGCCAGAATGTCTGACACCAAGCTCACCCCGATGCAGATCGTCAAAGAGCAGCCGACCGATGAGCCGGCCACGACTGTCGCGATCGCGACGCGGAAGCCGAAGAAGGGCCGCGGGCTGCTGCCCAGCCGCTCGCCGAAGTTCATCGTCGGCGTGATCCTCGTGCTGTCCATCGTGCTGTTCGCGATCATCGCGCCGATGTTCACGCAGAACCCGCGGAGCACCGACAACGCAGCCCTGCAGCCGCCCTCCGCGGAGCACTGGCTCGGCACGACCAAGCTCGGCAACGACATGCTCGCGCAGCTCGCGATCGGCGCCCAGGGGTCGCTGCTCGTCGGTCTCGTCGCCGGCGGCATCGCGATCGTGCTGTCGCTCGTGTTCGGCGTGCTCGCCGGATACCTGGGCGGATGGCGCGAGGACGCGCTCGCGCTGCTCACCAACGTCATGATCGTGATCCCCGGCCTCCCTCTGGTGATGGTGATCGCCTCGTTCGTGCCTCAGCGCAGCTGGCAGCTCGTGGCGTTCGTCCTCGGCATCACGTCCTGGGCCGGAGCCGCGTACGTCCTCCGGCTGCAGACCAGGTCGCTGCGCACCCGCGACTACGTCTACGCATCCAAAGTCGCGGGGGAGAGGTCGTTCCGCGTCATCCTCGTCGAGATCATGCCGAACCTCCTGCCGCTGCTGACCGCGCAGTTCCTGTTCGCGATCATCTTCGCGATCCTGGGCGAGGCCGGTCTGTCGTACCTCGGTCTCGGACCTAACTCGTCGATCACTTGGGGCAGCATCCTCAACGATGCGCAGTCCGGACAGGCCCTCGGACGTGGCGCGTGGTGGTGGTTCGTGCCGCCAGGGGTCATGATCGCCGTGCTCGGCGCCGGCCTCGCCCTCATCAACTTCGCGATCGACGAGGTCATCAACCCGAAGCTCCGCAACGCACCGGATGCCGCGCGCCGTGTGCGCAAGGCCGCCAAGACGAAGGGGGTCGCCGCGTGAGCGCTCCGGAGGCCGTGCTGACGGCTCGCAATGTGTCCATCGAGTACCAGGTCGACCCGCCGGTCAAGGCGGTGCGCAACGTGTCGCTGACCCTGAACCGCGGAGAGATCCTCGGGCTCGCGGGGGAGTCGGGCTGCGGCAAGACGACGCTCGCGTACGGCATGAACCGGCTGCTCAAGGCGCCGGCGCTGATGACCGACGGCGAGATCGTGTTCCATGACCGCAGCGGCACCGACATCGACGTGGTCGCGCTCGACGGCGACGGGCTCCGCGCGTTCCGCTGGGACAAGATCTCGATGGTGTTCCAGGGGGCGATGAACTCCCTCAACCCGGTGATCGACGTCAAGGCGCAGATCTTCGACATCTTCGACACGCACCGTCCTGGGATGTCGAAGAAGGACAAGCAGGCGCGGGCCGAGGAGCTGCTCACCCTCGTGGGAGTCGACCCCTCCCGTCTCACGAGCTTCCCGCACGAGTTGTCGGGCGGCATGCGCCAGCGCATGATGATCGCGATGGCCCTCGCGCTGGACCCGCAGGTCATGGTCATGGACGAGCCCACGACCGCGCTCGACGTGGTCGTGCAGCGCGGCATCATCCGCGAGATCATGCGCCTGCGCGAGCGTCTCGGGTTCGCGGTCATCTTCATCACGCACGACCTGCCGATGCTCATCGAGATCAGCGATCGGATCGCCGTCATGCTGCAGGGCGAGATCGTGGAGCAGGGGACGGCCGAGGAGATCTACCGCACCCCTCAGCACGAGTACACCAAGCGGCTGCTGTCGAGCTTCCCGAGTCTCACGGGCGAGCGCGGCGACTTCGTCCGTACGGGCAGCCGTGCGAGCCAGGAGGAGATCCGATGAGCGTCACCACCCTCGAGGCGAGGAACCTCGTCAAGGACTTCCACCTTCGGTCGGGGTTCAAGACCTCGATCCTGCACGCCGTGAAGGACGTCTCGTTCACGATCGAGGCGGGCAAGACCGTCGCTCTCGTGGGCGAGTCCGGGTCGGGCAAGTCGACGATCGCGCGGATGCTGATGAAGCTGGAGACCCCCACCAGCGGGCAGATCCTGCTCGACGGGCAGGAGAGCGGCATGAGCGGCCGCGCCGTGGAGGCGTACCGCTCGCAGGTGCAGATGGTGTTCCAGGACCCGTTCGCCTCGCTGAACCCCTTCCACACGATCTTCCACCACCTCGAGCGCCCGATCCGCCTGCACCACCCGAAGCTGTCGACCGCGCAGGTGCGCGAGCGTGCGCTGGAGCTGCTCGAGCGCGTGCGTCTGACGCCCGCCGAGAGCTTCGCCGAGCGTCGCCCGCACGAGCTCTCGGGAGGTCAGCGCCAGCGCGTCGCGATCGCCCGCGCCCTGGCGCCCGGCGCGCGGTTCATCGTGGCGGACGAGCCCGTGTCCATGCTCGACGTGTCGATCCGCCTCGGGGTGCTGAACCTGCTGGCCGATCTGCAGCGCGAGGACGACCTCGGTGTGCTGTACATCACGCACGACCTCGCGACCGCCCGGCACTTCTCCGACGAGATCATGGTGCTCTACAAGGGCGACGTGGTCGAGCGCGGGCCGGCCGACGACGTGATCCTGAATCCGCAGCACGAGTACACGAGGACCCTTCTCGGGGCGGCGCCGGAACCGGAGAATCTGGGTCGTCTGCGCGACGAGGTGCGGGCGGAGCTCGCCGGTCTCTGAACGGCAGGGACGGGCCCCGCACTGCCGCTACACAGTCCCGCACTCCCGCTACACTGGGACCACAATCGAACATCGGCCGAATGGACCACGCGGGAGAGCCCCGGCGAACGCAGCCGGGCACCGAAGGAGCAAGCCTCCCCGCCAATCTCTCAGGTACGCGTACCGCGCGGTTCCGGCCACTCTGAAAAGCGAGACGCAAGTCTCCGCCGACGGTGAAAGCCCCTCTCGGGGGGCGAAGCTCTCAGGCCCATGACAGAGGGGGAGTTCCGAGGAACGGCGCTGGCGCCGTTCCGCCCGCCCACGCCCGGGAGAACTCCATGTCCGACCCCCGCTACACGCCGCTTCGAGACCGTCACGAGGCGCTCGGAGCCTCGTTCACCGATTTTGGCGGCTGGCAGATGCCGGTCCGCTACACGTCCGACCTCGCCGAACACCACGCGGTGCGCCAGGCCGCGGGCATCTTCGACATCTCGCACATGGCCGAGTTCACGGTGCGCGGAGTGGATGCGGGCGCTTACCTGGACTACGCCCTGGCGGGACGACTCTCCGCCCTCGCCGTCGGCAAGGCCAAGTACTCGCTGCTGCTGGCGGAGTCGGGTGGCATCGTCGACGACGTCATCGTGTATCGCCTGCAGGACGACGACTACCTGGTCATCTCCAACGCGGGCAACCGGGATGCCGTGCGCGAGGCGCTGTCCGCCCGCGTCGACGGCTTCGACGTGGCGGTCGACGACGTCTCCGACGACTACGCGCTCATCGCGGTGCAGGGCCCGAACTCCGAGCGCATCGTCGCCGCGACCCCCGGGATCGACGAGGTCAGCATCCCGTGGTCGGAGCAGAAGTACTACGCCTGGGCCTCCGCGCGCTTCGCCGACGCCCCGCTGCTCCTGGCCCGCACCGGCTACACGGGCGAGGACGGCTTCGAGCTCCTCGTGCCGACGGAGCACGCCGCGGATCTGTGGGATGCCGTGCTCGCCGCCGGGAAGGACCACGGTCTGGTGCCCGCGGGCCTCGCCGCCCGCGACACGCTGCGCCTCGAGGCGGGGATGCCGCTGTACGGCCACGAGCTCACCCTCGACACCGCGCCCGCGCAGGCCGGTCTCGGCCGCGTCGTCGTCACGGCGAAGGAGCGCTTCGTCGGCAAGGACGCCGTCGAACCGGCATCCGACGCTCGCGTCCTCGTGGGACTCGCCGCCGAGGGCAAGCGCGCCGGACGCGCGGGCTACGCGGTCGTCGCCGAGGACGACACGGTGCTCGGCGAGATCACGAGCGGCGCGTTGAGCCCGACTCTCGGCCACCCGATCGCGATGGCCTACGTGACTCCTTCTTCCGCTGAGGAGGGAACCGCAGTATTCCTTGACGTGCGGGGGACGAAGATCCCCGCGACCGTGACCGCTCTGCCTTTCTACCGGAGGACGAAATGACCGATCTGACCACCCTCAAGTACAGCGAAGAGCACGAGTGGGTCGCCCTCGACGGCTCCGTGGCCACCGTCGGGATCACCGACTTCGCCGCTGACGCGCTCGGCGACATCGTGTTCGTCGAGCTCCCCGCGGTCGGCGCCGCGTTCGCCCGCGGCGACGTGTTCGGCGAGGCGGAGTCGACCAAGTCGGTCTCCGAGCTCTACGCGCCGGTGACCGGCACGGTCACGGAGATCAACCAGGCCGTCGTCGACGACCCCGCCCTGCTGAACTCCTCGCCGTTCGAGGACGCCTGGCTCATCAAGGTCGAGGTCGCCACCGACGCGCTCGACGGATTGCGCGACCGCGACGCGTACGTCGCGCACACGGAGGGCTGATCGACCAGTGGTCTCTTTCGCCGATCGTCACATCGGAACCACCGACGCCGCCCAGAGGCAGATGCTCGACGCGCTCGGGCTGGGCGGCGACGCCGCGGACGCCAGTCCGGTCGACGCGCTCATGCGCGAGGCCGTGCCCTCCGCGATCTACACGCCCGCGCGCACCGAGAGCGTCATCCCGGCAGCGGCGAGCGAGACCGAGGCTCTCGCGCACCTGCGAGCGCTCGCAGCGCGCAACACGGTGAACCGGCCGATGATCGGCCTCGGGTACTACGGCACGATCACGCCGAGCGTGATCCAGCGCAACGTGCTCGAGAACCCGTCCTGGTACACCGCGTACACGCCGTACCAGCCGGAGATCTCCCAGGGCCGCCTGGAGGCTCTCATCAACTTCCAGACGATGGTGTCGGAGCTCACCGGGCTCTCGACCGCCAACGCCTCGATGCTCGACGAGTCCACCGCGGTCGTCGAGGGGATGCTGCTCGCGCGACGCGCCTCGAAGTCGGGCTCGAACGTGTTCGCTGTCGATGCGGATGCGTTCCCGCAGACCCGGGCGCTGCTCGCCGCGCGCGCCGAGGCCGTCGGCATCGACCTCGTGACTGTCGACCTCGCGGGCGGGGAGCAGCTGCCCTCCGAACTGTTCGGCGTCTTCGTGCAGTACCCCGGTGCCTCCGGACGCGTGTGGGACCCGAGCGCCGTGATCGACGCCGTGCATCTCGCCGGCGGGCTCGCGGTGGTCGCCGCCGACCTCCTCGCGCTCACGCTCATCTCCTCGCCCGGCAGCCTCGGCGCGGACGTGGCGGTCGGCACGACGCAGCGGTTCGGCGTGCCCATGGGCTTCGGCGGGCCGCACGCGGGCTACATGGCGGTGCGCGCGGGTCTCGAGCGCCAGCTGCCCGGTCGGCTGGTCGGAGTCTCGGTCGACGCGGACGGGCGCCCTGCCTACCGTCTGTCGCTGCAGACGCGCGAGCAGCACATCCGCCGGGAGAAGGCCACCTCGAACATCTGCACCGCCCAGGTGCTCCTCGCCGTGATGGCCGCGATGTACGCGGTCTACCACGGCCCCGACGGGCTGACGGCGATCGCGACCGAGGTCGCGGCGAAGGCCGGTCTGTTGCGTCGCTGGCTCGTCGACGCCGGTGCGGACGTCGTGCACGAGTCGTTCTTCGACACCGTGCAGGTGCGGGTTCCGGGGGCTGCCGCGCAGCGCACGGCCGCCGCGCACGAGCGCGGCATCCTGGTGCATGCGGCGGATGCCGACACTGTGGGAATCTCGGTCGACGAGACGACCGCGATCGGCGACCTCCACGAGATCGTCCGTGTCTTCGGCGGTCCCGACCAGCGGGCGTTCGCCGTCACGGGCGGGAGCACCGCGCTGCCCGACGACCTGATCCGCCAGGACGAGTACCTCACGCACCCCGTCTTCCACGCGCACCGCAGCGAGACCGCCATGATGCGCTATCTCAAGAGCCTCGCCGACCGCGACTACGCGCTCGACCGCGGCATGATCCCGCTGGGCTCGTGCACCATGAAGCTCAACGCGGCCACCGAGATGGCGGCCATCACGTGGCCAGAGTTCGCCGGCATCCACCCCTTCGCCCCGGCCTCCGACGTCGAGGGCTACCTCGAGCTGATCGATCAGCTCGAGGCGTGGCTCGCCGAGGTCACGGGCTACGACGCGGTGTCGCTGCAGCCGAACGCGGGCTCGCAGGGCGAGCTCGCGGGTCTGCTGGCGATCCGCGGCTACCACCTCGCGAACGGCGACGACCAGCGCACCGTGTGCCTGATCCCGTCATCCGCGCACGGCACGAACGCAGCCTCGGCCGTGCTCGCCGGCATGAAGGTCGTCGTGGTCGCGTGCGACGAGCTCGGCAACGTCGATCTCGCCGATCTGCGCGCCAAGATCGAGCTGCACGCGGACGCGCTCTCGGCGCTCATGATCACGTACCCGTCGACGCACGGCGTGTACGAGCAGGACGTGGTCGAGATCACCACGGCCGTGCACGAGGCCGGCGGCCAGGTCTACGTCGACGGAGCCAACCTCAACGCGCTGCTCGGCTACGCGCGCTTCGGCGACCTGGGCGGCGACGTCTCGCACCTGAACCTGCACAAGACGTTCGCGATCCCGCACGGCGGCGGTGGACCTGGGGTCGGCCCGGTCGCGGCGAAGGCGCACCTCGCGCCGTTCCTGCCCTCGCATCCGCTCGCTCAGCGCGCCGAGCACGCCGGAGGCTTCGTGTTCGACGGAGGTCCGATCTCCGCTGCGCCCTACGGCTCCGCCGGCATCCTGCCGATCTCCTGGGCGTACGTGCGCATGATGGGCGCCGACGGCCTGCGTCGCGCGACGGCTGCGGCCGTGCTCTCGGCGAACTACATCGCCGCGCGCCTCGGAGAGCACTTCCCGGTGCTGTACACGGGCGAGAACGGCCGGGTGGCGCACGAGTGCATCCTCGACCTCCGTCCCCTCAAGGAGGCCACGGGCATCACGGTCGACGACGTCGCGAAGCGCCTGATCGACTACGGGTTCCACGCTCCGACCATGTCGTTCCCGGTCGCGGGCACGCTCATGGTCGAGCCCACCGAGTCCGAGGACCTCGGCGAGATCGAGCGTTTCATCGAGGCCATGATCATGATCAAGGCCGAGGCGGACGCGGTCGCCGCCGGACGCTGGCCCGCTGCGGACAACCCGCTCGTGCACGCCCCGCACACCGCGGTGTCGCTCATCGCGGGGGAGTGGACCCATCCGTACACGCGCGAGGAGGCCGCGTACCCGGTGCACGCGCTCGTCGCCGGCAAGTACTGGCCGCCGGTGCGCCGCATCGACCAGGCCTACGGCGACCGCAACCTCGTGTGCGCCTGCCCGCCGGTGGAGGCCTTCGCCTGATCCGCGAGCAAAAACACTCGAGACGCCGTGCTCCCATCCGGGGCACGGCGTCCCGTGTTTCAGCGATATTACGGTTGATCACCACTCAGTAACGGTTCATTAGCCGAGTGCGCCCCGTGCCGAACGCCGGGTTACGCTCAATCCATCCCTACGTGTTCGACGATGAGCGCGCAGTCTGATGAATACCCGTCCACAGGAGGACACAAAGTGAAGCGCAACAAGATCGCCCTTTCGGGCACCGCGCTGTTCGCGATCGGCGCCTTGGCGCTCGCGGGCTGCGCGAGCGGCGGCAACGACGACGGCGGCAACGCCGGCGGCGACGTCAACGCGGATGCCATCATCACCACGAACGGCTCCGAGCCCGAGAACCCGCTCATCCCCACCAACACCAACGAGGTGGGTGGCGGAAAGATCCTCGACGAGATCTTCGCCGGTCTCATCTACTACGACGCCGACGGCAAGCCGGTCAACGACGTGGCCGAGGAGATCACCACCGAGGACCCGCAGAACATCACGGTCAAGCTCAAGGAAGGCGTGAAGTTCACCAACGGTGAAGAGGTCACCGCCGACAACTTCATCAAGGCGTGGAACTACGGAGCTCAGGCGGAGAACGCCCAGCTCTCCGGGTACTTCTTCGAGGACATCGAGGGCTTCGTCAACGACGCAGGTGACCCCAACAACCCCGACGACGACGTGTTCGGCGCCCAGGGCGACATGTCCGGTCTGAAGCAGGTCGACGACTACACGTTCACGATCGCGCTGAACAAGCCGGCGTCCGACTTCGCACTGCGTCTCGGCTACTCGGCGTTCTACCCGCTGCCCGACGTGGCCTTCGAGGACATGGACGCCTTCGGCCAGAACCCGATCGGCAACGGCCCGTACATGATCGACGGCGAGGACGCGTGGCAGCACGACGTCCAGATCGACCTCGTCCGCAACGACGACTACGCCGGTGGCCGCAAGGCAGCCAACGGCGGTCTGACCATCAAGTTCTACGCCACGCAGGAGGCCGCCTACGCCGACCTGCAGAGTGGGGACGTCGATGTGATCGACGCGATCCCGACGGGCTCCCTCCCGGTCTTCCAGGACGAGCTCGGCGACCGCGCCGTGAACCAGCCGTCCGCGGTGTTCCAGTCCTTCACGATCGGACAGTTCCTCCCGCACTTCAGCGGCGAAGAGGGCCAGCTGCGCCGCCAGGCGCTGTCGATGGCGATCAACCGCGAGGAGATCACCGAGACGATCTTCTCGGGCACCCGCACCCCGGCATCCGACTTCACCTCCCCGGTGATCGACGGCTGGTCGGACTCGGTCCCCGGCAACGAGGTCCTCGAGTACAACCCCGACGAGGCGAAGAAGCTGTGGGCCGAGGCCGACGCCATCTCCCCGTGGGAGGGCGAGTTCAAGATCGCGTACAACTCCGACGGCGGACACGACGCCTGGGTCGACGCGGTGAGCAACAGCATCAAGAACACGCTGGGCATCGAGGCTTCGGGCGACCCGTACCCGACCTTCCAGGATCTTCGCAAGAAGATCAACGACCGCACCATCACCACGGCGGCGCGTTCGGGCTGGCAGGCCGACTACCCGGGTCTGTACAACTTCCTCGGACCGCTCTACGCGACCGGTGCAGGCTCGAACGACGGTGACTACTCGAACCCCGAGTTCGACGACCTCATCAAGGCCGGCATCTCCAACCCCGACCCCGACGCGCAGCTCGAGGACTTCACCAAGGCGCAGGAGGTCCTGTTCAAGGATCTCCCCGCGATCCCGCTGTGGTACTCCAACGTGACCGGCGGCTTCAGCGAGGGCGTCGACAACGTCACGTTCGGCTGGAACTCGGTCCCGCTGTACTACGCGATCACGAAGGCCGGCGAGTAAAGTCTGACGGCACTTCACCTGTGAGGCGGTGACGATTCTTCGTCACCGCCTCACAGGCTTGTGTTCGCCTCGCTTTCTTCGCCCCTCAGAAGGGACAGCGGATGCTCGGTTACATCCTGAGACGTCTTCTGCAGGTGATCCCGGTCTTCTTCGGGGCCACCCTGCTCATCTACTTCCTGGTGTTCGCCATGCCCGGCGACCCGATCCTCGCCCTGTTCGGCGATAAGACGCCGAGCCCGGCGGTCGTCACGCAGCTGCGCGAGCAGTATCACCTGAACGAGCCGTTCATCGTGCAGTACGGCTACTACATCGCTGGCGTGTTCCAGGGAGACCTCGGCATGACCTACTCCGGTCGACCCGTCTCCGCCGTGCTCGCGGCGACTCTGCCGGTCACGGGTCGCCTCGCCATCATGGCGATCGCCATCGAGTTCACGCTGGCGATCATCATCGGCACGATCTCCGCGCTGCGCAAGGGCAAGATCTTCGACAACGTCTCGCTTGTCGTGGCCCTTGTCGCGATTGCGATCCCGATCTTCGTGATCTCGTTCCTCGCCCAGTACTTCCTGGCCATCCAATGGGGGTGGTTCAAACCGACGGTCGGCGCCGACAACGGCTGGGGTGGGCTCTGGCTCCCGGCGATCGTGCTCGGCTTCAGCCTCTACGCAGTGAGCATGCGCCTGATGCGCAGCTCGGTCATCGACACGCTCAACCAGGACTGGGTGCGCACCGCGTACAGCAAGGGCCTCTCGCGCTCGCGAGTGCTCCCGGTTCACGTGTTGCGCAACTCCCTCATCCCGGTCATCACCAACTCCGCCACGAACTTCGGCGTGCTGCTGGTGGGCGCGACCGTCACCGAGGGCATCTTCAACGTGCCCGGTGTCGGAAACACGCTCTTCCAGGCGATCCAGCGCGGCGAAGGACCGACCGTCGTCTCGTTCGTGACGGTGTTCGTCATCCTGTACGTGCTGGTGAACCTATTCATCGACCTGCTTTACGGTCTGCTCGACCCGAGGATTCGCTATGCCTGATCCCACCTCTCAGAATCACTACGTGGCCGCCGTCGAGACGGAGTCGATCGCGGTCGACGCCGTCCGGATCTCGGACAAGCCCAGCAACCTCTGGCGCGATGCCTGGCACGACCTGCGTCGCCGTCCGCTGTTCTGGTTCTCGGTCGTGCTGGCGCTGTTCTTCCTTGTGATGGCGTTGTGGCCGACGCTGTTCACAGCCACGCCGCCGAACGACGACTGCCAGCTCTCGAACAGCAACGGCGGACCGGCCGACGGGCATCCCCTCGGCTTCACCTTCCAGGGGTGCGACATCTACGCCCGCATCGTCTGGGGATCGCAGACGTCCCTGGCGGTCGGTCTGATCGCCACAGTGATCTCGTCGATCCTGGGACTGATCATGGGCGCTCTCGCGGGCTTCTACGGCGGGTGGCTCGACTCGATCCTGTCGCGCATCGGAGACATCTTCTTCGCGATCCCGTACATCCTCGCGGCCGTGGTCGTGATGACGGTGTTCCGTGATTCGCGCTCGGTGTGGACACTCGCGTTCGCGATCGGCGGCTTCGCGTGGGCCTCTACGGCTCGCGTCGTGCGAGCGGAGGTGCTCCGAGTGCGCCAGGCCGATTTCGTCATGGCCTCACAGGCTCTCGGGCAGTCGAAGTTCAAGATCCTCCTGAACCACGTCATCCCCAACGCGATCGCGCCTCTGCTCGTGGTGTCGACCCTCGGCCTCGCGGCCGCGATCGTCGCCGAAGCGACTCTGTCGTTCCTCGGGGTCGGTCTCGGCAGCGGCGTGATGTCGTGGGGACTCGACATCGGCAAGGCCCAGGCCTCGTTGCGCGTCGCGCCGATGGCCCTCATCTATCCGTCGATCGCGCTCACCCTCGCGGTGCTCGCGTTCGTCACTCTGGGCGAGCTCATCCGAGACGCCCTCGACCCGAAGGCGAGGGCACGCCGATGAGCGAGCGAGCAGTCGACCAGATCCCTCTGCTCAGCATCCGCGACCTGAAGGTCGCCTTCCGCACGCAGGAGGGATTGCGCGAGGTTCTCCATGGCGTGAGCTTCGACATCCTCCCCGGTGAGACGGTCGCGATCGTCGGCGAGTCGGGCTCCGGAAAGTCGACGACCGCCACGGCGATCGTCAACCTGCTGCCCGGGACCGGTCAGGTGACCGGCGGATCGATCACGCTCGAGGGGCGGGAGCTGACGAAGCTCGGCCGTCGGGACATCGAGGCGGTCCGCGGCCGGGACATCGGCTTCGTGCCGCAGGACCCCATGTCGAACCTCAACCCCGTGTGGAGCATCGGCTTCCAGGTCAAGGAGGCGATCCGTGCGAACGGCATCGCTCAGGGACGCCAGGCCGTCAAGGCCAGGGCGGTCGAGGTCCTGCAGCAGGCCGGGCTCGCCGACGCCGAGCGTCGACTGCACCAGTTCCCGCATCAGTTCTCGGGCGGCATGCGCCAGCGCGCGCTGATCGGGATCGGGCTCGCTGCGGACCCCAAGCTCCTGATCGCCGACGAGCCGACCTCGGCCCTCGACGTGACGGTGCAGCGGGTCATCCTCGATCACATGGCGTCGCTCACGCGCGACAAGGGCACCTCGGTGCTCCTGATCACGCACGACCTCGGCCTCGCGGCCGAGCGCGCGGACAAGATCATCGTCATGAACGGCGGCAACATCGTCGAGGCGGGGCCCAGCCGCGAGATCCTCGAAAACCCGCAGCATCCGTACACCAAGCGGCTCGTCGCCGCAGCACCCAGCGTGGCGTCGCAGCGGATCCAGGCCGTCGTGGAGGATCGCGGGATCGAGACGCTCGAGGACCTCGCCGACATCCCGCCGACGGTGCGGGTCGCGGGGCTCACGAAGGACTACAAGATCCGTCAGGGCGGATTCCGCAGCGAGGACTTCCGCGCGGTGGACGACGTCTCCTTCGAGATCCCCAAGGGCAAGACGCTCGCCCTCGTCGGCGAGTCCGGCTCGGGCAAGTCGACCGTCGCGAAGATGGTGCTCAAGCTCGAGGACCCGACGGCCGGCACGATCGAGATCGACGGCCAGGATGTGTCGAACCTCTCGAATGCTCAGGCATTCGGTCTGCGTCGCCGCATGCAGCCGGTGTTCCAGGACCCGTACGGCTCGCTCGACCCGCTGCGCAACATCGGCAACACGATCGCCGAGCCTCTGCAGATCCACGGCGTGGGTGACCGCACGTCCCGTCGGGAGCGGGTCGAAGAGCTGCTCGATCAGGTGGCTCTGCCGCGCACGCTCGCGACGAGGTATGCGAACGAGCTGTCCGGTGGTCAGCGTCAGCGCGTCGCGATCGCGCGCGCCCTGGCGCTCAAGCCCGACATCATCGTGCTCGACGAGGCGGTCTCCGCTCTCGACGTGCTCGTGCAGGACCAGGTGCTGCAGCTGCTCGCGGAACTGCAGTCGGAGCTGGGACTCACGTACCTGTTCATCACGCACGACCTCGCAGTCGTTCGCGTGTCGAGCGACCTCGTCTGCGTGATGGAGAAGGGCAGGATCGTCGAGCAGGGCACCGTCGACGAGATCTTCGCCAACCCGCAGCAGGAGTACACCGAGCGCCTCCTGCAGGCGATTCCCGGCGCGTCGATCACCCTGGGCGGTCACTGACCGTGTCGCAGGACTCCCGGCCCGGAGCCGCGCGGACTTTCCGCGCGGTCTCCGGGCCCGTGTCATTGGTGCTGTGCTCGCTCCTCGCGCTGTTCCTCCTCGGCGATGCCGTCGTGCGCGCCGGGTGGGGACAGATGCTCCTGCTCGCCCCCTGGGTGCTGCTCGGACTGTGGGTGGTCTACGAGATCGCCTTCGTGTCGACCGTGCGGATCGACGAGCGTGGCGCGACCGTGCAGAACATGCTCCGTCGCACGTCCTTCGGATGGAACCGCGTGCGCGACATCGACCTGCGCTGGCAGCTCGTGTTCTCGCTCGACGACGGTCGTGACGTCACCTGCTACGGCGGCCCGGCGCGTGCGAGGCCGGTGCGGCGCCCGACCGGAGACGAGGAGGCGAAGGTCCCGACCGGCATCGCCGACCTCACCGAGATCCGCGACCGCTGGGAGGCGGCCGGCCTCGGCGCGGATGCTCCGATCACGCGCACCTGGGACCTCGCGGCCCTCGTCGCGCTCGGTCTCATCGTGGTCTGGGCGGCCGCAGCGGTGCTGATCGCCGGCAGCTGACCCGACTCTCGCTCAGCCCGGGAGCCCGAAGAGGTCCGGCCATGTCGCCGCCGCCCACGGGTAGCCCACGAACACGGTCGCGTCGATCAGGAAGTGCGCGACGAGGAATGGCATCAGGCGGCCTGAGCGCTGGAAGAGCCAACCGAACAGCAGTCCCATCGCGAGGTTGCCCACGAACGCGCCCGGCCCCTGGTACAGGTGATAGCTCGCGCGCAGCAGGGACGTCGCCACGATGATCGGCCACGGCCCCCAGCCCAGCTGGCGAAGACGCGCGAACAGGTAGCCGAGCACGACGAACTCCTCCTGGAACGACGCGCGCGCAGCGGCGAGCAGCAGCACGGGCACGGTCCACCAGTGCGCGTCGAGCCCCGCGGGGTTGACCGCCACGAACCACCCGAGCGCTCGCCCGACGATGTACAGACCGAGCCCGGGGATGCCGATCGCGAGGACGAGCAGGACGCCGCGCCCGGCATCCGATCCGATCCTCCTGCCGTCGAGCCCCAGTCGCTCGAGGTGCGGACGTCGCGACTGCCACAGCAGGAAGCAGACGAGGAGGACCGGCACGATCGAGAACCCGATCGACAGGATCTGGTAGATCAGGTCGAACACCTCGCGGTCGCTGCGTGAGGGGTTGAGCGTCGCGGTCTGGTCGGCGAGCGGCGTGGTGTCGGTCAGCCGATAGGCGAGCTGGACGATCGCGTACACCGCGGATTGCCCGAGTCCGAGCGCCAAGACGATCGCGATCTCCCACCAGAGTCGGGAGCGCGAGGGGGCGGGGGAGAGGTCTGCGGCCGTCACGCTCCCGATCGTACTTCTCGTGCTCAGGAACCAGCCGTGCGCGTACGGTAACCTGGAATGTCGGCTTCCCGGCGAAAACCCACACTCTTTTAGGACACTTGCATGGCGCACGCCCTTCGCTCTGACCTCCGCAACGTCGCAATCGTCGCCCACGTCGACCACGGCAAGACCACTCTCGTCGACGCCATGCTGCGTCAGACCGGCTCGTTCGGCGAACACGCCCACGTCGACGAGCGCGCGATGGACTCCAACGACCTGGAGCGCGAGAAGGGCATCACGATTCTCGCGAAGAACACCGCGATCACCTACAAGGGTGCCCACGCGAACGGCGAGGAGATCACGATCAACGTGATCGACACCCCCGGACACGCCGACTTCGGCGGCGAGGTCGAGCGCGGCCTCTCCATGGTCGACGGCGTCGTGCTGCTCGTCGACGCGAGCGAGGGTCCGCTGCCGCAGACCCGCTTCGTGCTGCGCAAGGCGCTCGAGGCCAAGCTCCCCGTGATCCTCCTGGTCAACAAGACTGACCGCCCCGACGCCCGCATCGCCGAGGTCGAGGAGGAGGCGCACGATCTGCTCCTGGGCCTGGCCTCCGACCTCGTCGACGACGTGCCCGACCTCGACGTCGACGCGCTGCTCGACGTGCCGGTGGTCTACGCGTCCGGCCGTGCCGGCGCCGCCTCGCTGAACCGTCCCGCCGACGGCTCGCTGCCCGACAACGACGACCTCGAGCCGCTGTTCGGCGCGATCCTCGAGCACGTCCCCGCCCCGTCCTACGACGACGAGGCCCCGCTGCAGGCGTGGGTCACGAACCTCGACTCGAGCCCGTTCCTCGGTCGTCTCGCGCTGCTGCGCGTCTTCAACGGCACGCTCAAGAAGGGCCAGACGGTCGCCTGGGTGCGCTCCGACGGCACGACGAGCAACGCCCGCATCACGGAGCTGCTCAAGACCCGTGCGCTCGAGCGCTACCCGGCTGAGTCCGCCGGCCCGGGCGACATCGTCGCGATCGCCGGCTTCGAGAACATCACGATCGGCGAGACGATCGCCGACCCCGAGGATGTGCGTCCGCTGCCGGCCATCACGGTCGACGACCCCGCCATCTCGATGACGATCGGCACCAACACCTCGCCCCTCATGGGCAAGGTCAAGGGGCACAAGCTCACCGCCCGCATGGTGAAGGACCGTCTCGACCGCGAACTCATCGGAAACGTCTCGCTCAAGGTGGTCGACATCGGCCGCCCGGATGCGTGGGAGGTGCAGGGCCGCGGCGAGCTCGCTCTCGCGATCCTCGTCGAGAACATGCGTCGCGAGGGCTTCGAGCTCACGGTCGGCAAGCCGCAGGTGGTCACCAAGAAGATCGACGGCAAGACCTACGAGCCCTTCGAGCACCTCACGATCGACACGCCGGAGGAGCACCTCGGCGCGATCACGCAGCTCCTCGCGAACCGCAAGGGCCGCATGGAGAACATGACCAACCACGGCACCGGCTGGGTGCGCATGGAGTTCATCGTCCCCTCCCGCGGTCTGATCGGCTTCCGCAGCGAGTTCCTCACCACCACCCGCGGCACGGGCATCGCGAACGCGATCTCCCACGGCTACGAGCCCTGGGCCGGACAGATCACGACGCGCCAGAACGGCTCCATCGTCGCCGACCGCTCCGGTGTGGTCACGCCGTTCGCGATCATCGCCCTGCAGGAGCGCATGTCGTTCTTCGTGCAGCCGACCGCCGAGGTGTACGAGGGCATGGTGATCGGCGAGAACTCGCGCGCCGACGATATGGACGTGAACATCACCAAGGAGAAGAAGCTCACCAACATGCGTTCGGCCACGGCCGACAACTTCGAGTCGATGACGCCGCCGCGCGTGCTGACGCTCGAGGAGAGCCTCGAATTCGCGCGCGACGACGAATGCGTCGAGGTCACGCCGGAGAGCGTGCGCATCCGCAAGGTCAACCTGGACGCGAACACCCGTGCCCGCGAGACCGCGCGCCTGAAGCGCCAGGACGCCAACGCCTGAGCCTGGGTATACGCAGGTCCTGAGAGGGCCCCGCACCGTTGAGATCGACGGGGCGGGGCCCTCTCTCATGAAGCATCCAGGGTCGATGTTGCAGAATCGTTACCTTGCGCCCGGGGCCGACTCCCGATGAGGGTCCCGCGGAGGGCGCACGACGACCCGAAAGTCGATACCCATGTTGCAGAACACCCGTGCGCTCCGGCGCGCCTCCGACGTGGCCGAAGCGCGTGCCGCGGTCACCTCGCGACGTCCGAAGTGGATCTTCGGCACCGTCGCCGCCGGCGTCGTCGGCGCCGCCCTCACCGTCGGCCTGGTCTCGGCTCCGGCCGCAGGCGCCGAGATCCCGGATGCCGTCGCCGATGTCACATCCTTCGTGACCGGCTCGCCGCAGCCGACCGGCAAGTCGGTGGACGACTCGGCCATTACGATCTCCCTGGCCGAGGACGCCATGTCCGCGGCCGCCGCACTCCGCTCCGAGGTCGCCGCCTCCGGACTCGACCTCGCCGGAGCACCGGCTGCCGTCGACACGACTGACCTGACCGCGTGGATCGACCGGCTCGGCGAGCGCGACGACCTGTCGGCGCGAGAGGTCACGAGCCTGACGGCCTACACCGTCACGGGTACGGACGAGGTCGTCGCCGAGACCGCCGCGCTGCAGCAGGCGTACGCCGCCGCGCAGCAGCGCAAGGTCGCGGAGGAGCAGGCCGCCGCGGCCGCGGCCGCTCTCGCGCAGGCCAACACCGTCGAGGGCGCCAAGGCTACGGCGCGGCAGATGATGTCGAGCCAGTACGGCTGGGGCGACGGCGAGTTCTCCTGCCTGAACTCGCTGTGGACCAAGGAGTCCGGCTGGAACTACCAGGCGTACAACAAGGACGGCGGCGCCACCGGCATCCCGCAGGCTCTCCCCGGCAGCAAGATGGCCTCGGCCGGCAGCGACTGGCAGACCAACGCGGCGACCCAGATCGCCTGGGGCCTGGGCTACATCGACGCGGTGTACGGCTCGCCGTGCAGCGCCTGGGGTCACTCGCAGGCCTCGAACTGGTACTGAGACCCTCGCCTCCCACGACGGCCCCCTGCCTTCGGTCCTCGGACCCCTAGGCAGGGGGCCGTCGCCGCACTACCGTGAGGGAGGACGGGTGGGGCGTCGTCGATCCGGAGGAGGGCGCGTGGATCCCACAGCATTGCAGGGAGTTCCCCAGAGCGTGTCCACCGGTGCGCTGCCCGGCTGGGCCCGCGTCGACGAACTCGTCCTCGAAGCGCACGGCAGGTACGCCGACGACCGGACGGGGACCGTCGCCGACTACATCCCCGTCCTGGCTGCCGTGGACCCCGATCTCTTCGGACTGGCGCTGATCGAGGTCGACGGGGGAGTGCACGACGCCGGCGACGCCGACCATGCCTTCTCGATCCAGTCGATCTCGAAGCTCTTCGTCTACGCCCTCGCGATTCAGGAGCACGGTCACGAGCGGGTGCGCGAGATCGTCGGCGTCAACAACACCGGTCTCGCCTTCAACTCGGTCATGGCGCTCGAGCTCAATGGCGGACACCCCATGAACCCGATGGTCAATGCCGGGGCGATCGCGACGACCGCCCTGATGCCGGGGGCGACCTCCGTGGAGCAGTGGGAGCGGCTGCGCGAGGGGCTGTCGGCCTTCGCCGGTCGGCCGCTGGGCCTGGACGGGACCGTCTACGCCTCCGAGGCCGCGACGAACGACCGCAACCGCGCGATCGGGCGACTGCTGCGCAGCTATGGACGGCTGGAGGGGGACCCTGACGAGATCGTCGACGTGTACACGCGTCAATGCGCCCTGCTCGTCGACGCGCACGACCTCGCCGTTATGGGCGCCACGCTGGCGGACGGCGGGGTCAACCCGGTCTCCGGGGCTCGGGTCGTGTCGGCCGAGGTCTGTCGCGACACGCTCGCGGTCGCCGCAGCCACCGGCCTGTACGAACGCTCGGGGGAGTGGCTGTTCGAGATCGGCCTCCCGGCGAAGTCCGGCGTCTCCGGTGGCATCGTCGCGATCTCGCCCGGGAAAGGAGCCGTCGCGGGGTTCTCCCCACGACTCGACCACGCGGGCAACTCGGTGCGCGCGCAGCTCGCGATCGCGCACCTGTCCCGATCCCTCGGGCTCAACCTCTTCGCCTCCGCGCCCGCTGCAGCGCAGCATCCCGGGGACTGATATCCCTTTCCCTCACCGTCCCAAGGAGCTCCGCATGGCACACACGGCGTCGACCGAGGTCAGGAAGTCCTGGCTCCCGCTCATCAGTCTTTTCCTGGCACAGGTGCTGATGTCGTTCAACGTCGCAGCCCTCCCGATCTCCTTGGGCGGCATCGTGAGCGAGTTCGGCGTGCCGCCCACCGTCGCCAGCACCACGATCGTGATGTACGGGCTCGCGGTCGCCGCGCTCGTGATGACCGGAGCGAAGCTCGGGCAGAGGGTCGGATGGGTGCTGATCTTCCGCGTCGTCATCGTGCTCTTCGCGGGGTCCGCCGTGCTCATGATCGTCTCGCCGAGCGTGGGGTGGGCGATCGTGGGCAGGCGGTCGCGGGCGCGGCAGCGGCCATCATCGTGCCCTCGATCGTGGCGCTCATCGCCGAGAACTACCGCGGCACGCAGCAGGCCACGGCAATCGGGGCGATCGGCTCGGCGCGGGCGATCTCGGGAGTCACCGCGTTCCTCATCGGGGGCACGCTCGGGACGCTCGTCGGATGGCGTCCGATGTTCGTGATCGTGCTCGGGATCGCCGTCGTGGTCTTCGCGTTCAGCTTCACGCTGCGCAGCGACAGCGGCGACGCCTCCATCCGCATCGACCTCGTCGCTTCCCTCCTAATCGGAGCGGCGATCGTGCTGCTCACCCTCGGCTTCAACAACCTCAACGGGTGGGGCGCCGTCGCCGCGACCGAGGCTGCGCCGTTCAGCATCCTCGGTCTGTCGCCCGCACCGGTGTTCATCGTGGTGGGCGTCGTGCTCGGTCAGCTGTTCTTCCTGTGGACCCGTCGGCGGATGGCGGAGGGCAAGGTCCCACTGATCGATCTCAGCGTGCTCGACTCCTCGCGTGAGCGTGCGGCCGTGTACGCGATGTTCATCGTGGTGGCGCTCGAGGCGTGCGTGAACTTCACGATCCCGCTGTACATCCAGATCGTGCAGGGGCGCACGCCGTTCGACACCTCGCTCGCGATGATGCCGTTCAACCTCACGGTGTTCGTGACGGCGACGCTCGTCGTGCGGTTCTACCGCCGCTACCCGCCGCGCGTGATCGGCGTGGCCGGGTTCGTGCTGACGACGGCCGCGCTCGTCTGGCTCTCCTTCGTGGTCGACAACAACTGGGAGACGCTGCCGACGATCCTGGGTCTCGTGGTCTTCGGGATCGGTCAGGGCGCGCTCGTCACCCTCGTGTTCAACGTGCTCGTGACCGCGGCCCCCTCCGAGCTGGCGGGCGACGTCGGATCGCTGCGCGGCACCACGCAGAATCTGGCCTCAGCGGTCGGCACGGCCGTCGCCGGTGCGCTGCTCGTGTCGCTGCTCGGTCTCGGAGTGGCGCGCGCTGTCGTCGAGCATCCCGAGCTGCCGCCGGAGCTGGTCGCGCAGGTCGACCTCGACGAGGTGAACTTCATCAGCAACGACGACCTGCGTGCCGTCCTCGCGCAGACGGACGCGACACCGACGCAGATCGACGCGGCCGTCGAGGTGAACGAGCAGACACGTCTGGGCACTCTGCGCCTCGGGCTGCTGATCCTCGCGGGGATCAGCGCGATCGCGATCCTTCCTGCCTCGCGTCTGCCGCGGTACAAGCCGGAGGAGATCCCCGATCCGTCGCCCGCGACTCGCTCGGACTGAGGTCAGCGGAGCTCGGAGATGAGCACGGCGCGGGTGCCGACGACGGTCGCGTCGAACACGTGCGGCACGTCCCCGGGATAGGACAGGTAATCGCCGGGGTTCAGCAGAATGGGCGCGCCGACGGGGCCGATATGGGCCTGGCCCGACACGAGAATCACGTGCTCGGTGGTGCCGGCGTGATGCGGGTCGGAGCGACGTGGGTCGCCGGGCTCAGCGGTGATCACATAGAGATCGCGTCGTGCCCCGGGCGGGCTCGCCGAGAGCAGCGTCGCACTGTAGGCCGCGGCGGCGGAGGGGACGCCGGCGAGCTCGTCGGCCCGGATCAGGGTCGGCGCGTTCTGCTGCTGATCCACCAGGACGGCGAAGGGGATGCCGAGGGCGACGCCGAGAGCCCACAGTGTCTCGACGCTGGGGTTGGCGGCGCCGGACTCGAGTTGGGAGACCGTGGCCTTCGAGATCCCGGCACGTCGGGCGAGTTCCGAGACGGAGATCGCCGCGGCTTCGCGCTCTCGTCGGAGGGTGCGCGCTATGCGGGTGCGGAGGTCGTCCATTCGTTCATCATGTCAAACGATCGTTCGCTTGACTATCCATCCGTGAATGTTCAGAATTATGACCATGTGTTCAGTGAAGCGAACGATGCTCTCGTGACCGCCGAACGCGAGGTGTGGCGCGAGGCGCTCGGGGTCGTGCTCGCCACCAGTGCGTACGGCGTCTCCTTCGGCGCGCTCGCCGTCGCCTCGGGCCTCGACGTGTGGCAGACGTGCGTCCTGAGCCTGCTGATGTTCACCGGCGGGTCGCAGTTCGCGTTCGTCGGGGTGTTCGCGGCTGGCGGGGTCGCCGCGCTGCCGTCCGCGATCGCCTCGGCCGTGCTGCTCGGCGTGCGCAACGTCGCCTACGGCATGAAGATGTCGCCCATCGTCGGCACGACCGCGGGACGCCGCGTGCTCGCGGCCCACTTCACGATCGACGAGTCCACGGCCGTGGCGGTGTCGCAGAGCGACCCGCGTCTGCGGCGCGTCGGTTTCTGGGTCACCGGCATCGGCATCTTCCTCGGCTGGAACGCCACGACGCTCATCGGCGCGCTCGTGGGCGACGTGCTCGGCGACCCGAAGACGTGGGGGCTGGATGCGGCGGCGGCCGCGGCGTTCCTCGCGCTGCTGTGGCCGCGCCTCAAGCAGCGCCAGGCGGTCGCGGTCGGCATCGCCGCGGCGGTGGTCGCGGCCGCCCTGACTCCCGCGCTCATGCCGGGGTTGCCGGTGCTCGTGGCCGCCGTCGTCGCGATTCTGGTGGGATGGTTCGACTGGCTGGGCCGGGACGTCGACCCCGCTGCGTCGCAGCCCGAGGTGATCCGGTGAGCGTGTGGAGCGCCGTGCTGCTCGCTGCGGTGATCTGCCTCGGTCTCAAAGCCGTCGGCTACCTCGTGCCGCCGAAGGTGCTCGAGCGTCCACGCCCGGCCCGCATCTCCGACCTCCTCACGGTGGCGCTGCTCGCGGCGCTGGTGGCGGTGCAGACGCTGGGTGACGGGCAGGCAGTGATCGTGGACGCCCGCGTTCCCGCGGTGCTCGTCGCGGCGGGTCTGCTGTGGTTGCGGCAGTCGTTCCTCGTGGTGGTCGTCGCGGCAGCAGTGACGGCGGCCCTGCTGCGCCTGTTCGGCCTCGCCGGCTGAGAGGGCGGAAGACGGGTGCACCTCCCGCCCGCGTAGGATCGTTGCGTGCGTAGCGGATGGATCTCCCGAGTGCTGTCGTGGGTGGCAGCGGCCCTGGTCGGCGGTGTGTTCGGCGTCGCCGGGACGATCGCCCACAGCGTGACGTGGGGCCCGGTGCCCACGGGGCTCATCGTCGGCGCCATCGCCTGCGGCGCGATCCTCGTCGCGATCCGGGCGCTCACCCACGACCGTGGCGCGGCTCTCGCGGCAGGACTCGGCATGGTCGGGATGCTCATCCTGATCTCCGGCGTCGGACCCGGTGGGTCGATCGTCGTGCAGGATTCGCTGAGCGGTCAGATCTGGATCTACCTGGTCGCGGGTCTCGTGCTCCTCGTGGTGGCGTGGCCCTCGCTCTCGCGCGTACCGGTGCGTACCGAGGCGCCGGGCGCGGCATCCATCCCGGAGGACACGGCGCCGGCTGACCCGATCACCGAGGTGCCCGGCGTCGTCCCGCGACCCGCGCAGGGAGAGCGCACAGGCCACGGGTCGTAGACTGGAGGGGTGACGTATGTGATCGCCCTTCCGTGCGTCGATGTCAAGGATCGCGCCTGCATCGACGAATGCCCCGTTGACTGCATCTACGAGGGTGAGCGTTCGCTGTACATCCACCCCGACGAATGCGTGGACTGCGGCGCGTGCGAACCCGTGTGCCCCGTCGAGGCCATCTACTACGAGGACGACCTGCCCGAGGAATGGCAGGACTATTACAAGGCCAACGTCGAGTTCTTCGACGAGGTCGGCTCGCCCGGTGGTGCGGCCAAGGTCGGCGTGATCGCGCACGATCACCCCATCATCGCGGCGCTCCCGCCCCAAGGCGAGTAGCCCGTGAGCGTCCACGACCTGGCCGACTACCCCTGGGATGCGGTCGTCCCTTACCGTGAGCGCGCGGCGCAGCATCCGCAGGGCCTCGTCGACCTCTCTGTCGGCTCGCCGGTCGATCCGACGCCCGAGCTGATCCGCCGGGCACTCGCCGAGGCCACCGACGCGCACGCGTACCCGCAGACGGTGGGCACCCCCTCGCTGCGCGAGGCGATAGTCGCCTGGTACGCCCGTCGCCGCGGCGTCGAGGATCTCACGACCGACAACGTGCTGCCCACGATCGGCTCGAAGGAGCTGGTCGCGCTGCTGCCCATGCTGCTGGGCCTGGGGGAGGGCGACATCGTCGTGCACCCCCGCGTCGCATACCCCACCTACGAGGTCGGCGCGCGCGTGGTGGGAGCGACGCCGCTCGCGGCGGATGACCCGGCGGAGTGGCCCGAGGGTGCGAAGCTCATCTGGATCAACACCCCGGGCAACCCCGACGGTCGCACCTGGACGGTCGAGGAGCTGGCTGCGGCCGTGGTGCGTGCTCGGGAACTCGGCGCCGTCCTCGCGAGCGACGAGTGCTACGCGGAGCTGGGCTGGGACGGCCGATGGGCGAGCGAGCCCGTGCCGTCGATCCTTGACCCTCGGGTGACGGGCGGCAGCCGAGCGAACCTGCTGAGCGTGTACTCGCTGAGCAAGCAGTCCAACCTCGCCGGCTATCGCGCCGCGTTCCTGGCGGGGTGTGCGCGCATCGTCGGCGACCTGCTGACCGCACGCAAGCACCTGGGCCTCATGCCGCCCGCCCCCGTGCAGCACGCCATGGCCGTCGCCCTCGGCGACGACGAGCACGTGGCGGCGCAGAAGGAGCTGTACCGGGAGCGCCGCGATGCGCTGCGCCCCGCGCTCGAGGCTGCCGGTTTCCGGATCGACGGCTCGGAGGCGGGTCTCTACCTGTGGGCGACCGCGGGGGAGGATGCCTGGGCGAGCATGGGACGGCTCGCGGATCTCGGCATCCTCGCGGGGCCTGGGCCCTTCTACGGCGCGCACTCCGGCGAGCATGTGCGACTGGCGCTGACGGCGCCGACCGAGCGGGTGCTCGAGGCCGCTCGCCGTCTTCAGTCCGTGAGTCTGTAGGAAACACCCGGCAGATCGTCATTGTTTTGTCGGTTGTCACAGTAGGCCGATGCGACTACTAGGCTGTAAAGGCGATTCGGTCGCGTATCGACGATCTCGATCCGACTCGGCGCACGACGCCGTGACATCGCCACAAAAGGCTTGATGACGACCCCAGAGGAGGCCCACGCGTGAGCGCAGCGGCAGACCAGCAGGCGAAGGCGACGCTGACGATCGGTGAGACCACCGCCGAGTTCCCTCTCGTACGCGGCACCGCCGGGTACGACAGCATCGACTTCTCGACCCTGACCCGCCAGACCGGCTACACGGGTCTCGATTACGGCTACGTCAACACGGCGTCCACCAAGTCGGAGATCACCTTCATCGACGGCGACAAGGGCATCCTGCGCTACCGCGGGTACCCGATCGAGCAGCTCGCGGGCAACACGAGCTACCTCGAGGTCGCCTGGCTCCTCATCTACGGCGAGCTTCCCTCCGCCGCGGAGCTCGCGGAGTTCGACGAGAAGATCCGCCGCCACACGCTGCTGCACGAGGACCTCAAGCGCTTCTTCTCGGCACTCCCGCACACCGCGCACCCGATGTCGGTGCTCTCCTCGGCGGTCGCCGCGCTCTCGACCTACTACGAGGGTCAGACCGACCCCCACAACCCCGAGCACGTCGAGCTCAACATGATCCGCATGCTGGCCAAGCTGCCGGTGATCGCGGCGTACGCGCACAAGAAGAGCGTCGGACAGGCGTTCCTCTACCCGGACAACTCGCTCGGCTTCGTCGAGAACTTCCTGAAGCTCAACTTCGGCGTCAACTCCGAGCCCTACGAGATCAACCCGGTGATGTCGAAGGCGCTCGAGCTTCTGCTCATCCTCCACGAGGACCACGAGCAGAACGCCTCCACCTCGACCGTGCGTCTGGTCGGATCGACCGGCGCCAACCAGTTCGCCTCGATCTCGGCCGGCATCCAGGCCCTTTCCGGTCCGCTCCACGGTGGCGCGAACGAGGCCGTGCTCACGATGCTCGGTCAGATCCGCGACTCGGGTCAGAGCGTCTCGCGCTTCGTCGAGCGGGTGAAGAACAAGGAAGAGGGCGTGAAGCTCATGGGCTTCGGGCACCGGGTGTACAAGAACTACGACCCGCGCGCCAAGCTCGTCAAGCAGGCCGCGGCCGAGGTGCTGGCCGAGCTCGGGGTCACCGACCCGCTGCTCGACCTCGCGCAGGAGCTCGAGGAGATCGCGCTCGCAGACGACTACTTCAAGGAGCGTCGCCTGTACCCGAACGTCGACTTCTACACCGGCGTGATCTACAAGGCGATGGGCTTCCCGACGCGCATGTTCACGGTTCTGTTCGCGATCGGGCGTCTGCCCGGCTGGCTCGCCCAGTGGCGCGAGCTGCAGCTCGACCCGCAGACCAAGATCGGCCGCCCGCAGCAGCTGTACACGGGATCGGCGGAGCGCACGTTCCAGACCCGCTGACCCACGGGTCGCAGAGACGAGAAGAGCGGATGCCGTGACGGCATCCGCTCTTCGTCGTCTCCGCCCCCGCGTCTCATCCTGCGTCGAGAGGTGTGGGGGTGGCGTCAGCGCGCCTGACCGCCGCGTCCGCGGCCGCCCTGGCGAGAGCCCCCGCGCGACTGTCCGCCCTGACCCGTGACCTGTCCGCCCTGGCCGCCGGAGCGGGGGCGGCGACGACGGCGCGACGGCGGCGTCGTCGCGGACGACTTCTCGCCACCCTGCGGGCGCTGCTTCGGCGCTTGACGCTGCTGCTGCTGGACGGGTGCGGGGCGCACGTGCGGCGCGCGCTCCGGCACGAGCTCGGTCACGGCGGCCGAGGTGAGGTCCTCCAGGGGCGCGCTGATCGCGGCCTTGCGGAGCAGGTCCTTCACGTCGCGACGCTGCTCGGGGAGCACGACCGTGACGACGGTGCCGGCTGCGCCGGCACGCGCAGTGCGGCCGGAGCGGTGCAGGTACGCCTTGTGCTCCATGGGCGGGTCGACGTGCACCACGAGGTCGACGTTGTCGACGTGCACCCCACGGGCTGCGACGTCGGTCGCGACGAGCACGCGCACACCGCCGTCCTCGGGGTCCGAAGAGAAGGCGCCGAGGTTGCGCTCGCGAGCGTTCTGCGACAGGTTGCCGTGCAGGTCGACCGCCGGGATGCCCGCCGCGGTGAGCTGCTTGGCAAGCTTCTTGGCCTGGTGCTTCGTGCGGGTGAAGAGGATGCGACGGCCGGTGCCGGACGCGAGGTCGCGCACCAGGGTCGTCTTGTTCTCGGTCGAGTCCACGACGAGCACCCGGTGCGTCATCTCGCCCACCGGGACGCTGGCCTCGTCGACCTCGTGGCTCACCGGGTTCACGAGGAATCGACGTGCGAGCGTGTCGATTCCTCGGTCGAGCGTGGCGCTGAACAGCAGGCGCTGACCGCCCGCCGGGGTGGCGGTGAGGATGCGGGTGACGCCGGGCAGGAAGCCGAGGTCGGCCATGTGGTCGGCCTCGTCGAGCACGGTGACCTCGATCTCGCTCAGGCGCACGACCTTCTGCTTCATGAGGTCCTCGAGGCGGCCGGGGCACGCGACGACGATGTCGACGCCGCCGTTCAAGGCCTGCTCCTGCGGGCGCTGGCTCACACCGCCGAACACCGTGGTGACCTTGAGGCCGGCGGCGGCCGCGAGAGGAGCGACGGTCGCGGCGATCTGCGTGGCGAGCTCGCGCGTCGGCGCGAGGACGAGACCTCGGGGCAGGCCGGCGCGGCGCTTCCTGCCGGAGGCGGCGAGGCGCGCGACGAGCGGGAGCGCGAACGCGATGGTCTTGCCGCTGCCCGTGCGTCCGCGACCGAGGAGGTCGCGTCCGGCGAGGGAGTCGGGGAGCGTGTCGCGCTGAATGGCGAACGCTTCTGTCTTGCCGGACTCGGCGAGCACGGCGGCGAGATCGGCGGGAACGCCGAGATCGAGGAAGGAAGGCATGGGATTACTCCGGCAGCGCGCACGGCGGATCGCACGCGAGGGTTCTGGATGAGGGGTGGCGACGGCGCAGGGAGCGCATCGGTTCGCCGTGCGAAAGGCCAGCAGCGGCTGGTACGGGAGCAGCGTTCCGCGTGCTCGTTTCGGTCCTCGGAGACCCCGTTACGACGACGACATCAGCGGACGGGTCGTCCGGATGACGGTCCCAGCATATCAGCGTCGGGGTCGCCGAGGCTGAGCGACGCGTTCAGGCGTGCCGCGCCTCAGGCGTGGAGCGCCTCGTTCAGGGTCACGCCGACGCCTGCACGGCGCACCGCCTCGACCGCGCCGCTCAGCGAGTTGCGGCGGAAGAGGATGCCGTTCTCGCCCGACAGTTCCGCGCCCTTGACGGTCGGCCGTCCTCCGCCCGCCGTCGCGGGACCGTCGGCGACGACGATCTTGGTGCCGGCGGTCACGTAGAGCCCCGCCTCCACCACGCAGTCGTCGCCGAGGGAGATGCCGATGCCGGCGTTCGCGCCCAGCAGCGTGCGGGCGCCGATCGACACACGGTGGGAGCCGCCACCCGACAGGGTGCCCATGATGGATGCGCCCCCTCCGATGTCGCTGCCATCGCCGACCACGACGCCCTGGGAGATGCGACCCTCGACCATCGACGCGCCGAGCGTGCCGGCGTTGAAGTTCACGAAGCCCTCGTGCATGACCGTCGTGCCGGGGGAGAGGTAGGCGCCGAGACGCACGCGCGAGGCGTCCGCGATGCGCACCCCGGTCGGCTGCACGTAGTCGGTCAGGCGTGGGAACTTGTCGAGGCCCTGCACCTGGATGCCGGCCCGCTGCAGCAGCGGACGCAGGCGTGCGGCGTCGTCGGGATGCACGGGGCCCGCGTTGGTCCAGGCGACGATCGGCAGATGCGCGAAGATCCCGTCGAGGTTCACCTCGTTCGGGCGCACGACGAGGTGCGAGAGCGCGTGCAGGCGGAGGTAGGCGTCGGCGGTCGACGCAGGAGCCGCGTCGAGGTCGATATGCAGCTGCACGGTCTCGACCGTGACGTTCCGCCGCTCGTCCGGCCCCGCGACGGCATCCAGCGTGAGCAGCGCGGCGGCCGCGTCCCCGGGCGTCGGAGCGGTCGTGGACACCCCGGGGAACCACGCGTCCAGCGCGGTGCCGTCCGCGGCGATGGTCGAAAGTCCGGTACCCCACACGGTGCGCGCCTCAGTCATGCCTCCACGCTATCGCTCCCGCCCGGGCGATGACGTCCACGTGACGCGGTAAGTAGGCTGGGGGGATGGTGCTCGATCTGACCGCGTCCTCCCTCGATCTGACCCGCGCGATCTGCGACGTCCCGAGCGTGTCCGGCGACGAGAAGACCCTCGCCGACCTCATCGAGAACGCGGTGTCGGCGTACCCCCACCTCGAGGTGATCAGGCACGGCAACACGATCGTCGCACGCACCGATCTCGGACGGCCGCAGCGGGTCGCGATCGCGGGTCACATCGACACGGTCCCGATCAACGGGAACGTCCCGACCCGTGACGTCGAGATCGAGGGAGAGCCGTACCTGTGGGGTCGCGGCACTGTCGACATGAAAGCAGGCGTCGCGGTGCAGCTGAAGCTGGCGGCCGAGCTCACCAACCCCGCGGTCGACATCACCTGGATGTGGTACGACAACGAGGAGGTCGAGGCGTCCAAGAACGGCCTCGCACTGCTCGCCGCCGTGCGCCCCGACCTGTTCCAGGCCGACTTCGCGATCCTGGGCGAGCCTTCCAACGGTGAGGTCGAGGGCGGCTGCAACGGCACCATGCGGGCGATCGTCCGCACCTCGGGCGTGCGCGCACATGCCGCCCGCGCCTGGATCGGGGAGAACGCGATCCACCGGGCCGCCCCGATCCTCGCCCGGCTGGCCGAGTACCGGGCGAGGGAGGTGCCCGTCGAGGGTCTGCTGTACCGCGAGAGCATGAGCGCCGTGCGCATCTCCGGCGGAGTGGCCGGCAACGTGATCCCCGACGCCTGCGAGATCGAGGTCAACTACCGGTTCGCGCCGAGCAAGACCGCGGCGGACGCCGAAGCACACATCCGCAACCTCCTGGCCGGCTTCGACGTCGAGATCACGGATGCCGCCGAGGGCGCCCGTCCCGGTCTCGACGCCCCGATCGCCCAGGAGTTCGTCGCCGCGGTCGGCGCCGAGCCTCGCCCGAAGTACGGCTGGACCGACGTCGCGCGCTTCTCGGCGCTCGGCATCCCCGCCGTGAACTACGGCCCGGGCGACCCGCACCTCGCGCACCACGATGAAGAGCGCGTGCCCGTCGCGCAGATCGACGCCGTCGAGCAAGGACTGCGTGCATGGCTCAGCTCGCGCTGACCGCCGCGCGCCGCTGGGCCGGCATCCCACTGCCAGGACGGATCGCGATCGTCTACGTCGCGGCACGTCTCGTGACCACCGCTCTCATGATCGTCGCCGCCGTGCAGTCGACCTCGCTGTCGCGCTTCGGAGCCGACGCGGGACTCGCCGACTTCGTCGTCGGCTGGGACGCGCAGTGGTACTGGCTGGTCGCCGAGAACGGGTATCCCTCGGAGCTGCCGCTCACCGGCTCCGGTGACGTCGCGGAGAACGCGTGGGCGTTCATGCCGGTCTTCGCGTTCGCCGCGAAGGCCGTCGGGTTCGTGTTCGGCTCGTGGGGCATGGGCGCACTGCTCGTCTCCTTCGGGGCCGGGTACCTCGCATGCCTCGCGCTGCATCGACTGCTGCGGGACCGCATCGGACGTTCGGCGGCGATGTGGTCGGTGGCGTTCTTCGCCTTCGGGCCGCTCGCGGCGATGTTCCAGGTCGGGTACGCGGAGACGCTGTTCCTGCTTCTGCTGTTCCTCGCGCTCGACGCCACCGTGCGGCGCCGCTACGCCTGGCTGTACCTGCTGATCCCCGTCATGGCGTTCACCCGCCCCGGGATCCTCGCGTTCGCGCTGTACCTCGGGCTCCACGGCATCCTGCGCCTCATGCATCGCCGCGACGATCCGCTGTCGCGCGGAGAGGTCGTGCACATCCTCGTGCTCGGCGCACTCGCGACGGCCTGCGGCTTCGCGTGGCAGGGGATCGCCGCGCTCGTGACGGGAGACCCCGGGGCGTATCTCGCCACCGAGCTGGCCTGGCGCCAGCACTGGATCGCCGGCGGTGTGGACACGTTCATCCCGTTCGAAGGATGGATCCAGTCCTCGTCGTTCTGGTTCGCCCAGTGGGGACTGCCGGGGGAATGGGGCCCCGCGGCGCTCGCGCTGATGGTGGTGGCCGTCGCAGTGGCCCTAGTGCTCCTCCCTCAGGTGCGCGCGCTCGGCGCCGATCTGCGACTGTGGAGCGCGAGCTACCTGCTGTACCTGCTCGCCGTCTTCTTCCCGCAGTCGAGCACCTTCCGTCTCCTGCTGCCGCTCAGTCCGCTCTGGGGAGCGGTCGCCGTTCCGCGCTCGCGCCTCTGGCGCATCGGCGTGCTGGCCGTCTGCATCCTCGGCCAATGGGTGTGGATCTACCAGGTCTACGCACTCGGGAACACGTTCTGGCAGGTTCCGTGATTGTTAATCCTTGATGCATTTCTTCACGGGCGACGCTCAGGTTCGAGTGACACCCGATAAACTGATCGCATACCACCGGAGGAAAAGGAGCCCACGATGGCAGCGATGAAGCCGAGGACCGGAGACGGACCCATGGAGGCCGTGAAAGAAGGGCGACTCATCATCGTGCGCGTCCCGCTCGAAGGCGGCGGCCGTCTGGTCGTCTCCGTGAACGACGCCGAGGCGAAGGAACTCCACGACGTGCTGGCGGCCGTCGTGGCGCCGGCCTGATCGACTCTGGCCCGCTCTGAGGCGGACCCGCAAGAGGGCGACGGATGCGATCCGTCGCCCTCTTCGCGTATCCACGTCGCCTGGGATCGCGTCAGTCGGTGCCGATGCTGAGGAGCTGGAGCAGCCCCTCGGCGGCGGGGGAGACGGTCGCGAGGACAGCGGCCGACTCCTGGGTCTCCTGCACGAGAGAGCGGTATGCGGCGGTGATCTCATCGCGTTGCACCGGATCGGCGACGCGACCGCCGGCCAGCACGCGGGGGACGAGGACCATGCCGCCCGTGCGCACGAGACGCAGACCGTGCTCGACGTACTCGATGACGTTCTCGGGATCGGCGTCGACGAGCACGATGTCGTACGAGGCCTCGTTCATGCGGGGGAGGACATCCGATGCCCGGCCCGTGATGAAGCGCGCCTTGGTGGCCGGGATGCGGGCGTCCGCGAACGCCTGACGGGCGGCCGCCAGATGCTCGGGCTCGTTGTCGATGGAGGTCAGCACGGCCTGAGGGGCGCCGCGCAGCAACCACAGCCCGGAGACTCCGGCACCCGTGCCGATCTCGACCATCGAACGCGCGCCCGTCGCCGCAGCGAGCACGGCGATCTGCGAGCCGAGCGCGGCACTGAGGGGCGCGGCTCCGAGCTCGACGGCGTGGGCGCGGGCACGGGCGATCGAGGACGGCTCGACGATGGATTCACGGAGGAAGCGTGCGTTCGCATCGTTCTCGCTCATGGCGTGGATCTCCTGCCTCAGGGGTCTGTTCTCCCAGGGTATGCGCTCGGCGTGCGACGGGCGGGCAGGCGCGGCGGTAGCCTGGGGAGATGCAGTTCGGGATCACCTTCGAGAAGCTGCTGCTGATCGGTCTGATCGCTGTGCTGCTCGTCGGACCGGAGCGGCTGCCGCGCTATGCCGAGAGCGTCGCCAAGCTCGCGCGCCGAGCAGGCGAGTTCCTTCGCGACACCAAGAGTCGTGTGCGCGACGAGATGGGGCCCGAGATCGACGACGTCGACTGGCGCCGCCTCGATCCCCGCCAGTACGACCCGCGGCGCATCATCCGCGACGCGCTGTTCGAGGACGACAACACCCCGGCTCGCGCCACACCGACGCCCGTGGTCGCGGAGCCAGCCGTCGTGAAGCCGGATTCGCGGGTCGTCCGCCCCGACTTCTCTCGGGACAACCCACCGCCGTACGACCCGGAATCGACCTGACGGGCCGGAATCGACCTGACGGGTTCGGTCAGGCGACGCTGAGCCTCAGCCGGGCGATGTCGTCGTCCGTCAGCAGCACCCGGGGGACGACCGTGACCGCCGTGCTGTTGCGGATGCGCAGGATCACGGCGTCACGGCCCACCCGGATCCCCTCGAACTCGCGGTAGCGGATGTCGGACACGCGGCGGTCGGCACCGATCTGCAGGGTGTCCGGCTCGAGCCGGGCCCAGACCACCGTCCCCGGCGGAGTCGCCGTGCGCACGGCGCGACGGGCGCTCGACACGGTCGCGAGCACCGCGACGACGCCCAATCCGAGCGTGGCGAGGGGCAGCCACGCCGCTGAGTTGGCGTCATCGGCTGCACCGGTGCCGAGCGTCAGGAAGCTCAGGGCGAGGCCGGCAGCCAGCGCCACCCACATCACGATGGCCCACGGACGGGTCAACCCGTAGACGGCCGCGTCGCGCGCCATGCGGCGTAGGAGGCCCTCATCGATCGTGATGGTCATGGGATCCTCTCAGCCGAGGGACATGGGCAGCGGGCGCCCGGACAGGCCGCGCCCCCGGCGCGACAGCGAGCGTGCGAGATCGCGGATCGCCGCGGCGGCGGCATCCGTCGGATCCGCGAGCACGATGGGCGCTCCCGCGTCGCCGCCCGCGCGGAGACCCGGACTGAGCGGGATGCTCGCGAGCAGTGGGACGTCCTCGGTATCGGACAGCGCGTCCGCGACGGCCGTGCCTCCGCCCGAGCCGAACAGGTCGACCACGGTGCCGTCGGGCAGCGTGAGGGGGCCCATGTTCTCGACCACGCCGATCACCCTCTGTCCGGTCTGCCGCGCGACGAGGCCGCTGCGGATCGCCACGTCGGACGCCGCCGCCTGCGGTGTGGTGACGACGAGGACCTCGGCGTGCGGCAGGATCTGTCCGATCGAGATCGCGATGTCGCCGGTGCCCGGCGGCATGTCGATCAGCAGCACGTCGAGGTCGCCGAAGAACACGTCGGTCAGGAACTGCTGCACGGTGCGGTGCAGCATCGGACCGCGCCACGCGACCACGGCCTCCCCGACGCGCAGGAACATGCCGATCGAGATGGTCTTCACCCCGTGCGCGACGGGCGGGAGCATGAGGTCGTCGATCCGTGTGGGCTGGGTGCCGGCGGGGATGCCGAGCAGGCCGGGGATCGAGAAACCGTGCACGTCGGCGTCGACCAGACCGACCGCGAGGCCCTGCTCGGCGAGGGCGACGGCGAGGTTCGCTGTGACCGTGGACTTGCCGACTCCGCCCTTGCCGCTGGAGACGAGGATCACCCGGGTCAGCGAATCGGGGCCGAAGGGCATCTGCCGTGGCGCACGGCCGTCGCGGAGCTTGTCGGTGAGTGCCTTGCGCTCCGCGGGAGTCATGACCCCGACCTCGACCTCGACCTCCTCGACGCCCGGCACGGACGACGCGGCCGCGCGCACGTCGGACTCGATGCGCTGCGCCGCCGGGCATCCGACGATCGTCAGGACGATCGCGACGTGCGCGCGCGATCCCTCCACCGAGATCTCGCGCACCATGTCGAGGTCGCCGATCGGACGCCGGAGCTCGGGGTCCGAGACCGCCGCCACCGCCGCACGGACGGAATCCGCGGAGCTCATGGCGTCGAGCGACCGCTCGACCGGCGCTCGTCGACGTGCTGACCCGTGTGCGTCCCCGACTGGTCGTCGGAGTCGCCGAGCTCGGCCAGCAGCGCCTTGAGCTCCTGGCGCAGCACGTCACGCGTGACGACCTGGGAGTTGCGCTCCTCGAGCGACATGCGCAGCGCCACGATCTCACGCGCGAGGTACTCGGTGTCGGCGAGGTTGCGCTCGGCGCGCTGACGGTCCTGCTCGATCTGCACCCGGTCGCGGTCGTCCTGCCGGTTCTGGGCGAGGAGGATCAGCGGTGCGGCGTACGACGCCTGCAACGACAGCATGAGCGTGAGCGCCGTGAAACCCAGAGCGGCGTCGTCGAAGCGCAGGCGGTCGGGCATCAGGGTGTTCCATCCGATCCACAGGATGCAGAACAGGCTGAGGATCACGAGGAACGCGGGCGTCCCCATGGCGCGGGCGACCCACTCGGTGAAGCGGCCGAACCGGTCGCGGGACGTCGCCCGGGGCCTGGAGGATCCGCGGCCGGGAGCGTCGAGGCGAGGCGAGCGGGCCATCATCCGACCTCCTTCCGCGGGGTGGGAGCGCTCTGTGCGCGGGCGGTGGCCGCACCCGGAGCCGTGGCCTGCACGGGCTCGTCGCTGTCGTGCGTGCGCCAGTCGTCGGGCAGCAGGTAGTCGAGCACGTCGTCGATGCTGATCGCGCCGACCAGGCGATGCGCCGTGTCGATCACCGGCAGCGACACGAGATCGTAGCTCGCCAGCATGCGCGCGACCTCGGCGGCCGAGGCCGTGACGGGCACGGGCTCGAGGCTGTCGTCGACGATCGCGCCCAGGCGCTCGTGCGGCGGGTAGCGCAGCATCCGCTGGAAGTGCACCATGCCGAGCAGGCGCCCCGTGGGCGTCTCGAAGGGCGGCAGGGTCACGAAGACGGCGGCAGCGAGGGCCGGGTGCAGCTCGTGCCGGCGGATCAGTGCGAGCGCCTCGGCGACCGTGGCGTCGGCGGACAGGATGATCGGCTCCGGCGTCATGAGACCGCCGGCCGTGTCGGGGCCGTAGCGGAGCAGCATCCGCACGTCCTCCGCCTCCTCGGGCTCCATGAGCTCGAGGAGCTGCTCCAGACGGTTCGGCGGGAGCTGGGCGAGCAGGTCGGCCGCGTCGTCGGGTTCCATCTGGTCGAGGATGTCCGCGGCGCGCTCGTCGCCGAGGCGGTCGAGGATGTGCACCTGCTCGTCCTCGGGCATCTCTTCGAGAGCGTCGGCGAGACGATCGTCGGAGAGCTCCTCCGCCACCTCGATCATGCGCTGCTGCGGCAGATCGAGGAGCGTGTTGGCGAGGTCTGCGGCGTGCAGCTCCGAATAGGAGGCGACGAGCTGCTCGGCCGACTGCGCCTCGCCGGGCGCGCGCTCCTCGGCGACCTCGCTCCAAGCCGCGAATGTGGTCGATCCCTTCGCGAACGGCGAGGCGCTCGTCTTCGGGCGGCGCAGGAAGAGCTGGCTGATCGCCCATTCCCCGAGCCGGTTCGGCTCGATCGCGACGTCCTCGATGACCGCGTCACCGCTGCCGTCGACCAGGCTCACCCGACGCCCGAGCAGTTCGGCGAGCACTCGCACCTCGCCCGCCCTGGGGGAGAAGCGGCGCACGTTGATGAGTCCGGTGCTGATCACCTGGCCGGAGCGGATCGAGGTCACGCGTCCGATCGACAGGAACACCTGGCGGCGCCCGGGGATCTCGACGACGAGGCCGATGACGCGCGGGGCCGCGGTACTTCGGTACACGATGACGACGTCACGGACCTTGCCGAGCCGGTCGCCCACGGGGTCGAAGACGGCGCAGCCTGCCAGGCGCGCGGCGAATACCCGTTGTGTGCTCACCCGTCCAGCGTAGTCCGCCGGTCGTGCGTGCGACGCGGCATCCGCCTCCGATCCGGCCGCTCCCGGGCCGATCAGGGGGAGGCATGGAACAATGGCGGGATGAGCATGCTGAACCGTCCCGCCGACAGCCGCGACGAAGGGGAGATCGTCGCCTCGACGCGCGATTACGAGGGCGCCCAGAAGACGGTGTCGAAGCTCATCGCCCAGGAGGTGCCCGCGCGCGACATCACGATCGTCGGGCAGAGCGTGCGCACGGTCGAGCGCATCACCGGTCGACTCGGCTACGCCGCCGCCGCGCGATCCGGCGCCATCAACGGCGTGCTCATCGGACTCTTCCTCGCCGCGATCCTCGTGATCGGCAACCCCGAGGTGCCGATCCAGATGTTCGTCGGCTTCGTCTTCATCGGCGTCGCGCTCGGCATGATCCTCAGCCTCGTGACCTACGCGATCGTCCGTCGTCGGCGCGACTTCGCGAGTGTCACGCAGTTCGCCGCGGACCACTACGAGGTGCGCGTGCAGGCCGCATCGCTCGCGAAGGCGCGCCAGGTCCTCGGAGCGGTCCGCCCGGCCACGGTGCGTCCGCCCGTGAACCTCGACGAGCCGCCGCGGTACGGCGAGCGCATCACGCCCGGAAGCGGGGAGGGGCAGGCGCAGCCGCCGGCTCCCGCCGATCAGAAACCGCCCGCGGTCACGGCCCCTCCGGAGGGTGCAGAGGCGCCGATCCCCCCGCGCCCCGCCGACCCGGAGACGACGCCCGAGCAGGAGCCGGGCAGCGGACCGGCCGCCGGACCGAAACCCGCCGAAGGAGCCTGATGAGCGCCGACGAGCCGATCCGACCCGAGACGGCGTCCGCGGTCCCGCAACCGCCGGCGCCGCCTGCCCCGCCCGTCGTGCCGGGGCAGGTCGCACCGCCCGCGGCTCCCGGATTCCCGGCGCAGGCACCGGGACAGCCGACGCAGCCCCCGACGCACGCGGCCCAGGCTCCCGGGTACGCGGCGCCCGCTCCCGGGTACCCCGCTGGCGTCTACCCTGCGGCACCTCCTCCGCGCGGACTCCTGCCGTGGGCGCTCGGGCTGCTCATCCTCGTCCCCTTCCCGTTCGTCGGGGGTCTCGCCTCCGGCATCGCGATGGCGGTGAGCGGGGGAGCTTCGCGCCGATCGGGCGGTGTGGCCGCCGAGAACGCGCGTGTCGCGCTGAACTGGGGCCTCACATATCTCCTCGTGTCGACCGTGCTCGTGATCAGCCATTTCGTGCTGCTCTTCGCCCTCTCCGCACGCGGGCCGATCGAGGGCTTCTTCCCGTTCGGCACGATCATCACGATCTACTTCGCGCTGTCGGTGCTGCACGTCGTGCTCGTGATCGTGGGCATGGTGCGAGCCTCCGCCGGCAAGGTGATGCGGATCCCATTCGCTATCCCGTTCCTGCGCCGCTGATGCCCTCGATCCCGGTCCAGCTGTCCACCGGCTCCGTGACGGTGTCCGCGGACTGGAGCGACGGCACGCGCGATGACGTCGTGGTGATCGCCCACGGGGCCGGCACGGGCAAGGACCATCCGTTCCTGACCGGATTCGCGGAAGCCCTCGGAGAACTCGGCTTCGCGACGTTGCGGTTCAACTTCCCGTACGTCGAACAGGGTCGCCGGATGCCGGGGCCCGCCACTCATGCCGTGGCGACCTGGAACGCGGTCGTGACCTTCGCGCGTGAGCAGGCACCGAACTCGCGCATCTGGGCGACGGGCAAGTCGTACGGAGGGCGCATGGCGTCGATGGCGGTGGCCGAGGGGCTCGCCGTCGACGGCCTCGCGTACCTCGGGTATCCGCTGCACCCGCCGGGTCGTCCCGAGAAGCCCCGCGCCGAGCACCTGCCGGCGATCTCCGTGCCGCAGCTGTTCGTGGAGGGTTCGAACGATCCGTTCATCCAGCCCGTCGACCAGTTCGAGGCCGTCGTGCAGACCTGCCAGGATGCGCGCGTCGTGTGGATCGACGGCGGCGGCCACACGTTCGAGGTCAAGGGACGCAAGCGCCCGGCAGAGCAGATCGGCGCCTCGCTCGCGCCATATATTGCTACGTTCGCACAGGCTTGACAGCATGGCGGGGTGAACCTCGAACCCGGTGCCCCGATCCTCGCCCCTGCCGCTGTTCATCGAGGACTCCCGTCGTGAAGGGCCTGCACCACGTCGAGATCTGGGTGCCCGACATCGAGGAGGCGGCGCGCTCGTGGAACTGGCTGCTCGAGAGGCTCGGACTGGAGCAGACCGGGCAGTGGTCGGAGGGGCGGACGTGGGAGGCGGGGACGACCTACCTGACGCTGACGACCTCGCCCAACCTCGCAGCGCCCGAGCACGACCGGCGTCGTTCCGGCCTGAACCATCTCGCATTCTGGGGTGGGACGCCCGGCGAGGTCGACGCGCTGATGGGCGAGGCGCCCGAGCACGGCTGGAACCCGCTCTACCACGACCGCTATCCGCACGCGGGAGGGCCCGACCACTACGCGGGCTGGCTCGAGAACGCCCAGGGGTTCAAGGTCGAGATCGCCGCCGAGACCGACGATTGACGGTCACCGGAGTGCCGCCAGCTCCTCGTCCGACAGCAGGCGCCCCACGGTCGAGAGGCCTAGTCCGCTCATCGTCGGGTTGCTCTCCACGTAGTACCAGACGAGCCCCATCGCCTGCTGCAGCGCCCAGGCGGCTCCGCGGCGCCAGGCGACGGCATCCGCTCCCAGGCCGTCACGGACGATGTCGCGGCGGTCGGCGTCGAACAGGTGCCAGGCGGCGACGAGGTCGAGTGCCGGATCCGCAGGGCCGAAACCGCCGGTGTCCAGTACCCCCGCCAGGCGATCACCCGCGGAGAGCAGGTTGAACGGCGTGAGGTCGAGGTGGCTCATGACATCGGGTCCGGCCGTCGGCAGATCGCGCAGCGCACGCCACAGTCGCCTCACCCGACCGACGTCCACCAGTCGCGTGCTCTGACCCAGGCAGTGCTCCACCCAGTCGTCGTGGTCGCGCAGCCGACCTCCGCGCCCGCGCCCGTCGAAGACCCGGCCGCGCCGCGGCACCGCGCGAAGAGCGGAAACCACACCGACCACATCGCGAGCGAAGTCGTCGGAGGACTCGTGCGTGACGGGTCCGACCGGATCGCCCGCGACCCACGTCTGCACCGACCACGCGGAGTCGAAGTCCTCCGACGCCGCGCCCACCCCCGCGGGAACGGGCGCAACGACCGGCGAGGCATCGGCGAACTCGACCATGGCCGCGGCCTCGGCGCGCAGCCGCTGCTCCGACTCGCCCACGAGGGGGAAGCGCGCCACGTGATCGTCGCCGATGCGGACGATCGTGTTCACCGTCGCCGCGGTCCGCAGCCGACGCAGCGGCAGGCCGGCGAGCTCGGGGAAACGCTGCGCGATCAGCCGCGCCGCGACCTCGTCGGTGACCCCGAGCTCGCCGTCACGCACGTGCGGCGCTCAGCCCTGCACTCGGGCGATCCACGCCTCGATCTCGTCGGCGGTGCGGGGGATGTCCGCCGAGAGGTTCACCGGGCCGTCCTCCGTCATGAGGATGTCGTCCTCGATGCGCACGCCGATGCCGCGGTACTCGGCCGGAACCGTCACGTCGTCGATCTGGAAGTACAGGCCCGGCTCGATCGTGAACACCATGCCCGGGGCGAGGATCCCGTCGTAGTACATCTCCCGGCGCGCCTGCGCGCAGTCGTGCACGTCGATGCCCAGGTGGTGCGAGGTGCCGTGCACCATGTAGCGACGGTGCTGCCCGCCGGCATCCGCGTCGAGCGCCTCCTCGGCCGTCACGGGGAGCAGACCCCATTCGGCGGTGCGGGCGGCGATGACCTTCATGGCGGCCTCGTGCACCTCGCGGAAGCGCACGCCCACGCGCGCGGCCGCGAACGCGGCGTCCGCGGCCTCGCGCACGGTCTCGTACACACGGCGCTGCACCTCGGTGAACGAACCAGAGACGGGGAGCGTGCGGGTGATGTCGGCCGTGTACAGGCTGTCTGCCTCCACGCCCGCATCCACGAGGATCAGGTCGCCCGGGACCACGGTGCCGTCGTTGCGCGTCCAGTGCAGGTAGCAGGCGTGCGGACCGGAGGCCGCGATCGTGTCGTACCCCTCGCCGTTGCCGTCCTCGCGGGCGCGGCGGTGGAAGACGCCCTCCACGACGCGCTCGCCGCGGGCGTGCGAGACCGCGTCGGGCAGGGCGCGGATGATGTCGTCGAAGCCCTGGGCGGTGATGTCGACCGCGCGGCGCATCTCGGCGATCTCGTACTCGTCCTTGACGAGCCGCAGCTCGGACACGAAGCGCGTGAGGTCCTCGGACTCCTCGAGCACCAGCTCGCCGTCCACGGGGGCGAAGTCGTCGAGGTGCGCGGTCGCGATGCCGAGGTCGGCGGCGACGCCCGCGAGCGAGGGGCGCGGGCCGATCCAGAACTCGCCGACCGTCGCGTCAGCGTAGAACTCCGTGGTCGTGCGGTCGGCGCGCTCACGGAAGAACAGGGTCACGTCGTGGCCGTCGTCGGTCGGCTCGAACACGAGGATCGAGTCGGGCTCGCTGTCGGCGGCCCAGCCGGTCAGGTGGGCGAACGCGGAGTGCGCGCGGAACGGGTAGTCGGTGTCGTTGCTGCGCTGCTTGAGCGAGCCTGCGGGGAGCACCAGGCGCAGTCCGGGGAAGGCGGCGGACACGGCCGCACGACGGGTCGCGGCGTACGGGGCCTGCGCGCGGGGCGAGGGGAGGGTCTCGGGGCGCTCCGCCCAGCCGGTGGAGATCGTGTCGAGGAAGCCGCGGGGGAACGGCTGCTTGCGGTTCGTCGTGCCGGTCTCGGCCGGCTTCTCCGCGGCGGTCTCGACGGCGGGTTCAGCGATCGTGTCGCGTTCTGCGGTGCTCATCCCTCCAGTCTGTCACCTGAGACGGGGAAGCGGGATGCCGCGCCGGAGCGGCTCAGCCCGCAGGCTCCAGCTGCACCACGAGCGCCCGGTGGTCGCTGCCGCTCGCGTGGTCGATCACCTCGGAGCCCGTCGGGGTCCAGTTCGGTGAGGCCATGACGTGGTCGATCGGCGCGCCGAGCAGCGCGGGCAGCGAGCTCGGCCACGTGCCGCTCAGACCGTTGCCGGTTCGTGTGGCGACGTCTCGGCAGTACCCCATGTCCCCGCCGTCGACTCCGAGTCCCGCCATGTGGTCGACGGTCGCGTTGAAGTCGCCGGCGAGCACGAAGTTGCCCTCAGGGCACTGGTCGGCGATCCAGCGGAGGTCGCTGCGCCAACCCTCCATCTCCTCCATGCGCGGGGCCACGGCGTGCACGGCGACGATCGTCGGTGCGTTCCCGTTGCCGCCGACCGGCATGAGCACGGCACTCGGTACCGAGCCGGTGTTGCTCGTGCCGTCCTCCGAGGACTCGATGACCGAGTACTCGCCGAGCTCCGGCGACACCAGCACGGTCGTGAACCAGGACTTCGGGCCGTCGACCACATCGGGCTTGAACTGCACATGGTGCACCCACATCGGGCGTCCCTGATCGCGCAGCATGACGGCGACCTGCTCGCCGACGGCCTCGGTCGTCTCCGGGAGCGCCACGATGTCGGCGCCCTGGTCGAGCACCTCACGGGCGATCTGCTCGGCGGTGACCGCGTCTCCTGCGGTGTTCCAGGTGAGGACGCGGATGCTGGCATCGGTCGCGGCGGGGAGCCCGGCGGCCCCGAACCCCCTCGTCATCCCGACCACGCCGGTCGCTCCGGCCCCGAGCAGCGCCACGATGAGCACGGAGGCGGCGAAGCCGCGCAGCGGGCGCGCGATCGTCAGGAGCAGTGCTAGCACGGCGATGCCGAGGAATGCCGCCAGGACGATGCCGCGTGCCGCGACGGTCTGTGCGAAGGGGTAGGTCTGCTCGAGGTGGAAGAACTGCGGCCACACCACGATCGCCGTCCCGATCGCGAGCAGCACGGTGAACAGGATCCCCAGAAGTCTCAGCATCCCCTCCAGCCTAGGAGGACTCGCTGGGAACACCCTGCCGTGTCCGGGCGCGTCTCGGACCGGCCGCGCTCGGTACTCTCGGAGGATGGCCGTCGTTCGCTCGCACCGATTCGCGGGTCCCGCTGACCTGCACCTGCACTCCAACCACTCGGACGGTACGGAGTCGCCGCGCGAGGTCGTGCGCCAGGCCCAGGCTCATGGGGTGCGCACGCTCGCCCTCACGGACCACGACCGCACGACCGGATGGGACGCCGCCGGCGAGGAGGCCGTGAGCCGCGGCCTGACGTTCCTTCCCGGTATGGAGCTGTCGGCGAAGCACGAGTGGCGCAGCGTGCACGTACTGGGCTACCTCTTCGACCCTGCGCACCCGGGTCTCGTCGCCGAGACGCAGCGGATCCGGGGCGATCGGATCGGTCGCGCCGAGCGCATCGTCCGGAACATCGGCCGCGACTACGACCTGCACTGGGACGACGTGCTCGCCCAGACGACCCCGGATGCGACCGTGGGCAGGCCGCACATCGCCGACGCGCTCGTGGCGCGGGGCATCGTGCGCGACCGCACCGAGGCGTTCGACGGCATCCTGCATCCGCGCGAGGGCTACTACGAGCCGCACTACGCGCCCGACCCGCTCACGGCGGTGCGATTGATCACGGATGCCGGGGGAGTGGCGATCATCGCGCATCCCGTGACGAGCGGTCGCGACCGCATGATGCCGATCCCGTTCATCGAGCGACTGATCGCGGAGGGACTTGGCGGCTTCGAGATCGATCACCGCGAGAACACCGAGTCGGGCAAGCGGACGCTGCGTCGTATCGCCGCCGACCACGACCTCATCGTGACGGGGTCGAGCGACTACCACGGAAGCGGCAAGCCGAACCTGCCGGGGGAGAACACGACGGACGAGCACATGGTGGCGCGGCTCATCGAGCGGGCGACGGGAAGCGAGCCGCGCTACCCCTGACGCGATCGCGACGGAGCACCGCAACACACGGCGAACTGTCGAGGAGCGTCGATACTGTTCCGAGCATGCAGAGAGCAACACCCCTCGAACGACGCATCGACGCGATCGCCCACCGTGTGCTGCGCGATGCTCCCGCGGGGGGTCTCCGGGCCGGTCTCGTCGAGTTCGCGGTCTTCGTGCTCAAGCAGGCATGGGCCTGCGTGTTCGGCGCAGCGCTGCTCCTCGCGATCGTCGCGGCGCGGCTGTGGTATCCCGACGACGCGGCGCTCGCGCGCAACGATGCCCTGACGATCACCGCCGTGCTGATCCAGGTGGCGATGCTCGTGTTCCGCCTCGAATCGGGTCGCGAGCTGTGGGTCATCGTGCTCTTCCATCTCACCGGGACGGCCATGGAGCTGTTCAAGACCGACGTCGGATCGTGGGCGTATGCCGCCGACGGCATCCTCCGCATCGGCGGCGTCCCGCTGTTCAGCGGCTTCATGTACGCGGCGGTCGGCTCCTACATGGTGCGCGTGCACCGGCTGTTCGACCTGGGGTTCACCCGCTACCCGTGGCGGTGGGCGACGACCGTGCTGGCCGCCGCGATCTACCTCAATTTCTTCACGCATCACTGGTGGTGGGATGCGCGCTGGGTGCTGCTCGCCGCCGTCGTGCTGCTGTGGGCCCCGACGATCATGCACGCGCGCGTGTGGCGACGGACCATCCGGCTTCCGCTGCTCGCGGTGTTCGCGGGCGTGGCGGTGTTCATCTACCTCGCCGAGAACATCGGCACGTGGGCGGGTGCCTGGGCTTATCCCGATCAGGTGATCGCGTGGCAGCCGGTGTCGCTCAGCAAGCTCAGCTCATGGTTCCTGCTCATGATCATCTCGGTCGTGATGGTCACGTGGGTCTACCCGCCGCGTCCGCCGCTTCCGAGGCGGGCGGCCGAGACGACGGAGGGGGCGGATGCCGCCGCTGCAGCATCCGCCCCCTCGGACGTCCTGGTCCCGGGCGATCAGGCCCCGGCAACCGGTGTGGTCCCGGCTGCGCCCGAGCCGCCGCGACGGCGGCGACGGCGACGCGCGGGAGCCGGCTTGCCGTCGTGATGCTCCTTGCCGGCGCCGTCGTGCGTGCCGGCGCCCTCCGCGCTGCGGTCGGCGGAGGGAGCAGACTGTCCGTCGCCGGATGACGAGGCGTTCGCGCCCTCGGCGAACGTCGAGCCCACCGAGCTCGCCCCTCCGCGACGACGGCGACGACGGCGCGTGCCGCCCTCCGCGGTGCCCTCGGCCGCCGCGTCCGCCGCGCGCTCGGGGCGCGGCTGGCGGGCGGGCTTCTCGGCCTTCGGCGCCGTGACGAGACGGCCCTTGGTGCCGGCGGGGATGTCGAGATCCTCGTACAGGTGCGGGCTCGAGGAGTAGGTCTCCAGCGGCTCGGGCTGGCCGAACTCCAGCGCGCGGTTGATGAGGGCCCACTTGTGCAGGTCCTCCCAGTCGACGAACGTGACCGCGATGCCGGTCTTGCCGGCTCGTCCCGTGCGACCGGCGCGGTGGAGGTAGGTCTTCTCCTCGTCGGGGATCGTGTGGTTGATGACGTGGGTGACGTCGTCGACGTCGATGCCGCGGGCGGCGACGTCGGTCGCGACCAGCACGTCCTTCTTGCCGGCCTTGAACGCCGCCATCGAGCGCTCGCGCTGATCCTGGCCCATGTCGCCGTGCACGCCGCCGACGTTGAAGCCGCGGTCGCCCAGCTCGTCGACGAGGCGCTGCGCCGCGCGCTTGGTGCGCGTGAAGATCACGGTCTTGCCGCGGCCCTCGGCCTGGAGGATGCGCGCGATGACCTCGTCCTTGTCGAGCGAGTGCGCACGGTAGACGAGGTGCTTGATGTTCGCCTGCGTCAGGCCCTCGTCGGGGTCGTTCGCACGGATGTGGATCGGGTTCGACATGAAGCGGCGCGCGAGCGCGACGATCGGGCCGGGCATGGTCGCCGAGAATAGCTGCGTGTGCCGCACCGCCGGGACCTTCTGGAAGATCTTCTCGATGTCGGCGAGGAAGCCGAGGTCGAGCATCTTGTCCGCCTCGTCGAGGACGACCTCGGTCGCGTTCGACAGGTCGAGCAGACGCTGGCCGGCCAGGTCGATCAGACGACCGGGGGTGCCGACGACGATCTGCGCGCCGGCCTTGAGCTGGTCGATCTGCCCCTCGTACGCCTTGCCGCCGTAAATCGCGACGACGCTCGTGGAGCGGTTGCTCGTGAGCAGATCGATGTCCTCGTACACCTGCACCGCGAGCTCGCGGGTCGGGACGACGATGAGTGCCTTGACTCCGGGCTCGGGGTTCTGGCCGAGCCGCTGCACGACCGGGATGCCGAAGCCGAAGGTCTTGCCGGTGCCGGTCTTCGCCTGGCCGATGATGTCCTGTCCGGGCAGTCCCAGCGGGATGGTCTGCTCCTGGATGGGGAAGGCGTCGACGATGCCCTTGGCGGCGAGTGCGTCGACGATGTCCTGATCGATTCCGAGATCAGCGAAAGTTGTCAATGTTCAGATGCCTGTCCGGCGACCGGTGAGATCGCCACGTTCACGGATCCACGCCGTCTCTTGTGCCACAGGCGCGGGCCCCGCTCCGACGGCGGGGACGGGAACAGCCTACCCCGAGGGCGTGGCTCGGCCTGGAAGTGGAGGTCCGCCCGAGTATTGTGAAGCCCGTGGTGAACTGGTTCTGGAAGCGTCGGACGCCCCGGCGGACGATGACGCTGCGCAGTCGCGGCGATCAGGGCACGGCGACGAGGGTCGACTTCGCCGAGGTCGCTCCCGAGCTCGACCGGTTCCTCGGTCAGGCCGCGTACCTGCAGCTCGGCTACTTCGAGACGCTCACACGCCTGATCCGCGCCACCCCCGAGCTCTCCGAGAAGGAGTCGCTGTCCCGAGCCGCCGGCGCCGCCCTCACCAAGCACAGGGCGATCGTCGATCTGATCGCCGAGCGGGGCGACGACCCGACGCAGCTCATGCTGCCTTTCCGCGAGAACCTCGACGCGTTCCGTCGCAAGACGATCGGGGCGCGTCCGCGCGAGACCCTGCTCTCGGTGTACATCACGGCCGGGATGCTCGACGACTTCTACCTCGCGCTCGCATCGAGCTACGGCGAGGTCGGGGAGCGCGTCGTGGCGATCCTCAGCGAGGACGACGCACGGCACGAGATCGTCGCGATCATCCAGGAGACGATCGACGGCGACGGAGAGTGGCGCTCGCTGCTGTCGATGTGGGCCCGCCGGCTCGTGGGGGACACGATCCTCGTGTGCCGGTCGGCGCTGCGTCAGCCCGAGCTCGCCGCGATGACCGAGGAGCGCGTCGAACCGGTGTACACCGAACTCATGGGCGCACACGCCCGCCGCATGGATGCGATGGGACTCGCCTCGTAAGAGGATCGGCGCCCCGTCAGATGCCGAGGGCGGCCTTGGCCTCGGCATCCGTGCGTCGGCGGATGCCGACGATCAGCACCGTGACGGCGCCGGCCACCACGACCGCGCCGAGCACGCTCGCCAGCCACAGCCAGATGCTGTCCTCGCCGACGCCGAGCCATTGCAGGCCCGTATAGGCGATCGCGGAGAGGGCCGTCGCGAGGGCGGGCGTGAGCGCCACGCCGCGGAGCTCACGCCCCGGCAGGACGAAGTGCGCGGCGACGCCGAGCACGCACGCGCCGATCAGCGCGAGAAGGATGTACATCGCCGGTCAGGCCACGAAGCCGACGCGGCGGGATTCCTCGGTGCCGAGCTCGATGTACGCCAGCTGCGCGGTCGGGACGAGGTAGGAGTTGCCCTTGACGTCGGCGAAGCTCAGGTGCGCCGTGTTCTGCTCGAGAGCCGAGGAGACCTGGGTGCGGACCTCGTCCGCGCTCGCGGCGGTCTCGAAGCTGAGCTCGCGGCCGGTGTTGATGATGCCGATGCGGATTTCCACGCGTACTCCCGTTGTCTCGTCGACCTTGCTGTGCGCCCAACTCTACCCCGCGCGGATGACGCCGGATCGGCGTCAAGGCGCGGTTTCGCCGTGAGCGCACACGCGCGGGGGAGCGGGCAGGAGTCCGATGTCGGCGCACGCCAGTAGCGTGGAGGACATGACCCAGGATGCCGCGCAGACCGCCGTGATCGGCGCCGCGGCGACATCATCGGGCATCATCATCGGCGCGCCGGGCACCGGCAAGACCCGTACGCTCATCGAGCGGGTCGTGCACCTGCTCGACGTCGAGCGGCTCGCCCCGGAGCAGGTCCTCGTCCTGACGCCGAACCGGCAGGCGGCCACCGCGCTGCGCGACCGCGTGGGGGTGCGGATCGGCCAGGCGACACCGGGGCCGCTCGCGCGCTCTCTGGGGTCGTTCGCGTTCCAGATCGTGCGCGGTGCGATGGTGCGTGCCGGCGCCGAGCCACCCGCGCTGCTCACCGGCGCCGACCAGGACCGCCTGATCGCCGAGCTGCTCGCGGGCGACGCCGAGGACGAGGCGATCGTGTGGCCCGACGCGTTGAGCCCGTCCGTACGCGCGTCCACGGGATTCCGCTCGGAGCTGCGGGCGTTCCTCGCCGAATGCGTCGAACTGGGAGCGCATCCGGCCGAGCTGCGCGCTGCGGGCGACCCCGCCTGGACGGCCGCTGCGGACTTCCTGGTCGAGTACCGCGCCGTGCTGGACAGTGCACGCGCCGCCCACCGCGACGCCGCCGATCTGCTCGCCGAAGCCGCGGAGATCCTGCGCACGGCCGACCCCGCCACCCTCGGTCCGCTCGCGCCGCTCCGCGTCGTGCTGATCGACGACGCCCAGGAGCTGACGCGCGGCGGCGTCGCGGTCGTGCAGGCGCTGCGCGCTCGAGAGATCGCCGTGCTCGCCTTCGGCGACCCCGACATCTCCTCCGGGGCGTTCCGCGGAGCGACCCCCGAGCTCTTCGCGGAGCTCGCGGGGACGCTCGGTGAGGTGCACGTGCTCGACGCACCGCACCGACAGGCCGCCGAGCTCACGACACTGACCCGCGCCGTGACGCAGGCGATCGGGGCCGCAGGCCGAGTGGATCACCGCCGGGCGCCCCGGCCCACCGCGAGCGCCGACGACGGCGACCCCGCGGTGCGTACCTTCCTCGCACCGTCGCCGCACGAGGAGCTCGACCGCATCGCCGGTGTCATGCGGGAATGGCATCTGACGGACGATGTGCCCTGGGACCGCATGGCGGTCATCGCGCACGACACGAGGCAGGTCGCCCAGCTCGAGACCGAGCTCGCCGCACGGGAGATCCCGACGAGGGCGGCCGGCATCCAGCGACCGCTCGGCAGCGAGTCCGTCGTGCGCGACATCGTCGGCGTCGTGCGGCTCGCGCTGACGCCGCCGCAGGACCGCACACCCCAGGAGTGGGAGGAGGCGCTGCGCACGCCCTTCGGCGGGATGGACGCGATCGGACTGCGTCGCCTTCGGGCACGGTTGCGCCACGTCGAGCTCGACCTCGGCGGTTCGACACCCGCTCGCGAGCTGCTGCGTCAGGCGCTCACCGAGCCCGCCCACCTGACGCTCATCGACGCGCAGGAGTCTCGTATCGCTGCCCGCTTCGCGGAGGCGGTCGCCGAGGTGTCGGCGGCGGCGGCCGCCGGCGAGACCATCCACGACCTGCTCTGGCGGGTCTGGGATCAGGCGCGGGCGGTCGACGGCCGCCGACTGCGCATCGCGTGGCGCGAGTCCTCGTTGCAGGCGAGCGGCGCGGAGACCGCGCGGGCACTCGATGCCCTCGTGTCGCTGTTCGGCGCCGCGAAGAGATTCGTCGAGCGGACGCCGAACGAGAAGCCGGAGGCGTTCGTGCGCGACGTGCTCGACAGCGAGGTTCCGGAGGACTCGCTCTCGAGCCCCGACAGGCCGGGGCGTGTCACCCTGCTCACCCCGGCGACCGCTCTCGGCACCGAGTTCGACGTGGTCGTGGTGGCCGGTGTGCAGGACGGCGTCTGGCCGAACGTGCGGCTCCGGGGCGGCCTGCTGCAGACCTGGCGCCTCGCTGATGCGATGCATGCCGCCCGCACCGGGGTCGCCGAGCAGCCCCCGGGCGTGCTCGATCGCCGTCGTGCGGTGCTGCACGACGAACTGCGTCTGTTCGTGCGGGCGATCTCCCGTGCCAGGACCCGGCTGTTCATCAGCGCCGTCGACGACGACGACATGACGCCGAGTCCGTTCTTCGCTTTCCTGCCCGCACCGGAACCGCCCGAGATGCACGCCTCGGCCGAGCATCCGCTCACCCTGCGCGGCCTCGTCGCACGCCACCGCCGGACGCTCACGACGGCGACCGCGGCGGCGGCGAGGGAGCACGCGGCGGGCCAGCTCGCGGTGCTGGCCCGCGAGGGCGTGCCAGGCGCGGACCCCGACGAGTGGTACGGAGTGACTCCGACGACGACCGAGGCGCCCCTGCACGATCTGACCGTGGAGGCCGCGCGCGTCTCGCCGTCGCGCATGGAGTCCTTCGAGGAGTGCGAGCTCAACTGGGCCGTGTCGGCGCTGGGCGGCGACTCGGTCATGCCCCCGTCGGCCGGGATCGGCACGATCGTGCATGAGGCGATGGAGAAGGTTCCCGACGGCGAGCTCGACCGCCTCCGGGCCGTTCTGGCCGAGCACTGGCCCGAACTCGACTTCGAGACGGCGTGGATCGGGCGCAAGGAGCGCCGCCGCGCCGACCTCTACATCGACCGGCTGCACAGCTACCTCTCGGCGGTCTCCGCGGAGGGCGGTCGTGTGCTGGCCGGCGAGGTGGAGTTCCGCTTCGCGGTGGACGTCCCCGACGACGGCGACGGCGACCTGGAAACGGGGCCCGGCGTGCACGACGTGACCGGCGACGGGGACCCGCAGCCGCACCGGGCGATCGTGCACGGCTTCATCGACCGGGTGGAGGCCTACGCCCCCGGCGGCGGCGAGCACGCCAAGGCGCGCGGCCAGAAGTGGACGCGGATGGCCGCACCCGAGGCCGAGCGCGTCGTCGTGGTCGATCTGAAGACCGGCAAGTACGAACCCGAGAGCGAACAGAAGGTCGCCGACCACGCGCAGCTCGCCGCGTATCAGGTCGCCGTCCAGCAGGGACTCATCGAGGGGGCGGCCCCCGCAGCGCTCGCCGGCGCGCGACTCGTTCTCGTCGCCAAGACCCTGTCCGGCAGCGACTTCCGCGTCGCGCACCAGCACACGCTCGCGGGGGAGGAGCGCGTGCAGTTCCTCGGGCGCATCGCGGATGCCGCGCGGGGGATGTCGGCGTCGAGCTTCACCGCCCGTGTCGACGCCCACTGCGCCGACACGCAGTGGCGCGTGCAGCCCTGCCGCATCCACACGGTCCCGGCGGTGAGCTCGTGACCGTCTGGGACGGCACCGGGCACGGGGTGTCGGCGCTCGATGTCGCCGCGGCGCTCGGCCTGCCGCCGCCCACCGCCGCGCAGCAGCGCGTGATCGAAGCACCGCCGACTCCCGCGCTCGTCGTCGCGGGAGCCGGCAGCGGCAAGACCGAGACCATGTCCGGCCGTGTCGTATGGCTGGTGGCGAACGGGCATGTGCGCCGCGACGAGATCCTCGGACTCACGTTCACGCGCAAAGCGGCGGGGGAGCTCGCCGAGCGGATCGCTGCCCGGCTTGCGCTGATCGACGAGTACGGTCGCCGCGGCCTGCTGCCGCATCTGCCCGAGATCGTCGCGACAGGAGCGCTCGAGCGGGTGGGGAAGGCGGCCGCCGGTCGTCAGCGCGAACTCGTCCGCGCGCAGGTGCTCGACGACCTCGCGGCGCGCTTCGGCACGGTCGAGGGCGGAGCGGCGGCGCCGGCGGTGGAGGATCTGCTGATTCGGCCGCGCGTGTCGACGTACAACGCCTTCGCCGACGGCATCGTGCGCGAGCACGCGGCGCGCATCGGCCGGGACTCCGACGTCGCGATGCTCAGCCAGGCGGCGTCATGGATGCTCGCGCGCGACATCGTGCTGCGCGCCGATCTCCCCGAGCTCGAGGAGATCGACCGGTCCCTCAACGGAGTCGTGGACGCGGTGCAGCGGCTCGCGGGAGATGCGCTCGACCACCGCGCCGATCTCGGACGCGCCGACCGGATCGCGCTGCGCCAGGCCGAGGCGTTCGCGCCGTACGCGAGCCACGCCGACATCGGCGGTGTCTCCGCCAACCTGCGGGCGCTCCCGGCGCTGACGAGTCTGGTCCGCGAGTACATCGCCGAGAAGGAGCGTCGGGGCGTGCTCGACTTCGCGGACCAGGTGAGCGGCGCCTACGACATCGTGGAGTCCTCCGCGGACGTGCGCGAGGAACTGCGGGATCAGCACCGGGTCGTGCTCCTCGACGAGTACCAGGACACCTCGGTCATCCAGACGCGATTCCTCGCGGAACTGTTCCGGGACTCGGCCGTGATGGCGGTCGGAGACCCGCACCAGTCGATCTACGGATGGCGTGGCGCGAGCGCCGACAACCTCCACGCGTTTGCGCGCACCTTCGCCGACCGCGAGCCGGTCGAGAACTACAGCCTGATGACGAGCTGGCGCAACGACCGCGGTGTGCTCGACATCGCCAACGAGGTGCTCGGACCGCTGCGCCGAGCCGGTCTGGACGTGCCGCCGCTCGAGCCTCGCCCCGGTGCGGGCGACGGCGCCGTCGACATGCGCTTCCCCCTCACGGTCGACGACGAGGCACGAGAGGTCGCCGCATGGTTCGCCGAGCGGCGGGCGGCTCATCAGAACGCGACGACGCCGCACACGGGCGCGATCCTGTTCCGCTCCAAAAGGCACATGCAGACCTTCGCGGCGGCGTTGGCCGGGCGCGGCATCCCGCATCGCATCCTCGGTCTCGGGGGCCTGCTCTCGACCCCCGAGGTAGTGGACGTCGTGTCCACCCTGCGGGTGCTGCACGACCCTACGGCGGGGTCCGCGCTGATCCGTCTCCTGGTGGGGCCGCGGTTCGCGGTGGGAGTCGCCGACATGGCCGCGCTGCAGGGTCTCGCGGCCGAGCTGTCCCGACGCGACAGCGGGCTGCTGCCCCTCGACGACGAGCTGCGGCAGAGGATCCGGGCATCGCGCGGGGCGGACGAGGCGTTGTCGATCGTCGATGCCGTCGACGTCGTCCGAGGTCTCGCCGACGACTACCGCCTGCTGGCGGAGATCACCCCGGAGGGTCGTGCGAGGATCCGTGCGGCGGGCGAGATGCTCGAGCGGCTGCGGCGCTCCTCCTCGCTTCCGCTGCCCGACCTGCTCCGATTGATCGAGCTGGAGCTGCGCCTCGACATCGAGCTCGCGACCAACGAGACGCGCGGCCCGGCGCGCATCGCCGCGACGCAGCTGCGTGCGTTCACGGACGAGGTCAGGGCGTTCCTCGCCGCCGATGAGCGCGGCACGATCTCGAGTCTGCTCGCCTGGCTCGACAAGGCGGAGAGCACGGACGAGCTCATGCCGCGCCCCGAACCTCCGGAGCCCGGCGTGGTCCAGCTGCTCACGATCCATGGGTCGAAGGGACTCGAGTGGGACGCGGTCGCCGTGGTGCGGATGGTCGAGGGGGAGCTCCCCTCGCGTCCGACCGACACCGCGGGGTGGTTTGGGTTCGGGGTGCTGCCGTTCGCGCTGCGCGGCGACAGCGCCGCACTCCCGACGTTCACCTGGATCCCCCCGACGGATGAGGAGCCCGACCCGGCGAAGCGCCTCAAGGCGGGGATCGCCTCGCTCACCAGTCGCAGTAAGACCGCCCCGGGCGCGCTCACGGTGTTCAAGGACTCGTACCGCGAGTACCAGCAGGAGGAGGAGCGCCGCCTCGCCTACGTGGCCGTGACCCGTGCGCGCAGCGACCTGCTGCTGACGGGCGCGCATTGGGCGGGGCAGAAGCAGCCCAAGGCGCCGAGCCCCTACCTGCTCGAGGCGATCGAGGCGAGCGGTGCACGCCCGATCCCCGAGGTCGACCCCGAGGACAACCCCTACGACGGCCCCGGCGCGACGCTCACCTGGCCGCTCGATCCGCTCGGTGCACGGCGCCCGATCGTCGAGGCAGCCGCTCGTGCGGTGCGCGAAGCGGGAGACCGGACGGCGGAACCCACGCCCGAGCTCACGCGGCTGCTGGCCGAGCGTGCGGCGAGGCTGAGGGGCACCGACGCCCCGCCGCCCACGCGCGTGCCCGCCTCTCGGTTCAAGGACTACGTCACCGACTTCGGCGACACTCTGTCGTCGATCGTGCGCCCGATGCCGGAGCGTCCCTATCGGCAGACCCGCTTGGGCACCCTCTTCCACGCCTGGGTCGAACACCGCAGTGAACTCGTGGGCGTGGGACGGCGCGTCGACGAGGCGCTCTGGGAGCTGGACGACGAGGACATCATCTCCTCCTCGGACGAGACGGGCGCGGACGTGTCGCCGGCGGACGCGGCCGACCTCGCCGCGCTGCAGGGCGTCTTCGAGCGCAGCGAGTGGGGCGACAGGCGGCCGATCGCCGTCGAGATCGAGATCGACTTCGTGCTCGGCGGCGGACTCGAGACGGTGCCGGAGAATCGGCACATCGTGATCTGCAAGCTCGACGCGGTGTACCGACGCGAGGATCGGGGCGGCCGCATCGAGATCGTCGACTGGAAGACCGGCAAGGCACCGCGCACGGCGAAGGACCGAGAGGAGCGGATGCTGCAGCTCGCGCTCTACCGGCTCGCCTACCACCGCAGATTCGGGGTGCCCCTCGAGGAGATCGATGTCGCTCTCTACTACGTGGGCGACGACCTCGTCATCCGCGGCGACCGCGTCTACTCGGAGGCCGAGCTCCTCCAGCGCTGGAGTGCGGCACGCGCGGCGCGCTGAGCCTCGTCCTCGGGCGATGATGCATCGTCGTGCGGGGCGGTGCGCCCCGAGTCCCGCGCATGGTCGTGCGCTCGTTCCGCCGAGTCGTGCGCGCGACCACGCCTCACGTCGGACAGATCCTCGGTCTCCAGGCTCCCGACCTCCATGCGGTGGGCGGCCGCGCTCGCCGCCTCGGTCAGATCATGGGTGCCGTCGTCATCGGTGCTCGCGGCATCGGCGCTCGTATCATCCGCGCCGTCGTCCGTGGAGCGCTCGTCGGACTCGTCCTGCCACAGCTCGTTCGGGTTGTACGCGTCGGTCTGCATCGACGTGTCCACGCTCGATGCCGCGGATTCGGGCACGCGGTCCAGTGCGTCCATCGCCGAGTCGACGCCGTCTCCGCGGGAGCCGGTCACCGTGAGGTCGTCGGCATGCAGTCCGTCGGCCAGGGCCTCCAGCAGTGCTGCGGCGTCGTCGACGATGTCGGAGCGACGCAGGGAGTCGCCGTGCACGAGCCACCGGGCGAACTCGAGCTCCGCGAGCAGCCGGGCGCGCACCTCCAGGGCCGGGTCCGGCACGCGGTCGACCGTGCGCGCGTACGACGCGTGCACGTCTCCCGCGGCATCCGGCGCCGCCGAGAGCCAGGACAGGTCCAGCGCCGGATCCCCCACCGACAGCGAGTGCCAACCCAGGAGGCCGGTCACCTCGGGGCCTCTCTCGTCGTCGTCGCGGAACAGGAAGGAGGTCGCCTGCACGCCGCCGAGCACGACGGTGGACTCGAATCGCCACAGCTCGTCGTCGGCGACGGCCTCGCGCCAGCGGACGGTGAGTCGCGCGGGAACGCGACCCGTCGCGGCGGCGGTGTCGACCAGCCGCGCCAGCTCGTCGCGGCTCTCCTGCGCCGAGCGCATGAGCAGTCCGGCTCCGCGCACGACCGACGTCGGCAGCGCGTGCACGGCGGCGATCGCGGATCCCATCGACTCGGCCGCGCCGCGCCCGGCGGGAACGAGGGCGGCCTCGATCTGGAAGCCGGGAAGCAGTTCCGTCACGAGCGCGCGTGCGTCGCCGAGCCGCGTCTCTCCGATGTACTCCGGCGCGGCGAAGGGCAGCATCGCTCGTGCTCCTGCGGTGAGCGCCCGCAGGGCGAGGGCCTCAGCGGCCAGTTCACGCGCGGTCTCGTCGTCGTCCGCGACGCGGATCGCGAGCTCCCTGCCGTCGGCGAGTGAGGCGACTGCGGAATCGAACCTGCCGTCGCCGTCGGCGGTCAGCGGGCGGGCTCCTGTCACCTCGGCTCCGGGCAGTGCGGCCGTCACCGCCGCGGCTAGAGTGAATGGAGAGCGTCCCATACCCCCAGGGTAGGTGGGCGCGGGGGCCGTCCCGCCTCCGCCACGCCCGTGAGAGAGGGAGTCGATGACCACGATGCACGCGCCTTTCGACCGTGCGGCCGACCTGCGGACCGAGGTCGGAGTGATCGATCGTCTGCGCGCGGAGCCCGCCACGACGGTGATCGCCGTCCGTGACGGACGCGTGCGCATCGACGGCGACGACCTCGAGGCTCCCGCACTCCTGCGGGTCTCGGCGGACGACGTGGGAGAGGCGACCTGGGCTCTGCTCGGCAGGGACGCGGCTGGCGACGCCGTGCTCCTCGCCGCTCTCGCCCCCGAGGTGGACAGCGTGGACACCGCGCCGGACGAGACCTGGCTCGGGCTCCGCGACCTCGGCGGCCGCCTCGGCGGTGAGGACGCCGAGATCCTGATCGAAGCCCTCGCGCTCGGCGGCTGGCTGCGAGACGCGCCGTTCTGCCCGCGGTGCGGAGGCGGCACCGAGCTGCTGCAGGCGGGGTGGTCCCGCCGCTGCCTGGTGTGCGGGCGGGAGCACTTCCCTCGTACCGACCCCGCCGTGATCGTGGCGGTCGAGAGCGCCGACGGCGAGCGGCTGCTGCTCGGGGCGAACGCCAACTGGGGCGGTCGCATGTACTCGTGCTTCGCCGGTTTCACGGAGGCGGGGGAGTCGCTCGAGGCGACCGTGCACCGGGAGCTGGCCGAGGAGTCGGGGGTGCGTCTCGCCTCACTGCGCTACGTGTCGTCGCAGCCGTGGCCGTTCCCGCGTTCGCTCATGCTGGGGTTCCGGGCGGTCGCACTGGACGAGGACGAGGTGCGCCCCGACGGCGAGGAGATCGTCGACGTGCGCTGGTTCACCCGTGAGGAGATCGGCACCGCGCTCGCCGGCGGCGGTCCGGTCGGTCTGCCCGGCGCGGCATCCATCGCCCGCGCGCTGATCGTGTCGTGGTTCGAGGAGGGCGCGTGAGCGCGCTCGACGCGCTCGACGAACGGCAGCGGGAGGCGGCATCCGTGCTGCGCGGTCCGGTCGCGGTGCTCGCCGGGGCGGGCACGGGGAAGACCCGGGTCATCACGCATCGCATCGCCCACGGCGTCGACACCGGCGCGTACAGCCCCTCACGGGTGATGGCGGTGACGTTCACCGCGAAGGCGGCGGGCGAACTGCGCGGTCGGCTCCGCGCGCTGGGCGTCGAGGGCGTCGCGGCCCGCACCTTCCATGCCGCGGCTCTCGCCCAACTCAACTTCTTCTGGCCGACGCTCGCCGGCTCGCCCGCACCGTCGATCATCGACAACAAGGTGCGGATGCTCGGGCAGGCAGCCGATGCGATGCGCCTGCGCCCGAGCACCGCGACCCTGCGTGACATCGCGTCCGAGATCGAGTGGCGCAAGGTCTCGATGCTCTCGGTCGAGCAGCACGCCGCGCTCGGCCGGAGCGTGAGCGGCGTCGACGCGGCGCAGCTCGCCGAACTGCAGCAGCGCTACGAGGCGCTCAAGGACGAGCGGCACCAGCTGGACTTCGAAGATGTGCTGCTCGCCTGCGCGGGGATGCTGGAGGCCGAGCCCCGCGTCGCCGCCTCCGTGCACGAGCAGTACCGTCACTTCACGGTCGACGAGTTCCAGGACGTGTCCCCGCTGCAGAACCGTCTGCTGGAGCTGTGGCTCGGAGACCGCCGCGACATCTGCGTGGTCGGCGACGCGAGCCAGACGATCTACTCCTTCGCCGGCGCCGAGCAGCGTTTCCTGCTGGAGTTCGAGCGACGGCATCCCGACGCGACGATCGTCCGGCTGGAGACCAACTACCGCTCGCAGGCCCCGATCCTCACCGCCGCGAACGCCCTCATGCGCGGTCGGCCCGGCGCGCTCGAACTGGTCCCGGCACGCGAGACGTTCTCGGCCGACGCCCCCACGGTCACCGCCTATGACAGCGAGCGCGAGGAGGCCGAGGGCATCGCGTCGTCGATCGCGGCGAGCATCGAGGCCGGCGCGTCACCCGCCGACGTCGCCGTGCTCTACCGGGCGCACGCGCAGTCGGCCGTGCTGCAGCAGGCTCTCGCCGCACAGGGCATCGCGACCTCGGTGCTCGGCGGCACCCGGTTCTTCGCGATGCCGGAGGTGCGTCAGGCGATCCTCGCGCTGCGCGCCGCCGCGGTCGCGCCGACCGAGCACGGTTTCCTTCCCGGCGTGCAGCGTGTGCTGCGCGAACTCGGTCTCACCGAGGAGCCGCCGGCGGCGGGGGGCGCGCAGCGCGACGGCTGGGAGGCGCGGCGCGCGATCCTGCGGCTCGCCGAGGAGGCCGCGCCGGGGGAGACGCTGCGCTCGTTCAGCGATGCGCTCATGGCGCGCGCGAAGGATCAGCACGAGCCGACCATGCGCACCGTGACGCTGTCCACCCTGCACGCCGCGAAGGGCCTCGAGTGGCCGCACGTGCATCTGGCGGGATGGGCGGAGGGAGCCCTGCCGATCTCCTATGCCACCGGGTTCGAGGCGATCGACGAGGAACGACGACTCGCCTATGTCGGCGTCACGCGGGCCGCGCGTACCCTCTCGCTGTCGTGGTCGCGGTCGGCCGGACGAGGGGAACGGGCTCCGTCGCGGTTCCTCGCGGAGATCGGGACCACGGCGCGCGGCACCGGCATCCTGCGTGAAACGGCACCGGGTGCCGGGCGCGGCGTCCGTCGCGGCTGATCACGACGACCGATCCGCCGGCCGGATCGTCGGCGAGCATCTGCGCCACGACGGTCGCGGCGCCGGCGATGCGTGCGGCGCTGATCGGGCCGGAGGGGCGGCCGATGAGCTGGGCGTGCATGCGCGGCCACGCGGGGTCGTCGTCCGTGGCCGCGCCGTCCCGGCACGCGAGGCAGGGTGACTCGCCGGGGACGACCAGCGGGCCGATCGTGATCCGCCCCCGCTCGAGCGACACCGGCAGGTGAGCGGTGTCCTCGCGCAGGTAGCGTGCGAACTCGATCGAGGCGGCGGCTCCCTCGACGAGGACGACGCCGATGTCCCCGGGGTCCGAGCGGATGCCGGTGGCGACGCCTTCGTCGACCAGAGCGTCGCGCAGACGCGGGGCGCACCGGCCGTCGTGCACGCCGAGGCTCTCGACCCATGCGGCGCGGGGCGTGGGCGGGTCGTCGAGCAGCAGCGGCTCGAGTCGTGCGAGCAGCGCTCGAGCCTGGGTGCGCGGGGCCCCGGCCGCGTGCGCGATCACGTCGAACGACGCCCGCCGGAACCCGATGGCCATCCGGGTGAGCAGTCGTTCCACCCAGGGCTCGGCGGCGGGGATCCGCAACGTGCCCTCGATCCCGATCTGCAGCGTCTCGCCGTCACGCCACAGCAGCGGGACGGAGGGGTCGAGTCGGGTGAGGACCTTGGGCGTGAGCGGCGGCATCCCTCGATTGTGCGGATGCGACGAGCTCGCCGGGGCGGAGAAAGCCGGATCCGTGGACAACTGCCACGGATCCGGCACTTGGGGAGGAGGAGACGCCGAAGCGCTTCCGACCTATACCGGTCGGTCACCCTCGGGCGCGCCGCCCTCGTCGCCGTGGTCGTCCGCGGGGCCGTCGCCGTCCCCGGCACCCTGGTCGCCCTCTCCGGAGAAGTCGTCGCCGTCGAGCAGACGCGCGAGCGCCTCGTCGAACTCGTCCGTCGCCGGCTGCTCGCCGCGCGCCGTGGCCTGGAGCCGGGCGACCAGTGCGGTCGGGTCGTCGATATCCTCCGACGTCGGCATGAGGTCGGGGTAGTCCCACAGCGCATCGCGCCCCGCGGCGCCGACGGCATCCGTCACGGCCTGCCACATCGCCGACGCCTCCCGCAGGCGACGCGGACGCAGTTTGAGGCCGACGAGCGCACCGAGCGCGTCCTCGGCGGGGCCGCCCACCGCGCGCCGGCGACGCGCAGCCTCCGCGATCCTCGCGCCGTCGGGCAGACGTGCCGTGGCCTGCGCCGTGACCACGTCGACCCAGCCGTCGATCGTCGCGACGAGGTTCTCGAGCCGAGCCAGCGCATCGCGCTGCGTCTCGCTCTGCGTGGGCAGGAGCGCTCCGCCCTCGATCGCCGCGCGCAGCTCCTCCGGGTTCGAGGGGTCCAGGCGGCTCGCGACGTCTTCGAGAGCATCGACGTCGACCGTGACCCCGCGGGCGAAGTCGGTGATCTGCGCCATGACGTGCAGGTGCAGCCACTTGGCGTGCCGGTAGAGACGCGCGTAGGCGAGCTCGCGCGTCGACAGGTACAGTGCGATCTGGTCCTCGGGGATCTCCAGCCCCTCGCCGAACGCGGCGAGGTTCTGCGGGATCACCGCGGCGGTGCCGGCGGGGAGCACGGGGATGCCGACGTCACCGCCCGACACCACCTCGAGCGAGAGGTTGCCGAGCACCTGGCCGAACTGCGCGGCGAAGACCGAGCCGCCGAGACCGCGCATGAGCTTGCCCGCTCCCTGCACGATGCCGCGCATGTCCTCGGGCACCTGGGTGTCGAGCGCGCTGGTGAGGGCGTCCGCGATGCTCGTCGACACGGGATCGGCGATCTCCTTCCAGACCGGGAGCGTCGCCTCGACCCACTCGCCGCGGGTCATGGCCCTGGGCGCTTCGCCGAGCTCCGAGATCGTCGTGGCCTCGCCCAGCCAGAGGTTCGCGAGGGCGAACGAGTCCGCGAGCGAGGTGCGCGACCCCTCGGAGATCCCGAGCCCGTCCCGGTTCGCGATGTGCAGAGCCTGACGGAGCGCGTTCTCCCATGCGTCGCCACCGAAGGCGCCCTGCAGCTGCGACATGATCGTCTGCATCATCGCCGGATCGAGCTGGAGGCCGTCCATGCCGGCGAAGGCGTTCTGGAGGGCCTCGGGGTCGATGTCGCCGGCGCCCTGGCCGGCCATCATTCGTCGGAGGAACTCCTGGAAGTCCTCGGGTGTCGGGTCGTTGTCTGCCATCGGGATCGCCTCTCAGCACGTCTGAAGCCGTGGCATCTACGCTAGTCACAGGAACGGCCGCGAGTCCCCGAACGTGGGCAGATCGCTGTACGCCGCCCGCGAACGACGGAGGAACCTGTGGATCGAACCCGGTCTGTGAAGCTCGGACTGGGAGTATGGGCGCTGGTCGTCGCGTTGATCGCGCTCGTGGTGCTCACCTTCCTTCCCACGCCCTATGTGATCCAGCGACCGGGACCCGTCTACGACACTCTCGGCACGGCCCCGGGCGCAGACGGCGAGAAGGTGCCGCTGATCAAGGTCGAGGGCGCTGAGACCTACGAGACCGGCGGCACTCTCGACCTCACGACCGTCCAGGTCGTCGGAAACCGCGAGCGCACGCCCAGCTGGTTCGAGCTCGCACTGGCCTGGGCGGACTCGTCGCGCGCGGTCGTGCCGATCGAGTCGGTGTTCCCCGCGGGGCAGACGAGCGAGGAGCGCGACGAGCGCAATGCGACGCTCATGGTCGACTCTCAGCACGAGGCCACGGCCGCGGCGCTGAACGAGCTGGGCTACGACACCGGGGCGCAGGTCGCGGTGGTCGACGTCGTCGAGGACGCGCCGGCGCAGGGCGCCCTCGAGCCGGAGGACGTCATCACGGCGGTCGACGGCACCGCGGTGACCTCCGCCACGCAGCTGCGCGAGGCGATCCAGGATGCCGGGGGAGACCCGGTCGCCCTCACGGTGCTGCGTGCCGGCGCCGAGACGACGGTCGAGGTCACACCCGAGAAGCACACGGAGGGCGACGTCACCACCTGGTTGATCGGCGTCACGCTGCGCACCGACTACGACTTCGAGATCGACGTCACGCTGCAGCTCGACAACGTCGGCGGTCCGAGCGCCGGAATGATGTTCGCCCTCGGGATCATCGACACCCTCACCCCTGGCGAACTCAACGGCGGGCAGAACGTCGCCGGCACCGGCACGATCGACGCCGAGGGCACGGTCGGGCCGATCGGCGGCATCCGGCAAAAGCTCTACGGAGCCCGCGACGCCGGGGCCGACTACTTCCTCGCCCCGCAGTCGAACTGCGACGAGGTCGTGGGCCACATCCCCGACGGGCTGACCGTGCTGAGCACATCGACGCTCGAGGAGTCCCTCGCGGCGCTCGAGGTCATCGCGGACGACGGCGACGTCTCGGCGCTGCCGACGTGCGAGGTCGCCTCCGCGCAGTGACTCGGAGGCCGTATGCGTCGTGACCTCCCCGTGACCGGGATGACAGCCGGAGCACAGTGAGGCGTGCCTAGGATGGAGGGGTGACCTCGACTTCCGCACCGAACCCGGCCACTCCTCGAACCTCGCGAAGAATCTTCGGCATCTCGCTGGCGATCATCGCCGCGCTCATCGCGGCCTTCTTCGTCTTCGCCTCGCTCTACACGGAGTACCTCTGGTTCGACCAGCTGGACTTCGCCGGGGTCCTCACGACGCAGTGGATCGCGACCGTGATCATGTTCGTGGTCGGGTTCCTCGGCATGGCGGTGCCGCTGTTCGTGGCGATCCAGCTCGCGTACCGCCTGCGCCCGGTCTACGTGCGACTGAGCTCGCAGCTGGATCGGTACCAGGAGGTCATCGAGCCGCTGCGCCGTCTCGCGATGTGGGGCATGCCGATCTTCTTCGGGCTCTTCGCCGGATTCTCCGCCGCGAGCCAGTGGAAGACGGCCTGGATGTGGCTCAACGGCGTCGCGACCGACACGGTCGACCCGCAGTTCGGCATCGACACCGGCTTCTACATGTTCGCGATGCCGTTCTACTCGATCCTCCTCGCGTTCGTCTCCGCGGTCCTCCTGCTCACGCTGATCGTCACGGCGCTGGTGTCGTACCTGTACGGTTCGGTGCGCATCGGCCAGGGCGAGCTGCGCATCTCGAAGCCCGCGCGCATCCAGCTCGCCGTGATCGCCGGTCTCTACCTGCTCGTCCAGGCCGCCAGCCTCTGGCTCGACCGCTTCAAGACGCTCGTCTCTCCGGACGACCGCATCGTCGGCCCCGCCTACACGGGCGTGAACGCCACGATCCCCGGACTCGCGATCCTCGCGATCATCGCCGCGATCGTCGCCGTCCTCTTCTTCGTCACGGCGGTCATCGGCCGCTGGCGCTTCCCGCTCGCCGCGACCGCCCTGCTCATCATCGCCTCGCTCGTGGTGGGAGTCGGGTACCCGTGGGCGGTCACGACCTTCCAGGTGCGACCGAACCAGAACGCGTACCAGGCGGAGTACTACCAGAAGAACATCGACGGGACCAAGGAGGCGTACGGGGTCGCCGACCTCGAGACCACGCCGTTCGAGGCCGAGACCGACGCCGAGGCCGGCCAGCTCCGTGCCGACGCCGAGACCACGGCATCCATCCGCATCGTCGACCCGGCCGTCATCAGCCCGACGGTCCGCCAGCTCGAGCAGTACCGCGGCTACTACCAGTTCCAGGAGAACATGGACGTCGACCGCTACGAGATCGACGGCGCGATGCAGGACACGGTGGTGTCGGTGCGCGACCTCGACATGAACGGCGTCGACGTCACCAACTGGAACAACCGCGCCGCGGTGTACACGCACGGCTACGGCCTGGTCGCCGCCGCCGGCAACCAGCGCACGAGCGACGGCGAGCCCGTGTTCCTCGAGCGCGGCATCCCGTCCTCCGGGTTCCTCACAGACCAGGAGAACTTCGAGCCCCGCGTCTACTTCGGCGAGAACTCGCCGGAGTACTCGATCGTCGGCGCCCCGGAGGGCAGCGACCCGGTCGAGATCGACTACCCGCGCGGCAAGGACGGCTCGAGCGAGACCAAGACCACCTTCGAGGGCGACGGCGGGCCGAAGATCGGCAACACGTTCACGAAGCTGCTCTACGCCCTCAAGTTCCAGTCCGAGCAGATCCTGTTCTCGAACCTCGTGAACCCGGACTCGCAGATCCTGTACGACCGCGACCCGAAGACGCGCGTGCAGAAGGTCGCGCCATACCTCGAGCTCGACAGCGACCCCTACCCGAGCGTGGTCGACGGTCGGATCGTCTGGATCATCGACGGCTACACCACGAGCTCCTCCTACCCGTACTCGACGACCGTGAGCCTGTCCGACGCGATCGCGGACTCGAACGTCCCGTCGCCGACGCTCGCGATCGACGAGATCAACTACATCCGCAACTCGGTCAAGGCCACGGTCGACGCCTACGACGGCAGCGTGACGCTGTACGCGTGGGACGACGAGGACCCCGTGCTGCAGACGTGGCAGAAGATCTACCCGTCGACGCTCAAGCCGGTCAGCGAGATGTCCGGCGATCTCATGAGCCACGTGCGGTACCCGACCGACCTGTTCAAGGTGCAGCGGGACATCCTCGGGATCTACCACATCAACACCGCGGGCTCCTTCGCGCAGCAGGACAACCGGTGGCAGACGCCGAACGACCCGCGCAGCGACGCGGTGCTCCAGCCGCCGTACTACCTGACAATGCAGATGCCCGGTCAGGACTCCCCGCGCTTCTCGATGTTCTCGACGTTCATCCCGAGCGCCTCAGGGAGCGGTGGCAACCGCGACGTGCTCATGGGGTACCTGGCGGTCGACTCGGATGCCGGATCGGAGGCGGGCAAGAAGTCCGAGGGCTACGGACAGCTCCGGATGCTCGAAATCGATACCGACACGACGGTCCCCGGCCCCGGACAGGTGCAGAACACCTACAACTCCGACACCTCGGTCGTGCCGCAGCTCAACCTGCTGCAGCAGGGTGAGTCGGAGGTCCTGTACGGGAACCTGCTGACGCTCCCGGTCGGCGGCGGTCTGCTGTACGTGCAGCCGGTGTACGTCCAGTCGTCCGAGGGCACGAAGCTGCCGCGACTGCAGAAGGTGCTGGTCGCCTTCGGCGACAAGGTCGCGTTCGAGGACACCCTGACCGCGGCGCTCGACACGCTGTTCGGCGGCGACTCCGGTGCGACCGGTGGCGACGACCAGGTGGAGCCGACGCCGGATCCCGACACGGGCGAGGTGCCCACGGAGCCGACCACTCCGACCGACGCCCAGGCGGACGCGCTGGCGGACGCGCAGCAGGCGCTGCTCGACCGCGACGCGGCACTCAAGTCCGGCGATCTCACGGCGTTCGCCGAGGCCGACAAGCGCCTCACCGATGCCGTGAACATCCTGCTGGAACTCGAGGGCTCCGGCGAGTAGATCCGCGCCTCACGCACGAGAGGACGTCCCTCGGGGGCGTCCTCTCGTCGTATGCGGACGCGTCAGCGTCGGTGCACGAGGCATGGCAGACTGAGACGGTGACCTCCACCCGGAAGCCTGCCGTCGTCCGCGGCATCGCTGCTTCCTCGGTCGCGATCTTCGTCGCGCTGGCGGGTCACATGACCGGCGGCGGCGACATGCCCGGCCCGCTCGGTGTCGTCGTGCCCTGGGTGCTCTCGCTCATGGTGTGCGTGCTGCTCGCCGGTCGACGACTGTCGCTGATCCGGCTGTCGCTGTCGGTCGGCCTGAGCCAACTCCTGTTCCACGTGCTCTTCGTCCTCGGCACGATCACGCCGTCGGGCGTCTCGGCTCCGCACGTGCACGGAGGTCCACTGGTTCTGCCTCGGGGCGCTGGAGTCTCCGAGGCGGTGGCCGCCGACGGCGGGATGTGGGCAGGGCATCTGCTCGCCGCTCTCGTGACGATCGCCGCGCTGCATCGCGGCGAGCGGCTCGTGATGGCACTGTGCGCCCTCGCCGCGCAGGCGGTCCGCTGGGTGCGTCGTCGCGTCGACGCCGCGCTCATGCGCCCCTCCGTCCCGCGCATCCGCAGCCTCCGGGTCGTGCTGGCCCCGGTGCTGTCCGCGGCCTCCGCGCTCCTCGCGACGCTCCGCGGCCGCGCGCCGCCTCTCTCTTCTGCGATCTGATCCCTTCGCGCCGCCGACTGTCCTGGTCATGACGGCGCCGTCGTCGCGCGCGCACTGCGCTCGACATCCGAACGCAGTCACGACGTCGTGCGTCGACGTCCGTCGAGAGGTCCTTCCCCATGTCTCCTTTCCGCAGAGGTGCGGCGGGGGTGATCGTGGCGGCCATCGCGGTCTTCGCGATCGCGGCCCCCGCTTCCGCCCACGATCAGCTGGTGTCCAGCACTCCGAGTGACGGAGAACAGTTGGCGGCGGCTCCCACGAGCGTCACGATGACGTTCTCGGGCGAGCTGCTGGTGCTCGACGACTCGGCCGCGGGCGCTGTCGTGCTGGTGGTCGACGAGTCCGGCGTCGACTGGTCTGCCGGCAGCGTCACGGTCTCGGGCAGCACGGTCACCGCCGAGCTGCGTCCCGACATGCCGGTCGCGGGCTACCAGGTGCGCTGGCAGGTCGTCTCGGAGGACGGACACCCGATCTCGGGGGTCATCCCGTTCACGATCGGGGACGCCACGCCGTTCACGATCGCGGGAACACCGTCCTCGGCAGGGGAGACGCCCGACGCCGCGAACTCGGATCAGGTCGCACAAGAGACGAGCGGGGTCGTCCGGATCCTCCTCGTCGCGGGAGGCGGAGCGGCAGTCGCCGCAGCCGTCTTCGTCCTGTATCGATTCCTCCGCCGTCCTCGGACGGCAGCCGCCTCGCCGGAGTCCGGCGCGGCGGCCGATGATCTGTGAAAGGCATCATCATGAACACCCGTACCACCACCCGCACCCTGCCCGCCTCGCGCCTGTTCGGCGTCGTCGCGGTCTCCCTCCTCGCGCTGACGGGATGTGCGGCCGAGTCCGCACCAGCCGAGTCCGAGCCGGTCGTCGCCGGCGAGGTCGTCACGATCGACGACGCCTGGGTCAAGTCGGCGGAAGAGGGCATGTCGGCGGCGTTCGGCACACTCTCCAACGGCGGCGACGCGGACGTCACGGTCGTCTCCGTGGCGTCTGAGGCCTCGAGCATGATCGAGCTCCACGAGACCGTCGAGAACGAGTCGGGGGAGATGGTCATGCGCGAGATCGACGGGGGCTTCGTGATCCCCGCCGGCGGGACGCTCGCCCTCGAGCCCGGTGCGAACCACATCATGCTCATGGATCTCGCGGGCCCACTGCGCGCGGGCGACGAGGCGACCTTCACGCTCACGTTCTCGGACGACTCGACCTATGAGTTCACCGCCCCGGTCAAGGACTACTCCGGTGCGAACGAGAACTACGAGTCGGGCGACGAGCACGAGGGCATGGATCACTGATGCCCGCGCCCACTGAGGGCGCCCGCACCCGTCGCGCCGGGTCGACCCGGCGGCAGTTCCTCCTCGGAGGGGCTGTCGCCGGCGTCGGCGCGGTCGCGGCGGTCGGCGCCGACCTCGTCTTGAATCGTCCGGACACCGCACCTGCTCCCGCGGCCCCCATGAACGGCGAGGGGACCGTGCCGTTCCACGGCGTGCATCAGGCCGGGATCGACACGGCCGCGCAGGCGCACGGTGTCTTCGCCGCCCTCGATCTGCACGCCGACATCGACCGCGAAGGCCTCATCCGTCTGCTGCGCATCCTCACGGACGATGCCGCCCGACTCACGCAGGGGCGTCCGGCGCTCGCGGACTCCGAGCCCGAGCTGGCGCTGTCTCCCGCGAACCTCACGGTCACGTTCGGGTTCGGCCCCGGACTCGTCGCTCGCGCCGGCGGAGCCGCGCCCGCGTGGCTCGCGCCGCTGCCTCCGTTCCGCGTCGACCGGCTGCGACCCGAGTTCTCCGACGGAGACCTCCTGCTGCAGATCGCCGGCGACGATCCGCTCACGGTCGCGCACGCGACGCGCATGCTGCTGAAGGACGCTCGCGGTTTCGCGGATCTGCGGTGGACGCAGCAGGGGTTCCGTCGCGCATACGGCACGGAGCGCCCCGGCACCACGATGCGCAACCTGTTCGGCCAGGTCGACGGCACCACGAACCCCGAGCCGGGGACCGCGGACTTCGACCGGGTCGTGTGGGCCGAGGACGCCTGGCTGGCGGGAGGGACGGGCATGGTCGTGCGTCGGATCCGGATGGACCTCGACAAATGGGACCGGCTGGATCGCAGCGGTCGCGACGCCTCGGTGGGGCGGACCCTGGCGAACGGCGCGCCCCTGACCGGCACCGAGGAGCTCGATGAACCGGACTTCGAGGCGACGACCGCGATCGGGTTCCCGGTCATCCCGCAGTTCGCGCACATCCGCCGCGCGCGGGGCGACGGAGCGGAGCGCATCTTCCGGCGTGCCTACAACTACGACCAACGTCCGGTCGGGGTGGAGGTGTCGGAGTCCGGGCTGATCTTCGTGTCGTTCCAAGCCGACATCGACCGGCAGTTCACCCCGATGCAGCGTCGTCTCGACGAGCTCGACCTGTTGAACGAATGGACGGTCCCGATCGGCTCCGCGGTGTTCGCGATCCCGCCGGGATGCCGTGAGGGCGGGTTCGTCGGCGAGACGCTGTTCGCCTGACCGCGTGGGTGCCATCGGCTCATCCGATGGCACCCACAGGATCCGCGGGATGGGACGATGCCGTGCGCGGGCCTACTGTTGCTGCATGGTCGATCCGTCTGTGCGTGCCCTCGAAGCGGTCGCCGTCAGCCCGGCCGTCGAGGTCGGCGACCTCGACGGCAATCTCCGACGTCTCGCCGCGGCCCTCGACGGCTTCGGCGACGATCGCGTCCGACTGGTCGTCCTGCCGGAGCTCGCCACGAGCGGGTACGTGTTCCGGGATCGGGCGGAGGCGCAGGCGCTGGCGCTCACGCGCGACGACCAACGGCTGACCGGTCTCGGGCGTCGTCTGGGCTCCCGCACGATCGCGGTCGTCGGCTTCGCGGAGAGCGACGGTGACGACCTCTACAACTCCGCCGCGGTCCTCTCCGCCGACGGCATCCTCGCGGTCTACCGCAAGTCGCACCTATGGGCTGAGGAGAAGCGGGTGTTCGCACCCGGGACGGATGCCGGGATGCTCGTCGACACCGCCGTCGGACGTCTCGGTGTCGCGATCTGCTACGACAACGAGTTCCCGGAAGTCCCGCGCGCGCTCGCGCTGGCCGGGGCCGACCTCCTCGCGCTGCCCGTGAACTGGCCCCTCGTGCCGCGTCCCGATGGCGAGCGCGCTCCCGAGACCATCCAGGCCATGGCCTCGGCGCGCTCCTCGCGGCTTCCCACCGTGATCGCCGACCGCCGCGGCTCCGAGCGCGGCGTCGAGTGGACGGGAGGCACGGCCGTGATCGACGGCTCCGGCTGGGTGGTCGCGGAGGAGAGCGACGGCGTCGCCGCGGCATCCCTGGAACTCTCCGCGGACAAGGCCCTCGGACCGCACAACGACCTGTTCGCTGACCGGAGGCCCGAGCTCTACCGTCCGCACGAGTCCTGAGCGCTTTCCGCCCCGACATCCCCCACCCTCACCCGAGAGGACCGTCCTCATGAACGACCCCCGCAGCAGCGTCCCCGAACCCGGGATCGTGCAGACCCCGGTCGCCGTCCCCGCGACCAACGGCATCGAGGTCAAGTCCATCGACTGGATACCGCTGACCGAGCGCACCGGCACTCCGTCCAGCCTGTTCTCCCTCTGGTTCATGTCGAACGCGAATCTCACGACTCTCGCGACCGGCATGGTCGGCGTGGCGATGGGGGCGAACTTCTTGGTGTCGGTCCTCGCGATCGTGCTGGGCGTCTGCGTCGGCACGGTGTTCACCGCCTTCCACTCCGCCCAGGGACCTCAGCTCGGCCTCCCGCAGATGATCCAGTCCCGCGCGCAGTTCGGCTACCGGGGCGTTGCGATCGTGTGCCTGGTCGTCGTCGCGAGCATCGTCGGCTTCAACATCTTCAACCAGCTGCTCGCCGGTCAGGTGCTCACCACGACGACCGGAGTGGATGCGGGGGCATGGTGGTACGTGCTCATCACGGCGCTCGCGCTGACGCTCGCCATCGTCGGCTATCACTGGATCCACCGGGTGCAGAAGTGGCTGACCTGGCTGTTCCTCGCGACGTTCGGGGTCTTCACCATCGTCGCGCTCTTCGCGCTCCCTCTGGCTCCGATCGACTTCTCGCTGGGGGAGGTGAACTGGCCGGCGTTCCTGGTGCAGTTCGCCGCCGCGGCCGCCTACGCCCTCGGCTGGGCGCCGTACGTATCGGACTACTCGCGCTACCTCCCGCCGCAGACGAGCCCTCGGAAGGCGCTGTTCCACACCGCGTCCGGCGTGATCGTCGGCGCCGGCTGGCTGATGATCCTCGGCGCGTTCGTCGCCTCGCTGTTCACCGAGTCCGATCCGGTGGAGGCGATCGCGGCAGCCGCCGACGCGATCGTCCCGGGTCTCGGCGTGGTGCTGCTGTGGTCGGCGCTGCCGGCGCTCATCACGGTCATCACGATCAACATCTACGCCGCCAGCATTGAGCTCATCACGGTCGCGGACTCGTTCCGCCCCGTGCGGCCGACGCGGACGACGCGCGTCGTCGCCTGTGCGCTGGTGGGCGTCGCGGGACTGCTCGGAGCAGCGTTCTCGACGGGCGCGTTCCTCGATTCGTTCGGCAGCTTCCTGGTCGTGCTGCTGTACGTGCTGGTGCCCTGGACCTCGGTGAACCTCGTCGACTACTACCTCGTGCGCCACGGGCGGTACGCGGTCGCGGAGATGTTCCGCCCGCACGGCCTCTACGGGGCGTGGGGCTGGCGGGGTATCACGGCCTACGTCGTCGGCATCGTCGCCATGATCCCGTTCGTCGTGACGACCTGGTTCACGGGTCCGATCGCTCAGGCGATGGGCGGCATCGACATCGCGCTGTTCGTGGGACTCGTGGCCTCGGCGGTCGCGTATGTCATCCTGGCCCGCGGACTCGATCTCGATGCCGAGCGCGATCTCGCGCGCGAGGAGGCTGCGGCTATGGGGGTCCGCTCCGTGAGCTTCGGTGCGCGTTAGGGCGGAGCTGCGCGCCGGCGACCCGAGCCCTACCGCCCGCACGAGTCCTGAGCCCGCGTTCCGCGGGCATCAGCCCTGTCGTCGAAGGGTGGCGCACGGTAGGTTCGCAGATACGGCATGGTCGTGGGGGTGACCACCTGTCGTCGACCGAACGTCTGGGGGCACGGGGATGGATCACCACGTCGAGAGCTCGACCGATCGGAAGGCGTTGAGTCCGCTGATAGCGGGAATCGCACTCGCCGCGCTCAGCGCAGCAGTGGCGGTCGCGTCGATCTACTTCATCGCCGACCCGAGAGTGGGCGTCTTCGCGGCGATCGTGCTGTCGTTCGGCTGCGTCGGGGCCGCGGCGGGTCTCGTCCTCGCTCGGAGGAAGAGCTGGTCCGATGCGACGTGGCCTCCGGACACGCCCGCAAGAGCATGGAGCGTGCGACGTACTCGGCGGGTCTTGCTCGTCTACGGTGTGTTCCTGGTCGCGATGGCGCTGGCCGTGGGGGTCGCCACCGCGATCGGGGGAGAGCCGGGCGAGCCCGACGATGTCGGCCAAGGATGGGTCCTCGTCGTGCTCCTCGCGGTCGCCGGGGTGGTGTCGATCGTTCTGGGGTTGCGCCGAACGCCGGAGGCGGTGCAATCCTCCGAACGTCCGACGGGATCGACCGACGAGGGCGAGGAGTGGATACGCCTCGGTCCGGCTCGTCCCCGCGGATTGTTCTCCTGGTGGGCCGGTCTCGTCTTCACGGGGCAGCCGTTCCTCGTCATCGGTGCTGTCGGTGGGCTCTTCCCCCTGCTGTCGCTGCGTCTCGGGGCGTGGACCTGGGCGCTGGCCGCAGTCGGAGTCCTCGCGGCGGTCCTGATCGCCGTCATCGTACTGCGTCGGCGGTCGCGCGCGCCGAGCCTCTCGCGCGACGCGACACGCTTTCTCGTCAGGGAGAAGGAGCTCCCGGCCGCGGACGTCGTCAGCGCCATGGTGATGGTGTCACGATGGGAGCCGGACGCTACAGCGCGGAGTCTCGCGATCGTCTTCAGCGCGCGGGACAGAGCGCGAGCCGTGGTGGAGCTGAGAGACCGGGGGCACCTGGCGCTGACCGAGGATGAGACCGCACTCCTGATGGCGGCGGTCGAGCGCAGCCGCATCGATCTGCCGCGTGACGAGGAGGACCCGCGGGGACGGTTCTCCCGAGCGCTGTACCCCAACTATCTGACGAAGGAGGAGGCCGCGCAGATGGTCGAGCGCCCTCCGGGGGACGGCGATCCGCTGCCGGTGAGTCCGCCGACGGCGTGAGGGAAGCGAATGTCGACGGCAGCGAGCATCACGGCGGGGGAAGTTGTCGATCAGCCGCTGGATGGTCACGGGCGCTATGCGATCGCGGAGATGTCCGACCACACGGCATCCACGGCGACTGGGGCTGGCGGGCATCACCGCGTACGTCGTCGGGAGGGTGGGGCTGATCCCGTTCGTCGTCACGGCCTGGTTCACCGGTCCGGTGGCGACTGTCATCGGCGCGATCGACATCGCCTTGCTCATCGGGCTCATCGCCTCCGCGATCGTCTATGTCGTCCTCGCGCGGCCTCGATCTGGATGCCGAGAACCGCCTCGCTCGCGAGGAGGCGGATGCCGCGGGCATCGACTCGGTGAGCTTCGGCGCGGACCGGGGCTGAGGCACGCTCGAGAGCGAGTTCTGGGATACCGGAACGCTGCCCGCGTTATCGTCGCGTGGGCTGCTCCCGCCACCTAACGTGCTGAATGATCACCATTGTGGTCGAGTCGATGCGATACGGGCGAATGGAGCAGTATGTCTTACTTCGAGCGCGCCCCTGAGGAGCGACTGAGCCTCGCAGGACGGGTGCGCAAGGTCCTCAACACCGTCATCGGGCGAAAGCCCACCATCGGTTGGAAGTGGTGACGGCACCATCGCGAGCAGAGCGGACCCTCTTCGGTGGGTCCGCTCTTTCGGCTTTCGGAACCGGGCTGACGTTCCCGTACCTCCTCATTTACCTGGTGGAGTCGATCGACATTCCCTTGCATATGGCCGCCGTGAGTCTCGCTCTACCGGCCATTGTCGGACTCATCGGGATCGCGTTTATCGGCCCCGCCATCGACCGCGTCGGGCCGTTGCGGTTCGCTGCGCTGGCGTCCTCGTTGAGCGCGCTCGGATGCGGAGCGCTGGCTCTCAGCAGTTCTTCCAGTGTGTGGATGGCGCTCAGTGGTGTTGTCGCACTCGAGTGCGGCATGTCGATGACCGGAACAGCGCTTCAGGCCGCGGTCGGCGTGCTGGTCGAGCCGGATCGCCGATCGCGATTCTTCAGTGCGCAGGCAGGATGGTCGAATGCGCTCTTCGCCCTGGGCGCTGCCGGTTCCTCGCTGGCCGTCGTGGAGCACGGAGTGAGCTTCGCGGCAGCGATGTTCGGGGTGAACACCGTCACCTATGTCGCATCCGGAGCGTTGTTCGCCATTCTCACGCGATCGGGACAGCGGTCAATGACACCCGACGATCGTCGGGCCAGCGTGTGTCACTACGTCGCTTCCATAAGCATCCCGCTTCGTGATCCTCACTTTCTTCGGCTCGTGGTGCTCACGTTCTTCATCTCACTCGTGATCATGAATCAGAGCGAGTACGCATACCCCGCGTTCGCCGCTGGCTCGAGCCTTCAACCGTGGGTCGGATTCGGATTCACGGTGGGTTCTATCGCCGCTGCACTCACTCAGATCCTTGCAGCCCCGCTCTTGAGAGCACGGCTCAATCGCCTGTACGTGACTGTCGCAGCGGGCACAGTCGCAGCGTCGTGGGTGCTGCTGTGGGCGGCGACCTGGGGAGGCGCAGGATTACTCCTCGGCTTCGCCGCGCTGCAGAGCGCGGGTGAGGCTCTCATCATCGCCGTCGTGCCCGCTGTCGTCCTCGGAGCGGCTGCAGAGTCGCAGGTTGGAAGGTACATGGCGTTGAACTCATTCGCCTTCCAGTCCGGGCGCGCTGCAGCGCCGCTGCTGCTCAGCGTCATCGCGATCGGAGGCAAGGAGACGATCCCGCTCTGGATCGCCCTGGGTTCGGTCCTGGTCGGCATCGCAGCCATACGCGTTCTGCGACGCGCTCCATCTCCGGTGAGAGGAGACGAGCCGTGAGCATGCAGCCCTGGGATATGTTCGATGAGGCCTCAGCACCACATGATGACTATCCGTGGCTCCGTGAGTCCATCGCCTTGGTGCGGCCCTACCTGGAAGAGTTCCTCGTCTCGCGTCACCCGCTGCGCGCAGGTCCCGTGTGCCCGTTCATGCCGTCGGCATTGAGAGCGCATCAGGTCTTCTTCGCCGTGGGCGATATCGCGCGAGGCTCGCGCGTCGAGTCACGCCGAACCATGGACATCGCTCGGACGGTCTGGGCAGGCGAAAAGGGCAAGTTTCGATATTCTGCTCTCGTCATCCTCTATCCGACATCTTCCCCGTCCGAGTTCGTCAGCGAAGTGCAGCGCAGGGCCAAGGTCGCCGCCATCCGGGAGGGCCTGATGGTCGGGGCTCTGTTCGCGGGCAATAATGCCGAGAGCGTGCATGGAGACAACTATTTCCCGTTGCGCACGCCCGTCCCCACTGTCGTCTATCGGGACATGGTGCCGTTCGACCTTCTGTTCTTGAACGAGCCGCGATTCAGCGCACGACGTCGTGCCGAGTTTCTCCGTCGATACATCGAGCAATACGAGAACGCGAAGTACGGCTGGGAGCGCGAGGGCATCGAATCCGCCCGCACACAGCTTCAGGAGTGCGAGCACATGATCAGGCGCGGCGAGAGGGTCAGGGCCGTCGCCGTGTCGCTCGGCGCCGCGGTCGTCGCCCGAGCGGTTCCGCGATGGATAGCAGTCAAGAGTCGTCGACTACGAGCCCGACGCCGGTAGTGAGGAGCGAAAGAGGCCCGATCCTTGCGGATCGGGCCTCTTCATCTGTTGCGGGGACAGGATTTGAACCTGCGACCTCCGGGTTATGAGCCCGGCGAGCTACCGAACTGCTCCACCCCGCGGCACAAGGAATAACTTATCACGGTTATCGGACGTGCGCGAATCGGGGCCGGGATGCGCGCCCCGACGGGCGTGTCGTGGGGGAGGATGAGGGGATGACCTCCGTTGAGACACCCACCGAGACCGCGGCCGCCGTTGCCGTCGCCGTCTGCCAGTTCGCGCCGACGTCATCGCGCAGGGACAATCTCCAGCGCATCGCCATCCTCACCGCCGAGGCCGCGTCGAGGGGCGCGCGGCTCGTCGTCTTCCCCGAGTACTCCAGCTACTTCGTGGACCCCATGGACGAGAGCCTCCCGGCGAACGCGGAGACACTCGACGGCGAGTTCGTCACGACGCTGACGGCGCTCGCCGCAGAGCACGGCCTCGTCATCGTCGCAGGTCTCGCCGAGCAGGCGTCGGATGCGGATCATGTGCGCAACACGCTCGTCGCGGTGCGCGGCGACGGCATCCTCGCGACGTATCGCAAGCAGCACCTGTACGACGCGTTCGGTCAGACTGAGTCCGATTGGGTCCAGGCGGGGGAGCTGGGCGACGCCTCGACGTTCGAGGTCGCCGGCATCCGCTTCGGGCTGATGACCTGCTACGACCTGCGCTTCCCGGAGGTCGCCCGCACGCTCGTGGATGCCGGAGCCGACGCTCTCGTCGTGCCGGCCGAGTGGGTGCGCGGCCCGCTCAAGGAGCATCACTGGACGACGCTGCTCGCGGCGCGGGCCATCGAGAACACCGCCTACGTCATCGCCGCCGATCACCCGACACCGATCGGCGTCGGCCACTCGCAGATCGTCGATCCGCAGGGGGTCGTCCTGGCGGGAGTCAGCGTCGCGGAAGGCATCGCCGTGGGCGCGGTCGAGAGGGCGACGATCGAACGCGTGCGCGCCACGAACCCATCGCTCCGCGTGCGTCGCTACCGGGTCGTCCCGCGCTGAGCGCGCGGCGCGGAGGTCAGAAGCCCGCGGCGAGACGGGCGGCGGCCTCCTCGAGCACCTCGACCCGCTTGCAGGCCGCGAATCGCACGAGCCCCGCGTACTCCGCGTGGTTCCCCGTCGAGACGAACGCCGTGAGCGGGATCGCCACGACGCCGGCGCGCTCCGGGAGCGCCCGGCAGAAGTCCGCGGCATCCGTTCCTCCGAGTGCGGTCGCGTCGGCGACCGTGAAGTATCCGCCCTGCGGCGCGAAGACCGAGAACCCGGCCGCCCGCAGTCCGTCCCCGAGGATCACGTGCTTGTGCGCCAGCGCGGCGGAGGCTCCGGCGAAGTAGTCGTCCCCCAGTCGCAGTCCGACCGCGACCGCAGGCTGGAACGGCGATCCGTTCACGTAGGTCAGATACTGCTTCACCGTGAGCACCGCCGTGATGAGCTCCGCGGGACCGTGCACCCAGCCGATCTTCCAGCCGGTCGTAGAGAACGTCTTGCCGGCGGAGGAGATCGTGAGAGTGCGCCCGGCGGCGCCGGGCAGGGTCGCGATCGGCGTGTGCGGCGCATGGAACGACAGATGCTCGTACACCTCGTCGGTCACGATGACCGCGTCATGACGCTCAGCGAGACGCACGACCTCCTCGAGCACGGAGCGATCGAACACCGTGCCCGTCGGGTTGTGCGGATCGTTCACGAGGATGATCCGCGTGCGGTCGGTGACGGCGTCCGCGAGAGCATCCAGATCGGGCTGGAAGTCCGGCGCGCGCAGCGGCACCGTGCGCAGGCGGGCGCCCGCGAGGGCCACGGCCGCGGCGTAGGAGTCGTAGTACGGCTCGAACACGACGACCTCATCGTCCGGTCCGTCGATCAGCGCCAGCAACGTCGCCGTCAGGGCCTCGGTCGCGCCCGCGGTCACGACGACCTCGCTGGCGGGGTCGACCTCGAGGCCGTAGAACCGGCGCTGGTGCTCGCTGATCGCCGCCAGAAGGTCGGGGATGCCTCGACCGGGCGGGTACTGGTTCGCGCCGTGCGCGATCGCGGATCGGGCCGCCTCCAGGACCTCGGCGGGGCCGTCCTCGTCCGGGAACCCCTGGCCGAGATTGATCGCGCCGGTTCGGGCCGCCGCAGCGGACATCTCTGCGAAGATGGTGGGCGCGACGGTCCCGTCAGGGGCGAGGAGTCCGGCTCCCGCTGCCGTGCGCCGCCATGCGCCGGGGATGACACTCATGAAGAACAGGCTAAGGCCATAGCCGAAACTCATCCTCGACATACGAAACGCACAGATACGGGGCGCACTCTGAGAGGGCGTTGTTGAAGGAGCACACACCATGAACGAAGACAGCACCCAGGACCACTCGGCACCCGCGTCGAACGACGCCGTGCCGTCCACCGAGGCCGCAGAGACCGTCGACCGTTCGACGACCCCCGCCGCCGCTGAGGCCGGCGCCGCGCCCGGTCAGGGGCACGAGGTGCCTTCGACGTTCACGTCGACGCCGGCAGCGAAGGCCCCGGCACCGACCGCTCAGACCCCGCAGTCACCGGTCTCCGCGGCTCCCGCATCGACGGACAGCCCGGCCAGTGGCGCTCCCGCGTTCGAGGCCCCGGCAGCGCAGCTGCCGCAGGCCGGCCCGCACGCGCCGACCGCCCCCCGGCATCCCTTCGTCGTCCCCGGCGTTGCAGGTTCTGGTCCGCAGGGCGCACCGGGCGCTTCCACCGCGTCCGCGCCCGGCGCCGCCTTCGGCATCCACACCGCGACCCTTCCGGGTCAGCCGGTCGGCGCCCCCGTCAAGGCCAAGGAGAAGCCGCGCGCCGGCGTGAAGTTCGCGGCGATCGTCGTCGCGGCGGCCCTCGTGGGCGGCGTCGCGGGCTTCGGCGGCGGGGCCATCCTCACCGGCATCTCGAACCAGAACTCCACGGGCGTCGCCCAGGGGCCCGAGACCGTCACGGTCAACAACCCCGGCTCCGTCAACGAGACCACCGCGGTCGCGACCGCCGCCCTGCCCTCGGTCGTCACGATCGAGGTCGCCGGCTCCGACCAGGCGGGGAGCGGCTCGGGCGTCATCATCAGCGACGACGGCTACGTGCTCACCAACACGCACGTCGTGACGCTCGGGGGAGCGGTCGCCGACCCGACCATCCGCGTCACCACCTCGGACGGGCGGATCTTCTCCGCCACCGTGGTCGGCACCGACCCGATCTACGACCTCGCCGTGATCAAGCTGACGGATGCCTCGGGGCTCACGCCGATCGACTTCGCCGACTCGTCCAAGCTCAACGTCGGCGACACCGCGGTGGCGCTCGGGGCGCCCCTGGGGCTCTCGAACTCGGTCACCACCGGCATCGTCAGCGCGCTGAATCGCAGCATCCAGATCCAGTCGTCGGCCCTGCCCGACTCGTCCACCGAGGACGCGCCGCAGGAGCAGCAGTCGCCGGACGAGAACGACAGCCAGGGCCCGTTCCAGTTCGACCTCCCCGGCAACGGTCAGCAGCAGAGCTCCGACAGCATCTCGATCGCCGTCATCCAGACCGACGCGGCCATCAACCACGGCAACTCCGGTGGTGCCCTCGTCAACAGCAAGGGCGAGCTCATCGGCATCAACGTCGCGATCGCCGGGGCGGGCAGCTCCGAGGAATCCGGCTCGATCGGCATCGGGTTCGCGATCCCCTCGGACATCGCCAAGCGCGTGTCCGAGGAGATCATCGCCGAAGGCGCTGCGACCCACGGCCTGTTGGGCGCCTCGGTGCGCGACGCCGCGAGCGTCGAGAACGCCTCGGTCTCCGGCGCCTACATCGCCGAGGTGACCAGCGGCGGAGCCGCAGCCGGAGCGGGCCTGAAGGCCGATGACATCGTCACGAAGTTCAACGGCGTGCCGATCACGAGCGCGAACGACCTCACCGCTCAGGTGCGGGCCGCGGCGGCCGGGAGCGACGCCAAGGTCACGTACATCCGCGGCGGCAAGGAGTACGAGGTCGACGTGACGCTCGGCGAACTCGCCGGCTGACGACAGGCCGACCGACCCGAGAAGACGGTTCAGAGAAGGGCGCCGCCCGCGCGATAGGCTCGCGGGGTGGCGTCCTTCTCTTTCGGCTCCGGCAATGCGGCCAAGCTGCTCCGGATCCCTCTGTACGTCATCGGACGCCTCGGCGCCGCGCTCGTTCCGCGCGGGGACCACTGGGTGTTCGGGTGCGGCGCCGGCGTCGGCGACGGCGCTCTCGCGCTGCAGCGTCTGGCGTCGGCGCAGGGCCACGACACCGTCTGGCTCACCTCGTCGGAACGTGAGGACCGCGACGCGGCCGCCCTCGGCATCCGGACCGTTCCGAAGGGCGGTCTCCGCGGGTGGTGGGCTACCGCACGCGCCGGCGTGGTGATCGTGACCCACGGTCTGGGAGACGCGAACCGCTACGCGATCGCCGGCGCCTTCGTGGTGCAGCTGTGGCACGGCATCCCGCTCAAGCGCATCGGCCTCGACTCGCCCGCGACGACGCAGGTGCCTGCGGTTCCCGGTGCCGCGCTGCTGCGTCGCCTCGTGGGCATCCTCTACCGCGGTGCCGCGCAGCGCATCCGCGTGCTGCCCGCCGCCTCCCACCGTTCGCGAGGACGGCTCGAATCCGCCTTCGGCCTCGGCGACGACCGCGTCGTCGTGACCGGCGAGCCCCGCGTCGACGTGTTGTCGACGGGGGATCCGTCCGAGCGCCGCGCCGCGGCATCCGCCCTCCTTCGGCAGACGCTCGACGGTCTCCCGGACGGTGCGCTCATCGTGCTGTACGCACCGACATGGCGCGACGGCGCAGCCGATCCCGCCATCCCCAGCGCGCCGGAATGGGTGCGCATCGTGCGCATGCTCGAGGAGCGCGACGCCGTGCTGCTGGTCCGCTCGCACCCTCTGGGGGAGGGCGGCTACGTGCCACCGCTGCCGACCCGTCGGGTGCGGATGCTCGGCTCCGCGCTCCTCGCCGACGTGACGCCTGTGCTGCCCGCGGTCGACGTGCTCGTGACGGACTACTCCTCTCTGGCCTACGACGTGGGCCTGCTCGGTATGCCGGTGGTCTACCTCGCGCCTGACGCGGAGGAGTACGCGCGCACCCGCGGGTTCTACGGGCGGTTCGAGGATGTCGCGGGCGACGACGCCGCACGCGACTGGGGCGACGTCGTCGCACAGCTCTCCGCCCTGCTCGACGACACGGCGCTGTTCGCGTCGAGGTCGGAGCGGTCCGCTACGCTCAGCGCGGAGATGCACGCGTTCCGCGACGGTCGGAACACCCGTCGCGTATATGACACGATCCGAGCGCGGGGCATCCCCGCGCCGAAGGGAGCAGCATGACAACGGCCCGGATCGATGAGGCGGCAGAGACGCTGATCATCGCGGGGACCGGACAGCGTCCCGCCACGGCGGACCTGATCGGTCCGCGGGCGCGGGTGGAGGGCCGGATCACCGGCGGCGGCAAGACGTGGAAGGCCACCTTCCCGCTGCGCGCCGCACGCTGGGGCGGTCCCGAGCTTCCGCTCCCGGCCGGCTCCTACGAGATCCGCATCCCCGAGGCATCCCTGGACGACGTCGTCGTCGACGCCCACGTCCTCACCGGCGTCCGCATCGCGGTCGCGGACGGCAGAGCCCGGATCGCGGCGCCGATCGACCCCGTGTACGACACCGTGGAGGGTCAGTCGACGCTCGAGGGGCGATACGTGGCGCAGACCGGCGGCACCGAGAACGCGGTGTTCTTCGAGAGCTTCTACGGACGCAGTGTGGGCTGCAACCCCCGGGCCATCGACCGCGCGCTGTCGGCGCAGGCGCCCGAGGTCACTCGGTACTGGAGTGTCGTCGACCTGTCCGTCGCGGTCCCTGAGGGCGCGATCGCGGTGGTCGAGGGCAGCCCGGAGTGGTGGCGTGCCCGGGCGGCGGCGCGTCTGCTCGTGGTGAACGACTGGCTGCGCCGGCGGTTCGCGCGCAAGGAGGGGCAGAAGGTCCTGCAGACCTGGCACGGCACACCCCTCAAGCGTCTGGCGTTGCACCGGCCCGGGTTCGATCCCCGCCGCATGGCCGCGGTCGTCAAGGAGTCGCGCCGGTGGGACGTGCTGCTGGCGCAGAACCCCTACTCCGAGCGCATCCTCCGCAAGGCCTACGCGTTCTTCGGACGGCCGATCTGGGTGGAGGGGTACCCGCGCAACGACGCGCTCGTGACCGGGGACGCCGCCGCGATCCGCACCGCCCTCGGCATCCGCGACGGCGAGCGCGTGCTGCTGTACGCGCCGACGTGGCGCGACGATCGCGCCGAGATGGTGGACTTCGTGGATGCCGAGCACCTCGCGCAACAGACCGATTCGGTCGTGCTGGTGCGCGGGCACTCGCGCACGATCGACACGGGGCGCGACCGGGCGGGCGCGCGGGTGATCGACGTGACGGGGTATCCAGAGACGGCCCAGCTGCTGCTCGCTGCCGACGCGCTCATCACGGACTACTCCTCCGTGATGTTCGACTTCAGCGTCACCGGCAAGCCGATGTACTTCCTGGTGCCTGACCTGGACCACTACCGCGGGCAGCTGCGCGGCTTCTACTTCGACCTCGCGGAGCGAGCACCCGGTCCGCTGGTGCGCACGCAGGACGAGCTGGTCGCCGCGCTCGCCGACGACGATGCCACGGACCGCTACGCCGAGAAGTACGCCGCGTGGCGCGCCCAGTTCAACGCGAGGGACGACGGGCACGCTGCCGAGCGGGTGGTCGCGCGCATCCTAGACCAGGGTTTCGTCGCGCGCTGACGACCGCCCGGAGTCGCTGGCCGGTCAGGGGAGCGGGGTGTTCCGCGTGCCCAGTCGGGACGCGTCCACCGTGTCACGCGCTCCGCGCAGCACGCCGCCCAGGAATCCGAGCCCCCAGGAGAGGTGCATGGTGGGCATGACGATCGCCGTCCACAGTCGCTGACACGGTCCTCCGCCGCCGGGCAGACCGGCCACCGCGAGCACCAGCAGCACGTAGGCGATCAGCGGCAGATACAGCAGGATCGACAGCACGATCGAGGCCGGGCCGCCGATCACCCGGGCGAGCTGCAGGACGCCGAGCACGATCGCCGCGGCCACGAGCACGACGAGTGCGGGCGGGGCGAAGAAGCGGATGCCGTTGCGACGGCCGAACCGGCGGACGAGCTCGCCGCGCCAGGCGCCGGTGGCGCGGAACTGGCGTGCGAGACGGATCCAGCTCTCCCTCGGCCAGTACGTGACCGACAGCGCGGGGTCGAACCAGACACGGTGCCCCGCGCGTCGGATGCGGAGGTTGAGCTCCCAGTCCTCACCGCGGCGGATCGTCTCGTCGAAGAGCCCGACCTCGTCGAGCACCTCGCGGCGCATGACGCCCAGGTACGCGGACTCGGCCTCTCCCTCCCGTGTGCCGCCGTGGTACGCGCCGCCGCCGAGGCCGACGGGGGAGTTGTACAGACGGGCGACGGCGCGCTGGAAGGGGGTGCGGCCGTCGGCGTGCATGACCCCGCCGACGTTCGCCGCTCCGGTGCGCTCGAGGGTGGCGAGGGCCCGTGCCGCGTAGCCGGGGGAAAGCTCGGAGTGCGCGTCGACCCGGATGATGGTGGCGTAGCGGCTCGCGCGGATCGCGGCGTTGAGTCCCACGGGGATGTGCGCCTGGGGATTGTCGACCAGACGGATGCGGTCGTCGGTCGCGGCGAGGCGCTGCGCGAGCTCGGTGGTGCCATCGCTCGAGGGGCCGAGAGCCAGGACGAGCTCGGCGGGTACGGAGAGCTCCTGAGCGAGGACGGAGCGCACCGCGTGCTCGAGGTAGGCCTGTTCGTTCAGGACGGGCATGACGAACGACACCCCGATCTCGGGCGCGGAGATGTCTTCGTCTGGCACACCACGATCATGGCACGGGCTGCGCGAACGTTCCCTGATTCCTCATCGCCGTGCGGCGGCGCTCTCTCGTCCGGGCGCTTCGACGTCACTCGGTATCCTGGAGTGATGGGTGCAGCGTCCGATGCGAAGAAGGCCTACCGTCTGCTGAAGCGGGCGCTGATCTCGCGCACCGCCGTGCAGCGGGTGCGTCGCCGCCTGGTCGATCGCGAGCCGCACCCGCCCGAGCACTACAAGGTGGCCGTGTACTTCGCCGACGGCGCGGTGAACATGTACCAGATGCGCCAGTGGTATCGGCCGCTGGCGGAACTCGCGAAGACGTGGCCCGTCGTCGTGCTCTCCCGATCGGCGACCGGAGCGGACAAGCTGCTCGACGAGGACGCCCCTCCGGTGGCGTTCGTGCCGACCGTGCGCGATCTCGAGCGGTTCATCGCGACGCAGGACATCCGCATCGTGCTGTACGTGAACCAGAACACGCGCAACTTCCAGATGTTCAGATACGGCCGCCGCTGGCACGTGTTCATCAACCACGGCGAGTCCGACAAGATGTACATGACCACGAACCAGTACAAGGCCTACGACTACGCGCTGGTCGCTGGTCAGGCCGCACGCGACCGTCTCGCGCGCACGCTCTGGGACTACGACATCGACGCCCGCACGATCGAGATCGGCCGTCCGCAGGCCGATCATTACTCGGGCGCTCTGCCGTACGAGCCCGACGAGCGCACCGTCGTGCTGTATGCCCCGACGTGGGAGGGCGACCGTCCGAGCGCGCACTACGGATCCATCGCGACCCACGGGGAGGCGCTGGCCGCAGCGGTGCTGGCGTCACCTGCGCATCGGCTCCTCTATCGGCCTCACCCGCGCAGCGGGGTGGTCGATCCCGAGTACGGGGCCGCGCACAAGAGGATCCTCGCCGCCATCGCCGCAGCGAACACCGCCGATCCCGCCGCGCAGCACGTGTACGACGACGGCCCGGAGCTCGGCTGGCAGCTCGCGGCAGCCGACGCCGCCGTGGTCGACATCTCCGCCATGGTGTACGACCGGCTGGCGGTCGGCAAGCCCCTTATGGTCACGCGCCCCGCTGACGAGCGGGCGGATGTCGACACGAGCGGCTACCTCTCGGACTGCGAATGGCTCACCGCCGGGAACGCCGGGGACATCCTCGCCGAAGTCGAGCGCGTGCGTGCCGACGAGGCGGCCACGGCACGCCTGCGCATGTGGGTGCAGCACTACTTCGGAGACACCGCTCAGGGCGTCGCCACGGCCAAGTTCCACGCCGCGATCGAGCGTCTCCTGACGGAATGGGACGAATGGCGCGCTCGTGAGGTGGGTGCGGTCCGCCCAGACGAGGACGATGACGACGACGAGGTCGACGACGAGGAGGACTGATCGTGGAGCTGAGCCGTGCTCGGGAGATCGCATCCCGCGTCGAGGAGCTGCCCGAGGTCGGGTCGACCAATGCCGCGTTGCGCGCGTTCGCCGCGGATGTCGAGGCCTGGCCGCACCTCTCCGTGCTGCTGACGGACACGCAGACGGCGGGCAGGGGACGCCTCGACAGGACCTGGACGGCGCCGTCCGGCGCCTCGCTCGCGATCTCGGTGCTCCTGCGTCGGCTTCCGGTCGATCCGCGCGCCCGGGGCTGGATCCCCCTGGCCGCCGGGGTGGCGATGGCGGATGCCGTGGCCGCGCAGCTTCCCGGTGCAGACGTCTCCGTCAAGTGGCCCAACGACGTGCTCGTGGGCGGACGGAAGATCTGCGGCATCCTCGCCGAGGCGGCCGCCGACGCGGTGATCGTCGGCACCGGCGTGAACACCGAGATGACGGCATCCGAGCTCCCCGTCCCAACCGCGACGTCCTTCGCCGTGCTCGGGGTCGTGGCCGATGCCGATCGTCTGCTCTCGGACTACCTCGTCGGGCTGGACGGCATGATCGCAGGTCTCGCCGAGACCGGCGACGCGGTGGCCAGCGGGCTGCACGCGGCGGCATCCGCGCGCTGCTCCACGATCGGCCGGGAAGTCCGTGTGTCGCTGCCGGGGGATCGGATCCTCGAAGGTCGTGCCATCCAGCTCGACGAGGACGGCCGGCTCGTGGTGCGAAGCGACGCGGGGGAGCAGGCCGTCGCGGCGGGGGACGTCGTGCACGTGCGCCCCGTGCAGGGCTGACACGCCCGGGTGGCGCACGGCGTTGTCGGCGACGACAGGCACAATGGAGGGGTGACCCAGCCCGTGACGCTCGGCGGACGGCCGACGATGCCGCCGCCCGGCGTGCCCGCCGAGGAACTTCTCATCGCCCGGTTCCGCGGCCATGCGCGCCGACTGTTCTGGTCCGCGCTCGTGCTGATCGGCGTGTTCGGCGGTACGGCTTACTTCTTCGACAACCTCCCGGCCCCCTTCGAGAACTGGATGCTGCTGAGCGCAGCCGGACTCCTCGTGGTGCTGCTCGTCGTCGTCCCGTGGATCATCTGGTGGTCGCGCACCGTGACCGTCACGACCCGCCGTGTGATCGTGAACCACGGCATCGGAGCCCGGAGCCGCAGCGAGATGTCCCATGCTCGCGGCTACACCATCGGCGTGCGCCGAGGGCCGCTGCAGCGCCTGTGGGGAGCCGGCACGATCACCCTGTCGAACGGGGTCGATGCGCCGCTGCGTCTCGCGAACGTGCCGAATGTCACCCTGGTGCACGAGACGTTGGCCGATCAGATCGAGGTGAGCCAGATCCTGGCACATCGCGACGCGCAGTCCGGACACGACGGCACCGCGGCGTTCTGACTCGAGCGGCTACGGAGAGGGCTGTCACCGGCCGCTCGGCCGATGCGGGACAATGGTCCTGACGAATGGAGGCGGCACATGGCGCTGCGCGTGGGCGTGATCGGTGGAGGTCAGCTGGCGAGGATGATGATCGCTCCGGCGGTCGAGCTCGGACTCGAGCTGCGCGTCCTCGCCGAGGGCGAGGGGATGTCCGCGCAGCTCGCGGCCACCGCGGTGGGCGACTACCGCGATCTCGAGGCGGTACGCGCCTTCGTCCGCGACGTGGACGTCGTCACCTTCGACCACGAGCACGTGCCGCAGGAGGTGCTCCGCGCGCTCGTCGCCGACGGTGTCGCGGTGCATCCCGGACCTGACGCGTTGCAGTTCGCCCAGGACAAGCTCGTGATGCGGGCTCGCCTCGCCGAGCTCGGCGTCCCGCAGCCGGACTGGGCTCCCGTGCGCGATGCGCAGGAGCTGCAGGAGTTCCTCGACGCGCACGACGGCGCCGGCGTCGTGAAGACGCCGCGCGGCGGCTATGACGGCAAGGGCGTGCGCGTCGTGCGCGCAGCCTCCGAGGCTCAGGACTGGCTCGACGCGCTCGCCGCCGGAGAGGCCTTGCTCGTCGAGGAGCTGGTCGGCTTCGTGCGCGAGCTCGCGCAGCAGGTCGCTCGACGTCCCGGCGGCGAGATGGTCGCCTATCCGGTGGTCGAGACCGTTCAGCGCGACGGCGTGTGCGCCGAGGTCATCGCTCCGGCGCCGGCGGCCGCCGACCGTCTGGTGCAGGTGGCCGAGGGCATCGGTCGCACGATCGCCGAAGGACTCGGGGTCACCGGGATGCTCGCGGTCGAGCTCTTCGAGACCGACGACGAGCGCATCCTCGTGAACGAGCTCGCGATGCGCCCGCACAACAGCGGGCACTGGAGCCAGGACGGTGCCGTGACGGGGCAGTTCGAGCAGCATCTGCGCGCGGTCGCCGACCTGCCGCTGGGCGACCCCTCGCCGCGCGCACCGTGGTCGGTCATGGTGAACATCCTCGGCGGACCGCAGGACGCGGCACTCGGCGAGCGCTTCGCCGGTGCGATGACCGAGCACCCCACGGCGAAGATCCACACGTACGGCAAGGATCCGCGTCCCGGACGCAAGGTCGGGCACGTCAACGTCTCGGGAGACGACCTCGACGACGCCGTGTACGTCGCGCGTGCGGCGGCCGCTCACTTCGATTGACGGGGGGCGTGCCGCCGACACCGGAATGCAGGTACTCGACTTCGCGCGCCGTTCGGGGGTTCTCCCAGCAGCAGACCATACCCTGAGTGGGTGACTGAGCCTCTCCACTCCTCCGCTGCTCCGCTCGTCGGCGTCATCATGGGCTCCGACTCGGACTGGCGCGTCATGAGCGACGCCTCGCAGGCGCTCTCGGACTTCGGCATCCCGCACGAGGTGGAGGTCGTCTCGGCCCACCGCACTCCCGACAAGCTCATGTCGTACGCGCGCGAGGCCCGTGGTCGTGGCATCCGTGTGATCATCGCGGGCGCCGGGGGAGCGGCGCACCTCCCCGGCATGGTCGCGTCGATGACCGCCCTCCCCGTCGTCGGCGTCCCCGTTCCGCTCGCGTACCTCGACGGCATGGACTCGCTGCTGTCGATCGTGCAGATGCCCGCCGGCATCCCGGTCGCGACTGTGTCGATCGGCGGGGCGCGCAACGCGGGGCTGCTGGCGGCCCGTATCCTCGGCGCCGCCGACGGCGACCTCGCCGACCGGGTCGAGGCCTACGCCCGCGACCTCGAGTCCCAGGTGCAGGAGAAGAACGAACGGCTGAAGGGGTCGCTGTGACCCTGGCGCCGCCGCGCGGTTCCGCACGACCGCTGATCGAGACGCGGCCGCTGCGGCATCCTGACAGCACGGACGCCGGGATGATGACCAAGCGCGGGTGGTGGCTCGTGCTCCTGAACGTTCTCGTGCCCGGCTCGGCTCAGGTGCTCGCCGGCAACCGCCGTCTCGGACGCTTCGGTCTGGGGGCGACGCTGCTCGCCTGGTTCCTGGTGATCGTGGCGGCGGGTCTGGCGCTGTTCGCGCGTCCGGTGATGCTGTGGCTCTCGGTCGGCGGAGGGTTCCTCTCGGCGGCGATCCTCACGATCGTGCAGGTGCTGCTGGTCGGCTACGTCGTGCTGTGGATCGTGCTGACGTTGGATGTGCTGCGACTGGTGCGTCTCGTGCGCATCCCCGGTCCGTCGAAGTTCGCGATCCCGCTCGTCGCCCTTCTCATCCTCGGGCTGCTGGGGGGAGGAGCAGGATACGCGGCGACCATCGTCGGTTCCGTGCGCTCGACCATCAGCTCCATCTTCGGACAGAGCGGGCCGAGCCTCCCGCCCAGCGACGGCTATTACAACATCCTGCTGCTCGGAGCCGACAGCGGCGACGGCCGCGATTCCATGCGGTTCGACAGCATCTCGGTCGTCTCGGTGAACGCGTCCACGGGAGCGGTCACGATCACCGGCATCCCCCGTGAGCTGCCGAATGCGCCGTTCAGCGAGGGCAGCCCCATGCAGGCGCTCTACCCGAACGGGTTCGAGGGTCACAGCTCCAACACCTGCGGCTGGAACGGCTGGATGAACCACGTCCGCAACGCGGCGGAGGTGTGCCGTGAAGACAAGGGTGAAGAGCTGTACCCGGATGCGATCGCACACGGTTCCGACCCCGGGATCGAGGCCACGAAGGATGCCGCAGAGGGTGTTCTCGGAATCGAGATTCCTTATTACGTCTTCGTCGACATGCACGGCTTCGCCGATCTCGTCGATGCACTCGGTGGCGTGGACATCAACGTCACCGAGCGGCTCCCCAAGGGTGGACCGCCGGACGGCGTGAACCCGCACGATGTCGACGCCTGGGCGATCGGCTGGATCGAACCGGGCCAGCAGCACATGGACGGCGACACCGCGCAATGGTATGCGCGTTCTCGATACACGACGAGCGACTGGGATCGCATGAAGCGCCAGCGGGAGCTGCAGGAGGCCATCCTCGCGCAGTTCACTCCGCAGACGGTCCTCACGCGCTTCAACGAGGTCGCGGCGGCGGGGACGGCGCTCATCAGCACCGACCTCCCGCAGGACAAGCTGCCCGAGTTCTTCGACCTCATGACGAAGGCGAAGGAGCAGACCGTCACGACGATCGAGCTCACGCCGGAGAACGGCATCGACGAGCACTCGCCGGACTACGGTTACATCCACTCGATGGTCCAGCAGGCGCTCCACCCGCCGACCGAGACGCCCACGCCGACGCCCTGATCAGAAGTGCGCTGCGAGCACGGGAGCTTCCACGACATCCCCGGTTGCGCAGCGCGTCCTCTGGACGCGCGAATGAGCCCACGTCCGCCGTTCGAGAGTGAAGGAGGCGGTCGTGGGCTCTCCGGTTGGTCACCGGATTCGCCAGACGACGGTGATCGGAGGGGGAGGGATCACCGTCGCCCGGTCGACCCCCGCGCAGTGCGGGGATCTGATCTAGGCGCGCTTGCGGCGGACGACGCCGGTCGCGACGAGGGCACCACCGGCGACGAGCGCAGCGGCTCCTCCGCCGACGATCCACGGCGAGACGCTGCCGCCGGTGAGCGCGAGCTCGAGACCGTCGCCCGAGAGCGGCATCTCGGTGCCGGCGCCGACGACACCGGGGTCGTGGTCGCAGCTCACTGCCGAGTCATGTCCGTGCGACACCGTGATGAGCGCCGTGTACGAGCGCGAGCCGGCGAACGCGAGCGAGTACGATCCCTCGCCGTCGGACGGCGGGCGGAACGTCAGCACGAGGCTGCCGTCGGCAGCGGCCGTGTTGCCGGACACCGCAGAGGCGCCGGCGTTGAAGCCGGACACCGAGACGCCCACGTTCTCGGACGGCTGGAAGTAGCCCGCGCCGAACACGACAGTGGACACCTCGCAGATGTCGATGACCGGGTCGCCCACGGAGACGCGAGGCTTGTCGGCGTATGAGTCGGACGCAGCCGACGCGGCAGAGGCGACAGCAGGTGCCATGAGCACGAGTGCGCTAGCGGTCAGGCTGATGGCAGCCAGTTTCTTCAGCATGATTCTCCCCAGAAATTCACGCGGAATCGCCCTCGGATACACCCCTGCATCCGTTGGCGTGGGCTCATCCTGTCCCCACGACAGGATTGCAGAACCCAGATATTCCCCAGTGGACACGAGACTACATCATGGTTGGACGAAAGTCACGAACCGCAGCGCAATTCCTCAGGGGAGATGTCGGGGGTGCGGATCATCGGGGTGTGGTCGACCGTCGTGAGGCGGTTTCCCGTGCCGTCTCCCTGGTACTCGACCGTGATCGTGGCGGACTCGCCCGGTGCCAGCAGGACCTCCTGCTGCACCGCTGTACGGCTGCCGAGGAGTGTCGTCTGTGCGCCCTCGTCGCCCTGGCCTCCCTCGCGGTCCACGAACGAGGGCGTCGCCCCCTCGGGGCCGTACACCGTGATGAGTGTGCGCACAGTGCCCGGATCCACCCCGTAGGTGCCTCCGCCCGTCACATACGCCGGCAGGGCGGTCGCTGCGTCCGCCGGAGCGTTGTTCGTCCAGGTGACGCGCACCTGTGTCGTGGGTGCCCCGTCGCAGCGGCCGATCGCCGTCGTGATGGTCGCGTCCGTGTAGTAGTCCATCTTGGCACCCGTGGTGTCGTTGAACAGCACTCCCACGTGGCTCGTGGCGTCGTCCTCGGGGATCGCGCCGCCGAGCTCGCTGGCTGCGAGGAGGCGCTCCTCGTCCTCGTGCGCGCTCCAGATGCGGATGCGGTCCTCGTCGGCGGATGTCGCGAGGGCGGCGACGAGATCCTTCGGAGCCGCGGACGTGAGCGCGGCTCCGAACAGGGCGCTCGCGGCCTGCGCGAAGACCTGGTCCTGCACGGCTGGATCGGGGATCGTCGTGTAGATGTCCGAGAGCAACAGGCTGACGACGTTGTCCTCCGTGGCGGTGAACGGCCCGAACGTCAGGGGGCCGGTCGCCGCGAGGAGGTTCTTCGTCATGACGGCGTCGACCGCGATCACTCCGTCGACCGGCGTGCCGAAGCGCTGCTGCCAGCGCTGGGCGATGACCGGGGCGGCCTCAGTGAAGTCCGGGATGTTCGTGATGTTCTGCAGAAAGCGGCCCGGGCGGTCCTCGAACAGCGCGACGGTCGACTCGCTCAGAGGGAGGGCCTGCTCCAGCGGGGGAAAGTCCGTCGTGGACGCCTGCTGGACGAGGGAGATCCGTCCGCCCTCCGCGTGCAGCAGGGCGATGGCTCCGATGATGCCGCCCGACGAGCGGAGCTCCGCGTTGTTCTGCATGGCCACGACGTAGTTCCGTGGACCCTCGGCGCCGAGCATGCTGGGCAGCAACGCGGATGCCCCGTGCAGAGCGCCGACCACCGTCGATGCCTGGGTGACCGCGGAGCGCATCTCCCGCACCGCATCGGCGAGCGGCGGCAGGGTAGCGTCCGCGTCGATGCGCAGAGCGCGGTCCTCGGCCGAGGCCAGCGTGGCACTCGCGTCGGCGAGAGGAGGCTCGATCGCGGCGAACGGCGCGAGGTCGATGATTCCGCCGGACAGGCCGAGGCTCGCGAGGTCCAGCTCGCCCGCCGCGTCGAGGACCGGCACGAGCGCATCCGACGCCACCTGGTCGGCGATCGCCGCGACGTCGCTCACGGCGGAGAAGTTCGGCCCGAGCCAGGGCACGACCCCGAAGGCGTGCCATACCGGATCGGACGTCAGATCGTGCGCGGACTCCGCGTGATGCGCGATCCGGCCGGAGAGTGTGGCTGCGCGATCGAGATCCCCCTCGCCGATCGCCGCCTTGAGCTGCGACGCCGAGGCTGACACCCGCTGCAGATCGTTCACCGCGCCGATGCCGCGGACCGTGACCCAGCCGATCGCGAGCACGAGCAGCGTCAGGACAACGCCGACGACCCATCGCACCCATCGATGCTGTACCGGCATCCGTCCGTCGCTCACTCCTGCATTCAAGCACGAAGCGGCATATCGGCGGCGTGACTCGGGGGCCGCGCTCCCAGGTTCTTCGAGACGCGGACATTATTGTTGGTCCATGGGTGCTCGGCTGCGTGTTGTTCTGGATCAGCTCGAGCATGTCCTCGATCCGGACGTGGCCTGGGCGAGTGTCGATCTCGCGGCAGCACTCGTCGAGACCGCTCCTTCCGGATGCGACGTCGAGGCGATCGTCCCCGCGGGAGGCGATGTCGACATCCCCGGGATCGCCGGCACGCACCGGCTCTCGCTCGCCCGTCGTGAGCTCGCCACCGCGTGGCAGCTCGGCCTCGTTCCCGGGGTCGGGGGAGGACTCATCCATTCCGCATCGCTCATGGCTCCTCTCGTGCGCCATGATCGCGTTCACGACAACGACCAGACCACGGTCACGATCTGGGACCTGCGCGCGTGGGAGGAGCCCGAGGCGCTGCCGAAGTCGATCGTGGCGTGGCAGCGGGCGATGCTGAAGCGGGCGGCCAAGCACGCGGACGCAGTGGTGGTGCCGACGCACTCGATCGCCGAACGGCTGGGCGAGACCGTCAAGCTGCGGGGGCGCATCCGGGTGATCCCCGGAGCGATGCCCACCGGATTCGTCGTGCCGTTCGACGCCGCCGAGCGACGAACGGCTCTGGCCCTCCCTGAAGGCTATGTCGTGCTCACGGGGACCGCCGCGTCGCTCGAGACCGGATTCCGCGCGGCCGCTGCCGCGGGGACGAACGCCGTCGTCCTCGACGCGGCGGAGGGCTCGGAGCCACGACTCGCGGAGATCGCCTCCGCGGCCGGACTGCCCGAGACGCGTGCGCACATCAGAACGAGTCTCCCGATCGCCGATCGAGCAGCGACTCTCGCGGGCGCGTCCGCGCTCGTGGCGACGAGTGCGGTCGACGCATGGCCGTGGCGCGTGCTCGAGTCCATGACGCTGGGTGTTCCGGTCGTCGCGATCGACAGCGGAACCAATCGCGACGTGATCGTGGACGGCGGCGCACTCGTGACCGAGAGCGGCATCGGGGATGCCGTCGTCGACGCCGTGGGAGCAGGGGGCCGGCGACTGAGTGTCCTGGGCACCGACCGGTCGCGGGCGTTCTCCTGGCACGGTGCCGCAGAGCGCGTCTGGGCCCTGCACGCCGACCTCTGATCCCCTGAACGTGGGCTGTGTCTTGGGCGACACGCCGACACGCCGGTGGCCAAAATACTGCAACAGTGGCATCATCGCGCAACTTCCGTCACACTGGTCACATGTCTCGACGTGCCCCACGCTCTCGAAACACCATGAGGATGCCCCGAATCCTCGCCACGTTCGTCGCCGTCACGGCGCTCGTGGTCGGTGTCATTGTCCCTGTGACCGCTGCCCAGGCAGCGCCGTCCGCGGGCAAGGGCGTGCATACGCTCAAGTTGAAGATGTCGCTCGACGGGTTCGACGCCGGGAACATCATCAGCGACGCTGTATTCACGGACCGTAACACGATGACAGAGGCGCAGATCCAGGCATTCTTCAACAGCAAGGTGTCCCGGTGCCAGGGCGGATCCGACAAGTGGGGCCCGATCATCTGCCTGAAGGACTTCACGATCTCGTCGGTAAACCGCCCCGCTGATCGTTACTGCCAGGGCTACACGGGAGCGCCCAACGAATCGGCCGCGCGGATCATCTACCGGGTCGCGCAGTCCTGCGGCATCAACCCGCAGGTGCTGATCGTGATGCTCCAGAAGGAGCAGGGACTCGTCACGCACACGTGGCCGAGCATGAACCGCTACAACGCCGCCCTCGGCCAGGGCTGCCCGGACGGCGGCGTGCCCTGCGACCCGAGCTACGTGGGGTTCTTCCACCAGATCTACGGCGCAGCCCGCCAGATGCAGATCTACATGGAGGGCCGCTACTTCACCTACTACGCGCCGGGTCGGACCTGGAACATCCTGTACAATCCGAACCGCGCCTGCGGCAGCTCACCCGTCTACGTCGCGAACGGCGCGACGTCGGCGCTCTACTACTACACGCCTTACCAGCCCAATGCTGCCGCGATGCGCGCGGGGTATGGCGAGGGCGACGGTTGCTCGGCCTACGGCAACCGCAACTTCTACAACTACTTCACGGACTGGTTCGGCTCGACGAAGTCGTCCGGAGCGCGCGTGCTCAAGGACTCCGCGACCGGCGCGAGCTTCCTCGTCGTGGGTACTGTGAAGTACTCGTTCCCGACGGCCGAGCGTGCGGTGCAGTTCACATGGATCTCGCCTACCCAGACGGTGAGCACGGCGCAGCTCGCGGGCTTCACCAACGGCGGTGTGGCTCCCCGCGCCGTGCGCACGGACCAGCATCAGGTCTTCCTCCTCGACAGCGGTCGACGATTCCGCATCCCGACGTGCGAGCTCGCGGCAGACTACGGCTGGAGCTGTGCGACCCTGCCCGTGGTCGCGCAGGGGCAGGTAAACGCGTATCCCGATGCTGGCTACCTGACGCCGACCGTCCGCGGCCTCGCCGCGAACTGGCTTATCCAGGGCGGTGTCAGACGAGAGATCGTCGATCAGTCGATCCTCCTCCAGTACGGCATGTCGCCGAGCGTCAGCGTCGTCGCCGACGCGCTCGTCAACGAGTACAGCCTGGGGGACCCCGTCCTGGGTGCCGGCGTATACGGCGACCCCGCAGGGAAGACGGTCGCGGTCCTCCAGGGCGGGAGCACGTACGACGTGTCGGCGCAAGGGCAGGTCGATGCGGTCCGGGCCGCGACGAGGCCCCTCTCGACTGCGTCGATCGGACGCCTCAAGATCGCTGGCACCCTCCCGCTGACGGCCAAGGTCGATGGTGTGTCCTACGTGCTCGGCAACGACGGGTGGATCGCCTCGAACGCCTACGGGACCGCGGTGCCGTTCGCGTCCTTGCCGACCCGGGCGCTTGCGTCGATGCCTCAGGCCGCAGCGGCGAACGGCCCCCACTTCGTGCGCGAGCGCTCCAGCCTGCAGGTCTTCCTCGTCTCCGGTGGCGTGCTCCAGGCCGTGAATGCTGAGGAACAGCGCTGGATCACGGCCGCCTACGGGGTCTCCGCTCAGATCAGGGTCATCGCCGACTCCGCATTGGGCAAGAGTTCGACGGCCGGATCGGGAGTCGTGAAGACGCCGGAGGGGGCCGTGTATCTCATCGACGGCACGAACCGCTACCGCTTCCTCACGTGCGCGCAGGTGGCAGACTGGGGGCGCGACTGCGCTCAACTGCCCGTCGTCGCCGCTTCGCAGGTCTCCCAGATCACCGACCGTGGATCGCTGACGCACCTGGTCCGCAAGTCCGACGGCACGACCTGGCTCGTGCAGTCCGGATCCCGTCGAGAGGTCGTCGACGCGTCCGTGCTCGCTCCCTACGGCATCGGTGCGGCGACGACGACTCTTTCGAACTCGCTGGTCGAACCCCTGACAGTGGGCGCGCCGGTACTCAGCCCCGGCGCGTACAGCGACGGAGCAGCGGCCATCGCGCTGGTCAACCCGGCCGGAGCGTTCTCGGTGTCGGCGGAGAACCGCATCCCCGTCATCGTCGGGGGAGTCCGCAAGCTCACGGCGGCCAGCTATGGCCTCCTCGGAGTCACGCAGGTGCTGCCGTCTCGTCTGGTGAGCGACGGCAAGGCCATGGTGCTCACCGATCAGGGCTGGCTGCAGGTCGATCCCGCCCAGTACGGCGGCACCCAGCTGTTCACGACTCTCGCCTCGAACGCCTGGCTGGGCGTACCCCTCGCCGGCTCGGACGCACGGCCGCACTTCGTGCGGGAGTCCGCGTCGGCCCAGATGTTCCTCGTGTCCGGGGGCTACCTCCAGCCGGTGGAGAACGACGCGGCGCTGTCGTGGATCGTCGCCCGCTTCGGTGTGTCCTCGAAGCTCTGGAAGCTCGCAGACGGCACCCTGAAGAGCGTTCCGCTGTCCATGGGAATCGTGTTCCGCGACGGAAGCGAACGCGCGTTGCTGTCCAGCGGTACCACGTACTTCCAGTTCTCGAGCTGCGCTGCGGCCGCCGGTTACGGCACGGGTTGCGACGGAGCGCCGACGATCGCGCCCGAGCAGCTCGGGATGACGAACTCGGGCGTCCTCGCCTCGCTGCTGAAGTCGCCCGACGGCGCGCTGTGGCTCGTCCAGTCGAACCAGCGCCGTGAGGTGCCCGACCCCTCGGTCCTCGCGCAGTACGGCATCGGATCCGGGTCGACGGCGGTCCCGGCCGCCCTGGTGAGCAGCTTCGCTCTCGGGGCGCCGGTCGTGACGGCCGGTCCGTATCGCAACCCATCGGGCGCCGTCCGGCTCGTCACAGCGACCGGCAAGGTCGTCGACGTACCCGTCGACGTCAGAGTCGACGCCATCACCGCGAAGATCAAGAACCTGTCGGATGCCTCGTTCACACAGCTCTCGCCCACCGGTACCCTCACCGCGCGCGCCGAGGCCGGAGGCTCTTACTACGTCTTGTCCGCCCAGGGCTGGGTCGGCGTGAGTCGTGCGAACTTCGGCTCCCTCGCCTTCACGTCGACCACCGCCGATGTCATCGCGGCTGTGCCGTCGGCCGGAACGGCCACGGGGCCGAGGTTCGTGAAGGAGTGGAACAGCGCCCAGGTCTACCTGGCATCCGGGGGACTCACGCCGGTGACGGCCGAGGAGCAGGCCACCATCTCCCGGCTGTACGGGGTGCCCAGCACCGTGTTGGTCCTCGCGACCGGCGCGCTGCGCTGACCGGCACTGCCACCATCGAGAAGGCCCTCCACCCGTCGGGGTGGAGGGCCTTCTCTGCGACGGTCAGCAGGGGTGAATCAGCTGAAGCTCATCGGAACGACGTCCGCAAGGCGTGGATGCGCGAGGTCCTTCTCCGAGAGCTCCGCGTCAGCGAGTGGCACGGGCCAGGAGATGGCCGCCGTCTCATCCGCGAGGTTCAGGAAGGTGTACTCGGCCTTCGGCGACCAGTGCTCGTTGACGAGGTAGCTGTACGCCGTGGAGTCCTCGAGAGTCTGGAACGCGTTGCCGACGCCGCGCGGCACGTAGATCGCCACCGACGGAGTGATGACGGCGGTGTACACCGTGCCGAACTCGTCGCCGTCCCGCAGGTCGACCCAGGCGCCGAAGACGCTGCCGGTCGCGACCGAGATGAACTTGTCCCACGGCTCCGCATGGATTCCGCGAGTCGTCCCCCTGGTCTTGTTGAAGGAGATGTTGTTCTGCACGGGGCCGAGATCGGGCAGGCCCAGTGCCACCATCTTCTCCCGCTGCCAGTTCTCTTTGAACCATCCGCGGTTGTCGCCGTGGACAGGGAGGTCGAGACGCAGGAGACCCCGGATGCTGGTGGAGTGGACGGCGAGCGGGAGCCCGAACTCGAGATCCGCGCCGGTCACTGCCCGGTCTCCGAGTACTTCTTCTCGGTGGCAGCCTTCTGGGGGCGCCACCAGTTCTCGTTCTCCTGGTACCAGCGGACCGTGTCGACGATACCGGTGGAGAAGTCCGAGTAGCGGGGGGTCCACCCGAGCTCGTTCCGCAGACGCGACCAATCGATCGCATAGCGACGATCGTGTCCGGGACGGTCGGTGACCAGATCGTATGCCCCGGCATCCTGACCCATCGCCTCGAGGATCATCTCGATGACCTCGCGGTTCGTCTTCTCACCGTCGGCGCCGATGAGATAGGTCTCGCCGATGACACCGGCGTCGAGGATCCGCAGCACGGCCGAGGAGTGATCGTCGGCGTGGATCCAGTCACGTACGTTCAGGCCGTCGCCGTAGAGGCGCGGACGGACTCCGTCGATCAGGTTGGTGATCTGACGGGGGATGAACTTCTCGACGTGCTGCCTGGGCCCGTAGTTGTTGGAGCAGTTGCTGATCGTCGCCTGCACACCGAAGGAGCGCACCCATGCGCGGACCAGGAGGTCGGAGCCGGCCTTGGTCGAGGAGTAGGGGCTCGACGGGTTGTAGGGGGTGTTCTCGGTGAAGCGCTCGGGGTCGTCGAGCTCGAGGTCGCCGTACACCTCGTCGGTCGACACGTGGTGAAACCGGATGCCTGACGCGCGAGCGGCTTCGAGCAGGGTGAACGTGCCGATCACGTTGGTCTGCACGAAGGGCGCGGGGCCGGTCAGCGAGTTGTCGTTGTGGGATTCGGCCGCGTAGTGCACGACGGCATCGTGCTCGTCGAAGAGTCCTGCGACGAGACCCGCGTCGCAGATGTCGCCCTCCACCAGCCGGAACCGGTCGGAGGGGAGCCCCGCGAGCGATGCACGGTTTCCCGCGTAGGTCATCTTGTCGAGCACCGTCACGGTGTCATCGGTGTTCTCAAGTACGTAGTGGACGAAATTGGAGCCGATGAAGCCGGCGCCTCCGGTGACCAAGAGTCTTCGCATCGGACAATGATACCGGGAGCACCTCCGCCACCCGACCCACGGCTCCGGGGGGTGCTGCCGATGCCCGATACAATGTCCGGGTGGCTGAACATCGCAACCGAACCCCATCCTTCCGGCGAATCGTGGCGATTGTCCCGCTGCTCCTGATGATCGCTCTGAGCTCGTGGGCGGTCGCGTCTCCTGTCGGCGGTGCTCCGGATGAGAACTTCCACATCGCGAGCATCTGGTGCGGCGCGGGCGATCGGCCCGGCCTCTGCGAGACGGATCCGGACGAACCGGGGAAGCTGGTGCCGTGGGGCACGGTGGGAGCGCAGTGCTTCGCCTTCCGCCCCGACATCCCCGCGAGCTGCCAGGACGAGGTGCTCGGAGACGATCCCGAGCGACTTGTGGCCACCGAGCACGTGAACGCCTACGCCCAGTTCTACTCACCGGTCTATTACGCGGTGATGAGCCCGCTCGCCTCGACGAACGTCCCGGCATCGGTCGTGGCGATCAGGATCGTGAACGCGGCGATCTTCGTCGCGATCGCCTCTGTCCTGTTCTTCCTGCTGCCGTCCCGACGGCGCCCCCTCCTTGTGGCGTCGCTCGCGGTGACTCTGATTCCGTGGGGCATCTACCTCCTCGCCTCGGTCAATCCGAACGGGTGGGCGGTCCTCGCCGGCGGCACTCTCTGGCTCGCGGTTCTCGGATTCCTCGAGACCACGGGCAAGCGAAGGATCGCTCTGGCGGCGGTCGCAGCCGTCACTACGGTCATCGGCGCGGGCGCGCGGTCCGACATGGCCGTGTATGCGGTGCTCGGGATGGCGGCAGCAGTCGTCCTCTCCGGGCGCTGGAAGACTAGGGACAAGCGTTTCTGGCTATCCCTGATCCTTCCCGCGGCGCTGTCGATCGTCTGCTTCCTTCTGTTCCTCTCAGCCCAGCAGATCGGGATCTGGCAGAACGGTGTCGCTCCAGGAAGCGGGGGGAGCGCCCGACAGGGGGTCAGCCTCCTCGCATACAACCTCCTGAACCTCCCGTCGCTGTGGGTGGGCTCTCTCGGAACCTGGCCGCTCGGCTGGAACGACGCGGCGATCCCGCCCTTCGTGTGGGTGGGCACGATCTTCGTCGCTGCGGCCGCCATTTTCACCGGACTGGCCACCATCTCCTGGCGCAAGGCGCTTGTGCTCGGCGTGTCCGGCCTCGCGCTCATCGTGCTTCCGCTCTATCTGCTCCAGCGCAGCGCCACCGAGGTCGGCGGACTCGTGCATCCCCGGTACCTGCTGCCTCTGATCATCATGTTCGTCGGATTCGCGCTCTTCCCGGTGGGCCGTCGCCTCCTGAGGGTCACGACCCTGCAGGTCTGGCTCGCGGTCGCGATCCTCTCCGTCGCGAATTCTGTCGCGATGTACAGCAACATCCGGCGCTACACGCTCGCGGGCCAGCCCGGAGTCTGGCTGAGCGCGCCCGACAGCTGGTGGTGGGAGGCGGGTGTGCCCCAGCCGATCGCCGTGTGGATCATCGGGTCGCTCTCCTTCGCGGGCGTGCTCGCCGTGCTCGCCGCCGTGTTGCTCGCGGCGCGGGGCCGAGCGGACGAGGTCGGCGTCGGAGCGGGGCCGTCGCTCGAACCCGCGGCGACGACCGCGCCCGCTGCCGCGACGCTCGAGTCCTCGGAGGATCCGGTGCCGGCGTCGGCGGATCCGAACGGACGCAACCGGACAGACAGGCACTGAGGGACTCGTGCCCGGCGATGGCCTCGCCGGGCACGCTCATCGGCGCTACGGTGATGCCATGGAGAGAACCCGGGCCACCGTATCGCGTCGCCGGAACCGCGCACCCCGCTCGCGCATCGGCATCATCGGAGGGGCGATCGCGATCGCCGCGATCGTCGCATCAGCCGCGAATCCGGCCACGCAGGCAGTCGCGGAGATCAAGCCCGTTCCGGTGGCATCGGGGTACGACTACAGTCCTGGCGAGCCGGCCATCTGGGGCAGCATCGCGGGGACCGTCGGGGCCTACTACGACAAGGCCTGCTCCGGCGGCTTCGCCATCGCAGGGGATTCCGGATTCTTCTTGACGACCGCCGCGACGTGCGGATGGATGATCGCTTCGGACAGAAGCATTCGCGGAGATTCCGGCTACTACGCGGACGTCTTCGCCACCCGGGCGACGGATCCGACCGTGCTCCTGCGCATGCGATCGGGGAACGATGCGCACCAGATTCTGGTCGATCCGACGACGGGCGTCTCGCCGGGAGACGGCCGCGTGCAGGGGTGGACGCCCACGTCGAGTCAGTCCGTCGGGATGCTCGTGGGGAAGATGGGCATCGACACGGGGTGGACGGAGGGGAAGATCCTCGGCATCGCGCCCGGTCGCTTCGGCGAGTACTTGATCTGCACCGACGCTCCCGCTGGTCCCGGTGACGTCGGCGGGCCGGTATGGCGTTGGGATGCCTCGGGTCTGCGGGCACTCGGAACGATCGCGGGAATCACGGAGGCCGGCGGCGCGTGCTACCGGCCCATCCAAGAGACTCTCTACGCGTACGGCGCGTACCTGCCTTCGTTCGGCGCATCGCAGGGTCGCCCGAGCTGGGGGACGTTCGCGCCCGGGATGGTCGACTACACGGCGCCGGTCAACGTCACGTATACCGGGCGGATCATCGACAAGGGCGACGAGTGGAGGCTGCCCTGAACACGCGGCATCCGCGCCGTCGGGTCAAGCGGTCGGCGGCGTATCCCTCGTCGTGAAAGGGTCGTAGTCCGGCGACGACGGGCTGCCCTGGATATCCAGTTGCAGCGCGCTGATCAGCATCTGGGTCCCTAGCATGAGCGGCAGGGCGGCGAGCATCACCGTGGCCGCGGTGGCGACGACGGAACTCGCGATCTGGAAGCAGACCCAGATCGCCACGCCGAGCCCGACGGCGGAGAGTGCGAGGCCGAAGAAGAGGAGCAGCGCGACGGGGGAGAAGGACCACAGCACGTAGCGGTACCAGATCCGCCGCCAGAATCCGCGGAAGAGGAGGTTCACGAGCTCCGGCACGACCTTGGAGAGCTTGATGCTCGAGACCTCTTCGCCGTAGACGGCGGGGATGGGCACGTCGACAGCGCCGACCTGCAGGATGTTGAGGTGGATCAGCAGGTCGTTTTCGAAGCTGTATCGCGGGGACACGCGGTCGAGCGGGACGCGCTTGAGAACCTCGGTGCGAACGGCGGTGTAGCCGTTCTGCGGGTCGAAGAGGTTCCAATAACCGGAGGCGAGCTTCGTCATGAAGGACAGGACGATGTTGCCGAACACCCGGTAGCCGGGCATCCCTTCAAACGATTCGGGAGCGAAGAACCTGTTGGCCTTCGCGAAGCCGTATCCGTCCTTCGTCACGCGGTCGAGCAGGTCGGGGAGGAAGGCGGGGTCCATCTGGGCGTCGCCGGCCATGACGACGTTGACGTCTGCGCCGAGGTTCATGGCCGCGCGGTGGGCCGTCACGATCGCACCGCCGACGCCCTGGTTCACCTCGTGCCTGATCAGCGTGACCCGTGGGTCTTCGACGGCACGCACCGCGCCGCTCGTGTCGTCGGGGCTGTGATCGTCGACGATGACGATGTGGTCGACGTAGTCCGGCATTGTGGTGATGACCGTTGAGATCATCTTCTCTTCTTTGTACGCCGGCACGACAGCGGCGATTCGGGCTCCGTTGTACACGGTGTCCTCTCTGTTCAGCGGCTGCGGTCTGCGAAGACCCAGTACCGGTACGCGAAATAGTTCCAGATGGTCGTGGCGCCCGTGGCGACGACCTTGCCGACGGCCCAGCCCAGCGGAGTCGCGTCGATGAGCGCGACGATCCCGGCTGTCGCGACCGTGTTGAATGCGACGAGGAGGGCGTATTTGAGCAGCGCCCGTCCGTGCGGGACCTGGGATCCGAAGGTGAAGTATCGCTGGATCGTGTAAGTGAACGCGAAGCTGATCACGAAGGCCGTGCCGGCCGCGAGCCAGGTGGGCCAGCCGAATACCTCGCGCAGGAGCGCGAGCAGTCCGAGGTCGACCAGGAATGCCAGGCCTCCTGCCAGGAGATACCGCAGCGCGCTGTAGCGGCGCGTGGTCGTCCCGGCCGAACCGTCGTCGCTCGGCGGGACCGAGCTCATACCCGCGTCCGTTCCTGGATCACGTGATCGATCACCTGGTGGGACGGCAAGATCGTGGCTCGCTCGGCCGCGGCATCCTCCCGACCGTCGATGACGTCCAAGAACCGCGCGAACTGCGCCGTGAGCGGTTCGGGCGACGGCGGGATCTCCGGGATCTCGATGATGGTCTGCTGCCGGTAGCTCGGCCCGTCGTCGACGGAGCCCTCGGAGACGTGATGGTAGATCGTCAGGTTCCGTCGGAGCAGGTCGACCTCGATGAGGCGATCGAGCTCGTGGATCGCGAGCGTGCGCACCTTGTGCTGTCCGACCCTGCTCGCCGAGATCTGCGCGACCGCGCCTCCCTCGAAGCCGAGGATCGTCGAGGCCACGTCCTCGGCGTCTGCGGCGGAGTCGGGGTGGAAGAAGCCGAGCTTCGACGACACGCTCGACGGCTCGGCCCCGACCAGGTTGATCGCCAGATCGACGTCGTGCACGAGCAGGTCCCACGCGACACCGGTGCGGATCCGCGGTGCGTATGGGGAGTGCCTGGTCGCCGTGACGTGCAGCGGCTCTCGCATGGCGGCGCGCGCCGTGATCACGGCCGGGTTGTAGCGCTCCAGCAGCCCGCACATCATGGGCAGGTCGCGGGCGTTCGCGAGTGCGAGGATCTCCTCGGTGCGCAGGAGGCTGTCGGCGACGGGCTTCTCGATGAGTAGCGGCCGGTCGCTTCCCAGCACCTGCATCGCGAGCTCGTGGTGCGCCTCCGTGGCCGCGGCGACGACGACCGCGTCGTACGAGTCGAGGTCGGGCAGTCTCGGCGCCCAGGTGGCCCCGAACCGGGCTGCGACGGCCGAGCCGACGTCCTCCCGAGGATCGACGAGGACGGAGAGCTCCGCACCCGCCGACTGGCTGATGACGCGTGCATGGTGGGAGCCCATGTTGCCGGCTCCGACGAGGACGACTCGCTTCTTCGCGCTCATGAGGCCGCGGCGACGATCTGGGCGACGACTTCGGCCACGCGGTCGAGATCGCTCTCGCTGAGAGCCGCGTGAACGGGGAGGGAGAGCGACTGCTGCGCCAGCGACTGCGCGACGGGGACGTCGCTGATCCGCACCTGCGGGTTGGAGCGGTACGCGTCGTAGTCGAACACGAGTTTCGGGTAATAGATGCCGTTGCCGATGCCGTTCTCGCCGAGCTTCTGAGAGAGCTCGTCACGAGTGACTCCTGACTCTTCCGTCACACGGATCGTGTACTGGTGCCATACGTGTCCGCGCCCCTCGATCTCGCGCGGAACCACGATGCCCGGCACGGAGGACAGCGCATCGGACAGGCGGGCGGCGTTGCGCCGACGGCGGGCGACGGTGTCGTCGTAGCGCGCCATCTGCGGCAGCGCCAGAGCGGCCTGCAGATCGGTCAGCCGGTAGTTGTTGCCCGCCATCTCGTACTGGTAGCGGGCGCGCATGCCCTGATTGCGAAGGAGACGGAGCCGATCGGCGAGCCGGTCGTCGTCCGTGGTGATCATGCCCCCTTCGCCGGTGGTCATGTTCTTCGTGGCGTAGAACGAGAAGGTGCCGATTCCGTAGGTGCCGGCGAACCGACCGCCGTACGTGGCGCCCTGGGCCTGTGCCGAGTCTTCGAGGATCCGGAGGCCGTGCTCCGTCGCGATCTGCTGGATCGGGTCCATGTCGGCCATCTGACCGTACAGGTGCACCGGGGCGATGACCCTGGTCCGGTCGCCGATCTGTGCGCGCACCGCCTCGGGATCGATCGTGAAGTCATCGGCGCGGGTGTCGGCGAAGACCGCCGTGGCGCCGGCCTGCAGGATCGCGTTGAGCGTGGCGACGAAAGTGAACGGTGTCGTGACGACCTCGTCACCGGGCTTCAGATCGAGAACCTCGAGCGCCGCGATGAGAGCCGTGGTGCCGTTGTTGACGGCGATCGCGTGGGCCGCTCCGTATCGCTCCGCGAACTCCGCCTCGAGCTGTGCGACCTTGGGTCCCTGAGCGATCAGCCCGGAGCGGAGGACCTCGAGGACCAGCGCTTCTTCTTCTTCGCCGAAGCGGACGTCGGTAATAGGTATCATGTGCTTCCGTATGGTCATCTGGGAATCCGCGCATCATGGCATGCCAGAGCGCGCAACAAATCTATCCGAGCTTACAGCTCGACGCGATCCACGACGGCGAGGTGCCCTATGAACACCATTCATCCCACAGCGGTGATCTCCGATGACGTGGTCCTGGGCGACGGGAACACCGTCGGGCCGTTTGCCGTGATCGCTGGACCCGTCACGATCGGCGACGGCAACTGGATCGGCGCCGGTGCCATGATCGGCGCGCCGCCCGAGGTCCGGGGTTTCCCACACCCGAACGCGCCTTCGGAATCTCAGGGGAACGGCGTGGTCATCGGGAATCGCAACACGATCCGCGAGTACGCGCAGATCCACCAGGGCTGGAAGGACCGCACCCGCATCGGCGACGACGCCTTCATCATGAACCAGTGCTACGTCGCGCACGACTGCGTGCTCGAGGACGGCGTGACGCTCGCATCGAGTGTGCTCCTCGCCGGGCACGTCGTGGTGGGAGCGCGGGCCAACCTCGGCCTCGGCGCGTCCGTCCACCAGTTCACTCGGATCGGCGCAGGGGTCATGGTCGGCATGGGGTCGGTCGTCGTCCGCGAGATCCCCCCCTTCGCGAAGGCGTTCGGCACCCCCGCGGCGGTGCGCGGGGCGAACACCGTGGGCATGCAGCGTTCGGGCGTCGACGACGCCCTCATCGCTGTGCTGTCGGAGCTGTACGGTGGCCCGGAGGCGGACCCACGCGCCCTTCTCGAGCGGATCGCCGACGACGCGGTGCGCGACGCCGTGGCGGGATGGCTCGGCGCAGTGGAGCACTAGAGTTCGACGCCGCAGAGCGGCGAGGGCATCCTGGAGCCGCGGGTGCCGTGCCCGTGCGCGTTTGCCTGCTCATCACGAGATGGGGGAGACTGTCTCGCATGCGTGGCATCATTCTGGCCGGCGGGACCGGCTCTCGACTTCACCCGATCACCCTTGGCACGTCCAAGCAGCTGGTCCCCGTCTATGACAAGCCGATGATCTACTACCCGCTCACCACCCTCATGCTGGCGGGCATCAAGGACATCCTCGTGATAACGACTCCGCACGACGCGGAGTCCTTCGAACGACTCCTGGGTGACGGCTCGCAGTTCGGGGTGTCGATCAGTTATGTGCAGCAGAAGTCGCCCGACGGACTCGCGCAGGCGTTCACGCTCGGTGCCGACCACATCGGCACCGATACCGCGGCGCTGGTTCTGGGCGACAACATCTTCTACGGCCCCGGCATGGGGACGCGGCTGCGACAGTTCGCCGACCTCGAAGGCGCGGCCGTCTTCGGATACTGGGTAGCCGATCCGACCGCGTACGGAGTCGTCGAGTTCGACGATGCCGGCCGGGTGCTGTCGATCGAGGAGAAGCCTGCGACGCCGAAGAGCAACTACGCCATCCCCGGCCTCTACTTCTACGACAACGACGTCGTCGAGATCGCGCGCGACCTCAAGCCGTCGGCGCGCGGGGAGCTGGAGATCACCGATCTCAACCGCGTCTATCTCGAGCGCGGCGATCTGCGCGTCGACATCCTGCCTCGCGGGACCGCGTGGCTCGACACGGGGACCTTCGACTCGCTGAGCGAGGCGACCGAGTTCGTCCGCACGGTGCAGAAGCGCCAGGGCCTCTCGATCGGCGCGCCCGAGGAAGTCGCATGGCGGATGGGCTTCCTGTCGGACGACGAGCTGCGAGAACGCGCGCAGCCGCTCGTCAAGAGCGGTTACGGTCAGTACCTGCTCGACGTCGTCGAGCGGGGCCTGGTCAGGTAGGTCGACTAGAATCCGAGGGGCGTGCCGCGTGGCGCCCCTCGGATTTTCATGTGCGCCCGGAATAACGATTGAGAGTGCAGATAGTGAAGCGTCAGGCCGTTCCGCAGGCGAAGCCGTTCCCCGACGGGGGCAAACGAGTCATCTTCTACCTTCTGTACGACGAGCGGGGCGAGGTCGACGACTACATCCCGTACAAGCTCGAGCGGCTCAAGCCCTACGCCGATCACCTGTTCGTGGTCTCCAACGGCCAGCTGAAGCCCGAGCACCGGGCCAAGATCGACGGCATCGCCGACACGGTCTGGGAGCGCGAGAACGAAGGCTTCGACGTCTGGGGCTACAAGACGGCCATGGAGCAGTTCGGTCGCGACCGCCTCGCGGAGTACGACGAGCTGATCCTGATGAACTACACGTGGTTCGGGCCGGTCCGTCCCTTCGGCGACCTGTTCGAGCGCATGGACAAGGAGCCCGCCCATTTCTGGGGGCTGTCCGACTATCCGCGGTTCAAGCCGAACCCCTACACCAACAAGGGTGTGCTGCATCGCCACCTGCAGTCGCACTGGATCACCGTGCGCAAGGAGATGTTCCTCAGCGACGAGTGGAACGAGTACTGGGACACCATGCCGCCCGTCAGGTCGTACGTCGACTCGATCCTCGGTCACGAGTCCCGGTTCACCCATCACTTCGAGGAGCGCGGCTACAAGAGCGCCGTGGCCTTCGCCCGCAAGGACTACCCGTCGACGCATCCTGCTCTGTTCAACGCGGACCTCCTTCTCGACGACGGATGCCCCGCGCTCAAGCGCCGCGGCTTCTTCCATTACCCGCCGTACCTCGACCAGCATGCGGTGATCGGTCGCTGGACGCTCGAGCGCGCCCAGGAGTACGGCTACCCTGTCGAGCTGATCTACCAGAACCTCGTCCGCAACTCCAAGCCGCGCGACCTGCACGCCGACGCCTCGATGCTCGAGGTGCTGCCGGACGTCGACGTGTCGTTCGATCCCGAGCGGCCTCCGAAGGTCGTCGCCACCGTCCACATCTTCTACGAGGACATGACGGATGAGCTGCTCGACCGCCTCGTGATGCTGCCGGTCCCGTTCGACCTCGTCGTCACGACGACGAGCGACGAGAAGGCCGTCGCGATCAGGGAGATCATCGACCGCCGCGCGGATGAGCGTGTCGCAGGCATCGACATCCGCGTGCTTCCGTCGAACCGCGGGCGCGACGTGAGCGCGTTCCTCATCGCCTGCAAGGACGTGCTCGAGCCCGGGCGCTACGACCTCGTGGTGAAGATCCACTCGAAGAAGACCGCCCAGGATTCGTTCAACGCCGGGCGCTACTTCAAGGCGCAGCAGCTCGACAACGTGCTGCACTCGCCGGGATTCGCGGCGAACGTGCTCGCCCTGTTCCAGAAGGAGCCGGGTCTGGGCATCGTCTTCCCGCCGATGATCCACATCGGATACCCGACCATGGGCCGCGGCTGGTACGCGAACCGAGAGCCGGCGGAGGAACTCGCGAAGGAACTCGGCATCCGGGTCCCGTTCGACGACGTGTCCCCCCTCGCGCCGTACGGATGCATGTGGGTCGCGCGCCCCGAGGCTCTCACGATCCTCACCCAGCACGACTGGGAGTACGAGGACTACGCGGCACCGGACGAGCACCGCGACGGCAGCCTCGCACACGTGCAGGAGCGCCTGGTCGCGTACGCGGCCGCCGAGCGCGGTTACCACGTGCGGACGGCGCTCAGCCTCGAGCACGCATCGATCAGCCACACGGCCCTCGACTACAAGCTCGACCAGGTCAGTGCGACCATGCCCGGATACTCGATCGACCAGATCCAGTTCCTCCACCGGGCCGGATGGCTCGGACACGGCGGCATCGGCGCCCTCACCCGGGTGTATCTCAAGCTGCACTATCCGCGGGTCGCGGAGTTCCTTCGGCCGCTGGACCGGCCGCTTCGCATCGCGATGATCCGGCTGCGCCCGGTCCTGCGCCCACGGCAGTGGCTGAGAGAACGCCGTCAGCGGCAGGAAGACGAAGCATGATCTCGTTGAAGGACGCGTTCAACCCGCGGAGCAACAGCATCGGGTTCCTCCGCTGGTTCCTCGCATTCGTCGTGATCTTCTCGCACGCCGGACCGCTCGCGGGCTTCTACGGCGGGCATGATCTCGGCACACAGTTCAGCACGGAGCAGTCCCTGGGCGGCGTTGCGGTCGCCGGGTTCTTCTTCCTGTCGGGATACCTGATCACCAAGAGCAGGATGGGCCGCTCGTCGACCATCCGGTTCTTCTGGCGCCGCATCATGCGGATCTTCCCGGCCTGGTTCCTCGTTCTCATCGTCACCGCCTATGTGCTCGCCCCCATCGCGTGGAACCAGGAGCACGGCACGATGGACGGGTTCTGGAACGCGAAGGAGGAGTCGCCGTTCACGTACTTCTCCAACAACATGTGGCTGCCGCTCGTCCAGCACAACATCGCCGGCATGGGCAAGATCATCCCGTTCTTCACCATCCATGGCGGATACGAGTGGAACGGCTCAGCCTGGACGCTGGCGTTCGAGTTCACCGCCTACATCCTCGTCGGCGTGCTGGGAATGGTCGGTGCGCTCTCCAATCGGATCGTCGGCACCATCATCGCCGGCGGCATCATCGGTCTCGCCATGATGCAGTGGTTCGGATACGGGACGCCCACCAACCTGTCTCCGCTGTTCAGCGACTACCGATTCCTCCTTCTCATGGCGCCCTTCGCCTTCGGCATCCTGTTCGCCCTCTGGGATGACAAGATCATGATCGACAACCGACTCGCCATCGTCCTCGGGCTGATCGCCGTCTGGACGTACGGCAAGGGCGGCTGGCTCGTCTTCGGACAGTACGCCTTCTGCTACGTCGTCATGTGGTTCTCGATCAAGGTGCAGTTCCTGCGCAATTGGGACAAGCACGGCGACTTCTCCTACGGGATCTACATCATCGCCTGGCCGTTGATGCAGTTCGCCGCCTACTTCGGTCTGGAGAAGGCCGGCTGGCTGGTCTATCACGTGGTGATCGTGGTCGCGTGCCATGTCTACGCCTACCTCAGCTGGCATCTCATCGAGCGTCCCGCGCTGCAGCTCAAGGACTGGACACCACGGTGGGGTACGTGGCTCCTCGACAAGACACAGCGTCAGCGGATGAAGGTCATCGGGTGGATCGACCCGACGTACCCGGATCGCGCCGCCGCACGGACTCCTGCTCGCCGCGCGGAAGGAGTCCCGGCATGACCGCGCCCGGCGTTCCCGTGCACGGTGCGCAGATCCCCTCCCCTGTGTGGTGGCGTCGGTACCGCAACATCCCGCTCGCGATCCTCACGGTGCTGTCGCTCGTCGCCGCGATCGTCGGATGGACCGTGCAGCATCAGCTGGACAGCTCCAACAACGCCGCAGCGCCGGTGCCGGGTTCGGGGGAGACCTCCGTCGACGGCGCCATGGCGGCCTGCCGTCAGCCTGTCGACCTGCCGTCGCAGAACCCGTGGGTCGACGATCCTGCGGGAGCCGAGGCCGCATGGAAGGCTCAGGCGGATCAGCTCGCGGGACCGGTCATCGAGGGACGCGACGGGTGGTACTTCTACAACGACCAGATCGAGCAGAACTTCTCGCAGGCGATCGGTCGTCGACTGCTCACCGTCTCCGAGCTCTCCAAGTGGACCGACTACTTCACCTCGATCGACGAGGCGCTGGAGGACCAGGGCATCGAGCTCAGCATCCAGATCACGCCGTCTGCCACGAGCGTGTACCCCGAGAAGCTGCCCGAGTGGGCGGAGGAGCTGCGCGGACCCACACCGCTGGACCAGCTCCTGCTCGCGACGCCCGACCTGCCGATCGTCGACTTCCGCGCCGATCTGCGCACAGCGGCCGCCGACGACGCCGTGTACACGCCCGTGAACAGCCATTGGACCGACTGGGGTGGCTACATCGGCTGGCAGACGTTCGCGGCCTGCCACGCTGAGCTGTACCCGGACAACCCACCTGTCGTCGTGCCGGCGGTGACCGGCACCAAGGACACGGGCACGTTCAACGAGTACGCGCAGTACGGCGTCGCGGACACGACGCCGTCATGGAATGCTCCGGTCTTCGCGGAGACGCTTCCCGAGGTCAAGGTCGTCGACAACAAGGAGGAGACGAAGGTCGTCTCGGGGACCACTCCGGTCGATCTCCTCGCCCTCCCGGCGACGACGCTCAACGACGCGTCGGCGAGCCCTCAGAAGGCCCTCATCCTGCGGGACTCCATGGGAGGCGCGCTCTCGCCGTTCTGGAACCAGCAGTACGCGCAGACCTGGCAGCTGCAGCACCGGTACGACGACTGGTCGAACCCGCCGAACTACGCCTCCCTCGTGAACCAGTACAAGCCGGACGTCGTCATCATCCAGCTCGCTGAGCGGCACCTCGTGAACGCGCCTCCGGGGACGAGCGGGTTCTGACCCGAAGGATGCGAAGAGAGGGGCCTCATGACCCGAACGGTCATGAGGCCCCTCTCTGCATCGTGCGCGAGGTCAGCCGTCGCGGCGCATGACCTCCTGGATCGCCGTCGCGTCTCCCCACACGCCCGGAGAGTCGTAGGCGCGGTCCGGGAAGGCGCCGTACTGGAGCGTGATCCCGAGGTCGTGCTCCGCGATGAACTGCTCGACCTGGTCAGCCAGGGACTTCGGCTCGCCGGTGCTGCAGTTGAGCGTGCCGACGACGTCGGTCGCATCGGTGAGCGCGGCGATCTGTCGTCCCAGCTCCTCCACACGGATGAAGTCGTACAGGTTCTTGCCCGTGGTGAACGGGAACTCCGTGCGACCTTCGTCCGCAGCCTCGAGCAGCTTCCGGAAGACCGAGTTGCTGCGCCGATCATCGCCGTAGATGTAGTACGCCCGTGCCCAGGCAAGACTCGTGGACTCGGGCAGGGCGAGCGGCAGAGCCGCGCGCAACGCCTCCTTGGCGATGCCGTACTGCGAACTGGGCGTCGTCGGGGTCTCCGCCGTGATGGCGCCCTCCCAATATCCGACCTCGTGCATGGTGCCGAGCGCGACGATCCGCGGGACTCCGGCGGCGGCGACGCCGGTCAGGAGGCGGTAGTGGGCGGACAGGTGCTCCATGTGTGCGGGGGAGTTGTGCTGGAAGCCGTCCTTCCACGCGAGATGGACGAACGCGGACGCGCCGGCCCATTGCGCGGGGTCGAGGTCGTCTCCGAGGACGTCGATCTCCTGCACGGTCGCGCGCGGGTCGAGCGCGACGGTCGACCCCGGGCGTACCAGAGCGACGACGCGGTGGCCGCGCTCGGCGAGCGCGGAGACGACGTGCGGGCCCAGATAGCCCCCCGCGCCGGTGACGATCACGGTCGTCTGCTCTGCCGAGGTCATCGTCCTGCTCCGTTCCGCTCGAGGTACCAGTTGACGTAGTCGGTGATCCCGCTTCTCCAGTCGACTCGGGGCGACCAGTCGAGGTGGGCCACCGCGTCGTCGATGTCGCACCAGGCGTGACGTACATCGCCCTCGCGGTAGTCGCCGGTGATCACCGGGCTCGGAGCTCCGAGTGCGCTCGCGATCGCCTGAGCGACTTCGAGGACGGACGCCGGGACGCCCGTGCCGATGTCGTACGTGGTGGCGCCACGTGCCGTGTAGTCAGGCGAGATCACCGCGGCGAACGCACGCGCGACGTCGTCGATGTGCACGAAATCGCGCAGCATCGCGCCGTCCTCGTAGACGGGGATCGCCTCGCCGGCGGCGGCGAGGCGCACGAAGAGCGCGAGGATCCCCGTGTACGGGTTGATCAGCGACTGGCCGGGGCCGTAGACGTTCTGCAGGCGGAGGACGCTCAGGTCCACACCGTGAGAGGAGCACCAGGCGGACAGCAGCCCCTCCTGTGCCAGCTTCGTCGCGGCGTAGACGTTGCTCGTGCTGGCGGGAGTGACGTCCGCCCTCGCGGCGAGAGGGCGCGCTCCGGGGAAGTCCCACTGCCCCGATTCGAGCTGTGCGTGCGAGCGCTGAGAACGGGTCCGGGCGGCGCCGGCCTCGTCGGTCCAGGTGCCCTCGCCGTAGACGGCGCGCGAGGAGGCGACGACGATCCGGCGGGGTGTGACGTCGTGGCGGCGCAGCGCTTCCATGAGTTGCGCCGTGCCGTCGACGTTGACCGTGGAGAATCGCAGCGGGTGGTCGAGCGAGAGGCCGGTGTCCGTCTCGGCGGCGAGGTGGACGACCACATCGGGAGACCAGCCGTCGAGGACACGGTCCCAGGTCTCGGAGTCGACGATGTCCCCGACCACGAGCTCGGCGCTCTCCGAGAGGGCCGCTGGGCGCTCCTGGGATTCGTGGATGCGCGGGTTCAGTGTGTCGATCGCCACCCAACGGCGATTCGGGGTGGCGGCCAGGCGGGAGAGCGCGCAGCCGATGAAGCCCGCTCCGCCCGTGACCAGCACATCCCCAGGTGTGGCCTCGGTCATGAAGTCCCTCTCTTGCCGTGCGCGGCACGGATAGACGCGTTTCACCGACGGATAGGAATCGCCGACCGGCATATCCATCCGAGACTACCGGATCGTCCATCGTCGACGCTGTGCGGGCGGACGACCGACACGCCGGTTTACCGCACAATGGAGAGGGCTCCCAGGTGCCCAGCGCGGGAGCCGTAAGATGGAGTATTCACGTTGACCCGGACGATGGTGGAGTTGGTGGACAAGAACGACCGGTATGCCCGGCTTGAGGTGGCGCCCTTCACCCGAACAGACGCTGGCGGTTTCCGCGTCGCCGCTCGCGGTGGCAAGATCAGAGAGATCTTCGAGCGTCGCGAGCTGCTCCGACTCCTGGTGCGTCGTGATCTGCAGTCGCGCTATCGCGACAGCGTTCTCGGATTCCTGTGGACGATCATCCGACCGATCATCGTCTTCCTCATGTACTACGTGGTGCTGGGAAAGTTCCTTCGTGCGGCCGAAGGTGTGCCCGATTTCGCGGTCTACCTGTTCTCCGGTCTGACGCTCTACGGATTCTTCGCCGAGATGGTCGTGGGGGCCACAGGCTCGATCCTCGCGAACTCCGGGCTGGTGAAGAAGATCTACCTCCCCAGGGAGATCTTCCCGCTCGCCAGCATCGGCGGTGCCGGATTCATGTTCCTCGTCCAGACGCTGGTGCTGCTCGTCGCCGCGATCATCATGAACGCGCTTCCCGCCCCGGTCGAGATGCTGTGGTTCTTCCCGTCCGTCGCGCTCATTCTCGTCTACGGGCTCGCCGCCGGTCTTTTCCTCGCGGCCGTCAACGTGTATCTCCGCGACGTCCAGTACCTGACGGACCTGCTCATCATGCTCGCCATGTGGGGTTCCCCGATCGTGTACACGTGGACCATGGTGACCTCGGCCTTCCAGAGCATGAAGCTTCCAAACTGGCTGTTCGACATCTATATGAACAACCCCGTCACGCTCGGCGTGCTCGGATTCCACCGGGCGTTCTGGAGCGGCGGCACGAGTGCGGACTATCCGCCCGAGCTCGGTCTGCGCATGCTCATCGCCGGCATCGTCGGCGTCGTCCTCGTCTTCCTCGCGCACCGCGTCTTCACGCGGCTGCAGGGCAACTTCGCACAGGAGCTCTGATGGTCGTCTCCTCCACTCCCGGTCCCGATGTCGTCAAGATCGAGAACGTCACCAAGACCTTCCAGATCCGGAAGGACAACACGCTGAAGGACCGGCTGTTCCACCTGGGCAAGCTCGGCCGTCAGCACCGCAGCCACTACACCGCCGTCGACGACGTCGACGTGACGATTCAGGCGGGGACCACTGTCGGTCTGCTCGGACCCAACGGCTCGGGAAAGAGCACCCTGCTGAAGATCATCGGCGGGATCATCGCGCCCACGTCGGGACAGATCCTCACCCGAGGGCGCATGGCCGCCCTGCTCGAACTCGGCGCGGGGTTCCACCCGGACCTCAGCGGTCGAGAGAACGTGTTCCTGAACGCATCGATCCTCGGGCTGACCCGTGAGGAGACTTCGCGCCGTTTCGAGGCCATCCACGAGTTCAGCGGCATCGGCGAGTTCATCGACACCCAGGTGAAGTTCTACTCGTCCGGCATGTTCGTGCGTCTCGCGTTCGCCGTGGCCATCCACACCAACCCCGACATCCTCCTCGTGGACGAGGTCCTCGCGGTCGGTGACGAGGCGTTCCAGCGAAAGTGCATGGAGCGGATCGCGCAGTTCCGTGCGGACGGGTGCACGATCATCCTCGTGTCCCACTCCGCCGCTCAGGTCCAGGAGCTCTGCGATCGCGCGCTCGTCCTGAACGAGGGGGAGCTCGTGTTCGACGGAGACGTCAACGACGGCGTGGCCGCCCTCCGCGACGTGCTCGAAGGCCGGCGGGTCGGAGAGGCTCCCCAGCGCGACGAGGACCGTCCCATCGAGCTCACGTCGATCTCGCTCCACGATGAGGACGGCCGCACGATCGACTCCGTGCGCAGCGGCGACCCGCTGACCATCCGGCTGCACGTCGACGCCCACCAGGCGATGGAGCGCTGGGAGACGGGATTCAGCATCGACACGCCGCTCGGGCAGATGCTGCTCGCCGCGAACACCGAGCGTCTCGGGATCACGCTCCCGGGGATCGGCCAGGGGGCGAATCACATGGACTTCCGGATCGACGAGGTGAACCTCGGCGCCGGGCAGTACTTCATCAACGCGAACGTGTCGGAGATCATCGACATCAACTCGCACGTGCTCTGGCAGGGCGCGAAGTTCAGCGTCGTCGAGGACACCAGGAACCTGGGACCGATCTCCGCGCGCATCACCGCGGCGTCCTGATCGGCTCGGCGTCGGCCTACGACCGCCGGTGGACCGTCCGGTCGTAGACGAAGACCTCGGCGCGTCGCAGGAGCAGGAGGGCGGCGCAGCGAACCCGCTGGGTCCAGGTGAGCGTCGCGAGGAGCGACCGCACCAGCGCGCGGTCCGAGGCGTAGACGCTGAGCTCGTCGGTCGACCGCGCGGCCCGCCGCTCGTAGCCGAGAGCCGTGAGTCCGTAGTAGGCGCGCGCGGGAAGGATGCCGTTCTCGAGCGCGTCCCGGAAGGAGCGCGCGTGGGCGGAGACGATGTCGTGGAAGTACGACGCCGAACGCAACGAGTGGGACACGCTGTCGCCTCGCTGCAGCCAGAAGTACAGGCGGTCGCTGCAGGAAGCCACCCGCCGCATGCGAAGGTACAGCTGCATGGCGACGGCGACATCCTGTGCGTACCGGCCTTCGGGGAAGCGCAGGCCCTCGAAGAGCGAGCGACGATAGAGCTTGCCCCAGTTCGCCTCGCTGAAGTACCGGAGCTCCTGTCGCGCGAGGCGCCGGATGGCCAAGCTGAAGACGGTCTGGTAGTTGCGGGCGGCGTCGTCGAAGACGATCGATACCCCCGGCGCATCGTCGCGGTGGCGCTGGAGCTCGGCCTGCGCCACGCTCGCCCCGACGTTCCACCACCGGCAGCAGCTCATGTCGGCGTCGGCATCGAGGAGGATGCTCAACAGGCGCTCGACGAGGTGAGGGCTCATCAGGTCGTCATTGTCGCAGAAGGTGACGAAGTCGCCGACGGCGGCGTCGAGCCCGGCGTTCTGGGCCGCACCGATGCCGCCGTTCGCCTGGTGGATCACGCGCACGCGGTCGTCGGACCGCGCGATCTCGTCGCAGAGCGCACCCGATCCGTCCGTCGAGCCGTCATCGACCAGGATCAGCTCGAGCTCACGGTGCGTCTGCGCGAGGATCGACTCTATGCAGGCACGGAGGTGGGCCACGGCGTTGTACACAGGGACGACGACGGATACCGTACGCTCGTAGGCGGGGCGATCTGTGGACATCACGATCAATAGTACCCATCACCGGTTCCCGGTTCCGGTCTCCACGGTCATCGCCGCGCGTCGGTACGGAAGGAAGCAGTGTCATGGATCTCCTCGTCGTCGGGTCGGGCTTCTTCGGTCTGACCACCGCCGAGCGCGCAGCGAGCGCCGGCCGCAAGGTCACGGTCATCGACCGTCGTCACCACATCGGTGGCAACGCCTACAGCGAGGCCGAGCCCGAGACGGGCATAGAGGTCCACCGTTACGGCGCGCACCTCTTCCACACCTCGAACGCGACGGTGTGGGAGTACGTCAACCGCTTCACGTCGTTCACGAACTACGTGCACCGCGTGTACACGACGCACAAGGGCACAGTGTTCCCGATGCCCGTCAACCTCGGCACCATCAACCAGTTCTTCCAGTCGGCTTACACTCCCGATCAGGCGCGCGCTCTGGTGCGCGAGCAGGCCGGCGAGTTCGATGTGAAGTCCGCCGCGAACTTCGAGGAGAAGGGCATCGCGCTCGTCGGACGCCCGCTGTTCGAGGCGTTCTTCCGCGACTACACCGCCAAGCAGTGGCAGACCGACCCGCACAAGCTCTCGGGCGACATCATCAGCCGTCTCCCCGTGCGCTACACCTACGACAACCGCTACTTCAATGACACGTGGGAGGGCCTTCCCACCGACGGCTACACCGCGTGGATCGAGCGTATGGCCGACCACCCGAACATCGACGTCGAGCTCGGCGTCGACTTCTTCGACGAGACCCAGCCCCTCAATAAGAAGGCGATGGTCGGACAGGTCCCGATCGTCTACACGGGACCCGTCGATCGCTATTTCGACTACGCCGAGGGCGCGCTGAGCTGGCGCACGCTCGACTTCGAGCAGGAGGTGCTGGACGTCGGCGACTTCCAGGGCACGAGTGTCATGAACTACCCGGACATGGACGTGCCGTACACGCGCATCCACGAGTTCAAGCACTTCCATCCGGAGCGCAGGGACGTGTACGAGTCCGACAGGACCGTCATCATGCGCGAGTTCTCCCGGTTCGCGAACCGCGAGGACGAGCCTTACTACCCCGTGAACACCCCGTCCGACCGGGAAGGGCTGCTGGCCTACCGCGACCTCGCCAAGGGGGAGAAGGACGTCCACTTCGGTGGACGGCTGGGCACCTACCAGTACCTCGATATGCACATGGCGATCGGCTCGGCGCTGTCGCTGTGGAACAACTTGCTCTCGTAGACTCGTCATCGTGAGTCACGCTGCTGTCGGGGCGCCCGGGACGCCCCGGCGCTACCTCCACTCCCTGTGGCTGTTGTCGGCCCGCGACCTCAAGGTCCGGTACTCGACCAGCTTCCTGGGGTATCTGTGGTCGGTGCTGGATCCGCTGGTCATGAGCGCGATCTACTGGTTCGTCTTCACGCAGATCTTCCACCGTGACGTCGGCGAAGAACCGTACATCATCTTCCTCATCAGCGCGCTGCTGCCGTGGGTATGGTTCAACTCCTCGGTGTCGGACTTCACCCGCGCGTTCAAGAAGGACGCCAGGCTGGTGCGCTCGACCGCGATCCCCCGATCCATCTGGATCAACCGGATCGTGCTCAGTAAGGGCATGGAGTACCTCTTCTCGCTCCCGGTCCTCGTGATCTTCATCGTCGTGAATCTCATCGTCGAACTCGACCCTGCCCAGACCGTGCAGATCGGCTGGGGAATCCTGTGGCTGCCCGTCGCGGTCTTCCTGCAGACCGTCCTGCTCGTGGGGCTCGGGCTGCTCGTCGCCCCGCTGTGCGTGATGTACGTCGATCTCGAGCGCACCACCGCCCTTGTCCTCCGCGCGATGTTCTACGCCACCCCGATCATCTACAACGTGACCGACCTGCCCGGGGTCTTCCAGACGATCGGCGCCTTCAACCCCCTCGCGGGCATCATGATGCTGTATCGGATGCCGTTCTTCCCTGATCAGTGGAACCCCTTCACCCTCCTCGTGAGCGTGGCGATGACCATCGTGATCCTCGTCCTCGGAGTCTGGACCTTCCGCTCCCTCGAGCGCCCCGTGCTGAAGGAGCTGTGATGGCGCCGGCGATCGATGTGCAGGGTCTGGGAGTCCATTTCCGCCGGAACAGGCGAGGTCGTCGCAGCTTCAAGGACCTCTTCGCGGGCGCGTCGCGGCGTTCGCGGCCGGGGGAGTTCTGGGCGCTGCGAGACGTGTCGTTCTCGGTGCAGCAGGGAGAGTCGATCGGCGTCGTGGGTCGCAACGGACAGGGGAAGTCGACGCTTCTGCGCCTGGTCGCCGGCGTCCTGCTCTCCGACGAGGGAAGCGTAGAGGTGAACGGCGGCGTCGCGCCCCTCATCGAGATCACCGGCGGATTCGTGGGCGACCTCACGGTGCGCGAGAACGTGCGGCTGACGGCAGGGCTGCACGGCATGTCGCGCGATGAGGTGTCCCGCCGCTACGACGACATCATCGCCTTCGCCGAGCTCGCCGGATTCGAGGACACCCCCTACAAGCACCTGTCCAACGGGATGAAGGTGCGGTTGGCCTTCTCTGTTGTGTCGCAGCTCGAGGAGCCCATCCTCTTGGTGGACGAGGTGCTCGCGGTGGGGGACAAGGCCTTCCGCGACAAGTGCTACAAGCGCATCGACGAGCTGCTCGCCGCGGGGCGCACGCTGTTCTTCGTGAGCCACAACGAGCGCGACCTGCGGCGCTTCTGCACGCGTGGTCTCTACCTCGACAAGGGCGGCCTGGTGCTGGACGCCCCCATCAGCGAGGTGCTCGACCGCTACAACGCGGACTACAACGCCCGCTGAGCGCGGCGCGGTGTCGTGTCAGAGCTCGACGAGGGTCGCTAAGGACTGAAGGGTCGAGCGCGCCGCGTCGAGAGCCTCGGAAGCGTCCGTTCCAGCCGACACAGCGCTCCGGACATCGACGAGGTTCTGGGAATAGGTGGAGACGCCGTCACGCCATGCGTCTGCGATCGACGACGGCGGGAGCACGCCGTTCAGGCGTTCGGCGTCCTCCTGCAGGATCGACACCGATGACAGGGCGTCCTCGCCGGTCGAGTTCGCCACGATGTCGAGACCGCGTGCGCCGTCGGAGAGCCAGGCCTCGACCTGCCCCCGGAAGGCCTCGACGGACGGATCGACCGGCTCGGGCGCCGTGGTGACCGGAGGGGTGGTGGGCTCGTCGGTCGGGTCACCGGGCGTAGCGGTCGCCGACGGCGTCGGCGTCGCAGTGGCACCCGGCGCGGACTCGTCGCCGCGAGGCAGCAGGAAGAACAGCACCACGCCGACGATGACGAGAGCAGCCACGACCAGGCCGACGATCAGCCACACCCGTCCCCGGTTCCGCGGCTTCGGCTCCATCGGTGCCCAGCGGACATCCGGCTGCTGCTCGTCGCTCATCTCGTCAGTCCTCCAGGGGTGCCATCGGCTGCCAGGAGCGGTCACGTCCGAGACGTCCGCCCTCCTTGAGCCCGCGGAACAGGTTGCTCGTGCCACGCACCGTGCGCTCGACGAAGACCAGGCGGATGAGCTCCTTCGCGAAGGTCATCGCCGTACCGAGTCCGAACAGGACCGGGTTGTAGACGCCGTGCACGCGGTAGTACTGCTTGATGTACGCGCGGTTGCGCATGATGTAGAACCGATAGGCGTTGCTCGACGCGTTCATGTGGCGGATGCCCATGTCCCACTGCTTGATCTCGCGCGTGCGGCGCAGCACGAACTCGTCGACGATCACGGCGGTGGTCTTGCGCGACGCCAGCCAGCCGTACATCTGGTCGTCCCAGTAGATGAAGAAACGCGGGTCGGGCAACCCGATCTGCGTCACGATCGACCGGTGGATGAACATGCCCTCGAAGCATCCGCTGTTCATCTCCTTGAACCCGGACGCGTCGAAGCCCGACGGCGCGAACGGAATCGGGATGCCCATGCGCTCGGCGATGCGGTACTGCCAGTAGAACTCGCTGCCGTCGTAGTCGTAGCGGCGGCCCTGGATGCTCTTGAAGCGCGGCGCCCACTTGCCCATCTTCGCCAGGCCGTCGGGAACGACCTCGACGTCGTCGTCCATCATCCAGATCCATTCGGACCCGAGTTCGTACGCGGTGCGCATGCCCTCGCTGAATCCGCCGGAGCCGCCCGTGTTCGTCTCCAGGCGGCGGTAGACGAGGTCGGTGCCGAGGCGCGGACGGAAGGACTCGACCACCTCGGTCGTGTCGTCGGAGGAGGCGTTGTCGATGATCACGACGTGACCCGGCTTCGGGTCCATCGTGATGATGCTCTCGAGGAGTCCGGTCAGCAGATGCGTCCGGTTGTAGGTGACGATGACGATCGTGGCGGACGCCGGGGCGAAGGGGACGGTTGTCACGAGTGAGATTCTCCGAAGGGTGAGGTCCCGCGGAACGCCGCGAGCAGACCCCAGCCTACCCGCAGGTGCCAGGAGTTCCCGGTGGACCCGCTCAGCGCTCCGGCCGCAGCGTGGGGATCGCCCCGGTGTGCGCGGCGTCGATGTTCTCCCGCCAGGAGCGGGACTGCCCGGCGCGCAGCGCGCACAGCACGAGGAGGAACCAGCCGGCCCCCTCGAGCGTGAAGCTCTCGAACATCGAGTCCACCGCGAGGGTCACGAGCATGAGCGGCGTCCACGCGTACACGACCGAGCGCCGCACGCTGGCCACGAGCCAGGACCGCACGGTCGCCGCGCCTCCGAGCGCCAGGAACAGGACGAGCCCGGCCCATCCGAGCTGCAGCATCACGTCGAAGTAGGCGTTGAGGCCGCTCTGGTGATGATCGTCGAGGAGGAAGTTGATGTACGTGAAGGGGTACTCGCCACGGGCCCATGGGCCGAACCACCCCCATCCTGTGATGGGTTTCAGCGACACGAAGTCCAGCATGGTGTTCCACAGCGTCGCCCTGATCGAGAAGTCGGACCCTGCGTCGAGCAGCGCGATGATCGGATGCCGCAGCGCGAAGGCCGCCGTCAGGGCGACGGCCACGAGGATGCCGAGGACCCACTGCACGAGTCCGCGTCGCTCCGACGGCGTGTGACGCACGATCGTGAGCGCGACCGTCACGATGCCGACGGCGGCCGCCAGCACGATGACCGTGGGGGAGGACGACAGGAAGGCGAGCAGGGCGGCCAGCGCGACGGACGGGATCGCGATCGGTGCCGTGACCGATTGCGAGCGCCACTCGATGACGAACGTGATGAGGGCGAGCACGGCGACGAAGCCGAGCATGTTCCGACTGCCGAACAGGCCTTGCACCGGCCCGCCCAGGGCGAGGTTCCCCTGGATGCCCAGGAACCCGAAGGGCATGTCGAACAGGATCCCCGAGAGGATCTCGACCCCGAGCGAGAGCACGAGCAGGACGCGGAGCGTGTCTCCCAGCGCTCGCACGGTCTGCAGCGTGTCGCGGATATGGCCGACCGTGATCGCGAGGAAGGCGAAGCCGAAGAGCGCCATCCAGCCGAAGGCGGTGTCGGACTTGTCGGTGGTCCAGAAGAGGCTCACGAGAGCCCAGGCGAGGAAGGCGAGCAGGGACGACGGGGCGAGTCGCAGGAGCGACAGCTCCTCGCGTCGAACCCACAGGATCGCGGCGCCGACGGCGCACAGCACCGTGATGACCGTGGCGAGCGTCACCTGCGAAGTCATGCGCTCGATCGCGAATGAGGTGAAGACGGCGCTGAGCACCGCGATCGTGAACGCGCGCGCGAACTCGGCCGAGCCGAGGAGGTCGACGAACCGCCGGCCCGCCGTCACGGAACCCGCCGCGCTCTCTCGCCATGCTCGATGACACGGTCCCGCTCGCCGACGCCGATCAGGGGGATCGACTTGATCTTGAACGACAGCATCACGAGGAGCATCCAGCCCCACAGCATGATGGGCGTGGACTCGGTGAGGCCCTGCACGAGCAGCACGACTGTGAAGAGGCTCGGCAGCAGGGTGATCGGGGAGTACGGACGGTCGCTCGTCAGATCCCACCGCGGGCGGTCGACCGCGAAGAACCAGGATCGCCACAGCAGGCTCAGATAGGCGAGCGCCATCAGCACGACGCCCACGACGCCGAGCTGCATCAGCACGTCCAGCCACATGTTGTGGGCGTGGAACACCGTGATCCCGTGGTCGACGATCCACCCGTCGAACGCCGGATCGTAAGGCACCCAGGGGCTCGAGAATCCGTTGCCGAACACGGGATGCTCCGCTGCGCGCTCCAGGACCTTGGTCCAGATGCGGTCGGAGCGTCCCGTGAGGTCGCCGCTGCGGCCCAGCAGCGACAGGAGCGGCTCGCGCAGCGCCCACGCGGCGGCGAGGAGCACGGCGCCTCCGCCGAAGAAGATCACGTACAGGCGGGTGCGGCCGCCCGGAGTGCGCTGGCGTCGCATCAGGAGCGCCACCACCAGCACCACCCCGGCGGCGGCGGCGCATGCGTACGCGGTCGCCGAGCCTGCGCGCAGCAGGAAGTATGCGGCGAGCAGCATCCACAGCGCGAGCGTGGTCCGCCAGCGGGCGCGCGCCGCGAAACGCACGCCGAACGTGATGATCGCGAAGAGGCTGATGATGGCGAGCAGGTTCGAGTTGCCGACGATCCCCTGGATGCGGTCGCCGTCGAGGAGGTTGCCGCGCACCCAGTACCAGTGCGCGTTGATCTTCTCGCCCTCCGGACGGACGAAGAAGTTCGGGAGGATCGGCCCGTGCACGATCAGTGCGACCCAGAGCTCGAGCGCGAGGGAGAGCCCGAGGATCCACTTGAACGCCGAGGCCAGCGCGCGCACGATCTCGTTCCACGAGAGCACGTTGACGATGAACAGGGCGTTCACGGTGACCGTCGCGAGCAGCGCCCAGGTGAGGAGCGTCGATTCGCGCCACTGCGACCAGGCGACCGAGATCAGCGCCAGAGCCGTGTAGGCGGTCGCGGCCCAGGGCAGCCGACGCCAGGCGAAGCGCTGCGGACGGCGGCGGGCGATCATCGGGATGCCGATCGCGAGCGTCGCGACGAGGAAACCGGCGAGCACCGCGGCCGCACCGTAACCGCCGACGAGGTTGTAGACCGCGGCGTGGGCGAAGACGGCGAACAGCACGAGGATGATGTAGCCGCGCAGCAGAAGATGCCCCGTCGACTCCCGCTCAGGGGCCTGGGGCGGAGCTGCCGCCGGATGCTTGGTGTACTGCGCCATCGCGTTCAGGCTACCGCGCGCACCCGAGCGCGCACCGGGTGCGACGCGCACGGCGCCCGCGTCCGGGTCGCATCGTGTCGGCGCAGACCCCTACCCTGGTCACATGCTGCTGAGCCTGACGAACGTCCCGCGCGACTACGCCTGGGGATCGCACACCCTTCTGGCCGAGCTCGAGGGGAGAAGCCCGTCCGCCGTTCCCGAAGCCGAGGTGTGGTTCGGCGACCACCCGGGCGACCCCGCCGACGTGGCCGGGGGAGGAACCCTCGATGCCGTCACCGGCGGACGGCTTCCGTATCTGCTCAAGCTGCTCGCCGCAGCATCCCCGCTGTCGATCCAGGTCCATCCCACGATCGCCCAGGCCAAGGACGGCTGGGCTCGCGAGTCCGCTCTCGGAGTGGACGATCCCACCCGCAACTACCGCGACGACAATCACAAGCCCGAGCTGATCGTCGCCCTCAGCGATCGATTCGAGTCCCTGAGCGGGCTGCGGCCGGTCGATGCGACGCTCGAACTGCTGCGCGCGCTGGGTGACGGTGAAGGCGTCGCCGCGCTCGCCGCCCGGTTGCGAGGCGACGGCGACGTTCTGCGCGACGCGATCGGCTGGCTGCTCTCCGGGCGCGCACAGGTCGAGGTCGACGAGGTGATCTCGTCGGTCCGCTCCGCGGCGACAGCGGAGACGGGGAAGTGGGCGACCACCCTCCGGGCCGTGGCGACGATCGCCGACACCTACCCGGGCGACCCGGGCGTCGTCGTCGCCCTTCTCATGAACCACGTCGTCCTGCGTCGCGGCGAGGGCGTCTTCCTCCGCGCGGGCCTGCTCCACGCGTACATCTCCGGCTTGGGCGTCGAGATCATGGCCGCGAGCGACAACGTCCTCCGCGGCGGCCTCACCCCGAAGCGGATCGACGTGCCGGAGCTGCTGTCCGTGCTCGACACCGCGCCGGGTGAGGTCCCGGTCCTGCGACCCGATACGGAGGGAGCGCTCACCGAGTACTCCGTGCCGATCGAGGACTTCGCGCTCCGTCGCGCGGAGCTGACCGGGGAGGAGCTCGAGCTGATCGTCGAGGGTCCGACGATGGTCCTCGCCACGGCGGGGGAGGTCTCCGTGACGGGAGCGGACGGGAGCACGACGCGCGTCCCCGTCGGCACGGTCGCCTTCGCCGGCGCTGAGGAGACGTCGCTCACCCTGTCCGGCCGAGGCGAGGCCTTCATCGCCACGCCGGGTGCTGCACATCGCTCGCGAGCGTGACTCGACGGGCGCGACACGCCGAAGAACGTCCATGAACCTTCAAGACATGATTGAGGGTTTACGATCCGCGACTTGACCGCAGCGAATCACACGGGTGTAATTAGTGGTGCACGGCCCGCCGAGGGGGCGGAACAAGGGTTGGAGATCGAGATGACGGGTTACCGTTCGGACGTACCGGAGAACTGGTTCGTCGATCCGATCAACCTCGGCGTTCCCGGGGTTCGAAAGGTCGAGTCCGACGACGACAACGCTCTGGCGTGGCAGACCGACGCCCTGTGCTCGCAGACGGATCCGGAGGCCTTCTTCCCCGAGAAGGGCGGTTCCACCCGCGACGCGAAGCGGATCTGCACATCGTGCGACGTCCGCGGAGAATGCCTCGAGTACGCGCTCAACAACGACGAGCGATTCGGCATCTGGGGCGGTCTCTCCGAGCGTGAGCGCCGCAAGCTCAAGCGCCGCGCCAGCTGACCAGCCGCGTCGCCTCCGGCTTCGCGGCCACGCCGGAGCCACTGCCGCAGACCCGGTGCCGAGCCGCTTAGGCTGACCACGTCATGCCAGCCCGAGTTCATGCCATCATCGTGGCGCGCCCCGGTTCCTCCGCTCGCGCGCAACTGCTCCGCACGCTCGACGCGCTGCGTGCCCTGTCCACCCGCCCCGTCGCGATCACGCTCGTCATGTGCGGTGACGCCACGACCGCGCGCGAGAGCGACGCGGTGGCCTCCCTGGTCGAGGGCGTCATCGAGGCGCGCAGCAGCACATCCTTCGCCGAGGCCGTCGAACTCGCGCGGCCGCGCGTCGCGGCCGGCAGCGCCGTGTGGCTGCTCGCACATGACACCGCACCGCATCCGCGAGCCCTGGAGCGGCTGATCGGCACGCTCGAGCGTTCACCCTCCGCCGCGATCGCGGCTCCCAAGCTCGTGCACACGGATGACGATCGCGAGATCGTCTCGCTCGGGGTCAGCATGACCGGTCTCGGCCGGTCCGTCGAACTCGCAGCCGGCGAACTCGACCAGGGGCAGCACGACGGCCGGGATGACGTCCTCGGCGCCGACATCCGAGGGATGCTCATCCGCTCGGAGGTCCGCGACGCCCTCCGTCCTGACCCTGCGCTCGCCGGCGCGGACGAGGGGCTGGACCTCGGCGTCCGCGCGCGCCTCGGTGGGGGGCGCGTCGTCCTCGCGCCCGCCGCGCGCATCTCCGTCTCGCCCGACGGACCCGCCGCCCTTCCCGTCGGACGCAGCCGCCGCGCGTTCGCGACCAGGCTCGCCCAGCTCCACCGACGGCTCGCCTACGCTCCCGCCGTCGCCGTGCCCCTGCACTGGCTCAGCCTGCTCCCGCTCGCCCTGTGGCGTTCGGTGACCCATCTGATCGGCAAGCGTCCCGAAGCGGTCGCGCCCGAATGGGGCGCGGCGGTGACGGCCATGGCCCGCGTTCCCGCGATCACGAGGTCGCGAGAGCGGATCCGCGCCTTCCGCACCTCCAGCTGGTCGAGCATCGCCCCGTTGCGGGTCACGCGCGGAGATCTGCGTCGACGACTCGACGACGGGCACGGCAGCGAGCACGGCGCCGTGAGCGAGCTCCGGTTCTTCTCCGGCGGCGGCGCCTGGGCCGTGCTCGGTGCGCTCGTCGTGAGCGTCGCCTCGTTCACCACCCTCCTGGCCTGGCCAGTGCTGGGCGGCGGAGCCCTGCTCCCGCTGCGCACGACGGTCGGCGCGCTGTGGGCGGACGCCGCCTGGGGGCTCCGCGGCCTGGGCGTCGACGTGATCGGGCCCGCCGACCCCTTTGCGGGGGTGGTCGCCGTGCTCGGCTCGCTGTGGCCGGCCGGACCCTCGTTCTCCCTCGTTCTGCTCTGGATACTCGCCCTCCCGCTCGCCGTCGTCGGCGGCTGGTTCGCCGCGACACGCGTGACGGACCGTGCGGGCCTGCGGATCTTCGCCGGGATCGTCTGGGCGCTCGCGCCGACCTTCCTGACAGCGTTGGTCGACGGCCGTCCCGCCGCCGTGCTGGTGCACCTCCTCCTCCCGTGGCTGTTCCACACCGCCGTCGTGGCACACCGATCGTGGGGTGCCGCGGGCGCTGCATCCCTCGTGTTCGCCGCGGTCGTCGCGTGCGCGCCCTCTCTCGCACCCGCGCTGCTGCTCCTGTGGGTCGTGGCCGTCGGCATCAGCCTCGCCGGCGCACGCATCCGCGGCGCCGTGCGTCTGCTCTGGGTCCTGGTCCCCGCTGCCGCGCTCTTCGTGCCGCTCGTCTTCTGGCAGGTGCGCCACGGGAGCCTCATCGCCGTGCTCGCGGATCCCGGGTACCTGTGGGCCGGCCCCCAGGCGGCCGCGGACGCTGCCGGTCGACTCGGACTCGTCTCGGGATTCCCGTCGCCCGACATCGCGAGGTGGGACACGCTCGTCGGGGCGGAGATCGCTCCGTGGGCCGGTGTCCTCCTCGCTCCTCTCGCGCTGCTCGCACTGGTGTCGACGGTCTCCCCGCGCTGGCGGGCCGGCATCACGCTGCTCGTCGTCGCATCCTCGGGGCTCGCCACGGCGCTTCTCGCAGTGGGGATCACGGTCGCGTTCGCCCAGGGGGTTCCGGTGGCGATCTGGCCGGGCACCGGACTGAGTCTCGCCTGGATCGGCGTTCTCGGGGCCGCGCTGGTGACCCTGGACAGCGCGATCACGCTTCCACGGCTCCGGGTGGTCAGTGCGGCGGTCGCGGGTCTCGCGATCGCCGTGTGCGCCGTCCCGGCGCTCGCCGCACAGCACGCGGATACGGAGACGTCCGTTCTGACCGACGGCCCCGCATCGACGCTGCCCGCATACGTGGCAGCGCAGGCAGGCGGAGATCGTCCGGTCGGCACTCTCGTGCTCACCCCGCAGAACGACGGAGGACTCTCTTCCGAGGTCGCCTGGGGCGCGAGCGAGACCCTGGGCGCGCAGACGACGATGCTCTCCACAGCGACGGAACCGCGCGGACAGGACGTCACGACGCTGTCGGTGGATCTGCTCTCCGCCCGAGACTTCGACGCCGCCGGCGAGCTCGGCGAGTTGGGCATCTCCTATGTGCTCCTCGCGCAGGTGCCCGGGGACGAAGCCGACCGCGCGCGCACGCTGCGCACCGCAGCGGTCACCGCCCTCGACCAGCGGGCAGGTTTCGTGCAGGCGGGGACGACCGATCGGGGCGTGCTCTACCGTCTCGAGGCCGACGCGGAGCCGCGGGCGACGCTCCCCGCCGCGCAACAGACCACTTCGCGTCTCGTCATCACGCTGCAGCTCGTTCTGGTCTTCGCCGCTCTGCTGCTGTCGATCCCGACACGGGCGTCGCGGCGTGCTGCCCGTGCAACGTCGCGCATCGTCGGCCTCGCGCCGGAGGAGCGGATGATTCTGCCGCGCCATGTCGAGGACGGGGAGTTCACGGACGCATCCGAAACGGCACCGGACTCCGTCGAGACTGCGGCGAAGTCCGACGGGCTCGCGGGCGAGACTCCGGCGGGTAGCGACCTGGCGGGCGATGCCTCGGCGGATGACGACGACCTCGACGTCCCCGCAGCCGATGATCCGGCATCCGGAGATCCCCTGTCCGATGCTCCGCCATCGGACCAGCAGGATCGGCCCGAGCCCGAGCCCGAGCCCGAGCCCGAGCCCGAGCCCGAGTCCGAATCCGACTCCGAGTCCGAGTCCGAATCCGACTTTGAGTCCGATGCATCCGCCTCGTCCGATCCCCGTCCCGAGGAGGAGAGCCGATGAACGGCAACCGAGTCTTCCGTGTGGCAGCGACGAGCGCCCGCGTGCTCACCGGGGCCGTGGTCGCGGCCGCGTGCGTCGTGGGCGCCGTGCTCGCGATCGCCGCGCCGTGGCCCACCGTCTCGCACGAGCCTGCTCAGGCCGACGTGACCCCGATGCCGGGCGACACGGTACTCGTGTGCAACGGCGACTTCCGTGCTCTCGGACGCGACTCCGCCAATCCGTTCGAGATGGTCTCGGCGGCGACGCCGACGATCACCTCGGGAGGGTCCGACGGCGCACCCGAATCGACCGCCCTCCGCGTCGACGACCTCGTCGGAGCTGGAGACGTCCGTCGGCTCGTCGGCGAGGTGGATGGGCGCATCGCGCCGCTGCTCGGGGCGACCGAGTCCGTCAACCTGGCGGAGCAGGATCTCTTCGGGTTCGCCGCGGCCCCGTGCCGCCCGACGAGCACCGAATCCTGGCTGCTCGGTGGCACGGTCGCGACCGGGGCGAAGGACCTGATCGTGCTCACGAACCCCGGCGCGGTGCCCTCGACGGTGACGCTGTCGCTCTTCGGCACCGTGCGCGCGTCGACGTCCGTGATCGTACCGGCCGGAGCGCAGGTCGCCCTTCCGCTGACGTCGATCGCGAGCGGCTCGGAGATCCCGGTCGTGAAGGTCGCGACCACGGGGTCCCCGGTGCGCGCCGTGTTGCAGTCCTCGCTCACTCGGACCCTCGACCCCGCCGGCGCCGACCTCCAGGATGCCGTGACGGCTCCGCAGCGGCATCCCGTTATCCCGGGCGTCCAGGTGATCGAGAGTCCGGCGGACGGCAGCGAGATGGCGGTCGTCCGCCTGATGTCGCCCGAGAAGGATGCTCAGGCGGTCGTGACCGTCCGCACGGTCGGCGAGTCCTCCTCCGTCGTGGAGTTGCCCATTCCCCTCACGGCCGACGAGCCCACCGAGCTCTCGCTGTCAGCCGTGCCGCCGGGGGAGTACACCGTCGAGGTCGATTCCGACGTCCCCGTCCTGGCCGGTGTGCGCGAGCAGGACGGCTCCGGACCGCAGACCGACTTCGCGTGGCTCCTGCCCGCCCCCGAGTTCGACTCCGAGGTCCTGGTGGCGGTCCCCGACGGTCCTGACCCTCGGCTGGTCCTCGTGAACGACGAGGAACAGGATGCCGAGGTCGAGATCGCGGAGCAGGGGGCCGGGGACCCCACGACGGTCACCGTGCCCGCCGGCTCCTCGGCTGCCGTGGACCTCGACCCGCGTACCGTCTACTCGGTGAGACCCTCGTCTCCGGTGCACGCCTCCGTGACGATGACCGCCGCCGGGGCGCTGGCCGGCTGGCCGGTGTGGCCGGCAGCGGGAGCGCAGCAGAGCATCACGGTCTATCCCTGACGCACAGCGAGGCGAGCGGTCTTCGTGACGTGAGCCTCGGGGCGTCCGTTCAGTGGTCGTGACCGAGATCCCAGGGCTCCCGGCCCACGTACTCGGCCGCGGCACGGAACACCGCGCTCTCGATCGCCATGCGCCGATGAGCGCCGTCGTCGTGGCCCGGCGGCAGCATCCGTTCGATCGGGAGCCGGAACAGCACGATGCGGCGGTTCTGCCGGTCCAGGTACCACCGCGGGACCTCGTCGCCACCGTCGAAGGAGGGCATCGCGCCGATCTCGAACCGCACCCCCTCCAGTTCGGGCCACGTGCCCCTGAGGAACTCGACGGCGGTTCCGACGGTCAGGTCGAACCGGTCTATCCGCCCGTCCAGCGGCGCCAGCGGCGGCCGGACGACCTCGCTCCGCCCCAGACGTCCGTGCCGTCCGTGGCGCGCTCCACGACGAGGGGCGGCGGAGGAGCGGGCACGACGAGGCATAGCGAAAGTCTAGGCCGAACCGAGGGAGGAACCGGCGGCGCGGCATCCACGAACCGAGTCCGAGCGGACGTAGCCTGACGGTGATGGACGGAAGACTCTGCTCGAAGGTCGGCTGCGCGCGAGAAGCGGTGGCGACGCTCACCTACGACTACGGGGACCAGATGGCGGCGCTGGGCCCGCTCGGCGCCGCGAATCATCCCCACGCGCACGACCTGTGCGCGCCGCACGCCGATCGGCTGTCGGTCCCCTCCGGCTGGCTCGTGGTGCGGCACGAGGCGCTCCGCGCCTGACGCGTCGTCACCACACGGTCGATCGACGACGCCGCGGCGGCCTCAGACGCCGACGCGACGTCCGGTGAGCTTCTCGGCGCGACGGTCGGCGTTCTCGAGCGCTCGGCGCTCTCGCTCGCGCCGCAGCACCGTGATGCCGACGAGCACCTGCTCGGCCGGGACCGGGGGGAGCGGGGAGACGAAGGCCGACGCCTCGGCGAGCAGATCGTGGGCGACGCGCGCCCGTGCGGTCGGCACCAGCCGTGGCGCGGTCTGCAGGAACTGCGAGATGCGCCGTGCGAGACGGTCGGGGAGCCGGGCGACATCGGCGATCTGGGCCCACCCCGCGAGGGAGGGCGGGAGCACGGGAACGGAGGGTGCGAGCTTCGGCGTCCGTACCCGCTGGCTGTACGTCCCCGCGACCATGTCGCCGAGGCGCTGCGAACGAGAGCTGAAGACACCGGAGAGCACCGCCACGCTCCCCAGCGTCATGTAGATCTCGAGCACGCCGAGCAGGGCGCGGATGAAGGCGTGACGGAATCCCGTCGCACCGCCGTCGATGCGCACGATGCGACCGCCGACCGCGAGCTTGCCGAGGCTGCGGCCTTTGAGTGCCACCTCCATCGTGATCGGCAGCACGACGAAGCTCACCACGAGCGCGCTCACGGTCGCGATCCGATCGGTCGCCTCGTCGAGGACGCCGGCGTCGAGCAGCCAGACGCGCAGGAAGATCCACAGCAGGAAGACTCCGAAGCCGACGGCCATGTCGATCAGGGCGCCGGCAGCCCGGAGGACGAAGCCGACGGGCTGCACGTCGATCGCGACGGCCTCCCCGGAGAGCACCTCGTCGGATGTATCGAGCGGGGCAGACATGAGTACAGTAAATCAGGTGGATGCCGATGCGCTGACAGATGCACGCCGGGCCGAATGGGAACGCCTGGACGAGTTGAGCCGTGCGCGCCTCGACGGAGCGGGCGTCGACGAGTTGATCGTCCGCTACCGCGCGGCATCCGCCGATCTCGCCGAGCTGAAGACCTCGGTGGGGGAGTCCCCGCAGGGGTCCTACCTGTCGACGGTGCTCGTGCGCGCCCGGCTGCGACTCACCGGGGCCTCGGACAGCGTCCTCACGCAGACTGCGCGGTTCTTCACGCTGCAGCTTCCCGCGGCGCTATACCGACTGCGCTGGACCACCCTCGTGATCGCCGTCGCCTTCATCGCGGTCGCGGTGGGCACCGCGGCGTGGATCTCCTCCGATCCTGCGCTGATCGCGACGCTCGGGCCGCCCGACGCGCTGGAGCAGTATGCGGACGAGAGCTTCACCGGCTATTACACCGAGAACCCGGCGGCCGTCTTCATGGGGATGGTGTGGACCAACAACGCCTGGATCGCCCTGCAGTGCGTGCTGTTCGGCGTCACGGGGATCTGGCCGGTGTACGCGCTGGTGCAGAATGCGATGGGCCTGGGGGTGTCAGGCGCGGTCATGGCCGCACATGACAAGGCCGACATCATGGTGCTGTACATCCTGCCGCACGGGATGCTGGAGATGACGTGCATCTTCGTAGCGGCCGCGGGCGGTCTGCACCTCTTCTGGTCGTGGGTCGCTCCAGGTCATCGTTCGCGCACCGAGTCGCTCGCGGCCGAGGGGCGCTCCCTCGCGACCGTCGCGATCGGCCTCGTCTTCGCGCTGTTCCTCGCGGGGCTCGTCGAGGGCTTCGTGACCGGCTGGACTCTGCCGTGGCCGGTGAAGATCGGGATCGGGGCCGCGGCGCTCGCGGTGTTCCTCATCTACATGCTCGTGATCGGCGGCCGTGCTCACCGACGCGGTGAGACCGGTGACCTCGTGGAGTACGAGGCGGGTACGCCGCGTCTCGTGGCAGGCTGACGCGGGGCGCGCCCCGACATGCAGTGTCAGAGCCGACCTGCGGCCTTCAGCTCCAGGTAGCGGTCTGCGATGCGCGGCGGCATCGTCTCGGGGTCTGCGGCGATCGCCTCACCGCCCGCACGGCGGATCGCGTCGGCGACGTTCTCCGCATCGCGCATGGTGCGTTCGGCGGCGGCGGCGAGATAGATCTCCTCGCGCGATCCCCGCTGCGTCGTCAGATCGGCGATCCCGTCGTCGGTGACCGAGCCCACGAGGATCGAGGTGGCACGACCGGCATCAGGGAACGCGCCGAGGAAGCCGCGGGCGGACTCCGCGGCGTCCTGTGCCGTGAGCACCACGATCAGTGAGGGGCGGGTCGTGAGAGTGCGCACCGCCGCGAACGCGCCGGACCAGTCCGTGTCGACGAGTCGCGCGTGCACGGGGGCCATCGCGTCGGTGAGTGCGGGCAGGAGCGCCGCACCCTCGACCCCGGTGACCCGTGCGCGCACCACCCGGTCGTACATCAGCAGGTGCACATGATCTCCGGCCCGGGCCGCCAGCGCCGCGAGCAGCAGCGATGCCTCGAGCGCGGCGTCGACGCGGGTGCCGTCGCCGACGCGTGCTGCCGCCGTGCGACCCGTGTCGATGATGATCACGACGTGACGGTCCCGCTCGGGGCGCCAGGTGCGCAGCATGGTCGTCCCCGCGCGCGCCGTGGCCCGCCAGTCGATAGAGCGGACGTCGTCGCCGCGCACGTACTCCCGCAGCGAGTCGAACTCGGTGCCCTGGCCGCGCACCTGGATGCTCGTGTTGCCGTCGAGCTCCCGGAGACGGGCGAGCCGGGACGGCAGGTGCTTACGCGAGGAGAACGCCGGCAGCACTCGCACCGTCCCACGCACGCGGTGCCGCGCCTGACGCCCGGCGAGGCCCAGCGGACCACGCGAGCGGATCATCACGAACTCGCTCACGAGCTCGCCACGGCGCCTGGGAAGCAGCGGGATGTCGATTCGCCGCCTCTCGCCCGGGGGGACGTGGAGGCGCTGGCGGTCACTGCCCGCACCCGCCGTCGGCTGCCACGCGTCGCGGATCAGCGCGTGCAGCGTGCGGGTGCCCTGGTTCTGCAGCGCCACGCTCACGGGCACGAGCTCGCCCAGGCGAGTCCTCGTCGGCACGCGTCGGGTGACGACGACGGCGCGCGGGCTGGGGGCGAGCAGCACGTCGAGCGCGACGAGCACGGCGCACAGTGCGATCCAGATCCCCAGCGCCGCGTACGGAGGGAACCAGGCGAGCCCGGACAGGACGACGGGCACGACGCCGACGGCGACCGCGAGCGCGAGACGACCGGTGACGAACACCTAGATCGGCACCCGGGTCTGCTGCACGACCGAGGTGAGCACGGCGTCAGCCGAGACCCCCTCCATCTGTGCATCGGGTCGCAGCTGCAGCCGGTGCCGCCACACGGGCACGAGCATGGTCTGCACGTGGTCGGGTGTCACGGCGGAGGAGGCGTTGAGCCATGCCCAGGCCTTCGCCGCGGCGAGGAGCGCGGTCGAGGCACGCGGGCTCGCGCCCAGCTCGACGGACGGCGACTGCCGCGTCGCACGGGCGAGGTCGACCACGTAGCCGAGCACGTCGTCCGTGACCTCGACACGAGCGGCGGCGTCCTGCGCCGCCCGGATCTCGTCCGCCGTCACGGTCGACTGCACCCCGGTCAGCTCGCGCGGCGAGAAGCCGGAGGCGTGTCGCCGCAGCACCGAGACCTCGGCGTCGCGTTCCGGCATCCCGACGACCAGCTTCATGAGGAAGCGGTCGAGCTGCGCCTCCGGCAGCGAGTACGTGCCCTCGTGCTCGATGGGGTTCTGCGTGGCGGCCACGAGGAACGGATCGGGCAGCGCGCGGCTCGTGCCGTCTGCCGACACCTGGCGCTCCTCCATCGCCTCGAGCAGCGCCGCCTGCGTCTTCGGGGGCGTGCGGTTGATCTCGTCCGCGAGCAGGATGTTCGTGAACACGGGACCCGCGCGGAAGTCGAACTCGCCGGTGCGCGCGTCGTACACGAGAGATCCGGTCACATCGCCGGGCATGAGGTCGGGTGTGAACTGCACGCGTTTGGTGTCGAGGCCGAGTGCGCGTGCGAACGAGCGCACGACCAGGGTCTTCGCGACGCCGGGGACACCCTCGAGCAGGACGTGGCCGCGGGCGAGAAGGGCGACGAGCAGTCCGGTCACGGTGCCGGCCTGACCGACGACGGCCTTGTCGACCTCGGAGCGCACCCGGTGCATGGCCTGGCGGAGGTCGCCGTCGGAGGCGGTCGCCGCCGTCGCGGAGGGCGCCGCCGTGGGGGAGGGGGAGTCGGTGGTGGGGTCGGTGGTCACGCGGTGTCCTCGGCTTCCGGTCGAAGGCTGATGGGAGTGTCTGTTCGTGGGGTCATCGGATGCGATCGGGTCATTCGGGTCTCCGCATGTCCGCGAGAGCAGCATCGACGGCGGCCTCGAGCTCCTGCAGACGCCGGGAGTACTCGACCAGCGCAGGATCGTCGCCGGGCAGCGGTCCCGACAGCAACGACTGCAGCGTCCCGCGGGGGATCCGCAGACGGTCGGATGCCGCGTCCGCGACCTCGTCGGGCGTGGCATGCACCGCGAGACCGAGACGACGCGCCAGCCGTCGGCGGCTTCCGTCGCGAATCGCCTCCGCGGCATGGCCGGCGTCGCCGGACTTCGCGGTCAGGCGGGCCCGGCCGTGCATGGTCTCGGAGGCGCGGACCGTCACCGGCAGGGTCTCCGCGACGAGAGGGCCGAAGCGCTGACCGCGCCACAGGGCGGCTGCGAGTCCGGCGAGCAGCAGCAGGAGGATCGCGGGCGTGACCCAGCCGGGGGTGAGCGACCCGAGGGTGTCGGGGGACTGCCCCTCGATGTCGGTGTCTTCGAAGCTGGGCACGTACCAGACCACGCGATCGGTCTGGCCGAGCAGAGCGAGTCCGAGTGCCGCGTTGCCGTCCTCGGTCAGGTAGGCGTTGCTGAAGAGGCGCGCTCCCTCGACCAGGATGCGGGTTCGGCCTTCGGACTCGTCGAGCAGCACGGCGGCGGCGTCCGCGGATCCGAAGCATCCCTCCACGCCGTCGGCCGGGTCGAACAGGCGGTCGGGGCGGATCGTGCCGACATCGGCGAACTCGGGGACGTCGCACGACGGCCCGACGGCGGCGGAGTCGGGGGCGGCGTTGCCGCCGAGGTCGAGGAGCGAGAGCAGGTGCGTGCCGGAGGAGAGGAACACCACGCGGTCGGCGGGTTCGATGAGGTCGAGGATCGCATCGTCGGTGAGCGTGTAGGGATTGGCCAGCGCGAGTGTCGCGTCGTCGGTCAGCGCCGTCCGGACTTCCGCGCGAGTGCGCGCGACGGTGACGTCGACGCCCTGGTCGCGGAGGAGCTCGGCGAGGGCCATGCTGCTGGAGTCGCCCACTCCCTCGGGGTCGAGCGATCCCCGACCGCCCGGCATCTGGACGCCGACCTGAGTCGCGACGAACACCCCGAGCAGAACGAGTGCCGCGACGACGGCCCAGCCGCCGAGACCGCGGAGCCGTCGACCGGGCTGGGGCGCCTCGGCGGTCGACGCCGGAATCTCCTCGACGACCGCGCTCATGCGCTGACCAACCGTGGGCGCGCCGCGCGCAGTCGCTCGTCCGTCGCGGCGAGTTCGGCGTAGCTCTCGGACGTCGCGGGACGCCGCAGGTAGCGGACGTCGTCGAACGAGACGGCGGCGGCGCGGACCGCGCTGGACTCCTGAGAGAACACGGAAGACACCTCGCGGGCGATTCCCTGCGCCGTGGCCCCCGGAGCGGGATCGATCAGATCGCGCTCGAGGAGGTCGCGCGCGAGGGCGCGGAAGCGCAGGATCGTCGCCGCGTCCCAGTCCCCGTCCCGGGCGCTGCGCTCGGCGTCGGACCTCAGCTCGGCGGCGCTGCGGTCGTCGTCGGCGCCGAGCAGCCCCGCGAACGGCCTGCGCACGGCCTGCGAGCGCCGCGGGCGTCCCCAGACCAGGAGCGCGACGATCAGGGCAGCCACCACGATCACGCAGACGACGATCAGCGCCGCCGGCCCCTCGGTGGCGCCGTTGTCGGCGCTGAACAGGTCGCCGAGGAAGCGTCCGATGTCACGCATGAGGAGATCGAACCAGGTCGGCTTCGCGTCGGCGTAGCGCGGGTTCGAGAGTTCCTCCTCGGCCCAGCGCCTGGCGTCGTCCCCGTCGGGAACGAACACGTCGATCGGTCGGATCATGCGCGGCCTGCACCGCCGGAGTCGGAGCTCGAGCTGCCGGGATCCGGTGCGCCGGAGGCGTCGTCGGCCGCGGGCGGCGGCGCGTAGGGTGGTGGCGCGGATGCTCCCGACGGCTGTGACGAGTACTGCGGGGCCGCGTACTGCTGTCCGGGGTACGGCGGGGCAGGAGGCTGCGCCGGATACTGCTGCGCCGGATACTGCGGATATGCGGGCTGCTGCTCCGGGTAGGGGGAGTACTGCTCACCCGGGTACGGGGAGTACTGCTGACTCGCGTACTGCTGACCCGGATACTGCTGACCGGAGTACGGGTCGCCCGCGTATCCCGCGCCGAGCGCCCATTCGGGTACCTGCTTGGGCGGGGGAGCGCTCGTGACGGCCCGGGCGGGGTCGACCGCGAACGGATCCTCGAGATGCTCCTCGGTCCAGCCGAGATCACGACGTTCCACGTAGCTGATGAGCGCCTGGTCGAGGCCCTCGTAGCGCATGCGGGAGTCGAGGTACACGAGCGTTCCCGCCGAGCTCTGCACGACGAGTGTGATGGCCTGCAGCACGAGGAGGAGGATCTGCGGTGCGAGGAGCGCGAACACGAATCCCATGATGGCCGCGGGGTCCTGGGAACCGGTCGGGGCTATCACTCCGCCCAGCATCGTGCTCAGGAGGCTGACGGGCAGATTCACGACCTGCATCGCGATGCCCATGATCGCGCCGATCAGGAAGGTGACGCCCCACGCGACCCAGAACCGGCCGCGCGTGAGGCGCCACGAGCGCACCAGCGCCTCGCGGAACCGCGCGCGCTCGAGCACCAGGATCGACGGCACGAGCAAAAGCTTGGTGGTGAGCCACACGACGAGCGGGATCGTGGCGAGGACGAGGAGGACGACGATGATCACGAGGCCGCCGATCGCCTCGACGGATCCGCCCAGGCCGCCGGCGACGAACGCCGCGATGATGAGGAAGACGAGCACCATCACGCCGAAGACGAACACGATCGACAGCGAGGCGAAGCCTGCGAGCCGCCAGAAGGCGGGGATCATCTTCTTCCAGAGCGCCCCCAGCGACGCCTTCACGCCGAGCGCCGCGTTGCCGATCTCGGCGGCGACCACTCCCTGCATGAGAGCGGTGAAGGCGATGGATGCGAGGCTGACGGCGATGCCGGCCACGATGCTCATGCCGATCGTGCCGGCCAGGATCGCCTCGAAGTCGGGCGACGAGGACGAGAGCGACTCGAGGCGCGTGAACGCGGTCGCGAAGACGAACCCCATGACCGCCGCGCTCAGCACCACCACGGCGAGCTGGATCACGACGCCGAACCCGAACAGCACCTTCGGGTTGTGCCGCAACGCCGAGAACGAGCGTCCGAGCAGCATCCCGAAGGTCATCGGATGCAGGGGGATGATGCCCTTCTTCGGGGCAGGGGTCCACGTCTGGCCGGTCACCGGCACTCCCTCCGTCGTGCGCTCCCATCGTGTCATAACACACCTCGCCTGCGCAGACGTGGGGCCGTGGTACTCAGTGCCATAAGGTAACAGTTATGACCTCACGCATCCTTGTGGTCGATGACGACACCGCGCTCGCCGAGATGATCGGCATCGTGCTGCGCACGGAGGGCTTCGAGCCGGTGTTCTGCGCGGACGGCGCGAAAGCGGTGGAGGAGTGGCGCACGCAGCGCCCCGACCTCGTCCTCCTCGACCTCATGCTGCCCGGAATGGACGGCATCGAGATCTGCACGCGGATCCGAGCCGAGTCGGGCGTCCCGATCATCATGCTCACCGCGCGCAGCGACACGTCCGACGTCGTGCGCGGCCTCGAGGTCGGCGCTGACGACTACATCGTCAAGCCGTTCAATCCGAAGGAGCTCGTCGCCCGCATCCGCACCCGGCTGCGCCCAGCGCCCACCACGGTGGGGGAGCAGCTGCGGGTCGGAGACCTCACCGTCGACGTCGACGCGCACGAGGTCCGCCGCGGTACGACCCCGATCGCGCTCACGCCGCTCGAGTTCCAGCTCCTCGTCGCCCTCGCATCCAAGCCGCAGCAGGTCTTCTCACGCGAGATGCTGCTCGAGCAGGTGTGGGGCTACCACTACAAGGCCGACACTCGTCTCGTGAACGTGCACGTGCAGAGGCTGCGCGCCAAGGTCGAGCTCGACCCCGACAACCCGAGGATCGTCATGACGGTGCGCGGCGTCGGCTACCGGGCCGGGAGCCCGGCCTAGGCTCGTCATGGCTGCGACGACAGCGACCACCACGGCGATCGCTGTCCTGCGCGACTGGCGGGGCTGGCCGGGGGTGCTCGGTGCCCTCTGGCGTCGCTCGCTGCGGTTCCGGACTCTTACGATCACACTCCTGCTCACCTCGACCGCGATCCTCATCACGTGCGTCACGATGGCGCTCGTGATCCAGAGCGATCTGTTCGAGTCGCGCAAGAACGAGGCGCTCGAAGACGCCCGGCGGTCCATCGATCAGGCGCAGATGACACTCGACGCGACCGCACTCGGCGACAACCCCGGCGCGCTGTCCGAACTGTGGGACAGTGTGCAGGAGGATCTCGGCCGCAACTCCACGGCGGAGGGACTCGCCGGGTTCCGGATCGACGAGGACGTCGCCGGGCCCCTGAACGGCTTCACCGCAGGGCTCAGCGCCAACTTCATCACCCCGGCGCTGCGCAATCGAGTCGTCGAGTTCGACGACTGGCAGTCGTGGCAATCGGTCTCGCTCGACATCGGAGGCCGAAGTGTGCCGGGCGTCATCGTCGGGCAGCAGCTCCAGGTGCCGGAAGCCGGACCGTTCGCGGTCTACTTCGCCTACGACTTCGCCGACGCGGACAACACGCTCACCTTCGTCCAGCGGACCTTGTGGATCGCGGGCATCGGCCTCGTCGCCATCGTCGCCGCGATCTCCTTCGTCATCCTGCGGACGGTGTCGACTCCGATCGTCCAGGCCGCGGAGACCAGCGCACGGCTCGCGGCCGGCAACCTCGGTGTCCGCATCGATGTGCACGGCGAGGACGAGCTCGCGACGCTCGGCCGCTCGTTCAACGCCATGGCCGACAGCATCGAGGCGCAGATCAAGGAGCTCGGCGAACTGTCGCTCGTGCAGCAGCGCTTCGTGTCGGACGTCTCGCACGAGCTGCGCACGCCGCTCACCACGATCCGTCTGGCGGCGGACATGCTCAACGACCAGAAGCAGGAGTTCGACCCGACGACGGCGCGGACGACCGAGCTCCTGCACACCCAGGTCCAGCGCTTCGAGACGCTGCTCTCCGACCTCCTCGAGATCAGTCGCTACGATGCGGGGTCGGTGCAGCTCGAGTTGGAGGCGACGAGTCTCGCGCATCTCGCGGAGGACGTGATCGACCAGATGCGACCGCTCGCTGACGGTCGCGGCAGCGAACTGCGACTCGTGGCGCCGGGCGGCTACTCGCCCGTGGACATGGACCCGCGGCGCGTCCGTCGCGTCCTGCGCAACCTGATCGGCAACGCGATCGAACACGGCGAAGGTCGTCCGGTCGTCGTCACGGTCGACAGCAACCAGCATGCGGTGGCGGCGGGGGTGCACGATTTCGGACTGGGTATGGACCCGGCGGATGCCGAACGCGTGTTCGACCGCTTCTGGCGCGCGGACCCTTCGCGGCAGCGTACGATCGGCGGCACCGGCCTCGGCCTCTCCATCGCCCTCGGCGATGCGACGCTGCACGGGGGCACCCTCGCGGTCTGGTCCGAGTTGGGCGTCGGCACGAACTTCGTCCTGACCATCCCGCGGGGCGAGATGCTCGACGGGCCATCGCCCATCCCCGTCGAGCCGCAGGACGCGCTCGGCGAGGTCGGCGATGCGACGCAGCCAATCCAGCTCGCGGACCTCCCCGCCGAGCTCTTCGATCGAGGGAGTCTGGAATGAACGCGCGTGCTCGCCGTGCACTCCGAGGTCTCGCGGTCGGAGTCGTCGCAGCGCTGCTGCTGTCGGGCTGCACGGGGCTCCCCACGACGGGAGACGTCCAGCCAGGTCTCGCCCTCGGCGCTTCTCCCGAGGATCCGGACTTCCTCCCGCTCGCGTCGGGCCCCGCCGAGGGGGCGGGGCCGGCTGCGATCGTGGAGGGCTTCATGGAAGCGGCGATCACCCCGGCCGACAACTGGGACACTGCACGAACGTTCCTCACGCCCGATCTTGCCGCGACCTGGCGTCCCGGAACGGGAGTGTCGGTCGACGTGAGCGCGTCCACCCGGTCCTTCGACTCGAACGTGGAGAACGACGCGGAGACCGAGGACGGCGATCGCGCGGACGTGCGCGTGACCTTCGACCAGATCGCGAGCGTCGACGGCACCGGCGCCTACAGCGAGGCGATCGGAGCGTCGAACTCGGCGTTCGTGGTGGTGAAGAGCGACGGGCAGTGGCGCATCTCCGAGGCGCCGGACGGCGTCGTCCTCGACGAGGCGCGTTTCTCCCGCGTGTACGACGACTACGCCCTGCAGTACTACGACGTCACCTGGGAGCGGCTGGTGCCCGATGTGCGCTGGTTCCCGCGGCGCGCGACGGTAGCGACGACCATCGCGCAGACGCTGATCGGCGGGGCGCCGAGCCCGTGGCTCGACCCGGCCGTGCAGAGCGCGTTCCCCGCCGGGGTGCAATTGGCGCGCGACGCGGTGCCCATCGACGCCGACCAGGTCGCGGAGGTCGCGCTCAACCGGGCGGCCCTCGGCCTCGATCCCGTCACTCTCGCACGCATGCGGACACAGTTGCAGGCGACCTTCACGGCGTCCCAAGTGCAGATCAACCAGGTGCGTTTCACCGTCGACGGTCGCCCCCTGGAGGCCGGCGTCGCGAAGATCGTCGAGGATCCGCCGGACGGCGGCAGCCTCGTGCTCAAGGACGGCACCTTCGGGACCCTCGTCGGGGGCGAGATCACGCCTCTGCCCGGGGTGACCGAAGAGGTCCTCGCCCTCACCCAGCCGGTCGCCGCGATCGACGTGTCGGCGAGCGGAGCGCACGCTGCCGTGCAGCTCGCCGACGGGCACGTCTGGATGGCGGGCGACGGCAACTTCGACGAACTCGATCCCCGGGCATTGTTGGTGCGCCCGTCGATGGATCCGTTCGACTACACCTGGTCGGTGCCGTCGAGCGCGCCCGCGGCGCTGCAGGCGATCAGCACGGACGTCCGGGCGCTCGAGATCGCCTCGGCGTGGCCCGAGGCCTCGCAGGTGTCGGCCATCCGCGTCTCCGTGGACGGCGCGCGCATCGCAGCCGTGATCGTCGTGGGCGGCGAGCAGTGGCTCGTCGTGTCGGCGATCATCCGTGACGAGACGGGTACGCCGACCGAGCTCGGGCCGACGGAGGAGGTCGCCCAGCTCGACGACGCTGCGCTCGGACTCGTGTGGCTCGGGCAGGACCGCCTCGGCGTGCTGAGCTCCGGTGAGGACCGCACGGTGCTGACCCAGATCGTGGGAGGCGCCGGCACGGTCGAGGCGGCACCGACCGCGGCGATCTCGATCGCGGGGTCCCGCTCGAACTCCGGCGTCCGGATCCTCTCCTCCGACGGCTCCGTCTTCGCGCGCAGCGGATCCGCGTGGAGCGAGTCCACCGACGGCGTGCTCCTGCTCGGCACCCGCGCCGGTCACTGACCCGCCGGGACCCCTCCTGCACGGCCGACCAGCCTGATCCGGCTCTGCACAGACGCCGGGCACACGCCGGGGCATCGCGTTCCCCCGCGGCAGCGGTGGGCGATGCTCGAGGAATGTTCGGCGACCTCCGTCTCCCCGCCTCCCTCCGCTCGCTCGGCACGGAAGTCCTGGGTCTGCTCCTCGCCGCGTGCTGCGCGGGCTGCGGCGCTCCCGAGGTGATCCTGTGCGAGGCGTGCAGGGGAGAGCTGTCCGCCGCTCCGATCGACCTGCGCACCCCGGGCGGTCTCGCCGTCCGCGCGGCCCTGCCGTTCGACGGCGTCCGCGCGCGTTGCGTCCGACGCCTGAAGGACGACGGGGAGACTCTCCTCGTACGCCCGCTCGGTGCAGCGCTCGCGGCAGCGATCGCCCGCTCCCCGGTTCCGTCCGCGGCTCTGGTGCCGGTGCCGACCTCGCGGCGTTCGATGCGTCGGAGAGGGTTCAGAGTGCCCGAGGTCCTGATCCGCGGCGCTGGGCATCGTCCGCTGCGCGTGCTCTCGACGGTTCCCGGTCGACGCGATCAGAGAGGTCTCGACGCCGCCGACAGAGCGGCGAATGTGCGGGGGAGCATGCGCGCACGGAGTGGAGGCGGCGGACGCGAGGTGATCCTCGTCGACGACGTGATGACGACGGGAGCGACGCTCGACGAGGCGGCGACGACTCTCGCGCACGCGGGATACCGGGTGTCCTCCGCGGTCGCGCTCGCCGCCACGCCGCGTCACAGCGAACCCTGAGCAACCGCATGGGCGACACGGAGGAAATGACCCGTGACATCCGGTCGCATGCGGACTACCGTGGGGGGTCACAAGGCGACCACGGTCCGCCCTTGGCCGGGAGGACCGGGACAAGGAGGCAGCAATGGAAACGAGCATCGTCGGCGTCGGAGTGGGTATCACCGATCGCTTCCGGTCCGTTGTCGAGGAGAAGATCGCCAGGATTCAGACGCTCGCCGCGCGGGCGCAGCGACTGGACATCAAGGTCACCCATCGGGTGTATCGCAACGGGCAGGTCCCCGAGGAGACCGTGGAGCTGACGCTCGTCGGCAAGGGGCCGATCGTCCGGGCCGAGGCCACGGACGGCGACAAGTTCGTCGCCCTCGACCTCGCGGTCGACAAGATGTCCGAGCAGCTCCGTCGCGCCAAGGAGAAGCGGGTCGATGGCCGACAGCATCCCCGCGGAGCGCACTTCGAGAAGGGCAGCGGCTCCCTCGAGGGGATCGACGTCGAGCCCGCGTCCGCAGACGTCCTGCGAGCCGTGGCGACCGGCAGCGTGCCCGTGCAGAGCGACGAGGACGAGACCTACTCGCCCGTCGTCATCCGCACCAAGAGCTTCGACGCCGAGTGGATGACGGTCGAGGAGGCCGTCGACCGCATGGAGCTCGTCGGTCACGACTTCTTCCTGTTCGTGGACGCGCGCACCGACCACCCGAGCGTCGTCTACCGGCGCAAGGGCTGGGACTACGGCGTGATCGCGCTCGACACCCAGGCGCCCCCTGCCGAGGCGCTCGCATCCTGACCGCTCGATGAGACGAGAACGGCCCGCCTCGACACGAGGCGGGCCGTTCTCGGTCCGGGGGATCCATCCGCCCGGATAGTTGGCGGTTCAGTCGAACATGCCGTCGAGGAGACTGCCGATCACGAGGCCGCCGAGGATGCCGGAGGCGATTCCGCCGCCGCCGCCGCCGCGTCCGCCGCCGCCCCAACCGCCGCCGCCCCAGCCGTCTCCGCCGCCCCAGCCCTGGTCCTGCGGGCGGGAGGAGTCGATGTCGCGCTGAGCGAGCTGCAGTGCTTCGGCCGCGAGGTGCGCGACGCGGCGTGCACTCGCCAGCGCCTGGTCCCGTGTGTCCTCGGCGGGGAGGAGATCTGCGAGGTCGACGCGCAGTCGCTCGGCCTCCGCGAGCCGGGTGCGCGCATCCGCACCGATCCAGCCGCGGTGGCCGGAGATGAGTCCGCGGGCCACGCCGAGCTGTCGGTCCGCGTCGTCCATCGCATGCTGCACCTGCGCGATGCTGGGCAACGGATGCTCCGCGCGGTGGCGAGCCTTGGCGATCGCGTCGTCGAGAGCGGTGTTGGCAGCGCGCAGCTGCGAGAGCTCGGCGAAGGGGTCGCCGGGGGAGCCAGCAGGGGAGAGCGCGCTCAGCGCGTTCTGCAGGTCGCTCACGGCCGCGGCCACGGCGGGTACCTGCGGGGCGGTGCGCGCGGCGATGAGATCTCCTCGCGAGTCGGCCACGACCTCGGCGAGCGTGGACTCGGCGCGCAGCGCCTCGATCTCGAAGTCCTCCACGGCGTCGAGCAGCGCGGAGGCGCGACGTGTCGCCTCGGTGGCGGTCTCGAGCGCGAGGTTCGCCTCCTCGTTCTGCTTGGCCTCGCGCCTGCGTTCGGAGACGTCGGCGCCGTGCGTGGCGAACGCGATCAGCTGCTCGGCCTCCGCGGCGCTCGCGGTGATCTGGTGCATGGCCGAATCCGCGTAGCGTGCCGAGAGCCGCGCGACGGTGTCGTTGGTGTGTGGGATCCGGGAGCTGAGCGCGGCGGCGTCCGCACGCACCTGCGCGATGATCTCGGGGGCGCGGCGCACCTTCGCGATCGATTCGGCGAGGTCGGACGTCTTCTCATCGAGAAGATCCTGCGCCCAGTCGCACAGCTGCACGATGCGCGCGTTGCGCGTGCGGAGCTCCTCCGCGGTGTCAGGGATCTCGTCGTGGTTGAGCTGGTGGAGCTGGAAGGCCTCGCGCAGATGAGTGCGCACCGCGTCGAGTGCCTTCGACAGGTCGCCCGTGAGCGAGTCGCCGAGCTCGGCCTGCGCGAACACCAGCTCGTCGGAGGTGGACCGGATGCGCTCGTCGGCGGCGACCAGCGCCTGCTCGGCCCGGCGCGCCAGATCGGCGTCCTGTGCGGCGAGTTCTTCCTGCTCGCGCTTGCGTCTGCCCCAAATTCCAGCCATGTCTCAGATCCTAGTTTCCCGGGGCTTCAGACGGGCTGTGCATCCGCTCCAGGCGAACGGGGATCAGACGGCGAGCACGGAGCCGGCGATGCGGGCCGGTCGCCCGCGCCGGGGCCGTTCGGGGTCGAGCTCGAGGGCCAGAGCATGCTGCGGATGCTCCGCGAGACGCGTGCGCACATGATCGAGCCAGCGCAGCTCGGCTTCTGCCGCGAAGATCAGCGAGTCCAGCACCAGCGAGCGCGCCAGGCCCTCGGCGTCCACGTCGTCGTGTGACGAACGGCGGGCGAGGAGGTCGCGGAGTCTTGACGTGCTCTCCTCTCGCTGTCGATCGATGATCTCTCCGGCGTCGGCCCCGGGGAGTGTGGCGGCGACCGCGATCTTGATCGTCAGCTCGTCGCGGGCCACGGTGCTGCGTGCGACCGGGGCGAGGAGCCAGCGGTCGACCTCGTCCGCTCCCGCCGCGGTGATCTCCCAGTAGACATGCCCCTGAGCGTCCGCGGCTCCGCGCTGCACGAGGCGGTCGCGCTCGAGCCGCTCGAGCGTGTTGTAGATCTGCCCGACGTTGAGCGGCCACACCGACCCGGTGCGGCGATCGAACTCGTGGCGCAGCTGATAGCCGTAGCACGGTCCCTGGACGAGGATCGCGAGCAGCGTCTGGCGCACCGACATGAGGCCTCCTGGAGTCGAGGACCACTATATGCATACTCGGAAACCGACAGGCGGCGCGCCATGCAGGCCACGTGCAGGTCACGGCCCGGTAACATGGCAAGGTATGCCTGGCGCGACGCCCCAACCGACGGCGCCGCCGGACCCATCGACAGGGAGATGACATCTGTGGCCAATCCTCTTGAGAAGCTGCTGCGCGCCGGCGAAGGACGGGTCATCCGTCGCCTGAACCAGGTGGTGAAGGCCGTGAACGCGCTGGAAGAGGACATCTCGAAGCTCACCGACGAGGAGCTGCGCAACGAGACGACCGAGCTGCGTGCGCGATTCGAGAAGGGCGAGACGCTCGACCAGCTCATGCCGGAGGCGTTCGCGGCCGTGCGGGAGGCGGCCCGGAGGACTCTCGGCATGCGCGCCTACGACGTCCAGATCATGGGCGGTGCGGCGCTGCATCTCGGCAACATCGCCGAGATGAAGACCGGTGAGGGCAAGACCCTCGTGGCGACGTTCCCCGCATACCTCAACGCCATCGCGGGCGAGGGCGTGCACATCATCACCGTCAACGACTTCCTGGCGAGCTACCAGGCCGAGCTCATGGGGCGGGTGTTCCGCGCGCTGGGCATGACCACCGGGATCATCGTGTCCGGTCAGACTCCCGCCGTGCGCCGCGAGCAGTACGCGGCCGACATCACCTACGGCACGAACAACGAGTTCGGCTTCGACTACCTGCGCGACAACATGGCATGGCGCAAGGAGGATCTCGTCCAGCGCGAGCACTTCTTCGCGATCGTCGACGAGGTCGACTCGATCCTCATCGACGAGGCGCGTACGCCGCTCATCATCTCGGGACCGTCGTCCGGCGAGGCCAATCGCTGGTTCGCGGAGTTCGCGAAGATCGCCCGCACACTCGTGGCCGGAGAGGACTACGAGGTCGACGAGAAGAAGCGCACCGTGGGTGTGCTCGAGCCGGGAATCGAGAAGGTCGAGGACTACCTCGGGATCGACAACCTGTACGAGTCCGCGAACACGCCCCTCATCTCGTTCCTGAACAACTCGATCAAGGCGCTCGCGCTGTTCAAGAAGGACACCGACTACGTCGTCATGAACGACGAGGTCATGATCGTCGACGAGCACACCGGTCGCATCCTCGTGGGTCGTCGCTACAACGAGGGCATCCACCAGGCGATCGAGGCCAAGGAGGGCGTGCCGGTCAAGGCGGAGAATCAGACCCTCGCGACCGTCACGCTGCAGAACTACTTCCGTCTGTACGACAAGCTCGCCGGCATGACCGGTACCGCCGAGACCGAGGCGGCGGAGTTCATGTCGACGTACAAGCTCGGCGTGATCCCGATCCCGACGAACCGTCCCATGATCCGCAAGGACCAGTCCGACCTCGTCTACAAGAACGAGACCGCGAAGTTCGCGCAGGTCGTCGAGGACATCGCCGAGCGTCATGCCGCCGGCCAGCCCGTGCTCGTCGGAACGGTCAGCGTCGAGAAGAGCGAGTACCTCTCGCGACTGCTCGCGAAGAAGGGCGTCAAGCACGAGGTCCTCAACGCCAAGAACCATGCACGCGAGGCGGAGATCGTCGCACGTGCCGGCCGCCTCGGTGCGGTCACGGTCGCGACCAACATGGCCGGCCGTGGTACCGACATCATGCTCGGCGGCAACGCGGAGTTCCTCGCGGTGCAGGAGCTCAAGAGCAAGGGACTCGACCCCGTCGAGACCCCCGAGGAGTACGAGGTCGCCTGGGACGAGGCGTACGAGTCCATGAAGTCCGTCGTGGCCGAGGAGGCCACCAAGGTGCAGGAGGCCGGTGGCCTGTACGTGCTCGGAACGGAGCGCCACGAGTCGCGCCGCATCGACAACCAGCTGCGCGGACGTTCCGGCCGTCAGGGCGACCCCGGCGAGAGCCGTTTCTACCTGAGCCTCACGGACGACCTCATGCGGCTGTTCCAGTCCGGCGCGGCCGAGGCGATCCTGGCGCGCACGAACTTCCCCGACGACGTCCCGATCGAGTCGGGCCTGGTGTCCCGTGCGATCCGCAGCGCCCAGTCGCAGGTCGAGGCACGCAACGCCGAGATGCGCAAGAACGTCCTCAAGTACGACGACGTGCTCAACCGCCAGCGCGAGGCCATCTACGCCGACCGTCGGCACATGCTCCAGGGCGACGACATCGCCGACCGCGTCCAGCACTTCATCGAGGATGCGATCAGCGGCGTCGTGCGCGATCACACGGGCGAAGGCCACAACGAGAGCTGGGACTTCGACGCCCTGTGGACGGAGCTCAAGACCCTGTACCCGGTCAGTGTCACGATCGACGAGGTCGTGTCGGAGGCCGCGGACCGCAAGGGCGGAATCACGGCCGACGGCCTGACCCGCGAGCTGCTCTCCGACGCGAAGATCGCGTACGAGGCGCGCGAGGAGTCGCTGGGCGAGGCCGCGACCCGTGAACTCGAGCGTCGCGTGGTGCTGCAGGTGCTCGATCGCCGGTGGCGCGACCACCTCTACGAGATGGACTACCTGAAGGACGGCATCGGCCTCCGCGCGATGGCCCAGCGCGACCCGCTCATCGAGTACCAGCGCGAGGGCTACGCGATGTTCCAGTCGATGATGGGTCAGATCAAGGAGGAGTCGGTCGGCTACCTCTACAACCTCGAGGTCGAGGTGCGTCGCGCCGGGGACTCCGAGACCGCCGAGGTCGAGGCCAAGGGCCTGTCGGACGGCGCGGGCGAGCAGCGACTCGAGTACTCGGCGGCGAACGACGCCGGTGAGGTCGAGGTCCGCAACGAGCGCGGCCAGGTTCAGCAGGCGGCGACCGACCGCATGCGGCAGGCGGCCGCTCGGGCGCAGGCAGGACAGCAGGAGGAGCCGCAGCAGGATGCTCCGCGCGGCGCCTTCGGTCAGCGCACGGATGCCGAGGCGCCGGCCGCAGGCAACCGCGAGCAGCGTCGCGCACAGTCCAAGAAGAAGAAGTAGCACGCGGGGACACGCGTCGCGAGAAGAGGGCCATTCCGTGCGGAGTGGCCCTCTTCGCGTCCCTGTAGGCTTGCGCAATGACCCCATCGCGCCACTTCGACCAGTCGTCGAAGCTCAAGAACGTCCTGTACGAGATCCGTGGAAACACGCTCGTCGAGGCGGCGCGACTCGAGGCAGAGGGCCACCGGATCCTCAAGCTCAACACGGGGAATCCGGCGATCTTCGGCTTCGAGGCCCCTCATCAGATCGTGCACGACATGCTCGCGGCGCTGCCGACGGCCCACGGCTACAGCGACAGCAAGGGCATCGTGTCGGCACGTCGCGCGGTCGTGAGCCGCTACGAGCAGATCGAGGGCTTCCCGCGCTTCGACCCGGAGGACGTCTTCCTCGGCAACGGCGTGTCCGAACTCATCACCATGACCATGCAGGCGCTGCTCGACGAGGGCGACGAGGTCCTCATCCCGGCGCCCGACTACCCGCTGTGGACGGCCATGACGAGTCTGGCCGGCGGCACCCCGGTCCACTACGTCTGCGACGAGGACGACGAGTGGCAGCCTGATCTGGAGGACATCCGCTCGAAGATCACGCCGCGCACCAAGGCGATGGTCATCATCAATCCGAACAACCCGACGGGTGTCGTGTACTCGAAGGAGATCCTCGAGGGCATGGTGCAGATCGCGCGCGAGCACGAGCTGCTGCTGCTGTCCGACGAGATCTACGACCGCATCCTCTTCGACGATGCCGTGCACATCCCCACGGCCACCGTCGCGCCGGACCTGCTGTGCCTCACCTTCAACGGCCTGTCGAAGACCTACCGCGTCGCCGGCTACCGCTCGGGATGGCTCGTGATCACGGGCCCGCAGTCCCACGCGAAGGGGTTCCTGGAGGGCATCACGCTGCTGGCCTCGACGCGCCTGTGTCCGAACGTGCCCTCCCAGCACGCGGTACAGGCGGCGCTGGGCGGTGTGCAGTCCATCGACGCGCTGATCGCGCCGACGGGACGGCTGCACGAGCAGCGAGATGTCGCCTGGCAGGGTCTCGAAGCGATCCCCGGCGTATCCTGCGTCAAGCCCCAGGGAGCGCTCTACGCCTTCCCTCGACTGGACCCGAACGTGCACGAGATCAGGGACGACGCCAAGCTCGTCTACGACCTCCTCGTGTCCGAGCACATCCTGCTCGTGCAGGGCACCGGGTTCAACTGGGCCACTCCCGACCATCTGCGCATCGTCACGCTCCCGGAGCCGCGCGTCCTCGCCGAGGCCGTCGAACGGCTCGGGAACTTCCTCGCGAGCTACCGGCAGTAGTCGGGGCGGAGCCTGCGGCGAGCTCTGCCGCGACGCGCCGTACGGCGGCGACGAACGCCGAGCGCGGGGCGACGTCGGACGGCGGGCGCGCCTGCAGCAGCGCGGAGTCCGTCGCACGATGGTCGACCGGGAGGAAGGCGATGTCCGTGACGCCCGCGAACCTCTCGAGGGTGCGACGGATCTGACCGCGCGCATCGAGTCCGAGCGGACCCGGCCGCACCTTGTTCACGACGATCCGCAGCGGGGCGCTTCCGATGAGACGGCGCAGCTCGGCGTGATCGCGGAGGAAACGGCTGATGCTCAGCGGGTCGGCGGCGACGACGGCGACGACGGCGTCCGCCTCGGCCAACGCCGACGTCGTCGCGGCGTGACGGCGAGGCCCGGCGATGTCGAACGTCACCTCGTCGTCGGCGTCGAAGGCGCCGGACACGTCGACCACGCAGTCCTCGGCCCAGGCCCGACATGCGCCGAGTGCCGCACGGAGACGCTCGGCTGAGAGCTCCGGCCATCGCGACGGACGGTTGATCCCGCTCAGGACGGCGATCTCGCCGGCGCTCGTCGGCAGGGCGACCGCCAACCGGGTGAGCTCGGCATCGTCGAGGGAACCGAGCTCTGCGCGTCGGCAGGCGGCGGCGATTCCGGGTGCGTCATCGCTCAGCCCCAGAACAAGGGCGAGCGACGGAGCGACGGTATCGGCGTCGACGAGTGCGGTCCGCCGCCCGTGGCGAGAGAGCTCGACCGCGAGCTGCACCGCGACTGTGGAGCGGCCCGGTGCGCCGTGCGAGCCCCACACGACGATGATGCGGTGGTCTCCGTCGTGCTCCGACGGTGGCAGGGGGTCGGCGTCGCCGAGTGCGGCGAGCACCTCCCAGCCGGGCGCGTCCGCGGCGAGGGTGGCAGGCAGCCCGTGTCGCGCGAGCGCCCTGCTGTCATGATCGCCCACCGGGACGACCCGCACGGCTGCGCGGTCGCAGGCAGCGATGAACGCGGGCGTCAGCAGCTCGCGTCGTGCGGGGACGACGACGGCGTCGGCGCCCGCCAGAGACGAGAGGAGCGCTTCGGCCGGCGCGATCATCGCGACGGCCCCCTCGAGCTCCAGCTCGGCGGCCAGGGCGCCAGCGCGCGGCTCGGGGAGGCCGATCAGCACCGTGGTCATCGGTCGGTCCCGACGGGGACGATCGCCAGTTGCGCGCCTCCGGCGATCGCGGCGAGCACGTCCGTCACCGCACTCCGTTCGATCACGATCTCGACACCCGTGTGTCCGCCGGAGAGCACGCTGTCATCCGCGACCAGTGAGTGCACGATCGCGTCGCCGACGAGGACGCGCGGCGCACCGACCAGGCCGTCCTCCGTGGCCTCCGGGGTCTCCCACAACTCCACCACGGTCCCGGGGACGACGTCGCGGGGGACACCGGTGCTGCTCGCGATGACGACGGTGGTCGTGCGGCTCGCCTCCGGGTCCCCGAGAGCCGAGTGCGGGACGAGCTCGCCCTCGTCGAGAGTGCGCGCGGCCACGACGCCCTCCCGCACGGATGCGGGGGAGAGATAGTCGTCGACGAGCGGGCCGAGGTTCGCCTCCACGACACGCAGGTCGTCGGCCGTCACGACCTCGCCCTGCACGATCGTGCGCGAGGCCTGGAGGACGGGCGAGGTCGCTCCCGCGGAGGAAACCACGAGCCCGACGCCGGCGATCGATGCGGCGATCAGGGCGAGGCCGATGACGAAACGGAGGTCGACCCAGAACGCGCGACGGGGTCGGGGGAGGATGCTCATGCGGGACATGCAAACAGAAATCGGCGGTGGACTCCGCGAGTTATCCACACCGTCGGATGGATCGGGGAGCATGACCGCCACAGGGGGAGAATGGGGGCATGTCCGAGTCCTCCGCCCCTGCCGCGCGCTACCTCGCTCCCGCGCAGGTGGCGGAGCTGCTGGGCATCGAGGTCGACGAGGTCGTCGAGCTCGTGTACCAGGGGCGGTTGCGCGGATCGAGGCTCGGTGCGCCGCCGCGATGGCGGATCGAGGAGCCGAGCCTCGCCGGATACCTCGCAGAGCAGGTCGAGGAGGCGCGGCGCATGGCGCTGTGGCGTCAGGCCAACGAAGCGAGCTTCCCCGAGCTGTGGGGCGGCGTCCGCGCTCAGGGCATATGATCCCCGACGATCTGCACCCCGGCGAGAGAGCTGAACGGCACGATGCAGAAGCTGCGAACCGCGCTGACGGTCCGCGGCGCGCCGGCATCGTGGACCGCGAGATCCAGGTGATCCGCCCCTGCGCGGTCGATCGTCCCGTGCAGCTCTGAGTCTCCGACCCTGAGGACGCGCACCGGGACCCGACGGCGCGCGAGGTCGCGGAGCACGAAGCCGAGGGTCATCCGCTCTTGGAGCACTCCGTCGTCGCGGTCGGCGCCGTCCAGGCTCGCGAGCAGCTGGCCGTGGTCGACCCCGATCCCGCGGATCGCGTGCACCGGCACGATCCGGGTCGCGCGAGCCCGGAAGGCGCCCTCGGGCTCCGCCAGGGCCACGGCCGTCCAGTCCGCGCCGAGGGCCTGCAGGCGCACGCGGATGCGATCGCCGCCCGCGACGTCGACCGTGGCCGCGGCCCCGGAGTCGCAGAGGACCCGCAGCCGGTCCCGCAGGTCCAGACGGGAGATGCGCAGACGCTCCGACTCGGCATCCAGCGCGGCGCGCTCGCTCTCCCACTCGGAGGCGAGCTGACCCTCGAGGTCTTCGAACAGACGATCCCAGTGCACCCGAGACACGGTAGGCGACCGCATGGTTCGGGCATACGAGTTATCCACACACTTCGGCGGAAGCCCCGATCCGGTGTGATCCCGCGTGCTCTACTGACCGCAGTTCCCCGGACGGAGAAGGTCCCAGATGTCGCTTCACGAGTACTTCGGCCCGCAGCCCACACCACGCCTCGAGCTGCCGGACCCGCTGCCGCTGCTGCGGAGCCTGACGAGAGGCGTGCTCGAGGTCCTCGCAGGGATCAGGGAGGTCGATCAGCTCGCCCGCTGGTTCAGCGAGGACGCCTACCGCAGCCTGGTGACCCGTGCGAACCTGTCCGCGCGGGCCCGCAGTGCGCGCGGTGTGCCACCGGCGCGTCCGTCGTTCGAGATCCTGAGCATCCGCGCCTCGGAGCCCGCGGACGGCATCGTCGAGGCGGTCGTCGTGGTCGCGGGGCCCGGACGCACCAGGGCTGTCGCGATCCGCCTGGAGGGGCTCGATCGTCGGTGGCGCTCGACATCGCTGGCGATCCTGTGAGCCGGTGCGCTCTAGGCTGGACGGGTGTCTACACTCAGTGATCTCGCCCACGCTCAGGGCCGCCTGACCGACAACGACGTCGAATGGCTCCATCGACTCGCCGGTGACGGCCAGCTTCTCGCGGACCTCGCCTCCGCCGACATCGTCGTCTGGGTGCAGACCGAGGACGGGTCGTTCATCGCGGTCGCCCATGCCCGCCCCAGTGGGGCAGCCACCCTCTTCTACCGCGACATCGTCGGGGAGCGGGTCCGTCCGCAATGGCGCACGCAGGTGCAGGGCGCATTCGACTCCGCGGAGATCGTCGACTCCTCGTCACCCGACTGGTTCGAGGAGACCCCGACCCGAGTTCGGGCCGTGCCGATCGTGAATGTGCGCGGCGACGCCGGACGTGCCCCGTCGGTCATCGGCGTCGTGACACGGCACACCAACCTCGGCGAGGCGCGCACGCCGTCCCGGCAGCAGATCACGTTCGACGAATGCGCAAACGACCTGTTCCGTATGATCGCCGACGGGAGCTTCCCCGACCTCGCGGCCCCGACCTCTCCCCGTCGCGGGGCCCCGCGCGCCTCGGACGGACTGATCCGCATCGACGTCGACGGCATCACGACGTTCGCGAGCCCCAACGCCCTCTCCGCGTTCAACCGCATGGGCTTCGACGACGAGCTCGAGGGGGAGTCGCTGGCCGAGGTCACGACCCGCCTCGTGCCGCCGTCTCGTCAGGTCGACGAGTCGCTCCCCGTGGTGGTGACCGGTCGTGCCCCGTGGCGCACCGACATCGAGGCGCGGGGTGTGACGGTGTCTCTCCGCGCGATCCCGCTCAAGGACCACGGCACCCGCATCGGCGCGATCGTCCTATGCCGCGACGTGTCGGAGCTCCGGCACCAGGAGCAGGAGCTCATCACCAAGGACGCGACGATCCGCGAGATCCATCACCGCGTCAAGAACAACCTGCAGACGGTCGCCTCGTTGCTGCGGATCCAGGCGCGACGCACCCATTCGGACGAGGCGCGAGACGCGCTGACCCAGGCCATGCGGCGCGTCGACGCGATCGCGGTGGTGCATGACACGCTCGCGCAGGGGCTGACGCAGAAGGTCGACTTCGACGAGGTCTTCCATCGAGTGCTCAAGCTCGTCGCCGAGGTCGCCTCGGCGCCGAACACCCGCGCGCGAACCCAGTCCACCGGTCGTTTCGGGGTGCTGCCGAGCGAGTACGCCACGCCGCTGGCGCTCGCGCTGACCGAGGTGGTGACCAATGCCGTCGAGCACGGTCTGGCCGGTCAGGAGGGCATCGTGACGATCGATGCGACCCGCACGGAGGAGAACCTGCGTGTCATCGTCCGCGACACCGGGCACGGCCTGCCCGAGGGCAGAGTCGGGCAGGGACTGGGCACACAGATCATCCGCACCCTCATCCAGGGCGAGCTGAGCGGCTCGATCGAGTGGCGGGGGAGCGAGGGCGAGGGCACGGAGGTCGTGATCGACATTCCGCTCCGCTGGCTGACCGCCTGAGTGCGAGGCCACGCCTGATACGCCGAAGCGGCCCCGGACGGTGTCCGGGGCCGCTTTCGTTCGTCGTCGTCAGGAGGCGCGGCGGGCGCGAGCGGCGCGGCGCTTGAGGGCGCGGCGCTCGTCCTCGGAGAGCCCGCCCCACACGCCCGAGTCCTGGCTGGTCTCGAGGGCGTACTGCAGGCAGATCTCGGTCACGGTGCAGGTGGCGCAGACGGTCTTGGCCTTCTCGATCTGGTCGACCGCCGGACCGGTGTTCCCGACGGGGAAGAAAAGCTCGGGGTCGACAGTCAAGCAGGCGGCCTTGTCGCGCCAATCCATAGGGGGCTCCTCGGTGTGGGACTTGTGAGCCGTCGCAGCGCGACGACGCGGATTTCGGGTGGCAGTTCGGGTTCAGCTACCCTGTTGAGATACGGACGGTTGCCCGCATTCTGTGATGCGGGCACGAAGCCCGCCCCACGCCGCTGTGGGAGCACATGACGCTGTCTATTCTGTTACATGAACCAGGCGAAATCAAGGGTTTCTTCGCTTCTCATTCGATTCTCAGGAGACAACGTGCGCTCACCGGCCCTGGCTCTCGCGGCCGCTGCGATCCTCGCCCTCGAGGCGCTGGCGCTGGTCGTCTTCGCTCTCATCGAGATCGTCGGTCTCGGATCAGGGGATGCCGCATCTCTGCCCACCGCGATCGCACTGATCGTGCTCACCCTGCTCGGCGCGGCGGCGCTGGCAGCCTTCGCGATCGGTACCAGGACGGGGCGATCCTGGGCGCGTTCGGGCGGCATCGTCTTCCAGGTGCTCGCCATCGCGTTGGCCCTGGCGTCGCTGACGATCCAGCCCGTGTCGTGGGTGTTCACCCTCGCCGTCGGACTGCCGGGGCTGCTGTGCTTCGTGCTGCTGATCGCCACGACGCGCGCGGAGAACGCGAGCCCCTCAGAGTAGGAGGAGCGCTCGGCGAAGGCGGAGCGCTCAGAGCAGAGGAGCGCTCAGGCGTCGATGCCGAGCAGCTTGCGCAGCCGGGCGACGTGCCCCGTGGCCTTCACGTTGTACTGCGCGAGAGCGATCGTGCCGTCCTCGTCGATCACGAAGGTCGAACGCAGAACTCCTTCGACGACCTTGCCGTAGTTCATCTTCTCGCCCCACGCGCCATAGGCGAGGTGCGCGGAGTGGTCGGGGTCGCTCAACAGCGTGAACGTGAGCCCGTCGCGCTCGCGGAACTCGCGCAGCTTCGCCGGCTCGTCACGCGAGACCCCGATCACGCGGTACCCGGCGCCCTGCAGCGAGGAGATGCTGTCGCGGAAGTCGCAGGCCTGCGTCGTGCATCCGGGAGTCATGGCCGCGGGGTAGAAGTACAGCACGACCTTCTCGCCACGGAGGTCCGCAAGCCGGACGGTCTCGCCGTCCTGGTCGAGCAGGGAGAAGTCGGGGGCAGCGGTTCCGGGTTCCAGGCGCACAGTCACGGGTCCAGCCTATCGGCCGGGCGTCTGCTCCGCCTTGTCGGCGAACGTCTGCAGCAGGCGCTGCAGCGAATCCAGACGTGCGAGCCCCGTCTCGCCGAGTTCACCGCGCTCCGCGGCCTCGATCAGTGCGCAGTCCGGAGCATCGGCGAGATGAGTGCAGCCGCGCGGGCAGTTCTCGGCGATCGCAGCGAGTTCCGTGAAAGCGGCGAGGATGTTCGCCGGGTCGACGTGTCCGAGGCCGAACGAGCGGACACCGGGGGTGTCGATGACCCAGCCCGATCCGTCAGCGCCCTCGTACCGCAAGGAGACCGTCGAGGACGAGGTGTGACGCCCTCGCCCCGTGACCTGGTTCACATGGCCGGTGGCGCGCAGCGCGGTGGGCACGAGTGCGTTCACGAGCGTCGACTTGCCCACGCCCGAATGGCCGACGAACACGGTCGAGTGGCCGACGAGCGCCGCGCCGATCTCATCGACCGGCATCTCCGCGCGCGCGCTGGTGAACACACGGAGGTCGAGGCCGTCGAAATGCGAGAGGAACGAGGTGGGGTCTGCGAGGTCCGTCTTGGTGACGACGAGAAGAGGCCGGATGCCGGCATCCAGAGCAGCCACGAGGTAGCGGTCGACGAGCCGTGCGCGCGGCTCCGGATCGGCCGCGGCGACCACGACGAGCATCTGATCGGCGTTCGCGACGATCACCCGTTCGACCTGATCGGTGTCGTCCGCACTGCGCCGAAGGAGCGAGGTGCGCTCGACGATCCCGACGATGCGTCCCAGTGTGCCCTCTTCGCCGGACGTGTCGCCGACGACGCGTGCCTGGTCACCCGTGACGATCGGGGTCCGGCGCAGCTCGCGCGCCCTGGCCGCCGTGATGGTGCGCTCCTCGGGGCCGTTCTCGTCGAGCATGACGGAGTACCGCCCGCGGTCGACGCCGAGCACCCGGCCGATCTGGGCGTCATCGTGCGCCGGACGCCGCTTGGTGCGCGGCCGGTTGGCCTTCGGGTTCGGGCGGGTGCGGATGCTGCTCTCGTCGTACTCCTCGTAGTCGTCCTCGAGGTCGTCGGCGTCGTCGAGCCAGCTCACGCGGACGCGCCTCGCAGCATCCGCTCCCACAGCATCGTGAACTCGGGGAGGGTCTTCGCGGTCGTGCCGATGTCGTCGATCTCGACACCGGGGACACGCAGTCCGATCAGCGCGCCGGTCGTCGCCATGCGGTGGTCGTGGTAGGCCTTCCATGGGCCGCCGTGCAGCGGACGAGGGATGATGCGCAGGCCGTCGGGCAGTTCCTCGGCCTCGCCTCCGAGGGCGCGGAGGTTCGCGATGAGCGCCGCGATGCGGTCCGTCTCATGCATGCGGATGTGACCGATGCCGCGGATCGTGGTCGGCCCGGACGCGAAGGCGGCGAGCCCCACCAGCGTCGGAGTGAGCTCACTGGCCGCAGACAGGTCCATGTCGAGACCGCGGATCTCGGAGCCGGCCTTGACGGTCATGGTGCCGCTGTGGCGACCGACGTGCGCTCCCAGAGCCTGGAGGATCTCCGGCAGCAGCGCGCCGGGCTGCGTCGAGTGCACGGGCCAGCCGGTGACGGAGACGGAGCCTCCCGTGACGAGGGCTGCGCCGAGGAAGGGCGCGGCATTCGAGAGATCGGGTTCGATCGCGATCTCCTTGGCGCGCGGCACTCCGGCTTCGACGAGCCACTCGCCGTGCGCGGGGCGTTCGATGCGGATGCCGCGCCGGCTGAGCGCTTCGATCGTCATGTCGATGTGCGGGAGGCTCGGCAGGTGCTCTCCGGTGTGCACGAGGTGGAGTCCGACGTCGAAGCGCGGCGCAGCGAGCAGCAGACCCGACACGAACTGGCTGGAGGCCGAGGCGTCGATCTCCACACGCCCGCCCATGATGCGGCCGTGACCGCGGATCGTGAACGGAAGCGCCCAGGTGCCCTCGTCGTCGATGTCCACTCCGAGGTCGCGGAGCGCCGTGATGAGCCCGCCCATCGGTCGGTGCAGCGCCGACTCGTGGGCGGTGAGGTGCACGTCGTTCGCCGCGAGTCCCGCGAGCGGCGCGATGAAGCGCATCACGGTGCCGGCCTGGCCGCAGTCGACGGTCGAGCCGCCGACGAGCTTGGCGGGAGTGACGACGAGGTCCGGACCGAACTCGCCCGATCCCTCGACCTCTTCGATCCCGATGCCCAGCGCGCGGAGCGCGTCGACCATCCGTCGGGAGTCGTCGGAGTGCAGAGGCGCCACGAGACGACCGGGGCCGTCCGCGATCGCTGCGATGATGAGCTCGCGATTCGTGAGCGACTTCGAGCCTGGAATCGTCACGGTGGCGTGCACGGCGTCGGAGGCGGTCGGGGCCGTGTAGGCGCCGCGGACCGGGGCGGGGGAATACCTGTCAGCGCTCATCGGTTCCCACTTTAGTGAAGACGAGTCGCCGCCCGACCGAACGGCGCGATCTCGAGACCGGAAGAGAGAGCATGCTCGCCACGCTGGAACGCGAATCCGTGAACCTCAGCGGCCTAGACTGGCCGGTGATGGATGACACCGCACCCGCAAGCACGGTCAGCGACCCTCGACGGGAGTTCGAGGAGCAGGCTCTTCCGTTCATGGATCAGCTGTACGCCGCCGCCATGCGCATGACACGCAACCCGGCAGATGCCGCCGACCTCGTGCAGGAGACGTTCGTGAAGGCGTACGGCTCCTGGTCGACGTTCTCGCAGGGCACGAACCTCAAAGCGTGGCTGTACCGCATCCTCACGAACACGTACATCAACATCTACCGCAAGAAGCAGCGTGAGCCGTTCCAGGGCACGATCGACGAGCTCGAGGACTGGCAGCTCGGCGGCGCGGAGTCGACCACGGCCTCGCACAGCCGCTCGGCCGAGGCCGAGGCGATCGACCACATGCCGGCATCCGTCGTGAAGGACGCGCTGCAGGCTGTCCCGGAGGACTTCCGGCTGGCGGTGTACCTCGCTGACGTCGAGGGCTTCGCCTACCAGGAGATCGCCGACATCATGAAGACGCCCATCGGCACCGTGATGAGCCGCCTGCATCGAGGCAGGCGGATGCTGCGGGAGCTGCTGGCCGACTATGCCGCGGAGCGGGGAATCTCCGCGGCCGACACGAGGAGCAGGAAATGAGCGATTGCGGCTGCGACAAGGCCCGCCAGGACCTTGAGGAGTATCTCCGCAACGAGGTCTGCAAGACCGAGCACTCCGAGATCCGCGAGCACCTCGAGAACTGCCCGTCGTGCCGGGACGAGGCGCTGGTCGCGAAGACCCTGACCGAGGTCGTGGCGCGTGCGTGCAAGGAGACGGCTCCCGAGGAGCTCCGCGATCAGGTCTTCGCGCGCCTGCGCGAGGTTCAGGCCGCACAGCACTAGACCGCAGCGCCACCCGTCCGACGACGTCGCCGCCCACCCGTAGGGTGGTGGCATGACGCTCATCGACGCACGCGACATCCCCGCCGACTCCGCTTCTGCCGATCGCCTCTCCGCAGACGATCTCGACTACCGGGTGATCGACACATCGGACGCCGCGGAGTCCGAGGCGTTCCAGCGCGCCGTCTCGCGAGGCTTCCTCGGACCGGAGCAGAGCACGGAGTCGCTCGCGTTCGGCACCGCGACCTTCGAGTCCCGTCGGAACATCGGCGTGTTCGATCGAGGCGCACCCGATGGCAGACCCGTCGCGACGGTCGACTCCTGGGTCACGCCCCTCAGCCTGCCCGGCGGGGGAGAGCTTCCGATGTGGGCCATCAGCGGGGTCACGGTCTCCGCGACGCATCGTCGTCGCGGCATCGCGCGCGCCCTGCTCGAAGGCGAGCTGCGCGCCGCGCTCGCCGCCGGCGTCCCGGTGGCCGGGCTCACGGTCTCAGAGGCGACGATCTACGGGCGTTACGGATTCGGATCGGCGATCCCCGTCGCGCGGGTCGCCGTCGACACACGCCGTGCGGGCTGGGCGACTCCGGCCGCGCCCGGCCGACTGGAGTACATCGATCGCGACACGCTCGCGACCGAGCTCGGCGCTGTGCACGAGCGCGCACGCGGGTCCAGGTCGGGGCAGATCCCCGGATGGACGGCGCGCTGGCAGCAGATGTCCGGGCTCGCGCCCGCCGACACGGACCGCGAGAGCGTCCGCGGTGTGCGCTACCGGGACGCTTCGGGAGAGGTGCGCGGTGCGATGGCGTACACGCTGGCCGAAGGCTCGGGAGAGGCCGCGTGGCGCCACACCATGAAGGTGCGCCTGCTCGTCGCTGACACGGCGGAGGCGACGGGCGCACTGTGGCGGTTCGCGCTGCAGCACGACCTCGTCGATCGCGTCGAGGCAGACCTGCGTCCGCTCGACGATTCTCTGCCCTGGCTCGTGCTCGATCAGCGTGGTGTGACGCAGACCGTGCATGATCACGGGTGGCTGCGCATCCTCGACGCGACCGCCGCGCTGACCGCGCGGCGCTACATGTCGCCGCTCGACGTCGTGCTGCGCGTGACCGACCCCCTCGGTTTCGCCGCCGGCGACTGGCGTCTCCGGGTCGACGCCGCCGGAGCCGCCGCGGTGGAATCCGTCGAGGCGGTCACACCGGATGTCGACCTCGACGTGTCCGCGCTGTCATCGATCTATGCGGGCGGTGTGCGCGCGGCATCCCTCGCCGGTGCCGGGCGCATCGCAGCGACTCCGGATACGGTCGCGGCACTCGACCGCGCGTTCGTGAGCCTGCCGGCGCCCGTGCTCGACATCTGGTACTGATCGGGCGGCACCGTCGCATCCCCGGCACCGCACGACGAAGGGCCCCGATCAGGAGATCGGGGCCCTTCGTCATGTCGCGCGGATTCAGCCGAGCGTGACCGCTTCGCGGATCAGTGCCGCCTGCTCGGCGGCGTGCACCTTGGACGATCCCGTCGCAGGAGACGCCGAGGCGGCGCGTGCGATCGGACGGAACCTGCGGTCGCCGGGGACGTCCGCGAAGGCGAGCGCGAGGAACGGCCATGCGCCCTGGTTCTCCGGCTCCTCCTGCACCCACACGAGCTCCGCGTTCGGGTAGGTGTCGGTGATGGCCTTCAGGGCATCGATCGGCGTCGGGTACAGCTGCTCGAGCCGCACGAGCGCGATCTCCGGGTTCGGGTTCTTCTCGAGCTCGGACCGCAGATCCCAGTGGACCTTGCCCGAGTGCACGAGCACCCGCTTGACGGCATTGCGGTCCAGTTCGCGGGTGTCGTCGATCACAGGCTCGAAACGGCCCTGCGTGAACGCCTCGACCGGGCTGGTCGCGCCGCGCAGACGCAGCATGGCCTTCGGGGTGAAGACGATGAGCGGCTTGCGCGGACGTGCGTAGGCCTGGCGGCGCAGCAGGTGGAAGTACGACGCCGGGGTCGAGGGACGCGCGACGATCATGTTGTCCTGTGCGCACATCTGCAGGAAGCGCTCGATCCGCGACGAGGAGTGGTCGGGTCCCTGGCCCTCGTAGCCGTGGGGGAGGAGGAGCGTGACGCTGGACTGCTGCCCCCACTTCTGCTCGGCCGCGGAGATGTACTCGTCGATCACCGACTGGGCACCGTTGACGAAGTCGCCGAACTGCGCCTCCCAGAGCACGAGAGCCTCAGGAGCCTCGACGGAGTATCCGTACTCGAAGCCGAGCGCCGCGTACTCGCTGAGCAGCGAGTCGTAGACGAAGAAGCGTCCCTGAGAGTCGGAGAGGTTCGACAGCGGCAGCCACTCTTGGCCGTTCGCGCGGTCGTGCAGGGTCGCGTGCCGCTGCACGAAGGTGCCGCGTCGCGAGTCCTGACCGGCGAGGCGCACGGGCGTGCCCTCGACGAGGAGCGAGCCGAAGGCCAGCAGCTCGCCGAAGCCCCAGTCGATGTTGCCGTTGCGGCTCATGTCGAGGCGCTTCTCGAGCTGCTGCTGCAGCTTCGGGTGCACCGTGAAGCCCTCGGGCTTGTTGACGAAGGCGTCGCCGATGAGCTGGATCACCTCTGTCGAAACGCCGGTGACCTCGGGGGCTCCGACCTGCTCCTCGACCGGCGCCTGCTCGGAGACGACCGGGGTGGCCCCCGTCTCTGCGGCGTGCGTCTCGGCGAACGCGATCTCCAGACGGTTCTGGAAGTCGGCCTTGGCCTCGTCGTACTCCTCCTCGGTGATGTCACCGCGACCCACGAGCGACTCGGTGTACAGCTTGCGCACCGAGCGCTTCGCCTGGATCAGGTCGGTCATGAGGGGCTGCGTCATCGAGGGGTCGTCTCCCTCGTTGTGTCCGCGGCGGCGGTAGCAGACCAGATCGATCACGATGTCGCGGTGGAATCGCTCGCGGTACTCGAACGCGAGCTGCGCGACGTGGATCACGGCCTCGGGGTCGTCGCCGTTCACGTGCAGCACCGGCGCCTGGATCGTCTTGGCGACGTCGGTGGCGTACACCGAGGTGCGCGAGTCGTTCGGCAGGGTCGTGAAGCCGACCTGGTTGTTGACGACCACGTGGATCGTGCCGCCGGTGCGGTAGCCGCGCAGCTGCGACATCTGCAGGGTCTCGACCACCACGCCCTGGCCTGCGAACGCGGCGTCGCCGTGCACGAGGATGGGCAGCCAGGTGAAGGTGCCGATCGGCTTGCGGTCCTGCTTGGCGCGGACGATGCCCTCGAGCACGCCGTCGACGGTCTCGAGGTGCGAGGGGTTCGCAGCGAGGTAGACGGGGAGTTCCGACTCGTCGTCGGCGATGAACGTGCCCTGCGTGCCGAGGTGGTACTTGACGTCACCGGAGCCGCGCTGGTTTCCCGGCGTCTGGGTGCCCTCGAACTCCTGGAACACCTGGCCGTAGGTCTTGCCCGCGATGTTCGTGAGCACGTTTAGGCGTCCGCGGTGCGCCATGCCGATGGCCGCTCCCTCGAGCCCGGCGGTCGCCGCGCCCTGCAGGATCTCGTCGAGCAGAGGGACGAGCGACTCGCCGCCCTCGAGGGAGAACCGCTTCTGGCCGACGAACTTCGTCTGCAGGAAGGTCTCGAACGCCTCGGCCTCGTTGAGCTTGCGCAGCACGCGCAGCTGCTCGTCGTGGCCCGGCTTCTGGTACTTGACCTCCACCTTCTCCTGGAACCAGCGGCGCTGCTCCGGGTCCTGGATGTGCATGTACTCGATGCCGAGGGTGCGGCAGTACGAGTCGCGCAGGACGCCGAGGATGTCGCGGAGCTTCGCGATGCGCCGACCGCCGAAGCCGCCGGTGACGAACTCCCGGTCGAGGTCCCAGAAGGTGAGGCCGTGGCTCTCGATCTCGAGGTCGGGGTGCGAGCGCTGCTGGTACTCCAGCGGGTCGATGTCGGCCATGAGGTGGCCGCGCACGCGGTAGGAGTTGATCAGCTCCTGCACGCGGGACTGCTTGTCGACGCGCTCGGCGAGGTCGACCGCGATGTCGGGATTCCAGCGGATCGGCGCGTAGGGGATGCGGAGCGCGGCGAAGATGTCGTCGTAGAACCCGCGCTGGCCGATCAGGAGCTCGTGGACCTTCTTGAGGAACTCGCCGGACCCGGCGCCCTGGATGACGCGGTGGTCGTAGGTGCTGGTGAGCGTGATCGTCTTGCCGATCGCGAGCTCGTTGAGCGTCTTCGCGCTCGCCCCCTGGAACTCGGCGGGGTACTCGAGGGCACCGGCGCCGATGATGCAGCCCTGGCCCTTCATGAGTCGCGGCACGGAGTGGACGGTGCCGATTCCGCCCGGGTTGGTGAGCGAGACCGTGGTGCCCTGGAAGTCGGCGGCGGTGAGCTTGTTGTTGCGGGCGCGGGTGACGAGGTCCTCGTAGGCGACGAGGTACTCGGAGAACGTCATGGTGTCGGCGCGCTTGATGCTCGGTACCATGAGCGCGCGTGTGCCGTCGGGCTTCGGCAGGTCGATCGCGATGCCGAGGTTGACGTGCGCGGGGGCGACCACGGAGGGCTTGCCGTCGATCTCTGCGTAGAAGACGTTCTGGCTGCGGAACTCGTCGAGCGTGCGGATCAGCGCCCAGCCGATCAGGTGCGTGAAGCTGATCTTGCCGCCGCGTGTGCGCGACATGTGGTTGTTGATGACGATGCGGTTGTCGATCATCAGCTTCGCGGGGACCGTGCGGACACTGGTCGCGGTCGGGACGGTGAGCGACTCGTCCATGTTCGCCGCGAGGGTCTTGGGCAGCCCGCGAAGAGGCGTGACCTTGTCCTCCTCAGCGGCCTCCTCCGTCTCCTTGGCCTCCGGCTTGGGAGCCTGGGCGGGGATGGGTGCCGTCGCGGCGGGCTTCGCCGTGGTGCGGGCGACAGGCTGCGAGCCGATCACGGGGATCGGGGCGGTCACCGGGTGCGCGGCGGAGGCATCCGCGGGCTGCGATGCCGGTGCGGCGGGCGCCGCCGGGGTCACTGCGCCGGCTCCTGCCTCGGAGTGGTACTTCTCGAGGATCGGCCACCACTCCTTGTCGACGGAGTCGCGGTTCACCTTGAACTGCTCGTAGAGCTCTTCCACGAGCCAGGAATTGGCTCCGAACCCCCCGTCGCCGCTGACGCCGGTCACCTGGTTCGACACGCTCGATCGCCCTCTTTCATCGCTGAATTCCACGTGTGCACGTCAGGACGTCAGGATGCGTCCGGGCCCGCACACTCTCGACCATCAAGCCTAACGTGTTTCGACGTGCAATCGTCCAGGCGCGACACCCTCGTCGCGTGATCTGAGTACCGTGGAGTCATGGAGTTCATCGGCGCATCACCCACTGTCGATCTGACGTACTCGGACGTTTTCCTCGTGCCTCGCCGCTCGGCCGTCACGAGTCGGCTCCAGGTCGACCTCTCCCCGCAGGACGGGACCCCGGCAACGCTGCCGCTGGTGGCCTCGAACATGAACTCGGTGACCGGTCCACGTCTGGCCGCCGTGCTCGCACGGCGCGGCGGACTGGGCGTGCTGCCGCAGGACATGCCGCTGCAGGATCTGGATGCCGCGATCCGCGACGTCAAGGCGCAGCCCGTGCTCTGGGACACTCCGATCGTCCTGCCGCCCGAGGCCTCTGTCGCCGACGCGATGCGTCTGCTCCCGGCGGCTCCCGGTCACGGCATCGTGGTGGCGACCGGCTCCGCGCCGTTCGACGTCGAGCGCATCCTCGGTGTTCTCCCCGCCACGCGCCTCGCGACGGCGCTGCCCGACGCGCAGCTGGGTGACCTCGTGCACGCCGGCACCCCCGCACTCGACGCGGACGACATCGGCTCGGAGCGTCATGCGTTCGACGTCATCACCGACGCGGGCGTCGAGACGGTCACGATCGTCCGCCACGGGCACCTCGTCGGCACGCTCAGCGCACGGAGCGCGCTGCGGTCGACTCTGTACCGGCCGGCGCTCGACGCGGACGGGCGCCTCGCGGTCGCGGCAGCGGTCGGCATCAACGGCGACGTCGCGGCCAAGGCGAAGGCACTCGCGGCCGCGGGCGTCGACGTGCTCGTGGTCGACACCGCGCACGGCCACCAGGAGGGGATGCTGGATGCGCTGCGCACCGTGTCCGGCCTCGGCCTCGGCATCCCTCTTGTGGCGGGCAACATCGTCACGGCCGACGGCGTGCGCGACCTCGTCGACGCGGGTGCGTCGATCCTCAAGGTGGGCGTCGGCCCGGGGGCGATGTGCACGACCCGCATGATGACCGCCGTCGGGCGCCCGCAGTTCTCCGCCGTGCTCGAGACCGCGCAGGCCGCGCGGGAGCTGGGCGCGCACGTGTGGGCGGACGGGGGAGTGCGCTATCCGCGCGACGTCGCGCTCGCGCTCGCCGCGGGAGCGGCATCCGTCATGATCGGCTCCTGGTTCGCCGGCACGATCGAGGCGCCCGGCGAGCTGCAGTCCGACGCGGACGGCCGCCTCTTCAAGGAGTCCTGGGGCATGGCGTCCACCAAGGCGGTGCAGGCGCGGTTCGGACGGCTCGACGCGTACGAGCGGGCACGCAAGGAGCTGTTCGCCGAGGGGATCTCCTCATCGAAGATCTACCTCGACCCGCTGCGTCCCGGTGTGGAGGACCTGCTCGACATGATCACCTCGGGCGTGCGCTCGTCGTTCACCTACGCAGGAGCGGCGTCCGTGGCGGAGTTCCACGAGCGCGCGCTCGTGGGCCTGCAGTCGGCCGCCGGCTACGAGGAGGGCAAGGCGCTCCCGGTGAGCTGGTGACGGCCCCGCGCACGGCGTGATCCCGTATTATTTTCTCACTATGGACGACCCTCCCAGTTGCAGTACATCGCCCCACCGCCCGCCTCTCCGCTGTGAGGGGTCACTCTGATGGATTTCATCCTGTTGGGCGTGGGGCTGCTGCTCACGGTCGGCACCGGTCTGTTCGTCGCGAGCGAATTCGCTCTGGTCAATCTCGACCGTGCTGAGGTCGAGGCCCGCCAGGCCCGCGGGGAGTCCCGCCTCTCCCTCACGATCAGTGCACTCCGGCACACGTCGACGCACCTGTCGTCGGCTCAGCTCGGGATCACGCTGACCACTCTTCTGACCGGTTACACGATGGAGCCGGCGCTCTCGAATCTGCTGCGTCCGACGCTCGTCGCGTGGCGTTTTCCCGAGGCGGTGATCGCTCCGCTCGCCACCGTGGTCGCGATGCTCCTCGCGACGGCGCTGTCGATGATCCTGGGAGAGCTGGTGCCCAAGAACTTCGCGCTCGCGCTGCCGCTCGCGACCGCCAAGCTCGTCGTCCCGTTCCAGGTCGCCTTCACGACCGTGTTCAAGCCTGCCGTGGTCGTGCTCAACGGCTCGGCCAACGGCGTGCTGCGCAGCATGGGCGTCGAGCCGAAGGAGGAGCTGTCGGGTGCCCGCACCGCCGAAGAGCTGTCGTCCCTCGTGCGGCGTTCGGCGATGGCCGGCGTGCTCGAGGCCGACACGGCCACGCTCCTCGACCGCACGCTCACGTTCTCTCGACTGTCTGCAGCCGACGTCATGACGGCGCGGCCGAGCATGCACGCGATCGCCGCGAGCGACTCGGCCGACGACGTGCTGCAGCTCGCGCGTCGCACGGGGCACAGCCGCTTCCCGGTGTACGGCGACGACCTCGACGACATCACGGGCGTCGTGCACCTCAAGGCCGCGATCTCGGTGCCGCGCGACCGTCGGGCCGAGGTGCCGGCCGGGGCGCTCGCGACCGAGCCGCTTCGTGTGCCCGAGACCGCGCATGTCGACGGCATGATCGCCGAGCTTCGCGCCCGCGGCTACCAGCTGGCGGTGGTCGTGGACGAGTACGGCGGCACCGCAGGGCTCGTGACGCTCGAGGACCTCGTCGAGGAGATCGTCGGCGAGGTGTCGGACGAGCACGACCGCACCCGGGCCGGTGTCGTCACAGGACGTGACGGCATCACCTTCCCGGGCGAACTGCGCCCCGACGAGCTGCGTCGACGAGCGGGTGTCGACGTGCCCGAGGGCGACGTGTACGACACGGTCGGAGGCTTCGTCATGAGCGTGCTCGAGCGCGTGCCGAGCGTCGGCGACGAGGTGCCCCTCGACACGGGCACCCTGCGGGTCGTGCGGATGGACGGAAGGCGGGTCGACCGCATCCGCTACGTCCCGAACCCCGAGCTCGCGGACGGCGAGGTGACCCGATGAACGATTGGGCGGGACTCGCCTGGCTCGTGGTGCTGCTGGTCGCGAACGCGTTCTTCGTCGGCGCCGAGTTCGCCGTGATCTCGGCGCGGCGCTCGCAGATCGAGCCTCGCGCGGAGCAGGGCTCCCGCGCGGCCAAGACCGCGCTGTACGCCATGGAGCACGCGACGCTCATGCTCGCGACCTCGCAGCTCGGCATCACGATCTGCTCGCTGCTGATCCTCAACGTGTCGGAGCCGGCGATCCACCACCTGCTGGCGGCGCCGTTGCACGCGATCGGATGGTCGGATGCCGTGGTCGACACCGTGTCGTTCACGATCGCACTGCTGGTCGTCTCGTTCCTGCACGTGGTGTTCGGCGAGATGGTGCCCAAGAACCTCGCGTTCTCGGTCCCGGACCGCGCCGTGCTGCTCCTCGCACCGCCGCTCGTGTGGGTGTCGAAGGCTTTCATGCCGGTGATCTGGGTGCTCAACGCGGCTGCGAACGGCGTGCTGCGCCTGTTCCGCGTCGAGCCGAAGAACGAGGCCGCGTCGACGTTCACCCTGGGAGAGGTCGCGACGATCGTGGACCAGTCCCGCAGGGAAGGCGTGCTCATGGATGCCGCGGGCGCCGTGGCCGCTGCCGTGGAGTTCACGGACAAGAAGGCGCGCGACGTCGCCGTTCCGCTCAGCGACCTCGTCACCCTGCCGCAGACGGCGACGCCGGACGACATCGAGAAGGCCGTCGCCCGCTACGGGTTCTCGCGCTATGTGATCGTCGACAGCGAGGGCGTGCCGGTCGGCTATGTGCACCTCAAGGACATCCTGCGCGCCTCGGACGGCCCCGACGCCGAAGCGCGGCTCTTCGAGCCGCTGCCGGCCAAGCGCATCCACCACATGGTGCCGGTGCAGGAGCAGACCGATCTCGAGGACGCTCTGGCCGTCATGCGCCGCGCAGGTAGGCACCTAGCCAAGGTGCGCGACGCGGAGGGCCGCACGACCGCCGTGCTGTTCCTGGAGGACATCCTCGAGGAGCTCGTCGGCGAGGTGCAGGACGCCACCCGGCGCGTGCGCGGGCACTGACACGGATACGACGAGGCCCTCCGGATCGCTGATCCGGAGGGCCTCGTCACGTGCTCGGCACGGTCAACGCCAGCGTGCGCGGTCGTACTGGGGCGGCCAGGCGACGTCCGCACCCAGCTCGTGCGCCGCGCGCAGGGCGAAGTGCGGGTCGCGCAGCCATTCGCGACCGGCGAAGATCGCGTCCGCCGCGCCATCGGCGATCACCTGTTCGGCCTGCTCGGCGGCCGTGATCAGACCGACCGCCGTGACGGGGATGCGACCGCCCTGGCGCACGGTCTCGGCGAGCGGGACCTGGTAGCCCGGGAACACGCTGATCTGCTGGTGCGCGACGAGTCCGCCGCTGGAGACGTCGATGAGATCGGCGCCGTGCGTCGTCGCCCATTCGCCGACGATCGCGGCCTCGTCCGGAGTGAACCCTCCGTCTGCGTGGTCGGTGGCGGAGATGCGCACGAACAGGGGAACGTCGTCCCCGGCCGCCGCACGGACGGCGTCCACGACGCGGAGCAGCAGCCGGGCGCGGTTCTCGAGCGAACCGCCGTACTCGTCGTGCCGGAGGTTCGACAGCGGCGACAGGAACTGATGCAGCAGGTACCCGTGCGCGCCGTGGATCTCGAGAACGTCGAAGCCCGCATCGACCGCTCGTCGGGCCGCGGTGGCGAAGCCCTCGACCACAGCGTCGATGCCGGCTGCGTCGAGTGCGACCGGCGTCTCGAATCCCTCGAAGGCCACGGCCGAGGGTGCGGTCGTCCGCCATCCGCCGTCCGCTGCGGGGACGGTGCCGCGCTGTTCGGCCCAGGGCCACCATGTCGAGGCCTTGCGCCCGGCGTGCGCGAGCTGGATGCCGGCGGCGGCCCCGCGCGCGTGGAGGGCGGCGACGATCGGGGTCCACGCGTCGCGCTGCTCGTCGTTCCACAGCCCGGCGTCGTGCGGGGAGATCCGCCCCTCCGGCACGACGGCCGTCGCCTCCGCGACCACGAGCCCGGCGCCTCCCGAGGCGAACTGCGCCAGGTGCGTGTGGTGCCATTCCTGCACCACGCCGTCCACGGCGCTGTACATGCACATCGGGGAGACCCAGAGGCGGTTGCGGACGGTGACGGACCGGATGGTCAGCGGGGAGAAGAGGATGCTCACACTCCCACGCTACGGTGCGCACGGCGCGTGGGGGTCGTCGGCGTCGGGTGGAGGCTAACGTGGACGCATGCCCTCGGATGCGCTCGACTGGTCCCGCGCCGACACCGCGCGGTTCGTGCGGGTGCCCGATGCGGACGACGACAAGTACTCGCGCGGGGTCGTGGGCCTTCGCACCGGCTCGGACGGGTATCCGGGTGCCGCTGTGCTCGGTGTCGAGGCGGCGTGGCGCAGCGGCGCCGGTTTCGTGCGCTACGTGGGTCCGGGGCGTGCCGCCGACGCGGTGCTCGCGCGCCGTCCGGAGACGGTCGTCGCCGCACATGCCGAGGGGGCTCGCGTCGGCGCATGGGTGATCGGGTCGGGCACGGATGCCGCGCATCGGAGCCCCGACGACGAGGCGGAGCTGCGCAGCATCCTCGCCGGCGACGCAGTCGTCGTGGTCGATGCCGGCGCTCTGGACCTGGCGGCCGACGCGTCCCCGGACGCCACCGCGCCATTGGTCCTCACGCCGCACGCGCGCGAGTTCGCTCGTCTGCGCACGCGGCTCGACCTCCCCGACGATTCCGATCGGGAGCGATCGGCCGCCGAGGTCGCCGCGCTGCTCGGCGCCGTCGTGCTCCTCAAGGGGGCGTCGACGGTCATCGCCGACCCCGACGGCGCCGTGATCCGTGTCGAGGCAGGCACGGGCTGGCTGGCCACAGCGGGGACCGGAGACGTGCTCGGTGGCGTGCTGGGCGCCGTGCTGGCCGCGAACCCCGATGCGAGCACGAGTGAGGCGGTGGCCGCCGGCGCGTGGCTGCACGGCGCGGCCGCGCGGATCGCGGCGGGTGCGGACGATGGTGCGCCGGGGCATCCGATCGTCGCGCTCGACGTCGCGGAGTCGCTGCCGCAGGCCGTCGCCGGACTCCTCCGGTGAGCGCACGCCGCCACGGGCTGCGCCTGCTGCTGCTCTGGGTCGCCTTCGCCGCGGTGCACGCGCTCATCGCGGTGATGGGCTGGATCTATCCGAGCCAGCCGATGGGCGATGTCGTGCTCGTCTACGAGCCCTGGTCGACGGCGGCGCTCACGGGCGGTCCGATCGTCGGGGTCACGGAGACCTGGGTGTATCCGCAGCTCGCGCTGCTGCCGATGCTCGCGACCAAGATCCTCTCCGCACCGTTCGTGGCGGCTTTCGGTGTCTCCGCCGCGTACCTGGTCGCGTGGGCGGTGCTCGTGACCGCGCTCGACGCGGTCGCCTTCGCCGTCCTCCTCGGTCGGCGGCCGGCCGCACCCCGACGCATCGCGGCCTGGTTCTGGGTCGCGGCGCTCCTGCTGCTCGGCCCCATCGGGATGTATCGGATCGACGCGATCACTGTGCCGGTCGCGATCATCGGCGGCCTCTGGCTCTCGCGGCGCCCCGCCGTCGCTGCGGCGCTGCTGGCGATCGGAGCCTGGATCAAGATCTGGCCCGGTGCGCTGCTGGTCGCGGCGCTCGTCGCCGCGCGGGCCCGGATGCGGATGCTCCTGACCGCGGTCGCCGTCACGGCGGTGATCGTCGCGGTCCTGTTCCTGCTCGGCGCCGATGCCGAGATCTTCGGCTTCCTGACGGAGCAGACCGGTCGGGGCCTGCAGATCGAGGCGGTCGCCGCGACGCCGTTCCTGTGGCTCGCGACGGCGGGCGCTGCGCGCATCGAGTACAGCTTCGACATCCTCACCTTCCAGATCGCTGCACCAGGGGCGGATGCCGTCGCCGCCGTGCTCACGCCGCTCATGGCGGTCATCGCGCTCGTGCTGACCGCGCTGGGTGCGTGGAAGGCGATGCGTGGAGCATCCGTCCCCCGTCTGTTCCCGCCCCTCGCGCTGTCGCTCGTCGTGACGCTCATCGTGCTGAACAAGGTCGGCTCGCCACAGTTCCAGAGCTGGCTGATCGTGCCGGCACTGCTGTGGCTCGTGATGGACCGCGCGAGGGCCACCGCGCCCGCGATCCTCGTGCTGGCGCTGTGCGCCCTCACCTGCCTCGTCTACCCTCTGAACTACGACGCCCTGCTGCGCGCCGAGGCGCTGCCGATCGTCATCCTCACCGTGCGCAACGCAGTGCTGGTCGTGCTCCTCGCCGTCGGCCTCCGCGCGCTGCTCCGCGTCCCCGCCACCGACACGTCCACGAACAGGGAGTGACCCCATGCTGATCGCCTTCTCCGTCGCGCCGAGCGGCGCCCCCGCCGACGGCTCCGACCGCGACGACGCCTCCGTGCACGACGCCGTCGCCGCCGCCGTCCGCGTCGTCCGTGAGTCCGGGCTGCCGCACCGCACGACGAGCATGTTCACCGAGATCGAGGGGCCGGACTGGGACACGGTCATGGACGTCGTGAAGCGCGCCACCGAGGCGGTCATGCCGTTCGGGTCGCGGGTCTCGCTCGTGCTCAAGGCCGACATCCGCCCCGGCTACTCCGGAGAGCTCGACGCCAAGATCGAGCGGCTCGAGGCGGCGATCGACGAGTCCGGAGACCGCTAAGCTGAACCGGTGAATCCCTCGACTGAATCGAGGGGTGCGGCGAAGTGGGCGCTCCTCTCTCTCGCCATCGGCAGCTTCGGCATCGGCATGACCGAGTTCGTCGTCATGGGCCTGCTCCCGAACATCGCGGCCGAGCTGCTCCCGACGCTCTGGGCCTCCAGCTCTGAGGATGCGCTGAGCCAGGCCGGCTGGCTGATCTCGCTGTACGCGCTCGGCGTCGTCGTCGGCGCGCCGACCATCGCGGGCTTCGTCGCGCGCTTCCCGCGTCACCGCGTCATCATCTGCCTCGCCATCGCCCTCACGGTCTTCAACGCGCTCACGGTCGTGCTGCCGACGTTCGAGCTCGTCGGCGTCTCGCGGTTCCTCGCGGGGCTCCCGCACGGCGCCTACTTCGGCATCGGAGCTCTGATCGCCGCCGACGTCATGGGCCCGGGCAACCGCGCCAAGGGCGTCGCCTTCATCCTCACCGGTCTCACGGTCGCGAACGTCGTGGGCGTCCCGCTCGGCACGTTCCTCGGGCAGCTGTGGGGCTGGCGAGCGGCGTTCGCCGTCGTCGCGCTCGTGTTCACGATCGCGACCGTGTGCATCGTGTTCTTCGTCCCGGAGCACCCCGGCTCTCCCGGCCGCACCATGCGCCAGGAGCTCGGAGTCTTCCGCATCCCTCAGGTGTGGTTCACGCTGGGGGTCGGCGCGATCGGCTTCGGCGGGTTCTTCGCCGTGTACAGCTACATCGCGCCCCTCGTGACCGAGATCGCCGGGTCCCCGGAGTGGGTCGTGCCGATCGTCCTCGTGCTCATGGGCATCGGCATGACGGCGGGCAACCTCGTGGGCGGGCACCTGGCCGACCTCGACCTGCGACGCACTCTGCTGTTCGGGCTCGCGACGATGGCCGTGGTGTTCGCGCTGCTCGCGGTGCTGTCGTTCTGGATCGTCTCGCTCGCGCTGATGGTGCTGGTGGTGGGCTTCGTCTCCTCGGTGCTGAGCCCGACGATCCAGACGCGTCTGATGGACGTCGCGGGCGACAACCAGTCGATCGCCGCCGCCATGAACCACTCGGCCCTCAACATCGGCAACAGCCTCGGTGCTTTCCTCGGCGGTGCCGTGATCGCGGCTGGCTGGGGATTCACGGCGCCGTCGTGGACCGGTGCGGCGCTCGCCGTCGCCGGCCTGATCATCGCGCTGCTGTCGTACCGCGTCGAGGCGCGACGCCCCGCGCTCATCCGCTGATCGCGCAGCGCTCGTCCTCCCTCCGCCGCAGGGCGAACCGTAGAGTGAGGGGATGAGCGACGCCGCCGACCTCGACCTTCCCGTCGCCGGGACGGTCGTGCTGCTGAGACCGAGCGCCGGTGGCGTCGAGGTGCTTCTCCTGCGTCGACCGGGGCGCGGTTCCTTCGCCGGCGCGTGGGTCTTCCCCGGGGGCAAGGTCGAGGACTCTGATCGCCGTCCCGGCGCACCGGAGGAGGAGGACGCGGGACGCGCCGGCGTCCGGGAGACCTTCGAGGAGGTGGGTCTCGCAGTTCACGATCCCGTGATGCTGTCGCGGTGGCAGCCTCCTGTCGAGGCTCCTGTGCGCATCCGCACGTGGTTCTTCCTCGCCGCGGCGCCGGACGGCGAGCTCACGCCCTCGGAGGGCGAGGTCGTCGATACCGCGTGGGTGACGCCCGCTCAGGCTCTTGAGCGGCACGCCGCGGGGGAGTGGGTGCTGTTCCCGCCCACCTGGATGACCCTCCACGAGCTGCGGGATGCGGTTTCGGTGGAGTCGGCGTTGGCGTCAGCGGGCATCGCCCGGATGTTCACGACTCAGGTGCACGAGACCGATCACGGCACGGCGTTCGTGTGGGACGACCTCCGGCTCGAGACGGGTTCGCTGCCGTGGCGGCTCGTCATCATCGGCGACGACGACTGAGTCATCGCTCAGGAAGCGAGCAGCCGCCCGAGATGGTGTCCGACCGCGGCGGTCTCGATCAGGAAGCCGTCGTGCCCGAAGTCGCTCGTCAGCACCACGGCCTCGGCGCCGTCCAGGGTGTGGCGGATGCCGTGGGCGATGCGGTGCTGTCCGTCGACCGGGAACAGCCGATCGCTGTCGATGCCCAGCACGAGGGTGCGCGCCGTGACGCGTGCGAGCGCCTCCTCGACGCCGCCGCGGTCGCGCCCCACATCGTGGGAGTTCATGGCCTCGACGAGCGTGACGTAGCTGTTGGCGTCGAAGCGCCGCGTGAACTTGTTGCCGTGGAAGTCGAGGTACGACTCGACGGCGAAGCGCCCGCCGTGCCCGAGGGGCGAGACGTCGGACTGCCACGACCGCTGGAACCTCTGGTTGAGCTCGATCGGGCTGCGGTAGTTCAGCAGCGCCATGCGACGGGCCAGGGCGAGTCCGCGATGGGGCCCGTCGCCGTCGGCCAGGTCGTAGTACTCGCCGCCCTGGAAGCGCGGGTCCATGCGGATGGTCTCGAGCTGGACCGTGTTGAGGGCGATCTGGTCGGCCGTCGTCACCGGGGGAGACGACAGCACGGCGAGACGCTCGACGCGCTCGGGGTGCTCCACTCCCCATTCGAGTGCGTGCATCCCGCCCATCGAACCGCCGATCACAGCCGCCCAGGTATCGATACCGAGCGCGTCGGCGAGCCGTACCTGCGCTGCGACCTGGTCGCGGATCGTGAGATACGGGAATCGCGAGGCCCACTCGTAGCCGTTCGGGGCGATGCTGGCCGGGCCCGTCGAACCCTGGCATCCGCCGAGCATGTTGGGGGCGATCACGAACCAGCGATCGGTGTCGAGGGGAGCGCCAGGGCCGACGATGTCCTCCCACCATCCCGCGGTGGGATGCCCCGCGCCGGCCTCGCCGCGGACGTGACTGTCGCCCGTCAGCGCGTGCAGCACGAGGATCGCGTTGTCGCGTGCGGCGTTCAGCTCGCCCCAGGACTCGAACGCGAGTCGGATGCCGGGGAGTTCGGCGCCGCTCTCGGTCGCGAACGCCCCGAATGCGGCGAACCGGCGTCCGCCGAGCGGGTCGCCGTCTCGCCATCCGCCGGTCGCCGGTGGTCGGGCCCGCAGAAGGCGCACATCGGCCTCCGTCACGGGCGCCGAGGGCACCGTGTCCTCCGAGGTCGTCTGCCAGTCCATGCATCCATTCTCCCGTGGGCGGCGGCTCGGATGCCGAACGTTACGGACCTCCGGGAGCGTCGCTCAGAGACCGAAGCTCGTCACGGTCGCCAAGTGGTCGCTGTTGCCCGCGCGGACCGTGGTCGAGGTCAGCACGTCGAGGCCGCGCGCGAAAACATGGTCGATGCGGGTGAGCGGCAGCCCGGCGGGCCAGGTGAACCCGAGCGATCCGTCGGTCGGGCGCACCCAGTCGAGTCTGGCACGCAGGTCGGCGAGTGCGGGGTCGGCCGAGGCGGCGTTGAAGTCGCCCACCACGACGACCGACGATGCGGGGTCGGCGGCGACCGCGTCGGCGATCCCGGACAACATGGTGTCGCGCCCCTGCTGGTGGCCGGGACGGACGGATGCCGCATGCATGACGTACACCGCGACCTCGGCCTCGGGCGTCTCCACAGTGACGCGCATCGCGCGCTTCCAATCGAGCCCGAGCGTGAGGGCCTCGGCGTCGCCGATCGGATAGCGGCTCCACATGCCGACCGTGCCCACCGCGTAGGAGTGGGGGTAGTCGCCGGCGAGGGCGTCGCGCGCGGCGGCGAGGCTCTCGGCGTCCAGCTCGGTCAGGGCGATCACATCGGCGCCGGTCGCGGCGAGCTCCTGAGCGGAGGCAGCTGCTCCGCCGGAGTGCGCGCGGACGTTCTGGCTCACGATCTGCAGTGTCGTCGCATCCGAGGCGGTGGCCGCTGCGAACCCGGGAGCGGACGGGCCCATGGCGAGCGCCCACACGACGACCGGCACCAGGAGCAGCAGCAGCACACGCCGCGCCCGGACGAGAGCGAGCACGACGAGGGCGAGCAGGATGAGGCCGATCCAGGGGAGGGCGACGGATGCCGCGGTGCCGACGATGCCGGGAACCCACGAGGCGACCACGAGCAGCAGGAGCACGAGCGCGATCACGGCGATCACCCGGGCGGTGGTCGAGCGACGGGACGGCCGGGACGCGCGGGACCTGGACGGCTGCGGGTGTGCGACGACGGTCATCGGGGCTCCTCGTGGGCGGCCTCCCATTCTCGTCGGAACGCCTGTGCGTGCGCCGAGCGCTGTGCGGCCGCGTGCTCCGTCCGAATACGACGAAGCGCCCCGGGCGGTGCCGGGGCGCTTCGTGCCGAACGGGCGCTGTCAGGCGCGCGCGGCCTCCGAGACGCGACGTGCGGCCGCGAGGGCCTGGTCGAGGTCGGCCTTGAGGTCGTCGATGTTCTCGATGCCGACGGACAGGCGCACGAGACCGGGCGTGACGCCGGCCGTGAGCTGCTGCTCGGGCGTCAACTGGGCGTGCGTGGTCGACGCGGGGTGGATGACGAGCGAGCGCACGTCGCCGATGTTCGCCAGGTGGCTGAACAGCGACAGGCTGTTGACGAACTCGCGTCCGGCCTCCACGCCGCCCTTGAGCTCGAACGACAGCACCGCGCCGACGCCCTGGGGGGCGTACTTGTTCGCAGCCGCGTACCACGGCGAGGACGGCAGGCCAGAGTAGTTCACGCTCGCGACGTCGTCGCGGCCGTCGAGCCACTCCGCGATGTCTTGAGCGTTCTGCACGTGGCGCTCGATGCGCAGCGACAGCGTCTCGATGCCCTGGATGAGGTTCCACGCGCTCTGCGGTGCGATGGACGAGCCGAGGTCGCGGAGCAGCTGCACGCGCGCCTTGATGATGTACGCGAGAGGGTCGCCCACGGCCGTCGTGTAGCTGGCTCCGTGGTACGAGGGGTCGGGCTCGGTGAGGCCGGGGAACTTCTCGACGTTCTTCGACCATTCGAACGTGCCGCCGTCGATGATCACGCCGCCGATCGTGGTGCCGTGTCCGCCGAGGAACTTCGTGACGGAGTGCACGACGACGTCGGCACCGTGCTCGAACGGGCGGATCAGGTACGGGGTCGCGATCGTGTTGTCGACGATGAGCGGGACGCCGGACTCGTGCGCGACGTCGGCGACGGTGCGGATGTCGAGGATGTTGATCTGCGGATTGCCGATGGTCTCCGCGAAGAACAGCTTGGTGTTCGGCCGGACGGCGCGGCGCCACTCCTCGGGGTCGTCCTGATTCTCGACGAACGTGACCTCGATGCCGAGTTTCGCGAGCGTGTACTTGAAGAGGTTGTAGGTGCCGCCGTAGATCGAGCTCGACGAGACGAAGTGGTCGCCGGCCTGCGCGATGTTCAGCACGGCGAACGTCGAAGCCGCCTGGCCGCTGGAGAGCACCAGCGCGCCTGTTCCGCCCTCGAGCGCCGCGAGTCGCTGCTCCAGCACGTCCTGGGTCGGGTTCTGGATACGCGTGTAGATGTTGCCGAACTCCGCGAGCGCGAAGAGGTTCGCGGCGTGGTCGGCGCTGTCGAACACGTAGGACGTGGTCTGGTAGATCGGCGTCGCACGGGCCTTGGTGACGGGGTCGGGTGCGGCTCCGGAGTGGATCTGCTTGGTCTCGAAACGCCAGGTCTCGGGTGCGGACATGTTGTTCCCCCTGGAACGGTCGAAAGGTCGAAGCGGCGGATGCCTTGCAGTGACAGTACGGAATACTGCTGGGTGTCAACAACGGGTGGGAAATGTGACGTAACACCGCGATGTTCGGCCCACGGCGATCGGATCGCCTGGATCGGTGCGTTTGACCCTCTCACTGTGTCATGGTCGAGTGTGGTCTCCATCATGTACACCATCGGAGAGTTCGCCGCCCTGGGACGGGTGAGCGTGCGCATGCTGCGGCACTACGACGCGATCGGCCTCCTCACCCCGGCGCGGGTGGACGTCCGCACCGGCTACCGCTCCTACGCGATCGACCAGCTGCCCCTGCTGCTGCGGATCGTGGAGCTGCGGGAACTCGGCGTCGGGCTCGAGCACATCGGGGAGCTGGCGGATGCCGAGGATCAGGATGCCGTACTGCGCATCCTGCTCGTCGCGCGTCGCCACGATCTCGAGTCGTCGATCGCCGCCGATCGTCTGCGCATCGCCCGGATCGAGCGACGCCTCCGCCACCTCGAAGGAGACATCATGTCCGACGTCGTCTACAAGCCGCTGGCGCCCGTCACCGTCTACGCCGTCCACGGCGTCGCGCCGGGAATGGGGCCAGAGAACGTCAGCCCGCTCATCGGCCCGCTCATCGAGGGGCTCGATCGAGCGCTCGAGGCGGCCGGTCGACCGCTCCTCGAGCCGGGGATCTTCTGGTACGGATCAGAGGGGGAGGAGGGGGTCGATGTGCACGTCTCGTACACCGCGGAAGCCGATCCCGTCGCCGGTGAGGGCTACGACGTCGTCGAACTCCCGGCGGTTCCCACGGCAGCCACCCTGCAGCACCGGGGCGATATGACCGGCATCGGGGAATCCTGGTCGACGCTGATGCAGAAGCTCGTCGCCGACGGCTATCGCGTGGTCGGCGACACTCGGGAGGTCTACCTCGAGGCCGAGGGGCACGAACCCGGCCCGGACTGGCTGACCGAGCTCCAGGCGCCCGTCGAGCGGGCCTGACCCGCTGAGGTCGGAGGCGAGACGGCCGGATGCGGCAGCGCGGCCTCCGACCGACCCGGTCAGCCCTCGTCGAGAAGCGTCGCAGCCCACCGTCGGGCGACGGCGAAGGGCTCGTCGAAGGTCGCCATGCCGACCGTCACGATGGCGCCCTCGTAGAGCAGCATCATCGCCTCGGCCATCCGGGCGGGGTCCTGCACGCCCGCCTCGGCGCAGAGCTCGGCGAACAGGGCGAGCAGCCACGCCTTCTGACGGGTGACCTCGGGGAACACGGGATGATCGCCGTTGCCCTCTCCGACCTCGGCGCGGGCGTTGATGGCGCTGCAGCCCTTGGGGCTGTTCTCGTCCGACCAGGAGAGGGCGGCGTCGAAGACGGCCAGCACCCGCTCGGGCTTCGTGATCCCCGCGTTCGCGACGGTCGACGTGTCGCCGCTCACCCTGCTCGTCTGGCGCTTCGTCCCCCTCGCCCTTGTCCTCGTCGTCCTCGTCCTCTCCTCGGGCAGAGCGCGGAGCACCGGCATCCGCGATCTCGGGATCCAGGCGATGATCGGTCTCTTCGCCCAGTTCGGCTACTGTCTCGCCGTCTACGGCGCGGTCGCGGCCGGCATCGCCACCGGCACCGTCGCCCTGATCGATGCCGTCCAGCCCCTCATCGTCGCTGTGCTCGCAGGACCGGTGCTCGGACTGCGGGTCCGCGGATCGCAGTGGGTCGGCCTGGCGATCGGCGCGGTCGGGGTGCTGCTCGTCGTGCGCTCCCAGTTCGGATCGGCGGGAGCCGCCCCGGTGGCCTACGCCCTGCCCGCTCTCGCGATGGCCTGCCTGATCGTCGGCACGCTCCTGCAGCGCAAGTACGCGGTCGAGACGCCCGTGATGGTGACGCTCGCCGTGCACGTCGCCGTGAGCGCGCTGCTGCTGCTCCTGATCGCCGCGCTCACCGGCACGATCGCTCCGCCCTCATCGGCGTCGTTCTGGCTCGCGGTCGTGCTCACCGCCGTGTTCCCCACTCTCGCCGCGTACGGGCTCTACTGGTGGCTGCTGCGTCGGGTGGGCATCACCGTGCTCCAGGCACTGCTGTTCCTCATCGCGCCCGCGACCTCGCTCGCCGGTGCGCTGCTGCTGCACGAACCGCTCACGGCCGAGACTCTGATCGGCTTCGTGCTGTGCGGCCTCGGAGTCGCCGTGGTGCTGCTGGTCGAGAGGTCCTCGAACCGCGACCGCGCCCGGGCTCGTGCTTCCGAGGACCGCGTCGAGACCTGAGCGGAGCCGCTTCAGCGGGTCACGCGCTCCTGTCGCGCTCGCGCGGTATACGGCGTCGCTACGCGGAGCATCGTACGGTGGGGGTATGAGCGACAGGCGTGCAGTGGTGACCGGTGCGAGTTCGGGGATCGGGGAGGCGACGGTGCGCGCACTGCGCGCCCGGGGCTGGGATGTCGTCGGCGTCGCGCGACGCGAGGAGCGGTTGGCTGCACTCGTCGCGGAGACCGGCGCCTCGGCCATCGCGTGCGACCTGACGAACGAGGCGGCAGTGGCAGCCCTCGTCGAGGAGCTCGACGCCACCGGACCCGTGCACGCGCTCGTGCAGGTCGCCGGTGGAGCCCGTGGCACCGACCGCGTGGAGGACGGCTCGATCGCGGACTGGCAGTGGATGTTCGACGCCAACGTGCTGGCCACGCAACGCCTCGTCGCGGGTCTCCTTCCCCTGCTCCGCCGCGCCGCGGCCGCGGACGGTCATGCCGACACGCTGTTCGTGACCTCCACCGCGGCGCAGGTCGCCTACCCGGGAGGCGCCGGCTACAACGCCGCGAAGGCCGCCGAGTCGATGCTCGTGCATGCGCTGCGCCTCGAGCTCAACGGCGAGCCGATCCGTGTCGCCGAAGTGGCGCCGGGACTCGTGCACACCGAGGAGTTCACGCTCAACCGCCTGGGTGGCGACAAGGCCGCGGCGGAGGCCGTGTACTCGGGCGTCGAGGCACCACTGCTCGCGGAGGACGTCGCCGACGTGATCGGCTACGCGCTCGAGGCCCCCGGCCACGTCAACCTCGACCTCATCACGATGCGACCGGTCGCGCAGTCCGCGAACCATCTGCTCGCACGCGGGCCGCTCCGCGTCCGCGCGGTCGAGTGACGATGCCGCCGCGCACGCTCGCGGAGCTCGCCTCCGACGGACTGATCGACCCCGGTTGGGCCGAGGCGCTCGCACCGGTGCAGGATACGATCGCGGCGATCGGCGATCGGCTGCGTGCCGAGCAGGCGGAGGGGCGAGGCTACCTGCCCGCCGGCGAGAACGTCCTCCGCGCGTTCCAGCGACCGCTCGCCGACGTGAAGGTGCTCATCACCGGACAGGACCCGTATCCGACGCCCGGACATCCCATCGGACTGTCGTTCGCGGTGGATCCGGCCGTGCGCCCCCTGCCTCGGAGCCTCGGCAACATCTACCGGGAACGGGAGAGCGACCTCGGCATCCCTCCCGCCCCGCACGGCGACCTCACCGCCTGGAGCGACCAGGGCGTGCTGCTGCTGAACCGTGTGCTGACGGTGCGTCCGGGGGAGGCGGCCTCGCACCGCGGCTGGGGCTGGGAGAAGGTCACGGAGCTCGCGATCCGCACGCTCGTCGCCCGCGACCGGCCGCTCGTCGCGATCCTGTGGGGCAGGGATGCCGCGAACCTGCAGCCGATGCTCGGCTCGACGCCCGTGATCGCCTCCGCGCATCCCTCGCCGCTGTCGGCGAGTAGGGGCTTCTTCGGATCGCGCCCGTTCTCGCGCGCCAACGCGCTGCTCGAGGGACTCGGCGCCGACCCCGTCGACTGGAGGGTCGCGGGTGAGCGCTCGCCGGAGTGAGCGCTTGCCGCCATCCCGGGAGCGCGCCCTAAGCTGAGCGCATGCAGTTCGAGCCCGGTGACCGCCGTCGTGTTCTGCCGCGCCATCTGCGCCCCGCCTCTGCTCCCGAGGTGTTCTCGTACTCGATCCGTCCGGTGCGCCCCGGCGATCTCCCGCACGTGCGGGAGATCTACAACCACTTCGTGAGCAACTCCGTGGTCACCCTCGACGAACGGCGCAGCAGCATCCCGTACTGGCGCGAGAAGTTCGCGCTTCTCAGCCGACTCGGACTGCCGTTCCTCGTAGCCGTGTCACCGTCGGGCGCTGTGCTGGGATACGCGCTCGCTCAGCCCTGGGCGGGGAAGAACGCCTATCGGTACACGGTCGAGGACTCGATCTATCTCGGACCCGGGGCAGGCGGCAAGGGGCTCGGGGGAGTGCTGCTGCAGTCGCTCATCGACGAGTGCGAGCAGCTCGGCATCCGCGAGATGGTCGCCGTGATCAGCGACACCAAGGCGGAGGCGTCTATCCGCCTGCACGCGCGGCTGGGCTTCGTCGAAGCCGGGCGCATGGGGCGGGTGGGACACAAGTTCGGACGCGACCTCGGCACGGTCTACATGCGCAAGGCACTGCGTCCGAGCCGGAAGCGCCGGTTCTTCGGCGCCGGCCGCTGATCCTCACTCTCCACGCGCGGGGATCACCGGGATCGCCGCCAGCAGCGTCTTCGTGTACTCCTGCGTCGGTCGCTGCAGGACCTCGTCCGTGGTGCCGCGCTCGACGACGTGCCCGTCCGTCATGACGACGACCGTGTCGCACAGATTCTGCACCACGCCGATGTCGTGCGAGACGAGCAGCAGCGTCAGCTCGGTCGTGCGGCGCAGCTCGATCAGCAGATCGAGGATCTGCGCGCGCACCGTGACGTCCAGTGCGGAGAGCGGCTCATCGCCCACGAGGATCCGCGGACGGTGCACGATCGCGCGCGCGAGGGCGATGCGCTGGCGCTGCCCGCCGGAGAACTCGTGCGGGTACCGCTCGGCCATCTCGGGTTCGAGGCCCACCTGAGCGAGCACCTCGCGCACCCGCGCCCGGCGGTCGCCCTCGATGCCCAGAGCCCACAACGGCTCGCCGATGATGCGGCCGGCCGTCATCCGCGGATCCAGGGAGGCATAGGGGTCCTGGAACACCAGGCCGGTCTCCCGCCGCAGCCAGTGCAGGGATCGCGCGGGCGCTGAGGCATCGACGGCGCGCCCGTCGATCGCGACCGTGCCCGCGGACGGCCGGTCGAGGCCGAGCAGCAGCCGGACGAGCGTGGACTTGCCCGAGCCGGACTCGCCGATGATGCCGAGCGCGGCGCCCGCCTGCACATCGAGGTCGGTGGGCGCGAGCGCCGTCTGGTGGCGCGTGCGCTCGAATGCCGCACGCTTCGGGACGACGAAGTCGCGGCTCAGACCGCGCGCCTCGATCAGACTCATGCGCGGCCCCCCTCCGGACGCCACAGGGTCGCGGTGGCGTCCCGCAGCAGTCCCTGCGTGACCGGCGACGTGGGAGCCGTGAGCAGTTCTCGCACCGGGGCCGACTCGACGACCTTCCCGTCCTCGAGCACGACGCCGTGCGTGGCGACCTGCGCGAGCACGGCCAGGTCATGGGTGATGAACAGGAGCGACATCCCGTGCTCTTCGACCAGGGAGAGCAGGAGCGTCAGTATCTCCGCCTGGATCGTGACGTCGAGTGCGGTGGTCGGCTCGTCGGCGATCAGGAGCTGCGGGCGGCACGCGAGAGCCATGGCGATCGCCACGCGCTGTCTCTGACCGCCCGAGAGCTGGTGCGGGTACCGGTCCACGATCGACGAGGGGTCCGGCAGGCGGACGCGGGACGCCTCCTCGACCGCGCGCTGCCGGGCCGCGCGACGACCGAGTCCCTCGTGGATGCGCACGGACTCGGCGATCTGCCGTCCCACTGTGCGGATCGGGTTGAGCGCGGTACGCGGTTCCTGGAACACGATCCCCATCTCGTCGCCACGGAGTCGAGCGAGCTCGCGATCCGGCATCCCGATCAGTTCGGTGCCGTGCCAGCGGATGCTGCCGCTCGCGACGGCGCCCTCGGGGAGCAGGCCGAGGATCGCGAGGGCCGTCAGCGACTTACCAGAGCCGGACTCCCCGATCAGCCCGAGCCGCGCGGCGTCGGGCACCTCGAAGGACACGCCGTCGACGACGCGACGCCCGTCGATCTCGATCACGAGACCGTCCACGACGAGGCTCATGCGACCACCGCCGGGGTGTGCGTCTGGGCTGCGCGATGACGCAGTGTCGGATCCGTCGCCTCGCGCAGCGCGTCGCCGAGGAGGTTGAGAGCGAGCACCGTGACCGTGATCGCGAGGCCGGGCCAGATCACCGAGAGCGGATGCACGCCGATGTAGCGCTGCAGGTCGGCCAGCAGCAGGCCCCAACTCGGGTCGACGACCGAGGCTCCGAAACCGAGGTACGACAGGCCGGCCTCGGCCAGCACCGCCACGGCCATCGACCACGACAGCTGGACGATGAACACCGGCGCGACGTTCGGCAGGAGATGGCGCGTCAGATTCTGCCCGGTCGTGAGACCCGAGGCGCGCGCAGCGAGGACGAAGTCGCTCTGCTGCACGCGACGCAGCTCCGGGCGGGTGACACGCGCGATGTTGACGCCGAAGCCTATGCCGACGGCCCAGATCACGACCCACAGCGAGCCGCCCCACACCGAGGAGATCATCATCGCGATGAGGAGCACCGGAAACGCGATGAGGATGTCGACGAGCACAGCCACGGTCTCCCGGAGCCAGCGAGCGGTGAGGGCGCCGAGAGACGCGAGAGCGATGCCGACGGCCGTGGCCACGAGGCCCGCGCCGACGCTCACGAACACCGTGGTGCGCGCTCCGGCCATGAGAAGGCTGAGGATGTCGCGGCCGGTGTCATCGGTACCGAGGAGATGGGGCCAGCTGGGCGTCGCCCAGCGAGAGGCGAGGTCGGAGTCCTGCGGGTCGAACGGCGTCCAGACGAGAGAGACGAGGGCGGCGACGGCGACCACGGCGATGACGATCAGGCCGAAGCGACCCGTGGCGCCGCCCCACAGGCGGATGAGCCAACCGGGCATCATGCCTCCCTCTGGCGCGGGTCGATCGCGCGGTGGATCAGATCGACGAGGAACCCTACGACGAGCACGAAGCCCGTGAGCACGAGCAGCTCGCTCTGCACCTTCATGAGATCCCTCGTTCCGACGTCGGTCACGAGCATCCTGCCGATGCCGGGAAGCGTGAAGAGCTGCTCGATCACGACCGATCCGACGATGATGCCCGCGACCTGGAGTCCCAGCACCGTGACGATCGAGAGGCCCACGGCGGGGATGCCGTGCGAGAGGAGCGCACGTGTGCGGGTGAGGCCCTTCGCCGCGGCCGTGCGGACGAAGTCCTGTCCGGCGGCCTGCAGGGTGGCGCTGCGCACGAAGCGCATGAGCATGGCCCCCTCGACCACGCCGATCGTGAGCGCGGGGAGCAGCAGCGACTCGATGGCTCGGTCCGGCGTGCTCCAGCCCGTGCGCGGGAAGCCCTGCGGCGGCAGCCATCCGAGCCAGACGGAGAACACGACGATCAGCATCATCCCCGCCCAGACCACGGGCACCGCGGCGAGGGCCTGCGCCCCGACACTCAGCACGGTGCCGCCAGGGCGGCCGCGGCGCAGTGCGGCGAGGATGCCGAAGGGGACGGCGATCAGCACGGCGATCAGCAGAGACATGATCCCGAGCGGCACGGTCACCTGAGCCTTCTCGACGAGCTCCTCGCCGACCGACGCGCCGGACAGCAGCGAGGTGCCGAGGTCGCCGCGGAAGATCCCTCCGATCCACTCGGCGTACTGCGCCGGCAGTGGACGGTTCAGTCCGAGGGACTCGCGGAGCGCCTCGACCTCGGCGGGCGAGGCCTGGGTGCCCGCGATCAACTGCGCCACGTCACCGGGGAACACCCGCAGCGTGAGGAAGATCAGCACGCTCGACACGAGGAGTCCCGCGATGAGCAGGACTCCTCGGACGAGCGCGTAGCGGATCACGACGTGTGCGCCGCGATCAGTTCTCGGTGGCGACCGTGACCCCGGCCAGGTCGATGCGCGAGTTGATCGAGTCCTGAGGGAAGCCGCTCACGAGCGGGCTCACCGCCGTGATGGTCGCGCCGTTGTACAGCCAATCGGCCGCATGGTCTTCAGAGACGATGCGAGCGGCCTGGGCGAGCAGCTTCGCGGAGGCATCGGGGTCGACCTCCGACAGCGCCTCCGCGTACAGGGACTGCACCTCGGCGTTGTCGTATCCGAAGTAGTACTCGGGGTTCGCGAAGTTGCCGAAGTCACGGGGCTCGACGTGCAGCACGAAGCTCAGATCGTAGTCGTGGTTCGTGTAGACGTCCTCGAGCCAGGTCGGGAACTCGACGGCGTCGACGGTGAGCGTCACGCCGACCTTCTTGAAGTCGGAGATCAGGACCTTCGGCACGGTGGTCCCGTAGAAGCTGGGGATGGTGAGAGTGAGCTCGAGGTCCTCCTGGCCCGCCTCGGCGAGCAGTTCCTTGGCCTTCTCGGGATCGTAGGAGATCACGTCGGACAGGTCCTCGTACCCGGGGTCGAGCTCGGGGATCGGACCGTAGAGCGTGGATCCGGCCCCCACGGCCTGCACGAGCGACTCGTGGTCGATCGCGAGTCGCAGCGCCTCGCGGACCCGGACGTCGTCGAGCGGGGCCTTGGCGTTGTTGAACGCGAGGGTCGCCTTGTCGGTGGTGCGGCCGGTCGTGAGGGTGAAGTCTCCGGAGTCCTCCAGCTGAGGTGCGAGGTTCGGGTCGACCGCGGTGAGCACCTGCACTCCGCCGTCGAGCGCCGTGTTCACGCCGGCCGTGAAGTCGGGGATGTACTGGAACTCGACCGAGGCGACGCCCGCCTTCTCACCCCAGTACGCGTCGTTCCGCGCGAACGTGATGGTGCTGCCCTTGCTCCAGCGCGTCAGCGTGAACGGACCGGTGCCGTTCTCGGCTGTCTTCAGATCGGTCGTGTCGCCGGTCTGGAAGACGAGACCGGCGGGTCCCGTGAGCGAGAACAGGAAGTTCTGGTTCGGCTCCGTGAGCACGATCTGGACCGTTGCGGGGTCCGGCGCCGTGATCGACGCGACCGAGGCGAACTCGGCGTTGCCCTGGAGCGTCGTGTCAGTGCGGACGGCTTCGTACGACGACACGACGTCGGCCGAGGTGAGTGCGGTGCCGTTGTGGAACGCGATGCCGTCGTTGAGCGTGAAGGTGTAGGTCAGTCCGTCGTCGGACATCTCGTAGTCCGAGGCGAGACGCGGCACGATCTCGTTGTCCTCGGTGCGGCTCACGAGGCCTTCGTAGATGTTGTCGATGAGGATCTGCTCGATCGCGGCGCCGCTCGTGTGCCGGATGTCGAGGTTGGTGGGCTCGAGGACGAGTCCGACCTGGAGTGTGGCGTCGGGGTCGGGTTCACCGGTGGGCGCCGTGGTCTCGGGCGCAGCGGTGCCCGTGCAGGCGCTGAGGATGATCGCGCTCGCGGCGATCGCGGAGATCAGCGCGAACCGCCTGGTACGTCGGGACATTGTCGGGTGTTTCCTCTCGGTGCGGCAGGTGCTGTGTGCCGGTGGGACGAGCCTAGGGATGAGCGGGGCGGGCCGGGGCGGGTGTGGAACGGAACGTCACATTCCCGCGGAGGCGTGAGCGGAGGCGACGAGCTCGGCGAGCGGTGCCGGCGCCGTCTCCTGTGCATTGTGGGTCGCGTCGAGTACGACGACACGGGCGTCGGGGAGGCGTCGGGCGAACTCCTCCGCATCGGCGGAGGAGACGAAGCCGTGCAGCGCCCGGACCAGAGTGATCGGCGCGGCGGTGGTGGTGAGATCGTCCCACCCCGAGGCGCTGAGGACAGAGGGTGCGGCCGCGTCGCCCGCGTGATGCGCCTCGAGCGTCTGCGCGGCCAGGTGCGCGAAATGATGCTTCCACTCGACGCGTCCGTCGGCCCGGATACGCGTGTTGTGGAACACGCCGCGCTCGGTATCCGGACGGGCGCCGCCGAACCCGAAGGCGATCGCCCGGTCGACGAGCTCGTCCCGGCTCGCGAAGTCGGTCGGGCCGGCGTAGAACTCCCGCAGTGCGGCGGGACCGGCGGAGGTGTCGATCCCGGGGGTGATGTCGACCACGATCAGCTCGGCGACGAGGTCGGGGCGGGTCGCTGCGAGTGCCGCGCCGGTCAGGCCGCCCAGGGACTGACCGACCACGACCTGCGAGGAGTCGGTCCAGGCGTCGAGCGCTGCCGCGACGTCGCCGGCGAGTGCACGGGGCGTGTAGTCGAGGTCATCCCGCCAGGACGAGTCGCCGTGGCCGGGGAGATCGAGGACGAGCGCGGACTGTCCGAGCGCGAGGACGGTCGTGTCCCAGGTGTGCGCGTTGAGACCGGCGCCGTGGAGCAGCGTGATCCTCGGGGAGGACGAGCCGAAACGCAGGGCGCTGAGCGTCCGGCCGTCCTCGAGGGCGAACGTGAGCCGTTCGACGGGTGGGACGGGTACGCCCATCGCCTCCGCCTGTGTGGGAAGATAGCTGAACTCGGTGATGTCGGTCGGCACCTGATCATTCTGCTCCGACGCGGGGTGCGTGTGGAAATGCGAGATCACTATGACATGCAGTAAGTGCATCTCTCCAGTCATTCTGCAATCCAAACCCTCAAAAAGCTGAGCATTTCGCATTCGAGAGGAATCGGGCGGTCGCAGCACGGTGACGGTACGCGGGACATCGGACCGAATATCATGGACCCCATGAGCGAGACGCGAGTGCACCTCTCCAAGACCGAGCCCACCGCCTACCAGGCGCTGGATGCGTTCTCGAAGACCGTGGGGCAGATCTGTGCGGCGAACGGCATCGACGATCGCCTCAAGGAGATCGTGATGATCCACTGCTCGCAGCTCAACGGATGCGCGTACTGCACCCGCGTGCATGTCGATCGCGCGACCGCCGCGGGGATCGATCCCGACACCATGATGCAGATCGCGACGTGGCGCGAGAGCGACGTCTTCACGGAGCGCGAGCAGGCCGCGCTGGAACTCGCGGAGGCGTTCACCTTCATCTCGGAGGACGGCATCTCGGACGACGTGTACAACCGGGTGGGCGCGATCTTCACCGAGAAGGAGTATGCGGCGCTGAGCTGGGCGTGCATCTCCATCAACGCCTTCAACCGCGTGGTCATCGCGGGGCGCTATCCGGTTCCGCCCCGCGCGCCGCAGGCGCAGGCATGACCGTCCTCCGCATCGAGGGCGTCACGAACGTCCGTGATGTCGGCGGGATCCCCGCCGCCGGCGGCCGCATCCGCTCGGGCGTGCTGCTGCGGTCCGGACAGCTGTCCGGTGCGACGACGGCGGGGGCGGATGCTCTCCGGCACGCCGTCGCGCACATCGTCGATCTGCGCGACGGCGAAGAGGTCGCCGCGGAGCCGAGCGGCATCGAGGGCCCGGAGACCACGCACCTCCCGCTCTTCCTCGGCTCTGTGCGCTCGTTCTTCGAGAGCGACACGAGTCTCGACGACCTCTACCTCCACCTGCTGGAGGAGAGCGGTGACCGCCTCGCCGCGGCCATCCGCGTCATCGCTGCGGGCGAGCCCACCCTCGTGCACTGCACGGTCGGCAAGGACCGCACGGGAGTCACGGTCGCCCTCGCCCTGTCGGCCGTCGGCGCCGACCGTGAGGCCGTCGTCGCCGATTACGCGCTCACCGAGTCGCAGCTCCCGCCCGAGCGGTCTCGCCGCATCGCCGCCTACCTGCAGGCGCAGCATCCCGAGGCCGTCCACGCCGTCGCGCTTGCGACGCAGTCGCCCGCCGCGGTCATGCGCGCGCTCCTCGACGCGGTCGACGAGAGATGGGGATCCGCACGCGAGTATCTGCGCGCGCAGGGGATGACGGAGCCTGAGCTCGAGGCGTTGCAGGATGCCCTGGTCGAGCCCTCGGTCACGGAAGACTCCGACGAAGGTTAGGCAAGCCTTCACTTGGTGTACGATGGAGGCATCATGAGCATCCCCGTCGACACCCGCAGCACGCGCGCCGAGCGCCGTGCCGCGCGTCGCTCCGCGCACCACCTCGTGACCGCCGACGAGCACTCTCTCGTCGAACTCGAGGCTTTCCTCGCGACGCTTCCGCTGTGCGCCTCCGGCCGTATCTTCATCGAGGTCGCAGAGACCGCGGACATCGGCGTCATCGACGCCCCGGGCCGCATGACCGTGACCTGGCTCGCCCGCGACCGTCGCTCCGGTGCCCCGGGAACCGGTCGTGCGTGCGCCCCCGGTCAGGCTCTCGCCCGCGCGACCTGCGCGTGGGCCGACGAGATGCTGTACGACGACGAGGTCGAGACGCACGTGACGCTTCTGGGCGGATACCTCGGTACGGCCGACATCGTCGAGCACCTCACCACCGAGCTCGGCATCGACCCGTCGACGGTCCACGCTCCCGAGCGCTTCGGACTTCTCCCGCTCGACCGCTGAGCGCTCTCCGCCCTATCGTCCCGAGCGCATCACCGGCGTGCCGCGACGAACGTAGTTGCCGTCCTCCAGCCCGGCCTCGATCTCGAAGCGGTTCCGCAGCGGATCGCGCCCGGCGACGGCGTACAGCACCGGCATGAGGAATCCGTAGCGCAGCCACTGCGCCTTGTGCACGGCCTCGTGTCGCAGCACGGCATCCGTCGGTCTGGCGTCGCCGGTGAGGAAGCATCCGCCGACGCAGACGCCGCCGCGGTTGAACGTCCACGACGGCATGCCCCGGAAGACCCAGAGCCCTGCGCGCCGCTCGACGGGTCCGGTGCTCCACAGCGAACCCCACACCCATCCCACCGCGGTTCCCCACCAGTAGCCGATGCGGCTGATCGGGGAACGCAGCAGGAAGGACGGGATGCGGCGATCGAGGCGCCGCCCGCGCGCGAGCGCCTCCTCGGCGGCCGGCCGCCAGTCCGTCATGCGACAGCTCCGACGAGTCGGAGGAGCGCACCGAGGTCGTCGACCGCGTCGGCGGGGGAGCGCGGCGCGAATCCCGCGATCGTGGCACCCGCCAGGGGCACGCGTTCGCGCAGCGCGCGGATCGCGGCACCGAGGGATGCCGGCGCGGCGCCGAACGGCACGGCGGATGAGACGCCCGCGAGGTCTGCGGGATCCAGCACGTCGACGTCGATGTGCACCCAGACGCGCGTCGCGCCCGTGGCCTGCACGGCGTCGGCGAGAGCGTCGACGCGGTCGAGGTCGTCGACCGAGAGCTGCGACAGACCGTCGATCACCGGAGCCTCGTCGTCGTCGAGGGTGCGCATCCCGACCGTGACGACACGATCGCGGGGGATGCCGGGGGAGAGCACGACCTGCGGCTCGCCCTCGCCGAGAACCGCGCGCAGCGCCATGCCGGAGAACGCACCAGACGGCGAGGTCTCGGGCGTGTGAAGGTCGCCGTGGGCGTCGCACCACACGACGGCGAGGTCGTCGGTGCCGCCCGGCAGTGCGGCGAGGGCCGCGACCGTGACGCTGCAGTCGCCGCCGATCACGACGGTGTCGGCAGTCATACTCTCGGCGACGAGTTCGCGGGTGCGCCGCAGCGCGCTGAGCCGCCGGACCCCGGTGCCGAGAGATTCGCCGGCTTCGACGGGCACGTCGAGCACGGTGGTGGCGGCACGGGGAAGATCGCCGGCGATCGCCGAGGCACCGTCGACGAGGAGCATCGCACGCGCGGCAGGGGAGCCCTGCCACTGCGGGACGACGAGGAAACGCACCATTGATGCCTCCCGGGAGGAAGGCGGATGCCCCGGACGCGACGGGTCCGGGGCATCCGCGGGGTGTGTCAGGAGCCTTCGATGGCCTGGCGTGAGGAGTTCGAGCCGCCGGCCTTCAGCTCGGCCAGACGGGCCTCGACCTCGGTGAGCTCGCCGAGATCCTCGAGGCTCTCGAACTGGGCGTCGAGGCTCGACGCCGCGAGCTCGGCCTTGCCCTGGGCAAGGGCCTCCTGGCGACGGACCTTGTCCTCGAAGCGGCCCAGCTCGCTCGTGGGGTCGAGCACGTTGATCGACGACACCGCGTCCTGCACCTTGGTCTGCGCCTCGGCGACCTTGGCGCGGGCGAGCAGCTCGCTGCGCTTGTTCTTGAGCTCGCCGAGCTTGTCCTTCATGCCGTTGAGGCCGGACTTCAGCTTGTCGACGATCTCGGTCTGCGAGGCGATCTGCGGCTCGGCGCCGGTCGCCTCGCGCTCTGCGCTGATCTGGCGCTGCAGGGCGATCTTGGCGAGGCTGTCGAACTTGTCGGCGTCCGCCGTGTTGCCGCTCGAGCGCATCTCGTCGGCCTTGCGGCTGGCGGCGAGGGCCTTGTTGCCCCACTCCGTGGCCGCCTGGACGTCCTCTTCGTGGTCGCGCTCGAGGAGGCGCAGGTTGCCGATGGTCTCCGCGATCGCCGACTCGGCATCCGCGATGCTGTTCGTGTAGTCGCGGACGAGCTGGTCGATCATCTTCTGCGGGTCCTCGGCGGAGTCGAGGAGCGAGTTGATGTTCGCACGGACGAGGGTCGAGATACGTCCGAAGATGGACTGCTTGGTCATGCGTGTTCCTTTCAGAGGGTCGTCGTCGTGGTCTGTGTGAGAGCGTGTGCGAGGGTCAGAAGCGTCGACCTCCTGAACGGCCGCTACGGCCGCTGGAGCGTCTGCCGCCTCCGCCGCCGAAGCCGGAGCTGCGGAAGCCTCCGCCCCCGCTCGAGCGCCAGCTGCTGCTGCGACGCGTGGAGCCGCCGCCTCCCCCACCGGAGAGGAGTCCGCCGATGATGCCGCCGAGGATGTCGCCGCCGAGCCCGGAGCCACCGCCGGACGAGCCGCCGAAGATGCCCCCTCCGCCCCAGCCGTCGTCTTCGTAGCGGCTCGGGTTCATGGCCGAGACGTCGGCCTGCGCAGAGGAGGTCGCCTGACGGGCGAGGTCGAGGGCGCGGCCGGCCTCGGTGAGGGCGGCCTCGGGGTTCGCGGAGCGCAGGTTCAGCGCCTGCGTCAGCGTCGCCTCGGCCTGTGAGAGGCGGGTGCGCGCGGTCGAGCCGACCGTGCCGCGACGCGTTTCGATGTACTCGCGCGCCGCGCGGATCTCGGACTCGGCCTGCGCGAGCGTCTGGTCGAGCATCTGCTGCACGCGGCGGCTGCGCTCGACTGCGGCCGTGCCCTGAGCGATCGCGGCGTCGATCTGGGTGTTCGCTGCGGTGAGCGCGTCGAGCACCCGCTGCGGGCTGCGGGCCGTGCCCGAGAGGCCCGCTTGGGCGACCTGCAGCTGCTGGGCCGTCGCCGAGACGACGCCGGCGATCGTGCCGGAGGTGTCGGGGATCTGCTGGGCGGTCGCCATGTCGCCCTGGAGCTCGGCTACGAGGGCCTGTGCCTGGGCCTCGATGCCGGCGAGCTCGCCGCCGAGGTCGGTGATCGCCTTCACGAGCTGCGCGGACTGCGCCACGGACTGCTCGGCGGTGCGGATCGCGAATGCGGCCTCTCCCGTGCGACCGGCCGTGATCGCCTGGGCGGCGCCCGCGATCGAACGATCCGCGAGGGCAGCGCGTTCGGCCGCCTGGGCGGCGTTGTCGGTGACGGTGCTGAGGGCGCTCTGGTCATAAGTGGCCGCGAGTCCTGCGAGGGCCGCGGAGGCGCCGGCCAGCACGGGCTCCAGTGCGGCCCGCTCGCCGCGCACGCGTTCGAGCTCCTGCGGCGCGTTCTGCTCGAGCCGGCGGAGGGCGTCGAACGCCTCGGTGTTGTCGTCGAGCACGTCATCGATCTCGTCGCACAGCTGGATGATGCGGATGTGCCAGGCCCGTCGGTCGTGGACCGTGTCCTCGATCTCGTCGTCGAGTTTCTGCTTGAGGTCGAACGCCTCCGACATCTTGGCCTTCGCCGTCTCGACGGCGCCGCTGAACTCGGCTGTCGCCGCTTCGCCGAACTGCGCGACCGCGAATCCGAGCTCCTCACGGCTCGACGTGATGGCGTCGTCGGCCTGCACGAGCGCAGCACCGGCCTGGGTCTGCACCTGCTCGTCGGTCAGGGTAGAGAACGGATCGTTCGGGTCGGGCTTCTCGGGCATCGCACCGCGGGCGCGGATCGCGGCGTTGCGCCGTGCGCGGCGGACGAGCGCGATGACGAGCCACATCAGCAGAGCCAGAACCACGATGCCGACGACGATGAGCGTCGCGCGCAGTGCCCCGGCGCCCCCGTCGCCCTGCATCTCATCGGCGGCGAGGATGACTGCGCCGCTCCAGTCGCTGTCGCGCATGAGCGGCTGGATCTTGCCCTCGATGTCGTCGAGCTGACCGCCGCTGACCGAGCCGCCGTCGACGGGCTGCGAGATGTAGTAACTGCGTCCCTCAACTGCGACCGCGAGGAGGTACTGCTCGGTGCCGATGTTGTTCGCGTCAGCGACCGTGTCAGCCCACTCGGCGCTGTCGGACGGCGAGGTGAAGTCGTCGACGAAGACGACGAAGAGCTCGACGGGAGAGTTCTCCTCGAGTTCCCGCAACCGGTCTTCTACGGCCTGCTTCTCGGTCGGGTTGAGCACGCCGGCGTCGTCGGTCACGTATCCGGAGTCGAGGGTGACGGGGTCCGTGGCGAAGGCGGCTGGGGCCGCGAGCATCCCGATAGTCGCGGCCAGCGCCAGCGCAGCCGCTCCGAGCAACCGTGTCTTCATCGCGTTCCCTCCGACCGGCAGCCGAGCCCCATGGCACGAGTCTATGCACTCAGTCCGACACGCGACAGCCTCCCGGGCGGGTTGGCCGTTCGCCCTCAGCGGAGACACATACGCTGGAGGGCATGGACGACAGGTACGGATCGGATGTGCTCGCGGCGGGGTGGAGGCAGCGCGGCGTGAAGCCAGTGCCCGAGGTCCCCGCCGAGCTCGACCTCGTGGTCGAGGTCGCGTCCGACGGCTACGTCGGGGCCGTCACGCGCGTGCAGGCCGGCAACGTCGAGCTCGAGGACCGCGTGGGGCGCAAGCGTCTGTTCCCGCTCGGCGGCGGCTTCCTGATCGACGGGTCCGCGGTGCGTCTGACGCCTCCGGCGGCGAAAGAGCAGGGCGCGAAGCGCACGGCATCCGGATCCTTCGCTGTCGCAGACCAGCGCGCACGGGTCGCCCTTCCGAGCCGCATCCTCGTCGAGGGACGGCACGACGCCGAGCTCGTCGAGAAGGTGTGGGGCGCCGATCTGCGCGTCGAGGGCGTTGTCGTGGAGTACCTGCAGGGCGTCGATCTGCTCGACGAGCTGCTGGCGGAGGAGCCGCCGAGCGCCACCCGCCGCTACGGCGTGCTCGTGGATCATCTGGTCACCGGGTCGAAGGAGTCGCGGATCGCGGATGCCGTCGCCCGAGGTCCGCACGGGCGGCACGTGAAGATCGTGGGCCACCCCTTCGTCGACGTCTGGCAGTGCGTGACGCCGCGGGCGCTGGGCATCGCGAAGTGGCCGGAGATCCCGCGGGGGATGGACTGGAAGAGCGGAATCTGCCGCGCCTTCGGCTGGCCGCACGAGACGCAGGCCGACACGGCGCGCGCGTGGCAGCACATCCTGTCTAAGGTGCACACCTACCGCGACCTCGAGCCCTCGCTCCTGGGCCGCGTCGAGGAGCTCATCGACTTCGTGACCGCTCCCGCATCCTGAGCGCGGTCGGCGGCCGACTACCCTGGAGTCATGCCCGACCCCCGCACTTTCCGTGACGAACCGGTGTCCTTCGTGCGCCGCAGCGGACGGATGTCCGACGCGCAGGAGCGCGCCTTCGAGGAGCTCGGACCGCAGTACCTCCTCGACGTGCCGCGCGACGTCGCGTGGACCTCGGTCCACCCCGAGGCCCGTCTCGACCCCGCCGCCGAGTACGGCCGCGACGCCGACCTCTACGTCGAGATCGGTTCGGGGCAGGGACACGCGATCGTGTCCGCCGCGGCGTCGCGTCCCGATGACGACTTCCTCGCGGTCGAGGTCTTCCGCGCGGGGCTCGCTCGCACCATGCTCGACGCCGACCGCGAGGGCGCGCGCAATCTGCGCGTGGTCGAGGCGAACGCCCCGGAGGTGCTCTCCTCCTACCTGCCCGAAGGATCCGCTGCGGAGGTGTGGATCTTCTTCTCCGACCCGTGGCACAAGAAGAAGCACACCAAGCGCCGTCTCATCCGCCCGGGCTTCGGTGCGACGGTCGCACGCGCGCTGCGCGACGGCGGACTGCTGCGTCTCGCGACGGACTGGGAGGACTACGCGCTGCAGATGCGCGAGGTCTTCGACGCCGAGCCTGACTTCGAGCGCGGGTTCGAGGGAGAGTGGGCCGAGCGCTTCGACGGTCGCGTCATGACCGCGTTCGAGCGCAAGGGCCTCGCGAAGGGCCGAGACATCCGCGATCTCGTGTACCGGCGGAAGCCCCGCGCGTGACGGCCGTCCGAGCCGAGACGACCGTGTGGCCGGGGATCGCACCGGCCGTGCTCGTGTGCCTCGCGGCGCCGGCGTTCTTCGTGCTCGAGATCCCCTGGCTGGGGTGGACGCTGCTGGCGCTCGGCATCCTATCGGCGTGGCTCGTCGAGCGGAGCCGTCCGAGCGTGCCCGACCAGGTCGTGAGCATGGGCTCGCGCCGGGAGACCGCCCGCGTGATCGGGGTGCGCCGACAGCCGTCGCTCACCCGGGATCTGTCGCTCATCGCGCTCGGGATGCTGATCGTGAGCGTGATCCCGCTCGCAGCCGAGCTCGACAACCTTGCGATGCTGCGGTTCACGCTCGCGCTCGGCGGTGCCGTGGCAGTGCCGTACCTCGTGTCGCGCTTCGTCTACCGCGACCGCGCGATCAGCTTCCCGTGGCGTTCCGGCAAGCGCTGGGGGCGGCTGCAGTGGGGCTGGCTCGTCGCGGTGCTCGTACTCGGCTGGCTGATCCTGCCGTTCTACTTCATCACGAGCGGTGTGTATCAGAACTGGCCGGTCGTCGACACGCCCGACCTCATCGCGCGACTGTTCGTCGGGGTCGGCGCGGTGGGCATCTGGGACGAGCTGTTCTTCATCTGCACCGTCTTCGCGCTGCTGCGGCGGCACTTCCCCGATGCTCTCGCGAACGCGCTGCAGGCGATCGTGTTCGTGTCCTTCCTGTGGGAGCTCGGCTACCGCGAGTGGGGGCCCGTGCTCACGGTCCCGTTCGCGCTGCTGCAGGGGTTCATCTTCCTGCGGACCCACTCGCTCGCGTACGTCGTCACGGTGCATCTGCTCTTCGACGCCGTGGTGTTCGCCGTGCTCGTCCACGCGCACAACCCCGGGCTGCTGCCGATCTTCCTCGTGTAGCCCGCCCGCGGCGATACGATCGAGCCATGCTCATCACAGGACTCGTCCTCGCCGCGGCCGCAGCCGCCTTCCACGTCTTCATCTTCGCGCTCGAGTCGCTCAAGTGGACCGAGCCCGAGACGCGCAAGATCTTCGGCGTGGCGAGCGAGGCGGATGCCGTCACGATGAAGCAGCTCGCCTTCAACCAGGGCTTCTACAACCTGTTCCTGGCGCTCACCACCCTGCTCGGCATCGGCCTCACGATCGTCGGCGCACCGACCGTCGGTCTCACGCTCGTGTTCGCAGGCACCGGCATGATGGTCGCCGCGGCGCTCGTGCTCGTGCTGTCGGACCGCACCAAGCTGCGAGCGGCCGCGATGCAGGGGACGCTGCCGCTGCTGGCCGTGATCGCGACCGCGATCGGCGTCTCCCTGGGCTGACCTCGTCCGGCGGCTCGGGGCCAGGGGGTGACATCCCCGCCCCGACCGGTCACACTCGTGGCATGGCCGACTGGGTGCTGCACGTGGACATGGATCAGTTCATCGCGGCCGTCGAGGTGCTGCGCCGCCCCGAGCTCGCGGGGCTGCCCGTCATCGTGGGCGGGCGCGGAGATCCGACGGAGCGCGCGGTGGTGTCGACCGCGTCGTACGAGGCTCGCGCCTTCGGCATCGGCTCGGGCATGCCGCTCAAGATCGCGGCGAGGAAGGCTCCCGACGATGCCGTGTTCCTGCCCGTCGACCATGAGGCCTACGAGTCGGCGTCGACCGAGGTCATGTCCGCGCTGAGGGCGCTGCCGGGAGTGGTCGTGGAGATCATCGGTTGGGACGAGTGCTTCCTCGGCATCGCGACGGAGGACCCGGAGCGCGTCGCGCGAGACGCGCAGTCCGCGGTCCTCGAGGCGACGGGGCTGCACTGCTCGGTCGGGATCGGCGACAACAAGGTGCGCGCGAAGATCGCCACCGAGTTCGGCAAGCCTCGCGGGATGTTCCGCCTCACGGCCGAGAACTGGTTCGAGGTCATGGGGGAGAAGCCCACGCGTGATCTGTGGGGCGTGGGGCCCAAGGTGCAGAAGCGTCTGGCGGGTCTCGGCGTCGAGACCGTGCAGGAGCTCGCTGATGCGGATCGCGAGGCACTGGTCGCGGAGTTCGGCCCGCGCATGGGCGTCTGGTACCGCGATCTCGGTGGCGGGCTCGGACCCGCGACAGTCGACGACACCCCGTGGGTCGCTCGGAGCCACAGCCGCGAGACGACCTTCCAGCAGAACCTCACCACGGCCGAGCAGGTCGAGGACGCGCTGCGCGACCTGGCGGGTCATGCGTTCGACGACTGCGCCGCTGAGGGGAGGGCCGTCGTACGAGTGCACCTCAAGGTGCGGTATGCGCCGTTCGAGACCAAGACGTTCGGGCGCAAGCTCGCGGAACCCACGGAGCGCCGCGACGACGTGATCGACGCGGCCGTCGCTCTCGGCCGCACGCTCGACGCCGAACGCGAGGTGCGCCTGCTGGGGGTCCGCGCCGAGATGACCATGCCCGCGGGCGGCGACGCGGCCGAGCGGACGCCGGTGCGTGGACGCATCTGAACGGCGACGCCGGAATCACTCACGCAGCACGGCGGCGATCGCACTGACCTCGATCATCGCGCCGGGAACGGCGAGCCCCGCGACGAGGGCGGTCGTCACCAGCGGCGGAGCACCGTCACGCGCCAGCAACGGGGCGACTGCTCCGTAGGCCGCACGCAGATCGGCGTCCTGCTGCAGGAAGATCGTCCAGCTGACGACGTCGTCGAGCGACGCGCCCGCGGATCGGAGGGCCGTGCGTGCGTTCTCGACGGCGCGGCGGGACTGCTCCGCGGCATCCGTCGAGACGACTGCCCCGGAATCGTCGACGCCGTTCTGGCCGCCGACGTGGATGGTCGTGGCCCCCGGAGGGATCACGGCCACATGGCTGAAGGCGGGGCTGACGACCAGACCCGCCGGCTGGAGGAGTTCGATGTCCATGCACGGAGTCTGCACCGGGGGTCGGACATCCGGCGCAGACTCCGTACCGGTGGGCTCAGAACTTCAGCAGCACCTTGCCGACGCGTCCGGCGGTGTCGCTCGCGCGCACGGCGTCGGAGATGTCGGCCGCGTCGAACACCGCTGACACGGGCAGCGTGAGGGTGCCGTCGGTCAGACGCTGGATCAGCTCGCCGAACAGGGCGCCGCGCGTCGCGGCATCCAGCGAGGGGATCACCTTGCTGCCCCAGAAGCCCTTCACGACCGCCTGCTTGAAGATGACGTCCGAGGAGGCGATCTCCATTACCGGCGACTGCATCGCGCCGAAGGCCACGAGCGTGCCGCCCTCACCGAGCAGCGACAGGACGTCGCCCGCGGACGAGCCGCCCACCGAGTCGACGCCGTGGGCGATGTGTGCGCCGCCGGTGATCTCGGCGACGCGGTCGCGCCAGCCCTCGGCATCCGTCGCGACGACGTTCTCGATGCCCTGCGCGCGCAGCTCATCTACTCCGCCCGCACGGCGGACGAGTCCGAGCACGTTGATGCCCCTCGCGGCACCGAGCTGCGCGAGCATCCGACCGACCGCGCCGTTGGCCGCGTTCTGCACGATCCAGTCGCCCTCCTTCGCTCCCAGGAACTCGAGGAGGGTGATGGTGCTGAAGGGCATCGACACGAGCTGCGAGGCGCTCTCGTCGTCGATCGCGTCCGAGACGGGGATGAGCCCGGCGGCGTTCGCCACGACGTACTCCGCCCACGCGCCGAAGGTGCCTCCGGTCGCGACGCGCTGACCGACGCTCAGGCCGTCGACGCCCTCGCCGAGCGCGTCGACGATGCCGAGCGCCTCGGTGCCGGATGCGGCGGGGAGGTCCGGCACGAAGCCGTACGTGCCGCGGACCGTCCAGAGGTCGTGGTTGTGGATCGGCGACAGGACGATGCGCAGGCGGACCTGGCCCGGTCCGGGCTCTGGCAGGGGGCGATCCTCGACGGCGAGGACCTCCTCGGGGGCGCCGAAGGCGTGATGGATGAGTGCGCGCATGGGTGTTCTCCTCGTGGGTTCCGGTTCGATGCGGTGTCGGTCGGGGGTGACGGGTCAGTCGTCCGCGACCGTGATCGTGACCTCGATGTTGCCGCGGGTCGCGTTCGAGTAGGGGCAGACCTGGTGCGCCGCATCCGCGAGCGCCTGGGCCTCGTCGTGCGGCAGGTCCGGGATAACGACCTCGAGCTCGACCGCCAGACCGAAGCCGCCCTGCCCGTTCGAGCCGATGTGCACGCGCGCGCCGACGGAGGTGTCGGCGATGGCGACCTTCTGCGTGCGGGCGACGGCTTGCAGGGCCGAGTGGAAGCAGGCGGCGTAGCCGGCCGCGAAGAGCTGCTCGGGGTTCGCGCCGTCTCCGCTGCCGCCCATGGCCTTCGGGATCGCGAGGTCGAACGCGAGACCTCCGTCTGCGGTGACGACGCGGCCGTCGCGGCCGGCGCCGGTGGCGAGTGCTTCTGCGGTGTACAGGGCTTCCATCGTGGGGATTCCTTCCGGTGGTGCGGTCGGCGACCGCGGGTGATCAGGAGGTGCGGGGGTCAGGAGGTGCGGGTGGTCGGGGCCGGGTCGTCGGAGGCGGCGACCGTGTGCAGCAGTGTCGTGAGCTCTCGCAGCTCGGCGATCAGGCGCAGGCGGTCGGCATCGTCCGCCATCCCGGCGAGCGCGGCCACGCGGGCATGCACGGGCGCGACCTCGGAGCGCAGGGTGACACCGGCGTCGGTGAGTTGCACGATCACGACGCGCTCGTCGCCGGCTCGCCGGGCGCGGGTGACGTAGCCGGCCTGCTCGAGCCGACGCACGAGCGGGGAGAGCGTGCCGGAGTCGAGCTGCATCGCCTCGCCGAGTGCGCCGATGCTCTGCTCTCCCTCGTTCCACAGGATCGCGAGGACGAGGTACTGAGGGTAGGTGAGTCCCCAGGGGCTCAGCAGCGAACGGTACACCTGCGTGGTCGCGCGGGCGGCAGAGTAGAGCGAGAAGCACACCATCTCATCGGTCACGGCCATGAGAAGTATTGTGCACAACATAGTTGTGCATCACCTGAACGTGGCGATCCGAGACGCGGATCAGCGGCGCAGGCGCGCGCGGGTCTTCGAGACCCCGGAGAGCGTCGCGCGAACCGGAGTGCCGATGTAGAGGCCCAGCGAGGCTCCGGAGGCGAGACCGATCCCGATCACGGCGGCATCGATGAGCGAGCCACCCGCCCCCACCACGCCGCTCGTCGTGCCGCCCGCGTGCACCATTTCGAGCAGCCCCTGGAAGACCGCGACGCCCGGCACGAGCGGCACGATCGCCGCCGTCGTCACCGCGACGGACGGCACGTGCAGATTGTGCGCGATCAGCACGCCGACGAAGCTCGCGAGCAGGGCGCCGATCGCGCTCGCCGCCGCAGGGTGCACGTTCACCGTCACGGCCCCCGTGTAACCGGCGATCGTGATGGCGCTGAGCAACGCGCTCACGAGGATGATCCTGAGCCCTGCGCCGTTGAAGACCGCGACGGCGACCGCGATGATGATCGCGCCCGCGAACACGCCCAGCAGCGGCCCGAACGGCGCAGGGTCGTCGGGAAGGTCCATCGTGAATCCGAGCAGCCCGCCGAGCTCCAGGCCGACGAGGATGCCGATCACGACTCCGAGAGTCTGCATCGTGAGGTCGAGGATGCGGCCGCCCGCGGTGAGCGCGAAGCCGTCGATCGCGTCCTGCGCCGCGCCGACGACGGTGAGTCCCGCGAGCATGAGCACGATTCCCGAGGCGACGATGATGGATGGGCGGATGCCGACGAAGGGCTCGATCCCCGCCGAGCCCAGCGCCGAGACAGCGACGGCGACGATCGTCGTCACGAACCCTCCCGCGATCTGGCTGAAGAACAGCGGCACCTGGATGCGTGCGAGGCCCGCCTGGGTCAGCGCCGCGCCGAGCGCGGCGAGGAAGGTCAGCCCGACGATCACCGGGGAGGCGCCGAGCAGGATGCTGACGCCGACCGCGAGCATCGCCCGCGCGACGATCACGACCGACTGCTGGTAGCGGAACGGCATCCGTCTGATCGCTCGGAACGAGGTGCGCGCCGATTCCAGGTCCAGGCCGTCGTCGATGTCGGCGACGAGCGCCTGCACGCGCTGCAGCTTGGCATGGTCGGGGGCGGCGACGCGGACCACGCGCACGAGCGTCTCCGGCCAGGCTTCGCCGCTCAGATGGAACGACACCGTGATCGAGTTGTAGGTGACGTCGACCTGCACTCCGCGCAATCCGTAGGCCTCGCTCACCCGGACGATCGCGAGAGTGACCTCGTGCGCCGAGGCGCCGACCGCGAACATCGCCTCGCCGATCCGAGTGGCGAGGTCGAGCACCCGTGGCACTGTGCGCTCATCGATGATCGGCATCATCTCGGTGTGCGCGACGCTCGACGGGTCGGTGTGCAGGATCCGTCGCATGGAGTCGAGCAGTCGCCGGCGCGGGTTCGAGGGCATGCCTCCATTCTTCCGCTCGACCACGAGTGCGCGTGCGACCGCGCGGGCGCGGCTCGGATCCGGGCCGGTACCGTCGCCGGGTTGCGCGTGGTGTAATCGGTCAATGCTGTTCGCCCATGACAACATGCCAGGCGTCCACCTGTCGGCTGCGCTCGTGAACGCCGCGGCAGCCGGGATCGGGAGACCGGCGCTGGAGGCGATCCTCGCCGAGCACGACATCCGACGTCCGCAGCTCACCGGAGAGCAGGGGGAGCTTCTCATCGAGTGGTCGACGCGGTTGCGTGCCGTCTTCGCAGCGGAGGACGCTGATGCGCGCACGGTCGCGGTGAACGCGCTGCTCACCGTCGGCACGACAGGCGTCTACCTCACGACCCACGATGGACGCCGCCCGCATCTGCACTTCACTCCGGAGGACGACGACATCGTCGGCCGGGTGCGCGCGGTCACCGCCGGAGGTCTGGCGATCTTCGCGGTCGAGTCGGAGGGGGAGCGCTTGGGCGCCTGCGCGCGGGCGGGGTGCCGTGCGGTCTTCGTCGACACGAGCAGGAACGGTCGGCGGCGTTACTGCTCCGCACGCTGCGGCAACTACGACGCCGTGCATCGGCATCGTGGCAGAACCTGAAGGTCGCGAACTGTCATGGTTGAAAAGCCCTGACTCCTTGCAGGACTCTCAGTGAGTGCCTCTCGCCCTCACCGCCATCCTGCCCGTCGTCGTCCTGCTCGTGATCGGTTGGATCCTGCGCCACCGGGCGCCGCTCGACCCCTCGTTCTGGCGCGGTCTGGAGTGGATGAGCTACCGGGTCTTCACACCCGCATTGTTCGTGACCTCGATCGGCCGGGCCGACCTCGGAGCCGTGCCGATCGGGCCGTTGGCGGTCGCGCTGACGATACCCGTGCTGCTCGTGCTCGGCATCCTGTTCGGCGCCGCTGGCCTCTTGCGCATCACCGGTCCCCGCCTCACCTCACTCGTCCAGGGGTCCGTGCGCGTGAACACCTATCTGGGGTTGATGTTCGCGACCGCCCTTCACGGCGAGGAGGGAATCGCGACCTATGCGATTGCGAGCGCGGTCATGGTGCCGCTCGTCAACGTGGTCTGCGTCTCGGCCCTCGCCCGGTGGGGCGACGGCGTCGACGAGCCCCGTCCGCGATTCGGACGCGAGCTCGTCACCAACCCGCTGATCCAGGGATGCGTGATCGGGATCGTCGTGAACGTCTCGGGGCTCCGGCTCGACGGGCCGATCGCGACCGTGCTCGATCTGCTCGCGGCACCAGCGCTCGTGACGGGGACTCTCATCGCCGGTGCGGCACTCACACTCGCGTTCCGGCGGCGGGATCTGCTCGATATCGGCATCGCGGTGCTGCTGAAGCTCCTGGTGCTGCCTGCGCTCGCCGTGACATGCGCTGTGCTGCTCGGGATCGACGGCGTGGTCCTCTCCGCGGTCGTGATCATCGCCGCCGTGCCCACGGCCCCGTCCGCCTACGTGCTCGCGCGACGGATGGGCGGCGATCACCGGCTCATGGCGTCGATCACGGGGGTGCAGACGGTCGCGGCACTCGTGACCGTGCCGCTCGCGCTCGCAGTGCTCGAGGTCGTCACGACGCGGTGACGGCGGCCTCCGCGATCCCGGCGGGATCGACCGTGCTCGGCCATCCGTCAGGGCCCGTCGTGCCCGCCGGGTAGTCCTGCAGCGGCACCGTCCCCGCGGCCCAGGCGTCGCGGATCGGCTGCAGGATGCGCCAGCAGTCCTCGGCCTCGTCCGCCCGCACCGAGAGCGTCACGTCGCCGTCGAGCAGCTCGTCTAGCACCTCCTCGTAGGAGCGCTGCTGGCCCTGTCCCATCTCCGCCACGAGATCCTCCTCGCGGAGGTCGAACGGCTCGTCGCCGCTCGTGACGTGGACGCCGAGCGTCATCCGGTCGGGCCCGAGGGCGAACGTGAGCTGCCCGCCGTCGCGCGGCGCGTGCGAGAGGCCGGCGGGGAGGTGTCGCACCGGGCGGAACGTGACCACGACCTCGGAGCGCTTCGCGGGCAGTGCCTTGCCGGAGCGCAGGACGAAGGGCACGCCGGCCCATCGTTCGTTCGCGACCTCGAACACGACCTCGGCGAGCGTCTCGGTCCCGCGAGAGGGGTCGACGCCCTCCTCGTCGACGTAGGAGGGGATGTCCTTGCCGTCGACGGTGCCGGCCGTGTAGCGGGCTCGGTGCGACGCGGTCTCCGGCGCATCCCTCCACACATGAGTCGCTCGCAGGGCCGCGGCTTTCGCGTCGCGCAGGTCGCGCTCGCCGAGCGTCGCCGGCGGCTCCATCGCCACGAGGCCCAGCACCTGCAGCAGGTGGCTCTGGATCATGTCGATCATCGCACCCGCATGGTCGTAGTACCCCGCGCGGTTCTCCAGGGCGAGCGACTCGTCGAAGCGGATCAGCACGGACTCGACGTGCTCGGCCGACCACACCGGATCCCACATGCGGTTCGCGAGGCGCAGTCCGAGCAGGTTCAGGATCATCGAGCGACCCAGGAAATGGTCGACCCGGAAGATCCGGTCCTCCGGCACCAGCGCGGTCAGCGCGGCGTTCAGCGAACGGGCGCTCGCCGCGTCGTCGCCGAAGGGCTTCTCCATCGCGAGCACCAGGTCGTCGGGCAGCTCGGCTCCGCGTAGGGCGTCGACAGCCTTTCGCGTGATCGCAGGCGGCAGCGCGAAATAGAGCACCGTGCCGGGCCCGACCGTGGCGAGGAGAGCGCCGAGAGCCGCAGGGTCGGTCACGTCGGCAGCGGTGTAGTCACCGATCGTCACCCGGCCCGCGGCGCCCGTGCCGACGGCATCCGTCACGGTGGTGCGCCAGCGCTCCTCGTCCCATTCGTCGCGACCGGCACCGCGGACGGTCACCGTGCGGTCGGGGGTGCGGGCGAGCAGAGCACCCAGCGAGGGGAGGAGCAGACGAGAGGTGAGGTCTCCCGACGCTCCGAGGATGAGCAGGGTCCGTGACGAGCTGGTCATGCCGTCGAGGGTATGCATTCGCCGAGTACCTGCGCCACCCCGTGGTCGCCGAGGGCGAAGTCGTGGCACACTGCGGATGGTGACCGCACGGATCGAGGACTACGCCCTGCTCAGCGACTGCCGCACGGCGGCGCTCGTCTCGACGGCGGGGAGCATCGACTGGCTGTGTCTGCCGCGTCTGGACTCCGCCTCGGTGTTCGCGGCGCTCCTCGGCGACGAGCATCACGGCCGCTGGCTGCTGCGCCCGGTCGACGCGGATGCCGTGAGCACACGCCGCTACGAGGGCGACACGTTCGTGCTCGTCACCCGGTGGACGAGCGGCGACGCGATCGCCGAGGTGCACGACGTCATGCCCGTCGGCGCGGATGCGGAGGCCTCGGCGCTGCGCACCGACGTCGTGCGCCGCATCGTCGGCATCCGGGGTGAGATGACCTTCGCGCAGCACCTCACGCTCCGCTTCGACTACGCCCGGGCGATGCCGTGGGTGCGTCAGACCGGCACGAGCGAGGATCCTTGCCTCCTCGCGATGGCCGGTCCGGACGCGCTCGCGATCCGCGGCGCGCATCTGGAGCCGAACGATCACGAGCACACCGGTGATGTCTCGATCCGCGAGGGGGAGACGCGCGACCTGCACCTCACGTGGTTCCCCTCGCACCGGGACGTGCCCGCGCTGCTCGACGCGGACGTCGCGTTCGCCGAGACCGCGGAGTGGTGGCGGGAGTGGGCGGGCAGGATCGCGCACTCCGGACCGCACCATGCCGAGGTGGTGCGGTCGCTGCTGATCCTCCGGGCGCTGTCGAACCGTGAGACCGGTGGGATCGCGGCCGCGGCGACCATGGGGCTGCCCGAGGACCTGGGCGGTGAACGCAACTGGGACTACCGATACGTGTGGCTTCGCGATGCGGCCCTCACTCTGGAGGCGCTCGTCGACCACGGGTTCCTGAGTCTCGCCGACAGCTGGCGCACCTGGCTGCTGCGCGCCGTGGCGGGCGATCCCGCCGATCTGCAGATCATGTACGGTCCGGCGGGGGAGCGCGACGTCACCGAGCGGGAGCTGCCGCAGCTTCCCGGGTTCGAGGGCTCGCGTCCCGTGCGGCTGGGCAACGGCGCGGCGACGCAGTACCAGGCCGATGTGGTCGGAGAGGTGATCGTGACGCTGTCGGCGGCGAGGGCCGCGGGGGTACGCGAATCCGAGTTCTCCTGGGCGCTGGAGAGGCAGCTGCTGCGGTTCGCCGCCGAGCAGATCGAGCGGCCCGACCAGGGCCTGTGGGAGATCCGCGGGGAGCCGCGCTACTTCACGCACTCGCGGGTGATGATCTGGGCCGCGTTCGATCGCGGTGTGCGGGCGGTCGAGGAGGACGGACTCGACGGTCCGGTGGAGAGATGGCGCGGGCTTCGCGACCGGATGCGCAGGGAGATCGACGAGAAGGGGGTGCGCGACGGGCACTTCGTGCAGCACGCCGACACCGACGAGGTCGACGCCTCGCTGCTGCTGCTCCCGCAGGTGGGCTACTGCCGCCCCGACGACCCGCGGATGCTCGCGACGGTCGAGCGGATCGAGCAGACGCTCGTGCACGACGGGTTCGTGTATCGCTACCGCACCGCGACGGGGGTCGACGGGCTCTCGGGATCCGAAGGTGCCTTTCTCGCCTGCTCGTTCTGGCTCGTCGAGCAGTACGCGTGCACCGGGCGCGTCGACGAGGCCGAGGCGCTGATGGACCGGCTGTGCGGCCTCGCGAACGACATGGGGATGCTGTCAGAGGAGTACGATCCGGGCGCCGGGCGTCAACTGGGCAACACGCCGCAGGCGTTCTCGCACCTTGCTCTCGTCCGGGCGGCGGATGCGCTGGCCCGCAAGGCGCACCGCCCGCGGGGCTGAGAACGGCGGAACCCCCACCCGGATGGGATGGGGGTTCTCGCGTATCCGTGCCCCCGACAGGAGTCGAACCTGCGACCTACGGTACCAACGTCCGCATGTTGACGCCGAAGATCCCCGCCGAGTTCGTGCACTCTCGCGCCGACCTCGCTCCCGTGACCCCCATCGGCGAGCGCGTCGCCTGACCTCCACGCGACAGCAGCGGTTCTTGATACCGCGCCGCGGCTATCCGGCCCCGTGAACGACACGCACCGGGATCCACGCTCAAGTCTGGGCGCGGCGGTCGTCGCGGCGCGCTCGCCGCGGTCCATACGGTCAGAGGCACCAGCTATTTCCGAGGGGGAAATGATGAACGATGCAGAGCTGCTTGAGGCGTTCGCCGACTACCAGCGCAGCGGCAACCGAGCCGTGCGCACCATCCGTACACGAGAGTCGATTCTGAGGGCGTTCGCCGCTCGCCAGGAGACCGATCTACTCACCGCAACCGTGTTCCACATGCGCCGCGACGTCGGCCGGGAGGAGATCGCCCCATCGTCTCGAGCGACGACGCGTGCGACGTTCCTCGCCTTCTACACGTTCGTGCATGACGAGGGGCTGCGCGCCGACAACCCGGCGCTGCGCCTCCCGGTCGTGAAGGTGCCGCCGCATCGTCCGCGCCCGTACACGCAGGAGCAGATCGACCGGCTGCTCTCCACCGGGGCGTACAAGCGCACCCGGGCGATGATCCTCCTCGCCGCCTATCAGGGGCTGCGTGCGTCGGAGATCGCCGCCGTGCACTCCGACGACGTCGACCTCGAGTCCGGCACGCTCAAGGTGCTCGGGAAGGGCGGACGCACCGACTACCTGCCGCTACACGAGATCATCCGTGACCTCGCGCCGACGATGCGTGAAGGCTGGTGGTTTCCGGCGCGTGCCGGCCGCGAGGGGCACATCAAGGGGCAGTCGGTCAGCGACTTGCTCACGGATGCTCGCAACCGCGCCGGGATCGTGGATAAGCAGCTCACCGGGCACTCGCTGCGTCACTCGTTCGGCACAGAGCTCGTGCGCGGCGGCGCGAACATCAGAGCGGTGCAGGAGCTCATGCGGCACGCCTCGCTCGCTCACACGCAACGCTACACGCAGGTGCTCGACGAGGACCGCCGCGAGGCGCTCGAAGTACTTCCCAAGCGGGCGATCCCAGCCCGGTCGGGACGACGCGCGGCATAGCCGACGCGGCCACATGCGCGGCTGGGGAGACGCGCGAGAGGCCCCTCCACGCATCTGGGGTGCGGGAGGGGCTTCTCAGCGCTCGCGGCCGCACGCGACGGCTGCGGATGCTGCGACGTCGGCGCCGCGCAGTAGACTCGACGCTCTCGGCCGGAGGAAGGAACATGCCGGCAATGGGGAACCCTGGTGCACGACTCTCGGCCGCGCTCGATCGCCGATCGCAGCATCAGTCGATCATCGCGGCGGCGAAGCACGGGCCGCTGCAGTCGCTGACGGATCGCGAGCTCGAGGTGCGCGAGCAGCCCATGACCGTCTACCCGCGGCCGAAGCTCGTACGCGCGTGGGTCCGCTTCGGACCCGAGTCAGTCCGCGTCGACGCGAAGCTCGTGCGCTCCACCCCTCTCGCCGCCGGCATCGAGTTCCGAGCCGAGGATCACACGTTCCGCTGCTGGGTCTGGGGCAACGCGGTGACCCTCGTCGACGACGACTAGCGGGAGCGCCTGGCGGCTCCTGAGACGCAGAAAAGACCCCCACCCGGCCCGGAGGCTAGGTGGGGGTCTTTCAGCGCGGCAGTCAGGCCGCGAGCGCGTACTGCGCCCGGTTGTTCACGACGGCGAGGAACGCGGCCAGCGCGGTGAGCGCGGTCGACACGGCAGCGAGGATGCTGCCGGCTTGCTCGTCGGTGAGGAGACCGACGGCGACGGCGACCGGTGCGGCGGCCGCGGCGAACGCGTAGATCACGCCACGGCCGATCGTATCGAGCCACACGGCCGCCTCCGACGGTCTGAGGAACGCGAGCGCCAGGAGCGCCTGCAGGAGCTGTAGCAGCGCGCCGGTGAACACGAGCACCAGGCCCGTCGTGTTCTCGGTCGCGAAGCCGAGCTGCACGGCGAGGACGCCGAGCACGGCGAAGAACGCCTGCAGTGCGACGCGCCGATCGTCGGTGAGCCAATCACGGATCTTCTTCATGGGATTTCACCTCCCTCACGGTGTCGGCACCGGGGCGGGCGCAGTGACGGTTGGACGGCAGATCGTCGCGGGCTGACGAGAGAACGTCCCGTACTGCGTCTCGGCCACGGAGAGCCAGACCTGCTGAGCGGTCGACCCCACGGGACACGTCGGTCCTGCAGGGCCGACGGGTCCGGCCGGGCCGACGGGACCCGGGACCTGCGATGCCGCGCCAGGGTCGCCCTGAGCGCCGCGTTCGCCGCGGCACGTGTTGCCGGCGCAGAACGACTGCAGCGCGGCGAGGAGCTGCTCCTGAGTTGGAGCGGGGCCGGGGAGGCCGTCGGCTCCGTCCTCGCCGTCCTGCCCGTCCTTGCCGTTGACGACCGTCGGACTCGTGGACTCCGGCACGGGTTCGACGACCGGTTCCTCTCCGAGCTCGAGGACCTGCTCGCGCAGCGCCTCGATCGCCTCGCCACGCTCAGCCGACTCGGCGTCCCGTCGCTCATCGGCGGCGGCCGCGGCGGTCTCTGCCTGTGTCGCACGCTCGGACTGCTGGAACGCGACGACGCCGAGGACGATGACCCCGACGATCGCGAACGCGTTCAGCATGGCGAGCAGCAGCCCGACACCGAGCTTCCTGCGTCTCGAATCAGTCATAGATGCCCTCCGGCCAGTCCTCGGGAGGCGGCGGGTCGCCGCGCTCGATATGCGCCCTGAGCCGGGATGCGTAGCTCACGGCTCGGAGCTTCTGCTGCTGCGTCTCCCGCTGCCGCTGCTCGGCTGCCGCCCGCTCGGCGTCTTGCCGGGTGAGCATCTGGTAGCGGCGTGTGAGCAGAACACCTGCCCACACGCCGGATGCCGTGATGAGCGCCACCAACAGGGTGACGAGTGGAGCGACCCACCAGTCCATGCGAGTCCCCTCCGTGTTAGATGCCTCAGTTCGCCGAGGATCGGACGAAGACCTCGTCGAAGGCGTCGTCGACGGCCTTGCGCACCTCGTCGTACGGCGTGACGCCGCCCGCCGCGAGGGCCTGCGCGATGCTGTCGCGGAGCGCGTCGACAGAGAGCTCGACTGCGGCCTTGATGGCCTCCGTCTGCCGTGCCTCGCTCTCGCGCAGCTTCACCTCGAAGGCTTCGATATCGGCGGCCTTCGACGGGTCGAGCGCCTTGATCGCCTCGAGGATCGCCGCCTGGTTGTTGGCGATCGCCTGGAAGCCATTCCAGTTCGTGCCGGGGAACCGGCTGACGGCGTCGATCTGCTGACGCGTCTCGCCGCGGAGCACGTTGATGATCGCGGCGGGCGTGTAGTACGCCGAGGCAGTGGGACCGCCCACGACGAGCGCCTCGTAGATCTGGCGCTGCTGGTCATCGGAAAGAGCCATGAGGAAACCGTCCTTCGAGGTGGAAGCGCCGCCGCTGACGGCAGCAAGGTGGTTGGTGAGGAAGGGCACAGGGTCGATCTGTATGCCGTTAACGACGATCTCGAGGTGGTGGTGAACGCCCGACACGTTGCCGGTCTTCCCCATGGCTCCGAGGTCGTGTCCCTCGTCGACGTTCTGGCCGACGCGGACGGTGGGAGAGCCGGTGACCATGTGCATGGATCGGCTGAGGAATCCGTCGTGCTGGATCCAGACCTGCACTCCGCCGCCCGCCCAGCCTGCGGGCGTGCCGACGACGACGACGCGGCCAGGCGCGATCGCGTGGATGCGGGAGTAGCCGACGAAGTCGACTCCGCGATGGAAGGTCGACGCGCCGGCGACTGGTGCGGTTCGCGGACCGTAGGGGCTGCTGATCGCCGGAAGGGTCTTCGTGCCGTTGGGTGAGAGCATCAGATCCTCCTCAGAGGGTGGTGAGCTTCGTCATGTGAAGCGCGCCAGAGCCCGCCGAGGCGCTTCCCGTGACCTTCTGAATATCGACGATGAATCCTTCGGTGCCGTCCGCTCTGAATAGCGACGAGGTAGACATCCAAGGATCGGCCGCGATCACGAATGCTCCACGGCCGAGAAGACCCTGCACCGTTCCTCGGATCTGCACGAACGACGTGCCCGTGGCGACTCCACCCGGGTGCGCCTTCACCGAGAGCATGTAGACCCCGGCCTCGGGCGTGATCTGTCCGTTCGCGCCGTTGTACGCGTACGAGAAAGCCGGTTCCGTGTCCTTCGTCGCGTCCTCGGTCGGCACCTGGAAGAACGTCTGGTTGTCCGTCATGCCGCCGCGGGCAAGCGTGAAGGTGCGGAATGAGATCTCGCGCTTCCACGCGGTGCCGCGACGGATGAGAAGGCATCCCATCGTCGTGTCGAACCACTCCTGACCCTCGACGGCGAACCCCGCGTCCGTGAAGGCATTCCGCTCGTTCGTCGTGCCCTTGAACCGGTTCCCTCGCTGGATCACGAGATTCCGCAGCCTCTGCAGATCGTTGCGAGTCTGCGGCGTGACGTTGAAGTCCGGCGTGCCCTCCGGGCCGATGCCTTCGGTGTACCCCATCGGGTGCCTCCTAGTAGCGGTAGGTCGTGCGGATCGTGCCGCACTGCGGGTCTTGCGCGAGGGAGGCGAAGATGTTGTATCCGCCGTGGTTGAGGCCGACGCCAGCTGAGCCGCCGCCTGACTTCAGCGCGTTGAAGAACGACACGGGGAGCGAGTACCAGCCCGCTCCTGTGACGTCGATCGGCACGCCACCGACGAGCCCCGGGGAGCCCGCCGGCTTCGTAGCGTGAGGGTGCACCGTGAAGATCGGGTCGGCGCCCTGGATGCGCACGGGGTTGAGGTAGATCTCGATCGACGACGGGACAGCGCTCGCGGGGATCGTCCATCCGAGCTTGAGGTTGTAGAACCAGCAGCCCTGGTTGCTGTCTCCCGCAACGACCTGATTGGTCCACCAGCGCCCGCTCTGGAAAGAGCCTGCGTCGATCGCGGTGAACGTCTGTGTGATCAGGGTGCTGCCACCACCGCCCCCGGGATCCGGAGTCGGTGCGACAGGGGTCGACGCCTTCACTCCGACGACGTGGTACCCGCCATGAGCGAGGAGCTTCACCGGTTGTCCGGCTGTGAGCGTCACACCGGTGTTGTACGTCGCGACGACGTTCCCGACGTCGGTCGCGATCGTTGCAACGCCACCCGACACGGAGACGACTGTGCCGTCGGAGGCGAGCGGCGCCGTCGGGCCCATGAGCCATGCGACACCGTCGACGATCTGCACCCACACCGGATCGTTGATGACGGGACGCCACGGTGAGCCGAAGTACGCGGGGACGCGGCCGCCCTCGAAGTCGACGACGGCGCGGAGCCCGTCGAGTCCCCGATATGCGCCGGCGACCATCCGGACTGCGGACTTCCCGCCGACGATCCCGAGCAGGACGTCGCTCTCGTCGGTCATGACGCGACCTCCACCGTGAGCGACTGGCGCGCGCGGTCCGTCCTCCGGATGCCGCGCACCCGTCCGAGCAGGTCGCCACGCGGCTGTTCGATCACGACCACGTCGCCGCGCTCCACGCGCGGGTCGAACGTCATCTCGACGGGCACCACCGAGGCTTTCAGGACCGAGACGGACGGGAGTGTCGAATCAGCCCACGCCTGCGCCTGCGCCTGCGTCGTGATGTACTCGCTCGCCAGGTACCGGGTCCGGGCCCCGAACGGCGATCGCCCGCCACTCGGCTCCCGTACGCGAAGCGCACCCTCGGTGATCTCGGCGACTGCGAGTACCGCTTTCGCCTCGCCGGACGTCGCGCGCACCACGACCCGATTGCGTACCTGCTCCGCGGACATCTTCCGGCCGACGCCGATCAGTTGACCGCCATCGCCGCGACGCAGCGTGCGCACGGGGTTTGGCCATGCCTTCGGGCGGGCCGATAGAGTTCCGTCCGCCCGCATGTGGGGGATGCCGTCGAGCATCACGTCCATGAGCTCGTAGACAGCGTCGAGCTTCGAGTCGGGGTACATGATCGTCCGCGTGATCGGCTTGTCGTCGATCGTGCGCGCGAGCTGCAGTCCTGAGACCCGGCCGATCTCCTGCCACGTCGACGCGAGCCCCGACGGCGCAGAGGGAACGTCGAACGTCTCCTCTCCGACGCCAGCGAGCAGCTCCTTGAGCTCGAGCTCGATCGTCGATCCCGTCGAGATCACCAGCCCGCGGAAGACCATGTCTTCATCGCGCGCCGACGGCACGTCGGTGATCTCGAACACCCCGTACTGCATCCGCTCAGAGAACGGGCCAGCAGTGATGTTCGAGTACACGCGAAGTTGCGCACCGAACGGAGCGAAAGCGTCGGTCACCTCGCGCGGCGCCATCGCCTTGCCGAAGACGTCTGTCCACACGATCCGGCACGAGCCGTCCTGCTGGATGCTCGCGTTCCCGTCCTCGCTGAACGACACGTCCGTGAGTGGCACGTCCTGCAGACGACGCTCACCGTTGTAGATCAGGTCAGCCGACCAGTAGTGATCGAAAGGCCCCGTCAGGACCCCTCCGAGCACCGCAGACGAGAAGCGAGACATGCGCGCCTCCTCACGCGATCGCAGCGGCGATAGCCGCGCGCACCGCCTCGTGTGGAACGTCGACGACGAGCGTGAATCGCACGGTCGTCACCGGATCGTTGAGCAGCCCGATCTCCATCGAGCCCGGATCGAGGTTGAGCCCCTCGAGTCCGGCGGCCGCGATGATCGCCTGTTCGAAGTCGGAGCCCAGGTTCAGAGCTGCCATGTCGCCACCTCGCTATCCCGCCAGCCCGGCGAGCTCGTATGCGCGATCCCTGTCGGTGTACGTGAGCCATCCAGCGTCCTGGGCGGTGTAGTTGCCGAACGCGTCGAGGTCGTCGTACGTCAGCAGCGGTGTGACGAGGCCAGGGAAGGGCGGTTCGACCTCGTCCATCTGGGCGTCGAACCGGATGCGGCTGCCGTTGAAGCGGACGTTCTGCTCGATCTCGCTCAGGTCGCCGTGCACGAAGAACGATCGCGGCCAGCGCACGTTGTCGCTGGTCCGGATACAGAGCACCCCGACCTGCTGCGTGACGTAGGTTCCGAGCATCGCCTGCACACGGTCGGCCGCGTCGATCGTCTCGGTGAGGAACGACACAGGAACGTCACGGAGCCCCTGGCGACGCGTTCCGATCCACTTCGCGACGGACGCGCCCTCGACATAGACCAGCTCGCCGTCGGTCGGACGGCGGAGCGGAGCGACGACGTCGGCGAGGATGCGCACCGGAGCCCACAGCGACGCCGGGACGAGCGGGTTGTGCACGACCGTGCCCTCGTAGTCGACCGTCACGTGCGACGAGTCAGTGAACCCGAGCGAGTTCCCGAGCGCGTCGAACTGCTCAGCGCGGTACGTCGCCGGCGTGCGGAACGGCACCTCGAAGTCGAGAGCAGCGATCCCCGTGCCGATGCCGACGCCGCCACGCACCAACCACTGCCGGTCCTCGCTCAGTCGATACACGGTGACCGTCGACGTACCCGGCGCCACGCTGTCGAAGAACACCTCGACGAACGGGTTGCCGGACACGTCGACGGTCAAGCTCGGACCAGCCATCGCTCACCTCTGCCTTCCGTTGGACAGCGCCACTCGGCGATCGCGCGAGGCCGCGTCGACCTCCGACTTCGCCTCCACGCGCATCCGCCCGATCAGATCGCCGTTGACGTCGACGACGACCAGCTCTCGCGGCATCTGCACACCGCTCGACGCGGATGAACCAGCCGTCGACGAAGCGGCGCTCGCGCCCACCTGCGCCGCGACCGCGCTCTGCAGCGCAGCGACGTTCCCGACGGCGGACGCGAGAGCGCTCGTCGTGGATGCGTCGTTGACGCCCAGCGTGAACTGCTCGAGAAGCGACTGCCCGCCTTCGCGGATCCGACGCCACCCAGAGCCCGACAGCGGACCACGCTTCGCGGGGGAGTGGGGGAAGAACCCGCCGACGAAATCCATCATTTCGCCGAAGGCGTTGCCGACCGCCCCGAACATGTCCTTGACGCCGTCGATGAGCCCCTGGATGAGGGACTTCCCGGCGTCGAACAGCTGCGGGATCAGCGAGACGACCGCCTTCACCAGTTCCGGGCCGAGACCCAGGATCGCCTGGATCAGGTTCGGGATTATCTCCGGCAGCGCCTTCACGATCCCCATGAACAGCTGGATCGCCCCGGTAAGCAGCATCGGGATCATGCTGATCAGCGATGACACGACCTGTGGGATCATCCCGATGATCGCGGTCAGGAGCTGCGGGAGCACGACAGGGATCGCCTGCACGAGCTGAACGAACAGATCCACCGCGGCGAGCAGCAGAGTCGGGATCATCCCCACGAGCGTCGAGATGATCGACGGCAGCATGCTGATCAGCGAGGTGATGAGCTGCGGGAGCACCTCGACGACCGCGAGCACGAGCTGCATGAACAGCGAGATCGCGGTCTCGAGCAACGTCGGCAACATCCCGATGAGCGACTCGAGGATCACCGGCAGCATCTCGACGATCTGCGTGATGACCTGAGGGATCACCTCGATCAGCGCGGTGATCAGTCCGGAGAAGAGCTGGATGCCGGCCTCGATGATCTGCGGGAGCATCCCGACCAACAGCGGCAGGATCTGCACAACCGCGTCGATCAGGCCCGTGAACAGCGTGATTGCTGCGTTCAGCAGTACCGGAATCGCCCCGATCAGAGCCGCGCCGAGCACGGGGATCAGCCCGATGACCGCCGAGATTAGATCCGGGAGGACCTGCACCGCGGCGTCGACGAGCGCGAGGATCAGAGACACGAATCCCTGCAGCAGCACGGGCAGCCCGGAGGCGAGCGCCGAGACCATCTGCGGGATCAGCGTCGTGACCAGCGTGACCACCTGGCCGACGAGACCTGTGACCGTGCTGACGACCAGCGGGATCATCGCCTCGAACCCGCTCGCGAGCGTCGCCGGATCGATCGTGAACACGGCGATCAGAGCACCGATCGCGAGGCCCACCGGGCCCGTGAGCCCGAGGAACAGGCGACCGATGACGGGGAGCTGCGCGAGCAACGGCCCGAACAGCCCCACGACGAGACCGATGATCGGAGCGAGAGCCCCGAGCGATCCGGTCAGGTTCGAGAAGTCCGGCGCCTCGTATCCGCCCGCGAAGGTCTCCTTGATGCCATTGAACATCGTGGTGAGCCGCTCGAGGACCGGGCCGACCTTCCCGGCGATCTGGTCCGTCAGCGCCGCCATGAACGGCCCGACGACCGCGGATGCCGCGTCGAACGCGGATCGCACCATGTCAGCGAACTGCTTGAGGAGCGGGAACAGCCCGCCGACGAGCTTGTCGCCCTCGACGCGGGTGCCGATCAGCGCGACGCCGAACCGCTTGAGCGCGGCGAACGCGTTCTTGTATGACGACGTCGTGGTCTGCGCGACCTCCGCAGCCATGCCGCCCGTAGCGTCTCGGACCGCAGCCTCGTAGACCTCGGCGGTGATCTTGCCCTCAGAGGCGAGGTTTCGGACCTCGTCGACCGAGACACCGATGCGGGACGCCAGCGCTCCCCAGATCGGGATCTGCCGATCCGCGAGCTGGTTGATTTCCATTGTGTACGCGCGACCCGAAGTGCGCACCTTGCCGAAGATCTGCGCGACCTCGGAGAGGGGCACCTTGCCCGCGGTAGCCGCGCCCTTGACGGACTCGAGGTATGCCGCGAGCTCCGGGCCCGTCTTCACGCCAGCGGTGAGCGCCATCGACGCGGCGCCGGCCATCTCGTCGAGACCGAAGGCGGTTCCGACTGCGGCATTCTCGGCGTTCTTGAGAGCCCCAGCGACCTGATCACTCGACAGTCCGAGCCCGCGCATGCGGGCCGTAGCGTCCTCGATCGAGAACAGTCGGGAGAAGCCGCCTCCGATGGCCGCGCCGAGAGTCGTCGCGACGCCGGCCGCCAGCAGGCCAAGTTGACCGCGCGCGAGCGTGACGGCATCGGACACGGTGCGGCCGACGGCGCGCATTCCAGACGCGAATGCCGAGCCGATGCCCGACGCGACCTGACCGGCAACGCCGACAAGGCCTGAGAACGACTGGCCGATGATCCGACCCATGCCGCCGAACGACTGGCCGATCACCGACGTCAGCGGTGAGAGCTTCTGCAGAGCAGGCCCGAACCGGGACGTGACGAACTTCTCCGCGCTCGACAGCGCCGAGGTGACTCGGAGGCCCACCTGCAGCCCGAAGTCGCGCACAGCGACCGCTGCGGGCCGCAGAGCGTTCGTCACGCGCGACGTCACGGCCGACCCGAAGGCCGACATGCGACTCGTGAGCGGCGCGAGAGTGCGCGACGCGAGATCTCCGAGCGTCGAGCCGAGCAGCCTCGCGGGCGCGAGCACATCGGACACGTTCTTGCGGAACGCCGCCCACCCGCCGCCGGCAGCCGCGCGACCGGCGCGCTCCGTCGCGGCAGCCACGGCATCCTGCGCGGTCTTCAGTTTCGACTGCGCCGAGGCCAGATCGGCGGACGCCTTGGTGACCGTCGCAGTCGACACCTCGAGGCGGCGACGCGCTGACGCGAGGCGTTCCTCGGCAGCGATCGCCTGAGAGGAGCCCTCGCCGCTCTTGGCGATTGCCTCGGCGAGCTTCACCTCGGCGACTCGCGCGCGTCCGGCGTCGTCGGCCTGCTTCAGTCGTGCAGACGACAGCGCACGCGTCGTGGTCGTGACGTTCTTCTCGAGGTCCTTAAGTGCCCCGGCGCCGAGGTCCCCGGCGGATGCCGTGAGCGCGGATCGGAGACCGCGGCCGAGCTCCTCGCCGCCGGTCTTCCCGATCCGCGCCATGCCACGTCGAGAGGACTTGCCCGCGTCGGATACGCCGGCGTTGACCTCCTTGGCGATGCCCTTCCGCACTCCGCGGAACGAAGGAAAGATCGCGACGTGGCCGGAGCCGACTTCCTTCGAGGACACGGGAACCCCCTCAGTCGCTGAACGCCGAGTACCGCTGCAGTCGGGCCGTCATCTCGGAGGCCACCTCGGCGGGTACCGGCTCATACGCGGCCGGATCGATGAGGTGATCCCACGGGAACAGCACCGACCCGTGAGGCGGCTTCTGCGTGTAGCGGGTGATCGTCGAGAACGCCTGCAGGAGCTGCGCGACCTCGGTCATGGTTGCGGGGCGCGCCCATCCTGCGACGGCCGCCCCGAGATGCGTGGACGTGTCGAGGGAGAGCGACTGCACGAGAAGCAGCGCCTCACCCCACGAGCACGCGTCGCCGCCGAGCTCGAGCAGGGACAGCCCGAGACCGCGAAAGTCCCGGGCCGCCTCCGGCTCGTGTTTGGTCAGGAGCTCAACGACAGCCCGGATTCCCCCAGGCGCGCCTGCGCGATCTCGTTGAACTTCTCGAAGTACTTCGCGGCGACGACGATCAGCTGGATCGTGTCGTCACAGTCCTCCATGATCTGCTTCGCGTCGCCGACACCGACCTCGTCGATGAACATCTCGAGGTCGGCGAGGGAGTCGCCCTCGGACATGCCGGTGAGGCGCTTGAACGTCTTGTACGGGACCTTCGTCTTCATGATTAGCTCACCCGACGAGAGCTGCGCATGGAAGATCCCGTCGGCGGTCGTGAAGATCTCCGGCTTCGGCCCGGGCTCGCCGGGGCCCGAGACGGGCGCGGAGTATCCAGGATCCGGCGCGACGGCGGTCTCAGCGATCGCCTGGTCGCGCACAGGGGCTTCGGAGGCCGCGGGTGCGGACTCGGGAACGGGAAGGGACATGAGCGTGATGCTCCTTTCGATGGGCAGATGGGCATGAAGTCGGCCGGTGCTGCAGCGTGCCCATCACGCGCTGCAGCACCGGCCTGCTCGGGGGAGAGCCCGCGGGTTACGGGGTCTCGGGGTCGGCGGTGTTCGTGTTGATGAGCCACTCGCCGAAGTGGTTGTTCTCGAAGTACGGCGACCGCTGGTACTTGAACGTGATCGCGTAGCCGCGGATCTCGCCGCGTGTCGACTGGTCGACCTGGACCGAGTCGACCGACGCGACGCCGAGGCGACGGATCAGGATGCCGTTGCGGAAGATCTCCTCCGACCACAGCAGGTACCGGGTCGCGTGCCCGCCGGCGTCGACGGTGATGTACCCGTTCTCGTCGGGCGTCTTGCCCCACGCGACCTCACGCACCAGGTCGTCGGTCTGAGCGAGCGTGACCGCGAGGGTCGCGTTCGCGAGACCGGACGGCAGCGAATAGCCCTCCTGGTACAGCTCGATCGCATCGCCGTCCTTCTCGGTGGTGAGGTTGAACCCACCGTCCTGCTTCAGCAGGCCGAGCTTCCGGTATGCGGCCGGGAGAGCGATCTCCAACACCGCACCGGCAGCCGGCGCGATGACGTTCGCTTCGAGGACCGGAGCGACCCCGAGGTTTCCCGAGATCGGGACTCCTACGGCCCCGAGATCATTACCCTGCGCGTCAGCGACCATGAGCCGCTCCTTTCTGTCTAGGCACCCGACCCGCGCAGACGGAGAGCACCAGCGAGAGGCTCACCCGGCGGGAGAGCCCACCACCGTGTACGTCACGGTGAAGTAGATGCGCGTCCGGTCCTGCGCCTCGGCGACCGTGTACCAGCCGTTGAAGTCGTCGACGGACGCGATGGGGCAAGATCGCCCGCCGAGCGACGGCAGGTCCTCGTCGGTGAACGCACCGAAGATCGGGCGCACGAGATCGACGGCGGGTGCGTCGAAGATCCGGGTTCCGGCGAGGATCGTGATGCCGACCGACCACTGAGCGGTGATGACGGACGTCTTCGTGCCGCCGTCGTTGCGGATGACGATCAGCGCCTCGGGGAACTCGCCGTCGGCGGGTTCCTTGTTGCCGACGTCGGATGTCAGCGCCGCAGCGGTGAGGATCGCGCGCGCGTAGTCGGTGAGCCACTGCTCGAGGTCGGGCCACTCGACGTTAGGCACGAGCACCACCGCCTCCGAGCGAGCGAGCGAGGTTGCCCGTCTTGGACTCGACGCCGAGCGAGTGCGCGGCGCCGGCCACGACGCGGAACACGCAGCGGTACTGCGTGTCGTGGCGCTCGACGTGGATCTTGTCGCGGTACTCGCCGGTGAGGACGGGAGCGCGGCCGCGAGCACGGGACGCGGTCGCGTCGGCAGAGGTCTTGCAGAGACTGACCACGCCGGGGGACTTCCCGAGAGCGGCGAACCATGCATCATTCGCGACGAATGCCTCGACCATCGGGCACCTCCTCGGGGGACGTCGCGAGTACTCGCGCGACGCGTCGTGCGCGGCCGCGGTGAGGGACGACGCGTCGCCCGTCGACGCTCGACGCGTCGTGTGGCGATCGCCGACACGTCGTTGCGACCAGGTGAACGCGTCGGCGAGGACCTCGCGACGCGTCGGCGGCGGATCCGCGACGGATCAGCCGTGAACTTCTTCGAGGGCGATCACGAGAGTCGGTCGCCACCCCGTGAACGGGTTCTTGTCGGTCTCGGGGAACTCCACGCACGCCCACACCTGAGTGCCTCGCCGGATGCGGTCGCCGATCGCGACGTCGGCGCTGGGATCGGTGACCGTCAGCAGCGCTGCGACGTTCGTGAGTCGGCGCTGTGTGCCGTCGGCCTGCGTCTGCCCAACCGTGCCGATCGACGCGCCGGGGATCGTCAGCACGTCCGGATTGGACCAGTCCTGCCTGACCTGCTTCTTCGAGTAGCGGTCCTCGACGAGACCGGCGCGCAGCCGTTCGACCGTCTCGCCGTTCTCGAACCCGAAGCCGTCGCCTCCGGTGCCGATGTACTCGCCGAGCAACACCATCAGGCGCCCCAGACGAGCCGGTACGGGTCCAGCGTTCGCCGTTCGATCTCGAGCAGCGGAATCGAGATAGGCGCGCCGCCGGCGGTGAGGTATCCGACGCTCGAGCCATTCACCGACTGGTTGGCGACGATTCCAGGGGACGATGCGCCGCGGCGTGCGAGCGTCGCGATGAGCGCCGCGACCTCGGGCACCTCGTCAGGGTCGTAGCCGTGGCGGAGCTTCACCGAGATCTTCCCGAGGCGTCGCGTCCAGCGGCCGCTGCGCAGCTCAAGGATTCCAGCGCGCGAGAAGTCGACGTCGGCGGTCACGTCTGTGCCGTCGTTGAGGACCTCGAGCAGCTCGACGACCCGGCCGGACCGGAGCAGCAGCGTGTGGTCGCCGCTCCCGTCCAGCACGAGCGTCTGTTCGATGACGGGTGCGACATGCCATCCGCACTCACGGCGTACAGAGCCGTGAGCGGCGGCCAACCAGAAGTCGGCGTTGATCGCAGTCGACGACTGCACGATCGATTCGATAGCCATGTCGCACCCGTCCTCGATTACTTCGCGGCCGCGCCGCGCTTGGCGGGAGCCTTCGCGGGCTCCGGAGCCGCAGCAGCGCCGTCAGCGCTCTGGGAGGCGTCCGGAGTACCCGTGGCACCCTCGGGGGTGGAACCGCCGTCAGCGGCCCCGGCGTCGCCAGCGGCAGCACCGTCACCGGTGCCCGCATCGGCGGCCGCAGGCGTGCCCTCGGCCGCGGCAGCCTTGGCGGCCTCGGCTTCCTCTGCTGCCTGCTTCTCGGCGGCGGCCTTGTCAGCCTTCGCCTGCTCGGCGGCGATCTTCTTCGCCTCGGCCGCGGCAGCCTTGGCGATCGCCTTCTCGACGGCGGCCACCTCAGCGGCACGCTCGTCGATCACGCGAGCCTCGTCCTCGGTGACCTGCACCGTGGTCCACTGGCCCGCGACCAGGATTCGACGGATGACGAGAGCCATGCTCACTCACCCGCCTCGACGGTCACCTTGACGTACGCCATCGGGCGACGGACCGCGAGCGTCACGCGCTTCTCCGCCAGGATCGTCACCCGGTTGTTGACGAAGTCGTCCTCGTTGGTGTTCGTGCCCGAGAGCACGAACGAACCCTTCGAGTAGACCGTCGACGCCTGCGACGCGCCCACCAGCACGGTGCCCTGCGGGATCGCCGGCGTGACGATGATCGGCAGACCCCAGATGCGCACCGCGTCGTCCAGGGACCCGTTGCCGTACTGGCCGACGAACGGGCCGCCGGCGAGGTACTGGCCGTTGAGGTCCTTGGACAGGCGCACGGTCTGGTAGTCGGCCGGGTTCATCACGACGCCGTCGGCGACGAGACCAGTCGCGAGGGTGACCTTCTGCGAGGCGCGGAAGATCGCCTCGATCAGGTCGGCCTCGCCCGCCGCGGTCTCCGTCTGCAGGCCGGAACGGTTCAGCAGACCCAGCGGGTTCTGACCGGTGCCGTTGCCGGAGAGCAGCAGGATCTCCTCGGCGAGCGCGAGCTCGGCCAGGAGCCGGGTCTCGATCTCGGTGACGAGGAAGGCGGCGTCCTCGAGCATCTCGGTCGAGACCTTGATGAAGCCCGCGACCTTCTTGAGCGTCTCGGTGACCGGGTCCCAGCCCGTGTGGTGCAGCTGGGGCTTCCGGGCGTTCTCCGCGATCGCCGCGACGGCACCCTCGAGGGCTGCCATCTTCTCGACGTAGTACGTGATCGCGTTGCCCGAGATGCTGCCCGAGAGCAGCCAGTCCGTGAGGAACAGGCGGCGCTGGTACTGGCGCACCGGGGTGCGGTCGACGTCGGTGAGCAGCGGCGCGGGGACCATCGACGACACGTGCGTGTCGGTCGCGGCTTTCGTGCCGGTGTACTCCTCGGCCGTCAGCGTCAGCCCGCGATCGACGCCGAGGCGCGCGATCTTCGTGCCGATCGAGTCGACGAAGTGCTGACCGATCGACTTCGCCGCGGTCGACTTCTCGCCACGGAAGGTCTCGGGGACCTCCGGACCGCCGAGAGCGTCGAGCTGCGCCTGTGCGGCCATGACCGATGCGATCTTGGTCTGCACGTCGCCGAGCGACTTCGTGAGGGCGTCGAGCTCCTTGAGCCCGTCGGCGTCGAGCGACTTGGTCGCGGCACCGTCCGCGGGCTCCATGAGAGTCCGCATCTTGGCCGCGATCGCGTCGCGCTCAGCCATGAGAGTTGCAAGATCCACGAGGATCTCCTTTCATCAGGGGTTGATGCCCGCGAGCTGCATCGCAGCCCGTGCTCGGGCGATGGCTGACTCGCCGTCCGCGCGCGACTTGGCCGCGACCGGCTCCTCCGCGTTGGCCGGCGGGACCGGCTCCTCCGCGTTGGCCGCATCCGGTTCCTCGTCACTGGAGGTCGAATCGGGATCACCCGCGGCCAGGTCGGCAGCGGGAGCTTCGGGAGCCGGGGCCTCGGCGGCCTCGACAGGGGAGGGGATCTCGGGAGCCGACTGGGGCACCTCAGTGCCGGGGTCGATGCCGAGCGCCTTGTACGCGGCGTTGATCGCCGCCTGAGCAGTGCGGAGCCCGTCGACGACGGGCTGCACCTCGGCGGACTTCGCGGAGAGGATCGTGGTCGCGGTGTTCGCACCGATCGGCACGACCGACACCTCGAACAGCCGCATCTTGCGGAGCTCGTAGAAGAACCCGAGCTCCTCGGACTCGACGAACGCGGCCTCGAGGACCTCGTACCCGAATGACATCTGCTTCACGCGGCCGTCGACGAGGAGCTGGTGCACGCGCTTGCCCGCGTTCGTGGTGAGGTCGAGAGCGACCTTCACGAGCAGCCCGTAGTCGTCCTCGACAGCCGAGATCGTCTCGCCGATGTTCATGAACGGGTCGGAGAAGTTGTGCGCCCAGTAGCACGGCACACCCGATCCGCCGGGTCCGAAGTCCTCCTCGAGCGACTCCTTGAACGCGCCCGCCACGACGACGTCGCCGTACGAGTCCTTGTTGCCGAACACCGCGGCGTAACCCTCGAACACACCCGTGTCGGGGTCGAACGCCTTCAGCTCGAACGGCCGATCCTTGATCTTCATGCGGACACCTCCTGCAGAGAGGCCGAGCTGGGCTCGGCGGCGAAGTGCGCGAACGCTTGGTCGTTCACGCGGACCGCGAGGACCTGGGCCTCGCCATCGGTGAGCCCGACGTCGAGAAGGTCTCGGCGCAGCTCCTTGACCCAGCGGGTCCGGTCCCACCAGTGCGGATCTCCGGCGCCGCGCTTCGCCGAGATGACCTCGGCCTGACGCGTGCGGAAGCGATCGACGACGCCCTGCACGGACGCCAGAGACTCGATGCCCTTCTGGCCCGATGCCGCGCCGCCGTCGACGGGCGATGCCTGTCCTCCGAGCACGACGTTGAGCGGGACGATCAGCTCGTCAGCGCCCTCGATCTTCGGGAGGTTGAACTTCTTCCGGGCCTCGGCGCGGAGCATCCACGGGCCGCCGACGGCCGCCGAGAGCACCTTCGCCTGCTCCTCGAACGACCCGCGCAGCTTCGCCTCGACGTTGAACTCGAGGTATTGGCCGGCGGGCGCGCCGAGCAGAGGCAGCAGGAACGCGGTGAGGCGCTCCTCGATCCGGGTGATGAGCGGGCCGAGCGTGTCGGTGTAGAGCATCCGACGGAACTCGCGCACGTTCGAGAAGTTCGCGTTGTCGAGCTGCCCGATCATCGTCGGGTTGACGTGGTAGACCTGCGCGACCGTGCCGAGGGAGAGCTGCGTCGCCTCGGCCCACTCGTTCTCGCGCGGAGAGAAGCCGGCGGGCTTCCACTCCATGCCGTCCTCGAGCAGCGGGGTCCCGCCGGCCTTCGAGCCGCGGTTACCGGTGAACGCGTCCCACATGCGCCAGAAGCGCTTGCGGCCGTCGTCGTCCCAGCGCGGGGCGTCCTTCGGGCGGGTGAGGAACCCGCCGAACCGGCCGCCCTTCTTCCACGTCTGCTTCCGGTAGATCAGCGAGGCGAACTGCTCCTCGAGCACCAGGCGCAGCGTCTCGACGCGGGACGTGCCGCGCAGCGGGTTCCCCGGCGTGCAGCCCTTGAACCGGATGACGTCGCGCCCGTCGAACTTGAGCGTGCCGCCCTCCGGGGTCGTGACCGTGTACTTCTTCTCGCCGAAGTACTTCCCCTTGACCTCGACCCACGACGTCGGGAACACCCGCAGCGACTTGTCGGCCATCACGAACACGAAGGCGTCATCGCGGACGGCCCACTCGGTGACGAGCTGCTCGATGAGCTCGGAGAACGTCTGCTCGGCGTTCGCGCGCCGCAGGAGCTCGGCGACCGGCCCCTCGCGGACGCGGTCCACGTCGCCGTCGGCGTTCCGCTCGTAGAGGTGCAGCGAGAGCTGCATCATCTGACGGGCGAGGAAGTCGACGACCGTGCGGAGGTGCGGCTGAGCGGCCCACAGCGTTTCAGGAGCCATCCCCTCGATGCCGCGGAGGTAGTTCTCGGCGTCCATGAACGTGAACGCGGACACGCGCACCTGGCGGCCGTCGTGCAGCGTCACGTCGCCCGTCATCCGGCCGGACTGACCGCCCGCGAGACGAGCCGTGAACTCAGACAGGAACCCCATCAGTCCTCCTCCCACCAGTCGCCGAGGGTCTCCCCGCCAACTGCCGTGTACGCCGACACCGCGGCGGGGCCTTCGCCCGTCTCGAGCCCGAACAGGGCGTACGACTCCGCGACCAGCGGAGAGATATCGACCGGGGACGCCTTGCGGTCCCAGACCTGCATGTCGCCGAGGGTCTTGGTCACCGCGCCGCTCACCGCGATATCGGCGTTCGGCTGCCCGAGATGCCGCAGCGTCTTGTCGCGCACACGGTCATGGATGCGGCCCGTCGCCGAGCCGAGGTCCGACCCACCGATCTCGACGACGTCGAAGCCCTCCTCGCGCAGCGCCGCGATGAACTCGTGCGCCGGCGCGCCACGCGCCTGCAGGGCCACGCGTCGCATGCCCCACTTCTCGCGGATCTCGCGTGCGACTCCGGGCGCCCAGAGCATCCCGGCGCGATCGGCGATCACCTCGACGTGAGCGAGATCGTCGGCACGCCACCCGGCCACCGCGATGTACGTGTGTGAGCGGTCGTGCGCTGTGTCGATCGCGAGGCACAGGTCCGAACCGGGGTCGATCTGCGACTCCTCGTCGACGAGGTCGCCCCACTCCGTCGGGGAGAGGTACGTGCGTAGGTTGGCCGTTACCCACTGGCACAGCACCTCGGTGCGGTACTCGGCGTCGGGCATCGTGCGCGCGTCGGCGATCGCGTCGGCGACGGTCATCGCGCCGTACCCGATCGACGGGTTCGCCTGCAGGATCCCCTCGACGTCCTCCTTGCCGCAGCCCTCCGGCGCCGACCATTCGAAGATCCCGAGGGACATGTCGTGGCCGTTGGCGAACTCCTCGAGCTGCTGCAGCCCGCTGTCGACGTAGCTCTCCCAGTCGGCGATCGTGGCGAGCGCGGCCTCGCGCAGCTTCCACAGGACGACCGAGAGCGCGTCGCCCGCGTTCGAGATGCCCCACATCTGCCCGGACCAGAACGACTTCGCTGTCTGCGAGACAGCCGCCCACGCCGCCCAGGTCTTCTGCTCGCGGAGCTCGTCGAAGATCACGCGCGCCGCGGGCTTCCCACGGGTGTTCGTCGCCGCGCGGACCTCGTAGTGCGCGAGGTTCCGCGCCCGCAGCATCTCCTTGCCGTTCGAGTCGAGCGCCTTCTGCGTCACCGCCTGCAGGTCGGGGACCGCTGCGGCCTGCTCCTCGTCGGTCTCGGGGTCCGGATCGCACCACAGCTTCACCGCGTTCCACGGCTCACGCGCGATATCGAGGCTCTGCGCGACGCCCACGATCTTGAACTTGAGCGGCGGCACCCGATCCGGGTTCCGCTTCGAGTCCACGAACAGCCACCAGGCCGCGAGCACCGAGGACAGCATCGTCTTGCCCTGCTGACGCGCGACGAGCACGATCACCCGCTTGAAGCGGTACGTGCCGTCGACGTTCAGCTCGAGCGCGTGGATCAGGAGCCACTCCTGCCACGGGTACAGGTGCACGCCGAGGATCTCGAGCGCGAACGCGATTACCTCGAACCCGCGCGACGTTTCCGGCGTCAGCTCACGCAGCGGCGGAGTGAACAACCGGGGGGTTGTCTTGCCCTTGAGGGTCGAGATCACCGCGACACCTCCACCCCTGCGCGTCTAGGCGGTGTGCCGCTGCATGAACGCGTCGAGCTTCGTGACCGTCGCCCCCTCGGAGGCGTCCGATTCGGTGCCAGCATCCGGGGCCTCAGAGGGCTCCTCGGGTGCCGGTTCGGGCGGGATTCTGGCCGGTTTGCGCGCCACAGCGCGCGAAACATCCTTCTGAGCGGACAGATACGCCGATATCAGGGCCGCAGAGACCCCATCCATGCCCTTCGAGTCGATCTGACGCGCGGAATCACGCAGAAACTCGACGAGAGCGGCATCCAGACCGTCACAGTCCAGCTCGGCCGCCTTGATGACCTTGTTCACCGCACGGAGGTGCTTCTGAGCCACGAGAGACCCCCAGACGTGAAGAAACCCCGCCCAGAAGGGTCGGGGAGAGAGGACAGGTGCAGGCGGGAGTGGGCGTCGGTCGGGCCTCCTGGCGGCGTTCACGCCCCCTCCCCTCAGAGGGTCGGCGGGGTCGCGACGTAGAGGGGGAGGGGTCCCATTGCGCAGCCTGGGCACGGGAGCGGGCCGGATGCGACGACGTCGCCGTGTTCGCGGTCGATGATCTCGTGAGGGCGGCAGACGTGGACGTGGCCGGGCATCCCGCGGAATGCGAGGACGACGACGGCGGATGATGGGCAGCCGACGACGTCGCACGGGACTTCCTGGTTACCGAGCACGACTGACCCACTCGGTGAACTCATCCTCGAGCTGCACGACGTGGCGTGCGATCGGTGCGGGCAGCGGGTAGCGCTCGGGCTTCGGCGTGCATGCGGCGCAAGCACGGCCGCGGGCGCGGTCGAACCGTAGCCGTCGGATGCTCGGGACGCGGACACCGAGCACCCGACGCACCACACCGTGGCCGGCGAACCAGAGGCACGCGGGATCGGACACGCGGTGCTGCCGAGTGATGCGTGACCGGATGCGGAGGAGGCGGGCGATCTCGTAGAGGCGCATCCACCACGGGAGGCCGGCGACCATGCGCATGTGGTGACGCACCCAGAGGACGGACGTCACGAGCTGCCCGCCTCGGTGGATGACGAGCGGGCGTCGATCTGGTCAGCCATCTCACGGAGGACGCCCGCGAGATCGAGGGTGACCTGCGCGCCGGCATCGGCGGCCGCGTCGGCGCTCGGCTCGAGGGGCCCGACCTCGGCGACGGCGTTCGTTGAGCCGATCTCGTTCAGCACCTCGGAGTCACCGACGCGTGCGTAGAGCGTGATCGTGAGCGGCTGCTTCTCGGTCATCAGTCGATCTCCTCGTCGTCGGGTCCGCACATCATGAACGAGTGGACGCCCTCGAGCGCGAGACCGGCGGCGACGCGCGAGAAGTGCTCGGCAGCGCGGGCGACAATCTCGGGGTCGCTGGTAGTGACGCGCAGCGTGACGTTGACGGGCGCGCTCACGATGCCTTCCCCGGCGTCCAGCCCGCGGCCTCCATGAGCTCGGAGAACAGCCCCGGCTCGATGACCACGTACCCGTCGGCGTCGAGCGCCGCGACCATGTTCGTGGTCTGCCGGCGCACGGGGTCGACCTTGTGCCACCAGCGCTCGCGCACATCGGCGTCCACGATCAGCGCACGGATCTGCGGGCTCGGCGAGACATGACCCACACCGACCTCAGCGCCGCGTCGACCGGCGCACTGGAAGTCGCGCGTGAGTCCAGGAGTCTCGGGCGTCTGCCGCGGGTACTCCATCGTCCACACGTGGCGTTCGTGTGACCGTGGGTTGTCGCATTGCCGGTCGTCCATCAGACGGCCCGCAGTGCGGTCGTCGACAGGCTGACAGTGTCGCCCGCGATGCCGAGCTGCTGAATGCGCAGCAGGACGGCGGCCGCGGCGGCGAGCGACACGGCGTCGTCGTCGGGTGCGGTGCCGTCGACGTGCAGCCCGACCTCCACGGCGTACGTCGGGGAGTCGTCGGTGCGCGTCTCGGTGACGATCACGAACCCCTCACCGGTCATCCACGCGTGCATCGGTGCGGCGTGCGAGACGATCGCGGCGAGCTGGTGCGCGAGCCAGTCGGTCGCGTGCACAGCATGATCGCCGAGGAGCTGGACGGTCGGGTCGCCGGGAAGGTCGACCTCGGCAACGGTGACAGATGACACGAGCATGATGGGGTGCTCTCTTTCGATCGGTGGGCAGGGTCAGAACCACGACCGCGAGACACGGCCGAGACCAGGGTGCGGCGCACGGTTCGACCGGCGCCGGTTGCAGTCCGTGTGCGCGGCGCGGAACCCGGCCGGATCCGTCTGCAGATGCGGATGCGTCGACACGGGGAAGTAGTGGTCGAGGGAGAACGAATCGTCGGTCGACCAGTCCGGGACCGTGTAGTCGATGCGCTGACCGCACAACCAGCACGGCTCGTCATCACGCTCGCACTCGGTGCGGAACTCGCCCTTGAGACGACGAAAGCGCCGGCCGGTATCGCGGGGAGGCATGAGACCTCCCGACGCGCCGGCACGGCGCTAGGGGTTGGAGGGTGGGATCAGTTGCGCGCGGCGCGGCGCTTCACCTTTACGCGGCCGTTCGGCTGCAGCGTGTACGTGATGACCTGCCCGCCCGGAGCGAACGCGCCGAGGATCAGGAGGATGATCGGGACGATGAACGCAGTCACGATCCCCAGGAGGATCAGCAGGATGATCCCGCCGCAGCCCCACTGGTTGCGCTGGTAGATCACGACCGACGTCTCGTCGGCGTAGCGGACCTCGCGGCCGGAGCGGATCGCGTCGTCGAAGACCCGTGCGAGCTTCGGGTTCGAGGGGCGGGAGACTGCACCAGGGATCGACATGGTCGCGAGTATGCCAGACCGGGGGAGCCGGGGCGACTCTGGGGAAGTCGCCCCGGCGGGGGAAGGGGAACCAGAAATGAAGAACGGACGTCCCAAGGGTGATCCCGAAAACGTCCGCACTCTCAAGGTAGGGGAGTGCAACGGACGCGTGTCAAACACGACACGCGGCGTGTTTCAGGACGCGTGGCCGAAGTCGTGCTCGAGCGCGGTCGTGCATCCGCAGCGGAGCTGTAGCTCGTCGGTCCAGAAGTCGAGGTCCTCGTAGTAGGCCGCGACCTCGACGAGCACGGGGTAGTGGTCGGCCATCATCGTCCCTTCGCTGCGAGGTCGGCTCGTCGGGCGGCCAGGCACTCGCGGCATGTGACCGCGTGCCAGACCTTCGTCCCCGGCTCCTTGCGCCCGCAGTATGCGCGATTCGCGACGGACGTCGCGGCGTGCGTGACGTTGGCCATCAGGTGATCTTCTCGAGGATGATGAGACCCTTCGCAGTTTGGCCGCACTCCCGCCAGCCCGCGCGCTTGAAGCAGTAGCCGGGATTCGGGGAGGCGACGCGCCGCGGGTTCACGTAGGTGTAGAGCCGCTCTCCGGGCCAGCGGTCGGCGGCCCAGTCTTCGGCGTCAAGGATCATCGCGGAGGCAAGGTGCGGTGACTCGTTGCGGAACACCGAACAGTTGATCCCCTGCTGACCGGATGCATCGATGAACTTCCGCCAGACGAACAGAGCGTCGTCCTCGTGCCCGAGGAGTACCAGCTTGTGTCCGGGGCCGACGAATAGCGCTGGATCTCTGCCGTCCGCGTAGCGGCGACTCGAGTAGTGCCGCCGGTAGAGAGCCAGACCGAGCGGATCGCCATCCCGCGATTGCCGCCAGAACAGCGAACCGGTCATGGATGACGTGCTCAGGAGGGGCATCACGAGCCCGCCTCGGCGAACACGGCGTCCCATTCATCCGCGAGATGGACGGGTCGTGAGCGTTCAGTCGGGGCGACTAGGGCGCTCAGGATCGCGTAGGCGAGCAGGGGCGGGACCGCGTTACCGATCTGCAGGAACTGCTTGCCTTTCGAGCCTTGGAACGGGAACGGCTCCGGGTAGGTCTGCAAGGTCGCAGCTTCCGCGACCTCCATGCGATACGAGCCGCTACCTGCGCGGTCGCCGTACTTCTCGCGAGCGGATTCCTCGCCGAGTCGCGCGATGTCGGCGGCATTGACCTTGTGGCCAGGGGCCCACATGCGTGAGTCACCGGCGACCGTCGTCGCGGGACGATCGAACGCCCAGGCCGGGTATGACTGCAGAGTTGCGGCCTCCTCGGGCCGCATCTTCCGCGCCATACCCTCCGCGGACTCGAAGACGAACCCACCAGGCTCCTGCCCACCAGCGGAGGCACGGATGGTGAAGGCGGGCTCGTCAGCAGAGCGCCCCGGGCGGTCACCATAGCGCTCGACCATGCCCGCCCCCATGCGCTTCCGCGCAGTGGGGAACGTCTGCAGCGCAGAGGCGTCGGCAGCCTGCAGCCGGAGGATCCCGCCTTCGCGGTCATTGTCAGCGTCGCCGGACGGCGACCAGCGGCCCGCGGCGCGTTCGGCGTAGACGTTCTTGCGCGCGCCGGATCCGCCGAGCGCGGCCGGGTCGGTGCCGCCGCCTTCGGTGCCGCTCGCGACAGTCGGGTACGGGCGGCCGGTCATGCCCCAGCCCAGGGCCTCGGCCATCGACACCCACTTCTGCACGCCCGGGTCGAGGCGCTCGGGGTCGCGCGAGTAGTAGCGCGAGTGCGTCGGCACGGGCGGCGCGACAGGGCCGTCGAGTCGGGCCATGAGGATCGCGCGCTTGCGGGTCTGCGGGACGCCGTACTGCTCCGCCTGCAGGTTCCCAGTCCAGACGGAGTATCCGAGGCCGCGGAGCACCTCGGCCATCGCCTCCCACACGGGCAGGACGGTCGGCACCTGCTCGAGAGTGACGAGGCGCGGGCGGTGTGCCCAGATGTGCGCGAGGGGCGTGAGCACGAGCGCGGTGCGATCGTCGCCCAGGTCGGCACCGGCGGCGCGGAGCTTCTCGGGGTTCTTCCACGCACCCGACGCGATGAGCATGAGCACCATGTCGAGCGCCTTCCGCCCGGTCCCGCGACCAGCGACGGAGAACGTCTGGCACGGCGGCGACGCGATGTAGAGGTCGTGGAACGGCACGAGCCAGGCGTGCAGCAGGCCCGCCCACACATCGCGGTAGATCGTGCGGAAGCCGACGGCGCGGCGCGTGCGGATCGCCTCGGGCATGATCTCGACGCCGTAGTCGACGATCCCGAGCCAGCGGCAGGCGACCGACCATCCGGTGCCCGCGAAGTGGTCGACGGCGGCGATTGTGGGGGTCATGCGGAACCTTCCAGGAGAGGCGTCGTGGTGCGATCGCCGACGCGAGTCGAGAAGACGTCCCAGGCGCGCTGGATGCCTCCGCTGCCGGGGAACAGGTCGTGGAGCTCGTCCTGCGGTTCGGCGCCGAGGAGGTCGAACATCCACCGGGCGAACTGGGGCGGCTTCGCGCCGACGACACGGCCGGGGTCTGTGGTGCGGACTCCGGGACGGTACTGCAGGACGTCGATGCGTCTCGAGTACTCGGGCGACGGGTCAGACGTCGCGGGGATCCTCGCGACGTGTCGGTCGTCGACGAGCGACGGCTCGAGGTGTCGGCGATCGCCACGCGACGTGTCCGGATCCGCGACGCGTACGGTCTGCAGGGGCGACGCGTCGTGCGCGGCCGTGGTGAAGCGCGACGGATCCTTCCGGCCGCCGAAGTAGATCACCGGCTCCCACGCGTTCAGAGGTCCTCCGCTACGCGTGGCCCGCTCGCCGCGATGCCACGATGCGACACGCACGCCGCGGGGACACAGCCCGAGCACGTAGTGCAGTGCTCGCTCGGACGTCGACAGCGCCCAGCCGTCGAACGCGTCGAGCTGCTCGATGAGACGTGCGTGATCGACCTCGCCCGCGTAGTCGTCGTGGCCCTCGTAGTAGCGGCGAGAGAGTCCGGGGTAGGGCGGGTCGGCGTAGGCGAGGCGCAGCGAGAACGTACCGACGTCGGGCGCGACGCCCACGCCGCCGACGAACCGGTGACGGGCCTGACGGCAGCGAACCGAGCAGCAGATCGCGTCGGAGCGGATGCCGGCGGGCATCGGTCGACGGCACCAAGCGCAGGAGCGCGCGGTCATGAAAGCGCCTCTCTTGCGGTGCGCAGTGCGTCGGTGCGCTTCGTGGCTTCCTTGATCGCGTCGTCGAGGGCGGCGAGGGTGTAGTCCTTCGGATCCTCGGTCGCCATGAACCCGACGACGTAGTCGGCGAGCTTCGCGGCGTCGAGTTCCCATCGGACCCGCCAGGAGATTCCGAGCTCGTCGGCGCGAGCGCTGATCGCCTCGAGGACTTCGCTCACCCGGAGCTTGTCGCTGGTGGACTCGCCTGAAGCGAGCCGGAGCCGTTCGAGCTCGCGGTTCATCTCCTGCATGCGCTCGTGCCGCCAGGCCGAGAGGTTCTCGGCCGCGGTCATCTTCGCCTGCATGGACTCGCCGCCGTAGACGAGCTTGGCGAGGACGGTCGAGAACGCGGCGCGGGGGTCCCCGGTCGGGTTGAGGGCGGGCGCTTTCCGGACGACGATCATGCTGCGGCGACGCTCGCTCGTCGGCGGCGTCAGGATTCCCCACTCCTCGGGAATGTCGAGGCCCGTGATGATCGACGTGTGGGGGATGACGAGGTACCACTCATGGCAGTGCTGTAGCCACGCGTCGGCCTTCATCGGGTCGCGGAGCTCCTGCACGACGTCGGCGCGGGACACCTTCGTCTCGTAGCCGACGATGCGGCCACGCTGCGCCGAGTTCACGGGCAGCCAGAGCGCATCCGCGCGCCGGGTCGACTCGGGCGCCTGGATCTCCGTCACGAGGTAGCCGCCCACGGGCTTGTGCTTCGGCGGCTCATGGTGCCGCTGCAGCGCCGCGATCAAACCCTTCGCCGTGGCACTCACGAGAGCGCCTCGAGCGCGCGGAGGATCTCGGCATCCGTCGTCGCGTTGAACGTGCGGAGGCCGAGCCGCCCGCGGTAGGGGATCGGCTGCTCGAGCGCCCGTGGGTTCGCGAGAACGAGGTGATAGGAGCCCGCCTCGCCCCACTGTGAGCACAGGTCGTATGTCGGGGTGACGGGCAGCGGGCTGTTGAGCTTGTGGCAGCCGCCGCCGGACTCAGGACCCACGTGCACGTCGACGAGGTCGACGACGCCGATGATGTGTCCAAGGTGCAGCTCCTCGCCGTCGTAGCGGTCTGTGTCCATGCCGGCGGCGGACGCGATGTGCCATGCGCGGTCACCGGCGGGCATCTGGCGGAGACCCGCGTGGATCGCGACGGGGCCGCGGTAGGTGCCTGCGATGTTCGTCGAGCGGTTCTCGACGTCCTTCCCGTGGTTGATGATGAGGTTCGACCAGGGCGGCCGTACGGTCATGATGCGCATGAGCAGACTCCGTTCAGTGGGATCTCGAGGAAGCAGTCGGGGCAGATAGGTCGCGGCTCGGGCTCGGCTGTCGGGGTGCAACCGAAGTGCACGAGCTGGTCGTCGATGTACTCGACCTCGTCGCCGACTTCGATCGGCTCGGCGCAGGATCCGGCACAGCGGTCGGGGTGCTTGGCGTGGAAGGTCATCACGACTCGACCTCCGCGAGACGGGATGCCTCGAGTACGAGCGGCGCCGCGGTCTCCGTGCCGCCGCTGAGGCGCTCACGCACCCGCTGCTCGGCGAGGCGCTTGCTCCGGGCCTCGACCTTGGCGGTGACGGTGATCCCGTCGCCGGAAAGCAGCGAGACCGTGAACGTGCGGACGCGGCCGGGGATACCGAGCGCGTCGCACAGGCGGTCGTAGTCGGCGCAGAGCCCGAGTCGGTCGGCCATGCGACCGGCGTCCTCGAACAGCCACGCGATCCGGGGATCCTCGGGGGAGATGCCGCCGGCGGGGATCTCGCCGATCATCCGTGGGACCGGGCGCACGCGGTCCGTCGGGATCCGGAACACCATGCCGTCCCCGGGAGGGGCGGGGCGCACGTTGAGGTAGCCGGATGCGATCGAGCGTGTGCTCGTGATGACTAGCTCCTCGCCGACGACATAGCCGGCGCCGCCACCGCCGGACGCGTAGTGCCCGTAACCGTCGCGTGTGACGACGACCGTGTCGCCCTTCTTGTAGTCGTTCACGGCTTCACCTCCTCGACGGGGATGCCGCACCACGTCGCACCGTCGACGTCGAAGTTCTCCGGCAGCTCAGGACCCCAGACGGTCGCTGCTCGCTCGGCCTGCGCTGCCGTGAGCTGGATCACGCCGCGGCTCGTGACCTCCACGGCCTCGCCGAGGATCTCCTCGAGCACAGCGACGTGAATTCGCTCGGTCTCGGACAGCTCGACGTGATGGCAGGGGCACGTGCAGGGCGTCGCCTCGTCGCGCAGGATGTCCCACGCGTCCCCGATGCACGCGGCGTGCTTTCCATCGCGGCAGTCGGCCCCCAGGACCACACCACCAGCAGCATCAGCCGCGAGAGTGAACGCTCCGAGGACGTGCCCGAGGAACGTCTCGCCCGTGGGCCCGTCGACCTGTTCGGCGCTCATCGCGACGAGCCCTTCTCCTCGACGCCGGACCAGTCCGCACGCCGCAGCGGGTTTGTTGTCTTTCACGATTCCTCCTGTTCCGCCCGGAGCAGTGCGCGCACTCGCGCCTGGTACACCGGATCCGCTTTCATCCGCCCGCGCCACCACGCGAGCAGCACCTTCTCTTGCACGATCCGGCGACCCCTGTCGTCGAACCGCATCGGCATCCCCTGCCGCCGCCACCGGCGCACCGTGTCCTTCGACCGGCGCACCCGCCGCGCTGCTTCCCTGTACGTCAGCCACATCACGCACCACGCGCCTCCGAGTCGTACTGCTCGCCGCATACCCGGCACTCGACGACGAGCACCGCGCGACCCAGCGCGTCTGACAACCACTCGCCAGCGACGGCACGCTCTCCGCACGCCTCGCATGTGCGGCGCCGTGACGGGCGCTCGACGGGTGCGAGCATGTACTGCACCCGCAGCCGGCGGATCATCCCGAACAGGTGATCCTCGGCGTCGTTCATCGGCAGTCCGGAGATCTGCTCAGAGCGCTCTGTGAGCCATCTGACGACCGCGAACGCGAGCACCCGGGCCTGGTAGCCGGTGACCGCCGCTGAGAGCCCTACGGCCGCGCCAGAGCGCCGCCAGGTGACCGCGTCGGTGACGGTCTCGCCCAGACGCTCGGCGACCTCGACCGTGTACTCGATGACCGCGGCCCACAGGTCATCCGTCGTGTCGACCAGGTCGACGTTGAAGGGCAGCCGCGCTGGTCCGCCGCCCCCGCTGACTCGCTCCGACAGGCGAGCGGCCTTGATCCCGCTCGAGTCGGCGCGGAGCACCTCGAGGATGCCGGGGAGCTGGTCGAGATGCCACTCGAACCGGCGCACCCAGCGCGACACCTCGAGGTCGACGATCACAGCGTCACCGCCGACGTGTCTCCCTGGACCGCGGCGCGTGCGAACTCGACGAGGTGGATGATGACCGACACGAGGTCGCCGCGCTCTACGACGCCCTGCAGCAGCGCGGACGCCGACGCGTGCTCGTTGTTCGCGACCATCACGACCGCGCGGTGCGCATCCGCGTCGGCACGGCACGTGAGCCCCGGAGGGACCGCGTACAGCGCGCCCTCGGGGAGCGGCAGTGCCGATACCATCCACGACGCCGCGATCGCCGTCAGCGAGATCGCGAAGTTCAGCGCGTCCTCCTGCGTCCGGACATTCATCTCAGACCACTCGGTGATCGCCTCCGGGCCCTCGAGCTGCAGGCACGCGACGATCATCCCCACACGATCGGCGTCCATCCCCGAGCTCATGGCGAGTCCTCAGCGAATCGAGATCCGACGCGGTCGAGGAGGTCGTGCGCTGCGGGCTCGATCGGTCGGCCGGCGTGGTCGATCGCCGCGGCGTCCGCCTCGTCGGCGGCGGCGATGATCTCCTCGGCGAACTCCCGTGCCTCGGCGGTCGTGAGAGCCTCGCGGGCACCCATGAAGTCCACGTCGACGCCGAACTCGTCGTTCATCTCGGCGGCCGCGAGGTTGAGCGTGACTTCGCGCTGCACGGTCATCGCGCGCCCCCTCGCCCGTCGAGGACGTTCTGCTCGCGGCGCTTCTGCCGCACCTCCTGCACCTCACCAACGACGGCGAGGATGCACAGCGCGACGATCGTCAGCACCACGGCCACGACCAGCACGACGAGCGCCCACATCATCACTTCTCCCGGGTTCATGCCCGTACCCCTTCCAGTCCGACCTGGACAGGCAGCTCGCGCGCCCAGGCATCCCACTGCGCCCCGTAGACGGCACGCATCATCACCACGGCGTCAGCGGGTGAGATCACCCGGACGCCGCCTTTCGTCCCCAGCACGGCCCAGACGCCGCGAGAGAGGTAGAACACCGGCACGACGTGCGCGGTCACCCATGCGCGGATCTTCCAGCCGTAGACGAGCGCCTGCGTCTGCTTTCCGTGCTCGTACTCGCCGTTGCAGACCATGCACGCCGTGAGGAGCCCCGCGCGGCCCACACGGAACGACGTACCGCCCTGCCCGACCCGCGCCCGGTGCTGCATCGTCAGATCGACGTCGGACCCGCATGACGCGCACCGTGACCCATCGCGGTGCTTCACCGCGGCGCGGTCGGATGCCGTGACGTCAGCCATCGATCGGCCTTTCGAACGTCAGCCGTACGGTGCCCGGGCCGAGGATTGATCCGTCCCACACGGGCACGGGCTCAATCACCTCAAGGTCGACGATGTGAGACCCGACCGGCGCCTGACCGATAGCAGCGATCAGCGATCGCGGATCCGCACCGCAGTCCACACTGATGACTTCCTTCTTCGTGACGCCCATCACCGGCTCCGTCCTGCACCCGCGAGCGAGTACGTGATCTCGACCTGACGGCCGATCGACTGCACGCGGGTCGTGTAGCCCGCGAGGAGGTTCCCGACGCGACGCGCGTACTCGAACGCGGCGACCGCGACGTCGTACTCGTCCTGCAGCTCGGCCGTGTCCACCACGATGTGCGCGGTCTGCAACGTCGGAACCTTCCGGGCATGCGCGATCCGGGCTTTCGCCTTCGCACGCGCGAGCTTCGTCGCGGTCCGCCGCTTGAGGGTCTCCGCGTTCATGATGACGAGCACCATCCGCGCCGCGTGCGCCGAGATCAGCTCGAGCTCGGCGATAACCCAGTCCGGACCGCGCACCACGCCGTCGTCGAGATTCGACTCCGCGATCCGGCGCGCATCCTCGGCGTACGCCTCGATCGAATCGAAGTCGACCTGGTCGCCGTTCGGCCACACCACCGGAGTGAGCTCATCGTCCATCGGACACCTCCGGCTCGAATCGCCCGATCTCCACGACGTCGACGAGATCCCCCGGTGCACGCTCGATCACGATCTCCGCGCCGCCGGCCGTCCGCACGCACACCCGCACGACCTGGACGTGCTCGACCCACAGGACCGTCGGCGCGGCGTTCGCGAGGCGGATCCCGTCACCGGGCATCACTTCGGTCGCGGGAACAGGTCCGGGCACTGCGCCCTTCTCGGCACGCCAGTCGACGCCGAGGATCGCACCGTGCTGAGTGCGCACCAGGGGAACGCTCATCGGACGGACCTCCCTCGACGAGTGAGCAGCACGGCGCCGCCGATCGACAGGACCGCCGAGACGACCAGACCGCCGATCAGGAACCAGAGATCGCCGCCCGTCGCCGCCAGGAGGTCGACAGCCCGCTCGATACCCTCGGGCACCCGACGGACGATGGCCTCGGAGATCGGCACCGAGTGCTCCGGCGGGCACGCGTACCCCTCGCACTCGCTCGCGACGGCGAGCACCTGGACCAGGGTCATGACAGGCCCAGCGCTTCCGCGATCTGCGGGCTGACCTGCAGTGTGTAGTCGTCCTTCGGCTGCGCGACGATGTGACGGAAATGCGCCACATCGTCAGGTGCGACGCGGAACTGTCCCAGCGTGATGAGGTTCGCGATGCGCTGCTGCTCGACGAGCGCGAGCGTCGCATGCACCTGTGCCTCGCGGAGGACGATGCGCACTTCGGCATCGCCCGTGGCCTCGGTTGCCGTTGACGCGACCGTCGCGAGCATCGCGCGCGCGGCGTCTGCATGGGAGGTCTGCTTGCTCATGACTCCTGCTCCTCTCCGGTGGCGATCTCCGCCTCGATCTCGTCCTCGCACGGGCCGCAGATGCCGCCCTCCTCGCCCGCGCGCGGCTGACCGCACTGCGAGCACACATGCCCGTCCTCGGTCTCCGCCGCGGCATCCGTCGTCTCGGGATCCGCGACGGGCTCCTCGTCGACGAGCTCGGCGTCCACGACGTCGGGCTGTGCCGGATCGGCTGCCGCGGCAGCCTCCTCCTCGGCGGCGCGCGCACGGTCGGCGAGCGTCGGGATGCCGCGACGGCGACGAGGAGCGGCGGCACCCTCGGTGTCTCCCTCGCCGATCTCGACGTCCTGTGACTGCATCTCCTCGTCGGTGTAGAGACCCGAGAGGTCCTGCGGGAACGCCTTCCGGAATGCGAGAGCCTCCGCGCACTTCGCGAGCTGCCCAGGACCGCGCTGCTCCCACATCGCTGTGAGCGAGCCATTGCGCTTCGTCTGCGCGTACTCGTCCCACGTCGCGATCCCGACCATTGGCCGGTCCCAGTCGTGGCGGTAGACCTTCACGCGGGCCGCGAGCGGGTGATCGCCGTGCAGCTCCTTGATGAACGCCTGAACCCACCCGTGATCCTTCGTGAGCCACTCCGGCTCGTCCTGGCCGGCGTACACCTTCGAGCGCTCCGCGATCACCCGGAAGCCGTCGATGCCGGTCTGCACCGACCACTCGAGCCCATCGGACCCGAAGCGGCCGATGCAGTAGATCTGGCGGGCGAGCGGGTCGAGACCCGTGCGCTCGCAGATGTGCATGAACTTCGCGATCACCGGACGCGGCGCGAGGACCTTCTGCCCCTTGTTCTCGCCGTACTGGTGGATGAACACGAGCCCCGCAGCCTCGACGACCGCGGCCTCCTCGTCAGTCCACTCGGTGCGATCGGTGCTCGTCGGCATCAGCGCGGCGGTCACAGGACGTCCTCCGTGAGCGCGTCCATCTGCCGCTCATACCAGGCCGGCACGGGCAGATCCTGGATTGGACCGCCGTCCTCGTCGTCGCCAGGCCAGCGGTCGTGCTCCATGCACCATGCGAACAGGTCGATCGCGGCGCGTGCCTTCGCTTCGCCGCCGACAGCCCACGCGGGGTCTGCGAGGCGCACGACGCGCACCTCGTACGGCGGTTCCTTCTCCACGAAGATGAAGTGCATCGGCGGCAGCTCCTCGCCCGTGACGAGCTGGTACACGTACCGGTAGACCCACGCCTGCACGTCATATCCGAAGTCGATCACCGTGTTCGTGACCTTCCGCGGCCGCACGTCGGTCGTCGACTTCACGTCGAGTCCGACGTCGGAGAGGCGGTCGAACCGGCACCGGAGCTGCACGCCCGTCACAGGGTCCTGCGCGAACAGCGACACCTCGGAAAGGCCCGGGCGCTCGAGCAGCGACTTCGCCTTCGCGTTCGACAAGACCGCGTCAGCGGCACGCGTGATCCGGTAGAACACCGGCGGCTTGAGCGGCACCTTCCCCTCGGCGCGGGCCTTGTCGACCCACGCTTTCGCGTCCTTCGTGCGGACCCCACCGTCAGCCGACAACAGGTCGCGGGGGATCTGCACGATAGGAGCACCGACGCCGAGCACGCGCTCGTGGATCGCGTGCCCCTCGTCGAACGCGGGCTTCGGGGCCCGCTCCTCCTCCCGCGACAGCAGGAAGTGCTTCGGCGAGCGGAGAAGATGCTTCATCCCGGACGTGGAGAGCGCATGGTGCGCGTGGTACTCCTCCTCGTCAAGCCCCTCGATGAGCTGACCGGAGATCACCTCCGGAGGCTCCATCCGGGCGAGGGCGCTCATCGGATCTCTCCGAGCACGTTGCGGAACGTCGCGCGGCCGAGCACGACGCGCTCACGCGGCGTGCCCTCGTCGACGACGATGCGCGGACGTGACGCGAGGACCATCGGGGCGAGGAACGCGAATAGCTCGCGCGCCCCACCCCGCCGACGGTCCGCGATGCGGCGACGCTCGGTGTTCAAGGCCGGGTCGCGGTCAGCGAGGAGGCGCGGGTGCAGGGTCGCGCCGGGAAGGTACTGGACGCCCATCAGGCCGTCACCCCGCTTCCGACGATCTCGTCGACGTGCACGAGGTAGCCGAACGCGCCGACCTTCCCGTACACGACCTCGTTGTCCGTGGGCAGGCCGTTCATGCCCGAGCGGATCGAGTAGTCGATCACCGCGGGGTTCCCGTCCGAGAACATCCACGACTTGCCGGTGAGGTGGTCCCACCAGTCCTCGACGACGAAGTCGACAGGACCGTCGGCGGATCCCTCGACCTGAGGGTGACCGCCACCACGGAACTCGACCTGCACCGTCTGACCGGCCTGCGGGTGCTGCGCTTCGTGCTCCATCAGTCCACCTCCGGGAGGTCGAGCTGCTCGACGCCCGTGCGCTGCTTCATGGCGGCGTCGCGGAGCTTCGAAGCGGCGGTGATCGCAGCGGGGTCGTGCAGCGGCTCGATCGAGATCGCCTTCACCACTGGGTACGTCTCGCCCGCGAGGGTCTTCGTCACGACCTCGTCGAGCGTGTACGTCACGATCGCGACGATCGGCTGCGGATTCCCGACGGACTCGATGAGGTCCTGCTCGAGCCCGAAGAACCCGTTGCGCTCCTCCTTGGGCACTCCGCGGGCGAAGCTGGTCGGCTTGATGTCCATGTTCATTTCCCCATTCCCGCGAGCTGCTGCTCGCTGTCGATCGGCCACGCGACCTTCGCGTGAGCCGAGATCTGCTTCGCGGTGTACGGCGCCTCGAGGCCGGCGGCGTGTGCCCCAGCCCGTGCGAGTGCCACGCCATCCGCGACGTTGTGGTCCGGCACGTGCGCTTCGGGCACGAGCAGCCGGACGGAGTTCAGGACGAGGCCCTTGCGGACCGTCGACGTCGTGCCGCGCGGGATCGAATCGCTGTGCGCGAGGACCTGCCGCGTGTTCGGCGTGAGGAGAACCACAGGACCCCGTGCGCAGAGCTGGTCGACGAGCATCCAGCGGAGGCCGGCGCGCTCGTCGGCGAGCGGCGTGTATTTCGCGCCCATCGCGGGTCCCTCGACGACCGAGAGCGTGAGCCGCGGCGGCACGAACGCGAGGATTTCGGCGAGCATCTTTCGGATCCGCCGGCGGCTGGTCTCCGCGTTCTCGACCTCCGCGGGCGACGTGCGGCCGCGCCAGGTCTCCCACAGCGGCGTCGTGTCCGGCTCCCACTGCACGAGCGCACAGCCCGACACGGTCAGCGACGGGTCGACGCCGAGCACGGCGCTCACGAGACGACCATCCCGACGGCGAGGAGCACCGCGGCGCCCACGCCCGAGAGGAGAGCGACGAGCGCCCATCCGCGCAGCAGCGGCGACGGCGCGAGCTCGGGGAGACGCACAGGGCCGCTGACCTGATCGGCGCGCATCAGAAGAGCCCTCCGGCGGCGCGTCGAGCGGCCGCCTCGTCGCGCTGGGCATCCTTCGCGAGGGAGAGCAGGAAGTCGAGACCCCAGCTTTCGCGAGCGACGACGCCGTGCGCTTGGACGTACTCCGGGTACTCGTTCGAGAGCTTGTCGCGGTTCTCCGGGTCGGATGCCGAGATCAGATTCAGCAGCCGTGTGACGAAGTGCCCGGGCTCCTGACCGTACGAGCGGTCGCCGAACCACCACAGCGTGTGACGGACGACCTCGGGCGAGAGTGCGATCTGCGCCTTCTTCACGGCGACCGTGTCGACGTTGTTCCCCATGTTCCCCATCCCTTCGTTCATGCGCCTACGTGCCTTTCCCACGGCCAGATCTGGTGTTCGCCGCGGGAGACCTGCGGCGGCCACTCGCGGGACTCGCGATCGCCTCGCCACCGCACGAGCTGGAAGCGCCCGCGGCCCTCCCGGTGCCGCCGGAGACCGAGGCCGAACTCCGGCCAGCCGAGAAGCGCCGAAGAGCCACGCGGCCGCAGGTCCCGCTCGCCGCCGGCTGACGTTGAGTGGCCGGCGTGAGCCTCGATGAGCATCGCGACGCCCCGCTCCCGCAGGGAGTCGAGCGCAGCGAGCAGCGGCGCCGCGTCATCGTCGTCCTTGATCGCCCGCGGCGTCAGCCGGTACAGCGGACCGATGAGCAGCAGCTCGGGCTTCGCCTCGTCGATCAGCCGGTGGACGTAGCCGAGCGTCTCAGCGCGCGTGAGATCCATACGCGGCGTGCACTCGAGCTGCAGCATGTCCTGCGGGTCGACCATCCCGTACTGGTGCGCCTTCTGCGCCATGTACCGCACCGCACGCCGCCACTGCCGCTGCGAGTTCTCAGCGTCGACGACGAGCGTGCGCACCGGCCGCGTGTGGTGATGCTCGAACGGGTGCAGACCAGCCGCCGAGCACACAGCGATCTGGCGCAGCAGGGTCGACTTGCCGCCGCCCTCGGAGCCCGTGAGCATGAGCCGGTCGCGACGCTCGAGGAGGCCGTGCACGACCCAGTCGGGCTCGTCCTCCTGCTCGGGTACGGAGAGAAGCTCGCGCAACGTGATCAGGTTGCTCCTGCGGCTCGATCCGCGCTCACGCAGCGCCTGCAGCTCGGCGATCGCGCGGGAGATCTCATCGACGACGTCGCCGGACTGAGAGTCCATGATGCGGCCGCCGAGGTTCCGCAGCCCTCGTGTCAGCGCGGCGTTGTGGATCATGCGGGCGTAGTAGCCGGCGTTCGCTGCTGTCGGTACGGAGGAGCTCCACGCGCTCAGGTGAGCGAAGTCGATCCCGCGGACGTCCCACGCGGCGAGGTGATCGCCGACCGTGACGATATCGACGGGCGTGTGCTCGGCGACGAGTCGCACGATCCCCTCGAGGATCGCACCGAGGCGAGAGTCCGCGAAGTCGTCGGGGGAGCACTCAGCGACGACGTCGGGAAGGACAGCGGGGCGCATCATCAGCGCGCCGATGACGTACTGCTCGGGGTTCAGCGGTTCCATGCTGCCCACTCCTCTCCGGGCTCGTAGTCGTCGGAGGTGGGGCCCGCAGGACCGGGGCCGACAGGTCGGATCCGCGGCGGCAGCTCCTCGTCGTCCCAACGCCCGTCGTTGAGCCACGAAGCGGGATGCGGGATGAACTGCTTGTCGGGCAGGTTCGGATCGCGGGAGAACCGGATCGCGCCGGCCACGATGACGGCAGGGTCGGTTTCCTTCGCAGCGGAGAGGAACGCTTTCAGCGCTCGAGGCTTGGCGACCTTCCGCGGATACGCAATCCAGAACTGGCCGAATTGATCGTTAAGTACGTCACTACGTATAAGAGAGGAGTCCTCGTCGGGTTTGACACCGAATCGCGTCGGATCTGACACCTCATCTGTACGATTCGGTTCCAGATTGAAACCGGACGTATCCACCCACGGCACGAGGATCTGGAAGGCGTTCGCGTGCTTTTTCGTCCCCGGGGTGTGATCGAGCAACCCACGCTCGCGGAGCTTGGCGATCATGCGGATCAACGTCGACCGCGACACCCGAACCTTGACAGCAAGGACCGCATAGGTCATGTCGCCCTCGTCGTCGATGTAGCGGCAGCGCCCGCGGTCGTCGGCGACGTCAGCGAGCGCCAGGAGCAGCACGAGTTCGTTACCCGTGACGCCCTTCGCCTCCTGGCCGTGCCAGACCCACGACGAGACCTTGACGCTCACGACCGTCCCCGCATCCGCAGCGTGGCCCAGATGCAAACGCCGAGCGTGATCGTGCCGATGATCAGCACGGCGTCGGCCTTCATCCGGGCGATGACGAGCACGACGCACAGGAGCGTGAGCATCGCGCTCGAGAACTGGACGACCGACAGAGCCGATCCCATCGGAGTGGTCGGAGCATCCGTCCCCACGGTGCCCCGACCCTCCGCGCCCTGCTCCCCAGCAGAGGGCGTACCGGTTCCCCATTCCCCGGTGGTCATGATGACGCGCCAACAGCCGTCGCCACAGCGACCCGTCGGTCAGATTCGCGCAGCTCCTGCTCGGAGGGAAAGAACCTCTCCACAGGCACGCGCATGTCGATGGCGAGAGCCAGGATCTCATCCGCCTTGAACGACGTCCGGCCGGCGTAGCGCTCGACGAGCTGCGTTCGAGAGATGCCGATCGTCAGCGCGATGCGCTCCTGCGTGTAGCCCTTTTCGGCGGCGACACCGCGCACCTTGGCCGGGATGCCAACTCCTGGTTTCGTCATGTCGGCAAGTGTGTGCGAGATTCCGCAACAACGCAAGCCACGTCTACGGTGTGTTGCCGACTATCCGACACTCCGTAACGGTTTTCCTTGCCAAAGTGACCGGAAACTCATACACTCATGCCATGAGTATGCAGAGCAACGTCATCCCGTTCACCGACGACGCCCGACTCCTTCGTCAGGCTCGCGGCGCGTTCGTCAAGTCGTTGATCGACCAGGAAGAGCGTTCCGCGCGCTTCGTGGCCGTCCGTATCGGGCTCTCCGCCTCGTCGATGGGGGAGCGCCTCAAGGGCAAGTCGCCGTTCCTCGCCGACGAGCTCGAGAACATCGCACGCGTGCTGCGCCTCGACCCTGTCGCGTTCTACGCGCAGTACATCGCCGTGACGACGCAGAACAGCCCGGCCTCCGAGGAGACCGGGCTGGATGTTGTGCCCCCGACAGGAGTCGAACCTGCGACCTTCGGTACCGGAAACCGGCGCTCTATCCACTGAGCTACGGAGGCGTACCGAACGACGATATCACTGCTGAGGGGTGGTCTCCGACCCGGCCTCCGTCACGGGCGCGTCGCCCAGCTGAGCGAGCGCATCGGCGACCTTCTGCGCCAGGTAGCGGTGCCCGTCGGTGGAAGGATGCTTGCGTCCGATCTCGACGTCGATGACCGAGAGGTAGTTCTGGTCGGTGATCCAGTTCTCGGTCACGGGGGAGATGTACCACCAGCCGCGTGCGGCGGCGAGCTCCGACAGATCGGCGTCGATGCGCGCGGTCGCGTCGCCGACGGGGAGTTCGTGCGGGGCGGGGCCGAGGATAACGATCGTCGCTTCCGGGTACTTGGCGGCCATGGCATCCCACGCGGCGTTCACGGCCTCCCGGTAGCCCGCGACGCCCTGGGCGCGGTCGTTGATCGATCCCTGCACGATGACGAGGTCGGGGGTGAGCGCGGGGTCGAGGGCCGCGATGCGCTCTCCGAAGGTCGGGCCGTCGAGGCCGGGCTTGAGGTAGCCGCTGCCCCTCACGCCGTTCACGATCGTCTGGCCGTCGAGAAGCCCTGCGAGCACGTAGGCGTATCCCTCGGTCGGCACGGTCGCGGCCGATCCGTACGTCCAGGAGTCGCCGAACACGAGGACCGTCGGATGCTCGGGCAGGGCGAGCGGCGCCGGGGCGATCGCGACCGCGTCGTCGCCTGCTGCGGCAGCGCCGATCGGGTCTGTCGCGGGGGTGCCGATCCAGGGGCGCCACACGCCGAGGACGACCGCCGCGAGCGCGAGGAGCACGGCGATCACGACGCCTGCGAGAGGCAGACGGCGGCGGGTGGCGGCGGGAAGCATGGCATGACTGTAGATCACGTTCGGCCCTGCGCAAATTCCGCATCGCGACGCGCCGTAAACTGGGCAGTCTATGAATCCTGAAACGCTCGCCCAAGCCCTCCTCGCCGTCCTCGCCCCGATCGCCGAGGAACGACGTCCGGGCGAGCCTCTCGCGCTCGCCGCATCGGACATCGTGTTCGAGCGTCCGCGCAACCGCGAGCACGGCGACTGGGCGTCGAACATCGCGATGCGCCTCGCGAAGCAGCTCGGCACGAACCCCCGCGAGCTCGCGCAGCAGATCGCCGACGGTCTCGCGCAGGTCGACGGCGTCGACACCGCCGAGGTCGCGGGACCGGGCTTCATCAACATCCGCCTGGATGCCGCCGCCGCTGGCGCTCTCGCGAAGGTCATCGTCGATGCAGGCGAGGCCTACGGCTCGAACGACTCGCAGGCCGGCCAGACCGTCAACATCGAGTTCGTGAGCGCCAATCCGACGGGACCGCTGCACATCGGCCACACCCGGTGGGCGGCGCTCGGCGATGCGATCGCGCGCGTGCTGGCCGCATCCGGCGCGACCGTGGCCCGCGAGTACTACATCAACGACGCCGGTGTGCAGATGGAGCGCTTCGCGCACTCCGTGCTCGCTGCTGCGAAGGGCGAGCCGACGCCCGAGGGCGGCTACGCCGGCAGCTACATCGGCGACCTCGCGACGCGCGTGCTGGCGGCACGCCCTGATCTGCTGAACCTCCCGGACGAGGAGCAGCTGCTGGTGACGCGCGAGCTCGCCTACGAGTTCCAGCTCGCCGAGCAGAAGGAATCGCTGGCGAAGTTCAACGTCGAGTTCGACGTCTGGTTCTCGGAGCGCGTGCTGCACGCGAAGGACGAGAACGGCGTGAGCCTCGTGGACCAGGCCGTCGACCGGCTGCGCGAGCAGGGGCACGTGTTCGACCAGGACGGCGCCGTCTGGGTGCGCACGACCGACTTCGGCGACGACAAGGACCGCGTGATCCGCCGCTCGAACGGCGAGTACACGTACTTCGCCGCCGACGCCGCGTACTACCTCAACAAGGGCGACCGCGGCTTCGAGTACAAGCTCTACCTGCTCGGCGCGGACCACCACGGGTACGTGCACCGTCTCAAGGCCATCGCGGGCGCCGCGGGCGAGGACCCGGAGAAGAACGTCGAGGTGCTGATCGGTCAGCTCGTCTCGGTCGGCGGGGCGCGTCTCAGTAAGCGTGCCGGCAACATCATCGAGATGGACGACCTGCGCGAGTGGCTCGGCACGGATGCGCTGCGGTACTCGCTCGAGCGCTCTCCCGCGGACTCGCCGCTGGCGCTCGACCCCGAACTGCTCCAGAAGCCCTCGAACGACAACCCGGTCCACTACGTGCAGTACGCCCACGCGCGCACGCACAACGTGGCCCGCAACGCCGCCGACTCCGGCGTCGACCGCTCGGAATTCGCTCCGGAGACGCTGACGCACGAGACCGAGGCGGCGCTGCTCGGCGCCCTGCAGGAGTTCCCGCGCGTCGTCGCGTTCGCCGCGGAGGTGCGCGAGCCGCACCGTGTCGCCCGCTACCTGGAGGAGCTCGCGGGTCTGTACCACCGCTGGTACGACAACTGCCGGGTGATCCCGCTGGGCGACGAGCCCGTGCAGAGCGTGCACAGCACACGTCTGTGGCTCAACGACGCCACCGGTCAGGTGCTTCGCAACGGCCTGCACCTGCTGGGTGTGTCCGCGCCCGAGCGCAAGTAGTCGCGTTATCCGATCGGTCCGATATCCAGACCGATACGACAGGATGTCAATATGAGCGACGACAACCACACGCTTCCGTACCCCGCCGCCGACACCGAGCACTCGACGCTCGTGATCCCCGGCGAGCAGGACGGAGTGGATGCCGCCGCGCCCACGCGTCGTCGCAAGCGGTGGCCCTGGGTGCTCCTCATCGTCGTGGTAGTGCTCGCGCTGCTCGTGGTGGCGGCGGAGGCCGTCGCGCGCTCGGTGCTGCCCGGTGTGGTCCGCTCGATCGTGATCGATCAGCTCGACCTGCCCGCCGACCAGCAGCTCGACGTCGAGGCCGAGGGCATCCTGATCCCGCAGCTGATCGGCGGGCGCCTCGACAGCCTGCACCTCGCGACGGACTCGGTCACTCTCGAGGGCATCACGGGGGCGGTCGATGTGACCGCGACGGGCGTCCCGCTGCAGGGCGGAGACCTTGGGGGAGCCGAGGGGACCATCCGCATCGACGAGTCCCAGTTCACGGACATCCTCGCGAAGACGGACCTCCCGATCGACGCCGTCGCGCTCGACGCCCCCAACGCGACCGTCGCGGGTTCCGTCGCCGTGCTCGGCATCCCGATCCCGATCTCCCTGACCGTGACCCCGGGCGTCGCCGAGGGAGACCTCGAACTCACCCCGGTCGCGCTGATGGTGGGTGGACTCGAGATCGGTGCCGACCAGGTCGGTTCGTCGCTCGGTTCCCTGGGGGCGCAGCTCACCGACACCCAGCGCATCTGCATCAAGGACCAGCTTCCCGCCGGGATCCTCATCACCGGAGTGACGATCGACGGCAGCGAGGCGGTCATCGACGTGGACGTCGACGGGGCGATCGCGACCGATGCGAGCCTGCTCGAGAAGGGCGTCTGCGCACAGGGCTGAGCGAGCGCTCCGCTCAGGCGTCGTCGACCGGGGTCTTGAGCCCGGCGTCCGTCTGAGCCTTGCGCAGCGCCGCAGTGGCCAGAGCGACCTCCTCCTCGGCGCGCTGCACACGGCGCTGCTCGAAGGTGGTCGCACCGAAACGGGCGTGCACCCGATCGGCGCGCTCCTGCTCGGACGTCACGATGAACGCGCAGGCGATCAGGATCACCTGCGTCGACAGCTGCAGCCAGATGAGCAGCGCCAGGAGCGAGGCGAAGGAGGCCAATAGCGGGTTGCTCGTCGCGCCCCCGACGAACAGGCTCGACAGCTCCTGCAGCACGAGCAGGCCGACCCCGCCGATCAGCGCACCCGTCCACAGCGAGCGCCCCGAGGCGCGGGCGCCCGAGAGCACCCGGAAGATGGCGGCGACCAGCGCCGTATCGAGCACCAGCACGACCAGCAGCGAGACGATGCGGATGCCCCAGGTGGCGGCGGGGGAGTCCTCGGAGAAGCCGAACAGCCCGCTGAGCCAGGAGACGCCGAGGCGTCCGATGAACGTCACCGCGGCCGCCGCGACGAAAGCCGCGCCGATCCCGATCGCGAGGGCGAGGTTCCGGAGCATGACCCAGATGAACAGGATGTCGTCCTGCGCGGTCCCCGCGATCACGCGGACGGCCGTCCGCAGCGATCCGATCGCCGCGAGTGCGGAACCCGCGAGCGCCACAGCACCCACGATCCCAGCGATCGAGAGCGACAGCGGGGCGCGCAGGTCGTCGGGATCGATGACCCCGCCCTCGCCGATGAGCCCGGGCACGACCGACTGCACCGCGTCGATGATCGCGCGCCAGGCGTCGGGGTTGCCGGCGAGCCAGAGGGCCGCGATCGAGAAGCCGAGCAGCACGCCCGCGAACACGCTGAACAAGGCACGGTAGGTGACGCTGTCGGCGAGCATCGCGCCTCGTCGCTCCGAGTACAGCAGGAACGCGCGCACGGCACGGCGTTGCAAAGCCCAGCGGATCGCCGCCGCGGACAGGCGCGGGATGAGGCCGGGCCGGGTGGGCTCCTCGAAGGTCTTCTCACTGCTCGTCACGCCCCCACCCTACGAGTCGGAGCGCGCGGGCGCAGGGGGTTGACGCGGGGTGTCACCATGACGGATGCGGCATGGGCGGTGCCCTAGAATCGGGTCAACTCGCTGTGCCCCTCCGGCGCGAGACCCGCTCCACGATTGGTGATCCTTGCATTCCCCTGCCGACTCGCTCGCCCCGGACTGGCTCGTCGTACCCGATGACGCGAACGATCTGCCGACCTCGGTGTGGCCCGCCTCCGCCGTGCGCGACGCCGAGGGGACGCTGACCCTCGCCGACATCCCGGCGACGACGCTCGCGCAGCACTACGGCACCCCGCTGCTCGTGCTCGACGAGGACGAGGTCCGCACCAGGGCGCGCGCGTTCCGCACGGCGTTCGACGCGGCGGCCGCGGAGCACGGGACGACCGCTCAGGTCTACTACGCAGGCAAGGCGTTCCTCAGCACCGTGGTCGCGCGCTGGGTCATCGACGAGGGACTCCGCATCGACGTCTGCACCGGTGGCGAGCTCGAGGTCGCGCTCGCAGCCGGCGTGGCGCCGGCATCCCTGGGGTTCCACGGCAACAACAAGTCCGTCGTGGAGCTGGAGCGTGCGGTCGAGGTCGGCATTGGCACGATCATCGTCGACAGCGCGATCGAGATCGAGCGGCTCGCCGCGATCACCGCTCGAACCGGCGCCGTGCAGCGCGTGCTCGTGCGCGTCATCAGCGGCGTGCACGCCGAGACGCACGACTTCCTCGCCACCGCTCACGAGGATCAGAAGTTCGGATTCCCGCTGGCGGATGCCGAGGCAGCCGTCGCACGCATCCGGGAGATCCCCGGTCTGGACTTCGCCGGACTGCACTGCCACATCGGATCGCAGATCTTCGGGGTCGCGGGCTTCCGGGAGTCGGCATCCCGTGTCCTGGAGCTGCACGCCGCTCTGCTGGCCGGCGGCCCGGTACCGCAGCTCAACCTCGGCGGCGGCTTCGGCATCGCCTACACGAGCGTCGACGACCCCACGCCGATCGAGACCCTCGCGGGCGAGATCGTCGCCGCAGTGGCCGAAGGCTGCGCGGCGCGGGGCATCGCCGTCCCCGCGCTCTCGTTCGAGCCGGGGCGCGCGATCGTGGGCACGGCCGGCGTCACGCTGTACGAGGTCGGCACCACGAAGGACGTCGAGCTCGAGTCCGGAGCCGTCCGCCGGTACCTCAGCGTCGACGGAGGCATGAGCGACAACGCGCGCACGGCCCTGTACGGCGCCCAGTTCTCGGCGCGCCTGGCGTCCCGCGTCGGCGTCGGCGCCCCGCAGCTCAGCCGCGTCGTGGGCAAGCACTGCGAGTCCGGCGACATCGTCGTCGACCACGAGTACCTGCCGGATGACGTCGCACCGGGCGACCTCCTCGCCGTGCCGGCGACCGGCGCGTACTGCGCGTCCCTCGCGAGCAACTACAACCACGTCCCGCGTCCGCCGATCGTCGCGGTCCGCGACGGCCGGTCGACCGTGATCGTCCGAGGCGAGACCATCGCCGATGTCCTGTCCCGCGATGCCGGGATCCCCGCGGTGGAGTCGGCGCAGGGCTGACTGCCCGGCCGATCCGCCCGGAAAGCACCACCCGTCCCACCCCTCCGAAGGAGAAGCTATGACGACTGAGTACCGACGACTTCGGGTGGCGCTGCTCGGCGCCGGCGCGGTCGGCTCCCAGGTCGCCGCCCTTCTGCTGCGTCACGGCGACGAACTCGCCGACCGCGCGGGAGCATCGCTCGAGCTCGCCGGCATCGCCGTGCGCAACCTCGACGCGCCGCGCGACGTCGACCTGCCGAAGGAGCTGTTCACGACCGATGCCGAGTCGCTGATCCTCGGCTCCGACATCGTGATCGAGCTGATCGGGGGCATCGAGCCCGCGCGGGCGAACATCCTGCAGGCGATCGGTTCGGGGGCGGACGTCGTCACGGCGAACAAGGCGCTCCTCGCCACCCACGGCCCCGAGCTGTTCGAGGCTGCCGACCGGGTCGGCGCCTCCGTCTACTACGAGGCCGCGGCCGCCGGTGCGATCCCGATCATCCGACCGCTGCGGGACTCCCTCGCCGGAGACCGGGTGGTGCGGATCATGGGCATCGTGAACGGCACGACCAACTACATCCTCGACCGGATGGAGACCGAGGGAGCCGACTTCGCCGATGTGCTCGCTGACGCCCAGCGCCTCGGATACGCCGAAGCCGACCCGACGGCCGACGTCGAGGGCTACGACGCGGCGCAGAAGGCCGCGATCCTCGCGAGCCTCGCCTTCCACACGGCCGTCCCGCTCGACGCCGTGCACCGCGAGGGCATCACCTCGATCACCGCGTCGATGATCGAGGAGGCGCGCTCTGCGGGCTTCGTGATCAAGCTGCTCGCGGTGTGCGAGCGCATCGACGTCGACGGCTCGGAGTCGATCTCCGTGCGCGTGTACCCGGCGCTCGTGCCGCAGTCGCACCCGCTCGCCTCGGTGCACGGTGCGAACAACGCCGTGTTCGTCGAGGCGGAGGCCGCGGGCTCGCTCATGTTCTACGGCGCGGGCGCCGGGGGAGTGCAGACGGCCTCGGCCGTGCTCGGCGACGTCGTCTCCGCCGCCCGCCGACACATCGCCGGCGGCGTGGGCGTGGGGGAGTCGACCAGGGCGAACCTGCCCGTCGTCCCCATCGGCCATGTCACGACTCGCTACCAGATCACGCTGGAGGTCTCGGACGCCCCCGGTGTCCTCGCGACGGTCGCCGGCATCCTCAGCGACGGCGACGTGTCCGTCGCGACGGTCGTGCAGACCGTGGAGGGCGAGGACGAGCCCACCGCACGTCTCGTGATCGGCACGCACCGTGCCACGGATCAGGCGCTGAGCGCGACGGTCGACGCCCTCGCCGGAAGCTCCGTCGTCGAGCGCGTGGTCTCCGTGCTGCGCGTCGAAGGCGAGTGACGGTGGCCCTCGGACGCACCGTCGAGGTCACGGTCCCCGCGACCAGCGCGAACCTCGGCCCCGGTTTCGACACGCTCGGCCTCGCGCTGAGCGTCTACGACACGCTCCTCGTCACGGAGCTCCCCGCGGGCGAGCTCGACATCGAGGTGTCGGGTTCGGGCGCCGACGAGATCCCGCGCGATGCGTCGAACCTCATCGTCCGCACGATCGCGCACGTGTACGCGGATGTCGCACGCCCCATGCCGGGGCTGCGGATCGTCGCCGAGAACGGCGTCCCGCACGGGCGGGGACTCGGCTCGTCCGGAGCCGCCGTCACCGCCGGCATCCTGGCGGCCAAGGGGCTCCTCGACGGCGACGTCGAGATCGACGACACCGACATGCTGCGCCTCGCGACCGAGATCGAGGGGCACCCCGACAACGTCGCGCCCGCCCTGTTCGGCGGCCTCACGATCGCCTGGATGGGAGACCGCGGCCCGCAGCACAAGAAGCTGCTCGTGCACCGCGGCGTCTCTCCGCTCGTGCTCGTCCCCGCCTACACGATGTCGACCTCGGCCGCGCGATCGCTGCAGCCGCCGCAGGTGTCGACGGCCGACGCGGTGTTCAACGTCTCGCGATCGGCACTCCTGATCGCCGCGCTCATGCAGAGCCCTGAGCTGCTGCTCGACGCGACCGCCGACCGGTTGCACCAGGACTACCGTGCCGGGGCGATGCCCGAGACGCAGCGCCTCGTGCAGGCGCTGCGCGCGGCGGGTTTCGCCGCCGTCGTCTCGGGCGCGGGGCCCAGCGTGCTCGTGCTCGCGGACGGGCCCGGCAGCCGACAGGATGCTGTGGAACTGGCCGCTGCGACCACCGACACCCCGTGGGACGCGCTGCTGCTGGCGGTCGACGTCCGTGGTGGTACAGTGGGGACTCGAGCGGAGGGCTCCACGTAGGTTCGTGAATCTGGCCCCATTGCAACTCTGCAAGATCCGCACGCCAAACCCCTGACGCACCTATCTGTCGTGAGCGCCGCCCTCATCCTGAGCGCGGTTCTCACCGAGAGCCTGGTGCGGGGCCGGCCGGTGCCGAGCACCAGCCCGTGCGATCGTGCGCAGCACCCGTTGCGCACGTACCGCTCATGTCTTCGAGACCAAAGAGGGAGCACTCGTGGAGAACTTCTCCGAGACCCAGAACGACCAGGCGGCTCCGGCCGCCGAGGCCCCGGCATCCGCAGCGGCCCCCGCCGTGACCGAGGCGCCTGCCGAGGCCGCGCCCGCCCGCAAGCGCGCCCCGCGCCGGGCGAACACCGCGACGGCGGCCGCCAAGGCCGAGAAGGCCGCGGAGAGCGCCGCCGCGGCACCCGCGGCCGACGCCCCGGCGTCGGCTGATGCTCCGGCATCTGCTGACGCTCCGGCCGCCGATGCCGAGGCACCCAAGGCCAAGGCCCCGCGCCGCAGCCGTGCGAAGAAGGCCGACGCCGAGCCGGCGGCAGAGGCCGCTCCGGCGACGGACGCGGCGCCGGCCGAGAGCACGCCCGATGACAAGAAGCCCGCTGACGCGCCGAGCGATGCGGCGGCCGACTCCGCTGCCGAGCCCAAGAAGGGCCGCGGGCGTCGTCCCGCCAAGAAGGCCACCGCGGAGGCGGACGTTCCCGCCGCGGCCGAGGAGAAGCCCGCAGAGCAGGCACCCGCCGACGCGGCGTCGTCGAACGACTCCGCCTCCGAGGGCGCCGATGGCGAGGAGCAGGGCGGCCGCAGCCGCAGCCGCAACCGCAGCCGCAACCGCGGTCGCGGCCAGAACGGCAACGGTCAGGGCGAGCAGCAGCAGAACGCTCCCGCAGATGACGAGCAGGGCGGTAACGGTCGTGGCCGTCAGCGCAACAAGCGCCGCGGCGGCACACAGACCGACGAGTTCGAGACCGAGATCGGCGAGGACGACGTCCTGATCCCGATCGCCGGAATCCTCGACGTCCTCGACAACTACGCCTTCGTTCGGACGACCGGCTACCTCGCGGGTCCCAGCGACGTCTACGTCTCGCTCGGCCAGGTCAAGAAGTACAACCTGCGCAAGGGCGACGCGATCGTCGGCTCGATCAAGCAGCCGCGTGAGAACGAGCAGCAGGGGCGCCAGAAGTACAACGCGCTCGTGAAGGTCGACTCGATCAACGGCCTCTCGGTCGACGACGCCGCCACGCGCGTCGAGTTCGGCAAGCTGACCCCGCTGTACCCGCAGGAGCGTCTGCGCCTGGAGACCGCGCCCGAGAAGCTCACTCAGCGCATCATCGACCTCGTCGCTCCCATCGGCAAGGGTCAGCGCGGACTCATCGTCGCGCCCCCCAAGGCCGGCAAGACGATTGTCCTGCAGCAGATCGCGAACGCGATCGCGCAGAACAACCCCGAGGTCCACCTCATGGTCGTGCTCGTGGACGAGCGCCCCGAAGAGGTCACCGACATGGAGCGCTCGGTCAAGGGCGAGGTCATCGCCTCGACCTTCGACCGCCCCGCCGAGGACCACACGACGGTCGCCGAGCTCGCGATCGAGCGCGCCAAGCGCCTCGTCGAGCTCGGTCGCGACGTCGTCGTGCTGCTCGACTCGATCACGCGCCTCGGTCGTGCGTACAACCTCGCCGCCCCCGCCTCGGGGCGCGTGCTGACCGGTGGAGTCGACGCCTCGGCTCTCTACCCGCCCAAGCGCTTCTTCGGCGCTGCGCGCAACATCGAGAACGGCGGTTCGCTCACGATCCTCGCCACCGCGCTCGTCGAGACCGGCTCCAAGATGGACGAGGTCATCTTCGAGGAGTTCAAGGGCACCGGCAACAGCGAGCTGCGTCTGTCGCGCGCACTCGCCGACAAGCGGATCTTCCCGGCCGTCGACGTCAACGCGTCGAGCACCCGCCGTGAGGAGATGCTGCTCTCCGCCGACGAGGTGAAGATCACCTGGAAGCTGCGTCGCGCCCTCGCCGGCCTCGACCAGCAGCAGGCGCTCGAGGTCGTGCTCGGCAAGCTCAAGGAGACCCACTCGAACGTGGAGTTCCTCGTGCAGATGCAGAAGTCGATCCCGACGCTGCCGGCCGGCGGCCACGGGCACGACAACAACATCCGCTGAGCGGAGCGACGGTGTTCGAGTCCGTCCAGACTCTGATCGACGAGCACCGCCGGGTGCAGGAGGAGCTCTCCGACCCGGCGGTGCACGCCGATGCCGCGCGCGCCAAGCGTGTCAACCGGCGCTACGCCGAGCTATCGCGCATCGTCGCGGCGCATGAGGCGTGGGTCGCGGCATCCGACGATCTGGAGGCCGCGCGCGAACTCGCCCGTGAGGACGAGGCGTTCGCCGACGAGGTCCCGGTGCTCGAGCAGGGTCTGCAGGCGGCGCAGGAGAAGCTTCGACGCCTGCTGATCCCGCGTGATCCCGATGATGCGCGCGACGTGATCATGGAGATCAAGGCGGGGGAGGGCGGCGCCGAGTCGGCGCTGTTCGCCGCCGATCTGCTGCGCATGTACGTGCAGTACGCGGCGTCGAAGGGCTGGAAGACGGAGCTCCTCGAGCGCAACGAGTCGGACCTCGGCGGATACAAGGACGTGCAGGTCGCGATCAAGGGATCGTCGTCCGACCCCGCTCAGGGCGTGTGGGCTCACCTGAAGTACGAGGGCGGTGTGCACCGCGTGCAGCGCGTGCCGGCGACCGAGTCGCAGGGGCGCATCCACACCTCCACCACCGGCGTGCTGGTGTTCCCCGAGGTCGACGAGCCCGAGGAGATACAGATCGATCAGAACGACCTCAAGATCGACGTTTTCCGCTCGTCGGGTCCCGGCGGGCAGTCCGTGAACACGACGGACTCGGCGGTGCGCATCACCCACGTGCCGACCGGCATCGTCGTGTCGATGCAGAACGAGAAGTCGCAGCTGCAGAACCGCGAGGCTGCCATGCGCGTGCTCCGCGCTCGGCTGCTCGCGAAGCAGCAGGAGGAGCTGGATGCGGTGGCGTCGGATGCGCGCAAGTCGCAGATCCGCACGATGGACCGGTCCGAGCGCATCCGCACCTACAACTTCCCGGAGAACCGGATCGCGGACCACCGCACCGGCTTCAAGGCGTACAACCTCGACCAGGTCATGGACGGCGCTCTCGAACCGATCATCGAGAGCGCGATCCAGGCCGACGAAGAGGCGCGTCTCGCCGCCGTCGGCTCCGACTCCTGACCGTCTGTTTCTGCCGAACGGCACAAATAGCGTGCGTGCGGCGACCATTCGCCGCAAATAGATGGGCCCTGTGGACGGCCCGCACGCGCGCGGTTCCGGTTCGTGCACTCTTGCGTCATGCCACGACGCCGCCCCGAGACTCCTTCCCGACTGCCCGAGGCGTTCACGGTCGCTGAGGCCGGGCAGCTCGGCGTCGGGAGATCCGCGCTGCGGGGCGACGATTTCGAGACGATCTTCCACGGCGGCCGACGTCGTCGAGACCTCGACCCGGCCGGTCCCGACGACGCACCGTACTGGGCGCGGCGCTCCGCAGAGTTCGAGCAGCTCATCAGCGCCTACATCCCGCTCATGCCACCGCACGCGTTCCTCTGCGGGACGACGGCGGCTCATCTGTGGCAGATCCCGCTGCCGTCGAGGGTTCCCGCAGTGATCGAGGTCGGCGTGTTCCGTCTGCGTACCGCACCGGTGAGACCGGGGCTGCGGGGGCGGCAGTTCACGGCATCCTTCGTCCTCGTCACCGATCTCGGCGGCATCCGTGTCACTGACCCCGCCTCGACCTGGGCGTCGCTCGGCCGAACGCTGCGTGAGGATGAGCTGATCGTTGCGGCGGATCACGTCCTCCACATCCCGCGGCATCCCGGCGGGTTCAGACCGGTGACGGAGTCCGCGCTCGCCGACCGCGAGCGCCTCGAACGCTTCGCAGAGCGACGAGGCCGCCCCGGTGCGCCGGCGCTTCGCCGCGCTCTGGAGCATGCGCGCACGGGATCGGCGTCGCCTCCGGAGACTCAGATCCGGCTGCTCATCCGCGACGCGGGGCTGCCAGAGCCGGTCCTCGATCACGACGTCTACGACGGACGAGGCCGATTCCTCGGATGCAGCGAACTGGCGTATCCGGACCTGCGTGTGGCGATCGAGTACGAGAGCGACGGTCATCTCCTGCGCCATCAGCTCGAGCGCGACATCGACAAGTACCAGGCGTACGCCGAGGCGGGGTGGGTGACGGTTCGCCTGACGTCGGAGCACGTCTATCGCTCGCCCCACGAGGCCATCCGTCGGATCCGTGAGGCCTGTCGCCGCGCCGACCGCGACTCAGGCCCGTCTATCTCTGCCGTATGACGCAAACCGAGCGTCTGTTTCTGCCGTTCGGCAGAAACAGACGGGCGTGGAGCGCTCCCACATGCGGGCTGCGCGAGCGCTATGCTCGGGCCGTGATCACGTTCCTGTTCCGCTCGTTGATGTACGTCGTCTCGGCGGGTCTCGGCCTCATCGTCGCCGACCTCCTCCTCGACGGATTCCGGATCCAGTGGGACCGCTGGTGGGGCTTCGTCATCTGCATCCTGATCTTCGCGATCCTGCAGAGCGTGCTCGCACCTTGGGTCAGCAAGCTGGCCGACCGCTACGCGCCCGTGCTCATGGGCGGTATCGGGATCTTCTCGACGCTCATCGCGCTCGTCATCGTGGTGCTGCTGCCGATCGGCGGTCTGCGCATCGTCGATGTGACGGGATGGCTGCTCGGCGCGGTCATCGTCTGGCTCATCACGGCGCTGGGAAGCGTCCTGCTGCCGCTCATCTTCCTCCGTAAGGAGGTCGGGGAGAAGCGCGGCCGCCGAGCCGCACGCTGAGCAGGGGCGGTCAGATCGAGTACTCGGGGGCGGTCAGCAGTGCTCGCGTGTCATCGTGCGAGGTCCGTGCGCGCGGCTTGGCGGGAACGCCCACCAGCACGCTGTCGGCGGGGGCGTCGCGCGTCACGACGGCATTGGCCCCGACGACGGAGTGGGCGCCGACCGTCACCGGCCCGAGGATCTTCGCCCCGGCGCCCACGGCGACGCCGTCGCCGAGGGTCGGATGCCGCTTGCCGGCGTCCCGCGTACGGCCTCCGAGCGTCACCCCGTGGTACAGCATCACGTCGTCGCCGATCTCGGCGGTCTCGCCGATCACGACGCCCATCCCATGGTCGATGAAGAAGCGTCGGCCGATCCGCGCGCCGGGATGGATCTCGATGCCGGTGAGCCAGCGGGAGATCTGCGAGCCTCCGCGCGCGAGCAGTCGCAGCCGCCGACGCCACAGCGCGTTCCAGACACGGTGCGCCCAGATCGCGTGCAGTCCGGGGTAGAGCAGAGCGACCTCGAGGGAACTACGAGCGGCGGGATCGCGCAGCCGGGCCGCCGCGATGTCCTCGCGCATTCGACCGATGACGTCCATCGGGCGGGTCAGGCCTCGCGCAGGTGCTCGTACAGAGCGGTCGACAGGTAGCGCTCGCCGAACGACGGGATGATCACGACGATCGTCTTGCCCGCGGCCTCCGGTCGCTTGGCGATCTCGAGCGCGGCCCAGATCGCCGCGCCGCTCGACATGCCGACCAGGATGCCGTCCTTCGCTGCCGTGTCGCGTGCGAGGCGGATCGCGTCGTCGAACTCGACGTCGACGACCTCGTCGATCACGTCGCGGTCGAGGATCTGGGGAACGAAGTTCGGGCCGATGCCCTGGATCTTGTGAGGACCGGGGTGGCCCTCGGTGAGGATGGGGGAGTCCTTGGGCTCCACCGCGATGACCTTGACGCCGGGGACGCGCTCCTTGAGCACCTGGCCGACACCGGTGATGGTGCCGCCCGTGCCGATGCCCGCGACGAAGTAGTCGACGTGGCCGTCGGTGTCGCGCAGGATCTCCTCCGCGGTGGTCTTGCGGTGGATCGCCGGGTTCGCCTCGTTCGCGAACTGCTTGGCGAGCACGGCGCCGGGGGTCTTCTCCGCGATGGCCTCGGCCTCGGCGACGGCGTGGGTCATGCCCTTCGTCGGGTCGGTGAGCACGAGTTCGGCCCCGAACGCCTTCAGCAGCATCCGCCGCTCCTTCGACATCGACGCCGGCATCGTCAGGATGACCTTGTAGCCGCGGGCCGCGCCGACCATCGCGAGAGCGATGCCGGTGTTGCCGCTGGTGGCCTCCACGATCGTCCCGCCGGGCTTCAGCTGGCCGGACGCCTCCGCGGCGTCGACGATCGCGATCCCGAGGCGGTCCTTGACGCTCGACGCCGGGTTGTAGAACTCGAGCTTCGCGAGGATCGTCGCATCGACCCCCTCGGCCACTCGGTTGAGCCGGACGAGCGGGGTGTTGCCGAACGCCGTGGTGATGTCGGAGTGGATGCCGGGCATGAGGAGCCTTCCTGGATGCGGGGTGACTGATGCCCAGCCTAGGCGAGACACGATCAGGGGTCGCCAATGTGACACCCTCGTGCCCCCGTACGCTGGATCCATGCCCGACACCTCTCTTGCCTCCCTCGTGCGCGCCGCGGTGCAGCGGCTCGCTGACGCCGGGGTGCCGGATCCGCTCGTCGACGCCGAGCTCCTCGCGGGACACGTCCTGGGGATGCGCCGCGGCGAGGTGCAGGCGGCTCTGGTGCGGGGCGACACGGTCTCGGACTCCCGCTCGATCGCCTTCGACGAGCTCGTCGCACGTCGCACCGTGCGCGAGCCGCTGCAGCACATCACCGGGGTGGCGCCGTTCCGTCATCTGGAGCTCGCGGTGGGGCCCGGCGTCTTCGTGCCGCGCCCCGAGACCGAGACCGTCGTGCAGTTCGCGATCGACGCGCTGCTCGCCTCGCCCGATCCCGCGCCGATCGCGATCGATCTGGGAACAGGCTCGGGGGCGATCGCGCTTGCGATGGCCACCGAGGTGCCGCACGCGCGAGTGTTCGCGACCGAGCTGTCGCCCGAGGCCTTTCCCTGGGCCCGGCGCAACACCGCGGGAGTGCCGAACCTCACGCTGGTGAACGAGGACCTCGGCGAGGCGTTCCGCGACCTCGACGGCTCGGCGTCGGTCGTCATCTCCAACCCGCCTTACGTTCCGGATGCCGCCGTGCCCCGCGATCCCGAGGTGCGGCTGTTCGATCCGCATATGGCCCTGTACGGGGGAGAGGACGGCCTCGACATCGTGCGCATCCTGAGCGTCAGAGCCGCCGAGCTGCTGAGATCAGGGGGACTGCTGGTGATCGAGCACGGCGAGCTGCAGGGCGAAGAGATCCGCAGCATCCTCACCCGCGACGGGTGGCGGGCCGCTGCCACGCATCGCGATCTCACGCTTCGAGACAGGGCGACCACGGCCCTGCGTCCCTGACGGCATCGTCATCGGTCGCACAGGCGTCGGCCGTCTAGAATCGGAAGGTCATGTCCTCCATCTTCGACTGCGGCGACGAGTCCGAACTCCTCGCCGGCATGCGTCACGCGCGCCAGGCCATCGCTCGGGGCGAGCTCATCGTGATGCCCACCGATACCGTGTACGGCGTCGCGGCCGACGCCTTCTCGCCCGCCGCCGTGCAGCGGCTCCTCGATGCCAAGGGGCGCGGACGGAACCAGCCGCCGCCCGTGCTGATCGGCTCGAAGGAGACGCTCGCAGCCCTCGCTGAATCGGTGCCGGAACCCGTGCAACGCCTCGTCGACGCGTTCTGGCCCGGTGGTCTGACCATCGTCCTCCCCGCGCAGCCGTCCCTGGTGTGGGACCTGGGGGAGACCCAGGGCACGGTCGCCGTCCGGATGCCGGAGGGCCGGGTGGCGCTCGAACTCCTCGCCGAGACCGGCCCGCTCGCTGTGTCGAGCGCCAACCTCACGGGTCGGGACGCGGCGATCTCCGCCTACGACGCCGAGCGGATGCTGGGCGACAGCGTCGCGGTGTACCTGGCCGACGGCATCAGCAAGGAGGGCGTCGCCTCCACGATCGTCGACGCGACATCGCTCGTGCCGCGCGGCGCCGAGCCGACGACCGGCCTGGTGCGCGTGCTCCGGCAGGGCGCGATCAGTCGTGAGCGTCTCGAGGACGTCCTCGGCGACCTGCTCGAGCCGGGGCCGCCGCTGCAGCAGGACGAGGACCTGTGAAGCAGTACCTCCTGACGGCCGTCATCACCGCCGCGATCACGTTCGCGTTGACCTGGGCGGTGTGGAAGCTGAGCCTGCGGTTCAAGCTGTACCCCGAGATCCGCGAGCGCGACGTGCACAAGACGCCCACGCCGCGTCTCGGCGGCGTCGCGATCTTCCTGGGCATCGCGATCGCGATGGGGGTGTCGGCCGCGAATCCGTTCTTCGCCACGATCTGGATGCCGCCGCAGACCATGTGGTCGATCCTCGCGGCCGCACTGCTGATCGCGGTCATCGGGGTGGTCGACGACCTGTGGGATCTCGACTGGATGATCAAGCTCGGCGCGCAGTTCCTCGCCGCCGCGATCATCACGATCGGCGGCGGGCTGCAGATCCTGTCGCTGCCGTTCGGCGACCTGATCGTCTTCTCCAGCTGGCTGAGCATCACGATCACGATGTTCGCGATCGTGATCGTCATGAACGCGGTGAACTTCATCGACGGGCTGGACGGCCTGGTCGCCGGCGTCTGCCTGATCGCGAACGGCGTGTTCTTCGCGTACTCGTACATCCTCACGCGCGACACGGGCGCCTCGAGCTACTTCAACCTCGCGTCGTTCCTCGCGGCCGTGCTCATCGGCGCGTGCATCGGCTTCCTGCCCTTCAACTGGAGCCCGGCGAAGCTGTTCATGGGCGACTCCGGCGCGCTCGTCCTCGGCCTCCTCATGGCCACGTCGGCGATCGCCGTCACCGGGCAGCTCGAGCCCTCGGCGCTCGACCTCGAGCGCCTGGGCCGCTCGCAGCTGCTCGGAGCCTTCATCCCGATACTGCTGCCGTTGCTGGTCGTGCTGCTGCCGCTGCTCGACTTCGGCCTTGCGGTGCTCCGCCGCATGAACGCGGGAAAGTCGCCCTTCTCACCCGATCGCAAGCACCTGCACCACCGGATGCTCGACCTCGGGCACCGCGACCGCGACGCCGTGCTGATCTTCTACGCCTGGACCGCGATCATCTCGATCGCGGTGCTCCTGATGTACGTGGGAGCCCGCGAGGACTGGCCGGGCCAGTACCTGCCAGGGGTGGGCTTCGGCGTCCTGGGCATCGCCGCCTGCCTCGTCATCACCCTGATGCCCTCCCGTCGTAAGCGCACCACGACGGATGCCGAGTCCGACCCGACACCCGTGGAGTCACCATGAGCCCGAACCCCGTATCCAGCACCCCCATCCTCCGCAGGACCCTCGTCTGGTCGGTGGTGTCGACGGTCGTGCTCGCCATCGGCGCCGCGACCGTGGGGTACATCGTCGCGGAGGGGGAGGGGCTCGTCAGCGGCTTGCTGGGCGTGCTGATCGCGGCGGTCTTCCTCGGGATCACTGGCGCCAGCATCCTCATCGCCAACCGCTGGTACGGCGAGCCGCTGTACGTGCAGTTCTTTTTCGCCATCGTGCTCGGGGGATGGCTGCTGAAGATCATCGTCTTCTTCCTGGTCATCGTCGTGCTGAGGGATCAGCCCTGGATCCAGCCGACGGTGTTCTTCGTCTCGATCATCGCGGGTGTGCTCGTATCTCTCATCGTCGACGCCGTAACCATCGGCACCATGCGCCTGCCTCACGTCAGCGATTCCTCGCTGCCGACGGAGGTTCCGGAGGACGCGGCCCCGGGGGCCGCTCCCTCTGAGGACGGCCCCGCGAGGTCTTAGGCCACCCTCAGATTCTGATAGTGTTGACACGTGCCCGCCGCTCGCCCGCGAGCGCTTGCGCCTGAAGCACACCGACCATCGTCGCTCCGGTTCTGACCGGTGCCCCGAAGCTGGAGCCCGCGCTGTTTAATCTTGCTGCGACCCTGATGCCCCGACTCGCCACGGATGACGAGTTCCACGCTCCGTCCATCGCCGAGTTCTTCCCCGATGCCGTCTTCCACATCGGCGACCTGGTGATCAACCGGATCCACCTCGTCCAGTTCGTCGCGACCATCGCCGTGGTGCTGTTCCTCTGGCTGGGTACCCGCCGCATGCGCGTCGTGCCCGGTCGCTTCCAGAGCGTCGTGGAGATGGCGCTCGACTTCGTGCGGGTCAATGTCGCCGAGGACCTGCTCGGACGCAAGGACGGCCGCCGGTTCCTTCCGATCCTCGCCACCATCTTCTTCATGGTCCTGTTCATGAACCTCACGGGCATCATCCCGTTCATGAACATCGCCGGTACGAGCATAATCGCGGTCCCGGCGCTGCTGGCGCTCGTCAGCTACGTGTCGTTCATCTACGCAGGTGTCAAGAAGAGCCCCAAGAACTTCTTCCGCAACGCACTGTTCCCGTCCGGCGTGCCGCCGTTCCTCTACGTCATCGTGACGCCGCTCGAGATCCTCTCGACATTCATCATCCGTCCGATCACGCTGACGCTGCGACTGCTCATGAACATGGTCGTCGGGCACCTCATGCTCGTGCTGTTCTTCTCGGCCACGCAGTTCTTCGTGATCACGCTCGGAAGCGGGTGGATCGCACTCGGTGCGGGAACCCTCGCGTTCGGCTTCGCCTTCACCCTGTTCGAGGTCCTCGTGGCCTTCCTGCAGGCCTACGTCTTCACCATCCTCACCGCGGTCTACATCCAGCTCGCGGTCGCAGAAGAGCACTGAGCGGGCAGGCATCTGCCTGTCCACCCAACTGAAAGGAAAAACCCGTGGACGCAACTACGGTTCTCGCTGAACTCAACGGCAACATCGGCACCGTGGGCTACGGCCTCGCAGCCATCGGTCCCGCCATCGGCGTCGGCATCGTCGTCGGCAAGACGATCGAGGGTGTCGCCCGTCAGCCCGAGCTGGCCGGTCGCCTGCAGGTCCTGATGTACATCGGTATCGCCTTCACCGAGGCGCTCGCCTTCATCGGCATCGCGACCTACTTCATCTTCCAGTAAGTCCTCCCTTCCAGTTTCGATAAGGAGACAGGATGCTGAACGCTCTTGTCACGAACCTCGCAGCAGAGGGTGAAAATCAGAACCCTCTGATTCCCGCGTGGTACGACATCATCTGGTCGGCGGTGTGCTTCGTCGTCATCCTCTTCGTGGTGTGGAAGGTCGCCCTTCCCAAGCTCTACGACCTGCTCGACAAGCGCTCTGCCGCGATCGAGGGCAACATCGCCAAGGCCGACGAGGCTCAGAAGCAGGCCGAGGCCGCGCTCGAGGAGTACACGCGTCAGCTGGCCGAGGCACGCACCGAGGCCGGTGAGATCCGCGAGGCCGCCCGTGAGGACGGCAAGAAGATCGTCGCCGAGGCCAAGGACGCAGCCACGACCGAGGCAGCTCGCGTGACCGCGGCCGCGCACTCGCAGATCGAGGCCGAGCGTCAGACGGCGCTCGTCTCGCTCCGCAACGAGGTCGGCACGCTCGCGATCGACCTCGCCGGGGGTGTGGTCGGTGAGACGCTCTCCGACGATGCACGTGCGACGGCGGTCGTCGACCGCTTCCTCGCCGACCTCGAAGCATCCGAGAAGGCGGCTCAGTAATGGGCAGCGCGACCACTCAGGCACTCGCGGCATCCACTCAGGCGCTTGCCGCAGCGAAGGGCGTCACTCTCGACACGGCGCAGGAGCTGTTCGCAGCCGCCCGCGCCGTGGGGGAGTCGTCCCAGCTGAGCGGCGCGCTGGCCGACCCTGCGGCTGCGGCGGTGGCGCGACAGAACGTCGTGGCAGCGGTGTTCGGCTCGTTCTCGCAGAATGCGCAGGATGTGCTGAAGACGGCTGTCGCCGAGCGCTGGTCGTCGGCGAGCGAGCTGACGGACGGCATCGAGGAGCTGGCGATCCGGGCCGCGGCCATCGCGGAGCCCGGGGCCGACATCGAGGGGGAGCTGTTCGGGTTCTCCCGCATCGTCGCCGCCAACCCGGAGCTCGAGCTCGCTCTCGGCAGCCGACTCGGAGGAGAGGCCGCCAAGGGCTCGCTCATCGAGCGTCTACTCGCGGGCGGAGCCACGAGCGCCTCGACCGCGCTGATCGTCTCGTCGCTGGTGCGCCAGCCGCGCGAGCGTCGCGTGCGTCAGCTGCTCTCCCGGGCAATGCGCGTCGTCGCGAGCCAGGGCGAGCGCATCGTCGCGACGGTCTACACCGCGAAGTCGCTCACCGACGCCCAGCGCACCCGCCTGAGTGACGCGCTCTCGCGCCGCTACACGGGAACGGTGGCGCTCAACGAGGTCATCGATCCCACCGTCGTCGGAGGTCTGCGCGTGCAGATCGCGGACGACGTCATCGACGGCAGCATTTCCGCCCGTCTCGCCGATCTTCGCCAGAAGCTCGCCGGCTAACACGACTTCGCGCGGGGAACCGCGCACCCAGATACAAAGGGAAGACAATGGCAGAACTATCGATCAGCCCCGACGTCATCCGTGACGCGCTGAAGGACTTCGCCGCGGCATACGAGCCCACCGGGGCTGCGGCGACCGAGGTCGGCACCGTCATCGACGCCGCCGACGGCATCGCCCACGTCGAGGGACTGCCCGGCGTCATGGCGAACGAGCTCGTGACCTTCGCCGACGGCACCAAGGGTCTCGCGCTCAACCTCGACGAGCACGAGATCGGCGTGGTCGTCCTCGGCGACTTCACCGGCATCGAGGCGGGTCAGGAAGTCACGCGCACTGGCGAGGTCCTCTCGGTCCCCGTCGGCGACGGCTACCTCGGCCGCGTGGTCGACCCTCTCGGCAACCCGATCGACGGCCTCGGCGCGATCGCGACCGAGGGCGTCCGCGAGCTCGAGCTCCAGGCTCCCGGCGTCATGCAGCGCAAGTCGGTGCACGAGCCGATGCAGACCGGCATCAAGGCCATCGACGCGATGATCCCCGTCGGCCGCGGTCAGCGTCAGCTGATCATCGGCGACCGCCAGACCGGCAAGACGGCCATCGCGATCGACACGATCATCAACCAGAAGGCTAACTGGGAGTCCGGCGACGTCAGCAAGCAGGTCCGCTGCATCTACGTCGCGATCGGCCAGAAGGGCTCGACCATCGCTTCGGTGAAGGGCGCGCTCGAAGAGGCCGGTGCTCTGGAGTACACCACGATCGTGGCCGCTCCGGCATCCGACCCCGCCGGCTTCAAGTACCTGGCTCCCTACACCGGTTCGGCCATCGGCCAGCACTGGATGTACGGCGGCAAGCACGTCCTCATCATCTTCGACGACCTGTCGAAGCAGGCCGAGGCGTACCGCGCCGTGTCGCTCCTCCTGCGCCGCCCGCCGGGCCGCGAGGCATACCCGGGTGACGTCTTCTACCTGCACTCCCGTCTGCTCGAGCGGTGCGCGAAGCTGTCCGACGAGCTCGGCGCCGGTTCGATGACGGGTCTCCCGATCATCGAGACGAAGGCCAACGATGTCTCGGCGTACATCCCGACCAACGTGATCTCGATCACCGACGGCCAGATCTTCCTCCAGTCCGACCTCTTCAACGCCAACCAGCGTCCGGCGGTCGACGTGGGTATCTCGGTCTCGCGAGTCGGCGGTGACGCTCAGGTCAAGTCGATCAAGAAGGTCTCCGGCACGCTCAAGCTCGAGCTGGCGCAGTACCGCTCGCTCGAGGCCTTCGCGATGTTCGCCTCCGACCTCGACGCCGCCTCTCGTCGTCAGCTCTCGCGCGGTGCGCGTCTGACCGAGCTGCTGAAGCAGCCGCAGTACTCGCCGTACCCCGTCGAGGAGCAGGTCGTCTCGATCTGGGCCGGCACGAACGGCAAGCTCGACTCGATCGAGGTCGAGGACGTGCTGCGGTTCGAGCGTGAGCTCCTGGACTACCTGCGTCGCAACACCTCCGTGCTCGACACGCTGCGCGAGACCAACGTCCTCGACGACGACACGGTCGCGGAGCTGGCGAAGCAGACGGACGCCTTCATCCTGGAGTTCCAGGGTGGCAAGGGGCACGCCATCGGCGCCCCGGGCCACGAGGAGCACGCTGCGGCTGAGGCCGAGGACGTCAACCAGGAGAAGATCGTCAAGGGTCGTCGCGCGTAATCGCGTGAGGAACTGATTCATGGGCGCACAACTCAGGGTCTACAAGCAGAAGATCTCTTCTGCTCAGACGACCAAGAAGATCACGAAGGCGATGGAACTCATCGCGGCTTCGCGCATCCAGAAGGCGATGGCACGCGTCAAGGCGTCCAGCCCCTTCGCGCGGGCCGTGACGAGGGCCGTGTCGGCCGTCGCGACGCACTCGAACGTCGACCACCCGCTCACCCGTGAGCCTGAGAACATCCGCCGCTCCGCGGTCGTGATCTTCTCCTCGGACCGCGGTCTCGCCGGAGCCTTCAACTCGCAGATCCTCCGTGAGGGTCTCGAGGTGGCATCGCTCCTGCGTGAGCAGGGCAAGGAGCCGGTGTTCTACCTGGTCGGTCGCAAGGCCGTCGGGTACTTCCAGTTCCGTCGCATCGAGTCGGCCGCGGAGTGGACCGGCGACACCGACACCCCCTCGTTCCGCACGGCGGAGGAGATCTCGGCCACACTGCTCGAGGCCTTCTCGCGCGGTGCGGACGAGGGCGGCGTCGATGAGATCCACCTCGTGTACAACCGTTTCGTCAGCATGATGACGCAGTCGCCGGAGTCCGTGCGCCTGCTTCCGCTGGAGATCACGGAGGCCGACGACTCGGAGGCGGGCAGCACGGTCTACCCGCTGTACGAGTTCGAGCCGGATGCCGAGACCGTGCTCGACGCGATCCTGCCGGTGTACATCCAGAGCCGCGTCTTCAACGCCCTCCTGCAGTCGTCCGCCGCCAAGCAGGCCGCGACGCAGAAGGCGATGAAGTCCGCCAGCGACAACGCCGACAAGCTCATCACCGACTACACCCGTCTGCGCAACAACGCGCGCCAGGCGGAGATCACGCAGCAGATCGCAGAGATCGTCGGCGGCGCCGATGCCCTCTCGTCGAGCAAATAGACCCTCAGGAAAGAGACGAAAATGACCACCACCGCCACGGCTGACCAGCCGGCGACCGCGGTCGTCGGGCGCGTCGCACGCGTCAACGGTCCGGTTGTCGACATCGAGTTCCCGCACGACTCGATCCCCGACATCTACAACGCGCTGAAGACCACGATCGCCATCGGCGAGGAGTCGACCGAGATCACGCTCGAGGTCGCCCAGCACCTCGGTGACGACCTCGTGCGCGCCATCGCCCTGAAGCCCACGGACGGCATCGTCCGCGGGCAGGAGGTGCGCGACACGGGCGAGGCCATCTCGGTCCCCGTCGGCGACGTCACCAAGGGCAAGGTCTTCAACGTGATCGGCGAGGTCCTCAACGGCGAGCCCGGTGAGACCATCGAGGTCACGGAGCGCTGGCCCATCCACCGCAAGGCCCCGAACTTCGACCAGCTCGAGTCGAAGACCACCATGTTCGAGACCGGCATCAAGTCGATCGACCTCCTGACCCCCTACGTGCAGGGTGGAAAGATCGGTCTGTTCGGTGGCGCCGGTGTCGGCAAGACCGTCCTCATCCAGGAGATGATCCAGCGCGTCGCGCAGGACCACGGTGGTGTGTCGGTGTTCGCCGGTGTCGGCGAGCGCACCCGTGAGGGCAACGACCTGATCCACGAGATGGAGGAGGCGGGCGTCTTCGACAAGACCGCCCTCGTCTTCGGCCAGATGGACGAGCCGCCGGGGACGCGCCTTCGCGTCGCGCTGTCGGCGCTGACGATGGCGGAGTACTTCCGCGACGTGCAGAAGCAGGACGTGCTGCTCTTCATCGACAACATCTTCCGCTTCACGCAGGCCGGTTCCGAGGTGTCGACCCTTCTGGGCCGCATGCCTTCCGCCGTGGGCTACCAGCCGAACCTCGCCGACGAGATGGGCCTCCTCCAGGAGCGCATCACCTCGACGCGTGGTCACTCGATCACCTCGTTGCAGGCGATCTATGTGCCGGCCGACGACTACACCGACCCGGCTCCGGCCACGACCTTCGCGCACCTCGACGCGACGACCGAGCTCTCCCGTGAGATCGCGTCGAAGGGTCTGTACCCGGCCATCGACCCGCTGACCTCGACGTCGCGCATCATGGACCCCCGCTACCTCGGCGAGGACCACTACCGCGTGGCCACCACGGTCAAGCAGATCCTCCAGAAGAACAAGGAGCTGCAGGAGATCATCGCCATCCTCGGTGTCGATGAGCTCTCCGAGGAAGACAAGATCGTCGTGTCGCGTGCACGTCGCATCCAGCAGTTCCTCTCGCAGAACACCTACATGGCCAAGAAGTTCACGGGCGTCGAGGGTTCGACCGTCCCGCTGAAGGACACCATCGAGTCGTTCGACGCGATCACCCGCGGTGACTTCGACCACGTGGCCGAGCAGGCCTTCTTCAACGTCGGCGGCATCTCCGACGTCGAAGAGCAGTGGGCGAAGATCCAGAAGGAGAACGGCTGACCATGGCGCTGCACGTGAGCCTCGTCTCCGCGGACGCGGAGGTCTGGACGGGGGAGGCGAGCCTCGTGGTCGCCAAGACCGTCGAGGGCGAGATCGGCTTCATGACCGGGCACGAGCCGGTCCTGGCGATCCTCGCCGAGGGCCAGGTCCGGATCACCCAGACCGACGGCACCAAGGTGCTGGCGAACGCGCAGGACGGTTTCCTCTCCATGGAGGGCAACGACCTGACGATCGTGGCCGGCAACGCCGCCCTCGTCGCCTGATCAGTTCCACTCGTCGCGTCCGCCTCGACCCCTCCGGGGAGTCGAGGCGGACGCGTCTCTGCGTCATGAGGTCCCATGAAGATCCTGCTCCCTCCCTCCGAGACCAAGCGCACGGGTGGTGACGGCGCGCCGCTCGACGTCGCGGGTCTCGCCTTGCCCGGCCTGGGATCCGCCCGGCGGACGGTCATCGACGCCCTCGTCGACCTCGCCGCGGACGAGGATGCTGCGCGCTCCGCGCTCAAGCTCAGCGCCAAGCAGGCGCACGAGATCGCGTACAACCTCGCGCTCCGCACGGCGCCCACGATGCCGGCCGTCGATCGCTACACCGGGGTGCTGTTCGACGCTCTGGACGCGGCGACGCTCTCGGCGGCCTCGCGGCGTTGGCTGGGTGCCCACGTCTGGATCCACTCCGCGCCGTTCGGCCCCGTGGGTGCGCTGGACCGGATCCCGGCGTATCGTCTCGCGGCGGGCACCTCACTGCCCGGCGTGGCGCCCCTGCGCCGGCATTGGGCCGAGGCGACGTCTGCCGCGATCGCGACGGAGCAGCCCCCGTTCGTGCTGGATCTCCGCAGCGAGGCCTACGTGGCGTTGGGCCCCGTACCGGCAGCCGTTCCCTCCGCCTACGTGCGCGTCGTGACGGAGCACGGCCGGGCGCTCAACCACTTCAACAAGAAGTCGAAAGGGATGCTCGTGCGCGCGTTCGCCGAGGACCGTCCGCGGATCCGTTCGCTCCGCGCACTGCGAACGTGGGCGCGCGAGCGAGGCATCGATCTGCGCGATGCGTCCGACCCCGGTGTTCTGGAGCTCGTCGTCACGGAATGACCCCCGGAGACGCGTGGGGATTTCTCCCCACGCGTGTCGTTGCCCGTAATATCAGCACACCGATATGGTGGGTGTCGCAACGCGCACAGCGTCTGCTCCATCGGATCCGGAGGGGATCATGTACGACGATTACTATTACGGGCCCGGCGCAGCTGCCATCTTCGGCGTCATCGCGCTCGTGGGCTTCCTGATCGCGATCGCGGGCTATGTGCTCACCGCGGTGTTCCTGATGAAGATCTTCGAGAAGGCCGGAGTCCAGGGGAAGTGGCGTGCCTGGGTGCCCGTGTACAACTGGATGGTCTTCGCGAAGCTCGGCGACGTCTCGCCCTGGGTGGTGCTGATCGCGATCGGCCTCTCCTTCATCCCTTACCTCAACTTCCTCACCGGTCTCGCGCTGGCGGTGGTGCTGGCTCTCGCGGCTTGGCGTGTCGGCCTCAAGCTCCAGAAGGACGCGGTCTGGGTCATCCTGTGGGTGCTCCTCGGGATCGTCTGGCTCGGAATCAACGCGTTCGACAAATCGCGCTGGAACCCGAATGTCGCACCCGCTCCGTGGGGCGGTAACGGATTCTTCGCAGACTCGACCGTCTGGGAAGGAATCCCTGCTCAGCCGCGTCAGGCCGCTGCTCCCGGGTACGGCGCTCCCCAGCAGGGCTACGGCGCACCCCAGCAGGGTTACGCCCCGCCCGCCCAGCCCGGCTACGCCCCTCCGGCACAGCCCGGATACGCGCCGCCCGCAGCCCCGCAGCAGACTCCTGGCGTTCCGCCCACCGCGCCGCAGGTGCCTCCGGCAGCGCCGCAGGTTCCGCCGGCAGCTCCTCAGGTGCCGCCGGCCCCGCCCGCCGCGCCGCCCGCAGCTCCGCCCGCACCGCCGGCGGGGCCGTCCGACCCCAACCAGCCCCCGGCCTGATCGCCGACTGCAGAGCCCTCGACCTCGGTCGGGGGCTCTGTGCGTGCCCGGGCGCGACGGATCGCATCGACGATCGTGTGGAACGCTCACCGCGAGACGATAACGTGGAGGTATGGAACCAGCGTCGAGCGGGTATCACCGGCGCGGAGTCCATTACGATGTGTGAGTATCCTGGGGCCACCCGATCCAGGGGCATTTCGGAGGCGACGAGTGGCTGAGACGACGACGAGGACGCACAGCGTCACGGTGGCGCAGCATCCGCTGCTCCTGACGTGGGCGGGAGCGACCGACGTCGGACGACGTCGGGAGACCAACCAGGACGCGTTCTTCGCCGAGTACCCCCTGTTCATCGTCGCCGACGGCATGGGCGGCCACGCGGGCGGGGAGATCGCGAGCCAGAGCACCATCTCACGCCTCGAGGCGCTCGTGACCGAGGGGACCGTCGATCGAGCCGCCATCGAGCGGGCGTTGGACCTCGCGGTCGGTGACATCGCCGAGCACCCCGACACGACGGACGAAGGCACCGGGACGACACTGACCGGGATCTTCCTCGAGTTCATCGACGGCGATCCGCATTGGGTGGCGCTCAACATCGGAGACTCCCGCGTCTACCTCCTGCGCGACGATCGACTCGTCCAGGTGACGACCGACCACTCCGTGGTGCAGGAGCTCATCGCCGCGGGCAAGATCAGTCCGGAAGAGGCCGAGGGGCATCCTTACAGCAACGTCATCACGCGCGCCGTGGGCGCGAGCGAGCTGACCCCGCCGGACTATCTCGCCCTGGAGGTCCGGGCCGGGGACCGGTTCGTCATCTGCTCCGACGGGCTCACCAAGGAGCTCACCGATTACGGCATCCAGCACTTCCTGCGAGAGAACACGGACCCCGCAGCCGCCGTGGACGCGATGCTGGCCGCCGCTCTCGAGAACGGGGGACGGGACAACGTGACCCTCGTGATCGTTCAGGTCTCCGAAGTGCCGAGCGATCTCTCCTCCCCATCCGAGGAATCCGCCGAATAGCCACGGAGACCTGTGGAGGAGCGGTGCCTGTGCACCACTCGGGTGTCCACTGGAGGGATGGACTCCCTCCCGATCGTGATCCCTGCTGCGCCCGCACCGCCCGCGCGCCCTTCGCTCCCGATCATCGCCGCGCTCGTACCCGTGGCTTCGGGCGTCGTGCTCTGGCTCGTCACGGGCTCGCTGCTCTCCCTGTGCTTCGCCGCGCTCGGCCCGCTCATGCTCTTCGCGGCCGTCGTCGACGGACGCCGTTCCCGGCGAGCGGCCCGTCGGCGTGCGGAGGTCGAGGAGGAGAAGGGATGGGCTCGCGCCGAGGACGAACTGCGCGAGCGCCACGAGTCGGAGCGCATGCTCCGTCGGCACCGGGATCCCGATGTGGTGAGCGCGCTGGTGGACCCACCACTGCGCGAAGGGCGACGACCGGACCCCGAGACCGCGCTCGTCGTCGGTTCCGGCGCGCGGACGAGCGCGGTGCGTGCGGTCGGGGGCGGAGAGGGAGAGCGTGCGCGCGAGTTCCAGGTCCGCTGCGGGCGCATCGAACAGGTCCCGATCACCGCTCCGCTCGGTCGAGGCATCGCACTGCGCGGCCCCGCGGTGCTCGCGGCGGCGGCGTCGCGGGCGCTCGCCGTGCAGCTCTGTCTGCGCTTCGGCCCGTCGCAGCTCGCCCTGGTCGGCGCTGCGGTCGAGCATCTCGGACTCTCCTCTCTGCCGCATGCGCGTGCGTCCGGACGTGCAGCCTTCCGGCTGGAACTCCTGGTGCACGGTTCGTCGGCCGTCCCCGACGCCGACGCCAGGGTGTGGTTGCTTCCGCCGGGGCAGGCGGTGCCCGACGGCATCACGAGCGTGATCGACATCGCGGAAGCGCAAGGCGCGCACCTGCGCACCGCCGAGGGCGTGGTCGATGTGATGCCCGAGTTCCTCTCGCGCGGGCAGGCCGGCGCGGTGAGTTCGGAGCTCGAGGAGGAGTCCGACGACGTCTTGCCGATCCCCGATCTCGTCCTGCTCGGCGATCTGCCGCAGGAGGCGAGCGCGACCTCGCTCGCCACGACGGTCGGACGAGGCGCGGGGGAGGACATCGTGCTCGACCTCGTGGAGGACGGGCCGCATGCGATAGTCACCGGTACGACGGGATCCGGCAAGAGCGAACTCCTGGTGTCCTGGGTGACGGCGCTGGCGAGCACGTACGGCCCCGATCGCGTGGTGTTCGTGCTCGCCGACTTCAAAGGCGGCACTGCCTTCGATCCGTTGCGCGCCCTCCCTCACGTGGTCGCAGTGGTCACGGACCTCGATCCGGTAGGGGCGCGCCGCGGCGTGTCGAGCCTCACAGCCGAGTTGCGACGGCGGGAGACCGTGCTCGCCGATGCGCGTGCCCGGGACATCGTCGAGGTCGACATGCCGCGCCTGGTGATCGTCGTCGACGAGTTCGCTGCGCTGCTGCAGGAGCATCCCGATCTCGCGACGGTCTTCACCGATATCGCCGCGCGGGGACGAGCGCTGGGGATGCACCTGGTGCTGGGGACGCAGCGCGCGGTCGGCGTCGTCAGGGACGCGCTCGCGGCGAACTGTCCTCTGCGGGTGAGCCTCCGGGTCGGGGATGCCGCTGACAGCCGCGCGGTGATCGGCAGCGACGCGGCGTCCGCGATCGGCGGTGGCCCCGAATCCCGAGGCCTCGGTCTGGTTCGGCGGCCCCGCGACCAGGATGCTCGAACGGTGCGGGTGGCGCTGACCCGCAGCGAGGATGTGGCTCTCGCCGCCGCGCGATGGGACTCCTCGGCCGTGTCGCCGAGTCCATGGCTGCCTCCGCTGCCGCGCCGGATCGCTCTCGCCGACCTGCGGGAGACGACGCCTCCGGGTGCTGTCCTGCTCGGACGGGCCGACCTTCCCGAGAGCCAGGCTCAGCCGTTGGAGATCCTGCAGGTCGGGCGCGACAAGGGAATCGCGCTGATCGGCCAGAGCCGCTCCGGACGTACCGCCGCGGTCCGCGCGATCGCCGCGCAGTGGCCTGGCGCGGTCCTCGTACCGAGCGACCCGGAGGGGGCCTGGGACGTCATGTGCGACCTCGTGACCGATGGCGGGCGCGCTCAGCAGGCCGCGCTGATCCTGTGCGATGATCTCGATGCTCAGCTGGACGCGCTTCCCCACGAGCATGCGGCCCATCTCGCGCAGCTCTGGGAGAGGATCATCCGCGGGGGTTCGCAGTCCACCTTCGTCCTCACGGCCACGAAAGCCCACGGCGCGGCCGGTCGGATCCTCGACCTGCTTCCGCGTCGCGGCCTCCTTCGGACGAGCGGCCGCACCGACCATCTCGCCGCCGGGGGAGACGCGGAGGGGTATCTCCGGGACCGTCCACCCGGGCGCGCCCGGATCGGGGACCGTGAGGTGCAGATCGCCTGGGTCCCGGAGCAGCGTCTGCGATCGACACGGGCGGGGCACCTGCGAGCGACGACGCCCGCGTGGCGACCGCAGGCATCGATGACCGCCGTCGTCAGCGCCGGCGCGCCTCAGGCGATCGCGGATCTCGCCCGCGCCTTCCCCGATTACACCGTCGGCAGCCCCGCGGATCTGCGTACCGCGGCACCGGAGAACCCGGTGGTCCTCGTTGCGGACGCCGAGACCTGGCAGCGCGAGTGGGCGCTCTGGCAGCGGGTGCGCGTGGAAGGCGACGTCCTCGTCAGGGCGGAGCATCCCGTCGAACTCCGTCAGCTCACCGGGATCCGGGAGCTGCCGCCGTTCGCCCGCTCTCACGCCGGACGGGCGTGGCTGGTCCGGGGCGCCGAGTCTCCGCGACGGGTGGTGATCGATGCCTGGAACTCAGGGTCGTGAGTCGTGAGCTGTGAGCGGTCAGGCCGTCAGATGCCGGAACCGACGCGGATGCTGCCGACGACGCCACCCGCGCCGAGCACGCCCAGGGGGAGGGCGGCCGTGAGCGCAGCGAGGTCGGCGTCCGCGATGGCCCCGGAGCGGTTCAGGAGCGTCGCGGCGACGAGGGTCGAGGCACGCGCTCCGCCGTCGAGCATCTTCAGGGCGACGGTGGTGCCGTTCGGCGCGACCATGACCATGACGCCCTCGGCGCCGCCCTTCGCGAAGACGCCGAGCGTCTCGATCGCGATCGTGTCGGGACGCGCAGGACCTTCGATGGTCCAGGGGTTCTCGCGGACCGCGCGGACCAGGGAGCCGGCAACCCGGTGCAGCGCGAACGGCGAGCGGTCGGACGCCGTGCCGATGCGATGGATGGAGCGGGCGAGCCCGGTCAGCGTGATCGCGTACACGGGAGCCCCGCACCCGTCGACCGCGGTGTGGGCGACCTTCTCGCCGGTCAGCCGCTCGATGACGTCGCGGATGTGCGCCTGCAGCGGATGCGAGGGGTCGAGGTACCCCTGCGTCGGCCAGCCCGTCGCGACGCAGGCGCGCAGCATCGCCGCGTGCTTGCCCGAGCAGTTCATGCGGATGCGTTCCTGCTGACCGTGCTCGCGCACCATCTCGTCGCGCGTGGCGGTGTCGCTCGGCCACGCAGTGGGGCACGCGAGGTCGTCTTCTGTGAGGCCGCCCTCGGCGAGCACATCGCGCACGACGTCGGCGTGGCGGTCGGTTCCCACGTGGCTCGCGGTCGAGAGGGCGAGCTGCTCGCCGTCGAGTGCAGCCCCTGCCGTGATGCAGGCGACCGCCTGCAGCGGCTTGAGGCTCGAGCGCGGCAGGATCAGCGCATCGGCGTTGCCGTGGCGGGCAATGACCTCCCCGTCCGGCGAGAGCACGACGGCAGCTCCCGCGTGGCGGGACTCGACGAACCCGCTCCGCTCGACGACGGCGAGTTCCACGGCATCCTGAACGGTGAGAGTCTCCAGCACGTCGTCAAGGATATCGTCGCGGGCGCCCGGGAGAGTCCTCCAGCGGCTGGCGTCGCCCACTCGGGCGCGTTGACACAGACTGGATGCCGTCGCGACGCTGTCCGAGGGGGCTGGCAGACTGGGGGCATGGCTCACAGCACTGCGCCCCTCGGCGACCACCGCTACGCGCTGACCGCGACGTGGACAGGCAATACCGGCACGGGCACGAGCGCCTACCGCGAGTACCGCCGTGACGTCACGCTCGAGGTCGAGGGCAAGCCCGAGTTGCTGGCGTCGGCCGACAAGCCGTTCCGCGGAGACCCCTCACGCTGGAACCCGGAGGACATGCTGCTCGCCTCCTTGTCGCAGTGCCACCTGCTGTCCTACCTGCATGCATGCGTGACCGCGGGCGTCGTTGTCCTGTCCTACCGGGACGCGGCGACCGGCCTGATGCGCGAGAACGGAGCAGGCGGGGGAGCGTTCGTCGAGGTGATGCTCCGTCCGCAGGTCGTGGTCGCCGAGGCCTCCATGATCGAGGCAGCGGAGCGCGCGCACGCTCAGGCCAACGAATGGTGCTTCATCGCGAACTCGATGAACTTCCCGGTGCGCCACGAGGCGACTGTCACCGCGCACGCCGGCTGACGCCTGCCTCCTGAGGCCTGACTCCTGACGGCGAGAGTGTCGTGGATCAGCGGCGTTCGTGTGGGAGTGCCTGCTTGATCTTCTCGATCGCACCCTGTGCTGGGGCCTCGTTGTAGGCTCCGGCGAGTTCCTGCCCGGAGAGGGCGTGGATCGCGGCCATGATCTCGTCGGTCGCGAGGCGACGTGCGCGGCCGCTCTCGGCGGGGCCGTGCGGTGACAGGTCGAGCGGCTCGCCGAACCGGACCGTGATCCTCTCCTTCAGCGTCGGGACCTTGGCTCCGACCGGCATGACCTTGTCGGTGCCGATCAGACCGACCGGGACCACCGGGGCCCCCGTCTGAAGAGCGAGGAACGCCACCCCTGTGCGGCCCTTGTACAGGCGTCCGTCGGTGGATCTCGTCCCCTCGGGGTACAGCGCGACCGCAAGACCCTCGTCGAGGAGCTGACGCTGCACGTCGAGAGCGTCGAGCGCGGCCTGACCCGCGCCACGACGAACGGGTATCGCGCCGATCGACTGGAAGAACGTCTTGCTCAGCCAGCCGCTGAAGCCGGTGCCCTCGAAGTAGCTGGACTTCGCGAGGAAGTGCACGGGCCGGGGGGCCGCGACCGGGATGGCGATCGAGTCGATGAACGACAGATGGTTGCTCGCGAAGATCACCGCGCCTTCGCGCGGCACGTTGTCCCGGCCTTCGATCCGCGGGCGGTACACGCCGCGCGCGAGCGGGGTGATGAGACTGCGCCCCAGCGCGTAGGCGAATCCCGTGTGCCGTGGCTTCGCCGAGTCCTCGGGCGACGATTCGGGCTCGACGGGCTGCTCTGACGTCATCAGAGCAGAGTACCGCCGGATTCATGCTCGTGCGGGAATGAAGCACCATCGCGCGCCTCCCAGCGCGGACAAAGGGCGATGAGAGATGATGGACTGTCCCGCCCGCGAACCCTGAGGTCTCACTGTGCGCAAGCGTCCGCTCATCGTCCTGTCCACCGTCGCCGCAGCGACCCTCCTTCTGGCGGGATGCTCGGGCGACGCCGCCCCCGACTCGACGGCCGACCCGACATCGACCCCCAACACGGCGTGCATGGCCGATCTGCCATCGGGCGCGGGATCGGACGCCGTCGTTGTCGACGGCGAAGGAGCCGACGCGAAGGTCTCCGTCCCCGCGGGGACAGAGATCACCGCCGCGGAGCGGACCGTCGTGAAGGAGGGCAGCGGTGACGACCTTCACGCCGGCGACCTCGTCTCGCTGCGCTATCAGCTCGTCGATGCGGCGACGAGCGAGGTGCTCGCGAGCTCATCGCTCGGCCCCGATGGTGTCGTTCCCGCTCTGCTGAGCAGCGGACAGTCGCAGCAGCAGAACTACGACCTGACTCAGGAGTTCGCTTTCACGGCTGCCGTCGAATGCGCGCCGCTCGGCTCGCAGGTCGCGCTCGCACTGCCTCCCGTCCAGGACGGTTCGAACGCGAACATCCTCTACGTCGAGACCATCGAGAAGCTCCCGACGACCGCTTCCGGTGAGGACGTCGACCCCGTCGAGGGAATGCCGACCGTCGAGCTCGACGACGAGGGAGCCCCCACCATCACCATCCCGGACGGGGACGCCCCGACCGAGACCGAGGTCGAGACGCTCAAGAAGGGCGACGGACCCGTCGTCCAGTCCGGTGATCTCGTCACCGTTCAGTACCGCGGCGTCAAGTGGTCCGACGGCAGCGAGTTCGACTCAAGCTGGGGTCGCGGTGCCGTGCCCGCGCAGTTCCCGACCACCGGCGTCGTGACCGGCTTCAAGATGGCTCTCGAGGGGCAGACCGTCGGATCGCAGGTCCTCGTCGCGATGCCGCCGAAGGACGGCTACGGCGTATCCGAGGGCAACGAGCTCCAGAACGAGAGCCTGGTGTTCGTCGTCGACATCCTCGGGACGACGCCGATCGCGCAGGCCGGCTGATCCGTTCGAGCCGAGGGCGTGGCATAGGCTGACGTCATGCGTCGCATCATCGTCCTCGGCTCCACCGGTTCCATCGGCACCCAGGCGCTCGACGTCATCCGCGCGAACCCGCGACGGTTCGAGCTCGTCGGTCTGGCCGCAGGCAGCAACGCCGAGATGCTGGCGGAGCAGGCCGCGCGCTTCCAGGTCGAGGACACGGCATTGGGTGCCGAGCAGGCCGAACAGCTCGTCCGCGATGTCGAGGCGGATGTGGTGCTGAACGCCATCACCGGATCGATCGGACTCGGATCCACCCTCGCCGCGCTCACGGCAGGTCGCACGCTCGCGCTCGCGAACAAGGAGTCGCTGATCGTCGGCGGGGAGCTCGTGCTCGCCGCGGCGGCGCCCGACCAGATCGTCCCCGTCGACTCCGAGCATTCCGCGCTCGCGCAGGCGCTCCGCAGCGGCACGCACGATGAGGTCCGCCGTCTCGTCGTGACCGCGTCCGGCGGACCGTTTCGCGGGCGCACCCGCTCCGAGATGGCCGAGGTCAGCCCGCAGGAGGCCCTCGCGCATCCGACCTGGGACATGGGTCGCATGGTGACGACGAACTCCGCGACCCTCGTCAACAAGGGGCTCGAGGTGATCGAGGCGCACCTCCTGTTCGACATCGCGTACGACGACATCGAGGTCGTGGTGCATCCGCAGTCCATCGTGCACTCCATGGTGGAGTTCGTCGACGGGTCGACCATCGCGCAGGCCTCACCGCCCGACATGCGCCTGCCGATCTCGCTCGGCCTCGACTGGCCGAGCCGTGTCGGTGGTGTCGGGCGTCCGCTCGACTGGACGAAGGCCACATCCTGGACGTTCGAACCGCTGGACGACGACGCGTTCCCGGCCGTCGCGCTCGCGAAGGCCGTCGGACGCGCCGGCGCCACGTTCCCCGCGGTCTACAACGCCGCGAACGAACAGGCCGTCACGGCGTTCCACGAGGGGCGTCTGACCTTCCTCGGGATCGTCGACACGATCTCCCGGGTCGTCGACGCGCACGAGCCGCCGGCATCGCTCACGGTCGAATCGCTCGCCGACGCCGAACTCTGGGCGCGTCGCACGGCGGACGCGCTCATCGCCAAGGTCTGAGCGCAGTCTGCACGCCGACGTCCGTCACCGCGCAGGACGCCGCAGTCAGTCCTCTGGCGCGTAGGGGACGGGCCACGCAGGATCCGGCACAGGCCACCCTGCGGCCTTGAGTGCACGCCGCGCGAGCTCTCGCGCCGAGTACGGCGTGCGCACGCCACGGATGTCGCGGTAGTCCTGGTGGCCGGGTCCCGCCCACAGGATCGCGTCGCCGTCGCCCACCATGCCGACCGCCGCCACGATCGCCGTCTCGGGCGGCGAGAACTCGTGGATCTCGGCATCCGGCTGCGCCGCGCGGGCGCCGGCGACGAGGGTGGCCCTGATGGACTGTGGATCCTCGAAGCGCGGGTGATGGTCGGTGACGACGAGGATGTCGCTGCCCTCCACGGCCGTGCGGGCCATGTCGTAGCGCTTGCTCGCGTCGCGATCCCCGTCGGCGCCGAACAGCATCAGCACCTTACCCGGCGTGACGCGACGCACGGCGGCGAGGGTCTTCTCGAACGCGTCGGGGGAGTGGCCGAAGTCGACGAACACCGCGGGTCCTGTCCCGCCCGAGACGAGCTGGGTGCGCCCGGGAAGGTGCGCGTGGATGCCGCCGTCTCTCGCGAGCGCTCCGGTGATCCGCTCCCAGGAGTAGCCGCCTTCGAGCAGCATGACGATCGCGAGAGCGGCGTTCGCCGCCATGTGCGGGCCGATCACGGGGACGGTCGTCGTGAGGGAGCCGGAGGGGCCGGTCATGGTGAACGTCGTGCCGGCGGCGCGCTCCTCGTCGATCGTGACGACCCAGTCCGCGCGCTCGGCGGCCGCGCGGTCGGTCGCGATCGCTGGCGTCGCCACGGTCACCACGGGGATCTCGGCACGCTGGGCGACGATCGCACCCGACGCGGAGTCGAGGCACACGACGGACGTGATCGCGCGGTCCGGACGGAACAGGGGAAGCTTGGCCTCGAAGTACTCCTCCATGTCGGCGTAGTCGTCGAGGTGGTCGTGGCTCAGGTTGGTGAACCCTGCGACGTCGAAGCGGATGCCGTCGACGCGGTGCCTGGAGAGCGCCTGCGCGCTCACCTCGACGGCCACGGCCTCGACCTCACGCTCGCGCATGAGCGCGAGAAGGGCGTGCATCTCGGAGGCCTCGGGCGTGGTCAGACGAGAGACGATGACCTCGCCGGCGATGTGACGCTCGGCGGTCGACGACAGGCCCGTCACCACGCCGAGCTGGTCGAGGATGCCCTCGAGCAGATGCGAGACGCTCGTCTTGCCATTCGTTCCGGTGGTCGCGAACAGAAGCGGCAGCGGGTCGTCGGCTCCGGTCCCGTACACCCACGCGCTCAGATCCCCGAGCACACCGCGAGGATCGTCGACCACCACGATCGGAAGGCCGGCGGATGCCGCGATGTCGGCGCCGGCGTCGTCGGTGATGATCGCGACCGCGCCCTTCTCCGCGGCCACCGGTGCGAACTCCGCGCCGTGGCGGTTCACCCCCTGGATCGCGACGAAGGCCTCTCCGGCGCGGAGGTCGGCGGTGGCGAGGGTGATCCCGGTCAGGGTCACTCCCGTCGCGTCGCCGCGCACGTCACGCGCGAATCGGGAGGCGAGTTCGGACAGCTCACGCCGGGGCGGGTTCGCGGGGCGGAGCACGGGCGGCAGGCTCGGTTGCTGTTCAATCGACATGTCGTCTCCATGATCTCACGGAGGGACGGTCGAATCGGGGTGCGGCACGTCCCCCGCCCAGACGTGGGGCGGGGGACGTGCGCGTCTCAGGCCCGGCGGCGGAACGCGAGGATCGACACGACGAGCGCGGCGACGCCTGCGACGAGTCCGCCTGCTCCGAGTGCCACGCCGAGCGCGCCTTGTCCGTCGCTGCCTGCGTCCGTGTCCTCGGGCGCGGTCGTGGACTCGTCGCTGCCTGCGGCATCCTGCTCGCCGTGCCCGCCGTGCCCGCCGGTGGCCTCGCCGACCGTCACGACAGGGGCGGGGGCGTCGAGGCTGTGCGGATCCTCGCCGTCCTCGGCGACCTGGGTCCACTCGGTGCTCCCGACGACGCAGGACTGCACGACGGGGAACACGAGCGTGTCGGGGGTGCTGTCATCGAGGCCCACTCCGAGCGTGACCGCACCGCGCAGGCCGTTCGCCACGGGCGCCACGGCGGTGTACGTCACCGCGCTCACGAGGCCGTCGTCGCCGCGCTCGACGTCGATCGTCCAGTTCGGGTCGATGGTGGGCGCGACCGACGTGAGGCCATCGGGCATCGCGATGCGCAGGGCGGTGGTGGGCGAGTCCTCGCAGCCGTGCGAGAAGGCGAACGTGAGGGTGCCGTGATCGCCGGCCGCGAGCTCATCGGGGCTCACCGTGACGTGGGCGCTGGCAATCGCGGGAACGGCGAGAGCGAGGACGGCGCCGGTGACGAGTCCGGCGACGACCGAGCGACGGGCGGTCGAGGGGCGGGTGCTGAAGGTACGCATGATTACTCCTGAGTCTGAGGTGCGGAGCGCGCCGCGGGCGCGCGGAGACCGCGGGAAGCACCGCCTCGTCGGAGACGGCGCAGGATGTGAGGGGCTCAGACCAGCGCGGGCGGACCCCGACGCGACACGGATGCCGTGAGCGACGGGTCGACGAGAGCGGGCGTCAGCGACGAGAGGGGCTGGCGTCGACGATGAGGGAGGCGGACGGATGTCGAGCGGTCGCGCAGTCGCGCGACGATCCAGCGTGCGATCGCACGGATCAGGGCCTCGCCCCGCCACAGCAGTGCCGTCGTGAGGAGGGCCGCGACGATGTGGGCGACGAGCATCAGCGCATCAGGGGCAACGACGGCGACCACGGGGCCGAAGGACGTCGGATCGACATGATGCTGATGCGCGGCGGTCGACGGCCCGGCGAAGGATCCGGCAGTGGGCGCCCCGAGTACAGCGAAGACGACGTGGAACGCCGCCTGTGCGACGATCACCGCGAGGGCGACTCGGGTGCGCGACGCGCGGCTGCCGACGAGCAGCCCCGCGACAGGGATCAGGAGCACGGCCATCGCCATCACGAGCAGCGGATGCGGGGCCGCTCCGCCGCCGATCGTGTGCGACACCGCGGCGAGAACCGTCGCGACCGAGGACGCCGCCGCTGCACGCACGAGTCGCAGCTGGCGGGGAGTCACGGATCAACCCTAGACCGCCTGCGGCCGCATCCGAGCACGGGCGCCCGACGCGATGTGGGCTGATTCCTAGGCGGAGACCAGTACCGTGGGGGAGTGGAAGCACTGCTCTATCTGGGTGGCATCGTGTTCATGCTGATCGGCCTCGGCCTGTCGATCGGTCTGCACGAGGTCGGTCACCTCCTCCCCGCCAAGCTGTTCGGCGTCCGCGTCGGCCAGTACATGATCGGCTTCGGACCGCGACTCTGGTCGAAGCGCATCGGGGAGACCGAATACGGCTTCAAGCTCCTCCCGCTCGGCGGGTTCATCTCGATGTCGGGAATGTATCCGGCCTCGAAGGACGCCGGTCCCGCCAAGGGCGTGTTCCGTGCACTCGTGCAGGATGCGCGCACCGCGAACGACGAGACGATTGCGGACGGCGCCGAGGACCGTGTCTTCTATCGGCTGCCGGTGTGGAAGCGCGTGATCGTGATGCTGGGCGGCCCGCTCATGAACCTGGTGCTCGCTGTCGTGATCTTCACCGTGCTCGTATCCGGGATCGGCGTGCAGCAGGGCACGACGACCATCGCCTCGGTGAGCGAGTGCGTGCTGCCCGCGGGGTCCACCGCGACCGAGTGCGCCCCCGACGACCCCGCTACCCCCGCGGCAGAGGGCGGGGTCGAGCCGGGCGACGTGCTCGTCTCGATCGACGGCACGCCGGTGTCGACGTTCGCCGAGGCCACAGCGATCGTGCAGGCGTCTCCGGGCGAGATGCTCGACGTGGTGGTGCGCCGCGACGGCGCGGAGCAGACGCTGCGCATCACGCCCGTGAGTGCTGAGCGGACGATCACCGACGCGAGCGGCCAGCCGGTGCTGGGGGACGACGGCGAGCCGGTGGTGAAGGAGGTCGGCTACGTCGGCATGGGTGCCCAGATGGGCTACATCCCGCAGCCGCTCTCAGCCGGTCCGGAGATGGCCGGCGACACCGTCGCACGTGTCGGGTCGATGATCCTCACGCTTCCGGTGCGGCTCTGGGACATCGGCGCGTCGCTCGTCACCGGCGGGGAGCGCGATCCCAACGGTCCGCTGAGCGTCGTGGGTGTGGGGCGCCTGGCCGGCGAGGTCGCGGCCACAGACGCGCCGGTGCTGAATCGCTTCGCCGTGCTGCTCGGCCTCTTGGGCTCGCTGAACGTGGCGTTGTTCGTGTTCAACCTGCTCCCGCTGCTGCCGCTGGACGGCGGTCACATCGTCGTCGCGCTGTGGGACGGCATCCGGCGTGCATGGGCGCGGATCTTCCGCCGCCCGCCGCCCGCACCGGTCGATGCGACGCGACTCGTGCCGCTGACGGTCGTCGTCGCGATCGCGCTGATCGCCATGGGCGCGCTGTTGCTCGTGGCCGATGTGTTCAACCCGATCACGCTCCTCGGCGGCTGAGCTCCGGCACCGTCAGGCGAGCGCCTTCTCCACGAGACGGTGGAGGGTGCGGATGCCGTCGCGCGACAGGATCGACTCCAGGTGGCCCTGCACCGAGGCGACGTGCGGTCCGCCCAGGGCGTACACGTCTCCGGTGGCCGGATCCGCCGACACCTCGACATCGCCCACCTGCGTCGTGCCGGGGGCGACCCGCGCCGTGAACGTGTTGTAGAAGCCGATCGAGGCGTCCTCGCCGAACACGGGGACGGACTTCTGCAGTCCCTGGTGCGGAGCGTCGAGCGGTGTGAGCACGATTCCCAGCCTGTCGGCGAGGATCTGGTGGCTCAGACACACCGCGAGCAGCGGCTTCCGTGCGTCGACCCGCCGGCCGACGATCTCCCGCATGCGGGCGATCCGCGGGTCGGCCCCGTCGCGGGGGTCACCCGGTCCGGGACCCGCGATCATCAGGTCCGCCGAGTCGACCTCGTCATCCCTGGCGTCGCTCCACGGAGCGATCGTCACGTCGAGTCCGAGGTGGCGCAGCTGGTGCGCGAGCATCGTGGTGAAGCGGTCCTCCGCGTCGACCACGAGCGCCGTGCGCCCCGTGAACGGTCCCGTGAAGTCCTCGCCCTGCGGGTTCAGCCAGAAGTCGGCGAGGCGCGCGTTGCGGGAGGAGAGCAACGCGGCGATGTCGGGGTCGTCGGCCAGCGCCTGGCGTCCGCCGGGCTCATCCGCGTCCTGACGGGCTTCCGCGGCACGGTCGCGATCGATCGCGCCGATCGCACCGAGCACTCCCGCCGCCTTGCCGTGCGTCTCGGACACCTCCCCGTGCGGATCGGAATGGCGCACGAGGGTCGCACCCACCGGCACGCTGAGCGAGCCGCCCTGCACGTACACGGTGCGGATCAGGATGGGGGCGTCGAGGTCGTGTCCCCCCGCGTCGTTCGGGGTGAAGAGAGCGGCGACGCCGGAGTAGTACCCCCGGGGCTTCGTCTCGTGACGCCGGATCACCGCGCAGGCGTTCTGCATCGGCGACCCGGTGACGGTCGGAGCGAACATGGTCTCGCGCAGGATGTCACGCGGATCGAGCCGACTGCGCCCGCGGAGCATGTACTCGGTGTGCGTGAGACGAGACATCTCCTTCAGGTGCGGACCGGTGATCCGCCCGCCGTCCGAGCACACCGCGCTCATCATCTTCAGCTCCTCGTCGACCACCATGAAGAGCTCCTCGGTCTCCTTGGTCGACGAGAGGAAGTCCATGAGGGTCTCCCGCGTCGAGCCGCCGGCCGGGTGCCGGAAGGTGCCGGAGATCGGGTTCATCGTCACGATCCCCTCGCGGGCGACGACGTGGGCTTCGGGGCTCGCGCCGACCGCGATGTGGCCGGGGGTGACGACCGCGAAAGTCCAGTACGCGCCGCGTTCGTGGGCCAGCAGTGCGCGGAACCACGTGAGGGCGGCCGTGCGGTCATCCGTGTCGATCTCGGCGGTGTAATCGCGTCGGATCACGAAGTTCGCACCCTCGCCGCGACCGATCTCGTCGGCGATGACCGTCTCGACGATCTGCGCGTAGTCCTCGTCCGAGACGTCGAAGCCTCCGTCGCGCAGCGGGATGCTCTCGGCCGGGAGCGCGGTGAGCAGCTCGGGTGTCGCGATGTGGAGATGCTCGTCGACGACGACGCAGCGCAACGGGGCGCCGTCGTCCTGGGCGACGAACCCGCGCTCGCGGACCTGACGATAGGGGACCATCGCGAAGATCTCGCGGGCCGTGCCGTCGATCGTCAGAGGGATGTCGGCGAGCAGGTCGACGTCGACGACTTCGCCGGTGAGCAGCTCGACGGTGTCGGCGCCGTCCCGGGCGATGAGGACGAAGGACGCCTCCGGGTCGGCAGTGAGCTCGGCGAGGCGAGAGAGGGTCATCGGGGTCTCCTGTGCATGGCTCCGGCTCGGCTCAACGAAAAGACCGCCCCGGAGGCGGTCTGGATTCGTGGGAACGCGAACACACCGCCTAGGAGGCGGGCCACCAGGTGAGGTTCGCGAGCATGCGCCGAAACTATCACACCGCCGATGCCGGCGACGGGCGCGTGACGGTGGGCTGACATCCAGCCCTCGTGCATCTCAGCGGCGTAGGCTGAGCATGTGCCAGCAGTGAATATCGGAATGCCGAAGATCCCCGAGGTCCTCGCCCCGCGACGCAAGTCCCGCCAGATCAAGGTCGGCAAGGTGCTCGTCGGGGGCGACGCACCCGTCAGCGTGCAGTCCATGACGACGACGAAGACCACCGACATCAACGGCACCCTCCAGCAGATCGCCGAGCTGACGGCATCCGGCTGCGAGATCGTGCGCGTGGCCGTGCCGCACCAGGACGACGCGGACGCGCTCAAGATCATCGCGATGAAGAGCCAGATCCCCGTGATCGCCGACATCCACTTCCAGCCCCGCTACATCTACACCGCCATCGACGCCGGCTGTGGTGCGGTGCGCGTGAACCCGGGCAACATCCGGGAGTTCGACGGCAACGTGGGCAAGATCGCCGCGGCTGCCAAGGCTGCGGGGGTCTCCCTCCGGATCGGTGTGAATGCCGGCTCGCTCGACAAGCGCATTCTCGCCAAGTACGGCAAGGCCACGGCCGAGGCGCTCGTCGAGAGCGCCGTGTGGGAGGCCTCGCTGTTCGAGGAGCACGACTTCCACGACTTCAAGATCTCGGTCAAGCACAACGACCCGATCGTTATGGTCAAGGCCTACCGGCAGCTCGCCGAGCGGGGCGACTGGCCGCTTCACCTCGGCGTCACCGAGGCCGGCCCCGCGTTCCAGGGCACGATCAAGAGCGCCACGGCCTTCGGCATCCTCCTGGGCGAAGGCATCGGCGACACCATCCGCGTCTCGCTCTCCGCTCCTCCCGCCGAGGAAGTCAAGGTCGGACACCAGATCCTGCAGTCGCTGAACCTGCGCGAGCGCAAGCTCGAGATCGTCTCGTGCCCGTCGTGCGGTCGCGCTCAGGTCGACGTGTACACGCTCGCCGAGAACGTCACGGACGGCCTGAAGGACATGACGGTCCCGCTGCGCGTGGCGGTCATGGGGTGCGTCGTCAACGGTCCGGGCGAGGCGCGTGAGGCCGACCTCGGAGTCGCGTCCGGAAACGGCAAGGGTCAGATCTTCGTCAAGGGCGAGGTCATCAAGACCGTGCCGGAAGCGGACATCGTCGCGACGCTGATCGAGGAAGCCAATCGCATCGCGGCCGAGATGGGACCCGACGCGCCGCTCGGCACCGCGCAGGTCGTCACGGCCTGATCCACCCGCGTCGATCTTCAGACAGGAGACACCGATGCCCTCTTCCGACCTTCCGGCACCCGCGCAGAGGATGATCGACGCGATCAACGCCGCCGACACGGAGGCCTTCGTCGATGCGTTCACCGCCGACGGGTTCGTGAGCGACTGGGGCACGGTGAAAGCCGGGGCCGATGGTGTCCGAGCCTGGGCTGCGAGCGATGCCATCGGAGCAGACGCGCGGATGACGGTGCTGTCGTCGTCCACGGAGGGCGACACCACCCGCATCCGCTTCGACTGGGTCAGCCGCAAGTTCACGGGGGAGTCGGACGGCATCTTCGTCGTGGACGGCGAGCGGCTCGCGAGCTTCACGATCCCGCCTTCCCACTGAACCTTCGCCGTCTGCTCGTCGTTGTCGCTTCGTGACATGGCGGGCCATCATCGCTTCGTGCCCCGGCCCTAATCTCGACGTATGAACTCCCCTCGTCGCGTACCCCTGACCATGGCAGCGATCGCCGCCGTTGTCGTCACCCTGGCCGCGTGCGCGCCCGAACCGCAGGAATCCGCGTCGCCGTCGCCGCGTCCCTTAGCCACAGCGGCGCCTGAGCCGACGCCCACCGGACCAGTTGCGGCGTTCGGCGGAGACTGCTCCGCCGCCGTCGACACAGCCGCGGTCACCGCCGCCATGGGGGAAGCGATGTCGTTCTGGGAACCTGCCTGGGAGGACGGCGCGGATGCGGAACTGGGAGGTCTGCGATGCGGCTGGACCTCGGACCAGTATCTGTCCGGATTCGCCACCGTGTGGGTGTACCCGGTGGCGGTCCTCGACCCCACATACGTGTCGGGGGAGGAGTCGAACTCGTGCCAGACCGCCGATCCGATCTGCATGGCCTCGGAGGTCTTCGGCGGCACATGGGTCGGAGTGCAGGCTTACTCGAACACCGCTGCGACGCAGATCGAAAGGCTCCGGCCGCTGCTCGCCGACATCGGCGAGCGCGTTGCGGAGTCGGCGCCGCCCGTGCCGGGTCCGCGGCAGGGGTGGTGGTTGCCGGTGGCGACCTGCGAGGAGCTCGCAGCGTCATTGACTACGGATGGGTTTCCCAGCACGTCCACCGATGATCGCCCCGCGACCGGGCCTGTCTTCGTGGACGGCCCACGATCGCGGGGATGCTCGCTGAACATGGAGATAGAGGGCGAGGAGCGAGGCGTCACCCTTCTTCTCGACGCGGGCGCCGGCCGCGGCGTGGAGGCCGTTCTGACGCGCGATCCGTCGCAGCGCATCGACTTCGAGGGACGGACGTTCGCGAATGCGCCTGAGCAGTACCCGCTCGACGGGAATCCTGGGCTGATCATCGGATCGGACGGCGTCAATCTCGTCTCCGTCCTGCGGAGCGATGGGGACGGACAGGCGGCGCTCGACGCCCCCATCCTCGCGGCCCTGCTGAAGGCCCTCGACGGGTGACCGCGCTCGACCGCACGCGCGCTGTGGAAGAGTTGATGTCATGACCGCTTCGCCCTCGTCCACCGTCGTCTCGTTCGCGGAAGGCGCGGTCCGGGGAACCGGCACCGTCCACAGGGTGGAAGAGCAGGGTGCTGGCGCGGTCGTCATCGTGGACCGGACGCCCTTCCACCCTGTGGACCACACCTGGCCGGACCAGCCCGGTGACAGCGGCGTCATCGATCTCGACGGTTCCTCCGTCCGGGTGACGGAGGCGGTCATGGCCGCCGTGTCCGACGAGGGCGTGCTCGTGATCGGGACGGACATCCCCGTGAAGCGCGGCGTCGAGGGCTGGACGTGGCTGGTCGCTCATCCGATCGAAGGCGAGGCGCCGACGTGGCTCGTCCCCGGCGCGGAGGTCGGGCTGTACGTCGACGAATCGCGCCGCGCCGGCCTGAGCCGAGGGCACACGGCGTGCCACCTCGCCTCACTCGCTCTCGATCTCGCGCTCGCCGACCTGTGGCGCAAGGACCCCGGCGCAGACGCACTCGGGACTCCCGACTTCGAGGGCAGGGCGAACCAGTCGAGCCGGATCCACGAGGACGGCTCCGTCGACGAGTATCGCCTCGGCAAAAGTCTGCGTCGTGCGGGATTCGACACCGAGACGTTCGGCGCCACACTCGACGACCGGGCCGCGGCGATCAACGCGAAGCTCGCAGACTGGGTGGCCTCCGGCGTCGGGAGTCGTGTGGTGCCGGCCGGTCCGACGATCGTGGACCGACGCACCTGGCAGTGCGCGCTGCCCGAGGGGACGGCCGAGATCCTGTGCGGTGGCACGCACGCGGCATCCCTCTCCGAGTTCGCGTCGATCACGGTCGCACTCGATCTCAGCGACCCGCAGCTGCTCGTGATGACGACGACCGTCGTGCCCGCCTGAGCGCGCTGGCCGAGCTCAGCGCACGAAACCGCCCTGCACGCGGCCGCCCGCGCGCTCGAGCTCCTCGTCGACGCGTGCGGCGAAGAGGTCGAGGTCATTCGCGAGGAGGGGAGCGCTCAGTCGTTCCGCGCGTAGTGGATCAAGAGCGCGGAGCCGTCGGGGCAGCCACTTGCCGGCCGCGATCCATCGACCGGCCTCGAGGAGCATGAGCTCTGCGATCCGTTCGAACAGCAGGGATGCCTCCACTCGGCGCTCGAGCGGATCGGTCGCGTCGCGGAGGTCGTCGAGCACGTCCGTGATCACGTAGCGGCGGAACCGCGACTCCGCATCGTTCAGGACCGGACCCGCGTCCAGCACCGGGCGCCATGTCGAGCGGAGACCCTCGAGGCCTCCGTCGTCGCGGATAGCGGTGCCCTCGATCAGCATGTGCACGATGACGGGTCGATGCTGATCGATGCTGCGCTGCGCCCATTCGTCGAAACCGCTGTGGGTGTAGGCGAAGACCTCGACCACTTCGCCGCGGAAATCGTGCGTCGAGGCTTCGCTCTGCCGGTCGTCGTCGAAGAGATCGTCTCCGAGCAGCAACAGGTCGATGTCGCTGCTCGCCGTGCGGTCGCCGCGACCGGCGCTTCCGGCGACGATCGCGATGGCGGCGCGTGGGAAGCGGGCGGCGACGAAACGCTCGGCGACCGCGAAGGGGCTCTCTGCTGCCGAGTGCGTCACAGCGCGAATTCCACGGTCCCGGCGGAGATGTCGGTGTCGACGATACGGAGACGCACGACGGATCCGGGCGCCGTGTCGGGCGGGACGGGAGCGGATGCCGTGACGGCGGGCTCCGCGATCTGCACGGTCGCCCGCTCGCCGCGGACCTCGATCACGGTCGCGTCGACGACCGTGCCGATCAGAGGGGAGAGCAGGGCTGCCTCGACGCAGTTGACGGTCTGCGCGTCGAGCCTCGAGGCGCGCTGCCCGGACTCCTGCATGAGCCCGGGGATGTCGGCCAGCGAGTCCCTGGCCCAAGGCGGGACGTCCCGCCCTTCCGAGACCGCGAGGCAGATCGCCAGCGACCAGCGATCCACGAGACGACGGAGCGGTGCCGTGGCGTGGGCGTACGGCGCGGCGATCGCGGCCTGTTCGGTGGACGAGGGGAGCGAGCCGTCGAACGTCGCGTAGCCGGCTCCGCGGAAGAGCATCGCCGCCGCCTCCAGCACCGGGAGTGTGAGGGGATCCGCTCGATCCAACGCCCGGAGGTAGTCGCCATAGCGCCCGGTCGTCCACGGTCTTCCGAGGGCCTCGGTCTGGTGTCGGAACGCGTCGAAAGCCTTCTCGTCGGGCTGGGGCATCGTCCGAAGGATGCCGACCTTCGCGTCGAGCATCAGCGACGCGGCGGCCATGCCGGTCATGAGCGAGAGCTGGGCGTTCCACTCCTCGACGGGGAGCGGATGCCGTCGCTCGATCGCGTAGCTGCCGTCCTCCGTGCGCACGACCTCCTCCTCCGGGAGGTTGAGGCTGGCTCCGCCACGCAGCCGCTCCTGCTCGAACCGCAGGGCACCGATCTCGGGGAGCAGGGCCGCTGGACCGTCCTCGCCACGGTCCAGCGATGCCTGCGTCGTGGTGTAGTCGAGCTGCACCCGGGAGCGGATGAGTGCGCGTTCGAGACGGAAGTCCTCGACCAGTCCGGCCTCGTCGAGGGCGAACGTCCAGACGAGGGCCGGGCGCTCGACCTCCGGGAGCAGCGACGCACGGTCCTCGCTCAGGACTCTTGGGTGCAGCGGGATCGTCCCGTCGGCGGCGTACAGGGTCTGGCCGCGGCGCCGCGCCTCGGTGTCGACCGCTCCTCCGGGCGTCACGAATCCCGGGACGTCGGCGATCGCGTAGCGCACGGTGTACCCCGCTCCGCGGCGTTCGAGCTGGAACGCCTGGTCGAGATCGCGAGACCCCTGCGGATCGAGCGTGGCGAAGGGAACGTCTCGGAGATCGAGCGCGGGGGCGGGTGCGGTCGATGAATCGGCCTCGGCCAGTACCGCGGACGGGAACTCCGCTGGTGCGTCGAGCGACTCGCGCAATCCGGCGAGTGCTACGGCCAGCTCAGTCTGCTCGGCGGACGGGGCGACATGTGAGCGGCGCTGGGGCATGCCCCCACCCTAAGCGGATGTCCGGAGCGGGTGCTCGGAAGTGGGTGAGCGCGCGGAGCGCGGGCATGCGGACAGCGGTGGTGCCGCTGCTGGCAACGGTGACGTGCCGCGCAGTCTCAGAACGGCGGAGTCGCGTAGGCCATCGTCTGCGACTCGCTCGGTGTCGGCGGGGCATCGAGGTACACGCGTCCGGTCGGACTTGTCCACGAGAGGAAGCCGCCGCCGAGATTCTCGACGTGCCATGGGCTGTGGTGTTTCAGAGTGTGATGACGCCGGCAGAGCGGAGCGAGGTTCGCCGAGGACGTCTCACCGCCGAGCGCGTGGTCCTGCGTGTGGTCGAGATCGCAGTCGCGCGCGGAGAATCCGCAGGTGGGGAAGCGGCAGCGCTGATCGCGCGCTCGCAGCAGTCGCTTGAGATCGGCCGAGGGGCGATATCGATCGACCGCGAGAACCGAGCCCGTTATGGGATGGGTGAGCACCCGATCCCAGCCGGGTGCCGCGCCGGCCAGGCGACGTGCGGTATCCAGGTCGATGGGTGTGCGTCCGTCGAGCTCGGCGGGAATTGTCGAGAGACCCATCACCGTGAGCACCGGCACGGTGATGGAGACGGAGCCACGGATCGCGGCGAGCATGCCGTCGGCGGTGTCGTGTCCTGCGGGCGCGCCGCCGAGCAGCAGGTCGAGCGCAAGGTCGCACCGCGTCTGCGCGAGGCTGCGGGTGTCCGAGCGGGAGAGGGTGCTTCGGTCCAGTCCCTCATGCTCGTTGCTCTCCGTACGAGCAGTCGCCCCATCGAGCGTTGCGTCCGGAAGAACAGCGGGCGGATCGCTGGAGACCCGACTTTCGTCACGCACTGCCTTCGCCATGTCCGTGAGTCGGTCATAGACGCCGTGTACGAGCGTCGCCGGCCCGAGGATTCCGAGCTCTGCCATCCCGTCTCGTCGAGCTTTCACCCATACGGTCCTCTGCTGTCGCGCAGTCCGGTGCCGCTCGTCGATCGTCCGACGCTGATACCGCTCCGCGAGCCGCCGGGCGTGCCGCGCTACTCGATTCGGCGACTCCTCTGTCGCGTGCTCCAGGATCTCTTTCTCATACGCGTCTCGCTGTTCGTGATCGTCCAGGTGGATCCCGGCGTCGATGATCGCGCGGGCATGTGTGGGTGAGATGTCGCCGGCGCCCTGGGCTCGCCATACGCGAGGGAAGCGCGCGACGAGCAGCTCGGCGTCGGCCATTCGGCGCTGGACGGACCGATCGCTCACGTGCAGAGCGGCGCCGAACTCCGCGGCGACCATGCGAAAGGCGAGATCGGGCCCGTCGGGACCTGCGTACGGTGAACCTTCGTCGCGTCTCCCGGTTTCCGCCAGCTCGAGGGCGATCCGGCTTCCCACCGCGAGCAGTCCGTCACGGGCGGCGAGCAGAGCGGAGATCGTGCGCTCGACGGACACGAGAGTGTCGGTCACTGAATCGAGCGCGTCGATCTGCTCGCGGGTCACGTCGAGGAGAGCTGTCATGACCCGATTCCATCAGCCGCCACCGACATTCGGAGCCCAGATCAGGAGTGAAAACCGCAAGAGGAGAGCGCGAGTATCGGAGTGCTGGGATGCTACAGAGACGGCCGCCGGCGAGCCGCCGAAGAGAACCCCGACTCCGGCCCACGAGCGCCGCGCTCGCGTTAGCGTGGAGGCATGACCACTGCTGACAAGGCCAAGACCCTCATCGGACTGTACGAAGCACCCGAGATCCTCCGCGTCGTGAACGTGTGGGACGTCGTGTCCGCACGCGCCGTCGCGGCACTGCCCGAGACGAAGGCGATCGCGACCGCGGGCCACGGCGTCGCCGCGTCCTTCGGATACGACGACGGCGCGACGCCTCGCGACATCATGATCGACATGGTGGGTCGCATCGCGGCATCCGTGTCCGTCCCCGTCACGGCCGACCTCGACGACGGCTACGAGGACGCGGGCGAGACCACGCGCCTCGCGATCCAGGCAGGCGTCGTCGGCGCGAACGTCGAGGACCGTCTCAAGCCGCTCGACGAGTCCGTCGCAGCGGTCGAGGCCATCGTCAAGGCCGCCGAGGCGGAGGGCGTGCCCTTCGCACTCAACGCCCGCACCGACGCCTTCGTGCGCGCAGGTCATCGTCCGATCGCCGAGAGCGTCGCCGATGCGATCCAGCGCGGACGGGCCTTCCTCGACGCCGGCGCCACGTGCGTGTTCGTGCCCGGGATGCTCGACGCAGCCGTCACCCGGCAGCTCGTCGACGGCATCGGCGAGGGCAAGGTCAGCGTGATCGGCCTCCCCGGTGCGCTCGCCGCCTCCGAGTACGAGAAGCTCGGTGTCGCGCGCATCTCCTACGGACCGCTGCCGCAGCGCGTCGCGCTCACGGCCACGCAGGAGCTCGCCGCGAGCCTCTACGCCGGTGGAGTCATCCCGCAGGGGCTTCCCGCCCTCAACTGACCGACGTGAGGACGGGTGGCCGCCGGTCACTAGACTTGGCCCGTGGTCACTCGTCTCTCCAACTTCTTCCTCCGTACGCTCCGCGAAGACCCTGCCGAGGCAGAGGTCACCAGCCACAAGCTGCTCATCCGCGCCGGATACATCCGCCGCGCAGCTCCAGGAGTGTTCACGTGGCTGCCGCTCGGTCTCAAGGTGAAGGCCAGGATCGAGGCGATCATCCGCGATGAGATGAGCAACGCGGGAGCCCAGGAAGTGCACTTCCCCGCGCTGCTACCGCGCGAGCCCTACGAGCTCTCCGGACGGTGGGAGTCATACGGCGACGGGATCTTCCGTCTCCAGGATCGCAAGGGCGCGGACTATCTGCTCGCCCCCACCCACGAGGAGATGTTCACGCTCCTCGTGAAGGACCTGTACTCGTCGTATAAGGACCTCCCTCTCACGATCTACCAGATCCAGGACAAGTACCGCGACGAGGCACGTCCCCGCGCGGGCCTGCTCCGCGGCCGAGAGTTCACGATGAAGGACGCCTACTCCTTCGACTCCTCGGATGCAGGACTCGACGTCAGCTATCAGGCGCAGCGCGATGCGTACGAGCGCATCTTCCAGCGTCTCGGCCTCGAGTACGTGATCGTGAACGCCGACAACGGCCTCATGGGTGGCGCTCGCAGTGAGGAGTTCCTGCACCCGACGCCCGTCGGAGAGGACACGTTCGTCCGAAGCGCCGGCGGATTCGCCGCGAACGTCGAGGCCTTCTCCACGGCAGCGCCCGAAGCGGTCGCCTTCGACCCCGATGCCGCACCCGAGGTGTTCGACTCACCGGACACACCGACGATCGAGACGCTCGTCGCGCACTCGAACGCGCATCTGGACGGCGAGTACACCGCGGCGGACACGCTCAAGAACGTCGTGCTCGCTCTGACGCACCTGGACGGCACGCGTGAGCTCGTCGTCGTCGGCATCCCCGGGGACCGCGACGTCGACGAGAAGCGCGCCGAGGTGGCGTTCGCGCCCGCCGAGGTCGAGACGGCGACGGCCGAGGACTTCGAGAACAACCCGCTGCTCGTCAAGGGCTACATCGGGCCCTGGTCGCCGACCGGCGCCGTTCTCGGCGAGGAGTCGGCGACCGGCATCCGCTATCTCGTCGACCCGCGCGTGAGCGAGGGCACGAGCTGGATCACGGGCGCGAACATCGACCAGAAGCATGCGCACTCGGTCGTCGCAGGTCGTGACTTCGAAGCCGACGGCATCGTCGAGATCGCGAACGTCCGCGCCGGTGACCCCGCGCCCGACGGCTCCGGTCCGGTCGAGCTCGCCCGGGGCATGGAGATCGGACACGTGTTCCAGCTGGGCCGGTTCTTCGCCGAGACTCTCGGACTCAAGGTGCTCGACGAGAACGGCAAGCTCGTCACCGTGACCATGGGCTCGTACGGCATCGGCGTGACCCGCATCCTCGCGATCATCGCCGAGCTGAACAACGACGACAAGGGACTGATCTGGCCGGCGTCGGTCGCCCCGTTCGACGTCCAGGTCGTGGCTGCCGGCCGCGATCAGGTGGCGTTCGAGGTCGCGGCCGACATCTCGGCACAGCTCGAGGCATCGGGCCTCGACGTGCTCTACGACGACCGTCCGAAGGTCTCGCCGGGAGTCAAATTCGGCGATGCCGAGCTCGTCGGCGTCCCGAAGATCGTGATCGTCGGACGCGGTGCCGCCGACGGACAGGTCGAACTGTGGGACCGCGCCTCCGGAGACCGGGACACCGTCTCGGTGGCGGAGGCCATCGCGACGCTCGCGCGCGGCTAGCGGATCGACGACGAACGCCGCACCCGTTCGACGGGTGCGGCGTTCGGCGCTCTCCGAGGGGACGGCGTCAGCAGACGATGCGTCCGTGATCCATGATGTCGTCGTCGGGTGTGTCGCGGGTGACGAGCGCCTTCAGTGCTCCGGCGGCCATCGCGATCGGGCCCTTGGAGGACTCCCAGAACTCCGTGACGACGGGCGTGACCTTCAGCAGCACGACCCCCGGGGTGTCGAGTCCGTCCTCGAACCAGATGTCGAGGGAGGGGGAGTAGAGCTCCTCCATCTTCTGAGGGTCACGCACGATGCTCGCCGTGCCGGCGACGGAGACGTAGCGCATGCCTTTCGCGTCGCAGTACGAGAGTCCGACCTGCCGGTGCTCCTGGGCCTCCTCGACCTTCTCGGTGTCCTCCGAGGTGAAGAACCAGATGTCGCCGGACTCGTCCATCTGCCGGGTCGACATGGGCCTGCTGACCAGGTTGCCGTCGTCGTCGACTGTCGTGAGCATGGTGAAGTCGATGTCCTCGACGAGGGCGGTGACGCGGGCGAGTGCTTCGGGGCCGGTGATCTCTGTCATGGGACGATCCTCCCGCCGACCCGGGCGCGACGGCAGGGGAGTTGACAGGAGCCGGTCGCCGTGATCCGCGTGGACGTCGGGTGACGACGCGGTGAACCGGCGGCGTTTCGACGGCCGTGCCCGCTCTCTTGCGTGACAGGGTGGAGGCATGACAGAGGAACCGCTGCCGGAGTCCCTGGCCGCCGAGATCAACGCCGTGCTCGACGAGGCCGGCGTGCGCACCGATCGACGACTGGTGATGCGCATGATGCGCACGGCGGTGCTGCTGGGGGAGGACGACACCGAGCGCCTCGACCTCAAGATCGCCTCCGCGGCCCTGGCGGAGATGCGCGACGCGTTCCGGCTGTTCGCGCCGTACCGGGGCGTTCCCAAGGTCACGGTCTTCGGCTCCGCGCGCACGCGCACGGACGACCCGCTCTACGTGCAGGCGCGGGACGTCGCCGCAGCGCTCGCAACCGACGGCTGGATGGTCGTGACAGGGGCCGGGCCAGGCATCATGCAGGCCGCCGCGGAGGGCGCGGGACCTGCGCTGTCGCTCGGCGTGTCGATCCGGCTGCCCTTCGAGGAGAAGGCGAACAGCCTGGTCGCGGGCAGCGACCACGTCGTCGCGATGAAGTACTTCTTCACCCGCAAGCTCATGCTCATCAAGGAGTCCAGCGGCTTCATCTGCCTGCCCGGGGGGTTCGGGACTCTCGACGAGATGTTCGAGCTTCTGACGCTGCAGCAGACGGGCAAGGCCGAGCCCACTCCCATCGTGCTGCTCGACGAGCGGGGCGGCACATTCTGGAACGGTCTCAAGCGTTTCGTCGACGAGGATCTCGCGCCGACAGGGGTGATCTCCGAGGGCGATTTCGATCGCGTTGTGGTCACCGACTCCGTCGAGGCCGCAGTGGCGGAGATCGCGGGGTTCTGGCGCAACTACGATTCGCTGCGCTGGGTGGGCGACACCCTCGTGCTGCGGTTGCGCTCCGAGCCGACGGATGCAGAGATCGCCGATCTCAACACACGCTTCGGCGGGATGCTGTCGAGCGGACGCATCGAACGGACCTTGCCGCGGTCGCCGGAGGTCGCCGACGACGACGTGCTGCACCTCCCACGGCTGGCGCTGCATCTCGATCAGCGTCAGGTGGGGAACCTGTTCCGACTCATCGGCGCGATCAACGACCTGGCCGGCGCTCCCGCTGCCTGAGCGCCGCCCCTGCGGCATCCGCTCCGCGTCCGTCTCCGCCGTCGTGGCACGGGGATGCGGGCACAGGGTATCGTTGTACGGATGTCGCGCGTGCGAACCGGCGCGACGAGAGCTGAATAGGGAGCCGTCATGGATATCGAACTGAGTCTGCTGCGTGGGATCGAGAAGGAGAAGGCGATCCCCTTCGACGAACTCGTCGCGATCATCGAACAGGCCATCCTGACCGCCTACTCGAAGCACGTCTCGGCCGACGGCGCGACCCCCGAGGGCGTGCGCGTCGAACTCGATCGCCGCAGCGGGCACGTCGCCGTGCTCCAGGCCGTGAAGGACGACGAAGGCGCCGTCATCGGCGAGGAGGACGCGACTCCCGACGACTTCGGACGCATCGCGGCCTTCGCCGCCAAGCAGGTGATCAGTCAGCGCCTGCGCGACATCGCCGACGACGTGGTTCTGGGCGACTTCAAGGACAAGGAAGGCGACATCGTCGCCGGCGTGATCCAGCAGGGTCCGAACCCGCGCATGATCCACGTCGACCTCGGCACGGTCGAGGCGATCCTCCCGCCCGAAGAGCAGGTCCCCGGCGAGGAGTACACGCACGGCTCGCGCCTGCGCGTGTACGTCACGAGCGTCGCGAAGGGACTCAAGGGTCCGCAGATCACCGTCTCCCGCACGCATCCGGGCCTGGTGCGCAAGCTGTTCGCCCTCGAAGTGCCCGAGATCGCGGCGGGTCTCGTGGAGATCGTCTCGCTCGCGCGAGAGGCAGGGCACCGCACGAAGATCGCGGTCAAGGCCAACGACCCCTCCATCAACGCCAAGGGCGCATGCATCGGGGAGATGGGCCGCCGTGTGCGGGCCGTGACCGAGGAGCTCGCGGGGGAGAAGATCGACATCGTCGACTACAACCCCGAACTGGCGGCGTTCGTCGCGAACGCGCTGTCACCCGCGAAGGTGACGAGCTCGTTCATCCTGGATGCGGGCACCAAGGCCGTTCGCGCCCTCGTGCCCGACTACCAGCTCTCGCTCGCGATCGGCAAGGAGGGGCAGAACGCCCGACTCGCCGCCAAGCTGACGGGCGCGAAGATCGACATCCAGCCCGACAGCGTCCTGGACTGACCCATTCCGACACCCGACTCGCCCCGCCGGCGCGAGTCGGGTGGGAACGCAGGTGTAAGATGGAACCCGTACGAACGTGCGTCGGCTGTCGCACGCGTGCTTCCCGCTCCGCCCTTCTCAGGGTGGTGTCCCAGAACGACATCCTCGTCATCGATGAGCGTGCCGTCCTGCCGGGAAGGGGCGCGTGGCTGCATCCGACGCAGGAATGCATGGATGCCGCGCTGCGGCGACGTGCTTTCGGACGAGCACTGCGCGTGTCCGGTCCCCTGGACACGCAGACCATCGAGAAACAAAGGCTGAACAGCTATGGAAACAAAGTGAACGGCTCGAAATGAGACCCGTCCGCGACTAGTGGTCTGCCCTGTCTGGGTAGACCGACCCAGACAGGAGAATTGTGGCTGGTAAACCACGCGTACATGAGATCGCCGCTGAGTTCGGCGTCGACAGCAAGGTCGCACTTGCGAAGCTCAAGGAACTCGGAGAGTTCGTCAAGAGCCCCTCTTCGACCATCGAACCGCCGGTGGCGCGCAAGCTGCGCGCGGCGATCGAGGCCGACCCCTCGCTGAAGTCCTCGGGCGAGGCGGCTCCCGCCGCCAAGCCCGCTGCGGCGAAGCCGGCTGCCGCCAAGAGCGCGGCGCCGACCCCCGGTCCGAAGCCCGGTCCCAAACCGGCCCCGGCCCCCGAGGCTCCCGCCGCTGCGGCTCCCGCAGCCCCGGCGGAGGCTCCTGCGGCGACCCCCGGCCCGGCTGCGGCCAAGCCGGGCCCGGCTGCCCCGAAGCCCGGCGCCGAAGGCGGGCCCAAGCCCGCTGGAGACAGCGCGCCGAAGCCCGGCGCCCCCCGTCCCGGCAACAACCCCTTCGCCTCGAACCAGGGCATGGGCCAGCGCCCGACCGGTCCCCGTCCGGGCAACAACCCCTTCGCCTCGGCGCAGGGCATGGGCCAGCGCCCGACGCCCGGCAACATCCCGCGTCCGCAGGCTCCTCGTCCCGGCGCTCCGCGTCCCGGCGCCCCGCGTCCTGGCTCGCCCCGTCCCGGCGCCCCTCGCGGCGGCCAGGGCGGTCGTCCCGGCGCACCGTTCCAGCAGCGTCCCGGCGGCCCCGGTCGTCCCGGTGGCGCCGGCGGACCCGGTGCCGGCGGACCCGGTGCTCGTCCCGGCGGAGGTTTCGCCGGACGTCCCGGTGGCGGCGGCCGTGGTCGCGGCCCGGGCGGCGGTACCGCAGGCGCCTTCGGCAAGGGCGGCGGCAAGAGCAAGCAGCGCAAGTCGCGGCGGGCGAAGCGGCAAGAGTTCGAGATGCGGAGTGCTCCGGTCGTCGGCGGCGTCAACGTCACCCGCGGCAACGGAGAGACGATCCGCATGCGTCGTGGCGCGTCCATCGCGGACTTCGCCGACAAGATCGAGACGCTGACCGGCTACACGGTCCAGCCCGGAACGCTCGTCACCATCCTCTTCAACCTCGGAGAGATGGCCACGGCCACCGAGTCGCTGGACGAGGCGACGTTCGAGGTCCTCGGCGAGGAGCTCGGCTACAAGATCCAGATGGTCTCGCCCGAGGACGAGGACAAGGAGCTCCTCGAGGGCTTCGGCCTCGACCTCGAGGCGGAGCTGGAGGCGGAGAGCGAGGACGACCTCGAGATCCGTCCTCCGGTGGTCACCGTCATGGGTCACGTCGACCACGGTAAGACGCGACTGCTCGACGCGATCCGTCAGACCAACGTCATCGAGGGCGAGGCCGGCGGCATCACCCAGCACATCGGTGCCTACCAGGTGTGGACCGAGCACGAGGGCGTCGAGCGTGCCGTCACCTTCATCGACACCCCGGGTCACGAGGCGTTCACCGCCATGCGTGCCCGCGGTGCGCAGGTGACCGACCTTGCGATCCTCGTGGTCGCGGCCGACGACGGCATCATGCCGCAGACGGTCGAGGCGCTGAACCACGCTCAGGCGGCGAACGTGCCGATCGTGGTCGCGGTGAACAAGGTCGACAAGCCCGAGGCCAACCCGGCCAAGGTACGTCAGCAGCTCACCGAGTACGGTCTGGTCGCCGAGGAGTACGGCGGCGACGTCATGTTCGTCGACGTCTCGGCTCGTGCCGGAACCGGCATCCAGGACCTCCTGGACGCTGTGCTGCTCACGGCCGACGCCGGACTCGACCTCACGGCCAATCCGAACAAGGCAGCTCGCGGTGTCGCCATCGAGGCGAAGCTCGACAAGGGTCGCGGTTCGGTCGCCACGGTGCTCATCCAGTCCGGTACGCTCCGCGTCGGCGACGCGATCGTCGCGGGTACGGCTTACGGCCGCGTCCGCGCGATGGCGGACGAGAACGGCGAGCAGGTCCTCGAGGCCTTCCCGTCGCGCCCCGTGCAGGTGCAGGGTCTCAACTCGGTCCCGCGTGCCGGCGACGTCTTCATCGTGACCGAGGAAGACCGCATGGCCCGTCAGATCGCCGAGAAGCGCGAGGCCGTCGAGCGCAACGCCCAGCTGGCCAAGGCCCGCAAGCGCATCTCGCTCGAGGACTTCACCCGTGCTCTCGAAGAGGGCAAGGTCGAGTCGCTCAACCTCATCATCAAGGGTGACGTCTCGGGTGCCGTCGAGGCGCTCGAGGAGTCGCTGCTCAAGATCGAGGTCGACGAGTCGGTGCAGCTGCGCATCATCCACCGCGGTGTGGGTGCGATCACCGAGTCCGACGTGAACCTCGCGACGATCGACAACGCGATCATCGTGGGCTTCAACGTCCGCCCCGACACGAAGGCGCGCGAGCGCGCTCAGCGCGAGGGCGTGGACATCCGGTTCTACTCCGTCATCTACAACGCGATCGACGAGATCGAGAGCTCGCTCAAGGGCATGCTCAAGCCGGAGTACGAAGAGGTCCAGTCGGGTGTCGCCGAGATCCGCGAGGTGTTCCGCTCCTCGAAGTTCGGCAACATCGCCGGTGTCATCGTCCGCTCCGGAACGATCACGCGCAACGCCAAGGCGCGCGTCATCCGTGACGGCGTCGTGCTCGCCGATGGCCTGGCCATCGAGTCGCTGCGTCGCTTCAAGGACGACGTCACCGAGGTCCGCACGGACTACGAGGCCGGTATCGGTCTCGGCAAGTACAACGACATCCAGATCGGCGACGAGATCGAGACCACCGAGATGGTCGAGAAGCCGCGCGGCTGATCGGGTTCGATATCGTCGGGCGAGGGTGCGTGAAGCATCCTCGCCCGACGGGCTTTCGCAGGAGGAGAAGGAACAATGGCTGGAGAACGACAGGCCCGACTCGCTGATCGCATCCGTGTGATCCTCGCGGAGCGGCTCGAGAAGGGGCTCCGCGACCCGCGGCTCGGCTTCGTCACCATCACGGATGTCCGGGTGAGCGGCGACCTCCAGCACGCCTCGGTGTTCTACACGGTGCTCGGCACGGAGGAGGAGCGGCTCTCGAGCGGTGCCGCGCTCACCTCGGCGACAGGGATGCTGCGCAGCGAGGTCGGGCGGCAGCTGAGCACGCGTCTCGTCCCGACGCTGGAGTTCATCCCCGACGCCTTGCCCGAGAACGCGGACCACATCACCGCTCTTCTCCGGGAAGCGCAGGAGCGGGATGCGGAGGTCGCGAAGCTCGCGTCCTCGGCGTCCCACGCCGGTGAGGCGGACCCGTACCGTCATGAGGACGACGACGCGGTCTCCTGACGTCCCGCGCACCTCTCCGTCGACACGGATGTGAAGTTCCGGCATCTCGCACGGGGTGCCGTATCCGGTTGCTACCGTCGGCACAGGGCCGAGCGGAGGTTCGGCCGGAGGGGGGCGGTAAGTGTCGAGCGTGCGCGCAGGGACGCAGGTCGTCGTCGTCGAGAGGATCCTGGCGGACCTGCTCGATCACGAACTTCCCTGTGCACCGTGGGTCGCGGCGCGTCTCGCCGAACGCCTCGACAGCGACGTGCACACGATCCGGGAGGTCGCAGCACTGCTGGATCCCGCGGAGCGCGCAGGCCTGCGTCCCCTGCCGCTCCCACTGCCCGCCGTGCCGACCATCGTCGATCGCTTCGCCGACGTCGCGGTCGCCGCGGAGGAGCGGACGTTGCTGCTCACCGCGGCTGTGAGCCTGGACGACGGGATCGGCCCCGTGCTCGCCGCCTGCGCGCGCAGCGTCGACGACGAGACCGCGCTCTCGCAGCATCTGTGGGTGCACGCCGGGCGCTTCCGGTTCGTCGAGCAGCGTTTCGCGATCTGGATCGTGGCGGTGAGCAGCCCCGTCATGGTCGTGGACGCGCATCGCCGACTCGCGGCGGCGCTCCGGGCAGCCGGTGAGCCCGCCACTGCGGTGTGGCATCGGGCGCGGAGCTCGTCGCGGAGCGACCCGGCATCCGCCCGTCTGCTCGTGCGAGCCGCACGCGAGCTCGCCGATGCCGGAGACACCGAACGCGCGCTCCTGTTCGCCTCGGAGGCTGCCGCGCACGCGAATCCGGCGGATCGGGATCCTGTGCGGCTGGTCGCGGGGAGTGCCGTGGTCGGCTCCGGGTGCATGGCTGAGGCGGCGGGATGGCTCGCTCCGATGTACCCCGACGGCGAGGGCAGCTCCCGACTGCACGGACTCGCGGCATTGCTCGTCGCGCACGCGCACCTGCAGGGCACCGTGCCGGACGTGGATATGGCGCTGCTCCGCCCGCAGAGGGACACAGGGGAGGAATGGCACGCGTGGACCCGCGCAGCGGCATTCGGTGCCGCCCTGTGCGCGGAGCGGGGCGATCGACAGGGAGCGCGGGCGTGGCTCGACCTCCTGCGCGAGGGGGCCAAGCGCACGGACGACGACGGGCGGCTCCGGGATCCCGTCGTATCGCTGATCTGGCTGCTGCTCGGCGAAGGGGAGGCCGATGACGCCAGTGGGACGGGCGCGGTCACCGGCATCGTACTCGGTGCGCTGCAACGTGCCGTCGTCGGAGACCTCGAGGGCGGGTTGCAGGTCCTGGCGACGGGGGAGTCGGGTGTCGTCCCGCAGATCGATCCGTTCATCGCCGGATACGAGCGGACCGACTTGATCGCTGCGCACCGCATCGTGATCGAGGTGCTGCTGCACGTGTGGCGCGGCGATATCGCGCGTGCGCGCACGCGCCTCTGCGAGGCATCCCTCGCCCTGCCCATCGCGGTGCCGTTCGCAGGCCTCGGAGTCGTGCTCGCCCGGCGCCTCGACCTCGCGGTCCTCGGTCGGCTCGGGCCGTTCGCCCACACGCTCACCGCAGCCCTTCCCGCCCCCTCGCGCACGGATCAGCTCGTCGATCGCGCGATCCGGTCGCACCTGGCCGGCGAGCCGAACGTCGCCACGTCGTGCCTCAGGCTGTGGCTCGATCGCGGTGCACCGCAGACGGCGCTGTCGGTTCCGGGGCTCGACGAGGACCTGCCGATCGGGGCGGATCCGGCCCCTCGTGCGCGGCAGATGGTCGAACCACCCGACATGGCGCTCGGGCGTCTGCTGAGAACGAGAGCGGCGACGAGCTCCGCCCCGATCTGGCGGAGTGAAGCCGCCGAGGTCGCGGACGCCGCCCGCTCGATCGCCTCGCCGTTCGAGCGGGCACGAGTGGAGTCGTCGCTCGGCACCAGGGCGCTGATCGACGGTGACTCCGACGTCGCGCGGACTCATCTGCGCGCAGCCTGGCAGCTCTTCGACGAGTCCGGCGCGACCGCGTGGGCGGATGCGGTCGCCGACCGGCTGGACGGGCTCGGCGCCGAGCGGGACGCCGAGCGGTTCGCCACCGTGCGCCGTCGATGGGAGAGCCTCCTCACACCGCGGGAGCTGGAGGTCGCGCTGATAGCGGTGCAGGGCGGATCGAATCGCGATATCGCCGGCACGCTGACCGTGTCGGTCCGCACGGTCGAGGTGCACCTGGGTCGCGTGTTCACCAAGCTCGGGGTGCGGAGCCGCATAGACCTCGTGCTGCTGGGACATCGAACTGCGCGGCACGGCTGAGGCCCCACGCCGGAGTACGTCAGCGCGGCAGCGAGAGCAGTTCGCCGTCCGCCTCGGCCAGACCGTCGGCGATGAGCGAGTCGATGGCCCGGTCGCGTTGCAGTGCGTCCGGCCAGTCGGCGAGCACGGAGACCAAGGGCACGGCCTCGGGCGCGGCCGTGCGGAGAACCCGCAGCGCCGCGCCGCGCGCCTGACGATCAGACCCCTCGAACGCCGCCTGACGGCGGCGGCTGTCGCCGGTGTCGGGACGCCCGGCGACGACCCACGCGCACGACTCGATCAGGGGACACTGCTCGCAGCGAGGGCGCCGCGACACGCACACGGTCGCGCCGAGCTCCATGGCGGCGGCATTGAAGATCGCCGCATCGTCGTCCTCCTCCGGCAGGAGCGACGACATGAGCTCGAGGTCCTTGCGCGACGGTGCGCCGGGCTGCGCCTGGCCGAGGACCGCCCTCGCGAGCACTCGTCGGGTGTTCGTGTCGACGACGGGGTGACGGTCGCCGTACGCGAAGGCGGCGACCGCGCGCGCCGTGTAGTCGCCGATTCCGGAGAGTGCCAGGAGCGCCTCGACGTCGCGGGGAACGACGCCGTCGTGCCGGTCCGTGACCTCGATCGCCGCACGGTGCAGCCACAGTGCGCGCCGGGGGTAACCGAGGTTCGCCCACTGCTGGAGCACCTCCGCGGGCGTGGCCGCGGCAAGCGCGGGGGCGCTCGGCCAGCGGGCGAGCCATGCCTCGAGGTGCGGGAGCACCCGCGACACAGGGGTCTGCTGCAGCATGAACTCGCTGACGAGCGTTCCCCACGCCCCGAACTCCTCATGGAACTCGGTGCGTCGCCAGGGGAGATCTCGCGCCGACGCCCGGTACCATCCGATCAAGGCAGACAGTCCGGGGGAGTCGGGGCGAGAGGCCGGGGGCACCCCGACAGCCTAAGCGAGAATCCTCTCCCTCCCCGCGAGAGCCGTGGCAGGATCCGGAGTGCGCTCGGCCGGTCGACATCCGCCCGGTGCGCGCATGCCGCATACGGCTGAGCGCAGGCCCGCCCCGTAGGCTGGGGGGATGGTCTCGCCCGGCATCCTCCTCGTCGACAAGCCTGCTGGCCTGACCAGCCACGATGTCGTCGCCCGCGTCCGCCGCGCGTTCGGCACGCGCAAGGTCGGCCACGCGGGCACCCTGGATCCCCTGGCGACCGGGTTGCTCGTAATCGGCATCGAGGGGGCGACGCGCCTGCTCACGTACATCGTCGGTGCGGACAAGACCTACGAGACGACGATCCGTCTCGGCATCACCACGTCCACCGACGACGCCGAGGGGGAGATCCGCGCGCGCGCGGAGGCCGGCGTCATCGGCGCCGTGACCGACGCGGGCATCGACGCCGGCGTCCGAGCCCTCACGGGACGGATCTCGCAGGTGCCGAGCTCGGTCTCGGCCATCAAGGTCGACGGTCGTCGCGCCTACGACCGCGTCCGCGCCGGCGAGGAGGTGGTGCTCGCCGCACGCGACGTCACCGTGTCACGGTTCGACGTCCGCGATCGTCGCGCCGTCGATGGAGCCATCGACCTCGACGCGGTCGTCGACTGCTCCTCCGGTACCTACATCCGCTCGCTCGCCCGCGATCTCGGTGCGGGTCTCGGCGTCGGCGGCCACTTGACGGCACTGCGCCGGACGAAGGTCGGGAGCTTCGACGTCGCGGACGCCGTGACCCTCGACGACCTCGCCACGGCAGTGCCGATGACACCCGCCGCGGCGGCCTCCCGCGTTCTCGACGTTCTGCACGTGACCGCGGAGGAGGCCCGCGACCTCCGACACGGCAAGCGTCTGAACGACCAGGCGTCGCGCCTCGCGGGGGCACTCGCGGCCGCGATCGACGAGGACGGCACGCTCGTGGGCGTCGTCGAGAGGCGCGGCGCCGATCTGAAGAGCGCCATGAACATGCCGGAGGTCGCGCAATGATCCTGTGGTTCACGATCGCGCAGGTCGCCGTCGCCGTCGCCGCGGGGCTGTTCTGTGTGATCGTCGGACTTGCCGGACGCCGCCCGAGCGACTTGTCCGTCGGCGCCCTCGCGCTGGTCGAGCTGCTGCTCGTGGCGCAGGTCGTGACCGCGATCGTCGCGCCGTTCGCCGGCAACCCGCCGACCGGCGATCTTCTCGAGTACTGGGTATACCTCGTCTCGGCCGTGCTTCTCCCGATCGGGGCCGTACTGTGGGCGCTCATGGAGCGCAGCAGATGGAGCACCGTGATCCTCGGCGTCGCGGCTCTCGCGGTCGCGGTCATGGTGTGGCGGATGCACGTGATCTGGACTGTCCAGATCGCATGACGGGCGCTCGGTCATGATCCGTCACGGCCGTCCAGCGCACGACTCCGGTGTGCTCGGGGCGCGCCTAGAATGGATCGAGCTATGAGCACCTCCCACCCTTCCTCTCGGATGACCGGCATCGGCCGTGTCCTCGTGATCGTCTACGCCGTGATGGCGCTGGCCGCGACCGGTCGCAGCTTCGTGCAGATCGTCCGCCAGTTCGACGAGGCGCCTCTCGCCTACGCGCTCTCCGCGCTCGCGGCGGTCGTCTACGTCCTGGCGACGCTGGCTCTCGTGTTCGCCCGACGCGCCGGCTGGTACACGGTCGCCTGGGTCGCGATCGTCTTCGAGCTCACCGGGGTGCTCGTGGTGGGAGCGCTGAGCCTCTTCCTGCCGGACCTGTTCCCGCACGACACCGTGTGGTCGATGTTCGGCCGAGGCTACCTCTTCATCCCGCTCGTGCTCCCCGTGTTCGGCATCTGGTGGCTGCGCACGCATCGCCCGGTGGTTGCGGATGCCGAGGCCCGGGGCGCCGAGGTGCGGGCGTGATCGTCTTCCGCGACCCGCAGGAGGTGCCCGTGGACTTCGGTCCGTCGGCTGTCGCGATCGGCAAGTTCGACGGTGTCCACGCCGGGCACCGTGCGGTGATCCGCCGACTCCGCGACGCGGCGTCGGCCTCCGGGGTGCGCTCGGTGGCCGTGACCTTCGACCGCAATCCCCTCGCCGTGCTGCGTCCAGACCGATGCCCCGAGAACGTCGTCACCGTCGACCGCAAGCTCGAGCTGCTCGGCGAGCTCGAACTCGATGCGACCCTGATGCTCACCTTCGACGAGCGGCTCGCCGCGCTCACGGCGGAGGACTTCGTGACTCAGATCCTCGTCGGCGCACTGCGGGTGTCGACCGTCCTCGTGGGTGAGGACTTCCGCTTCGGACACGGCGGAGCCGGTACCCCCGAGCTCCTCCGTGAACTCGGGCCCGCGCACGGCTTCACCGTCGAGGTGGTCGACGACGTGTACCTCGACGGCTCCGACCGACGGGTCTCGTCGACCTGGATCCGCGAGCTGCTGATCGAGGGCGACGTGTCGACCGCCGCTCGCGTGCTCGGCCGTCGTGTCGACGTGCGCGGCGAAGTCGTCCACGGGCTCAAGCGCGGGCGCGAGCTCGGCTTCCCCACGGCGAACCTCTCGGCGACCGTCGATTCGTTCGTCCCCGCCGACGGCGTGTACGCGGGCTGGCTCGTGGATCACGACACGGGTCTGCGACACCGGGCCGCGATCTCCGTCGGCACCAATCCGACGTTCGACGACGTGCTCGAGCGGCAGGTGGAGGCTCATGTGCTGGGGGAGACCGACCTCGACCTCTACGGGCACGACGTCAGCGTCGAGTTCGTCCAGAGGCTGCGCGGTATGGTCGCGTTCGAGGGTATCGAGAAGCTCAAGGCGCAGATGGCGGCAGATGTGACCGACGCCGAGCGGGTCCTGGACTCCGTCGTCCCCTGACCGCCGGCCTCCGGCGTGGCGGGGACTGCGCACGCGCGTCGCGATGGCATAGACTGGACGTGGTCGTCACCGATCTCCCGCTGCAATCGCGCATCGATGTCGACCGGTACTGCAGTCCGCACGGTCCTGGCTCGCGCCACACGCGGACATCGAGAACGGCTTCGCATCATGGGGATGCAGGGGCCTTCACGCTCAGGAGGAGCATGCCGACCACGGCAACTGCCGCCACGCGGCGCAAGAAGACATCCCGTCGCGACGATGAGGCGCCCCTCATCCCGATCCTCGCGCGCAAGGTGCGCGAGATCGAGGCGAAGTCGCAGCGAGGCAAGCTCGGCCCGACGAACCGGGTCAAGTTCCAGGTGATCGCGTTCCTGGTGCGCGAGGAGCGCGCCAGGGTCAAGGCGGATGCCGAGATCGCCGACGCTGCGCGCGCCGAGCTCCTCAAGCGTCTGGACGGAGTCGCGACGATCCTTGCGAAGACCGCTGCGCGCGACACCTCGCTGATCCAGCTGCTCGAGGCCGACCAGGCCACCTCGCCCGTGGCCAAGCGCATGCGTCGCGACTGGTTGCTCGAGTCCGGCGCGGAGCTCGCGCCGGAGGAGCTCATCATCGCGGACGTCGCGCCCATCCAGGTGCCGGTCGTGCCCGCCGCGATCGCCGAGCGGCAGGTCACTCCGCCGTCGGTCGAGGCGCGTCAGCTCGCGAACCCGTTCCTCGCGCCCGATCTGACGCCGCGCGCCACCACGACTCCGCGTCGCCGGCTCGACGGGTGGGAGCTCATGGGCCCGCTCTACAAGGCGTTCGAGTCGGGAGCCGGTGGCTCCGCAGCCAGCATGGACCTCCCGCCCGCGCCCGAGTTCGACCACGTGTCGCCCAAGGGCCTCGAGGTCATGGTGCACCAGTCGCGCTTCCTCGAAGCGGTCCGCGAAGGGCACCGCAGCTTCCTCCTCGCTGACGAGCCGGGCCTCGGCAAGACCGCGCAATCCGTGCTCGCCGCGTCGGTCGCGGGCGCGTACCCGCTCCTGGTCGTGGTGCCGAACGTGGTCAAGATGAACTGGGCGCGCGAAGTCGAGCGCTGGACGCCCCAGCGCCGCGCCACCGTCATCCAGGGCGATGGCGACGACATCGACGCCTTCGCCGACGTGTTCATCGTGAACTACGAGATCCTCGACCGGCACATGTCGTGGCTCGCCTCCATCGGACTGCGCGGCATGGTCGTCGACGAAGCGCACTTCATCAAGAACCTCAGTTCGCAGCGGTCGCAGAACGTGCTGTCCCTCGCCTCGCGCGTGCGGGAGCGCACGCCGGGCGGCAACCCGCTCATGCTCGCCCTCACCGGTACGCCGCTCATCAACGACGTCGAGGACTTCGACGCGATCTGGCGTTTCCTGGGGTGGACCACGGGGGAGAAGCCCGGGCCCGTGCTCATGGAGAAACTCGACGCGACCGGATTCACGCCCGCCGACAAGGCGTTCTATCCGGAGGCGCGTGACGCCGTGATCTCTATGGGGATCGTGCGCCGCAAGAAGAAGGACGTCGCGGCAGATCTCCCCGACAAGCTCATCGCGGATCTGCCGGTGCAGCTCGACGACGAGTTCGGGCGCAGCATCCGGCAGGCGGAGCGCGAACTCGGCGAGCGTCTCGCGGCGCGCTATCGGCGCATCATCGAGGCTCGCGGCGACCGCGGCCTCGCTCCGGGGGAGATCGATGACGACATCGTCCGTCTCGTGGCGCAGAACGAGCTCGAGGAGTCGAAGGCGGCGGGAACGGGCGGCGACAACGTCTTCACGATGGTGCGCCGGATCGGACAGGCCAAGGCCCAGCTCGCCGCCGACTACGCGGCTCAGCTGCAGCGGTCGGTCGGAAAGGTGGTGTTCTTCGCGAAGCACATCGACGTGATGGATCAGGCGGAGGCGCACTTCGCCGCCGCCGGCATCCGCTCGGTGTCGATCCGCGGGGACCAGACCTCGGCCGCGCGCCAGCAGGCGATCGACGACTTCAACGGCGATCCCGAGGTGGGCATCGCGGTGTGCTCGCTCACCGCCGCCGGCGTCGGACTCAACATGCAGGCAGCGTCGAACGTCGTGCTCGCCGAGCTGTCGTGGACCGCGGCTGAGCAGACGCAGGCGATCGACCGCGTGCACCGCATCGGTCAGGACGAGCCCGTGACGGCGTGGCGCATCATCGCCGCTCACACGGTCGACACGAAGATCGCCGAGCTGATCGACCAGAAGCAGGGGCTCGCAGCGCGGGCCCTCGACGGGGAGGCCACGGACGACGCGGCGGCGGAGCCCGTGCAGCTCGGAGCCCTGATGCACCTGCTGCGCGAGGCTCTGGGCGCGGCCTGAGCGCCATCCGCAGCTGACTCGGACGAGAAGAGATCGGCGTCAAGAAGTTCGCTTCTTGACGCCGATTTCTCGTCTCGCGTCCCGTTCCGTCGAATCTCTGCCGATTCGTCTCGATCCGGTGGCAAGATCGGCTGTTTTCACCACCCCGAATGGCGGATGCTCGCTCCCGACCGCTAGTGTCGATCGCAGGCAGAGTCGCCTTTCCCCCTGTTCCCGAATCCCTCTGAGGCAAGCATGAAGATCGGCATCCTGACGAGCGGCGGCGACTGCCCCGGACTCAACGCGGTCATCCGCGGCATCGTGCTCAAGGGCACCACGACCTACGATCTCGAGTTCGTCGGCATCCGTGACGGATGGCGCGGTGTCGTCGACGGCGACTTCTTCCCGCTCACTCGCCACGAGGTCAAGGGACTCTCGAAGGTCGGCGGCACGATCCTCGGCACCAGTCGTACCAATCCCTACGAGGGCGAACGCGGCGGCGCGGAGAACATAGCCAAGACCCTGTACGGGCACAAGATCGACGGCATCATCGCGATCGGCGGCGAGGGGACGCTCGCGGCAGCGGACCGCCTCTCGAAGGACGGCATCAACGTCATCGGCGTGCCGAAGACCATCGACAACGATCTGCGAGCCACCGACTATTCGTTCGGCTTCGACACGGCCGTCAACATCGCCACGGACGCGATGGACCGCCTGCGCACGACCGGCGACTCGCATCAGCGCTGCATGGTCGCCGAGGTCATGGGGCGGCACGTGGGGTGGATCGCCCTGCACGCCGGCATGGCCGCGGGCGCTCACGCGATCCTCATCCCCGAGGTCCCGCAGACGCTCGAGGAGATCACGGCGCTCGTGACGAGCGCTCATGACCGCGGTCGCGCGCCTCTGGTCGTCGTGTCCGAGGGATTCAAGCTGCAGGGCATGGACGAGGCCTACAGCGACAAGGGGCTGGATGCCTTCAACCGCCCGCGGCTGGGCGGCATCGGCGACCGGCTCGCCCCCGAGATCGAGCGCCTCACGGGCATCGAGACCCGCGCGACGATCCTCGGTCACATCCAGCGCGGTGGATCGCCCTCGGCCTTCGACCGTGTCCTCGCGACGCGCCTCGGCCTGCATGCTGCCGATGCCATCGTCGACGGTGCGTGGGGCCAGATGGTCGCCATGCAGGGCACCGACATCGTACGAGTGCCCTTCGCGGAGGCGCTCGGCGAGCTCAACACCGTCCCGCGCAGCCGGTACGACGAAGCCGCCGCCCTGTTCGGCTGAGCGCAGCCGCCGCGCTTTCTCCCGCCGACGGCATCCGCTGAGCTCCGGTAGACCGCTCGAAATCCGGATGCTGCCGGCGCGCGCATCCGCATTCCGAGCGGTTCACCGGATCTCGCGACCGGTCGGAGCCTCGTGCACACGTTGCGCGAGGGCGGTCTGGATGATCTCCAGCACCCAGGCCGAGTCGAACAGCACCTGCTGGTAGTCGAAACGGAAAACGGTGTATCCACGGAGTCGCAGGCGGGCGTCGGCGGCGATGTCCCGCCGACGGGATGCCGGATCGCTGTGATGCGCGAAGCCGTCGAGCTGCACGACGAGCATTCGGCCGATGAGCACGTCGACGGGCCGCCCGTCGATCCACACCTGCTGACGGACGGCGATCCCGTGCACGCGCAGGAGCTCCACGAACGCCGTCTCGAGTCCAGAGTCGGATGAACCCGAGGCTGTCGACGCGAGGCGCCGCGCCCGACGATCCTGCCAGTGGACGAGCGCGAGTTCGTCGCCGGTGATCATTCCGCGGTTGAGTGCCGACTCCCAGATCGCGAGGGCTGCCGGAAACGACTGGCAGCAGGCGACATGGTGGAGCACGTTGAGCAGCGGATCGCTGGTGGCACGACGGGGGACGGGCACGGGGCCGCGCGACCAGTGGATGCGGAGTCCCGGCGCCTTCATGCTGCCGCTTCCCTCCGGTGCTGCGACGTGGGTCTCGCCGTCTGCCGCAGGGATCCAGAGCCCCAGGCGGGCGGCCTGGCTCAGGCAGGTGAGCACGCCTCCCGCTCGCACGGCCCTGACCACATTCTCGTCGCAGTCAGGAAGAGCGATCCACGAGCGTCGGATCCGGAGCATCCGTCGCCTGGAGACTGCCGACGCGACCGCGTGCCTGCTGAATCCGGCGCGGAAGATCTCCGAGGTATGTGCGATCCCGCCGTGTTCGTGGAGCCAATCGTCGAGCAGCATCCCCACACCCTGGCAGCCGAGGGGAAGCCTCCGCGGGTTTCAGGCGTCTCACTCCAGGGTGTGTGGACAACCGGCCAGCGACACCGATCTGTTGACAAGAGGTGACCGTGTCTGAGATTCGGTCAACCGCGTGAGATGCGGACGCCGCGGAGGAACGCATCCGGATCTCACGCGGTTTACCGGATCCCGGGGCGGAGCCCCGGCGACAAAGACGCGGATGCCGTCAGGCGAGGCCGACCGTGTCGAGGAGCCAGGCCAGCTCGAACGCCCGCTCTTTCCACGAGTTGTACCGGCCGCTGACGCCGCCATGGCCGGCGACCATCTCGCACTTGAGCAGCACGTCCTCCACGCCGGCCTCGCGCAGCGCGGCGACCCACTTCGCGGGTTCGACGTATGCCACGCGCGAGTCGTTCAGCGAGGTGACGGCGAGGATCCGCGGATAAGTTGAACCGTCGCCGATGTTCTCGTACGGCGTGTACGACTTCATGTACGCGTACACGTCGGGGTCGTGCAGCGGGTCGCCCCACTCGTCCCACTCGATCACGGTGAGCGGCAGCGAGGGGTCGAGGATCGTGGTCAGCGCGTCGACGAAGGGCACGGCCGCGAGCACGCCGGCGAAGAGCTCCGGGGCCAGGTTCGTGATCGCGCCCATCAGCAGTCCGCCCGCGCTGCCGCCCTCGGCGACCAGGCGCTCTGGCGTCGTGACGCCGCTCGCAATGAGATGCTCGGCGCAGGCGACGAAGTCCGTGAACGTGTTGCGCTTGTGCAGCAGCTTGCCGTCCTCATACCACTGGCGACCCATCTCGCCACCGCCGCGCACGTGCGCGACGGCGAAGACCACGCCGCGATCCAGCTCCGACAGGCGCATGACCGAGAAGCCGGGGTCGATCGAGTGCTCGTACGAGCCGTAGCCGTAGAGGTGCACGGGGCGGGGTGCATCTCCGGGGTCGCCGAACGATCTCTTCCACACCAGGGAGATCGGCACCTGTGTTCCGTCGGACGCCGTCGCCCACGCGCGCCGCTGGTCGTAATCCTGCGGGTCGTAGCCGCCGAGCACCGTCACCTGCTTGCGCAGCACGAGCTCCCGCGTCGCGAGGTCCAGCTCGTACACCGTGCCGGGGGTCACGAAGGACGTGTAGCCGAGGCGCAGGAACGGCGAATGCCACTCCGGGTTGCCGCTCACGCCGGCGGAGTACAGCGGCTCGTCGAAGACGACGTCCTCGACGGCATCCGTGGAGTAGTCGAGCAGTCCGACGCGCTCGAGACCCTCACGGCGGTACTCGACGGTCGCGAAGTCACGGAACGCGTCCATGCCGAGCAGGCGTCGGCCCGGCTCATGGGCCAGCACGACGCGTCGGTCGCCCTGCGGATCGTCCGCGCGGACCGATACGAGCTCGAAGTCCAGGGCGCCATCGTTGTGCAGGATGAACAGGCGATCCTCGCCGTCGACGATCGCGTGCTCGAGCGAGTACTCCACGCCCTCGCGTCGCGGCCAGACCATCTGCGGCTCCGCCGTGAGGTCACCGGTCAGGTCGACCAGACGCTCCTCGCTCGTGACGCTCGATCCGACGGCGATCACGAGGTAGCGGCGGCTGCGCGTGATGCCGGCGCCGAGCCAGAACTTCTCGTCGGGTTCATGGAAGAGCTGCACGTCGTCGGCGACGGGAGTGCCGAGGCGGTGCAGCCACAGGGTGTCGGGACGCCATGCGTCGTCACGGGTGGTGTAGAGCACGCCGGTCCCGTCCGGCGTGAAGAACGCCCCACCGGTGTTCGGGATCTCGTCGAGGAGCGTCTCGCCGCTCTCGAGGTCGCGGACGCGCACCGTGTAGAGCTCGTCGCCCTCGAAATCGGTCGACCAGAGCAGCTTCGTGGCGTCGTCGGAGGTGTCGAACGCTCCGAGTGAGAAGAACTCGTGCCCCTCGGCCTCGGCGTTGCCGTCGAGCAACACGACCTCGCCGGGGACGGGCACCCCGGGCTCCAGCACCGGGGGAGTCCAGTCGTCCCCTGCGGCCGCCGTGCGGCAGTGGATGCCGTATTGCGAGCCCTCCTCGGTGCGGCTGTAGTACCACCACGAGCCGCGACGGGTCGGCACGGAGAGATCGGTCTCCTGCACGCGGCCCTTGATCTCCTGGAACAGCGTCTCGCGCAGTCCGGCGAGCCCCGCGAGCTCGGAGTCGGTGTGGGCGTTCTCGGCTTCGAGATGCGAGATCACCTCGGGGGAGTCCTTGTCGCGCAGCCACTCGTAGGGATCGTCGAACGTGTCGCCGTGGTGAGTGCGGAGGGCGGAGCGGCGGGCGGCGATCGGAGCATCAGTCACCCGCTCCACGCTAGTCCAGGTCGAGTTGACCGTCACCCGGCAGGGTGGGAGGATCTACCGGGGCCGGTTAACGGAAGTCAAACCCACGGTGAACTCTTCGTTCATCACGTCGATCCCGTCGACACCTCCTTCTTCCCGACGACCGAAAGAGAACGGTGGAAACCGCAGTCCTCATCGTCGTGCTGGTGATCGCGCTGGCACTCTTCTTCGACTTCACCAACGGGTTCCACGACACCGCGAACGCGATGGCCACCCCCATCGCCACCGGTGCGTTGAAGCCCAAGACGGCCGTGCTGCTCGCGGCGGTCCTGAACCTCGTCGGCGCGTTCCTGTCGACCGAGGTGTCCAAGACCGTCTCACACGGAATCATCCGCGAGGACAGCATGCAGGGAGAGCTGTTCCTCCCGATGATCTTCGCCGGACTCATCGGCGCCATCACGTGGAACATGCTCACCTGGCTGCTCGGTCTGCCGTCGAGCTCCTCCCACGCTCTCTTCGGCGGTCTGATCGGTGCCACGCTCGTGGGCGTCGGGGTCGCCGGCATCGACTTCGGGATGGTGCTGTCCAAGATCATCCTCCCGGCGCTGATCGCTCCGCTCACCGCCGGGATCATCGCGTTCGCAGCGACGAAGATCGCCTATTCGATCACTCGTCGGTACGACGGCAAGCCGGATGGACGCGACGGCTTCCGCTGGGGACAGAGCTTCACCTCTTCGCTCGTGGCGCTCGCGCACGGTACCAACGACGCGCAGAAGACCATGGGCGTCATCACCCTCGCGCTGATCGCCGTCGGCTGGCAGAACAGCGAGCAGGCCGATCCGTACCTCTGGGTCATCATCGCCTGCGCCGTCACGATCGCGCTCGGCACCTATCTCGGCGGCTGGCGCATCATCCGCACCCTCGGCAAGGGACTCACCGAGGTCAAGCCCGCGCAGGGGTTCTCGGCCGAGAGCTCGACCGCGGCCACGATCCTCGCCTCCAGCGCCTTCGGCTTCGCCCTGTCGACCACGCAGGTCGCCTCGGGCTCGGTCATCGGGTCGGGTCTGGGCCGGCGCGGCTCGACGGTGCGCTGGCGGACCGCAGGGCGCATCGCGATCGGCTGGGTGCTTACGCTCCCCGCCGCCGGCGCCGTGGGCGCGGTCGCCGCGCTTCTGGTCACCTGGCTCGGCAACTGGGGCATCGCGATCGATGCGGTCCTCGCGCTCGCCGCGATCGTCGGTCTGTTCCTGCGTTCGCGCAAGGATGCCGTGACGCACGCGAACGCGATGAGCGACGTCGCCGAGTCCGGTCTCGCGGTCGACCTCCCCGACACGCCCCCGCCGACGCGACGCCAGCAGCGCATCGCCGAGGCCAAGGCCGAGGCGAAGGCCCGCGCCGAGGCGCGCGAGCAGGCGAAGACCAAGGCCAAGGCCGACGCGAAGGCGAAGTCCGAGGCCAAGGCGAAGGGCAAGGGCGATGCGAAGGGCAAGGGGAAGCCGCAGAGCGGCGTCTCCGCGACGAGCGGGTCGCCTGCAGACGAGGAGGGATCGAAGTGACTGTCGCCATCGACTGGGAGGCGTTCGCGCTCGTCTTCATCGCCGCACTGCTCGGAGCCTGCGCCGTCGTGACCTTCTATGCGACGGGCCTGCGGCTGCTGGTGCGCAGCGGGCGCGCGCCCGTCGTGAGCCCCGCCGAGTTCACCGACGCGATCACGGTCGTGACCGAGAAGGAGCTCAAGCGGGCCGCGAAGCAGGCGGCGAAGGCGGCGCGCAAGAGCCCGCTCACCGAGGGGCAGAAGCGCCTCGCGCTGGTCGGGGCCTACGCGTGCTTCGCGCTGTGCGCGGCAGCGGTCGTCGTCGGCATCCTCATCATCGTGGTGGGCCACTGAGGTAGACCGGAGCCGCCTCCGGTGATCAGTGGAGAAGACCCGCCACCAGGTCGTCGATGATCTCGTCGGTCGAGGTCTCGGGGTCGATCGGCGTCGTGAGCCGGTCGAGCAGGAGCCCGTCGATCGCATAGTGGAAGAGCGCGATCTCGCGGCGGCCGCCGGGCAGCCCCGCCGAGGCGTTGAAGGCCACGTCGCCCTCGAAGCCCGCGCGCTGCCATGCCCCGAGGAGAGCCGCGACCTCCGGACGACGACTGCTCTCCAGGCGCAGCTCGAACAGGGCCATCGTGACGTCGGGATCCGCGGTGAGTCGCCGCACGATGTCCCGCAGGTAGTCCGCGAACAGCGCGGGACTCGGGGAATCAGCGGCTCGGCGCGCGAGGTCGTCCTCTGTCGGGGCGAGCCGCTCGCTGATGCGGTCGACCAGCCCTTCGATGAGGGCATCGCGGCTGCGGAAGTAGTTCGAGGTCGTGCCGACGGGGAGCCCGGCTCCCTGGTCGATGGCCCGGTGGGTGAGCCCTCGGGCCCCCTCTGAAGCGAGCACGCTCAGCCCGGCATCCGCGATCGCCCGGCGCCGCGCCTCGTTCTTGGCCATCCCCGCACTCTATCCGAAGCACTACAGCTGATGTGATCGTGGGTGCGCTGCGCGCCCTAGGCTGGGGACATGACCGCGCCCTCCGAGAGCGAGTACGTGTTCGGACGCCACCGTCCGGCATCCCACGTGGTGGTGCACGTGAGCGACCCGCACTTCCTGGCCGGCGGTGCCCACCTCGGCGGTCGGTATGACGTCGAGTCGACCTTCGCGCGCACGCTCGACGCGATCCGGGCTGTTCATCCGAGTCCTGCGGCCATCGTCGTCACCGGCGACCTCGCCGACTTGGGGGAGCCCGACGCCTACCGACGCCTCCGTGACGCCGTCGAGCCGGTCGCCGAGGAACTCGGCACGGTCGTGGTGTGGGTCGCGGGCAACCACGACGAGAGGCCGGCGTTGCGGGAGGGACTGCTCGACCTGGCTCCGACCCAGGAACCGGTCACCGGCGTCTGGGATCTCGACGGACTGCGCCTGATCGCCCTGGACTCGAGCGTCCCCGGCTGGCACCACGGCGATCTCGACGAGGCTCAGCTGACCTGGCTCGCCGAGATCCTCCGCGAGCCGGCCCCGCACGGGACGCTCCTCGCGATGCACCACCCGCCGCTCCCGAGCCACCTTCCGCTGTTCGACATCCTCGAACTGCGACACCAGGACGAGTTGGCCGACGTGATCCGAGGCACCGACGTGCGCGGCATCCTGGCCGGGCATCTGCACTACTCCTCGCACGGCACGTTCGCCGGCATCCCCGTGAGCGTGTCCTCGGCGACGTGCTACACGATGAACGTCGCTCGACCGGCAGCCGAGGTCAACGGGATGGATGCCGCGCAGGCCTTCCAGCTCGTGCACGTGCACCCCGACACGATCACCCACACAGTCGTGCCCGTGGTCGACGCGCCGACCGGCACCTTCTTCTCCGAGGACTGGCTGGAGAGGATGGCGCGTCTCGGCCCGGACGGGCGCCTCGAGGCGTTCTCGCGCAAACGGTGACGCGCGGTCGTATCCCGGTCGACGCATGCGTGCGGGCGTAGACTTGTCGCATCCCCCGCTTCACACACTCGCCACTACCCACAAGGATGTGACATGGCTTCTGCCGCGCCCGCACTGACCCGTACTGAGACCGATTCCCTGGGGAGCATGGAGATCCCGGTCGACGCGTACTGGGGGATCCACACGGCTCGCGCCGATGCGAACTTCCCCATTACGAAGCGGCCCATCTCGGTGTACCCGGACCTCGTGATCGCGCTCGCGATGGTCAAGCAGGCCAGTGCCAGGGCGAACCGCCAGATCGGCGTGCTCGACCCGGAGCGTGCCGACCTGATCGACCGCGCCGCGCAGCGGGTGATCGACGGCGAGTTCCACGATCAGTTCACGGTCGGCGTCATCCAGGGCGGCGCGGGCACCTCGACGAACATGAACGCGAACGAGGTCATCACCAACATCGCGCTCGAGATGGCCGGCCGTGAGAAGGGCGACTACGCGTTCCTCTCGCCGATCGACCACACCAACCGCAGCCAGTCGACCAACGACGTGTACCCGACCGCGGTCAAGATCGGTCTCTCGCTCACGCTGCGCTCGCTGCTCGAGGAGCTCGACCTGCTGCGTGTGTCGTTCCTGCACAAGTCGCACGAGTTCCACGACGTGCTCAAGGTCGGCCGTACGCAGCTGCAGGATGCCGTGCCGATGACGCTCGGACAGGAGTTCCACGGCTTCGCCACGACGCTCGGCTACGACCACACGCGCCTCACCGAGAACGCCTCGCTCATGTTCGAGATCAACATGGGCGCCACGGCGATCGGCACGGGCATCACGACCCACATCGACTACGCCCCGGCCGTGCTGAAGCACCTGCGCGAGATCACCGAGCTCGACCTCGTCACCGCCGGCGACCTCGTCGAGGCCACGAGCGACACGGGATCGTTCATGTCGTTCTCCTCGACGCTCAAGCGCAACGCCATGAAGCTGTCGAAGATCTGCAACGACCTGCGCCTGCTGTCGTCGGGACCGCAGGCCGGGTTCGGCGAGATCAACCTCCCGGCGATGCAGGCCGGTTCCAGCATCATGCCCGGCAAGGTCAACCCTGTGATCCCCGAGGTCGTCAACCAGGTGGCGTTCGCGGTCGCGGGCGCCGACATGACGGTCACGATGGCCGCCGAGGCCGGTCAGCTGCAGCTCAACGCGTTCGAGCCGGTCATCGCGCACTCGATCTTCCAGTCGATCACGTGGATGCGTCAGGCCATGTGGACGCTTCGCGTCAACTGCGTCGACGGCATCACGGCCAACCGCGACCGCCTCGGCGCGATGGTGGGCGCGTCAGTCGGCGTCATCACGGCGCTCACGCCCTTCATCGGCTACGCGGCCGCGGCCGCACTCGCGAAGACCGCGCTCCTGACGAACCGCAACGTCGCCGACCTCGTGGTCGAGGCGGGGCTGATGTCGCGCGACGAGGTCACGAAGCAGCTGTCCCCGGCACGTCTCTCGGGTCTCGAGGCCGTCACCGCCGCGATCCCGGTCATCACTCCCGAGGATCTGATCGAGATCTGATCTCGCGATCACAGGAGAACATGCAGAAGGGCCCCGGCGATCCGCCGGGGCCCTTCTCATGCACGCTCGTCAGTCGATGACGCGGCAGTGGGTCGTGAGCTCGCCGATGCCGTCGATGCCGACCGTCACGACCGAGCGGTCGCGGAGGAAGATCTGCGGGTCGCGCGAGTAGCCGGCCCCGCCCGGGCTGCCCGTGGAGATCAGCGTGCCCGGCAGCAGCGTGAGCGACTGCGACAGGTGGGCGATGAGCGTGGCGACCGAGCGCACCATCTGGTCGGTGCTCGCGTCCTGAACGGTCTGTCCGTCGACCACTGCCCAGATGTGCAGGTCCTGCGGGTCGGCGATCTCGTCGGCCGTCACCGCGAAAGGCCCGGTCGGCGTGAAGCCGTCGAACGACTTGCACCGCGACCACTGCGCCTCGGAGAACTGCACGTTGCGCGCCGTGATGTCGTTCACGACCGTGTAGCCCCAGACGTACGAGAGTGCGTCGTCCGCGGAGACGTCCTTGGCCGGTGTGCCGATGAGCACACCCAGCTCCGCCTCGTAGTCGACGGCCTCGCTGAGCGCGCGCGGCCAGGACGTCGTCTGCTCATGGCCCGTGAGCGAGTTGGGCCACAGTGTGAAGACGGTCGGCGCCGCATCGGTCTTGAGCCCGAGCTCGCTGGAATGCGCGGCGTAGTTGAGGCCGACGGCGAGCACAGCCGGGGGAGCGATCACTGCCGACGCGAAGCTCCAGCCGTCCAGCGGATGCCGCACGGCCGCGCCGTCCGCGAGAGCGGCGCGCAGGGCGTCGAGGGCCGGTGCGCCGCGCTCGATGAGCTGCTGCAGGGTCGCCGGAGCATCGGGGAGGAGATCTGAGACGAGGATGGCGTCGGTGCCGTCCACGACCGCGAGATTCGCGGCAGGGGAGTCGGCGCGACGCAGATGAGCGAACCGCATGTCTCTACGGTATCCGGTGCCACGTGCTCGGCGCTGGAGGAAGTCGCCAGAGCCCGGCCGAGTTGATTGTTGCCAATATGCTGTCGCTATGAGTTCCGGAGGACCGTCGCAGCCATCGCCGTACACGCCGCCGCCCGCTCAGCGGCCCGCGGGACAGCAGCCCGGGTATGGGCAGCCGGGATATCCGCAGCAGCCGCCGGCGCCGGCGCACCCGCAACAGCCGGCGTCAGCGCCGAGCTACGGGGCGCAGCAGTACGCGCAGTCCGCCTATACGCCCGCCGCGTTCTCGCAGCGCCCGGCGTACGCCTCGGTGCTTGCGCAGCCCACTCCGTACTCGCCGCCCGCGCCCGTCGCTCCGTCGCCGTCGCAGGGACTGCCGGCGCTTCCTGCGGGAAAGCGCGGCGGGCGCATCGCCCTCGGCATCCTCTTCGTCTTCCTCGGGTTGCTGCTGCTCGCGCTCGTCGCCTACTTCGGACTGGCTCTCGGCGCGCTGGCGTCCGTGATCGGGCTCGTGCTCGCGCTCATCCCGCTCACGGCGGTGTTCCTGGTGGTGCGGATGATCGATCGCTGGGAGCCCGAGCCCAAGTCGCTCGTGTTCTTCGCGATCGCCTGGGGTGCGATCGCCGCCGTCGGTCTCACGCTCCTCGTCGACCTCGGCCTCACGATCCTGTTCGGGGTGCGGGGCGAGGTGGCCGGAGCCGTCGTCCAGGCTCCGATCGTCGAGGAGCTCTGGAAGGGCGTCGGCGTCTTCCTCATCTTCCTGATCGCGCGCCGTTCCTTCGACGGCCCGATCGACGGCGTCGTCTACGGCGCGCTGGTCGGTGCGGGCTTCGCCTTCACCGAGAACATCCAGTACTTCGCGATCAGCCTCATCGAGGGCGGTGGCCAGCAGCTCACGGTGACGTTCATCCTGCGCGCGATCATGTCGCCGTTCGCGCACGCCATGTTCACCTCGCTCACCGGACTCGCGATCGGTCTCGCCGCACGTCGCGGTGCGTCGACGGGCGCGGCGATCGGATTCGGCCTCCTCGGGATGCTCGGGGCGATGTTCTTGCACGGACTGTGGAACGGCTCGTCGTTCGCGAACTTCTTCCTGCTGTACTTCGTCCTGCAGGTCCCGCTGTTCGTGGGGTTCATCCTCGGCGTCGTCGCCCTGCGGCGGGAGGAGGCCCGACTCACCCGGGCCCGGCTCGGCGACTACGCGGCGGCCGGGTGGTTCACGCCGGAGGAGGTCACGATGCTCGCGACTCCGGCCGGACGCAAGACGGGGCTGCGCTGGGCGGCGCAGCTGCGCGGGGATCGACGTCCGCTCATGCGCGAGTTCATCAAGGACGCCACGACACTCGCGGCGGTCCGGCAGCGGGCGATCACCGGACGCGATCCGATGGCCCCGGCGGAGGAGCAGGCTCTGCTCGTGCGGACCAGGGCCGCGCGAGCGGCGCTGCTGGCGTACTGAGGAGGCCAGACCATGACCACGTTCATCCTGCTGCACGGCGGAGGAGATGTGGGATGGTCCTGGCACCTCGTCGCCGCGGCGCTCCGGCGCGAGGGGCACGAGGTCTTCGCCCCCGACCTCCTGGCCGACGACGACTCCGCCACGCTCGACGACTACGCGGATGCGGTCGTCGCCGAGGCGGGTCCGTGGCGCGGAGGGGTGGTCGTCGGGCATTCGTTCGGAGGCTTCACCGCGCCCCTCGTCGCGGACCGCATCGGAGCGGACGTGCTGGTGCTGCTCGCGGGCATGATCCCGAGGCCGGGGGAGCGACCCGAGGACTGGTGGGAGAACACCGGCTACGGCGAGGCCGTCGCTGCACAGGCGGCAAGAGACGGTGGCCTCACCGGGAACGAGGATCCTCTCGTGAGCTTCTATCACGACGTGCCGCGGGAGCTCGCCGTCGAGGCGATCAGCAGTGAACGCGCGCACCCCTCGACGGCGGCCATGGAGACGCCGTGGCCGTTGGCCGCGTGGCCGAGCATCCCGACCGAGTTCATCGTGTGCACGCAGGACCGATTCTTCCCGGCCGAGTTCCTCCGCCGCCTTGCCGCCGATCGGCTGGGCGTCGTCGCCGACGAGATCGACGGGAGCCACTGCGTCGCGTTGAGCAGGCCGGTGGAGCTCGCGCGGATGCTCATGGGGTACGCGGACAGGTATGGCCCGTCCGCATCCGCTCGGTCGTGACATCGGCACGGGCAGCGGCCGGGGACAGACTCAGCGCCCGGTGCTGCGGCGATGCCTGCATGTCTCCCGGGCGCTGAGTTGGTCTACGACCAGGGTGCACCCGTGTCCCGCGAGTGTCAAGACCCTCTGCCCCGACCCCGCCGGTCGGAGGTGTTCGCTCTGAGCAGGTCCGACCGCGTTGACCGGGATCACGGGCTCCGGTTGGATGGATGGCATGACTGATCGTACGAAGCCTGAGTTCGACGCCCCCACCGCCCCCGCCCCGTCGGAGCTCGTGATCCGCGACCTCATCGAGGGCGACGGAGACGCCGCGAAGCCCGGCGACACCGTCACCATCCACTACGCGGGAGTCGAGTACGAGTCCGGTGAGGAGTTCGACTCCTCGTGGAGCCGCGGTCAGACCGCGCGGTTCCCGCTGCCGGACCTGATCCGCGGATGGCAGGACGGCATCCCCGGCATGAAGGTCGGCGGTCGCCGTGAGCTCGTCATCCCGCCGCACCTCGCCTACGGTCCGGCCGGCGGCGGACACTTCCTCTCCGGAAAGACCCTCATCTTCATCATCGACCTCGTCGCGGTCGGCTGAGTCCCGCACGACTCGCGCAAGGCGTCGCATCCGTTCGGGTGCGGCGCCTTCGTCGTCGAGGAAGACAGTCCGCATTCAGGGGAATACATGCAAGTGCATGTAAGTTATGTCCCGTGACGCCGCGCCAGCGGTCCACCTTCCTGGTCGCAGATGCGACTGACGTCTTCAGAGGAGCACCACATGACCATCGACATCCCCGGCTACCGTCCCGGCACCTACGTCCTCGACCCCGCGCACAGCGAGGTCACGTTCAGCGTCCGCCACATGATGATCTCGAAGGTGCGCGGCACGTTCGGCGTCAAGAGCGCCACGCTCACCGCGCCCGAGAATCCGCTCGACACCACGGTCGAGGCCAGCGTCGACGTTACGTCCGTCGACACCAAGGACGAGGGTCGCGACCAGCACCTGCGCTCGGCCGACTTCTTCGACACCGAGAACTTCCCGACCATGGACTTCGTCTCCACGGGCGCCCGCGCCGAGAACGGCGAGCTGTACGTCGACGGCGACCTCACCATCCGCGGCATCACGAAGCCCGTCACCTTCGAGGTCGACTTCGGCGGCTTCGGCTCCGACCCGTGGGGCAACTACAAGGCCGGCGCCTCGGCGAAGGCCGTCATCAATCGCGAGGACTTCGGCCTCACCTGGAACGCTGCGCTCGAGACCGGTGGTGTGCTCGTCGGTAAGGACGTCACGATCAACCTCGACCTGCAGGGAGCCCTGCAGCAGGACGCCTGACCTCGGCGGATCGCGTTCGAAGAGCCCCGTCCCTCTCGAGGGGCCGGGCTCTTCGTCGTCCGCGCCGCGAACTCAGGGCGCCGAACTCAGGCCTCCGGGCTCTCCGCGTCATAGGAGCGGAAGCGCGGGCTGCGTGCCGCGAGGAACGCGACGAGGGCGATCACCAGGAACCCGCCGAACAGCGGCGGGAACCAGAGCGTCGTCAGCGAGGCGAGAGCTCCGGCGTAGAGCGCGCCGAGCCGTGGTCCTCCGGCCACCACGACGATGAACACCCCCTGCAGACGCCCGCGCATGGCGTCGGGCACCGCGGCCTGCATCATCGTGTTCCGGTAGATCGAACTGACGTTGTCGGATGCTCCGGAGACGGCGAGAGCGATGCACGCGGCGACGATGAGCGCGATGTTCGCGGTGCTATCCGACACGGGTGCGGAGAACGCCCCGATCAGCAGCACGACGCCGAACAGCAGGATCGCGGCCCCGTACACCTCGACGGCACGAGCGATGCCTCGGCCGTGCCAGCGATACTGGACCACGCGCCCCGAGAACAGGCTCGAGGCGAAGGTGCCGACCGCGACCGAGGCCGTGAGCACGCCGGTGGTGACCGCGCCGCCTCCCAGCAGCAGAGTGCCGAGCGCCGGGAACAGCGCCAGCGGCTGCCCGAAGGTCATCGCGATGATGTCGATCACGTACTGCATCCGGATGTTGCTCGCACGGCGCAGGAAGCGCCAGCCATCGACGAGAGACGCCAGGCCGGGACGCACGATGTCCCCCTCCGGGCGCAGCGCAGGCAGAGTCCAGAGGCCGAGGAACATGGACAGCATCAGTACGACATCGATCGTGTAGGTCCACCCGTAGCCGGTGAGCGCCACCAGGATGCCGGCGAGCGCAGGACCGGCCATGACCGTGAGGCCGAAGGCCACGCCGTTCAGGGCCGAGGCGGCCGCGAGCATGTCGCGCGGTATCAGGCGGGGGACGATCGCGGTGCGCGTGGCCATGCCGACGGAGTTCGCGGCGGAGTTCACGATGCTCAGGACGTACAGCCACCAGATGGTCTCGGCCCCGGTCCAGGTGAGTGCGGCGAGAAGGGCGGTCGACAGGAACGTCACGGTCGCGGCGATCAGGGCCACGCGGCGGCGGTCGAAGGCGTCGGCGAGCATCCCGCCGTAGAGCCCCGCGAGCACCATGGGCACGAGCCCCGCGACGGCGATCATCGAGACCGCGAAGGTGCTGCCGGTCAGCGCGAAGACGTGCAGCATGACCGTGACGATCGTGAGCTGGCCGCCGATCCCGGCGAGCGAGGAGCCGATCCACATCCGGGCGAACGCGGGGCTCGCCTTCAGGGGGCTGAGGTCGATGAGATGGCCGCGAGCGCCGCTCACCGGTCGTGCCTGTCGTGCATCCTCCGAGCGTATCCGAGCGTCAGGGGAGCCGGGCGCTGGCGCGGTTCTCAGCGTGCGTGATCACTGGTAGACTCGTCAGGTTGCCGTTCGATCGGCCGCGGATAAAGAGAGCCCACGCATCAGGCGTCGGGCGCCGCGCAACAAGCAGAGAGGGGATCGAATCTATGGCACTGGAAGCAGACGTCAAGAAGGCGATCATCGAAGAGTACGCGACGCACCCCGGTGACACCGGATCCCCCGAGGTGCAGGCCGCGATGCTGACGCAGCGCATCAAGGACCTCACCGAGCACCTGAAGGAGCACAAGCACGACCACCACTCGCGTCGTGGCCTCTTCCTGCTCGTGGGTCAGCGCCGTCGTCTGCTCGGCTACCTCCAGAGCGTCGACATCGAGCGCTACCGCTCGCTGATCGCACGCCTGGGTCTCCGCCGATAACGCAGAGCGCCCCCGCGTACAATCGCGCAAAACATTCTTGAGAAGGCCGCCCCACGGTGTGGGGCGGCCTTCGGCGTAGACCGGGTTGATCCCGTCCTGACTTTCCGTTAGGAAAGTAGAAAGCTTTCCGTCAGGAAAGCGAACGGGGGAGTGATGGATCAGAAACCGGTCGCGGGACAGGACCCACTCGAGCAGCCGGATGCCGGAATCGCGCAGCGGTTCCTCGACGAGGCGGATGCCGTCGCCGAGCGCCGTGACCGGACGGTCAATCGTCGGGCGCTCGCATGGCTCCAGATCGCGAACACCACGGTCCTCTCGGTGTATCTGCTGGTTCTCTGCACGCTGCTCCGCTCGGAGGGCGGTCTCGCGCAGGTTCTCGTCTTCGCCTTCCTCGTCTGGGGGCAGATCTCCTCGGGGATGGCGCAGCGCTGGGGCATGCAGCGCCGTCTCTCCCGCTCACGGTGGCCCCTCTTCGTCGGAGGCGGCATCCTGGTGGCGATCGCCTTCGGGCTGATGCTCGCTGCGGTGTTCGTCCCGTCCTTCCCGGTAGTTCCCGTATACGTGTCGATCGGACTCTTCGCGCTGAGCTTCGGAGGCTACGCAGTGGCGGGGCTGATCCGCGCCCGCCGCGACCCTCGGCCGCAGGCCTCGCCGCGTATGCCGCTCGACCCGGCCGCCCGGTGGGGTACCATCCTCGTCGGCGCGGCCTTCGGAGCACTCGTCGCTCTCGCGGGTGCGCCCGACGACGTCCTGAGGGCGATCCTCCTGCTGTTCGTCGTCCTCGGGATCGCGGTCTGGCTCTTCGCCTCGGGCACGGAGCTCGGACTGTCGGAGATCGGAGCGGTCTGGCGCTGGCCGCACGTCCTCGCCGTCGCCGTGGCAGGAGGTGTCCTGGTGGGCGTCGTACTCCTCGATCTGGGTGCCCGCGGGCTGTCCTCGGCCGCGGTGGGGCTCGGCGCGGTCGTGCTGGCGGTGTTCGTCGCTGTTTCGTTCGCGCAGGGATACGCGCGCCGTGGCTGACGGCACGCGGGCACCCCACCCGCGCACCCGACTGGACGACAACTTCGCCTCGCCCATCCGCTTCTCGATGCTGGCGTCGCTCGGCGAGGGCATCGAGCTCGACTTCGTCACGCTGCGGGAGATTCTTCAGTGCGCGGACTCCCCGCTCAGCAAGGCCATCGCGCACCTGCATGCCGCGGGCTACGTCATCGCACGAAAGGCGTCGGCCGGGACGCGGCAGCGCACATGGGTGCGATCGACGCGCGCCGGGCGTGATGCCTTCGCGGGACACCTGCAAGCGCTGCGGGAGATCGTGGCTCTCGGAGACGGCCCCGCTCTGTGATGCCGCGACCTCAGGAGGGCTGACCCACCAGGTCCGGGTGGTGGATCGCCGCGACGTCAGGGTGCGCCCGCAGACGCGATTTCATCGCGTTCTCTCCGTAGGTGGCGTGGATCGGGTTGCTCGGATCCTCGGTGATGCCGGTGGCCTGCGCCGCGAGGTCGGCGGGGAGTTCGAGGAGCGGGAGCTGCTGGTCGAGTGCGGGGTTGAAGAAGAACGGGATGGAAATGCGTTCCTCGGGTGCCTTCGGTGAGATGACGCGGTGGTTCGTCGCCTTGAGGTAGCCGCCGGTCGCATACTCCAGCAGCTCGCCGATGTTCACGACGAACGCACCGGGAACGGACGGGGCGGAGACCCACTCCCCGTCGCGCTCGACCTGCAGGCCGCCCTTGCCCGGCTCGACCCAGAGCAGCGTCAGCACGCCCGAGTCCTTGTGCGCGCCGACGCCCTGCTGCGGCTCGGGCTCGTGCGTTCCGGGGTAGCGGACGATCTTGATGAGTGTCGAGGGATCGCGGAACGACTCGTCGAAGTACGTCTCTTCAGCGCCGAGCGTGAGCGCCCATTCGCGCAGGAGCCTCCGGGCGATCTCCGTGAGGGTGTCGTGCCACTCCGTCACGATCTCCTTGAGCTCCGGCTGTGCGTCCGGCCACAGATTCGGCCCGGTCAGACGGTTGAAGGCGGGACCTCCCTCGACGGGCTCGCGCTCGGGACCGATGTCGATCTGCTCGCGCCAGTCGACCTTGCCCTGTGTGCGCTCGCCTCCGACGCGGGTGTAGCCGCGGAAGTGCGGGCTCTTCACGTTCTCGATCGCCAGCTTGTCGGCCTCCGGCAGCGCGAAGAAGTCGAGGGCGGCCTGGTGCAGCCGGGCCTCGAGCTCGGGGGAGATGCCCGTGCCGGTGAGGTAGAAGAACCCGACGTCGTGCGTCGCGGCGCGCAGGTCGTCGCGGAACTGCGCCGCGGCCTCGGGGCCGGCGTCGAGCTGGGACAGGTCGAGGATGGGGAGCGAGAGATCAGCCATGACCCGAGCGTAAATCGGTCGTACCGCGGGCGGGCGAGTGTTGCGTCGGATTACCCGGGAGCCGTCGCGGAGCATCCGGTCGAAACATTCCGCGCGCTGGTGCCGAAGTCTCCCTTCGGTAAGGCAAGGCTGGCCTTATCGTGCTAGCGTGACCGGTTGTGTTCTCTGCATTCCTCATCGGTCTCCGTGAAGGACTGGAAGCCGCCCTCGTTGTCGGTGTGCTCTTCGCGTACCTCCGTCGGCTGAAACGCTCGGACGCGATCCCCGCGATGTCCGCCGGTGTCGTTCTCGCGATCCTGCTGGCCGCCGCGTTCGGGGCTGTACTCACGTTCGGGCCCTATGCACTCGCGCCGAACGCACAGGAGCTCATCGGCGGCCTCATGTCGCTGCTCGCGGTCGGGATGGTCACCTGGATGATCTTCTGGATGCAGAAGGCCGGCCGGACGATGAAGGCGACGCTCGAGAGCGGGATCGACCGCGCGCTCACGCAGGGCGGCATCTGGGCTCTCGTCGCGATCGGCTTCGTGTCCGTCGCTCGCGAGGGCATCGAGACGACCCTGCTCCTGTGGTCGATGGTGCAGTCCTTCGGCGATGCGCCCTCGGCTCTTCTGGGCGCCGTCCTGGGCCTGCTCACCGCGGTCCTCGTGGGCTGGCTGCTCGCGCGAGGCGCGGTGCGTCTCGACCTGCGCCGGTTCTTCCTCTGGACGAGCGGTTTCCTCGTGGTGGTGGCGGCCGGCGTCCTCGCCTACGCCATCATGGACCTGCAGGAGGCCGGTGCGCTGCCAGGGCCGTTCACCGCTCTCGCGCCCGTCGACGCCCTCACCGGAGCCGTCGCGACCGGATGGTCGGCGTTCCCGTTCGGCTGGGCCTTCGACGTCAGCGCCGTGATCGCGCCGGGACAGACGCTCGCTACGATCCTCCAAGCCACGATCGGCTTCATGCCCCGCATGACCTGGCTGCAGGTCGTCGCCTGGGCCGCGTACATGCTCGTCGTTGGCTTCCTCTTCGTCCGCGGGGTCCGCTCCCGTCGGCCCGTCACCCCTCGCACGGCACCTGAGCCCGCGCACGCGACGCCCGTGCCGTCCCTCACCGATCAAGGAGCACCATGACCACCTCCCGCCGAGTCCTCGCCGCCGTCGCGGCCGCGGGTGCGGCCGTCCTCGTCCTGAGCGGATGCGTCGCGAAGAGCGACGTCGCCGCGGGGGCCGCGTTCGACGTCACCTCGAGCGATTCCGACTGCTCCGTCTCGGGCTCGACGGCCCAGAGCGGCACGCTGACCTTCGACGTCACGAACGACAGCGCCCAGACGACCGAGTTCTATCTGCTCGCCGAGGACGGCCTGCGCATCGTCGGCGAGGTCGAGAACATCGCGCCCGCAGCATCGCGCACCCTGACGGTAGTGGCACAGCCCGGGAAGTACTTCACGCTGTGCAAGCCGGGAATGATCGGCGACGGCGTCGGAAAGTCCGAGTTCACGGTGACGGGTGACCGCGTTGCGCTCGCGGGGGAGGACGCCGAGCAGAAGCAGCAGGCGGTCGACCTGTACGCCGCGTTCGTGAAGGACCAGGTCGGCCAGCTCGTCCCCGCCGTCGAGGAGCTCGTCACGGCGTACCAGTCCGGCGACGACGAGACCGCGCGGACGCTGTTCCCGCAGACGCGGGCGTTCTACGAGCGCATCGAACCCGTGGCCGAGGCGCTGGGCACGCTCGATCCCCGCATCGACTACCGAGAGGTCGATGCCGTCGCCGAGGGACTGGACTGGACCGGCTTCCACCGCATAGAGAAGGACCTCTGGGTCCCGGCCCAGGACGCGCTGAACGCGGACGGTGAGACCCCCGCCTGGCAGGACTGGGCGCCCTCGACGACCGAGGAGCGCGCGGGCTACGGCGACCAGCTCCTCGCCGACGTGCAGGAGCTGTACGACTACGTGCACTCCGACGACTTCACGACCGCGCTGGACGACCAGGGCATCGGCGGCATCTCGAACGGCGCGATCGCGCTGCTCGACGAGGTCGCTACCGGCAAGATCTCCGGCGAGGAGGACTGGTGGTCCGGCACCGACCTCTACGACTTCGCGGCGAACGTCGAGGGATCCAAGATGGCCTTCTCGCTCGTGCAGGACTTCGCGGCAGCGCAGGGCGATGACGGCGAGGACCTCGTCGGTGAGATCGAGGACGGATATGCCGCGCTCGAGGCCTCGCTCGCGGCACACGGCTCTCTCGCGGACGGGTTCGTCGGGTACTCCGAGCTCACGGATGCCGACAAGCGCGAGTTCACCGACCTCATCAACGCGCTCGCCGAACCGCTGTCGCAGCTCACCGGCACGGTCCTCGACTGACTCCGAGAGTACGATCGCGCACGTGAACGACAGCACGAACGACGGCGCCGCCGACTCCCTCGAGGAGCCGGCGGCGTCCGTCGACGCACAGTCCGCGCCGACCGGTCTCAGCCGACGCGGCCTCCTCGGCCTCGCGCTCGGCGGGGGCGTCGCCTCGCTCGCCGTCGGCGTGGGCGCCGGCCTCACGGGCGGCGTCGCCCTCGGACGAGCGCGTGCCGCGGAGGATGCCGAGAACACCTACTCGTTCTTCGGCGCGCACCAGGCGGGGATCACGACGCCCGTGCAGGAGCATCTGCACTTCGCCTCGTTCGACATGATGCCGCGCACGGACCGCGACGACCTGATCAGCCTGCTGCAGGACTGGAGCTATGCGGCGTCCCGGATGACGCAGGGACTCGAGGTGAGCGCGACCGGGGCGGTCGGCGGCGACGCCGAGGTGCCGCCCGACGACACGGGGGAGGCGCTGGGGCTGCCGGCGTCGGGTCTCACGCTCACGTTCGGCTTCGGGCCGAGCCTGTTCGAGAACGAGGACGGTGACCGCTACGGCATCGCCGCGCAGAGCCCATCCGGCCTCGAACGACTGCCCGCCTTCCTCGGCGACGACCTCGACCCGCAGAGCTCGCACGGCGACCTCTGCATCCAGGCCTGCGCGAACGACCCGCAGGTGGCCGTGCACGCGATCCGCAACCTCAGTCGGATCGCGTTCGGGCGCGCGAAGCTGCGCTGGTCGCAGCTCGGGTTCGGCAAGACCTCCCGGACGACCTCGGATCAGGCGACGCCGCGCAACCTCTTCGGGTTCAAGGACGGCACCGCGAACATCCTCGCGGACGACGCCGACGCGCTGGACCGGAACGTCTGGGTCGCGGCATCCGACGACCCCGCGTGGATGGCCGGCGGCTCGTACCTCGTGGCGCGCAAGATCGCGATGCTGATCGAGACCTGGGATCGCGTGCGCCTCTCGGAGCAGAACACGATCATCGGCCGGGACAAGGGCGTCGGTGCTCCGCTGTCCGGTGGAGACGAGTTCACGGCACCCGACCTCGACTCCGCGAAGATCGATGTGAACTCGCACGTGCGCCTCGCCCACCCGGACGAGAACGACGGGATCCGCATCCTCCGTCGGGGCTTCAACTACGTCGACGGCAACAACGAGCTCGGACGTCTGGACGCCGGACTCTTCTTCCTGTCCTACCAGCGCGACCCCGCGCAGTTCGTCACCCTGCAGCGCAAGCTCTCCACGGATCGACTGAACGAGTACATCAGGCACGTCGGCTCCGGGATCTGGGCGGTGCCGGGCGGGGCCTCGCCCGGGTCGTACGTCGGCGCCGCCCTGTTCTCCTGAGCAGTTCGGCGAATCGCTCGATCAGTGCTGCGCCAGGATGCCGACGACCCGCTCCGCGAACGCATCGGCGCCGAAATGGTCGTCCGCGGTGATCGTCACGACGGCGTCACCGCGGAAGATGAGGAGCTGACCGTAGGCGCCGTGCAAGCGCCACGCATCACCGGGGCCGTCCCAGCCGGCGAGGGCATACCGCTCGTAGCCGGGCGCGTCTCCGGCTGCCACCCAGTCGGCGTGCATCGCGTCCACGACCTCCGCGGGGACGAGCTGCCGGCCGTGCCACGCGCCGCGATCGCGGATCAGCCTCCCGAGCCGGGCGAGCTCCTCGGTGCGCAGCGCGATGCCCTCGCCCGCGAGCACCCGCCCGTTCGGGCACCGGCGCCACGTGACGTCGTCGAGCCCGAGCGGCGCGAACAGCCGCGGCTCGAGATAGGCGGCGATGTCGCCGGTGCGCCTGGCGAGGATGGCCATCGCCGTGTACGTGCTCGCGTTCGAATACTGGAAGACGTGGCCGCGCGAGTCGCGCGACAGGAACTCGGCAGCGAGGTCGGGCCAGTCGGTCATCATCGTCTCGGACCACGGCAGATCGATCCCGCTCGACATCGACAGCAGGCGACGCAGCGTGAGGTCGGACACTCCGGCGCCGAGCGGCAGGTCGTCGACCAGGTCTCCGATCGGAGCGTCAAGGTCGATGAGCCCTTCCGCCTCGGCGACGCCCGCCGCCAGCACGCTCACACCCTTCACGATGGAGTGGATCTCCTCCCGCGTGTCGGGCGTCCAGCGATGGTCTGCGACCTCGTCGCCGAGGCGCACGTGGAGTCCGTGGATGCCGAAGCCCGTGGCATCCGCCTCTCGGACGATCTCGTCGCGGACCCGTTGCGCGAGGTCGGGCGCGACGATCACCGGGTCGCGCCCGCGGTCGGACGCGGGCGCCGCGATCCCGTCGGATCGCTGCGATGTCCCTCGCGCCCGGCCAGATCGGGGTCGACGAACAACCACTTCGGGCGCGGCTCGACGAACGGGCGGAACACCCACCGCACCGGGCGGGTCGCGAGGAGGAGCGCGAGTCCGACGGAGAGCAGGGTCACCAGCGGTAGCCAGATCCAGGTCGGATCGAGGTCGCGGAGGATGCCGGACTCGCGGAACGGATAGAGCGCGAAGGAGTGCAGCAGGAAGACGTACATCGTGTACTGGCCGAACCTCGTCCACCAGTACGTGCCGCGCGGGATGAGCGCGAAGAACGAGACGCTCAGGAGCACCGCGAGCAGCATCAGTGCGATGCGCACGCCGCCGGCCCACCAATGCTCGCCGCCGAGGTCGGCGTAGGCGTCCTCGTAGAAGAGCCAGTGCCGAAGGTCGACGTCCTTCCACAGGTCGATGCCCGCCCAGGCGACGAATCCCGCGGTGCCCAGCACTGCGACCGCCGCGACGCGGGTCCACCACGGGCGGGCTTCGAGAAGGCGGAAGCGCGTGACGATATCGCGCTCGCGCAGCCACCAGCCGAGCGTGAAGAACGGGAGGAGTCCGAGGGTGCGGGAGAGGGAGAACGTGCTGTCGACGTTGGGCAGGTAGCCCACGCCGATCGAGATCAGGACCGTCCAGAGCAGCGGCCAGCGCAGGAGCGCGAGGTAGGGGAGGACGAGGCGGAAGATGCCGAGGGCGAGCAGGAACCACAGGGTCCACGAGGGCTTGGTCAGATTGGGGTCGGCCTGGCCTTCGACCAGCCACTTCGTCAGCGTCCACAGCAGCTCGAAGATCACGTACGGCACGAGGATGTCGGTGATCACGCGGGCCATCTGCACCCGTGTCGGCGATCCGGACTTCGAGAAGTAGCCGGAGATGATCGCGAAGGCGGGCATGTGGAACGCGTACAGCGCGAGGTAGGCCGCGAGTGCGATGTCCGAGTCGTAGGTGAGGCGCTGGATGGCGTGGCCCAGCACCACGAGCACGATGCACGCGTAGCGCGCGTTGTCCCAGAAGGGCACGCGTCGGCGGGGCTTGGAAGCGGTCGCGGTGACGGGGTTCGGGTCGGCTCCGGCACTGTTCATCCTCTGAGGCTACCGCCGGGAATATATTTGCTCCCAGTGCGTTGACCCAGATACATTCAAATGAATAGAAGCGGATGCACGACGTCCGCTTCGGAGGAGACGGAGCACTCATGAGCGAGCAGGCAGCCGGACAGATGCAGTTCGGCATCATGTCGGTCAGCGACATCACGCGCGACCCCACCACCGGCGTCACGCCCAGCGAGCAGGAGCGGATCGCCGCGACCATGACGATCGCCAAGCATGCGGAGGAGGTCGGCCTCGACGTGTTCGCGATCGGCGAGCACCACAACCCGCCGTTCTGGTCGTCGAGCCCCACCACCTTCCTCGCGGCGCTGGCCGCGCAGACCGAGCGCCTCGTCGTCTCCACGTCGACCACGCTCATCACGACCAACGACCCCGTGCGCATCGCGGAGGAGTACGCGATGCTGCAGCACGTGTCCGGCGGACGCATGGACCTCATGCTCGGCCGCGGCAACACCGGTCCCGTGTATCCCTGGTTCGGGAAGGACATCCGCCAGGGACTCCCGCTCGCGATCGAGAACTACGCCCTGCTGCACAAGCTGTGGCGCGAGGACGTCGTCGACTGGGAGGGCAAGTTCCGCACGCCCCTGCAGGGCTTCACGTCGACGCCGCGCCCTCTCGACGGCATCGCGCCCTTCGTGTGGCACGGCTCCATCCGCACCCCCGAGATCGCCGAGCAGGCCGCGTACTACGGCGACGGCTTCTTCGCGAACAACATCTTCTGGCCCAAGGAGCACTACCAGCGCCTGATCGAGCTCTACCGTCAGCGCTATGCCCACTACGGCCACGGCACTCCCGAGCAGGCGATCGTCGGACTCGGCGGCCAGGTCTTCATGGCCGCGAAGTCGCAGGACGCCGTGACGCAGTTCCGCCCGTACTTCGACAACGCCCCGGTCTACGGGCACGGCCCGAGCATGGAGGACTTCACCGAGATGACCCCGCTCACCGTGGGTTCACCTCAGCAGGTGATCGATCGCTACGCCGGCATGCGCGAGCACTTCGGGGACTACCAGCGCCAGCTGTTCCTCATCGACCACGCCGGACTGCCCCTGAAGACCGTGCTCGAGCAGCTCGACATCCTGGGGTCCGAGGTGGTGCCCGTGCTGCGCCGGGAGCTCGCGAAGGACCGACCGGCGGCGGTGCCGGATGCTCCCACGCACGCCGCGCGCGTGCAGGCCGTGTACGGCGACGGCCCGACCCGTCAGGCCCGCCCCGGGGCGAACCGCGGCGACAACCTGACCGGCGACTCGCCATACCAGGACACCCCCGCACCCGCCGGTGCGGCCTTCGGACTCAGCCGGAAGGAGGCGTGACATGACCACGCGTCGCATCGCCGTCGTCTCGGCGGGGCTGTCGAACCCCTCGTCCACGCGTATGCTCGCAGACCGGCTGGCCGCCGAGACCGTCCGCGCGCTCGCCGCGAAGGACATCGAGGCCACCGTCGACGTCATCGAGCTGCGCGACCATGCGCACGACATCACGAACAACATGCTCACCGGATTCGCGCCCCCGGCGCTCGAGACCGCGATCAACACCGTGGTGTCGGCCGACGCGCTGATCGCCGTGACGCCGATCTTCTCGACGAGCTACTCGGGTCTGTTCAAGTCGTTCATCGACGTGCTCGATCCCGACTCCCTCACGGGGAAGCCCGTGCTGATCGGCGCGAACGCGGGCACGGCTCGGCATTCCCTCGCGATCGACTACGCGATCCGACCACTGTTCGCCTACCTGCATGCCGAGGCCGTGTCGACCGGCGTGTTCGCGGCCTCGAGCGATTGGGGCGGCGCGGGCGACGACGTCGCGCCGCTCGCGAAGCGCGTCGAGAAGGGCGCGCGCGAGCTCGCCGAGGCGATCGCGAGTCGCGAGGTCGCGACGGCGTCCGACCCTTATGACCCCGCGACCTACCTCGGCGAGGGACGCTCGTTCGGCCACATGCTGGGCGGTCTCGCCGGCGAGTGAGTGCGCGGATGCGTCCATGAGGCCGTCGACAACGTCGGAGGGGCGTCGTACGGTGACCTCATGGAACACTCCTCCGTGTGGGACTCCGCCGCCGATGCGCTGCGTGGGTCGCTGATCCTGCCCGATGACGACGAGTTCGCCGCGGCGCGCCGTCCCTGGAATCTCGCGGTCGAGCAGCATCCGATCGCCGTGGCGTCCCCGGCCGACGTCGACGACCTGCGCGTGCTGCTTGCGGCGGCCCGCGACGCCGGCGCCGTGATCGCGGTGCAGCCGGGCGGGCACGGTGCAGCAGGCGACCTCTCCGGGGCGCTCCTCGTGCGTACCACCGCCTTCGACGGACTCGCGGTCGATCTCGACGCCGGCATCGTCCGTGTCGGCAGCGGCGTCAAGTGGGGCACCGTCGTGCAGGCGCTCGAGGGCACCGGCTGGGCCGCTCCCGCGGGGACGAGTCCCGTGGTCAGCGTCGCGGGCTTCACGCTCGGGGGAGGTCACTCCTGGTTCAGCCGTACGGCCGGTCTCGGCTCGGATGCACTGCGCGCGGCCTGGCTGCTCCGGACGGACGGCACACACGAGCGCGTCGACGACGACAGCGACCCCGAGACCATGTGGGCTCTGCGAGGAGCCGGGGGCATCGCCGGGATCGTCACGGACCTCGAGATCGACCTGGTGCGCGCGCCGGCGATCTGGGGCGCGGGTCTCGTGTTCGACGCGTCCGATGTCCCTCGTGTGCTGCGTGCCGTGCGCGACCTCGCCGTCGACGCCCCGACGTCGCTCAATGTGTTCGCGAACTCGATGCGCATGCCCGACGCTCCGCAGGTCCCCGAGGAGGTCCGTGGTCGCAGCTTCGTCACGGTGCAGGCGCTCTCGACGAACGGCCCGGCCGATGGACTGATGGATCGGGTGCGCCGCGTGGGCACGGTTCGTCGGGACACCACGGGCCCGACCTCGCCCGCGACGATCGCTGCGGCGGCCGCCGAACCGACGGACCCGACCCCGGGCCGCGGCGCATCCGCGGCGCTCGTCTCGCTCGACGACCAGCTGATCGACGACCTGATGGAGTTCCGCGACGCTGCCGAACAGTGGCCGGTCATGGGTATCGACATCCGGATGCTGGGCGGCGCGCTCGATGCCCCGAAGCGCGCCGGGTTCGCGACGCTGCAGGGCGTGGGCTGGCTGCTGCACGCACTCATCCCGGTGCTCCCGGGGACGCCGCCCGAGCCCGGCGACGCGAGCATGGCGGGATTCCGACGCGTGCTCGACCGTGCGCTCGCGCCGCAGACCGTGACGACCTTCCTGGGGCCGGGTGAGACGCTCGACAAGTGCGGACCCGCCTCGTCGATCGAGCGGCTTCGCGCTGTGCGAGCCACGCTCGATCCGGAGGGGCTGCTGCACGAGGGGCGACTCCCACGCTGAGGCGCGGACAGGGAGGCCTCGATAAGGCCGCGGACGGATCTCAGACGGGTCCGTCGGCGGTGCGGCGCTGCCAGGTGTACTCCGTCTCCGGGCGCCCTCGCGTGCCGTGGCGCGCCGCCCTGGCCACGACGCCCTCCGCCGTGAGGTGCTCCAGGTAGCGTCTGACGGCGACGCGAGACATTCCGAGCCGCTCGGCGGCCTCGCTCGCCGACAGGACTCCCGAAGAACGGAGGGCAGCGGACACGGCTTGCAACGTGGCACCGGAGAGCCCCTTGGGCAGCGGTATCGTCCCGGTCGCCCGTCCGAGTAACGCGTCGATCTCCGCCTGCGTGGCCTCCCCGTCGGTCGTGCGCGCGCTCGCGAGATGCTCTCGGTACGCCGTCATGCGCTCCTGGAACACCGCGAACGGAAACGGCTTGACCAGGTACTGGTACACCCCGAGGGCCGCCATCTGGCGAACGGTCTCGGCGTCGCGCACTCCCGTGATCGCGATCACGTCGATGGCTGCGGCCCGGGCCCTGAGGGTGCGGAGCACGTCGATCCCTGAGCCGTCCGGCATCGTGATGTCGAGCAGCACGAGGTCGAAGGGCGTGCCTGCTGGCGGGCTGAGCACGGCGTTCACGGCAGCGCGTGCACCGCTGCACTCGGCGCCGACCTCGAAACCGTCGATCCGTTCGAGGTACGAACGGTGCAGTTCGAGCGTGAGGGCGTCGTCGTCGACGATCAGTGTGCGGATCATGCTGTTCTCCGTCGGCGGGCGGCGGGCAGGAGCACCCGGAAGGTCGTCGGGTCGGAGCGGAGCTCGACCGAGCCGCCCGCGCCGATGACCACGGAGCGCACCAGGGCGAGGCCCACTCCACGGCCCTGCGCGCCGGCGGGCTTGGTGGAGAACCCCGCCTCGAAGACGCGGTCCACCAGGTCCGACGGCACCCCGGGCCCGCTGTCGGACACCTCGAGTGCGATCCCGCCGTCGGGCGTGGGTTCCAGCACCACCGATACCCAGCGCTCGGCGCTTCCGGCTGCGGCATCCATCGCGTTGTCGACCAGGTTGCCCAGCACTGCGACGCTGTCGACGGGCGACAGCGGGGACGCGGGCGTGTCGGGCTCGATGCGGATGCGCCAGTCGATGCCGCGCTCCTTGGCCTGTGAGGCCTTGCCCAACAGCAGCGCGCCGATGGCGGGATCGCCCGCGCGCCGCGCGGTCACCTGGTCCACGAGCGACTGGCTCTGACGAGAGGTCTCGGTGAGGATCTCGATCGCCTCCGCGCTGCGGCCCAGCTCGAGCAGGGCCACCGCGGTGTGCATGCGGTTCCCGTGCTCGTGGGTCTGCGCGCGCAAGGCGTCGCCGAGCGTGCGCAGGGACTCGTACGACGACACGGCGTCGCGCACCTGCCCCGGCGGCAGGTCGCCCGCGATGCGCCGGGTGACGCGCCGCGCCGCCCACGCGCCCAGGGCGCCGAGTGCCACGAGGGCGGCCGTGATCGCGAGCGACAGCGGCAGCCGACGCAGCAGGGTGTCGGAGATCGACTCGATCGTGACGCCCGCCGAGACCCATCCCCGCACGGTGCCGTCGGACGCGAGCACCGGCACGATCGTGCGCACCGACGGCCCGAGCGTGCCCGTGAAGACCTCGGTGAGCGGTACGGGATCCGTGGGAATCGTGCCGAGGTACTTCTCGCCGATGCGGTCGAGGTCCGGATGCGTCACGCGTACGCCGTCCGGCGTCATGACGGTGACGAAGTCGAGGTCTGCGGTGTCGACGACGTCGAGGGCGTAGGGCTCCAGCATGTTCGTGGCCGAGGCCTGATCACCGGACTCCAGGGCCTCGCGCACGACCGGGGACGCAGCCAGCGTCTGCGCCGTGGCCGCGGTCACCCTCTCGGCCTCCGCATGTGTCGCGCGCTGCGCCTCCACGACCAGGAACACCGCGACGAGGGCGCCGATCACGAGCGCTGCGACGAGCAGGACGAGGAAGACGCGCGAGGCGGTGCTGCTCGCGCTGCGGGCGTGTGCCATCGCTTCCTTCCGATCGTCCTCGATCACAGGGGGCCGAGATCCGTGATGACCAATACGACCACAAATGGCGTCGCGGGGGGAAGTCGGGGACCGTGAGGGGATCGCAGGGCGAGGTCGCCCGCGCACATGACACGACGACGTTCATGATCGAGGAGGAAACATGGCCATCACGACGGGGTTCTCCCTTCCGGGCTTCCACTGGCGCCGCAACAAGCAGGCGTGGGACAGGCACACGTGGCTGTACGTGTCCGTCATCATCGCGGTCGTGCTCGGCGCGGCCGTCGGGCTCATCGCCCCCGAGGTCGGGCAGTCGCTCGAGCCCATCGGCAAGGGTTTCGTCTCGCTGATCAAGATGATGATCGCCCCGATCATCTTCTGCACCATCGTGGTGGGCGTCGGATCCATCGCCAAGGCCGCGACGGTCGGGAAGATCGGCGGTCTCGCGCTGCTGTACTTCATGGTGATGTCCACGTTCGCGCTCGCGATCGGTCTCGTGGTGGGCAACATCATCCACCCCGGCGCCGGCCTCGACATGGCGAGCGCCCAGTACGACGCGACCGACACCGAGGCGAAGACCACGACCGAGTTCGTGCTCGGGATCATCCCCACGACGTTCTTCTCGGCCTTCACCGGCGAGAGCGTGCTGCAGGTGCTGTTCATCGCGCTGCTGACCGGCTTCGCGCTCCAGGGGCTCGGCGAGAAGGGCGCGCCCATCATGGACGCGGTGAAGAACCTGCAGAAGCTCGTGTTCCGCATCCTGGGCATGATCCTGTGGCTCGCGCCGCTCGGTGCGTTCGGAGCGATCGCGGCCGTGGTCGGCAAGACCGGCGTCGCGGCGATCTGGAGCCTCGGCATCCTGATGGTCGCGTTCTACATCACGTGCATCGTGTTCATCGTGGTGGTTCTCGGCGTGCTGCTGTACGCCGTCACCCGCGTCAACATCTTCAGTCTCGTCAAGTACCTGGCACGGGAGTACCTGCTGATCGTGGGCACGTCCTCGTCGGAGTCCGCGCTGCCGCGCCTGATCGCCAAGATGGAGCACGTCGGCGTCTCGAAGCCGGTGGTCGGCATCACCGTCCCGACCGGGTACTCGTTCAACCTCGACGGCACGGCGATCTACCTCACGATGGCGTCGCTGTTCATCGCCACGGGTATGGGGCAGCCCATGTCGATCGGCGAGCAGATCGGTCTCCTGGTCTTCATGATCATCGCGAGCAAGGGGGCGGCCGGAGTCACGGGAGCCGGACTCGCCACGCTCGCCGGCGGTCTGCAGGCGTACCGCCCCGACCTCGTCGACGGCGTCGGCGTCATCGTCGGGATCGACCGGTTCATGTCCGAGGGACGCGCGCTGACGAACTTCACCGGCAACGCCGTCGCGACGCTGCTGATCGGCACCTGGACCAAGCAGATCGACCGTGACCGGGTGCGTCGGGTCCTCGGCGGCGAGCTGCCGTTCGACGAGGCGCTGCTCGACGGGGTCGACGGTCACGGCATGGCCGATGAGAAGTCGGCAGTCGATTCGCAGGGACTCAAGGATTCGGCGATCGACGAGATGTCGGCCAAGCAGGAGCGGGCCCGCGCACGGGCGGCGCAGCAGCGCTGACACCGAGTCGAAGAGAGAATGCGGGAGCCGAGTCGATCGGCTCCCGCATTCGTGCGGTCAACCGCTCTTGCGTCGGAACTCGCGCCGCGTCTGCGGCGCGGCACCGCCGTGGACGGCGGAGTCGCCGTCCAGGTGGGCTTCGCCCTCGCGGTGGTGCGCGTTCTTCTTCTCGAGCGCTTCCTTGAACTTGCGCTTCATGTCCTCGGTGGAGGACGCGCCCTCTTCGGTGCTCATGCCCGCCAGCCTAGAGCACGCGTCGGAGCGCGCGGCGGGTCACCTGCGGAGCCGCCGGGTCGCGAAGTCGATCGCGGCACCGAGTCCCACGGCGACCGCGACCGACACGAGCACCGCCACGACCGGCCCGCCGGGGACGATCACGGCGATCAACGCGCCGACCGATGCCTGATAGGCGGCCCACCCCAGTGCGGCGACGGCGGCGAGGCACAGATAGCGCGCGGGATGGATGCGCGAGGCGCCGGCGACGAGGTTGATCGCGAGGCGCGCGAACGGAACGAACCGAGCGGTGAACAGCACCATGGCCAACCCGCCGTCCAGGCGTCGGCGAGCCCACGTCAGCGCCTGCTGCACGCGCGGGGCGCGCATCCAGCGCCACCGCTCGGTGCCGACGGTGCGGCCGATCACGTACACGGTGGCGTCGCCCAGGGCCGCGGCGACCCCCGCGCACGCGATCACCGCCCACAGCGGTGGCGAGCCCGATGCCGAGGAGACCGCCCCGAGCGCAGTCACCGCGATCTCCCCGGGGACCACCACGAAGAACGAGTCACCGAGAACGAGCAGGCTCATGATGGCGAGGCCCCAGGGGTCGGCGAGGAGATCTGTCGGCACCGCCCCACAGTGCGGGTCCGAGGTGAACGGGAACCAACGCGCGGATAGCCGGTGTCCAGCGATCCAGCATCCGGTGAACTTCTGGTGCCCTGGCCCGTTTCGGCGATCCGCTGCACCGCGACCGCTGCATCCTGAGGGTGTGAGAGTCGCGATCGTGACAGAGTCCTTCCTTCCGCACATGAACGGTGTCACCGGATCCGTGCTGCAGATCCTGAAGCACCTCGAGCGCACGGGGCATGAGGCCCACGTGATCGCGCCCGACGCGGTCGGCATCCCGACCGAGATCGCGGGGGCTCCGGTGGAGGCGATCCCGAGCCTGCCGCTGCCCGGCTACCGGAACGTCCGGGTCGGCACCTCGCCCGCGCACCGGGTCGCTGCGTCGCTGCGGCGCTTCCAGCCGGACGTGGTCCACCTCGCCTCGCCGTTCGCGCTGGGCTGGCGCGGTGCGCTCGCCGCCGAGCGACTCGACGTCGCCTCGGTCGCCGCTTACCAGACCGACGTCGCCGCCTACACGGAGCGCTACCGGATTCCCGCGACGACAGGGGTCGCGCAGACCCACATCGCGCGCCTGCATCGCCGGGCGACCCTCACGCTCGCCCCGTCGGCGGAGTCGGCGCAGCAGCTCGCGACACTGGGCGTGGACCGCGTCCGCCGCTGGGGAAGGGGCGTGGACGCGGAGCGCTTCCAGCCGTCGCGTCGCGACGAGACGCTCCGCTCGACGTGGGGAGGAGAGGTCGTGATCGGATACATCGGGCGCCTCGCACCCGAGAAGCAGGTCGAGGACCTCGCCGTGCTGCAGGACCTCCCCGGGACGCGTCTCGTGATCGTCGGCGACGGACCGAGCAGGGCGAAGCTCGAGGCGCTGATGCCCCGCGCCCTCTTCCTCGGCCACCTCGGCGGTGACGCGCTCGCCGCGGCCGCGGCATCCTTCGACGTGTTCGTGCACCCGGGGGAGAGCGAGACGTTCGGGCAGACGCTGCAGGAGGCGCACGCGAGCGGTGTGCCGGTCGTCGCCACCGGGCGAGGAGGCCCGCTCGACCTCGTGCGCATGGGCGTCGACGGCTGGCTGTACCGGCCTGGCGACCTCGACGACCTGCGCATGCGTGTCGCCGACCTCGCCGGAGACACCCGCAAGCGCCGGGCCTTCGGCGACGCAGGCCGGGAAGCCGTGCAGGGACGCAGCTGGTCGAGCGTGTGCGACCAGCTGTTGGGGCACTTCGACGAGGCGCGCGAGCTGCGCGCGGTCGATTCGGGCCTGCGCGCTCGCCGCATGACCCGGCCCGAGGCGACCGCGCCGCTCGTGGGACGACGATGGCAGCGCTACGTCGCCCTCGGGGACTCGCTGACGGAGGGATTGTGCGATCCGGCGCCAGACGGTGCGCTGCGCGGATGGGCCGACCGTCTCGCTCTGCTGCTCGCTGCACGCGGCGGACTCCACTACGCGAACCTGGCCATCCGATCCAAGCGCGTGCGTGACGTGTGCGAGACTCAGCTGCCCCGCGCGCTGGAGCTGCGCCCGGATCTCGTCTCGGTGCTGATCGGCGCGAACGATCTCGTGAAGCACCGCGTGGACGTGAGAGCGCTCGCCGCAGAGCTCGAGGATGCCGTCTGCCGGCTGCGAGGCATCGGCGCCGACGTGCTCCTGGTGACGCCCTTCCTGCCCCGCAGACGTGCTGCCCACCTGTACACGCGGCGGTTCTCGATGTTCGCGACCGCGCTCGCCGGCATCGCTGCGCGCACGGGGGCGATCCTCATCGACACCGACATGCATCCCTCGCTGCCCGACCGGCCGAACTGGGGCGAGGACCTCGTGCATCTCAGCAGCCGCGGGCACCGCTTCCTCGCCTACCGGGCCGGCGATGTGCTCGGCGTCCCGCACGCCGACGCGCTGGGTGTCCTCGACGCCGCGCTGCACGAGAACGAGTCGATCGGCGCAGGGCTGTGGTGGCGCCGGCATGCACTGCCGTGGGTGTGGCGGCGCCTGCACGGGCGTGCCGCGGGCGACGGTCGTGTCGCGAAGCACGACGACTACGTGTACCTCGGTCGCTCGGCGTCGGAGCGCACCGTCCCGGTGTCCTGAACGGGCGCTCGCGTCTCGAGACGGCTCAGCGGCGGCCCATGCCGTGGTACGACCAGCCCGCGGCGCGCCAGGCATCCGCATCCAGGCAGTTGCGACCGTCCACGATGACGCGGCCGGCGACGAGGGCCCCGGCGTGCTCCGGGTTCATCTCGCGGCGGTAGAGATCCCACTCCGTGACGACCACCACGGCATCGGCGTCGCGCAGGGCGTCGTCGCGCTCGGCGGCGTATCCGAGCTGGGGATGCGCCGCCGCCGCGTTCGGCAGCGCTGCGGGGTCGGTCACGACGACGTCGGCGCCGAGCCCGCGCAGGCGTACGGCGACGTCGAGCGCGGGTGAGTCGCGGATGTCGTCGCTGAACGGCTTGAAGGCCGCGCCGAGCACCGCGATCCGCTTCCCGAACACGAGACCGCCGAGTGCGTTCACGACGAGCTGCACCGCGCGGTCGCGTCGCCGGAGGTTGATGCCGTCGACCTCGCGGAGGAATCCGACGGCTTCGCCGCGGCCCAGCTCCTCGGCTCTGGCGGCGAAGGCGCGGATGTCCTTCGGCAGGCAGCCGCCGCCGAAGCCGATGCCGGATCCGAGGTAGCGCCGCCCGATCCGGGTGTCGTGCCCGAGGGCGTCGGCGAGCAGCGTCACATCGGCGCCTGAGGCCTCAGCGATCTCCGCCATCGCATTGATGAACGAGATCTTGGTGGCGAGGAACGCGTTCGCGGCGCCCTTCACCAGCTCTGCGGTAGCGAGGTCGGTCACGAGGTACGGCGCACCCGCCGCTATCGCGGGAGCGTAGGCCTCGCGCAGGAGTTCGGCCGCGGCATCCCCGGCATCGGTGGGAGGGATGCCGACGACGAGGCGATCCGGGGTGATCGTGTCGTGCACGGCCCAGCCTTCGCGGAGGAACTCCGGATTCCACACCAGCACCGCTCCCGACTCGGCGATCGATCCTGCCAGCCGTGCGGCGGTGCCGACCGGCACCGTCGACTTGCCGGCGACCACGTGTCCAGGTCGGAGGTGGGGGAGGAGGGCCTCGATCGCGGCGTCCACGAAACGGAGGTCGGCGGCGTGCCCGCCGGCGATCTGCGGGGTGCCGACGGCCAGGAAGTGCACGGCGGCGTCTGCGGCTTCGGCCATGTCCGCGCTGAAGCGCAGACGACCCGAGTCGAGTCCCTCGCGCAGTAGCTCGTCGAGCTGCGGCTCGAAGAACGGAGCGATGCCGTCCGCCAGGGCGGCGACCTTCCGCTCGTCGACGTCGATGCCGACGACGTCGTGTCCGATCGAGGCCATCGCCGCGGCATGGACGGCACCGAGGTACCCGCAGCCGATCACTGACATGCGCATGGGTTCACCTCAGCGGATGCCGCGCACCTGACCGCATCCACGCGGTGAACGCGCGATGACCGTCGGATGACTCTTCGGCGTCGTGGCCGGTCCCGCGGGATTCCGCGGCGGCGCTGATACAGTTGAGGGGACTGGCTCAGGTCGGTCACACAACTGCATATCGACTCATGGAGCGATCGGCGGAGAAGCTGGTCCCCTGTGGTGGGTTCCTCGGCGTGTGCCGTCGGGTGGCTTTCTACTGGTGGCCAGCGCAGGCGAGATTCGCGGGAGTGCCCGCGCGCCCGAACCCCGTCGTCCTGCTCCTTCATGAACACGCTCGCGCGTCACACGGACGAGCGAGTCTAAACAAAGAAGGAGAGACCTCTTGGAAGGTCCTGAAATCACCGCCACCGAGGCCGTTCTCGACAACGGCCGCTTCGGCACCCGCACCATCCGCTTCGAGACCGGCCGCCTCGCGCAGCAGGCTCAGGGCGCAGTCGCCGCGTACCTCGACGGCGAGACCATGCTCCTCTCGGCCACCAGCGCGGGCAAGCACCCGCGCGAGGGCTTCGACTTCTTCCCGCTGACGGTCGACGTCGAGGAGCGCTCCTACGCCGCGGGCAAGATCCCCGGCTCGTTCTTCCGCCGTGAGGGACGCCCCTCCACCGAGGCCATCCTCGTCTGCCGTCTGATCGACCGTCCGCTGCGTCCGTCGTTCGTCGACGGTCTGCGCAACGAGGTCCAGATCGTCATCACCGTCCTGTCGATCGCTCCGGGCGAGTTCTACGACGCCCTCGCGATCAACGCCGCCTCCGCGTCGACGCAGATCTCGGGTCTGCCGTTCTCGGGTCCCGTCGCCGGTGTGCGCCTCGCGTTCATCCCCGGCCACGGCGAGCACGCCGACCAGTGGGTCGCATTCCCGACCGCCGAGCAGGTCTCGGAGGCCGTGTTCGACCTGATCGTCGCCGGTCGTGTCGTCACGAAGGCCGACGGCACCGAGGACGTCGCGATCATGATGGTCGAGGCCGAGGCGACCGAGGGCAGCTGGAACCTCATCAAGGCCGGCGCCACGAAGCCCGACGAGACCGTCGTCGCGCAGGGTCTCGAGGCAGCGAAGCCCTTCATCGCTCAGCTCGTGAAGGCTCAGGCGGAGCTCGCCGCGTCCGCGTCGAAGGAGCCGGGTGTGTACCCGGTCTTCCCGCCGTACTCCAGCGAGGTCTACGACTTCGTGGCCGAGCGTTCCTACGACGACCTGGTGAACGTCTACCAGATCGCCGACAAGCAGGAGCGTCAGGGCAAGGACGACGAGGTCAAGGACCGCGTCAAGGCGCAGCTCATCGAAGCGGTCGAGGCCGGCAGCCTGCCCGCCGGGGCTCCGCTCGAGTTCGCCGCGGCGTACAAGTCCGTCACGAAGAAGATCGTCCGCGGTCGCATCCTCACCGAGAGCGTCCGCATGGACGGCCGCGGTCTCGCCGACATCCGTCCGCTCGACGCCGAGGTGCAGGTCATCCCGCGCGTTCACGGCTCGGCGATCTTCCAGCGCGGCGAGACCCAGATCATGGGCGTCACCACGCTGAACATGCTCAAGATGGAGCAGCAGATCGACTCGCTGTCGCCCACGACGAGCAAGCGCTACATGCACCACTACAACTTCCCGCCCTACTCGACCGGTGAGACCGGCCGCGTGGGTTCGCCGAAGCGTCGCGAGATCGGGCACGGCTTCCTCGCCGAGCGCGCCCTCGTGCCGGTGCTGCCGAGCCGCGAGGAGTTCCCCTACGCGATCCGTCAGGTGTCCGAGGCGCTGAGCTCGAACGGCTCGACGTCGATGGGCTCCGTCTGCGCGTCGACCCTGTCGCTGCTGAACGCGGGCGTGCCGCTGCGCGCTCCCGTCGCCGGCATCGCGATGGGCCTCGTGTCCGACGAGGTCGACGGCGAGACCCGCTACGCGGCGCTGACCGACATCCTCGGCGCCGAGGACGCGTTGGGCGACATGGACTTCAAGGTCGCGGGCACGAGCGAGTTCGTCACGGCGATCCAGCTCGACACGAAGCTCGACGGCATCCCGTCGTCGGTGCTCGCGGGGGCCCTGACCCAGGCTCGCGACGCGCGCCTGACGATCCTCAATGTCCTGAACGCGGCGATCGACGCTCCCGACGAGATGGCGCCGACCGCGCCGCGCGTCATCAGCGTGCAGATCCCCGTCGACAAGATCGGTGAGCTGATCGGCCCGAAGGGCAAGACGATCAACGCGATCCAGGACGAGACCGGCGCTCAGATCTCGATCGAGGAGGACGGCACCGTCTACATCGGCGCGACCGACGGCCCCTCGGCCGAGGCCGCCCGCGCCCAGGTCAACGCGATCGCGAACCCCACCAACCCGGAGGTCGGCGAGCAGTTCCTCGGAACCGTCGTCAAGATCGCGACGTTCGGCGCGTTCATCTCGCTTCTCCCGGGCAAGGACGGCCTGCTGCACGTCACCGAGGTGCGCAAGCTCGCAGGTGGCAAGCGCGTCGAGAACGTCGAGGACGTGCTCTCCGTCGGCCAGAAGATCCTCGTGAAGATCACGAAGATCGACGACCGCGGCAAGCTGTCGCTCGAGCCCGTGCTCGACGACGCGCCCGCTGCGGACGCTGCGTCCGCGGAGGAGTCCGCCGCCGAGTGATCGGCTGACGCACGACACCGGAACCCGGGTCCGTCTTCGTGGCGGGCCCGGGTTCCCGCGTGTCTGCGTGACCAAACCGTTATGGGAAGTTTCCCCGCCGTTCCCCGGATTGGACGGCGCGATCCCTGACGTCGCATACCCTCGAAGTACGCACCGGGGGGTGCATGTACGGCAGCGACGCAGATCGGGACGCACCGATCTATGCGGGGGTGAGGAAATGCGGTTGTTCAGCGTAGGCGCAGGAGCCTCCGCAGAGCGCGCACCGCAGGACGCCGATCACCCGTCCGCCCCGATCCCGATCGTCGGCCCCGGAATAGGAGAGACCATTCGCGTCCCCCTCGGAGAGACCGGATTCGAGACGTTCCCGCTCATGCTGGGGGCGGCCGAGTTCGGATGGAACGTCGACCTCGAGACGAGCCACGGCATCCTGGACCGCTACGTGGAGTTCGGCGGCAACGCGATCCATACTGCGGACGGCTTCTCGGGCGGCCGCAGCGAGCACATCATCGGGCAATGGCTCCGTTCACGCGGCCAGCGCGAGCGCGCACTGCTGAGCGTCCGCATCGGCGCGCACGCCGACAACCCGGGGCTCGGCTCGGTCAACCTCGTCCGCGCGGTCGAGGGGTCGCTCACGCGCCTCGGCGTGGAGCGCATCGACGTCCTGTATCTCGACGCGACGCTCGATCGCACGACCAACCTCGAGGACACTCTCGCGACCGTCGAGTGGCTGGTCGACGCGGGCAAGATCGGCGCTCTCGGCGCTTACGGTCTGGCCCCGGAGCGACTCGTCGAGGCGCGCATCCTCGCCTCGGCGGGCTACCCGCGCATCCAGGTGATCGACTCGCCGTACAACCTCATCCGCCGGCAGCCGTTCGAGGGGGACCTGCGCCTGGTCGCCGGTGCGCAGAACCTGGCCGTCACCCCGTCGCACGCGCTCGAACACGGCTTCCTCTCGGGGCGGCATCGCAGCAAAGCGCTGACCTCGCGTGGTGTGCGCGGGGAGCAGCTCCGCGGGCACCTCAACCGTCGCGGCACGAAGATCCTGCGCGCGCTCGACCAGGTGGCGGCCGAGCTGGAGGTGCCGGTGGCCGCGGTGTCGATCGCCTGGCTGCTGGCGCAGCGCACCGTGGCCGCGCCGATCGTGAACACGTTCGCGACCGAGCACGTCGACGAGCTCATGCAGGGAGCGGGCGTGTCGCTGTCACGCGTCCAGATCGCCGATCTCACCCGCGCGGGCAACTGAGCCCCACCCGTGCCGGCGGCGGGCTGAGAGTCGTCACACGACTGTCACACGGCTGACATAGGGTGGAGGAGATCCCCCGGCGGATGCTGTCGATGAAGCGAGCGAGTTTGTGACGCACTACATATACCTGGTCAGACACGGTGAACATCAGGATGCCGAGCACGGCCTCGCCGACGGACCCCTCTCACCGCGCGGTGCACGTCAGGCCGAACTGATCGCGGATCGTCTCTCCGGGCTTCCGCTGGACGCCGTCTGGCATTCGCCGCTGCTGCGCGCGGCCGAGACCGCTCGTGCGATCGCCGCGCGTCTGCCCTCCGTCGACCCCGCCCCGACCGCACTCCTGTTCGATTGCGTCCCCACGGGGATGACCGAAGAGACGCCGGCCGCGTTCGAGCCGTTCTTCGGATCCATCACGGACGCCGAGATCGAGGCGGGCGCAGCCCAGATGTCCGACGCCGTGAACGAGTTCCTGGTGCGCAAGCCGGGTGACGTCCACGAGGTGCTCATCACGCACAACTTCGTCATCTCCTGGTTCGTGCGCGAGGTGCTCGGTGCACCCGAATGGCGCTGGATGACTCTCAATCAGGCGCACTGCGGACTGACCGTGATCGCGCAGAAGCAGGGGCGTCCATGGACCCTGCTCACGCACAACGACACCGGTCACCTCCCGGTCGAGCTGCGCACCGGCATCCCCGACACGATGCCGGTCTGATCCACGCGCGACCGGCCTGGCGCTGCCGGGCGTCTCTCCGCCCGAAATAGGATTGTGGTCATGACCACGCAGGTAGCACTCGTCGGCGGCACCGGGAAGCTCGGGTCGATCATCCACGCGGTGATCGACGAGCTGGACGGCTTCGAGGTGGTCCGAGTGCTCACCTCGTCGAGCGACCTGTCGGAGATGGACGGCGCGGATCTCGTCATCGACGCGACCACGCCGCAGGTGAGCATCGACGTGGTGCGTGCCGCGGTCGAGCGGGGGATCAACGTCCTCGTCGCGACGTCCGGGTGGTCGGCGCAGCGCATCGCGCCGATCCGGCCGCTGGTCGAGGCTGCGGGCAGCGGCGCGGTGTTCATCCCCAACTTCTCTCTCGGCTCGGTCCTCGGCTCGGCTCTCGCCGCCGCGGCTGCACCGTTCTTCCCGTCGGCCGAGATCGTCGAGGCGCACCACGAGAAGAAGGTCGACTCTCCCAGCGGCACCGCTGTGCGCACCGCCGAGCTGATCGCCGCAGCGCGCGCCGAGCAGGGACCGGTGAGCGCCCCGCACGCGGACCAGCGTGCACGCGGCCAGCAGGTGGGCAGCGTCCCGATCCACTCGCTGCGTCGCCCCGGAGTGATCGCGAAGCAGGAGGTCGTGCTCGCCGGCCCCGGGGAGTCGCTCACCTTCACGCACGACACCGTCGAGCCCGCACTGGCGTACGCGCCCGGCATCCGTCTCGCCGTGCCGTTCGCGGCTCAGGCGCGCGGTGTCGTCGTCGGTCTCGAGAGCATGATCGACATCGGCGTCGGCTCCTGATGTCGCGCCTCGCCGTCGCCCTCATGGGTGCTGCACTGCTCGTCTACCTCGCGGTCGCTGTCTGGCTCGCCGTCATGTTCTTCGCCGTGGGGACGCCGGTGTCCATCGGCATGGGCATCGCTCTGATCGTGCTCGCTCCGCTCGGCGGCTGGGCGCTGGTCCGCGAGATGGTCTTCGGGTTGCAGGCGGACCGACTCGGACGCACGCTCGACGCCGAGGGCGGGATGCCGGAGGCGGAGACGGAGCTCACGCCGAGCGGACGCCTTCGGCCGGAAGACGCCGACCCGATGATCGCGCGCTACACCGCCGAGGCCGAATCAGCCCGTGGGGACTGGCGAGCGCGCTACCGTCTGGGCGTCGTTCAGGACGCGGCAGGGCACCGCAAGGACGCCCGCGCCAGCATCCGCGAGGCCATCCGGCTCTCGCGCGGCTGAGCCCGCTCGCCCCGCACGCGCGATCGGCGGTCAGGCGAGGGTCGCCTCGAGCGTGATCTCGACGCCGGCGAGCGCCTGGGAGACCGGGCAGCCCGTCTTCGCTCCGTTCGCGATCTCCTGGAACGCCTCGGGTGTGAGGCCGGGCACGACGGCGTTGACGTTGAGGTGGCTGCCCGTGATGCCCACGCCGGGCGTGAAGCTCACCGAGGCGCTGGTGTTCACGCGCTCCGGGGGAGTGCCGTTCTCCGCGAGGGCATGCGACAGCGCCATGCTGAAGCAGGAGGAGTGCGCCGCCGCGATCAGTTCCTCGGGCGTCGTGGTCGTGTCGCTGCCCTCGCTGCGGGCCTTCCAGTCGATCGGGAAGGTGCCGAGGTTGGACGAGGAGAACGCGACGGTCCCCGAGCCCTCCGCGAGGGATCCGGTCCAGGTGGTGTTCGCTTCGCTGGTGACGGGCATGATTCCTCCGGTTCTCGCGCTGCTCGGTGTGCGGGTCGCGTGTCCGGCCAGCCTATCGAGGCACCGCCAGGGACGGAACAGAAGTCCTCGGAGGTCAGGCAGCGGAGGCGCGGCCGAGGATTCCGATCCGCTGCAGCAGGAGGTACAGCTGGCATCCGAGGCAGAGCCCGATCGCCGCGTTGAGGAATGCGGCGACGAACGCTGCGGCGGTCGCGATCGGAAGCGCCCAGGGCACACCGGCGAGGTGCAGGACGAGGCCGATCGTCACGACGAACAGGCCGACGCCCTGTGCGAACCGGGGCGGACGCGGGTCCTCGAGCTCGCTCGGCGGGCTCAGGCGCGGACGCACCGCACGGCGGAAGAGCACTCCCCACGGGGCCGTCGCAGGGGAAAGCACACTCCACAGGAACAGCCCCGCGATGACGACCGCCAGTAGGAACCCCGGATCGAGCGCGCGTTGAGCGACGGATGCCGAGGCGATCGCCCATCCGCCGGCGGGGAACGTCGAATCCGCAAGGGGCTGATATGCGAACCAGCCGGTGCCCTGCGCGGTCGAGACCCCGATCAGCCCGAGGAAGGTCGCGACCAGCAGGAGCACCGTCGTGACGGTGGCGGCGAAGCGCGGGCCGCGCGGGTCGATGCCTGCCGGTGTGCTCATGTTGCTCCCATCGTTGGGCCTCACACGGAGGCGAGGGCTTCGGTCAGCGCGCGCGGCTGCGGCACGCCGTGGAATCGGGCGCGGACGGCTCCGGTGCCGTCGACGACGAAGGTGGTCGGGGTCTGCAGCACGCGGTAGCGCGAGGACAGGTCGGGGCGGTGGGTGAGGTCGACCTCGACGTGCGCGAGGGTGTCGTCCTCCGCGGCGTACGACGTCAGGATCCTACGCACCTGCGGGCAGCGGGCGCACGTCTCGGTGCTGAACTGCACGAGCGTCGCGCGGGCGCCGAGCGCGGCATCCGCATCGCGCGGATCGAACCGCAGATGGCCGCCGCTGCGCCGTCGTCCGTCCCGCGCCCTGATCACCAGGCCTGCGGCTCCGGCGAGCACCACAAGACCCACGGCGAGGGCGAGCGCGAGAGTGGGCGACATTCCCTGAGCGTATGCCCCGTTCGCCACCCGCGGACCCGATGTGTCGGAGCATGAAGATCCGCTCCGATGTCGCCGACGGCGGGTAGTCTGGCTGACATGAGCGCAGCCGTCCCCACGCCGTACGAAGACCTCCTCCGCGACGTGCTGGAGAACGGAACGCACAAGTCCGATCGCACGGGCACGGGCACCACGAGCGTGTTCGGTCGACAGATCCGCTTCGACCTCTCCGAGGGCTTCCCGCTGGTCACGACCAAGCGTGTGCACTTCAAGTCCATCGCGTACGAGCTGCTGTGGTTCCTGCGCGGCGACTCCAACGTGAAGTGGCTGCAGGAGCACGGCGTGAGCATCTGGGACGAATGGGCCGATGAGCAGGGCGATCTGGGACCCGTCTACGGTGTGCAGTGGCGATCCTGGCCGACGCCGGACGGCCGCAGCATCGACCAGTTGTCCGAGGTGATCGAGCAGATCCGCGCGACGCCGGACTCGCGCCGTCTGATCGTGTCGGCGTGGAACCCGGCCGACATCCCCGACATGGCGCTCGCGCCGTGCCACGCGCTGTTCCAGTTCTACGTCGCCGACGGCAAGCTGTCGTGCCAGCTCTACCAGCGCAGCGCCGACCTCTTCCTCGGAGTGCCGTTCAACATCGCCTCGTACGCACTGCTCACGATGATGATCGCGCAGCAGGTCGGTCTCGAGCCCGGCGACTTCGTCTGGACCGGCGGCGACTGCCACATCTACGACAATCACGTCGAGCAGGTGCGCGAGCAGCTGAGCCGCGATGCCTTCCCGGCCCCGACGCTGCGCTTCGCGCGCACTCCGGACTCGGTGCTCGACTACCAGTACGACGATTTCGTCGTGGAGGACTACCGACACCATGCGCCGATCCGGGCGGCGGTGGCGGTATGACCTGGGTCGGCCTGATCTGGGCGGAGGCGAAGCGCGGGGTCATCGGCGCCGAGGGCGGCATGCCGTGGAACGTCCCCGAAGACCTCGCGCACTTCAAGGACACCACCCTCGGAGCCCCGGTCATCATGGGGCGCAAGACCTGGGACTCGCTTCCCGAGCGGTTCAGGCCCCTGCCCGGACGCGAGAACGTCGTCATCACGCGTCAGCAGGACTGGTCCGCCGAGGGCGCGACCCACGCCGCCACGGTCGAGGAGGCCGTCCGCGGTCACGATCGCGTCTGGATCATCGGCGGTGCGGAGATCTTCCGTCAGGTGATCGCCGACGCGGACCGGCTCGAGGTCACCGAACTCGACCTCGACGTCGACGGCGATGCCTTCGCGCCGTCGATCGAGGGCTGGCGGCTGATCGACGACGGAGAGTGGAAGACCTCGCGCAGCGGCATCCGCTATCGCTTCCGGGGATACGAGCGCTGATGCCCACCGCACTGATCACGGGCGCCAGCGCAGGACTGGGAGCCGAGTTCGCGCGCCAGCTCGCCCGCCGCCGCGCCGATCTGATCCTCGTCGCTCGTTCGGTCGAGGCTCTCGACGAGCTCGCGGCAGAGCTGCGGAGCGAGTGCGGCGTCGCGGTCGAGGTTCTCGCCGCCGACCTCGCGATCGAGGAGGAGGTGGAGGCTGTCGCGGCACGCCTCCGCGACCTCGACGACCCCGTCGACCTTCTCGTGAACAACGCGGGCTTCGGGCTTCCGCTGCAGTTCGCGGACAACGACATCGACGACGAGGTGCGGCACCTGCGTGTGCACGTCGAAGCCTCCATGCGCCTCATGCACGCGGCCCTCCAGTCCATGCGCGGACGCGGAGGGCGCATCATCAACGTCGCCTCGGTCGCCGGATTCATCTCTCGTTCGACGTATTCGGCGTGCAAGAGCTGGCTCATCGGATTCAGCCGGTGGGCGAACGCGGAGTATTCTCGCGACCGCGTCAGTGTGACCGCGGTGTGCCCGGGATTCACGCACACGTCGTTCCACGAGCGCATGGGCCTCGCGCCCGGGCGCGAAGGCGTGCCCGCTCCGATGTGGCTCGACGCGCGCGACGTCGTGCGCGAGGGCCTGCGCGATGCGGCCCTGGGCAGGTCGGTCTCCATCCCGTCGCTGCGCTACAAGGCGATCGTGGCGGTCGCCGGGCTGCTGCCGAGTTCCCTCACGTCCGGCGTCGCGCGCCGGGGGCGCGTCTGATCCCTTCCGGTGGCGGAACCCCGCTCAGCGGAACCGGCCCAGGTGGATGCCGGCCAATGCGATCGCGGCGATTGTCTCGCCGTCGGTGATGCGTCCGTCTGAGATCATCGCCAGGACCTCGCCGAACGGGACCCAATCGACCGCGTCGATTCCCTCCTCGGCGCGGGAAGGGGAGTCGGTCGCGCCGGCGTCGCCGAGCCGACGCGCGAGGAAGACGTGCTCGGGCGCATCCGCGACGCCGTTCAGCGCGTTCATGGTGCCGAGGAGCGTCCAGTCGTCGGCCTCGACACCCGTCTCCTCGAGGAGTTCGCGGCGGGCGGCCACCAGGGGATCCTCGCCGTCGCTCCCGCCGGCCGGAACCTCGACGGACCTGCCGGTCGTGTATCTCTCGAGTGTCACGAGACAGATGCGGTCCTCTTCGTCCATCGCGACGACGAAGACCGCGGCGTTGCGCACCGTGACGACGCCGTAGATCCCATCGCCGCCCGGACCGGTGACCTGATCCTCCCGCACCTCGATCCAGCGATTCCCGTAGACGACCGACGACCCGTGCGTGACCCATGCCATGCGTCCGAGCATAGGCGTCTCCGTAGGATGGCACGCATGGGATGGCTCTTCGGCAGGAAGCGCGAATCGCAGGACGCGAACGAGACGCTGCGGCGCTACAACGAGGCCGAGGCGGCGCGACTCGCAGCCATGGCGAGCGGCGCGCCGACGGTCGCGACGGGGGAGCCCCTCGCCGTGGCGACGTCCTCGACCGAGTTCGCGGTCGAGGACGTGTTCACGATCACGGGTCGGGGCATCGTCACGACGGGCACCGTGACCTCGGGTGTTCTCCGCGTCGGCGACGCGGTAGTCGTGGTCCGCGCCGGTACGACGACCGGATCGACGGAGATCGCCGGCGTCGAGATGTTCCGCAAGACGCTCAAGGAGGCGACCCCGGGCGTGAACGTCGGGCTGCTTCTGCGCGGCAAGGTCGATGTCGTCCGAGGCGACGTCATCCGCCCTGCCCCGTCCGCGTGAGCGGTCGCCGAACCGATACGCTGGGTGCATGACGCACTCGGGCAATCCATTCGGACAGGTTCTCGTCGCGCTCGTCACTCCGATGACGGCCGACGGCGAAGTCGACTGGCCCGCCGTCGAGAAGCACATCGATGACGTGATCACCGCGGGAGCGGACGGCATCGTCGTGACGGGAACGACCGGCGAGACCTCGACCCTCACCGATCCCGAGAAGCTCAAGCTCGTCGAGATCGGCAAGTCCGTCTCGGCGGGACGGGCGAAGATCATCACGGGTGGCGGCTCGAACGAGACCGCGCACGCGATCGAGCTCTACAAGGCCAGCGAGAAGGCCGGCGCCGACGGCATCATGATCGTGACGCCGTACTACAACAAGCCCACGCAGGCCGGAATCCTCACGCACTTCCGCCTCGTCGCCGACGCCACGGATCTGCCGGTCATCCTGTACGACATCCCGGGGCGCACCGGGGTGCCGATCAGGTACGAGACGATCCTCCGGCTCGCCAAGCACCCCAACATCCTCGCGGTGAAGGACGCCAAGGGCGACTTCTCCGAGGTCAGCCGGGTGCTGAACCAGACCGACCTCATGTACTTCTCCGGCGACGACGCGAACGTGCTGCCGCATCTCGCGATCGGTGCGACCGGACTGATCGGCGTCACGGCGAACATCGCGGCGACCCCGTACCGCACAATCGTGGATGCCGTGAACCGCGGTGATCTGGCGGCGGCGACCGCCGAGCACCAGCGCCTCGAGCCTCTCGTGCGTGCGGTCATGACGCACGTGCCCGGCACCGTCGCGGCGAAATACATCCTGCACGGGCTCGGACGCATCTCCAGCCCGCGCGTCCGTCTGCCGCTGGTGGGTCCGGAGGAGTGGGAGGCCGCCCTCATCGAGGACGAACTCGACCTCGTCAAGGACGTCCCCGGCGCCGACTTCTCGAACTTCCGTCCCGACCGCAACGCCGCCGCCGGCGGCGCACTGCCGAAGGTGCACGGCACGACACGCTGATACAGGCCGCGGTGCGCCGCGCCACCATGAACGACCGGACGCGTGGAGCGTCCGACTGAGGAGAGCGCATGTCCATTCCGATCGCAGATCCCGCCGCCCTCGAGAAGGGGACGTTGCGCGTCATCCCGCTCGGCGGTCTCGGCGAGATCGGTCGCAACATGACCGTCTTCGAGTTCGAGGGCAAGATCCTGATCGTCGACTGCGGCGTGCTGTTCCCTGAGGAGCACCAGCCGGGTGTCGACCTGATCCTGCCCGACTTCGAGCCGATCAAGGACCGCCTCGACGACATCGTCGGCGTGGTCCTGACCCACGGCCACGAAGACCACATCGGCGCCGTCCCCTACCTGCTCCGACTCAAGAGCGACATCCCCCTGATCGGTTCGGGCCTCACGCTCGCACTCGTCGAGGCGAAGCTCAAGGAGCACCGGATCAAGGCCTTCACCCTCACCGTCCAGGAGGGCCAGGAGGAGCAGGTCGGGCCCTTCGACCTCGAGTTCGTCGCGGTGAACCACTCGATCCCTGATGCTCTCGCCGTCGCGATCCGCACTCCCGCAGGCACGGCCCTGGCGACCGGTGACTTCAAGATGGACCAGCTGCCGCTCGACGGCCGCATCACGGATCTCCGTGCGTTCGCTCGTCTCGGCGAGGAGGGAGTCGACCTGTTCCTCGTCGACTCGACGAACGCCGACGTCCCCGGGTTCACGCCCACCGAGCGCTCGATCGGCCCTGTGCTCGACCAGGTGATCGCCAAGGCCCCGCGCCGCGTGATCGTGGCGAGCTTCTCGAGCCACGTCCACCGCGTGCAGCAGGTCATCGACGCCGCGCACGCGAACGGACGTCGCGTCGCGTTCCTCGGGCGCAGCATGGTGCGCAACATGACGATCGCCGAGCAGCTCGGCTATCTCAAGGTCCCGGACGGCGTCCTGATCGACTACAAGAAGGCGCGCGACCTCCCGGACGACCGGATCGTCTACATGTCCACCGGTTCACAGGGCGAGCCGATGGCGGTGCTGAGCCGCATGGTCAACATGGATCACGCGATCGAGATTGGCGAGGGTGACACCGTGATCCTCGCGTCCAGCCTGATCCCCGGCAACGAGAACGCCGTGTACCGCATCATCGACGGCCTCACGAAGCTCGGCGCGAACGTCGTCCACAAGGCGAACGCGAGGGTGCACGTCTCCGGACACGCGGCCGCCGGCGAGCTCATCTACTGCTACAACATCCTGAAGCCGAAGAACGTGCTCCCGGTGCACGGCGAGTACCGGCACCTGGTGGCCAACGCGAAGCTGGCGCAGGACACCGGCATCGCCGCGGAGCGGACGATCATCGCCTCGAACGGTACCGTGATCGACCTGAAGGACGGCGACGCGCGCATCGCCGGTCAGCTCGACCTCGGGTTCGTGTACGTCGACGGCTCGACTGTGGGCGCGATCACTGACGCCGACCTCAAGGACCGACGCATTCTCGCCGAGGAGGGATTCGTCTCGGTCATCGTGGTGGTGGATGCCGCGACGGGACGCATCATCTCGGGGCCGGAGATCCATGCGCGAGGCATCGCGGAGGATGACTCGGTGTTCGACGACGTGGCTCCGAAGATCGTCGCCGCGCTCAAGGAGGCCTCGGGCAACGGAGTGCGTGACACGCACGCGCTCTCGCAGGTCGTGCGTCGCACGATCGGACGCTGGGTCAACCAGAAGCTCCGACGTCGTCCGATGATCGTCCCGCTCGTCATCGAGGCCTGATCCCGTCGTCCCGCATTCACGGGTGCGCGACATCCGGTCGTAACACCCGCGCCCTATGCTCGGCCCATGTACAGGGGCTTCACGTCTCGCAGGGCTGTGCAGACGGATGCGGCGTTCCTCGGCGACATGCTCGTCGAGGCGGCGAACTGGCGCGCCGGGGGAGCGCGACCGCGACACGAGGTGCTCACATCGTCGGAGCACCGGCGCTACCTCGCGGGATGGAAGCGCACGGCCGACGACGGAGTGGTGGCGGTGGACCGCGACGATTCGCCGATCGGCGCCGCGTGGTACCGCACGCTCCCGCAGGACGATGCGGGGTTCGGATTCATCGGCGTCGCCGTGCCCGAGCTGATCATCGGGGTGCACCCGCTGTGGCGTGCGCGCGGCGTGGGTCGCTCCTTGCTGCGTGACGTCGTGGGACTCGCCGCCGCGCAAGGATACGCGCGGATCAGTCTGAGCGTGGAGCGCGACAACTTCGCCCGCAATCTCTACCGAGCGGAGGGATTCTCCGTGGTGTCGGAGACGGAGCACCGCGCGACGATGGCCAGGTCCACACGCTGAGCGTGAGCCTGGGGATGCGCGGAATGCCGCGTCATTACGGGGGAATGTCGGCTCTTGGCTCTAGCGTGGGAGCATGGCCAGGAGTACCACGAAGACTGAGCGCGCATCGAGCAGCGCGTCGTCGCGCCCGAAGCGGGCGTCCTCGCCGAAGACTCAGGCTGCGCCGAAGAAGTACATCGACGACGTCGACAAGCCTCCCGTGATCGTCCGCGCGTGGGGTGGGTTGGCGCACGGCGTGGGCGGACTGTTCCGTGCGTTCGGGCCCGAGACCCTCGAGAAGGACGACCGTCGCGACGGCTTCCCGTTCTTCCTCGTGCTGCTGGCGATCGCCGGGGCCGTGAACGAGTGGTTCTTCATCGGCAGCGAGGTCGCGGCGAACATCAGCGCGTACTCGGTCGGCCTGTTCGTCGGGCGGGTCGCGTTCATCATGCCGGTGCTGCTTCTCCTGCTGGCCGGCTGGCTGTTCCGCCATCCGTCTTCCGTGCACGACAACGGGCGCATCGGCATCGGGTTCGGGATGTTCGTGCTCGCCCTCTCGGGCATCTTCCACGTGGCGGGTCCCCGTCCGCATCCGAATCAGGGCATGCCCGCGCTGAGCGAGTCCGGCGGGCTCCTCGGCTGGCTGATCGGACAGCCGCTCACATACCTGACCGACATCCCGGCCTATATCGTGCTGTCGCTGCTGGTCGTGCTCAGCATCCTCATCCTGACCAAGACGCCGCCGAACCGCATCGGTCAGCGTCTGGGCGACCTCTACGCGTGGATGTTCGACGCCGAGCGGGTGGAGAAGCCGGCCAAGGATGCCGCGACGATCGACGACGCCGACAAGGTCGACGACCCCGACGTCCTGCCCTGGTGGCGCCGTAACAAGACCGGCCGCGAGGAGGACCCCGACGAGGGCTCCCTCGGCTCCGACGACATCACCGCGCTGCTCGGGCAGGCGGAGGCGACTCCGGCCTACGACCAGGCGGTGACCGTGGCGAACCCCTATGACGCCGCCACCGAGGTCATTTCGGACGTGCGCTCCGTCACCAACGCGCTCGCTGAGCAGCAGACGACCGCGCTGCTGGACGACGACTCCGACACCGGTGAGATGCCCGAGCTCCCCGGTCTCGATGGCTTCGGCACGGAAGGGCCAGGGGATCGTGGACCGCAGGCTCCGGTCGCGCCCTACGTTTTGCCGTCGCCGAGAGTGCTCGCGGAGGGTCCGCCGTCCGTAGCCCGATCCGAGGCGAACGATCGCATCGTCGAGCAGATCACCAGCGTCCTGTCGCAGTTCAACGTCGACGCCAAGGTCACCGGCTTCTCGCGGGGCCCGACGGTCACGCAGTACGAGGTCGAGGTCGGTCACGGCGTCAAGGTCGAGAAGATCCTGCAGCTCAGCAATAACTTCGCCTACGCGGTCGCGTCGAACGACGTGCGCATCCTGTCGCCGATCCCCGGCAAGAGCGCGATCGGCATCGAGATCCCGAACACGGATCGGGAGACCGTCTCCCTGGGTGACGTGCTGCGTTCCCAGGCTGCGCAGAAGAGCACGCATCCGCTGACCATCGGCGTCGGCAAGGACGTCGGCGGGAACTTCGTCACCGCGAACCTGGCCAAGATGCCGCACCTGCTGGTCGCGGGATCCACCGGCTCGGGCAAGTCGAGCTTCGTGAACTCCATGATCACGAGCCTCCTCATGCGCGCCCGCCCGTCCGATGTACGGATGGTCCTGATCGACCCGAAGCGCGTCGAGCTCACGAGCTACGCGGGCGTCCCGCACCTCATCACCCCAATCATCACGAACCCGAAGAAGGCCGCCGAGGCCCTGCAGTGGGTCGTGAAGGAGATGGACATGCGGTACGACGACCTCGCGTCGTTCGGCTTCCGCCACATCGACGATTTCAACAAGGCCGTGCGAGCCGGCGAGGTCGAGGTCCCGGTGGGCAGCGAGCGCGTGCTCAAGCCGTACCCGTACCTCCTCGTCGTGGTCGACGAGCTCGCCGACCTCATGATGGTCGCCCCGCGCGACGTCGAGGACTCGATCGTGCGCATCACCCAGCTGGCCCGCGCCTCCGGCATCCACCTGGTGCTCGCGACGCAGCGACCGAGCGTCGACGTCGTCACGGGTCTGATCAAGGCGAACGTCCCGTCGCGTCTCGCGTTCGCCGTGACCAGCGTCACCGACAGTCGGGTGATCCTCGACAGCCCCGGCGCCGACAAGCTCATCGGCCAGGGTGACGCGCTGTTCTCGCCCATGGGGTCGTCCAAGCCGTTCCGTCTGCAGGGCGCATGGGTCGACGAGAAGGAGATCGACGCGGTCGTCAAGCATGTGACCCGCCAGGCACGGCCCGAGTACCGCGCGGACGTGCAGGAGGCCATGGAGCCGGCCAAGAAGAAGGAGGTCGACGAGGACATCGGCGACGACCTCGAGCTGCTTCTCGCGGCCGCAGAGCTCATCGTGTCCTCGCAGTTCGGCTCGACCTCGATGCTGCAGCGCAAGCTCCGGGTGGGCTTCGCCAAGGCCGGTCGCCTCATGGATCTCCTCGAGTCCCGCGAGGTCGTCGGCCCGTCCGAGGGGTCGAAGGCGCGAGACGTGCTCGCGACGCCCGAGCAGCTCCCGCAGGTCATGGCGAAGCTCCGAGGCGAGGATGCTCCCTCCGTGCCCGCTGCCGCACCTGCTGCTCCCGCGGCGGCCGCGCCGGCCGCATCTCCGCGCGACCCGGTCGAGGCGCAGTACGACGGTCTGCCTGTGGTCGAGGCCGAGGACGGCGACGAGGACGCCTGGGGCCTCACGGGGCGCGACTGATGGCGATCCCTCGGCAGCTCCCCAATGCGATCACGGTCGCGCGGATCCCGCTTGCGGTGATCTTCTTCGTCGTCCTGCTGCTCGGCGGGACGTACGGCATCCCGGATATCGCACTCCGCTGGGTCGCGGGGGTTCTCTTCGTCATCGCGATCTCGACCGACTGGGTCGACGGCTACCTCGCACGGCGCTACGACATCGTCAGCGACTTCGGGAAGCTCTGGGACCCGATCGCCGACAAGCTGCTGACGGGTGCCGGATTCATCGGGCTCGCGATCCTGGGCGAGCTGAACTGGTGGTTTGTCATCGTCATCCTGATCCGCGAGTGGGGGATCACGGTGCATCGCCTGATGGTCGCGAGCGAGCACGTCGTCGCGGCGGCGTGGATGGGCAAGATCAAGACCGCGGTGCAGGGCGTCGCGTTGTCGTGGGCGCTGCTGCCGTTGCACGTGGTGATCGGTCTCGGGCCGTGGACGTTCATCACCGCGATCCTGATGGTCGCCGTGCTTGTGCTGACGGTCGCGAGCGGGATCGACTACATCGTCGCCCAGGTCCGGGGTTCCCGGCGGACCTCATGACCCCCGCCGCGGAGGCCGTCGCGGCGCTCGTCGACCGCGGATGGACGCTCGGAGTGGCCGAGTCGCTCACCGGGGGCGCCGTCGCCGCCGAGGTCGTCTCCGTTCCCGGGGCCTCAGCCGCGCTGTGGGGCGGAGTGATCGCCTATGCGACTCCCGTCAAGCACAGCGTCCTTGGCGTGGACGCAGACCTCCTCGCGCAGCGCGGTCCCGTCCATCCCGAAGTCGCCCTGCAGATGGCGAGGGGCGTGCGGCGCGCGGTCGCGGTCGGACGGCCGAGCGATGTCGGCATCGCGACCACCGGCATCGCCGGTCCGGACTCACCGGACGGACAGCTGGTCGGCACCGTGCACGTGGCGGTCGTGACACCGAACGGTTCGTTGAGCGAGTCGTTCCGGTTCTCCGGCGACCGCGCGGAGATCCGAGCGCGGTCGGTCGACGCCGTGCTCGACGCGCTCTGCCGACTCGTTCGGGAATAGCACCGTGGGCGAGTCCGTTGACATGAATGTGCTCACATCGAAAGCACAGCGTGCGAAGGTAGATTCTGTGACAGTCCTTAGGGCTAGACTGGCGATTCCATCGGGGGAGACCTTGAGTGGGCGATCTGGGAGGAGGTTCCGATGATTCTTGTACGACAGGAAATCGGCGATGTGCTGAGGGACTTCCGCCTGCAGAAGGGGCGTACGCTCCGGCAGGTTGCGAGCAAGGCGTCCGTGGCCCTCGGCTACCTCAGCGAGGTGGAGCGCGGTCAGAAGGAGGCTTCGAGTGAGATCCTCGCCTCTGTGGCGGATGCTCTCGACGTCCCCATCTCGACCATCATGCGCGAGGTCGGAGATCGCATCTCGGTGCTCGAGGGCATCCAGGTCTTCCCGGATGTCGTGCCGGACGATCTGGTGGCGTCCGTTGAGCCCGAGCTCACGCTCCGCTGATCGACGACTCTGAGACCGTCCGTGCGACGCAGTGAGTTCCTTCGTGCCGTGGACGCGGAGTTCGGTGGGCGGGCGTCGTCTCTCGTGAGCGACCTGGTGCTGACGCAACTCTCCGGCCGCACGGCCGAGCAGGCACTGGATGCGGGCGTACCGCCACGCGACATCTGGCAGGCGCTGTGCGCCGAGACCGAGGTGCCGGTCGAGCGTCGGCACGGCGCGGGACGTCTCGAACCCCGTCGGCACTGAGTTCCCCGAATCTCACGGATCTTCGTCTCTGCGACACGGCGGTTCGGCGTGTCGTCGAAGGTGTGTTCGAAAACACGCGTAGTCTTCTGCACAAGTGGTTCCGAGATCTCGTTATCCCCGTTCTCCGGCACCGACGACGCAATGTCGGAGGTGACTCGTACGGTGTGAAACAGGCCGAAGAGCCATACGCCTTGTCGGAGAGTTCCGCCCATCCCGGGTGGGCCGCGACAGCCTACAGGCGGCATCACGCGAGCAGAAGGAGCACGACATGCCATCACCCGCCGACCGCGAGAAGTCCCTCGAGACAGCACTCGCCCAGATCGACCGCCAGTTCGGAAAGGGCTCGGTCATGCGGCTGGGAAGCGACGAGCGCGCTCCTGTCGCGGTGATCCCGACCGGTTCGATCGCCCTCGACGTCGCGTTGGGCGTCGGAGGTCTGCCGCGTGGCCGCATCGTCGAGATCTACGGACCCGAGTCCTCCGGTAAGACGACCCTCACGCTGCATGCGATCGCCAATGCGCAGCGCTCCGGCGGCATCGCGGCCTTCATCGACGCCGAGCACGCCCTCGATCCGGACTACGCCGCCAAGCTCGGCGTCGACATCGACGCGCTGCTCGTCTCCCAGCCGGACACCGGTGAGCAGGCGCTCGAGATCGCCGATATGCTCGTGCGCTCCGGAGCGATCGACCTGATCGTGATCGACTCGGTCGCAGCCCTGGTGCCGCGTGCCGAGATCGAAGGCGAGATGGGAGACTCGCACGTCGGTCTCCAGGCGCGACTGATGTCGCAGGCTCTCCGCAAGCTGACCGGTGGTCTCAACCAGACCAACACCACGATGATCTTCATCAACCAGCTGCGCGAGAAGATCGGAGTGTTCTTCGGCTCTCCGGAGACCACCGCCGGCGGTAAGGCGTTGAAGTTCTACGCCTCGGTCCGCATGGACATCCGTCGCATCGAGACGCTCAAGGACGGTACCGACGCTGTCGGAAACCGCACCAGGGTCAAGGTCGTCAAGAACAAGATGGCTCCACCCTTCAAGCAGGCGGAGTTCGACATCCTCTACGGCGTCGGAATCTCCCGCGAGGGCAGTCTGATCGACTTCGGCGTCGACCACGGCATCGTCAAGAAGTCGGGATCCTGGTACACCTACGACGGTGATCAGCTCGGGCAGGGCAAGGAGAACGCCCGGAACTTCCTGATCAAGAACCCCGACATCGCGCTGACGATCGAGACGCAGATCAAGCAGAAGCTCGGTATCGGCGGCGCCGCTCCCGCAGCACCGGCGGACGAGCTCGCCGAGCGTCGTCCGGCCTGACCATGACGACACGAGACGACGGGGGCGCATCCGACCGGATCGCCCCCGTCATCCCGCTCTTCGGGAACGCCCGTGGCGCGTCCCGCCCTTCCCGCGGGACATTGGATCCGTCGTCGGACCTTGCCGAGACCGGGGAACGGTCACGCCGATCTTCGGCACCAGGACGTTCGGACGACGAGGGCGACGCGATGCCGCAGCGCACGGACGACGGCGGGCTGTGGCGGTCGACATGGGACGACAGCCCGCGTCGATCGACGCATCCGATCCGGTCTGCAGGACAGGGCGCGGCTTTCGGATCCTCTGCCGGCGACGAGCGGACCGGGCCGAGCGATCGACATCCCGCTCGGGGCAACCACCGCAGTGCCGAACTGCGTGCTCTGAACGACAGCATCGATCGGATGGGTGACAGCGCGACGACCGCACCGGACGTCCGCGCGGCCGCAGAGGAGCTGCTGGTTCGCAAGCTTCGCTCGAGGTCGTTGTCGGCATCGGAGGCACGGCTCATTCTGCGCGGCGTCGATCAGGATGGCGCCAGGCTCGATGCAGGCACCGTGGACGACATCATCGACGAGTTCACGCGACGTGGCTATCTCGACGATGCGCAGCTCGCAGGGCAGCTCGTCGCCGCGGGCATCGAACGCAAGGGACAGGGTCGCGTGGCGCTCTCCCGGGCGCTCGCACAACGAGGGATCCCTCGCGAGGTCATCGATGCCGCGCTGGACGAGTTGCCGGATGACGATGCCGAGCGTGCTCTCGAGTACGCGCGCTCCAAAGCGCGGTCGCTCAGCCGACTGGACGCCGACACCGCACTGCGCAGACTCGTCGGCCAGCTCGCACGGCGAGGCTACAACGGCGCTATCGCGATGTCCGCGGCCAAGACAGCGCTCGCGGAGGCGACTTTCGGGCGACCGTCTTCCGGCGTGCGATTCGTGGACTCCGACTGAATCCGCTCGCACGGAGTGCGCTCGTACAATAGGAGCATCATGACTACTCCGCGCAGTGAACCGACGATCATCGCGTCGTCGTCGGCAGCCATCGACCTCGACGGGCATCGGCGATCCTACGAGGTCCGCACGTTCGGATGCCAGATGAACGTCCACGACTCGGAGAGACTGTCCGGGTCGCTGGAGAGCGCCGGCTACGTCCGCGCCGAGCTCGGCGACGAGGCCGACGTCGTGATCATCAACACGTGCGCCGTGCGCGACAACGCCGCGGGGAAGCTCTACGGCACCCTCGGCCAACTCGCCGCAGTGAAGCGGCGCAAGGACGGCATGCAGATCGCCGTCGGCGGATGCCTCGCTCAGATGGACAAGCAGGCCGTTCTCGACAAGGCGCCATGGGTCGACGTGGTCTTCGGCACGCACAACATGGGGTCGCTCCCGGGTCTGCTCGAGCGGGCGCGACACAACGGCGAGGCCGAGCTGGAGATCCTCGAGTCCCTCGAGGTGTTCCCCTCGACGCTCCCGACCAAGCGGGACTCCGCGCACAGCGGCTGGGTCTCGATCTCCGTCGGGTGCAACAACACGTGCACCTTCTGCATCGTTCCCAGCCTGCGCGGCAAGGAGAAGGACCGCCGCCCCGGCGACATCCTGAACGAGATCCGACTGCTCGTCGAGGACGGCGCGATCGAGGTCACCCTGCTAGGGCAGAACGTCAACTCCTACGGTGTCGAGTTCGGTGACCGTCAGGCATTCGGCAAGCTGCTCCGCGCGGCGGGCGAGATCGACGGACTCGAGCGCATCCGGTTCACCAGCCCGCACCCCGCCGCATTCACAGACGACGTGATCGACGCCATGGCCGAGACGCCGAACGTGATGCCGCAGCTGCACATGCCGCTTCAATCCGGCAGCGACCGCATCCTCAAGGCGATGCGCCGTTCGTATCGGAGCGACCGCTTCCTCGGCATCCTCGACCGCGTCCGCGAGCGGATCCCGCACGCCGCCATCACCACCGACATCATCGTCGGGTTCCCGGGTGAGACCGAGGCCGATTTCGAGGACACGATGCGAGTCGTCGAGCAGGCACGATTCTCGAGCGCTTTCACGTTCCAGTACTCGATCCGCGAGGGCACGCCTGCGGCGACGATGGACGAGCAGGTGCCGAAGGCCGTCGTCCAGGAGCGGTACAACCGACTGATCGCCCTGCAGGAGCGGATCTCCCTCGAGGAGAACCAGAAGCAGGTCGGTCGGGAGGCCGAGGTCCTCGTCTCCACCGGCGAGGGCAAGAAGGACACCGAGACCCACCGACTCACCGGCCGCGGCGAGGACAACCGTCTCGTCCACTTCGAGGTGACCCCCGGTTCGCCGACCCCGCGTCCCGGCGACGTCGTCACCGTGACGATCAGCCACGCCGCGCCCTTCCACCTGCTTGCCGACGATCCCTCCGGTGCGCCGCTGCGCATCCGGCGTACGCGCGGGGGAGACGCGTGGGACCGCGCGCAGGCAGAATCGTGCGCTGTGCCGGCGCCGAGCGTCGAGGGCGGCCCCCGTGCGGTCTCGCTGGGGCTGCCCACGCTGCGCGTCGGCGTGTGACCGTCACGACTCCTGGCATGCGGCAGCCCCGGCTCTGGGCCATCGCGGGGGCGACCGGTACGGGCAAGAGCGATCTCGCCCTCGATCTCGCGGAGGCACTCCGTCTCCGCGGGAATCCCGCGGAGATCGTGAACGCCGACGCCATGCAGCTCTATCGCGGCATGGACATCGGCACGGCCAAGCTCCCGGAGAGCGAGCGGCGCGGCATCCCGCATCATATGTTCGACGTGCGCGAGGTCGATCAGGACGCCGCGGTCGCCTGGTATCAGCCACGGGCGCGCGAGGCCATCCAGGCCATCCAGGCGAGCGGCGGCGACGCCATCCTCGTCGGCGGTTCGGGGCTCTATGTCTCGAGCGTCATCTACGACTTCGCATTCCCGCCGCGAGACCCGGCGATCCGCGAACGGCTCGAGCACGAACTCGCCGAGCACGGAGTCGAGGAGCTCGTCGCACGTCTCCGGACCCTCGACCCCGACACCGCCGAGCGGATCGATCCGCGCAACGAGAGGCGCGTCATCCGCGCCCTCGAGATCGTCGAACAGGGAAGCGCGACGCACGGGGCGGCGCTCCCCACAGAGCCCGTCCTCTGGCAGCCGCAGGGCACCCGCGTGATCGGTCTGCACGTGGACCGCGCGGACCTCGTCGCACGACTCGACGCGCGGGTCGAACGCATGTGGCGAGACGGGATGGTCGAGGAGGTCGCGCGGCTCCGCGAGCGCGGTCTCGAAGACGGCGTCACCGCCGCGCGCGCGATCGGGTACGCTCAGGCGCTCGCGCAGCTGGACGGACGGATGACGCAGGACGAGGCCATCGCGCAGACGCAGGCCCTGACGCGACGCTACGCCCGCCGCCAGGTGTCGTGGTTCAAGCGCTACCCCGAGCTCCAGTGGGTCGACGCCCCCGTCGAAGCGACGACGCTGCTCGACGTCTGAGTGAATCCCGGCGCGAGAAGCCGGCGCGGATGTCCGTGCTCCGTGGCAGTGTGTCGACATGGCCACTCACTTCTTCACCGCATCCAGCCTCGACGGATTCATCGCGACCGAAGAGCATTCGCTCGACTGGTTGCTGTCGCGGGACATCGACCAGGAGGGACCGATGTCGTACCTGCAGTTCGAGAAGCGGATCGGCGCGCTGGCGATGGGCGCGTCGACGTACGAGTGGGTCATGCGCCACGAGGACGGTCGCTGGGGATATACGCAGCCCACCTGGGTGTTCACTCATCGCGCTCTCGACGTTCCGGAGGGCGCGGATGTGCGGCTCACCCGATCGGACATCGCCGCCGTGCACGCAGAGATGACAGCCGCGGCCGGTGAGCAGGATGTCTGGATCGTGGGAGGCGGCGACCTGGCAGGACAGTTCGCCGACGCCGGACTCCTCGACGAGGTCTGGGTGCAGTACGCGCCCGTGACTCTCGGAGCGGGCGCGCCGCTCCTGCCCCGGGCGCTGGAGCTCGAACTGCTCGAGGTCGCGCGCAACAGGGACTTTTTGTGCGGTCGGTACGGGGTGGTCCGCGGCTGAGGCCCGGCGATCCTAGACTCGAGTGATGACCTGGAGTGTGCGCGCCTTCCGTCCTGAGGACACGGAGAGCGTCATCGCTCTCTGGGAGGAGGCCGGGCTCACCCGTCCGTGGAACGACCCGCGGCTGGACATCCAGCGCAAGCTGTCGGTGCAGCCGGAGCTGTTCCTCGTCGCGGTCGACGACGGCTCGGCGGACTCCGCGCTGGTCGGAACCGTGATAGCGGGCTACGACGGTCACCGCGGATGGTTGTACTACCTCGCCTCGTCGATCTCGCACCGCCGTCGCGGAGTGGGACGCGCTCTCGTCGCCGAAGCCGAACGCCTGTTGCTCGGCATGGGGTGTCCGAAGATCCAGCTGATGGTACGAGAGGGCAACGAGCAGGCGCTGGGCTTCTACGACGAACTCGGCTATGTGCGTTTCTCCGTCGCGAACACGGGCAAGCGCCTCATCGTCGACGCATAGCCGGGATCCCTAGACTGGGACCATGGTCGCATTCACCAAGGGGCACGGCACCGGCAACGATTTCGTCATCATCGCCGACCCCGACGGCACCCTCGACCTCACAGCCGATCAGGTCGCAGCACTCTGCGATCGACACTTCGGCATCGGCGCCGACGGCATCCTCCGTGTCGTCCGATCCACGGCGATCGCCGACGGAGCTGCCGCTCTCGCGGAGGAACCCGAAGCCGAGTGGTTCATGGACTACCGCAACGCCGACGGGTCCATCGCGGAGATGTGCGGCAACGGCGTCCGAGTGTTCGTGCACTATCTGCTCCGGTCCGGCCTCGCGACACTCGAACCCGGTTCCACGCTCCCGGTCGGCACCCGCGCCGGTGTCCGCGACATCACACGCAGCGAGAACGGCTACCAGGTCGATCTCGGGCTGTGGAAGCTCTCCGGCGACGACCCGCTCGTCACCGCGGACGGATTGCCCGTCGCCCGTCCCGGACTCGGCATCGACGTCGGCAATCCGCACGTCGTGGTCGCGCTCGCGGAAGAGGCGGAGCTCGCGACTCTGGAGCTGCACCGTGCTCCCGAGCTCGACCCCGTGCTGCCCCACGGCGCCAACGTCGAGTTCGTCGTGCCCGGCGAGCCTCTCGTGAGGGACGGCATCGGTCACGTGCGCATGCGTGTCTCGGAGCGCGGGGTCGGCGAGACGCTCAGCTGTGGAACCGGGGTCGCCGCGACGGCCCTCGCCGTCCGGTACTGGGCGGGGGAGAAGGCTCCCGATCACTGGCGGGTCGAGGTTCCGGGAGGCACGCTCGGCGTGCGGATGTTCCCCGCTGAGGACGGCGAGCACGTAGGACTCTCCGGACCCGCGCAGCTGGTGTACAGCGGCGAGGTCGACCTGCTCTGATGGCTGCGTCGAGCGCCATCGGGCTCGTGATCTTCGACTGCGACGGTGTGCTGGTCGACAGCGAGCGGATCTCCGTCGACATCGACCGACGGGTGCTCGGTGAGCTCGGGTGGACGCTCACGAACGAGGAGATCGTGCACCGCTTCGTCGGCCGCTCCGACGCTCACTTCCGTGCGGAGGTCGAGCAGCACCTCGGCCGCCCTCTCGACGACGATTGGGACGCGCCCTACGCGCAGTGGTACCGGGAGGCTTTCGACCGTGATCTCGTGGAGGTGCCCGGGGTGGTCGAGGCGCTCGACGCGGTGAGGGTCCCCAGCTGCGTGGCGTCGAGCGGCTCTCACGCCAAGATCCGACGGAGTCTCACCCTTACCGGTCTGCTGACGCGGTTCGATGGGCGCATCTTCAGCGCCGAGGACGTACGGGAGGGCAAGCCGGCCCCCGATCTGTTCCTCCATGCTGCCGCTCAGCTCGACGTGCAGCCCGAGCGATGCATCGTCGTCGAAGACAGCCGGTTCGGCGTGCAGGCTGCTCGCGCGGCCGGTATGCGCGTGCTCGGCTATGCGGGCGGCCTCACCCCGGGGGAATGGCTCGAGGCGGAAGGAGCCACCGTGTTCACCGACATGGGCGCGCTTCCCGGACTGCTCGTGACCTGAGTTCGAGCATCATCCCGCGAGGACGAGAACGGTTCAGGAGGCGAGACCCGTGAGCGCGATCGGCTCGGTGGGCGGGGTTCCGTGCTTGCGTACCTTGAGCACTCGATAGCCCTTCGCCGTCGCAGTGCGGAACACGCTGAACCCGGGCGTGAACGTCGCGCCGATCCAGCGCTGCAGCGAATCGGCGCCGAGGTTCCTCTGCACGACGAGCCAGGCGTCGCTGCGCTCGTCGAGCCGCGGGATCCACTTCTCCAGCATCCCGTGCAGTTCGTTCTTCCCGACCCGGATCGGCGGGTTGGAGCGGATGGAGCGGAATACCACGTCGCCGGGAACATCCTCGGGGCGTACGGCGTTGACATTGGTGAGTCCGAGTGCCGTCGCGTTGCGGCGGACGAGGTCCAGAGCCCGCTCGTTCACGTCGACGGCCCAGACCGTCGCATGTGGCGACTGCAGCGCCATGGTGAGCGAGATCGGTCCCCAGCCGCTTCCGAGGTCGAGAAGATGACCGCCCGGCGGCACGGGAGGCATGTTGGCGAAGAGCACCGCAGTTCCGGCGTCCAGCCGATCCGGGCTGAAGACGCCACCGGCGGTGGTGACATCCAGCTCTCGGCCTGCGAGCGATACACGGATCGTTCGCAGATTCTCAGGACTCGCCGGGGCCGCAGTGAAGTAATGGTCGGACCCCATACCGTGAGCGTAGCGGACAGCGCGGGCTAAGGTTAAGGCTCGCAACGAAACCCAGAGAACAGGGACGGATGACGGATACCACGACACACTCGACCGGCGACGACGCGCTCGATCGCGTGCTCGCGAACGCGGAGAAGCGCACCGAGGCGCGCGTGTTCGGAGCCGCTCAGGCGCTGCAGGAAGAATCGACGGCCGCGCACGCCCGATCCGACGGCGACCAGTGGGACCTCGAGGATCGCCACGCACTCCGTCGAGTGGGCGGCCTCTCCACCGAGCTCGAAGACGTCACCGAGGTCGAGTACCGTCAGCTGCGGCTCGAGAACGTCGTGCTCGTGGGCGTGTATCCGCAGGGCGCACAGGACGACGCCGAGAACTCTCTGCGCGAACTCGCCGCCCTGGCGGAGACCGCGGGCGCGGTCGTGCTCGACGGTGTGCTGCAGCGCCGTCCGCACCCCGATGCGGCGACCTACATCGGCCGCGGGAAGGCGCAGGAGCTCAAGGACATCGTGGCCGCGACCGGTGCCGACACCGTGATCGCCGACACCGAACTCGCGCCGAGCCAGCGACGTGCCCTGGAGGATGTCGTCAAGGTCAAGGTCATCGACCGCACGACGGTCATCCTCGACATCTTCAGCCAGCATGCCAAGAGCCGTGAGGGCAAGGCGCAGGTGGAGCTCGCGCAGCTCGAGTACCTGCTGCCGCGCCTGCGCGGGTGGGGTGAGTCCATGAGCCGTCAGGCCGGTGGACAGGTGGGTGCCGGCGGCGCCGGTATGGGCTCGCGCGGTCCCGGTGAGACGAAGATCGAGCTCGACCGTCGTCGCATCCGCACCAAGATGGCTCTGCTGCGTCGGCAGATCCGCGACTTCGGGCCGGCACGGGAGGCGAAGCGCGCCGAGCGGCGTCGGAACACGATCCCCTCTGTCGCGATCGCCGGTTACACCAACGCCGGCAAGTCAAGCCTGCTGAACGCGCTCACGAGCGCGGGCGTGCTCGTCGAGAACGCCCTGTTCGCGACGCTGGATGCGACGGTCCGGCGCTCCGAGACCACGGACGGGCGTGTCTACACGCTCACCGACACGGTCGGATTCGTGCGCAACCTGCCGCATCAGCTCGTCGAGGCCTTCCGGTCGACGCTCGAGGAGGTCGGCGACGCCGACGTCGTGCTGCACGTCGTCGACGGCTCGCATCCCGATCCTGCCGGACAGCTGCAGACCGTCCGCGACGTGATGGGCGACGTCGGGGTGCGTGACATGCCGGAGATCGTCGTCTTCAACAAGGCCGACCTGATCACGGAGGACGAGCGGCTCGTGCTGCGCGGACTCGAGCCGAAGGCGCACTTCGTCTCATCCCGCTCCGGAGAGGGGATCGTCGAGCTTCGCGCCGCGATCGAGGATGCCCTGCCGAAGCCGGCCGTGGAGATCCACGCAGTCGTGCCGTACGATCGCGGAGACCTCGTCGCCGCGATCCACGAGAGTGGGATGCTGCTGTCGGTGGAGCACCGCGAGGACGGGACCGCCGTCCACGCACGCGTCTCGGAACGACTCGCGGCCGACCTCGAGCCGTTCGCCGTCGACGCCTGAGGCGGCATCAGCGGGCTACGAAGCGCGCCTCCACCGTCGCGGAGATCACGATCTCGTCGGGTTCGTACTGCATGGCGGGGGCAGAGTCCGCAGCGAACGCTGCTCCGCGGGCCGCCTTCATCATCACCGGAGCGCCGGGGGAGGCCTGACCACTGGAGATGAGGCCGACGTCGGCGATCTCCTTCGGTGATACCTCCTGCAACCCGAGCGCACCGGCGTACGCGTGAGCGCGCGTGACGGCGACGCCCACGGCTCGTGCGGCCACCTCTCGCTCGACCTCTGCGCGGGTGTCGGGAGTGAGGTGCCAGTCGACCCAGCCGACCTCGACGCCGTCCCACGAGGAGACATCGGAGACCCAGGTCGACAGCTCGGCGGGATCGGTGAACGTCGCGGTGAGATCGATGCTCGCGTAGTGCACCGGGGCGAGACGCTTGCCCTCGTTGTTCCACGGACGCTCCGCGCGCACCGAGAGCCGTGTGCTCGTCCAGTCGACCACCGTGCCGGCATCCGCCCTGGACGTGATCGACTCGCGCACGGGTTCGGCGAGGCTCATGACGCGATCGACGACCACGGAACGCTCCGGCCCCTCGGCACGGACGCTGACCTGGATGGTGGCGCGCTCGGGCGCGACGCGCGCCTCGTGCTCGCCGCGGACGGTGATGGTGACATCGCTCATATCGCGACTCTACGCCCCCGACCCGAGCGCGAGCGGAATGGCGCAGACGCCGCGGACGTTGTAGTCTGAGATGCTAGGGAGCTCCGCTCTCCGAGGTGACAAATCCACAGTGTGACAGCGGCTCCTTCGAGAGAAGGACCACGGGGCTGATCGGTTTCGACAGCGCCTGTGAATCCACGAGAAGCGGGCCGAGGATGCAGAGTTATCTCGTAAACGCTCTCTGCAAAACAATAGTTGCCGAAACCAAGCGCAACGACTTCGCCCTCGCTGCCTAAGCGAGCCCGATAGTCCGTCAGACCGTGTGTGATTCCGACACGGATCCTGGCGTCATCTAGGAATCTTGCTGCGTGACGGCGTCTGGACGTCACGTGGGACTCTTCCCAGGCTGGGCTCGTCGACTTAGGTGTCTGTGACAAAGGTCGGAGCCGAGCAGAACGCTTCCACAGACTGCGCCCGGAGAAGGCGTGGAGACTCAGCGTTGGACGGGGGTTCGATTCCCCCCAGCTCCACCAGGTCGCTGTCACCGGATTCAGACCCCGTCGGATGCTCTCGAGCGACCGGCGGGGTCTTTGCTGCACCGCGTGGTCAGTGATCCTTCAGCGCTGCGAACTCCGCGTCCGCCGCCGACACGGCGCGTTCGGCGTCGGCAAGGCGCTCGGACGTGGAAGTCTCAGCATGTTCCGCATCGCGGGCCTCCGTGCGACCACGATCGAGGGCACGCTCGACCTGAGCGAGTTCGCGTTCCAGCTCCGCCTGGCGAGTAGTGAGGTCTGCGATCGTGGCGCGCGCCTCCGACGCGCGCTTCGCGGCCTTCGTCTGTTCGCGGACCAGCCGATCGCGCGTCTGCTCGGCGTCATGCAGCGCGCGCTCGGCGTTCTTGCGCTCGCGTCGCGCGGCGACCTCGTCGGCGGGAAGCGGTATGGCATGCGGCGCCGACGGGGCGCCCCCGCCGACGAGCGCATCCATGACGTCACCGAAGGATCCGGACGGCTCGAGCTCCCGCACGAGCCGACCGGAGGCCACCGCGGCTGCGGCATCCGGGTCGAAGAACGCGGCCGAGATCGTCTGCTGCACGGCGTCGCGCGTGGACGCCGTGATCCGCTCGCCCCGGGTTGCGGCGAGTTCGGAGGCCGCCGAGGCAAGGCGTGAGGTCAGCGCGCGGCGATCCCGTCCGAGTTGCGCCAGGGCCTTCGCGTCGAGATCGGCCTGCGCTTCGCGGAGCTCCTCAGCCAGAGTGAGCGCCTCGCCTAGCTGCGCGGCACGTTCCCGGGCGAACACGTTCACGACCCACGCAGCGACCGAGGGCTTGCGGAGCGCGCGGATGCCGGCGGCGAGCGAGGCATCCGTCACCGCCGATGCCCGGGCGTTGCGAGTGACGGTGAACTCCGCGAGAGGACCCGTGTAGAGCTCAGCGGCGATCGCGATCAGCTCGGCGTCCGTGCTCATGCGAGCGACCTTACACCGCAGTCAGCGCGTCGTCGCAGCGACGATCACGCGGGGACGGGCTCAGCGCTGGACTCGGCGGGCTCCGGCGTGAGGTACATGCCCGAGGGGGCGTTCGCGGTGAAGGCGAGGGCATCGACCCAGGCGCGGTTGATCGCCGGGGGCCGACTTCCGAAGTACTTGAAGACGAGAGAGCTGCCCGAATGGACCCACACAGTCGTGCGCCCGCCGCCTGTGCTCGCATCGTCCTTCCAGGAGAACGAGAAGGGCTCGCCGCGGCGGAGCTTCGCGGTCATGACCAACTGGAGGTGGGTGAGAGCGCGGTCCTCGATCTCGACCTTCGGTCCGCCCTCATAGATGAACTTGCCCATGCTGCAGCCTCGATGTTCGTCGCCACGGGAACCCGTGCTAGAGGCGCGACCGAGGTGATCGCTGTGTGGGGATGGTCTCACCCTCGCATATCCCGCTGAGAGAAGACCCCGTGATGACCGCGGGCGCACCCTCGCGTCGCGGGGTGTCCTCGCTCAGCCCTGCCAGTCGATCAGGATCAGGCCCTGACGGGTATCGGCGAACTTCACCCAGCCGTCGCCGAACAGGTACGTCATCCCGTAGCCGTCGTCGTCCGTGCCCATCGAGAAATCCGGGTTCTCGGTGATGTAGATCCCGTCGGGGCCGTCTTCCCGCGTCCACCCGGATGCGAGCAGGGACGACTGCGCCTCTCCGGCCTCCTGAGCGGTGAGGGCCGACCAGCCGTACAGCTGCCCATGGTCCGAGGCCACCGAGTAGTCGGCCCAGAAGCACAGCAGCCCGTCATCGAGCGTCACGTCGCCGATCACGAACTCCTTCTCCTCGAACGTCCATCCGGCGTCGGTGAGCGCCTGGACCGTGCCGGGCGAGACGATCGTGTCGCACGTGGGCGCGGCACCGGCGTCCGGCGTCGGAGTCGAGGTCGGAGTGGGTGTGGCCGTCGGCGTCGGCTCGGGAGCGTCGGGGGTGGGGGTCGCGGCGGTGTCGGGTCCGCCGGAGCATCCGGCGAGAATCGCGACGAGGGCGATCGCGCCGAGCGCGGCAGTCAAGGTGCGGTGCGTCATCACAGGCCTTCGTGGGGAGGGGGAGGCGGGGATCAGTCGTGCAGGAGGTCGAGGAACGCGTCGTGCAGGACCCCGTTGGTGGCGAGTGCCGACAGGTCGGAGATCGTCTCGGCTCCGTCGAAACCGGTCATGCGGCCGCCCGCCTCGCGGACGATGGGCACCGCGGCGGCGATGTCGTACTCCTTGACGTCGAACTCCGCCACCATGTCGATGCGTCCCTCGGCGAGCAGCATGTACGCGTACACGTCGCCATACGCGCGGTCGCGCCACACCCTGTCGGCGAGGCGGAGCAGCTGGTCGCGGTGTCCGGATCGCGTCCACTGGGCGATGCTCTGGAAGCTCACGCTCGCCTCGTCGAGCGCCGAGACGTCGGAGACCCGCAGGCGCCGCGGGCCAGCATCCGTCGACGTCCAGGCACCCGCGCCTGCGGAGGCCCACCAGCGGCGTCCCAGAGCCGGCATGCTCACGACGCCGACCTGCGGCACCCCGTCGATCGCGAGAGCGATCATCGTGCCCCACAGCGGCACCCCGCGGAGGAAGTTCGCGGTGCCGTCGATCGGGTCGACGATCCACTGGCGGTGCGTGTCGCCCTGCGCGCCGAACTCCTCGCCGAAGATGCCGTCGTCGGGACGCTCGGCCGAGATGATCTCGCGGATGGCGCGCTCGGTCGCGAGATCCGCATCCGTCACGTGCGAGCTGTCGGCCTTGGTCGAGATCTCGAGGTCGGCGCTGTCGAAGCGGGGCAAGGACTGTGCGTCGGCCGCATCGGCCAGACGCAGGGCGAGCTCGAGGTCGCGCGAGAGATCTGCGGCGGAGGGGGATGCGGTCACGAGACCAGGATAACCGGCGTGTCCGCGTCGGCCGTCCCGCACCGACACGGGGCGACACGCGCGGCCGTCCCGCCGGATCCGCGCCGATTTCCGCTCGCGCCGCTCGGCTGGTAATGTAATTCCTCGGCCGGGGGAAACCCGGGCCACGCACCTCTAGCTCAATCGGCAGAGCAACTGACTCTTAATCAGTGGGTTCAGGGTTCAAGTCCCTGGGGGTGCACGGATAGGCCTCGATCTCTCTCGCCAGAGTTCGGGGCCTTTTCGCTGTGTGAGCACAAGTACCTGACCAGCTCATGGATATCCACAGGGCTGAGTGCCGGTACGGGCGCGAGTCGAATCGTATGAGCGAGCGGCGCCCGGTCGAGGGTCGATAGCCTTGTCAGACTTGACGGACACTCGTGCGAGTGTCAGACTTGACGGACATCGCTCGAGTGTCAGACCTCACGGACAGAAGGTGGACCTTGCTGGCAGTCACACCCACGGACTGGGGCAACATCGTACGCGATCGCCGCATCGAACTCGGGTTCTCGCAGGGAGCGCTGGGGGAGAAGATCGGCATGAGCCGGCAGTGGATCGTCCGCTTCGAGAACGGCAACGCCGGGGTCGCGACGATCGAGCACATCACCCGCCTCGCCGAAGCGCTCGACCTCGACGTCGAAGTCAGCGCATCATGAGCGCCCAGCTCACCGCGTACATCGACGGACGTCGCGTCGGGCAGTTCACACGCGACGGCGGCGGCCCCATCACCTTCACATTCGACGACGCCTGGCGCCGTAGCGTGCGCAGGCTCGAACTGACACTGTCGATGCCGAAGAGCCGACGCCAGCACGTCGGAGCCGCCCCACTGAACTACCTCTGGAACCTGCTCCCCGACAGCGAAGCGGTGCTCGAGCGATGGGGCACCATGTTCGGTGTCAGCCCCCGCAACCCGATGGCCCTCCTCGCCCACGTCGGCATGGACACCGCCGGTGCGGTGCAGCTGGTGGAAACCGACGAGGAGACGCTCACCGGCCCGACCGGTAACGAACCGATCACCGCCGAGGAGATCGCCGCGCACATCCGCCAGCTGCGCACCGACCCCGAGGCGTGGCTGATCCCCGGGCACAACGCCGGGTACTTCTCGCTCGCAGGCGCGCAGTCGAAGTTCGCGCTCGCGCGCGCCGCCGACGGAGGATGGTCGGTTCCGATCGGCCGGGCCGCGTCCACGCACATCCTGAAGCCGGGGATCCGCGGACTCGAACGCAGCGACCTGAACGAGCACCTGTCGCTCGCCGCTGCATCCCTGCTCGGACTCAGCTCCGCCGACACCGCCATCGAACTCTTCGAGGACGAGTCGGTCATCGTCGTCCGCCGGTACGACCGGACCCTCGCCGAGGACGGCACGGTGACGCGCCTGCACCAGGAGGACATGGCGCAGGCGACCGGCACGCACCCAGTCGGCAAGTACCAGAACGAGGGCGGCCCCGGGATCGAGAAGATCGTGACCCTCATCCGTGGCGCGCGAGGGAAGGACGCCGGCAGCGCCGACCGGTTCTTCGAGGCGACCATCTTCAACTGGGCAGCGCTCGGCACCGACGCGCACGCCAAGAACTACTCGCTGCTGCACAGCGCCAACGACGGCCCCTGCCTCGCACCGCTCTACGATGTCGCCACCGCGCTCCCGTACCCCGACATCAACACCCGCAGCACGAAGCTGGCGATGTCGTTCGGGCGGCACTACCGGCAGTACGAGATCGAAGCGCGTCACGTCATCGCGGACGCTGTCGCTCTCGGTTTCGATGCCGATTGGGCGCACGACCGTGCCGTGGCGATCGTCGACGGGCTCGCCGACGCGTACTCGGAGGCGGCGCGCGCAGCGAATCTCACCGGAGACGATGCCGCGTTCGCCGGCCAGATCGTCGACGAGGCGGCCCTCCGCTCCGCGCGGCTGTGCCGCGAGCTCGACACTCTGTCGACCAGCCCTGCGCCGGCATCGACGTCGACCGCCGCCAGCGCGGACGCCCCGACGACCAGTGGGAGCGGCCAAACACGGGCGGGCAACGGCCGATTCGGCCGGAAGGCCGCACCGAGCGAGTAGGCGCCGCCTGACGAGCAGGGCGACACGCGCATCCAATCTGCTCTGTCCACCTGTCGGCTCCTGGCGATACGATCGTCACGAGCAGTCTGGACAGCTCATCTCCGAGTCGGCATCCCCACGTGGTGCAGGCATCGAAGGACAACCGTGGCGGATCCAGGTGCAGTTCAGGCCACGCGGACGACGGTCCCACTCGTGAGCTGCTGCAGTGAGGCGAAGGTCAGTGGCATCACGGTGTGCGGATGACCTGCCGCGGCCCAGATGACCGCGTGGTCGGCGAGAGTCTCGTCGATCCACGTCGGCAGGGGAGCGGGATGCCCGACCGGCGCGACCCCGCCGATGGCCTGACCAGTGGCGTCGCGGACGACGGCGGGCGGAGCCATCGAGACCGACGACGCGCCCCACGTCTTCGCGAGCACGTCGAGATCGACGCGGTGTCCGCCGCTTGCCATCACCAGCACGGGTGAGCCGTCGGCGAGCAGGACGAGGCTGTTCGCGATCGCCGCGACATCGCAGCCGATCGCCTCAGCCGCGGCGCGAGCGGTCCGCGCCGAGTCGGGGAGGACGCGGATCTCGCTCACCACCCCCGCATCGGCGAGATGCTGCTGGACCAGTAGGCTGCGCTCGGGAAGATCGCTCATGGCCCCACCGTAGCGATACGGCGGGGCCATGAGGCGGTCGTGAGGAGCGGGCCGGGTCAGGCGGCGTCGCCGATGAGGATCGCCTGGGCGTCCTCGGTCTCGGCATCCGCCGGCTCGTCGTCGATGTGCGCGAGGGTCTTGCGACCGAGGAGCACCGTGAGTGCTGCCAGCAGGACAGCCAGCGCGGCCACGAGATAGGGCACCGTGGCGTTGAGCGCGTGCCACAGGGCAGCGGCGAGCGGCGGAGCCATCGCGCCCCCGAGGAAGCGCACGGCCGAGTAGGCGGACGACGCGACCGAGCGGGGGAGGTCTGTGGCCTCCATGACCGCCTCGGTGAGCACCGTGTTCATGATGCCCAGCAGGAGACCGCCCACGATGATGCAGGTCACGAGCGCCGCGGCAGAACTCACCAGTAGACCGGCGACCACGAGGTCCACGGCCAGCAGCGGGAGCACCAGGAGGATCACGCGGGTGCGCGGCATCCGGCGCATGAGCACGGGGGCGACCCAGACGCTCGTGATCGCGAGAGCGACGCCCCAGCCGAAGAACGTGAAGCCGATGCCCATGGCACCGAAGCCAAGCGGGAACGGGGAGAACGCCAAGAGGATGAAGAAGCCGATGTTGTAGAACAGGGCGGCCACGGCGAGGATCGCGAGGGCCGGGCGGCGGAGCGCGGTGAAAGGCGCGGAGAAGCGGACCGGCGCCGGCTTGTCCTGCGGGCCGCGCAGCAGCACGAGCACCGCGAGGAACGCGATCGCCATGAGTACCACGACGCCGAAGAACGGGGCGCGCCAGCTCTGCTCGCCCAGAAGACCGCCGAGGAGCGGGCCGATCGCGATGCCGAGACCGAGGGCGGCCTCGTACAGGACGATCGCCGCGCCGCTCCCGCCCGACGCCGCTCCGACGATGGTCGCGAGGGCGGTCGAGATGAACAGCGCGTTTCCGAGGCCCCATCCGGCGCGGAAGCCGATCACGGCGTCGACACTGCCGCTCAGGGCGCACAGCAGTGCGAACACGACGATCAGGGCGAGTCCGATCAGCAGCGTGCGCTTGGCTCCGATGCGGCTGGAGATCCAGCTGGTGACGAGCATCGCGAGGCCCGTGACGGCGAGGTAGCTCGTGAAGAGCAGCTCGGTCTCGAAGGGGCTCGCCTGCAGCGAGTCGGCGATGGCCGGAAGGATGGGGTCCACGAGGCCGATGCCCATGAAGGCGACGACGCAGGCGAAGGCGACGGCCCAGACCTGCGCGGGCTGCTTCCACACGGAAGCGGTGGTGCTGCTCACTGCGATGCTCCTGTCGAGTCGATGGTGGTGTGCGCGGAGAGGATCTCGGCGGCGCGGGTGAGCGTCTGCCAGTCGTCCTCGCCGAGAGTGGCGAAGCGCGGTGCGAGGGTGTCGCGGAACTCGGCGCGCCATGACCGCAGTGCCTCGGATCCGGCCTCGGTGATGCCGACCGCGATGGCACGGGAGTCCTCGGGGACGGGGGAGCGGAGCACGAGCCCGTCACGCTCCAGCACGCCGATCAGGCGAGTCATCCCCGGCTGCGTGGTGCGGGCAGCGGCGGCGAGCTCGCCCACGCGCTTCGGCCCGCTCTGCTCGAGCAGGCTCAGCACTCGCCACTGCGCGGCGGGCGCGTCGTTCCCGGCATCCTGTGCCGCGATCCGCCCGAGGGCGTATGACGACAGGATGAGGGAGGGGATCACGTCCGAACGATTCATACCAAGCATTATATACCCGATGGTATGAAAGTGTCGTGGGGGTGGATCAGCGGCGGGCGCCTGCGATCCGCGCGGAGAGCTGATGCGCATGCGCGAGGAGGATGCGTCCGAGCTCGGCCGTGCGTTCGGGACCGAATCGGAAGGCGACCCCCGTGAGGCTCAGCGCCCACTCCGGGCGTCCCGACCGGTCGAACACCGCGGCACCGAGTCCCCAGCTGCCCTCGACGATGAGGCCCGGGTTCACGGCGTAGCCGCGCTCCTTGGTCTCGGAGAGGCGCGTACGCAGCGGCTCCCGGCCATGCGGGCGCCCCCAGTTCTGCTCGAGCTCGGGGTGGCGTTCGAGATACGCATCCACATCGTGGTCAGGCAGGAAGGCGAGGATCGCGAGTCCGGCGCTCGCGACGCCCAGCGGAAAGCGCACGCCCTCGCTGAGGACGAAGGAGCGGATCGGGAACGATCCCTCCTCACGGAGCAGGCACACCGTCTCGTCGGCACGGCGCACCGAGAGGAACGCGCTCTCCTCGGTCTTCACCGCGAGGGAGCGGACGATGTCCCGGGCGAGACCCGTGACGTCGTAGCGAGCCGCGGCCACGCTGCCCATGAGATACAGCTCGGGCCCCGGCATCCACCGCACGCTGTCGTCGTCGCGATCGACGAGGCCCTCGGCGCGGAGCGCGGACAGGAGCCGATGAGCCGTGGAGCGGGACAGGTCGGCGTCGCGCGCGAGCTCCTGGAGCGTCGCCCCGGTCGCCCCGCTCGCCGTCACGAGCCGGAGCAGCGAGGTCGCGCGCGCGATCGCCTGTGCGCCGGGGATGCTGTGCGTCGAGGATTCCACAATACGGACGCTAGGCCGAAGTCCGTCCACATCGCAAGAGCGCGCTTGGACCACCCTGCCGCAACAGCGCAGGCTGGACGCACGCACGTCTTCGAAGGAGCACTCGTGATCGACAAGCAATGGCCCTCCGCGGAGGAGGCCGTGGCGGACATCGCTGACGGCTCCTCGCTCGCGGTCGGCGGATTCGGGCTCTCCGGCAACCCGATCGCCCTGATCGAGGCCCTGCTCGCGCAGGGGACCACCGATCTCAGCATCGTCAGCAACAACTGCGGCGTGGACGACTGGGGCCTCGGCATCTTGCTCGGCGCACAGCGCATCCGCAAGATGACCTCCTCCTACGTCGGCGAGAACAAGGAGTTCGAGCGGCAGTTCCTCTCCGGCGAACTCGAGCTCGAACTCACGCCGCAGGGAACGCTGGCGGAGAAGCTCCGCGCCGGGGGTTCCGGTATCGCCGCCTTCTACACGCAGACGGGCGTCGGCACGCAGGTCGCCGAGGGCGGGCTTCCTCGTCGCTATGCGGTCGACGGCTCGATCGACATCGCCTCGCCCGTCAAGGACGTGCGCACCTTCGCGGTCGACGGCATCTCGCGGGAGTACGTGCTCGAGGAGGCCATCACCACCGACTTCGCTCTCGTGCACGCTCTCCGCGGCGACCGCCACGGCAACCTCGTCTTCAACAAGGCCGCCCGCAACTTCAACCCTCTCGCCGCCATGGCCGGTCGAGTGTGCATCGCGCAGGTCGAGGAGCTCGTGGAACCGGGCGACCTCGATCCCGACAGCATCCACCTCCCCGGCGTGTTCGTGCACCGGGTGATCGAGGTCGGAACCGACATCCCCAAGCGCATAGAGCGGCGCACGGTCACGACGGACGGAGCCTGACATGGCGCTCACACGCGAGGAGATGGCCGCGCGCGCGGCCGCCGAGCTGCAGGACGGCTCCTACGTCAACCTCGGGATCGGTCTGCCGACGCTCGTGCCCAACCACGTCCCCACGGACGTCACGGTCGTGCTGCAGTCCGAGAACGGCATTCTCGGGGTCGGCCCCTACCCGCGCGAGGACGCCGTCGACCCCGACCTCATCAACGCCGGCAAGGAGACCGTCACCGTGCTCCCCGGCGCGTCGTTCTTCGACTCCGCCACGAGCTTCGGGATGATCCGCGGCGGCAAGATCGATGCCGCGATCCTCGGCGCCATGCAGGTCTCGGCCACGGGCGACCTCGCGAACTGGATGATCCCCGGCAAGATGGTGAAGGGACCGGGAGGGGCGATGGACCTCGTGCACGGCGCCGCGCGCGTGATCGTCCTGATGGAGCACGTCGCGCGTGACGGATCCGCGAAGATCGTGCACGAGTGCAGCCTTCCCCTGACGGGCCGCGGAGTCGTCGACCGGATCATCACCGACCTCGCCGTGATCGACGTCACCGACGACGGTCTCGTGCTCGTCGAGACCGCGCCGGGCGTGAGCGTCGACGAGATCATCGCGGCCACCGAGCCGCCGCTGCGCGTGTCCGCGGCGCTGCAGCACTGACACGCATCAGGAAGGATGCTCCCATGACCGATCCCACTGCACCCACCGCATCCGACCAGGATGTCGTCATCGTCGCCGCCGCGCGCACCCCGCAGGGGCGGCTGAAGGGACAGCTCGCGAGCTTCACCGCCCCGCAGCTCGGAGCTATCGCGATCCGCGGCGCCCTCGAGCAGGGAGCCGTCGACCCCGGCGCCGTGGACGCCGTGATCGTCGGCCAGGTGCTCGCCGCCGGCTCCGGGCAGAACGCCGCCAGGCAGGCCGCGATCGGCGCGGGCATCGGATGGGACGTGCCGGCGCACTCCGTCAACAAGGTGTGCCTGTCAGGTCTCACGGCTGTGATTGACGCCGCGCGCACGATCAGGACGGGGGATGCCGAGGTCGTGGTCGCCGCAGGCATGGAGTCGATGACCCGCGCACCGCACCTGCTGATGGGCTCGCGCGACGGATGGACCTACGGCAGCGTCGAGGTGCTCGACCACATGGCCTACGACGGCCTCACCGACGCGTACGACCGCGAGAGCATGGGCGCGTCGACCGAGCGGCATAACGCCCGGTACGACCTGACCCGCGACGCGCAGGATTCCGTTGCCGCGCTGTCGCATCAGCGGGCGGCGGCGGCGCAGGCCGCGGGAGTGTTCGACGCGGAGATCGTGACGGTCTCGGTGCCGCAGCGCCGCGGTGAGCCGATCGCGGTGACGGCCGACGAGGGCGTGCGCCCGGACACGACCGTGGAGTCGCTGTCCGGGCTCCGTGCGGCCTTCGCCGAGGGCGGTTCGATCACGGCCGGCAACTCCTCGCAGATCTCCGACGGCGCGTCCGCGGTGGTCGTCACCACCCGCGCGCGTGCGGCGGAGGAGGGATGGCCCGTGCTCGTCACGGTGGGCGCGAGCGGCCAGACCGCCGGACCCGACAACTCCCTGCAGGCGCAGCCGGCGCGGGCGATCGAGCGCGCGTGCGCGAAGCAGGGCATCACACCGGCCGATCTCGATCTCGTCGAGATCAACGAGGCGTTCGGCGCGGTCGTGGCCCGTTCGCAGGTCGAGCTCGGGCTGGACAGCGAGATCGTGAACATCCACGGCGGAGGCATCGCGATCGGACACCCGATCGGGGCCTCGGGCAACCGGCTGGTGGTGCACGTCGCCCACGAGCTGGCGCGCCGAGGCGGCGGCGTCGCGGCGGTCGGGCTGTGCGGCGGCGGTGGTCAGGGTGAGGCGCTGATCCTCACCCGCTGATCCGCCGGGTGCGGGGAGATCAGCGGCGCGAGCGCTTCAGCTCTTTGTTGAAGTTCTTCTCCTGCTTGGAGATGTCCTTCTGCTGCTTGGCGTACAGCGGCGAGTCCTCGGCGACGGGCTTGCCGTGGTTGTAGCGCCGCGTGTCGATCACGGCGCCGATCGCGAGGGCGAAGGTGATGGCCCAGCTCAGCCATCCGAGCGCGACGCGCCACGTGAGCTTCGTCTCGCGCGAACCGCGCAGCAGGGACACGCCTGACATGATCGCGCCCAGGAGTCCTGTTCCCGTGAGGTAGTTCATGCCATCACGCTACCCGTGCTCGCCCCCGCCCCGTCGAGCCTTGACAAGCCGACGTGGAATCTGCGGGGGAGGGGAGCGATGCCGCAGACGGTCCCCGCCGCCGTCCGAAGTCGCTTGCTACCATGGAGAGGTCGCGGTTCGTCCGCGGCCGCACCCGTGTAACTACCGGCCGTCGGCTCCCCGACGGACAGCGGCGGCACCCGACCCCGCGTCCGCGGACGCGCGAGAGCCATGACACACGCCACATCCTCGTCTTCGTCGACGGACGCCGGGTCGACCCCCTCCGGCTCCGCGGTCGAGCAGCCAAGTCTCCTCCGTCTTACCGGACTCCCGTACTTCGTGATCGCGTTCATCGCGCGGCTGCCCTTCGCCATGATGGTCGTCGGAGTCCTGACGGTCGTCGTCTCCGCCCGCGGCTCCCTGTCTCTCGGTGGTCTGACATCGGCCGCCGTCGGTCTCGGCACGGCATGCTTCGGGCCACTGCTGGGGGCCGCCGCAGATCGCTTCGGGCAGCGATCCGTTCTGCTCGTCCTCGCGATCGCGAACGGAGCCATGCTCGTGCTGTTCACGGTCGTGGTCTACGGAGACGCAGTCGACGCCCTCGTGCTGCTCGCCGCGTTCGGGATCGGGGCGACCGCCCCGCAGGTCGCCCCGATGTCGCGCTCGCGCCTCGTCACGATCATCACGGACCGGATGCCGGAGAGCATCCGCACCCGCACGATCTCGGGCACCATGGCGTACGAGTCGGCCGCCGACGAGACGGTGTTCGTGTTCGGGCCGTTTTTCGTCGGCATCCTCGCCTCCGCGCTCGCCCCGTGGGCGCCGCTCGCGGGCGCGGCGGCGCTGACCGTACTGTTCGTCGGCGCCTTCGCCCTGCACCCGAGCGCGCGCGTGGTGTCGGTGCACCGCGGCGCCGACGGTCGCGCGCCGTCGTCCGCCGCCGAGCTGTTCGACGGCCGACTGCTGGTCGTCGTGCTCGGCATCCTCGGTGTCGGCATGTTCTTCGGCACGATGCTGACCTCTCTCACGTCGTTCATGGCGGATCGTGGTGCGTCCGAGCAGGCCGGTCTGCTGTACGGAGTGATGGGCGTGGGATCGGCGATCCTCGCTCTGGGCGTCGCCTGGCTCCCCGCGAGGTTCACCCTGCGCGCCCGCTGGCTGCTGTTCTCCGGCATCCTCCTGGCCGGCTCGCTGCTGCTCCTCGTGGTCGACTCGCCCGGCACGATGATGCTCGCGCTCGCGATCATGGGCGTAGGCATCGGTCCGACCCTCGTGACGCAGTACAGCCTGGGCGCGGCCCGCAGCCCGCTGGGCCGTTCGGCGACCGTCATGACGATGCTCGGCTCGGGCGTCGTGGTCGGACAGTCGCTCGGCGCCGCGGTCGCGGGTGAACTCGCAGAGAGCTTCGGCACCGGTGCGGCGCTGCTCCTGCCCATCGTCGCGGCGGCGGTAGCCTTCGTCGCTGCCCTTGTCAACTGGCCCCTGAGCTCGACCCGGCCTCGCGTAGCCTCGATCTGACGCTTCTGTAGCCTGAGGAGCACGCACCGCACCGCACCGACAGGAGCTTCCCGCATGCCCGCCGCAGAATTCGTCGTCGTCGCCAACCGTCTGCCCGTCGACCGGATCATCGGCCCCGCGGGCGAGGAGGAGTGGCGGACGTCGCCCGGCGGGCTCGTGGCGGCTCTGGAGCCGATGATGCGGCATGCGCACGGCGCCTGGGTCGGCTGGCCCGGGCAGGCCGGCCTCGAACTCGAGCCGCTCGAGATCAACGGGATCGACCTCATCCCGATCGCCTTGAGCGCGGAGGAGATCGCGGACTACTACGAGGGCTTCGCGAATGACACGATCTGGCCGCTGTATCACGACGTGATCGCGCCTCCCCAGTACCACCGGGAGTGGTGGGACGCGTACGTGCGCGTCAACCGCCGGTTCGCGGAGGCCGCCGCCGCTGCGGCCGCGCCCGAGGGAACCGTGTGGGTGCACGACTACCAGCTGCAGCTGGTGCCGCAGATGGTCCGCGAGCTGCGACCCGACGTCACGATCGGCTACTTCCACCACATCCCGTTCCCGGCGCACGGTCTGTACGCCCAGCTCCCGTGGCGCGACCAGGTGCTCACGGGTCTGCTCGGCGCGGACGTGATCGGCTTCCAGCGCGCGCAGGACGCCACGTACTTCCTGCAGGCTGTGCGCCGCCGCCTGAAGTACGAGGTGAAGGGCTCGGCCGTCACGGTCCCCGACGGAGACGGAGGTTCGCGCACCGCCGTCGCCCGGGCGTTCCCGATCTCGATCGACACGGCGCCGTATCTGGAGCTCGCCGCACGGCCCGAGGTGCAGGCGCGTGCCGCGGAGATCCGCGCGAGCCTCGGCAACCCCTCGAAGATCCTGCTCGGGGTCGACCGCCTCGACTACACCAAGGGCATCCGGCACCGCATCAAGGCGTACGGCGAACTGCTCGAGGACGGGCGTCTCGACGTGGAGGACGTGACGTTCGTGCAGGTCGCGAGTCCCAGCCGCGAACGCGTGGACGCCTACGTGCACCTGCGCGATGAGATCGAGCTCGCGGTCGGACGCATCAACGGCGACCACGACACGATGGGGCACACGGCGATCCGCTACCTGCACCAGGGATACCCGCGCGAGGAGATGGTCGCGCTGTACCTCGCGGCCGACGTCATGCTCGTGACCGCGCTCCGAGACGGCATGAACCTCGTCGCGAAGGAGTACGTGGCCACGCGGGCCGACAACCGCGGCGTGCTCGTGCTGAGTGAGTTCACCGGCGCCGCCGACGAGCTGCGCCAAGCGGTGCGTGTGAACCCGCACGACATCGCCGGACTCAAGGACGCGATCATGACGGCCGTGCAGATGCCCGGCGCCGAGCAGAGCAAGCGGATGCGGTCGCTGCGGCGGCGCGTGCTCGAGAACGACGTGGACGCGTGGTCGTCGTCGTTCCTCGCGGCGCTCGCGGAGGTCAGAGGGCGCTGACCGCGGCGGCCATACTGGAGGGGACACCCGCCTCGATTGGAGACCCTGTGACCCGCTCCTGGACCCCTGGAACGCCGGATGCCGCGCTGAGCGCGATCGCCGCCACGCCGCGACTCGTCGTCGCGCTGGACTTCGACGGCACGGCATCCCCGCTCGTGCCCGACCCCATGGCGGCGCGGGCGCTTCCGGAGGTCGCGGTGCAGGTCGACCGTCTCGCGGCGCTGCCCGACACCGTCGTGGCCTACGTCTCGGGACGCAGCATGCACGATCTGCGCATCATCACGGAGCACACGGACGACTCGCTGATCGCCCTGGCAGGCTCCCACGGAGCGCAGTACTGGTACCCGGGTGTGGGTGACGCGGAGTCCACCGGGCCGGACACGGCCGACGGCGCCCGCGAGGAGCTCTGGGCAGCCGCACGCCCGATCATCGACCGCTACGAGGGTGCCGAGCTCGAGCCCAAGACGTTCGGGATGGGCGTGCACACCCGCACCGCCACGCGCGAGGTCGAGACGGCGGTGTTCGCGGAGATCGACGCCCTCGTCGCCGAGCGGTTCCCGCACTGGCGTCGGCGCTCGGGCCACCGGGTACTCGAGTTCTCGTCCCGCACCGAGGGCAAGGACGCCGCCATGGCTGCGCTCCGTGAGCATTTCGGCGCCACCGCCATCCTGTTCGCGGGTGACGACGTCACGGACGAGGACGCGATGCGGGTGCTCGAGGGCGACGACCTCGGAGTGCGCGTCGGGCCGGGGGAGAGCGCGGCGGAGCTCCGTGTGGAGAACCCACAGGAGATCGCCCTGCTTCTGAGAGCGCTCGCGGACGAGCGGGCCGCCGGTCGGGAATAGACTTCCGTCATGTCCTCGCTCGAGTCCGCATCCCACGAGTCCATCGACATCAAACCGCGCAGCCGCGTCGTCACCGACGGCATCGAAGCCACGACCTCGCGCGGCATGCTCCGTGCCGTCGGCATGGGCGACGCCGACTGGGACAAGCCCCAGATCGGCATCGCGTCCAGCTGGAACGAGATCACCCCCTGCAACCTGAGCCTCGACCGGCTCGCGCAGGGCGCCAAGGAGGGCGTGCACTCCGGCGGAGGCTATCCGCTGCAGTTCGGCACCATCTCCGTCTCCGACGGCATCTCCATGGGTCATGAGGGCATGCACTTCTCGCTCGTGTCGCGCGAGGTCATCGCCGACTCGGTCGAGACGGTGATGATGGCCGAGCGCCTGGACGGCTCGGTGCTTCTCGCGGGCTGCGACAAGTCGATCCCCGGCATGCTCATGGCCAGTGCGCGCCTCGACCTGTCGAGCGTGTTCCTGTACGCGGGATCGATTGCTCCCGGATGGGTCAAGCTCTCCGACGGCACCGAGAAGGACGTCACGATCATCGACTCGTTCGAGGCCGTCGGCGCGTGCCGCGCGGGCCTCATGAGCGAAGAGGACCTCAAGCGCATCGAATGCGCGATCGCTCCCGGAGAGGGCGCGTGCGGTGGCATGTACACGGCCAACACCATGGCCTCGGTCGCCGAGGCTCTGGGACTCAGCCTTCCGGGCTCGGCGGCGCCGCCCGCGGCCGACCGTCGCCGCGACTACTTCGCACACCGCTCGGGCGAGGCCGTCGTGAACCTGCTGCGTCAGGGCATCACGACGCGCGACATCCTCACCCCCGAGGCCTTCGAGAACGCGATCGCGCTGGCCATGGCGCTCGGCGGCTCCACCAACGTCGTGCTGCACCTGCTCGCGATCGCCCGCGAGGCTGAGGTCGAGCTGAGCCTGCACGACTTCAACCGCATCGGCGACAGGGTGCCGCACGTGGCCGACATGAAGCCGTTCGGCAAGTACGTCATGAACGACGTCGACCGGCACGGGGGCATCCCGGTGATCATGAAGGCGATGCTCGACGAGGGCCTGCTGCACGGAGACGCGCTCACGGTCACGGGCAAGACGCTCGCCGAGAACCTCGCCGATCTCGACCCCCTGCCGATCGACGGCGAGGTCATCCACACGTTCGACAACCCGATCCACGCGACCGGCGGCCTCACGATCCTGCACGGGTCGCTGGCCCCCGAGGGTGCCGTGGTCAAGACCGCCGGCTTCGACGCCGCCGTGTTCGAAGGCAAGGCCCGCGTGTTCGAACGCGAGCGCGCGGCGATGGACGCGGTCGCGAACGGCGAGATCGAGAAGAACACCGTCATCGTGATCCGGTATGAAGGCCCCAAGGGCGGACCCGGGATGCGGGAGATGCTCGCGATCACCGCGGCCATCAAGGGCGCGGGGCTCGGAAAAGATGTACTACTCTTGACGGACGGACGATTCTCAGGCGGCACAACCGGCCTGTGCATCGGCCACATAGCACCCGAAGCGGTGGACGCAGGTCCCATCGCCTTCGTGCGCGATGGTGATCTGATACGGGTCGATATCGCAGCTCGCTCTCTCGACCTACTCGTCGACGAGGCGGAGCTCGCCTCCCGCCGCTCTGGCTGGGAGCCGCTTCCCCCGCGCTATACCCGTGGCGTCCTTGCCAAGTACTCGCGTCTTGTGCGGTCCGCCGCCGAAGGCGCGACGACCGGCTGATCAGCGTCGGCCGCCTCTCCGGCACCCGACGTCATCCCGCAGACCACCAGAAGGAGAGTCATGACTGCTGACTCCGTCTCGGCCGTGCCGAGGCCCCCTGCTCCCAAGTCCGCCGCACCCGAGATCACCGGAGCCGAGGCCGTCGTCCGCAGCCTCGAGCTGCTCGGCGTCACCGACGTCTTCGGGCTGCCCGGCGGCGCGATCCTCCCCGTCTACGACCCGCTCATGGATGCCGAGTCGCTGCGTCACATCCTCGTCCGCCACGAGCAGGGCGCGGGGCACGCCGCCGAAGGCTACGCATCGGCATCCGGCAAGGTGGGAGTCTGCATCGCGACCTCCGGTCCCGGGGCGACCAACCTCGTCACCGCCATCGCCGACGCCTACATGGACTCCGTGCCGCTGCTCGCGATCACCGGTCAGGTCTTCTCGACCCTCATGGGCACCGATGCGTTCCAGGAGGCCGACATCGTCGGCATCACGATGCCCGTGACCAAGCACTCCTTCCTCGTGAAGGACGCCGCCGACATCCCCGCCGCGATCGCCGCAGCCTACGAGATCGCCTCGACCGGTCGCCCTGGCCCCGTGCTCGTCGACATCACGAAGGATGCGCAGCAGAACGTGGCGCCGTTCGTGTGGCCGCCGAAGATCGACCTGCCGGGGTATCGTCCGGTCACCAAGGCGCACGGAAAGCAGATCCAGGCCGCTGCGGCACTGCTCGCCGAGGCGAAGAAGCCGGTCCTCTACGTGGGGGGTGGCGTCGTGCGCGGCAGGGCGTCGGCCGAGCTGCTCGACCTCGCCGAGACGACGGGTGCCCCCGTGGTCACGACGCTGATGGCGCGCGGCGCATTCCCCGACTCGCACCAGCAGCACCTCGGGATGCCCGGCATGCACGGCACCGTCCCCGCGGTGCTCGCGCTGCAGGAGGCCGACCTCATCGTCTCGCTCGGCGCGCGCTTCGACGATCGCGTGACCGGCAAGGCCGCGCTCTTCGCCCCCTACGCGAAGGTCGTGCACGTCGACATCGACCCCGCCGAGATCTCCAAGATCCGCACCGCCGACGTGCCGATCGTGGGCGACGTGCGAGACGTGCTCATCGACCTCGAGACGGCGTTCCGCAGTGCGATCGGCACCGCGAAGCCCGACACCGAGGAATGGTGGTCGTACCTCGACGGTCTTCGCACCGAGTTCCCCCTGGGCTACACGCCGACGACCGACGGGCTCCTCGCTCCGCAGCACGTGATCCAGCGGATCGGCGAGCTCACCGGCCCGGAGGGCGTGTACGCCGCAGGCGTGGGCCAGCACCAGATGTGGGCCGCGCAGTTCATCAAGTACGAGCGCCCCAACGCGTGGCTGAACTCCGGGGGAGCGGGCACGATGGGCTACTCGGTGCCCGCCGCCATGGGCGCCAAGGTCGCCGAACCCGACCGCGTCGTGTGGGCGATCGACGGCGACGGATGCTTCCAGATGACCAATCAGGAGCTCGCGACCTGCGCGATCAACGACATCCCGATCAAGGTCGCCATCATCAACAACTCCTCCCTGGGCATGGTGCGCCAGTGGCAGACGCTGTTCTACGACGGCCGCCATTCGAACACCGACCTCAACACGGGACACGGCACGATCCGCATCCCGGACTTCGTGAAGCTCGCCGAGGCCTACGGGTGCCTCGCGATCCGCGTGGAGAAGGAGGACGAGGTCGACGCCGCGATCCAGCTGGCACTCGAGACGAACGACCGCCCCGTCGTGATCGACTTCGTCGTGAGCGCCGACTCCATGGTGTGGCCGATGGTCCCGCAGGGCGTGAGCAACAACTACGTCCAGTACGCGCGTGACCACGCGCCCGCATTCGACGAGGAGGACTGACCATGACGACGCACGTGCTGAGCCTCCTCGTGGAGGACACCCCCGGTCTGCTGACGCGAGTCGCCGGACTGTTCGCCCGCCGCGGCTTCAACATCCACTCGCTCGCGGTCGGCGTGACCGAGGTGCCGAGCATCTCGCGCATCACGGTGGTCGTCGACCTCGACGACCTGCCCCTCGAGCAGGTGACGAAGCAGCTGAACAAGCTCATCAACGTCATCAAGATCGTGGAGCTCGACTTCTCGACGTCCGTGCAGCGCGAGCACATGCTCATCAAGGTGCGCACCGACAACTCGACCCGGTCGAACGTGATCGAGGTCGTGAACCTGTTCCGCGCCTCCGTCGTCGACTACGCCTCCGACGCGCTCGTGGTCGAGGTCACGGGCGACCGCGGCAAGGTCGAGGCCCTGCTCCGTGCCCTCGAGCCCTTCGGCATCAAGGAGATCGCCCAGTCGGGCCTTCTCGCGATCGGCCGCGGCGGCAAGAGCATCACCGAGCGCGTCCTGCGCGGCTGACACACACCATCCAGAGCTTCGCCGTTCGTCGAGCGAGCGGAGCGAGACGAAACGCAACAATCAAGGAGAAAGAACCAGTGAGCACCGAGATCTTCTACGACGCCGACGCCGACCTGTCCCTCATCCAGGGCAAGAAGGTCGCCGTCGTCGGCTACGGCTCGCAGGGCCATGCGCACGCGCAGAACCTGCGCGACTCGGGCGTCGAGGTCGCCATCGCCCTCAAGGAGGGCTCGAAGTCCGCCGCGAAGGCCGAGGAGGCCGGCTTCCCGGTCAAGACCGTCGCCGAGGCGACCCAGTGGGCCGACCTCATCATGATCCTCGCGCCGGACCAGCACCAGCGCACGATCTACAGCGAGTCGATCGCCCCGAACCTCACCGAGGGCAAGACGCTCGCGTTCGCGCACGGCTTCAACATCCGCTTCGGCTACATCGATGCCCCCGAGGGCGTCGACGTGATCCTCGTCGCTCCGAAGGCACCGGGCCACACCGTGCGTCGCGAGTTCGTCGCCGGCCGCGGCATCCCGGACATCATCGCCGTCGAGCGCGACGCCTCGGGCAACGCCTGGGCCACCGCCCTCTCGTACGCGAAGGCCATCGGCGGCACCCGCGCCGGCGTGATCAAGACGACCTTCACCGAGGAGACCGAGACCGACCTGTTCGGCGAGCAGGCCGTGCTGTGCGGCGGCATGAGCCACCTCGTGCAGGCGGGCTTCGAGACGCTCGTCGAGGCGGGCTACCAGCCGCAGATCGCGTACTTCGAGGTGCTGCACGAGCTCAAGCTCATCGTCGACCTCATGTGGGAGGGCGGCATCGCCAAGCAGCGCTGGTCGATCTCCGACACGGCCGAGTTCGGCGACTACGTCTCGGGCCCGCGCGTCATCGACGAGCGCGTCAAGGAGAGCATGAAGGGCGTCCTCTCGGACATCCAGTCCGGCGCGTTCGCGAAGCGCTTCATCGACGACCAGGACAACGGTGCCGAGGAGTTCCTGGCGCTGCGCGCCAAGGAGGAGACGCACCCGATCGAGGCCACCGGCAAGGAGCTGCGTTCGCTCTTCGCCTGGAAGCAGCAGGACGAGGACTACGTCGACGGCAGCGCTGCGCGCTGACGGCGCCGTAGCCCTCGGAGGACGGTGCTGATCGCGCCGCTGCGCGGCGGCCGGCCTTCGGCCTGGGTCGACGGCAGCGCTGCGCGCTGATCTCTCGATCCACGCAAAACGGGCCCGGTGCGGATCGCACCGGGCCCGTTCTGCGTCTGCGGATCACTCCGCGGGAGCCGCGTCTTCGACCTCGATGGGAGCGTCGGTCGGGTCGGCCCAGACCGGAGCCGGCAGGGGAGTGTCGACGGCTCCGCCCTGGATCGCTCGCAGAGCCTCGGTGATCTCGTCGGCGTTCTCCGGCACCGCGAGTCCGCACGTGCGCAGCTCCGAGGCGAACTTGAGCGTGAGGCGGATCTTGCCGGCCTCGACCGCTTCCGCCGTGGTCCCGGTGACCTTCTCGCTGCCGGTCTGGATGTCGGACACCTCATCGCACACGTGGTAGACCGCGCCGCCGGCGACCCACACGACTTCGTCCTTGCCGAGGAGCTGGATCACGGTGGATTGGTCGGCCGTGTACTGCTCGATGGAGGGCGGGTCGAAGTCGATGCCCAGCACGACAGCGAGGGCCGCGAGCACGATGCCCACGATGCCCGCGGTGGCCTTCTGACCCTTGTCCATGTCCTTGTTGAGGAAGATGAGGATGATGAGGGGGAGGAACGCCACGACCGCGATGATCGCGCCGAGCTGGTTCTGCACGAAGAAGCGCACGGTGTCGGACTTGCGGGCGGGATCGAGGCGATTCGCCTTCTTCCATAGGATCGATCCCGTGATCGACAGCGCCGCGATCACGACGAGCAGGATGAGGAGAGTGATGAACGCCCACTGCGGGAACTGCGCGGTGGCGTTCTGGCTCTCGAGCAGTCCGGTGTCCGCGTCGCGAACGAAGGTGCCGTCCTCGCCTACCATCACACGCTGACGGAGGAGCCAGAAGATCGCGACGGCTTCCGCGGCGATCGCGACGACCCAGAGCGCAACGGCGATCCACCGGAACGTGGTGGCCTTCGACTTTGCCTGCGCGGTCGGCTTCCATCCCGGCGCGGGTTCCCCGCCGGCTCCGTCCGACGCCACCGCGTCCACGTCCTTGTTCTGCTCGGCCACGGTGATCCTTCCCGATGGGGCCCTCTTCCGGCCCGGATGCCCCGAGCCTAGTGGAGAGCGTGTCCTACGCTGGAGACATGACTTCGGATCCCGACGACGACGCCCTGACCTGGGATGGGGATGACGGCGCGCGATCGTCGGCACCCGTCCGGAAGGACGCCGCGCAGACGCAGGCGCCGACCTCCGAGCCCGCATCCGCATCCGCATCCGCGCACCATGACGCCGGTGGGGATGTCGTCGACGACGAGGCGATCGTCGAGGATCGCCCTGCGCTGAGCTCTGCGATGCTCCTGACCCTCGGCGTCGTCGGAGGGATCTATCTCCTGTACAGCGTCGGCTGGGTCGTCGGAGGGCTGCGCCTCAAGCCGCTGGCGAACTTCTTCGTCGCGGACGCGATGTTCCTCCCGTGGTTCGTGCTCGCGATCGCGGCGCCCGCGCTCTGGTTCCTCGCGAGCTGGGTGCTGACGCGAGGCAGGGCGGCGTGGATGCGTGTGGGCGTGCTCCTGCTCGGCGTGGTGCTCCTCGTGCCCTGGCCGTTCGTCACCGTGGGGGCGATCGGCGCATGAGCGACACGACCGTGCCGTCGGCATCACTCTCGCCCCGCTGGATCACCGGACTCGTGCTCGGGATCGCCGGGCTCTTCTACGCCTACGCGATCTGGAACGCGATCGCGCACCTGATCACGATGGCCCAGAGCGGACTCGACACCGCGGGATGGGTGGCCCTGGTGTTCGGGGTCGTCTTCCCGGCTATCGTGTTCGTCTTCGCGTACCTGATCGGTCGTCGCCGTCGTGTGGGAGAGCTCGCGATCGTCCTGCTCGCGGGGCTCGGGCTGGTGGCGGTGTTCTGGCTCAGCCTCATCGCGTACAGCCTCACGCTCGCCACCGGGTAGGCGTCGCCGAGCGTCACACGGCGCGGGCGGCGCTGCGCCCTCGGGTAGGCTGGGCGGTGATCGCGCCCCCACGGTGTGCGGCGCATCGGCCCCTCTGTCGCTGCCCCGAAGGATCCACTGTGCCGAAGCCCGTCGTGCTCATCGCCGAAGTTCTCTCTCCTGCCACGATCGAGGCCCTGGGCCCCGACTTCGACGTCAGGCACGTCGACGGCACCGACCGGGAGGCCCTGTTCGCGGCACTCGCCGAGGCGAACGCGGTGCTCATCCGCTCGGCGACGCAGATCGACGAGGAAGCCCTCGCGCACGCTCCGCAGCTCAAGGTCGTCGCGCGGGCCGGTGTCGGCCTCGACAACGTCGACATCAAGGCCGCAACGACCGCCGGTGTCATGGTCGTGAACGCGCCCACGTCGAACATCGTCTCGGCCGCCGAGCTGACGGTCGGGCATATCCTGAGCCTCGCGCGCCGGATCCCGGCCGCCCACGCCTCGCTGTCGGCGGGCCAGTGGAAGCGCAGCTCGTTCACGGGCGCCGAGCTCTTCGAGAAGACCGTCGGCATCGTCGGCCTCGGGCGCATCGGCGCACTGGTCGCGGCGCGCCTCGCCGCGTTCGACATGCGCGTGGTGGCCTACGACCCCTACGTGACCTCGGCGCGTGCGCAGCAGCTCGGCGTGCAGCTGCTCTCGCTCGACGAGCTGGTCGCGGAGGCGGACTTCCTGACGATCCACATGCCGAAGACGCCCGAGACGACGGGCATGATCGGCGCCGAGCAGTTCGCGGCGATGAAGCCGACGGCGTTCGTCGTGAACGTGGCCCGCGGCGGGCTCATCGACGAGGAGGCTCTGCACGAGGCTCTCGTGGCCGGCGAGATCGCCGGGGCGGGGCTCGACGTGTTCACCTCGGAGCCGCCCGCGGAGGGCGGTTCGGCGCGCCCGCTCCTCGACCTGCCGAACGTCGTCGTGACGCCCCACCTGGGTGCGAGCACCGAGGAGGCTCAGGAGAAGGCGGGCGTCTCGGTCGCGAAGTCGGTGCGTCTAGCGCTCGGAGGAGACCTCGTGCCCGACGCGGTGAACGTCGCCGGCGGGGTCATCGACCCCTACGTGCGCCCCGGCATCTCGCTCGTCGAGAAGCTCGGCCAGATCTTCGCGGCCCTCGCGACCTCGCCCCTCACGAGCCTCGACGTCGAGGTGCACGGCGAGCTCAACGCCTACGACGTGAGCGTGCTCAAGCTCGCCGCGCTCAAGGGAGTCTTCACGAACATCGTGAGCGAGACCGTGTCGTACGTGAACGCCCCGCTCCTCGCCGAGCAGCGGGGGATCGCGGTGCGTCTGCTCAAGGACGACGTGAGCGCCGAGTACCGCAACGTCATCACTCTGACGGGCGCGCTGTCCGACGGCACGCAGCTCTCGGTCTCCGGCACGCTGACCGGGCCGAAGCAGACCGAGAAGCTCGTGGGCATCAACGACCACGCGCTGGAACTGCCGATCGAGAAGCACCACGTCGTGATGCTCTACACCGACCGTCCCGGCATCGTCGCGGTCTACGGACAGAAGTTCGGCGAGGCGGGCATCAACATCGCCGGCATGCAGATCGGCCGTCTCGCGGCGGGGGACCAGGCGCTCAGCGTCCTCACCCTCGACTCGCCTGTGTCGGACGAGCTGCTCGACGACGTGCGCGGTGCGATCGACGCCGACCTGTTCCGTCAGATCGAGATCACCGAGGTCTGATCGCAGACCACGACAGGGAGGATGCCGTGTTGCACGGCATCCTCCCTGTCCGCGTTCCCGAGGTGTGCGGCCTCAGGGAGCCGTGGCGCGCAGGACGAGTTCCAGGAGCGCCTCGAGCTCCTCGCGATGGGGGACGAGGTGCTCCCCGCCGTTCACGTCGAGCGAGTTGTTGAAGTAGAGGCCGTCGCTCACGAGCATCACGAGGTCGAGGCTCGCTCGATCGCGGACGTGGGGGCGGATCGTGTCCTCCCAGCGTCGCCGCACGTGCCGCAGCGCGTCGCCGGCCGCGGCGGATCCGCCCTGCGCGAGGCGTGACGTGGCGATCAGAGCGCGGTCGAGCGCGTCGTCCTCCATCACCGAGGTGCGCACGTAATAGGCGACCGGTCCCTCGTCGTGGGCGTTCATGCGCTCGAGATCGATCGTCGTGAGCCTGTCGAGCCGATCCAGGATGCCGGCCACGAGGTCGTCCTTGGAACCGAAATGGTAGAGCAGGCCGCCCTTCGAGACCCCGGCCTCTCGTGCCGTGGCGTCGAGGGTCGCGGCACGCTCGCCGTCGTTGATGACGATCTTCTCGAACGCGTCGAGCACGCGTTCGCGGGCCAGGGGCGGTCTGGGCATCGGGGTCCTCTGCTCGGCGGATTCCTGTGTTCACGCTAGTGCCAGGGGAGCGGTGATTCTGTTACTATACCAGCCGGACGGTTTAGTTTTAGGCCGTCGCGATTCGAAAGGTGTGACCCATGACCCGTACGGCGTCGATTCCGACGACGGAGACGGATGCTCCCCGAGTAGGAGCCCGCGGATGGGCGGCGCTCGTCGTCCTCATGCTGCCGGTGCTGCTCGTCTCGGTGGACAACACGGTGCTGAGCTTCGCACTCCCGGAGATCTCCATCGCGCTCGCCCCCACCGGCGCCGAGCAGCTGTGGATCATCGACGTGTACCCGCTCGTGCTGGCGGGTCTGCTCGTGACCATGGGTACTCTCGGCGATCGCTTCGGTCGCCGCCGGATGCTGCTGATCGGCGCGACCGGATTCGCGATCGTGTCCGCCCTCGCCGCGTTCGCTCCCACGGCGGGGCTGCTGATCGCCGCTCGCGCCCTCCTCGGATTCTTCGGCGCCATGCTGATGCCGTCGACGCTGTCGCTGCTGCGGTCGATCTTCCTGAACCGCGACCAGCGTCGCCTCGCGATCGCGGTGTGGGCATCCGCGTTCTCCGCGGGCGCTGCCCTGGGGCCGATCGTCGGCGGGTTCCTCCTCGAGCACTTCGCCTGGGGCTCCGTGTTCCTGATCGCCGTGCCGGTGCTCATCCCGCTCCTGATCTGTGCGCCGTTGCTCGTGCCCGAGAGCCGTGACCCCCACCCCGGTCGCATCGACCCGATCAGCATCCTGCTCTCCATGGCCGCGATGATCCCGGTCGTGTACGCGATCAAGTCCTTCGCCGTGGACGGCCCCTCGCTGACCGCCGGCGCCTGGGCTCTGCTCGGCGTGGTGATGGGGTGGCTGTTCGTGCGGCGCCAGCTGCGCGCCGAGATCCCGATGCTCGACATGGCGCTGTTCCGTCGCGGCTCGTTCTCGGGCGCGATCCTCGTGAACCTGCTGAGCGTCGTCGCGCTCGTCGGCTTCCTGTACTTCGTGTCGCAGCACCTGCAGCTGGTCCTGGGGCTCTCGCCGATGGTCGCGGGTCTCGCTCTGGTGCCCGGCATGGTCGCGATGATCGTCGCCGGTCTCAGCGTGGTGCCGATCTCGCGCCGCGTGCCGCCGCACATCCTGGTGCCCGCCGGACTGGTGTTCTCGGTGATCGGCTACCTGCTCGTCGCGGTCTCGACCGAGGACCACGGCGTCGCGCCGCTCATCCTCGCGTTCGTGGTGCTGGGCATCGGCATCGGCGCGGCGGAGACGATCTCGAACGAGCTGATCCTGTCGAGCGCGCCGGCGGCCAAGGCCGGTGCCGCGAGTGCGGTGTCCGAGACCGCGTACGAGCTCGGCGCCGTCCTCGGCACCGCGGTGCTGGGTGGCCTCATCACGGCCTTCTACCGCGGAGCGCTCGTGATACCGGACGGGATCCCCGCAGACGCCGCCCGCGCGGCGGCCGAGACCCTTGCCGGTGCGTACACCGCGGCCGCAGCGCTCCCCGCGCAGCTCGGCGAGGCTCTGTGGGCGGCGGCGTCCGCGGCCTTCGGCTCCGGAGTGCTCGTGACCTCGCTCATCGGAGCCGCGCTCGTCGTGCTGGCCGGCGTGATCGCGGCCGTCACACTGCGCAAGGCACCCACGCACTGACCACTACGCTGGGAGGACCGGCCACCCGCGCGCGGGTGCGCCGGTCCATCCCGATGCAAGGAGTCGCATGTCGCGTGTCGTGAAGCTGGCCCTGATTCCCGGAGACGGGATCGGCCCGGAGGTCGTCGCCGAAGCCGAGAAGGTCCTCGATGCCGTCACCGCCGAGAGCGATGTGACCTTCGAAAAGACGCACTTCTCGCTCGGAGCGGCGCGATTCCTCGAGACCGGCGACACGCTCACGGACGACGACCTCCAGGCGATCGCCGCGCACGACGCGATCATCCTCGGTGCCGTGGGCGGAACCCCCGGCGACCCGCGTCTCAAGCACGCGAACATCGAGCGCGGTCTGCTCCTCAAGCTCCGTTTCACGCTCGACCACTACGTGAACCTGCGTCCGTCGAAGCTCTTCACCGGCGCCGCGGGCCCCCTCGCGAACCCGGGGGAGATCGATTTCGTCGTGGTCCGCGAGGGCACCGAGGGGCCGTACGTCGGCAACGGGGGAGCGATCCGCCAGGGCACGCCGCACGAGATCGCGAACGAGACTTCGGTCAACACCGCCTTCGGCGTCGAGCGCGTCGTGCGCTACGCCTTCGACCTCGCGGAGCGTCGCCGCAAGAAGCTGACGCTCGTGCACAAGACGAACGTCCTCGTGCACGCGGGAGCGATTTGGAAGCGGATCGTCGACCAGGTGTCGGCCGAGCACCCCGACGTGCAGGTCGACTACCTGCACGTCGATGCGGCGACGATCTTCCTCGTGACCGACCCCTCGCGCTTCGACGTGATCGTCACGGACAACCTCTTCGGTGACATCCTCACCGACCTCGCCGGCGCCGTCACGGGCGGCATCGGCCTCGCAGCCTCGGGGAACATCAACCCCGACGGCGCATTCCCCTCGATGTTCGAGCCGGTGCACGGATCCGCGCCCGACATCGCCGGGCAGCAGAAGGCGGACCCCACGGCCGCGATTCTCTCGGTCGCGCTGCTGCTCGACCACCTCGGCCTGTCGGCGGAGAGCGCTCGCGTGAGCGCCGCCGTCGAGGCCGACATCGCCGCGCGCACGGGCGCGCGGCCGACCGCGGAGATCGGCTCCGCGATCGCTGCACGCCTCTGAACGACAGGCGTAGGCTGAAGCGGCGCGAGGATGCGCCCACCCACAAGGATTGGATGAAGAGATGACGACCATCGACGCTGAGGCCGCGTTGGCTCCGCTGGAGTTCGCGGTGACGAAGAACCTGAACGCCGCCACGAAGGCCCGTGTCGCGGAGGTGCACGACGACCCCGGTTTCGGCGTGGCGTTCACGGACCACATGGTCGACATCTGCTGGTCGGCCAAGGGCGGGTGGCACCGTCCGCGCGTGCAGCCGTACGGCCCGATCGCGCTCGACCCCGCGGCCTCCGTGCTGCACTACGCGCAGGAGATCTTCGAGGGCATCAAGGCTTACCGTCACGCGGACGGCTCGGTGCACACGTTCCGTCCCGACCGCAACGCGGCGCGTATGCAGGCGAGCGCGCGCCGACTCGCCCTTCCCGAGCTCCCGACCGAGTACTTCATCCAGTCGCTCCGCGAGATCGTCGCGGTCGACGGGCACTGGGTGCCGTCCGGCGAAGATCAGAGCCTCTACCTGCGCCCCTTCATGTTCGCCAAGGAGGCGTTCCTGGGTGTGCGCGCAGCGCAGAAGGTCGCCTACTACGTGATCGCGAGCCCGGCCGGGGCATACTTCACCGGCGGCGTGAAGCCCGTGCGCATCTGGCTCTCGGAGGACTACGCCCGCGCGGGCAAGGGCGGCACGGGCAAGGCGAAGACGGGTGGCAACTACGCCTCGAGCCTCCTCGCGCAGAAGGAGGCGAGCGCCAAGGGTTGCGACCAGGTCGTGTTCCTCAACGAGAAGCGCGACGTCGAAGAGCTCGGCGGTATGAACGTCGTGTTCGTGTTCAAGGACGGCCGCGTCGTGACGCCCGAGTCCGACAGCATCCTCGACGGCATCACGCGCGACTCGCTGCTGCAGCTCGCGGAGGACCGCGGCTACACGGTCGAGAAGCGACCCATCTCGATCACCGAGTGGCGCGAGGGCGTCGCCTCGGGCGACATCGTCGAGGTCTTCGCGTGCGGGACGGCCGCCGTCGTGACTCCCATCGGCGCTCTCGTCGGCGAGGGTTTCGATGAGCCGCAGCCGCTCGGCGACCTCGCTCTGTCGCTGCGCGAGGAGCTCACCGACATCCAGTACGGCCGCCGAGAGGACCGGCACGGTTGGCTCCTGCGCCTCGACGCCTGAGCCTCAGCCGTCCGACCCGGATCGGACACGCGACCCCGCTTTGCGAACCCTGCAAGGCGGGGTCGTCTCGTCGAGGCCCCTGGCTAGGCTGGATGCATGAAGATCGCCCGATTCAGCAATGACGACGCCATCCTCTTCGGGATCGTCGACGACACCGACCTCGTCGTCCTCGCGGGCGACCCGCTCTTCGCGGGCTACGAGACGACGGGCGTGCGTGTGCCGATCGCGGATGCCGTGATCCTGGCACCCGTGATCCCGCGCTCGAAGATCGTGTGCGTCGGCAAGAACTACCACGACCACGCGGCCGAGATGGGCGGCGAGGCCCCGGAGGAGCCGCTGCTGTTCCTCAAGCCGAACACCTCCGTGATCGGCCCCGGCGACGCGATCGTCCGCCCGGCCATCTCCGAGCAGACCGAGTACGAGGGGGAGCTCGCCGTCGTGATCGGCCGTGTCGCGAAGAACGTGTCGGCAGCCGACGCGCTCGATCACGTTCTCGGCTACACGATCGCGAACGACGTCACGGCGCGCGACCTGCAGCGCAAGGACGGCCAGTGGACACGGGCGAAGGGCTTCGACACGTTCTGCCCGCTCGGCCCGACCATCAACACGGACTTCGACCCCACGACCGCGACCATCGAGACCCGTGTCAACGGCGAGGTGCGCCAGCACGCGCCGCTCACGGACATGATCCACTCGGTCGCCGCGATCATCGAGCACGCTTCGGCCGTCTTCACGCTGCTCCCGGGTGACGTGATCCTCACCGGCACGCCCGCCGGCGTCGGCGCCTTCTCGGCCGGCGACACCGTCGAGGTGGAGATCACCGGCCTCGGCATCCTGCGCAACATCGTGCGCGACGCACCACGCGCGTCATGAGCGTCGTCGCCCTGTCGGCGGCTCAGCTCGCGCGGGTGCAGCGCCGCACGGTGCTGACCCTGTCGCTCGGGCAGGTGCTCGGGGGCATCGCCTTCGGAGCGACCGTCTCGCTCGGTGCGCTGCTGGCCGCCGACATCTCGGGCGATGACGCGCTGTCAGGCCTCGCGACCGCCTCCGTGACGCTCGGCGCCGCGCTGTGCGCGATCCCGCTCGCACGCCTCGCCGCTCGGCTCGGACGCCGGCGCGCCCTGACGCTCGGCAACCTCTTCGCTCTCGTGGGCATCGCGGTCGTGATCCTCGCGGCGTCGCTACGGGTGTTCCCGCTGCTGCTCGTCGGCATCGTCATGATCGGCGCCGGGAACGCGGGCAATCTGCAGTCGCGGTTCGCGGCGACCGACCTCGCGGCGCCGAAGCACCGCGGTCGGGATCTCTCGATCGTCGTATGGGCCACGACGATCGGCGGCGTCGCCGGTCCGCTGCTGCTCGGCCCCGGCGAGGTGGTCGGCGAGATGATCGGGATGCCGCCGCAGACCGGCTCGTACGCGTTCTCTTTCGTCGCGCAGTGCGCCGCGCTCGTGCTGTACCTGGTCGCGCTGCGCCCTGACCCGCTCCTCACGGCCCAGCGTCTCTCGACGGCTGCGGAAGCCGCCACGGGCACCGTCTTCGCCGACAGGCCGCGGGTCGCGCGGTACGCGATCTTCGCGATCGCCGGGTCTCATGTCGTGATGGCCTCGGTCATGGCGATGACTCCCGTGCACCTCTCGCACATGGCGCACGGCGCACACGGAATGGCGCCGACGCCGGCGGACGTCTCGGCGCTCGTCGGGATCACGATCGCGCTGCACGTCGGCGGCATGTACGCGCTCTCACCGGTGTTCGGCATCCTGGCCGATCGCTGGGGTCGCCTCCGAGTCGTTCTCCTGGGGCAGGTGCTCCTGGGCGGGGCTCTGGCGTTCGCGGTGTTCGTGAACGATCAGGAGTGGGGAGTGATGGTCGCCCTGATCCTGCTCGGTCTGGGCTGGAGTGCCGCGACCGTCGCCGGGGCCGCGCTGCTGACGGAGGCGAGCGCGCCGGAGCTGCGCACTCGTCGTCAGGGGCGCAGCGACTCGCTCATGAGCCTGTCCGCGGCGGGGGGAGCCGTGCTCGCGGGCGTCGTGCTGGCGAACTTCCAGTACGCGGGTCTCGGCATCGCAGCCTCGGTCATCGTGCTGATCATCGTGGTGCTGTCGCCCCTCGCGGTGGAGCATTCGCCGCGTGAGGTCGAGAGCCGGTGAGGCCGTGAAGGCGTGGAACGGCACCGGTGAGGCGTACGCGGTCTCCTACGCGTCCCTGTGCCTGGGGACCGGACCGCAGCTGATCGCCGCGCTCGGACGGGGTGAAGGGCGCACACTGCTGGATGTCGGGTCGGGTACCTCCTCGCTGCTCGCCGAGTTCGCCGGGCAGGGCTGGGCGGTCACGGGATGTGAGCCGGAGCCCTCCATGCGGGCGGTCGCGGAGCGCGAGCATCCTGACATCGACTGCGTGGCCGGAGCCCTGCCGGAGCTGCCGTTCGACGGGCAGTCGTTCGACACGGTGACGGCGAACTTCGTGCTCAACCACGTCTCGGATCCGCGGGAGTCGGCCGGGGAGCTCGCGCGAGTGGCGCGCCAGCGCGTCGCGGCGACGATCTGGGTGCAGTCTCCGTCGTGGTTCTGGAGGGAGATCTGCGACCGTGCAGGACTCGTGCCGGCCGAGGGGGAGAGGCTGCCTCCCGAGCGTGACTTCGCTCGGACCGCCGCGGGCTTCGCGGAGATGCTGACGGATGCCGGATGGCGTGGCGTCCAGGTGTCCGAGAGCACGTGGACGTGGCGGGCCTCGCCTGCGGCGCTCTGGGCGTCGGCGGAGGGCGGCGTGGCCGGCGCCGGCCTCTTCTACCGGAGCCTCGACCCGGCAGGGCGCTCGGCCTTCCGGCGTGGGTTCGATGAGCTGTGCGACGTCCTCGCGGTCGGCGATGAGGTGCCGCTCGAGCACACCGCCGCCATCGCCGTGGGAGAACCCCGCTGAGCCGTAGAATCGAAGGGCTATGGCTACTCCTCATCCCCTCACCACGACCGCCAGCGGTGCCGACGTCCGCGTCCGCTTCTGCCCTTCGCCGACCGGCCTGCCGCACGTCGGCATGGTGCGCACCGCGCTGTTCAACTGGGCGTACGCCCGTCACAACGGCGGGAAGATGGTGTTCCGCATCGAGGACACGGACGCTGCCCGCGACAGCGAGGAGAGCTTCCGCCAGCTCGTCGACGCTCTGACCTGGTTGGAGATCGACTGGGACGAGGGCGTCGAGGTCGGCGGACCGCACGCACCGTATCGCCAGTCGGAGCGCCACGACATCTACCGCGGCGTGATCGAGAAGCTCCTCGCGACAGGTGCGCTCTATGAGAGCTACTCGACCGCCGAGGAGATCGACGCCCGCAACGAGGCCGCAGGACGCGCGAAGCAGCTCGGCTACGACAACTTCGACCGTGACCTCACCGACGAGCAGAAGGCCGCCTTCCGCGCCGAGGGGCGCCAGCCCGCGCTCCGCCTGCGGGTGCCCGACGAAGACGTCACGTATGTCGACCTCATCCGTGGCGAGGTCACGTTCCCGGCCGGATCCTTCCCGGACTTCGTGGTCGTGCGTCCCAACGGCATCCCCCTCTACACCTTCGTGAACCCGGTCGACGACGCGCTCATGGGGATCACGCACGTGCTGCGCGGCGAGGACCTCATGCCGTCGACCGCGCGCCAGCTCGCGCTGTACGCGGCGCTGATCGACGCGGGGGTCACGACCTTCGTGCCGCGCTTCGCCCACATGCCGCTCGTGCTGGGGGAGACCGGCACCAAGAAGCTCTCCAAGCGCGACCCGCAGGCCGATCTCTTCCTGCACCGCGAGCGCGGCTTCATCCACGAGGGCCTGCTGAACTACCTGGCGCTGCTCGGCTGGTCGATCGGCCCCGACCGCGACGTGTTCTCGCTCGAGGAGTTCATCGCGGCTTTCGACATCACGAACGTGAACCCGAACCCGGCCCGCTTCGACCAGAAGAAGGCCGAGTCGATCAACGGCGACCACATCCGGATGCTGGGGGAGAAGGACTTCGCCGAGCGGACGATCCCGTACCTCGCGGCAGCGGGTCTCTTCGACGAGCCGACCCACGAGCAGCTCGTGCTGGCGTTCCGTGCAGCGCCCCTCGTGCAGGAGCGCGTGCAGCTGCTCGGCGACGTCCCCGGCATGCTGGGCTTCCTGTTCGTCGACGAGGTGTCGTACGACGCAGATGCGTTGAAGGGCCTGCCGGCGAACGCCGCCGAGGTGCTCGACGCCTGTGTGGCGGCCATAGAGTCGGTCGAGGAGTTCACGCCGGAGAGGATCCAAGACGCGCTCGCGAAGGCGCTCGTCGAGGACCTCGAGCTCAAGCCGCGCGTGGCCTACGGGCCGCCCCGCGTCGCCATCACGGGTCGCCGTGTGTCGCCGCCGCTGTTCGAGTCCATGGAGCTGATCGGCAAGGACGAGTCGCTCCGCCGCCTGCGCGGACTCTCGGCGTTCCTCGCGCAGTGACGGCACGCCCGGGCGGCGACCCGCGATCGGACGTTTTGGCATTCCGGTCGCCGCTCGGGTAGGCTTGACTCTCGGTGCGAGGCCCAGGTTTCGCCCTTGGGGTATGGTGTAATTGGCAACACGGCTGATTCTGGTTCAGTTGTTCTTGGTTCGAGTCCAGGTACCCCAGCACAACGAAAACCCCCGCTCAGGCGGGGGTTTCGTGGTTTGTGGGGCGGGTTACTCGCATTCTCCGAGGAACCCGAGATAGCACACGGCCTCATGCGTCTCGGCGGGGCGGTAGTCCTCGTTCGACACCTGGCGCACATCCGTCTCGGGGGTGCGCGAGAGGTTGCCGTAGGTGCCCAGCGTGGCCACGTACGAGCCCGGCGTGTCCTGGGCCTGCATCTCGAGGATCGCGCCGTTGTACTCGGTGCACAGGGCGGTCGCGTCCTCGGTCAGCTCGACGCCCACGCAGGCCGCGGTGTAGCTCGCGAGGAGCAGGTTCGTGCAGTCGGTCCAGTCCTGGTTCACGAAGCAGGGGTTCACCGCGTCCATCGTCACGTCGAAGCGCCCGGTCTCGTAGGTCTCGCTGTGGAACGTCTCGGGCTGCTCGGGAACGTCGACCTTGGTCCAGGTGCGGGCCGTGGCGAACGCCGTCACGACGACGATCGCGATGATCAGGAGCAGCGCGCCGAGGACCGACAGGGTGACCCACAGGCCGACGTTCTTCCGCGCAGGCGCTGCGAGGCCCGCGGCTCCCGCGAACTGGGCGGCCCCTGGGTAGCTCGCACCGGCGTACTCCCCGCCGGAGTAGCCCGCACCGGGGTGGCCGGTACCGGGAAATCCGGTCTCGGGGTACGCCGCGGTGGTCGCGAAGACCGCATCCACAGGCGCGGGACCCGCGAGAGGGACCGTGGGCTGCGCGGTATCCGGCGCAGGGGCGCCCTGCGGTGCGGTGTACTGCGGAGGTGGCGGGGCGTCGAAGCTCGCCGGACCGGTCGGGGGGCCCGGCGCGACCGGTGCCTCGGGAGTCGGTGCTACCGGCTGCAGGGACAGCCAGTAGCCGTACCAGCTCTGCACGGATGCCGGATCGGCGGCGACCAGCTCGGCCTCGGTGTCGCTGAGGGGGAGGGCGAGGCCGCCGCGCAGATCCGGTCTCGCGAGGGCCGACTGGAACTGCTCGAGTGACATCGTCATACACATGAGGATGACAGACCCCGGTGGCCGTCGACAATCCGGTCGGTGACGACGCATCGAACGCGACCTCCGAGTCCTAGCAGATCGCGCTGCTGCGACGCCATGCCCTATCGCGTCGTCGTCGGGAGGCGGCATCCTCGATGTCGTCGACGAGCGAGACCCGGGAGGCACGAGGATGGCGCTGAGACGAGTCGTTCCAGGAGAGGAACCGGGTATCCGGCGTCGCCGCTCGGGATCCGGGTTCCGCTACCTCGACGCGGGCGGGGAGCCCGTGTCGGAAGCCGACCGCGAACGCATCTCCGACCTCGTCATCCCGCCGCGATGGACCGACGTCTGGATCGCCGCCGACCCGCTCGCGCACATCCAGGCCGTCGGCACCGACGACGCCGGTCGCCGCCAATACGTGTACCACCCGCTGTGGCGCACCGGCCGCGACCAGCGCAAGTTCGCTCGCGCCCTGCGTCTCGCCGCCGCCCTGCCCTCCGCCCGCCGACGGGTGACGATGGCGATCGGCGAGCCGGGGCTCTCCCGCGATCGTGCCCTGGCTGTCGCGTTCCGCCTGCTGGACGACGGTGCCCTGCGCATCGGCTCCGAGCGCTACCTGGTCAAGCACGGCAGTCGCGGGCTCAGCACCCTGCGTCGACGCGACGTGCGCATCGACGGCAGCACCGTGGCCCTCAGCTTCCCCGCCAAGAGCAAGCAGCTCGCGTCCATCGAGATCACCGACGAGGCATTGGCCGAGGCGCTCACGGAGTTCTCGGTCGGGTCGCCCCGAGCGACGCTCCTCGCCTACCGCAAGGGACGGCGCCGCGTACGACTGTCGTCCACGGAGATCAACGACTACCTGCGCGAGGTCGCCGGAGGGAAGTTCACCGCGAAGGACTTCCGCACCCTGCACGGCACGATCCTCGCGGCCGACGCGCTCGCGCGCATCGGCGTGCTCGAGGGTCGCAACGACCGCAAGAAGGCCGAGCGCCTCGCGGTGCAGGCGACGGCCTCGGCGCTCGGCAACACGATCGCGGTGGCGCGCAGCAGCTACATCGACCCCAGGGTGTTCCGTCAGTACGCGCGCGGTCGCACGCTCGATCTCACGGTGTCACCCGAGTCCGCGATCCGGCGGCTGCTCGGCAAATGAACCGGTTCGACGCGCTGCATGACCGATAGAGGGCGGATGACAGGATGGGAACATGGACACAGCCAATCTCTCCCGCGAGGAGACGGCCGCGCGATCCGCATCCGTCACCGTGCACCGCATCCGCGTCGAGCTCGACCTGACCGGCGCCCCTGAGCGCGCGCGACCCGGATTCCCGACGACCACCACGCTCGAGTTCTCCGCGACGAGCGATGAGACGTGGATCGATTTCATCGGCCTGTCCGTCGACCGCGTGCTGCTCAACGAGGAGGAGCAGCCCGTCGACTGGGACGGAGCCCGGATCCGCCTTCAGGGACTCGCCGCCGAGAACACGGTGCGCGTCGAGGCCGTCGGCGCCTACAGCCGCTCCGGTGAGGGGATGCATCGCTTCCACGACCCCGCAGACGACCTCACCTACCTCTACACGCAGTACGAGCCTGCCGATTCACGTCGGGTCATGGCCTGCTTCGAGCAGCCCGACATGAAAGCCGAGTACGTCTTCGTCGTGGACGCGCCCGCGGGCTGGGAGGTGCTGTCGAACCAGGCGCCGGCCACCGTCGACGAAGGCGTCGGGGTGCAGCGCATCGAGTTCGCGCCGACCCTCCCCATCTCGAGCTACATCACGTCCGTCGCCGCGGGGCCCTATGCGCGTGTCGAGGGGGAGTGGACCCGTGACGAGCAGCGCATCGCGCTCGCCGTGTTCGCGCGTCGCTCGCTGGCTGAGCACCTCGAGTCCGAGGAGATCCTCGAGATCACCCGACAGGGCCTCGACTTCTTCACCGAGGCCTTCGCCTACCCCTACCCGTGGGGCAAGTACGACCAGATCTTCGTGCCCGAGTACAACCTCGGGGCGATGGAGAACCCGGGCCTGGTGACGTTCACCGAGGCCTACCTGTCACGCGGGGCGGCGACCGAGGCGCAGCGTGCCGCTCGCGCCAACACGATCCTGCACGAGATGGCGCACATGTGGTTCGGCGACCTCGTCACGATGAAGTGGTGGGACGACCTATGGCTCAAGGAGTCCTTCGCCGACTACATGGGTGCCCACGCTTCGGCCGCTGCGACGCGCTTCCAGGACGCGTGGGTCACGTTCGCCGCACGCCGCAAGGCGTGGGCGTATCAGCAGGACCAGCTGCCGACGACGCATCCCATCGTCGCGGACATCACCGACCTGGAGGCAGCGAAGCTCAACTTCGACGGCATCACCTACGCCAAGGGGGCGTCGGTGCTCAAGCAGCTCGTGGCGTTCGTGGGCGACGAGGCGTTCTTCGAGGGCGCGCGTCGCTACTTCTCCGCGAATGCCTTCGGCAACACGACGCTCGACGACTTCCTCGTGCAGCTCAGCGCCGTCTCGGGACGCGACATGACCGAATGGTCGCGCGCGTGGCTCGAGACCTCGGGGCTCTCGACGCTCGAGCTCGACAGGGATGCTGACGGCGCGGCCGTGCTCGTACAGCACGAGCCGCGCCCGCACCGCCTGCGCATCGGTCTCTACGGCCGAGTCGACGAGCGCATCGTTCGCCGTGACCAGATATCTCTGGACATCGCCGCGGAGCGCACCCCGCTGCAGCTGCCCGACGCCGACCTCGTCCTGCTGAACGACGACGACCTCACGTATGCGAAGGCCAGGCTCGACGAGCGCTCGCTCGCGACCGTCGAGGAGTCGCTGTCGTCGATCGAGGATCCGCTCGCGCGTGCTCTGGTGTCGTCGTCGCTGTGGAACGCGACGCGCGACGGAGAGCTCGCCGCGACGCGCTACACGGCGATCGTCCGACGGCACGCTCCCGGCGAGTCCAACATCGGGCTGCTGGTCGGAGTGATCGCCAACGCGGCGTTCGCTATCCAGCACTATGTCTCCGACGACGCGCGTGCCGAGGAGCAGCGGCTGTGGGCCGAGACGTCGTGGGACGCTCTGCAGGCTGCGGATGCAGGAAGTGACGCGCAGCTGTCCTGGGCGCGATCGCTCGCCGCGGCATCCGCGTTCGACGACGTGCACCACGCCGAGGTCCGTGCTCTCCTGGACGGTGCGGCGCCTGAGGGGCTGACGATCGACCCGGATCTGCGCTGGCAGCTGCTCACGTCTCTCGTGGCGACCACGCACGCGGGACTCGACGAGATCGAGGCCGAGAGCGCGCGCGACGACACGGGCACCGGTCGCACCGCCGCACGCCGGGCGCGATCGTCGCGACCCGAGGCGACGGTGCGTGCCGCGGCGTGGGACGCGGCGTGGAACGACCACTCGCTCAGCAACGACCATCTCGACGCCGAGATCGCCGGCTTCCGCGCGGGCGGACGTCGCGATCTGGTCGACCGTTTCGACGAGGAGTACTTCGCCCGAATCTCCGATGCCTGGCGTACGCGCAGCATCGAGCTCGCGCAGCGTCTCGTCGTCGGACTGTTCCCGGCCACGCCGACGCTCGACCGCGTGGATGCCTGGCTCGACGCGCACGGCGACGCGCCGGCCGCTCTGCGGCGCATCGTGATCGAACAGCGCGATCATCTCGCACGCGATCTGCGGGTGCGCGCCGCCCAGTAGCTCAGCCGTCGACGACCGCCCGCGCCGTGCTCTCTCCGAGTGCGCGGAACTCCGGGCGGTCGTCGCTCTTCGTCAGGAAGACGGCAGCGAGGTACGCGGCCCAGGCGCGTGCGCGCGTCCACGTGGCGTCGTCGTAGCGCTCGGCGGTCGCGGATCGGAAGCGGATCCGACCATCCGCGTCGAAGAGCATCCAGGATGCCGCCAGGTCGTAGGCGGGATCGCCGGCGGTGACGTCGCCGAAGTCGATGAGCGCGGCGAGCCGACCCTCGTGGACGAGCAGGTTCCCCGGGTGCAGGTCGCCGTGGATCCACACGCGCTCGCGCGCGGGCGCGGCTGCGAGGCCGCGTTCCCAGATGACGCCCAGGTCGTCGGCCACGGCGTCGAGGCCGGAGGAGCGGAGCCCGTCGAGGTGCTCGCGCAGAGCGGCGTCTCTGTGCGGCAGGGGGACGCCCCGATACGGGTTGGCCGGAGCATCGGCGGGGGCCGACCCGTGCACGGCATCGAGCGCGGCGGCGAGCAGAGAGGCCCACGCTGTGTTCTCCTCGCGTGGCCGCCCCAGCGCGGGCGAGCCGTCGATCCACGGCACCACCGACCACGCCCAGGGAAAGAGCTCCGAGGGGCGGCCGACGATCACGGGCACCGGAGTCTGCACACCGAGGCGCGCGAGCGCCGGCGCGAGTGCGGGGAGGACGCGTTGCTCGTGCAGGATGAGGTCGGCGGCAAGAGCGCGCCGCGGCACGCGGACGGCGAGGTCGACGCCCAGTCGCCAGATCGCGTTGTCCCAGCCCTCGGCGGCGAGGTCGAGCGGCCGCGATGCGAGATCGGCGGATGCCGTCGCGAGAAGATCTCGAACAGCCGCGACGTCGAGGCGACGCTCGGCGGACGGAGAATCCGCCATCAGATGTCGAGAGACTCTCCGGGCTCGAGCACGAAGAACTCCCCGCCGTTCTGCTCGGTCGCCCACTGCAGACGCTGACGGTGCATGGTCTTGCCGGCGACGGACAGCGTCATGTCGTGCGTGCCGAACGCGCGTCGAGGCTTCACGGCGAGCACGTAGTCCATGGCTTCGCCGATCTTGAGCCACGGAGCGCCGAGAGGCGCGGCCATGGTCTGCACATCGATGCCCTCGGGGACGGCGTACGAGTCGCCCGGGTAGTAGAACACGTCGTCCACGAGCACGCCGACGTTCTCGACCACCGGAAGCGAGGAGTGGATGACTTCGTGCGTTCCTCCGAAGAAGCGCAGCGAGAAGTCGCCGGCCGTGACGGTCTCTCCCGGTGCGACGACCGTGATCTCGTAGCCCTCCGCGGCTCGGGCGACTCCGGCGGGTGCGAAGATCGGCGTGCCCGGCGCCGCGCGGAGGATGCGGTCGAGGTGCTCGGGCGTCCAGTGGTCAGGGTGCTCGTGCGTGATGACCACGGCGACCAGGCCGTGCAGGTCGTCGAGCGGTGCGGTGAAGGACCCCGGATCGATCACCAGGACGTCGTCGCCCTTCTCGATGCGGAGGGCGGCATGTTCGAATTTCGTGACGCGCATGAGACGAGTCAACTCCTTCCGACGGCCGCTGGCAAACGCTTCTCGGGCGCGCCACGCCCGGGATCCGGCGCGCTCCCGCCTCGATTTGGCGGCACGAGAATCGTCATGGCATACTTGAACAGTTGTCGCGGGACGGAAACGCTCCGCAAGACTGGCCCCATCGTATAGCGGCCTAGTACGCCGCCCTCTCACGGCGGTAACGCGGGTTCGAATCCCGCTGGGGTCACACAACAAACGAAAGCCCTCGGTTCGCCGAGGGCTTTCGTCGTATCCGGATGCGATCGACGAACGTCACTCCACGCGCTTCGATCCGGTGAGCCACAGTGCTGCCAGCGTGCAGGCGAGCGACAGCGCGGCCAGCGGGAAATCGAGCCCGTAGGTCGTGATGCCGATGATCGGCACGACGAACACGACCACGGCGACCACGCATGCTCGAGCGCCGGGGAAGCGCGGCGCTCCTGGAGCCGGAGCGGCCTCGAAACGCACGAGCCATAGCGACGCGGCCCACACGACGGCGAGCACGAGCAGCAGGAACACCGGCCGGGTCCACCACCAGATGGCGCTGCCCGGCGCGGGCATCGGCAGCGGCAGCACGAGTTGGATGCCGATGAGGATCATGATCACCGGCAGATGCCACAGGTAGATCGTCATGAGGCGTGAGCCGATCACGAACACAGCCCCCTGCGCCGCCCTGGTCCTCATGAGCGCGGTGAGGGGCCGGTGCAGCAGGGTGAGTCCCGCGGCCTGGATCACGGCGAGCACGGCCATGGGCGTGGTGGGCGGCCACTGGTTGGCGAGCATGCTCCAGGAGTATCCGTCGAGCGACACGAGACCCCAGAGCGCGAGATAGCCCACGGCGATCAGCAGCGCGAGCTGCCACCAGCGGCGACGCGCGAACCAGCCGTCGTACAGGAAGAAGCCGATCTGCTGTGCGAACAGCCAGACGAACACGATGTTGGGCACCCCGAAGAGCTCCTGACCCGCGCCGTAGCCGACGGGCGGGACGGGCTGGATGCCGAGTAGGCCGCCGATCACGATGTACCGGAACCCGTCGACCAGCAGCGCTCCGGCGAGCAGGACGAGCAGCACCCGGGCGCCGTGGCGCTCGTGCAGGCGCATCATGGCGGGAGCGCACGCCTGGACCACGAGATAGGCGGCGAGGAACCACAGCGGCGAGCCGACGCCGACCGCCACGACGTCGACGAGAGCCGGGTCGATCCCTAGCATCCGCACCGCACCGAGCGCGATCGTGAAGAACACGAACACCGGGACTGCCGGCCGCGCCAGCCGTGCCAGTCGGACGCGCACGAACGCATCGGCACTCTCGCCGCGGGCGACGGTCGACCGCCAGCCGGCACGAGCCGCGTAACCGCCCACGACGAAGAACAGCGGCATGATGTTCGCGACCCAGGTGGCGGCGCTGAACCACGGCTGCGCTTCGACGGTGCGTTCGATCAGGAGCGACCCGTCCGCGGCGCGGCCGACCCCGGTGAACAGGATGTGCACGAACACGACCAGGACGACGCACGTCACGCGGGCGAGATCCAGCGTGAGGTCGCGCCCGACGGGCACTGCTCTTGCGGTCGTCTCGCGGGCGGCGCTGCTCATGGCGATGACTCTAGCGTCGTGGCGTCGCCTCGTGCGGCCCGGGCGTCAGGCTGGGGATGGTGTGTCGCGGATCGTCATGGTGCGGAATGTCCGATTGCTTAGCGGCAGGATCATGATCGCCATCATCGCCCCACCGAACAGGGCGAACGGGATGCCGACTGCGGTCGCGGAGGCGAGAGCGCCGAACGCCGCCATCGCGAGGGGCATCAGGCAGTCGTCGCCGAGTCGGGTGAGCGAGCTCATGCGACCGAGGTAGGCGGTGTCGACGGTCGCGGCGAACGTCGCGCTCAGCAGCACGGAGGCGTATCCCGCCGTGAGACCGATGACGAAGGCGGCCGAGGCCACGAGCCATGCCGGTCCGAAGCCGAGGGCGACGATGGCGGCGCCCTGCACGACGAGAGCCCAGAAGCCTGCGAGCGCCTCTCGCCGTGGACGCCAGCGCAGCACGCTCGCGGCGCCGAGGGCCGCACCGAGTCCGAGCAGCGCCTCGAAGAGACCCACGGCCTGCGCTCCCCACCCCTGGTCGTGGGCGCGGAGCGCCAGGCCGATGCCGATCGCCGGCCCGACGGCGAGGTTGAGTCCGGACAGGGCGATCACGAGCGTGCGGGTGGTCGGGTGCACGCGCAGGTGTCCGAAGCCGCGTCCGATGCCGCGCAGGACCGGCTCCCGCTCGGCGCGGGGCAGCCGGAACCTCGGGCGCAGCCAGATCGCGATGAACGCGACCACGAGAGCGAACGTGACGGCGTTGGCGCTCGCGCTGCCGACGAGCCCCGACCACGCGACCAGTACACCGCCGAGCGCCGCGCCGGCCATGGTGCCGAGCCGCGTCGCCGTCTGCGACATGGCGCTGTAGGCGGGGAGGTCCCCGGGGCGGACGAGCTGGCGGGAGATCGTGCCAGCCGAGGGTTCGTAGAACGCGTCGCACACGCCGAAGGCGATCGCGGCGCAGAGCAGCAGGGCCACGCTCGGGGGCTCGGCCAGTACCCACAGGGCCACGGCGATCAGCACGCCCACGCGCACCGTGTTGAAGAGCATCATGACGCGGCGCGCATCGGCCCGGTCGGCGATAACCCCGCCGAACAGCAGGATCACGGCGCGCGGCACGGTACCTGCGGCGACGATGAGCCCCGCGACGGCGGGAGTGGCGATCTGCACGGCCGTCCAGGCGAGGGCGATGGTCCAGACCGCGTCTCCGGCATCCGACAGCGCCTTCACGATGATCCAGGCGTGGACCCGATGATCCCCGCGGAACGGGGGAGGGACCGTGAGCTGCTCCGGTGCGACGGCGGTCATCACGGCACCGTCGGGAAGGCGTGCGCGAAGAAGAAGATCGGGGTGCGCTCCTGCCCGTCCTCGAGATCGACCGAGTCCCTCCACTCGTCGAGGGTCTTCAGGAGCCGCGCCGAGAGGTCGCGCAGCTCGTCCGGCGACGCCCAGGACGTCGTCTCCGTGTTGGACGCATCGTACGCCGCATAGGCGGGGTCGTCGTGACGGCGCTGCCACTGCTGGAGCCGCTCGATCTGCATCCGGATGCTCTGGCGCTGGGCCTCGCGCGCGAGCAGCGCGTCGGCGGGCGAGTCGGCGAAGTCGCCTGCCGACCACGTGAGTCCCCGACGAGCCACACGCCACCAGCTCGTGCGGCGATCGCCCTGCGGGTCTTCGACGCGCTCCACGAGACCGGCGCGTTCCAGCATCCGCAGGTGATGGCTGATGCTGCCGACCTGGCTCTGCAGGGCCTTCGCGAGCGTCGTGACCTGTGACGTGCCGTACAGCAGCAGGTAGTCGTACATGCGCCGCCGCAGTGGGTGGTGCACGGCGGTGATGACGGAGATGTCTTCCATGCACGCAAAGGTACGGGCGAACGGATAGGACGACAAGACTTCTTGTATACCCCGGAAAATCAACGACGGGGGCGGTCTCGACGTATCGAGACCGCCCCCGTCGGAGGACTACTCCTCGGTCGCCCCGGCCGCCTCAGTACGGGAGCGGAGTGCCGCGGCATCCTTCACGCGGCGGGTGCGCCGCGCCCGCCGGATGCCCCACACCACCAGCACCACGAGCGCTGCGATCGCGAGCCAGGGGAGGAGGAACCCTACGGAGACGACGAGCGCGTTGAGCGACACCACGAGACCGTTCCAGCCGGCGAGCAGTCCGTCGCCGAACCCCGCCGGGTCCGCCGTGGTCGGCTCGGCGGTCTTCGTGAGCTGCACCTGCAGACTCGACATCGCGACCTGATCCTGCAGCGCCGTGAGCTGCTGCTGGTAGGACTCGAGCTGCGCCTGCCGATCGGTCAGCGCGACCTCGGCCTCGATCAGCTCCGACACGCTGCCCGACTGCGCCATCAGCTCGGTGAGTCGCTGGACGGAGGCCGTCGTCGCGTCCACGCGGGCCTGGAGGTCGATCGTGGTCGAGGTGACGTCCTGCTTCGAGATCGACGACGACAGCACCTCTCCGGATTCGCGCAGCTCCTCGATCACCGTCGGGAGGTCGGCGGACGGCACACGGATGCTGATCCAGCCGTAACCCGAGTCCGGCGCGACCGCGCCCCGGCCGTCGTCGAGCGCCAGGCTCTTGCCGACCTCGGTGCTCTCCACGTAGCCGTCGTACTCCTCGGCCAGCGCCGAGATCTCATCGGCCGCGGCGGCGATGTCCTTCACCTGCAGGGTGACGTTCCCGGTCGCGATGATGTCGCGGTCGGTCGCGTCGACGTCCCCCTGGGCGGTCTGCAGGTCGGGATTCACCGTGGAGGACTCCGGCGCCGCCTCCGAGACGCCCATCGGGTCGCTGCGGTCCGCAACGCCTCCGCTCGAACCGTCGGAGCTCCAGCCCGCGATCCCCGAGCCGCCCTCGGCGGTGCTCATGGCACTGCCGCCGACACTGCTCAGGATCGGCGGCGTGACCAGCACTCCGACGACGAACGCGGCCGCGATCCCGGCACCGGTGAGCCAGCGCCGTCGGCGCACGCGCGACCTGTCCGGGAGGGATGCGGCCATCTGCCGTGGCCGCTCCGAGGCGATCTCCTCGAACACCGCCTTCTCGATGCGGTCGACGGCGGCGTCGGAGAGCTCCGGCAGCCCGTCGGTGGTCTTGTCGTTCATGCCTCGCTCGCTTCCTTGACGGCACCGCGCAGGCGGGTGCGCACTCGCGAGAGACGATTCCGAACCACGGCGTGGCTGATGCCCAGCTCCTCGGCCGCCGCCTGATACGCGTAGCCCTCGGCGGCGCAGAGGCGGAAGATCTCGCGGTCGATCTCGCTCAGCGTGCCGATCTCCGCCGCGATGCGCTCCGCGAGGTCCGCGGTGATCACCTGCTCCTCGACGCTGATCGCCGCGGGGAGCGTGTCATCGACGGCATCCGCGGTGTGCGCCTGATCCCGCCGGCGCTGACGCAGCCGGTTCGCCGCCTGGAAACGGCAGATCGTCGCCAACCACGGCAGGACCGACTCTCCCTGCAGCTCCAGACCCGGCAGCTTGCGCCACGCGGTCACGAAGGTCTCCTGCGTCACGTCCTCGGCGTCGGCGGGGGAGCCGATGATGCCGTGGGCGATCCAGTAGACCGGTCGGACATACAGGCGGTACAGCTCGCGGAAGGCGCTCTCGTCGCCGGCCGCGGCCTTGGCCACCCATCTCTGATCACTCGTCTGCACGGGCATCCTGATTCCGTTCGGTGTCTCTCACCAGGGAAGTGTCGAGGGATGCCCCATCGTCTCAGATCAGTGTGCGGGGGCTCCGGTGGATGCCGCGTGCGCCGCCTTGATCGTGCTCTGCGACATCTTGTCGATCCACGCGAGGGCGAGCGCCGACACGATGAACACCATGTGGATCACGACCTGCCACAGCACGCCCGTGGGCGTGTACTCGCCGAGACCTGCCGCTTCGGACTTCGTGATGCCGTCCTCGTCCATGTTGCCGACCGCGATGAAGGTCTTGAGCAGGTGGATGGACGAGATGCCGATGATCGCCATCGCGAGCTTGACCTTGAGTACGTTGGCGTTGACGTGCGAGAGCCACTCCGGCTGATCGGGATGCCCGTCGGTGTTGATGCGCGACACGAAGGTCTCGTACCCGCCGATGATCACCATGATCAGCAGGTTCGCGATCATCACGACGTCGATCAGGCCGAGGACGCTCAGCATGATGGTCGCCTCGTTGATGTGCGTGATGTCGTGGAAGACGTCCTCGACGATCAGGTGCCACAGCTCGACCATGAACAAGATGACGTACACGAGCTGGGCGATGATCAGGCCGATGTAGAGCGGCGCCTGCAGCCATCGGCTGACGAAGATGAGGGAGCCGATCGAGCGGGCCCAGGGGTTGCGCTGAGGTGTCTCGAGCGGTGTGGCTCCGGAGGCGGGCTGATCCGTGTGCGAAGTCGTGGTCACGACGACCATTCCACCACGCCCCAGGGTCTAGCATGGACTTCTGCGAGAGGGAGTATCCCGGATACGCGCGTAACGTCATCACGAGCATCGTCGAAGCTGCTCCGGGCGCGCGCCGCACCGATGTGTGCGGGGGAGAGACTTTCGGACTTCTCCGTACCCTCTCGAAAGGTCCCGCACGCCCGTGGACATCCCTCTCTGGTTCGAGATCACCTCGATGGTGGTTCTGAGCCTCATCCTCATCGGCGATCTGCTGCTCATCCGCCTGCGCCCGCACATCCCCTCGACCAAGGAGTCGACGCTGTGGGTCGTGTTCTACGTCGGGCTCGCGCTGCTGTTCGCGCTGATCCTGGGTAACGTCGCCGGGTGGCGAAACGCCGGTGACTTCATCACCGGCTGGGCGCTCGAATACAGCCTCTCGGTCGACAACCTCTTCGTGTTCGTGCTGATCATGGCGCAGTTCGCGGTGCCGCGGCGCCTGCAGCAGCAGGTGCTCATGGTGGGGATCATCATCGCGCTCGTGCTGCGCGGGGCCTTCATCCTCGTCGGCGTCACGATCATCGAGCACTTCTCGCCGATCTTCTACATCTTCGGCGCGTTCCTGATCTACACGGCCATCAAGCAGGCGATGCCCGAGGGTGACCATGACGACGACGTGAAGCGCGAGAACTTCATCGTGCGCCTGCTCCGCCGCCGCATCGACATCAGCGAGACCTACGACGGCTCGAAGATCCGCACCACGGTCGACGGCAAGCGGATGTGGACCCCGATGGTCATCGTGTTCATCACGATCGGCGTGACCGACCTGATCTTCGCGATCGACTCGATCCCGGCGATCTTCGAGATCACCACGAACGGTTTCCTGGTGTTCGCGGCCAACATCTTCGCCCTCATGGGGCTGCGCCAGCTGTACTTCCTGCTCGGCGATCTGCTCGACCGCCTGCGGTACCTGCACTACGGCATCGCCGTGATCCTCGGCTTCATCGGCGTCAAGCTCATCCTTCATGCGCTGCACGAGAACGAGCTGCCGTTCATCAACGGCGGGCAGCACGTCGAATGGGTGCCCGACATCGACAACCTCGTGTCCCTGGGCGTGATCGTCGTGTCGATGACGGTGGCGACCATCGCGAGCCTGGTGGCGTCCTCGCGGGAGAAGCGCGCTGCGCGGCTCACGACGCCGGTGGACTGAGCCTCAGCTCTCTTTCCAGAGCGATTCGGCCTCGAGCGTCAGATCGATCAGCTGGCCGAGCAGGCCGCCGGTCGTCGTGGACTGCAGGAGCGTGTAGCGGTCGTACTCGCCGAGCGGGGCGATCGCGGCGAGCTGCCAGGCCGCGGCGATCGGATCCTCCGACAGCTCGGTGTCGGGGTCCCAGGGGCCGTCGCTGCGTGCGAGCACCCGGCGCACGATCGCCTCGGCCTCCGTCCGCAGCGGTGCGAGCGCGTCGTTCCACACGAGCGCGGGGACGGGTGAGGTCTCGGCTCTCGGGTGGGGTTCGTCGTCAGCCCAGCGATCGACCGAGAAGCGCGCAGTGCCGACCGCGACGATGTGGAGCACCTCGGCGTCCGCAGTGACGCTGACCAGACGCGCCATGGTGCCGATCGTGCTGCGCTGGTCGCCGCCGCCGACCTCGTGGCCGCGCTGGATGAGCACGACGCCGAACTGCGGGTCCTCCTCGTCGAGGAGACGGCCGACCATGGTGAGGTACCGCGGCTCGAACACGCGCAACGGCAGAGGCGTGTAGGGGAACAGCACCGAACCGAGCGGGAACATCGGCAACGCGATCATGAGCCCAGTCAACACCGACGGACGTACAGTGAACAGATGCGAAGACCACGTCCAGAGGTTCCGGCACCGGGTCAGGAGTCCGTCTGGGACTATCCGCGACCGCCACGCGACGAGCCGGTCGCGGCTCGCGTCACGATCCGGCTCGGCGGGGAGCTGATCGCAGACACGCGTGGCGCTGTGCGGGTGCTCGAGACGAGCCATCCGCCCGTGTACTACCTTCCGATCGCCGATTTCGTGCCCGGCGCCCTCGTGCCGGCCTCGGGGTCGTCCTTCTGCGAGTTCAAGGGCGCGGCGCGCTACTTCGACGTGCGTGGCGGGGGCGTCGTCGCGGCGGGTGCGGCGTGGAACTATCCGCAGCCGTCTCCGGGCTTCGAGACGCTCGTCGATCGCGTCGCGGTGTACGCGGGACCCATGGACGCGTGCACGGTCGACGGCGAGGTCGTGGTGGCGCAGCCCGGCGGCTTCTACGGCGGGTGGGTCACCTCGTCCGTCGTCGGTCCGTTCAAGGGAGTTCCGGGCTCGATGGGCTGGTAGCCTCGGCGACCCGACGCGGGATTGTCCCAGGCTCAGAACGCGCGCAGGTTGGCCTGCAGCCCGCCCTCGACGTACTCGCGTCGCAGGATCCCGCGCCGCCGCAGCACCGGGACGAGCTCGTCGAGCGTGCGGTGCAGCGTCACGGGGTGGAAGTCGCCCCACAGCAGCACGCCGTCGTTGCCCCAGTCTCCGAGCTCCTCGATCAGGTCGGCGAACTCCTCGGCGGTGCCGACGAAACCGGTGCGGTCGCTGATGCGCCCGCTGCGGGCCAGCGCGGCGAGGTGGGCGCGGAGCGGCGCATCGTCGCCCCGGTCGCCGACGAGCCGCTGGATGCTGCCTCGCGAGACGTGCGGGCCGAAGATCCCGAGGTCGAGCGGTCGGTCGAGGTCGAGTGCGGTGAGGTCGGTCTCGAGGTCGCTCGACTGCTTGCGGGCGATCTGCACGAGCGTCGCGTCGTCGGGATCGGCCGAGGCCGCGACGATGCGGTCCGCCTCCTCGGCGGATGTGGTGATGACGGGCTGGATCGCGAAGAGGATCCTGATGTCGCCGGGCGTGCGGCCCGCGGAGAGAGCAGCGTCGTGGATCTTCGCACGGTAGGCACGCACCGACGATTCCGTGAGCGGCGCGAGGGCCAGCTGCACGTCGGAGTTCGCACCCGCGAAGCCGAGTCCGCGCCCCGAGCCGCCGGGGGAGACGATCGCCGGCTCGCCGTCGGTGAACGGGATGGCGTTGAGCGGACCGTCGAAGGCGAAGTGCTCGCCGCGGTGCTGCACGGCGCGGAGCCTCGAGCCGTCGGCGTAGACGTCGGTGGTGCGGTCGCGCACGAGCGCCCCCTGGTCCCAGCTGCGCCAGAGCGCGCGGATGCCGTCCAGCCATTCCTCGGCGCGGTCGTACGCCTCGTCGTGGCCGAGCTGCGCTGCCGCGGAGAAGTGCCGGGCGCTGCCGGTGTCGGTCACGACGTTGAGCCCGAGGCGGTGACCGCTGAGATGCTGCAGGGTCGAGAACTGGCGTGCCGCGGTGTACGGGAGATACGCGGCGGGGTTCACGGTCGGGACCACGCCGAGGTGCCTGGTCGCCTGAAAGAGGTAGGGCGCGAGCAGGAGCGGGTCGTGCTTCGGCCCGCCGAACGCGTGCCGCACGCGCAGGTCGATCGTGGCGGGCGAGCCGAGCGACGGCGCATCCTCGATGATGACGAGATCGAAGCCGGCCTGCTCGAGCGTTCGTGCGGCCTCCTGGTAGATCTCGGGACGGGTCCAGTCGTAGTCCCAGTCGAGCGACGGATAGCCCCAGCCCTGCGGGCCGAAGCCGCGGGCGAGGAACCACCCGAAATGCTGCGGGCGGCTCATGCGACCGCCTCGCGGGCCGGCTCGAGCACCCGGGTGAGGTCGGCGATCAGATCGGCGACGTCCTCGATGCCGATCGACAGGCGCAGGGTCCCAGGACGGACGCCGAGGATCCCGCGTTCCTCCTCGGTGCGGGAGGCGTGGCTGGTGGTCCCGGGATGCAGGACGAGCGACCGCACGTCTCCGATGTGCGTCATGTGCGTGAACACACGGACGTCCTGGACGAACGCGCGTGCGGCGTCGAGTCCGCCCTTCAGGGTGAAGGTGAAGATCGATCCGAAGCCCCCGCCGAGGTACTTCGTCGCCAGCGCGTGATCCGGGTGGCTCTCGAGGCCGACGTAGTCGACGCTCTCCACGGCATCCTGCGCCGCGAGCCACCGCGCGACCTCGAGTGCGTTGCGCGACTGGCGCTCGACGCGCAGGCCCAGGGTCTCCACGCCCTGGCCGATCAGGAACGCGTTCAGTGGCGAGGGCGAGGCGCCGAACCGCGGGGCGACGGACTCGCGCGCATATGCGATGCGCGCGTTGCCCCCGTGCCGTGCGGCGACGCTCGCGAGGCCTGCGCGCCCCGGGAGTACCAGGTGCGGAGCGTTGTGGCCGGCGGCTGCCGCATCGAAGCGGCCGTCGTCGACGATCACGCCGCCGAGCACCGAGCCGTGTCCGGCGAGGAACTTCGAGGCGGAGTGCACCACGATCGCGGCACCGTGCTCCAGAGGGCGCACGAGGAACGGCGTGCCGAGGGTGTTGTCGACGATCAGCGGGATCGCCGTCTCGTCACCGACGGCGCTCACTGCCGCGATGTCGAGCACGTCGTTGCGGGCGTTCGCGATCGACTCGGCGAACAGCGCCCGTGTGTTCGGGCGGATCGCCGCGCGCCAGGCGTCGGGGTCGCGGATGTCGTCGATGAACGTCGTCTCGATCCCCAGGCGGGCGAAGTTGTCGAGCAGCAGGCCGCGCGTGCCCTCGTAGATGTGCGTGGACGAGACGATGTGGTCGCCCGCCCCCGCGACGGTCAGCAGGGCCGTCGACACCGCGGCCTGACCGCTCGCCACGAGCACGGCGTCGGCTCCCGACTCGAGCGCCGCGAGCTGACGCTCCACCGCGCGCACCGTCGGATTGCCCGTGCGCGTGTAGCCGAAGCCGGCCCCCGTGCCGAAGTGATCGGCGGCATGGTCGAAGTCGTCGAACTCGAAGCCCGCGGTGAGGTAGATCGGGGTGGCCCGCGAGGACGCGGCATCCTGGTTCCGGGCGGCGTGGACGGCCTTGGTGGCGAAGCCGGGGGAGTCGACGGTCATGCAGAGCCCTCTCGATGGTGCGGGTGACAGTACTGTGTCACGGCGCGTCGCAGTCCGCGGAAGCGGTGGTAACCTGACGTCATGCGGATCGTGCTCCTTCTTAGCGGCCGCGACGAGACCTCGTTCTGAGCCCCTCCTCGTCGCGGAGTCCACTGTGGGCCGAACCGCCAGCTTCAGGAGAATCGCAATGAACACCCCCGCACCAGACTCTGAGTCCGCACGTCGCCGGACCCTGGCCGAGAAGGTCTGGGACGATCACCTCGTCATGAAGGGCGAGAACGGCGAACCCGATCTCATCTACATCGACCTGCACCTCGTGCACGAGGTCACGAGTCCTCAGGCCTTCGACGGCCTGCGCGCCGAGGGGCGCCCGTTGCGCCGACTCGACCTCACGATCGCCACCGAGGATCACAACACCCCGACGTGGGAGATCGACAAGCCGATCGCCGACCTCACGAGTCGCACCCAGATCGAGACGCTGCGGCGCAACGCCGCCGAGTTCGGCGTCCGACTCCACTCCCTGGGCGACGCCGAGCAGGGCATCGTGCACGTCGTCGGTCCTCAGCTCGGACTCACCATGCCCGGCATCACGGTCGTCTGCGGCGACTCGCACACCTCGACGCACGGCGCCTTCGGAGCCATGGCGTTCGGCATCGGCACGAGCGAGGTCGAGCACGTCATGGCGACGCAGACCCTGCCCCTGAAGCCCTTCAAGACCATGGCGATCACGGTCGAGGGCACGCTGCGCCCCGGCGTCACCGCCAAGGACATCATCCTCGCCGTGATCGCGAAGATCGGCACCGGGGGCGGCCAGGGCTACGTGCTCGAGTACCGTGGCAGCGCGATCCGCGCGCTCTCCATGGAGGGCCGCATGACGATCTGCAACATGTCGATCGAGGCGGGCGCCCGCGCCGGCATGGTCGCACCCGATGAGACGACCTTCGCCTACCTGGAAGGACGCCCGCACGCGCCGAAGGGCCAGGACTGGGACGACGCCGTCGCCTACTGGCGCACGCTCCCGACCGACGAGGGCGCGGCGTTCGACGCCGAGGTGTTCATCGACGCCGACGAGCTCGAGCCGTTCGTCACCTGGGGCACGAACCCCGGCCAGGGCAGCTCGCTGTCGGCATCCGTGCCCGACCCCTCGACCATCGTCGACCCGAATGAGCGCGCGGCCGCCGAGCGGGCACTCGAATACATGGACCTGACCCCCGGCACCCCGCTCAAGGAGGTGCCGGTCGACGCGGTCTTCATGGGATCGTGCACGAACAGCCGCATCGAGGACCTGCGTGCGTTCGCGTCGATCATCGAGGGGCGGAAGAAGGCCGAGGGCGTGCGCGTCATGGTCGTGCCGGGGTCCGCCCGTGTGCGCCTCGAGGCCGAGGCCGAGGGGCTCGACAAGATCATCACCGACTTCGGCGCCGAGTGGCGCTTCGCGGGCTGCTCGATGTGCCTCGGCATGAACCCCGATCAGCTCGCTCCGGGCGAGCGGTGCGCGTCGACCTCGAACCGCAACTTCGAGGGACGCCAGGGCAAGGGCGGGAGGACGCACCTCGTGTCGCCGCTCGTCGCCGCGGCGACCGCGATCCGCGGCACGCTGTCGAGTCCGAGCGACCTGTACGAGATGGCGGAGGTCTGACCATGGAGAAGTTCACCACCCACACCGGGATCGCCGCCCCGCTGAAGCGCTCCAACGTCGACACGGACCAGATCATCCCTGCCGTCTTCCTCAAGAGGGTCACCAAGACCGGCTTCGAGGACGCGCTGTTCCACGGCTGGCGGCAGGACCCCGACTTCGTGCTCAACCAGGAGGCGTTCCAGGGCGCATCCGTGCTGGTCGCCGGGCCTGACTTCGGCACAGGGTCGAGCCGTGAGCACGCCGTCTGGGCGTTGCGCGACTTCGGGTTCAGCGTCGTGCTGAGCCCCCGCTTCGCGGACATCTTCCGGGGCAACTCGGGCAAGCAGGGCCTGCTCGCCGCGACGATCTCCGAGGAGGATCTCGAGCGGATCTGGGCCGAGATCGACCGGAATCCCGGCGCATCGATCACCGTGAACCTCGAGGAGCGGGTCGCCACCATCGGCGAGATCCAGGCCGACCTCGGTGTCGACGATTACACTAGATGGCGGCTCCTCGAAGGGCTCGATGACATCGGGCTCACGCTGCGCAACGAAGACAAGATCGCGCAGTTCGAAGCCCGCCGCGAATCGTGGCGGCCCCGGACCCTCCCCGTTCAGTGAACGGCGGGACGGGGGAGCAGAGGGCGACCCCGTCCCGAATTCCGTTGAACGAAGTGAGGCTCCGAATGACGACACCTGTGCGCGATGCTCTGGCGGATGGAGTCCCAGCGTTGACCGGAGATGTCCTCGCGATCCGCGGAGGCCGCCCCTTGCGCGGCCGCGTCGACGTCAAGGGTGCGAAGAACCTCGCGACCAAGGCCATGGTCGCGACGCTGCTCGGCGAGACCGCCAGCACCCTGCGCGACGTCCCCGATCTCAGCGACGTCGCCGTGGTGCGCTCGCTCCTCGAGGTGCACGGCGTCCAGGTGTCGGCGGGCGACGAGCCCGGGTCGCTCGTGTTCGACCCCAGCGGCGTCGAGTCCGCTCACATGGAGGAGATCGACGCCCACGCGGGAGCCTCGCGCATCCCGATCCTGTTCTGCGGCCCGCTGCTGCACCGGCTCGGTCAGGCTTTCATCCCCGACCTCGGCGGCTGCCGCATCGGCGACCGCCCCATCGACTTCCACCTCGACGCGCTCCGCAAGTTCGGGGCGATCGTCGAGAAGCTCCCGAGCGGCATCCGCCTCTCCACGGGCGGGACACGCCTGCACGGCGCGAACATCCACCTCCCGTACCCCAGCGTCGGCGCCACCGAGCAGGTGCTGCTGACGGCGGTCCGCGCCGAGGGCACGACCGAGCTCCGCAACGCGGCGATCGAGCCCGAGATCATGGATCTCATCGCGGTGCTGCAGAAGATGGGCGCCATCATCTCCTACGAGCCCAACCGGGTGATCCTCATCGAGGGCGTGGAGACCCTGCGCGGATACGACCACCGGTCGATCTTCGACCGCAACGAGGCCGCGTCCTGGGCCTCGGCCGCACTCGCGACCGACGGCGAGATCTTCGTGGGCGGAGCGAAGCAGCAGGAGATGCTCACGTTCCTCAACGTGTTCCGCAAGGCGGGCGGATGGTTCGACATCCAGGAGGACGGCATCCTATTCCGTCGAGGCGGCGAGCTGAAGCCCGTGGTCGTCGAGACCGACGTTCACCCGGGCTTCATGACCGATTGGCAGCAGCCGCTCGTGGTCGCGCTCACGCAGGCGCACGGCCGCTCCGTCGTGCACGAGACCGTGTACGAGAACCGCATGGGCTTCACCGACGCCCTCGTCAAGATGGGCGCCGACATCGTCGTGCACCCTCGCGGACTGCAGGCGGGCCCGCGACGTGTGCCTCGCCGCGACCTCGAGCAGGCGGCCGTGATCACGGGACCGACCCCGCTGCACGGTGCCGATATCGTGGTGCCCGATCTGCGCGGCGGGTACAGCCACGTCATCGCGGCGCTGACGGCGGAGGGTGAATCGCAGGTCTCGGGCGTCGACATCCTGAGCCGCGGGTACGAGAAGTTCCTCGCCAAGCTCGACGCCCTGGGCGCCGACTTCGACGTCGTCCGGTGACGTCGATGGGTTCCCGGTCCCCGGAGACGACTCGCCCGAGCCTCTTCTGGCCGGTCGCCGCGATCGTGCTGCCGCTCGTGGGACTGCTCGCACGCATCCGCATCACGGGTGCGGAGAAGCTCCCCCGCGAGGGGTCGTTCGTGCTCGCCCCGAACCACTACTCGGAGTTCGATCCGCTGATCGTGGCCGTCGCCGTGTGGCGGGTCGGCCGCGCGCCGCGGTTCATGGCCAAGGAGAGCCTGTTCCGGGTCCCGGTGCTCGGGTGGATCCTGCGCAAGACGGGCATGATCCCTGTGGCGCGCACATCCTCTGCCGCCGCGGCCAAGCAGACCATGAAGCAGTCGCAGGAACTCGTCGAGCACGACCGCGGGGTCATCGTGTACCCGGAGGGCACGCTGACACGTGATCCGGACATGTGGCCGATGCGCGGCAAGTCCGGTGCCGTGCGCCTCGCGCTGGCCGGCGGCATCCCGGTGATCCCGATGGCCCACTGGGGCACGCAGGCGATCATGGGCCGCTATCAGAAGGGCCTGAGCCTCTGGCCGCTCCGCAAGCCCGTGCACGTCGTGATCGGCGATCCCGTCGACCTGTCCGACCTGCAGCATCGGGCCGGTGAACCGGCGGCGCTGAACGAGGCCACCACACGCGTCATGAACGCGATCACCGGGCTACTCGAAGGACTCCGCGACGAGAAGGCGCCGGCTGAGCGGTGGAACCCCGCCGCACACGGGCAGAAGGAGACGGGTCGCCTTGACACCTAAGCGCACGGTACCCGCCGGCCCCCGCGTCGCCGTGATCGGAGCGGGCAGTTGGGGGACCACTTTCGGGAAGATCCTCGCCGACGGCGGCGCCCAGGTCACGATGTGGGCTCGGCGCGCCGAGCTCGCCCACGAGATCGACGAGGCGAAGCGCAATTCCCGCTACCTTCCCGGCATCAACCTGCCCCGCACCATGGCCGCGACGCACGAGCTGGCGATCGCCCTGCGCGACGTCGATCAGGTGTACCTCTCGGTGCCGAGCCAGTCGCTGCGCGAGAACCTCAAGGCGCTGCGCCCGCTGCTGGCAGACGGCGACGCGAAGATCGTCAGCCTCATGAAGGGCGTCGAGCGCAGTTCGGGCCTCCGGATGAGCCAGGTGATCGAGCAGGAGCTGCGGTGCGATCCCGACCGCATCGCGGTGGCCTCGGGTCCGAACCTCGCACTCGAGATCGCCCGCGAGCAGCCCACCGCCGCCGTGATCTCGTCGCGCAGCCAGGAGACGGCCGAGGAGGTGGCCCGCGCCGCGCGCAACGGGTACTTCCGGACCTTCGTGAACACCGATGTGATCGGCACGGAGTTCGGCGGTGTCCTGAAGAACCTCATCGCCGTCGCGATCGGCATCGTCGACGGCGTGGGCTACGGCGAGAACACCAAGGCGTCGATCATCACCCGCGGTCTCGTGGAGATGACGGACTTCGCGGTCGCGAACGGCGCTCACCCCGAGACGCTGCAGGGGCTCGCGGGTCTCGGCGACCTCATCGCGACCTGCCAGTCGCCGCTCAGCCGCAACAACACGGCAGGGCGCCTGCTCGGCCAGGGATACAGCTTCCAGGACGTCGTGAAGCAGATGCAGCAGACCGCCGAGGGACTCGCGTCCGTCGCGCCGGTGCTGCAGCTCGCCCGCGAGTCCGAGGTGGACATGCCCATCGTCGAACAGGTGAAGATGGTGCTCGACGGCAAGATGGACCCGCGCGACATCGCACCCCACCTGACGACGGACGACGACACCCCGCAGGGGGAGAGGACCAACCATGGACAAGCAGACGGTGGTGGTGCTCTTCGGAGGGCGCTCCAGCGAGCATTCGATCAGTTCCGCAACGGCGGGCGGGGTTCTGGGCGCGATTGATCGGGACCGCTACGCCGTGATCCCCGTCGGGATCACGCGTGAGGGGGCCTTCGTCCTCGAGGACGACGATCCCGCGAAGTTCCCGCTCGACGCCGCGCACCTGCCGGAGGTCGTGGACAACGGCACCCGCGTATTGTGGCCGGAGCCGGGCGGCGACCGCACTCTACGCGTCGTGCGACCCGATGGGACTCTGGACGGCCTGGGCGAGATCGACATCGTGCTGCCGATCCTGCATGGCCCGCACGGCGAGGACGGCACGATCCAGGGCTACTTCGACACGCTCGAAGTCCCGTACGCGGGCGGCGGGGTGCTCGATTCCGCGCTGTGCATGGACAAGCACTTCATGAAGATCGCTCTGCAGGCCGCGGGTATCCCGGTGGCGCCGTGGGTGACCGTGCGAGCTCGCCAGTGGGAGCGGGATGCCGCGGCCGTGCGCTCCGCGGCCGCCGCTCTCGGCCTTCCGCTGTTCGTCAAGCCCGCCCGTGCGGGATCCAGTGTGGGAGTGTCGAAGGTCGAGTCCCCGGACGAGCTCGATGCGGCCCTCGCGATCGCGTTCGCGGAGGACGACAAGGTGCTCATCGAGACCGGCGTCTCCGGCCGGGAGATCGAGGTCGCGGTGCTCGAAGGCGCCGACGGCGTGCGCGCATCGCTCCCGGGCGAGATCGTGCTCACCTCCCGCGGCTTCTACGACTTCGAGGGCAAGTACCTCGGCGGTGACGGCGTCGACGTGGTGTGCCCGGCGGAGCTGGATGCGGAGCAGGTCTCGGCGATCCAGGATGCCGGCATCCGCGCCTTCGAGGCCGTGGACGGTCGGGGACTCGCCCGAGTGGACATGTTCCTCACGGCCTCGGGGGAGCTGGTCGTGAACGAGCTCAACACGATGCCCGGCTTCACGCCGATCTCGATGTTCCCGAAGTGCTGGGTGGCCTCGGGCCTCAGCTACGGCGACCTCATCTCGGAACTCATCGAGGCGGGTCTGCGCCGCTGACGCCGATGCTCGGCCGGGCGGCCGTCAGCCCTCGGTCGAGCCGGTGCCGTCGTCAGTCGGCACACGGTCCGTGCAACGAGCGGTCGCCGGCTCCAGACCGGACTGGATGCTCGTCGACAGGCTCTCCACGACGGTCCGGAAGTCGAGTTCTTCCCCGCGACGGATGATGACCTCGACGGCCGGATCGCGACCGTAGGTGACGAGGCGCTGGCGTTCGTCCTCCTGATCGAGCACGAGCCAGTCGACGCCGCCGATGGTCGTGCACACCTCGGTCGAGGGGGCGGGGACGTCGACCCCGCAGCGGAGCACGACGGTGGGCTCACCCCAGGCGCCGGTCGCCTGCGCGTCGGTCCACACGCGGTCGAGGTCGCCGACGGCATCCGGAAGCAGGACGGAGACCTCCGCGCACGACGGATTGTTCGCGTCGGCTGCCGGCTCCAGGTGGATCGTGGTCGAGCATCCGGCGAGGCCGGCGGCGGCGATCAGCATCCCCGCGACGAGGAGCAGACGACGAGAGGAGGGCATGCATCCAGGCTACCTTTGACTCCATGCCCTCCCGATCCGACTCCGACGACCCGCGCCTCGGAAAGCTCTCCGAGGGAGAGATCCTCCGAGCCATCCTCACGAGGACCGTGCCCGCCGCGCACGCGCTGATCGGGCCGGGCGACGATGCCGCCGTCGTGGCCGCACCCTCCGGCTCTGTCGTCGCGACCACCGACACGCTGGTGCACGGCCCCGACTTCCGCCTCGCCTGGTCGAGCGGCTATGACCTCGGGTGGAAGGCCGCCGCGGTCAACCTCGCGGACGTCGCCGCGATGGGCGCGCGCCCGACCGCCCTGCTCGTCGCCCTCGCCGTGCCTCGCGACCTGCGGCTGTCGTTCGTCGAACAGCTCGCCGACGGGTTCCGCGAGGCGTGTGCGGCGCTCGCACCCGGTTGCGCCGTCGTGGGCGGCGACCTCACGGTGTCCGATGTCCTCACGGTCGCGGTCACGGCGCTCGGCGATCTCGAGGGCCGTGCCGCGGTCACCCGCGCGGGTGCGCGACCGGGTGACGTCATGGCGATCGCCGGCGAGCTGGGCCACGCCGCACGCGGACTCGCCGTGCTGTTCGGCCGGTTCCGCGACGGCGACGCCCCGGTGCCGGTCGACCCCGCCGTGCTTGGCGAGGGGGAGCGCGCCGCGATCGCGGCGCAGCTGCGTCCCGCTCCGCCGATCGGTCTCGGCCCGGTGGCGGCCCTTGCCGGGGCGACCGCGATGATGGACGTGTCGGACGGCCTCGCACTCGACGCGCGGCGTCTCGCGGCCGCCTCCGGCGTCACGATAGCGCTGGACGGCGCCGCGCTCGGTGGCGATCCGGAGAGGGCTCTCGCGGGAGGGGAGGATCATGCGCTGCTCGCCGCCTTCCCGACCGAGGCGCTTCCTCCGGGATACCGTCGGATCGGCGAGGTGCGGACACGCGGCGACGACGACCTGCTGCTCGACGACCGCCCCGTCGACGTGAGCGGATGGGACCCCTACCGCGATTGGGACTCCGCCTCCGGCTGAGCACCCGTCTATTTCTGCCGTATGGCACAAATCGCCCGTCTGTTTCTGCCGAACGGCAGAAATAGACGGGCGGGGGCGGGGCTAGGACGCGGGCGACGGATGCCGGGGGCCGGCCCACCAGATCCTCGTGTCGCCGTAGGACTTGTCGCGGAGGAGCTCGAGGCCCGCGGCGTCCAGGTCGGGAGGCGTCGAGCGTCGCGCGCGTTCGATCACGACCACCGCGTCGGCGCTGAGGAGCGGTGCGAGGGCGATCAGATCCGCGGTCATCGCGCCGTCGTCGAGATCGTAGGGCGGATCCGTGAACACGAGGTCGAAGGTGCCGGTCGCACGCTGCAGGTACGCCCGGACGGTGCTCTGGTGCACCCGCGCTGTCGGAAGTCCGCCCGCTTTCGCGACCACCGCGGCGTTGCGCCGCACGACGGCGGCGGCCGCACGACCGTGCTCGACGAGATCCACATCGGCCGCTCCGCGACTCTGGGACTCGAGCCCCAGTGCTCCTGATCCCGCGTACAGGTCCAGCACTCGGGCGCCGACGATCGCGTCGGACGACTCCAGAGCGCCGAACAGCGACTCCCGCACCCGGTCGCTCGTGGGCCTCGTCCCCGCTCCCGGGACCTCGAGTCGTGCTCCTCGTGCTGCCCCGGCGATGATCCTCGTCACCCGTTCACGATACGACAGGCGCGGTGCGCGCCGTGTCCGTGCCGCCTCCTAGACTCGGAGGATGCCGCTCACGCTCGACACGTCCCTGGCGGAGGCGCTCGGCGCCACCCCGGCGAAGACACTCGACCGTGCCTTCGGCATGGCGACGGTGGGCGACCTCCTGTCGCACTACCCGCGTCGCTACGCGGATCCGGGGGAATTGACCCCGATCCGCGAGCTCCCGATCGGCGAGACCGTCACGATCGTGGCCGAGGTGCTGTCGTCGAGCGCCCGCGCGATGCGCAACCGCCGCGGTGCGATGGCCGACGTCGTGATCGGCGACGGCATCGGCAAGATGTCGCTGACCTTCTTCGCCAAGAACCTCGGCGCCGCCAAATGGCGCTCGGAGGAGCTCGCCGTCGGGCGACGCGGAGTGTTCTCGGGCAAGGTCGGCGAGTTCAACGGCGTGACGCAGTTCGCGCACCCGGAGTACGAGCTGTTCGACGACGAGGATGCCGCGCGGCGCCGCGCGGACGCCCGAGCTGCCGTGCTGATCCCCATCTACCCGGCGACGTCGAGCCTGCAGACCTGGCAGATCGCGAAATTCGTCGGTCGTGTGCTCGACGATCTCTCTGAGGTGCCCGAGCCGCTGTCTGCCGAGGTCAGGGCCAGGGAGGAGCTCCTGACGGCGCGGGAGGCGCTCGAGCAGATCCACCGGCCGAAGACCCGCAACGACATCGATCCGGCGGTGCGGACGCTGCGCATGCACGAGGCGCTCACTCTGCAGACCGCCCTCCTGCAGCAACGCGATGCCGTGCGATCGCTCTCGGCCACGGCACGTCCCGCGGCGCCCGGCGGCCTGCTGGAGCGCTTCGACGCCGCGATGCCGTACACGCTGACGCCCGACCAGCAGACGGTCGGCGAAGCGGTCGCCGCCGATCTCGTGGGCTCCTGGCCCATGAACCGCCTGGTGCAGGGAGAGGTCGGCTCAGGAAAGACGCTCGTGGCGCTGCGCGCGATGCTGCAGGTCGCCGAATCCGGTGGGCAGGCGGCGCTCATCGCGCCGACGGAGGTGCTGGCGGCGCAGCATCTCCGCTCGATCACCAAGATGCTCGGTCCGCAGCTCGCGCCCCTCGTGATGCCGACGCTGTTGACGGGTCAGCTCCCGGCCGCCGAGAGGCGCAAGGCCGCCCTGCGGGTCGCCTCGGGGCAGTCGCTCATCGTCGTGGGCACGCACGCGCTGCTGGGGGAGAAGACGACCTTCGCCGATCTCGGTCTTGTGGTGGTCGACGAGCAGCACCGCTTCGGCGTCGAGCAGCGTGAGGCACTTCGCGCGAAGGGGTCGAGTCCGCATGCGCTCGTGCTCACAGCGACTCCGATCCCGAGGACGGTCGCGATGACCGTGTTCGGCGACCTCGACACCTCGGTGATCCGCACGATGCCGAAGGGGCGGGCAGGCATCGAGTCGTTCGTGGCCCCGCTCGCGGAGCATCCGGGCTGGTTCAACCGGGTCTGGGAGCGTGCGGCCGAGGAGATCGCACAGGGGCGTCAGGTGTTCGCGGTATGCGCTGCGATCGACACCACCAAGAAGACCGCAGAGGCGGGGGAGACCCTGCTGCAGCCGGAAGGCGCCGCGGGCCCCCGCTGGGGTGTGGTGCAGCTCGACGAGGCGCTCGCGACGCATCCCACCCTCGGCGGCCTGCGCCGGGCGGTGCTGCACGGGCGCATGCCCTCGGACGAGAAGGATGCCGTGATGCAGGCGTTCGCGCGGGGCGACATCGATCTGCTCCTCGCGACGACCGTGATCGAGGTCGGCGTCGACGTGCCGAACGCCTCGACGATGATCGTGCTCGACGCGGAACGCTTCGGGGTGTCGCAGCTCCACCAGCTGCGTGGTCGCGTGGGTCGAGGCGGAGTGCCGGGGCTGTGTCTGCTCGTGACGGAGGCCGAATCCGGATCGGTGGCACGAGAGCGTGTGGATGCCGTCGCCGCGACCCTCGACGGCTTCCAGCTCGCCGAGGTCGATCTCGAGCTGCGCGGTGAGGGCGACGTGCTGGGCGCGGCGCAGGCGGGCGTGCGGTCGTCGCTCAAACTGCTCCGGGTCGTCAAGGACTCGAAGCTCATCGTCCGTGCGCGGGAGCTCGCCGAGGGCATCCTCGCCGACGATCCCGAGCTCGCTGCGAATCCGGGTCTGCGATCGGCTATCGCCCGTCGTGTGAGCGACGAGGACCGCGCCGCCCTGGCCAAGAACTGAGCGTGAACCGCGCACACGGTGCATGCCGGACCGTGCTCTAGGCTGGGAACATGAGCAGCCGGATCGCCGTCGTCCCGGGTTCCTTCGATCCGCCGACCCTGGGCCATCTCGATGTGATCCGTCGTGCGGCGAAGCTGTACGACGAACTCCACGTACTGGTCGTGCACAACCCCGGCAAGGAGGCGATGCTGCCGATCGCGCAGCGCATGTCGCTGCTCGAGCAGTCGATCGCCGAGGACGGCATGGACGGCAACGTCGTCGTGGGCTCGTGGAGCATGGGTCTGCTCGTCGACTACGCGCGCGATGTGGGCGCCGGCGTTCTCGTCAAGGGCATCCGCTCGCAGATCGACGTCGCCTACGAGTCGCCCATGGCGATCGTGAACCGACACCTCGCCGACATCGAGACCGTCTTCCTGCTTCCCGACCCGGCGCACGCGCTGGTGTCGAGCTCGCTGGTGCGACAGGTCGCCGGCCTGGGGGGCGACATCGCACCCTTCGTGCCGCCGGCGGTGGCCGCGTTCCTCGACACCGGCGCCCGCGGCATCTGACAGACGTCCAGCCAGGCGGTCAGGCGACGGCCAGCCTCGACTGTGCAGGAGCCGGTAGCATTGCCGGGTGCGTTCCCGACTCAACGGCCCCTTCGTCCTCCCCGTCCGCGACATCGTGCGCAAGCCGGGGGAGATGCGCGAGCATGCCTTCACGGTGACCCTCGCCGAGCCGTGGGGCGAGGGCATCGTCTCGTTCGCCCAGGGATCCGAGCTCGATGTCGACGTGCGTCTCGAGTCGGTGCACGAGGGCATCCTCGCCTCCGGGACCGTCGATGCCGAGTACTCCGGAGTGTGCGGCAGATGCCTCACGGACATCGCCCGGCCTGTCGAAGTCGAGTTCCAGGAGCTTTTCGCGTATCCTGGTGAGGAAGAAACTGACTTCGAGGTTCAAGACGACCACGTGGATCTTGAAACTCTGGTCAGGGATGCGGCCGTATTGTCGCTTCCCTTCCAGCCGGTGTGTCAGCCGGATTGCCTCGGGCTCGACCCGGTCACAGGCGAGAGGCTGACCGAGAGCACCGGGTCGGAGCAGGCCGCTCCCATCGATCCGCGATGGAGTGCGCTCCAGAAGATCACAGACCAGGACGGTACGGCACAGAGCCGGGCCGCCGAGAAAGAAGAGAGCTAGTCATGGCTGGTAACCCCCCGAAGCGCAAGGTCTCCCGTTCCAACACCCGCTCGCGCCGCGCGCAGTGGAAGGCCGAGGCTCCCGCGCTCGTCAAGACCGTCGAGAACGGCAAGGTCGTCTACAGCCGCCCGCACCAGGCCAAGGTCGTCACCGACTCGCAGGGCACCGAGCTGTTCCTCGAGTACAAGGGCCGTAAGGTCGCCGACGTCTGAGTCGCGACCCCAACGCTGTGACAGTGGTCCCCGAAGGGACGCGCACACTTCCTGAGAAGCTCCGTGTCGAGATCGACGCGGAGCTTCTGGAGTTGGCGCTGACCCATCGTTCCTACGCCTACGAGCACGGCGGCATCCCGCACAACGAGCGGCTCGAGTTCCTCGGGGACTCGGTGCTCGGGCAGGCCGTCACGGTGATGCTGTTCACGACGCACCCCGAGCTCGACGAGGGATCGCTGGCCAAGCGCCGAGCGAGCGTCGTGTCGACCGTGGCCCTCGCCGAGGTGGCGCGGGGGATCGGTCTGGGCTCGCATCTCCTGCTCGGGCGTGGCGAGGAGCAGACCGGCGGTCGTGACAAGGACTCGATCCTGGCCGACACGATGGAAGCCGTCATCGGTGCGACCTTCCTGTCGGCGGGACCGGATGCTGCCACCGATCTCGTGCTGCGTCTCACGAAGCCGCTGCTCGCCGACCCCGAACGCTACGGCGCGGCGATGGATCCGAAGACGAGCCTGCAGGAGTTGGCCGCGCGCCTCGGAGCGACGCCTCCGCGGTACTCGATCGAGGCGAGTGGTCCGGATCACGATCGCCGCTTCACCGCAACCGTGGTCGTGGGTGAGCTGACCATGACGGGTCTCGGCAGCAGCAAGAAGACTGCCGAGATGGCCGCCGCGCTCAGTGCGTGGCGCGTGCTCGACGAGCGTGCCTGAGCTTCCCGAGGTCGAGGTGGTGCGCGCGGGCCTCGCCCCCGCCACGATCGGCGCGCGGATCACGGCCGTCAGCGTGTTCGACGAACGCGCCCTGACCCGCCACAGCGCCGGGGCGGCCGACTTCGTGTCGCGACTCGAGGGGCATCGCTTCACGGCCGCGGACCGACGGGGCAAGTTCCTGTGGCTGCCGCTCGAGGGCGACGAGTCCGCCCTGATCGCCCATCTGGGCATGAGCGGGCAGATGCTGCTGCGTGCCCCCGATGCGACGCCCGAGCGACACGAGCGCGTGCGGCTCCACGTCGAGCACCCGACGCACGGCGACCTTGCCATCGTCTTCGCGGACCAGCGGACCTTCGGCTCGCTCGCCGTCGACGCACTGCAGGACGACGGCCCCACGCGCATTCCCTCGCAGGTCGTGCACATCGCGCGCGATCCGATCGATCCGCTCTTCGACGACGCCGGGTTCCTTTCGGCACTCCGACGTCGGAACAGTGCTGTCAAGCGCGTCCTGCTCGATCAGCAGGTCATCAGCGGCGTCGGCAACATCTACGCCGACGAATCGTTGTGGGCCGCACGGATCCACCCCGAGACCGCTGCGTCGTCGCTGTCGACGCAGGCCGCACGCCGGTTGCTGGCCGAGATTCGTCTGGTTCTCGCGAAGGCGCTGGCCGAGGGCGGCACGAGCTTCGATGCACAGTACGTGAACGTCAACGGCCAGGCCGGCTACTTCGCGCACTCCCTCAACGCCTACGGGCGCGGTGGCCAGCCGTGTCCGCGCTGCGGCGGGCCGATCCGCCGTGAGGCGTTCATGAACCGCTCGAGCCACTACTGCCCCCGGTGCCAGCGGCGCCGTTGAGATCCGGGATCAGGCCGCCTGGAACGAACGCGCGAGCAGCGGACGCGTGATCCGGGTCGTCGCCCAGACGACGCCGATCCCCACGGCGACGACCGTCGCGATCGTCAGCAGCGACACGGGTGCGGTGATCACGGCCATGCCGAGGAGCGGGAACACCAGCACGGCGGCACAGAGCGCCGACCCGATCGCCGTGGTGAGCAGCGGCGACATGATCGCGCGTCGACGGGCGGCATCCACGGTCTGAAGGGGGACGCCGAGGTGGTGGAGGCTCCGGTGCAGTTCGCGCTCGTCGAGGATCGACGCGGCCTGGTTCACTCCGACGGATGCTGCGACCATCAGGAACGATCCGACGAGGGTGATGATGAGGCCGGTGCGGATGTCCGTGACGAGTGCAGCATCCCGCGCTGACGCACCCTCGCCGTCCATGAGCGACATGAGCGAGACGCCGGTGCCGGCGAACACGGCCATGAAGCTCGCCATGGCGATGCCGCTCACCTGACGCCATGCGGCCCTCGGGGAGTCGAGCACTGCACGGGCGGCGAGCAGGCGCTCCGGGCTCTCGGCACGGCGGAGCTGACGGGATGCCGACACCTTGAGAACCCACGGACCGACGACGTTGAGGACCGCAAGGGCCGCGGCGAACAGCCCGGCGATGACGACGATCGTGGTCGTGAGGCCCGCGGTCGAGGGGAAGGCCTTGATCAGCAGGAACGCGAGCGCCAGCACCGAGACGGCCACCACCGCGCGCAGCCAGTGCACGGACGACACGGCCGACCGCATCCGCACGCCGAGCGGCGAGATGACGACGCGGCGCAGCCCCAGTGCCGCGCTGCCGACGGCGACGAGCAGGATCCCGCCGACCACGGCGATGACCGCAAGAGGGGAGAGGAGCACGGATGCGGCCCCGAGCGCCTCACCGCGGAACGGGATCAGTCCGATGGCCGGGCTCAGGGCGAGGTAGACGACCACACCGGCGAGGGCGCCGGCAGCGGCGACCAGCAGCGACTCGATCACGGTGGCTACGCCGACGCCCATCGGGGTGACGCCCAGGAGGCGCAGAGTCGACAGGCGTTCGTCGCGACGTCGGGCGGAGAGCCGCGCGGCCGCACCGCCGAGGCCGGCGAGCGGGACGACGAGCAGCACGAGGGCGATCGCGGCGAGGGCCTGATAGAGGCCGGCCATGTCGTCGGTCCACGACCAGAACGCCTGCGCGCCGCCCACCACGGTGAGCACGAGCGCGGTCACGAGCGCGAACGCCACGATCGGCAATGCGAGCACAGCGTTCTGACCGGGTGCAGGCCGCAGCAGTAGGGCGAGGACGCGGGGGTTCATGCCGACACCTCCGAGGAGACGATCTGACCGTCACGGACCGAGACGGTTCGCGAGCAGCGCGCCGCGACCTCGGGATCGTGCGTCACGACGAGCAGCGTGCGTCCCTGTCCCGTGGTGGACCAGAGCAGCGCGTCCATGACCTCGTGCGAGGTGCGCGAGTCGAGCGCGCCCGTGGGCTCGTCGGCGAAGACGAGTTCCGCGCCCGTCGCCTGAGCGCGCGCGATCGCGACACGCTGCGCCTGGCCGCCCGAGAGCTCGCCGATCCGGCGGTCCTCCATTCCGGCCAGCCCGAGGGCGGCGAGCCAGGCGGCGGCGTGCTGCACGGCGTCCGAGCGCTTCACGCCGTTGATCATCGACGCGAGAGCGACGTTCTCGACAGCCGTGAGTTCGGGGATGAGCAAGCCCTGCTGGAAGACGAAGCCGAAGCGCTCGCGCCGCAGTCGAGAGCGCTCTGTCTCGCCGAGTCCCGACACCTCGACCGGATGCCCGATCGACGGCTGGAAAGTCACCGAACCGGCATCCGGCGCGACGATGCCGGCGAGGACGTGCAGCAGGGTCGTCTTGCCCGAGCCCGATGCACCCATGATCGCGACGGACTCGCCGCGGTGGACAGTGAGGTCCACCCCGGCGAGTGCGCGCGTGGTGCCATAGGACTTGCTGAGGGCTCGTGCTTCGAGGACGGAGGAGTTCATGCTTCCAAGCCTCGCGGCCCGAGGGCTGTCATCGCGTCGGTCAGACGGATGATCGACCAGCCGACGCGTACTCCGCGCGGATGATCCTCAGAGCCGCTTCTGCCAGGCCCCCGCGTACGACACCGGCACGAATCCGAGTGCCTCGTTGATGCTCAGCATCGGACGGTTCTCCTCCGCGTTGAACGTCGACACCACTGCCGACTCCGGCATGAGCTCTCGCCAGCGCAGCAGGTTCGCGCATTTCACGATCGTGCCGAGGCGGTGCCCGCGGTGCTCGCGCGCCACGAGGGTGCCGAACTGGTGCGTGACGCCCGACCGGTCTGCGCCGATCAGCAGCTCGTTGTAGGCGACGAGCGCGCCCGAGGGGACGTGCTGCACCGCGACGACCGAGAACGCCTGGCCGGCGGAGGTGTTGCGCGCATCGCGGCGGACGACGCGGCCGGCGTCCCACTCCTCGGCGACGAACTCCATATCGCCGCTGGGGGCATCGGTCGACAGGCGGGCGAGGATCGCCGCGTAACCGTCCCGGTACTCGGGTGGGGTCGGCGCCATCCAGTGCACGGTGCGGTAGTCGGGTCCCGCATGCTGCTCAGCCTCGGCCAACGCCGCGACGAGCAGAGCCGGGTCGGCGCGCAGGTCCAGCTCGCTGTTGCGCTCGACCTGCTCGCACACGTAGCCGTGGCGCTCGAGCGCCTCCGACAGGCGGGTGGCGGGGATGCGCCCCCATCCGGTGCGCGGGGTGATCATGCGGTCGGTCTCGATCGGCCGGTGCAGCGTCCACATCTGCACGAGGGTGCGGCCGCGGGCCTGCGCCTCGCGCTCGGCGAGTTCGAGAAGCGCATCCTCGACCCCGAGCCCCGCTGACGACTCGGGCACGAGGAGGTCGATCTCCGCGGCACGGGCCTCGGCCTCCTGGGCGAAGTCCATCGAGAGCATGCCGACGATCTCCGTGCCGATGCGCGCGACGAAGCCCAGGCTCAGTGAGTCGGTGTTCTCCTGCCACGCGGGCAGCATCTGCTCGGCATCCGGCGCGAGGCCGGGGAGCCCGGTCTCCTCGTCGCAGATCTGCCGGTTCAACGCCCCGAGGGCCCGGAAGTCCGCGGCATCCTGATCGTCGAGCGATGCCGGGACGAGCAGCGGTGTGATGGTGAGAGCGATCGTGTTCACACGAGTTCCTTTCTCCAGGCGCCTTCGTAGGCGATGGCGGTGAAGCCGAGGGCTTCGTTGATGGCGAGCATGGGCCGGTTCTCCTCGGCGTTGTAGGTGATGATCGACGGCGACTCCGGCGCGATGTCCGACCAGTGGAGCAGAGCCGCGCACTTCACGAGCTGACCGATCCGGTGCCCGCGATGCTCGCGGAGAACGAGGGTGTCGTGCTGGTGCGTCGTCGCCGAGAGATCGGGGCCGATGCCCAGCTCGGTGAAGCCGGCCAGCTCGCCCGTGTCCACGTGCTGGGCCGCCGTCACGAGCAGTCTCTGCGACATCTCGACGATCCTCTGCTCGCTGCGGATCAGACGGTCGGCGTCCCATGCCTCCTCGTCGGCGTCGAGGCCGGCCGAGGGGGCGTCCGTCGACATCCGCGACTTCAGCCACGCGAACCCGTCGACGTGTTCGGCGGGCGTGGGGATCTCCCATTGCAGCACCCGGTAGCCGGTCGACGCCTCCTGCGCCTCCGCGAGCAGCTGCTGCGCCCGCTCGTGAGACTCCGCGGTCCGCGGCAGACTGCTGATGCGATACACCTGCTCGAGCACGAATCCGTACCGGGTGAGGAAGCGGGCGACGTGGTCGTCGGGAACGCTTCCGATGCCCGTGCGCGCTGTCAGCCGGTCACCGTCGCCCTGCTGCTGCTCCGTCCAGTTCTGGATGACGGTACGACCGTGGTCGCGGGCGAAGGCCTCGATGTGCGGGAGGATCGCGCTGCCGATCCCGCGGCCCCAGACCCGCGGGCGGAGTTCCACCGTCGCGATCGCGACCCGCGAGCCCTCCTCGTGGGGGATGTCGACCACGGCGCGGCCGACGGTCTCGTCACCGACGCGGACCGCCCAGACGCGAGTGGTGCGCTCCTCGCGGGAGCGGAGAAGCGGCAGCAGTGCTTCGGGAGTGAGGTCCTGCTCCTCGCGACCGGTGATCTCGCGGTACACGAGGTTGCGGATGCGAGCGAGTTCGCGGAACTCGTCGGCGTCCGCCGCATCCGCTCGTGCGGGGAGCACGAGCGGATGCAGCGTCGCCTCGGCGGTGAGTCCGATGCTCATGATGGCCTCCGGTCAGCGCAGCTGGCGCTGCAGGTCGAACGTGAGCAGTGCGGTGGTCTCGGCGGCGGAACGCGTCCGACGGTCGAGATCGATCAGCTCTGCGGTGCGGGCCGTCGCGATGCGGCGGATCCGTGGCGGATGCTGAGCCCTCTGGAGCAGCCAGAGGCCGATCCGGAGGGAAAGACGATCGGCGAGCGCGAGGCGCTGCAGTTCGTCGTGGTCGGGGATGTGCAGGACCAGCTGGTCCTCGGTATCCGGCGGGTGGGTGGTGCTGCGGTACAGCGTGGTGTTCACGATGGTGTCCTTCGGTGAATGGTGGTGATGAGGCGAGACTGCGTCGGCACCGGTGCGCGGACGGACGACGCTGCGTCGTCGGTCGACCGATGCGGACGGGCCGGTTCCGGACCGCAAGGATGCGGACGCCGGGACGGCGGCAACCGTGATCCGAAGACGGATCAGCGGGAGGGGGCGCGAAGACGCGCTGAGGACGATGCCCGATGACGGGCGGAGTCCTCCGGAGGCTGCTCTGCGGACGAACGATGCGGCTGAGCCGTCACGCGTTCTGATCTACGACAGAGAGCTACGACGGACGCCGGCGGTTACCGAGTGCGCAAGGCGCGGCGCAAAGGGCGCGGCGAGGCCTGTGGCCTGTGCGTTCAGCTGAGTGATCATCATCGGTAACCTCCTTTCGTGTGGCGATCCGGAGGTTCACGGTAGCGAAGGCTCACAGCCGACGTCAAGCATCCCGGGCGTGTCCGGCGTGTCGCGTCGCTGTTCCGTTCGCCGTCGAACCGCGCGGGATGCCGGTCCTGGCGCGGGATTCCGGTAGCGTGAGGGCGTGATCCAGCCGGGAAGCGCGGTACGCGCATGCATCTGAAGAGCCTGACCCTCAAGGGGTTCAAGTCCTTCGCGCAGCCGACGAGCTTCGTCTTCGAACCGGGGGTCACGTGCATCGTCGGCCCCAACGGATCGGGGAAGTCCAACGTGGTCGACGCACTCGCCTGGGTCATGGGCGAGCAGGGGGCCAAGACGCTCCGCGGCGGCAAGATGGAAGACGTGATCTTCGCCGGCACGTCGACGCGAGGCCCGCTGGGGCGTGCCGAGGTGCAGCTCACGATCGACAACAGCGACGGGGCGCTGCCGATCGAGTACGCCGAGGTCACGATCAGCCGCACACTGTTCCGCAACGGGTCGAGCGAGTACGCGATCAACGGCGAGAACTGCCGTCTGCTCGACGTGCAGGAGCTGCTGAGCGACTCCGGCCTCGGCCGTGAGATGCACGTGATCGTCGGGCAGGGGCGTCTCGACACCGTCCTCCAGGCTTCGCCCGAAGACCGTCGCGGCTTCATCGAGGAGGCCGCCGGCATCCTCAAGCACCGTCGGCGCAAGGAGAAGACCCTTCGCAAGCTCGACGCGATGGAGACGAACCTCACGCGCCTGAGCGACCTGGCCGGAGAGATCCGCCGTCAGCTCAAGCCCCTGGGGCGGCAGGCCGAGATCGCGAGGGAGGCGCAGACCATCGCCGCCGTGGTGCGCGACGCGAAGGCGCGCATCTTCGCCGACGACGTCGTCGCACTCCGCACGGCCCTCGCCGACCACACACGCACCGAGCATGAGCGCCACACCGAGCGTCTGGTGCTGTCGGATCAGGCCGAGGCCGTGAGGGCGAGCATCACCCGACTCGAACAGGACCAGAACTCGGTCGCGGTCGATCAAGCGCGAGGCGTCGCATTCGGCCTCGAACAGGTTCAGGAGCGGATGCGCGGGCTCTACACGCTCGCGAACCAGCGACTGGCCCTCCTCGGGTCGGAGGAGGACGACGCCGCCGTCACCGCGGTGACCGTCACTCAGGCCACGATCGACGAGGCCAAGGACGAGATCACGGAGATCTCCGCGGGGCTCGGTGACGCGCAGGATGCCGCGGCGTCGGCGAGTCGCGAGGTCGTCGCCGCCCGCGCAGAGCTCGACACGCTCGACGTCGACATCGCCGAGCAGAGCGCTCTGGTCTCGCAGTACGACATGCGCCTGACCGCGCTGCGTGGCACGGCGGACGCGGCGGCATCGGCCCTCGCCGCTGTGCGCGGAGCGGTGCTGCGCCAGGAGAACGCACTCGAGTCCGCACACGCGCGACGCCGCGAAGCCGCGGAGGCGCTCGAATCCATCGACGGCGCTGAAGCGCCCGAAGGCACCGCCGCGGAGCACTCCGCCGCGTACGAGAGCGCGCAGCGCGCGGCGACGGCGGCCGAAGCCGAGCGGGAGACCCTGCGCGAGCGTCTGCACGCGGCCGAGCGCGAGGTGGACGCCCTCACGGCCAAGGCCGCGGCCCTCAGCAGCGCATTGGCCGTCTCCGGCGGCGCCGCAGAGATCGTGAAGGCCGGCGGCTCCGGCATCCGAGGCCTGGTGGGGGATGCCGTGCAGGTGCGGGCCGGGTTCGAGGCCGCGATCGCCGCGGTGCTCGGACCTCTCGCGGAGGGCGTGCTCGTCGATACAGCGGCGGACGCGTTCGCCCTCGCCGCCCAGGCGGGTGAGCATCGCAGGGGAGTGGTCGACTTCGTCGTCGCGGACGCGCTGCGTCCCACCGTCGAGCTCCCGCAGATCGCCGGGGTCACCCGCGCGATCGACACCGTGACCGCGCCGGACGGGGTGCTCGGCATCCTCTCGCACGTGATGATCGCGGATGACATCGAGGCCGCGCGGACGGCACGGGAGACACTCGACCTCGCGGGCGACACGACGACCACGATCGTGACCGCGACCGGCGAGGTCGTCACGGCGCAGACCCTGCGCACCGGATCGGGCGGGGAGCGATCGCGCCTCGAACTCGCGGCCGAACGCGATGCCGCCACCGACCGCATGGCCGAGGTGCAGGTCATCGTCGACTCGCTGCGCGAAGCGCGGATCGACGCCGATGAGACCGTCGAGTCGACTCGTCGCCACGCCAAGGACGCGCTGCGCGCGCTCCGTGAGCATGACGCCGCACTCGCGAGCCACGCCGAGCAGGTCAACCGCATCACCGTGACGCACGAGTCGGCGGTCGCCGAGTGCGAGCGTCTGGAATCCGGCCTCGCGCAGGCGCAGGCCGCCGTGGAGGATGCCGAGAGGACGGCGGAGTCCGCGAAGGCAGAGCTCGACGACGCGGTGTCCGCACCGCGGCCGGTACTGGATGCGTCGGCGCGGGATGGTCTGCTCGAGGCGCTCGAACTCGCTCGGGAGGGCGAGGTCAGGGCGCGACTCGAGATCGAGACGCTCCGTGAGCGCGTCCGAGCGGCGCAGGCACGGGTCGCCGGACTCGAGCGGCAACGCGAGCAGGAGCGCGATGCGGCCGCTGAGGCGGCACGTCGTGCGGTGATCCGTCGGGCCCAGCGCGAGGCAGCATCCGGAGTCGCCGACGAGCTCCCGCGCATCCTCGATTCGCTGGACCGCTCGGTGAGCGAGGCGCGTCTCGCTCTGGCCGAGGCCGAGGCCGCGAGGTCGGCGCAGAACGAGGAGCTCACGGGTCTCCGTGCCCAGGAGACGTCGCTCCGGGAGCGCCTCGCGGGCCTCACGGAGAGCGTGCACGGCCTGGAGCTGCAGATCCACGAGAAGAAGCTGCACCTCGGCAGCCTGCTCGAGAGGGTCGCCTCGGAACTGGCTCTCGACGAAGATATTCTCGTTGCGGAATATGGTCCGGATCAGCTCGTACCTCGCGATCCCGGTGCGGAGCCGGCCGATGGCGAGCTGCTCGATGACACCGCGATCCCGTTCGACCGCCGCATCCAGCAACGCCGCCTCTCGGAGGCGGAGCGCAAGCTCGCACAGCTCGGTCGCGTCAACCCGCTCGCGCTCGAGGAGTTCGCGGCGCTCGAGCAGCGCCACGCATTCCTCACGGAGCAGCTCGCCGATCTGACCCAGACGCGGCAAGATCTGCTGACGATCATCGGCGACCTCGACGAGCGCATGCAGACGATCTTCGCGAGCGCGTTCGAAGACACGAAGGATGCGTTCGGCGAGGTTTTCCCTCTGCTGTTCCCGGGCGGCTCGGGAAGCATCTCGCTGACGGATCCCGACAACATGCTGACGACAGGCATCGAGGTCTCGGTGCGTCCGGTCGGAAAGAAGATCGAGAGGCTCTCACTGCTCTCGGGCGGCGAGCGATCCCTCGCGGCCGTGGCACTGCTGGTCGCGATCTTCAAGGCCCGCCCGAGTCCCTTCTACATCCTCGACGAGGTGGAAGCCGCTCTCGACGATGCCAACCTCGGGCGGCTTCTCACGGTGTTCGAGCAGCTGCGGGAGAGCTCGCAACTGCTCGTCATCACGCACCAGAAGCGCACGATGGAGATCGCCGACGCCCTCTACGGCGTGTCCATGCGGCAGGACGGGGTCTCGGCGGTCGTCGGGCAGCGCGTGGGCGATCGTGCGGCGGCCGCGGTCTGACGTCGCGTCGGCCGCCGGGTCTGCGGGCACGGCTGCGGAGTCCGGACGGAATTCGCGGCGTGTCGACGCCCCGGCGCGGCATGTCGGGCTCGAACTCCGAAGCCGTGCCCGGGTCACCGGCGTAGGCGCGACTCGAACTCCTCGACCACAGGACCGAGACCCGGGAGATCCTGGGGACGATGCCCCGCGCCGGGCAGGATCACATGCTCGGCGCCACGGGAGGAGAGGATCTCCGCGATCGCTTCGTACTCGTCGTTCCATCCGCCGGTGACCACGAGAATCGGTATCCCAGCCACCATCCGTTCGCGGATTCCGTGACCCCACGGCACTGGGGTCGTGGACCAGCGCTCCGCCGTGGCAGCCTCGGTCGCCCACAGATCTTCGTCGAAGGGGCCGCCGAACATCACGGGTCGCAGCATCGCCCAGCATCCGCGGAGGTCACCGGTCGAGGCGAGTGCCCGCGCCTCGGACACGATCGCGATGTGTCGCTCGATGGACGGGACGCCGCGGGCGAGGTCGTAGAGAGCCGGTTCTACGAGGACCAGTCCTGACACGTGTGCCGATCGCGCCGCCAGAACCGCAGGCACGGCCCGGATCGAGTGGGCGAACAACAGACTGCTCTCGGTGCGCGAACCGCTCCGGACAGCATCCGCCTGCTCCTGCACGGACATCCCGACATCGAGAGCCAGCGACTGTTCCGGATTCGCATCGAGATGAAGCCAGGCACTGTGCACCGGGCGCTCGGCGCTGTGGATGAAGAGCCGTCGGGGAGGCATCTCAGGATCGTAGCCGTAGGCTGGAGTCATGGCGGAGAAGTCCTGGTCCCTCGGTCGCGCACTGCGCGGCATGTTCGTCAAGCCCACGATCGACGAGACGACATGGGAGGACCTCGAGACCGCGCTCATCACGGCGGACTTCGGCCCCGACATCAGCGAGCGCATCGTCGACGAGCTGCGCGCGAAGGTCGAGCGCTACCGCACGACCGACCCGAAGGATCTCCAGCGGATGCTGCGCGAGACGCTCGAGGAGCACTTCGCGAAGTTCGACACGACCCTGAAGCTCACAGAGCGTCCCGCCGTAGTGCTCGTCGTCGGCGTCAACGGCGTCGGCAAGACGACCACGATCGGCAAGTTCACGAAGTTCCTGCGCGGCTATCAGCGCAGCGTCGTGGTGGGCGCCGCCGACACCTTCCGTGCGGCCGCGGTCGACCAGCTCGCCACCTGGGCGCAGCGTGGGGGAGCGGCGATCGTCCGCCCGCAGCAGGAGGGCCAGGACCCGGCATCCGTTGCGTATCAGACCATCGAGTTCGCGCAGCGGGAAGGCATCGAGATCGCGATCATCGACACCGCCGGCCGGTTGCATACCAAGGGCGGTCTGATGGACGAGCTCACCAAGATCCGACGCGTCGTCGAGAAGCAGGCCCCGATCAGCGAGGTGCTGCTCGTACTGGACGCGACGACCGGGCAGAACGGCGTGATGCAGGCCGAGGCCTTCCTGCAGCATGCGGGCGTGACGGGGCTCGTGCTGACGAAGCTCGACGGCTCAGCGAAGGGCGGATTCGTGCTCGCGGTGCAGGAGCGCACAGGCATCCCCGTGAAGCTTCTCGGCCAGGGCGAGGGCATCGACGACCTCAGCGGCTTCACGCCGCATGTGTTCGTCCAGTCGCTGGTCGGCTGACGACACGCGAGGACAGGACTACCGCCGCGGTCACCGGGCTGGTTTCATATCGGTATGGCGATCGAACACGACTACTTCGGACTGCTGTCATCGGGTCCTGACGGCTCGATCTTCTGGTCGGAGACCGTGGAGCTCGGCGACCAGAGCGTGACCGTCGATCTGACTGCGCCCGATCAGGACGATGTGTCCGCCGACGCGCTCGACATCGCCGCCTCGCTCATCGCCGGGCTGGAGACGGTCGACGGAACCGCGCGACGCAGCATGCTGTCGGAGGTCGACGATCGCACGAGCGAGGTGACCGAGTACATCCTGCAGCAGCAGGAGGCCTACGGAGACGAGATCGAGGACGTGCTGGTCGACGTCAGCGGAGACGCGGCGGTCGACATCATCCGCTCCCTGCGCCTCATGAGCATGACGATCCTCGCCGACGAGCACGGCGGCTCCGAGCCGTTCGCGGTCCTGGAGTACGCTCTCGACGCCGACACGACTGACGACGTCCTGCTCGTGAACCTCGGCTCCGACGGCGCGGTCCTTTCGGTCATGAGCGCCGACTGACGACGCATCTCCGGTCGGGGGTGTAGGCGATCTCGCCGAGGTAGGCCGTTACCCGGCGTATGGTCCTACGCCGGCGTCGTCGCCTACCTCCCAACGGCCCTACCCGGTCAGACGGCCTGAGCGAAGCCCAGGTCGGCGCCCTCGGCGATGTGCGCGAGATGCGCGGGGATCTCCCGCCCCTTCGAGGTCATCGACTGCGCCCACAGGCGTCCCGCACGGTAGGAGGAGCGCACGAGGGGGCCGGCGAGCACACCGAGGAAGCCGATCCGCTCCGCCTCCTCCTTGAACTCGACGAACTCGGCCGGCTTGACCCATCGCGCCACAGGCAGGTGCCGCGGTGACGGCCGCAGGTACTGCGTGATCGTGATGATGTCGCATCCCGCCTCGTGCAGGTCGTTCAGCGCCTGCACGACCTCTTCTGGCTCCTCGCCCATGCCGAGGATGAGGTTCGACTTCGTGATGAGCCCGGCGTCACGCCCCTGCTCGATGACGTTCAGAGAGCGCTCGTACTTGAAGGCGGGGCGAATGCGCTTGAAGATCCTCGGGACGGTCTCGACGTTGTGCGCGAACACCTCGGGACGCGCCTCGAAGATCTGCCCGAGGAAGGCGGGGTCGGCGTTGTGCTCGTTCGCGAGCAGCTCGACGCCCGTGTTCGGGTTGAGCGCGTGGATGCGCCGCACGGTCTCGGCGTTCAGCCAGGCCCCCGTGTCGGGGAGGTCGTCGCGCGCGACGCTCGTGACGGTGGCGTAGCGGAGGCCCATCCGCTGCACGCTCTCGGCCACGCGGCGGGGCTCGTCGGTGTCATAGGCGTCGGGCTTACCGGTGTCGATCTGGCAGAAGTCGCAGCGCCGCGTGCACTGCGATCCACCGATCAGGAAGGTCGCCTCGCGGTCCTCCCAGCATTCGAAGATGTTCGGGCACCCGGCCTCCTGGCACACCGTGTGCAGGTCCTCGGTTTTCACGAGCGACTGCAGCGCCGTGTACTCCGGGCCCATCTTGGCCTTGGTCCTGATCCACTCCGGCTTGCGCTCGATCGGCGTCTCGGAGTTGCGGATCTCGAGGCGGAGGAGCTTGCGGCCCTCGGGTGCGGCGGTGGTCATGCGGAGGCTCCTGCGAGGTCGGCGGTCGAGTAGGCGCTCGCGAAGGCCGCGGAGACGGCATCCACGATGTCGGTGGGGGAGACGGTCCGGCCGGTGATCTCGCTCACGGTGGTCACACCGGCGTCGGTGATGCCGCACGGGATGATGCCGCGGAATCCCGCGAGAGTGTTGTCGCAGTTGATCGCGAAGCCGTGCATGGTCACGCCCTGCTGCACGCGCACACCGATCGCGGCGACCTTGTCCTCCGACAGGGGCCGACGTACCCAGACGCCGCTCCGGCCCTCGACCTGATAGCCGTCGACGCCGAACGGACGCAGGACGTCGATGAGGATGCTTTCGAGCCGCCGCACGTGTGCGACGACATCCATGGGTTCGGAGAGCCGGACGATGGGGTAGCCGACGAGCTGGCCCGGTCCGTGCCACGTGATCTTGCCTCCGCGGTCGACGTCGACGACCGGCGTGCCGTCCTGCGGGCGCTCGTGCGCCTCGGTGCGCTTGCCCGCGGTGTACACGGCCTCGTGCTCGAGCAGCAGGAGCGTGTCGGGGCGGGTGCCGGCGACGACCTCGGCGTGGACTCGGCGCTGCAGGTCCCAGCCCTCCGTGTACGGGACGTAGGCCGGGGCGAGTCCGGCCGTGACGATGTCGAGCATGCTGCACTCCCTTGTGAGGGCCGTTCGGGGATGTGTCCATATAGATGGATCGCGTCTAACAATACTCCTCGAACGTGGAGGTGGCATCGTCCGCGGAAGCTGCGCGGTACCGTGTCCTCATGACCAGCACGAGTCGCGCCGGCCGCCCCAAGGCGTCGTCCCGAGAGACGCTCGCGGAGGCCGCGTGCGAGCTGTTCCTGGAACGGGGGTACGACGCGACCTCGGTCGCCGACATCACCCAGCGTGCCGGTGTGAGTCGCTCGAGCTTCTTCAACTACTTCTCCTCCAAGAGCGACGTGCTGTGGTCGGGACTGGACGCCCGCATCGACGACGTCGGCACAGCGCTCGGTGCGCTCGGCGCAGGTGCGGATGCGGCGTCGGTACGCACCGTCCTCGTGGACGCGCTGCACGGCTTCGCGCCGGATCCGCTCGCCCTGGCGCTACGCAACCGGACCGCGATGGGACTCGACGAAGAGCTCACGCGCGACACCGCCCTGCGGCTGGCCCGGCTCGCGTCGATCGTCGCGTCCGCAGCATCCGCCTCCGGACTGTCGATGATCCGCGCCGAGATCCTGGGGGCTGCGCACGCCGCCGCCGTCCTGTCGTCCCTGCGGGTCTGGGCCGAACAGGGCGCCGGCTACTCGGCGCCCGAGACCGCGCTCGGCGACGCCCTGCAGAACCTCGACGACCTCCGCTGGCGCTGACGCGGACGGCGCAGAGCGCTCGGCTAGAATCGGTAGCACCATGGCTACGTTTGGCACGCTCTCCGATCGGCTCACCGAGACCTTCCGCAATCTGCGCACGAAGGGAAAGCTCACTGCGGCCGACGTCGACGGCACCGTCCGCGAGATCCGTCGCGCGCTGCTCGACGCCGACGTGGCGCTCGCGGTCGTCAAGGACTTCACCGCGAAGGTGCGCGAGCGCGCGCTCGGCGACGAGGTCAACAAGGCTCTCAACCCGGCCCAGCAGGTCGTGCAGATCGTCAACGAGGAGCTCATCCAGATCCTCGGCGGCGAGCAGCGTCGTCTGCAGTTCGCCAAGACGGCCCCCACCGTCATCATGCTCGCGGGCCTCCAGGGCTCGGGCAAGACGACGTTCGCGGGCAAGCTCGCGAAGCAGCTCGAAGGGGAGGGGCACACGCCGCTCCTCGTCGCCGCCGACCTCCAGCGCCCCAACGCCGTGAACCAGCTGCAGGTCGTCGCTGAGCAGGCCGGGGCCACGATCTACGCACCCGAGCCCGGCAACGGCATCGGGGATCCCGTGAAGGTCTCGCGAGATGGCGTCGAGCACGCACGCCGTCAGCAGCACGACGTGGTCATCATCGACACCGCCGGTCGCCTCGGCGTCGACGCCGAGCTGATGAAGCAGGCTGCGGACATCCGCAAGGCGGTCGACCCTGACGAGGTCCTCTTCGTGATCGACGCCATGATCGGTCAGGACGCCGTCAACACGGCCAAGGCTTTCCAGGAGGGCGTCGACTTCACGGGTGTCGTGCTGTCGAAGCTCGACGGCGACGCGCGTGGTGGCGCTGCCCTGTCGGTCGCCTCGGTCACCGGGCGTCCGATCATCTTCGCGTCGACCGGTGAGCGCCTCGAGGATCTCGAGCCGTTCCATCCCGACCGTATGGCGAGCCGCATCCTCGACCTCGGCGACATCCTCACCCTCATCGAGCAGGCCCAGCAGGCCTTCGACGAGGAGGAAGCCGCCAAGATGGCGGAGAAGCTCGCGACCGAGCAGTTCACCCTCGAGGACTTCCTCGACCAGCTTCAGCAGATGAAGAAGATGGGCTCGATGAAGAAGATGCTCGGGATGCTCCCGGGCATGGGGCAGATGAAGCAGCAGCTCGAGGACTTCGACGAGCGCGAGATCGACCGCACCGAGGCGATCATCCGGTCGATGACGCCCGGCGAGCGCCGTAATCCGAAGGTGCTCAACGGATCGCGTCGCCTGCGCATCGCCAAGGGCTCGGGCATGACGGTCACCGATGTCAACCAGCTGGTGCAGCGCTTCGACCAGGCCGCCAAGATGATGAAGACCGTCGCGCGCGGCGGAACGCCGAACATCCCCGGGATGGGCCCCGTGCCCGGCATGGGCCGTCCGGGGGCGTCGTCGAAGCGTGGGAAGAAGGGCAAGGGCAAGGCGTCGGGCTCCCGGTCCGGCAACCCCGCGAAGCGCGCGGCCGAGAACGCGGGCATCGCTCCCGCGTCGACCCCGACCGGCTCCGGCTTCGGCCTGGGCGGTGGAGCGAAGGCCCCGACCGAGGCGGATCTCGCCGAGATCCAGAAGCTCTTCGGCAAGGGCTGAGGCGTCTCAGCTCCTGGTCGGCACCACGTCTTCGAGCGCGGGCTCGAGCGGGATCGAGCCCCGTCGTGGCCGTGCTGCGATCTGCCCGCCGAGGAGCGCGACGAGCACGATCGCGATCCCCAGCGCCTGCGCGCCGGTGAACAGCTCGCCGGCGATCGTCACGCCGAGGACCGTCGCGACGACCGGTGAGAGCAGCGCGAGCAGTCCGGGCGCGATCACCGGCAGCTGCTGGATGCCACGGAACCACAGCGTGTAGGCGATGAGACCGCCGACCGAACCCAGCCACAGGTAGCCGAGAACCGCTCCACCGTCGAGGTGCGAGGGGAATCCCTCGAGCGTGATCGTGAGCGGGAGCAGAAACAGGCCTCCGGCGGTGAGCTGCCAGCCGGCGTATGCGACGGGCCCCACCCCGGTGGGACGCCCCCAGCGCTTCGTGAGGATGATACCGAGTCCCGTCGAACTCACGCCGCCGAGCGCGGCCAGAATGCCCCAGCCGTCGAGCTTCGCCTCCGGACCGAGCACGACCATCGCGACGCCGGCGGCTCCGGCGAGGGCGGCGATCGCGCCCGCGGGTCGGATGCGGTCGCGGAGCACGAGTGCGCCGAGTGCCAGGACGATGAGCGGCTGCGCGCCGGCCACCGCCGCGGCGACGCCGCCCGGAAGCCGCTCGGCGGCGAGGAAGAGCAGCGGGAAGAACGCGCCGATGTTGAGGATGCCGAGCACCAGTGCCTTGAGCCACCACCACCCTGTAGGCAGCGTGCGTCCGATCGCGAGAGCCAGGAGTCCGGCGGGCAGCGAACGGAGGAGACCGGCGAGCAACGGGTGGCCGACAGGCAGGAGTTCGGTCGTGACGAGGTAGGTTGTGCCCCAGGACACCGGAGCGACGGCCGTGAGGAGGAGAAGTGTCAGCCTGTTCATGTATCCAGGGTCCCGCCACGACGTTCATGAGTCCAACGCATAGTTGTCACTTCACCCATGAAGCGCGATCATGGGTGCATGGATCTCCAGCAGTTGAGATACGTGGTCGCCGTCGCTGACATGTCGAGCTTCACGCGCGCGGCGGAGCGGTGCTTCGTCACACAATCCGCGCTCAGCCATCAGATCGCCGCTCTCGAGCGCGAGATCGGACAGAGGCTGTTCGTGAGGTCGAGTCGGAGGGTCGGACTCACGGAGGCGGGTGAAGCGTTCCTCCCTCATGCGCGAACTTCAGTGACGTCGGCAGACAAGGCGGTCGAAGATGCCGCGGCAGCGTCCGGAGAGATCGTCGGTACGTTGCGCCTGGGCGTCATCCCGACGGTCACGGCGATCGACGTGCCGTCGCTGCTGCTCGCGTACCGGATCGCCCATCCGCTCTCCCGGGTCGAGATGCGGATGGGGAACAGCGACACTCTGATGACCGCCATCCGCTCCGGAGAGCTGGACGTGGCGCTGTTGGGTCTGCGCGAGGGCGCCGCCCCCGATCGGGTGGCCTCGCGCCTGCTCGCCACCGAACGGCTGCAGCTCGTCGTCGCCGCCGAGCACCGTCTCGCCGCGGAGCACCGAGTCGCCGCCGAAGGGTCTGTGTCCCTCGCGGACCTGGCCGGGGAGACCTTCGCCGACTTCCCGGCCGGGACCGCCGGGCGTGCGCAGAGCGATTCCGCGTTCCAAGCCGCGGGTGTGCAGCGCGATGTCGCGTTCGAGGCCGACGCGGTCGAGCCGATCCTCAGCCTCGTCGCTTCGGGTCTGGCCGTCACTCTGCTCGCACCGGGCGTGGTGCGCCGTACGTCTGCGCGCGTCATCGCCATCGATGTGCGCGGAGCACCCGTTCGCAGCGAGTATCTGGCCTGGGATGCGACGGCTCCCCGCAGCACCGCGCGAGCATTCCTGAATATCGCGTCGACTGGGCTAACCTGAGCGGCGCCGATCCTCGACGCCGAGCACGGCCCTCGGGCGAGGGCCGGAGAAAGAGACGACCTGTGGGATTTCTGAATTTCGGAAAGAAGAAGACCGCCGACCGCGACCCCGATCTCGACGACCTGACCGTCGAGGAGGCGGATTTCCTCCGGCGACTGTTCGCCGAGATGTGGCCGGCATCCGAGGGAACCATCACTCTCCACGGGGAGTACGCGCAGAGTTCCTCCGGCGGCCAGTTCGGGCTGTACAACCTTTCGCGCGCGGCGAGGGTCGAACCGCGGGAGAACTGGCCGCAGGTCGTGGAACGGCACATCTCGGGATTGTTCAGTCGCAGATCCGCGCCCGCAGAGGCAGACCTCTCCGACGATGAGATCCTGTCGCTCGTGAAGGCCCGGCTCATCACGAGCTCGTACCTCCCCGAGAGCCACCGTGCGGCGTTCACGTACCGGCGGACGATCGCGGACGGACTCGAAGCCATCCTCATGCTGGACTTCCCTGAGACAGCGAGCGCCATTCCCGACGCGATCGTCAGCCGCTTCGACCCGGACTTCCTGTGGAAGACGGCCATCGACGCGGTGTCGGCCGAACCGCTCGACGAGTTCGCGGTTCTCGAGGTCGGTTCGGGACGCATCCTCGCGGCGATGACGGATTCGCTCTTCACCGCGAGTCACGTGCTCGACTTCCCTGCGCTTCTCGCGGATGCCGGTGTCACATCCGCGCCTCACGGTGCGCTGTTCGCCGTGCCGTCGAGGCACGAGCTGTTGCTTCACGTGGTGGAGAGCCCGAGCGCGATCTCGGTGGTGAGCGAGATGACGCAACTTGCTCAGCTGCGGTTCAGCAGGGGCGTCGGCGAGATCTCGTCGGAGGTCTTCTATTGGAGCGGAGCGGGCTACGAGCGGGTCACCTTCACGCACGAGGGCGGATCGGTGAACGTCGACGGCACCGGCTCGTTCTTCGCGGCTGTCAACGGATTCTGACCCCGACCGCGAACGAGGAAGCGGGCTCGGAGGAATTCCTCCGAGCCCGCTCCTCAGCATCCTGAGATCACTTCACGTCTTCGTCGACCCAGTCCATCGACTTCGTGACGGCCTTGCGCCACAGGCGCAGCTGGCGGTCCCGCTCGCCCTCGTCCATCGACGGCTCCCAACGCTTGTCCTCCTGCCAGTTGGCGGACAGGTCGTCGAGACCGCTCCAGAATCCGACTGCGAGACCTGCCGCGTACGCGGCGCCGAGCGCGGTGGTCTCCGCGACGACCGGACGCACGACCGGCACGCCGAGCACGTCGGCCTGGAACTGCATCAGCGCGTCGTTCGCGACCATGCCGCCGTCGACCTTGAGCTCGGACAGGTCCACTCCGGCATCCGCGTTGACCGCGTCGAGGACGTCGCGGGTCTGGAACGCGACCGCCTCGAGCGCTGCCCGCGCGATGTGGTTCTTGTTCGCGTAGCGGGTGAGGCCGACGATCGCGCCGCGGGCGTCCGGACGCCAGTACGGTGCGAACAGACCGGAGAACGCGGGGACGATGTATACGCCACCGTTGTCCTCGACCTGCTCGGCGAGCTTCTCCACCTCGGGAGCGGAGGAGATGATGCCGAGCTGATCGCGCAGCCACTGGATCAGCGATCCCGTCACGGCGATCGATCCCTCGAGCGCGTAGTGGGTCGGCTGGTCGCCCAGCTTGTACCCGACGGTCGTGAGCAGCCCGTTCTTCGAGCGGACGATCTCTTCGCCCGTGTTGAAGATGAGGAAGCAACCGGTGCCGTACGTGTTCTTGCTCTCGCCCTTGTCGAACGCCGCCTGGCCGAAGGTCGCGGCCTGCTGGTCGCCGAGGATGCCGGCGATCGGCGTCTCGCGCAGCAGGGAGGAGCTCTCCGCTGCGCCGTAGACCTCGGAGGAGGAGCGGATCTCCGGCATCATCGAGCGCGGCACGCCGAATGCCTCGAGGATGTCGTCGCGCCACTCGAGCGTCTCGAGGTCCATGAACATCGTGCGCGAAGCGTTCGTGACGTCGGTCGCGTGGACGCCGCCCTCGACCCCGCCGGTGAGGTTCCAGAGCACCCAGCTGTCGGTCGTGCCGAACAGCAGGTCGCCGGCCTCGGCCTTCTCGCGGGCGCCGTCGACGTTCTCGAGGATCCAGGTGATCTTGGTCCCGGAGAAGTACGTGGCCAGCGGGAGGCCGACGATCGACTTGAAACGGTCGACACCCTCGTCGCCCGCGAGGCGGTCGACGATCTCCTGCGTGCGCGTGTCCTGCCACACGATCGCGTTGTACACAGGCTTGCCGGTGTTCTTGTCCCAGACCACCGCGGTCTCGCGCTGGTTCGTGATGCCTACGGCGGCGATGTCGTGCCGGGTGAGGTCGGCGCGGCTCAGTGCGAGGCCGATCACCTCCTGCACGTTGCGCCAGATCTCGGACGCGTCGTGCTCGACCCAGCCGGCCTTCGGCAGGATCTGCTCGTGCTCCTTCTGGCCGGTCGCGACGATGCTGCCCTTCTTGTCGAAGATGATCGCGCGGCTCGACGTCGTCCCCTGGTCGATCGCGATGATGTAGTCAGCCATTGTGTGTTCTCCTTTGAATCGATCTGCGGGCGATCAGGGTCAGGCGGCGCCGGCGAGGCCCAGGAGGACCGGCGCGGCGAGGGCGGCGAGGGCGCCACCGATGAGGGGGCCCACGACGGGCACCCACGAGTACGACCAGTCGCTCGAACCCTTGCCCTTGATCGGCAGGATCGCGTGCGCGATGCGAGGGCCGAGGTCGCGGGCAGGGTTGATCGCGTACCCGGTGGGGCCACCGAGCGACGCGCCGATCGCGACCACGACGAGGGCGACGGGCAGGGCGCTGAGCGGTCCGAGGCCTCCGGGGACGCCGATGTCGGCGACGCCGTAGTCGGCGAACGCGAACACCGCGAAAACGAGCACGAAAGTGCCGATGACCTCGGTCACGAGGTTCCAGCCGTAGGAGCGGATCGCGGGGCCGGTCGAGAAGACGCCGAGCTTGTTGGCGGGCTCGGGCTCCTCATCGAAGTGCTGCTTGTACGCGAGCCACGTGAGGATGGCACCGACGATCGCACCGAGGAGCTCGGCGGCGGTCGCGACAGCGAACTGCGCGAATCCGATCTTCCCGCCGATCAGGAGTCCGATGCCGACGGCCGGGTTCAGGATCGCTCCGGAGTAGGCGGAGGCGAGGACACCCACGAAGACCGCGAGACCCCATCCCCAGTTGACCATCAGGAAGCCGCCGCCGTAGCCCTTGTTCTTGGCCAGGGCGACGTTCGCCACGACTCCACACCCCAGGAGGATCAGCATCGCCGTGCCGACGAACTCCGAGAGGAAGTAGAGACCGAGATTCACATCAGTCATGTCTTCATTGACCTTTCTTGTGTGCCGGGGCCCCTCAGCCCCGGCACGTTATGGGAGTTACGCCGCGAGGAGGGCGGCGCTTCGGAGCTCTCGTCAGCCGCGGGCGCGGGACGGGATCTCGAGTCCGTGTCGTTCGTTCAGCAGCAGACGGGTCTGTTCGAGCTCGGCGTCGTGCCGCTCTCGGTCCCATTCGAGCAGCGGGGCGAGGGCGTCCGCAACCTCTTCGAGCACCTCGGCATCGGCATTTCCAGTGAAGGCGATGCTCGTGCGGCGCAGGATCACGTCCTGGAGGCGGGCGACGAGTTCGTTCTTCACCATCCATTCCAGCTCACGGGTCGAGAGATCGCCGCCGGCGAGAGGAGTGTCCGCACCCTGCTCGATGTACTCCCACACCTGGGCGGCGCGGGTGCCGTAGCGGGCGAGCAGCTTCTCGGACCGATCCCCGGCGCCGGGCAGGTTCTCCTGGATCCAGATGCGACGGGCCTTCTCGGTGCGGGGGAAGTCCCGTCCGCCGCCGATCGCCCGACCTGCGGTGGAGACGGTCCGCGTGCGTCCGATCAATCCGAGCACGGTGTCGGACAGGGACTCGCCGAGCGCGCGGAACGTGGTCCACTTGCCGCCGACGAGGCTGACGAGCGGTACGGCGCCCTTACGGTCGACCTCGACGCGGTAGTCCCGCGACACGAATCCGGGAGCCGTGTCCTCGTGGCGGGGGAGCGGGCGGATGCCGGAGAAGTTGTAGACGATCTGTTCGCGCGTCACCGCGATCTGCGGGAACACGTGGTGGATGAGATCGAAGAAGTAGTCGATCTCCTCGTCCGTGCAGACGGGGACCTCGCGCGGGTCGGCGTCGATGTCGGTGGTGCCGACGAGCACCCGGCCCTTGAGCGGGTAGATCAGCACGATGCGGCCGTCGGAGTGCTCGAAGAAGATCTCCCGTCCACGCGTCGCCTCGAGGAGCTCCGGGTGATCGAGCACGATGTGCGATCCCTTGGTGCCGCCCATGAAGTGCGTGTCGGTGCCGAGCGCGTCGTTCGTGAGGTCGGTCCAGGGGCCCGAAGCGTTGACGACGACGTCTGCGGTGACCGCGAACTCGGTGCCGCTCTCGCGGTCGCGGAGCATCACCTTGTCGCCGTCGCGGGCGATCGCCTCGACGTAGTTCAGCGCGACCGCGCCGGGGTGTGCCGCGCGGCCGTCCTGCAGCACGTCGAGCGCGAGGCGCTCGGGATCGTGCATCGATGCGTCGTAGTACGTCGCGGTGTACTTGATGTTCGGGTCGAGGTGGGGGAGTTCGGCGAGCGACTTCTTGCGTCCGAGGAAGCGGTGGCGGGGGACCGTGCCGCCGTCGCGCGAGAACGTGTCGTAGATCGTGAGGCCGATCTTGATGAGGAAGGCGCCGCGCTCCTGCGGCTTGCCGCTCTTGTGCGTCAGGAAGCGGAGGGGAGCCGAGAGGATGCCCGAGAACGTGGAGTAGATCGGGATCGTCGTCTGCAGCGGCTTGACGTAGTGCGGTGCGATCTTGAGGAGGCCGTTGCGCTCCTCGACGGACTCGCGGACGAGGCGGAACTCGCCGTTCTCCAGGTACCGGATGCCGCCGTGGATCATGTGGCTCGACGCGGCGGAGGCCCCGGAGGCGAAGTCGCCGCGCTCGACGAGGACGACGTCCACGCCCTGCAGGGCCAGGTCCCGGAACGTCGAGATGCCGTTGATCCCCGCTCCGATGATGAGGACGCTCGTGCGTCCGTTCTCTCGTACGGCGCGGACCTCTGCGCGCTCCGGTGACGAGTGTGTCGACTCGATCATCTTCGACCTCTCTTCTGTGCGTGCCCCCAGCATCGACCCGATGTATCCGCGCGCGCAAGTCCACTGCACATATGTGCAAGGATCGAGGTCGAGGAGGACCAGATGGCCCAGTCGGATGCGGGATCCCGCGATTCCAAGCTGATCGCGGCGCTCACCGCCGCACAGTTGTACTACATGCAGGACAAGACGATGGAGGTCATCGCCCAGGAGCTGAAGACGTCGCGCTCCTCGGTCTCCCGGCTGCTGAGCTTCGCCCGCGAGAGCGGACTCGTCGACATCCGCATCAACTCTCCGCTCGAACGGCTCGGGATGCTGGAGCAGAGGATCCGCGATCGGCATCGGGTCGTGGCGCACGTCGTGCCGACGCCGGAGATCGTCAGCGAGGTCGAGAGGCTCGAGCGTGTGGCGCTCACCGCCGGCCGTCTGCTCTCGCAGTTCGTCGACTCCAACATGATCGTGGGCGTCGCCTGGGGGTCGACCATCAGCGCGGTCAGCCGCGGTCTCACGCAGAAGGAGACGCACAACACGACCTTCGTGCAGCTCAACGGCGCGGGCAACACGCAGACGAGCGGCGTCGAGTACTCCAGCGACATCCTCCAGCGATTCGGCAGCGCGTTCGGCGCCCAGGTGCAGCAGTTCCCGGTCCCGGCCTTCTTCGACGATCCCTCGACCCGTGAGGCGATGTGGCGCGAGCGCAGCACGCGACGGGTGCTCGACCTGCAGGCCAAGATGGACATCGCCGTGTTCAGCCTCGGATCGCCTGCTGCGGAGGTGCCCAGTCGGGTCTACGTCGGCGGGTACCTGGGACGAGACGACTACCGGAGCCTTCGGGAGGACCACGCGATCGGCGATGTCGCGACCGTGTTCTTCCGCGCCGACGGTTCCTGGCGGGACATCAGGGTGAACGCACGGGCGACGGGTCCGGGGCTCGACAGGCTGCGGCGTGTTCCCCGACGCGTGTGCGTGGTCTCCGGCATCCCCAAGCTGGTGAGCCTGCGCGCCGCGATCGCCGCCGACCTCGTCACCGACGTCGTGCTCGACGAGGGGCTCGCACGACGGCTCGTCGAGGACTAGGGGCGTCGACGGTCGGCGCGGCTCAGGGGATGTCGGTCGAGGCCTCGGGGCCGGACCGGAACTCGCGGATCAGGTGCTGCACGACCGCCTGCAGGTCCCCACCGGTGGCGTTCGCGATCGTCAGCTGCCGTTCGTAGCTCGCGCCGTCCGTGAGGATCGTGTCTATGCTGCCGAACTCCCGCACGCAGCCGAGTTCCACGGCGAGCGGCGTGAGGTCCTGCAGTATCTCCGCGACGTGGTCGCGCACAGGACGCTGCGTGCCGGCGGCATCGACGATCACGCGTGCGTCGAGGCCGTAGCGAGCGGCGCGCCACTTGTTCTCGCGGTGGTACCAGGAGGGCAGGGTCGGAAGAGCGCGTCCCTCGTCGAGCTCGCGGGAGAGATGCTCCACCAGGACCTGGACGAGCGCGGCGACGGCGGCCAGCTCGGGAAGGGACGAGAGACCGTCGCAGGCGCGGATCTCGATCGTCCCCCAGCGCGGGGCGGGGCGGATGTCCCACCGCACCTCGGTCGCATCCGCCATGACCCCTGTGCGCACCATGTCGTCGAGATAGGACTCGTACTCCGACCAGTCGGCGAGCTGCCAGGGGAGACCTGCCGTCGGAAGCTGCTGGAACACCAGTGCGCGATTGGAGGCGTACCCGGTGCGCTCACCCGCCCAGAACGGACTCGACGCGGACAGCGCCTGAAGGTGCGGGAGGTACGCCGCGAGGGCGTTGATGATCGGGATGACCTTGCGCTTGTCCTCCACGCCGATGTGCACGTGGATTCCCCAGATCATCATGTTGCGACCCCACCACTGGGTCCGCTCGATGAGCGTGTGGTAGCGCGTCTTGTCGGTGACCTCCTGATCGAACCACTGCGCGAAGGGGTGGCTCCCCGCGGAGAGCAACTCGATACCGGCGGGATCGGTGGCGGTGCGCACAGCGGAGATCGCGTTCGCGATGTCGTCGACGGCGTGCGCCACGGAGTCGCCGATGCCGCTGGTCACCTCGATCGTGTTGGTGAGGAGCTCGCCTGTGACCGTGTGGCGCTCATCGGCGCTCTCGGCCTCCAGAGCGGACAGCAGCTCGGGGGCGCGGCCCACGAGATCGCCGGTCGCCGGATCGGCGAGCATGATCTCCCATTCCAGGCCGACGGTGGAGCGTGCGGAGGACGCGAACTCGAGGGGCACGCGCTCAGTCTGACACGCAGCGTCGGCGACACGGCAAGGCCCGTGTCGCCGCGTTTCGCTCCTGGCGCGTGGATCTGGCAGAATAGAGGGTCGGACGACGTGCTCGACCCTCTATCCAGCACGAGTCCTCCCTTTGAGCTTCCGCCGGGAGTGCACCCCACTCTCCAGGCGACCGGTTCGTCACTTTCCACACAATTCAGGAGAATCGTGGCTGTCAAGATTCGTCTCAAGCGCCTGGGCAAGATCCGCGCGCCGTACTACCGCATCGTCGTCGCCGACTCGCGCACCAAGCGCGACGGTCGTGTGATCGAGGAGATCGGCAAGTACCACCCCACCGAGGAGCCCTCGTTCATCGAGGTCGACTCCGAGCGTGCGCAGTACTGGCTGTCCGTCGGTGCGCAGCCGACCGAGCAGGTCACCGCGCTGCTCAAGATCACGGGCGACTGGGGCACCTTCAAGGGTGACAAGGACGCGAAGTCCACCCTCAAGGTCGCCGAGGAGAAGACGGCCTTCGAGGCCGACTCCTCCAAGAAGTCGGTCATCAAGCCCAAGGCGGAGAAGAAGGAGGAGGCTCCCGCTGCGGAGGCTCCCGCCGCCGAGGCCGACGCGGAGGCCGCTGAGGCTCCCGCCGCCGACTCCGAGTAATCCGCTGTGCTCGCCGCCGCGCTCGAACACATCGTCAAGGGGATCGTCGATCACCCGGAGGATGTGCGTATCAACGCCTCCACCTCGCCGCGAGGCGACCTTCTCGAGGTGCGTGTGCACCCCGACGATCGTGGACGCGTGATCGGGCGCGGCGGCCGCACCGCCAAGGCACTGCGCACGCTCATCACCGCCCTGGCTGATGGCCGTCGCGTCCGCGTCGACGTCGCGGACGACTGACCGTGGTGCCGAAGGACAAGAACCAGGGCAAGAACCAGCTCCGCGTCGGGCGTCTCGTCAAGGCCCACGGCCTCAAGGGCGCTCTGAAGCTCGAGCTGTACACCGACAACCCCGAGCGTCGCTTCGTGCCGGGCGCCGAGTTCACGCTGCAGGTGCCCGAGGCATCTCCGTGGCACGGCAAGACCGTGACGGTGCGCGAGTACCGCGTCATGAACGGCAACCCCGTCGTCTTCCTCGACGACGTCGACGACCGCTCGGCTGCCGAGGGGCTCGTGCGCGCGATCCTCTGGATCGACCAGGACGCCGACGAGGTCGAGGACAATGCCTGGTTCGACCACCAGCTCGTGGGACTCGACGTCGTCCGCGACGACGTCGTGATCGGCCGCGTCGCGCGCGTCGAGCACATGCCCGCACAGGACCTCCTCATCGTGAAGGCAGGCGAGCAGGAGGTCATGGTTCCGTTCGTCGAAGCCATCGTCCCCACCGTCGACGTCAGCGCCGGGCGTGTCATCGTCACACCGCCGGCCGGGCTCTTCGAGGAGCTCCCCGACGCCGACAGCACCGAGGGCGCGGGGGAGTCCACGGACTCCGACGCCTCCGAGTGACCCCGGGTACGGTTCTCCCGTGCGCATCGACGTCGTCTCGATCTTCCCGTCGTACTTCGACGGCCTGACGCTCTCCCTGCTGGGGAAGGCGCGCAGCACCGGCATCCTCGACCTGGCCGTGCACGACCTGCGCGACTGGACGCACGACCGCCATCGGACGGTCGACGACACGCCCTACGGCGGCGGTGCCGGCATGGTCATGAAGCCCGAGCCCTGGGGAGCGGCGCTGGACGACCTGGTCACGCGCGAGCCCGTGTCCGATCGGCCGACCATCATCTTCCCCTCGCCCGCCGGTGAGGTGTTCACTCAGGCGACAGCGCGCGACCTGAGCACGCGCGAGCACCTGGTCTTCGGCTGCGGCCGTTACGAGGGCATCGACGAACGGGTGTTCGAGTACGCTGCCGACCTCGGAGAGGTGAGACTGCTCAGCCTCGGCGACTATGTGCTGAACGGGGGAGAGGTCGCGTCCATGGCGATGATCGAGGCCATCGGCCGTCTGATCCCCGGCGTCGTCGGCAACCCGGAGAGCCTCGTCGAGGAGTCGCACGAGGACGGGCTGCTCGAGTACCCCTCCTACACGAAGCCGTCGGCGTGGCGCGAACGCGCCGTGCCCGATGTGCTTCTCAGCGGCAACCACGCGGCCATCGCGTCATGGCGTCGTGAGCAGCAGATCGAGCGCACGCGGACCCGCCGACCCGACCTGCTCGCCGAGACCGACGGCTAGAGCATCCGTTCGCCCCTGCCTTCGATCTCGAACACCACACCGTGGGGATGCCGGAGGCCGAGCGCGGTCGGGGCGTCGAGACCCCGCAGCTCGGCGCGCAGCATCCTCCCGATCATCTCGTGGCTCACGAGCACCGGGATACCGGTCGACGCCCACCCGCACGCCGTCAGGGCGCGACGTGCCCGCGCCCGCGCCTGCGCGTAGCTCTCACCACCGGGGAACGCCCACCCGTAACGGTTCTCCGCGCGCTCAGCGCGGGCCGTGGGGAATCTCTCGTCCGCCTCCTCCCAGGTGAGGCCGGCCAGGTCGCCGTGATGGATCTCCGCGAGCTCGGGGACTTCGACGAGGTCGGCGCCCGTCCGCTCGGCGATGACGACGGCGGTGCGCAGCGCGCGACCGAGTGGGCTCGAGCACACGGTTGCGACTCCTCGGTCCGACAGCAGCTCCGCCATCCTCTCGGCCTGGCGGAGCCCCTCCGCGGTGAGCGGCGAGTCCAGCTGGCCGTGCATCCGATGCTCGAGGTTCCAGTCGGTCTGGCCGTGACGCACCAGGAACAGATGCTCCGGTACGTGACGGTCCTGCGGGATCATGCGTCCAGGATGGCACAGCCGGTCGGCGGGACCGCGGCTGCTAGCGTCGAGGCATGGTGGATGAGGTGCTGGCACGATCGTTCGAGACTTCCGGAGAAGACTACGACCGGTACCGGCCGGGATTCCCTGCGGCCGTGGCCGGGATCATCGTTCCCGTGCAGCTGCAGGTGGTGCTCGACCTCGGTGCCGGCACGGGCAAGTTCACCCGCCTTCTCCTCGACCGCGCGGAGAAGGTGATCGCGGTCGAGCCCTCCGTGCCGATGCTCGACGTGCTGCGCGCGAAGCTCCCCGGTGTCGACGCCCGTGTGGGGAATGCGGAGGCGATCCCGTGTCTCGACGCGTCAGTCGACGCGGTGACAGTGGCGCAGGCGTTCCACTGGTTCGACAGGGACGCAGCGTGCGCGGAGATCGCCCGGGTCCTCCGCCCCGGGGGAGTCCTCGGACTCCTCTGGAACCACTCCGATCCCGACTGCGCGTGGGATCGCGCAGCTCACCGGGTCGCGCACCCGGCAGTCGCGGAGCAGGACGGCACCTCGGCGAGTGCGACGGAGCAGCTCCCGGGCTTCGCATTCGTCCGTCGGGACGACATCCGGACGGTCGAGAGCATCCGCCGTGACGACTACCTGCGTCGCTGGGCGACCGTCAGCACCTTCCTGGTCGCCGATGCCACCGGGCGGGCGAAGATGATCGCGGATATCGAGCAGATCCTGGATGAGGATCCGACGACGCGGGGACTCGACGTCCTCGAGCTGCCGGTGGTCACCGACGTCTTCGTCTACGAACGCGTGTGAGACGTCCGCTCAGCGGACCCCGAGGAAAGACCGGTCGGTCAACACGATCGGTCCGTCGGCCGTGACCGCGACGGTGTGCTCGGAATGAGCGCCGCGTGAGCCGTCGACACTGCGCAGCGTCCATCCGTCGGGGTCGGTGACGAGTTCGTCCGTGGTCGCGAGCAACCAGGGTTCGAGCGCGAAGACGAGACCCTCGCGCAGCGGGAAGCCTCGTCCGGCCCGGCCGTCGTTCGGCACGTGCGGGTCGCCGTGCATGATGCGGCCGACGCCGTGTCCGCCGAAGTCCGTGTTGATCGAATAGCCCTCGCCATGTGAGACCGCTGCGATCGCGGCAGAGATGTCGCCGATGCGATTGCCGACGACGGCCGCGGTGATCGCCGCGTCCAGAGCGCGCTCGGTGGTCTCGATGAGGCGGAGGTCTTCCTCCCGCGCGGTGCCGACGACGAAAGAGACGGCCGAGTCGGCGACCCAGCCGTCGACGGACACCGCGAAATCCAGAGACACGAGATCGCCGTCGCGAAGCGTGTAGTCGTGCGGGAGCCCGTGCAGCACGGCGTCGTTGATCGAGGTGCAGATGACCTTGCCGAAGGGGCTCGCGCCGAACGACGGGTGGTAGTCGATGTAGCAGGACTCGGCCCCGGCCTTGCGGATCATGTCGTGCGCGCGACGGTCGATCGACAGCAGGTTGGTGCCCACCTTGGTCTCGTCCCGGAGGGTCGCCAGGGTCTCCGCCACGAAGCGCCCGGCGGCGCGCATCTCGTCGATCTCGGCGGGGGTGCGCAGTTCGATCATCGGGTGTCCTCTCGTCCCCTCCATTGTCGCCGATCATCGACAGCGCGGCGTCCACGCGCTCAGAGCGAACACCGGGGCCGTCCACAGCCTGTCGTCGTACGATCGACGCATGTGGTTGCGTCAGGCGTTCTTCCGGTGGTTGCTCCCGGCCGCGTTCCTGCTGCCGCTGTGGTTGCTCATCGGGTGGGGTGTGTTCCAGGGAGGATGGGCGATCCTCTGGGTGCTCTTCATCGCGATCCCCTCCGTCTTCGTCGGACAGCTCCTGCTCACGCTGCTCACGCGCTCCCGTCCGTCTGTGCGCATCGAGCGCGCGGTGTCGTGGTGGGACGTCGCAGGATTCGCCGTATGGCACGCGCTCACGATCGCGGTCGGCTTCTTCCCCGGCGCGGCCTTCGGCTGGCTGCTCGCCGGCGCCGTGGTCGCGGGGATCGGTCTCGTCTGGCTCCAGCTGTGGCAGCTCTGGAACGAGGCGAAGGGGAGCGGCGCCCGCATCCGGGAGACGATCACCTGGTCGACCCTGCCCCGCGAGGACGAGGCTGCGACGGCGACGCGTGCCCACGAGGTCATCGTGGTCAAGGAAGCCGAGCAGCGGGAGTCCTGATCCCACCCTGCGGTCTCATGCCACCCGGCGGTTTTGGTCGCGTGCGGCATCCATGGCAGAATAGACGTTTGTGCCGTGACCGGCTCTGCCACAGGGGAGCCCGCGGAGGCTTGCGAGCGCCGTTAGGCACGAATCCGTTCTTATTCCTTCCAGCACCATGCAACCGACCTGTGGCGAGTGCAGAGAGAGACGATCATGCAGATCCTCGACGCCGTCGACGCGGCTTCGCTCCGTTCCGACATCCCGGTCTTCCACCCGGGCGACACCGTCAACGTCCACGTGAACATCACCGAGGGCAGCCGCTCCCGTATCCAGGTCTTCAAGGGCGTCGTCATCGGCCGCCAGGGCGACGGCGTTCGTGAGACCTTCACGGTTCGCAAGATCAGCTTCCAGGTGGGCGTCGAGCGCACGTTCCCCGTGCACTCCCCGGTGATCGACCACATCGAGGTCGTCACCCGCGGTGACGTGCGTCGCGCGAAGCTGTACTACCTCCGCCAGCTGCGGGGCAAGAAGGCCAAGATCAAGGAGAAGCGCGACAACTGACGCGCAGGTTCTCCGCAGCACCCCGGGACACGATGTCCCGGGGTGCTGTGTTCTCCCCGGGGTATGCGACCCTTGATAGTGCCGTCTCCGAGCGGTGCCGCTCTGTGAAGGAACCTGATGACGACTGACTCCGCATCCGCATCGACGCCCCGTACCCGTCGGCGCGGACTCCTGGTCTTCCTGCGTGATGTGCTCATCATCATCGTCATCGCCGCGGTCGTGTCGTTCGTCGTGAAAACGTTCGTCGTCCGTTCCTTCTACATCCCGTCCGCGTCGATGGAGCGGACGCTCATGACCGACGACCGCATTCTCGTCGACGAGCTCACGCCGCGATGGACCGGCTACGAGCGCGGTGACATCGTCGTGTTCAAGGATCCGGGTGGCTGGCTGGACGGCCAGCCCCAGGCCCCCGCGCAGCCCCCGCTCATCGAGGCGGTCGACTGGGTGCTCAACGTCGTGGGGATCTCGGCCTCCGACTCGCAGGATCACCTGGTCAAGCGCGTGATCGGCATGCCCGGTGATCACGTCGTCTGCTGCAACGCCCTCGGCCAGATCACGATCAACGGCACCCCGATCGACGAGTTGTCGTATCTGAATCTGCCGGATGGCGACACCGCCGCGTCCAACGAGCCCTTCGACGTGGTCGTCCCCGAGGGGTCGCTCTGGGTCCTCGGCGACAACCGCGACCGGTCGAGGGACTCCCGGGCGCATCAGGAGCTCCCGAGCGGTGGTTTCGTGCCGCTCGACAACGTCGTCGGCAAGGCGTTCCTCACGACCTGGCCGTTCGATCGGATGGGGACGATCGACGGACACCACGACATCTTCAACGGGGTCCCGGACGCCGAATGACCGTCGTCGCACCCAAGCTGACCCTCGAGCGCAAGCTGCTCACCGAGTTCGACCTCGTCATCTCGCTCGATGAGGTCGGACGCGGGGCGCTCGCGGGACCGGTCGCGGTGGGGGCGTCGGTGATGGATGCCGCGGGGGCGCGTCGGCGCGTTCCGGAAGGGCTCCGCGATTCGAAGCTCGTGACCGAACGGCGACGGCCCGATGTCGCGGCCCGTGCTGCGGCCTGGGTTCAGGCCTCGGGTGTCGGCTGGGCCAGCGCCGCCGAGGTCGACGAGTTCGGGATCATGCGCGCCCTGGGGCTCGCGGCATCCCGGGCGGTGCAGAGCGTCGTGGATCAGGGCGTGGCGACCGCGAACGCGCTGGTCCTGCTCGACGGGAACCACGACTACGTCTCCGCGGTCCACCCGGTGCCCCTCCGGGTCCGTCCCGTGGTGAAGGCCGATCGCGACTGCGCATCGGTGTCCGCCGCGTCCGTGATCGCCAAGGTGGCGCGGGACACCCTGATGGCGGGACTCCACGTCGATCACCCCGCCTATCAGTGGGATCGGAACAAGGGTTACGCGAGCCTGGAGCACCGAGACGCGATCCGGTCGGTGGGGTTGTCGCCGCACCATCGCTCCTCGTGGGCGATCGCGGACGCGCCGACCCTCTTCTGAGCAGCCGATCGCGGTCCGCGCGTCATGGTCGTCGTGGCGACTCTAGGATGGAGAGATCATGGATGAGGAAGCATTCGACGACTACGACCGCGAGCTCGAGCTGGCGCTGTTCCGTGAGTATCGCGACGTGGTCTCGCAGTTCCAGTACGTCGTCGAGACGGAGCGGCGTTTCTACCTCGCGAACGAGGTGAACGTCGTGCGTCGGGACACCGAGCACGACTTCTACTTCGAGATCTCCATGAGTGACGTGTGGGTCTGGGACATCTACCGCGCCGATCGCTTCGTCAAGGCCGTCAGGGTGCTCACGTTCAAGGACGTGAACGTCGAGGAGCTGCAGCGCCGCGAGTTCGAACTGCCGCAGGAGCTGTCCCTCGACGGGGAGTGACCCGCTCTCCACATCGCACGTCGTGAACCCGTTCTCCACCATCGCCGGTGGGGGTGCCGTCGGGCCGCGTGCTGAGTCCTCCCCGCACGACAGGCTGTCGACATGGCAGCTAAAGACGACCTCGGCAGGGCCGGCGAAGAGCGCGCGACGCGCTTTCTGACAGGCATCGGTTACGACATCCTCGATCGCAACTGGCGATGTCCCCAGGGCGAGATCGACATCGTCGCGTGCACGCGCGATCATCTTGCGATCGTCGAGGTGAAGACGCGGAGAACCGAGCGCTTCGGGCACCCGTTCGAGGCCGTGGACGCCCGGAAGCTGGGGCGACTCTGGCAGCTCGGTTACGCGTGGGCGGCTGAACACCCCGAGCAGGCGCGCGGATTGGCACTGCGCGTCGAGGCTGTCGCCGTCACCGGCGACGACCCGGAGGTCGGCGTCCTGGAGCACCTGGTGGACCTCGCATGAGCACGGTACGCACCTGGGCGGTCGCTCTCACGGGTGTCGACGGTCATCTCGTCGAAGTCGAAGCCGACCTGTCGAATCAGACCCCGGACTTCCGGATCATCGGACTGCCCGACAAGTCGCTCGGCGAAGCCGTGCAGCGCGTGCACAATGCTTGCAAGAACGCCGGTCTGGACCTGCCGAAGCGGAAACTGACGGTCAATCTGTCGCCGGCGAGCCTTCCGAAGCACGGATCGTCTTTCGACCTCGCCATCGCCGTCAGCGCCCTCGCCGCAGGCGGAGCGATCTCCCCTCGAGCGATCAGACAGGCGGTGCATATCGGGGAGCTCGCGCTCGACGGGCGCTTGAGACCGGTACCGGGAGTCCTCCCGGCCGTTCTCGCCGCTGCGCGTGCCGGTTTCGACACCGTCGTGGTTCCCAGCGCGAACGCCGTCGAGGCGGGACTCGTGCCCGGGGTCGTCGTACGGGCCGCGTCGACGCTCGCCGAAGTGGCGGTCTGGCACGGCGCGGATGTCGCGGTGCCCGACGTCGAGTCCGTGACGATCGGGGTCGTGGACGTGCCTGAGGAGGAGGCCCTCGATCTCGCGGACGTCGCCGGTCAGACCGAGGCGGTCGAAGCGCTCGTGGTTGCTGCCGCAGGTGGCCACCACATGCTGTTGAGCGGGCCGCCGGGCGCGGGCAAGACGATGCTCGCCCGCCGTCTGCCCGGCATCCTGCCCGCACTGACGGTCGATGAAGCGCTCGACGTCGCCTCGATCCGCTCTCTCGCCGGACAGGCGGTGGACGCGCTCGATCGTCGCGCTCCGCTGGAGGCTCCCCATCACAGTGCCTCGGTGGCCGCCCTGGTCGGCGGTGGGTCGCGTGCCGCCCGCCCCGGCGCGATCGCGCGTGCGCATCGGGGAGTGCTGCTCCTGGACGAGGCGGCCGAGTTCTCCCGCGTAGCCCTCGACGCACTCCGTCAACCCCTCGAGTCCGGGTCGATCGATGTGCACCGGTCGGGATTCACCGCGCGGTTCCCCGCGCGGTTCCAACTCGTGATGGCGATGAACCCGTGTCCCTGCGGCCAGTACGGCGTTCGCGGAGGGGAGTGCACCTGTCCATCGCTCGCGATCCGCCGCTACGCCGCGCGACTCTCCGGACCGCTTCGAGACCGCGTGGACATCGAGGTCCATGTCTCGCGCATCGCGGCGGCGGAGGCCGTGTCGGACCGGTCGACCCGCACGACGAGCGCGGATGCGCAGCAGCGCGTCGTCTCGGCCCGTGCCCGTGCGGCCGAGCGCTGGCGGGGCACTCCGTGGCGCCGCAACGCCGACGTGCCCGGAGCGCGGCTGCGCCAGGCCGATGTGCGCGTCGCGGTGGAGGCACGCCGTCCGCTCGACCGGGCGCTCGAGAAGGGCCTGCTGACCCTGCGCGGGTACGACCGGGTGCTCCGCCTCGCGTGGACCATGGCCGACCTCGACGAGATCGACCGGCCGGGTCTGGATCAGGTCGGTCGGGCGCTGTTCCTGAAGCGGGGGTATGCCGCATGATCGACGGACTGCGTCGCGACGAAGGTCTCGTGTCGGCCGTCACGAGCCTGTTGTGCACGGACCCACGCGTCGACGTGGATCGTCGGATGGATGCGATCGCGCGCGTGGCATGGAGCGTGCTCGCCGAGCCGGGCGACGGGGTGGCCGGCGCGCTCATCCAAGAGCTCGGTGCGACGGAGGCGTTGCGACTCGCGGTGGACGAGCACCCCACGCCCGCTCGCGTGCGAGGTGCCATTCCGGTCGAGGACGGGGCGATCGACGAGGGGATCTCGCGATGGCGTCCGCGGGTCGATCCTCGGCGTGTGACCGATGCGGTCGGGAGCGCACTCGCGGCGAATGCACGACTGCTGCTCCCCGGTGATCCGGGATGGCCGGTGCAGATTGACGACCTCGGCCGACACGCGCCGCTGCTCCTCTGGGTGCGAGGCGAGACGAGACTGCTCGCGGCAGCACCGCAGGTCGCGATCATCGGAGCACGTGCGGCCACCGCCTATGGCGAGCACATCGCGGGGGAATTCGCGGGGGAGCTGGCCGCGACGGGCACGGTGATCGTCTCCGGCGGTGCATACGGCATCGACGGAGCGGCCCATCGCGCAGCGCTGGGTGTGGGCGGCGCGACGGTCGCCTTCCTCGCTGGCGGCGTGGATCGCGCCTACCCGCAGGGGCACCGCGACCTTCTGGAACGCGTGAGGACGACGGGTGCCGTCGTCAGCGAGGTCCCGTGTGGGACGGCTCCGACCAAGTGGCGCTTCCTCTCCCGGAACCGGCTCATCGCAGCGGTGAGCGACGCGACTGTGGTGATCGAGGCGGGATGGCGCAGCGGTTCGTTGAACACCGCAGGACACGCTGCGTCTCTCGGTCGACCGCTCGGCGCGGTTCCCGGGCCGGTCACGTCCGCCACCTCGGAGGGATGTCATCGTCTGTTCCGCGAGTACGACGCGCGCTGCGTCACCACCTCGGCCGAGATCCGGGAGCTCTGGGGCGAGGACCCAGGACGGCGAGAGAGCGAGTGCACGGATCCCGACGAGACTCGACTCCGCGACGCGATGAGCAGTCGCACGCCGCTCGCCGCGTCCGAGCTCGCGCGTCGGAGCGGCCTCTCGATCGAGCGGGTGAGCGCGCTCCTCGGTTTCCTCGAGCTCCGTGGCGAGGCGCGACGCTCCGAGAGGGGATGGATCGGTGTGCGTCGGTAGAAACGGAGGCGTTGACAGCGGCCAGCCCCGGCGGCGCGCGTACGCCGGAGGCGGCCGACAGCCAGCTGCCGCCTCCGGGGTGGACAGGACGGTGTCCGCGCGGCGAGGCTGCGCTCGGGAAACACGGGACGACGGCATGCTGAAGCAATGGAGTTCAACGAGGCCACCGCCGCGTTCGCGGAGCACCTCGAGCGTGTACGACGCCTCTCACCCGCGACGGTGCGCGCGTACCGTTCGGATCTGCGAGACCTGGCCGTGGACGTCGGTGATGCATCCCTCGATCAGATCACCCTCGACACGCTCCGGGACTGGCTCTGGCGGGCGACCCAGCGCGGAGATGCCCGGTCGACGCTCGCGCGCCGCGCAGCAGCCGTCAGGTCTTTCTTCAGCTGGGCGCACGAGCAGCAGCTGATCGAGCACGACCCGAGTCTCCGGCTCGTCGCCCCCAAACGCGGCCGGACGCTTCCCACGGTGGCCTCCCAGGACGCGATGCGGACACTGCTCGATGCGCAGCGCAGCGCGGCATCGCAGGGGGATGCCGTAGCCCTCCGGGACCACGCGATCCTCGAACTGCTCTACGGCTCCGGCATCCGTGTCTCGGAACTCTGCGGACTCGACGTCGACGATGTCGATCTCGATCGCGCGACCGCGCGCGTCCTCGGCAAGGGGTCCAAGGAGAGGGTCGTTCCGTTCGGCATCCCCGCACGGGACGCCGTCGGCGCCTTCCTCACACGCGGACGACCTGTGCTCGCGGCACGAGCGACCGCCGCCCCCGCTGCGCTCCTGCTCGGTATCCGGGGAGCGCGGATCGGCCCCAGGGCGGTGTACGCGCTCGTCGCAGACGTGCTCGCTCCGCTCGTGGGCGAGGAGACCGTCGGACCCCACGCTCTCCGGCACACCGCCGCGACGCATCTGCTCGACGGCGGTGCCGACCTGCGGGCAGTGCAGGAGATCCTCGGGCATGCGAGCCTCGGGACCACTCAGATCTACACTCACGTCTCGTCCGAGCGTCTGGCGGCGACCTACCGCCTCGCGCATCCCCGCGCCTGAGGGTTCGCCGCCGCTCGAGCCTCACGTTCAGAGGGGTTCGCAGCAGGGGAGGAGCACCGCGCGCGGCACCTCGCCGAACAGGAGCATCGGGTCCACGTACGCGCCGTCGAGGCGCACACCCAAATGCATGGTGCCCGGCGAGCTGTGCCCGCCCACGTCGACGACGCCGATCAGGTCGCCCTCCGCGACCGCAGACCCCGCCGCCAGGTCGGACCGCACCGGCTCGAACGACGACACGAGCCCGCCGGGATGCGCGATCGTCAGGACGGCTCGGTCCACCACCGTGCCTCGAAAGGCCACCACGCCGGCGGCCGGCGCCCTCACCGACACGCCTACGGGAGCCTCGAGGTCGATCCCTCGATGCCCGGGTCCGTAGTCGTGCGCTGGTGCGATGAACCTCTCGACGACGCGGCGAGGACCCTCGACGGGCCACATCCAGTCCGCCCCGACGGTGCCAGCGGGGTCCGGTGCGTCGACAGCCGGCGCGCTCGCGGCGCGCGTGCCGGGAACGAGGATCAGAAAGGCGAGGAGAAGGAGTGCCGCGAGGCACAGTCGAGTTCTCATGTGCGCATGCTCCTCGGGTTCCGCGTCTGCCGCGCGGAGATCTCGGAGGGCAGCCCGGGAGCAGCGGACAACCGGGGATCCGGCTCGTGTGGGGAGAGCGAGTGCGGCGGCGTCTTCCTGTATGCTGGAGGAGCACCCCGATTCCGGGGTGACTACGCGTGCCCAGAGCGACGCCGTCGAGAGACGGATGTCGTGGCATCCACTCCCACAGGTCCCTTCTCCGAACGGGCGGGTGTGCGCCGGGCACCAGGAAGTCCGATCGACCGATCGGCTTGACAACCTCAACGGCGCAGAACCGCGCCAGAACCAGGAGACGACCATGGCTGTGGTCACCATCCGCCAGCTGCTCGACAGCGGCGTGCACTTCGGACACCAGACCCGTCGGTGGAACCCGAAGGTGAAGCGCTTCATCCTCACCGAGCGCAGCGGCATCCACATCATCGACCTCCAGCAGTCGCTCGGGTACATCGACAAGGCCTACGACTTCGTCAAGGAGACCGTCGCCCACGGCGGCACGATCCTCTTCGTCGGCACGAAGAAGCAGGCGCAGGAGATCCTCGCCGAGCAGGCCACCCGCGTCGGCCAGCCCTTCGTGAACCAGCGCTGGCTCGGTGGACTCCTCACCAACTTCTCCACCATCGCGAAGCGTCTCGCCCGCATGAAGGAGCTCGAGGAGCTCGACTACGAGAACCCGGCCGCATCGGGCTTCACGAAGAAGGAGCTCCTGCTCAAGAAGCGCGAGCTGGACAAGCTGCACAAGTCGCTCGGCGGTATCCGCAACCTCACCAAGACGCCGTCCGCTCTCTGGGTCGTCGACGCCAAGCGCGAGCACCTCGCGATCGACGAGGCCAAGAAGCTCGGCATCCCCGTGATCGGCATCCTCGACACGAACGCCGATCCGGACGACTTCCAGTACCCGATCCCCGGCAACGACGACGCGATCCGCTCCGTCTCGCTGCTGACGCGCATCATCGCCGACGCCGCCGCCGAGGGCCTGCAGCAGAAGCACAACCCCGAGTCCGGCGACGTCGAGCCGCTGGCCGAGTGGGAGAAGGAGCTCCTCGAGAGCCCTGTGCAGGAGTCCGCTGACGCTGCTGCCGTCGAGACGGCTGCCGACGAGGCCGCCGTCGTCGAGACGCCCGCCGCCGACGAGACCGCTGCCGACGAGGCCGGTGCCGAGGCGCACGACGAGGCCGTCGCGGCCGCCTCCGGCGAGGAGACCGCAGAGGTCGCCGCCGCCGAGGCTGCAGACGCCAAGTAATTCCGCGACCACCACACACATCACGAAGCAAGGAGCCACCACACATGGCCAACTTCACCATCGCCGACCTCAAGGCGCTGCGTGAGCAGCTCGGCACGGGAATGGTCGACACCAAGAAGGCGCTCGAGGAGGCCGACGGAGACGTCGAGAAGGCCACCGAGATCCTGCGTCTCAAGGGTGCCAAGGGCAACGCCAAGCGCGCCGACCGTTCCACCAGCGAGGGGCTGATCGCCGCTCGTGAGAACGACGGTTCTGTGACGCTCATCGAGCTCGCGTGCGAGACCGACTTCGTCGCCAAGAACGAGCGCTTCATCGCGCTGGCCGACAAGGTCGCCGACGCGGTCGCCGCGGCCAAGGCCGACTCGGTCGACGCCGCGCTGGCAGCGCCGGCCGGAGACAAGACCGTCGAGACGGTCATCTCCGAAGAGGCCGCGATCATCGGCGAGAAGGTCGAACTGCGTCAGGTTCGCACCGTGACCGGCGACAAGGTCGAGGTGTACCTGCACCGCACGAGCAAGGACCTGCCGCCGCAGATCGGCGTCGTCGTCGCCTACACGGGTGACGACGCCGACACGGCTCGCAGCATCGCGCAGCACATCTCGTTCGCGAACCCGTCTTTCCTGTCCCGCGAGGACGTCCCGGCCGAGGCTGTGGAGAAGGAGCGCGAGATCGTCACCGAGATCTCCCGCAACGAGGGCAAGCCGGAGGCGGCCCTGCCCAAGATCGTCGAGGGTCGCGTGTCCGCGTTCATCAAGCAGGTCGCCCTGCTCGAGCAGGACTACGCGAAGGACAACAAGCTCTCTGTCGCCCAGGTGGCGAAGGACGCCGGTATCACCGTGACGGACTTCGCGCGCTTCAAGGTCGGCGCGTAGCACAGTCGAAGGGGTTCGGATCCGGGAGATCCGAACCCCTTCTTCATGCCCAGAAGGCACTATCTTGAATCGGGATGAGAGGACTACACCTATGACCGAACGCACCGGACGCCGCCGCGTCCTCCTGAAGCTCTCCGGTGAGGCGTTCGGCGCCGGCCAGCTCGGCGTCAACCCCGACGTGGTCAGCCAGATCGCCCGAGACATCGCTGCTGCCGTCGATCGCGTCGAGATCGCGATCGTGGTCGGCGGAGGCAACTTCTTCCGCGGGGCCGAGCTGAGCCAGCGCGGCATGGATCGCGGACGCGCCGACTACATGGGGATGCTCGGCACCGTGATGAACGCACTCGCTCTGCAGGACTTCCTCGAGCAGGCAGGCGCTCCCACCCGCGTGCAGTCCGCGATCTCGATGACCCAGGTCGCCGAGCCCTACATCCCGCGCCGTGCCGAACGGCACATGGAGAAGGGTCGCATCGTGATCTTCGGCGCCGGCGCCGGGCTCCCGTACTTCTCGACCGACACGGTCGCGGCGCAGCGTGCGCTCGAAATCGGCGCCACCGAGGTGCTCGTCGCCAAGAACGGCGTCGACGCGATCTACACCGCGGATCCCAACAAGCACGCGGATGCCGAGCGCATCGACCGCGTCACCTACCGTGACGCGCTGCAGCGCGGCCTCAAGGTCGTGGACTCGACCGCATTCAGCCTGTGCATGGACAACAACATGGACATGCGCGTGTTCGGCATGGAGCCGGCGGGGAACGTGACCAAGGCCCTCCTCGGGGAGCCGATCGGCACGCTCGTCACCGCCTGAGCGCCTCACCGGACTCGCAGGTCCTGCCCGATAGAATTCTCAGAACACCCCGACGATAGGAGTCACCGTGATCGCGGACGTCCTCGCTGAAACCACCACTCGCATGACGCGGGCGGTCGAAGCCGCCAAGGAGGACTTCTCCACGGTCCGTACCGGCCGGGCCAACCCGCAGCTGTTCCAGAAGCTGCTGGTCGACTACTACGGAACACCCACGCCGCTTGCTCAGCTCGCCTCTCTGGCGAACCAGGAGGCGCGCACCCTCATCATCACGCCGTACGACAAGTCCGCGCTCAAGGCGATCGAGCAGGCCGTGCGGGACATGCCGAACCTGGGTGCCAACCCCACGAACGACGGCAACCTCGTGCGCGTGACGATGCCCGAGCTCACGGCCGAGCGCCGCAAGGAGTACGTCAAGCTCGTGAAGTCCAAGGGCGAGGACGCGAAGGTCCACGTCCGCGGCATCCGCCGCAAGGCCAAGGACGAGCTCGACGCTCTGAAGAGCGAGCTCGGCGAGGACGAGATCGTTCGCGGCGAGAAGGAGCTCGATGTCCTCACGCGCCAGCACGTCGACCTGATCGACGACGCTCTCAAGCGCAAAGAGGCCGAACTCCTCGAGGTGTAGGCGGGATGACCGACGACCCGACCGGTGAAGGCACCGACAAGCCGCATACGCGCCGCGAAGCGCGCGACTCGTCGACCTCTCCTGGCGGCGCTCCGTTGGCGGACGACGCCTTCCCACGATTCGATGCGGAGGCGATCCCGCCGCGGCCACCGTTGCCGGAGGAACTGCCGCTCGTTCCGGTGGAGACCCTCGCGACCGGGGATCACAACGCGATCCGCGAGCAGTGGCGCGCCGCACGCGACGAGTTCGGCACGCATGTCTCGAACGCCCGCGACCAGCTGGACCTCGCGAACGAGCGGATCAAGGAGCGGACAGGACGGGACCTGATCGTCGCGATCCTGATCGGCCTGGCGTTCGGCGGTGCGCTGCTCGCATCGCTCCTGTTCATCAAGGTGCTGTTCGTGCCGTTCGCCCTGGCCGCCGCGCTGCTGGGCGTGTACGAGCTGTCTCTCGCGCTGCGGGCGTCCGGGCGTCGGATCGACGTCGTCCCGCAGTTCGTCGCCGCTGCGCTCCTGGTCCTGTCAGGGTTCTTCCTCGACGCCTGGCTCGTCTGGGTGACGCTCTTCCTCGCTGTGGCGTTCGTGATCGTGTGGCGCCTCGTCGCCCAGATGATCGAGAAGGACGGGCGCACCTACGGAGACGTGCTGGCGGACGCCGTGATCGGTGGTTTCGTGCAGGTGTACGTACCCTTTCTCGCGGCCGTCGCGCTGATCCTGCTCGGTCAGGACGGCGGCGAATGGTGGGTGCTCAGCTTCATAGCGATCGCCGTGGCCGCCGACACCGGCGCCTACGCCGCAGGGCTCGCCTTCGGGCGGCATCCGATGGCCCCGCGCATCAGCCCGAAGAAGACGTGGGAGGGGTTCGGCGGTGCCGTCGTGGCGTCGGTCGCCGCGGGTGTTCTCCTCGCGATCCTCCTGCTGGGTGTGCCCTGGTGGATCGGCGTGATCTTCGGCGCCGCGATCCTGCTCTCCGCCACGCTCGGCGACCTGGGCGAGTCCATGCTCAAGCGCGATCTCGGGATCAAGGACATGAGCTCCTGGCTTCCCGGCCACGGCGGCCTGCTCGATCGTCTGGACAGCATCCTGCCGTCCACGATCCCCGCGCTGTGCCTCTACTTCCTCTTCTCCTCCTGGACGGTGCTGTGATGTCTTCCGACGACCTGCTCGACACGACCGAGGCGCCTCAGGCGCGACCCGCATTCACGCTGACCAGTGGCCGCACGCGCGGTTACCACCGCGCGGCCGTCGACACCTTCCTCGCGGCCGCGAGGGCGGCGTTCGAAGGCGGGGGTGAGCTCACGGCAGCCGACGTACGCGTGGCGTCGTTCCCGCTGGTCAAGAACGGCTACGTCGTCGCGGAGGTGGACGCCGCGCTGGGACGTGTCGAGGACGCGCTGGCTGCACGCTCTCGCGACCAGATGGTGCGCTCGCGCGGCGCCGGCGCCTGGGTCGAGCAGGCGCGTGATGAAGCGCAGGTCATCCTGGATCACCTGGCCCGTCCGCGTCGCCACCGGTTCGGCCGTACCGGGGTGCTCACCTTCGGCTACCGCGTGGACGAGGTCGACCATGTGGCGTCGCGTATCGTCCGATACCTGCGCGACGGTGAGCCTCTGACCGCTGAGCAGTTGCGGGGCGCGGCTTTCCGCATGCAGCGCGGGGGCTACCGCGAGGAGCAGGTCGATGCCCTGCTCGACGCCACAATCGACGTCATCCTGGCTGTTCGCTGAACGTTTCCGTGGCCTGCCCGGCGCTCACCGGGTAGACTGCCGCCTATCGTGAACTCCCGAAACGACATGATCGCTCACCGGAACGACGTCACGCCGCTGCCCGCGTCGACGACTCTTTCGGCGCGCGCGGGCACCCGCCGACGCGGCATCGTCGGCTTCTTCGCGGCACTCGCAGTGGTCGGCTTCGCCGGCGCTCTCGTGGCTCCCACCGGAGTGGCCCTCGCGCAGCAGCCCGCCGAGGCCGCGCCCGAGTCCGCGTACTCCGCGGCACTGGCCGACACGCAGAACCTCACGGTGACGGTCGAGGGAGCGGAGATCGCGCCCGTTCAGCGCGGTGCGTTCTCGGTCTACGTGACGCCCAAGCCCACCCCGACCCCGACGCCGACGACCGCCTCATCGGGGTCGAGCTCGGGAGGCGGCGGACCTCTCTTCTACACGGGCGGTGGCGCTCCCGCCGAATGGATGTCGGCCGCCGGCATCGCCGAGGCGGACTGGGGTTACGTCGACTACATCGTGTCGCGCGAGAGCGGATGGAACCCGAACGCCACGAACAAGTCCTCCGGGGCGTGCGGGCTCGTCCAGGCGCTTCCCTGCAGCAAGGTCCCTGGCAACGGCTACGATCCCGTCGACAATCTCCGCTGGGCCACGGGCTACGCCACCGGTCGCTACGGCAGCTGGGCGGGCGCGCACGCGTTCTGGACCAAGAACCACTGGTGGTGAGCGCAGGCGATGCCTCGCTCGCACCGACGACGTCCGTCGCGCCCTGAGGGCGAGGACTCCCTCGACCGCCTTCTCGCGTCCTGGAAGCGCACGGAGACCCGACGCGGCATCGAATGGACCGTGCAGCCCGTCTCCGGTCCGCAGGCGCAGAAGGACTATCTGTGTCCCGGATGCGGTCGCATGATCACGCCGGGGACGGCGCACGTCGTCGCCTGGCGGGCGGACGGCGTTCTGGGTGACGCGGCAGACCTCGCCGCACGTCGGCACTGGCATACGCATTGTTGGAGGATGGCGTGAGTATCGAGATCCGTGGACCGCTGGAACTGCCGGCTCGGCGGGAGGATGTGGAGCTCCGCACGGCGGACGGACTCACCCTCGTCGGGGAGCTCGCCCTTCCGGAGAGTGCCGACCCTGTCGCGACGCTCGTCACACTGCATCCTCTGCCCACCGCGGGCGGCTTCATGGACTCGCACATCATCCGCAAGGCCGCGGCCCGTCTGCCCGCTCTCGCCGATCTCGCCGTGCTGCGCTTCAACACGCGGGGCACGACGTCGCCGCGCGGCACCAGCGACGGCGCCTTCGACGGGGGAGCGGCCGAGCAGTTCGACGTCGCCGCGGCGATGGACCTGGTGCGTGAGCGGACTCTGCCCCGTCCCTGGCTGCTGGGGTGGTCGTTCGGCACCGAGCTCGCGCTGAAGTACGGGCGCGAGCACGACGTCGAGGGGATCATCCTGCTGTCCCCGCCGCTGCATCGTGCGACGGACGACGAGGTGGCCGCATGGCGCGACTCAGGGACGGAGGTCGTGATCCTCGTTCCAGAGCTCGACGACTACCTGCGGCCCGCCGAAGCACGTGAGCGGTTCGCGTCGATCCCGCACGCCAACCTGATCGCGGTCGAGGGCGGCAAGCATCTCTGGGTAGGGGAGAGCCAGACACGTCGTGTCCTGACCGAGATCGTCGCCGCCGTCAATCCCTCGGCTCTTCCGCTTCCGACCCAGTGGCCGGTGGCCTAACGCTCGTTCATGCGCGGGATCAGCACCTGACGGTAGATGATCAGGATGCTCGCCGCGACGGGGATCGCGATGAGCGCTCCCAGCAGGCCGAGCAGGCTGCCGCCGGCGAGGGCCGCGACCACGACCACGGCGCCCGGCACCGAGACCGCCCGGCTCATGATGCGCGGCGAGATCACGTACGCCTCGATCTGCATGTACACGAGGTAGTAGATCGCGGCGGCGATCGCGATTCCGGGTGAGCCGAGCCCCGGGATGAGGCACACGAGCACGATGATGGTCGACCCGGTGAGCGTGCCGACGAGCGGGATGAGGGAGAAGAAGAACGCGACCACGGCCAGCACCGCGGGGAACGGCGCGCCGATGATCGACAGGTAGATCATGCTGAGCACGCCGTTGATGACGCCCAGGGAGACCTGCCCCATGACGTAGTAGCCGACCGAGTCGGTGATCTGCTCCGAGAGGTCGATGAAGCGGTCGCGCTTCGACGCGGGGGCGAGCTGGTACACGGCGCGCTTGAGGGAGGGCGTCGACGCCGTGAGGTAGATCGTCAGGATCAGCACGATGAACGCCCCGAAGAGCCCCGTCACGACGGACAGACTCGCGTTGATGACGCTGTTCGTGATGTCGCCGAGGTTGGCGATCAGCCAGGCCTGGGCCTCCTGGAGCACGCGCTCGACATCGAGGTTCGGGAAGGCCGCGGTGATCCACTCCTCGATGTCACCGAGCAGGCTGGGACGACTCACGATCACCGTCACCTGCGACACGAGCTGCGAGATCTGATCGACCAGCACGGGGATGACGATCAGGATGATGCCGGCGAACACACCGAGGACCGCGACGATCGTGATCAGGACCGCCAGCCACCGCGGGAGCCGGCGGCGCTCGAGAAACGAGACGAGGGGGTCGAGTCCGAGGCTCAGGAACAGGGCGGTGCCGACGTACAGGAGGACGGTCGACAGGCTCTGCACGCTCGTGATGAGGAGGATGCCGAGCCCGACGCCGAGCGTCGCCACGAGGGCGGTGCGGAACGGACTGTGGATCTTCATCGTGCTCCTCGTGATCGGTACCTAAGGGTATCCGTCGGGGCAGTGCGCTCCGGACTCGACGTGCCGCAGGATGCGGCCTGCGACGCCCTCGTGGGCAACACACAGGTGGTTTCGATAGTCTGAAATGTCGAGTGTTGCGACTCGGGCGTGCGTCCGAGTCGCGTGAGGAGACTATTCGTGCGTTTCGTATGGGCCGTCGTGGCCTTCGTGCTGGCCGCGGGCCTGATCGGTGCGGGCATCGCCCAGCGCACCGTGTTCATGGGCCCCTCGAGCCAGAAGGTCTCGGTCGCCGTGGACGAGCCGGCGCCGTTCGTGCTCATGGACGGCGAGGTGTTCCGGGAGAACCCGGGGGCGCAGACCCTCACCGTCACCGGCGATGGAGACGTCTTCGCCGCGCAGGGCCGTACCGCCGATCTGGAGGCATGGCTCGCCGACTCCGACTACAACCACGTCAGTGTGCGTGAGGACGGCGACCTCGTCGTCGAGCACGTCACCGCCTCCGCCGATTCGACGGACGCCGGCGACAGCGGAGAGACTCCGCAGCCGACCGAGACGCCTGCTGCCGGAGAGAGTTCGGCCGGCGATGCGGACGCGGGGGAGCAGCCGGGGCGCAACCCGGTGGGATCCGACCTCTGGCTGCAGACCTTCAGCGAGACCGGCACCCTCGAGGCGGGGATGCAGGTGCCCGAGGGCGTGAGCGTGCTCATCGCCCAGGACGGCACCGCCGATGCCCCGGACGACATCGCCGTGTCCTGGCCGCTCGACAACTCGACTCCGCTCGCGGGGCCGCTCATGGTCGCGGGCGCGATCGTGCTCGCAGCGGGTCTCGTGCTGTACGTCCTGGCGATCCGTCATCAGCGTCGCGGACGCGGCCCCCGTCGCAAGGGACCCGGTCCGCTGCCCGCCACCGAGCCGATCGACCTGGCGCAGCTCCCTCCCGCCGAGCGTGCGGCGATCGAATCGTCCGCCCCCGACGCTGGGGCGCCGGTGACGCCGACCGCTGATCCTGCCTCGACGGACCCGTCGTCGACGGGTGCGGCCGCACGCCCGGGTACGGACGGCGAGACGCCCGACGACGACGCTCGCCGCACCGAGAGTCGTGCCAAGACCGGAAGCCGTCGGCGTCTGCTCGCGATCCCCGCGCTCGCGCTGACCGCAGCGATCGCGACAGGATGCTCGGCCGACTCGTGGCCGCAGTTCGGTGCGGGGACGCCGACGCCGTCGCCCAGCGCGACCGTGATCGCCCCCGACAACCAGAAGCCCCCGGCCGTCACCGAGTCGCAGGCGAAGAGGATCCTGGAGGAGGTCTCGTCGACCCTGGCCGACGCCGACACCGCAATGGACATCGAGCTCGCGAAGACACGCATCGATGGACCTCTGCTCGCGGCGCGGACGACCGAGTACGCTCTGCGCACCGCGGTGCCGGAGACGCCGGCGCCCGCGGTGATCCCGACCGATGACGTCGAGGTCGTGCTGCCCGAGGCCACCGACCGCTGGCCCCGTACGGTGCTGCTGCTCTCGCAGAGCGAGGGCGACGACACGGTGCCTCCGGTCATCCTGACCATGACCCAGCAGGACCCGTGGTCGAACTACAAGGTCACGAACATGGCCGAGATGTCGGCGGACGCCGTCTTCCCCGATGTCGCGGCCGCGTGGCTGGGGACGTCGATGGTCCCCTCCGACTCGGCGTTCCTGAGTCTTCCGCCCGGTCAGTTGGCGACGGCGTTCGCAGACGTCGTCGACGCCGGTGATGCGAGCGCCTCGCACGGGCTGTTCGACGACACGGCGCTGAACCTCGCGAAGTCCATCCAGGACAGCCGCCAGACCGTGGTGCAGAACCTCGCCGACTCGGGCGCGGCCGAGACGTCGCAGACCGCCTTCGACATCGTCCCGGCCGACAGCGCGCCGGTGTCGATGACGACCCTGGGAAGCGGAGCGATCGTGGCTGTGTCGCTCATCGACTCCGAGACCGTGACTCCGACCTCTGCTGACGCGGTGATCCGATTCACCGAGAACGCTCAGGCGAAGGCGCTCACGGGCGTCACGGAGTCTGCGAAGGGTGTCACCACCAAGTACGAGTTCCAGCTGTTCTTCTCGGTTCCCGCACAGGGGTCGACCGAGCAGATCAAGCTTCTCGCCGTCCACCAGGACCTTCTCTCCGTCGAGGTGATCAAGTGACCGATATCTCTCCCTCCGCACTGCGCGGCGCCGTCGACCTGTCGAGCCTGCGCAACCGTCCGGCGCCGGGGGCGGCACCCGCCGCATCGGTGCCCGCCGGTGCCGTGGCCGACGTCGTGGTCGACGCGACCGACGAGTCGTTCGGGCAGATCCTCGAGATCTCCCGTACGGTGCCCGTGGTCGTCGACCTCTGGGCTGAGTGGTGCGGGCCGTGCAAGCAGCTCAGCCCCATCATCGAGAAGGTCACGCGCGAACTGAGCGGACGCGTCCTGCTCGCGAAGGTCGACGTCGACGCGAACCCCCAGCTCGCGCAGGGGTTCCGCGCGCAGTCGATCCCGATGGTGGTCGCGCTCATCGCCGGACAGCCCGTGCCGATGTTCACCGGAGCCGTCCCCGAGGAGCAGGTCCGCGAGGTCTTCGCGCAGCTGCTCCAGGTCGCGGCGCAGAACGGCGTGACGGGCATTCTTCCGGTCGGCGAGGATGCGGAGGGCACAGAGCCTGTCGAACCTGCGGAGCCGCCGATGCCGCCGTTGCACGCCGCGGCCTTCGAAGCCATCGAGCGGGGAGACTACGCCGCGGCCATCACCGCCTACGAGAAGGCGCTCGCAGAGAACCCGCGCGACGAGGATGCGATCGCCGGCCTCGGCCAGGTGCGGCTCCTCGACCGCGTGCAGAACCTCGACCTGCAGGATGCCCGCGCCGCGGCGGCCGCAGGGCCCCTCGACGTGCGGGCGCAGTTCGACGTCGCCGACCTCGACCTCGCCGGGGGACACGTCGACGACGCGTTCGGACGCCTCCTGGACCTGTTCGCCCAGCTTCCCTCAGACGAGCGCGCTCCGGTGCGCGAGCGTCTCGTGGAGCTGTTCGGCCTGATCGGCGCCGCCGACCCCCGCGTGGTGACCGCCCGGAACCGCCTGTCCTCCCTGCTGTTCTGAGGGCGGTGTTCCCGCGCCGTGACCCGCGCGGCGTCAGCCGTGGGTCACGGACGGAATGTGCGGATCGCTCTGGTGACGCAGCCAGATCGTGGAGAGCGCGGGGAGCGTGATGGTCGCGGTCGACGCATCCGATCCGTCCTCCGGATGGGCCACGACCAGGCCGAGATTGCCGGACCCGCGTCCGCCGAAGGCGGCGGCATCCGAGTTCAGGATCTCCTGCCAGACGCCCTCGCGGGGGAGCGTCAGCCGATAGCCGCTGCGCTCGACGCCGGCGAAGTTGCTCACCACCACGAGGCGGCCGCCATGCGCGTCGCGGCGTTCGAAGGCGATCACCGTCGGATCCCAATGAGGTGCGCCGAGGCGAGAGAACGACGATCCGTCGTTGTCTCTCTCCCAGAGCGGTGCCTGCGCGCGGTACGTGCGGTTGAGCTCACCCACGAATTCCTGCAGCTGGGCGTGCGAGGGCTGGTCGAGAAGCCACCAGTCGAGTTCGCGGGACTCGGACCATTCGGCGAGCTGGCCGAACTCCTGACCCATGAACAGGAGCTTCTTGCCCGGGTGGCCCCACATGTACGCGAGGTACGCGCGCACGTTCGCGAGCTTGTGCCAGTGGTCTCCCGGCATCTTCGCGAGCAGGCTGCCCTTGCCGTGGACCACCTCGTCGTGGCTGATCGGGAGCAGATAGTTCTCGCCGAACGCGTAGACGAACGAGAACGTCATCTCGCCCTCGTGGTGCGAGCGGTACATCGGGTCGCGTTCGATGTACTGCAGCGAGTCGTTCATCCACCCCATGTTCCACTTGAACCCGAAGCCGAGTCCCGCATGATCGGTGGGAGCGGTCACCCCGGGGAAGCTCGTCGACTCCTCGGCGATCATGAGGATGCCGGGGTGCAGCCGGTACGCCGTGGCGTTCACCTCCTGCAGGAACCGGATCGCCTCGAGGTTCTCCCGACCGCCGTGGATGTTGGGCTCCCACTCGCCGTCCTTGCGGGAGTAGTCGAGGTAGAGCATGGAGGCGACCGCGTCGACCCGCAGCCCGTCGACGTGGAACTCCTGCAGCCAGTACAGGGCGTTCGCGACGAGGAATCCGCGCACCTCAGGACGACCGTAGTCGAAGATCAGCGTGCCCCAGTCCTGGTGCTCGCCGCGGCGGGGATCCGGGTGCTCGTACAGCGGCTGACCGTCGAATGCGGCGAGCGCGAAGGCATCCTTCGGGAAGTGCCCGGGAACCCAGTCCATGATGACGCCGATGCCGGCCTGGTGCAGCTCGTCGATCAGGTAGCGCAGATCGTCGGGGCTGCCGAAACGACTCGTCGCGGCGTAGTAGCCGCTCACCTGATACCCCCAGGAGCCGCCGAAAGGATGCTCTGCGAGAGGCAAGAACTCGACGTGCGTGAACCCGGCCTGGGTGACATGGGCGATCAGCTGATCGGCGACCTCACGATAGCCGAGGCCCGCGCGCCACGATCCGAGATGGACCTCGTACACCGACAGCGGCTGCGCGACGGCATGGGTGGCGGCCCGGCGGGTCATCCACGCACCGTCGCCCCAGCTGTACGACGATCGGGTGACCACCGAGGCCGTCTCGGGCGGGATCTGCGCGGCCTGCGCCATCGGATCGGCCTTCAGAAGCCATGCGCCGTTCCGCGAGTGGATCTCGTACTTGTAGATCGATCCGAGGGCGACATCGGGGATGAACAGCTCCCAGAGGCCGCTCACGCCCATGGAGCGCATCGCGTGACCCTGACCGTTCCAGCCGTTGAAATCGCCGACGACACGCACGGCCGTGGCGTTCGGAGCCCAGACCGCGAAAGCGACGCCCGAGTCGCCGTCGAGGTCGCGCGGGTGCGCGCCCAGGACCTCCCACAGCCGCTCGTGACGGCCTTCGGCGATCAGATGCAGGTCGAGGTCGCCGAGTGTCGGAGGATGCCGGTAGGGATCGCCGCTGAGCGTCTCCTCGTCGTCGCCGTACGCGGTAGCGATCCGGTACGGCACGGGCGCTCCGTCGTGCTGGCCCTCCCAGATGCCGTGCGCGACGTGCGCGAGCTCGAGGCGGGTGCCGTCGCGGAACACGGCGGCGACGGACGCCGCGAGCGGTCGACGGACGCGGATGACGGTGACGGTGCGATCCGCGGCATCCGTGTGGGGGTGCGCGCCCAGCACCGCATGCGGATCGTGATGCGCCCCCTCGGCGACGGCCGCCCAGTCGGCGGACGATGCGACGTCCTCGAGATAGCTCATGCTCGCTCCTTCACCCTCAGGATGTGCACCGGCTCGTCGAAGGCGTCGAGCCGCACGTAGTTGTGGTCGCTCCACGTCCAGACCGCACCGGTGAGCAGGTCTTCGACCTCGAAGGGCTCGCCCGGTGCGACGCCCCAGATGGTGGTGTCGAGGTGCACGGTGGTCTCCCGCACGGAGTGCGGATCGACGTTGGCGACGACGATGATCGTGTCCGGCCGCCCCGTGCCGGTGAAGGCCGCGTCGAGGTGCTTGCTGTACACGAGGACCGCGTCGTCGTCGCTCCAGTGAGCCGAGAAGTTGCGCAGCTGTCGGAGCGCGGGGTGGTCGTGGCGTATCTCGTTGAGCCTACGCAGCAGCGGGGCCAGGGAGTCGCCGGAGCGCTCCGCGCCCTCCCAGTCGCGCACCTTGTACTCGTACTTCTCGTTGTCGATGTTCTCCTCGGACCCGGGGCGCGCCACGTTCTCGAAGAGCTCGTAGCCGGCGTACACGCCGTAGATCGGCGCCGCCGTCGCCGCGATGCAGGCGCGGATGCGGTAGGCGGCTCGTCCGCCGAACTGGAGGTACTCGGTAAGGATGTCGTGCGTGTTCACGAAGAGGTTGGGCCGCATGTAGTCGCTCGTGTCGTGCGCGATCCCGTCGAGGAACTCCTCGAGCTCGGCCTTCGTGTTGCGCCAGGTGAAGTAGCTGTAGCTCTGCTGGAAGCCCACGGCCGCGAGCGCTCGCATCACGGCGGGACGCGTGAACGCCTCGGCGAGGAAGATGACGTCTGGGTCGTCGGCGTTCACGGTCGCGATCAGCCATTCCCAGAACTGCAGGGGCTTGGTGTGCGGGTTGTCGACGCGGAAGATCTTGACGCCCTCGCGCACCCAGTGCCGCACGATCCGCAGCATCTCGGTGTAGATCCCCTCGGGATCGTTGTCGAAGTTCAGCGGATAGATGTCCTGGTACTTCTTGGGCGGGTTCTCCGCGTAGGCGATCGTGCCGTCGGGGAGGGTCGTGAACCACTCCGGGTGCTCGGCGACCCAGGGATGATCCGGAGATGCCTGCAGTGCAAGGTCGAGCGCGACCTCGAGGCCCTCCTTGCGCGCGGCACGGACGAAGGAGCGGAAGTCCGCGGAAGTGCCGAGGTCGGGGTGGATTGCGTCGTGCCCGCCGTCCGGCGAACCGATCGCGTACGGAGAGCCGGGGTCGCCCGGCTCCGTGGTCAGCGTGTTGTTGCGTCCCTTGCGGTTGCTCGTGCCGATCGGGTGGATGGGGACGAGGTACACGACGTCGAAGCCCATCGCGGCGACGCCCGGCAGGCGGCGGGCCGCGGTGCGGAACGTTCCGCTCTTCACCGTCCCGTCCTTCAGCCTCTTCGCACCCTCGGAGCGTGGGAAGAACTCGTACCAGGCGCCGACTCCGGCGACGGTGCGTTCCACGAGGAGCGGATGGGGCTCCGTGGACGACCGCAACGAGGTCAGCGGGCGCTCCTCGAAGATCCGGGCGAGGTCGGGATCGACGGAGAGGGCCAGGATGCCATCGCTCTCGGCCGCACGGAGCTCCTGCGCCGTCGCAGCGAGAAGTCGACGCTGCGCGGCCGGGCGGTCCCTCTCTGCGGCTGCCCGGGTGAGCAGGTCCGCCCCGAGCGCGGCCATCACCGGCACGTCCACGCCGGCGGCGACCTTCAGCTCGGTCGCGTGCGCCCAGGTGGCGAAATCGTCGGAGAACGCCTCGAACCGGAAGGTCCACGTGCCCTGTACATCGATCGCGATGTCCGCTCCCCAGCGATCCGTGCCGTCGAGACGCGGGCGCAGGCGATGGAGGGACTGTTCGCCGTCGGGCGCCGTGAGCCGCAGCTGCACGCCGATGAGATCGTGCCCCTCGCGGAACGCGACGACGCTGAACGGCACGACCTCGCCGACGAACGCCTTGGGGGTGAAGCCGCCGGCGACCACGGGGGCGTGATCGAGGAGCGGGATCCGCGCGGTGCGGAGGTCGGGCCCGTCGGGCGCCGCGTCGAGCGGGCGCAAGGGGATCTGGGAGGTGCTCCGGAGAGCCTTCGGACGGGTGCTCGTTCGTGCGGCCACATCCTGACAGTACCGCGATGCCCTGGTGCTCGGAAGCGCGCAGACATGCGGCGCGCCGTGTGCTATTCGACCCGGAAAAGGCGCATCGACGTGCCGAGGACGGGAAGCACGTCCCCGGGGGCGAATACCTCCTCAGCGGACTCCGGGCGCTCGTCCGCACTCGACCACAGCGAGACGAAGCGCGTCGCTCCCTCGAGCTCCTCGGGCAGACGGACGTCGATGGGCGACTCCGTCCCGTGCACGATGAGCAGGATGCGGTTCGCGGGCTCCTGATCGGGGGTGGACGCGGCGACGTACTGCAGCGTGCGGTTGCCGGGGTCCGTCCACTGCTCGCTCTCCATGGTCTCGCCGTTCTGGTCGAACCATTCCATGACGGAGGCGTTGGGGATGTGCTCGCCCAGACGGGCATAGCGGCTCGGACGCAAGGCCGGATTCTCGGCGCGCAGCCGGATGAGACGCGTCACGTGCGCGCGCAGATCTTCCTGCCAGGGCTCGGGATCCCAGCTCAACCATGTGAGGGCGGAGTCCTGTGCGTAGGCGTTGTTGTTGCCGCGCTGCGTGCGCCCGACCTCGTCTCCCGCCGTGAGCATGGGGATGCCGGCGGAGAGGAGCAGCGTCCCGAGGAGGTTCCGCATGGCCTTGCGACGTGTCGCGAGGATGCCCGCGTCGTCGGTGGGTCCCTCGATGCCGTGGTTGAAGGCGCGGTTCGTGTCGGCGCCGTCGCGGTTGTGCTCGCCGTTGGCCTCGTTGTGCTTGACGTCGTACGACACGAGGTCGTTCAGGGTGAAGCCGTCGTGCGCGGTGACGAAGTTGATGCTCGCGAGCGGGCCGCGCGTCTCGGAGAAGGTATTGGAGGAGCCGGCGAGGCGGGTCGCGAAGCCGCCGATGCCGACGGGGGCGGAGGCCCGGCGTGCGTAGTCGATGTCGCTGAGCCAGAAGTTGCGGACCCGATCCCGGTAGCGGTCGTTCCATTCGTGCCAGCCGGTCGGGAAGTTCCCGGTCTGCCAGCCGCCGAGGCCCACGTCCCAGGGCTCGGCGATGAGCTTGGTGTCGCGCAGGACGGGGTCATCGGCGATCGCCGCGAGCAGCGGGTGGTCGGGCGTGTAGGTGTGCGATGCGTCGCGCGCGATCGCGGTCGCGAGGTCGAAGCGGAAGCCGTCGATCTGCATCTCCTGCGCCCAGTAGCGCAGCGAGTCGAGCACGAGGCGTGCACCGGCATCCGTCGAGGTGTCGAGCGTGTTCCCGCAGCCCGTCGTGTCGATGTACGCGCCCGCGGCGTCCTGCCGGTAGTAGCTCGCGTTGTCGATCCCGCGGAGGCTCGAGCGCGGCCCGCCGATGCCCTCCTCGGAGGTGTGGTTGTACACGACGTCCAGGATCACCTCGAGTCCGGCCTCGTGCAGCAGACGCACCATGCCCTTGAACTCGGCGAGGACGGCCTCGGGGCCTCCCTTGCGGGCGTCGTCCGTGGCGTACGCGGTGTGCGGGGTGAAGAAGTTCAGGGTGTTGTAGCCCCAGTAGTTCGTGAGTCCGCGTTCGAGCAGCCGCGGCTCCGGCACGAAGGCGTGCACGGGGAGCAGCTCGATCGACGTGACGCCCAGGTCCTGGAAGTACTGGATCATCGCGGGGTGGGCGAGTCCGGCGTAGGTGCCGTGCAGCGCCGGAGGCATGTCCGGCTGACGCTTGGTCAGCCCCTTCAGATGCCCCTCGTAGATCACCGTGCGGTCGAGGGGGATGCGCGGCTTGGCGGAATCGCCCCAGTCGAAGCCGTCCTCGATGACCACCGAGCGCCACTCCTCGTAGCCGTCGCCCTGCGCGAGCCCCCGGGCGTAGGGGTCGAGGAGAAGGGTCTCGGGATTGAACGTGTTGCCGGGGCCGTGCGGTCCGCCGACGCGGAGCGCGTAGCGGGTCCCCGGCTGCAAGAGCGGTGTCGTGACCTCCCAGACGCCGCCGGGCAGACGCTCGAGATCGACTTGGTCCGTGGCCCAGTCGAGGTCCTCTGCGTCGAAGACGACGAGCTCGACGGACGACGCGTTCTGCGACCAGACGCGCAGCGTCCCGACGCCGTCGTGCAGACGCACGCCGAGATCGTCGAGAGTGGTGCCGCCGGGCGCGGCGAGGACTCGATTCGCGGGCATGAGTACACCCTAGAGCGCCGAGCCTGGGTGTCATGACGGGCGACATCCGGTATATCGGCCCGGGAAGGCTGGAGCGTGCGCCCGGGAAATGGGGGAGAGTGGAAGGATGCAGCACTATCTCGACCACGCCGCGACCACTCCGCTGCGCCCCGAGGCCCGTGAGGCCTGGGTGCGCGCGAGCGAGCTGGTCGGGAACGCGTCCTCGACGCACGGCGCCGGTCAGGGTGCGCGGAGACTCCTCGAGGAGTCGCGCGAGCGCCTCGCCGCCGTCCTCGGATGCGATCCGATCGAGGTCGTGCTCACCTCGGGTGGCACCGAGTCGATCAACCTCGCGCTGAAGGGGCTCTGGTCGGCGCGTGCGAACGGCACCGACGCGATCGTGCTGCCGGATGCCGAGCACCACGCGACCATGGACACCGTCGAGGCCCTCGTGTCGGCGGGCGCCGTCGTACGAGGCGTCCGGGTGTCGTCGACGGCGGCGATCGACGTGATGGACTTCCGGGAGCGGCTGCCGGGTGCGGCGCTCGCGACCGCGCTCGTCGCGAACAACGAGGCGGGGACCCTGAACGACTCCGCAGCGCTTGCGGCATCCGCCGCCGAGGCGGACGTGCCGCTGCACCTCGACGCCGTCGCCGCGCTGGGGCACGTGCACCTTTCGTTCCGTGGGCTGCGAGCAGAGGCGGCGCCCGGCAGCGGACTCGTCGCCCTCAGCGTTGCGGGGCACAAGGTCGGCGCACCGGTGGGTGTCGGGGCGCTGGTCGTCTCCCGGACCGCCCGGCTCAGTGCGCTGCTCCACGGTGGCGCTCAGCAGCGCGGATTGCGCGCGGGAACTCAGGACGTCGCGGGAGCCGCGGCGTTCGCCGTCGCCGTCGAGCTCGCGGAGTCCGAGCGTGAGACCGAGCATCGTCGCCTCTCGGCGCTGCGCGAGCGGCTGGTCTCCGGCATCCTGACCCGCGTGCCCGTTGCGGAGCTGCTGGGCGATCCCGCGCACCGACTCCCGGGCAACGCGCACGTGCTCTTCCCCGGGGCGGTGGGGGAGAGCCTGCTGTTCCTGCTGGACATGCACGGGATCGCCGCATCGACCGGATCGGCGTGCCAGGCCGGAGTCGCCGAACCCTCGCACGTCGTGACGGCCATGGGACGCAGCGAGCAGGACGCCCGCAGCGTGCTGCGCTTCACCCTCGGGCGGACCTCCACGGCGGCCGATGTGGATGCCGTCCTCGCGGCGATCGCGGACGTCTACGCCCGGGCATCCGGGTCCGGTCCAGGCGACCGCTCGTAGACTGGTCGTATGAGGATCCTGGCAGCCATGAGCGGCGGCGTCGACTCCGCCGTCGCGGCCGCGCGTGCCGTCGAGGCGGGGCACGACGTCGTCGGCGTGCACCTCGCGCTCTCGCGTGCGGGCGGCACGTTGCGCACCGGCAGTCGCGGCTGCTGCACGATCGAGGACGCGCTGGACGCGCGGCGGGCTGCCGACGTGCTCGGCATCCCCTTCTACGTGTGGGACTTCTCCGAGCGTTTCCGCGACGACGTGATCGCCGACTTCGTGTCGGAGTACCAGGCCGGACGCACCCCGAACCCCTGCATGCGCTGCAACGAGAAGATCAAGTTCGCCGCGCTGCTGGAGCGCGCGATCGAGCTGGGCTTCGACGCCGTGTGCACAGGCCACTACGCGACGCTCGTGCCGACGGAGGCCGGGCTCGAGCTGCACCGCGCGGCCGACAACGCCAAGGACCAGTCCTACGTTCTCGGCGTGCTGACGGCCGACCAGCTCGCGCACACGTACTTCCCCCTCGGGACCACCCCGTCGAAGGCGATCGTGCGCGCCGAGGCCGCCGCGCGTGGTCTGAGCGTCGCGCAGAAACCGGACAGCCACGACATCTGCTTCATCCCCGACGGCGACACGCGCGGATGGCTGGCCGAGAAGGTCGGCACGGCGACGGGGGAGATCGTGGATCGCACCGGCGCCGTCGTCGGATCGCACGAGGGCGCGCACGCGTTCACGGTTGGGCAGCGGCGCGGGCTCAAGCTCGGAGTACCGGCCACCGATGGCAAGCCTCGCTTCGTCCTCGAGGTGCGGCCCGTCTCGAACACGGTCGTGGTGGGTCCCAAGGAGGCGCTTGCGACGCGGGAGATCGCAGGGGAGCGGTTCAGTTGGGCGGGCGCGGCGCCTGTCGAGACGGAGTTCGCCTGCGACGTGCAGATCCGAGCGCACGCCGAACCCGTGCCGGGTCGGGCGACGGTGTCGGACCTCGGCGTCACTGTCGTTCCCGACGAGCCGCTCGACGGCGTGGCTCCCGGACAGACCGCGGTGCTGTACGTCGGCACGCGCGTGCTCGGTCAGTTCACGATCGACCACACGGTCTCGGCGGTGCCGGTCGAGGCGTAGCGTCCCCTGTCGATGTCGGTCGTCGCTCGTAGACTGAGCGGGTGCCGCAGAACATCTCGCTGGAAGACGCCCGCACCGAGGCCGAGGAACTGACGAACCGGATCCTCGAGGCGAAGGACGCGTACTACGGGCGCGACACCTCGCTCGTCGATGACGCCACGTACGACGGTTGGATGCACCGCCTCGAGGAGCTCGAGCGACTGCACCCCGAGCTGCAGGGACAGGACTCGCCGACGCAGATGGTGGGTGCGGCCGAGGCGACCGGTCTCGCGACGATCGAGCACGCCGAGCGGATGCTCAGCCTCGACAACGTCTTCTCGATCGAGGAGCTCCGCGACTGGGCCGCCAAGACACGCGCGTCGGCGGGCCGCGACGTCGACTGGCTCACCGAGCTGAAGATCGACGGCCTCGCGATCAACCTGCGGTACGAGAACGGGCGGCTGACGTCGGCGGCGACGCGCGGCGACGGCCGTGTGGGCGAGATCGTCACGGAGAACGCCCTGCGTCTCCCCATGATCCCGGCGCAGCTGAGCGGCACGGGGCATCCGTCCATCGTCGAGGTCCGCGGTGAGGTCTTCATCCCGGTGGCCGCGTTCGAGCGGTTGAACGCCGCACAGGCCGAGTTCCGCGAGCGCGCGTACGACGAGGCGCTCTCGCGCTGGGAGGCGCGGGGCGGCGTGAAGAAGCCCTTCGATGAGGAGAAGGCTCGCACGGCTGCTGCCCGCCGGTTCCCCTCCTTCGCCAACCCCCGCAACGCCGCGAGCGGGGGTCTGCGCCAGCAGATCGACAAGAAGAACGGGATGGAGCTCGAAGCGGGTCTCCTCCGTATCGAGTCGCTCGACCTCTACGTGCACGGCATCGGCGCGTGGGAGAACCCGCCGGTCGCCGCACAGAGCCAGGTCTACGAGCTTCTCGCCGAGTGGGGACTGCCGACGAGCCCGCACACGAAGGTCTGCAGCACGATCGACGAGGTCGTCGAGTTCGTCGAGTACTTCGGCGAGCACCGCCACGACATCGAGCACGAGCTGGACGGCATCGTGGTCAAGGTCGACGAGCTCGCGCTGCACGACGAGCTCGGCGCGACGAGCCGTGCGCCGCGATGGGCCATCGCGTACAAGTACCCGCCCGAGGAGGTGCAGACCAAGCTCCTCGACATCGTCGTGTCGGTGGGCCGCACCGGCCGTGCTACGCCGTTCGCGGTGATGGCGCCGGCGCACGTCGCGGGGTCCGTCGTGCGACAGGCGACCCTGCACAACAAGGACGTCGTCAAGGCGAAGGGTGTGCTCATCGGCGACACGGTCGTGCTGCGCAAGGCCGGCGACGTGATCCCCGAGGTCCTCGGCCCCGTGGTCGAGAAGCGGGACGGCACCGAGCGCGAGTTCGTGATGCCCGCGGACTGCCCTGAGTGCGGCACGCCGCTGCGGCCCATGAAGGAGGGCGACATCGACCTGCGGTGCCCGAACGCCCGGTCGTGCCCCGCCCAGGTGCGTGGTCGTGTCGAGCACATCGGCTCTCGCGGCGGTCTCGACATCGAGGCGCTCGGTGAGGTGACGGCCGCTGCGCTGACGCAGCCGACGTCGCCGTCGACGCCTCCGCTCGAGACCGAGGCGGGACTGTTCGCACTCACGCTCGAGCAGATCGTGCCGATCGAGCTCGTCGTGAAGGACGCGGAGACGGGGCTGCCCAAGGAGGACGAGGACGGACTCGTGAAGACCCGGGCACCGTTCCGCCGGAACCCCACGACCGCCGAGAAGAAGTCCGGCGTCGACGGACCGCAGCCCTCCTCGCAGGCCGTCACGCTGCTCGCAGAGCTCGAGAAGGCCAAGACCAAGGACCTCTGGCGTCTGCTCGTGTCGCTCAACATCCGTCACGTCGGACCGTCCGCGGCGCGAGCGCTGGCGCAGTGGTTCGGGTCGCTCGACGCGATTCGCGCGGCGTCCCGAGACGAACTCGCGGCGGTGGAGGGCGTCGGCGGCATCATCGCCGATTCCCTGCTCGCCTGGTTCGAGGTCGACTGGCACCAGGAGATCGTTCGGCAGTGGACGGATGCCGGCGTGCAGTGGGCGACCCCGGGACATCCGGGACCGGGCGGAGCCGTCGCGGAAGGCGGCGTCCTCGAGGGGCTGACAGTCGTCGCGACCGGTTCGCTCGACGGCTACACGCGCGACGGTGCCCAGGAGGCGATCATCCAGGCCGGGGGCAAGGCCGCGTCGAGCGTGTCCAAGAAGACGGACTTCGTCGCCGCGGGCCCGGGCGCGGGGTCAAAGCTCGCGAAGGCCGAGGAGCTCGGCATCCGCGTGTTGGACGCCGCCCAATTCCGCATCCTCGTGACAGAAGGACCGGACGCTCTCGGATGAGGCGCTACGGACCGCTGCTCGCCGTCCCCGGTGCACTCGCGGTGGGCGACCCCGGTCGGCATCATCTCCGGTTGACGCCCGACGCCGTGGTCGTGCGCGAAGGGATCGAGAACCGCGGGATGATCCCGTGGGATCGTGTCGAACGGATACGGCTGGATGTGCCGACCACGAGGTTCCGCCTGCCCGGACTCGTCGGCACGATCGTCCTCGGGGCGGCATCCGCGCTCGCACAGACCGACATCGGGGCCGATCCCGAGGACGGCACGCTGACGATCACCGTGGACGGTGACCCGCAGACCTCACCACTCAGCCGGCATCATGTCGGTGGATACTGGACCCCCACCGTCGATGGTGCACACCGCCTGCTCGACCAGCTCATCGCCGTTCCTGAACAGCGGGCCCTGCTCGCACGACCGGAGGCGCTCGTGGATGTCGCCGCGAAGCTCGCACGGACCTCGACGCCCTGACACGCCGACCATGCGGCTGCACCGGCGTTCGACGGGGTCGGGCCGGCGTTCGGCGGGGTCAGAGTGCGCGGGACATCCGGAGCTCGTGCAGCCCGTCGACGCTGCCGCCTTCTCCGAACTTCTCACGCCCGTCGAGCTCCCAGCCGTGCGCGCGGTAGAAGCCGATCGCCCTCTCGTTGCCGTCCAGCGCCCACAGGTATCCCTGTTCACGCCCTTCGCCGCGCAGAGCATCCTCGACGTGGCGGATGAGCGCCCGCCCGACGCCGCGTGACCACACGTCCGGGTGGGCGTACAAGCCTGCGATCTCCCCCTGATCATCACTGCCGGCATCGCGTCCGCCGCCGAAGCTCGCCCATCCGACGATGCGTCCCTCGAGCTCCGCGACGACCAGCCGATGGGGGACCGGACCATAGGCATCGGTGGACTCCCCGACCAGGGATCGTTCGATCCAGGTGGTCCACATCTCCGTCCGCGCGTCGACGCTCTGCCGGTCGAGCACGTCCTGGTCGATGAGCCCCGCGTACGCGGAGCGCCAGGAATCCACATGCACGACGGCCACGCCGTGCGCGTCTCGGACGGTCGCGCCTCTGATCACCAGCATCCGGTCACCCTAGCGCGGGCACAGCTGCGGAGCGCGGGACCGACACTCCGCAGAACACGGGGGATGCCGCGGCGTGTCGCTCGCGCCATCCGAAACTGTGCCGGGGTCCGAGCCGAGCGGACGCGGGCGTCAGCCCTTGTGGCGCGGCTTGCGTGCCGGGCGGTCGTCGCGAGTCGGACGGTCGTCGCGGCGGTCGTAACGCGGACGCTCGTCACGACGCTCGAAGCGGTCACGACCGCCCTCGCGGGGTGCACGGCGGGCGCCAGGACCGCGATCCGGCTTGATCTCGATCAGGCGGCCCGAGATCCTCGTGTCGCTCAACTTGGCGAGCACCGCCGGGTCGAGGTTCGCGGGCAGCTCGACGATCGAGAAGTCCGGGCGGATGTTGATCGCGCCGAAGTCGTCCCGGCCGAGGCCGCCCTCGTTCGCGAGCGCTCCGACGATCTGACGCGGCTCGACGCGGTGGCGGCGACCGACCTCGATGCGATAGGCCGCGTAGTCGCCGCGCCCTCGCCGCTCACGCGGTTCGCGGTTCTCGCGCGGTTCACGGGTCGTACGCTCACGCGGCGGACGGTTGTCGTACTCGACGGCGCGTGCAAGGGCGTCGTCCTGGGGATCCAACAGGAGCGGCTGGTCTCCCTGAGCGACCACGGCGAGCGCCGCCGCGACATCCGCCTCCGGCACGTCATGGTTGCGCACGTAGTGGGCGATGATGTCACGGAACTTCTCGATGCGGGATGCGTCGCCGAGCGCGGTGGTGATCGCGTCGTCGAAACGCGCAAGACGCGTCGTGTTGACGTCGTCGGTCGTCGGCAGCTGCATCTGCGTCGGCTGCTGGCGCGTGGCCTTCTCGATGTGCTTGAGCAGGTAGCGCTCGCGCGGGGTGATGAAGCTGATGGCGTCGCCCGTGCGTCCCGCGCGGCCGGTGCGGCCGATGCGGTGCACATAGGACTCGGTGTCGGTCGGGATGTCGAAGTTCACGACATGGCTGATGCGCTCGACGTCGAGTCCGCGAGCGGCGACGTCGGTCGCCACGAGGATGTCGAGCTTGCCGTCCTTGAGCTGGTTCACGCTGCGCTCGCGCTGCACCTGCGGCACGTCGCCGTTGATCGCGGCGGCCGAGTAGCCGCGGGCTCGGAGCTTCTCGGCCAGGGTCTCGGTCTCGTTCTTCGTGCGGACGAACACGATCATGCCGTCGAAGTTCTCGACCTCGAGGATGCGGGTGAGCGCATCGACCTTCTGCGCATACGACACGACGAGGTAGCGCTGCGTGATGTTCGTGTTCGTCGCCGTCTTCGACTTGATCGTGATCTCCTCGGGATCACGGAGGTACTGCTGCGCGAGGCGACGGATCTGCGCCGGCATCGTGGCGGAGAACAGGGCGACCTGCTTCTCGACGGGCGTCTGCGCGAGGATCTGCTCGACGTCCTCCGCGAAGCCCATCTTCAGCATCTCGTCGGCCTCGTCAAGCACGAGGTACTGGAGCTCCGAGAGGTCGAGCGTGCCCTTGGCGAGGTGGTCCATGATGCGACCCGGGGTGCCGACGACGACATGCACGCCGCGTCGGAGGGCCGACAGCTGCACGCCGTAGCCCTGGCCGCCGTAGACGGGCAGCACGTGGACGCCCTTCATCTTCGAGGCGTACGACTCGAACGCCTCGCAGACCTGGAGTGCGAGTTCACGGGTCGGGGCGAGCACGAGCGCCTGCGGCGTCTTCTGCGACACGTCGAGCCGCTCGAGCACGGGCAGCGCGAACGCCGCCGTCTTGCCGGTGCCGGTCTGGGCCATGCCGACGACGTCGCGGCCGGAGAGCAGCGTCGGGATGGTCGCGGCCTGGATGGGCGAGGGTGTCTCGTATCCGAGATCCTTGATGGACTTGAGGACGGGCCCGGTGATCCCGAGCTCCTCGAATCCGGGGGTCGAGGGGGTGTCGGTGGGCGCAGCGTCTTCAGGAGTCACTGATCAAGGGTAGCGTCTCGCGACGCGCGCCACCTGGTGATGCGTTCAGGACCCGCTGGTGAGAGCGAGCAGCTTCTCCTTCACCTGGCGCCGCAGCACTTTGCCGATCAGGGACTTCGGCAGTTCGTCGACCACGAACACACGGCGGGGCACTTTGTACGGCGTGAGGATGCTGCGTGCGTACTCGCGCACGGCCTCGACGTCGATATCCGCACCGGGGTCGACGACGATCGCCGCCACGACCTCCTCTCCGGAGTGCTCGCTGGGGAGTCCGATGACGGCGGCGTCGACGACCTGCGGATGCTGTCGCAGGGCGTTCTCGACCTCGGTCGGTGCCACGTTGAAGCCGCCGGTGATGATGAGCTCCTTGATGCGGTCGACGATGCGGATGAAGCCGGCCTCGTCGACCGTGACGATGTCGCCGGTGCGGAACCAGCCGTCGACGAACACCGCTTCGGTCTCCTCGGGCTTGCCGTAGTACCCGGAGAACACCTGCGGACCGCGGACCACCAGCTCGCCGGCCGAACCCGAGGGAACGTCGGCGGAGGGATTCTCGGGATCGACGACACGGCACTCGGTACCGGGCAGCGGGAGGCCGACGGTGCCGGGGACGCGGTTGTCGGCGACCGGGTTCGCCATCAGGACGGGGGAGCACTCGCTGAGGCCGTAGCCCTCGACGAGGTAGCCGCCGGTCGCCTGCTCGAACGGCACGACGAGCTCGTGGGGGAGAGCCATGGCTCCCGAGATCGCGACCTCGATACCCGCGAGCGACACGCCCTTCTTCTGGGCGGCGCGCAGAAGCCGGTCGGCGATCGGCGGCACGAGGGGCAGGAACGTCGCGGGATGCTTCTTCATGACGTCGAGCACGAGGTCGGGATCGAACTTCGGGAACAGCACGAGGCGTGCGCCCATCGACATCGCGAACGTGAGGCACAGCGTGAGGCCGTAGGCGTGGAACATCGGCAGCACGGCGTAGACGACGCATCCCTTGCCCCGCTGGATGGAGGGCACCCAGGCCTGGGCCTGCGCGGCGTTCGCGAGGAGGTTGCGATGCGTGAGCGATGCGCCCTTCGGCGTGCCGGTCGTGCCGGAGGTGTACTGGATGATCGCGAGGTCGTCGGTCGCGGGCTTCGGGTGCGAGGCGGGCAGCGGCTGCGAGCCCACGATCGTGTCCCAGGTGACGGTGCCGCGCACGCGCTCAGTCAGTGCGGCGCGCGACTCACGCGCCTTCGCGACGGGCAGGCGCAGCGCCACCCGGGTCAGGAACGGCATGGCGCGGGTGACGTCGACCGACACGAGGTTCGTGACGGCGAGGTCGGTGGGGAAGTCCTGCACGGTCGAGACGACCTTGTTCCAGACGATCGCGTGCTTGGCGCCGTGGTCCTCGAACTGCTTGCGCAGCTCGCGCGGCGTGTAGAGCGGATTGTGTTCGACGACGACCGCGCCGAGCCGCAGCACGGCGTAGAACGCCACGATGTGCTGGGGGCAGTTGGGGAGGACGATCGCGACCGGGTCCCCGGCGCGCACCCCGAGGTCGCGGAGCCCGGCGGCGGCGCGGTCGATCGCGTCCTGCATGTCCGCATAGGTGGTCTCGCGCCCGAAGAACTGCAGCGCGGGAGCATTCGGGTAGTCACGGGCGGAGGCCGCGACGATGTCGATCAGCGATCCGGAGACCGGGGCGAGGTCGTCGGGGACGCCGTCCGCGTAGCTGGCGATCCACGGGCGAGGAGGCTCATACGTGCTCACGTGCCCAGCATAGGGCGGTGCCCCCTCGACTGCGGGTGACGACCGGGGCGCTGACTAGACTGGAGGGGTGTCTGAAATCACCCCTGATCTTGTGCGCCATCTCGGCGTGCTCGCGCGCATCCAGCTGAACGACGACGAGGTGACGCGGCTCACGGGTCAGCTCGACGCCATCGTCGACAACATCGCGAAGGTATCGGAGGTCGCGACCGCCGACGTCGCGGCGACGAGCCACCCGATCCCGCTGAGCAACGTCTTCCGCCCCGACGTGGTCGGGCAGACGCTCACGCATGAGCAGGTGCTGCAGAACGCACCCGACCAGGCCGACGGCCGGTTCCGCGTGACCGCGATCCTGGGAGAAGAGCAGTGAGCGACATCATCCGCCTGACCGCGGCCGAACTGGCCGACAAGCTCGCTTCGCGCGAGATCTCGAGTGTCGAGGCCACGCAGGCCCACCTCGACCGGATCGCCGCCGTGGACGGCGACGTGCACGCCTTCCTGCACGTGAACGAGGGTGCGATCGCGGCGGCCTCCGAGATCGACGCCCGTCGCGCGGCGGGGGACGAGCTCGGCCCGATCGCTGGCGTGCCGCTCGCGATCAAGGACGTCCTCGTCACGACCGATCAGCCCACGACCAGCGGATCGCGCATCCTCGAGGGCTACCGCTCGCCCTACGACGCCACGGTCGTCGCCCGCTCGCGCGCCGCGGGTCTCGTGCCGCTCGGCAAGACCAACATGGACGAGTTCGCGATGGGTTCGTCGACCGAGCACTCCGCTTACGGGCCGACGCGTAACCCCTGGGACCTCGACCGGATCCCCGGCGGATCCGGCGGCGGTTCGGCCGCCGCCGTCGCGGCCTTCGAGGCACCGCTCGCGCTCGGCTCCGACACGGGCGGTTCCATCCGTCAGCCCGCCCATGTCACCGGCACGGTGGGCGTCAAGCCGACCTACGGCGGTGTGAGCCGGTACGGTGCGATCGCACTGGCGTCTAGCCTCGACCAAGTCGGCCCCGTCACGCGCACCGTGCTCGACGCTGGTCTGCTGCACGACGCGATCGGCGGACACGACCCCAAGGACTCCACGTCGCTCACCGATTCCTGGCCGTCGTTCGCCCAGGCGGCGCGCGAGGGTGCACGCGGCGACGTGCTGAAGGGCCTCAAGGTCGGCGTGATCCGGGAGCTCCCCGACAGCGGCTTCCAGCCGGGCGTCGCCGAGTCGTTCCGCAGCGCGCTGGCGTTGATGGAGGCCCAGGGAGCGGAGATCGTCGAGGTCGGTGCGCCGCACTTCGAATACGGTGTCGCCGCGTACTACCTGATCCTCCCGGCGGAGGCGTCGAGCAACCTCGCGAAGTTCGACTCCGTGCGCTTCGGCCTCCGGGTCACGCCCGACGGCAACCCGACCGTCGAGGACGTCATGTCCGCGACCCGCGACGCGGGCTTCGGCGACGAGGTCAAGCGCCGCATCATCCTCGGCACTTACGCGCTCTCGGCGGGATACTACGACGCCTACTACGGCAGCGCGCAGAAGGTCCGCACGCTGATCCAGCAGGATTTCGCGAACGCGTTCGCCGACGTCGACGTCATCGCCACGCCGTCCGCTCCGACGACGGCCTTCAAGCTCGGCGAGAAGATCGACGACCCGCTGCAGATGTACCTGAACGACATCACCACGATCCCGGTGAACCTCGCCGGTGTTCCCGGCATCTCGATCCCCAGCGGTCTCGCCTCGGACGACGGGCTGCCCGTCGGCATCCAGTTCATCGCTCCGGCCCGTGAGGACGCCCGCCTGTACCAGGTGGGTGCCGCCCTCGAGACCCTGCTCGTCGACTCGTGGGGAGCGCCGCTCCTCACCCGTGCACCCCAGCTCGTGGGAGGGACCCGCTGATGGCCGCTGCCAAGCTCATGGACTTCGACAAGGCGCTGGAGCTGTTCGAGCCCGTCCTCGGGTTCGAGGTGCACGTCGAGCTCAACACGAACACGAAGATGTTCTCGGATGCGCCGAACCCGGCCAACGAGCTCTATCACGCGGCTGAGCCGAACACGCTCATCGCCCCGGTCGACCTCGGCCTGCCCGGATCGCTTCCGGTCGTGAACGAGACGGCGATCCGCTCGTCGATCAGCCTCGGCCTCGCGCTCGGCTGCTCGATCGCCGAGTCGAGTCGCTTCGCGCGGAAGAACTACTTCTACCCGGACCTCGGCAAGAACTACCAGATCTCGCAGTACGACGAGCCGATCGCGTTCGAGGGGTCGGTCGAGGTCGAGCTCGAGGACGGCACGCTCGTCACGATCCCGATCGAGCGCGCGCACATGGAGGAGGATGCCGGCAAGCTGACCCACATGGGCGGCGCGACCGGACGCATCCAGGGCGCCGAGTACTCGCTCGTCGACTACAACCGGGCGGGAGTGCCGCTCGTCGAGATCGTCACGAAGACGATCTTCGGCGCCGAGCACCGCGCACCCGAGGTCGCGAAGGCCTACGTGGCCGCGATCCGCGACATCGTCCGGGGCCTGGGTATCTCCGAGGCGCGACTCGAACGCGGCAACCTGCGCTGCGACGCGAACGTCTCGCTGCGTCCGCGCGGAGTCGAGAAGCTCGGCACCCGCACCGAGACCAAGAACGTCAACTCGATGCGCTCGGTCGAGCGTGCGGTCCGCTACGAGATCCAGCGCCAGGCGCAGATCCTCGCCGACGGCGGCACCATCACGCAGGAGACCCGTCACTGGCATGAGGACACCGGCACGACATCGCCGGGGCGTCCGAAGTCGGATGCCGACGACTACCGCTACTTCCCCGAGCCCGACCTGCTGCCCGTGCAGCCGGCGCGCGAGCTCGTCGAGGAGCTTCGCGCCGCCCTGCCGGAGCAGCCCGTCGCGCGTCGCCGCCGCCTGATGGGCGAGTGGGGATTCACCGACCTCGAGTTCCAGGACGTCCGCAACGGCGGCCTCGTCGAGGTCGTCGAGGCGACCGTCGCCGCCGGTGCGACGCCCGCCTCCGCACGCAAGTGGTGGACGGGCGAGATCACCCGCCTCGCGAACGCGCGGGAGAAGGACGCGACCGAGCTGGTCTCGCCGGAGAACGTGGCCGCCCTCCAGCAGCTCGTCGATGCGGGTACCCTGACCGACAAGCTGGCACGCCAGGTGCTCGAGGGCGTCATCGCCGGCGAGGGCACGCCGCAGCAGGTCGTGGATGCCCGTGGTCTGGCGGTCGTCTCGGACGACGGCGCGCTGATCGCCGCCATCGACGAGGCGCTCGCGGCCCAGCCCGACATCCTCGCGAAGATCAAGGACGGCAAGGTTCAGGCGGCGGGAGCGGTGATCGGAGCGGTCATGAAGGCGATGAAGGGCCAGGCCGACGCCGCACGCGTGCGCGAACTGGTCCTGGAGCGCGCGGCGCAATGATCTGTCGGCGGACTCGACGGCCCGCGGGTCGCCGGGTCCGCCGGACCGGTTGTCCCCGGCCCGAGGGACAATGGATTCATGGGTCACGGTGACGGCAGAGGGCGGATGGTGTCGTCCGCCGATGCCGACGACACCGGCACCCGCATCCTGCACGTCGACATGGACGCGTTCTATGCGGCCGTCGAGGTGCTCGACGACCCCAGTCTGCACGGACTGCCGCTGATCATCGGCTCCCCGGACGGTCGGTCCGTGGTGTCCAGCGCCTCCTACGAAGCGCGACGCTACGGCGTGCGCTCAGCCATGCCGGTGTCCCAGGCGGTGCGACTGTGCCCGACCGCGCGCATCGTGCCCCCGCACTTCCACCGCTATCAGGAGGTCTCGCGCCAGGTCATGGCGATTTTCGAGTCCTTCACCCCGCTCGTCGAGCCGCTCTCGGTCGACGAGGCGTTCCTCGATGTGCAGGGCGTACGTCGGCTGTGGGGGAGCCCCGCGCATATCGCGCAGCTCGTGCGCGGCCGCGTGCAGGCGGAGGTGGGCATCACGTGCAGCGTCGGCGTCGCAGCGACCAAGCACGTCGCCAAGATGGCGTCCACGATCGCCAAGCCCGACGGGATGCTCGTGATCGCAGCCCGCGACACGCAGGCGTTCCTCGATCCACGGCCCGTGCGAGCCATGTGGGGCGTGGGGCCGAAGGCCGCAGAGGCGCTGGAAGGCCGCGGCATCCGCACGATCCGCGACATCCGGGAGTCCTCCAGCGACATGCTCGATCGCGCCGTCGGTCCTGCGCTCGGCTCCCGTCTGGTCGCGCTGTCCCGCGGGGAGGACGCACGCGCGGTCGAGACCGAGCGCATGGAGAAGAGCATCGGCCACGAGGAGACCTTCGACGTCGACGTCACGGACCGGATCTTCCTCGGGGCGGAGCTCATGCGACTCGCCGATCGCGTCGCCGCTCGACTGCGTCGCGCGGAGTGGGAAGCGGCGACCGTGTCGATCAAGGTGCGGTTCGACGATTTCCGCACGCTGACGCGTTCCCAGACGCTCCCGGAGCCGACCGCGGTCGGGCAGCGCATCGGCGAGGCCGCGCGCGGCCTGTTCGCACAGATCGATCGCCGTGATCCCATCCGACTCGTGGGCGTCCGCGCGGAGAACTTCCGGCCCGCAGGTGGCGGCGGGATCGCGCTCTGGGACGACGACGAGGACTGGCGTCGCGTGGAAGGCGCGATGGATGACGCCGTCGCACGCTTCGGCAACGCGTCCATCACGCGGGCGAGGCACATCGGGCGAGGCGACGGGCGCGGCGCCGCCCGGCATCCCAAAGACCACGGCGTCGAATGACCCTGCTTTTCGTCGGGTCCTGGACTAGCGTGGACGCATGCCCAACATCGCACTGGAACTCGGCAAGCAGGCAGCGGACTTCGGCGTCAAGAGCGCCTACGGCGAACCGCAGGACGTCGACGGAGTGAGCATCACACCCGTCGCCTTCACGTACTCGGGTTTCGGCGGCGGCAGCGGCGACGGTGCCGAAGGCGGCGGAGGCGGGGGCATCTCCGTTCCGGTGGGCGTCTACGTGCGTCGTGAGGAAGGGCTGCGCTTCGAGCCCAACATCGTGACCCTGCTCGTCGTCGCCGTGCCGTTCGTCTGGGTCGCCGGACGCGCGCTCTCCCGCATCATCCGTGCCCTCAAGAAGTGACGATCCGGTCGCGGCGGCTCTCGATGACGCCGCGACACTGATCGTCGCGGACATCCGTGCGGTGGCCGCCACCAACCCGGTGGTGCTCGTCGACGGACGCAGTGGGGCGGGGAAGACATCGCTCGCGAGACTCCTGGTCGACCGGTGGCCGGTGCGCGGCCGCGTGCAGCTCATCGCACTCGACTCGATCTACCCCGGCTGGGACGGACTCGACTCAGGCGTGGAGCGAGCTCTCGACGGCATCCTCCGCCCGCACGGCCGGGGCCTGCTCGGAACGTGGAACCGCTGGGACTGGGAGCACGAGCGGGATGCGGAGAGCCACGCCGTCGACCCGTCGCTGAGCCTGCTCGTCGAAGGCAGCGGCATCCTGACACCCGCCACAGCCGCGATCGCCGACGTGCGCATCTGGGTCGATTCCGGAGTCGAGTCGCGCAAGCGGCGGGCACTCGCACGGGACGGCGACACCTATCGACCGCACTGGGACCGCTGGGCCCGCCAGGAGGAGTCGCACCTGCGAAGGGACGATCCCCGATCGCTCGCGACCCGGATCGTCACGATCCCCTGACAGGCCCGCCGCCGTGCTCAGGATCCGTCGAGCTCGTCGGCAGCCTGGACGATGACCTCGAGACGGTATCCGAGCCAGTCGTAGATGCCGAATCTCGCGTCCTCGGGGTCATGGTCGTCATCGCGTTCGATGCCCAGTCGAGCGGCGATCACGAGACGCAGCGCCGCGAGCGTGCGCAGCCAGGCATCCGCATCCGCCGCCGTCAGCGTGACATCGAGTTCGACGAAGGCCTCCGCCTCGGTCAGCTCGTCGTCGGCGCGCACGGCGGACAACGCGTGACGCACGACCTCGGCATCGTGCAGTCGGCGGTCGAAGAGGTCTGCGCGGGTCGCCTCGCGGAACTCCCGCGCGGCCTCTGCATCGCCCGGGTACGCATCCGGCGCGAGCCGATTCACCGCCGGGTCGGAGAGATCGCGGTCCGATCCGACGAGTTCGACGAAGTCATCCACCAACCTCGACAACTGGATGCCCTCGATCCGCGCCATCCGCATCGCGATCGTCGCGCTCACGAGCCGACCTTCCGCACGGTGGCCCAGAGTCCGTAGTCGTGCATGGCCTGCGCATGCACCTCCATGGTCTCGCGGGGACCCGTCGAGACGATCGCATGCCCGTCGTGATGAACCGAGAGCATGAGCCGCGTCGCATGATCGGTCGAGTAGCCGAAATACGTGCGGAAGACCCGCACGACATAGCTCATCAGGTTGACCGGATCGTTCCAGACGACGACCTCCCAGGGGTTCATCGGAGCAGCCGAAAGATCCAGATCCTGATCGATGTCCGGGCTCGCGAGCGGGGTCATGCCCACCCCAGCTCGTGCAGCTGCTCGTCATCGATGCCGTAGAAGTGCGCGATCTCATGCACGAGGGTCGTGTGAACCTCATCGCGCAACTCATCCTCGTCGTCGCACGCGGCCAGATGCGGTTCGCGATACACGACGATCCTGTCCGGGAGCTCGCCCATCCCGTACTGGGTCCTCTCGGTCAGTGCCAGTCCGTCGTAGAGGCCGAGCAGATCGAGACTGCCGTCCTCCGGTCGGTCCTCGACCACGAACACGACGTTGTCGAGTCCCTCGACCATGTCGTCGGGCAGTCGGTCGAGCTCGTCGATCACGAGCTCTTCGAAGGCAGCAGCATCCATCTCCATCGCCCCCAGCCTATGACGCGCACCTCAGGGACGGTCGCCGGCGGTCAATGAAGGAACACCAGCAGCGCGGCGACCCCGATGAACAGGGCGCCGAACACGCTGTTGAGCGTGCGCTGACCGCGGGCGGAACGTGTGAGCTGACGGAAGGGGCGGGCCGCCGCGGCGAAGAACCCCCACATGACAAGCACGTCGACGACGATCACCGTGACGATGAGGGTCACGTACTGGGGGAGCTGCGGTTCGTCGAGGCGCACGAACTGGGGGATGAACGCGAGGAAGAAGACGATCGCCTTCGGGTTGAGGAGGTTCACCCAGAAGCCGCGCCTGATCATCGACCAGTGTCCCTCTCGTGCGTCGACCGCCTCTTCCGGGCTCGCGCGCAGGTTCGGACGCGTGAGGATCAGGCGGACGCCGAGGTACACGAGATAGGCCGCCCCCGCGTAGCGGATGACGGTGAACAGGATCTCGGATCGGGCGACGATGAGTCCGACGCCGGCTGCGACGATGACGACGTGCACGATCAGGGCGAGCTGCTGTCCGATGATTCCCCAGATCGACCGCCGCCAGCCTTGGCTCAGCGCGTTCGACATCGTGTTGATCGCGCCTGCTCCCGGAGTGAAGCTGATGACCACGCACGCGGCGAGGAGGGAGAACCAGACGGCGGGCGACACGTGGCAATTCTAGGGTCCACGCGCCGTCGCTTCCGGCGCCGCCTCCGTCGTCAGTCGACCGAGTGCGGTCGTTCCGGGAGGGTGTGCGGACGCAGGTCGAGTCGTCGGAGGAGCTGGGCGTTCAGCGCCACCACGATCGTCGAGAGCGACATGAGAACAGCGCCGACGGACATCGGCAGGACGAAGCCCCACGGTGCCAGCACTCCGGCCGCGAGCGGCACCGACAGGAGGTTGTAGCCGGCCGCCCACCACAGGTTCTGCGTCATCTTGCGATAACTCGCCCGCGACAGTGCGATCACAGAGCCGACCGTGCGCGGATCGTCGCTCGCCAGGATCACGCCGGCGGATGCGATCGCCACGTCGGTGCCGGCACCGATCGCAAGCCCGACATGCGCCTGTGCGAGAGCGGGAGCATCGTTGACCCCATCGCCGACCATCGCGACGGTGCGACCCTCGGACTGCAGCTCGCGCACCGTCGACGCCTTGTCCTCGGGGCGCACGCCCGCGAAGACGCGGTGGATGCCCAGCGCCTCTGCGACGTGCTCGGCCACGGCCTGAGCGTCGCCCGTGAGCATGACGACCTCGATGCCCTGATCGCGCAGCGCAGCGACGGCCTCGACGGATTCGGCTCGCACTTCGTCGGCGAGCCGCAGAGCGCCGATGACGCGGTGGTCGGCTACGACGTGCAGGATGATCGCGCCCTCTTCGCGCCACGCCGCCGCGATCGGGAGTTCCGCGAGTCGCTCCTCGTCGAGGAGGCGCGGTCCGCCGACGGCGACGAGGCGACCGTCGACCTGCGCCCGCACTCCGACAGCGGGGGAGGAGGTGAAGTCCGCGGCCGCGGGAGGAGCGAGCTCGCGCCGCCTCGCGGTGTCGACGATCGCCCGGGCGAGCGGGTGCTCCGAGTCGCTCTCCGCCGCCGCAGCGAGCCTCAGCACGTCGTCCTCCGCGACGCCGACAACGGTCTCGACGGCAGTCACGGTGGGCGCGCCCTTCGTCAGTGTGCCGGTCTTGTCGAACAGCACGGTGTCGACAGTCCGCATCGTCTCGAGCGCGAGCCGGTCCTTCACGAGGATGCCGGCGCGCGCGGCGCGCTCGGTCGCGATCGACACGACCAGCGGGATCGCGAGTCCGAGGGCGTGCGGGCAGGCGATCACCAGCACCGTGATCGTGCGGACCACGGCGTCATCGGGCAGGCCCAGCACCGTCCATACGATCGCGGTGACGAGCGCGGACCCCAGGGCGAACCAGAAGAGCCATGCGGCCGCGCGATCGGCGATCCGCTGGGCGCGCGACGACGACGCCTGCGCCTCACTGACCAGCCGCTGGATTCCGGCGAGAGCGGTGTCCGCGCCGACAGCGGTGATCTCGACGCGGATGCCGGAGTCCGTCGACACCGTGCCGGCGACCACGGCGTCGCCCACCGCCCGATCGACCGGGCGGGATTCACCCGTGATCATCGACTCGTCGACGCTGGCGGCACCCTGCACGATCCGCCCGTCGGCGGGGATGCGTCCGCCGGGCCGGACGATCACGACATCTCCGACGCGAAGGTCGGACGGCGCGACCAGCATGGTGCCGTCGGCCTCGATGCGCTCCGCCTCGTCCGGCAGAAGCGCCGCGAGCGAGTCCAGCGCGTTGGTGGTCTGTGCGAGGGATCGCATCTCGATCCAATGCCCCAGCAGCATGATGACGATCAGGAGTGCCAGCTCCCACCAGAACTCGAGCTCGTGATGGAGCACGCCGAGCGACGCACCCCAGGACGCGAGGAACGCCACCGTGATCGCGAGCCCGATGAGCAGCATCATCCCGGGACGGCGGGCTTTGAGTTCAGCGGCTGCGCCGGTGAGGAACGGGGACCCGCCCCAGAAGTACATGACAGAGCCCAGGATCGGCGCGATCCATCGAAGCGGGCCCGGCACCTCGTAGCCCAGGATCATGGCGAACATCGGGGAGGTGGCGACGACCGGAAGTGAGACGGCCAACATGATCCAGAACAGGCGTCGGAAACGCTCGGTGTGTCCGGCATGGCCGCCGTGGCCCGAATGAGCGGTGTGACTCGTGGGATCGGCGTGGCTTGTGGGGTCGGCGTGGCTTGTGGGGTCGGCGTGGCTCGTAGGTTCGGCGTGGCCTGAGTGACCTGCGTGGTTGTGCGACATGGTGGAGCTCCGTCCTCTCGTCCCTGACCAGAACCATATACCCCCTAGGGGTATTCCAGAACGTGAGAAAAAGGCCCGGGTCTGAGACCCGGGCCTTCCTGGGGTGAGTAACGGGACTCGAACCCGCGACATCCGGCACCACAAGCCAGCGCTCTACCAGCTGAGCTATACCCACCATGCGCCGATCGGAATCGGCAACCAGACGAGTCTATTACATGTTTGGGGTGAACTCTGACACGGTGCGGCTCGCGATCTCGCGTGCGTCGTCGCTCGAGGGGCCGGGCTCGTCGACGAACACGGCCTCGCGGTAGTACCGGAGCTCGCGGATCGACTCCAGGATGTCGGCGAGTGCCCGGTGCCCGCCGTCCTTGGCCGGGGCCTGGAAGAACACGCGCGGATACCAGCGACGAGACAGTTCTTTGATGCTCGAGACATCGACGTTGCGGTAGTGCAGCCAGTGGTCGACCTGCGGCATGTACTTCGCGAGGAACATGCGATCGGTGCCGATCGTGTTGCCGGCGAGCGGCGCCTTGCGCTCGACGGGTGCGAAGCGCTTGATGTACGCGAGAGTCTGCTCCTCGGCCTCTGCGAGCGAGAGTCCGTCGGTGATCTCGGTGATGAGCCCGGACTTCTCGTGCATCGCAGTGACGAAGTCGTTCATGTGCGCGAGGGCAGCGTCGCTCGGCCGGATGACCACCTGGAACCCCGGATCGACCGGGTTGAGCTCGAAGTCAGTGATGACGACCGCGATCTCGACGAGCTCATCCACGGAGAGATCGAGTCCGGTCATCTCGCAGTCGATCCAGACGAGCCGGTCGTTCTCAGACGCAGATACCATGCCGACATCCTATCGACGGCTCCGACATCGGGCTCCGGCGCGGTACCGTAGAGTGCCCGCCTCCGTAGCTCAGGGGAAAGAGCAGGAGCCTTCTAATCTCTTGGTCGCAGGTTCGAATCCTGCCGGGGGCACGTAATCCGCATTCTTGGACGCTCGAAGTCCTGGTCTGCCCTGTCCGGTGCGTATTCAGCCGTTGCGGAGCGCGGCGACTGCGTCATCGGCTCGCCAGAAGTCCCCCACGAGGCGGAACGTCGCCGTCGGCAGGTGCAGGCGTTCTGCGCGGTAGCGCACGCCGAGCGGGTCGCTGGCGAGACGGAGGTGTCCGAGGACGCGCCCGGAGGCATCCTGCACACGCCACAGATGAGCGGATGCGCGGATCAGGTGCTCGCGCCGAGACGATAGCTGCGGAGTGGCGTACGGGACCTCGGGAAGCGTCGTGCTCGTGGTGTGGGACATCGGTTCTCCTCTCTGATTCGAACATATGGCCGACCACCGACATTCCTTGGAGTCGGCGTGGACGGCGGACTCGGCGACTCGTTCTCCACATCGGGGGACGTGCGCCGACCGTCCACATATCGCGGGTTCCGGGTCTCGCGGCGTCGGACGACGCGCGCAGGATGTCAGCACCCGGGCGATCAGACCCGGATCACAGAGGAGCAGACATGCAGGACATCGTGACCATCGTGGGCAATGTGGCGACCGATCCGACTCAGGGGAGGACGGCGGGAGGCGTGCCCGTCACGAACTTCCGGCTGGCCAGCTCGCATCGTCGCTTCGACGACGCGACGCAGACCTGGGTCGAGGTGGCCACCAACTGGTACTCGGTCGCCGCGTTCCGCGGGCTCGCCGAGAACGTCAAGACATCGCTGCGCGCGGGCGACAGCGTGATCGTCGTCGGGCGTCTGAAGATCCGAGCCTGGGAGAACAACGGCAAGCAGGGGACGAGCGTCGACATCGATGCCGATGCGATCGGCCACGACCTCAAGTGGGGTACTGCGAACTACCGCAGGACGCCGCGAGCCAGCAACGACGAGGGAGCGCGCCGAGGCGGCGGAGAGGCGATGTCCGATGCCGCAGACGATGCTCCGTCGGCGCACGACGCCGCGACTGACCGGAGGGAGAGGGATGGAGACGCGCTCGACGTCGACGTCGCGTGGGCGGATCCCGCGCTGTCTGCGCGACGGGACGACTCGGCCCGTACGCAGGAAGCAGAGGGTGTCGGCGCTCAGCGGTGATGTCCACCGACGGGACTCGCCGCGGCCTCGCGCACGTCCGTGAGCAGGAGCACGCCCCGTAGACTCGGGGCGTGCTTCGACGATCGGCTTCCTCCGCGACGCGCGTAATGCTGTCCCTCACCGCTCTCGGGGCCGCGCTCCTCCTGGCGGCCTGTGGGCCGACCGGCGACGCGGTGCCGTCGCCGGATGCCGAGACAGCGGCGCCCGGTCCGACAGCCACGCCGGAAGGCCCCGTCTTCGTCGCAGACGGCAGCGCCGACGACAACCTTCCGCTGTTCAGCGCGGTCACCGCTCAGGTGTGGGCGACGGATCAACGCGGCGCCGGCCGCGCATACATCGACGCTCTCATCGCCGCAGGCTTCGACCGCGCCGCGATGCAGGTCACGCAGGATGTGTCGACCGTCGGGAATGCGGCGGAGAGTCTTCAGTTCTCGGTGGCATGGGGAGACTCCGAGTGCTTGGTCGGTCAGGTCGGGCCGTCGACGGGAGAGCCGGTCGCCGTCGTCATGCCCCAGCTCGACGGCGGACGCTGCCTGATCGGCACCACGCGCGCCATCGACTGGTGAGTTCCGGCTGGGCCGGTAGGCTGGAGTGTCGATCTTCGACGCCAACAGAAGGAGCGGTTTTCGGTGGCTGAGTACATCTACTCGATGGTTCGCGCACGCAAGGCGGTGGGTGAGAAGCTCATCCTCGACGACGTCACGATGTCGTTCCTGCCCGGTGCCAAGATCGGCATGGTCGGCCCGAACGGCGCCGGAAAGTCGACGATCCTCAAGATCATGGCAGGACTCGACACGCCGTCGAACGGCGAGGCGAAGCTGACGCCGGGTTTCACGGTCGGCATCCTCATGCAGGAGCCCGAGCTCGACGAGTCGAAGACGGTGCTGGAGAACATCCAGGACGGCATCGCGATCAAGGCGAAGCTCGATCGCTTCAACGAGATCTCCGCTCTCATGGCCGACCCCGACGCGGACTTCGACGCGCTCCTCGCCGAGATGGGGACCCTCCAGGAGGAGATCGACGCGGCTGACGGGTGGGACCTCGACTCGCAGCTCGACCAGGCGATGGACGCGCTCCGCACGCCTCCGGGAGACGCCGCGATCGCGCCGCTGTCGGGCGGTGAGAAGCGTCGCGTCGCACTCGCGAAGCTCCTGCTGCAGAAGCCCGACCTGCTGCTCCTCGACGAGCCCACCAACCACCTCGACGCGGAGAGCGTGCTCTGGCTCGAGCAGCACCTGCAGGCCTACAAGGGCGCGGTCATCGCGATCACGCACGATCGGTACTTCCTCGACCACGTGGCCGAATGGATCGCCGAGGTCGACCGCGGCCGCCTGATCGGCTACGAGGGCAACTACTCGACCTATCTGGAGAAGAAGGGCGAGCGCCTCGAGATCCAGGGCAAGAAGGATGCGAAGCTCGCGAAGCGCCTCAAGGAGGAGCTCGAGTGGGTGCGCTCCAGCGCCAAGGGTCGTCAGACGAAGTCGAAGGCGCGTCTCGCCCGATACGAGGAGATGGCGGCCGAGGCGGAGCGGACCCGGAAGCTCGACTTCGAGGAGATCCAGATCCCGGCGGGTCCCCGTCTCGGCAACGTCGTGATCGAGGCCAAGAAGCTGCAGAAGGGCTTCGACGGACGCTCCCTGATCGACGGACTGAGCTTCAGCCTGCCGCCGAACGGCATCGTCGGCGTGATCGGCCCGAACGGCGTCGGAAAGACCACGCTCTTCAAGACGATCGTGGGGCTCGAGCCTCTCGACGGCGGCGACCTCAAGATCGGCGAGACCGTCAAGATCAGCTACGTCGACCAGTCGCGTGCGAACATCGACCCCGACAAGACGCTGTGGGAGGTCGTCTCCGACGGACTCGACTTCATCACGGTCGGCAAGACGGAGATCCCCTCCCGCGCCTACGTCTCGAAGTTCGGCTTCAAGGGTCCGGACCAGCAGAAGAAGGCCGGAGTGCTCTCCGGCGGTGAGCGCAACCGACTGAACCTGGCCCTCACGCTCAAGGAGGGCGGCAACCTGTTGCTCCTCGACGAGCCGACCAACGACCTCGACGTCGAGACCCTGAGCTCGCTCGAGAACGCCCTGCTCGAATTCCCCGGCTGCGCCGTGGTCATCACCCACGACCGGTGGTTCCTCGACCGCATCGCGACCCACATCCTCGCCTACGAGGGCACCGACGAGAAGCCCGACCAGTGGTACTGGTTCGAGGGCAACTTCGAAGCGTATGAGGAGAACAAGATCGAGCGCCTCGGACCGGACGCGGCGAAGCCCCACCGCTCCACGCACCGCAAGCTCACGCGCGACTGATTCGCATGACCGAAGCGATCCCCGGGCCCCGTCTGCACATCCCTATCCACCTGCGCTGGGGAGATCTGGACGCCTTCAACCACGTCAACAACACCTCGATGCTGAAGCTGCTCGAGGAGGCGCGGGTGCGAGCGTTCTGGCGGGCGGGACCGGGGGAGCAGGCTCCATCCACGGCTGTTCTCGACTCAGGGCTCGACGAGGGGATTCTCACCCTCATCGCGCGCCAGGAGATCGAGTACCTCGCGCCGGTGCCGTACCAGCGCCGTCCGCTCGAGGTGCAGATGTGGTTCGGCAAGCTCGGCGGATCCAGCGTCGAGGTCTGCTACGAGGTGCACAACGACCCCTCGGCCGAGCCCCGCACGATCTACGCGCGCTCGACGGCCGTCATCGTGCTCGTGGACGCGGCTACCGGCCGGCCCACGCGACTGACGCCGGAGATGCGCGAGGCCTGGGAGCCGTACGTAGGCCCGTCCATCGAGTACGCGCACCGCTGACGCCCATACGCCAGGACCGTTGGATCCGGATGCGTTCGGTTCGGTCCGCACCCGTTGGGGGTCAGCCGGTCAGAGAGCCTCGCTCAGCAGACCGCGGTCAGGGAGTCTCCGGTACGCGCACCATGATCTCCTGCGCCACCGATGCGACGAGCAGACCCTCACGCGTGTAGATCCGCCCCTGGGCGAGGCCGCGACCGCCGCGCGCGTTCGGGGACTCCTGCACGTACAGCAGCCATTCGTCGACCCGGGCAGGCCGGTGCCACCACATCGCGTGGTCGAGGCTCGCGACCTTGAGCCCCGGGAGAGCCCAGTAGACGCCGTGCGCGCGCAGGATCGACTCCTGGATCGTCATGTCGCTGAGGTACGCGAGAGCGGCGCGGTGGATCCGTGGGTCGTCCGGCAGCGGCGCCCGCATCCGCATCCACACGCCCTGATGCGGCACGCGCTCGTCGTCGCTCGGGAGGAACAGGGGCGAATCCACGTGCCGCACGTCGGCGGCGCGATCCGTGAGCATACTGGCCGTCCCGGGCGGGAGGCCCTCCACGCGCTTCTCGTCGGGGAGCAGGCTCTCCGGCTCCGGTACGCCGTCGGGCATGCGTGTGGCGTGCTCGACGCCGGGATCCTCGTCCTGGAAAGAGGCGATCATCGAGAAGATCGGCACGCCGTTCTGGTACGCCTGCGACCGTCGCGTCGAGAACGAGCGCCCGTCGTGTATGCGGTCCACGGCGATCGTGATGCCCTGGGACGCGTCTCCGGGCCGGAGGAAGTACCCGTGCATCGAGTGGACGGCGCGGTCCTCGGGGAGCGTGCGTTCGGCGGCCAGCAGGCTCTGCGCGAGCACCTGACCGCCGTAGATCCGTCCGGAGGGCATCGGATGGGAGCGGCCGGTGAAGATGTCCTCCGTGGTCCGCGCCTGTGCGGCATCGAGGTCGAGGACCGACAGCAGCTGCTCGACGGTGCGGGTGGCGTGGGCATCGGCGGTCATGAGGTCCTTCCCCGCGGCTGGGGCGACCGCTGGCGTTGATAGTTTAGAGGCTGTGCCCCAGCAGCTCGTCCTCGCCGATGCCCCGACGACCAAGGACGTCCTGACGTTCCTCGGACGCACCGCCCGGATCTCCGACGAGGGCGTCCGACTCCAGGCCGCACGCGGTGTGCTCGCACTCACCGGCGCGGCCCTCGCGCCTCACGGACTCTTCGATCACACGCCGACGGTGCTCGGGATGCGCGTCGTGCACGCCGATCCCGAACTCGAATGCGACATCGTCGTGGCCTCGCTCACGGCGACGGACGACGACCGCGTCCTCGATCTCCCCGAGACCGGGCTCTCGCCCGCCTGGGCAGGCATCGCCCCGCCCCGAGGCGAGTGGGCTCCGCTCGGACGACTCACGGCCTCGGTGGTCGCGCACCGCGCGCAATGGGGCATCAGCGCCGTGGCGCGCGGGGCCACGGACGGCGCCGGTGAGGAAGCCGTGCGAGCGCTGCGCGCGGCAGTCTGGGGGGAACCCGACGAAGACCTGCTCGGCCTTCCACGCGGGGTGGCCTTCGCCGCGGACGCCTTCGGATTCATCTCCGGGGAAGAGGACGTCGCGGTCCTGACGTCCGGGCGCTGGACGCGGCTGGCGTTCCGACGCGGTCATGTGCTGACCCGGGGGCCGGCAGCGATCGGCATGACCGCGGTCCGCGGCACCGGCGTCGGGGGGTAGCGACGCTCAGCGCGCGGCGGCTCGTCCCGCCTGGCGCCCCGAGAAGAGGCACCCGCCCAGGAACGTCCCTTCGAGGGCGCGATAGCCGTGCACGCCGCCACCGCCGAAACCGCTCGCCTCGCCCGCGGCGAACAGTCCGGGGATCGGCGAGCCCTGCGCATCGAGCGCGCGGCCGTCCAGATCGGTCGTGATGCCGCCGAGCGACTTGCGGGTGAGCACGTGCAGCTTGACGGCGATCATCGGCCCGGCCGCGGGATCCTGCAGTCGGTGCGGGGCCGCGGTGCGGATCAGCCGGTCGCCCCGGTAGCCGCGCATCGAGCGCAGCATCCCGATCTGGGCATCCTTGGAGAAGTCGTTGTCCATCTCGAGGTCGCGTGCGATGATCTCGCGACGCACATGGTCGATGTCGAGCAGGTCGCCGCCATCGTGCCGTCGCATCTGCTCGAGGAGAGACTCCAGGTCGTTCTCGACGATGAAGTCCTCTCCTTCGTCGAGGAACGCCTGCACCGGTCCGGTAGGACCCTTCGCGAGGCGCGACCGCAGCAGCAGCCCGACGTCCTTGCCCGTGAGGTCGGGGTTCTGCTCGCTGCCCGAGAGCGCGAACTCCTTCTCCACGATCTGTCGTGATGTCACGAACCAGGAGTGGTCGTGGCCCGTGCGACGCAGATGCTCGAGCGTGCCGAGGGTGTCGAAACCGGGGAACAACGGCCCGGGGAGGCGCCGTCCGGTCGCGTCGAGCCAGAGCGACGACGGGCCGGGCAGGATGCGGATGCCGTGGGACGGCCAGACCGGATCCCAGTTGCGGATGCCTTCGACGTAGTGCCACATGCGGTCGCCGTTGATGAGGCGTGCACCCGCCGCGGCGCTGACCGTCTGCATGGAGCCGTCCACGTAGGCGGGTACGCCCGTGAGCATGTGCTCGGGCGGGTTTCCGAGGCGCGCGGGCCACGCGGCGCGCACGAGGTCGTGATTGCCGCCGATTCCACCGGAGGCGACGATAGTCGCGGATGCGGTGATCGCGAAGTCCCCGATCACCTCGCGCGAGGACTCGACGCCGCGCTGGGCGCCGCTGGAGGCGAGGACGGACCCGCTCGCGCCCGTCACGACGCCGTCGCGGACGTTCAGCTCCGTCACCCGGTGCCGCGGCAGGATCGTGATGCGGCCCTCGCGCTCCGCCTGTTCGACCGACGCCTGGAACGGCGCTACGATCCCGGGACCCGTGCCCCACGTGATGTGGAACCGCGGCACGGAGTTGCCGGGCCCCAGAGCGCCGTATCCGCCGCGTTCCGCCCACCCGACCACGGGGAAGAAGCCCACGCCGCGCTCGCGCAGCCACGCGCGCTTCTCGCCCGCGGCGAACTGCAGATAGGCCTCCGCCCACCGACGCGGCCAGTCGTCCTCGGGACGGTCGAACCCCGCGGTGCCGAACCAGTCCTGCGTCGCGAGCGCCAGGGAGTCCCTGATGCCCATTCGGCGCTGCTCTGGGGAGTCGATGAAGAACAGCCCGCCGAACGACCACCAGGCCTGACCGCCGAGGTTCGTGCGAGGCTCCTGGTCCAGGAGGATCACGCGGCGACCGGCATCCAACGCTTCCGATGCGGCCACGAGGCCGGCCAGCCCCCATCCGATCACGAGGACGTCGGCGGACAGGGGCGTGGTCGTCATGGGGTCTCCGTTGATTCCTGACGTGAGCGGGTCTCGAGCGTGGGGCGGCCCTCGGCGGCAGCGCCGATGCCGGAGCGCTCCATCGAGTTCACCATGGCATACGCCGCCCGCTCGAGGTAGTCCCACAGCGTCGATTCGTGCAGGGGCGACAAGTGCGCCTCGTCCACGGCCGTGCGCATGTGCCGCAGCCAACGATCGCGCGCATCCGGATCGACGCGGAACGGCATGTGCCTCATCCGCAGGCGAGGATGTCCCCGGGTCTCTCCGTACGTCGTCGGTCCGCCCCAGTATTGCTCGAGGAACAGCAGCAGGCGCTCCTCTGCAGGTCCGAGGTCCTCCTCCGGGTACATGGGCTTCAGCACGGGATCCTGCGCGACCTCACGGTAGAACACCGAGACGATCTTCGCGAACGTCTCGCGTCCGCCGACCTCGTCGTAGAACGTCACTTCTGTGTGCTCCCGCCATCGTTCTGCTGCTTCTTGCGTCGCCAGATGCCTCGGTCAGGCACGACAGGGACGCCGGTCACCGCGTTGGGGCGCGTCTTGGGCGGGTTGGCGCCGCGCACTCGTCGCGCGCCGTCGAGACCCGTCGGCACCACGGTCGCCATGCTGGGCAGCGCGATCCCCTTCTCGAGGAAGGCCGCACGAAGGCGCTTGCGCAGCTCCTGGGCGACGTCGTCCTTGGCGTTCGCCCGCGCCTTGATCACGATGCGGACGACGAGCGCCTCGCCGCCGATCGACTCCAGCCCCCAGAGCTCGGGCTTCTCGATGATGCGGGTGCGCCACTTGGGGTCCTTGGCGAGCCCCTGGGCGGTCTCCAGCATGACCTGCTCGACCTGGTCGATGTCGACGTCCAACGGCACGCCGAGGTCGATGATCGCGCGCGCCCACCCCTGGGACATGTTGCCGATTCGGGTGACCTCGCCGTTGCGGACGTACCAGAGCGTGCCGTTCACGTCGCGCACCTGAGTGATGCGCACGCTCACGTACTCGACGACACCCGAGGCGAGTCCCAGGTCGACGACGTCGCCGATCCCGATCTGATCCTCCGCGACGATGAACATGCCGTTCAGCACGTCCTTGACGATGTTCTGGGCGCCGAAGCCGAGACCTGCGCCCACGGCAGCGGTCAGCAGCGTGAGGGAGCCGAGGAGGCTGTTGTCGAGTGCGTTGACGATCAGCACGATCGCGATCACGACGAGCATCACATTGACGATGTTCTGAAGGATCGTGCCGAGGGTGCGCGTGCGCTGCACGAGCCGCATGTCGGCGAGAGGGCTGCGTTCGAGTGCCTGCGTGTCGTCGACTGCGGCCTTGCTCTTGGCGGTGTCGACGATGCGGTGCACGACCCGTCGGATCACGACGCGCAGAGCGAGGGCGATCAGAACGCACGCGACGATGATGATCGCGACGTTGAGGGCTCTCATGCCGACGACCCCGAGGACGCTGAGCATGTCCGTCCACCAGGTCGGCGGTTCAGCGGGGGGTTGGTCGGTCTCGAACGGCAGCATCATCATCACTCCCCAGGGTAGCGATCAGGCCTCTGCGTGGGCTGGATGCACCGCGCAGAGGCCTGAGAGAGACGCAGCGGAGCTCAGTCCTCCGCGTCGCGCGACTGCGCCGCGAGGGAGCGCTCGACATCGGCGAGGTTCTCCAGCACGAGGCGGCGCAGAGCGGGGGCGGCATCCTGGTGCTCCGAGAGCCAGGCGCGCGTCGTGTCGCGCAGTGCGACATCGGCGATCGCGGTCGGGAACAGGCCTACGACCAGGTACTGGGCGATCTGGTAGGTCCGCGATTCCCAGATCGGCAGCAGCATGTCGAAGTACGGCTGGACGAACTCCCGGAGCACCTCGGCGCCGGCCGGGTGGACGAAGCCGAGCGCTGCGGAGCGCACGATGGTGTTCGGTGCGTCGTCGCGTTCGATCAGCGATGCCCAGGCCGCCTTCTTGGAGGCGACGTCAGGCAGTGCGGCGCGGGCCTGAGCCGCGAACTCGCCGCCCTTCGCCGTGTTGTCCGCTGCGAGCGCCGCGTCGATCGCCGCGGCATCGGTCGCGCCGATCGTGGCGAGTCCGACCAGCAGCTGCCAGTTCAGGTCGGCGTCGATCTCGAGCCCGGGCAGCGTGTCCTCACCGGAGCGCAGGCGACCGACGACTCCCGCGTGCTCGGGGGTGACGAGCGCGCCGGCGAACGCGGTGACGAACTGCAGCTGGCTGTCGCTGCCGGCCTCCGCGCCCTCCGCGAGCGCCCACAGGCCATCGGCGACCTTCTGGCGGGCAGCGGCGCGGTTCTCGGGCGTCACGTACAGCGTCGCGGCGGTGCGCAGCTGCGCGAGGGTGGTGCGCACCGTGGTCGACTCGGTCTCGCGGCCGATGTTGCCCAGCACGAGATCGATGTAGTCGGACGCGGCCGTCTCGGCATCCCGTGTCTGGTCCCAGGCGGCGCCCCAGACCAGCGAGCGGGCGAGCGGGTCGCTGATGTCGGCCAGGTGCGCGATCGCGGTGGCCAGCGACCGCTCGTCGAGCCGGATCTTCGCATAGGCCAGGTCGTTGTCGTTCAGCAGCACGAGGTCGGGGCGCTTCAGGCCCACGAGCTCGGGGACCTCGGTGCGATCGCCGTCGACGTCGACCTCGGCGTAGTGACTGCGCACGAGAGCGCCGTCCGTGAGGGAGTAGAAGCCGATGCCGAGGCGGTGCGGACGGATCGTCGAGTAATCGGCGGGAGCCGTCTGGGTGACGGCGAACCGGGAGATCGTGCCGTCGGCATCCTCGGCGATGACCGGCTCGAGGGTGTTCACGCCGGCGGTCTCGAGCCACTTCTTCGACCAGGTGCTGAGGTCGCGGCCACTCGTGGCCTCGAGCTCGGTGAGGAGGTCGCTCAGCTCGGTGTTGCCCCAGGAGTGCTTCTGGAAGTACTGCGAGACACCGGCGAAGAACTCCTCGATGCCGACCCATGCCGCGAGCTGCTTGAGGACGGAGCCGCCCTTGGCGTACGTGATGCCGTCGAAGTTGACCTGCACGTCCTCGAGGTCGTTGATCTCGGCGACGATCGGGTGCGTGGACGGCAGCTGGTCCTGGCGGTACGCCCAGGTCTTCTCCATGGCGTTGAACGTGGTCCACGCCTCGGTCCACTCGGTGGCCTCCGCGGTGGCGATGGTCGACGCCCATTCGGCGAACGACTCGTTCAGCCACAGGTCGTTCCACCACTTCATGGTGACGAGGTCGCCGAACCACATGTGCGCGAGCTCGTGCAGGATCGTGACGACGCGGCGCTCCTTGACCGCATCCGTCACCTTGCTGCGGAACACATAGGTCTCGGTGAAGGTCACCGCGCCCGCGTTCTCCATCGCTCCGGCGTTGAACTCCGGTACGAAGAGCTGGTCGTACTTGGCGAACGGATAAGGGACGCCGAACTTGGACTCGAAGTACGCGAAGCCCTCGCGCGTCTTGTCGAAGATGTAGTCGGCGTCGAGGTGCTGCCAGAGGCTCTTGCGGCCGTAGACCCCGAGCGGGATGACCCGACCGGAGGCGCTCGTGAGCTCGGAGAAGGTCGACTCGTAGGGTCCGGCGACGAGAGCCGTGATGTACGAGGAGATGCGCGGCGTCGGCTCGAAGCCCCACGTGGCGATCGAGCTGTCGTCGTGCAGGATCGGCTCGGGCGTGGGGGAGTTCGACACGACCTTCCACGCGGCCGGAGCCGTCACCGTGAACTGGAACGTCGCCTTGAGGTCGGGCTGCTCGAAGACCGCGAACACACGGCGGGAGTCGGGCACCTCGAACTGCGAGTACAGGTAGACCTCGCCGTCGACCGGGTCGACGAAACGGTGCAGCCCCTCGCCGGTGTTCGTGTAGAGGCAGTCGGCATCGACTACGAGGACGTTCTCGGCCTGCAGCCCGGTGAGCGCGATGCGCGAGTCGGCGAAGGCCTCCGCGGGGTCGAGCTGCTCGCCGTTGAGTGAGATCTCGCGGACGTCGCGCGCGATCAGGTCGATGAAGGTGAAGCTCTCGGGCGTCGCGGTGAAGCGCACGACACTGCGGGAGCCGAAGACCTCGGCGCCCTTCGTCAGGTCGAGGGACACCTCGTACGACTGCGTGTCGACGACGTCGCGGCGCTCCTGCGCTTCGATGCGGGTGAGGTTCTCTCCAGGCACAGGTGTACTCCCAGGGGTGAGGGGACGCTGCCGTAACCCGGCGCAGCTGGCACCCACGGCAACCATGACAGCCTACGCCAGCATCGCGGCCTGTCTCGCTCCCGAGAGATGAAAGGATGGAGAGGTGACTGCGATCGAGCCGAACACCGTCCCCTTTGCCTCTGCTGCCGCTGCCGGCGGAGAGCCCTTCGTGACGACGCCCGTCGCCTACGACGGCATCCTCCTCGCGGGCTTCGGCGGGCCGGAGGGTCAGGACGACGTCATCCCGTTCCTGCGCAACGTCACGCGTGGCCGCGGCATCCCGGATGAGCGCCTCGAAGAGGTCGCCCATCACTACCGGCACTTCGGCGGCGTGAGTCCGATCAACGGGCAGAACCGGATCCTCAAGGAGGCGCTCGAGGGAGAGCTCGCCCGTCGTGGTGTGAACCTGCCGGTGTACTGGGGCAACCGCAACTGGAGCCCCTATCTGGAGGAGGTCGTGACCGAGGCCGCCGACGCCGGCCACACCACGCTCCTCGCCTTCGCGACGAGCGCCTACAGCTCCTTCTCCAGCTGCCGCCAGTACCGCGAGGATTTCGCGCGGGTGCTCGAGGAGACCGGGCTCGGCGACACCGTCACGATCGACAAGATCCGTCCGTTCTACGACCACCCCGGTTTCGTGGAGTCCTTCGAGACCGGCGTCCGTGAGGCGGTGGAGGGCTTCCTCGCGCAGGGGATCGCGGCCTCCGACATCCAGATCCTCTTCTCGACGCACAGTATCCCGACCGAGGACGCCCAGCGCTCCGGCGCGCGTGACATCGACTGGGGCGACGGTGGGGCCTATGCGGCTCAGCACCTCGCCGTCGCAGCGTGGGTCATGGATCGTGTGCGCGAGAGCATCCCGGCCGCATCCGACGTGCCCTGGGAGCTCGTCTACCAGTCGCGCTCGGGCCCCGCGTCGCAGCCCTGGCTGGAGCCGGACGTCTGCGATGTCATCGGAGAGCTCCCCGCACGCGGTCGCACGGCCGTCGCGGTTGTGCCCGTCGGCTTCATGAGCGACCACATGGAGGTGCTCTGGGACCTCGACACGGAGGCAGCGGAGGCCGCCGAGGAGGCGGGACTCGCCTTCACCCGCACTCCGACGCCCGGCGTCGCGCCGTCGTTCGTGGCGGGTATCGTCGACCTGATCCTCGAGCGCATCGAGGGGCGTCCGAACGAGGAGCGTCCGCACGTCACCTCGCTGCCCGGCGGATTCGACGTGTGCCGCCCCGGATGCTGCGAGAACATCCGCGCCGGGTTCAAGCCCGCCGCCGCCGGCGTCGCGCCCTGACCCCGCGGACGAACGGAACGTGCGTCGGTCCGGCGACACTCGCTCCTAGGATGGGAGCCATGCGCATCCACATCGCCACAGACCACGCAGGTCTCGACTTCTCCACGCAGCTGCAGGAGCACCTGCGCACCGCGGGTCACGAGGTCGTCGACCACGGACCGATCGAGTACGACGCGCTGGACGACTACCCGGCCTTCTGCATCCGCGCCGCCCAGGCCGTCGTCGCCGATCAGGCCGCCGGCGTCGAGACGCTCGGAGTCGTCTTCGGGGGCTCGGGCAACGGCGAGCAGATCGCCGCGAACAAGGTCGAGGGCGTCCGCGCGGCACTCGTCTGGAACATCTCGACCGCCGAGCTCGCGCGTCAGCACAACGACGCGAACGTGATCTCGATCGGCGCGCGTCAGCACTCCTTCGACGAGGTCACGTCGTTCATCGACACGTTCATCGCGACTCCGTTCTCGGACGAGGAGCGTCACGTGCGCCGCATCGCCCAGATCGCGGACTTCGAGCGCGACGGCTCGCTGCTCCCGGATCCTCGGGCCTGACATGCCCGAGGGGCATTCCGTCCACCGCATCGCGCGGCAGTTCGACCGGAACTTCGTCGGTAGGCCCGTGCGCGCGTCGAGCCCGCAGGGGCGCTTCGCGGAAGGCGCGGCCGTCCTCGACGGGCGAGAGGCGGTGAGCGTGCAGGCGGTCGGCAAGCAGATGTTCCTCGAGTTCGACGGCGCGATCTGGCTCCGCGTGCACCTGGGGCTCTACGGAGCGTGGGACTTCGCGGGGGAGATCCTCGTCGATCCGACGATCGCGTCGGCGAACGGGCGCATGGGGCAGACGAACCAGCGTGGCACCGTGGTCGATGACGAGATCCTCGACGATGCGGGGGAGAACTCGCTCGCCTCGATCGGAGCCCCGCGCCGCACGCGTGTGCACGTGCGGATGTCCGAGCAGACGAAGGGGCTCGCCGACGAGGGCCTGGAGTGGCCGCCGCCCGTCGTCGGTCAGGTACGGCTGCGTCTCATGACCGACATCACCGCGGCGGACCTACGCGGCCCCACGGCCTGCGTGCTGCAGACCCCGGAGGAGATGCTCGCGACCGTCGCGAAGCTCGGACCCGACCCTCTCGTGGGCGATCCGACCGAGAACGAGGAGCGGTTCGTCCGAGCCGTGCGCAAGACCCAGACCGTGATCGCATTGCTGCTCATGGATCAGTCCGTGGTGAGCGGCATCGGCAACGTCTACCGCGCCGAGATGCTCTACCGTCAGCGGCTCAACCCGCACACCCCGGGCAAGCAGGTGCCCGAGGACGTCGTGCGCGCCCTGTGGCGGGACTGGGTGCGCCTGCTCGCGATCGGCGTCGAGACCGGTCAGATGATGACCATGGACGACCTGTCACCCGAGCAGTACCGGGCGGCGATGGCGAGCCGCGACGACAGGCACTGGGTCTACCATCGCGCGGGTCTGCCCTGTCGGGTGTGCGGCACGGAGATCGCTCTCGAGGAGATCGGCGCGCGCAAGCTCTACTGGTGTCCGCGCTGCCAGGCCTGACCGCGCGGTCATAGGCTGAGGGGATGCGTCAGAACCCCAGCTTCAGCCTCGCCGACGTCCCCGAGATCCGGCGGGTCATCGCCGCGAATCCGTGGGCAACGATCGTCAGCGACGGTCCCGACGGGCTCGTGTCGTCGCACTATGCGGTGCTTCTGGACGAAGGCCGCGACGACCTCACGGTCGTCGCGCATGTCGGCCGTCCGGACGACCTCATCCACGGGCTGGGCGAGCGCGAGATGCTCGTGATCTTCCAGGGACCGCACGGCTACATCTCGCCCGGCTGGTACGGAGATGTCGCGGCAGTCCCCACCTGGAACTACACCGCGGTCCATCTCTCGGGTGTGCCCGAGATCCTGACCGACGAGGAGAACCTGCAGGTGCTCGATCGGCTCGTCGCGCATTTCGAGGGGCGGATGCCCGGTCCGCGACTGATGTGGGAGCGTCCGAACGACGAGGCGTTCGTCTCGAGGCTCGCCGCCGGCACCGTCGGCTTCCGACTCACCCCGTCCCGGGTCGTCGCGAAACGCAAGCTGAGCCAGAACAAGCCCGCGGACACGATCGAGACCGTGATCGCCGCGCTCGAAGGCGACGGCCCGTACGCGCAGGCGGAGCTCGCTCGCGAGATGCGCCGCGCCCAGGATGCGCGCACGGCGGTCGATCGATGAGCGGTGCTGGGGAGCGGATCGGTACGATCACGGGCGCGCGGATCGCAGGGCCCGGCAGCGAGTTCCTCATGGACGACGAGCCGGTCGACGTCTTCCTTGAGGACGGCGTGATCGCGGACATCGCTCCGTCGGGTGCCCTTCCGGCGCGGGGTGGGGTGCTGGATGCCGCCGGCGCGTGGGCGATTCCGGGCCTGTGGGACAACCACGTGCACACGGTGCAGTGGGCGCTGGCCGCGGAGCGCGTCGACCTGGGAGGCGCTCGATCCGCGGGGGAGGCCGCGGCGATGATGGGGCGAGCCGCGCCGCTGCCGGACGGCCGACGTGTGGGAGCCGGGTTCCGGGATGCCCTGTGGAACGGCGCCCCCAGCCTCTCCCTTCTCGACGCGGCCACGGGGAGCGTCCCCACCTACCTGATCAACGCCGACGTCCACAGCACCTGGCTCAACTCGGCGGCGCTGCAGCGCGAGGGGTTCCGTACCTCGGATGGCGTGCTGCGAGAAGAGGACGCCTTCGAGATCTCGCGTCGCCTGAACGCCGTCGATCCCGAGCGCAGCGACCGCGCCGTGATCGCGGCGGGTGCGAAGGCCGCGGAGCGGGGAGTGACCGGCCTCGTCGACTTCGACATGGCCTGGAACGCGGATGCATGGCCGCGTCGGATCGCCGACGGCTTCGCCTCCCACCGCGTGGAGTTCGCCGTGTACCCGTTCGACCTGGAACGTGCGATAGCCGCGGGCCTGCGCACGGGGGAGCTGCATGAGGCAGCGGAGACGCCCGAGTCCGGCCGCGGCCTCATCCGCGTGGGCGCGCTCAAGATCATCAGCGACGGGTCCCTCGGCACGCGCACGGCGGCCTGCTCGCACTCCTATCCCGGTGATCCCGAGAACTTCGGCGTGCTGACGGTGCCGCCCGCCGAACTGACCGATCTCCTCACGCGGGCGACGGGCGCGGGTCTCTCGGTGGCGGTGCATGCGATCGGGGACCGTGCCGTGACCGCCGCGCTCGACGCTTTCACGGTCACCGGCGCCGTGGGGACGATCGAGCACGCGCAACTCGTCCGCCATGCGGACCTGGCGCGCTTCGCGCGACTCGGCGTGATCGCGAGCGTGCAGCCGCAGCATGCCCTCGACGATCGTGACGTCGTCGGCGCGCACTGGGCGCTGCAGACATCCATCGGCTATCCGCTGCGCGCTCTGCAGGATGCGGGGGTCGAGTTGCGGTTCGGGTCTGACGCCCCGGTCGCTCCTCTCGACCCGTGGCAGGCGATCGCAGCGGCCGTCGAGCGCACGGACGACGCGCGCGAGCCGTGGCATCCCGAGGAAGCGCTGGGAACCGACGACGCGCTGCGCGCGAGCGTACGGTCGTCCCTTCGGCCCGGGGAGGTCGCGGACATCGCGCTGTGCGGCCTCGACCCGCTCGTGGCGGCAGGCGAGGACCTCCGCCGGATGCCGGTGACCGCGACCCTGCTCGGCGGACGCCTCACGCATCGCGCCTGAGCGGCTCGACCACGCAGAAGGAGGGCGCCGGGACGGATCCCGGCGCCCTCCTTCTCGGTCAGGTCGTTACGCGGCGATGTGCGAGACGAGGAACCAGCGGTCCTTCTCGAGGCCCCGCATGATCTCGATCGCGACGTCCTGGCTCGTGAGGTCGACCTCGTCGAGTCCGTCGATCGCGGCCTTGACGTCGACAAGGATCGCGTCGATGTCGGAGATGACCGCGCGCACGAGCTCATCGGACTGCGTGAATCCTGCGGGAACGGCGGTGGCACCGGCCTTGGCGGCGACGGTCGCGACGCGGGCGTCGATCGGGAGGCCCAGGGCGACGATGCGCTCCGCGGCGGTGTCGGCGAAGTCGCCGGCGTGGGCGACGATCGTGTCGAGCAGCTCGTGGACACCGACGAAGTTCGCACCCCGGACGTGCCAGTGGGCCTGCTTGCCGTCGATCGTGAGGGCCTGGAGGCCGAGGACGACCGGCGAGAGGAACTGGGCTGCAGCGGCCGCGACCGTCGGGTCGCTGGCGGTGGTGGAAACGGTCTGTGCCTTGCTCATCGTGACTCCTCCGGAGTGGTCATTTCGTACCTGGTGAAGACAACGCTACTCATCCTGATTCATTCCGCAAGCAAGTGAAGGCTCGGCTTAGTTCCGCGTGATCACGCGGAAATCCGGGCATGCGAGGGTAGGCTCGCCTCATGAGCGTCGCATCAGGAGCATCCGTTCTCGCCCTCGGAGGCAGGGTCCCGTCGATCGCCGAGGCGACCTTCGTGGCGGACGGTGCACGCATCGTCGGCGACGTGCGTCTCGAGCCCGGGGCGAGCGTCTGGTACAACGCGGTCCTGCGGGGGGATTCCGCGGGCATCGTCGTCGGTCCCGGCAGCAACGTGCAGGACAACGTGTCGGTGCACGTGGACGCCGGACACCCCGTCCGCATCGGGGCGAAGGTGTCGATCGGGCACAACGCCGTGGTGCACGGGTGCACCATCGGCGACGGCGCGCTGATCGGCATGGGCGCGGTCGTCCTCAGCGGAGCCGTGATCGGCGAGGGATGTCTCGTCGCCGGGGGAGCGGTCGTGCTCGGCGGCACCGAGGTGCCCGCGGGCTCGCTCGTGGCCGGGGTTCCGGCGAAAGTCCGTCGAGCGCTCACCGACGAGGAGCGCGAGGGGCTGATCGCGAACGCGGACGTCTATCTCGGACACCTCCGCACGCACGAGGATGCGGCTCCGGCCTGAGCGTCGGCGCCCGCTAGGCTGGGTCTCACGGGGCGGTGGCCAAGCTGGTTAAGGCAGTGGGCTCATAACCCAACGATCGCGGGTTCAAGTCCCGCCCGCCCTACCGTTCTCTCTCGCGCATCCATCGAGTCGCTGTACGTTGTCGCGTCCGGAATGACCGGGTAGGCTGGCGCCAGCATCGTATACGATGACGATCCGCTTCGAAGGAGAGGTGGTCCCATGGTCCTCAGCACCCGAGATGAGCGACCGGTCCACGGCGAGGTCCTCGGCATCAGCGGCTTCCGAGCCGCCGTGAACGACTCGTTCGTACCTCTGCAGGTGTCAAGCGCGCGCCCGGACGTGTTCCGCGGCGTGATCCGAGGAGCTCAGGTGGACGAGTTGCACATCACGGACGTGCGCGCGACCGAGCATGTGGTCGAGCGCACGCCCGAGCTCATCGCCCGGGGAGACAGCCCGTACTTCAAGGTGAGCATGATGCTCGCCGGAACCGGGATGCTGATCCAGGACGGCCGCGAAGCGGTGCTCGGCCCCGGCGATCTCGCGATCTACGACACGGATCGGCCGTACACCCTCGCGTTCGAGGACACATTCCGCACCATGGTCATGATGGTTCCTCGGCATCTCGTCGCGGTGCCGAGCGAGATCCTCGGTCAGCTCACCGCCGTGCGGATGTCGGGATCGGAGGGCATCGGTGCGCTCGTCGCGCCGTACCTCGGTCAGCTCGCCGACAACCTCGACCAGGTCGTCGGGTCGACCGGTGCACGGCTCCTGCACAGCGCCATGGACCTCCTCACGACGGTCTTCACGCGCGAGCTCGGCCTCGACGCGGCGAGCGATCCGCATCGCGCGATGATCCAGCGCATCCACGCGTACATCGACCGCAACCTCGCGTCACCGCAGCTCGGGCCGACCTCGATCGCCGCGGCGCACTTCATCTCGACGCGGCACCTCCATGGTCTGTTCCGCGAGCAGGGCACGACCATCTCGACGTGGATCCGTATGCGCCGACTGCAGCAGTGCCAGCGCACGCTCGTGGATCCGGCATCCGCCGCCCGCCCGGTGGCGGCCATCGCGGCGCAGTGGGGCTTCCCGGACGCGGCCCACTTCAGCCGCGTGTTCAAGGCGACCTTCGGCGTCTCGCCGAGCGAGTTCCGCGCGACTCACTGACCGCACCGCGCAGCCGATCACGCGGTGCGGCGCACGCCGACCTCAGCCGTTGACGATCTGCGGTACCGCGACCGACTTGAGTCCCTCGACGCCGAACTCGAGGCCGTACCCCGATCCCTTCACGCCGCCGAACGGGATCATCGGATGCACCCCGCCGTGCGAGTTGATCCAGACGGTCCCCGCCTGAATCCGAGCCGCGACGGCCCGGGCCTCGTCCCGGTCTCCCCACACCGACGCGCCGAGACCGACATCGAGGCCGTTGGCGCTGCGCACGGCATCGTCCACGTCGCTGTACCGGATGATCGGCAGCGCGGGTCCGAACTGCTCCTCGTCGACCAGCGGGGCTCCGTCGGCGATGTCGGCGACGAGCGTCACGGGATAGAACAGTTCACCGAGCTCGGACGCCGGGGCCCCGCCGGTCACGATCCGCGCGCCGCGCTCCCTGGCGTCGTCGACCAGGCGCGAGACGATGTCGAACTGCGCGCGGTTCTGCAGCGGTCCGAGCACGTTGTCCTCGTCGAGGCCGTTGCCCATCCGCGTCGCGGCGGCGACCGCGGTGAGCTCATCCACGACCTGGTCGTACAGCGAGTCGTGCACGTAGAGACGCTTGAGCGCCGCGCACGTCTGCCCGGTGTTGATGAACGCCCCCCAGAAGAGGTCCTGCGCGATGGCGGCGGGGTCGGCGCTCGGCAGTACGATCCCCGCATCGTTCCCGCCGAGTTCGAGCGTGAGACGCGCGAGGTTCTGCGCGGAGCCCTCGACGATCCGCCGCCCCGTCGCCGTCGACCCCGTGAACATCACCTTGCCGACGAGCGGGTGCGCCGTGAGTCGAGCGCCGATCTCGCGGTCGCCGGCGATGCCGATCAGCACATCGGAGGGGAGCACGTCGTTCAGCACGGAGAGCAGGGCGAGCACGCTGAGAGTCGTGTACTCGCTCGGCTTGACGACGGCGGTGTTGCCCATCCGGAGCGCGGCGGCGATCTGCCAGACCGTGATCATGAGCGGCCAGTTCCAGGGTCCGATCGCTCCGACGACCCCGATCGCCCGGTACGTCAGCTCGGCGTGGCCGGTCTCGTCGTCGAGCACGACCTCGGTCTCGAGCACGGTCGAAGCCGCGGTGCGCAGCCAGGCGGCGCAGGCGCCGACCTCGAAACGCGCGTTGGGTCCGTTCAGCGGCTTGCCCTGCTCCCGCGAGAGCAGACGGGCGAGCCCTTCGGCGTGCTGCTCGACGGCGTCCGCGGCTGCGAGCAGGAGTCGCGAGCGCTCGGCATGGCCGAGGGACTCCCAGGCGGGCTGCGCGGCACGCGCGCGGGCGACGGCGTCCTCCAGGTCGACGGGCCCCTGCTCGGGGGCGCGTCCGATCGTGACGCGCGTCGCGGCGTCGGGCACCTCGCGGCCACGCGCGCCGTCCGCGCCGATCCGCTGCAGCAGCGTCTCCTCATCGGCGCCGAGTGCCGCGGCCGTGATGCCGGTCGTCTCCTGCGGCGATGCCGTACTGCGGACGGTGGATGTGGGTTCGGACATCGGTGTCTCCTCTGCGCGGTCGCGGTCTGCGCACCGGCGTCGCTCCCGTGCGCGAGTCCCAGTCTGCGCGGCTCGACGCCCGCCGGCTTGTCGAGGAGTGCGCAGTGGATGCGCGTGCGCGAACGGTCGGCCGCGACGCACACGGATCGCTTGTCGGCCTCCGATCGCGCTCCTAGCATCTGGGCATGACCCACCATCAGCATCAGGTGCAACCGCATGACAACGCCGACCTCATCCCGGTGCGGGCGAACCGCGAGTCGGCGCCGCGGCATCCACTCGATCCGCTGTCCGCCGAGGAGATCGCCGCAGCCCGCGAGGTGCTCGTGAGCGCCGGACTGCTCACCGCTGCTGTCCGTGTGCCGATGCTGCTGCCGGACGAACCGTCCAAGCAGGAACTGAGCACCTGGTCGCCCGGCACTCCGATGGATCGGCGCGTGGACGTCACCCTCCTCGACACCGAGACCGGCGCAGTGACGGAGGCGATCGTGTCCGTCACCCGCCGCGAGCTGGTCTCGACGCGGAGACACGATCCGGCGACGCCTCCCTACGGTCAGCCCCAGTACTTGTTCGAGGAGTACGAGCGCGCTGCCGAGATCGTCAAGGCCTCACCGGAGTGGCAGGCGGCGATGACCCGCCGTGGGCTGGCCGATCGCGCCGAACTCGCCTTCTGCTCCCCGCTCGCTCCCGGGTTCGTGGGGCGTGCCGAGGAGGTCGGCCGCCGCGTCATCCGCTCCCTGACCTTCCTGCGCGACAGCGAGGACGACATCCCCTGGGCGCATCCGGTCGAGGGCCTGATCGTGCACGTCGATCTGATCACGAACACGGTGATCGGGGTCGAGGACGAGGGCGACGTCCCGGTGCCGTCGGAGCACGGGAACTACACGCCGGAGGTCGTCGGCCCGGCGCGCACCACGCTCAAGCCGATCGAGATCACTCAGCCGGACGGGCCGAGCTTCCACGTCGACGGCTCTGCCGTGCAGTGGGAGAACTGGTCGATGCGCATCGACTTCAACGCGCGTGAAGGCCTCGTGCTGCATGACGTGCGGTTCGACGGCCGCCCGGTGCTCACCCGCGCGAGCGTCCCCGAGATGGTCGTGCCCTATGGCGACACCTCGCCGACGCGCTTCTGGATCAGCTACTTCGATGCGGGGGAGTACCTCCTCGGCAAGAACGCCAATCATCTGGAGCTCGGGTGCGACTGCCTGGGCGTCATCCACTACTTCGACGGCCATGTCGCCGACGACCACGGCAATCCGATGCTGATCCCGAACGTCGTGTGCATGCACGAGGAGGACGCCGGCATCCTGTGGAAGCACACCGAGCAGGGGCCGGTGGGGTCGCATGTGCGCCGCTCCCGTCGTCTCGTCGTGTCGTACTTCTCCACCATCGGCAACTACGACTACGGGTTCTACTGGCACTTCTCGCTCGACGGCACGATCCGGCTCGAAGCGAAGGCCACCGGCATCGTCTTCGTGGGAGCGGGCGAGCCGGGTACGGCCGATCCGCACGCGCCGGAGATCGCTCCAGGGGTGTTCGCCCCGGTGCACCAGCACTTGTTCAGCGCCCGCCTGGACGTCGCGATCGACGGGGAGGACAACCGGCTCGTCGAGATCGACGCGACGCGCATCCCGATGGGAGCAGCAAACCCCTTCGGAAACGCGTTCACCTGGACGGAGACGCCGTTGGTCTCCGAAGCCGGAGCGCAGCGCGTTGCGGACACCTCGGTCGCGCGTGTCTGGGAGGTGCAGTCCGCGTCACGTAGGAACCGTCTCGGGAAGCCCACGGCCTATCACCTCGTGCCGCAGCCGACCGCCCTGCTGATGGCCGACCCCGGGTCGACGGTCGCTGCGCGAGCCGCGTTCGCCACGAAGCACCTGTGGGGCACGGCGTACGACGCGGAAGAGCGCTGGCCCGCCGGTCGCTACCCCAATGCGCATCAGGGAGGAGCGGGTCTCCCCGCTTACACACAGGACGACCGCGGCCTGGACGGCGAGGACATCGTGCTGTGGCACACCTTCGGCCTGACGCACATCCCGCGCCCCGAGGACTGGCCCGTGATGCCCGTCGACCACACCGGCTTCACACTCAGCCCCTACGGCTTCCTCGACGCGAACCCGGCCCTCGACGTCCCCGAGTCGAGCCAGGCGCACGCGGAAGCCGAAGGCGGATGCGGTCAGGGCGAGCACTGCACCTGCGGCTGAGGCTGAGCACGGACACGGAGAAGAGGGGCGGATGCCCGGCACCCGCCCCTCTTTCGCGTCCCCGCGCCTGCGCCCTATGGAGCGGTGTCGGCGGCTCCGGTTCCCACGGGTTCGTCACCGAGCACCGGCGCTCCGATCTGCTCGGCGCCGTGGCCGATCCGCGCGTAGACCTCGGGACGAGCGCGACGCAGCCAGAATCCCCACAGCACCGCGGCGGCGGAGGGCACGAGGATCGCGGCGGGCAGGATGAAGGACGTCGGAGTGGTCTCCGCCTGACCGAGCAGCACGTCCCAGTTCGCGAGGATGAGGACCCACACCGTTCCGAGAGCGAAGAGCGAGACGAACGGCGCGACGACGCGGCTCCCGACGCCGACGTCGCGGGCGTCCCGACGGAAGAAGCCGATCACGGCGACGGAGACGAGCGCCATGAGGAGCACGAGACCGAACGCGCCGAGGTTCGTGAGCCACGTGAAGAGCGTGAGCACCGGGAACGGCCCGGCTGCCGGGTCCCAGCCGATCTCGCCGACCGCGAAGCCGAGCACCACCACGACCGCGATCGCCGTCTGCAGCAGCGAACCCGCCCACGGTGCACCGCTCTCGCGACGGATGGAGGCCAGCCCGCCGGGGAGCACGCCCTCGCGCCCGAGTGAGAACGCGTACCGGGCGACGGCGTTGTGGAAGCTCACGACCGCCGCGAACACGCTCGTGATGAAGAGGACCGACATGATGTCGACCCAGATAGCTCCGAGGCGCGCGAAGACGAAGTCGAAGAACAGCGGGGGACCGGCCTCGGCCGCCGTGATCCCCGACGGGTCCATGATCTTCTCCGGACCCACGGCGAGTGCCAGCGCCCAGGAGGAGATCGTGTAGAAGATTCCGATCACGGCGACTGCGAGGAAAGTCGCGCGCGGAATCGTGCGCTTCGGGTCTTTCGACTCCTCACCGTAGATCGCGGCGGACTCGAAGCCCATGAAGGCAGCGATTCCGAAGGCCAGCACGGCGCCCACGCCCGGCACGAAAAGCGCCGCGGGACTGATCGGGGCGGCAGTGAGCTGTTCGGCGGGGTTCGCGAAAGCGACGACATCGAACACGATCACGACCACGAACTCCAGGGCGACGAGGACGCCCAGCACCTTGGCGGACAGATCCACTCGGTTGACGCCCATCACCGCGACGACGGCGATTCCGGCGAGCACCCAGATCCACCAGGAGATCGCGACACCGGTCTTGGATTCGATGAACGACGACATCTGGAAACCGAACATGCCCCAGATGCCGACCTGCATGGCGTTGTACGCGATCAGGGCGAGGACTGCGGCTCCGATTCCGGCCGGTCGGCTGATGCCCTGTGAGACATACGAGTAGAACGCGCCGGCGTTCGTCACGAAGCGGCTCATCGCCGCGTAGCCGATCGCGAACACCGCGAGCGCTGCGGCGAGCACCACGAAGCCGAAAGGGACGCCGAGCACGTGCGTCACCGAGAAGGCGCTCGTCGACCCGCCGGCGATGACGGTGAGGGGCGCAGACGCCGCGACGATCATGAACGCGACGGCGGGCACCCCGAGACGGCGATGCGCCTCGGTGCGGGTCGTCAGCGGGGCGGATGAGGACATGGCAGCTCCTTCGGTGCAGTGCGGCTCGACGCCGTGCTCCCATCGTGTCGCCACCCCGCTCGCCCTGGTTGTCGGGGGGAGCACGGTGCTTGTCCGTGGCGGCAGGTGTCGGTCGCGCAGGGCGGCCTCACGGCAGTGTGGAGGCGGGGCCGCCGTCGTGGACGGTCGGACGGGATGGACGAATGGCGGGCATGTGGCTGCATCTCATCGCGGCGATTCTCATGGTCGCGCATCTCGGCGTCGCCGCCGCGGCCGGACGGTCGCATCTCGCACCCCTGTGCGGCGATCTCGTGATGGTCCTGGGCATGCTTGACATGGCGGCAGGATCCCTCGTGCTCGATCCGGTCGCGTGGTGCGGCGTGAGCATCGTCACCGCACTCGGGATCGCGATGTCGCATCGGCGCCGTCGGATCGGGGCGACCGCCGGCGCGCGGTTCGACGATGCCACGGTGCGGACGGCGTTGGCGCTCGTGCTGATGGGCGTGGTGCACCTGGTCGCGATGCCGCATCACGTGGTCGAGGATCCGGGGACGCATCATCACGCGACGCCACTCGTCCCGTTCGTCCTGGTCGGGCTCGCGGCACAGCTGACGGCATCCGTCGTGGCTGCCGCGAGGACGCGGGACACACGCATACGGGCGTCCCGGCTGCTGACCGCCGGAGCGACGATGGCGATGGGCGCGGCGCTCCTCATGCCGTGATGCGCATGACTCCGGCGGAGCGCGCCGCGTTGTCAAGCCCCTTCCAGACGTTCGGACCGCGATGGCAGTGTCGGGCCGTCAATCCACCCGAGGAGGCATCACCATGACCATCGGCACCGGAGTTCTGCTGTTCGTGATCGGCGCGGTACTGGTCTTCGCGCTCAACGTCCAACTGGACTGGATCGACCTCGACATGGTCGGCTACATCCTGATGGCTGCGGGAGCGCTGGCCTTCGTGATCGGTCTGATCCTGCTGGTGTCTCGACGCGGCCGTCGGGATCGCGTCGTCCGGGATCGCGTCGTCGAAGACGACGTGCTCTGAGGCGCCGGATCGGATCGGCGGCTCCCTCGCCGTCAGTCCGATCCGGTCTCCCGGACGTCCGCGGCCTCCGGCAGCTCCGGCGTCTCGAGGTGCTCGTCGACGAGGGTGATGCCACCGCTCGAGTTCGCGGTGTGTGCGAGGTCCTCGATCCATCGACGACTGAGTTCGGGTGTCTCCGGCTCCTGGAACACGAACCGCAAAGGGATCGACGGGTGCAACCAGATCGTCGATCGCCCCTGGGGCTGTCCGTCCGGGTGACGCCAGGACAGGGTGAAGCTCTCGTTGCGGCGGAGCTTGGTCGCGACGACGACCTTCAGATGCGCGAGCGCTCGATCTTCGATCTGGATCGGCTCGGAGTCGCCGTAGAAGAGGGATCCCATAACCCGGAATCTACGGAGTGAACCGAGAGAGAGCGCTCGCGGGCCCCGCGACTCGCGGGCGCGCGCACAGTCTCTGCGTGCGGTGTCATCTGCGGTGCGCGGCGGCGGTCACGGACGGAGACACGCCGAAGGCGTCCCGGTAGGCGGCGGCGAAGCGCGAGGGATGGCTGAAACCCCACCGTCGCGCGATCTCGGCGACCGTCTTGGGGGACCCGGCGCGCAGTTCGCGGTGGGCGCCGTCCAGCCGCGCCTGCCGAAGGCATTCGGCGGGGGTGCGGTCCAGCGCGCGTCGGAACGCGTACTGCAGGCCTCGTGTCGAGATGTGCACGGATTCGGCGACCTCGTCGACCGTGATGCCGCGATGCGCGTTCTCGGCGATGAAGTCCAGCGCCCGACGGACGAGCGCCGGTGCAGGACCGGCCTGCGGCGAGCGGGCGCGCGGATCGCGCGCGGTGGTCGCGAAGGCGGACAGCGTGACGGCGGCCGCGTGGCGCGCGAGCTCCGCGCGAAGCACCTTGTCGTCGGCGTCGAGGCCAGCGACGCTCTGCTCCAGGTACGCGACGGTGCGGTCCCAGGTCGCTCCGGCCTGTGCCGAGATCGAGGAGAGCGCAGTCACGTGCAGGGTGAGCGTGTCGTCGCCCGTGATCCGCCGACCGAGCCGTTCGAGACGCGCGCGGTCGAAGACCAGTGCGGTCACGTGCGCACCCGCGTCCCAATGCGCATGAACGCGCGGTCCGTCAGTGATCCAGGGTCGCGTCGGATCGAGGTCGTGGCGATCGGAGTGCAGTCGGACGTCTGATCCGGCCACGCGGCACGCGAGGAACTGCGCCTGCGGCTCGGCGGTGGAGTGCACCTGAGCGGCGAGGTCGTAACGCACGAGGCTGACACCGTCCAGGTCGGCCGAGTGCCACTCGAAACGGAAGCGCTGCGGATCGACATCGTGCAGCGTCGCCGAGGGGACGTACTGGCGCCACGTCTCCTCGACACGGGTCACGTCACGGGTGGAGAAGTGCACTCGAACCGTCCTCGGAATCGACGGCACGGTGCCCACGCACCGGCCACGTGCCGTCGATCGCGTCGTCGGGGTCCAGTCGACCCACGCGGATGAAGTACTCCGTCAGACTCGCGGCCTGCGAGCGCGCCCACCCGATCTGGCGGTCGTGCAGCTCGGTGAGCGTCTCCGGCAGGACGAATCGGCGGGCGAGCGCCTGAGCCACACGCCCTGCGGCGACAGCATCGGCCGCGGCCTCGTGCGCGTCGTCGAGCGGGACGGCGTAGTGATCGGCGACCACCTGCAGCGTCCTCTTGCCCGGACGGTAGCGGTCGTACGCCTTGTCGATCACGAGCGGGTCTACGACCGGGGAGGGGCTCTCCAGAGGGACGATCCCGTGACGACGCGCCTCGTGGGCCAGCAGAGAGAAGTCGTAGGCCGCGTTGTAGGCGACGACCGGGACGCCCTGCGACAGCAGGGAGCGCAGTGCGGAAGTGACCTGCTCGACGACCTCCGCAGCCGGCCGTCCGAGGGCACGCGCATGCGACGTGGTCACGCCGTGGACGGCCGTGGCGCCCTCGGGAATCGGGATTCCCGGATCGGCCAGCCAGTTCCGCGCGGCGATCTCGGTACCGCCGGCGTCCAGCAGGCCCACGTGGGCGGTGACCACGCGGTCGGTCTCGACATCGACTCCCGTCGTCTCGAGATCGAACACCGCGACGCGGGTGATCCAGGACGGGAGCGGGGGGAGCGAGGGCATGGATTCACCGTAGAACGGAGCGCGGACATAGCCGGGTAGGGACACGAAGCGATAGGTCGCCGCGCTTAGACTTGGGCCATGCCCGTGCCCTCGCCGTATGCCGATCGACTGAGCCGCCTGACGGTGCAGCGCCATGAGGTCGAGGTGCGGGGTGCGCGCACGGCGTACTGGGTGTACGGACCGGACGACGCCGAGACGACCATCCTCGCTGTGCACGGGTTCCGTGGCGACCATCACGGCCTCGAGTCTGTTCTCGCGTACCTGCCCGAGGCCCGCGTGATCGCCCCGGACCTGCCCGGATTCGGTGAGTCGACGCCCGCATCCGGAACCCGGTACGACCTCGACGAGTACGTCGCCTGGCTGCGGGAGTTCGCGACCTCCCTCGCGCCCGGCGCCGTGATCCTCGGGCATTCCTTCGGCTCGATCGTCACGGCTGCGGCCGTCGCCGCCGGCCTCGAGACACCGAGGCTGATCCTGGTGAACCCGATCGGAGCGCCGGCGCTGGAGGGGCCGAAGGGCATCATGACCCGTCTCGCCGTGCTCTACTACGCGCTCGGCGCGCGGCTGCCCGAACGCCTCGGGACCGCACTGCTGCGCAACCGCGTCATCGTCCGGGTCATGAGCATCGCGATGGCCAAGACCTCGGATCCCGTGCTGCGCCGCTTCATCCACGATCAGCACGACACGTACTTCTCGCTGTTCGCGGACCGCGACGTGCTGCGCGATGCCTTCGTCGCGAGCGTGTCGCACGACGTCAGCGAGTACGCCGAGTCGATCGACGTGCCGACCCTGCTGATCGCCGCGCAACGCGACGACATCACCCCGATCGAGGTCGAGCGGGAGCTCGCGACGCGGTTCGCCGATGCCGAACTCGTCGAGATCGCCCACGTCGGGCACCTGATCCACTACGAGACGCCGGCCGAGGCCGCAGGCGCGGTCCGCCGCTACCTCAGGATTCCCGTCGCGCGAGGCCGATGAGCCCCGCCACCCGGAACGGGATCACCTCGCCCATCGCGAGCGAGGTCTCGGTGCGCTCGACGCCCTCGATCGAGAGGATGCGCGCGTCGGTGTCGAACAGGTGACGGGCGTCCCTGCAGGCGACCCTGGCCAGGAGGTCGATCGATCCGCTGAGACCGTGCGCCTGCACCACCTCGGGTATGCGGGCCAGCTCGTTGATGATGCGCGGGAGCTCGGTCTGCCTGACGCCGATGCTGACGAAGGCCTGGAGCGGGAAGCCGAGCACGTCGGGGGCGAAGGACCGCTCGTACGAGAGGAAGACGCCGGTCTGCTCGAGGCGGGCCATGCGCGCCTGGATGGTGTTGCGGGAGAGGCCGAGGCTCTCGGCGAGCGCGACGATCGTGATCCGCGGATCATCGGCGAGAGCGGCGAGAAGTTCCAGATCGATGCGGTCGAGTCCAGCCATAGTGCCAAAGGGTAGCAGGGGCGGATCCCGTCAAATTGAGCAACATGCTCAAGCGGCTCTTCATTGCTTGAGCGAGGTGTTGAGCGGACGTACGCTCGGAGCAGCCGGTGACGATGCCGGCCGCCACGTGCCGCGTCCCACGAGGACGGCCACGAACGAGGAGGACGATGATGTCACCGCAGATCACGCCGATCGCCGACACCGCCCAGGATCTCGAGCTCTCCGAGCGCATCCTGACCCCGGACGGACAGCGGGTGGCGAACCCGCAGCTCGACCCCTACGTCGCCGAGGTCGACGCCGCGCAGCTGCGTGCCCTGCACCGTGACATGGTGGTCCTCCGGCGGATCGACGCGGAGGGCGTCGCCCTCCAGCGCCAGGGGCAGCTCGGACTCTGGGCTCCCTGCCAGGGGCAGGAGGCGACGCAGATCGGCACGGCCCGTGCACTCGCCCCGCAGGACTACGTCTTCCCCAGCTATCGGGAGACCGGTGTCATCTACGCGCGCGGCGCCGAGCCCGGCGACTACGTCCGCATGTGGCGTGGAGAGGAGGGCGCGGGACACGACCCGAATGCTCTCCGTGTCGCCCCGCTGCAGATCATCATCGGCGCACAGACCCTGCACGCGGTCGGCTACGCCCTCGGCATCCGCCACGACGGCGCGGACGAGGTCGCCGTCACGTACTTCGGCGACGGGGCCACGAGTCAGGGCGACGTGAACGAGGCCATGATCTTCGCCGCGTCGTACCAGGCTCCTGTCGTATTCGTGTGCCAGAACAACCACTGGGCGATCTCCGAGCCGGTGGCCCTGCAGTCGCAGTACCCGATCGCCGGCCGCGCGCCCGGTTTCGGCATCCCCAGCGTCCGCGTCGACGGCAACGACGTCCTCGCCTGCATGGCGGCGATGCGCTGGGCGCTCGACCACGCGCGCTCCGGCAAGGGCCCCGCGTACATCGAGGCCGTGACCTACCGCATGGGTCCGCATACGACCGCCGACGACCCGACCCGCTATCGCGACGCGGAGGAGCTCGAGTCCTGGCGTCGCCGCGATCCCATCGCCCGGCTGGAGGCGCATCTGCGCTCCCTCGGCGAACTCTCCGAGGAGCACCTCGCCGAGACGCAGGCTGCGGCCGACGACATCGCGCGCCGGATGCGCGCGGAGTGCCTCGGCATGGTGACCAGGCCGCCGCTCGCGGTGTTCGACGGGGTCTACGCAGAGCCGCACTCGGGGCTCGAGCGCCAGCGGGACGAGTATGCCGCGTATCTGGCGTCGTTCGAGAGCGAGGCCTGAGCATGGTGGAGATGACGCTCGGGAAGGCGCTCAGCGCCGGTCTGCGCCAGGCGATGCGCGACGACGACAAGGTCGTTCTGCTCGGCGAGGACATCGGCAGGCTCGGCGGCGTGTTCCGCATCACCGACGGCCTCCTCGACGAATTCGGGGCACAGCGGGTGATCGATACGCCTCTCGCCGAGTCCGGGATCGTCGGGATGGCGGTGGGTCTGGCGTTCCGCGGCTACCGCCCGGTCGTCGAGATCCAGTTCGACGGCTTCGTCTACCCGGCGTTCGACCAGATCGTGGCGCAGGTCGCGAAGCTGCACTATCGCACGCAGGGGCGTGTGAAGATGCCCATCACGATCCGGATCCCGTGGGCCGGGGGCATCGGCGCGGCCGAGCACCACTCCGAGTCCCCCGAGGCCTACTTCGTGCACACCGCCGGCCTCCGGGTCATCGCCGTGTCGAATCCCGAGGACGCCTATCGCAGCCTGCGTCAGGCGATCGCGAGCGACGACCCCGTGATCTTCTTCGAGCCGAAGCGGCTCTACCACCACAAGGGGGAGGTCGACCTGGATGCCCCCCTGGCCGATGCCGCCCCCATGGGACTCGCGCGGGTCGTGCGCGCGGGGTCGGACGCCACCCTCATCACGTACGGGGCGATGCTCGCGACGGCGCTGCAGGCGGCGGAGGCGGCGGAAGACGAGGGGATCTCTCTGGAGGTCATCGACCTGCGCTCACTGTCGCCCGTGGACTACGACTCGGTCGCTGCGTCCGTACGCAAGACCGGTCGCGTCGTCGTGGCGCACGAGGCCTCGCGCGAGGCGGGGGTCGCGGCGGAGGTGATCGCGAGCGTCACGGAGCGCTGCTTCGAGTACCTCGAGTCCGCGCCGCTGCGTGTCACCGGTCACGACGTTCCGTATCCTCCCGCGAAGCTCGAGAAGTACCACCTGCCGGATCTCGACAGGATCCTCGACGCGGTGGATCGCGTCCTCGATCGCCCGAACAGCCTGACGGGAGCAGACGCATGATCACCGAGTTCCGACTGCCCGACCTCGGCGAAGGGCTCACCGAGGCGGAGGTCGTCCAGTGGCTCGTCGCGCCCGGCGACCCGGTCGCGCTCAATCAGACGCTCGCGGAGGTGGAGACCGCCAAGGCGGTCGTCGAGCTGCCCTCGCCCTACGAAGGGACCGTCTCGACGTTGCACGCAGAGGCGGGTGAGACGGTCGCGGTCGGCGCGCCGCTGATCGCCTTCGACGTCGCCGGCGACGACGGCCCCGGAGCGGATGCGGGAGGTGGCGGTGCCGAGACGGAGAGGGTGCAGCCGAACCTCGTGGGGTACGGCGCGGCTCCGGCAGCATCCGGTCGTCCTGCGCGTCGTGCCCGCCGCGCGGGTGCCGTGCCGGTCGCCGACACCGCCGTGCTCGAGGCCGCTCCGCACGATGCCGAGCCCACCGCCCACGTCGAGACGGTGGTCGAACGTCCGCGGTCGACCCCGCCCGTGCGCGCCTACGCGAAGCGTCTCGGCGTCGACCTCGTCCTGGTCGCCGCGACCGTGGGCGACCGACTCATCACGCGTGACGACATCGACGTGTACGCGCAGCGCACCGGTATCGCGGGCGCGACCACCGAGCATCCGCAGCCTTCTGCAGCAGCTGCGTACACGCCGTCCCCGGTCGGGGGAGCGCCCGAAGCGGAACGCGAGGTCCGCATCCCGATCCGCGGGGTCCGCAAGCACACGGCGGCCGCGATGGTGGAGAGCGCCTTCACCGCTCCGCACGTGACGGTCTTCCACACGGTCGACGTCACGGCGACCATGGACCTGCTCGCATCCTTCCGTGGGGACAGGACCCTCTCCGATCACCGGATCGGGCCCCTCGCCGTGATCGCCAAGGCCGTGTGCCTCGCGCTGGGACGCACTCCCGGGCTCAACTCCCGCTGGGACGAGTCGGCTGGAGAGATCGTCCAGTTCCGATACGTCGACCTGGGCATCGCGGCGGCCACGGACCGCGGCCTCATCGTCCCGAACATCCGCGACGCGGAGGCGCTGGCCCTTCCGGAGCTCGCGGATGCGATCACGCGACTCGCGACCACGGCGAGAGCAGGGCGGACGTCACCGGCCGAACTGGCGGGCGGCACCTTCTCGATCTCCAACATCGGCGTATTCGGCGTGGACGCGGGGACCCCGATCCTCCCGCCCGGGCAGTCCGGCATCCTCGCGGTGGGCGCCGTGCGACGTCAGCCGTGGGAGTATCGCGGCGAGATCGCGCTGCGCCAGGTGATGACGCTGAGCCTGTCCTTCGATCACCGTCTGGTGGACGGCGCCGAAGGGGCGCGCTTCCTCAAGGACGTCGCCGACGTGCTGGAGGAGCCCGGGCGGGCGATGCTCCTCAGATAGCGGCGCGCAGCGCGGCCTCCGCCATCGCGATCAGCACGATCGCGGTGGCGGGGTCCTGACGGACCGCGGCGCGCGTGCTGTGCGGCGTGGAGTTGATGAGACCGAAGCAGGCCTGCACCCGCAGGCGCAGCTCCTCGGGGGCTGCGTCGACCAGCGGCTCCAGGGTGCGGATCCAGAGTTCGATGTACGCGCGCTGCAGGCGTCGGACCGCGGCGCGGTCGTCCTCCGCGAGGTGGGCGACCTCCTGGTCGTGCACCCGGATGACATCGGCGTGCCCGAGGGCGAACTGGACGTGGAAGGCGATCAGAGCCCGCATGCGCGCGTCGTCGACGACGGCCGCGTCGGCGACGTCGGTGCCGCCGGTGACGAGGTCTTCGCTCACCTGGACCAGCACGGCTCCGAGCAGGGCCTGCTTGCCCGCGAAGTGGCGGTAGACCGCGGGGCCGGATACGCCGACGGCGGTGCCGATGTCCTCGAGGCTCACACCGTTGTATCCGCGTTCGGCGAACAGGTGGGCGGCGGCGCGCAGGATCGCGTCGGAGCGCTCGGCCTTCGCGCGGTCGCGGGCGGTGACGGGGCTTGTCATCTCAGTTAATCCTCGCTAACCTGATGAAACGGGTTAGTGCACACTAACCGGAATATCGTCGAGTGCGCCAGATCGTTACCGAGGCGCGACGTGGGTCGAGGAGGACTTCACGATGCCCGATACCCAGGAGTCCCTCGCCGCGCAGCTGCGAGACCGCCTCGCCACCGTGTCACGCGGTGGACCGGAGGCCTCGCGCGCGCGACACGTCGCCCGAGGCAAGCTGCTCCCGCGGGAACGCGTGGCACGGCTCCTCGACGAGGGGAGCCCCTTCGTCGAGATCGCCCCGCTCGCCGCCGAAGGGCTGTACGGGGGAGAGGCGCCGGCGGCCGGAGTCATCGCCGGCATCGGACTCGTGCACGGCCGCCACGTCATGGTCGTCTGCAACGACGCGACCGTCAAGGGCGGCACGTACCTCCCGCTCACCGTCAAGAAGCACCTCCGGGCGCAGGAGATCGCGCTCGAGAACCGGCTCCCGTGCCTGTACCTCGTCGACTCCGGAGGGGCGTTCCTTCCCCAGCAGGACGAGGTCTTCCCGGACCGCGACCACTTCGGACGCATCTTCTTCAACCAGGCGCGCATGTCGGCGGAGCGGATCCCGCAGATCGCCGCGGTCCTCGGCTCCTGCACGGCCGGCGGCGCCTACGTGCCGGCGATGAGCGACGAGACCGTGATCGTCCGCGGACAGGGCACGATCTTCCTCGGTGGTCCGCCGCTGGTGAAGGCGGCCATCGGCGAGGTCGTGACGGCCGAGGAACTCGGCGGGGGAGAGCTCCACGCACGACGCAGCGGAGTCGTCGACCATCTCGCCGAGGACGACGAGCATGCCCTCGAGATCGTGCGTGACATCGTCGCGACCCTCCCGGCGCCGCTTGCTCCCGCCTGGGACGTCGTCGATTCGGTCGCCCCCGCCGAGGACGGGTCCCTGTACGACGTCGTCCCGGTCGATGTGAACGCCGCCTACGACGTGCACGTGGTGATCGAGCGCCTGATCGATGCCGACACCTTCCACGAGTTCAAGGCCGAGTACGGCACCACGCTCGTCACGGGGTTCGCGCGGTTGCACGGTCACCCGGTGGGGATCGTGGCCAACAACGGCGTCCTCTTCGGCGAGTCCGCGCTCAAGGGCGCCCATTTCATCGAACTGTGCGATCAGCGCGGCATCCCCCTCCTGTTCCTGCAGAACATCACCGGATTCATGGTCGGATCGGATGCCGAGGCCGGCGGCATCGCGAAGGACGGGGCGAAGATGGTCACGGCTGTCGCGAGCACCCGCGTGCCGAAGCTCACGGTCATCATCGGCGGCTCGTTCGGAGCCGGGAACTACTCGATGTGCGGCCGCGCCTACTCGCCTCGTTTCCTGTGGACCTGGCCCGCGAGCCGCATTTCGGTGATGGGCGGCCCGCAGGCGGCATCCGTCCTCGCGACCGTCAAGGAGGACCAGCTCGCGTCCCGCGGCGAATCCTGGGATGCCGAGGAGCGCGTCGCGTTCGAGCAGCCGATCCGCTCGCAGTACGAGACCCAGGGGGAGCCGTACTACGCCACGGCGCGGCTCTGGGACGACGGGATCATCGACCCCGAGCAGACCCGCGACCGCCTCGGACTCGCGCTCGACGTCATCTCCCGCTCCCCACTGCCCGAACCCCGCTTCGGCCTCTTCCGGATGTGACCACGTGACCACTACTCCCGTCTACGCCGCCCCCTCCTTCACGACCGTGCTCGTCGCGAACCGCGGCGAGATCGCACGTCGCGTGATCCGCACGCTGCGTGCGCTCGGTATCCGCAGCGTCGCCGTCTACAGCGATGCCGACGCCGATGCTCCCCACGTCCGAGAGGCCGACGAGGCCGTGCGCATCGGGCCCGCCCCTGCGGCGGGGTCGTATCTCGACATCGATGCAGTCGTGGCCGCTGCGCGTCGCACGGGGGCGCAAGCCATCCACCCGGGCTACGGGTTCCTGTCCGAGAGCGTCGGCCTCGCCGAGGCGTGTGCCGAGAGCGGGATCGTCTTCATCGGACCCGGGATCGATGCGCTGCAGATCATGGGTGACAAGGCGCGTGCCCGCGATCACGTCGTGCGCTCAGGCGTTCCGGTCGTTCCCGGATTCGACGCCCGCGGGCTGTCCGACGACGAGATCGCGGAAGAGGCCGACGCCGTCGGATACCCGCTGCTGGTGAAGCCGAGCGCAGGCGGTGGAGGAAAGGGCATGGAGGTCGTCTCGGACGCCACCGGGCTCAGCGCCGCCCTCGCCTCCGCGCGACGGGTGGCGAAGGCGGGATTCGGCGACGACGCGTTGATCCTCGAGCGACTGATCCGCCGGCCGCGCCACATCGAGGTGCAGGTCTTCGGCGACGTCCACGGAACGGTGATCACGCTGGGGGAGCGCGAGTGCACTCTGCAGCGGCGTCACCAGAAGGTGATCGAGGAGGCGCCGTCCGCCGGCATCTCGGACGAGACGCGCGAGCGTCTGCTGCGCGCCGCGATCCAGGCGGCGGAGAGCGTGGACTACGTCGGGGCGGGGACCGTCGAGTTCCTGATCGACGCCGACAGTCCCGACGAGGTCTTCTTCATCGAGATGAACACCCGGCTGCAGGTCGAGCATCCCGTCACGGAAGAGGTCACCGGACTCGACCTCGTGGCGCTGCAGCTGCATGTCGCTGCGGGTGGCGCACTCGACAAGGGACCCGCGCTGCGCGGTCACGCGATCGAGGCGCGCATCTACGCCGAATCCCCCGAGCGCGGCTTCCTGCCGTCGACCGGTCGTGTCCTCCTGTTCGATGCCCCTGAGGGCGTGCGGGTGGATGCCGCGGTCGAGACGGGATCGGAGGTGACCGGGTTCTACGACCCGATGATCGCGAAGGTCATCACGGTCGCGGAGGATCGTGCGACCGCCCTCCGACTCCTCGACGATGCACTCGGTCGCACAGTCGTGCTGGGCGTCGAGACCAACATCGCTTTCCTCCGAGAACTGTGCCGAGACCCGCGCGTCGCCTCCGGCGACCTCGACACCGGCATCATCGAGACCCTGCTCCCGGTCGCGGAGCAGGCGCCGTCTCCGGAGATGCTCGCTGCCGCGGCCGCCCGGGTTCGGGAGAGCGATTCGGCGCATGCCCACTCGCGTCGAGCGATCGAGCGGGCAGGATCGGTGTGGCTCTCGCTCACCGATCCGACTGCACCGTCTCTCGCGTTCCTCAGCGACAGCGGCGACGTCGTCGAGGCGGGATCGGCGGGGCCGGTGGGGGCCGGGATCGTCACGGCCGTCGATGCGGACGGGGCTGTGTGGGTGAGCACCGACGGGCGCACGGCGCGTCTGCGCCCGCTGGACCGCCGCGCACGCCTTCGCCATCGGCTCGCTGCGCGCGAGCAGGAGGCCGCGGCCGGCGGCCCGGAGGGGCTCGCGCCCATGCCGGGCAGCGTCGTCGCCGTGCATGTGATGGACGGAGCGGCGGTCAGGGCCGGCGATCCGCTCGTGTCGATCGAGGCGATGAAGATGGAGCACCAGGTGGTCGCTCCGCGGGACGGGACGGTGCATCTGCTCGTCGCGGTAGGAGACCAGGTACGACGTGACCAGGCGGTCGCGCGAGTCACGACGGAGGAGAGCGCATGAACGAGCAGCTGACGGACGAGGAACGCGAACTCGCAGGGATGGTGCGGGAGTTCGCGGAGACCGTCGTCGCGCCGCAGTCCTACGAGGCGGATCGCACGCACACGCTCTCGATGGACGTGGTGGCGGCGATGGGCGACCTCGGGCTGTTCGGGCTGCCGTTCCCCGAGGAGTACGGCGGACAGGGCGGCGACTACATGGCGCTCGGCATCGCGATCGAGGCGCTCGGCCGTGTCGATCAGTCGATCGCCATCACGCTCGAGGCCGGAGTGAGTCTCGGCGCGATGCCGGTCTTCCGCTTCGGGACCGAGCAGCAGAAGCAGGAGCTGCTTCCCGATCTGCTCGCGGGGAAGGCCCTGGCGGGCTTCGGTCTCACGGAGCCCGAAGCAGGCAGCGACGCGGGTGCCACGCGCACCACCGCGCGCCTCGACGGAGGAGAGTGGGTGATCGACGGCTCGAAGCAGTTCATCACCAACTCCGGCACACCGATCACCCGATTCGTGACGGTCACGGCCGTGACCGGGGCCTCCGAGGGGCGCAAGGAGATCTCGACGATCATCGTGCCCAACGGCACACCCGGCTTCACGGTCGGGGCGGCCTACGACAAGGTCGGCTGGAACGCCTCGGACACGCATCCGCTGACCTTCACCGGCGCCCGCGTCCCCGAGTCGAACCTGCTCGGAGAACGCGGGAGCGGCTTCCGCAACTTCCTCAGCATCCTCGACGAAGGACGCATCGCGATCGCCGCTCTCTCCACGGGCGCCGCGGAGGGTTGCCTCGAGGCCGCCGTGGACTACGCCAAGAGTCGCACGATCTTCGGCAGCGCGCTCAGCACCCGCCAGAACGCCCAGTTCACGCTCGCCCGGATGCGTGCACGCGTGCACACGGCCCGCCTGGCATGGCACCATGCGGCCCGCCTGCGCGACGCCGGCCGGCCGTTCGCCGAGCAGGCCGCGATCGCCAAGCTCGTCGCGGGCGAGGCGGCGATGGACAACGCCCGCGATGCGACCCAGATCTTCGGCGGCAACGGCTTCATGAACGAGTTCCCGGTCGCCCGGCACTACCGCGACTCGAAGATCCTCGAGATCGGCGAGGGCACCACCGAGGTGCAGCTTCTCGTGATCGCTCGGGCCCTCGGGCTCGCCGGGTAGCGTGGTCGATATGCGACACACAGAAGCGCCGAACAGCAGCGAAGGGCCGACGAAGGACGTCGTGCAGCGCGGACTGTGGTTCGAGGAGTTCGCCCTCGACGCCCGCTACCTGCATCGTCCCGGGCGCACGGCGACCGAGACGGACAACGTGCTCTTCACGACCCTGACGATGAACACGCAGGCCCTGCACCTGGACGCGGCCTTCGCGGACGCGCAGGAGCCGTTCGGCGCGCGGCTCATCAACTCGATGTGGACGCTGTCGACCATGGTGGGCGCCTCCGTGGCGCAGCTCACGCAGGGCACGCTCGTCGCGCAGCTCGGATTCGGAGAGGTCTCGTTCCCGCATCCGCTGTTCGCGGGCGACACGCTCTACACCGAGAGCACCGTGGTCGAGAAACGGCTGTCGGCCTCTCGACCGGGGCAGGGCATCGTGCGGATCGCGCACACCGGCCGCAACCAGGACGGCACGGTCGTGGCCACGGCGACGCGATCGGTCCTCGTCCGCTGCGCCCCCGAGGGAGACGACCGATGACCTTCGCTCTGGGACCCGCGCTGCTGTTCTGCCCGGCCGATCGCCCTGAGCGTTTCCGCGGCGCACTCGAGAAGGCCGACGCCGTGATCCTCGACCTCGAGGACGCCGTGCTCCCCGACGCGAAGGCCACCGCCCGCGGCAACCTCATCGACGCCGACCTCGATCCCGATCGCGTGATCGTGCGCGTGAACGCCCCCGGCACCGAGGCGTTCGTCTCCGACCTGTCGACCCTGTCGCAGACCGACTTCCGCACCGTGATGGTCGCGAAGACCGAGGATCCCGCCGCACTATCGGCGTTCGACGAGCGATTCGACCTGATCGCTCTGTGCGAGACGGCCCGCGGCGTCCACTTCGCGGATCGGATCGCCGCGCATCCGCGGATCGTCGCGATAATGTGGGGCGCGGAGGATCTCGTCGCGTCTCTGGGTGGGACCGCGAGTCGGACCGCCGACGGGGTGTACCGCGACGTCGCCCGCTACTCCCGCTCTCGTGTGCTCATTGAGGCGGGAGCGCACGGGAAGGCGGCCATCGACGCGGTGCACATCGCGATCGACGACACCGACGGGCTGCGCCGCGAGGCGGAGGATGCGTCGGCGTCGGGTTTCGCCGCCACGGCGTGCATCCACCCGAGCCAGGTCGGCGTGATCCGCGCGGCCTACGCCCCCGCTGAGGAGACGGTGTCCTGGGCACGAGACGTGCTCGCCGCCGCCGCGACGGAACGCGGTGTCTTCCGCTTCCGGGGCCGCATGATAGACGAACCCGTGCTCCGGCACGCGCGCTCGGTGCTCGACCGGGCACACTGACCGCGGACTCAGACGAGGATCGCGTGCTCCAGGAGGCGGAGCGAGCCGGGCGACGCCTCGAAACGATGCACTGATCCGTTGGCGAGCGCATCGCCGACGCGGGGGAGCGTGCCCCCGGAGACATGATCGATCAGCGAGCGGATCACGCCGCCGTGCGCTACCACGATGACGGACTCGGCCAGTGGTGCGGATCGACGACGGGAGTCCCGGGCGATTGCGTCGATGGCCGCCAGGGCGCGATCGGCCACCGCGCCGAGCGTCTCGGCGCCGGGCACGGGGGCGAGCCAGTCGCCGTACTGCTCGAGGTAGTCGGCGACGAGCATGCCCTCGCCCTCGCCGAACTCGCGCTCGCGCACGTCCCGCACGAGGTGCGGCGCGTCGAGCCCGAGCTCGTCCGCGATGATCTCCGCGGTCTCACGGGCACGCACGAGGGGACTGGAGTAGATGGCGTGGTGAGTCGTGTCGGCGAGAAGGCCGGCGGCGGTCCTGGCATCCGCCCGGCCGGTCTCGTTCAACGGGATGTCGGTCGAGCCCTGGATGCGACGTGCGAGGTTCCAGTCGGTCTGGCCGTGACGGACGAGCGTGATGAGGGTCATGGAAGAAGCTCCTGAAGGGCGGGGAGCACGTCGCCCGTGCCGGCGGCGATGGTGATGTCCGCCCAAGGATCGGCACGTGTCGGCTCACGGTTGATGATGACGAGGGGGATGCTGCGGCGTCGCGCGCGTTCGACCAGCCGCACCCCGGAGTTGACCACGAGCGACGACCCCGCGACGATGAGCGCGTCGCTCGAGCGCAGCAGCGACTCCGCCGCACGGAAGCGGTCCTGGGGCACGTACTCGCCGAAGAAGACCACGTCGGGTTTGAGCATCCCGCCGCACACGGTGCACACGGGCACGACGAAGCCCTCGGTGCTCTCGGGCAGCACGTCGCCGTCGGGCGCGAGCTTCACGTTGTCGGGGACGGTGATCCAGGGATTGAGGTCTTCGATCTGCGTCGCGACGTCGCGACGGTCGAACACCTGGCCGCAGTGCAGGCAGGTCACGCGGCGCATGGTGCCGTGCACTTCGATGACGTGCGAGCTTCCGGCTCGCAGGTGCAGTCCGTCGACGTTCTGGGTGATGACGCCCGTCACGTGGCCGGTGGACTCCATTGTGGCGAGGGCGCGGTGCGCGGCGTTGGGCTCGGCGCGGGCGAACGCGCGCCAGCCGAGGTGGCCGCCGACCCAGTAGCGACGGCGCGCGGCCTCGTCGCCGAGGTAGCGGTCGATCGTCATGGGATCGCTGCGAGTGCGGGAGCCCTCGCCTCGATAGGCCGGGATGCCGGAGTCCGTGGAGATGCCGGCTCCCGTGAGGAGCGCGATCCTGCGGCCGGCGAGGAGTTCTGCGGTGCGAGCGACGATGGCCGACAGCTCGACGGGACTCGATGCGCTCACAGGACCTCCTCCTCGAGTCTAGGCGGTGGCGGCGACACCGGAAGGCGGGCGTCCGACCTCGGCGCGCGGGATGCCACAGTAGGGATGTGGACCTGCACCTCGTGACCGACCCCGACGATCCGCGCCTCGACGACTATCGGGGCCTCACCGACACCGCATTGCGCATGCGCACCGAGTCCGCCAACGGGCTGTACATCGCCGAATCCGCGAAGGTCATCGAACGAGCCGTGCGAGCGGGCCACAGTCCGCGGTCGGTCATGGTGCAACGACGATGGACCGACGGCATCCGCTCGATCATGCGCGACGTCGACGTGCCCGTGTACGAGGTCCCCGATGCCGTGGCCGAGTCCGTCGCGGGCTTCGACGTGCACCGCGGCGCCCTCGCGGCCATGAACCGACCGGTGCTTCCGGATCTGGCCGCGGTGGTCCGTGACGCGCGACTGGTGCTGATCCTCGCCGGGATCGGCGATCACACGAACATCGGCGCCGCCTTCCGTGCCGCAGCAGGTCTCGGCGCGGATGCCGTGCTCGTCGCCCCTCGCTGCGCGGACCCGCTCTACCGTCGGAGCGTGCGGGTGAGCATGGGCACCGTGTTCCAGGTGCCGTGGACGCGGATGTCGGACTGGCAGGAGTCGGTGTCCGCTCTGCACGCCGAGGGGATCGAGGTCGCGGCGCTCGCTCTCTCGGAGGACGCCGTCTCCCTGCGCGAGTACGCGCGCCGGCGGCCCGATCGAGTCGCGCTGCTGATGGGATCGGAGGGCGACGGCCTGTCTGCGGAGGAGCTCGCATTCGCGGACCGGGTCGTCACGATCCCCATGCGCGGAGGCGTGGACTCGCTCAATGTCGCCTCCGCGGCAGCCGTCGCGCTGTACGCGCTCGGCGACGACTGAGCCGGATCGACCCGGCTCAGCTCTCGTCGGAGAGGGAGAGGTAGGGCGCCGCGTCCGGACGCTTGGCGGCGACGTGGTCCCCTGAGGACTGGTGCCGCAGACGGCGGAGCACCCACGGGACGAGGTGCTCTCGCGCCCAGCCGAGGTCTTCCGCCCTGGCCTCTCGCCACGTCCGGAGCGGAATGGTCTCAGGCTGCATCGACTCGAGGTCGTTCGGCACGTTGAGGGCTCGCAACACCATCCGTGCGATCTCGTGGTGGCCGAGCGCGTTGTAATGCAGCCGGTCGTCGTCGAAGAAGCGCATGTCCTGGACGGTCTTCAGCGCCCACTGATCGGCGACGATGCAGTCGTGACGATCGGCGATCGCCCGGATGTTCTCGTTGTAGATCGCGACCTTTCCCCGGAACGGGCGGAACACCGGTGTGAACAGAGTGTCGATTCCGGTGAAGAGGATCACGGCGGCGCCCGTGGAGGAGAGCCGCGTGACGGCATCCTCGAGCTGCACCGAGATCGCGTCCGGGTCGGTGCCGGGACGGATGACGTCGTTGCCTCCGGCACAGATCGAGATGAGGTCGGGGCGGAGCGCCACCGCCGGCTCGATCTGGTCCTCGACGATCTGGGCGATGAGCTTGCCGCGCACGGCGAGATTGGCGTAGGCGAAGTCGTCGACATCCTGCGACAGCACCTCGGCGACGCGGTCGGCCCACCCGCGGTTGCCACCGGGCACGGCCGGGTCGGGGTCGCCGATGCCCTCGGTGAACGAGTCTCCCACGGCGACGAAACGACGCCACGGGTGCGGCGTCTCGTTGGCCACATAGGGGGTCCGAGTCGAATCCTGGTCGGTCATCCAGCTCTCCTTCGCGAACGCGCGCGCCCGTCGGTGGAGGTCGCGCAGTGACCGAGCCTACTCCGCCTCCCGACACCGGCGACGGCGTGCGCCGATGTCGGAGGGAGCGATTATCGTTGTTCCGATGCTCTCTCCGTCCTTCCCTCAGCGTGCCCCGTGGGGAACCGCCAATAAGCTGCGCGCCTGGCAGCAGGAGGCCCTCGAGCAGTACTTCGAGGCGGATCAGCGCGACTTCCTCGTCGCCGCGACCCCGGGCGCAGGCAAGACGACGTTCGCCCTGACCCTGGCCGTCGAGCTCATGCGCATGGGCGAGGTGAACCGCGTGATCGTGGTCGCGCCGACCGAGCACCTCAAGACGCAGTGGGCCGACGCCGCGGCGCGTGTGCACATCCGCCTCGATCCGCAGTTCCGCAACAGCCACTGGGCGCCCGCACGGCACTATCACGGAGCGGTCGTGACGTACGCGCAGGTCGCCGCGAAGTCCTCGGTGCACCGCCATCTGACCGAGGACGCGAAGACGCTCGTGATCCTCGACGAGGTGCACCACGGCGGCGACGCTCTCAGCTGGGGAGACGCGATCCGCGACGCCTACGGCCCGGCCCGACGGCGACTGCTGCTCTCGGGCACGCCGTTCCGCAGCGACACCGCGCCGATCCCGTTCGTCGAGTACCACCCCGACGAGTCCGGGGCGCGGATCTCCCGCACGGACTACAACTACGGCTACGGTCGCGCCTTGGCCGACGGCGTCGTGCGTCCTGTGCTGTTCCACATGTACGCAGGCAAGATGCGGTGGCGCACGAGCTCGGGAGACGAGCTCGAGACGCACCTCGGTCAGGACAACACGAAGGACGTCACCTCTCAGGCCTGGCGCACCGCGCTCGACCCTGAGGGCGAGTGGATGCCGGCGGTGCTGTCCGCAGCCGACCGGCGTCTCACCGAGGTCCGCAATCACGTCCCGGACGCCGGCGGCCTCGTGCTCGCGACGGATCAGACCGTCGCTCGCGCCTACGCCAAGATCCTGCACAGCATCACGCGACAGCAGCCGACGATCGTCCTCTCGGACGACGCCACCGCATCGGAGCGCATCGAGAAGTTCAGTGCGAGCGACGACCGCTGGATGGTCGCGGTGCGCATGGTGTCCGAGGGGGTCGACGTGCCGCGCCTCGCGGTCGGGGTGTACGCCACGTCGTCGTCGACGCCGCTGTTCTTCGCCCAGGCCATCGGACGCTTCGTGCGCGCCCGCCGCCGAGGCGAGGCCGCGAGCGTGTTCCTGCCGCAGGTGCCGGTGCTCATGGGTCTTGCGAACGAGATGGACAAGCAGCGCGATCACGCGCTCGATCGTCAGTCGAAGGACGACGATGGTCTCGAGGACTCGCTGCTCGAGAGCGCCAACCGCGAGGACGACGCCTCCGACGCGCTCACCCAGGAGTTCAGTTATCAGGCGCTGTCGTCGGTCGCCCATTTCGACCGCTTGGTCTTCGAGGGCAAGGAGTTCGGTCAGCTCGCCGAACCGGGAACGCCCGAGGAGGAGGAGTTCATCGGGTTCCCGGGCCTCCTCGAGCCCGAGCACGTGCACGACCTGCTCATGCAGCGTCAGGCGCGCCAGTCGCGCCTGCGGGAGGCACGTGAGGCATCCGCCGGTCCGACCGAGACGACCACGCTGCCCGCTCCGCTGCACCGCACGCTCAAGGAGCAGAGACAGCTCCTGAACAGCCTCGTCGGTCTCTACGCCCGTCAGAAGGGCGAACCGCACGGCGCGGTGCACGCCGAGCTGCGCCGTATCTGCGGAGGGCCCGCTGTCGCACAGGCGACCGTGACCCAGCTGCAGGCGCGTATCGACGTGCTGCGTAAGCGGGTGCGCTCCTGACGGAGTCGGCTTCACCGCGCCGAAATCCTGGCAATACCTGCCCCAGGATCATCGCGCGGGAGCGACGACGCTAGCGTGGAGAGCGCCCGTACGCTCCGAGGAGGAGACCGCATGACCAGTCCCGCACCCGCTCAGGAGACGGCGGCGGATCGACGCCGGTGGGCTCGCTATCTCGTGGAGGAGCGCGCGGAGGGTCTGGTCTACCAGAAGCTCGCGAGCCGTCGTACGGGGGAGGAGCGGGAGATCCTGTTGAGCCTCGCCGAGGCGGAGCGTCGACACGAGCAGCACTGGCTCGATCTGCTCGGCGGAGAGCCCGCGAAGCTGCCGAGCGCGGGGCTCCGTTCCCGGCTCCTCGGCTGGATGGCGGGGCGCTTCGGATCGATCTTCGTGCTCGCACTCGCGCAGAGCGCGGAGGCGCGGTCGCCCTACGACTCGGAGCAGTACGCGACGCCCGCCATGCGGGCCGACGAGAAGGTCCACTACGAGGTCGTCCGGGGACTCGCCGCCCGCGGACGGCGCAGGCTCTCCGGATCGTTCCGCGCGGCCGTGTTCGGGGCGAACGACGGTCTCGTCAGCAACCTGGCCCTCGTGCTGGGCATCGGCGCGACGGGGGTGAGCTCGGGGTTCGTGCTGTTCAGTGGCATCGCGGGGCTGCTCGCCGGCGCGCTCTCGATGGGGGCGGGGGAGTTCGTCTCCGTGCGGTCACAGCGTGAGCTGCTCGCCGCGACGGAGGCGAACGAGGACGCCGCCGCGACGGCCGCCGACCTCGACATCGACGAGAACGAGCTCGCGCTGGTGTACCGTGCACGGGGTATCGACCAGGAGGAGGCGCTCGCGCGCGCTCGACGGATCGTCTCGGCCGCCCGCGCCGGCGTCGAGCGCACGGCGACGGGGCCCGTGCCCGTGCGGCCCGGCGACGACCACGAGATCGTCGGCAGCGACTGGACGGCCGCGATCTCCTCGTTCCTGCTGTTCGCCTCCGGGGCGATCATCCCCGTGCTGCCCTGGATCTTCGGTCTGCAGGGTGCGACCGCGGTGATCGTCGCCCTCGTCCTCGTCGGAGTCGCCCTGCTCTCGACGGGTGCGATGGTCGGCATCCTGTCCGGCGGTCCGCCTCTCCGACGTGCGCTGCGCCAGCTCGCCATCGGCTTCGGCGCCGCGGCGATCACGTACGTGCTCGGCCTCGTGTTCGGCGTCGGCGCGGTCTGATCCGATGCGAGCCAGCCGAGATCCGGGAACGAAGAAGGCCCCGGAGATCCGATGATCTTCCGGGGCCTGTCCGTGCGCGGAGGGGGACTTGAACCCCCACGCCCTATCGGGCACTACGACCTCAACGTAGCGCGTCTACCATTCCGCCACCCGCGCAGGTGTTGGATGTTCGTTGCCGAACGAGGATTTACATTAGCACGGCGTGGAGCGCACCCTGAAACCGACGCCGCCGCCCGGGCGCGCCTCGGCGCTTCGATAGCCTGGAGCACATGAACGACGAGTCCCTCCCCGAGGTCGTGCGCGTAGCACGGGACCTCATTCGGTTCGACACCTCCAACTTCGGAGGCGGCGACGCGAAGGGCGAACGGGAGGCCGCCGAATACGTCGGCGCCTACCTGGAGGCACTCGGGCTCGAGGTCGAGTACTACGAGCCGATCGCTCGCCGCACGAATGTCATGGCGCGCGTCCCCGGCCGCGACCGCGGCAAGCCGGCACTGGTCGTGCACGGACACCTCGATGTCGTCCCTGCGATGGCGGAGGACTGGACCGTCGATCCCTTCGCGGGTGTCGTGCAGGACGGGATGCTGTGGGGCCGCGGCGCCGTGGACATGAAGAACATGGACGCGATGATCCTCACCGCCGTCGCGGACATCCTGCGAGCAGGCGAGCAGCCGGAGCGCGACCTCATCCTGGCGTTCTTCGCCGATGAGGAGAATGGCGGAGTCGAAGGCTCCGCGCTGGTCGTGCAGAACCACCCGGAGTGGTTCCACGGTGCGACGGAGGCGATCAGCGAGGTCGGCGGCTACTCGATCTCGGTCGACGACCGTCGCGCCTACCTCCTGCAGGTGGGGGAGAAGGCCCTCATCTGGATCCGACTCGTCGCGAAGGGCCGCGCCGGGCACGGCAGCCGTCTGCACGAGGAGAACGCCGTCACACGCCTTGCTGAAGCGGTCGCGGCGATCGGACGCACCCGGTGGCCGGTCCGACTCACGGCGACGACCGCGGCGCTGCTGGAGGGCCTGAGCGAGCTCAGCGGGCTGCCCGTCGACGACCCCGACGCCCTGGCCGCGACCGCGGGACCCGCTGAGGCGTTCCTGCGCTCGACCTTCCGCACCACGACGAACCCGACGGTGCTGAAGGCCGGGTACAAGCACAACGTCATCCCGGAGCGCGCCGAGGCCCTGATCGATGTGCGGGTGATCCCCGGAACCGAGGACGACGTCCTCGCGGAACTGCAGCAGATCGTCGGCGACGACATCGAGATCCAGACCGTGGTGCGCGACATCGGGATGGAGACGCCGTTCGCAGGCGCGCTCGTCGACGCGATGGTCGGTGCGCTGGGACGCCACGACCCGGGCGTGCCGGTGATCCCGTATCTGCTCGGAGCGGGCACGGACAACAAGGCACTCGCCTACCTCGGCATCACGGGTTATGGCTTCGCACCGCTGCGTCTCCCCGCGGACCTCGACTTCACGGGCATGTTCCACGGGGTCGATGAGAGAGTCCCCGTAGAATCGCTTGTCTTCGGTCAGCAGGTGCTGGCCGATCTGCTGCGCACCTACTGAGCGCTTCCGCGTCCGTCGCGGACACCTGACACCCCGTAAGGCCCTCCATGCATCTGTTCGAAGCGCTCATCCTCGGCATCGTCCAGGGACTCACCGAGTTCCTCCCGATCTCCTCCAGCGCGCACCTGCGCATCCTCGGGACGTTCCTGCCCTCGGGGGAGGACCCCGGTGCCGCGTTCACCGCGATCACGCAGATCGGCACGGAGGCAGCCGTCGTGGTGTTCTTCTGGCGCGACATCGTCCGCATCATCCGCCAGTGGTTCCGGTCGCTCATCGGCAAGGCGCCCAAGAGCGACCCCGACGCGCGCATGGGATGGATGATCATCATCGGCAGCATCCCGATCGTGGTCCTGGGCCTGCTCTTCCAGGACCAGATCGAGAGCGTGTTCCGGTCGCTGTGGATCGTCGCCGTCATGCTCATCGTGTTCGGCATCCTGCTGGGCGTCGCAGACTACGTCGGCGCCAAGCGCCGCAAGCTCGAGGACCTCACCTATCCGCACGGTGTTGCCTACGGCTTCGCACAGGCGCTCGCACTGATCCCGGGTGTGTCGCGGTCGGGCGGCACCATCACGATGGGTCTGTTCCTCGGCTACGAACGTGCGGCCGCGGCGCGTTACGCGTTCCTGCTCGCGATCCCCGCGGTCTTCGGCAGTGGCTTCTACCAGGTGTTCAAGAGCTGGGACGAGCCGGCGTTCTTCTCGTTCGGAGACACGCTGGCGGCGACCGGCATCGCCTTCGTGGTGGCTCTCGGCGTGATCGCGTTCTTCATGAACTACATCTCGAAGCGGAGCTTCTTGCCGTTCGTGATCTACCGCATCCTGCTCGGCACGGTTCTGCTCGTGCTGCTCGGCACGGGCGTCATCGCCCCCTGATCGCGCCCGAGGCGGCGGTCAGCCTCTGCGGTCAGCCCTTGCGGTCGGACGGGCCGTCGCCACGGCGCTTGAGGTAGCGCTCGAACGCCTGGGCGATCGCGTCACCCGAGGCGTCGGGGGAGTCCCACGTGTCGCGCGTGCGCTCCAGCTGACGGATGTACTCGGTCATGTCCTCGTCGTCGGCCGCGGCGGCGTCCACGGACGCCTCCCAGGCCGCCGCCTCGGTGCGCAGATGGTCTCGCGGCACGTCGACACCCGTGAGTTCCTCGAGGCGGTCGAGCAGAGCGAGCGTGACCTTGGGCGAGGGAGCGGCGGACGCCACGTAGTGCGGCACACTCGCCCACAGACTCGCGGTGGGGATGCCTGCGGATTCGGCGAAGTGCTCGAACACGCTGAGGATGCCGACCGGCCCTTCGTACAGCGAGCGCTCGAGACCATGGGCCTCACGGACCTGCTCGTTCTGGCTCGATGCGAAGATCGAGATCGGGCGGGTGTGCGGCACGTCGGAGAGCATCGCCCCCAGGGTCACGAGACCCGAGACGTCGTCGCGCAGCGCCACGTCGACGAACTCCGAGGCGAACGCCTGCCAGGTGCGCGCGGGCTCCGCGCCCGTGAGCACCCAGAACTCGGGCCCCGGCCCCGGATCCCGGGGGCGCCACAGTCCGGCTTCCGGCCACGTGAGCTGACGGCGCCCTTCGGCATCCATCTTCGTGGCGGGGCGGGTGTACTGGTAGTCGAAGTACAGCTCGGGGTCGATCGAGTGCACGAGGTCGTACTCGCTCATCTCACGCAGCGCGGCGATCGCTCCGCTCGCCGCTTCTCCCGCGTCGTTCCAGCCGTCGAAGGCGGCGATGATGATGCGCGAACCGAGGACGTCCATGATGGTCTCCCTTCGCGAACCCGGTGGGGTATCCCTCCAGGCTAGTCCGCCCGCGCGGGGACCGGGCTGCGCCACGGCTAACATGGACCGGTGAGCAGACAGCCCCGCGCGATCCTCTGGGACATGGACGGAACCCTGGTCGACACCGAACCCTATTGGATGGCGGCGGAGACGGCCCTCGTGGAGTCGTTCGGCGGCACGTGGTCCCATGAGCAGGCTCTGCAGCTCGTCGGCAACGGCCTGATCGACAGCGCCGGGATCCTGCAGAACGCCGGTGTGGACATGGAGGCGGAAGCCATCATCTCTCTGCTCACCGACGGCGTGCAGGACGCGTTGCGCACGCAGGGAGTGCCGTTCCGACCGGGAGCACGCGAGCTGCTTCTCGATCTCAAGGCCGCGGGGATCCCGACGGGTCTGGTCACGATGTCGCTGCGGCGGATGGCCATGAGCGTCGCAGAGCTCATCGAGTTCGACGCGTTCGACATCGTGGTCGCGGGCGACGACGTCTCGCGCCCCAAGCCCCATCCCGAGCCGTACCTCACGGCCGCGTCGCTGCTCGACATCGACATCGCGGATGCCGTCGTGATCGAGGACTCGCCGACCGGCCTCCGTGCCGGTCTCGCCTCGGGGGCCGTCACGCTGGGCGTGCCGCACATCGTGCCGCTCGACCATGTGGGCGCGCACGAGCTGTGGCCGACGCTGCAGGACCGCACCGCCGCCGACCTCGTCGACCTGTTCGACCGCAAGAACTCCATGACGGGAGCCACCCGATGACCTCGACCAGCGCGCACCGACCCAGCGGACCGTTCCGCGAGGGCGACCGCGTCCAGCTCACGGGTCCCAAGGGCCGTCTGCACACCGTCACGCTCCGCGAGGACGGCGAGCTGCACACGCACCAGGGTGTGCTCCGCCACCGAGACCTGATCGGCCTCCCGGACGGCTCGGTGGTCGCGAACAGCTCCGGGCACGACTACCTGGCGCTGCGACCGCTCCTGCGCGACTTCGCGATGTCGATGCCGCGAGGCGCCGCGATCGTCTACCCGAAGGATGCCGCGCAGATCGTCATGCAGGCCGACGTGTTCCCGGGGTCCGTGGTCGTCGAGGCGGGTGTGGGCTCCGGTGCGCTGTCGCTCTCGCTGCTGCGGGCGATCGGTCACGAAGGCCGCCTGGTCTCGTTCGAGCGACGCGAGGAGTTCGCCGACGTGGCGCGCGCGAACGTCGAGACGTTCTTCGGGGAGACGCCCTCGACCTGGGACGTGATCGTGGGGGACCTCGCCGAAGAGCTCCCTGCGCAGTTCGAAGACGGAACGGTCGACCGGGTCGTGCTCGACATGCTCGCGCCCTGGGAGTGCATGGATGCCGTGGCGGACGCCCTCACCCCCGGCGGCGTCGTGCTCTGCTATGTCGCCACCGCCACGCAGCTGTCCCGGGTCGCCGAGTACATCCGCGGCACCGGCCTCTTCACCGACCCCGACGCGTCCGAGACGATGGTCCGGGGCTGGCACGTGGAGGGACTCGCGGTGCGCCCCGATCACCGGATGGTCGCGCACACGGGCTTCCTGCTCACGGCGCGTCGTCTGGCTCCGGGCGCCGTCGCCCCCTCGGTCAAGCGTCGCGCCTCGAAGAGCAGCTACGGCGATGCCGATGTCGAGGCCTGGACGCCGGGTGCGGTGGGGGACAGGGAGATCACCGACAAGAACCTCCGTAAGCGGGCACGGGAGGCCGGAAAGGCCGCGGAGGGCGCGCGTATCGCTGCTGCTTCGCGCGAATCGGAGCCCCTGACGGAATAGACTGGAGCGCGTGCGTAAAACGTCCGCCGTTCTGGCCACCCTCAGCCTTGCCGCCCTCGCTCTGAGCGGGTGCGCTGCCGCTCCGTCCTTCGCGGGCGACTCGTGCGATCGCGCCGGTGACGGGGATGCCGTCTCCAGCGCGGTGACGGTCGAGGGCGACTTCGGGTCCGCCCCGGAGGTCGAGGTGTTCTCGCCGGTGAAGTTCCCGAAGACGTCCTTCGAGGACATCGTGGTGGGCGACGGCATCCCGCTCGTGAACGAGACGCAGGTCATGACGACCGAGCTCTCGATCTACAGCGCGACGACCGGGGAGATGGTGTTCCAGTCGCCGTACGCCGACGATTCCGAGAGCCTGTCGAACATCGCGACCCTCGCACCGCAGTTCCCGGGTCTCGCCTCTGTGCTGGAGTGCGCGACCGGCGGCTCGCGGATCGTCGCGGGCATCCCGGCGGACGGCGTGACCGATGAGACGCGCAAGAGCCTGGGCCTCGACGACGGCGACGCCGCGATCGTCGTGGTCGACCTCCTCAAGGTGTATCCCTCGCGTGCCGATGGCGCACTGCAGTTCAATGACGCGCGCAACATGCCCACCGTCGTGCGCGCCGCGGACGGCACTCCCGGCGTGATCATCCCGGACACGGATGCTCCCGACGAGCTGACGACGCAGACGCTCATCAAGGGCGACGGTGCGAAGGTCGAGGCCGACCAGACGCCGCTGCTCAACCTGACGGTCGTGGGCTGGGACGACCGCGAGGTCAAGACCACCACGTGGGGCGCGAACCCCAGCCTCGACCTTCCCTCCACGGCTCCCGAGGTCGCTCAGGCGCTCGTCGGCGAGACCGTCGGCTCCCAGGTGCTCGTGGTGACTCCGGCGACCGACAGCGGTCCCGCCCTCGCCTACGTGATCGACATCCTGGGTGCGGTGACGGCGCGCTGATGGCCGCCCGGATCCCCGCGGAGGAGCGCCTGACGAACCTCGTCGTGGCGCTCATGGCCACGGAGATCGGGCTCACCAAGCAGCAGATCCTCGACAACGTGTCGGGATACCGTCAGCGCGCGGATGCCGGCGCTCGCGCCGACGCCCTCGAGAAGATGTTCGAGCGCGACAAGGACGAGCTGCGGACACTCGGCATCCCCGTCGAGACGCTCGGCGACCAGGCAGACCCCAACGACCTCCGCGAGGCTCGATATCGCATTCCTCAGGCGGAATACGACCTTCCCGGCGACATCGAGTTCACGCCGGCGGAGCTCGCCGTCCTGCGGCTGGCAGGCAGCGTGTGGAGTGCCGAATCCGCGTCGGGGGACGCACAGGCGGGCGTGCGCAAGATCCGCGCGCTCGGCATCGACGGCGATGAGCCCATCATCGGCTTCGCGCCCCGGATCACCGCGAGCAGCGAGGCTTTCGCGCCGTTGCAGGACGCGATCGAGAGGAGCCGCGTCGTCGTCTTCGACTACCTCAAGCCGGGGGAGGACGCTCCGCGCCGACGCAGCATCCGCCCTCTGGCACTCGTCGACTACGAGGCCCGGTGGCACGTGTTCGGCGTCGACGTCGAGATCGAGGAGGACCGGATGTTCCTCCTCAGCCGGATCGTCGGAGCCGTCAGGGTCACTGCCACCGCGTTCGACCCGTCTCTGCGGGACGGCGCGGGGGAGAGGGCGCTGAGCGGTCTCGAGCGCGTCGCCGCCGAGAACTCCGCGCTGCTGGAGGTCACGCCCGGCACGGAGGCGTCGCTCCGGCTCGGCCGACGTGCCACTCCCGCCACCCAGGGGATCCGCGTGCCGTTCGTCGACCTGCACATCCTCGCCGACGAGCTCGCGTCCTACGGTCCGGAGGTGCGGGTGGTCGAACCCGCGCCGTTGCGCGAAGCCGTCATCTCCCGACTCCGCGCGGTGGTCGCGGCCAACGCGTCCGAGGAGGTGACCCGATGAGCGCCACGGCGAAGCCTCTGCTCGCGGCGGATCGAGTGCGCGTCTATCTGACGCTCGTGCCGTACCTGCTGGAGCACGGACAGGTGTCGCTGAGTGAAGCCGCAGCCGAGTTCGGCGTCACTCCGCGGGAGATGCGCCAGATGGTCGAGAAGCTCACGGTGATCGGCCTCCCTGGTGACTCCGGTTACTGGCAGCAGCCCCAGGAGATGTTCGACATCAACTGGGACCTCCTGGACCAGGAGGACGTGATCGAGATCACGAACGACGTGGCCCTCCGCCGCGTGCCACGATTCACCGCGCGAGAGGCCGCCGCGCTGCTCGCCGGACTCCAGATGGTCGCGGCCGTACCCGCCGTGTCCGACTCGGGCCTCGTCACGGGGCTGATCTCGAAACTGTCGAGAGGTGCCGCGGATGCGCCGGCCGAGGTCGTCGTCGCTCCGAGTGCGGTCGACGAGGTCCGTCAGGTCGTCTCCGCCGGCATTCAGAGCGGCGTGGCTGTCGCGTTCACCTATCAGGCGCCGGACGCCGCGCCGACGACGCGCACCGTGGATCCCGTGCAGGTTCTCATCACGAACGCGCAGTGGTATCTGCAGGGCTGGTGCCACCTCCGTCGGGCGATGCGCACCTTCCATCTGGATCGCGTCAGCGACGCGCACCTCACCGACATCCCGATCACCCATGCGGGCGACCACGTGCCGGAGGCGTTCGCCGCCGCGGCGGACGAGGGCGAGGTCCGCGTGCGCGTACCCGAACGGATCGCCCCGCTGCTGCGCGGGTTCCTCATCGGCGACGACGTCGAGTCCGTCGACGGTGTCGTGACGGCCCGGCTGCATCTCGCCGATCCCCGTGGAGTCAAACGCCTCGCCGCACGCTTCGGCGGCGTCATCGAGGTCGTCGATCCCGGCGTGGCACGAACGGCGACCCGGGAATGGGCGGCGGCGGGACTCGCTCTCTACCGGGACCCAAATGCCGCAGACGCCGGTTAGACTGTGAGAAACGACGAAGGAGAATCATGGGCGCTTTCGGTTGGCCACATCTGCTGATCATCCTCGCCGTCATCCTGCTGCTTTTCGGCGCGGCGAAGCTGCCGGCGCTCGCGAAGAGCCTCGGTCAGTCCGCTCGCGTCTTCAAGGGTGAGATGAAGGCCATGAAGAGCGACGACGCGACGGACGCACAGGGAACGGCCGCGGCCACCCCGGCTCCGTCCGTATCGAGCACGGACGCCACGGCCCCCCGCGACGTCGACCCGGGTCAGCCACCTCGATCCGCGTAGGTCGTGTCCGCACTCGAATCCGCTGATCAGGAGACATCCGGTCGCGACAGGCGGATGTCTCTCGGCGCCCACCTGATCGAGCTGCGCAAGCGGCTCGTGATCGCCGCGGCAGCCCTCGTGATCGGCATGATCATCGCGTTCATCGTGACCGGACCCGTCATCGACCTCCTGTCGGTCCCGATCCGCGCGATCGCGGCGGAGGAGGGGCGGGAATACACCGGGCTCAACTTCACGACCGTCACGAGCGGCTTCGATCTGCGGATGCGCATCGCCTTCGCGATCGGACTCCTCATCTCGGCGCCGGCGTGGCTCTGGCAGGTCTGGGCGTTCATCATGCCCGGCCTCACCCGCAAGGAGACGCAGTACACCTGGGGCTTCCTCGGCGCGGCGATCCCGCTCTTCTTCGGCGGATGCACCGTCGCGTTCTTCGTGCTCCCTCATGTCATCGAGATCATGGCCTCGTTCGTGCCGACCGGTATGGCGCAGTTCTACGACTACTCGGGCTACTACGACTTCGTGTTCAAGTTCCTGCTGGTGGTCGGCATCGCCTTCGTGCTCCCGGTCTTCCTCGTGGCGTTGAATCTCGCGGGTGTGATCTCCGGGCGCGAGATCCTGAAGGGGTGGCGCGTGGCCATCCTGGTGTGCACGATCTTCGCAGCGATCACCACCCCTCCTGCAGACGTCTTCTCGATGCTCCTGCTCATGGCGTCGATGATCGTCCTCTACTTCGCCGCGACTCTCATCTCCATGCTGTTCGACCGTCGCAAGCGCAAACGCGACGAAGCCGCCGGCCTCGGCACGACGGCCGCATGAGCTCGCCCGCCGAGAGGTACGCGGCCGCCCGCGAGTCCGCGGGGCATCCGGAGACCTCCGCGTTCGCCGCTCGCCAGAGGTTCGACCTGGACCCGTTCCAGATCGAAGGCTGCCACGCGCTCGAACGCGGCAGCAGCGTGCTCGTCGCCGCGCCCACGGGAGCCGGCAAGACGATCGTGGGGGAGTTCGCGATCCACCTGGCGATGCAGACTCCGACCGACAAGGCGTTCTACACCACGCCGATGAAGGCGCTGTCGAACCAGAAGTTCCGCGAACTGGTCGACGTGTACGGCGCAGACCAGGTCGGACTGCTCACCGGTGACACGAACATCAACGGCAGCGCCCGGATCGTCGTGATGACGACCGAGGTGCTCCGCAACATGATCTACGCGGACTCCGCGGCGCTTCGCGACCTCCGCTACGTCGTGATGGACGAGGTCCACTACCTCGCCGACCGCTTCCGCGGTGCTGTCTGGGAAGAGGTCATCATCCACCTCCCCACGCACGTGCGCCTGGTGTCGCTGAGTGCGACGGTGTCGAACGCGGAGGAGTTCGGCGACTGGCTGGACACGGTACGCGGCGATACGGAGGTGATCGTCTCCGAGATCCGCCCCGTGCCTCTCGAGCAGCACGTCCTCGTGCGCGACGACCTGCTGCCGCTGTTCGACGACCGGGCTGGTCTCGCGACCGCGCGCGTGAACCAGGAGCTCATGCGCATCCGCTCGTTCACCGGCTCGCACTACGAGCAGAATCGCGAGGCGCAGTCGTACCGCAGCAACCGCCATGCGGGGCGTCAGGCGCAGAGGCCGCAGCGCGGCGGCCGCCGCCCCGTCCGCTCGGCGAACGTTCGGCGCATCGAGCGGATGGACCGCCCCGACGTGGTGCGGCTGCTGGAGCGCTCGAACCTCCTGCCGGCGATCTTCTTCATCTTCAGCCGCGTGGGCTGCGACGCCGCGGTGCAGCAGATCCGGCGCTCCGGCCTGCGTCTCACCTCGACGGAGGAGCGTGCGGAGATCCGAGCGGTCGTCGAGGAGCGCACCCGGTCGCTCCAGGACGAGGATCTCGGCGTCCTCGGCTACTTCGAGTGGCTCGACAACCTGGAGCGCGGCGTCGCCTCCCACCACGCCGGACTCCTCCCCGCCTTCAAGGAGGTCGTCGAGGAGCTCTTCCAACGCAAGCTCGTGAAGGTCGTCTTCGCGACCGAGACCCTTGCGCTCGGAATCAACATGCCGGCACGGACCGTGGTTCTCGAGAAGATGGAGAAGTTCAACGGCGAGGCGCGCGTCGCGATCACCTCGGGGGAGTACACGCAGCTCACCGGTCGCGCGGGCCGCCGCGGCATCGACGTGGAGGGCCACGCCGTGGTGCAGTGGACCGAGGGCATGGACCCGCAGGCGGTCGCCGCACTCGCATCCCGTCGCACCTATCCGCTGAACTCCAGTTTCCGGCCGACGTACAACATGGCGGTGAACCTGATCGACCTGTTCGGGAAGGCCAGGGCGCGGGAGGTGCTGGAGTCGTCGTTCGCGCAGTTCCAGGCCGATCGCGCAGTCGTCGGTCTCGCGCGGAAGGTTCGCGAGGCGGAGGAGTCGCTCGACGGCTATCGGTCAGCGATGACGTGCGATCACGGCGACTTCATGGAGTATGCGGCGATGCGCCGCGAGATCACCGATCTGGAGAAGAAGAACCGCCAGGACTCGAACGCCCCGCGGGGGGCGCGCGACAAGCGGATGAAGCAGATCCAGGCCCTCCGCACCCGCATGCAGCGGCATGGATGCCATCGGTGTCCGGACCGCGAGTCTCACGCACGGTGGGCAGAGCGGTACTGGAAGCTCAAGCGTGAGACGGATCGCACCCGTCGACAGATCGAGACCCGCACGGGCACCGTCGCCCGCGTGTTCGACCGCGTCGTCGAGGTGCTCGAGACCCTCGATTACCTGAACCGCGACGCCGAGGAGCTGGTCCTCACGAGCGCCGGTCGCACGATGCGCCGCATCTACGGCGAACGCGACCTCCTGGTGGCCGAGTCCCTCCGTCAGGGGCTGTGGAAGGGCCTGGACGCCCCGTCGCTGGCCGCCATGGCCTGCTGCCTGGTCTACGAGCCCCGGCGCGACGAGGCGAACGCGGGGGAGCGGGGTCTGCCGCGCGGTGCGTTCCGTGCCGCGTATGAGAAGACGACGACGCTCTGGGCCGAGCTCGACGATCTCGAGAAGGACCACCACCTGCCCGGCACGGAGCCTCTCGCAGCAGGACTCGCAGGGGCCATGCACTCCTGGGCGCGCGGCGGCACGCTGGACCGCGTGCTGATCGATGCCGATATGGCCGCAGGCGACTTCGTGAGGTGGGCCAAGCAGACCATCGATCTGCTCGACCAGCTGTCGATCGTCGCCGAGGATGCGACGATCGCGCGCACGGCGCGCACCGCGCTCGACGGGGTTAGACGAGGAATCGTCGCCTACTCGTCGATGTGAGAAGGGGATCGATGTCCGACTCTCGAGCGAGCGCCGAACCGGGGCGCCCGATCCTCCCGCTGTGGGCCGCAGTCCTCGTCGCCGCCCTCGCCGCTGTGTTGATGGACCTCTCCTACCCGGACGCGGCGGTCTGGGTGCTGGCGTTCCCGGCCACGGCTCTGCTGCTCGTCTCGCTGATCGGGCGACGGGCGGGCGGTGCACTGCTCGTCGGCGCCGTGTTCGGCATCCTCTTCTTCGCCCTGCTGGTGTCCTGGACCTCGCGATACCTGGGGCCGGTGCCGTGGATCGCGCTGAGCGTCGTCGAGGGCGGGCTCACCGCCCTCGCGCTGATCCTGATCACCCTGGCGTATCGGTGGATCCCGCGTACCCTTCCCGGTCGCTGGGGACGCATCGTCGTGGTGCCGGTGGTAGTCGCCGCACTCTGGGTCGGGCGAGAGTTGTTCGTCGGCTCCTGGCCCTACGGGGGCTTCCCCTGGGCACGTCTCGGGATGACGCAGGCGCAGAGCCCTCTGGCACCCGTGACGTCCTGGCTCGGCGTCTCCGGGCTCAGCTTCGTCATGGTGCTGCTGGTCGCGGTGCTGATCGAGCTCGTGCGTCTGCGTCGGGGCCTGCGCCCGGTCACCCTGCTGGTGCCGGCGGCTCTCGTCCTCGTGCTGTTCCTCACACCGCTCTTCCCGACTGCCACCTCGGGCACATTGCGGATCGCCGCCGTTCAGGGCAACGGTCCGACCGGCTACTTCGACGAACGGACCCCGTACTCCGTAGTGGACGCGCAGACGGAGGCGACCGAGCCCCTGTACGGCGAAGACGTCGACCTGCTGGTGTGGCCCGAGGGATCCCTCGACTACGATCCGTTCCAGACTCCGGACCTCGCCCGACGGATCAGTCTGGTCAGCGCTCGGATCGACGCCCCTCTGCTGGCGAACGCGGCGACCGGGCGCAACGAGCGGTATTACAACACCTCGATGCTGTGGCGCGACGGTGCTGCCGAGGCGATCCACGACAAGCGACACCCCGTCCCCTTCGGCGAGTACGTGCCGGACCGGCCCTTCTTCAACGCGCTGGCACCCGATCTCATAGGCCTCATCCAGCGTGAGTACACGCCGGGTACCAACAGTTCGGTGATCGACGTCGACGATGTTCCGGTGGGACTCGCGATCTGCTTCGACGTGATCTACGACGACGTGGTCGACCAGGGGGTCCGCGACGGCGCCGAGGTCCTCGTGTTCCAGACGAACAACGCGGACTTCCGCGGCACGGACGAGAACTATCAGCAGCTCGCCTTCGCTCGTATGCGCGCGATCGAGACCGGGCGGAGCGTCGTGAACGTATCGACAGTGGGAACCAGTCAGATCATCCGGCCGGACGGCGCGACGGTGTCGAGCCTGGACGCGGATGAGGCCGGAGCCCTGCTCGAAGATGTCGAGCTGCGCTCCGGCCTCACGGCGGGTGTTGTTCTGGGCCCCTGGATCCAGCAGCTTCTGCTGTGGGGCGGACTGGGTGCGCTCGTGATCGGGTGGTGGCGCGCCCGTCGTCGCTGATCAGGCGCCGATCTTCTCCCGGGTCGGGTCCTCACCGGCGCCGCGGCGGGCGCGGATGAAGGCGAGACGCTCCTCGAGGAGCTCTTCCAACTCGGCGCGGGTGCGGCGCTCCATGAGCATGTCCCAGTGCGTGCGTGCGGCCTTCTCGTCCGTGGCCTCGAGCGTGACGGCCTGACCGTCGACGTTCAGTCGTGCCTCGGCGCCGCACGAGCGGCACTCCCAGGTCTGCGGCGGCTCGGCGTCGGCCGCGAACATCAGGTTCGTGACATGGCCGCATGCGTCACAGGTGTATGTGGTCTCCCGGCGCTCCATGAAGACGACGCCCTCTTCGCTCTGTAGGCTCTGGGCGCCGAGTCGGATGCCGCGTAGGCTGCGATCTGCCATTGTGTGGTCCTCTCGTCGCTGTCAGGTATAACGTCCCAGCCTGTGGGCTTCATCCACGCCCGCGTCTTCTCGGCGCGATTCACAGCGGAATCCCAGCGCGACAGCGCAGGAGGCCGTGTTCCGCTCAGGCGCTGAGGATCTCGACGGCGAGATCGGCGCGGTCCGATACGATCCCGTCGACGCCGAGGTCGACGAGTCGACGCATGTCGGACGCATCGTTCACGGTCCAGACGTGCACCTCGACGCCGAACCGATGCGCCGCGTCGAGAAGCGCGGGCGTGAGCACTCGAAGGCGTCCGTGGCGCTCGGGGATCTGGAGCGCGTCGACGTCGCGGAGGACGCGAGCGGGGGAGAGGCGCAGGGACGACAGGGCTCGAAGGGCGGCGATCGTGCGGCTGCCTCCGGACGTGGCAGGACGCAGTCCGGCGCCTGCGCGCAGGACTGCCGAGATCGTGGCGCGGCGGTTGGTGTCGTCGAAGCTGGTCACGAGCACGCGGTCGACGTGATCGGCGAGGATCGCGCCGAGTGGTTCCGCGGCATCCCGTGTCTTCACATCGATGTTGAACCGGGAGGACGGGAAGGACGCGAGAGCATCCGACACCGTCAGCAGGCCTCCGTGATCGGCGAAGAGCTCGGCCAGTTCGCGCGTCGACACCTCCCGGACCGCTCGGCGATCGCCGGTCAGGCGCATGAGCGTCGAGTCGTGGAACAGGATCACGTCGCCGTCCGCGGTGACCTGGCAGTCGGTCTCGATGTACTCCACGCCAGCTGCGTGTGCGGCGGCGAGCGCAGCGGCGGTGTTCTCCCACACGCCCGAGGCTCCGCCCTGCTCCGTCACGAGGCCGCGATGCGCGAAGACCCGCGGGTGGGCGGTCTTCTCGAAGTACGGGTGCGTCACGCGCCGGGCGCGCTGGTCGGTCCCTGGCCCGGCTTGGGCGTGAAGGCGCTGCCGATGCCCTTGAGCGCCTCGGTGAGCTCGCTCGGGATGATCCACAGCTTGCTGGACTCGCTCTCGCTGATCTTCGGCAGCATCTGCAGGTACTGGTAGGCGAGGAGCTTGTCGTCCGGCTGTCCCTGGTGGATCGCGCTGAACACGTTCTGGATGGCCTCGGCCTCACCCTGAGCACGCAGGACGGCGGCCTGCTTGTCGCCCTCGGCGCGCAGGATCTCGGCCTGGCGGCGGCCCTCAGCCTCGAGGATCTGCGACTGCTTGGAGCCCTCTGCGGTGAGGATCGCGGCGCGACGGTCTCGCTCGGCGCGCATCTGCTTCTCCATGGAGTCCTGGATCGAGATGGGCGGGTCGATCGCCTTGAGCTCGACGCGGCCGACGCGGATGCCCCACTTGCCCGTCGCCTCGTCGAGCACGACGCGCAACTGGCCGTTGATGTTGTCGCGGCTCGTGAGGGCCTCTTCGAGGTTGAGGCCACCGACGACGTTGCGGAGGGTGGTCGTCGTGAGCTGCTCGACCGCACCGAGGTAATTGGCGATCTCGTAGGTCGCGGCCCGCGCATCCGTCACCTGGAAGTAGACGACCGTGTCGATGGAGACGACGAGGTTGTCCTCCGTGATCACGGGCTGCGGCGGGAAGGACACGACCTGCTCGCGCATGTCGATCAGTGGGCGGAGCCGGTCGATGAACGGCACGAGGATGTTGAGTCCCGGCGTGAGGGTCTTGTGGTACCGCCCGAGTCGCTCGACGACGCCGGCCGTGGCCTGCGGGATGATGCGGATGGATCGAGCGAGCGTCACCACCACGAAGATGATGACCGCGATGATGAAGATCCACAGGATCGCGGTCGGGATGAACGAGGAATCCTCCACGGAACTCTCCTAGTCGTTGACGGGGCGGACGATGGCGGTGGCCCCGTTGATCGCGCTGATCGCGACCGGCGAGCCCTGGGGGATGGAGACCGGCGACAGCGAGCGGGCGGTCCAGGTGTCGCCGTTGCTCAGCTTCACCTGTCCCGAGATCTGGGTGACGTCCTGCAAGGCGATGCCTCGCAGATCGAGCAGCGCGTCGACGTTGGACTTCGTCGGATCCTCGCCACGATGAAGTCGACGCAGTAGCGGCGGGCGCAGCAGGAGGATGAATGCGGCGGCCGCGACGGCGGCGATGATGACCTGCACCCACGCCGGCAGGCCGACGAGGTCGGTGACGAGCCCGATCGCGCTGCCGAAGCTGAGCATCAGGAACGTGAAATCGAGGGTCAGCATCTCGATCACGAGGAAGAGGGCGATGAGGACGAGCCAACCGATCCAGGCCCAGTTCTCGACGATGTCGATGAAGACGGAGAAGTCGTTCATGCTGCCTCCCTATGCGGTCAACCTATCACGCACGTGCGCCGCGATCACGGCGTGCCGGCGGCCGGTTGGTAGTCTGGGTTCGCCGTGCGATCACGGCGTTCGACGCACTTGAGGAGTCACCGTGACCGACGTTCTTCCCGCAGGATCCCTCGACGGCAAGGTGGCGCTCGTCACCGGATCGTCCCGCGGCATCGGTGCCGACACCGTGCGCTACCTCGCCGAGGCGGGGGCCGACGTCGTCATCAACTACCGCAACAAGGCGCCTCGCGCCGAGAAGCTCGCCTCGCAGCTGCGCGAACTGGGTCGCCGTGCTCTCGTCGTCGGGGCCGACCTCACCGACCCCGCCTCGGTCGCCGAGATGCTCGACGCCGTCAAGGCCGAGTACGGCCGCCTCGACGTCCTCGTGCTCAACGCCTCGGGGGGCATGGAGTCCGGCATGGCCGAGGACTACGCGCTGACCCTCAACCGCGACGCGCAGATCAACGTGCTCGAGGCCGCGACGCCGCTGCTGGGCGAGGGGTCGCGCGTCGTGTTCGTCACGAGCCACCAGGCGCACTTCATCCGCACCACGCCCACGATGCCCGAGTACGAGCCGGTCGCGCTGTCGAAGCGCGCCGGCGAGGACGCGCTGCGCGAGCGCATCCCCGGTCTTGCCGAGAAGGGGATCGGCTTCACGGTCGTCTCGGGCGACATGATCGAGGGCACGATCACGGCGACTCTCCTCGAGCGGGCGAACCCCGGGGCCATCGCGGAGCGTCGCGAGTCGGCGGGCAAGCTCTACAACGTGTCCGAGTTCGCGGCCGAGGTCGCCCGGGCGGCGGTCGACCCGGTCCCCGCCGACAACACCCGTCTCGTGGGCGACGTGAGCGGCTTCGCGGCCGAGTGACCTGAACCCAGAGCGGACAAGAGGCGCCCCGTCCGGGATCGGACGGGGCGCCTCTTCCTGCATGACCGGTGGCTCAGCTCGCGGCATCCGGTCGCACCGCCGCGGCGACGCTCTTCGCATCCTTGCCGATGGTGACCGCGCGGACGATCTGCACGATCCCCAGAACGACGAGCGAGATCCCGAGGAACAGCCACAGCACGGCCGCGGCGTAGAGCGGAGAGAACAGCACGATGATGCCGGCGACGATGCTGAGCAGTGCGTAGAGCAGAGTCCACACGCGGGAGCCGTCGCTGCCGAGCAGCGTGAGGGAGACGACGCCGTCGACGATCCAGCTGATGCCGATGAAGATCACGACGACGAGCGCGAGTGTCGCCGCTGCGACCCCGAGGTTGGCGAACGCGATGATCCCCGCCACGATGTAGAGCAGACCGAGCGCGATGTGCCCGACGCGCGCCCACCCGCCCTTGCGGTGCGAGAAGATCCCGAGGCCGATGTACACGAGACCCGCAACGACGAGATAGGCGGCGACGATGCCTGTCACGATCACGGCCGACTTGACCGGCCAGACGAGCAGGACGATGCCGGCGACGAGTGCGATGACGCCCGAGACGGCGAGGGTGATGCGGATGGACTTGAAGAGCGACGACGCTTCCGTCGCGATCGAATCAGACATGGTGGGAGACCCTTTCTGAGAGAACCCTGTGAGGGATGATCACAGGGTAGCGCTCCCACAGTCCGAGCGGGGGAGGACCGTCCGCCGGTGTCGCGAGCCGTCATACGGCGGCATCCCGCGACATGGGATGATTCTCGCGTGACCGCCGACGCCGACGCCCGACTCCGCGAGCTCGTAATCATGCGCAAGGTCCGTGACCGGATCGACCGGGAGTATGCGCAGCCGCTCGACGTCGAGTCGCTCGCGCGGGGAGCGCACATGTCGGCCGGTCACCTCAGCCGCCGATTCCGTGAGACCTACGGGGAGTCGCCGTACTCCTACCTCATGACCCGGCGTATCGAACGGGCGATGGCCCTGCTCCGCCGCGGCGACCTGTCGGTGACCGAGGTGTGCACCGAGGTCGGCGGTTCCTCCCTCGGCACCTTCACGACCCGGTTCACCGAACTCGTCGGTGTCCCACCCGGGGTGTACCGTGAACGCGCCGCGCACGTCGACGGCATCCCGACGTTCCAGGCGAAGCACGTCACCAGACCGATCAGGAATCGAGAAGCACCGCGCACCGACGCGCACCTAACCTGAACCCATGAACATCAACATCCACTACGCGTTCCTGCCGCATACGGACGCCGAGGCTGCTCTCGGCTTCTACCGCGATGCCCTCGGGTTCGAGGTGCGGGGCGACGTCGGCTACGACGGTCTGCGCTGGCTCACCGTCGGACCGGAAGGGCAGCCCGAGACCTCGATCGTGCTCCACCCGCCGGCGACGGACCCCGGAATCACGGACACCGAGCGCCAGACGATCCTCGAGCTGATAGCGAAGGGCAGCTACGGCGCGCTCACCCTCTCGAGCGACGACCTCGACGCTCTGTTCGAGCGACTCGTGGAGAGGGGAGCGGACGTGGTTCAGGAGCCCATGGACCAGCCCTACGGCGTCCGCGACTGCGCATTCCGCGACCCCGCGGGTAACCTGCTCCGTATCAACCAGGCCGGCTGACCGGCCACGACTCCGAGGACCACGATGACCCACGTCGCCGACGGCCACGACCTGATCCGCGTCCAGGGCGCGCGCGAGAACAACCTGAAGGAGGTCAGCGTCGACATCCCCAAGCGCCGGCTGACGGTGTTCACGGGGGTGTCCGGATCGGGGAAGAGCTCGCTCGTATTCGACACCATCGCCGCGGAGTCGCGACGCATGATCGACGAGACCTACAGTGCGTTCGTGCAGGGCTTCATGCCCTCCGTGCCGCGGCCCGACGTCGACGTGCTCGAGGGCCTGACCACGGCGATCATCGTCGATCAGGAGCGTCTCGGCGCGAACCCGCGGTCCACCGTCGGCACGGTCACGGATGCGAACGCCATGCTCCGCATCCTGTTCAGCAAGCTCGGCCAGCCGTACATCGGCGGACCCACGGCCTTCTCCTTCAACATCCCGACGCAGAAGGCGAGCGGGGTCATGACCGGTCCCGGGGGCGAGAAGAAGATCGTGAAGGATGCGATCTACCTCGGCGGGATGTGCCCGCGCTGCGAGGGCAGGGGAGCGGTGTCCGACCTCGACCTCGCGCAGATCGTCGACGAGTCGAAGTCGCTCGACGAGGGCGCGATCATGGTTCCGGGTTACACGGCGGACGGCTGGATGGTGAAGGGGTTCTCGCAGTCGGGCTTCTATCCCGGTGACAAGCCGATCGCGGAGTTCAGCGAGAAGCAGCGTCATCTCTTCCTCTACGGCGAGGTCACGAAGGTCAAGATCTCCGGCATCAACATGACCTACGAGGGTCTGATCCCCAAGATCACGAAGTCGATGCTCTCGAAGGACCTCGACGCACTGCAGCCTCACATCCGCGCCTTCGTGGAGCGTGTCGCGACGTTCGCCACCTGTCCCGAGTGCGAGGGGACGCGCCTCACCGAGGGCGCACGCTCCTCGAAGATCGAAGGCATCAGCATCGCCGACGCGTGCCGGATGCAGGTCACCGATCTCGCCGAGTGGGTGCGCGGTCTCGACCTGCCGGGAGCCGCTCCGCTGCTCGAGGCGCTGCGCGCGAACCTCGACGCGTTCGTGACCCTGGGACTCGGCTACCTCAGCCTCGACCGCCCGTCGGGCACGCTCTCCGGCGGTGAGGCGCAGCGCATCAAGATGCTGCGACACCTCGGCTCCTCGCTCACGGACGTCACCTACGTCTTCGACGAGCCCACCATCGGGCTGCACCCGCACGACATCCAGCGCATGAACACTCTTCTGCTCCGCCTGCGCGACAAGGGCAACACGGTCCTCGTGGTCGAGCACAAGCCCGAGACCATCGCGATCGGCGATCATGTGGTCGATCTCGGTCCCGGCGCGGGCAGCGCGGGCGGAGAGATCTGCTTCGAGGGGTCGGTCGAGGGACTCAAATCGAGCGGCACGCGCACCGGCACCCACCTCGACGATCGGGCCTCGCTCAAGCCCTCCGTGCGCACGAGCACTGGTGTGATCGAGGTCCGCGGCGCGACGGCCAACAACCTGCAGGACGTCGACGTCGACATCCCGACGGGAGTGCTCACGGTCGTCACCGGTGTCGCCGGCTCGGGCAAGAGTTCGCTCATCCACGGCTCGGTATCGAAGCGCGAGGGCGTGGTCGCGATCGACCAGGCGGCGATCAAGGGATCGCGGCGCAGCAATCCGGCGACGTACACGGGGCTCCTCGAGCCGATCCGCAAGGCCTTCGCGAAGGCCAACGGGGTGAAGCCCGCCCTGTTCAGCGCTAACTCGGAGGGCGCGTGCCCCACCTGCAAGGGTGCCGGCGTCATCATCACCGAGCTCGGATTCATGGACACGATCGAGACGCCGTGTGAGGACTGCGGTGGCAAGCGCTTCCAGGCGGCCGTGCTGGAGTACAAGCTCGCGGGCAAGGACATCACCGAGGTGCTCGACCTCCCCGTCTCGGACGCGCGGGAGTTCTTCTCGGCGGGGGAGGCGAAGCTTCCTGCGGCGACGGCCATCCTCGGACGGCTGCACGACGTCGGGCTGGGATACCTGTCCTTGGGGCAGCCGCTGTCCACGCTGTCCGGCGGTGAACGTCAGCGCATCAAGCTCGCCATCCAGATGGGCGAGAAGGGGGACGTCTATGTGCTGGACGAGCCGACGACAGGTCTCCACCTCGCCGACGTGCAGAACATCCTGGGTCTTCTCGATCGCCTCGTCGAGTCGGGCAAGACCGTGATCGTGATCGAGCACCACCAGGCCGTCATGGCCCACGCCGACTGGATCATCGACATCGGTCCCGGGGCGGGTCACGACGGCGGCCGTGTGGTGTTCCAGGGGAGTCCCGCCGACCTCGTCGCCGATCGTTCCACGCTCACCGGGGAGCACCTCGCCGCCTACGTCGGGGCCTGATCCCGCCACCCTCATCGAAGGAGCAACACCGTGTCTCTCGTCCGCGTCCACAACTTCACGATCTCGCTCGACGGCTTCGGGGCAGGGGAGGGGCAGACGCTCGAATCCCCGTTCGGCCATGCCGGTCACCGTCTGATGTCGTGGGCCTTCGGCACCCGGACCTTCCGGAACATGGGTCTGCCCGGAGAGGGACCCGGGTCGGATGGTGTGGATGACGCGTTCGCGCGTCGATGGAACGACGGCATCGGGGTCGAGATCATGGGTCGGAACAAGTTCGGGCCCCAGCGCGGGCCGTGGACGGACGACGAGTGGAAGGGGTGGTGGGGCGACGAGCCGCCGTTCCACACGCCGGTCGTCATCCTGACCCACCACGTGCGCGAGCCCATCGAGATGGCCGGAGGCACGACCTTCCATTTCGTGGACGCCGATCCCGCGGAGGCGCTTCGTCAGGCACGGGAGCTGGCGGGGGAGAAGGACGTCCGTATCGGCGGAGGCGTCGAGACCGTGCGGCAGTTCCTCGCCGCGGATCTGGTGGATCGCATGCACCTCGTGATCGCGCCCATCGTGCTCGGACGCGGTGAGCGACTGTGGGACGGACTCGAAGGTCTCGAGGAGCGTTTCGAGATCGAGTCCACGACGTCGCCCGGTGGCGTCGTGCATCGGAACTTCACACGACGGCCTCGCTGAACGCGTTCAGTCGCGTCGAGCGATGATCGTATACGTGCACGGCACCAGGCCTCGTTCCGCCTCCGGCCAGGCGTAGCCCCGAGGGACCTCGACCATGCGGGAGCTGAACCGCCAGGGCAGCGTGCGGCCCTCGTCGAAGTGCACGATCCGCAGTCCGGAACGCAGCAGCGCGCCGAGGATCTCGGAGAGGGGGTGCGCCCATTCATAGGTCCGAGCGTGCGCGACCACGCCGTCGCCTGCGTACGTCGAGGCGTCGTCCCACCGCTGCGCACGGCCGTCGCCGAAGTACGGGTACCGTGCGGTGAGCTGCGGGGCGTCCTCATCGAGCGCATAGAGCGCAGGATGGCCGTCCCTGATGAAGAACGTTCCGCCGGGCCGCAACAGGTGGACGATCTGCGTCGCCCATCGGTCGAGATCGTTCAGCCAGCAGATCGTGCCGATGCTGGTATAGACCACATCGAAGTCTCCGCTGACGGCGGCACGAGCGTCCAGCACGTCGGTGGCGACCCAGGATGCCTCGACGCCCGCACGTACCGCCAGTGCTGCGGCCGCGTCGAGCGCGGGCTGGGAGAAGTCGACTCCGGTGACCGATGCGCCCGCGCGTGCCAGGGAGATCGTGTCGGTTCCGATGTGGCACTGCAGGTGCACCAGATCGATCCCGGTGAGGTCCTTCGTTCCGAGTGCCTGGGTCAGGGCGGGAAGATCATCCAGGACGACGTCGCTCAGATGCGCCGGGTCGTCGAACGCGTCGATGCCGTAGGCGCTCTGGTGCAGAGGCACACGATCGTCCCAGTTGTCCCGGTTCGCCTGACGTGCTTCGTCCCAGTGGATGTCTGTGGCATCTCCGCTCATGATCCGAGCCTAACGAGCGATCGCAGGGGCCTCTCTCGCGTGGATCCACAAGAGCCGATAATGCACATTATGTCAGTACGAAGACGACATCTTGTCATTTATTGCGAATCCGCCGGTCTGCCGCCACTCCCCGTTGATGGACTGGAGTAGATCGAGTCTGAGGCTAGTTGGAGCTGCGATCTGGAGCAAGTTGGGGGCCCCGCCACCTGTCTGCGCCTTCCTGGACCCTTGAATTTACGCGGGTTGGCGCTCGTGGAAACTCACAAGTTGCGTGGTTCGCAGTTTATGCGATAAATTCCTGTTTTATGCGAGACTTTGATCCTGAGGATTCCCGGCAGCACGCGTCAAACCTCTTGCCCGGCGGGGTTGTCTACTTCGACGAGAAGGAAGCCGTGTGGCGCGCGATGCAGGCCGGGTGGGCTGCGCAACAGATGGCCCGAAACCTCTCTTCGGCCACGGTCGTTGGCCGTACTTCCCTCCTTAACCGCTTCTTCAAGTTCGCCGAGAAGTATCCCTGGCAATGGAACGTTGAAGACGTCGACAGCTTCTTCCTCGAACTCAGGACCGTGCGCCACGCCGCTCATTCAACTGTGTTGGGTTATCAGAACGCCCTTCGCATGTTCTTGGCCTACGTGACGGATGCGCGATACGGGTGGGTCGAAGAATGTGGAAAGCGCTTTGGCGAGCATCCTGCTCAGGTCTTCCACGAATGGAACACAGCGCGCCACGTTCAGGAGGCGATGGGCCGCCCTGGCAAGCGCCCGTACACACGTGACGAGCTGCAGGACCTGTTCGATTGTGCGGATGACCGAGTCGCGCGGATCCGTGAGTCCGGCAGCAAGGGATGGATTCCTGCTTTCCGCATCGCGACGATGATGAAGGTGGCATACGCCTGGGGGCTACGGCGTAACGAAGTGCGCTCTCTCGAGCTCGTCGATCTTGCGGCCAACCCTCAACATCGCCGAGCCTTCCGAAACGTCGGCTTCGTATACGTCCGCTTTGGAAAGGCGATGAGGGGTTCGCCTCCCAAGCGGCGAGCCGTCGCGACCCTCCCCCAGTTCAAATGGGCCGTCGACTGCGTCGAAGAGTGGCTCGAGGATGTTCGACCTCTAATTGCAGGCGCCGGGTCGATGAGTCTTTGGCCTTCCGAGCGTGGCGGTGGCCTTGCACCCATCACAGCGGACTCCGTCTCACGCATGTTCACTGCGGTCCGGCGAGAAGTCGGATTGGATGACGGACTCGACTTCCATTCACTGCGACGTTCGTACGTTACGCACCTGGTTGAGCTCGGGTACGACGCCTTCTTCATCCAGCAGCAAGTGGGACACGAGCACGGATCTACTACGAGCATCTACACTGGCCTCTCCCCCGACTATCGAGCTCGCATCGTGACTGACGCGATCGCGCGAATGGCTGATGAAATGGACTCTGAAGCCGACTAGAGGAGAGAGCAGCCATGGAGAAGAAGGTCACGCACACATGGAGACTGCGCGAGGTGATGGCCTCGCGAGGGCTATTTAACATCTCCGACTTGATCCCGATTCTCGTTGACTATGGCATTGAGCTGTCTCCCTCTCAGCTATATCGGCTTCTCGGCGGCTCGCCCGAGCGTATAAATCTCACTCTGTTGCACACAATTTGCGAAGCACTCGATTGTGAACTTACTGACCTGTCGGTGCGACAAGTTGTCGCGACCCCCACGAGGCTCAAGAACACCGGCACCCATGGCCGAACCAACGACCCGAAGCGCCCTCGCCGTGCGCGAATACACAGACCAGAATGAAGTTTCATTAGATGAGCAATACACGGACCGATCCCGCCTGTGCCCGATGCGACCGCGAGGAAGTCCGATTCGCCACGACCTGGCCCGAAGGACGGATCTGCCGGCGCTGCTATCAACGGGCGACCCGTATCCACGGCACCTGCCCAAAATGCGGTGTCAACCGCTTGTTGCCAGGACTCCTGGCGAGCGGGGAGCCGGCCTGCGTCGACTGCACCGGAATCCCCAAGGACTTCCACTGCTCGAGATGCGGGCGTGAGGACGAGCCTGTACGGCGAGGGCTCTGCTCACATTGCTGCCTCAAGGACGATCTCACGCTCCTCCTAGCCGGACCCGATGGAGAGGTGTCCCCCGCCGTACAGCCTCTGTTCGTTGCGCTGACAACTCAGCGGAACGCACGCAGCGCCACGATCTGGCTGACAAAGAACCATGAGACGCGGGAACTTCTTCGCGCATTCGCCACTGGCGCTATTGCGATGACGCATGAAGCGTTCGATACGCACCCCGCGCCGGAGCGCGTGGCCTTTCTTCGCACGCTGCTTGTCGAGCACGGCATCCTAGAGAAGACCGACATCGAGGTTCAGAAGTTCGACGCGTGGGTCACGACCGAGGTTTCCTCCCTACCCGCGGGCGACAAGCAAGTCATTCTCCAGTACGCGCGCTGGGTTCATGTCCGCAGAATCCGGGATCTGATGAGCGCAGGTAAGTTCAAGCCCGGTTCCGTCCTCTACTCCCGTCAATCCATCACCGCTGCAATCGACTTCCTCGCCTATGTCGGGTCGCGTCACACGCTTCGTCGAGACCTTGAACAGATCGATATCGACGAGTGGCTCAGCGAGGGGCCCACGACTCGAAGTCTCGCGCGACCCTTCGTGCGCTGGTGCGTCCAGCACAACCACTTGCCGCCTGTCAACTTTCCTTATCGTGTAGCGAAGTCGGTGCCGATTCTCACCCAGCAAGAACGACTGGAGCACCTTCGGCGGGTCGCATCAGATGAGGCGATCTCTACTTACCTGCGTGTCGCTGGCGCGCTACTCCTACTCTTTGCGCAGCCGATTACGCGAATCGCTGCGATGACCCTGGACCAGGTCGAGGTCGGCGAAGTCATCGTCCTGCGGATCACTCAGGACGAGGTTATCGTGCCCCCACCATTCGACCGCCTGATCCGCGAGCACATCGTCGCCTTGCCGAATCTCAACACCTCAGCTCACCGGGATAACAAATGGCTGTTCCCTGGGGGATCGCCGGGAAAGCACCTGAGCTCCAATCACCTGATGACCGGACTCAGGAACGACGGCATTGATCTAAGGGCCGCGAAGAACGCAGTACTGCGTAGGCTCGTACTCGAGCTACCTGCGCCGGTGGTCGCAGATTCACTTGGCTACAGTTACAACGTCGCCGAACGGCACCGCATGGACGCGGGTGCCATGCACCTGGGATACGTCTCCTTGATGGTGGCGGACGAACCCGACGCCCGCGCGGATGGCTAGCCCCTCCCCCAGCTAGCGAGCCGTCACATCTGGCTTGTCGTCAGGTAAGAGTTCTTGAAGGGGAATCTCAAACACTTGGGACAGTGCGAGAAGCGTCTTCAGGCTAGGGTTCGCCGGTGCTCCCGATTGGGCCTGCCCACGCTCGTACCTGATGTACGTCAGTCGTGAAAGACCGGCTCTGTACGCCACGGCCTCTTGCGAAAGACCGCGTGCAACTCGCAGGCGGTGAACCCGAAGTCCGAACGCGGCGGCGAAGGCTCCCCACGCTTCGCTGCTGGTCGTCTCCTGTCTGCCCACTCATCCAGCCTTGTGACAAAACCATCGGTCATGGTTTTGTCTATGTGACATAATTGGCCGTAGTCATACGAAACATTCACTTCATCGACGGACCGCACCCCGCGCGTCTCGACCTGCACGTGTGCCACTGCGCTTCGGCTCCGGGTCGCCTCGATGTGCAGGTCCCGTTCAGGTCGACCCCGATTGCGGAGTTGTAGTGACTGATCCCCGACCGATCTGGTGGAGTGCCACGGAGGTCGATGCTCCCGACACTTGGATTGAGGCGTTCGACGCGCTCACCGATGAGGAGCGAGCCGACGAGATGGGCCTGACGGCGGCCATCTTCATCGCACGCGTGCGCCGACGCACTGGCCGCGGACCGACGTTCTCGGAGACGTTCGCCGAACTCTTCCCGAGTAGCCAGCTCCACCCCGAATGGCCTCCGGGTCTCACCTACCCGGTGCGGGCGACGATCCACCATGCATTCCGTCTGCACGTGGCGATTCAATGGAAGCGACGTGGCTGGATCAGCTGGGATCCGGGCGTGGAACGCAGCCTGCGGGTGGGCCCTACGTTCCGGGAGCGGTCACGCGCTCGTCAGGCCGCGAGGGCGAAATGACACTCCCCCACATCAGCCAGGGAACTGGTGTTGAATCATGAGGACACCGCCGACGCTGAAAGCTCTCGAGCTCGCATCGACGGTCGACCTACCTGACCAGCGCGTGGCTGTGGTCGGCGACATCCACGGCGACTTCCGATGGCTGGACATCGTCGCTAGGGCGGTTCAGACGCTCGCACCGGACGTTACCACCATGCTGCAGCTCGGCGACTGGGCGATGGATCCCGGCATGACGGACGAGGCTCTCGATGGAACTGGCATCGAGCGCGTCTACGTGACGCTCGGGAATCACGAGCCCTGGGGCCAGATCAACCCGCTGCTGAACGCGCACCCCGGCTGTGCTATCCGGGTCTCTGAGATCACCTGGATTCTGCCAAGGCCCGCACGCCTGACTATCGGCGGCCGCAGCGTCCTCTCGCTTGGCGGCGCGGTGTCCGTCGACCGGGCGTGGCGGGTAGAAGGGGTGAGCTGGTGGCCGGACGAGGAGATCACCCGAGACCACGTGGCGGCGGCCATTGCGGGAGGACCCGCGGACTTGATGCTGACTCACGAGTCGCCCGCTGGCACGCCGGTGCGCGCAGTCCGGGAGATCCTGCGGACGAACCCGTTCGGATTCCCCGACGATGCCCGAGCAAACTCGGCCACCTCTCGCGCTCGAGTGGCGAAGGTCTGGAACATCGTCTATCCGGAGCTTCTCATTCACGGCCACATGCACGCGCCCGGTGGCGGACAGACTGAGGACGGGCTGCGTGTGGCAAGCCTTGGGCAGGACGGGCAACAGGGCAACCTCGGCTTCCTCGACATGACGACGCTGCGCATCGAGACGCCGACGCTTCGACAGATCCGGGAGGCGGCGGGGCGATGACAGAAGAGACGAGGAACAATCCGTGGGCGGCCATCATCGGCCCCTGCTACACCGCTTCTTCGTTAGCTCGCGCGCTTGGATGGAATGAGGCCCACATCGTTGAAGCTGTGGCATCTCTCCATGTACTTGAGTTGGAGGCCAGTGACGGACCACTGCTCTATCCGACGTTTCAGGTGTGGGACGGGCGTGTAGTCGACGGCCTAGGTGCCGTACTTGAAGTGCTGAGCGCGGGGACGTCTTCGCGGTGGACGTGGGCGCAATGGCTGAACGCGGCGGCAGACGATGACTCAGGCGAAGACGCCCCGTGTGCAATCGAGCAGCTGCGCGCTGGTCAACTGGACATTGTCCTGCGTGATGCGCGTCATGCTGCAGCGGCGTGGAGTTCCTGACGCCCCTGGGTGACTGTGCACCGTGCGTGGTTGCCCCGCCTCTTCCTCGGGAGCTCCATCCCTCTGAACTGCAGCGGGGCGGTGACAGACAAGGTCGGCGTGGCGATATGGTGTCGGCACACGCAGAGAGGCTTCACCATGGACTTTCAGATGAACCCCGATTTTCCCCGACAGATGCAGGAGCAGCTCAACAAACTGAAAGCCGTGCTCGATGAAGTCTCATCCGAACATGCCGGCCAGGACCTCGAGGTAGTCAAAACGGCACTGCGCAGTCGCTGGCGAGCGGTGGGGAACGGCGCAGACGTGACTGACCCAGATCTCACCAACGTGGCGACGCGGATCAGCCTCGGGAAGCGCGTGTGGATGGAAGACGACGGAAAGATCATGTCGGACGACTAGTCACGCATCACGCGCGGAAGAGAGAGCTGTACTGGGCTAGTCTCACCCCATGGGTCTACTCGACTGGTTCGGGCGTAGGAGTCCACCTGCCGTCAGCCCGGGCCGCGCCGGAACGCCCGCCACTCCGGTTCTCGTCTCGCAACGCGAGACGGCCTCAGGCATCACGGTGTCTACCTACGCGTCTGGAGGGCCGCCGGTCGGCTACGTATCGCCGTATCTGTCAGCGGATGAGGCTGAGAAGCTTGTTCATCTGGACGAGCATGGATTGCCCAACCTTCGAGTGGTGGAGTTCAGAGGCGAGTGGTGGCTGGCAGAGACGTCGACCGGGCGGCTGGTGAATGCTGGGTCCCGGGTGCTGAGGCGTCTCGGGATCTGGAGCGTGCGCGTCCGTGGCGACGAGCACGCGCCCGGCACCCTACGGATCGGTCCTGCCACCCTCGTTCGCGAACCGGACAACGAGTTCGACGCGAACGCCGTCGCGGTGTATCAAGACGAGACCCGCTGCGGGTACTGGAACAAGGGCGCTGCCCGCTCTCTCGCGAAGCTCCTCGACAGCGGTCAGGAGATGTCCGCGTATGCCATCTCCGCACGTCCCCCGAAAGTAATCGCCGCTGAGCAGCGGGTCCTTGAACACCTCGTGAGGAGATTGCGCCCAACATAGGCGGGGCGGTCCTCCGGTGTCTGCTGCAGTCCCGGCTGCTCACCAGTGATTCAGGCGGGTCAGCTCGTCGGCCGGGTTGAATTCATCCCTGTGCCGTCCTTGACCTGCACTACAAACGCGAGCAGCGAGCGAGTGTGTTCACGACGTCCGGCATCCGCCTTCGCAAGAACCGGGCTCATGGAGCCGGGGCTTCGCCGGGCGCGGCTCGTAGGCCGCGCCCGACTCTGCCCGCGCAGGGGATTACGACCGAGGAATGAGGCTGAGACCGCTGTCATCGAAGACGAGGACAGCGGCGTCGTCTGTGATGGCGACGGCCTGTGCAGGCCCGTGGGTGATTGCCACTTGCTGCCAGTCTTTGGATGATGCCGTGCTTGTCCAGATCTGTTCTCCCGCGCCTACGCCGACGAGATTCTGCCCATCGGGAGACGCTGCGAGCAGGTACAGCGCGGGCGCGCCGGCGAGTGGGGCGAATGTGCGGCCGCCGTCGCTGCTGATCTGCACGCCATCGGGTGTCGATGCCAGCAGACGATTGCTGGCATCGGCGACGAGGCTGAATGCGAGGATTCCGTCCCCTACCGGCGTCCAGGCTTGTCCACGGTCGTCACTGCGCAGCAGTTCGATGGAGTCCGTGGCGATCCCGTATAGGGTCCCTTCAGGGGTCGCTGTGAGGACGTGGAAGTCTTTCTCGCTGGTAAAGGTGACCGGCGACCAGGAGCGGGCGCCGTCGTCACTGCGGATGATTCCGAGGTGCGGGGATCCGAGTTCGGACGGGGTGTTGGGCCCGGGGTGGCCGGAGGCGATGAGTACATCGTCGACGACTGTCAGCCCCATGGCGTCGAAGTCTGTGGTCGCCAGTTTCTCGCCGACCTCCGCGTCGCGAGTGGTCGGATAGATGCCGTCGTGTGCTCCGAGGAGGAATCCGTCGCCACCGGGGTCGGCGACTATCGCGTGGACATGGTCAAGGTCAGTGGCGTGGTCGTGGCTGGTCGTTGGTTGCGCGGTGGCGGCGCATCCAGTCAGCGTCAATCCGACGACGACGGTGCTTGGAAGCCACGCGCGGCGGGTTGGTCGCCGACGCCTCGACTGGAGTGACCGTGCGGCGCGGAGCCGAAACGCCGCCTGAGGAGTTGCAATGAGTGTTCGCATGATGATGTGCGCAACAGATCGCCGAGTGGGGCGCCGATGACCGGCGCCCCACTCATACAGATCAGAGGGTTGCGAGGATCTCCTTCATCGTGGCGATCTCGGTCGTCTGCGCGTCGATGATGGTCTCGGCCAGGGCAATCGCGTCGCTGTTCTGGCCGTTGTTGACTTCCTCTTGAGCCATGTCGACTGCACCTTGGTGGTGCTGGATCATCTGCTCGAGGAACAGACTGCCGGCGTCTGCACCGGTGGCGTCGCCGAGGGCCTTCATGTCCTCTTCGGACATCATTCCGTCGCCGTGATCCATGCTCTCCATACCCGAGGTGTCGGCACGCCAGTCTTCGAGCCACTGCTCCATCTTCTGGATTTCAGGCTCTTGGGCGGCTTTGATCTCCTCTGCGAGAGCGACGACGCGTTCGTCGACGCCGTCCTTGCTGAGCAGCATGTCGGACATCTCAACGGCCTGCGCGTGGTGTTCCTTCATCATGCTGGCGAACATGATGTCGGCATCGTTGGCGTCGGCGGATGCGGGGGCGGAGCTGCTGCTGCCGCCGTGGTTCATGCCCGGCATGTCGCCGCCGGAGCTGGTGCCGGCGCAGCCGGCGAGTGCGAGCAGTGCAGTGAGGGTGATGGCGGCGGTCGCCAAAGGACGGTTCTTCATGGTGGTTCTCCAAGAGTCGGTTGTGGTGCCCAGCGGAGGCGCTGGATGAGTGCTGTGCCCGCGAAGCGCGGGCGCAGCACTGCTCACTTACGGCTGATGCAGAGAACGGTGAGAGAGGGTGGGCGGAGTGGGTGCACCGTCGGTCGCGCCCACGACGAGCGGGGCGGGGTGCGTGGCTGCCACAGTGAGTGCCGCCATGCGCCGGGGCGTGCCAGCAGCACAACTGCGACCAGGAGCGCGAGAACGCACGCCATCCAGGTCGTCCCGTGGTTTTCGGAGCAGCCGACGCATCCTGTGTAATCGTCCGTCGGTAAGGATGCTGCGGGGGCGGTGTGCTCGTGATGCGTCTCGGCGACGCTGGCGACGGCGACGTCATTGCTGTGCCCGGAGGGCATGGCATGCGTGTTCATCGAGTGCATCGCCAGCAATCCGAAGATGACACCAAGGGCGACTGCGACCACGGTGACCACGCTGCGGGTGAGCGAACGCCGCTGGTGCACGCGTCGCGCGAGTGTCGTCAGCATCCGTCCGCCTCCCTTCCATCCAGCGTACGTCGCGGCCTCGGGTGCGACTAGTTCTTCAGGACCGCGTCCGGAGCGAGATTCAACCGGCGCAGCAGCTGCGCGTTCAGAGCAACGACGATGGTCGACAGAGACATCAGCACCGCTCCGACCGACATCGGCAGCACGAACCCGACGGGTGCGAGAACACCGGCGGCGAGCGGAACCGAGATGAGGTTGTAGCCGGCAGCCCACCACAGGTTCTGTTTCATCTTCCGGTAGCTCGCCCGGGATAACTCGATGACCGACAGCACCGACCGCGGATCGTCGCTGGCGAGGATGACTCCCGCCGACGCGATGGCAACATCGGTACCTGCGCCGATGGCGATTCCGACATCGGCCTGGGCCAGCGCCGGGGCGTCATTCACGCCATCGCCGACCATCGCGACCTTCCGCCCCTCGGACTGCAGCTCCTTCACCTTCGACGCCTTGTCCTCCGGCCGGACGCCCGCGAAGAACCGGTCGATACCCAGATCTGCGGCCACAGACGCGGCGACGGCCTCCGCATCCCCCGTAATCATGACCACCTGCACGTCGCGGTCGTGCAAAGCCTTGACAGCCTGGCGGGACTCAGACCGGATCTCGTCCGCCAGCCTGAACGCACCGACCACCGCCCCGTCCACGAGAACATGGAGAATGATGGCACCCTCCCGGCGCCACTCGTCGGCCACCGCCAACTCGGACGCGTTCTCCTGCTCGAGCAGGTACGGACCGCCCACCTGGATCGTGCGTGCGTTCACCCGTGCGCGGACACCGACAGCTGGCGAGGACTCGAAGTCTTTCGAGCTCGGGACGATGAGATTCTTCTCCTTCGCGGTGGCGACGATGGCGCGAGCCAGCGGGTGCTCAGAGTCCGCCTCGGCCGCGGCCGCCAGTGCGAGCAGTTCGTCCGGCGACATATCGCCCGCGGGCTCGATGGCGGTGACGGCCGGACTTCCCTTGGTGAGCGTGCCGGTCTTATCGAACAAAACGGTGTCGACTGTCCGCATGCTCTCCAGCGCGAGGCGATCCTTCACCAGGACACCGCCGCGGGCGGCGCGCTCGGTCGCAATAGACACGACCAGCGGGATGGCGAGTCCCAGCGCGTGCGGGCAGGCGATGACGAGCACGGTGATGGTGCGGATCACGGCCTGATCCGGCAGGCCGACGAGCGTCCACACGAGGGCTGTGATGACTCCGGCGCCGAGGGCGAACCAGAACAGCCAGCCGGCGGCGCGGTCGGCGAGACGCTGCGCGCGAGACGACGAGCTCTGAGCCTCCGTGACGAGCTTCTGGATCCCGGCTAGAGCGGTGTCTTGCCCGACGGCGGTGATCTCCACCCGCAGTCCGGAATCCGTGGCAACCGTCCCGGCGATGACCAGGTCGCCATCGGCGCGACGCACCGGATGCGACTCCCCGGTAATCATCGACTCGTCCATGCTCGCCGAGCCCTGCACGATCCGGCCGTCAGCGGGAACCCGGCCACCCGGACGGACGACGACCACGTCACCCACCTGCAGATCGGCCGGAGCGACTGTGACAGTCCCCTCGCCGTCGACCTTCTCCGCCTCATCGGGCAGCAAGGCTGCGAGCGAGTCCAACGCGGATGTCGTTTGCGCGAGAGAGCGCATCTCGATCCAGTGGCCGAGCAGCATAATGACGATGAGGAGCGCCAGCTCCCACCAGAAGTCCAGCTCATGGTGCAGCAGTCCGACACTCGCTCCCCAGGATGCGAGGAACGCCACGGTAATGGCCAGCGCGATGAGCAGCATCATCCCGGGCTTGCGAGCCCGGAGCTCGCTCACCGCACCGGTCAGGAACGGTGCCCCGCCCCAGACGTACATGACTGTTCCGAGGATCGGTGACACCCACATCACCCACGCCGCGTCAGGCAACGCGTAGCCGAGCAGCATCGAGAACATCATAGAGAAGCCCACCACGGGGATGGCGAGCATGAGCATGATCCAGAACAGGCGCCGGAACTGCCCGACGTGGTCGCCATGCCCGCTGTGGCCCCCATGCCCGGCGTGACCGCTGTGAGCGTCGCTTTCGGCGTGCCCGTTGTGGCTGTGGTGGTCGTGACCGTGGTCTGTCGTCTCGGTGGTGGTGTGAGACGCGTTGTGGTGCATCTCTGTGTGGTCGTGCTGGCTCATGGCGAGCCTCCTTGACTTCTGACGCGTGACGAATATGTGAGGGTGTGCGGGCTCAGTTTGGGGTCGAAAGGGCGTAGCCCGCTTCTTCGACCGCGGCCGTGATGGCGTCGTCGTCGATGTCGGTGCGGCTGTTGATGGTCACGCGCGACGTTCCACCCGCGTTTAGGGCGACCGTGATGCTGTCGACGCCCTCAATGGCAGTCAGCTCTTCGGTGACACTGGAGACGCAGTGCGAGCAGGTCATGCCGTCCACCAGGATCTCCTGCGTAACCGCGGATGCCGCAGGCAGGTCGGTGTTCTGGTTTCCGGGTGCGGCACAGCAGGCGCATCCGGCGGTGGCGTCCTTCAGGCTGAGTTCGATTCGGTCAGTCATGATGAGCTCCAGGGTCGATGGGTGGGGGTCAGGAACGGACGAGACGGGCAATCGCTTCGTTGGCTTCACGGATCTTCTCGACGGCCACCTGGCCGCCTTCGGCGCTGGCTTCTGCGACGCAGTGCCTGAGGTGATCTCCGAGCAACGACAGGGCTACGGTTTCCAGGGCCTTCGTCGCGGCGGACACCTGCGTGAGGATGTCGATGCAGTACTGGTCCTCGTCGACCATCCGCGCGATTCCGCGCACCTGACCCTCCACCCGCCGCAGGCGCTGTTGCAACGCGGACTTGTCGTACGCATATCCGTTCATGCCCCTACTATACCCCCTGGGGGTATATTAGGGGCAGCATCGGGTTATTCGGCGCCCCGGTTAGATGCAGCTTGGCGTGCAGAACACCTCGCCGCCAACAGCTACCTCCATCGGGAGCTGTCTGCTCAGGCAGGTTGGTTCTGGCGCTCCCACGACTGAGCGGCCATCTGCACGGCGTCCCACGGGGATCCGAGCGGTGGCGTGTAGGAGAGGTCGAGGTCGCTGATCTGGGCGACGGTCATCTCGTGATACAGCGCGGTGGCGTAAGTGTCGACGCGCTTGGCGATCTCTGCAGTGCGCTGGCCGACCAGCTGTGCGCCGAGAAGGCGGCCGTCTTCGTCGCCGGTGATGCGGATGTTGATGGGGGTTGCGCCCGGGTAGTACGCCTTGTGGTCGTCGGGTGTGGCAGTGACGGAGACCGGCGTGAAGCCGGCGGCGAGAGCCTCGTGGTCGCGGAGGCCGGTGCGTGCGGCGACGAGGTCAAAGATCTTGACCACCTGGGTGCCGAGGCTGCCGGCGAAGCGGGCGTTGCCGCCGATGGCGTTCTCTCCGGCGACGCGGCCTTGCTTGTGCGCTGTAGTGCCGAGCGGGAGGTACGTCGTCCCGAGGAGCCGGTGGTGGGTGACGACGCCGTCGCCGGCAGCCCAGACGTTCGGGAGTCCGGTGCGCATCTGTTCATCGACCGAGACGGCGCCACCGGGGCCGGTCGTGGCACCCGCGGCGGTGAGGAGGCTGGTGTTGGGGCGCACGCCGACCACGACGAGCACAACGTCGGCCGTGCGGCTGAACGCCTCACCGGCATGGGCTCCTGTGACGACGATGCCATGGTCGTCGCGACTGATGGCTTCGATTCGAGTGTTGGTGATGACGTCGACCCCGTGGCGGGTGAGTTCGTCGTGGACGAGGGCGCCGAGTTCGGGGTCGACGGTGGAGAGGACTTCCGGGCCGCGTTGGAGCTGGGTCACGTGCAGGCCTCGGATGGTGAGGGCTTCGGCCATCTCGAGGCCGACGTAGCCAGCGCCGACGATGATGGCGGTCTCCGGATCGTGACTGTCGAGGTACTGCTCGAGCGCGAAGGTGTCCCCCATGGAGTGCAGGAGGTGGACACCGTCGTCGGGTCCGAGCTGGTCGAGTCCCGTGATGCCTGCGGTTGACGGCGATGCGCCTGTTCCGACCATCAGCGCGTCGTAGGCGATGGTCGATTCGGTGCCGTGTTCGTCGCGCACGTGGAGTCGGTGTCCGGCGACGTCGATGTCGGTGGCGAGGGTGTTCAGGCGGAGGTTCATGCCGGTGGCTTCGAGGTCGGCGTGTGTGCGGTGCGCGAGCGACTGCCAGGGCTGGACTTCGCGGGAGAAGTAGTACGGGATCCCGCAGATGGAGAAGTTGGGGAAGGCGTCGGCGACGACGACGGTGACGTCGACGGATGGATCCAGTTCACGGGCGCGGAGGGCGGTGGAGATGCCGGCGTCGCTTCCGCCGATGGCTACGAGGTGCATTGTGGTGGGCCTTTCAGGAGTGAGCGGGGATGACGACGTCGCCGGCGACCCGGGCCACTCGTGGGTAGAGGTAGGAGACGAGGGCGAGCCCGAGGGCGCCGCCGACGAGCTGGGCTCCGATGAAGGGCAGCACGGCAACGGGAGCAATGCCGGCGAACGTGTCGGTGAAGAGTCGGGCGATGGTGACAGCGGGGTTGGCGAACGAGGTGGAGCTGGTGAACCAGTACGCTGCGCCGATGTACGCGCCGACAGCGGCGGCGATGACCGGCGGGGTGGTGGTCCGCGCGAGGGCGAAGATGAGGATGACGAGCCCTGCGGTGGCAACGACTTCCCCGATGAGGTGACCGGCAGTGGCCCGGTTGTTCGCAGAGAACGCCGGCGCGACGTCGAACATGATGCTCGCGAGCATGGTTCCCCCGATTCCGCCGGTGATCTGCGCCGCGAGGTAGGGAGCGACATCTCGGGGCGCGATGCCATCGCCGTGGCGGCGTCCGAGCACGAAGTCGGCGAGTGTGACGACCGGGTTGAAGTGGGCCCCGGACACCGGGCCGAACATCAGGATGAACACCGCTAGTCCCAGCGTGGTGGCCAGGCTGTTCTCGAGGAGCTGCAGGCCCGTGTCCTCGGGAGAGAGGCGCTGGGCGGCAATGCCGGATCCGACGACGGTCGTGACGAGCAGGCCGGTGCCCAGGAACTCGGCGAGCAGCCGGCGACTGAGGACTGGGCGGGTGGGTGTGGTTTCGTGCATGGCTGGCCCATCTTGACGCATGGAGGATAGTTCAGTCAATATTGAGTCAATGAACAGTGAACGAAGTCTCCTTCAGGTGCGGGCAGCCAAGCACGCGGCGCTTGGTGACCCGTCACGACTGCGCATCGTCGACCTGCTGACTCTGGGTGATCTCTCCCCGAAAGAGATCGCCGTGTCCCTGGACATGCCGTCGAATCTCGTCTCGCATCACCTTGCAACGCTCGAATCCGTCGGCATGGTCGGCCGGTCCCGCTCGGAAGCGGATAGGCGACGCAGCTATCTCCACCTGACGCCGAGCGCTCTCGAGGGGCTCGTGCCGTCGCCTGTCGATGAGGCGTCCCGCGTGTTGTTCGTGTGCACCGCGAACTCCGCGCGCTCGCAACTGGCCGCGGCTCTGTGGGCGCAGCACAGTGCCATTCCAGCCGCGTCGGGCGGAACGCAGCCGGCGGAGCAGGTCGCCCCGGGTGCGCGCGGCGCTGCACAGCGTCACGACCTGACTCTGACCGACGAGATGCCCCGCCATCTCGATGACGTCGCGACGGACGCGGACTTCATCGTGACGGTGTGCGACAGCGCGCACGAGGTGCTGAGTCCTCGCGGTCACCTGCACTGGTCCATCCCTGACCCGGTGCGAGTCGGCGACGACGCCGCGTTCGATACCGCTTACGACGAGCTCGAGCGTCGCGTCAGCGAGCTTGCACCACGCCTGACCCTGACACGTTGAGAGAGATCATCTGATGCCCACCGCACCCACTGTCCTGTTCGTCTGCCAGCACAACGCCGGTCGCTCTCAGCTCGGCGCCGCACTTCTCGAGCACCTCGCCGGTGACCGGTTCACCGCGACATCTGCGGGCCTCGCGCCTGCGGAGACCGTGAACTCCGCTGTCGCCGCAACCGTCGCGGAGCTGGGACTGGACATCACCGACCGGGTCCCTCGTTCGGTCACCTTCGGTGACCTTCAGACTGCGGATGTGGTCGTGCTGATGAAGCCCGGGCTGCAGCTGCCTGGCACGCCCCGAGGTGAGGTTCTCCAGTGGGAGTTCCCCAACCCCGAGGCGTGGGATGTGGAAGCCGTCCGGCCCTTGCGCGAAGCGGTGTCCGCGAAGATCAGCGTGACTCTGCTCGCGCGCTGAGTCAGACGGACGCCGGGGCTCGCCCGATCTGCACCACCTGAGCGGGCGGCGCACAGCACGCCCCACCGAGCGACGCACCCGATGCATCGAACAGACCAGCCCCTCCGCAGACGCCCGTATCCGGCAGCACCAGCTCGACCCGACGAGCAGCTTCATGGTCACCTACGAGCTCGGCGACAACGCTCCGGACCTGCTCGTAACCGGTGAGCGCAAGGAACGTCGGTGCACGCCCATAGGACTTCGCCCCGACCAGGTAGAACCCCGGCTCGGGGTGCGCAAGGTCTGCGGCCCCGGTCGCGGCGACCGAACCGCAGGAGTGAATGTTCGGATCAACCTCGGCCGCGATCCGCGGCGGGGCCTGCAACGTCGAGTCCAGCTCGAGGCGCAGCTCTGACAGGAACGAGAGGTCCGGACGGAATCCGGTCAGCACCACGACACGGTCTGCGGTGAGTGTCCGCCCATCCTCCGCGACAATGGCGGCACGATCCGCGTCGGTAGAGATGCTGTCAACCCGGAAACCGGTGACCAGGTCGACGAGACCCGCATCGACCAGTTCCTTCGCCCTGATCCCCAGCGCGCCACGCGCCGGCAGTTCATCCGCGTCGCCACCGCCGAAGGTGTTTGCCGTGGTCGCCCGTCGGAGCGCCCAGGTGACCGTAGTTGCGGGGTCGCGACGCGCCATGCGCGCCAAAGCGAGGACGGCCGTTATGGCCGAGTGCCCCGAGCCGATGACGACGGTGTGCTTGCCGGCGAACTCAGCGGTGTTGCGGAAGTCCGGGATCCGGTAGGTCAGCGCGCCAGAGGCGGCGCGCTCTCCGAGAGCAGGCAAGCCGTCAGCACCCGCAGGGTTCGGAAGGCCCCAGGTTCCCGAGGCGTCGATGACCGCGCGCGCCTGCAGGCGATACTCACCGTCTGCCGAATCGATGTGCACAGTGAACGGCTGCTGTCCCCGGTCTGCATCGACCAGGCGGTCGCGACCGCGCCGAGAGACACCCACCACTCGAGCTCCGTAGCGAACGCGGTCGCCCAGAAGGTCAGCGAGCGGCTTCAAGTAGGCCGCGATCCACTGGCTTCCCGTCGGGTACCCGGACTGCGGCGCCTCCCAGCCAGTCGGCTCGAGGAGACGAGCGGATGCAGCATCGACGAGCTCACCCCACTCGGAAAAGAGTCGCACATGACCCCACTCGGCAACCGCCGAAGCAACCCCCTCGCCGGCTTCGAGGATCACGACCTCCTCGCCGCGTTCCACGAGATGGGCGGCGGACGCCAGACCCTGCGGTCCGGCACCGATAACAACAACGGGCAACGACCCATCCATCACGAGCTCCTCTCTCTTTCTAACGTATCGAGACTTGTCGATACATCGACAGATGTCAATACGTGTGGCAAACTCGGAGTATGACGACGCAGCTGCCGCTCCTCGCGACCGACGCGGACGCGTGCTGCTCGCGCGTGACCGGCGGCGTTCTCGACGTCGCCGAGGCGGAGCGCATCTCAGCAACCTTCAAGGCACTCGGGGATCCCACGCGTCTCCGTCTGCTGTCGCTCATCGCCGCGTCGGAAGGCGGGGAGGCCTGCATCTGCGACCTCACCGAGCCCGTAGGTCTCTCACAGCCCACCGTCTCTCACCACATGCGCCTGCTTGTCGACGCGGGACTCGCCACCCGGGAACAGCGCGGGCGCTGGGCCTACTACCGGGTTGCGCCAGATGCACTCGAGAGTGCCGCCCGAGCGCTGCAGTCATGATCTGACCATCGGGTGGCCCGCCGAACGCCCACGGCCGAGTCAACGCCCGATTCATCACGCTAGCGCCAGTGATCCATCTGCAGCAGGCGAAAGGCACGACCGACGACATCAGTGGGTACGCTCGCTCCATGTACTCGTTCCGTGTACCGCTGCATGTAGGTAACAGCAATCCGGACACTGTCGAGAGTCGACTCTCGCTATCAGAGTCGAACAGCGAGAGCATCTGGCTCCAGTCGAATGGGCCGCTCGCGGACGCCGAGAGAGTGGCGTTTTGCGGATCCGGCTACCCGACCGCTGAAATAGCGGAGCAACGGGCCAATGGACTTCTTCCGGCGCTGCGGCTCACTTCTTTACGCACAGGGATCTACTTCGACTTCTTGTCCCGCGAAGTATCCGGTGGGATGTCCGAGACCGCGCTGCGCGACCTCAATGAGGCTCTCCCGACAGGAGTTCGCGCTGCCCGCTTTCGCCCGGGGGTCATGGTGCATCTGACATCGGAGGACATCGTCGTGCCTCGACTGAGCGCAACAGTTCGCGCTCATACTCCCGCGCAGGCGGTGGGCGCGACGTTCCAGCGCGCGATGCGCTGCGCGACCGCCTCACTGCACGGTTCTCTGGCATTCGACCTATATGTGGCCAGTTGGCGAATGCCCACGGATGACGCCCGCCTTCTCATGCTCACGTCCACCACCGAAGCCATGGTCGTCCCCGAGAAGGTTTCTGGTGAGGAACGAATCGCTCTTCGCCGACTTGCCGCCGTAGTCCGCGCCGATCAGACGCTGTCACCTGCCAGCAAGAAGTCGTTGGAGAGTCGGATCGGATCGCTAAACCAAGAGAGCATCGGATCCGCGAGCGCCCGACTCGCAGACCGTTTGAACCCGCGCACCTTCTTGGATCGAACGGCGCGTGATTTCTTCAGCTATGCGTACGACGTCCGAAGTCGTCTCGTGCATGGCGACGTCCCTCCTTCAAGCTCGGAGGTCGCGCTCGCGCTAGGTGCTCTCGGCGAGTTCGCGCAAGAGCTCATAGGCCTGGAGCTGTCGTCGCTCGCGACGGCACAGCCCCAACCAGAGAGAAAGCCGGCTACTTTTCGCGTGGACTGGTCTCGACACCGGTCGGGAGGTACGCCACGTGGCCAAGCACGCCATCAAGCAGAGCCATGACGTGGTCGTCGTACAAGTCGTAGCGGACGTTGCGCCCGTCGCGATTTCCTGACACGAGGCCGAGCTCACGCATCAGCCGTAAGTGGTTCGACACGGCTGTCTGACCAGCTCCCACAGCTTCGCAGAGCTGGGTGACGGTCAGCGACGATTGTCGCAGCGCGGTGAGTATTCTCAGCCGCACCGGTGAGGAGAGGCCATGCATGACTTCCGCCAGTCGAACGGCTGCGCTCGACGGCAAGATCGTCGCCGCATCGAAGTGCATGTCTCGCGTCACCGTAGTGAGTCTACGACGGCAACACTCACTCCGAGGTGACAACACATCACGCATTCGTGATGTAACTTGAAGGCGATATCCGAGCGATGAGGAGCCAAACGCGTGAGTCCGATGCGCCCGACAGCCGCTGATCTCGCTTCCGCGTCGACTGCTGATGACTGCGGCTGTGCCCCGACACCCGCCGAGAGAGATCGACTGTGGAAGCGCCCGATTAATCGCCGCGGCGTCTTCGAGCTCGGCGCCTTGAGCGTGGTGGCGCTCGCAGCGTTCGGGGTCGGATCCGGCGTTTCTACCGCGCATGCCGCCACGTACCCGTCGTGGGACGACGTTCAGCGCGCCAAGGGCAACGAGGCAGCGAAAGGTGTCGAAGTTCAACGCATTCAAGGCCTCATTCAGTCGCTGACGCAGAAGGTCGCTGACACCGAGGCCGCGGCCCTGCTCGCATCCGACGAGTTCTACGCAGCGCAGCAGCAGTACTTCGAGGCAATCCGGGTCGCAGACGACCTGCAGGCGCAAGCCGACGAACAGACCCTCATCGCCGAGGAGGCGTCGAGGAAAGCCGGACAGCTGGCGGCGCAGCTCTATCGCAACGGTGGCGACGACACCACGCTGCAGCTGTTCTTCGCAGGCTCTGCAGCCGAATCAGATGAGCTGTTGTCCCGATTGGGAACGCTCGACAAGTTCATGCAGCACAACCGCGCGGTCTACGACGAAGCGATCTCGTCGAAGAACGCGGCGCAGTCGCTCACAGATCAGGCGGTCGTCGCTCGAGACGAGCGCGACCGACTTCAGCAGGTCGCGGAGCAGAAGATGACAGCGGCGCTGGAAGCCGCAGACGCCGCACAGGCTGCGCTCGACGAGCAGACCACCTACCTCGAGACGCTGAAGGCACAACTCGCGGCGCTTCAGGATACGACCGCGCAGACGGTTGCCGGTTATCAGGCCGGCGTCGCAGCGCGCGCCGCAGAGGAGAAGGCTCGTCGGGAAAGAGAAGCCGCCGAAGCCGCCGCCAACAGCGGCGGCAACGGGGGCGGAGGGGGCCAGGCCGGCAGCGGAGGGTGGGTTCGACCGCACGGTGGCGCACGCAGTTCGAGCTACGGGCCTCGAACCCCGATCTGCGGACCCCAGGGCTGCTCATCGAGTTACCACTACGGCGCAGACCTGGCGAACGGATGCGGCGCAGCGATCTACGCCGCGAACTCGGGGACAGTCGACTACGCCGGCGCCAACGGGAACTACGGCAACTACGTTCGCATTCAGCACGGTGGCGGCGTGAGCTCTGGCTACGCACACATCAAGCCGGGCGGAATCGCCGTTCGTCGCGGGCAGTGGGTCGAGTCGGGACAGATCATCGCATACGCGGGCAACACCGGGCGATCCTTCGGGTGCCATCTGCACTTCGAGGTGTACCTCAACGGTGGCTACACCAACCCGGTGCGTTTCATGGAGGACCGCGGCGTCTACGTGTGAGATAGCGCCGCGGCCCCACCGAATCACGTCAGCCCGGAGTAGGAATGGAGCCCGGGGAAGTAGATGTTCACGACGGTGAAGTTGAACAGCACTGCTGCGAACCCAACAATCGACAGCCACGCGGACCGGGAACCACGCCACCCCCGGGTGGCGCGCGCGTGGATGTACCCCGCGTAAAGGACCCAGATCACGAAGGTCCACACCTCCTTGACGTCGAATCCCCAGTAGCGACCCCACGAGTCGTTCGCCCAGATCGCTCCCGCGATGAGGGTGAAGCTCCAGAACATGAAGCCGACGATAGTGAAGCGATACGCCAGGGTCTCCAGCGCGTCCGCGGACGGGATCGTGCGAAGGAAGCGAGGACCGCGCTTCCGCTGTCGCGTGTCTGGAGCGGCACTGAGGAGACGCTCGCGCCTGCCCTGCATCAGTTGTGTGATTGACACGCCGCAGGCGAGGGCGAACAGAGCTGTGGCGAGCGAAGCCACGAACACGTGGATCACCAGCCACACGCTCTTCAGCGGATCCATCAGCGGCACAACCTCGACATAGAAGCCGAGGGTCGCACCTCCGAGAAGCAGAACGGTCATTCCGAGCAGGAACGCGCCCAAGAATCGAAGATCGTACAGCCGCAGCACCACGAGGTACACGGCGACGATGAGGAGCGTCCCGGTGAGCGCGAACTCGTACATGTTGGCCCACGGGACCCGCTCGGCAGCAATGCCTCTGCCGAGAGTTCCTCCCAGCTGGAAGAGGAACGCCAGAACCGTGAGCGAGGTTCCGATTCGCGCCCACAAGCGTCGGGGTGGCCGCTGTAGGGCAGTGTCGGCGCCGGGAACATCCTCGGCGACCTCTTCGGACGAGGATGCCAGCCCACGCCCGCCGACGGTCGCCAATCTTCGCACGGGAACGGCAACCGTTGCGGCGCTGCGCTGCGCGAGGTCGATGGTGTACGCGGTGAACGCGAGGAGGTAGGTGGCAATCGCGGTCCAGACGAGGAGGAGGGAGATGCCGTCGAGGCTGAGCTGATTCATGACGGGTTCCTTTCGGTCGTGTCGTGCTGCTGGTCGTTGTCAGAAGTGGCCGGTGCGGGCTTCACAGGCTCCGCGCCGAGCGAAGTCGAGTGACGATGCGCGAGATCGTCGACCGCTCGTTGCAGCGTGGGGTCGTCGCCGCGCGCGAGACCGGCGTACTCGATGTGCATGCCGTCGATCCCGTCGCGGGCTTTCACCCACACGCGACGCCGGGGTACGAACAGGCCTGCGAAGAGACCCACCATGGCGATCACCGAGAAGAGGAGCACTCCCCCACTGCTCGGATCTTGTTGGATCTGCAGCGAGGCGAATCGCTTCACTGGTTGCTGTTCCTCCGCGATCTCCCATGTGACGGACCCCCAGCCATTCGGGAGGTCAGCCGTGTCACCGGGTCGGAGTTCCAACGAGTCAGTGCCACTGTCGCCGCCCGTCTCCTGGTCGAGTCCGCTCACGTCGAGCGTGTAGACGGAGCGCGGCGTGCCGTCGTCGATGCCGAGGTCCCCGCTGAAGACGTTGAAGGTGAGCACGGGATCGACGACGTCGGGGTAGATGGACGTGAATGCACCTGACGGGAGAGTGCCCTGCGTGGGGTAGAAGAACCCGACGAGCCCGACTTGCTTCGGTAGCCCGTCCGGGATTTTGATGATGCCCAGGGAGGTCATGTTCGAGTCCTGCGGCAGGAACGGCTGCGACTCACTGAACACGACGTCGCCGTCGCCGTTCCTCACGGTCAGCGTCGGGGCGTACCCGTTCCCCAGGAGGTAGATCCGGTCATTCGCAATCGTGGTCGGGTAGTTCACTCGAACGCTGCGCTCACTGTCCTGCTCGCCCGGCTGGCGGACCGTGATCTGCGCATCGAAGTTCTCTGCCTGTCCCGCGCCCGGTGTGCCCGGCAGTCGATAGGCGACGCGGAAGTCGTCGAGCGTGAGCGAGTACGGAACAAGTCCCGCGCCGTCGACGAATCGTCCCGGGTTGAAGGAAGAGTAATCGCTCAAGGCATTCACGAACGTCGTCCCCTCCACCACGACTCGTTGTCCGGTGTACGCGAAGGATCCGCCTACTGCGACCGAGAGGAGCACCCCGACGAGCGCGACATGGAAGACGAGGTTGCCAGTCTCACGGAGGTAGCCGCGCTCTGCCGATACCGAGTAGGTGCCTCCCTGGTCGTAACGCTCGACACGGTAACCAGATCTGCGCAGCATGTCGGACGCCGCCGAGACAGCCCCCTCAGCATCGCCGCCCTTCCCAGCGATGATCCTCTCGCGATGAGCGGGCAACCTCGACAGTCGGGACGGAGTGCGAGGAGGTCGTGACCGCAGCGCGACATAGTGGTGCTTCGCACGCGGGATCACACACCCGATGAGCGAGACGAACAGCAGGAGATGGATGGCGGAGAACCACGGTGAGATGTAGACGTCGAACAGTCCAAGGCCGTCCGCGAGTGGGAACGCTTCTGGGTTGTTCCTTCGCCATTGCACCACGCCGTTGGGGTCTGCGCTGCGCTGCGGGAACAGTGAACCGGGGATCGCTGCGACAGCGAGGAGCAGAAGCAGCAACAAGGCGGTGCGCATGCTCGTCAGTTGTGTCCACCCCCATCGCAGCCACCCGGTCACGCTAAGCGCCGGGCTCGTCACCTCAGATGTTGCGCCGGTATCGGTGTGGTCGGCTGGCCGAAGCGGATCGCCCTTGGTGTCGGGGTCAGAGAGGGAGCGGGACATTGATAATCACCTGCTGAAGTTGGGACATGAGAGCGGTCCAGAGGCCGGAGACCATCAGGATCCCGAGAGCGACGAGCATCGCTCCGCCGATGAGGTTGAGCGTGCGGACATGGCGCCGGAGGAAGGCGAGCGAGGAGGACGCCCATCCCCACCCGGCGGCGAGGACAATGAAGGGGATACCGAGGCCGAGCGAGTACGCCAGCCCGAGCAGGCCGGCCCGAGCGGGGTCACCCAAGTTCCATGACATCGAGATGATTGCGGCGAGTGTCGGGCCGATGCAGGGCGTCCATCCCACTCCGAGTGCGAACCCCAGCAGCGGGGCGCCAACCAGACCTGCACGACTGCCGATCCGTGGGCGCATTGTTCGCTGCGCGACGCCGAAGAGTCCGATGAAGACGAAGCCCATCACGATGATGACAACGCCGAACACCCTGGTGAGAATGTTCGCGTACTGCAGCAGCACGAAGCCGAACGCACCCCCGAGGATGGTCACGGCGACGAAGACGGTCGTGAAGCCTGCGATGAACAGCGTCACCCCCAGCATCAGTCGACCGCGGTGCGACTCTTGGCTTCCGCTCTTGCCCTGTTCTGGCCGCACAGTTCCACCGAGATACCCCAGGTACCCGGGCACCAAAGGGAGGACGCACGGTGAAACGAAGGAGACGAGCCCGGCGAGGATCGCCACGGGGATGGCGATCCACAGAACTCCGTCGACGATAAGCGTTCCAGGGCTCATGGGACGCTCTCCTCGAGAACGTCCTCGACGAGCGTCGCGAGGATTGAGGCGCTGTCGAGTTGGCCGATGACGCGGGCGGCGACTCTGCCGGAGCGGTCGATGACCAGGGTGGTCGGCGTGGCTTGGATCGGCGTCACCTGAGCGAAGGCCAGCTTGACCTTGCCGTCGTTGACGTCTATCACGCTCGGATACGTGACGCCGTTGTCTTTGGCGAACGAGAGCGCGGTGGCGGGTTGGTCGTAGGTGTTCACGCCAAGGAATGCCACGCCGTCCTCGCGATAGTCCTGCCACACCTGTTCGAGGTATGGCGCCTCGACGATGCAGGGGCCGCATGCGGCGTACCAGAAGTTCACGACGAGGACGTCGCCGCGGTAGTCGTCACTCGCGACTTGCTCTTCGGTCTCCGTGACCCCTTCGAATGTCACCGGCTCTCCGCGCTCGTCTTGCGGGATCTCGACAACTTGGAAGTCTCCTGCGATGAAGCCTTTCTCGTTGCCATCCCTAAATTGCTGGGAGAGGGAGTCGTTGGACGCGCACCCTGCGAGCAGGAGAAGGACGGGTATGGAGGCGAGAACGGCGTGACGAATACGTCGTCGCCGGCCGTGGTCCTGCGCGGTGGGGACGCGGGTGGCGGGTGGTCGGGGGACGGGCTCGCTGAGCATGGGTTCCTCTTCGGATCTGAATCTCGTTGGCAGGGCAGAGCCGCAGGTAATCGGGCTCACGCCTCGCTCCCCGGACGTCAGTGCTCGACGAGGAGCGGGTCCCGGGGGCGACGTCACGTCTCGCTCCCGAGTGACGAGAGCAGGACGGCGTGAATCGAGGAAGTTCAGGTCCGCGACACGCGGAGTTTCGTCAGAGAGGGGGCGGTGGCCCTCATCACGATTCTCGGAAGGAGTCGACGTATGAGGTGAGACCTGATACGTCCCGGGTTCATTAGAGGCATCGGCCGACGCAGAGTGCTGAGGAGCAGGAGAAGTACTCCGCAGAACAGTCCGAGAGCGCACGCAACGGGGCCCATGCCGATGCTCGATGCAGAGGGCTCCCCCACCGCAACTGAGGGCGCGTCCGGCGCAGCGTTTCGAGCACCGAGCGCCGAGGGATCGTCGACGCCGACGGCCGTCGATGCATCAGGTGTCGCCCGATACGGAGCGCAGGCGACACCCAACACGAGCAACAGTGACGCCATGACCACGACAATCACACCGACGGCAAACGGCGACGTCGCCGGTGTTCGCCCTCGACGGGTGTTTTTCGCCCGTCCTCTCAGGTCTAGGTCATCGAGCGGGACGGGCCGCAGCTCATCCACCGGTTTTCTCCCGCAACCAAGCGACAGGATCGACAGTTCCGTCTTCTGTCGACAGTTCAAGGTGCAGGTGCGCACCAAAACTGCGTCCGGTGTTACCGACTCGTCCGACGACCGCACCGACGGAGACTGTCTCCCCCTCGCGAACTCCGAGGGAGCCGCGCAACATGTGCGCGTAGCGGCTGAATACCGTCTGCCCGTCGATCTTGCTCTCAATGTAGACCGTGACCCCGAACGCCCCTCCGTTCTCGGTCGCGATGCGGACCGTCCCGCCGGCCACGGCGCGGATCTGAGCTCCCTCACCTGGTGTGAAGTCGGCGCCTTCATGCATTCGTCCCCACCTGGGCCCGAAACTCGACGACGTGGGCACGCTGACCGGGAACGGCCATTGCACCTCAGCATCGGGGTCGAGCAGCAGGGATCCACTGAAGTAACGGATTCCTGCTGCCGCCGCGAGCTGCGGGACGGACGTCACGCTGAAGCCGCTCGACCGACCAAGGTCCTCCGCCGCAGCATCCTCCGGCACGACAAACGCCTGAATGTCACTATCGGCGGCGGATCGGTCGCTCTCGGAAGGCGCGAACCGCGCCGTGGTATCCGTCCTGGTCGCCGCGACGGTCTCGGCCGGGATCGTCATGCCGACCATAAACGAGGAAGCGACGGTCAATGTGCCCACCACGATGAGCGTTCTCCCGATTCGCCGCCCGATGGACCTCGCAGGAGCAGGCTTTGCAACGCGTCGAGCGTCCTGCTCCGTGGGGGTGGTGGATGGAGTCGTGTTCACCGTCTTCGCCGGAGTCCGCACGTCGTGCTCTCGGCTCGGAATGCCCTCGTCACGAGGTCGATGGTCGGATGCGCTGATTGGTGGAATCGGCGGATGGGACAGGGCCTCGCGCCTGCGCCGAAGTTCGGAGCGGGTGACTGGCGGAGTCGGGGCTGTCGGCGCGGTCTCTCGGCGTCGAAGCTCCGACCGCGTGAGAAGCGGCTCCGGTCGAATGTTCGGCTCGAGAGGGTCATGTGTGGTCACGGTTCGGGCCTCCGGATTCGGGTTCGGGGGTCGAGTCTGGGCCGTACGACGATGCACGTCGAACGATGAGGGCAAGTGTTGCGAGGCTTCCGAACGCGAGCAATGGCGCGCTCAACGCGAGCCACTTCTCCGCGAGGATGCCTGGTGCGATGCCTGAGCGGAGCGGCACATCCGTGATTGCGGCAGCGACCGTGTCGACGCCTGCTGTGTCGAGGATCGCGCCGTCCGGGGCTATGACTTGACTGGTGCCCACAGTGGAAACGTTCACCACGCTCTTACCGGTCTGGATGGCACGCATCCGGGCAAAGGCCAGTTGCTGAAGGTTCTCGTCGGAGCCGCGGAAGTCCGCGTTGTTGGTTTGGAAGATGTAGAGCTTCACATCTTGCTCAGCAGCGGCACGGATCACGTCGTCGAAGATCACGTCGAAGCAGATCGCGAGACCGATGTCGGTCTCGCCGACGGTCACGACGGGTGGGTTCGTGCCGGCAGTGTACTCGCGCTGGATCAGCCCGACGAGGTCGGGGGCAAGGCGCTCGTACAACCATCGGTCGGGGACGTACTCGCCGAATGGGACGGGATTGACCTTGTCGTGGACTTGAGAGCTGCCGGGGTTTGCCGTCCACAGGAAGGAGGTGTTGAACGTCTCATCGCCTCGTGCCGTCGCCGCGTTCGCCAGAAGCGGCGCCCCCGTCCGGGACACGATCCGATTCAGTTCAGAGGCGGCCTGTCGGTTGCGGAACGGGTCGAACTCCGCCGATCCTTCGGGCCAGACGAGCACGTCCATGTTCCGGTCGAGAATCGGTTCCGATGCCGCGACCTGTGCTTTGAGCAGGTCACCCGAGGCTCTACCGTCGAAGTAGCCTGAGGGACCGTTGCCTTGGACCCACCCAACCGCGAATGTGCCCGCGCCTGTCGTCGCATATTGCGGTGTCACACTGAGTCCGAAAATCAGGACGACAGCGGGCGTCAGAACGGACACTGCGCGCAACCCGATACGAAGCCACTGCACGATGCTCGCAGCGATGACCGCGATGGTGAGCGAGAGCCCGGTCACACCGATCCACGATGTAGCTTCCGGGAACGGGCTCTCGACCTGGGTCATCCCGAGTCGCACCCAGGGGAACCCGCCGTACGGCCACGATCCGAGCACGATCTCGCGGGCAACCCACAACCCGCCGACCAGCGCGGGTACGGCGACGATCTGCCAGACGCGACGGCCGCGGAAGCGGCTCGTCCATCGGTATGCCAGCGCTATGGGAACCGCACCGAGCCCGAACAAGAGAGCCTGCAGCCCCGACAACGCGATGCGTGGCAACGGCCCGAGGAACTGACCAACCCAATCGAGGTGAAGCGCGTAGAAGGTGACACCGAACGCGAGACCGACGAGCAGCGCTCCGCCGACGCTACGTCCGACGGTCGCAACCAAGGTGAGGATGACGCTGACGAACGCGAGGGGCCACCAACTGACCTCGGGAGTCGCGAGGTCCATGGCGAGTCCGCCGACCGCCGACAGCGAAACGGCGACCCATACACCGACGAGTGGTCGTGTGAGATCACTGTTCGTCGTTCGGGCCTCAGACGTCGGCGCAGTGAGGAGTCTCGTCGACATTGCTCAGGCGTCCCGCTCGCGGAGTTTCTGGAGGTAAGCGTTGTACTCATCCAGCTCGGATGATCCGTGGATGTCTACGTACCGGTCCTGTGCCTGGGATCGTGCGGTGTCCTCTCGGAACCATCGGTGCATGACGTAGATCAGCATCAGGAGCGTGGGGGCCTCGCCGTACGACCAGGCGAGTCCGCCGGCGAGCCGCTGGTCTTCGATGGGGTCGAGTCCCATGGCCTGCGTGGGCGCGACGAAGTGGGTGATGAGCATGGTGGTGGCCATCATGAGGAACACTCCGAAGAAGGCGTGCAGCGCGGCTTCGGCGAACACATCGAGGGCGCGGCCGCCGTGACTGAGGCGAACGGGTAGCGGGTCGGAGCTCAGGATGGGGATTGTGAAGATGATGCCCGCGCCGAGGAACGCCACCTCGAGGGCGATGTGTCCCGCGGTCGAGCTCAGGAGGGAGTCTGCGAACCCCGCGAGGTACAGGCCGTAGAACGCGGCCAGATAGAGAGGGAGCGCCGCCCATGGGCTCAGAGCCCAGCGCGCGAGTCTGCTGCGCAGCCCCGCGTGGGCGACGGCGAGTGCCGTACGCCCCAGCCCTACGTGCGGGGTGGCGCGGAGCAGCAACGTGCCCGGAGATCCCAGGATGAGTAGCGGCGGAATCGCCATCATCAGAGTGAGCTGCTGGAACATGAACACCGACATCAACGCGTAGCCGTAATTCTCCACGGCGAGACCGGTCGTCCCAGCCAGGAGCGCGCAGCCGCTGAGGAAGCTGAACGTACGCCAGATGGACCAGCGTCGACCGTGCGTCCACATGCGAACGGCCCCGACCATGTAGAGAAGTGCAAGCAGCCCAGCGACCACCGGCAGCACCGGAAGCGCCCCCGGAACCACGGCGAAGTAGTCAGGGAAGGTGGGCGCGACGTCGGGGATCCACGGAGTCATCGACGGGCCCCCTCCGGCCTGTCGATGAGCTGAGCGACGAGTGCCGACATCAGGGTCGGGGGAACTTGATAAGGCTTCCCGCTACCAGGAAGACGACTGCTGCCGCGGGCTGGATTCCGGTCCAGACCGGTCCGGCGAACGGGAAGGGCATGACGGGATTCCACAGGACGGCGATGGCGATGAACACCGGGATCCACCACCAGTGGCGCGCTTGCACGGCGAACCATCCGACGATGACCGCGAGGATCGACGTGACGTAGAGGATGACCGAGGCCCAGTCACTCGCCAGCAGCACGGGGGCGAGGAACAGCACCGCGGCTGCGAGCAGACTCGGAGCAAGGGCGTTCCGCTGATAAGTGGAAGGGGTCCGCTTCTTCTGTGTCATGAGCGTCCCCATCCTTCGCTCATGTCCTGTGGCATCGAAGCGGGAGGCGTGACGACGTCGTCGTCTGGACCACGGCGGCGCCGAAGAAGCCCGACGACCAGCACGACGGCACCGACCCCCAGCGCCACGTCCGCCAGATTGCCGATGAAGAGGTCCGAGTAGGCGAGGAAGTCGGTGACGTACCCGCGGCCGAACGCAGGGGGTGCGAAGAGACGGTCCAGGACGTTGCCGATGGCTCCCCCGAGAATGAACCCGATACCGACCGCCCACCACGTGGTACGGGATCGAATTGCGCTCCTGATGAGCACGACCGTCGCTGCGATTCCGACTGCGGTCAGCAGCGGAGTCGCGCTGGAACCGAACGACAGGATGGCACCCGGGTTGAACGCCAGTTGCAGCCCGAAGAGGTCTCCCAGTAGCGGAATGCGCTCCGTGGTACTCAGTTGCGCCAAGGCGACCGCCTTCGACACTTGGTCGATGATGACGGTCGCACCGGCGACGGCGAACGCAATGGCGAGCTTCGGCACGCGCGCACTCATGATCACGCGCCTCCTTCCGTGTCGGCCGCTGCTCGGTCGCGCCGGCGGCGCTTCCACCCGGCGAACGCGACACCGACAGCGCCCGCTACGAGAACGAACCCCATGCCGATGACGAACAGGATGCCGAGGAACCCGAGATCGTCTCGTTCCACCGGCCGCTCTCCGTTCTGCCTTTGATGACGGTCCTTGTCCGACTCTGTCTCTTCGGGCGACGGCGAAGGCGACGGCGTTGAACTCTGTTCCGGAGTGGGGGACGCGGTAACTGGTGCGACGTCCCCAACTGCGGACGCTGAAACCGAAGGCGAAACCAGCAGGACCGTCGCGAGGATCAGCAACGCACACGCGACGGCACCCCACGCATGTTTCGTCGTGGCCATCGGATGTCTCATGTGTGATCCTCGTTTCGGTCGGTGTATTTCGGACGAACGTATTCAGGGGCGCTTCATGATGTGGCGTGCAATCGAGATCGCGTCGCGGCGTGCCCCGTCGAAGGTGTCTGAATCCTGGCTACCGTGGCTCGGCATGCCGACGACGAACAGACCTGGGACGCTCGTAGTCCCGCGCTTCCGGCGACTGGACGTGGCATCGAGTACCGGACGGGGAAGCCAGCCGTCCGCGGGCAGGTATCCGGTCGCGTAGATGATGGACTGCGGAGCGATACGACGACCATCGTCGAAGACGATGTGCGCTCCATCTGCGGCAATGGCCGCAGGCAGCACTTCGATGCCGAGTTGTTCCCATTCCGGATCCAGTGAGAGCGCTGCCCCACCTCGCGCTAGTGCCCGACGCCGCCCGACGCCGCGTCGTGCCGGTCGAGCTGCGGAGACCGCCGAGGGCTGGGACGACAGCGTGACGCGGTGCGTACGACTGAGCTCGCGCGCGATCTCTTGGCCGCTGTGGCCGGCTCCGACGACCAGCACGTCACCGCTGGGAATCTGGCTCGGTCCGCGATAGTCGGCGCTATGAACCATGATCCCCGGCACCGCGGCGTCTACCGCCCAGCTCGGGATCCGAGGTCGAGCCGCAGACCCGGTCGCGCAGACGATGTTGCGCGTCTGTACCGGCCCTTCGTTCGTTGACAGAAGCAGAGTGGATCCGTCCCCCAGACGGTCCACGCCTGTCGCTCTGATGCCCCACAGCGTCGTGAGGCCTAGGGCGGCCTCGACGTCGAGAAGATGCTGTTCGATCTCTCGCGGCGACGGGCGTCGATAGGGGTCGCCTGTGAGATGCCGCCCGGCGACCGTGCTCCGCCCTGCCTCCGTCAGGAGTGTCATCGACGACCAGCGGAACGCCCACGAACGACGCCCGTCAGGATTGCTGTCGATGACGGCGAAGTCCCGTTGCGGCTTCAGGCCCGAACGCGAGAGTTCGGCGGCGACGGAGAGACCGGCGTGGCCGGAGCCGACGATGATGACTCGACGATGAGAGAGGCCTAGGAGTGTCATGTTCCCTTGCCCGCTGAGAGGACCGCGTTCTCGAGGTCGTCGTAGCGCTCGAGTGTGATGGCATCGCCGTTCACGAAGAACGTCGGAGTTCCGCTCACTCCCAGTGCCTGACCGTCGTTGTAGTCGAGATCGACTCGTGCGACCGTCGCGGGGTCAGAGATCGCGGTATCGTAAGCGGCCATGTCCAGGCCGATCTCCTCAGCGAAGCCTCGGAACAGGCTCGCCCGCGATTCCTGAGCTTCACCCCATTGAGCCTGCGTCTCGAAGAGCTTGCGGTACATCTCCTCAAGGCGTCCCTGCTGCGCAGCCGCTTCGGCAGCGAACGCGGCATTCCTGGAGTTCAGGTGACCCGGTAGCGGGAAATAGCGGATGACATAGGTGATCTCGCCGTCGTAGCGCTCGCGAAGGTCTTCGACCACGGGGTAGAAGGCTCCGCACGCTTCGCATTCGAAGTCGAGGAATTCAACGACGGTGACTGCCCCGTCTCCCCCGTCGTCGAGAACGTGTGAGTTCTCGCGGAGCACCTGCGCCGTAGAGCTTCCGTTCTCGGATTCTGGCGGCGCAGTGTTCTGCTGGTTAACGATGACGACGATTACCGCGACGATAATCAGGACGATGGTTACGGCAAGGGCAGCGAGGCCGGCTTTGACGGCGGGTTTCATCAGGTACTCCAAAGACTGTCGACACGGTCGAAGGTCGAGCGGATGCTCGATGGGATGCGCACGCGCGAGGCGCGACGCCTCGACGGGTCAGGTCCGGGAGATCCCGAGCGTCGCCAGAGTCAGCGACGTCCGCCTCAGGGGGATGCTATTCGGAGCGGCGCTCGTTCGCGGCTGAGCCGCGTGGGTCTCCACGACCACGGCTGTCCTGCGCCAGAGCAGCCGATAGAGCATGACCGCTGCGACAAGTCCGCAGAGAAGACCGAGGACGCACAGCACAACGCCCGTGACCCGGTCTACTTGTGCAGCGCCCGTGGCGAGCTGCATCACGACGCCTGCGGGTGCCGCAGCGGCTGCGTCGGTGCCTGATTCATTGGCGTCGAGCGACGTGCTGGCCGTGGTCGACCCCGTGGTGACATCGGCACTTCCGTGCTCGGCTGCGCCGACGGCGAAGATCAGGAGGAGTGTGAGCCCGATGATGCTAATGAGCCGCATTATCATCTGGCTGCGATCCGGCCGCCCGTGGCAGGCGACCCGGATCGAGTGGAACACGATTCGATTGTAATCGTCGCTCCTACTTCTTCCTTTGAATGAGCCGTAATCATTCGGTCACTCCGCGCGCTTGCGTCGACGGTGCACCACGAGCACGGTCGCCATCGCCAGAACTCCCAGCACGACGACGCCTCCGACAACGGCCAGGGCCACGACGCTCTCATCTGCCCCGTCAGCGCGCGGCTCTCGGTCGGTATCTTGTGTGGGCGGCGCCGAGTTGGTGGCGTCGGTCGGCATCGGGGCACTGGTCAGCGCTGCTCCTGGTTGAGTACGGGTGCCTTCGTTCCCGCACGCCGGTGCGTCCCAACCGAGTGCGACGGTCGCCGTCGGATCCGCTGCGTAGTCGAACTGGTATGACTCGGAGATGGGGTGCCCGTCGCTGGACACAGCGTTCCAGAGCACCGTGTAGGTGCCCGACGCTCTGAGGGCGACGGGGGTGGTGAGCACGTTGAGTTCGATGGTGGAGCACGACGACTCGTAGAAGAGCCCGTCGGGGCCCTGCACCTGGGCGAAGCTCGTCTGGCTGAAGTCGATGAGCTCCCCGCTGAAAGTCAGTGCGACTGTGTCGAGGTTGGTGACTGTCTCGCCCGCCGATGGCACAGCGTCGGTGAGATTGTCATGTGCGGAGGCTGGGGTTGCGGTCAGCAGCACGATTGCGACAGCGGCGGCGCATACGGCACCGCTCACGCGGCGGATTCGGGTGGAGACGGATGTCATGAGATGGCCTTTCGAGTGGAGTGGAGGGGTCGGTCGACCTCCTGTGGTGAGCGAGTGGAGTGCCCGCTGAGTATGTAGTCGACGCTGAGGCCGAAGAGGAGCAGCATTGGCGCCGAGAGCAGGATCACCATGCCGGCTGCTTGTTGGTCCGCCATCGGCTCCAGGCCCCATTGACGACCCATCGCCCCGAACCAGCTCGCAGCAATCAGGCCGCTCTGAAGCAGCACCCAACTGCCTACACTCGCCAGCGCGGCAGCCGATCCGAACACGACAACCACACGCATCCGCCGGGGATATGTGCCGGCAGGACGGAGGATCGCAGCGGTCACCAAGCTTCCCGCTACGAGCAGCGCGACGACGCGCAATTCATGCACCAAGGGATCGGCGAGGGAATCGCGCAAGAGGCCAGTGGCGGATACGCCCCACACGATAAAAGCGAACGTGCACATCGCGACTATGGGGTGGCGCAGGAAGAGGACGATCCGCGAGCGCTCCCCTGCTCGCAGCCACTCGCGGATTCCACGGCTCCCATCGGTGCGGTTGGTGATTCCCTCCAATGCCAGGCGATATGGCGCGCCAAACACGAGGAGGGAGGGAACCACGAGGAGCATGAGCATCCGTCCCGCCGCGTCGACGCTGTGGAGGTAGTCGGAGTAGACAGCGACCGCCCCACTGTTCACCCAAGCCAGCAGCACCATCCCGCTGATCCACGCGAACGTGCGCAGGCCGCTCCACGCCTCGCCGCGACGCCGCAGGCGACGGACACCCATCAGATAGAAGAAGACTCCGAAACCGGCGACCATCACCCACAGGAGATTCACGTCGTTCCCACTCAGCCAACGGACGAGTGTGAGCTCGGGCGGAAGCGGCGCTTCGGTGAGGATCTCAGCCGGTGTCGTCAGCGCCGGAGCTGAGGTGTCTGCCGGCGCGGGCGTGCGGGCGAGCGCCGCTGCGGCACCACTCGCGATGCCCATGACCGCGAACTCGACGGTGACGAACGTCCAGAACGGTGCCCGCTCTCCGACCCCACGGCGGATGTACCACTGACGGTGCGCGACACCCACGACGCCGAGGAGCGTGAGCGCCACCACCTTCACCAAGAGCACAGCTCCGTACGCGCTGAGAAGTTCTCGCCAGCCGCTGACAGACGTCATCGCGCGGGCGACTCCGGACACGGAGACGACCACGAAGGCGACGAGTGCGATGGTCGAGTATCGCTCGACGATTGCCCGCAGACGGTGCTCGCGCGCAGACGGCCTGAGGAAGACCAGCGCGAGAAGACCGCCGAGCCATACCGCCGCGCTGGTGATGTGCAGCACGAGCGAGATGACCGCAGCATCATGATTGGCGAGGCTTCCGGAATGACCTTGCGTGGCCATCGGGACCAGCGACGCCAGCGAAAGGAACGTCAGCAACAGCGCGGCCGCCCATCCCCGGAACGCATACGAGATCACCGTGAGTATCGCGGCCATCACTGTTGTGATGAGCCAGACGCGGCCCAGCTCCGTCTCGAGGAGGAATCTGCCGAACTGCTGACCGAATCCCGGGCCGAGTGACACCTCAGGATTGAACGATGACAGGAAGGTGAGATAACCAGTGACTCCTGCGCCGATGGTGAGCACTGCGGCACCGATGGAGGCGACATCCAGGGCGGTATCGAACTCCTTCTCGCCCTGTGTGAGCGCGTACGCAGCAAGGACGGCCGATCCCACCATGACCGCCGCCCCGAGGTTGACGATGAGCTTCGCGACCGGCAGTCCCCACCGGACGACCGCGCCGGGGTCGCTGGTGACCCGTGGATCAGCCCCGCCACCTATCACCAATCCCAGGAGGAGCGCGACCAGCGCTGAGGTGAGCAGGAGGGCGGGTCCGGCCAGTCGGAGCCCGCTGGCGCTCACGGGAGGTCTCCGGAGCCGCCCGTGGTCGGCGCGTCCTCGTCGTCCGATGACGCTGTGTCCGGCGCGGAGCAGGCGGACGTCTTCGGCAGCATCTGGACCGCGGGTGCGAGGGCTTGCAACGCGGCATCCGCGGAGAGCTTCGTCGTATCGACGTAGGCCTGGGCTGCGGGCGTTCGGCCGTAGGTCGTCAAGCGCAGGTAAGGGGAATCTTGTTCGTCGACGATCCAATCGACGGAGTTGATGGTCACGCACTGCAGCGTCGTCGGTGCTGGTGGCTCGAGCCCGCAGGTAAAGACGACGATGGTCGGGTCTCCCCATGCGGCGGTCGCTTGGGCATCGGTCGTGCGACCGGTGAACTCTCCGACGGCTGCGGGGAGCCGAACCGTCACGTCGGCGCATTCGGGGTCGTTCGCATTTGTCGCAGGTTTCAATGCGACAGTGGACGCGCATCCCGACAATGTCGCGAGCAGGCCGATGAGTGCGACGGCTCCGAGGATTAGGTTCCGCGAAACGGCGCGCCGATTGACTGAGACCTCGGCGGGGGTCGGGGTGAGGGGCGTGTTCTCCAAGTCATCTCTCCAAGCTGTCGACGACGTGCGTCGATCCGCATCCGCGCGATGGCACGGATGAAGGCGGGATTGAGCCGGAGAGTCAGGTTCGGGAGATCTGCAGCTGCGCGAGGTCAGGGCGCAGCAGATGTGGTCCCTGAATGCGCGGAATCGATGCGCGGTGCGCGGAGTCTCGTGAAGGGGCTCGCATCGGGGTGCGGAGTCGCGCGCGGGCGAGTCGGGCGAACACCAGCACGCCGAGAAGCGCACCGACTATGCACACAGCGGCGGCGACATCAGATGATCCAGCAGAGGACACCGCGGACTGATCGCGTTCGTCGTGCTCACTCGACAACGAGAAGCTTTCCGGTGACGCTGTGGCCGACGTCGCAGTCTCTGCGTGGACAGTGCTCGCGATACCGAGCGTGAGAAGCAGAGCAATAATGATCCCGAAGAGCACCCTCATCGCAAGCGGCCCGCGGGGGACGTGCGCTGAGCGTCCGGTGTCCGTGCGCAGCATCATCCTCTCCAGTCTACGTTGCGGTCGCCCGGCGCAACTCCACACCCGAACCCAGAGCTCGAGCGCACCGGTCTGTTGAAAGATAAGTCAGCAAGCACTGTATAGTCATTGCATGCTGACCATTGCTCCTCGTCTCGACGTGATGAACCGATTGGGGCGCGCCATGGCTGACCCCACTCGTTCTCGGATTCTGCTGGAACTGCTTTCCGGGCCGGGATACCCGGCGCGCTTGTCCGAGGCACTGGATCTGTCTCGCACCAACGTGTCGAACCATCTCGCGTGTCTTCGAGGGTGCGGCATCGTGGTCGCGACGCCGGAGGGACGTCAGACGCGGTACGAGATCGCGGATCCGCATGTGACTCGAGCCATCACTCTGCTGGTGAACACGGTCCTCGCGGTCGACGACGGAGAGGCGTGCACAGACGAGAACTGTGACGTGCCTCTATGCTGCGCGCCTACCGACAGGGCGATGGAGGAGATCCGATGAGCGAGGAATGCTGCGGCCCGGACGAGCCACGCCAGACGAGAACTGTCCGTCGGCTCGAGCTACGCCAGCCCTCTGCCGCCGCAGACGCCTGCTGCGGACCCGACCCCATCACGTCCTCTTCATCATCGAGGCGAACGCCGCTCCTGGAGGACGACGCCTGCTGCGGACCGGCTTCCCCCCGCGACCCGGATCATTCGCACGGGGACGCTGAGCACGAAGAACGGCCACCGCTCTGGCGCGACACCGCGCTCCTGCCGTCCGCGGTTGCCGGCGTGATGCTGCTGGCAGGTTATGTCTTCGAGTGGTCCGGACTACCGTTTCCGGCGCTTGTCCTCCAGACGGTCGCACTCCTCGCGGGTGCGTACACGTTCGTCCCCGGGGCGATCCGCCGCCTGGTGCGGGGCCGACTCGGCGTCGGCCTTCTGATGACCATCGCCGCCATCGGCGCCGTAGCTCTCGGCCACGTGGGCGAAGCTGCAGCGCTGGCGTTCCTGTTCTCGCTTGCCGAAGCTCTCGAGGATCGGGCTATGGATCGGGCGAAGGAGGGACTACGCGCGCTGCTGTCGCTGATCCCGGAGACCGTGCGTGTCTCGCGCCTGAACGGTGACGTGACGATCCCCGCCGCGGAGGTCCGCGAGCTCGACATCCTCGTCGTCGGTGCGGGAGAACGGATCGCGACGGATGGCGTGGTGGTCGAGGGCCGCTCCGGCATCGACACGTCTGCCGTGACGGGCGAGTCGATCCCGGTGGAGGTCGGACCGGGACACGCCGTCCCCGCGGGATCGGTGAACGGGGCTGCGACGTTGCGGATCGAAGCAACCGCCGACGGCCGCGACAATTCCCTCACCCAGATCGTCGAGCTGGTCGAGCAGGCGCACGCCCGCAAGGGAGAGCGGGCCCGCCTGGCGGACCGGATCGCCCGCCCGCTCGTGCCGGCCGTGCTCATCATCGCAGCCCTCGTGGCCGTGTTCGGGTTCATCGTCGGGGATCCCGGCCTGTGGATCGAGAGGGCGCTCGTCGTGCTCGTCGCCGCGTCCCCGTGCGCGCTAGCCATCGCCGTTCCGGTGACGGTCATCAGCGCCATCGGCTCGGCCTCGAAGTTCGGTGTGGTCATCAAGTCCGGCGAGGCCTTCGAACAGTTCGGCACCATCCGTACCGTCGCGCTCGACAAGACCGGCACCCTCACGCGCAACGAGCCGGAGATCGTCGCCGTCGTGCCTGCTCACGGACGCTCCCGCGAGGAGATCATCTCCCTCGCCGCCGCCCTCGAGACCACGAGCTCCCACCCGCTTGCCGCCGCCATCACTCGCGCCGCGTCCGACATCCCCGCAGCGACAGACGTCGTCGAAGATGCCGGCCACGGCCTCACCGGCCTCGTCGGCTCCACCCACGTTCGGGTCGGGAACGCACGCTGGCTCTCGGAACTGGGTGAGCTCACCAAGCCCGCCGACGAGATGGCCGGAGACGGTATGACCGTCGTCGTCGTCGAGACCGACGGTCGGGTGTCGGGCCTCATCGGCGTGCGGGACGAACTGCGCCCTGAAGCCGCCGAGACCATCTCCATGCTGAACGCGCAGGGCATACGCACCGTCATGCTCACCGGCGACAACCAGCGAACCGCCTACGCCCTCGCCGCCCGCGCCGGCATCAGCGACGTACGCGCTGAGCAACTCCCTGCCGACAAGGCCGCCGCCATCACGGCCCTCGTCACGGAGAGTCCGACGGCCATGGTCGGCGACGGCATCAATGACGCCCCCGCCCTTGCTACCGCGACCGTCGGGATCGCGATGGGTGTGAAAGGCTCAGCTGCGGCCATCGAATCCGCCGACATCGCCTTCACCGGCAACGATCTGCGCCTCATCCCCGCAGCCCTCGCCCACGCCCGCCGCGGACGCCGTATCATGACCATCAACATCGCACTCGCCCTGGCCATCATCGTCGTTCTGTTCCTCCTCGCCTTGTTCGGCGTTCTCGGCCTCGCTGGTGTCGTCCTTGTACACGAGGTCGCCGAAGTCATCGTCATCCTCAATGGCGTCCGTGCCGCCCGACGCCGCGGGATCGGATTCTCGCGGTGACGACTTCGGTTGCCGAGTCGACGGACCTCGTGATGGAAGTTCGGGGTTTGGACGCATCACCACTGAAGTTGTGCTTCAGCGAGTGTCAGAGCGAGCGTTCGGCGCGTATCGGAGCAGCATCACCTTGAGGCAGCGCGGTAAGCCGCGTCCACCTATGCATGCCGGACAGACGTTGACTCGTGGTCGGCGACCGTCTCGGTCTCCAGTTGGAAGGTCGAGTGCGCGACCGAAACTTCGAAGTGTTCAGCCACACATTCCCGAATGTCAGCCAACACCGTCATGGCGTGTCCGTTCTGGAAGCACTCGTCGCGAACTACGATGTGCGCGCTCAGCGTGGGCAACCCAGTGGCCACGGTGGATGCGTGAACGTCATGCACATCGACTACATGCCCGAGCTTGAGAATGTGCGCCCGCACGTCCTCGAGGTCCAGGCCTTTGGGAGTGAACTCCATGAGAACACTGCCGGTCTCACGCATCAACATGAACGCGCGGGGGACGATGAGAGCGGCGATGAGCATTCCTGCGAGAGCATCTGCCTGCTGAAACCCTGTCGTCGCGATGACGATGGCCGCGACGATGACACCGAGTGAACCAAGAGCATCGTTGAGAACTTCGAGGAAAGCGGCCCTCATGTTGAAGTTCGCGCCACGACTCGATGCGAGCACCGCGATTGCAACGATATTGGCGGTGAGGCCGATGATGCCGAAGACGAGCAACTCCCCCGCTGGTACCTCTGGCGGCTCGAACAGGCGACGGATACCTTCGATTGCCGCGTAGGTTCCGACCGCCAGCAGCAGCGCCGCTTGAGCGAGTGCTGCTAACACTTCAATCCGTCGAAAGCCCCAGGTGCGCTTCGAGCTCGGCGGGCGCAGCATCAACGTTGCCGCGATGAGCGCGACGAGAAGTCCTGACGCGTCGGTGATGGCGTGCGCCGTGTCCGTGAGCAGAGCGAGGCTGCCGGTGATGACGGAGCCAACCCCCTGCGCCGCCACGATGGCGGCAGTGATGGCGAAAGCGATCCAGAGCCGGCGGCGAAAGTCCCCGGGCATGCCTTCTTCGGTCATGGTTGGCCCGTGGTCATGTCCCGCACCCATTACGCTGCCCCTTCTCTCTCGCTTCGTAAGTGCTCACACAGCATCAAGTCTTTTCCGGTGGCGCCCAGGAGCGCTTCTCCGGCAACCATCACGACTCGCAGAGCCTCGGGATGTGCGAGGGCGTACCACGTCGATGGACCGTCAGGTCGAGCGACAGCAAGACGACATTCAACGAGGAATCCAAGGTGCTTGCTCACGGTCGACTGCGCGAATCCCATGTGCTCAACGAGGTCTCGCACTCGATGTTCTCCGGACGAGAGATGCTGAACGATAGCCAGTCGCGTTGGGTCAGCGAACGCCTGGAACAGGTGTGCGTACGCGCCTGTCGCCTCCGCGTCCAACTCAAGCAACTCGCGTTCTATCATCGCCATACGACGATGATAGAACGCAGACGCTGTACCGTCACGGTTCTAGAGCAACTGATAAGGACACTCACTTGCACGGCCAACTGATGGCGGGCGCGCTTGGCCTGTCGACTATGTCACATGACGATCTCGCCGGGACGCACGAGACGCTGGCGGACGTCGCCCCCATGAACCACGAGATGCGCACGTTGCCTGACGAACAATGATGTCCTCCGCGGCACGCCACTATCAGACACGGCTAACCGAAGGATGTTCCCTCAGCGGTCTTCGGACGCCCTGCAAGAGGGGGAACACGAGCGCGTTGGGTCCGGAGATCTGCTGCGAGGTCCTGGCGGCTCGCGGGTCGCAAAGTCCGGGGAATCCTCTCGGCACCCGGGTACGGCCCGACAGGGTGAGCCCGGCTGTCTCGAGAACACTCTCGACGCTAGTGACCCCCAGCATGTTCGCGACGAGAGATCTAGCGATAATGCCGAACTGCTCTTGCGATGCCCTTTCCCGCTCACGGTGCTCATCGGTCGTCTGTCGAACACGTTGCGCGTCCGGGTGTTTGAATGGGACGACAGCGAACAGGGCGATAATATCCAGGCACTGTACACCGCAGCTTTGAGTATTCATGCGAGCGCGCCCTCCTGGCCCATCACAGACGTGCTGCTTCAGGTCGTACCTTCATCAACATCGGCGACTCCCCGGGAGGCCGGAGAGTCTTGGTGGTCAAGCGCGACTCGGGAGCTGTTCCGGCGCGGGAACGGGAGCTCTTCAGGCAGCTAGCTGACCTTCAGGTCCTTGAGTTCACGGCGGGGAAGGTTGCTATCGAGAGCCCTCTTGCGTGGCTTCTGCGGTGTTCAATGTGATTCGCCCGTTCGGCTTTACCTGAACTCCGCCTTGCTAGCCCTGGCGCGGAACTACTCGCTGTCGCGGGGACTGCCTCACCGCGGCAGACTCGCACGGCTGCTGACGTTGTCAGCCGCCTCTGGTGGGGGTGGACGTCGGCATCGGGATCACCACGGCAGACAGCATGAAACTCACTCCCGCCAAGTGCGGCGTCCTCGCAGCGCGCCCAAGTGCTCGGTGTTGCGATGCGATCTCGAGCCCAGCGATCTTCAGTCTGATCTCCCGCGACCTGCGCAGAATCATGCGCCTCTCCACAGTCGCCCGCGATTCATCGGTTCTGGCCATCGTGGGATGTTTCATTGCGCTCACGTTTCGCGACCGGCAACGGCCGACAACGACAGTCAAACGGACGAAGGTCTCCAGCTCTCATTGGTCTACCGAATCGTTCGCTGCCGCGGCCCGCGTCGTTCGGAGAACTTCGCCCTGACGGGTGACCAAGCAGCGAATACGCCGGTTCGGATTACGCCGTCAGAACAGTAACTTGGAGGAGGCCACGGTTACCGCGACCCGCCTCGGCGATCTTCGTACATGACCCGCTCAAGACGCCGCCCAGACCCCCAGCTCGTTGCCGCTCGGGTCGGTGAAGTGCAGCCGCCGGCCGTCCTCCGGGGAACTCGTACGGTCCCTGGATCACGGTGCCGCCCGCCGCGGTGATCGCCTGCTGCGTCGCATCGAGATCGTCCGAATACAGGAGCACGAGCGGACCGCCCGGCGGGCGCCCCTGATCCGAGAGCAGCAGCCCTCCGACCTCGGCCCCGTCGCCTGAGGGCGACGAGATGCCCGCATATGTCGGCCCGTAGTCCACGAACGTCCACCCGAAGGCCTCGCCGTAGAATCGCCGCGCTGCGTCGAGGTCCTGCACGACGAGTTCGACGTAGTCGATCGAATGGTGCTGCGGTGTCGGAGTCATGACGCAACGGTAGCGAGGGCCACCGACATCCAACACGGCTTCCGTGGCCGGGTGCGGTCCCCCGTCGGCGCAGGAGTAGCGTGGAGGGGTGCGTCAGATCTCCCACTCCCCCGTGTCGGCTCCGGGGTGGAGGGCCTGGCTGATCTGGTCGGTGGGCGTCGCCGCCTACGTTCTCGCGATCACCAACCGCACGTCCCTCGGCGCCGTGGGGGTCGAGGCCGCTGATCGCTTCCAGGCCGACGCCTCGACTCTGGCACTGTTCGCCGTCGTGCAGCTGGCGGTGTACGGCGGTATGCAGATCCCGGTCGGGGTGCTGCTCGACCGATACGGCTCGCGGCCCATCATGACGATCGGCATGTTCCTCATGGCCGCGGGTCAGCTCACCATGGCGCTCTCCCCCAGCATCGGCATCGCGCTCGTCGCCCGCATCCTCCTCGGGGCCGGGGACGCCGCGATCTTCCCAGCGGTCCTGCGCCTCGTGGCGACGTGGTTCCCGGCGCAGCGCGGTCCCCTCATGGTCCAGTTCACCGGGATCCTCGGTCAGGCGGGTCAGCTGATCGCCCTCGTGCCGCTCGCCGCACTGCTGCACTCGACGAGCTGGACGATCACCTTCGGCAGCGTCGCGGGACTCGGCGTGCTGTTCACGATCCTCGTGGCGCTCGTGATCCGCAACCACCCGCCCGAGAGAGGCGCAGACGTCTCGGTCGACACCGACACCGGGGTGATCCGCGTTGTGACCTCCGCGATCGACACCGGCGTCGGCATCCGTGCGGCCTGGGCGCATCCGGGCACCCGACTGGCATTCTGGTCGCACTTCACCACTCCCTTCGCAGGAACCGCCTTCATCCTGCTGTGGGGAATGCCTTTCCTCACAGCCGCGCAGGGGCTCTCCCCCGCCCACGCGGCCGGGATCATCTCCGTCTACGTCATCGCGGGCATGGCACTCGGCCCCGTGATCGGTGATCTGTCGCGGCGCCTGCCGAACCACCGCTCCCTGGCGCTCGTGCTTCCTGCCGTCACGGTGCAGCTGGTCGCCTGGGTCGTCGTGATCGCACTCCCCGGACCCGCACCGCTGTGGCTCCTGTACGTGCTCGCCGCCGCTCTCGCGACAGGCGGCCCCGCGAGCATGATCGCCTTCGACCACGCGCGCACGCACAATCCCTCGCACCGGCTCAGCACGGCGACCGGTGTCACGAACGCCGGCGGCTTCATCGCCGCGCTGATCGCGATCTTCCTGATCGGTCTCGCCCTCGATCTCCAGGGCGCGGGGTCGCCAGAGACCTACTCCCTGGACGCGTTCCGCATCGCCTTCCTGATGCCCGTGCCCCTCTGGCTGCTGGGCACGACGTTCATCCTCGTCGAGCGCAAGCGCACCCGCATCCGTATGGGACTGGATCCGGACCGACGTCGCTGAGCGCGCTCAGCGCGCGAGGTGCTGGAACGTCTCGAGGATGAGCTCGACACTGACGCGCTCGGGGACCTCGTCGTCGCCCGCCTCGAATTCTGCCAGCTCGATGCCCTTGACGGAGCCGGCGGGAAGTGCCGCGAAGATCGTCGCGATCTGATGGGGCAGCAGACCCGCCCCGACCCGGTAGGCGGCCGGGATGTACCCGGGCTCCAGGACGTCCCAGTCCACGTGGATCCACACGGGGCGGCCGTCGAGGAGCTCTGTCACGCGCTCGGGCGTGCTCTCGTCCGGCGCGAGCACGGTGACGCCGGCCTGTGCCAGCAGATCGCCCTCCGCCGGGTCGATGTCGCGGCCACCGACGACGATCACCCGGCGCGGATCGATCCCGGCACCGTGGCCGCTGTCCCACAGCCCGCACGCGGCGGCCACCACCATCCCACCGAGGTATCCCGAGCCGGTCGTGTCCGGGGTGTTGAAGTCGCCGTGCGCGTCGATCCAGAGCAGCACCGCATCGGGGTGGCGATCCGCCACGGTGGGCAGAGTGCCGAGACTCGCGGCGCAGGTGTTGGTCGCCAGAAGGGGTGTGCGGTCGGCGTCGATCGCCGCAGCGACGGCGTCGCGCAGACCATGCAGAGTGGCCTTCGCCGCGGGAAGGGCCTCTGACCAGTCGTCGGTGCGGGATGCCGTGGGCGTCCCGATGACCTGCTGCTCCACCCCGAGGAGCCCCGAGAGCGCCTCGCCCACGAGCCGCGCACCGACGAGGGCTCCGTCCGTGCGGTCCGCCACACGGCCCTGGGAGACGATGAGTGAGAAGCGAGCAGTCATCCTCTCAGCTTCCCACTCCCCCGTGCCGCCGAGCAAAACGACGACCGGCGATACGCTCAGCGCGCCGCACGACCCATCGGCGTCCAGCCGAAGGGCACGAGGCCGTCCACGACTGCCCGCTCGCGGTCTGTGGATGCCGACCATCCCTGCACCTCGTCGCCGCCGTCGAGGCTGTCGAACGCGCCGCGAGCCACCCGGAGTCCGACATCGTCGTGATGCATCTGCGGTCCACCGCCTCGCCGCACGCCGGCCCGCACGCTCCACACATCGTCGGCGAATCCGCCGCCGCGGAACACACGGTAGTCGTCGTACCGCGCGGGATCCAGGAGGTCCCAGCACCATTCCCACACGTTGCCCAGGGTGTCGAAGAGGCCGTGCAGGTTCGGCAGCTTCCCGCCCACGTCCTGCGGTGCGGACACGCCGTCGGCGGAGGTCCAGGCGGCCTCGGCGAGCGGGGCGTAATGCGGTCCAGCGGAGCCGGCGCGGCACGCGAACTCCCATTCGGCCTCGGTCGGCAGCCGATACCCGTCGGCGGTCGTGTCCCAGGTGACGTCCTCTCCGTCGAACAGGTACACAGGGTCCAGCCCTTCCCATTCGGACGCCGCGTTGCAGAAGTGGACCGCGCGCAGCCAGCTGAGGTCGCGGGCAGGACGCCGGGGATGCCGGGACGGGATCGGCAGGATCTCGGCGAGCTGCTCCTCCGTCACCGCGAACGCTCCGATCTCGAAGGCTTCGAGCTCGACCGTGCGCTGCACCGAGAGTCGGGCGTCGTGCAGCGTCACAGCGCCGGCGGGGATTCGCCTCAGCTCGATGTCCGTCACGCCTGCGGCGTCCGTTCGACCCAGTCGGGGTATTTGGCCGCGCGGCCGTCTCCCGACGATGTGCGCGTGACCCGACGTCGGACCCATGGGCCGACGAACTGCCGGTAGTACGCGAGGCCCGCGGGACCGGCCGCGGCCAGCTCGGTCGGCGACCACCAGGTCGGGTCGGGCTCGAGGCCGAGCGCGTGGAGCACACGCGCCGCGACGCGATGATGGCCGGACGCGTTCATGTGCAGCCGGTCCTCTGACCAGTACGGCGCGCGGGCGAGCTCTCGATCCGGCCAGTTCAGGGCCCGCACGACGTCGGGGCGATCCTCGATCCGCCGGAGCACTGCCTCCGAGAGCAGGTCCCCGCGTTTCTGCACGAGCGGCCCCATCGGCAGCTGCCCGCTCGGGTTGGCTCCTGACAGGAGGATGAGTGTGACCCCCTCCTCATCGCACCGGCGGAGCACGCGGCTGAACGCATCGGCGATGTGCTCGGGGTCGGTCCGCGGGCGGAGCATGTCGTTGCCCCCGCCGTTGAACGAGAGATGCGTGGGGCGGAGGGCGAGGGCGGGTTCGAGCTGCTGCTCGACGATCGGCCAGGCCAGCTTGCCCCGGATCGCGAGATTCGCATAGCTGATGGACCGACCGGATGCCGTCGCCCAGCCCTGGGCGACGAGGTCGGCCCAGCCTCGCTCGCGGCCGTCCGGGAGCACGTCGCCGACCCCCTCCGTGAAGGAGTCGCCGATGGCCACATAGCGCACTTCTGCCATCAGACCAGCATATTGGTGCGAGACGACCGGGCGGCGTGAGACGCGGCTACCGGTCGTCGAGTGCCGCTCCCCCACGGTCGACCAGCCCCCAGGCCGCCGCTGCAGCGACGACGAAGCACGCGCCGAAGATCACGAAGAGCAGCGGCGCCCCACCCGCGACGAGCAGCACAGGAACGACGAGCGGCGCCACGATCGAGGCGATGCGTCCGACTCCGGCGGCCCACCCGGCGCCGGTGCCGCGCAACGAGGTCGGGTAGATCTCCGGCGTGACGGCGTACAGGGCACCCCAGGCGCCGAGGTTGAAGAACGAGAGCGCCATTCCCGACGCGATGATCGCCGCCTCGGTCGTCGACGTGCCGAAGAACACGGCCGCGACCGCCGATCCGCCGAGGAATACCGACAGGGTGACTCTGCGGCCCCAGACCTCGATCAGCCAGGCGGCGACGGCGTAGCCGGGAAGCTGCGCCACGGTGATGATGAGGGTGAATCCGAAGGACCGTACGAGGTCGAACCCTGCGTCGACCAGGATGCTGGGGATCCAGATGAACGCGCCGTAGTACGAGAAGTTCACGCAGAGCCAGACCACCCACAGGCACGCCGTACGGATCCGGAACTCGCTGTTCCACAGCCCCGAGACACGCGTCCTGAGGTCTCGCGCGAGCGGACGCGACTCGGGCTCGCGGCGGATGGACGGCGCGCGCTCCACGCGGGCATCCACCTCGAAGGTCGACACGATCCGGTCGGCTTCGGCGATGCGTCCGCGCGAGGCCAGCCAGCGCGGAGACTCCGGGAGACCCCAGCGCACGATCAGCGCGTACAGGGCGGGGACGGCGCCGATCGCGAACGCCCAACGCCATCCGTCGGCGGACGCGGGGATCACGAAGTATCCGATCACCGCGGCGGCCGTCCAGCCGACCGCCCAGAACGCCTCGAGCAACACGATCAGACGCCCGCGTATGCGGGCGGGAGCGAACTCGCTCACGTAGCTCGAGGCGACCGGCAACTCGGCACCGAGTCCGAGGCCCACCACGAAACGGAGCACCAGCAGCGCGGCGAGGCCGCTCACGAGAGCGCTCGCCCCGGTCGCGACGCCGTACACGAGCAGGGTGAGCGCGAAGACCTGGCGTCGCCCCAGACGATCGGCGAGGAGACCGCCGAGCGTCGCGCCGAGCGCCATGCCGATGAATCCGACGGAGGCGATCCACCCGGCATCCGTCTTGGTGATCCCCCACTGCTGCGTCAGCGCCGCGAGGATGAACGAGATCAGTCCGACGTCCATCGCGTCGAGGGCCCAGCCCACCCCCGATCCCGTGAGCACCCGGAGGTGGCGACGGGTGAACGGCAGATCGTCGAGACGACCGGCCAGCGACTCGCGGCTCGGCAGGACGGGATGTGCCATGCTCCCCATCGTAGGACTCACCGGGTCCTGCCGAGCCGGTCGTCTCGTCTCAGTCGTCGGCCAGCAGGCGACGCACCCGCGGGATGACCTCGGTGCCGTAGAGCTCGATGCTCGTCATCATGGCCTCGTGCGACAGGGTCCCCGTGGCGTACTTCAGGTCGAAACGCCCGAGCCCGAGAGTGCGCACGGTGTCGGCGATCTTCGCCGCCACGCGATCGGGAGACCCCACGTACAGAGCCCCAGCGGGGCCGACATCGTTCTGGAATCGCGCGCGACTGTACGCCGGCCATCCCCGCTCGCGCCCGATCGTGTTGTTCATCGCCTCGAAGCCCGAGTACGCGGCATCCCAGGCCTCGTCGTCCGTCGCGGCGACGTGCCCCGGAGAGTGCACCGAGATCGGGTGCGAGGCCGTGCCGAAGGACTCCACCGAGCGGTGGTAGAGATCCACGAACGGCCGGAATCGCGCTGCGGGACCGCCGATGATCGCCAGCATGAGACCGAGGCCGTGCCGGGCCACGCGCACCACCGACTCCGGGCTTCCGCCGACGCCGACCCACGTGCGGAGTCCGTTGGCGGTCTTCGGGAACACGTCGGCATTCTCGAGAGAGGCGCGCATGCTCCCGGACCACGTCACCGGCTCCTCCTTGAGAAGCTCGACGAAGAGCTCGAGCTTCTGCTCGAACAGCGCCTCATAGTCCCGGAGGTCATAGCCGAACAGCGGGAAGGACTCGATGAACGATCCGCGGCCGAGAACGACCTCGGCTCGTCCGTTCGAGAGAGCGTCCAGGGTCGAGAACCGCTCGAAGACCCGCACGGGATCGTCCGAGGACAGCACCGTCACGGCGGTCCCGAGGCGGATGCTCTCCGTACGCCCCGCAATCGTCGCGAGGACCATCTCTGGCGCCGACACCGCGAATTCCGCCCGGTGGTGCTCCCCCACGCCGAAGAAGCCGACACCGACGCGGTCCGCCAGGACCGCCTGCTCGACGACGTTGCGGATCGTCTCCGCCGCCGTCAGCAGCTCTCCGTCGGCGTCGCGCGTGATGTCGCCGAATGTGTCCAGCCCGAACTCGATGTCCATGTCAGCCCTTTCTATTCAGGTGAATGAACAACGACTCGCGCTGGACCATTCCCATCAGCGACCGAGAAGCGCCGTCCGCAGGGTGTCGAGACCCACGCCGCCCATATCCAGCGCGCGCTTGTGGAACTCCTTGACGTCGAACCCGTCGCCGCGCTCGGCCTGATACGCGTCTCGGACCTGCTCCCAGATGCGCTGCCCGACCTTGTAGGACGGAGCCTGCCCCGGCCAGCCGAGGTAGCGGTTCACCTCGAACTGCACGAACTGGTCGGACATGTTGACGTTCCCGCGCATGAAGTCGAGCGCGGATGCCGCATCCCAGGTGCCTTCGCCGTCGAGGCGTGGCTTGCGCAGATGCACGCCGATGTCGAGGACCACCCGGGCGGCGCGCATGCGCTGCCCGTCGAGCATCCCCAGGCGGTCGGCCGGGTCGTCGAGATACCCGAGCTGCTGCATCAGACGCTCCGCGTACAGAGCCCATCCCTCGGCGTGGCCGGACGTGCCCGCGAGCAGGCGACGCCACGAGTTGAGCTCGGCGCGATTGTAGACCGCCTGCGCGATCTGCAGGTGGTGGCCGGGAACGCCCTCGTGGTAGACGGTCGTGAGCTCACGCCAGGTGTCGAACTCCGTGACGCCCTCGGGAACCGACCACCACATCCGCCCCGGGCGCGAGAAGTCGTCCGTCGGGCCGGTGTAGTAGATCCCGCCCTCCTGCGTGGGAGCGATCATGCACTCCAGGGTCCGGATCTCCTCCGGGATGTCGAAGTGCGTGGCGCCCAGCTCAGCGACGGCGCGGTCGCTCGTCTCCTGCATCCATCGCTGCAGCGCGTCGGTGCCGACCAGCTTGCGCGACGAGTCCGACTCGAGGTGGGCCACCGCCTCCTCGACACTGGCGCCGGGCAGGATCTCGTTCGCGATCGCGGTCTGTTCGGCCACCATCCGCTGAAGCTCTTCGCGACCCCACTCGTACGTCTCGTCGAGGTCGATCGTCGCGCCGAGGAATCGTCGGGAGTTGAGGGCGTACAGGTCGCGGCCGACCGCGTCCTCCTCGGAGGCTTCCGGCGCGAGCTCCTCCGCGAGGAAGCGACGCAGCGCGCCGTAGGCGACGCGAGCGGATGCGGAGTTCTCGTCGAGCGTGCGGGCGAGCGAGGCGGGGAGATTTCCCTCCTCCGGAGTCGCGTGGGCGACGAAGGACGCGAAGAAGCCGTCATCCGCGATGTAGCGATCGATCTGCGTCGCGACCTCGACGACCTGGCGACGTGCGGGCATGACCCCCGCCGCGATACCGGCTCGGAGCGTCTCGGTGTAGCCTCGCAGCGCCTCCGGTACCGCGGCGAGCCGGGTCGCGATGACCGACCAGTCGTCGACCGTCGCTGTCGGCATGAGGTCGAAGGCGGACCGCACGTCCTGCGCAGCGGAGGCGATGACGTTGAGGTCGCGCAGGTGCCACCGAGCCTCGTGCAGTTCGAGGTCGAGCGAGAGCTCGGCGCTGAGGTCCGCTTTGGTCACCTCATCGATCGCATCGACCGGCTCGAGCGCAGCGAGCGTGGCCAGAGTCTCCTTCGTCGCCGCGGCGATCTGCTCATGCCCCTCGGGGCTCAGATCTCCGAAACGGTCGTTGACCTCGTCACGACCGATGTAGGTGCCGAGCGTCGGCGCCAGCACAGCGATCGTGTCGACCCAGTCGTCGGCGACCTTGTCGATGGCGGAAGGGATGCGGGGGGAAGACGTCATCCCTTCAGCGTAGCCCGCGGCGGCCGCGCGGACACGTCGGTCTCGCGCAGCCGCCCCTGCACGTCAATGAGCTGCTTCGTTCCAGTCCTGTCCGCGGCCCACCTGTACATCGAGCGGCACCGACAGAGACGCGGCGTCGCCCATCCGCGTCCGCACGATCCGCTCGGCAGCATCCCACTCCCCCGGTGCCACCTCGACTACGAGCTCGTCATGGATCTGCAGCAGCACGCGGGAGGTCAGTCCCTCCGAGCGGAGATCCCCGTGGATGTGGAACAGGGCGATCTTCATGATGTCGGCGGCGCTGCCCTGGATCGGAGCGTTGAGGGCTGCGCGCTCCGCATTCTCACGCAGGACGCGGTTGGGCGAGGCGAGGTCGGGGAACGGACGGCGGCGACCGAAGATCGTCTCGGTGTAGCCGTCCTCTTTCGCCTGCAGCACCGAGGCCCGCAGATAGTCGCGGACCGCACCGAAGCGCGCGAAGTACTCGATCATGAGCTGCTTCGCCTCGGACTGCTCGATCCGCAACTGCTTGGAGAGCCCGAAGGCCGAGAGTCCGTAGACCAGGCCGTAGGACATCGCCTTGACCTTCGTGCGCATGGCCGCCGTGACGTCCGACGGATCCACCCCGAACACACGTGCACCCACGAAGCGATGGAGATCCTCGCCGCTGTTGAACGCCTCGATCAAGCCCTCGTCGCCCGAGAGATGCGCCATGATGCGCATCTCGATCTGCGAGTAGTCCGCCGTGAGCAGCGCTTCGTACTCGTCGCCGACCTGGAACGCGCTGCGGATGCGACGCGACTCCTCGGTGCGCACCGGGATGTTCTGCAGGTTGGGGTCGGTGCTCGACAAACGCCCCGTCTGGCTGCCCGTCTGCACGTAGGTCGTATGGACGCGGTGATCGTCGCCGATCGCGGTGTCGAGCGATTCGATGATCTGTCGCAGTTTGGTCGCCTCCCGGTGCTGCAGGAGGAGCCCGAGGAACGGGTGCGGGTTCGTCTCCTGGAGATCGGCGAGCACGGCGGCGTCGGTCGAGTACCCGGTCTTGGTCTTGCGGGTCTTCGGCAGCTGAAGATCGTCGAACAGCACCTCCTGGAGCTGCTTCGGAGACCCGAGGTTGAACTCACGTCCGACGATCGTGAACGCCTCCTGCGCGAGTCCCTCGGCACGGGATCCGAGCTCGCCCGAGAACGAGGACAGAACCTCGTGGGACACCGCGACTCCCGCGACCTCCATATCCGCGAGCGTGAGCAGCGTCGGCAACTCGATGTCGGTGAGCACAGCGCCCACGGACTCCGGGATGTCCTCGCGGAGGGCTTGGGCGACGCGGAGGGCGAACCACGCCTCCTGCGACGGGGTCGCGCCCTCGGTCTCGGGCACGAGCTGGGACGGATCCGCCTCGGGCAGCTTCTCGCCCAGGTAACGCTCTACGAGATCGGCGAGCGTCTTATCCGGGAAGCTCGGGCGCAGAAGCCATCCGGCGAGACTGGTGTCGTATGCCAGGCCGTCGAGGCGGATACCGCGCCGGAGCAGCGCCTTGACCTGCGGCTTGGCGTCGTGGAGCACCTTGGGCCGGTCGGATTGCAGCCACTCGGCGAGAGCCGCTGCGGTCGCTTCGCTCCAATCGACCTCGCGGAGGGCCTCGACCGTCGCGGCTCCGAGGCGCGTGGGCACGCCGTTCTGCACGACCACGCGGAGCGCGACATCCCCCTCCTGCGCCTGTGCCCAGGCGGCGAAGCCCGCAGCGTCGAGCTGCTCGGGACTCGGCAGCTCGACCACGGCGGCCGGATCGTCTGCGACCTCGCCGGCGCCGACGGCGTCGAACACCCGAGGCAGCAGCGTGCGGAACTCGAGACGCGCGAAGATGTCGCGCACGGCCTGCGCGTCGATCGGGCTCACCGCGAGGTCGTCCGGTGCGACCGGGAGCTCGACGTCGCGCAGCAGGCGATTGAGCTTGCGGTTCCGGCGCACGTCCTCGATGTGGTCGCGGAGGTTGCCGCCGACGACGCCTTTGATCTCCTCTGCGCGCGCGAGCAGCTCGTCGAGCGATCCGAACTGGGTAAGCCATTTGACGGCCGTCTTCTCGCCGACCTTCGGCACACCGGGGAGGTTGTCGCTCGTCTCACCCACGAGGGCCGCGATGTCGGGATACTGCTCGGGGCGTACGCCGTAGCGCTCCTGCACTGTGGTCGGGTCGTAGCGCTTGAGCTGCGACACGCCCTGCACGTTGGGATACAGCAGGGTGATGTCATCGTTCACGAGCTGGATCGTGTCGCGATCGCCCGAGACCACGAGGACCTCGTAGCCCTGCTCGGCTCCCTGGGTGGACAGGGTCGCGAGGATGTCGTCCGCCTCGATGCCCTCTTTCGTCAGGACCGGGATCGACATCGCGGCGAGGCAGTCCTGGAGCAGCGGGATCTGCCCGCGGAACTCCTGGGGCGTCTCGGAGCGCGTGGCCTTGTACTCGGGGTACTCCTCCGTGCGGAAGGAGTGGCGGGAGGTGTCGAACGCGATCGCAAGATGCGTGGGCTGCTCGGCCTTGATCAGGTTCACCAGCATCGACAGGAACCCGTAGATGGCGTTCGTGTGCTGGTTGTCCTTGGTGGTGAAGTTGTCCACCGGAAGCGCGAAGAAGGCGCGGTAGGCGAGCGAGTGGCCGTCGACGACCATGAGGGTAGGCTTTGCGGAGTCCGTCACCCTGTCAGCCTAACGAGGACCACGGACAAGCGCTGAGGAGGCTTCATGAGCGAGACAGTGTCCGGGACCGGACTCGACTGGGCGACGGCTCGGGGCATGGGGGCGCTCGCCGAGAAGATGGGCATGGAGTTCCTCGAGTTCGCCACGGACCGATGCGTCGCGACGATGCCGGTCGAGGGCAACACGCAGCCTGTGGGACTCATGCATGGGGGCGCCTACGTGGTGCTCGGCGAGTCGCTCGGCTCCATGGCGGCCAATCTCCATGCGGGTCCTGGCCGTCTCGCCGTCGGCGTGGACATCAATGCGACGCATACGCGCTCCGCCACTTCCGGTCTCGTGACCGGTGTATGCACTCCGGTCCACCTCGGACGCAGCATCACCGTGCATGAGATCGTTGTGACCGATGATCAGGGACGCCGATGCTCGACGATCCGCATCACCAACATGATCAAGGACCTTCCGGTCTGATCCCCTCCCGAAGGATGCCGAGCACCTCGGCCATCTGCGAGCTCAGTCCGTCGAGACGCCCGTCGATGCCGTCGAGACGCGCGTCGATGCCGTCGAGACGCGCGTCGATGCCGTCGAAACGCGCATCGTGCTCGTCGAGCTTCTTGCCGATCCCTTCGAGGATCTCGTAGATCGATGCGATATCGTTCGTGTTCTGCTCGACGCGGAGCTGGAGGGCGGCTGGGCTCAATGGCATGCGATGACACTACGCGTCGCGTCGCTGCTCGGGGGGCGTGATCGAGCAAGTGTGGAGAAGTATCTCGACGAAGGCATCCGTGGAGGAGGGATCACACGAGGATGCGCTGGAAGAGCACGTGGTCCTGCCACTCCCCCGCGATGCGCAGATACTGAGGGGCGATGCCGATGCGCTCGAATCCGTCCGAGGTCAGAACGTGCTGCGACGCGGTGTTGTGGAGCAGGGTCGCCGCCTGCAGGCGGTGCAGGTGCAGCTCCGTGCGAGCGTGGTCTGAGACGAGAGCGACCGCACGTCTAGCGAGTCCACGGCGAGTATGGCGGCCATCGATCCAATAGCCCAGGTCGGCGCTCCAGAAAGCGCCGCGCACGACGTTGTTCAGGTTGACCCGGCCGCGGATCTCTCCGTCTCCCGACTCGATCACGAAGCGGTACCCACGTCCTGCCTGGACGTCGGCGAGGCACTGTTCGACGTGCTGCTCCTGGTGCGCCCGCGTGAAGAACACGTCCGAGCGCGACGGCTCCCAGGGGGCGAGATGCTCCCGGTTCGCGGCGTACGCCCGGGCCAGCGCAGCCCCATCGCTCGTGCGAACCGGACGAAGGACGTGATCCGCATCGAGCGGATGCATCGTGCTACTTCTTCGGTGCGAGCTGCTCGATGATCGCCTTGGCGACGTCCTGCATCGTGAGACGACGATCCATCGAGGCCTTCTGGATCCAGCGGAAGGCCTCGGGCTCGGAGAGCCCCATCTTCTCGTTGAGCAGCCCCTTGGCGCGGTCGACGAGCTTGCGGGTCTCGAAGCGTTCGACCATGTCGGCGACCTCGGCCTCGAGCGTGATGATCTGCTCGTGGCGCGCGAGCGCGATCTCGATCGCGGGCAGCAGGTCGTTCGGCGTGAACGGCTTGACCACGTAGGCCAGCGCCCCCGCCTCGCTCGCACGTTCCACGAGCTCCTTCTGGCTGAACGCGGTCAGCAGAACCACGGGCGCGATGTTGCCCTTGTGCAGCTTCTCCGCGGCGCTGATGCCGTCGAGCTGAGGCATCTTGACATCCATGATGACGAGGTCGGGACGCAGCTCGGTCGCCAACGCCACCGCTGTCTCGCCGTCCCCGGCCTCGCCGACGACATCGAATCCGTTGTCGCGGAGGATCTCGACGATGTCGAGGCGGATCAGCGATTCGTCCTCGGCGACGACGACGCGTCGAGGTGCGGATGCCGTGGGCTGCTCAGCCTGTTCTTGCTCTGTCACGCCTCCATCCTAGTGGAGAGACTCCCCCGCGGCCGGGAAGGCACCCGTCCGCGCACATCCGTGCAGTCGTGCTGCGCTACAGTCGTAGACGCGACACACGAGCCGGCGTGGCGGAATGGCAGACGCGGAGCACTCAAAATGCTCTGTCCGTGAGGGCGTGTGGGTTCGAGTCCCACCGCCGGCACCGAGGTCTCGCAGATCTGTCGCGTAGCGCGATCATGCGCTAGACAGTCCTCATGCGAGCGAATCCTGCGACCGACATCTGGAGCCGCACGCGGCGTCGACGTCGCGTGCTCGCCGGCGTGCTGGTCGCAGTCGTCCTCGTCGCCGGGGTGTTCGCGACGGACGCCATCCGCCGCCACATCGAGGGCGAGGCCGACCTCGTCTCCGATGCGGGCTTCTACCGGTTGCCATCGCCGATGCCGTCAGGTGAGCCCGGTGACGTCATCCGATCGGAGCGGATCGACAGCGCTCCCCTCGGGGCGGTTGCGTGGCGGGTGATCTACCACACACGCGATCTCGCAGGCGATGACGTCGCGGCCTCCGCCGTCGTGATCGTCCCGGACGTCCCCGCGCCTGACAGCGGTCGCGTCAGCATCGCCTGGGGCCACCCGACCACCGGCGCGGCACCCGCGTGTGCGCCGTCACTCGACGTCGATCCGTTCCAGCTGATCGAAGGGCTCCATGAGTTCCTGCTCGCCGGCTACGCGGTCGTCGCCGCAGACTACCCCGGGCTCGGGGTACCCGGGGACTCCTCCTACCTGTTGGGCGTCCCCGAGTCCAACAGCATCCTCGACGCTGTCCGCGCCGCCCACAGCATCGACGCCGCGCAGATCGGAACGGATCTCGTGCTGTGGGGGCATTCGCAGGGAGGGCAAGCCGTGCTGTTCGCCGCCGAGCGCGCCACCGCATACGCCCCGGAGCTGTCCGTCCGTGGTGTCGCGGTCGCCGCTCCAGCAGCCGACCTCACGGAGCTCATGAGCGACGACATCATCGACATCTCCGGCGTCACCATCGCGTCGTACGCGATCCCCGCCTACGAAGCCGCCTACGCGCACCGGTTCGGGGAGGAGGCGCTGTCCTCCATCCTCACCCCCGCGGGCGCGACGGCGACACCCGAGATGGCGTCGATGTGTCTGCTCTCGGACGTGAAGGAGATCCATGAGATCGCGGATCCGCTGATCGGTCGGTACGTCACGAGCGACCCCGCGACCACCGAGCCGTGGAAGACCGTGCTCGAGGAGAACAGCGCCGGCTCCTCCCCCATCGACGTGCCGATCTTCGTCGGACAGGGACTCGCGGATCAACTCGTCCGCCCTTCGGCGACCGAGGACTACGTCGCGGGTCTGTGCGCGCAGCGAGCCGATGTCGACTTCCACCGCTATCCGGGCGTGAACCACGGCCTCGCGGCCTATGCGGCCCTGCCCGACATGCTCCTCTGGCTCGCCGAGGTGAGCTCTGGACGCCCGCCTACGACGACGTGCGCCGCGCCGGGACGCTGACGCCGTCGACGACGAGGGGGGAAGGAGCGTGCACTCCTTCCCCCCTCGTGACTGACCGATCGGGTCAGACCGTGGCTTCCTTGTAGATCGGCGCCGCTCCGTTGACGGCATCCCCGACCTTGTGGACGCGGATATCGTTCGTGGAGCCCACGATCCCGGGAGGGGATCCGGAGATCACGACGACCTTGTCGCCCTCGGCGGCAAGACCGTTCCTCAGAAGGTAGTCGTCGACCTGGAGATACATGAGGTCGGTGTGCTGCACCATGTCCACCAGGCTGGACCGGATGCCCCAGGTGAGGGCCATACGGCGGCGGATGTCGGGCTCCGGAGTGAAGGCGAGCATCGGGATCCGCGAACGGAGGCGCGACAGGCGCCGAGCCGAGTCTCCGGACTGCGTGAACACGCAGAGGAACTTGGCCTCGACGAACTCGGCGACCTCGAGTGCGGCGAGCGTGATGGCGCCACCCTGGGTGCGGGGCTTCGCGGTCAGGGGCGCGATGCGCTCCAGCCCGTGCTCCTCGGTCGACTCGATGATCCGCGCCATGGTCTCGACCACGACGACCGGGTAGTCGCCGACGCTGGTCTCGCCCGAGAGCATGACGGCGTCAGCGCCGTCGAGCACCGCGTTCGCCACGTCCGAGGTCTCGGCACGGGTGGGCACCGGGCTGTTGATCATCGACTCGAGCATCTGCGTCGCGACGATCACGGGCTTGGCCATGCGGCGGGCGAGCTCGACCGCGCGCTTCTGCACGATCGGCACGGCCTCCAGCGGCAGCTCGACACCCAGGTCGCCGCGGGCGACCATGATCGCGTCGAACGCGTCGACGATCTCCTCGAGCGCGTCTACCGCCTGCGGCTTCTCGACCTTGGCGATGACGGGGACCTTGACGCCCTCCTCCGCCATGATCTCGTGCACGCGTGTCACGTCGGCGGCGTTGCGCACGAAAGACAGCGCGATGAGGTCGGCGCCGATGCGGAGGCCCCAGCGCAGATCCTCCTCATCCTTCTCGCTCAGCGCCGGCACGTTGACGGCGACGCCGGGGAGGTTGATGCCCTTGTTGTTCGAGACGGCACCGGCGACCACGACCCGCGTCGTGACGCGCACGCCATCGGTCTCGACGACCTCGACGCGGACCTTGCCGTCGTCGATCAGGAGGAAGTCCCCCGGCTTGACGTCCTGCGGCAGGCCCTTGAAGGTCGTGCCGCAGATCTCCCTATTGCCGATGATGTCCTCGGTCGTGATGGTGAAGATGTCACCCTTCGCGAGCTCGTAGGGGCCGGCCTCGAACTTGCCGAGGCGGATCTTCGGTCCCTGCAGGTCGACGAGGATCGCGACGGCGCGACCCGCGTCCTCCGCGGCGCGACGGACGTTCGCGTAGTTGTTCTCGTGCACGGAGTAGTCGCCGTGGCTGAGGTTCAGGCGCGCGACATCCACGCCGGCGTCGATCAGTGCACGCACGGTCTCATAGGTGGATGTTGCGGGGCCCAGGGTGGCGACGATTTTCGCGCGTCTCAACGGATTCTCCAGGGTAGAAGTGGGGGATGGAAATCAGGCGACGGTGCCGCGCTCAGCCTACGCGGGCTAGAGGGCGATCGCGACTTCGTGCGGACGCACCGGCTCCGGCAGCACGGTGTCGCCCATCAGGAAGCGGTCCACGTTCGCAGCGGCTGCGCGGCCTTCGGCGATCGCCCACACGATGAGCGACTGGCCACGACCCGCGTCACCGGCCACGAACACGCCAGGAATGGTCGACTCGTAGCTGTCGTCACGGCGGAACGCACCGCGGTCGGTCACCTGAGGACGGGTGTCCTCCGTGAAGCCGTCCTGCTCCGGACCCGTGAAGCCCATCGCGATCAGCACGAGGTCCGCGGGGATCTCCCGCTCGGTGCCGCTCTTGGGGACGCGGCGTCCGTCGATGTACTCGGTCTCTGCGACGCGCAGTGCCCGGACCTCGCCGACCTCGTTCGCGAGGAAATCGACGGTCGACGCGAGGAACACGCGCTCACCGCCCTCCTCGTGCGCCGATGACACCTCGAAGACGGTCGGCATCATCGGCCACGGCTGGTGCGCGGGCCGCTCGGTTCCCGGCTGCTTGCCGATCGCGAGGTTGGTGACGCTCAACGCGCCCTGGCGGTGCGCGGTGCCGATGCAGTCCGCTCCGGTGTCGCCGCCGCCGATCACGATGACGTGCTTGCCCTCGGCCGTGATCTGCTCGGTGACCTTGTCGCCGGCCACCGCGTGGTTGGACTCGACGAGGTACTCCATCGCGAAATGGACGCCGTCGAGGTCGCGCCCGGGGATCGGCAGGTCGCGGGGCACCGTCGCGCCGGTGGCGATCAGCACGGCGTCGTAACGTGCGCGAAGATCGGACCAGGTGATGTCCTTGCCGATCTCGACGCCCGCACGGAACCGGGTGCCCTCCTCCTGCATCTGGCGCAGACGAGCCTCGAGCTGCCCCTTCTCCATCTTGAAGTCGGGGATGCCGTAGCGCATCAGACCGCCGATGCGGTCGTCGCGCTCGAACACGGCGACGGTGTGGCCGGCGCGGGTGAGCTGCTGCGCCGCGGCGAGGCCTGCTGGGCCGGAACCCACGACGGCGACCGTCTTGCCGGTCAGGCGCGCGGGCGGCTGCGGCTCGACCCAGCCCTTCGCGAACGCCTCGTCGATGATCGACTGCTCGATCTGCTTGATCGTCACTGCAGGCTGGTTGATCCCCAGCACGCACGAGCTCTCGCACGGGGCGGGGCACAGCCGTCCGGTGAACTCCGGGAAGTTGTTCGTCGCGTGCAGACGGTCGATCGCCGCGCGACCCTCGCCGCGCCACGTGAGGTCGTTCCACTCCGGGATCAGGTTGCCCAGCGGGCATCCCTGATGGCAGAACGGCACGCCGCAGTCCATGCAGCGCCCGGCCTGGCGCTTGAGCACGGCCTGGTCGCCGGCCTCATAGACCTCTTTCCAGTCCATGATGCGCACCGGGACGGGGCGACGGGCCGGGAGCTCGCGCTCCGTGACCTTCAGAAAACCTTTGGGATCAGCCACCGGTCACCTCCAGGATCCGGTTCCAGACGATGTCGCCGTCGGGGTCGATGCCCTCGGCGACGGCTTCGTCTCGCATGGTGCGCACCGCGGCGAAGTCACGGGGAAGCACCTTGGTGAACTCCCCCGAGATCTCGTCGAATCGGGCGAGGATGTCGGAGCCGAGCGGCGACGCAGTCCGCTCCACGTGCTCTGCGATCAGGCTGCGCAGCACTTCGAGATCGGCACGGTCGAGCGGTTCGAGCATCAGCTCCCCGCTGCCGAGAGACTGCGCGTTGATCTTGCCCGTGTCGAGCAGGCGGATGTACGCCACCCCTCCGGACATGCCCGCGCCGAGGTTGCGCCCCGTGGTGCCGAGGATCACGGCGACGCCTCCGGTCATGTACTCGAGCGCGTGGTCGCCCACGCCCTCGACGACGGCCGTGGCACCGGAGTTGCGCACCAGGAACCGCTCCCCCACGACGCCGGAGAGGAACATGGTCCCCGAGGTGGCGCCGTAGCCGATCACGTTTCCGGCGATCACGTTCTCCTGCGGCACGATGGACGAGCCGCGCGGCGGTCGGACCGTGATGTCGCCGCCCGAGAGGCCCTTGCCGACGTAGTCGTTCGCGTCGCCCTCGAGGCGGAGCACGATGCCCGACGGGAGGAACGCGCCGAGGGACTGGCCCGCGGTGCCGTGCAGGGTCACGTCGATCGTGCCGCGAGGCAGCCCCGCGGCGCCGTGACGCGAGGTCACCTGGTGGCCGAGCATCGTGCCGACTGCGCGCTCGGTGTTGGCGATCGGAAGCTCGACGACGACGGGCTCGGCGTTCAGCAACGCGGGCCCCGCGACGTCGATCAGCTGCACATCGAAATGCTTGTCGAGTTCGTGATCCTGAGCGCGCCGGCTGCGGCGAGGCTCGCTCGCCGGGAACGCGGGTCCGTCGAGCACGGGGCTGAGGTCGAGACCCTCGGCCTTCCAGTGCTGGACGGCGGCGTCGACCTCGATGAACTCGGCGCGTCCGATGATCTCGTCGAGTGAGCGGAAGCCCAGCTCCGCGAGCAGTTCGCGCACCTCCTCCGCGATGAACTCCATGAAGTTCACGACGAACTCGGGCTTGCCCGTGAAGCGCTCGCGCAGGACCGGGTTCTGCGTCGCGACGCCGACCGGGCACGTGTCGAGGTGGCAGACGCGCATCATGATGCAGCCGCTCACGACGAGCGGAGCGGTGGCGAATCCGAACTCCTCCGCACCCAGCAGCGCGCCGATGACGACGTCGCGGCCGGTCTTGAGCTGGCCGTCGACCTGCACGACGACGCGGTCGCGCATGCCGTTGAGCATGAGCGTCTGCTGCGTCTCCGCGAGACCGAGCTCCCAAGGCGTGCCCGCGTGCTTGAGCGAATTCATCGGGCTGGCACCCGTGCCGCCATCGTGACCGGACACCAGGATGACGTCGCTGAGCGCCTTCGCGACGCCGGCCGACACCGCGCCGATTCCCGACTGGCTCACGAGCTTCGTGTGGATCCGCGCCTCGGGGTTCGCCCGCTTCAGGTCGAAGATTAGCTGCTTCAAGTCCTCGATCGAGTAGATGTCGTGGTGCGGCGGCGGCGAGATGAGCCCGACACCGGGCGTGCCGCCGCGTGTCCGCGCGACCCACGGGTAGACCTTCTGCGGCGGCAGCTGACCGCCCTCGCCGGGCTTGGCGCCCTGAGCGAGCTTGATCTGGATGTCGTCGGCCTCGGTCAGGTACAGGCTCGTGACGCCGAAACGTCCGGAGGCGACCTGCTTGATCGCGCTGCGGCGCTCGGGATCGACCAGCCGCTCCGCGTCCTCGCCGCCCTCGCCGGTGTTCGACTTGCCGCCGATCCGGTTCATGGCGATCGCGAGCGTCTCGTGCGCCTCCTTGGAGATCGAGCCGTAGCTCATCGCTCCCGTGGAGAAGCGCTTGACGATCGCCGACACGGGCTCGACCTCGTCGAGCGGCACGGGCTTGCGGGTGCCTGTGCGCAGGGTGAAGAGACCACGGAGGGTCTTCAGCTCGGCGGCCTGGTCGTCCACGAGACGCGTGTAGTCGCGGAAGATGTCGTAGCGACGCTCACGCGTCGCATGCTGCAGTTTGAACACCGTCTCGGGGTTGAACAGGTGGGGCGAGCCGTCTCGCCGCCATTGGTACTCCCCGCCCGTCCACAGACGCTCGTGTGCGCGCGCCGCGGCATCCTCCGGGTAGGCGTAGTCGTGACGGGCCTGGTTCTCGGCGAAGATCTCGGCGATGCCGATGCCCCCGAGCTTGGACTCCGTGCGCGTGAAGTACTTGTCGATGAACTCCTCGCTCAGGCCCACGGCCTCGAACACCTGCGCGCCGGCGTATGACGACACGGTGGAGATGCCCATCTTCGACATGATCTTCAGCACGCCCTTGCCGAGCGCGTAGATGAGGTTCTTGACCGCCTTCTCGGGGCTGATGCCGGTGATGTAGCCGGTCCGCACGAGGTGCTCGACCGTCTCCATCGCGAGATAGGGGTTCACGGCGGACGCGCCGTAGCCGATCAGCGTCGCGACGTGGTGGACCTCACGCACATCGCCGGCTTCGACGATCAGACCGACCTTCATGCGGTTCTCGCGCCGGATGAGGTGGTGATGCACGGCCGACACCATGAGAAGCGACGGGATCGGGGTCAGATCCTTGTTGGAGTCGCGGTCGGACAGGATGATGAACTCCGCGCCGCGCTCGATCGCCTCGTCGACCTCGACGCACATCTCCTCGAGACGCTTCTCGAGTGTGTTGGAGCCGACGTCGAAGTGGTACAGACCCTTGATCGTCTCGCTCGAACGGTCGGGCAGCGCCTTGTCGATGTGCCTGATCTTCGCGAGCTCGTCGTTGTCGATCACCGGGAAGTCGAGCGATACCGTGCGCGTGTGGTCAGGTCCCCAAGTGAGCAGGTTGCTCTCGGGGCCGAGTCCGAGCTTGAGGCTCGTGACGACCTCTTCGCGGATGGAGTCCAGCGGCGGGTTCGTGACCTGCGCGAACTGCTGGGTGAAGTAGTCGAACAGCAGACGCGGACGCTTGCTCAGCACCGCGATCGGAGTGTCGGACCCCATGGCTCCGAGGGGCTCCACGCCCGTCTGCCCCATCGGGGTGAGAAGGATCCGGACTTCTTCCTCCGTGTACCCGAAGGTGCGCTGACGACGCGTGATCGATGCGGGCGGATGCACGATGTGCTCGCGCTCGGGAAGATCCGCGAGTCGCACGGATCCGGCATCCAGCCACTCCTGCCACGGGTGCATCGTGGCGAGGTCGCGCTTGATCTCCTCGTCCTCGATGATCCGCTGCTGCGCGGTGTCGACCAGGAACATCTTGCCGGGCTGCAGACGTCCGCGACGCTTGATCCGCTCGGGCTCGAACGTGAGCACGCCGGTCTCGGAGCCGATCACGATCAGCCCGTCCGTCGTCTCGGTCCAGCGTCCGGGGCGGAGGCCGTTGCGGTCGAGCGTCGCGCCGACGAGCGTGCCGTCGGTGAAGATGAGCGCTGCGGGGCCGTCCCACGGCTCCATCTGGTTCGAGTGGTACTCGTAGAACGAGCGGAGCTCAGGGGCGATGTCCGACTGCTTCTCGTAGGCCTCGGGGACCATCATCATGATCGCGTGGGGCAGGCTGCGTCCGGTCAGCGTGAGGAGCTCGAGGACTTCGTCGAAGGACGCCGAATCGCTTGCGCCGTCGGTGCAGATCGGGAGCAGTGGGGCGACGTCGCCGAGCAGCTCGGACTCGAGCTGGGACTGGCGCGCGCGCATCCAGTTGCGGTTTCCGCCGACCGTGTTGATCTCGCCGTTGTGGGCGAGCATGCGCAGCGGCTGCGCGAGGGGCCAGGACGGGAAGGTGTTCGTGGAGTAGCGGGAGTGCACGACGGCGAGCTCCGACATGAAGCGCTCATCCTGCAGGTCGGGGTAAAACGGCTCGAGCTGGAGGGTGGTGACCATGCCCTTGTAGCCGAGGGTCCGAGCAGACAGCGAGACGAAGTAGGCGCCGAGCTCGTGTCCGGCCCTTTTGCGCAGACGGTAGGCCACGCGGTCGAGCCCGATGCCGGTCAGCGGGGCGTCGGAGTGCGAGCCCCCGCCTGCGCTCACGAAGAGCTGCTCGAAGGCCGGTCGCGCCTCGTCGGCGAGCTTGCCGAGGTTCTCGTTGGCGGTGGGGACCTCGCGCCAGCCGAGGACGCGGAGGCCCTCTGAGCGGGCAATCTTCTCGATGCCCGCCTTCTGCTCGCGCCGGACGCTCGAGTCGCGCGGGAGGAACGCCAGTCCGGCGGCGTACTCGCCGACCGGGGGCAGTTCGAACTCCGTCACCGCGCGGAGGAACGCGTCCGGCATCTGGGTCAGGATGCCGGCGCCGTCACCCGTTCCCGCATCGGAGCCGATCGCTCCGCGGTGCTCCAGGTTGCGAAGGGCCTGCAGCGCGAGCGCGATGATGTCGTGGCCGGCTTCGCCGCGCAGCGTCGCGACCATGGCCAGGCCGCAGGCGTCCTTCTCGAACGCCGGGTTGTACATGCCCTGCTTCGGCGGGTAGGCGCCGGACGCGCCGTGGGGAGGCTGAAAATACACCTGAACCGTCCTCAGATCTGCGGAGAACCCGGGGACGTCATTGGCCGGGTGGATGCGATGGGTCCTCACGGACCGGTCGGCTGTTATCGGGAGCCGTCCGCGTCCGTGGGAGCGGTGCTTGTGGCGCTGGCTCCTGCGGCGACTTCTTCGGACGGAGGCTCACTCAGGTCCACGAAGTCGGAGGGATTGTCCTGCGAGTCTACATCAGGGTCCAGATCCTTCCGTCCGCGACCCGGCTGGTACGGAGACGGCTCCAGGCCGGGGTGGCGACGCGACTGGACGATCAGGATCGCGAGGCCGACGATGACGCCGATGATCGCTGCCCATACGTTGCTACGGAGGCCTAGGTAGATCTCGCTCGGATCGATGCGGATCGACTCCCAGAGGATGCGGCCCGCGGAGTACCAGATCAGGTAGATCGCGAAAGTCTTGCCCCACTGCAGGCTCGTGACCTTGCGGCTGATCCAGAGCAGGACAATGACGCCGAGGCCGTTCCAGATGACCTCGTAGAGGAAGGTGGGGTGGAATAGCGTGCCCTCGGGCAGCCCGGGCGGGAAGGCGGAGTTCGTCGACTCGATCTCCAGACCCCAAGGAAGGTCGGTCGGAAGACCGAAGAGCTCGTGGTTGAACCAGTTGCCGAAGCGTCCCATGGCCTGAGCGAGCAGAAGGCCGGGAGCGAGCGCGTCGGCGAAGGTCCAGAAGCGGATGCCGGTCCACCGGCAGCCGAAGTACGCGCCCACAGCGCCGCCGATCAGCGCACCGAAGATCGCGATGCCGCCCTCCCAGATCGCCCACACCGAACCGGGCTCGAAGGGGTTCCACGTGTTCTTGCCCTCGCCGAAGTAGAACCCGGGGTGGGTGAGCACGTGGAAGATCCGCGCCCCGATGATCGCGAGGGGCACCGCCAGGATCGAGATGTCGATCACGACCCACGGCTCCGCTCCCCGACGCGACAGACGATGGTTGGTCAGGAAGACCGCCGCGATGATGCCGGCGATGATGCACAGCGCGTAGAAGTGGATCCGCAGCGGGCCGAGGTCGATGTACGACACGGGAGGACTGGGGATGCTGGCGAGCACGCCGGTGAAGCTGTGGAGCGCGAGGGACATGAGTGCGATTCTAGTTCGAGGTCGTGGCGTGTGCCGACGACGTGCCGGAGGCCAGGGTGCGGGTGACGTCCGCGAGGGCCGGGAGGCCCCCGTCCCGGAGGGCGCGGACGAGCGCGGTGCCGACGATCGCGCCGTCCGCGTACTCGGAGACGCCGGCGATCTGCTCGGCGGTGGAGATGCCGATTCCGACGCACGCGCGGGTGACGCCGTGGTCGCGGAGTCGGCCGACGAGGGTACGCGCCGCGCGATCGAGCTCGGCGCGCTCGCCCGTGATACCCATCGTCGAGACGGTGTAGACGAACCCGGTCGAGGACTTCACGACGAGGTCGAGGCGCTCGTCCGACGAGGTCGGCGCGGCGAGGAACACGCGGTCGAGGCCGGTGCGCTCGCTCGCGGCGATCCACTCCCCTGCGGCCTCGGGCGTGATATCGGGCGTGATGAGTCCTGCGCCGCCGGCGGAGAGGAGGTCGTCGGCGTACCGGTCGACGCCGTACTGGAAGACCGGGTTCCAGTAGGTCATGACGAGCACGGGGACGTCCGTCGCAGCCGTGATGGCACGCACCGCGGTGAACAGGTCCTTCATCTTGAAGCCGTTCGCGAGGGCCGCGGTCGTGGCCTCCTGGATCACGGCGCCGTCCATCACGGGATCGCTGTACGGCGGGCCGAGCTCGATGATGTCGACACCGTTCTCGGCGAGCGTGATCGCTGCCTGGATGCTGGTCTCGAGGTCGGGGAATCCGACGGGCAGGTAGCCCACGAAGGCGCTGCGCCCGGCGGCGTGCGCGGCCGCGATGGCCTCTTCCACGCGGCTCATAGCTGGGGCTCCCCCTTCGAGGCCGCGTCCTCCGCGGCGGTCTCCTCGGCGACGTCGTGCTCGAGCGCGGCCTCGTCGTACAGGTGGAAATAGCGCGCGGCGGTGTCCATGTCCTTGTCTCCGCGACCCGAGAGGCACACCGCGAGCACGGCATCCGGTCCCATCTCCCAGCCGAGGCGCAGCGCGCCGGCGAGGGCGTGGGCGGACTCGATCGCCGGGATGATGCCCTCCGTGCGGCTCAGCAGGCGCAGCGCCTGCATGGCCTCGTCGTCCGTCGCGGGGATGTACTCCGCGCGACCGATGTCGGCGAGCCAGGAGTGCTCCGGGCCGACGCCCGGGTAGTCGAGACCGGCGGAGATCGAGTGGGACTCGATCGTCTGGCCGTCCTCGTCCTGCAGGACGTAGGTCTTCGCGCCGTGCAGCACGCCGGGGCGTCCCCTCTCGATCGACGCGGCGTGCTTCGGCGTGTCGACGCCGTCGCCGGCCGCCTCGACGCCGTAGAGCTTCACGCCCTCGTCGTCGAGGAAGGCATCGAACATGCCGATGGCATTGGAGCCACCGCCCACGCAGGCGATCACGGCGTCGGGCAGGCGTCCGACCTCGTCGAGCAGCTGCTGGCGTGCCTCCTCGCCGATCACCTTCTGGAAGTCGCGGACCATAGCCGGGAACGGATGCGGCCCCGCAGCCGTCCCGAAGATGTAATTCGTGGTCTCGACCGTCGCGACCCAGTCACGGTAGGCGTCGTTGATCGCATCCTTGAGCGTGCGCGACCCCGAGGTGACGGGCACGACCTCGGCGCCGAGGAGACGCATCCGCGCGACGTTGAGCGCCTGGCGCTCGGTGTCGACCTCGCCCATGTAGATCGTGCAGTCGAGCCCGAACAGTGCGGCGGCGGTGGCGGTCGCGACACCGTGCTGCCCGGCACCGGTCTCGGCGATCACGCGCGTCTTGCCCAGCCGCTTCGTGAGCAGAGCCTGTCCCAGCACATTGTTGATCTTGTGGGAACCCGTGTGGTTGAGGTCCTCGCGCTTGAGGAAGACCCGGGCACCCCCGGCATGCTCGGCGAAACGAGCGACCTCCGTGATCGGCGACGGCCGACCCGCGTAGGAGCCGAGGAGCTCGGCGAGTTCCGCGCGGAACGCCGGATCGGCGATCGCTTCGGCGTACGCCTCGGTCAGTTCGTCGATCGCGGCGATCAGCGACTCGGGCATGTAGCGCCCGCCGTACTCGCCGAACAGCGGACCGTGCTGTTCTCGCAGACTCATCACGCCTCCAGGAAGGTCTTGAGGGTGGCGACGGGGTCGCCGGTCACGAGCGCCTCGCCGATCAGCACGACGTCGGCGCCCGCGGAGCGGTAGTGCACGACGTCGTCGGGGGTGAGCACCGCCGATTCCGCGATCTTCACGGCGGTGTCGGGGATGCGGTCGACGAGACGCCCGAACAGGTCGCGGTCGAGTTCGAGCGTCTTCAGGTCACGCGCGTTGACGCCGATCAGCGGCGCACCCAGGTCGATCGCCGCCTCGAGTTCGTCGTCCGAATGCGTCTCGACGAGCGGCGTCATGCCGAGGTCGCCGATGAAGCCGAAGAGGTCCTGCAGCACCGCAGGCTCGAGGCCCGCGACGATGAGCAGGACGAGGTCGGCGCCTGCCGCCCTCGCCTCCAGCACCTGGTAGCGCGTGGCGATGAAGTCCTTGCGGAGCACCGGGAGGGACACCCGCGCGGTCACGGCCTCGAGGTCGGCGAGGCTGCCCCCGAAACGGCGCTCCTCGGTCAACACGCTGATCGCCGAGGCACCGCCCGTCTCGTACAGGGACGCCTGGTGGGCGGGATCGGGGATGTCGGCGAGGGCGCCGCGCGAGGGGCTCGCGCGCTTGACCTCCGCGATGATCTTCACCCGGTCGGTCGGGGCGAGGAACGACAGGGCGTCCTTCGCAGCGGGGCGCTCCAGCGCGTCGCGCTCCACTTCAGCCAGCGGCCGCGTGAGGGAGCGGCGTTCCGCGTCTGCGACTGCGCCGGCCGTGAGGTCGGCGAGGACCACTAGTGCGCCTTCGGCGAGTACTTGGGACCCTTCACGCCGTATCCGGCACGGGCCAGGACCCAGCCGGCGACGGCGCCCACGGGGATGAGCGCGGCGCCGATCCAGATCAGCGAGACCCACAGCGGGCTGAACTCGGCGAAGCAGAAACCGACCGTGCCGATCGTGAATCCGACCAGCATGATGATGACGGCCGTCCAGGCTGCAGGCGAGTGTCCGTGGCCGGGGTCGGCGATCGGGTTGGTCATGGTCTCCTCCGGGGACGGCGTGCGGGATCGGGTTCAGTCTATCGGGGTCAGCGTGTCGGATCGGTTCCGCGCGACAGGTCGTCCCAGGAATCGATCGCGTCGACGGGCCCGCTGCTCTCGGTGCCGTGCGGCGCGTCGGTGCGGTAGCGCCGTCCTCCGGTCTTCCAGCGGCGCCAGGTGAGGACCACGACGACGGATGCGAGGATCAGCACGACCCAGCCGACGAGGGCGATGACCGGCCAGGCCGAGAGCGCGATGCCGCGCACGACGTCCGCGACGGCGGCATCACCGGCCAGGCCCGTGGTCTCCGTGACCGTGGTGCGCACCGCCGCGAGCGGCTCGGCGAGGAACAGCTGCACCGTGGTCCACGCCAGGAACAGCCCGGTCGCCAGCCCCAGGATGCCGAACACGAGACGGAGCACAGGGCCGACGATCGACATCGCGACGCCGAGTGCCAGTACGGCCAGGCTCAGCGGAGCGAGCAGAGGGAGTGCTGACGCGCCGGGGACCAGGATCGCCTCGCCCGCATCCGCACGCTCCACCGTGAGCCATGTCTGGGTCGAGGAGATGATGCCCACGGCGCCCGCGAGCAGAAAGCCGAGGACGCCGATCATGCGCCCACGACGAGCGATTCTCATGGGGCGGTGCTCCCATCCGCCGCGTCCAGGTCGGTCGTGTCGAAGCAGGTGCGCGTGCCGGTGTGGCACGCCGGGCCCGTCTGGTCCACGCGCAGAAGCACCGCGTCGCCGTCGCAGTCCAGGCGCGCCTCGTGGACGACCTGGATGTTGCCGGAGGTGTCGCCCTTCCGCCAGTACTCCTGGCGGGAGCGAGACCAGTACACGGCGCGACCGCTCGTGAGGGTGCGCCGCAGGGCTTCGGCATCCATCCAGGCGAGCATCAGCACCTCGGAGGTGTCCCACTGCTGCACGATGGCGGGTACCAGCCCGTCGGCGTTGAAGGCGACCTGCGCGATGCGTTCGTCTACCGTGCTCACCGGACGATCACCCCTTCGCTGCGCAGCGCATCCTTGACGTCGCCGACCGTGAGCGCTCCGGTGTGGAAGACGCTCGCGGCGAGAACGGCATCCGCGCCCGCCTTGATCGCCGGGGCGAAGTCCTCGGCCTTCCCCGCTCCGCCCGAGGCGATCACGGGTACCGAGGCGATCTCGCGCATCAGGGACACGAGCTCGAGGTCGAAGCCGTCGCGCGTGCCGTCGGCGTCGATCGAGTTGACGAGCAGCTCGCCAGCGCCGCGCTCCGCAGCTTCGCGCGCCCACTCCAGCGCGTCGAGCGTGGTCTGGGTGCGCCCGCCGTGCGTCGTGACGACGAAGCCGGACGCAGTGGTGTCCGCACGTTTGACGTCGAGCGACAGCACGAGCACCTGCGCACCGAAACGATCCGCGATCTCGCCGAGGAGGTCGGGACGGGCGATCGCCGCCGAGTTGACGCCGATCTTGTCGGCGCCGACCGCGAGCAGGCGAGCGACGTCGTCCACCGAGCGCACTCCCCCGCCGACCGTGAGCGGGACGAAGACCTGTTCGGCCGTGCGCTGCACGACGTCGTACGTGGTCGCCCGCGCGTCGACCGTGGCCGTGACATCGAGGAAGGTGATCTCGTCCGCTCCCTGCGCGGCGTAGTGGCGCGCGAGCTCGACGGGGTCGCCCATGTCGCGGAGGTTCTCGAAGTTGACGCCCTTGACGACACGCCCCTCGGCGACGTCGAGGCACGGGATGACGCGGCTGGCGAGCGTCATCAGAGCCTCGCGTTGTGGATCGCCGTCACGAGGATCGCGCGAGCGCCGAGGGCGTACAACTCGTCCATGACGGGGTTCACGCGCGAGCGCGCCACCATCACCCGCACTGCGACCCACTCCGGATCGCGCAGCGGCGACACGGTCGGCGATTCGATGCCCCCGGCGACCTTCACGGCGTCGTCGAGAAGGGCTGCGGGGAGGTCGTAGTCGATCATCACGAAACGGCGGGCGACCATCACGCCGCGGAGGCGGCGCAGGAGCGTCTCGGACCCCTCGGCGTCCTGCGGACCGGCGATCAGCACAGCCTCTGACTCGAGGATGACCGGTCCGAACACGTCGAGCCCCGCCTGACGCAGCGTCGTGCCGGTCTCGACGACGTCGGCGACGGCATCCGCGACACCGAGTCGCACGGCGGACTCGACGGCGCCGTCCAGCGGCACGAGGTCCACGGCGATGCCGCGCTCGTCGAGGAACGCGTCGACGAGACCGGGGTACGAGGTCGCGACGCGCAGGCCGTCGAGCTCGGAGACGTCCGTGTAGCGGCCGGAGGGCGCAGCGAACCGGAAGGTGGAACCGGCGAAGCCGAGCGCCTCGATCTCACGCGCTCCGGGCATGCGCGCGTCGAGCAGGAGATCACGACCGGTGATGCCGACGTCGATCGCTCCTGACCCGACGTACGTCGCGATGTCCTTGGGGCGCAGGAAGAAGAACTCGACGTCGTTCTCGGCGTCGATCACGTGCAGGGTCTTGGGATCCCGGCGACCGGCGTAACCGGCCTCCGCGAGCATCTCGGCGGCCGTCTCGGAGAGAGAGCCCTTGTTGGGGACAGCGATGCGCAGCATGGTGCAGCCTTCAGTTCGGAGTGAATGGGGCGGGGCGCATCACAGATGTCGGTAGACGTCCTGCAGGGTCAGGCCTTTCGCGAGCATCATCACCTGCACGTGGTAGAGCAGCTGCGAGATCTCCTCGGCCGCGGCCTCATCGGATTCGTATTCGGACGCCATCCAGACCTCGGCGGCCTCCTCGACGATCTTCTTGCCGATCGTGTGCACGCCGCCGTCGAGCTCCGCGACAGTGCCCGAGCCCTCGGGTCGGGTCTCCGCTTTGTGGCTGAGCTCGGCGAACAGCTCGTCGAAAGTCTTCACGCTTCCAGGCTAGCGGCTCGCGCGCGGTCCCTGAGCCGGGTGACGGCCGCCTCCACGTCTTCCGCTCCGTACACGGCGGAGCCGGCGACGAAGGTGTCGGCGCCCGCTGCGGCCGCCTGCTCGATCGTCGCGTCGGAGATGCCGCCGTCGACCTGCAACCAGACGTTCGACCCGCGGCGCCTCGCCTCATCGGCCAGGGCGCGCAGCTTCGGCATGGTCTCGGGCATGAAACCCTGACCGCCGAACCCGGGTTCCACCGTCATCACCAGGATCTGATCGAACTCGTCCAGCACGGGGTACAGGCCCTCGGCGGGCGTGTCCGGCTTGATCGCCACCCCTGCCCGGGCGCCGATGCCGCGCAGCGCTCGGGCCAGGGAGATCGGGTCGGCGGCGGCCTCCAGGTGGAACGTCACGCTCGCCGCCCCCAGCTCCGCGTACGCGGGCGCCCAGCGGTCGGGATCCGTGATCATGAGATGCACGTCGAGCGGGATCGGGCTCGTCGCCTGGATGCGCTCGACCATCTGCGGACCGAACGTCAGGTTCGGCACGAAGTGGTTGTCCATGACGTCGACGTGAGCGAAGTCTGCCGTCGCGATGCGTGCCAGGTCGCGTTGCATGTTGACGAAGTCGGCGGCGAGGATGCTGGGATTGATGCGCGGTGCGTCGGGGAGGTCCACGGCACTAGTCTCCTTGATCTTCCGTGGTCGTGCGGTCCGCAGCGGCGTCGCGCCGCTGGAGGAGCGCGAGGAACATCGCGTCGGTGCCGTGCCGGTGGGGCCACAGCTGGACGCGTCCTGAGCCGTCGGAGGCGAGATCGATCGGCGATTCCGCGACACCGGCGAGGACGGCGCGAGCGTCGAGCTCCGTGATGTCATCGTGGGTGCGAAGGACCTCCTGCACCACGCCCGTCGTCTCTGCAAGATGCGGCGAGCACGTCACGTAGGCCACGATCCCCCCGGGCGCGAGGGCACCGATAGCGGCGGACAGGAGCTCGACCTGGAGCGGCACGAGATTGGCGACGTCCGCCGGGGTCTTGCGCCAGCGTGCCTCGGGACGGCGACGAAGCGCGCCGAGGCCTGTGCACGGCGCGTCGACGAGGATGCGGTCGAACTCCGCCGGATGCTCAGCGGCGAGGACACGCCCGTCCGCCTCGTGCACGACGATGTCGCCGGGGACCGCACGCAGGGCCTTGCGCACCAGACGTGCTCTGGTCGGCACGACCTCGTTCGCCTCGAGGTGCACATCGTGCTGGTGCGCGACAGCCCCCAGCAGCGCCGTCTTGCCCCCGGGTCCGGCGCAGAGATCGAGCCACCGCTCCCCCGCCCGGATCGGTGACGCGGCCGCGAGAGCGAGGGCGACCAACTGCGATCCCTCATCCTGCACACGGACCGTGCCACCGGAGGCGGCCACGACGCGGTGCGGATCGCCACCGGGCGAGCCGTAGGCGGTCGGCGCGAAGGGACGTCGGGGCTCGCCCGTGGCGGCGAGCCCGGGCAGCGCGACCAAGGTGACCTCGGGCGAGATGTTGTCGGCGGCGAGGAGATCGTCGAGCTCCTCGCCGCGGCCCTCCGCCGCAAGGGCACGACGCAGGGCCCGGATGACCCAGACCGGGTGCGCGGTACGCAGGGCGAGGCGTTCGTCGTCCGACCGCGCCGTCGACTCGATGCGCTCCTCCCACTGTCCGGGCGTCTCCCGCGCGATCCGACGCAGCACGGCGTTCGCGAAGCCCGCCGCTCCGCGCCCCTGGGCCGCGGCGATGAGGTTCACGGACTCGTTCACCGCCGCATGGGATGCCACCCGCGTCGCGAGGAGCTGGTGCGCGGCGAGACGCAGGGCGTCGAGCACCGCAGGATCGATGTCCTCCGCGGAGCGGTCGGCGGCGGCCGCGATCACCGCGTCGTACGTCCCCCGACGTCGCAGGGTCCCGTAGGCGAGTTCGGTCGCGAGCGCCGCGTCCTTCGGAGTCAGGCCCGCCTCGGCGATCGCCGTCGGAAGGATGAGGTTGGCGTACGCGTCGGAGTCGGACACCGCACGCAGCACGTCGTACGCGACGCGGCGTGCAGGCTGCACTCCGCGCTGCGGGCTCCGCGCGGCGCGCTGACCCCTGTTCCGCGCGCCGCCGTTCCGGTCGTCATCCGATCGTCCGGAACCCCGCCGGGCCGGTCGGGAGTCGGATCGAGGACGTCGGTTCTCCGCTCCGCCACGGATCCGGTCGCGTTCACTCATGATCCGAACCTCGTCCCGTCGCCGCCGTGCAGACCGCGCCACCAGTCGACCGCGCGCATCGCCCCCTTGCCTGCGGGCTGCAAGCGTGTGACGGCGAGCGGCGCGTCCGCGGTCCCGATGAGGAGGGCATGCTTCGTCGCGGCGATCTCTCCGGGAGCGAGCGCGGCGTCGGCCATCTCGGCGTCGACGTTCGCTTCGAGGATCTTGAGCCGCTGCCCGACGACGGTGGTGTGCGCGCCCGGCTCCGGTGTAACACCCCGGTACCGGGCGAAGACCTCTGCGCGCGGAGCCGTCCAGTCGAGAGCGCCGTCCTCCCAGGTGAGCTTCGGGGCGAGCGTGACCTCGCCCACCTGCGGGACCGCCCGAGCGGTGCCCGCTGCGATGCCTGCGACGACCTCGGAGGTGAGGTCCGCTCCGTCCGCGGCGAGGATCTCGAGCACGGTAGCCGCCGTCGCATCGCCCGGGACCGCGACCTCGCGCATCCCGAAGACCTCGCCCGCATCCAGCGCGAGGACGAGCTGGAACACGCTCGCTCCGATCCTGTCGTCGCCGGCCATGAGAGCGCGCTGCACCGGGGCCGCACCCCGCCATCGAGGCAGCAGGGAGAAGTGCAGGTTGATCCACCCGGCCTTCGGGATGGACAGCAGGGGTTCGCGCACGAGACCTCCGTACGCGACGATCACGCCCAGCTCGGGTTCGAGCAAGGAGATGCGCGCGGTCGCCGCCTCGTCGAGTCGCGCTGCCGGGATCACCGGCAGACCGAGCTCGTGCGCGGCCTGAGCGACCGGTGACGGGGTCAGCACGCGCTTGCGCCCCTGAGGCGCGTCCGGACGCGTGACGACCGCCGCGATGTCATGCTCGGAGGCGAGGCGGCGGAGAGTGGGAACGGCGACGGCGGGTGTGCCGGCGAAGACGAGACGCATGAAGGTGCTCCGGAGGGATGCAGGGGCGAACGGAACCGATCGGCGGAGGCCGGTCAGAGCTCTGGATCGAGGATATCGAGGTGGACCGTGAGAGTGCTCCGTGTCGAGCGTCCCTTGCCCCGGCGCGCGCTCATGGCCTCGGAGACGACAGCCGCGCGCAGCGTGGACGACACGCGGGCGCCCGCGCCGTAGTCGAAGCGGACGAGGGCGCGGACCCGGGGAGGCACGTCGTCCGACTCGAGTGGCACCGGTCCGAGCACGGCGTCGGGGGGCAGGGCGAGCTCGTGGAGAGACGCGAGAGCACGCCCGACTGCCGCGGCGGAGCCCTCGACGAGCGCCACGCGCGCCGCCGGTGGCATGTGCAGCGGATCACGCTCCGCCAGCTCTGCGCGCGCATAGGCGGGTTGAGTCCAGGTCGCGAGGGCGCGGGCGACAGCGCCGTCAACACCCACGAGGTGCACGGGCGCGCCCGGGGCGGCGAGGGCCGCGGCGTTCGACCACCAGCGCAGACACGCTTCGCCGATCCGGAGGTCGGGTGCCTGCAGCATCCGCGGTCCGTCGAGCAGCACGACCGCGCGGTATCCGCCGTCCGCGAGGGGTTCGGCGCCCCTCGTCGCGATGACGAGCGCCGGCTTGTCGGCGACGCGCTCGACCGGGTGCGCTGAGTCGGCGACGATCACGCGGATCCCGGGGAACGCCTTGCCGAGCTCATCCGCGGTCCGCTCGCTCCCCGAGGACGCCAGGCGGAGCTGCGTCGACGAGCAATGCGGGCATGCCCACGCACGGGCGCCGCGCCCGCACCACCCGCACACCGGCACCGCGCCGCGGTGCGTCGCCCCGAGCGGGCCGCCGCAGTGCGCACACCGCGCCGGCGCACGGCATTCGGCGCACACGAGAGACGGCGCGAAACCCGGGCGCGAGACCTGCACGAGCACGGGTCCCTCCGCGGCGGCGGTCCTGGTCGCGAGGAACGCCGACGACGGCATCCGCTGCGCGGTGGGCTGCTCCATCTCCTGCGGTGTGCTGAGCACGACCCGCGGCAGGACGCGGCGGGCGGCTCTGACATCCTCCAGCCAGCCGCGCGCCACGAGCCTCTCGACGTCGGTGGTGCGCGTGTGGCCCGCGAACAGGAGCGCTGAGCCTTCCTGCTCCTGACGCAGCAGCGCCGCGTCGCGAGCGTGCACGTAGGGCGCGAGCGGCTCCCCCAGCAGCGTGTCGCCGTCGTCCCAGATCGCGACCAGACCGGCGCGCACCGGTGCGTACACCGCGGATCGGTTGCCGACGACCACGCACGGCGAGTCTTCGAGCGTGCGGAGAAATGCCCTATAGCGATCCGGGTTCGTCTGACGCGAGTCGTGGCGCACGATCGACTCCAGAGGCAGGACCGGTGCGAGCGCCGACAGCAACCGATCGAGATCACGATGATCGGGCACGACGAGGATGCTGGACCGCCCCGCCGAGAGCATCCGCGACGCCGAGGCGGCGAGCAGCGCCGCCCATCCCGGCGCGCCCTCATGCGCTGCGGGGATCGCCTCGACCGCTGCGCGACCACCGGCGTCGAGTACCTCGGCGAGTCCGTCGTACAGCGACACCAGATCCGCCGCGCGCTCGCGAGCATCCTCCGATGGAGAGGCCGCCGGCGTGTCAGAGTTCCACGCCTTCTCGACGCGCACCTGGCGCTTGGGGATGACGAGACGCAGGATGTCGGATGCCGACCCCGCCGCCCTGTCGGCGACCCTGCGCGCGAATCGGTACAGCCGCTCGGGCAGCACGGGCACGGGCGACACGACGGTGTCGACCTCGGACAGCGCGCGATCGGCGTCGCTCTCGGTGTCGAGCTCGACGATGAACCCGTCCACGACGCGCCCTGCCGTGCGCAGCGGAACCCGCACGCGCGCGCCCGGCGCGACGTCGACGATCTCTTCGGGCAGCGCGTAGTCGAACAGCCGGTCCAGTTGCGGGAGCGGCGAATCGAGGAGCACGCGCGCGATGCGTCGGCTCTGCGTCACCATGCGCGACTCAGAGACCGGCAGCCCGCCGCAGTTCCTCTGCGCGGTCGGTCCGCTCCCAGGTGAACTCGGGGAGCTCGCGGCCGAAGTGACCGTACGCGGCTGTCTGCGCGTAGATCGGACGCAGCAGGTCGAGGTGGTCGATGATCGCCTGGGGCCGGAGGTCGAACACGTCGAGGATCGCCTTCGTGATCACCTCGTCGGAGACCTTGCCGGTGCCGAAGGTCTCGACGTACAGGCCGACCGGACGTGCGACGCCGATCGCATAGGCGACCTGAACCTCGAGGCGGTCGGCGAGCCCGGCGGCCACGGCGTTCTTGGCGACCCAACGCGTCGCGTAGGCGCCGGAGCGGTCCACCTTGGACGGGTCCTTCCCGCTGAAGGCACCACCGCCGTGACGAGCCGCGCCGCCATACGTGTCGATGATGATCTTGCGTCCGGTGAGTCCGGCGTCTCCCTTGGGGCCACCCGTCACGAAGGGACCTGCGGGGTTGATGTAGTACGTGACGTCAGCGAGATCGAGACCGGTCGTGGCGAGCACGGGGTCGATCACGTGCTCGCGCACCTGCGCCTGGATCTCCTCCTGGGAGATGTCCGGGTTGTGCTGCGTCGACAGCACCACGGCGTCGACGGTCTTCGGCGTGAACCCGTCGTAGCCGAGAGTGACCTGGGTCTTGCCGTCCGGACGGAGGAACGGCAACGCACCGGAACGACGCACCTCGGTGAGGCGCTCAGCGATGCGGTGCGCGGTCCACGCGGCCATGGGCATGAGCTGCGGCGTCTCGTTCGTCGCGAAACCGAACATGATGCCCTGATCCCCCGCGCCGAGGCCGTCGAGCGGATCGATCGACGACCCGTCCCGGTGCTCCTGCGCGTTGTCGACGCCATGCGCGATGTCCGAGGACTGCTCCCCCACCGAGACGCTGACTCCGCACGAGTCGCCGTCGAAGCCGGTGTCGCTCGACGTGTATCCGATGCCGTTGACGACCTGACGGACGATCGTCGGGATGTCGACGTACGCGTCCGTCCGGATCTCCCCCGCGACGTGCACGAGGCCCGTCGTCACGAGCGTCTCGACGGCGACGCGGGACCCCGGATCCTTCGCGATGAGGCCGTCGAGGATGCTGTCCGAGATCTGGTCGCAGATCTTGTCCGGGTGCCCTTCGGTGACGGACTCGGACGTGAACAGACGCAGGGCGCTCATCGGGGCTCCAGGACGGGATCGGACGGGTGACGGGGCTGGACCCCATTGTGGACCGCGCCGCCGACATCAGCGGGCGACGCGGTCACGGGACGTCACTCGGCGTGACGCAGGCGGAGCTTGTCCTCGTTGATCTCGTGCAGGGCGATGGTCAGCGGCTTGTCCTCGACGGAGGAGTCGACCAGCGGGCCCACGTTGTCGAAGAGGTTGCCCTCGTGCAGGTCCGAGTAGTAGTCGTTGATCTGACGCGCGCGCTTCGCCGCGTAGATGACGAGCTCGTACTTGGAGTCCACGCGGTCGAGCAGGTTGTCGATGGGGGGATCGATGATTCCCTTGTTGTGGTGTCCGGCCATGGTGGGACCTCCTGATCAGGCGACGGGATCGTCGCGAAGACGGTGCTACGGGCGCGCGAGAGGACTCAGCGCGCAGAGCCTGAGGACAATTCTACGACCTCCGCGGCCGCAGCGGCGACGTCCTCGTTCACGACGAGGTGATCGAACTCGTTCTGGGCGGCCAGCTCGACCTTCGCGGTGCGCAGTCGCCTGGCCCGTTCCTCGGCCTCCTCCGTACCCCGGCCGACCAGTCGCTGGACGAGTTCGTCCCATGTCGGCGGCAGCAGGAAGATCAGCGTCGCGCTCGGCTCGGCGCGTCGCACCTGACGCGCGCCTTGCAGGTCGATCTCGAGGAGGACGGTCTTCCCCTCGGCCAGTGCGGCGTCGATCGGCGCCCGCGGCGTGCCGTATCGGGACCTGTTGTGCACGACCGCGTACTCGAGAAGCTCGTCCGCAGCGATCAGGCGGTCGAACTCCGCGTCGTCCACGAAGTAGTAGTGCACGCCGTCGATCTCGCCGGGGCGCGGAGCGCGGGTGGTCGCGGACACGGAGAGGTGGATCTCGGGGTTGTGCTCGCGGATGTAGGCGGCGACGGTGCCCTTGCCCACCGCGGTGGGGCCCGCCAGGACGAGCAGTCGGCTGCGGGCGCCGCGCGGCTCGAGCACTGGGAAGCGGTCGTCGAGCCACGCCGAGAGCGCGACGCGCTGACGTACGCCGAGGCCGCCGAGGCGTTTGACGGGCGAGATGCTCAGCTCCTCGAGGATGCGGTCGCGCTTGCCCGCGCCGATCGCCGGGAGTGCGAGGAGGAAATCGGTGATCCGCATCGAGCCCTCGACCGAGTCGGGGTCGGCGGCCGCTCGCGCGACCACCGTCTGCGGCGTGATGACGCGCATCGTGAGATCGCGCTTGAGCGAGGCACGGGCGCGTCGACGTTCCACGGCTTTGCGCGCTGCAGCCGCGCGATCGACCTCCGGAACCGGGCGTGCTTCAGCCACGGTGGCCCTCCCTGTAGTCGGCGACGCGCGCGTCGATGGCGGCCTCGAGCCCTGCAGGGCCTGAGGCGAGGATGCTGCGGCTCTCGCTCGCTATCACGGTGCGACTCATCGAGCCGAAGCGACGGTGCAGATCAGCGGGCGTCGCTCCCTGGGCTCCGAACCCCGGCGCGAGGATCGGCGCGGGCGGTGCGAACGCCGCGAGTCCCGCATCCGTCCAGTCGACGGTCGCCCCGACCACGAACCCGATGCCGCCCCACTCCCCCGCGGCGACGTGCTCGGCGTTGCGCGCCGAGACGACCGACACGATGTCGGCCGAGACCGAGCGGCCGGTGGCCGACTCCGCACGCTGCAGCGACAGCGCCTCGGGATTGCTCGTCGCGGCCAGCACGAACACGCCCTTGCCGTGCTCGTGCGCCAGGGCGAACGTGCCGTCCAGCGCACCGACGCCGAGGAACGGGTTGACCGTGAGCGCGTCGGCTTCGAGCGGCGAACCGGGTGTGAGCCAGGCGGCCGCATACGCGTCCATCGTCGTGCCGATGTCGCCGCGCTTGGCGTCGGCGATCACGAGCAGTCCGGCATCGCGGGCGGCGGCGAGCACGTCTTCGAGCGCGGCGAACCCGGCCGATCCGAACCGTTCGAAGAACGACACCTGCGGCTTCACGATCCCGGCTCGTCCGGCGGCCGCTTCGACGGTGCGCAGCCCGAACTCACGGACTCCGGCGGCATCCTGCCCGAGCCCCCAGGCGTCCAGGAGGGACGCATGCGGGTCGATGCCCACGCACAGCGGGCCGTGCGCGTCGAGGACGCCACGGACCCGCTCGCCGAAGGAGGTCGTCACACCGCGGCCTTCCGGTCGAGGGCGTACTCCTGGAGGCTCTTCACCTGGAACCCCTCGTGGGCCGCGTCCATGCCGCTCACGGCCGCTCCGAGCACGGCCATGGTCGTGAAGAGGGCCTTGTCGGCGGCCACGGCCGCCGCGCGGATCTCGTAGCCGTCGGCGCGGGCCGCACCGCCCGAGGGGGTGTTCACGACGATGTCGATCTCGCCGTCGTTGATGAGGTCGACGATGTTCGTCGCGCCCGACTCCTGCGTGTCGCTGTACTTCTCGACGACCGTGACCGCGATGCCGTTGCGCGAGAGGATCTCGGCGGTGCCCTCCGTCGCGACGATCGTGAAGCCCAGTTGCTGCAACCGGTGCGCGGGCAGGATCACCGCACGCTTGTCGGAGTCGGCGACGGAGATGAACACGGTGCCCGACGTCGGCATCCCGCCGTAGGCCGCGGCCTGGCTCTTCGCGAACGCGGTCGGGAAGTCGCGGTCGATGCCCATGACCTCGCCGGTCGAGCGCATCTCCGGGCCGAGGACCGAGTCCACCGTCTTGCCGTCGGCGGTGCGGAACCGCTTGAACGGGAGCACGGCCTCCTTGACCGAGACGGGCGCATCGAGCGGCACGCGTGAGCCGTCCTGCTGGGGCAGCATGCCCTCGGCACGGAGCTCGGCGATCGTCGCGCCCGCCATCACGCGGCTCGCCGCCTTGGCCATCGGGATCCCGAGGGCCTTGGAGACGAACGGCACCGTGCGGCTTGCGCGCGGGTTGGCCTCGATCACGTAGAGCACGCCGGCGCTGATCGCGAACTGCACGTTCAGGAGGCCGCGGACGCCCACGCCCTCGGCGATCGCGAGAGTCGCCTCGCGCACGCGGTCGATGTCGGTGCGCCCCAGCGAGACGGGCGGCAGCGTGCAGCTGGAGTCGCCGGAGTGGATGCCGGCCTCCTCGAGGTGCTCCATGACGCCGCCGATGAAGAGATCGGTCCCGTCGTACAGAGCGTCCACGTCGAGCTCGATCGCGTCGTCGAGGAAGCGGTCGACCAGCAGGGGCTTGCCCTCCTCGATCACGACCTCTCCCGCCGTGCGCACGAAGTAGTCGCGAAGCGCCTCGGTGCCGTACACGATCTCCATGCCCCGGCCGCCGAGCACGAAGCTCGGACGAACGAGCACGGGGTAGCCGATCTCCTCCGCCACGGCCACCGCGCCCTCGACGTCGACGGCCGTGCCGTGACGCGGAGCGAGCAGCCCCGCCGTGTCGAGCAGCTGCGAGAAGAGTTCGCGCTCCTCGGCGATGTCGATCGCCGCGGGGCTCGTGCCGAGCACGGTGTAGCCCGCCGCCTCGATGCCCTTCGCGAGGCCGAGCGGCGTCTGGCCGCCGAGCTGGCAGACGACTCCGAGGATCGTGCCGCTCGCGGCTTCCGCGTCCAGCACCTCCAGGACGTCCTCGAGCGTGAGCGGCTCGAAGTACAGACGGTCCGAGGTGTCGTAGTCGGTCGACACGGTCTCCGGGTTGCAGTTGACCATCACGGTCTCGAAGCCGGCGTCGGACAGCGCGAAGGAGGCGTGCACGCAGGAGTAGTCGAACTCGACGCCCTGGCCGATGCGGTTCGGGCCGGAACCGATGATGACGACCTTCGTGCGCTCGGACGGTGCGACCTCGGTCTCGAAGTCGTAGCTCGAGTAGTGGTACGGCGTGAGCGCCGGGAACTCGCCGGCGCACGTGTCGACCGTCTTGTACACGGGGCGGATGCCGAGCCCGTGGCGCACGCCGCGGATCTCCTCCTCGCTCTCCCCGCGCAGCTGCGCGAGCTGCGCGTCGGAGAAGCCGTGCTCCTTGGCGTAGCGCAGCGTCGCCGCATCCAGCTCCGGGGCCGTGCGCACGATCTCGGCGACCTCGTTGATCAGCACGATCTGGTCGAGGAACCAGGGGTCCATGGCGGTGGACTCGAAGGCCTGCTCGACAGTCGCGCCCTTGCGCAGCGCCTGCTGCAGCGTCACGATCCGACCGTCGGTGGGGATCCGCGCGATCTCGAGCAGCTCCTCGACCGAGCGCACCTCGGGACCCCAGTGGAAGCTGGAGCCGCGCTTCTCGAGCGAGCGCAGCGCCTTCTGCAGGGCGGTGGCGTAATTGCGCCCGATCGCCATCGCCTCACCCACGGACTTCATGGTCGTGGTGAGGGTGGCGTCGGCGGCAGGGAACTTCTCGAACGCGAAACGGGGCACCTTGACGACCACGTAGTCGAGCGTGGGCTCGAAGCTGGCGGGGGTCACCCCTGTGATGTCGTTGGGGATCTCGTCCAGGCGGTAGCCCAGTGCGAGCTTCGCCGCGAGCTTCGCGATCGGGAAGCCCGTCGCCTTGGACGCGAGGGCGCTCGAGCGCGAGACGCGCGGGTTCATCTCGATCACGATGATGCGCCCGTTGGTCGGGTCGACCGCGAACTGGATGTTGCAGCCACCCGTGTCGACGCCCACGGCGCGGATGATGTCGATGCCGATGTCGCGCATCTTCTGGTACTCGCGGTCCGTGAGCGTCAGCGCTGGCGCGACGGTGATCGAGTCGCCGGTGTGCACGCCGACCGGGTCGACGTTCTCGATCGAGCAGACGACGACCGTGTTGTCGGCCGTGTCGCGCATGAGCTCGAGCTCGTACTCCTTCCAGCCGAGGATCGACTCCTCCAGGAGCACCTCGGTCGTCGGCGAGTCGCGCAGGCCGGCGCCGCCGATGCGGCGGAGGTCCTCCTCGTCGTAGGCGAAGCCCGAGCCCAGGCCGCCCATCGTGAACGAGGGACGCACGACGAGCGGGTAGCCGAGCTTCTCGGCACCGGCGAGCAGGTCGTCCATGGTATGCGCGATCACGCTCTTGGCGACGTCGGCGCCGGCCTCGAGCACGAGCTCCTTGAAGACCTGGCGGTCCTCGCCCTTCTTGATCGCGTCGACCTTGGCGCCGATGAGCTCGACGCCGTACTTGGCGAGGATGCCGCGCTCGTCGAGCGCCATGGCCGCGTTCAGCGCGGTCTGCCCGCCGAGGGTCGGCAGGATCGCGTCGGGCTTCTCCTTCGCGATGATCGTCTCGATCACCTCGGGGGTGATCGGCTCGATGTACGTCGCGTCGGCGAAGTCGGGGTCGGTCATGATCGTCGCGGGGTTGGAGTTCACGAGGATCACCCGCACGCCCTCCTCGCGGAGGACACGGCACGCCTGGGTGCCGGAGTAGTCGAACTCGCAGGCCTGACCGATGACGATCGGGCCGGAGCCGATGACGAGGACGGAATTGATGTCGTCGCGCTTGGGCATTACTGTGCGTCCTTCTTGCTCGCGATGACCATGTCGCGGAACCGGTCGAAGAGATAGTTGGCGTCGTGCGGACCGGCCGCCGCCTCGGGGTGGTACTGCACCGAGAACGCGGGGAGGTCGAGGGCGCGGAGTCCCTCCACGACGTTGTCGTTGAGACCGACGTGGCTGACCTCGACCGCGCCGTAGCCGTGCGGGCTGTCGAACGAGCCGTCGAGCGGCGCATCCACGGCGAACCCGTGATTGTGCGCCGTGATCTCGACCTTGCCGGTGGACTTGTCGAGGACCGGCTGGTTGATGCCGCGGTGGCCGAACGTCAGCTTGTACGTGCTGAGGCCGAGGGCCCGCCCGAACAGCTGGTTGCCGAAGCAGATGCCGAAGTAGGGCAGCTTGGCGTCGAGCACCTCGCGCAGCACCGCGACCTGACCGTCGGAGGCCGAGGGGTCGCCGGGGCCGTTCGAGTAGAACACCGCGACCGGATCGATCGCCATGATGTCGGCGAAGGTCGAGGACTGCGGCAGGACGTGCACCTCGAAGCCGCGGGCCGCGAGGTTGTCGATCGTCGCCTGCTTCACGCCGAGATCGAGGACCGCCAGGTTGCCGATCTTCTCCCCCACGGCATCCGTCACGATCGCGACGTCCACCGAGACCTGGGCCGACAGGTTCTGCCCGGCCATCTCCGGCGCCTCGCGGACGATCCGGAGCTGCTCCTCGGCATCGAGACCGGCCGCCTCGCCCGAGAAGATCCCGCCGCGCATGGAACCGGCGGAACGGATGTGGCGCGTGATGGCACGCGTGTCGATGCCGCTGATGCCGACGATGCCGTCCTGCACGAGGATCTCGTCGAGCGAGGCGTTCGCACGCCAGTTCGAGACGACCCGGGAGGGGTCGCGCACGATGTAGCCGGCCACCCAGATGCGTCGCGACTCGGTGTCCTCGTCGTTCATGCCCGTGTTGCCGATGTGCGGTGCGGTCTGGAGGACGATCTGTCCCGCGTACGAGGGGTCGGTGAGCGTCTCCTGGTAGCCGGACATGCCGGTGGCGAACACGACCTCGCCGAGCGTCGTGCCCAGCGCGCCGTAGGCGCGGCCGGAGTGGCGGGTGCCGTCCTCGAGGACCAGGACGGCGGGTTCGGGGAGGGAGGTCATGACTGTGCTCCTGTGTCGGGGGCAGCCGAGTCGTCCGCGGCGCCGGAGGCGGGGACGAGCTGCTGCAGTGCAGAGATGAAGTTCTTCGGGTCGCCGTCGGTGAGACGGAGGTAGGAGTCGACCACGGTGTCGTCGTCGGCGCTCCACGCCACCCGGACGAGACCGCCCGGTTCGACGACGCGGTCGATCGTGACCGTCGCGCGGTCGACGCCGGTGAGGCGGGACGAGGCGAGGAACACGGTCGGCGCGCCGTCGAGGCAGAGCGCCAGTCCGCGGTCCGTCACCGCGACCTCGCCGCGGGCACGATACGCGAGCGGCGACATGGTGAGGCGTTCGAGCGGCTGGTCGTGCTTCGTCGTCGAGACGTAGAGCACCTCGTGCCGGTCGATCACCTCGGCATGCTCGGGTACGCCGAGCGGGGCCGCGAGCCCCGCGTCGCGTCGGAGACGTCGACGCCAGGCGAACACCATCGCCAGGAGCACCAGCACCGCCAGCGCGATCATGACCGCGATCGCGACATCCCTGGGGATCATGCGCGCAGCTCCTCGACCACGGCACCGCCGTCGACCGTCACCGTGCCGCCGTGGATCGTGTACTCGACCCGGCCGGGCAGGTCTCGACCGAGGTAGGGCGAGTTCGCGCTGCGTCCATGCAGGTCGGCGGCGGTGAACACTCCCGCGACGGATGCGTCGTACAACGCGATCTGCGCCGGCGCTCCGACCTCGAGGGGCGTGCCGTGTCCGGAAAGGCGGCCGATCCGCGCCGGGGCGGCGCTCAGCACGCGCGCGACATCGCTCCACCCGATCAGCCCGGTCTGCACCATGGACTGGTGCACCACGCGCAGCGCGGATTCCAGCCCGACCATGCCGTTCGCCGCCGCCTGCCACTCGCACGTCTTGTGCTCGCTCGGGTGCGGGGCGTGGTCGGTCGCGACGATGTCGATGGTCCCGTCGGCCAACCCCTCACGGACCGCGAGGACGTCCTCCTCGCGCCGCAGCGGCGGATTGACCTTGTAACGGGCGTCATAGCCGCGCACGAGCTCGTCGGTCAGCAGCAGATGGTGCGGAGTGACTTCAGCCGTCACCGCGATGCCGCGCTTCTTGGCCCAGCGGATGATGTCGACGGAGCCGGCCGTCGAGAGATGGCACACGTGCAGGCGCGATCCGACGTGCTCGGCGAGCAGGACGTCGCGCGCGATGATCGACTCCTCGGCGACGGCGGGCCATCCGGCGAGGCCCAGCTCGGCAGACACCGTGCCCTCGTTCATCTGCGCGCCCTCGGTCAGGCGCGGATCCTGCGCGTGCTGCGCGATCACGCCGTCGAAGGACTTCACGTACTCCAGTGCGCGGCGCATGATGAGCGGATCGAACACGCAGAAGCCGTCGTCGCTGAACACGCGCACCTGGGCTCGCGAGGTGGCCATGGCGCCGAGCTCGGCGAGCCGCTCGCCCTTCTGGCCCACGGTGACGGCACCGATCGGCTGCACGGTCGCGTAGCCGGCGGCCTCGCCGAGCGCCAACTCCTGCTCGACGACGCCTGCCGTATCGGCCACGGGCGAGGTGTTCGGCATCGCGAAGACCGCGGTGAACCCACCGGCTGCCGCAGCACGCGTGCCGGTGAGGATCGTCTCGGATGCCTCATACCCGGGCTCGCGCAGGTGCGTGTGCAGGTCGACCAGACCGGGGAGGGCCACGAGGCCGTCGGCGTCGATCACGCGCGCACCGGAGCGGCTCAGACCGCTGCCGATCTCGACGATGCGGCCGTCCGCCACGATGATGTCGGCACCCTCGGTGCCGAGAAGCTGTGCGCCGGTGATGACGAGGGTCTCGCTCACAGGTCTCCCCCTCGTTCGTCGTCTCGTTCGCCTGCCAGCAGCAGATACAGCACGGCCATCCGCACCGACACTCCGTTCGTGACCTGTTCCAGCACGGTGGAGCGCGGCGAATCCGCCGCCTCCGAGCTGATCTCCAGCCCGCGGTTCATGGGTCCGGGGTGCATCACAATGCTATCGCCCCGAAGCGCTGCCGCACGCCGTGCGTCGAGGCCCCAGCGCCGGGAATACTCCCGCTCAGTCGGGAAATACGCGGCGTTCATGCGTTCGAGCTGGATTCGTAGCATCATGACCGCGTCCGGTTCTTCGGCCAGTGCCTGATCGAGGTCGTAGACCACCCGCGCGGGCCAGAGCGACACGTTCTGCGGCACGAGGGTCGGCGGGGCCACGAGCGTGACCTCGGCGCCGAGCGTGGACAGCAGCCACACGTTCGACCGCGCGACCCGGGAATGCAGCACGTCGCCGACGATCACGACCCGCACACCGGCGAGGTCGCGACCCCGGCTCTCCGCTCCGAAGCGGCGTTTGCGGATCGTGAAGGCGTCGAGCAGAGCTTGCGTCGGGTGCTCATGGGTCCCATCGCCCGCGTTGACGACGCCGGCAGAGATCCAGCCGCTCGTCGCGAGCGTCTGTGGGGCGCCGGAGGCGGGATGCCGGATGACGACGGCATCCGCTCCCATCGCCTGCAGCGTCTGCGCGGTGTCCTTCAGGCTTTCGCCCTTCGACACGCTGGAGCCCTTGGCCGCGAAGTTGATGACGTCGGCGGAGAGCCGCTTGGCTGCGGCCTCGAAGGAGATCCGGGTGCGCGTGGAGTCCTCGAAGAAGAGGTTCACCACGGTCTTGCCGCGCAGCGTCGGGAGCTTCTTGATCTCACGCGACTGCGTGTCGGACATGTCCTCGGCGACGTCCAGGATCCGCAGGGCGGTGTCGCGGTCGAGGGCGCGGGTGTCGAGCAGGTGCCTCATGCTTCGATCGTCACCTCCTCGGCGTCGTCGTTCTCGCGCAGACGCACGTTTACCCGCTCCTGCCGTGACGACGGGATGTTCTTGCCGACGAAGTCCGGGCGGATCGGGAGTTCGCGGTGCCCCCGGTCGACGAGGATGGCCAGACGCACGACCGCGGGACGTCCGATCGACTGCAGCGCATCCAGTGCCGCCCGGATGCTGCGCCCTGAGAAGAGCACGTCGTCGACGAGCACCACCGTGCGTCCGTCGATCCCTCCGGCGGGGATGTCCGTGGGCTGGGGCGACCGGGTCGGATGCTTCGCCAGGTCGTCGCGGAAGAGCGTGACGTCGAGCGCCCCTACGGGAACGGGCGTCTGCGAGATCTCGCCGATCAGGTGAGCGAGGCGCTGGGCGAGTGCGACGCCGCGGGTCGGGATGCCCAGGAGAACGAGGTTCTCGGCTCCTCGATTGGACTCGAGGATCTCATGCGCGATGCGGGTCAGAGCCCGCGAGATATCGGCTTCGTGCAGGACGGTGCGTGCACTCATCAGCCGCTCCCTTCTCCGCCTCACAGGACGGTGTTAAAGGTTGCTTGCGGATCTACTCTATCGGAGTGCTCAGGCTCCGACGACGGGGAGGCCCCGCCCGCGCGCGACCTCGGCGAGCCGGTGGTCGAACGTCGCGAGCGTGGCGCGGAACGATTCCGCCGTCACCAGCACCGCGCAGTCGGGGATTTTCAGCGAGGAGACTGCGCGCAGACGTGCGATCCGCACCGGCTCGTCGACGTCCTCCTCGCGACGGAGCAGACCGAGCGTCTCGATACGAGCAAGGTCCGCGACCTCAGTGCCGACGCGCGCGGGATGGACCAGGGCCTCCGCGATCGTCAGCGGATGCACGAGCAGGTCGTCCTCCGTATCGAGGATGTCGAACGCGGCGTCTTGATGGGGATCGTCCACGGATAGGTGCGCGATCAGCACCCCGGCGTCCAGAACGATCATTCCGGCCAGTCCTTGCGGAGCTCGTCGAGGTAGCCGGCCGGGTACGCGATCGTGCCGCGAGTCGCTTCGAGCGCCGCCCGCCTCGCCGCTCGCCTCGCTGACCGCTGGGATGTGAGCGATTCCGCGCCGAGGATCGCCAGCCGCCCGACGAGCTCGGACTTGGGCAGCCCGGGCCATTCCGCCTCGGCGAGTTCGAGAGCGTCGCGGAGTTTCGTGGTCTGCGTGACCTGGATCCTCGGGAGTGTCGTGGGCATGAGCCGAGAGTACCACCGAACGTCGTGGTGGTACTGGGATCTCGGAATGCCTCAGCTCGCCTCGCTGAGCACCGCGTCCGTGACCTCGTCGATCTTCGTCGAACGGATCGGGTGACCGGTCGTCGACAGGCAGCGACCGGTCTTCAGGTCCCACTTCCAGTCGTGCATGCTGCACGTCAGGATGCCGTCCTCGTCGACCTTGCCGGTCTTGGTGAGGTCCGCGCGAAGGTGCGGGCAGCGTCGCTGCACGACCCAGTCGCCGATCTCGGCATCCTCGGTCTGGTCGGTCTGCTCCTGGTACCAGTTCTCGACGTACTCGATGCGGTCGACCGACAGGCACTTGAGGAACGTCGTGAGGAACTCGTTGAACTTGCCGCTGCGACCGACGGAGAACTGCATCGACAGGAAGATCGAGTTCGACCAGTCGATCTCGTGGTCGCGGATGTTCGTCGAGACGAGGTCCGCGGGGATCGTGTACCAGTAGATGCAGTCCTCGCCCGCGTACTCGCGGACCTTCGCCCGCGGGAAGTCGACCACCATGTCCAGGTCGCCGATCTTGAAGCGCACGTTGCCGCCCACGCCGAGTCGGATCGTACGGGACTTCTTGAGCAACGGCTCCCACCAGGCTTTGAGCTCCTCGAGGATCTCCTGCGCGGACAGAACCTCCGCACGGGAGGCCTCCTCGTCGCGGATCTCCTGCTGGCGCGTGGATCGCTGCTCCTCCAGGTAGTCCCACTTCTCATCGAAGATGTGGGACAGCTCCGCGTCGGTGTACAGCGTCTGCTCGGTGGTGACCGCGCCGTCGGCGACCGTGACGACCGTGCCGGGCACGAACAGCCGACCGTCGTACTGAGGAGCCTTCTCGTGCATGTGCGCGAGGAACTGCTTCTGGTCCGTGAAGATCGACTCGCCGTTGCGACCGAGCCCGTTGAAGTCGAAGAGCTCATCGCGGAGGAACATGGGCGGCCCCGCCATGGGGAACACGTGCGGCGCGTCGACCTTCTCGATGTAGTACATCGCGCGCTTGTTCTGCGCATCGCGCTTGAGCTGCGCGAAGTTCTGCTTGGCGTCGAGAGGCAGGTCGTAGACCATGGGCCACCAGATCGCTCCCGACACCTGCGTGAAGTACGCGTCCGGGCGTCCGAAGTGCAGCAGCTTCTCGAGGTCGAGAGGATGCGAGTCGTTCTGGTTCAGGACCGACCCCGTGCCGTCGTCGACGCTGAGCGAGGAGTCGCCGATGGGGCCGTCGCTCGGGGCCCGCAGCGGCGTGATCATGATCTTGAGATCGCCGCGCTCGATGATCTCCCCCGCCGGCGCGTAGGTGATGTTGGTGTAGCCGAGCGCACGGATGTCCTGCTCGAGATCGTCGATCGGGTACTCCGGCAGCAGCACCTCGATGTCGTTGCGGATGTAGCGTTCGAGCAGCTTCGGGTCGAAGTGATCGCGGTGGCGGTGCGAGATGTAGAGGAAGTCGGCCTCACGCCCGAAACGCTCCCAGTCGAGAGCGCGGTTGTCGGGGAACGGGAACCAGGATCCGAAGAACGAGGGTCCGAGGACGGGGTCGCAGATGATGTTCCCGCCGACCGTCTCGATGAACATCCCGGCGTGGCCGAGTCCCGTGATCCGCATGCATTCCTCCTGAAGTGAACCGTTCGATTCTACCGAGGCCCTCCTGTACGGCCCCGGAGACCGGCCGGGAGAAATCATCGGGCGTCGAACAGGCCCCGGATGTCGTCGGCGGTGAGCGACTGCGCGAACAGGTCGTCGTCGTCCATCACCGCTGAGAACAGTCGCGCCTTTCGGCGCTGCAGGTCGAGCACCTTCTCCTCGATCGTGCCCGTCGCGACCATCCGATACACGAACACCTGTTCCGTCTGCCCGATGCGATGTGTGCGATCGATCGCCTGGGCCTCCGCGGCAGGGTTCCACCAGGGATCGAGGAGGAAGACGTAGTCCGCCTCGGTGAGCGTGAGTCCGAAACCCCCCGCCTTGAGGCTGATGAGGAACACGGGCTGCTCCCCCGCGGTGAATCCGTCGACGACCTCCTGCCGCCGTCTGGTCGATCCGTCGAGTCTCGCGAACGGGATGCCCGCCGCCGCGAGGCGCTCCTGCGCGAGATCGAGGAAAGACGTGAACTGGCTGAACACCAGTGCACGGTGACCCTCCGCCTGCAGCTCCTCCACGCGTTCGAGCAGCACGTCCAGCTTGCGGGAGCCGATCGTCGCATCGCCCTCGTCGATCAGCGCGGGGGCGAGGCTCAGCATGCGCAGCAGCGTGAGCGAGCGGAACACGATGAAGCGGTTCCGATCGAGGTCGTCGATCAGCCCCAGGACCTTCTGGCGCTCGCGCTGCAGCACCACGTCGTACAGGGAGCGGTGTGCGGAGCTCAGCTCGACCTCGAGCAGCTGCTCCTGCTTCGGTGGGAGATCGGCGGCGACATGGTCCTTCGTGCGCCGCAGGACGAGCGGACGGATCCGCCGCCGCAGCTGGGCGAGACGACGGCGTCGGTAGTCGCCGCCCTCGGCGTTCTCCGCAACCTTGCCCTGCTCGATGGGCTGGAGGTAGTGCTCGCGGAACGCCCGTGCCGAGGCGAACAGCCCCGGGGCCGTGAGCGAGAGAAGCGCCCAGAGCTCGCTGAGGCTGTTCTCCATCGGGGTGCCCGTGACGGCGATGGTCACTTCGGCGTCGAAGGATGCGACGGCACGATGCACCCGCGTCGCGGGGTTCTTCACGAACTGCGCCTCGTCGAGCACCAGGGCCGCCCAGGACACGCGTGCGAACGCGTCCTCGTCGAGCCGCGCGACCGCGTAGGACGTCACGACGACATCGGCGCCCGCTGCGGCCGTCACGAGAGATCCGGCACCGCCCGCGATCGTGGAGCCGGCGACCACCACGCGCAGATCGGGTGCGTGGCGCGCGGCCTCCGCGCGCCACGTGCCCGTGACCGAGGTCGGCGCGACGACGAGGAAGGGCCGGGTCTCGCCGTGCTCCCGCGCGTGCTGCATGAGCGCGAGCAGTTGCAGCGTCTTGCCGAGACCCATGTCGTCGGCCAGGATGCCGCCCAGTCGATGCCGCCACAGGAAGGCGAGCCAGTCGAAGCCGGACTTCTGGTACGGACGAAGGGTGGCCTTGAGGCCGCGCGGCACCGGCGTCGGCGGAACGCCGGAGGAATCGCGCAGGCCCTCGACGGTCGCCCGCCAGATGACGGCGGGCAGTGCTTCGTCGGCCAGGTCCTCGAACTCCTCCCAGAGATCGACCTGATGACGGTTGATCCTGGGGCCTGTCTCCCACTCGTCGAGTCCACCCGCCTCATCGATCAAGTCGCGGAGTCGCGCGAGCGCGGGGTGCGCGAGGGAGAAGTAGCCTCCGTCCGCGAGCAGGAGCTTCTTGCGGCCCCTGCTCAGAGCCGTGAACAGGGGTTCGAAGGGGATCGAACGTCCATCGATCCGCACGAGTACACCGAGGTCGAACCAGTCGGCGTCGGTGGTCTCGACCGTCGAGATCGTGACCTCCGGCTCACCGGACAACTCGTGATAAGCCTTTCGACGTCCGGTGACGACGACCTCCACGCCCTCGGCCTCGAGTGCGGGGACCGCCGCGGACACGAACTCCGCAGCCTCGACGTCGTGCAGGGAACCCTGCGGTGCGAACTCCCGTCCCGTCGCGCGGGTCCAGACGTCGACGAGTCCCCCGCGCGCGTCATCCTCGGCGTGCACGTCGCGCACCGCATCGCCCGTCCAGGAGAAGGGATGCCGTCCGAACCCGGCGTAGTCCCACTCGAACGTCCATCGCACGACGTCGCCGGACTGGAACGCCACCGTGATCACCGGGGTCGGACGGGGAAGCACGGGCAGCCGCACCGCGCCGTGCGCGCGCACCGCGATACGGCGTGCGAGCAGCGGATACGCGTCCCGCAGGAAGGCCCTCTCCTCGCCGGCGTCGACCTCGACCCCGGAGCGTGCCGTGAGCAGCGCCCGCACGGCAGGATCCAGCGGCGACTCGCCCAGGAGCACGTCCATCCCTCGACCGACGGCGGCCGCGGTGTAGACCCCGGTGCCCCCGATCGGGTGGATGTCCTCGGCGGTCACGGTCGTGCCGTCCAGCACCCCCGCGGCGTGCATGCGCAGAGCACCCGAGTCCTCCCGCCGGATCTCCGCGGACAGCTCCACGGAGTCGACGAGCGTCACCCTCACCTGCTTCTGCGTCGACACGAGCGGGATGCCGAGAGCGGCGGCGGCGCGCAGGTGCGGCCAGAGGAGCGCCGACTCCACGTGATCGAGGATCAACCAGTCGCCGGAGGCGCCGGAGAGCAGAGAGTCGCGTGAGATGTTCAGGAGATCGGCGAACCAGCGGGATGCCGCGGCGGCGAACTGCGTGCCCTGACGCCGCACCAGGTCCCACGAGGCACCGCCCTGGATCCAGGCGCCGGTCGCCTCACTGCGCACCAGGGGGCGCACCCCCAGGAGCACCTCCCCCTCGCGCTTCGCGACGTCACGCGGCGTGGCCGCGCGCTGCGGCCTCGCGGACCATGAGCCCCGGGAATCGCGGAGCCGCAGTTCGACACCCAGTGCCAGAGGGGCGCGCCTTCCGCCCTCGGGGGTCGGCAGCAGGGAGCGCCAGTCGTTCATCCCGCCATCGTCCCGTGAGCCGCCGACATCGACGCCGTCGGCATCCGTGCGGTCGCGCTCAGGCGGCGCGCGCCACCCGCGCGAGCACGCCGTGCACGAAGGCGCCGGAGTCGTCCGTCGAGAACTCCTTGGCGAGTTCCACGGCCTCGTCGATCGCGACCGCGGTCGGCACCTGGTCGTTGTACAGGATCTCCCACACGCCGATGCGCAGCAGCGCCCTGTCGACCGCGGGCATGCGCTCGAGACGCCAGTCGCGGCTGTGCGTGGTGATCTGCTCGTCGATCTCGTCGCGATGGTCGAGGATGCCGTCGACGACCTCGCGGGCGTACAGCCAGGAGGCCTCGCGCGCCGGCTCGCTGGCCGCACGCGTCGCCTCCGCTGCGAGCGTCACGGCGAGCTCGTCGCCTCGCACGTCCGCGGAGAAGAGGATGTCGAGTGCGCGCTTGCGCGCCTTCGTCCGGGCGCTCACGCCTTACTTCTCGCGACCGAGGTAGTCACCCGTGCGGGTGTCGACCTTGACCTTGGTGCCGGCCTCGACGAAGAGCGGGACCTGGATCTCATACCCGGTCTCCAGCGTCGCGGGCTTGGTGCCGGCGGACGAGCGATCTCCCTGGAGCCCGGGCTCGGTGTACGTGATCTCGAGGATCACCGACGCGGGCAGGTCGAGGTAGAGCGGGTTGCCGTTGTTGAGCGCGATGGTGACCTGCTGGTTCTCGAGCAGGAAGTTCTTGGCGTCGCCGACGGTGGCTGCGCCGACCGTGATCTGGTCGAAGTCGGTCTGGTCCATGAACACGTAGCCGTCGCCGTCCGTGTACAGGTAGGTGTAGTCGCGGCGGTCGACGTTCTCGATCTCGATCTTCGCGCCCGCGTTGTACGTGCGGTCGACGACCTTGCCTGACACGACGTTCTTGAGCTTGGTGCGCACGAACGCCCCGCCCTTGCCCGGCTTCACGTGCTGGAACTCGATGACGCTCCAGAGCTGTCCATCGATGCTGAGGACGACGCCGTTCTTGATGTCTGCGGTAGATGCCATGTGCGGGAGTTCCGTTTCGTGAGTCCGTGGGGGCCGCTCGCTGCCGGATGGCGGGGCGGGCCGACAGTCGATTCTACGGGATGAGCGCGACGAGCTGTCGCACGGCGGTCGCGTAACCCTCGACGCCCTCGCCGATCACGCGCACCGCAGCGACGTCGTGGAGATACGAGTGGTGACGGAACTCCTCGCGGGCGTACACGTCCGAGATGTGCACCTCCGCGAACGGCAGGGAGACCCCGGTGAGCGCATCGCGCAGCGCCACGGACGTGTGCGTCAGGCCGCCCGGGTTGATCACGATGCCGACGCAGTCCGCGCGCGCGTCGTGGATCGCGTCGATCAGGACGCCCTCGTGGTTGCTCTGGATCGCACGGACGTCGTACCCCTCGTCCCGCGCGGTCGCGACCGTGAGGGCCACGACGTCGGCGAGCGTGGCCGTGCCGTAGACCTCGGGCTCGCGGGTGCCCAGCAGGTTGAGGTTGGGCCCGTTCACGAGGAGGATGCGGCGGGTCACTCCCCCACCTCCTGATACGCGGCGAACAGCAGCGACTCGTCGGGAGCCTGGAGCACTGTCGGCTTGCCGATCTCGTCGAGGAGGATGAACCGCAGCATCCCTCCCCTGGTCTTCTTGTCGCGCTGCATCGTCGCGAGCAGCGTCCGCCAGGCGCCGGCCCGGTACGTGGTCGGCAGCCCGAGGGACTGCAGGATCGTCCGGTGCCGTTCGGCCGAGGCGTCGGACAGCCGGCCGGCGAGGCGCGAGAGCTCTGCGGCGTAGACCATACCGATCGAGATGGCCGCGCCGTGACGCCAGCGGTAGCGCTCGGCGTGCTCGATGGCATGCCCGAGCGTGTGGCCGTAGTTGAGGATCTCGCGCTGACCGGCCTCACGGAAGTCGTCCGAGACGACCCGGGCCTTCATGTCGATCGCGAGCTCGATCGCACGGCGGAACTCCGGGGTGGTCGTGTCGACAGCGCGCGCGGGGTCGGACTCGACGATGTCGAGGATCTCGGGCGCCCAGATGAACCCCGCTTTCACGACCTCGGCGAAGCCCGCGGTGGCCTCGTTCGCGCTGAGGCTGCCCAGCTCGTCGAGGTCGCCGATGACGGCCCTCGGCGCCCAGAACGCACCGACGAGGTTCTTGCCCTCGGCGGTGTTGATGCCGGTCTTCCCGCCGACCGAGGCGTCGACGAGCCCGAGGACGGTGGTCGGCACCTGCACGAGCTGCACGCCACGGAGCCACGTCGCGGCGACGAACCCGGCGAGATCCGTGACGGCGCCGCCGCCATAGCCGATCACGGCGTCCGAGCGGGTGAAGTCGGCCTGCCCCATGACCTGCCAGCAGAAGGCGGCCACCTCGATGCGCTTGCCCTGCTCGGCATCCGGCACCTCGGCGAGCAGCACCTCGCGCGGCCCGTTCGCGGTATCGGCGAGCAGGCGGTCGCGCAGCTCGGCGGCACGCGCGGCGAGCGTCGGCGGATGCACCACCAGTACCTTGCGCACCCCGGCGTCGAGCGCGTCCGACACCCGATCGAGGATGTCCCGCCCGATCGTGATGTCGTAGGGTGTCTCCCCCGTGACGCTGATGGTCGTCGTGCTCATGCCTGCTCTCTCCTCCATGCGGCGATCTCCTCGGCGATGCGATGCATCGGCCGTCGTGAGGTGTCGAACGTCGTCGACGCCACCTCCTCGTACCAGCGGCGACGCTCCTCCAGGATGCGCGTCCAGCGGCCGAGCGGATCCTCTCCGTCCAGCAGCGGACGTCCACCGCCGGCGATCCTCTCGGCGACCGCCTCGGGCGTCACCGTCAGGAAGACGACCGGATGCTCTCGGAGGAGGTCGCGTGTGCCCGCATCCGTCACGGCTCCGCCGCCGAGCGAGACGACTCCGCCTTCGCCCAGCGCCGCAGCGACGGCCTCCCGCTCGAGTTCTCGGAACCGCGCCTCACCGAACTCGGCGAAGATCGTCGGGATCGGTCCGTGCGCCGCGACGACGCGCTTGTCCGTGTCGATGAACGGCACCTTCAGCCTGCGGGCCACCCGACGTCCCACACTGGTCTTGCCGGCGGCCATGGGGCCCACCAGCACCAGCGTGAGCCGTTCAGCCTCGCTCGTCATGCGCGATGAGCGCAGCCTCGGAGGCCGGGGTCGTGCGCAGCTCGGCGGGGATCGCGTCGAGGTATCCCTCGAGGTTGCGACGCGTCTCGCGCACGCTGTCACCGCCGAACTTCTCCAGCACGGCCCGAGCGAGCTCGATCGCGACCATGGCCTCGGCGACCACACCGGCGGCGGGCACGGCGCACACGTCGGAGCGCTGGTGGTGCGCCGTGGCGTCGCCGCCGGTCGCGACGTCGATCGTGCGCAACGCATGCGGCACGGTCGCGATGGGCTTCATACCTGCGCGGACGCGCAGCACGGTGCCCGTGGACATCCCGCCCTCGGTGCCGCCTGCTCGGTCGGAGCCGCGGGTGATGCCATCGGCGGTCGCGAAGAGCTCGTCGTGAGCGGCGGATCCGCGGCGGCGGGTGGTCTCGAAGCCGTCTCCGACCTCCACTCCCTTGATCGCCTGGATGCTCATGAGCGCCTGCGCGAGGCGGGCGTCCAGACGGCGGTCCCAGTGCACGTGCGAACCGAGCCCAGGCGGGAGACCGTAGGCGAGCACCTCCACGATGCCGCCGAGCGTGTCGCCGTCCTTCTTGGCGTCGTCGACCTCGGCGACCATCCGCGCGGAGGTCTCCGCGTCGAAGCAGCGCAGCGGATCGGCGTCCAGCGCGTCGACGTCGTCGGGCGTCGGCAGCGCGGCACCCTCCGGCACCTGCACGGGACCGATCGAGAGCGTGTGGCTCACGAGACGGATGCCGAGCTCTCCCAGGAAGGAGCGTGCGACGGCGCCGAGTGCGACGCGCGCGGCGGTCTCGCGCGCGCTCGCCCGCTCGAGGATGGGCCGCGCCTCGTCGAAGTCGTATTTCTGCATGCCCACGAGGTCGGCATGGCCGGGGCGCGGTCGCGTGAGCGGGGCGCTGCGACCGCGCGACCTGTCCGTCAGCTCGACGGGTTCGGGGTTCATGACCTCGATCCACTTGGGCCACTCGGTGTTGCCGATGCGGAGCGCGATCGGGCTGCCGAGGGTCTTCCCGTGTCGCACCCCGCCGGAGATCGACAGCTCGTCCTGCTCGAACTTCATGCGCGACCCCCGGCCATAGCCGAGCTTGCGACGTGCGAGGTCGGCCTGGATCGCCTCGGACGAGACCGGGACGCCCGAGGGCAGGCCCTCCATGACGGCAATGAGTTCTGGGCCGTGCGATTCGCCGGCCGTGAGCACGCGGAGCATTGCTCTAGTCTCCCACGCGTCGCACCCCGATTCGTGCCGCGTGTCGTCCTACGACTCGAGCGCCTCGCGCATCGCACTCAGCACAGCCGCCTCGTCGTCCAGCGGGATGCCCGGATCGGCGTGATGGAAGATGCGGACCTGGCGCACGGCCTGGTGGAGCAGCATCCCGAGTCCGGACACGGCCTCCGCGGGCCAGACCGTCGCCAGCGACGATGGCCAGGGCGAGTAGGCGACGTCGAACAGCACTCCCCCGGTGGTCGCGAGAGGCTCGACGATGCCCGCATCGAGGGCGCTGCCGCCGGGGAGCGTCGCCACGGTGAGGGCGACCGGGGACGGCGGTTCGTCGAAGGGCGCCGCGTGGGCATCGAGACCCAGATTCTCCGCGAGCGCGAGGAGGTGCGCGGCGCGCTCCGGTCGACGCGCGCGCACGTCGACGCGGGTGGCGCCCATCTCGCTGACGGCGACGAGCGCGGATGCCGCGGTCGCACCAGCGCCGAGGATGCGGACGTGGTCCACCTCCGCGACGCGGTACTCGTGCAGCGCATCGACGATGCCGCCGACGTCGGTGTTGAAGCCGTGCAGGCGCTCCGCGAACAGGAGCGTGTTGACGGCACCGGTGAGCTCGGCGTGGCGGTCACGGACGTCCGCAGCCCGATGAGCGCTCTCCTTGAGCGGCATCGTGAGGGAGAGACCCCGCCAGGTGTCGTCGAGTGCCTGCAGAGAAGAGCCGAAGCCCTCGGCGTCGACCCGTTGGCGCGAGTACTCCCAGTCGAGACCGAGCGCCCGATAGGCCGCGTCGTGCAGCTGCGGCGAACGGGAATGCGCGATGGGGTCGCCCCATACGGCGAGACGCGTACGGGTCATCCGGCCGCGCATCCTCCGTCGGGGTTCTCCTTGCACCACTGGTCCCATTTCTCGACGCCCTGCAGGTGCTCCTCGTAGGTCTCCGAGAACTGGGTCTCGCCCGTCGCGAGGTTGACCGTGACGAAGTAGAGCCAGGGACCGTCGGCGGGACTCATCGCGGCCTTGATCGCGGCGTCGCTCGGACTCGCGATCGGTGTGACGGGCAGCCCCGTGTTGACGTAGGTGTTCCAGGGGTTGGGGTCGGCGAGCGCCTCGGCCGAGCTGGACACGACGCCCTCGTGCAGCGAGCCGTAGCCGTACTGCGCCGTCGAGTCCATCTGCAGCTTCATGTCGATGTCGAGGCGGTTCTGGATGACGCGCGACACCTTGTCGAAGTCGGCCGTCATGCCCTCACGCTGGATGATCGACGCGATCGTCAGCACGCGCTGCTCGTCACCGGCGGGCACGCCCGCCGCGTTCAGCGACTCGCGCGTGCGGTCGACCATCCGCTGGATGACGCCCTGCGCGGTGACACCGGGATCGAACGTGTAGACGGCCGGGAAGAGCCAGCCCTCCAGGCTCTGCGCATCGACGCCGTAGGCGGCCGGCCCCAGATCGATCGCCGCCTGCAGATCCTCCACCGGCATCCCCAGGGACTCCGCCATGGTCGGAAGCGACGATGCGATCGTGGCGCCTTCGGAGACGCTCGCGGAGTTCTCCATCTTGTTCTCGGGGTTCTGCAGCGCCTCGAGCGCGGATTCCGCCGTCATCTTCTCCTGCATGCGGTACACGCCCGGGTAGAAGGTGACCGCGATGTTCTCGTTCACGAGGTAGTCGTAGAAGACGTCCTCCGTGCGGGTCACGCCCGCTTCGAAGAGCGCCGTCGACACGGGTCCCCCGGTGTCGCCGTCCTTGATCGTCACGAGCACCTCGCCCGTCGCGATCCCCGGCTCCCAGTCCTTCGGGTCGCCCCAGCCGAGCGTGTCGCTGATCTTGTCGCCGTAGGTGTTCCACGCCCAGACGCCGGCACCTACGATCCCGCCGATCACGGCGAGCACGATGATGAGGGCGACGAGGCAGCCGGTGCGGCGCTTCTTCGTGCGCGGAGCACCGTGCCTCTCGTCCGCCGCGGGCTCGCTGTGGAAGAGATCCTCCAGGCGGCCCCCGGCGGCAGGGGTGCCGGGGGCCGTGGACTCGGATGCCGGGGCCTGCACGCCCTCTGCCGGCGTGCGCGTGATCGGCAGAGCGCGCGTCGGCGTCCCTTCGTCCGGTGCCGCATCGGCGGCGGGCGAGGAGACGACCGGAGTCGTGCGACCCGGGGCGTCGACCGGCGCTGACGTCGGTCGCGAAGCGGATGCGGGAGTCGGAGCCTCAGGCTGCGGCTCGCCCTCGTCGGGCGAGGTGGAGTCGGCGGCATCGCCGCCGCTCAGTCCGTTGCCTCGGCTCGCGGCCTCGCGCGCGGCCCGGCGCGACCCGGGAGCCGGCGGGGTGTTGTCCACCGTGGGGCTCTGCAGCGTCGGGTCGGGAAGGTTCTCGAACAGGTCGCCCAAGCGGGCGTCCGGATCGTGCCGGGGGGAAGCACTATCGCGTTCGGGCATCGTCAGGGGGACTCCTCGTCGAGCGGAATCGTGGAGCCGGGCGGGTTTCCCGTGCTCTTCTCCGTATCAATCGCCTGTTGCAGCAGGACCACGGCGGCGACCTGATCCACAATGCTACGAGAGTTCTTCTGGGTTCTGCCCGAAGATCTCAACGCGGCGTGTGCGGTCACCGTGCTGAGCCTCTCGTCGACGAGCCTCACCGGCGTGCCCACGCGCGCCTCGATCGCTGCCGCGAACTCGCGCGCGTCCGTGGTCGACGCGGTGTCCGCGCCACGGAGGTTCACCGGCAGACCGATGACGATCTCGAGCGGTTCGTACTCGGCGGCGATCTGCGCGATCCGGTCGATCGCCGCGTCGTCGCGCGGCACGGTCTCCACCGGCACGGCGAGCATGCCGTCGGGGTCGCACCGCGCGACGCCGATCCGTGCCCGGCCGACGTCGATCCCGAGGCGAACCCCGCGGCGGAAGCCCGTCACGCTTCCTGCAGCTCCTGCGAGACGGCCTCGAGTGCCGCGGACAGCGCCGCAGCATCCGTCCCTCCGCCCTGAGCGACATCGTCGCGTCCACCGCCGCCACCGCCGAGCACGGACGCGGCGCGCTTCGCGAGCGCTCCGGCCTTCGCTCCGGCCGCGCGGGCGGCGTCGTTCGTCGCGACCACGACGACCGGTCGGCCGTTCACGACCGCTCCGAGGGCCACGACGGCGGGATCGGAGCCGAGACGCTCGCGCACGCCGAGGACGAGCTCTCGCACGTCGTCGGCCGAAGCCGCGTCCCCGAGCGACTGGGCAGCGACGCGATAGGCGCCCACACGCGAGGCTGCGTCCGCGATCGCGGGCACCTGGCCCGCGCGCTCCTTGGCCTCGAACTGCGCGATGCGCTTCTCCGCGGCCTTCAGGCTCGACGACAGGTCGGCGATGCGCTCGGCGAGCTGATCGCGCGGCGTCTTGAGGGATGCGGTGAGCTGCGACACGAGCGCACGCTCGGCGGCGAGCTCGCGGAAGGCGTCCTGCCCGACCAGCGCCTCGATGCGACGGTTCGATGCGCCGACGGACGACTCGCCGACGAGGCTGACCAGACCGATCTCGGAACTCGACGTCACGTGCGTGCCGGCGCAGAGCTCACGCGACCAGGGGCCGCCGATGTCGACCATGCGCACGACATCGCCGTACTTCTCGCCGAACAGCGCCATGGCGCCGGCTTCCTTCGCCTCGTCGAGCGTGACGATGCGAGTCGTGACCTCGAGCGCGTCGTTGACGGCTCGGTTCGTGATCTCCTCGATCTCGGAGCGCGTGTCGGTCGACAGCGCCTGCGACCATGCGAAGTCGAACCGCATGTACCCGGCACGGTTCAGCGATCCGGACTGGGTGGCGGTCGGGCCGAGCGTGTCGCGGAGGGCCGCGTGCACGAGGTGCGTGGCGGAGTGGGCCTGGCGTGCGGCGCGGCGGTTCGCGGCGTCCACGACCGTGGTCGCCGCATCGTCGACCGAGACTGAGCCGCGGGTCACCTCGACCGTGTGGCTGATGAGGCCCGGCACGGGCTTCTGCACGTCGAGGACCTCGAGTTCGTAGCCCGGGCCGACGATCACGCCCTTGTCGGCGACCTGACCGCCGGACTCCGCGTAGAGCGTGGTCTCGGCGAGCACGATCTCGGCGATCTGTCCCTCGGCAGCCGAGCGCACGACCTGGCCGTCGACGAGGATGCCGAGCACGCGAGAGTCGACCTCGAGCTCGGTGTAGCCGTCGAAGCCCGTCTCGCCGAGCGCCCGGAGGTCGCGGTACACCGAGACGTCCGCGAGCTGGCGCTTGCGGTTGCGCGCGTCGGCCTTGGCACGATCCCGCTGCTCCTTCATCAGGGAGTCGAACGCCGCACGGTCGACCTCGAGACCCGCTTCCTCGGCGACCTCCAGCGTCAGGTCGATCGGGAATCCGTAGGTGTCGTGGAGCAGGAAGGCCTCGCGACCGCTGAGAGCCGTCGATCCGCTCTTCTTCGTGTCGTCCAGCGCGAGGTCGAGGATGGTCGACCCCTGGGCGAGCGTGCGTCGGAACGTCTCCTCCTCGGCGAAGGCGGCGGAGGACAGCGTCGCCCAGTCGCTCTCGAGCACCGGGTACGCGGACTTCATCGCGTCGCGAGAGGCCGCGAAGAGTTCGGGGAACGCGGGCTCGTCGACGCCCAGGAGGCGCATGGCGCGTACCGTTCGACGCATGAGACGGCGGAGGATGTAGCCGCGGCCCTCGTTCGACGGGCGGACGCCGTCCGACAGCAGCATGAGGGACGAGCGGACGTGGTCGGCGATCACGCGGAAGCGCACGTCGTCCTCGTGCACGGCGCCGTAGCGACGGCCCGAGAGCTCGACGGCGCGGTCGAGCACCGGCCGCACCTGATCGATCTCGTACATGTTCTCGACGCCCTGCTTGAGGAAGGCGACGCGCTCGAGGCCCATGCCGGTGTCGATGTTCTTCATCGGCAGCTCGCCGACGATGTCGAACTCCGTCTTGCCGCGGATGTTCTCGATGAAGTCCTGCATGAACACGAGGTTCCAGATCTCGAGGAACCTGGTGTCGTCCGCGGCGGGCCCGCCGTCCTTGCCGTAGGACGGACCGCGGTCGAAGAAGATCTCGGAGTCGGGTCCGCCGGGGCCGGGCTGCCCCGTGTTCCAGTAGTTGTCGGCACGTCCCAGGCGCTGGATGCGCTCGGGCTTCAGGCCGATGATGTCGCGCCAGATCGCCTCGGCCTCGTCGTCCGTCTCGTAGACCGTGACCCAGAGGTCTTTCTCGTCGAAGCCGAGTCCGCCGTCGGTCTCGGCGCTCGTCAGCAGCTCCCAGGCGTAGCGGATCGCGCCTTCCTTGAAGTAGTCGCCGAACGACCAGTTGCCGAGCATCTGGAAGAACGTGCCATGGCGAGCCGTGCGGCCGACCTCTTCGATGTCGTTGGTGCGGATGCACTTCTGCACGTCGGCGATGCGCGGATGGGGAGCCGGGACCACACCGGTGAGGTACGGGATCATCGGGACCATGCCCGCCACCGTGAAGAGCAGCGAGGGGTCGTCGCTGACCAGTGAGGACGACGGGACGATGAGGTGGTCGTTCTTCTCGAAGAAGTCGAGGTAGCGCTGCGCGATCTCCGCAGTGTTCATGGGTGTGCCGGGTGTCCTTGCGTACGGGGTGGGGAATGTCGGTCGGTCGTCTCGGCGCTCGCGCGCCCGACGGTCAGTCGTCCGCGGGGTCGGTGAGCCGTGCCTGCTGCTCGCGGTACGCGTCGCCGATGATGCCGGTGAACTCGTTGATCCGAGCGTCGACCTCCGCGAGGATGTCGTGTCCGCGCGGGTCCTTGTTCATGAAATGCGCCGCGACGAAGCCGCCGATCACGCCGATCAGGAACCACAGCACGTTCTTCATGTCGTCATCCTCGTGTCAGACCCGCGGAGGCGCGGTCTCTCCATCGTAGGCGGAAACGACAGAGGGCGTCGGGTGACCCCGACGCCCTCTGCTCGAATGCTGATGCTCAGCGAGCCGCGTAGTACTCGACGACGAGCTGCACTTCACAGGTCACGGGGACCTCGGCGCGCTTCGGACGACGGACCAGGCGGGCCTGGAGCTTGTCGAGCTCGACCTCGAGGTAACCCGGAACGGCGGGGAGCACCTCGGCGTGACCGCCGGCTGCCGCCACCTGGAAGGGCTCGGTGCCCTCGCTCTTGGGCTTGACGTGGATGAGCTGACCCGGCTTCACGCGGAACGACGGGCGGTCGACGAGCTGGCCGTCGACGAGGATGTGACGGTGCACGACGAGCTGGCGCGCCTGTGCGGTGGTGCGGGCGAAGCCCGAACGCAGCACGAGGGCGTCGAGACGCATCTCGAGGAGCTCGACGAGGTTCTCACCGGTCAAACCGTCCTGACGACGAGCCTCGTTGAACGTGTTGCGCATCTGCTTCTCGCGGATGCCGTACTGCTCGCGCAGACGCTGCTTCTCACGCAGACGGACGGCGTAGTCGCTGTCGGCCTTGCGCTTGGTGCGGCCGTGCTCGCCGGGAGCGTAGGGACGCTTCTCGAGGTAGCGGGCGGCCTTCGGGGTGAGCGCCACGCCGAGGGCGCGGCTGAGACGGACCTTGCGGCGGTCCTGGGACTTCGTGGTCACGAAGCTGTCCTTCCGATGACGCGGTCGCGTCTTTCGCGACTCGCGGACGTATCACCGCGTCCTGCCTTGGAGCGCACGCCGGGGCGCCAGCAAGGTGTGGTGTGGACGAGGAGATGCCCGAAAACTCGGTTTCGAGCCGATCAAGTCTAACAGATCGGCTCCGGCGTCCGTGGAGCGCCCGTCCGCACCGATGGACGGTCGATAGGATGCCTCTCGTGCACGAGGTCGTCCGGGTCCGCATCGAGGCGGCCGACGCCCTCGATCCCTCACGATTCGATCACCCCGACGCGCGGACGGCCGCCGCGTACATCCGGCTCCTCGCAGCGGACGGCGTGGCGTCGATGGTGGCGAACGCGCGGGGCACGATGCTCGCGATCGTCGTCGACGACGCGACGGTGCTCCCCCTGTTCGTCCCCGAGACGCGCTCGGCGGCCAACACGTCCTACACCTCGTCGATGTACGCGCACTACGTCTCCTATGCGCGTGCGGAGCTCGCGGAGTTGCGCACGCCGATCGTCCAGCGCCTCGCCGCGATCGCGCTTCTCCCGATCGCGACGATGCTGCGGGTCGCCCGCATCGACGACGCCGTGTACATCAACAACTGGCTGCTGTCGACCAACCTGTACCCGGCGCTCGATCCCGCCGCCGTCGACGCCGTCACGGCTGCGGTGCGAGCCCGGTTCCGCGGGCGCTACGTCGTCTGGAACTCGGTGAACGAGCACACGACGGGCGCGCTGCATGCCCGGATGCGGGACCTGGGCTACCTGCCGCTGTTCAGCCGCAGCATCTGGGTCCAGGACGTGTACGAGGGCCTCGGCAGCCGTATCGAGCACGTCCTCCGTCGCGAGCGTCGTCTCGCCTCGCGGTCGGACTACCGGATGCGCGCGACCCGCTGCGATGACGGCGGCGCCGACCCGCAGCGCGCCGCCGATCTGTACCGCCGGCTCTACGTCGAGAAGTACTCCGCGCACAACCCGCAGCTCACAGCGGCGTTCATGGCGCGCACGCGCGACGCCGGGATCATCGACTACGAGGTGCTCGTCGGCGAGGACGACGAAGCGGTCGGCGTCATCGGGCACGTCGCCCTGAACGGCGTCCTCACCACCCCCGTGCTCGGCTACGACCTCGACCGCCCTCGGGAGGACGGGCTCTACCGCATCCTGTCCATCCGTCTGCAGGACAAGGCACGCGACCTCGGTCTCGTGTTCCACAGCAGCGCGGGCGCCGGGGAGTTCAAGAAGAGTCGTGGCGCGAGGAACCGGATCGAGTACCGCATGGTCGTGCTCGACGGCGTGCCGCGATGGCGCGCGGCGCTCGTGCGCCTCTTCGCCGCGCTCGCCGAGCGGCTGGTCATCCCGATGATGACGCGTCGGGGGTTGTGATGCGCGTGCTCGTGCTGGGCGGGAGGTCGCTCGTCGCCCTGGAGATCGTGCGCAACCTCGGTCGCCACGGGCACGAGGTCTACGTGGCGGAGTCGGTCGCGGTGAACCCCGCGGCCTGGTCGCGGCATTCCCGCGGGAGCACTCGCATCCGATCGCCCCGTTTCCACTTCCGCTCCTTCCTGCACGACATCGCGACAGCGATCGAGACCCACCGCATCGACCTCGTCGTGCCCACCTGCGAGGAGACCTTCTTCGTGGCGCGCGGGGCGGAATGGCTGCGCCGGCGATGCCCCGACGTGCGCATCGCCGCCGGGTCGTTCGACGACATCGCCGCGCTGCACGACAAGCACGAGGCGATGCGGGTGCTCGATCGCCTGGATGTCCCCGTCCCCGAGACCGAGCTCGTCCGCGATGCCGAGGAGCTGACGGCGCTGCTGCGACGCGACCGGCGCCGACCGCTCGTCATGAAGAGGCGCTTCTCCCGATTCGGCGTGCAGGTGCGGCTCCTGCCCCCGGAGGTGCAGCGGCTGCGGCCCGGCACAGCGTTCGATCGCCGCGCCGGGCACTGGGTCGCGCAGGAGTTCGTCGAAGGGAGTCTGCACTGCGCGTACGCCTTCGCTCACGAGGGACGCGTGGTGGCCTCCGTGCAGTATGCGGATGCCGATGCCTCGTCGTTCCAGGTCCTGACATCGTTCCAGCCGGTCCACGATCCGCGGTTCCAGGAGGCGATCGAGCGCGCGGTGGCGGGCTTGCGCTTCTCCGGGCACATCTCGTTCGACGCGATCGTCTCGCCGCATCGCATCGCCGTCATCGAATGCAATCCCCGGGTCACCAGCGGCATCCACTGTCTCGCGGATGCCGACCTCGGCGCGCTCTTCGCCGCACCGCGCCCGCCCGAGGATCAGCCGCCATCGGCGAGGGCCGTGGCGCCCGCGCAGATCCGGGTGATGAACCTCTTCCGCGGGAGGCGATCCGACCGCGGCATCCGCGATGTCGTGCACGTCCGCGACGATCCGATGCCGTCGTTCGCGTACGCCCTGCTGCTCGGCGGGTTCGCTCTCACCGCGCTCCGGCATCGCATCCCGCTCGCGGCCGCGACGACCCGCGATATCGAATGGAACGGGCAGGAGCTTCCTGATCCGTGAACCGCCCGCGCGTTCCCCGCAGGGTCAGCGTCCGTCGAGGATGCGACGGATGCGTTCGAGACGTGCCGAGATGTCGCGTTCGGCACCGAGGTTCTTCGGCTCGTAGTAACGCCGTCCCTGCAGCTCGTCCGGCAGGTACTGCTGCGGGAGGATGCCGAATTCGCTGTCGTGCGGGTAGACGTAGCCCCGGCCGTGTCCCAGCCGCTTCGCTCCCGGGTAGTGCGCGTCGCGCAGATGCAACGGCACGCGACCGAAGCCGCCGGCGCGGATATCGGCGATCGCGGCGTCGATGCCCGTGTAGGCCGCGTTCGACTTCGCGGTGGTCGCGAGGTACACCGTGGCCTCGGCGAGCGGGATGCGCCCCTCCGGCATGCCGATGAACGCCACGGCATCCGCGGCGGCCACCGCGATCGACAGCGCCTGCGGATCGGCGAGGCCCACGTCCTCCGACGCGGAGATCACCAGGCGACGAGCGATGAAGCGCGGGTCCTCCCCCGCTTCGATCATGCGCGCAAGGTAGTGCAGCGCGGCGTCGGGGTCGGAGCCGCGGATGGACTTGATGAACGCACTGATCACGTCGTAGTGCTCGTCGCCCTGACGGTCGTAGCGCAGCAGCGCCTTGTCGACCGCCTGCGCGACGTCGTCGGCGCTGACCGCCGGGGTCTCACCCTCCTGCCCCTGCGACATCGCGACCGCCGCCGCGGCTTCGAGACCCGTGAGCGCGCGGCGCGCATCTCCGGATGCCAGGCGGATCAGGGCGGCGCGCGCGTCGTCCGCGAGAGACACCGCGCCGTTGAGCCCGCGAGCGTCGGCGACGGCCCGGTCGACCAGCACGCCGATGTCGTCGTCGGTGAGCGGTTGCAGCGTCAGCAGGAGCGAGCGGGACAGCAGAGGCGAGATGACGGAGAACGAGGGGTTCTCGGTCGTCGCGGCGATCAGGATGACCCAGCCGTTCTCGACGCCCGGGAGCAGCGCGTCCTGCTGCGCCTTGGTGAATCGGTGGATCTCGTCGAGGAACAGGATGGTCGTCTGGCCGTAGAGGTCGCGCTGGGTGATCGCCTCCTGCATGACCTCCCTGACGTCCTTCACTCCCGCGGTGATGGCCGAGAGCTCGACGAAGCGACGTCCCGAGGAGCGTGCGATCGCCTGCGCGAGAGTCGTCTTGCCCGTCCCGGGCGGGCCCCACAGGATGATCGACACGGCTCCCGGCGACGATGCCGCGGGATCCGCCAGAGCGACGATCGGCGATCCCGCGCGGAGCAGGTGCTTCTGCCCTGCGACCTCCTCGAGCGACACCGGACGCATGCGCACGGCGAGGGGCGTCTGCCCGGAGAGCAGTGCGGCAGCGGAGGTCATCTCCCCAGGCTAACGCGGGCCGGCGACACTGCGGTGTCCCGCGTGAGCGCGCGGTCGGCGGTAGGCTCTCTCGCGACGCGCCCGATCGCGTCGGAACAGGGAGCAGGGCATGGCGGCACGCGGATCCAAGGGTGCGCAGCGTTCGCGCACCGAGGCGGAGCGCACACGGCTCCACGTCGCGCGCAAGGCGTGGCACGATCGTCAGATCCGCCGGCGGGTGCGTGACAACACGATCGCCGTGATCGTCGGGATCGTCGTCGTCGGTGGCGCCGTCGCCAGTCAGGTCGTGCATGCGCAGGTCACCGCACCGGAGCCCGAGCCGACGCCGAGCGTCGAGCCCACCGACGCGCCTCTTCCCACGGACTCGCCGATTCCCTCCGACTCCCCCGCGCCCGCCGAGGAGCCCGCTCCGAGCGAGACGCCCGCGGGGTGACGCGACCTCGCCCCATCACGGGGCGTCCGGCGTACTAGGCTGGCTCTCGTCCTTTCCGCCTCCCGCGGTCCGTCCGCGCAAGGAGAATCACGTGTCTGCCACCGACCCCTCGAAGCCGACTCCGCCCGTCCCGGCCCCGCCGGCCGTGCCCATGCCGCGCAAGCTGCCGACTCCCGCCTCCGTGGCGCCCGTCACCGCCGCGATCCCGACCCCCTCGTCCGACGCCGCCGAGTGGGGCCGCGTCGCTGAGGACGGCACGGTCGAGGTCCGCGAGGGCGAGACCTGGCGCGTCGTCGGCCAGTATCCCGACGGCACGCCGGAGGAGGCGCTCGCCTACTTCGTGCGCAAGTACGACGACATCGCCTTCAAGGTGGTCGCTCTCGAGCAGCGGCACGCCGCGGGCGGCGCCTCGGCCAGCGACCTCGTCAAGCAGGCCGGGCACCTCCTCGAGGAGGCCACGGATGCCGCAGCGGTCGGTGACCTCGCCGGGCTCCGGGACCGTCTGAACGCCCTGACGTCGTCGCTGTCGGAGGCCACCGCGCAGGAGGCGCAGCAGGCCAAGGAACTCGTGGACCAGGCCATCGCCGACCGCACCGCGCTCGTCGAGCGCGCCGAGGCGATCGCCGCGCGCGATCTCTCCAAGGTGCAGTGGAAGCAGGTCACCGCGGAGCTCGGCGAGCTCTTCGATGCGTGGCAGGCTCAGCAGCAGAACGGACCCCGCCTGTCGAAGGGGATCTCGCAGCAGCTCTGGAAGCGATTCCGCGACGCACGCTCCGTCGTCGACAAGGCGCGCCGTGCGTTCTACTCCGAGCTCGACGACGCCCACAAGACCGCGCGCGATGCGAAGTCGCGCCTGGTGGAGCGCGCCGAGGCTCTCGCGCCTCGTGGCGTGGACGGCATCCCCGCATACCGCACTCTCCTCGACGAGTGGAAGGCTGCGGGCCGCGCCGGCCGCAAGGCGGACGACGCACTGTGGGCCCGGTTCAAGGCCGCCGGCGACGCGCTGTACTCGGCCCGCGCCGAACAGGCCGCCGCGGAGGAGGCCGACTCGGCTCCGAAGATCGAGGCACGCCAGGCCCTCCTCGAGGAGGCCAAGGCCGTCGCCGACGAGTCCAACATCAAGCGCGCCCGCGCGCTGCTCACCGGCATCCAGCGCCAGTGGGACGAGATCGGGCGCATCTTCCCCCGCGACAAGGAGCGCGCGCTCGACGATCGTCTGCGCGTGATCGAGCAGGCGCTCAAGGCCCGCGAGGACGTGGACTGGAAGAAGAACAACCCGGAGACGAAGGCACGCGCCAACGACATGAGCTCGCAGCTCGTGGAAGCGATCGAGAAGCTCGAGTCCGAACTCGCCGCCGCTGAGAAGTCCGGCGACAAGAAGGCAGCGAAGGAAGCGGCCGACGCCCTCGAGGCTCGTCGTGCCTGGCTCAACGCGCTCGGCGGCTGAGTCTCCACCTGCGACTCTCCACAGGATCGCCATACGGCACCGAAGAGCGGGATGCACTGCGTCACACTGGCGTGATGCATCCCGCTCTCCTGTATCTGCCGGGTGGTCGTCTGGCGCTCGCCGAGCTCTGCGCCGCCCGGCTCGACGGACATCTCGTGGACCTCGGCGACGGATTCATCCCGGCCGACCTCGTCGAGGTGCCTGCCACACGTGCCGCGTCCCTGGCCTCCCTCATCCCCCGCGGCACGGCCGCCTCGGGTCGGACCGCCGCGTGGATCCACGGCGCCGGGGATGCTCCCCCGGCCAGACATCATGTGAGTAGGGCGATCGGCAGCCGATTCCGTCCTGCGCCGTCCACCCGACTCGTCATGCACGACGTGTTCGTCGATGCGAGCGATCAGATGCTGCTCGGCGGCGTCCTGACCACGACACCGGTACGCACGATGGTCGACCTCGCCGTGGCACTCCATCGAGACCCGGGCGTCCGGGCATGGATGACGGCGCTCGCCGCCGTCGATCCCGAGCTGGTGCCCGCCGCCGTCGCTGCGATCGACGCGCTGCATCGGGTGCCCGGGAAGGTGTCAGGGCGCGCGGCTCTTCTGCGGATCAGGACGACGTGACGCGGTAGACGTCGTACACCGCGTCGATGCGGCGCACGGCGTTGAGGACACGGTCGAGGTGCACCGCGTCGCCCATCTCGAACACGAAGCGACTGAGGGCCAGCCGCTCGTCCGTCGTGCTCACCGTCGCCGAGAGGATGTTGACGTGGTGCTCGCTGAGCACCCGGGTGACGTCCGAGAGCAGACCGGAGCGGTCGAGTGCCTCCACCTGGATCTGCACCCGGAACACGCTCTTGGTCGTCGGCGCCCACGACACCTCGACGAAGCGGTCCTCCTCGCTCGCGAGCGCCTTGACGTTGACGCAGTCCGAACGATGCACCGAGACGCCGCTCCCCCGCGTGACGAAGCCGACGATGTCGTCTCCCGGCACCGGGGTGCAGCATTTCGCGACCTTCACGAGGATGTCCGCAGCCCCGCGCACCAGCACGCCCGAGTCTCCGGCGCGCGCTTCACGGGTGGGGACGCGCTCCGGCAGGTCGATCGCGCCCGTGGGCGGATCGCTCTCGGCGACCAGCGCCGTGACCTTCTCGAGCACCGACTGCGTGGAGACGTGTCCCTCACCCACCGCCGCGTAGAGCGCCGAGACGTCTTCGTACTTGAGCTGATGCGCGACCTCGGCGAACGAGTCCTGGCTCATCAGGCGCTGGAGCGGGAGGTTCTGGCGTCGCATCGCCCGGGCGATGGACTCCTTGCCCTGCTCGATCGCCTCCTCGCGGCGCTCCTTCGTGAACCAGCCGCGGATCTTGTTGCGCGCGCGGGTGCTCTTGACGAAGCCGAGCCAGTCCTGGCTGGGGCCGGCGTCGGGGTTCTTGGAGGTGAAGACCTCGACCACATCGCCGCTCTTGAGCTCGGACTCCAGGGGCACGAGACGTCCGTTGACCTTCGACCCCATGGTCCGGTGGCCGATCTCGGTGTGCACGGCGTACGCGAAGTCCACGGGGGTCGCACCGGCCGGAAGGCCGATCACCCGGCCCTTCGGGGTGAAGACGTAGACCTCCTTCGCGCCGATCTCGAAGCGCAGGGAGTCGAGGAACTCGCCGGGATCGGCGGTCTCGGCCTGCCAATCGGATATGTGCGCGAGCCACGCCATGTCGCGATCGGCCGCGCGGACCTCGGCCTTGCCGCCGTTCATCCGCTCCTTGTACATCCAGTGCGCCGCGACACCGTACTCGGCCTGCTGGTGCATCTCGTGCGTGCGGATCTGGATCTCGACCGTGCGACCGGACGGACCGATCACCGTGGTGTGCAGCGACTGGTACAGGTTGAACTTCGGCGTCGCGATGTAGTCCTTGAAGCGACCGGGAAGCGGCGTCCATCGTGCGTGGATCGCTCCGAGCACCGCGTAGCAGTCGCGCACGGAGGCGACCAGCACGCGGATGCCGATCAGATCGTAGATGTCGTCGAACTCGCGTCCTCGAACGACCATCTTCTGGTAGACCGAGTACAGCTGCTTGGGGCGGCCGACGACCTTGCCGCGGATGCGGAGATCGCGCAGATCTTCGTCGATCTCCTCCACGACCTGACCCAGGTACTTCTCGCGCTGCGGAGTGCGCTGTGCGATGAGGTTGTGGATCTCGTTGTAGATCTTCGGGTGCAGCACGGCGAACGAGAGATCCTCGAGCTCCGACTTGATGGCCTGGATGCCGAGTCGGTTGGCGAGGGGCGCGTAGATCTCGAGCGTCTCCTTGGCCTTCTTGGCTGCCTTCTCGGGAGGCACGAAGCCCCAGGTCCGCGCGTTGTGCAGCCGGTCGGCGAGCTTGATGAGGAGCACGCGGATGTCCTTCGACATCGCGACGATCATCTTTCGGACCGTCTCGGCCTGCGCGCTCTCGCCGTACTTCACCTTGTCGAGCTTCGTGACGCCGTCGACGAGCATCGCGACCTCGTCGCCGAACTCGGCGGTCAGGTCGGTGAGCGCATACCCGGTGTCCTCGACCGTGTCGTGCAGCAGTGCGGCCGCGATGGCCCGAGGACCGAGTCCCATCTCGGCGAGGATCTGCGCGACGGCGAGCGGGTGCGTGATGTACGGCTCGCCGCTCTGACGCTTCTGGCCCTCGTGCTTCTCCTTGGCGACCGCGTATGCGCGCTCGATGACCGCGATGTCGCCCTTGGGGTGATTGGCCCGGACGGTGCGGAGGAGGTTGTCCAGGTCGTTGACCCTGGGCGCACGGGAGAAGATGCGGGGAACCAGTCGTCTCAGGCTCGATCCCTGCGACGACGTCTGCGGTTCCGCCATCCGCTCACCTCCGAATCACAACATCTTACGCGTGCTCGGCGGGGTGCGGCCCCGCCGAGCGGGAACGATCAGGCCTCGACGGCGGCGCGCTCGCGCGATTCGCGCACTCGCGCGTCACGAGCCTTGATCTGCGGCTCGTTCTCGCGGAAGAGCGAGTAGAGCGGTGCGGCCACGAACAGCGTGGAGTACGTCGCCACCAGGATGCCGACGAAGATCGACAGCGAGATGTCGGTGAGCGTCTCGGCCCCGAGCCAGAACGATCCGATGAAGAGGATCGCACCGACGGGCAGAGCCGCGACGACCGAGGTGTTGATCGACCGGACGAGCGTCTGGTTGACGGCCAGGTTGACCGACTCGCCGAACAGGCGCGCGGACTTCTCACCGTCCTCCGTCGTGTTCTCGCGGATCTTGTCGAACACGACCGTGGTGTCGTACAGCGAGTAGGCGAGGATCGTCAGGAAGCCGATCACGGCGGCGGGCGAGATCTCGAACCCGGCCAGCGCGTAGACGCCGACCGTGATCACGAGCACGTCGAGCAGACCGAGGATGGCCGCGGCGGACATCTTCCAGGTGCGGAAGTAGATCGCGAGGATCAGGAAGGTCAGCGCGAGGAAGATCGCGAGACCCCACAGCGACTGCTTCGTGACGTTCTCGCCCCAGGCCGGTCCGATGAACGACGAGGTGACCGCGTCCGCCTCCACCTTGTAGGCCTCCGCCAGGGCGGCGGAGACCTGCTGCGTCTCGGCGGAGCTCATCTGGTCGGTCTGGACGCGGATGTCGGAGCCGTTCACCACGACGACCTTGGTCGCGGCCTCGGGAACGACCGACTGCACGGCTCTGGTTGCTTCGCTCTGGTCGGTTGAGTCCGGCGCCTGCACGGTGAACTGCGATCCACCCGTGAACTCGATCGAGAACTGGATCGGACGGATGAGCGGCACGAGGGCCGAGCCCACGACGAGCGCGATCGCGATGATGAACCATAGGCGGCGCTTCCCGACGAAGGGGAAGGACGTCTTGCCCGTGTAGAGGTTGTTTCCGAACTCGTTCATGGAAGCCATCACGCGTCCCCCTCACTTCCGGTGCTGGTGCGTTTCTCACCGGCGAGTGCCTCGGCGCGCTTGCGCTCCGCGATGGTCTGGCGACGCTCTGCCTCTCCGCGCGAGCGGGCGTTCTTCGCCCCGCGTCCGGTGGAGGCGGCGGAGACCTCACGGAACTGGGTGCGGCTGCGGTACACGGCTCCGAGGGACTCGGGGTCGAGACCGGACAGCTTGTGGCCACCCCCGAAGAACTTCGTGCGCGCGAGGATCTGCATGACCGGGTGCGTGAAGATCACGAAGATCAGGACGTCGATGATGGTCGTCAGACCGAGCGTGAACGCGAAGCCCTTCACAGTGGCGTCCGCGAGGATGTAGAGCACCACGGCCGCGAGCACGTTGATCGACTTCGAGATGTAGATCGTGCGCTTGGCGCGGCCCCATCCGTCTTCCACGGCCGCGGTGATCGACTTGCCGTCTCGCAGCTCGTCGCGGATGCGTTCGAAGTAGACGATGAACGAGTCGGCAGTGAATCCGATCGACACGATGAGACCCGCCACACCGGCGAGCGAGAGGCGGAAGCCCAGTCGCCAGGCCAGGATGCAGATCACGATGTACGTCAAGACCGCCATCACCGCGATCGACGCGATGATCACCGTCCCGAGAGCGCGGTAGGAGAACAGCGAGTACAGGGCGACGAGCGCGAGGCCGATGAGCCCCGCGATCAATCCGATCTGGAGCTGCTGGGTGCCGAGCGTCGCCGAGACGGTGTCGGAGCTCTGCACCTCGAAGCTGAGCGGCAGGGCGCCGAACTTCAGCTGATCGGCGAGCGTCGTCGCGGTCTCCTGCGTGAAGTCACCGGAGATGCTGGGGCGTCCGTCGAGGATCTGGCCGTTCATGCGCGGGGCGCTGATGACGGATCCGTCGAGCACGAACGCGAACTGGTCGCGCGGCGAGAGGTTCGCGAGGCGGTTCTGGTTCAGGCGCGTGCTCACCTCGCCGAAGGCCTGCGTGCCGTCGGCGTTCATGGTCAGCTGCACGATCCAGGCTCCCGAACGCGGGTCGCGCCCGGCCTGTGCGTCCGTGATCGCGGTTCCGGTGAGCTCGGTCGGGCCGAGGATGAACTTGGCCTGGCCGGTCGGGTCGCAGGCGATGAGCGGCTTGTCGGCCGGCTCACGGGACGGATCGTTCTCGGGGTTCGAGCAGTCGTACGCCTGGAACTCCGCCATGAGCTTGTCGGTGACCCAGGAGGGGTCGCTCGCGTCGGTGGGCTCGGCGGTCGGGGTGTCGCTCACCGAGTCGTCGGGCGTCGGGTACGGCGTCTCGTTGCCGTCGTCGCCCACGAAGGTGTTCGTGGCGGCCGTGGTGTAGATGACGGAGCGGAACTGCAGCTGCGCGCTCGACTGGATGCGCTCACGCGTCTGATCGTCCGCCGCGCCCGGGATCTGGACGACGATGTTGCGGCCGCCCTCGGTCGTGATGTCCGCCTCGGCCACCCCGGATGCGTCGACGCGCTGGCGGATGATCGCGGCCGCCTGGTCGAGCTGCTCGGCGGACGGCGCCGCGCCGTCCTCGGTCTCCGCGCTGAGGATGATCTGCGTGCCGCCCTGCAGGTCGAGCGCGAGCTCGGGCGCCCAGGAGCTCTTCTGGAAGACGTAGACGCCGAGCGCGTTGATGCCGAACAGGATGCCCGTCACCAGGAGGAGTCCGAGGAGGACCCGCCAGGCGTGACGGACCGGGGAGGAAGTGGCCACGTGAGATCAGCTTTCTGAGATGCCGGAGTGCCGAGTGCCGCGAAGGCGGGTCTTACTTGTCGTCAGCGTCCTTGTCGAGGCGACGACGCGTCTCCTCGGGGGTCTCGACCGCGGGGGTCTCATCGACGACCGGAGTCTCCTCGACGATGACGGGGGCCTCTTCGCCGACGACCTCGACGCCGTCGGTCAGGTCCTTGGGCTCGACGATCCGGAGGATGGCCTGGCTGTGGACCTCGATGACGGTGCCCGGCGCGATCTCGACGAGCGCCGGCGAGTCGAGGTCGTCGTGGTCGTACGCCACGATCGTGCCGTAGATGCCGCCCTGCAGCAGGACCTTCACGCCGGGGACCGTCTTGGTCGCCTTCTCCTCCTGCTCGGCCTTCATCTGCTTCTGACGACGACGGCCGTTGACGAACATGAAGACGACGAGGACGGCGAGGAGGCCGAAGAGGAGGATTTCCATGGGCATGAGGGCTAGCGCCTTTCTCAGGTGCACGCACCAGCCAAGGGCGCACAGTTCTATCGGGGGGAAGTCTTCAGTGATTATAGGTCATCGAGGCGAAGCGTCCCGTCCGGGTGCGGGATGCCGAGATGCTGGTACGCCTCGGGCATCGCCACCCGTCCGCGTGGCGTGCGGCCCAGAAAACCGATGCGCACGAGATAGGGCTCGACCACGCTCTCGACCGTCTCGCCCTCCTCGCCGACCGCGACCGCGAGGGTGCTGAGCCCCACCGGTCCCCCGCGGAAACGCCGGACCAGAGCATCCAGTACGGCCCTGTCGAGCCTGTCCAACCCGATCGGATCGACGTCGTACAGCTCGAGCGCGGCGCGCACGTCGTCGAGCGAGGCCGCGCCGCCACCGTGCACGAGCGCGTAGTCGCGCACGCGCCGCAGCAGCCGGTTCGCGATGCGGGGCGTACCTCGTGATCGTCGGGCGATCTCCGCGAGCGAGTCACCCGGCAGATCGACACCGAGCACGAGCGCCGAACGGGCGATGACCTGTTCGAGCTCGGACTCGTCGTAGAACTCGAGATGCCCGGTGAACCCGAAGCGATCTCGCAGCGGGTTCGGCAGCAGACCCGAACGCGTCGTCGCGCCGACAAGCGTGAACGGCGCGAGCTCGAGCGGGATGCTCGTCGCACCCGCGCCCTTGCCCACCATGATGTCGATGCGGAAGTCCTCCATCGCGAGGTACAGCATCTCCTCGGCGGAACGCGCCATCCGGTGGATCTCGTCGATGAACAGCACCTCCCCCGGCACGAGGCTCGACAGCAGCGCGGCCAGATCGCCGGCGTGCTGGATGGCGGGCCCGCTGGACAACCGCAGCGGACGCTCGCTCTCGTGCGCCACGATCATCGCGAGAGTCGTCTTGCCGAGACCGGGCGGACCCGCGAGGAGGATGTGGTCGGGCGGTCGACTCTGGATGCGTGCCGCGTCGAGCAGCAGCTGCAACTGCCCGCGGACCTTCTGCTGGCCGACGAAGTCGCCCAGGCTCGTGGGGCGCAGCGCGCCTTCGATCGCGAGCTCGGTCTCGTCGACCGGCTCGGTCGCGTCGCGCGCGTCAGACACGTGCCGGCCCCAGCGCCGCGAGCGTACGACGCAGCAGCGGAGCGACGGCCGCGCGCTCGGCATCCGTCGCCTCCGCGGCCGTCTGCGCCGCGGCCTCGACCGCGACCTTCTCCGACCAGCCGAGTCCGACCAGGGCCGCGGCGACCTGATCGACCACATCCGACCCCCCGGCGGCTGTCGGCTTCGACACGGGGCTGCTCGGATGCACCTTGCCGGCGAGTTGCACGACGATGAGCTTCGCGGTCTTGGGCCCGATCCCCGACACGCGCCGGAACGGCGCGTCGTCCTCCGCGGTCACCGCCTCGGCGATCTGATCGACCGTGAGGTGCGAGAGCACCCCCAGCGCGGACTTGGGGCCGACTCCCGTGACGCTGATGAGGAGACCGAAGATCTCGAGCTCGTCGCGCTGCGCGAACCCGTACAGCGACAGCGCGTCCTCGCGGACGATCAGGCTCGTGTGCAGCTGCAGGCGCTCCCCGACCGCGGCCGTGTGCGCGACGTCACCCGGCACGGCCACGGAGAAGCCGACACCGCCGACATCGATCACGACGTGGTCGGAGGACGTGTGCAGGACCGTGCCGTGCAGCGAGGAGATCATCCTCCCAGCCTAGACGCGGGATCGTACGTATGTTCGAGCGACACGCTCGGCGTCGGCCCATGCGCGCTGAGCGGGTGTCAGAGCGTCGCCCGGCGAGGACGTCGCGGTCCCGCGGCGCCACGCGTGGCACAGGGCGATCGCAAGCGCATCCGCGGCATCGGCCGGCTGCGGGGGCGCATCCAGACGCAGGATCCGGGCGATCATCGCCTGCACCTGCTTCTTGTCGGCGGACCCGTATCCGGTGACCGCGGCCTTCACCTCGCTCGGCGTGTGCGTGGCCGCGGGCAACCCGGCCTCGGCGGCGAGCAGCAGCGCCACGCCGCTCGCCTGCGCCGTCCCCATGACGGTGTGGGAGTTCTGCTGCGCGAACACGCGCTCGACCGCCACGGCATCCGGACGGTGGACCTCCAGAGCCTCGCGGATGCCGGCGGCGACGAGCGCCAGGCGCTCGCCGATCGGCGCGTCCGGCGACGACCGGATGACGCCGACGTGCACGAGTGTCCCCCGACGGGCGCGGTCGACGTCGACGATGCCGATGCCGCACCTGGTCAGCCCCGGGTCGATGCCGAGGACGCGAAGCGAGGGAGAGGTCACTCCCCCAGGCTAGGCGGGGGGCCGCCTCCGCCGGGTTCGGCGCGCCTAGTCGTCCTCGTTCTCGAGCTCGGCCTGCACCTCGGCCGTGAGGTCGAAGTTGCTGAAGACGTTCTGCACGTCCTCGCTGTCCTCCAGGGCGTCGATCAGGCGGAAGATCTTGCGCGCCGTATCGGCGTCGATCTCCACCTTGAGGTTCGGGACGAACTCGACATCGGCCGATTCGTAGTCGATGCCGGCGTCCTGCAGCGCCGAACGCACGGTCACGAGGTCGGTCGCCTCGGTGACGATCTCGAATCCCTCAGCGTGCGGCTCGATCTCCTCGGCCCCGGCCTCGAGTGCCGCCATCATGACGTCGTCCTCGGTCGTGCCCTCGGAGCTCACCACGATGACGCCCTTGCGGCTGAAGTTGTACGCGACGCTGCCCGGGTCGGCGAGCGTGCCGCCGTTGCGGCTGAGCGCCGTGCGCACCTCTGCGGCCGCGCGGTTCTTGTTGTCGGTCAGACACTCGATCATGAGGGCGACGCCGTTGGGTCCGTAGCCTTCGTACATGATCGAGGTGTACTCGACGGCTTCGCCGCCGATGCCCGCGCCGCGCTTCACCGCGCGGTCGATGTTGTCCTTCGGGACCGAGGTCTTCTTCGCCTTCTGCACGGCGTCGAACAGCGTCGGGTTGCCCGCCAGGTCGGCTCCGCCGAGCTTGGCCGCGACCTCGATGTTCTTGATGAGCTTCGCCCACGACTTGGCACGGCGCGCGTCGATGACGGCCTTCTTGTGCTTGGTCGTGGCCCATTTGGAATGCCCGGACATAAGTCTCCGCTCGTCGTATCCGCCCGGGGCTGGCCCAGGGCGTCGTCCAGTCTATCGAACCGCACTGCGGCCCGTTCGAGACCGACGTCGGCGTAGGCGTGCGCCGGTCCGCAGGCGCGACCGAGCAGGGGCGTCAGCCCTCGAGACTCGTGGACCCCGAGCGCGCGCGTGCTGCGACCATCGCCGCGGTGTCCGGCAGCATGATCGGGACGTCCATGGCGGCATCCGGCATCCACTGCGCCCACCCCGCGTCCAGCGGCCACGTGCCGTGCGCGATGAAGTCCGCTCCTGCGTGGTCCGCGATCGCCCGCACCGCTTCGGCCTGCTGCGGCGTGAACCGCCCCTGCTCGACCGCGGCCTCCAGCTCGTCGGCGTCCTTGAGCCAGACGTCCTCATCGCCCGGGTGCTCGGCGTCGATCCAGAGGTCGAGTACGAGGTCGCGGGTGAAGACGGCCGCCTCGGCGCCGGCGATGCGGCGGTGGGGCAGCTCGATGTTGACGTAGACGCCATCGGGCGTGCCGTCCTTCCGGCGGAAGAACCACACCGACCACGGCTTGCCTGTCGGAGCGATGCGCAGGATGCCGGGACCTCGCCATGCGCCCTCGACGGCGTGCCATGGCACGAGCGAGCGCTGCGCGAGCGGCACGTCCCGCACCCGCCGACCATCCGCGGGCACGGCGTCGAGGCGGGCGGAGCCGGAGGGCGTCCACGCGACCAGGCCGCGGTCGTCGTCCCGCACGACGACCGCGGTCTCGATCACGCGCCCGTAGCGCCACAGGATCTCCTGTCCGCGAGCGAGACGCGGTGCCGCAGCATCCGCCGAAGGGACGGCGTCCTCATACGCCGGATCCGCGTGCGCCGCGCCCTGCTCGTCCGTGTCGAGCAGCGCGAGAGCGTCTGACAGCGAGACAGGTCGGTCGGCCACGCGCGCCCATTCCGCGCCGCGCCGGCCGACGAGTTCGACCGTGCCTCCGCTCGCACTGACTCCGGTCGTCCCCACGGGTGTTCGCATTCCGACACCGTACCCGTGCGGACCGGATGCGGTTCAGACCCGCGCCGCCACCCGGTCGAGGAAACGGCGATGGAACCGGGTCTCCCCCGTGATCTCCGGGTGGAAGCTCAGACCGAGAAGCGCATCCTGCTCGACCGCGACGACACGACCGTCGTCCAGCGACGCCAGCACGGATGCCGCGGGGCCGACGCTCTCCACCACCGGGCCGCGGATGAACGCGGCGTGCACGGGGTCTCCCCCGAGGTCCGGCACGTCGAGGTCGGCTTCGAAGGACTCCACCTGTCGTCCGAACGCGTTGCGGCGCACGGTGACGTCGAGTCCGCCGAAGGACTCCTGCCCGTCGATCGCATCGACGAGCCGATCGGCGAGCATGATCAGACCCGCACAGGTGCCGAGCACCGGCATCCCGGCGCCGATCGCCGCACGGATCGGCTCCTGCATCCCGAACAGTCGCGACAGCTTGTCGATCACGCTCGACTCCCCGCCGGGGATCACCAGGCCGTCGACCGCTTCGAGCTCGGCCGGGCGACGCACGAGCTCGACCTCGGCACCGAGCCCGGCGAGCAGGGCGGCATGCTCGCGCACGTCACCCTGCAGCGCGAGCACACCGACCCGAGGACTACCAGCCACGCTCGGCGAGGCGGTGCGGTGCGGGCAGGTCCGACACGTTGATCCCCACCATGGCCTCTCCGAGTCCGCGGGACACCTCGGCGATGACCTTCGCGTCGTCGAAGAAGGTGGTGGCCTTGACGATGGCCTTCGCCCGCTCGGCGGGGTTGCCCGACTTGAAGATGCCGGAGCCCACGAACACGCCGTCCGCGCCGAGCTGCATCATCATCGCAGCGTCCGCCGGCGTCGCGACTCCGCCGGCGACGAACAGCACGACGGGGAGCTTCCCGGTCTCGGCGATCTCGGCCACGAGCTCGTACGGCGCCTGCAGCTCCTTCGCCGCGACGAACAGCTCGTCCTTGGGGAGCGCGGTGAGGGCGGCGATCTCCCCCCGGATCCTGCGGATGTGCTTCATCGCCTCCGACACGTCGCCCGTGCCGGCCTCGCCCTTCGAGCGGATCATCGCGGCGCCCTCGTTGATGCGACGCAGCGCCTCGCCGAGGTTCGTGGCCCCGCAGACGAACGGCACCGTGAAGCCGAACTTGTCGATGTGGTTTACGTAGTCGGCGGGCGAGAGCACCTCGGATTCGTCGATGTAGTCGACGCCGAGCTCCTGCAGCACCTGCGCCTCGACGAAGTGGCCGATGCGCGCCTTCGCCATGACGGGGATCGACACGGCGTCGATGATGCTGTCGATCATGTCGGGGTCGCTCATGCGCGACACGCCGCCCTGCGCGCGGATGTCGGCGGGGACCCGCTCGAGCGCCATGACGGCGACGGCACCGGCATCCTCGGCGATCTTCGCTTGCTCGGCGGTCACGACGTCCATGATGACGCCGCCCTTGAGCATCTCGGCGAGACCGCGCTTGACGCGGGAGGATCCGGTGGTGGGGTTCTCGGTCATGGCTGACTCCTGTCGGGGTTTGATCTAGGCCAAACGATAGCACTGTCCTGAACGACCTAGAATCGACACGAGGACACATGAGCGACCAGATCACCGGAACCACCGCGGCGGACATCGCCGACAGCGTGCGCGACCTGCGCGATCGCGGAGTCCTCGGCGTCGGCAGCGCACTCCCCCCGGTTCGCGAGCTCGCCTCGATCCTGGGTGTGAACCGCAACACCGCCGTCGCCGCCTACCGGCAGCTCGCCCAAGCGGGACTCGTCGTCTCGCGAGGACGCGCCGGCACCGTGATCGCCGGGCACGAGAGCGTGGCCCAGGAAGGGTACGCCGCCGACACCGTGCTGCGCGACGTCGGCACCGGCAACCCCGACCCCCGACTGATCCCCGACCCCTCCGCCGCCCTCGCGACGGTCGCCGGGCGCCCGGTGCTCTACGGGGAGCCCGTGATCGACCGCGGGCTCGAGACCTGGGCGCAGGAGTGGGTCGAGAGCGACCTGGGAGCGATCGACTTCCGCATCACCATCACGAGCGGCGCCGTCGACGCGGTCGAGCGCCTCCTTGCGCAAGCCCTCATGCGCGACGATGCGGTCGCGCTCGAGGATCCGTGCTTCCTCGCCAGCATCCACACCGTCCGCCTCGGCGGATACCGGGCGGTGCCCGTCCCCGTCGACGAGCAGGGCATGACCGTCGCCGGACTCCGCGCCGCTCTCGACGCGGGCGTCCGCGCCGTCATCTGCACACCGCGCGCGCAGAACCCCACCGGCGCGAGCCTCACCGCCGAGCGCGCAGGAGAGCTGCGCGCGGTCCTGGCCGATCACCCCTATGTGCTCCTCATCGAGGACGACCACTTCTCGATGCTGTCAGGACGCCCCTACGAGAGCCTGATCGGCCCCGCACATCGCCGATATGCCCTCGTGCGCTCCGTCTCGAAGTTCCTCGGCCCGGACATGTGCCTCGCGGTCGCCGCCACCGACCCGACGACCGCCGAGCGCCTCGCGATGCGCCTGAGCCCAGGGACCACCTGGGTCAGTCATCTGCTGCAGCGACTCACACTCACGCAGCTCACCGACCCCGAGGTCACCGCCTCCATCGCCGCGGCCCGGGAGCACTACGTCGAGCGCAACGCCCGGTTCTCGTCGCTGCTGCGGGATGCCGGTCTGGACGCCCCTCAGACCGACGGCCTGAGCCTGTGGGTCGCCCTTCCGCGTCCGGCGAAGCTCGTCGCCGAACGACTCATGCGCCGCGGATGGCTCGCTCGCACCGGCGACGAGTTCGCCCTCGACGAGCGCGCAGCCCCCTCGCATCACCTGCGCCTCACGGTGCACGACCTCTCCGACGACGATGCGGAGACGCTCGTCACCGACCTCGTCGCGGCCACGCGATGACGACCCACCGCGAGCACCCGCCCGCACTCACACTCAGAGAAAGGATCGGGGAATGAAGGTCCTCTCCATCCAGTCCGCCGTCGCCTACGGACACGTCGGCAACTCCGCCGCCGTGTTCCCGATGCAGCGCATCGGCGTCGAGGTGCTGCCCGTCTACACCGTGAACTTCTCGAACCACACGGGCTACGGCGGCTGGCGCGGACCGATGATCTCACCGGAGGATCTGCGCGAGGTCATCACCGGGATCGAGGAGCGCGAGGCGTTCCCCGGGATCGACGCCGTACTCAGCGGCTACCAGGGCGGGGAAGGGATCGGCGACGTCATCATCGACGCGGTCGCGCGGGTCAAGGCCGCGAACCCGGATGCGGTCTACGCGTGCGACCCGGTCATGGGCAACGCCAAGTCCGGATGCTTCGTCGCACCGGCGATCCCCGTGCTGCTGCGCGAGAAGGTCGTCCCCGTGGCTGACATCATCACGCCGAACCAGTTCGAGCTCGGATTCCTGACCGGCACCGAGCCGGACACGCTCGAGTCCACGCTCGCCTCGGTCGATCTGGCCATGGCGATGGGCCCCACCACGGTGCTCGTCACGAGCGTCGAACGACCTGACCGCCAAGAGGGGACGATCGAGATGCTCGTCGCCGACGCGACGGGCGCCTGGATCGTGCAGACCCCGCGTCTGCCGATGAAGGCCAATGGATCCGGCGACGTCACCGCGGCGCTCTTCACCTCGCACTATGTCGCGACCGGCGACGCGAAGCTCGCCCTCGAGCGCACGTCGTCCAGCGTGTTCGACCTGCTGAGCCTGACGCTCGAGTCCGGCGCACGCGAGCTGCAGCTCGTCGAGGCGCAGGAGTTTTACGCCCACCCGCGGATGCAGTTCACCGCCCGCCAGGTGCGCTGAGGCTCCCCCACCCCGCTGTTTCTGCCGTTCGGCACAAACCGGAGTCCGATTTGTGCCGAACGGCAGAAACAGCGGGTCAGGCGCGGGGCAGGTTGCGGATCACGCCGTCGGCCAGGCCGCTGACACGGCCTCGCGCACCTCGCCGAGCAGCTGCGGCAGCGCCTTGGTCTTCGCGACGATCGGGAAGAAGTTCGCGTCGGACGTCCACCGCGGCACGACGTGCTGGTGCAGGTGCCCGTCGACGCCCGCACCGGCCACCGCGCCCTGGTTCATCCCGAGGTTGAAGCCGTCGCAGCGGGACACCTCGCGCAGCACGCGCATCCCGATCTGCGTGAGCGCGCCGATCTCGGCGACTTCCTCGGGGGTCGCCTGGTCGTAAGTGGCGATGTGCCGGTAGGGGCACACGAGCAGGTGCCCCGAGTTGTACGGGAACAGGTTCAGCAGCACGTACGCGGTCTCTCCGCGGGCGACGATCAGACGCTCGGCGTCCGGGAACCTCGGCGCCTCGCAGAAGGGGCACTCCTCGCGCAGCGGTTCCGGCCCGGCCTGGATGTACGCCATCCGGTGCGGGGTCCACAGGCGCTGGAACTCGTCGGGGACGCCGGCCAGGAGACCGCCGTCCTCGACGGAGGAGTGCTCGTCGGTCACGCCAAGTCCCCGGCAGTCTGCACCAGAGTGTGCTCGGCGATCGCGGCGCGGATGCGCGACACGGCGTCGGCGATCGGCACGCCGTTCTCCTGCGTCCCGTCCCGGTAGCGGAAGGAGACCGTGCCGGCATCCCGGTCCTTCTCCCCCGCTATCAGCAGCAGCGGGACCTTGCCAGTCGTGTGCGTGCGGATCTTCTTCTGCATCCGGTCGTCGGAGGTGTCGAGCTCGGCGCGGACTCCGGAGTCGCGCAGCGTGCGGATGACGTCGCCGAGGTAGTCGGCGAAGTCCTCCGCGACGGGGATGCCGACCACCTGCACGGGCGACAGCCACACCGGGAAGTCACCGGCATAGTGCTCGAGCAGGATCGCGAAGAAGCGCTCGATCGAGCCGAACAGCGCGCGGTGGATCATGATCGGCCGCTTCTTCTGACCGTCCTTGTCCATGAACTCCAGGTCGAAGCGCTCGGGCAGGTTCGGATCGACCTGCACGGTCGAGAGCTGCCACGTACGGCCGATCGCGTCTCGCGTCTTGAGGTCGATCTTCGGGCCGTAGAACGCGGCCTCGCCCGGCACCTCGGTGAGCTTCAGACCGGAGGCGACGGCGACACGGCGCAACGCGTCGGTCGACGACTCCCAGAAGTCGTCCGATCCGATCCACTTGGACTTCTCGTCGTCCTTCATCGACAGCTCGAGCTCGAAGTCGGTGAGACCGAAGTCGCGCAGCATCGACAGGATGAAGTCGAGGACCTTCGCGACCTCCCCCTCCAGCTGGTCGGGCGTGACGAACAGGTGCGAGTCGTCCTGGGTGAAGCCGCGCACGCGGGTGAGACCGTGAAGCGCACCGGAGAGCTCGTTGCGGTAGACCGTGCCGTTCTCCGCCAAGCGCAGCGGCAGGTCGCGGTAGCTGCGGGCGCGCTCCTTGTAGATGAGGATGTGCATCGGGCAGTTCATCGGCTTCAGGTAGTAGTCCTGGCCCTGCTTGGTGATGTTGCCCTCGTCGTCGCGCTCCTCGTCCATGACGATCGGCGGGTACATGCCCTCCTTGTACGTCACGAGGTGATTCGAGGTGAGGAACAGGTCCTCCTTCGAAATGTGCGGCGTGTACACGTAGGTGTAGCCGCCCTCGATGTGTCGCGTGCGCGCGTGCTGCTCCATCTCGCCGCGCACGATGCCACCGCGCGGATGCCACACCGAGAGCCCCGAACCGATCTCCTCCGGGAAGGAGAACAGGTCGAGCTCCTTCCCCAGGCGGCGGTGATCGCGCTTGGCGGCCTCCTCGAGCCGGTGCTGGTACGCACGCAGCTCGTCCTTGGAGGGCCACGCCGTGCCGTAGATGCGCTGCAGCTGAGGGTTCTTCTCACTGCCGCGCCAGTACGCGGCCGCAATGCGGGTCAGATCCCAGCCGTTGCCGATCATGCGGGTGTTGGGCAGGTGCGGGCCGCGGCAGAGGTCCTTCCAGACCACCTCGCCGTCGCGGGTCGTGTTGTCGTAGATCGTGAGCTCGCCCTCGCCGACCTCGACCGACGCGCCCTCCGCCGCCTCCTTGCCGCCCTTGAGCCCGATGAGCTCCAGCTTGAACGGCTCGTCGGCGAGCTCGGCGCGCGCCTCGTCGTCGGTGACGACACGACGCACGAAGCGCTGGCCCTCGCGGACGATGCGCTGCATCTCCTTCGTGATGGCCTTGAGGTCCTCGGGCGTGAACGGGGAGTCGACGCCGAAGTCGTAGTAGAAGCCGTCGGTGATGGGCGGGCCGATGCCGAGGTTCGCCTGCGGGTTGATGCGCTGCACCGCCTGAGCGAGCACATGGGCCGTGGAGTGGCGCAGGATGCTCAGACCGTCGGGGCTGTCGATCGTGACCGGCTCGACCTCGTCGGCGTCGGTCACCGTGGTCGCGAGGTCCTTGAGGGTCCCGTTGACGCGCATGGCGACGACTGAGCGGTCGGAGAACAGGGCGAAGCCGTCTTTCGGCTGGGCATTTTCAGGCACGGAACACTCCATCTGGGTCTCGGACAAGGCTACTCGCATGAGCGACCGCTCCCGACCTCTACGCGCCGCCCTCCGAGGCTGCCGTCGCCGCCGTGGGCGCGAGGATGATGATCGCCGCGCCGGCCAGCGCGACGGCTGAGCCGATCCAGTCCCACATCGTGGGCCTGAACCCATCGACGATGATCCCCCAGGCCAAGGATCCGGCGATGAAGATCCCGCCGTAGGAGGCCAGCACCCGTCCGAAGTTCGCGTCGGGCTGCAGCGCGGCGAGGAACCCGTACGCGCCGAGCGCCATGACGCCAAGCACCGCGAACATCCACCCCCGATCCTCCTTGACCGACTGCCACACGAGCCAGGCTCCGCCGATCTCGGCGGCAGCGGCGAGTACGAAGAGGATGCTGATGCGGAGCACGGTCATGCTGCCACGGTAGCGTGGGGCGCATGCTCAAAGACGTGCTCCGCTGGCTGCTCGCCGCACTCCTCGCCGCTGCCGGCATCATGCACTTCGTCAGCCCGCGCGGTTTCCGGCTCGTCGTCCCCGACTGGGCCACGCGGCTCACGCGCCTCGACAAGGAGGCCATCGTGATCGCCTCGGGCGCGGTCGAGGTGGGTCTCGCCGCCGCGCTGGTCGGTCTGCCGAAGGAACGCCGACGTGTGGGGCTCGCGACCGCCGCTTTCTTCGTCGCCGTGTTCCCCGGCAATGTGCACCAGTGGCGGACCGGCCGATCCGCGCCGGGTCTCGACACCGACCGACGTCGGTTCGGACGGCTGTTCCTGCAGCCCGTGCTCGTCGCGTGGGCTGTCTGGGCGACCCGTCCGGACCGGAAGCCTACCGTCGGCCGACGTCGGCGTCGAGGCCGCAACTGAGACTCTGCACGGGCGACCGGGGACGGGGACAATAGGCGCATGGCCTCCCCCTCACTCGTGTGGCTCCGCGACGACCTGCGCGTCGCCGACAACCCCGCCCTGCGCGCCGCGATGGACCGCGACGAGCCGATCGTCGTGCTGTTCGTGCTCGACGAGGAGTCGCCCGGGATCCGACCGCTCGGCGGGGCGGCGCGCTGGTGGCTGCACCACTCGCTCGCGTCGCTCGCGGACACGCTGGACGATCTCGGTACGACGCTCGTGCTCCGCCGCGGTCCGGCCGAGAAGGTGGTGCGCGAGGTCGTGGACGAGAGCGGCGCCTCCGCCGTGTTCTGGAACCGACGGTACGGGGGCGCGGAGCGCCAGGTCGACAGCTCCCTCAAGACCGCGCTGCGCGACGACGGCCTGGAGGTCGCCTCCTTCCACGCGTCGCTGCTGCACGAGCCGTGGACCGTGAAGACGGGTGCCGGGACCCACTTCTCGGTGTTCACGCCCTTCTGGCGCGCGGCGCGCGCCCTGCCCGCACCGCGTGCGCCTCTTCCCGCTCCCCGCAGCCTTCACGGGCTGCGCGGCGGCCCGGCATCCGACGATCTCGACGGCTGGGATCTGCTCCCCACCCGGCCCGACTGGGCCGGGGGTCTGCGGGACACCTGGGAACCCGGCGAAGCCACCGCGCGCACGAGGCTGCACGAATTCCTCCACGAGGACCTTCCGCAGTACGACCGCGCACGCGACGAACCCTCAGCCGGTGCGACCTCTCTGCTGTCGCCGCGTCTCCGCTGGGGAGAGCTCAGCCCTTTCACGGTGTGGCACGAGGCGGTCGCGGTCGACGGCGCGGCGGGCTTCCTCTCTGAGCTCGGCTGGCGCGAGTTCGCCTGGCACACCGCATTCCACTTCCCGGCGCTCGCGACGAAGAACCTGCGCCGCGAGTTCGACGCCTTCCCGTGGCCGCGCCTGCACCCCTCGCACCTCGAGGCCTGGCAGAAGGGCGAGACCGGAGTGCCCCTGGTGGACGCGGGGATGAGGGAGCTCTGGCACACGGGCTACATGCACAACCGTGTCCGGATGGTGACCGCCTCGTTCCTCGTGAAGAACCTGCTGATCGACTGGCGGCGCGGCGAGGAGTGGTTCTGGGACACGCTGGTCGACGCCGATGGAGCGAACAACCCGTTCAACTGGCAGTGGGTCGCCGGTTCCGGCGCCGACGCCGCCCCGTACTTCCGGGTCTTCAACCCGGAGCTGCAGGCGAAGAAGTTCGACCCGCACGGGCTGTACATCTCGGAATGGGCGGCCGACGCTCCCACAGAGCCGATCGTCGACCTCGGTGAGACGCGGAAGGCGGCCTTGGCCGCCTACGACGTGGTCAAGCGCTCGTCACGCGCCGAGTCGTGACGAGCGTCCGACAGGCTCGCGCCATCGCTCAGGACGCGTAGCGCTCCACCCGCAGCACGCAGTCGAGCGTCTCGTCCTGCACCGCCACCGAGGTCTCCCACTCGGCGCTCGCACCGGAGTCGACCGCGTCGACATCCACCTGCGTGAGCGACCGGGTGTCCCCACCCTCCGTGAGCAGCGAGACGTAGATGCGGTACGACGCGGCGGCGGCGCTCGAGTTCGTCACCGTTCCGGCCACCTCCCAGTGGTCGCCGGCGAGCTCGCACGTCGTGACCTCGGCATCCGCGAGAGCGCCCTCCAGACCCTCGCCAGAACCGGGCGTGTCCGTGATGTCCGTGATGCCGGCCGGGGCCTCTTCCGTAGCGGTCGGGGTCGGAGTCGGCTCGGGGGCCGTGTCCGTGCACCCGGTGAGCACGAGCCCCAGCGCCACGGCGATGCCCGCGACGACCACCCCCGTGGCGGCCGGCCGGCGTGCGGAGGAGGTCGGTGAGGAGGTGCGGTGGATCTGCATCGGGTCGCCTTTCAGTGCGGTATCGCTAGGAGGAGAGGTTCTGAGACCGGGTCGTCCGGCGGCGGCGCCCGATGAGCAGGAGCACGAGCCCGCCCAGCAGGATCACGCCGGCGCCGCCCACGAGCGGGAGGGGGTCTCCGCCGCCGGTGAAGGGCAGCAGGCCGGTCGGCGAGGGATCGGGGAGGCGCACCGTGTCGGTCGCTGCATCGGTGACGGGCTCCCCCGACTCCGCTTCGACGCTCGACACCACGGCACGGGACGTTACCACGGCACCCTCCATGGCCGGGGTGATCACGACCGTGGCGGTCGCCGTGACGCTCTGGCCCGGCAGGAGCACGCCCACCGCGCCCGGCCACACGTACGTGAGCGGCGAGAGCCCGGGATACGGGTCGCGGATCGTGACGCCCGACAGGATCGTCGTCCCGGTGTTGGTCGCGGTGTAGCGGAAGAGCAGGGTGTCACCCGCATAGCCCTTCTTGCCGTCCATCACCGAGATGCTCATGCCCAGCGCGATGCGCGGCTCGTTCGGGACGTCGACGCGCACGGTGTCGGATGCCGTCGCTGCGGCACCGTCCGGAGCGGAGCCGACCACGGAGGCGATGTTGTCGATGCGTCCGCGGGTGACGTCCTCGAGGGTAATCACATAGTCCGCGGAGACCGTCGCCGACTCCCCCGCGGCGAGCACACCGGGGACGCCGGGCCAGGTCGCCGTCGGCGTTCCGAGACCCGGGAGGTCGTCGGTCACCGTGACCCCGCTGAGCGTGACGTTGCCCGTGTTGGTCACGGTCACGAGGTAGCGCACCGTCGCGCCCTGCTGCGGTGCGCCCAGGAAGGTGGCCGTCTTCTCGAGCGCGAGCGCAGGAGCGGCTGCCACGAGGGTCTCACCCGCAGCATCATCGCTGACGATGACGCCGCCGCCGTTGCCCGTCACGGTGGCGTCGGACGCGATGCGTCCCGCATCCACGTCCGCCTGGGTGAGCGCGTAGCTCGCCGTGGCCGTGGCGACCTCCCCGGGAGCCAGCACGCCCTCGGCACCCGGCCAGGTGATCGTGAGTCCCGCGAGCCCGGACTGGCCGTCGGCGAGGGTGACGCCGCGCAGGGTCGTGTTGCCGGTGTTCCGGACCGTGAAGGCGTAGTCCACCACGTCACCGGGGCGCCCCGTCGCGCCGGCCGCGAGCGTCTGGGACTTCGTGAGGTCGATGGAGGGGGCCGCGCCGATCGTCGGTACGACCGATTCCGGGGACTGCCCCGTGACCGCGTCGCCGCCCGGGGTGAGCGCACCGGCCGAGGCCGTGTTCCTCACCGATCCCGCGTCGACGTCGCTCTGCTGGATCGTGTACGTCGCGGTCGCGGTGACGGCTTCGCCGGGTGCGAGGCGGCCCTCGGCGGACGGCCACGCGCCGTAGACGATGTCCGACAGCCCCTCGAGCGGGTCGGAGAGCTCGACCGAGGTGAGGGTGAGGGTGCCCGTGTTGCGCACCTCGAACTCATAGCCCACCGTGGAGCCGACCGAGCCGTCGCCCGCGCGCGTGCCCGTCTTGTCCACGGTGAGCGATCCGCTGCCGCCGACGAGCGGCACGATCGTGACGGGCGAGCGGTGCGTCACCGTTGTGCCGGCCGGAGTGGTGCCGGTGCCGGTCGTGACGTTGCGCACGGTCCCCGCGTCCACGTCGGTCTGCGTCACCAGGTGGCTCGCCGTGATCGTCACCGTCTGGCCGGGGAGCAGGCGTCCGGGGTTCGCTGGCGAGGGCCAGACATAGGCGAACCCGGTGAGAGCGTCCACGGTGTTGGTCGGAGTGACACCCGTCAGAGTGGTGTTGCCCGTGTTCTCGATCGTGAACGTGTACTCGATGGTGTCGCCCCGCACCCCGGTGTCCCCGGTGGCGAGCTGCGCGATCTGCGTCGTGCGGATCGCCTGCTCGGGAGCGGTCGGATCGTCCGTGTCGATCACGAACGGCGCGGAGCTGCCGGAGACGACGACGCCGCGCGGCGAGGTCCCGAACGAGGTCGCGACGTTGCTGATCGATCCGGCGTCGACGTCCTCCTGCGTGACCGTGTAGCGGGCGACACCCGTCGCAGTACCGCCTGGGGGGAGGATGCCTGTCGTCGAGGGGAACTCGATCCGCGGCGTGGACAAGCCCTCCAACTCGTCCTGCAGACGGATGAGGCGCAGGGTGACGTTGCCGGTGTTGGTGATGTCGAACGTGTACTCGACGATGCTGCCGACGCCACCGGTGCCGCTGACGAACGAGCCGCCCTTGACGGTGCGGATGGACGGCGCCTGGTCGACGGTGGGGATCGGCTCGATGGTGGAGCGCGAGGTCAGCACGGCGCCGGACGGAGTCGTCGCCCGCACCGAGGCGGTGTTCTGCACGTCTCCGCGGTCGACGTCGTCCTGGGTGATGGCGTACGGTGCGGCGCCGGTCGCGATCTGTCCGGGCGCGAGCACGCCGGGTGCGCCGGGCCAGTCGATCGTGACGGCGCCGACCCCCGCGAGCTCATCCGACACCGCGATGCCCGAGAGCGTGACCGTGCCGGTGTTCTCGATGCGGAACCCGAACGTGACCCCGTCGCCGGCGCCGTTCGCACCCGGCGTGCTCAGAGCGCCGGTCTTCGTGAACACGAGTCCGGGAGCGGGCGCGAGCGAGACGGTCGCGGGAGCGGATGCCGTCGCCGCCGCTCCGCCGTTAGGGGGTGTGCCGGTGCCGGTGACCAGACTCGACACGGCCCCGGCATCCACATCCGCCTGCGTCAGCACATACGTCGCTGTCGCCCGCACCGACTCACCCGGCACCAGCACACCCGGCGTCCCCGACCACACATACGACGGCGCACCCACACCCGGAAGAACATCCGCCAACGCCGCACCACTCACCGTGACATTGCCCTCATTGGTCAGCACATACGTCCACGTCACCACATCCCCGGCCCGACCCGTCGCCCCCGCAGCCAACGCCCCCGCGTTCGTCACCGACACCCGCGGCGCCGCCCCCACCGTCTCCACCACACTCTCCGGCGACGTCGCACTCACCGGACCCGCACCCCGCACCGGAGTCCCCGACGCGACCGCCGTGTTCACCACACGACCCGCATCCACATCCGCCTGCGTGATCACATACTCACCAGTCGCCGTCGCCGTCTGCCCCGGAGCCACCACACCCGGCGCCCCCACCACCGGCCACACCACATCCGACAGCACCACACCCGGCAGCACATCAGAGAGCACCACACCCGACACCGACACATTGCCCGTATTCGTCACACCGAACTCATACGACACCACATCACCGACAGCACCCACACCCGACACCGAACCCGACTTCGACACCGCCAACCCCGCAGCAGGCAACACCGTATTCACCCGCACCGTGTTCGTATCCGCCGCCACACGACCCCCACCCGGAGTCGACGCCGCCACATGAGCCGTGTTCTCCACGAACCCACGATCCACATCCGCCTGCGTCAGATCATAGAAACCCCGACCCGTCGCCTGCTCCCCCACACCCACACGACCCGGACGAGACGCATCCGGCCACACGATCGACACATCACGCAGACCCACCATCGGATCCACCAACACCCCACCCGTGACCGTCACATTCCCCGTATTCGTCACCACCACCACATACTCGACCGTGTCACCCACCACACCGATATCACCCACCGACAACACACCCGACTTCACCGCAGACAACGCGGCTCCGGGGACGATGGGCACGGTGGCGGTGGCCTGCACGGGCGCGAGCTCGCCGCGCACGGGAGTGCCGGACACCGTGACAGCGTTCGCGACGGCACCGGCGTCGACGTCCGTCTGCAGCAGCGTGTACGTGGCGACGGCCGTGGCCTCGGCCCCGGGGACGAGGATTCCGGGAGCCGCGGGGTCCGGCCACGTGATCGCGAGGGGGCTGATGCCCGCGAGAGCGTCGTCGAACGCGACCTCGCTGACGGTGACGTCTCCGCTGTTGATCACGGAGAAGCGGAACTCGACGGTGTCGCCCGCACGTCCGGTGGCTCCGGCTGCGAGGGTTCCGCGCTTCGTCGCGGTGAGAGCGGGGGCCGCGGCCGCGAGCGTGGTCGTCGCCTGCGCCTCGGGCGAGGTCACCGCGTCGCCCTGCGGTCCCGTGCCGGAGGCAGTCGCCGCGTTCACGACCTGACCGGCGTCGACGTCGGCCTGCACGATCGTGTACCGCGCGGTGGCGGTGACTTCGTCACCGGGAGCGAGGACACCCGTCTCCCCGCTCGGCCACGCGCCGAAGACGATGCCCGAGAGCGCGTCGAGCTCATCGGCGATCGTCACGCCGGTGATCGTCGTGTTGCCCGCGTTGCGGACCGTGAAGGTGTAGCCGATCGAGTCGCCGAGCGCGCCCGAGCCGGTGAGCTCGTCCTCCTTGACGAGCTCGAGCGCGGGCGCGCGGGTCTGCGTCGCGACGCTGATCGTGTCGGTCGTCGAGACGACGGCGTTGCTCGGAGTGCGGCCCGTGACGGTGGCGGTGTTCGAAATTCCTCCGGCGTCCACGTCGGCCTGCGTGACCGTGTACGTCGCCGTCGCCGTGACGGTGCCGCGCGGAGCGAGCGTGCCCGCAGCTCCCGGCCAGGCACCGAAGCCGATCGACGACAGCCCGGCGAGCGGGTCGCTCAGTGCGATGCCGTCGATCGTCGCGGTGCCGGAGTTCGTCACGGCGAACGTGTAGGTGATCACGTCGCCGACCACGAGGCCGGTGGTCTTCGAGGCGCTCTTGTCGAGCGTCAGCCCGGCCGTGGAATCGATCGGGACGGATGCGGGTGCGGATGCCGTGACCACGGCGCCGGACGGTGCGGTGGCGCGGCCGGTGACGACGCTGACGATCGATCCCGCATCGACGTCAGCCTGCGTGAGCACGGTCGTCGCCGTGGCCGTGACCGAGCCGCCGGGCGCGAGCACTCCCGCGGGTCCGGTCCACTGGTAGGTCGGTGCTGTGGTTCCCGGGAGGGCATCGCTCAGCGCGGCACCCGTGAGCGTCACGTTCCCGGTGTTGCGGAGCGTGTACGTCCAGGTCACGGTGGACCCTGCGGCCGAGCCCGGCGGCAGCGCACCCGAGTCGGTCACCGCCACCGACGGCGCGGCCTGCTCGACCGGCACGATGCTCTGCGGCGAAGCCGCAGACACCGGTCCTCGCGGCCCCGTGCCCGCTGCCGACGCCGTGTTCAGCACGCGGCCGGCGTCGACGTGGGCCTGAGTGATCTCGAGGGTCGCGGTTCCCGTGGCGCTCTGGCCCGGGTCCAGCACGCCGGTGGTGCCGGGCCACACGACGGTGATCGCGGAGAGCCCGTCGAGGGGATCGGCGACCGTGATCCCGCTGACGGTCACATTGCCGGTGTTCGACACCACGAACGTGTACGTGATGTCGTCCCCCACGCCCGCCTCGCCGGGGAGGGTCGTTCCGGACTTCGCGAGCGAGAGCTGCGCGCGCTGCGCTCCGGTGGCGACGTCGACGGATGCGGACGCCTGCACCGCGTTCCCCGCCGGAGGCGCACCCGTCGCGGTCACGGAGTTCGGCACCGAGCCGTTGTTCACGTCGCTCTGGGTGATGACATGGGTGGCCGTCGCCGTCGCCTGCGCGCCGGGAGCCAGCACGCCGGGGGCGGCGGGGTCCGGCCACGTCACCGTCGGCACCAGGCCGGGGATGGAATCCGCGAGCTCGACGCCCGTCAGCGTCACGTTTCCCGTGTTCACGACCACGAAGTCGAAGCGGATGCTGTCGCCAGCCTCGCCGCTCCCGAGCACGGTGCCCGACTTCGTGACGTCGATCGACGCCGCGGCCGTGATCGGCACGGTGACGTCGTCGTTCTCTGTGACGACGGCGCCGCCGGGTGCCGTGCCCGAACCGCTCACTACATTGTCGACCGCTCCGGCGTCGACGTCCGCCTGGGTGAGCGTGTAGGTGGCCGTCGCCGTGACCACCTGGTTCGGCGCGAGGACGCCCGCGGTTCCCGGCCAGGTGTAGACGAGCCCGGTGACCGCGGGGTCGAGGTCGGTCATCGCGACGCTCGTGAGCGTGACGTTGCCGGTGTTGCGGAGCGAGAAGCCGTAGGTGACCGTGTCTCCGACACGCGAGACCGCCCCGCCACCGAGAACGCCGGTCTTGGTGACCTCGATGTCGGCGTTCTGCGCCGCGACCGGCGTGGTGACGGCGCTCGACGGCGCGGTCACCGCGGGTCCCGTCGGAGGCGTGCCGGTGGAGCTCGCCGTGTTCGTGACCGATCCGGCATCCAGATCCGCCTGCGTGATGCGATGGGTGGCGGTCGCGGTGACGGACTCCCCCGGCTGCAGTGTGCCGCTCGCGCCGGGCCACGCACCGTAGCTCAGCGGGCTGAGGCCGGGCGCCGGGTCGGAGAGCGCAACGCCCGTCAGCGTCACGTTGCCGGTGTTCGTCGCCCGGAGCGTGTAGGTGATGAGGTCGCCGAGCTGGCCGGCGCCGCCGACCGACGCGGACTTCGAGGTCTGGATCTCGGGTGCAGCCGCGACTGTGTCGAGCACCACCGTCTGCGAGGTGGCCGACACCACAGCCCCCGTGGGCGGACGACCGGAGACGGTGGCGACGTCGGTGATGCTGCCCGTGTTCACGTCGGCCTGACGGACCTGGTAGGTGGCCGTCGCCGTGACCGTCTGGTTCGGTGCCAGCGTGCCGCGCGTCCCGGAGGGCCACGTGCCGTACGTGAGCGCGGACAGACCGCTGTGCGGATCGGCGACCGCTACACCCGTGAGCGTCACGTTGCCGGCGTTGCGCACGGTGTACGTGTACGTGATCGTGTCGCCGACAGCCCCGGAACCGGAGGTGTAGGCACCCGCCTTCTGGATCGTCAGCGCCGGAGCCGAGCTCAGCGGCACCGTGCCGGAGCCGACCGCGGAGGTCGCCTGGCCGCGCGCCGGTGCACCCGTCGCCGTCGCCGAGTTCGCGACGGATCCGGCGTCGACGTCGCTCTGCCGGACCGTCGACGTCGCCGTCGCCGTGACCGCCCCTCCGGGAGGCAGAACACCCGCGGTGCCGCCGGGCCAGGTCCCGTACACGAGGTCGGTGATGCCCGGGAGCGAGTCGGTGGCGGACACGCTCGAGAGCGTGACGTTGCCGGTGTTGCGGATCGTCACGGTCCAGGTGATGGTCTCTCCCGCGACTCCCGTCGCGCCCGACGGGAGTGCACCGGATTTCACCACCTGCAGCCGCGGTTCACCCGCCGCCGTCGGCGTCGCGACTGTGCCGGATGCGGCGCTCACCGGCGTGCCGTTCGGTGAGAGGGCGCTGCCGGTCGCGACGTTCGTGACGACGCCGGCGTCGACGTCGGCCTGCGTGATGACATGGCTCGCACGGGCGACGACCTGCCCACCCGGAGCGAGGACGCCGGCCGCTCCCGGCCACGTGTAAGTGAACGGTGTGAGTCCCGGCAGCGGGTCGCTCACGGCTACGCTGCGCAGCGTCACGTTGCCGGTGTTCGTCACACGGACCGTGTAGTCGATCACGTCGCCGACCGCACCGGTGCCGCTCACGGTCGCGGACTTCACGGTGGTGAGCGCGGGACCGGCCGCGACCGTCGCCAGGGTCACGGTGGGCGAGTCTGCGCCGATCGCCGGTCCGGAAGGTGGGGCGCCCACGACACGTGCGGTGTTGCGCACGGAGCCGGCGTCGACGTCGGCCTGCGTGACCGTGTAGGTCGCGGTGCCGGTGACCTGGGCTCCCGGGGCCAGGGTCCCGGGAGAGCCCGGCCAGGTGAGGGAGATGGCGCTCAGGCCAGAGTGCGGATCGGTGAGAGTGACGCCGGTCAGCGTGACGTTTCCCGCGTTCCGGGCCGTGAAGCCGTAGGTGATGATGCTGCCGACGCCGCCGCTGCCCTGCGTGTACGTGGCGGTCTTGCCGAGCGTGAGCAGCGGTCCGGCTGTGACCGGCAGGGTCGCGGCGGCTGTGGTCTGCACGGCGGCCCCCGTCGGCGGCGTGCCGGTCGCCGTCGCGGTGTTCGCGACCGATCCGGCATCCACGTCGGCCTGAGTCAGCGCACGCGTCGCGGTGGCCGAGACGCTCTGGCCGGGTTGGAGCGTTCCCGCCGCTCCCGGCCAGGAGGTGAAAGCGATGGCGGAGAGGCCGGGCAGCGGATCCGAGACGCCGACGCCCGTGAGCGTGACGTTGCCCGCGTTGCGCACCGTGAAGCTGTACGTCACGACGTCACCCGCCCGCCCGGTCGCACCCGGGGCCAGGCTCGCGGTCTTGTCGAGCGTCAGTCTGGGCGCAGCGGTGGCTGTCACAGTGACGACGTCGGCCGAGAAGCCGGTGATCGCGGTACCACCCGGTGCCGTCCCCGACGCCGAGGCGCGGTTGCGGATCGATCCGGCGTTGACGTCGGTCTGCGTGATGACGTAGGTCGCCCGCGCCGTCGCCGCCTGACCCGGCGTGAGCACTCCGGTGGTGCCGGGCCAGGTGACGGCGAGTGCCGACAGGCCGGGCAGCGGGTCGCTGAGGGTCACGCCGGTGAGGGTCTGGTTGCCGGTGTTCTCGGCTCGGAAGTCGTAGGTGACCACGTCGCCGACGCGATTGCCTGCTGCCGTGCTCGCGGTCTTCGTGACGGTGAGCGACGGTGCCGCGGTCGCCGTCGGCACCACCGCCTCGGCGGAGACCGCGCTCACGACCGCTCCCGTCGGCGGACGACCGCTGACGGTCGCGGTGTTGCGCACCGAACCCGCGTCGACGTCGGCCTGGCGCACGGTGTACGTGGCCGTTCCGGTCGCGGTCTGCCCCGGGGCGAGCGTGTTGGCGGCGCCCGGCCACGTGATCACGGGCGTGCTGAGCCCTGCGAGGTTGTCGGTGAGCGTGATCCCGCTGAGCGTGACGTTGCCGCCGTTGCGGATCGTGAACGCGAACGTCACGGTGCTGCCGACCCCGCCGGTGCCGCTCGTGACGGATCCGGTCTTGACGACGCTGATCGCGGGAACGGGTGCCAGCCGCACCGTCGCCGGCGCCGACCCGGTCACCGCGGCGCCGCGGGGCGGCGTCCCCGTGGCGGTCGCGGTGTTCGCGACCGAACCGGCGTCCACGTCGCTCTGCTTCACCGTGTAGGTGGCGGTGCCGGTCACGCTCTGTCCGGGCTGCAGGGTTCCCGCAGCTCCGGCCCACCCGGTGAGCGGGATCGCCGTCGAGCCGATGAGCGGGTCGACGAGCGCGACGCCGGTGAGCGTCACGTTGCCCGCATTCCGCACCGTGAAGGCGTAGCTGATCGTGTCGCCGGCAGCTCCGGATCCCGACAGGGTCCCGACCTTCGTGACCGCGATGGCCGGCGCGGCGGCGACGGTCGGCGTCGTGACGGTTCCCGACGCCGCCGTGACGGTGGTGCCACCGCCGGTGCCGCTGGCGGTCGCCGTGTTCGTCACGGCGCCCGCGTTCACGTCGGCCTGGGTCACCGTGTACGCCGCGGTCGCCACGACCGTCTGCCCCGGTGCCAGCGATCCGGACGCGCCCGGCCACTGGTACTGGAGCGTGCCGAGCCCCGGGAGCGGGTCGGTGATCCCGACACCCGTGAGGGTGACGTTGCCGGTGTTGCTGGCGCGGAAGGTGTAGGTGACCGTGCTGCCGACGCCGCCCCCGCCGCCCGCGGCCGTCTTCGTCACGGCGATGCCGGGAGCTGCGGCGATGGTGGCGACGGAGATCTCGCCCGAGGATGCCGAGATCGCCGCGCCCGTCGGAGGGGTGCCGCTGACCGAGGCGGTGTTCTTCGCCGAGCCGGCGTCGACATCCGACTGACGAACCGTGTAGGTGGCCGTCGCGGTGACCGTCTGGTTCGGCTGCAGGGTGCCCGCGGCGCCCGGCCACGTGTACGTCAGCGTGGAGAGTCCGGCGTGCGGGTCGGAGATCGCCACACCGGTGAGGGTGACGTTGCCGGTGTTGCGAGCGGAGAACGAATAGGTGATCGTGCTGCCGACGGAGCCGTTGCCCGAGGTGACCGCTCCGCTCTTCGTCAGCACGATGCCGGGCGCCGAGGCGAGCGACACGGTCGCCGGCGCCGTGCTGGTGACGGCGGCGCCGGTGGGCGGTGTGCCAGAGCCGGTCGCTGTGTTGCTCACGGCACCGCTGTTGACATCGGTCTGGGAGATCGTCGACGTCGCCGTGGCGGTGACGGTCTGCCCCGGCTGGAGCACTCCGCTCGTCCCGCTCGGCCAGGTCCCGTACACGGGAGCGGTGATGCCCGGCAGCGAGTCGGCGACGGAGACACCCGTGAGTGTCACATTGCCGGAGTTGCGGAGCGTGAGCGACCAGACGATCGTGTCGCCCGCTCGACCGGAGGATCCGCTCTGCAGCGCACCGCTCTTGGTCGTGACGATTCCGGCCGATGCGGGGATCGTGTTGGTCGTCACCGTGCCCGAGGTGCTCGTCACGGGTGTCGTGCCGTAGTTCGCCGTGGACGAGGCCACGTTGCGGACCGACCCGGAGTTCACGTCGGTCTGCTTGATCGTGTACGTCGCGACGGCGGTGACGGACTGCCCGGGTGCGAGGCGCCCCGCGGTGCCCGGCCACGTGTAGGTGAACGCCGACAGTCCCGCGAGCGTGTCCGTCACGGCGACGTCGGTGAGACTCACGTTGCCCGTGTTCGTGGTGCGCACGGTGTAGGTGATGACGTCTCCGACCGAGGCCGAGCCCGAGACCGTGGCCGTCTTGGTCGTGGTCGTCGCTGGTGACGCCGTGGCGGTGTTCACGCGGGTGGTCGGGGACGTCCCGCTGACCGACACTCCTGCCGGAGTGCGCGCCGAGGCGGTCGCGGTGTTGGTCACGGCTCCGGCATCCACATCCGACTGGCGGATCGTGTAGGTCGCACGCCCCTGGACGGTCTGTCCCGGTGCCAGGGTGCCGGCGGTCCCCGGCCACGTGTAGGTGATGGCGGAGAGCCCGGCCAGGGGGTCGGCGATCGCGACCTGGCTCAGGGTGACGTTGCCGTTGTTGGTCGCGGAGAACGAATAGGTGACCGTGCTCCCGACGCCGCCGCTGCCTGTGGTGACCGCTCCCGACTTGAGCACGGTGAGTGCACCGGATGCAGTGACCGGCAGGGTGGACGACCGGGTCTGTGTGAGACGCGCGCCCGTCGGCGGCAGCGCGGATGCGGTCGCGGTGTTGGCGACGGAACCGGCGTCGACGTCGCTCTGCTTGAGCGTGTAGGTGGCCGTCGCGGTGACCGCCTGCCCGGGGGCGAGCGTGCCGGCGGTACCCGGCCAGGTGTAGGCGAGCGCCGAGAGACCGGAGAGCGGGTCGGCGATCGCGACCTCGGTCAGCGTGACGTTACCGCTGTTCGCGAGGCGGAAGCTGTAGGTCACGACGTCGCCGGCCCTGCCCGTGCTGCCGGGGGCGAGCGCCCCGGTCTTGGTCAGCGTCACCGCCGGTGCGGAGGCCGCGGTCGAGACGACCGACTGGCTGCTGGGCGCGGTCAGCGTGGCGCCGGCCGGCGTCCGTGCCGTCGTCGTGGCGGTGTTGCGCACCGATCCGGCGTCGACGTCTGCCTGGGTGACCGTGTACGTCGCGGTCGCGGTGACCGTCTGTGCGGGGGCGAGCGTTCCCGCCGTCCCGGGCCAGCTGTACGTCAGTGCCGAGAGACCCGCGAGGGGGTCTGCGATCGCCACCGAGGTGAGCGTGGTGTTGCCGGTGTTCCGGGCGGTGAAGGTGTAGGTGATCGTGCTCCCCACGCCACCCGAGCCCTGGGTGATCGTTCCCGACTTCGTCGTCGAGAGCCCTGGCGCGGAAGCGATGGTCGGGACGGTGACCTGCGGTGAGGAACCGGACACCGTGGTGCCGGCGGGGGTTCGGGCTGTCGCGGAGGCCGTGTTGCGGACGCTGCCCGCATCGACGTCGGCCTGCGTGATCGTGTAGAACGCGGTGGCCGTGGCTGCCTGGCCCACGGGGATCACGCCCGAGGTGGACGTGGGCCAGGTGACGACCGGAGGCGACAGCCCGGGCAGCGGGTCGACGAGCGACGCGTTCGCGAGCGTGACGTTGCCCGTGTTGCGGATCGTGAACGTGTAATTGATGCGGTCGCCGACGCGGCCGGTGGCGCCGCTCGCGAGGGCGCCGGTCTTCGTGACGGTGACGGCGCCGGCCGCCGCGATCGGCGTGACGCGGTTGGCTTGCCCGGTCGGGCGCACTCCCCCGTCGCTGTCCGCCGCGCTCACCGTGGCGGTGTTCGCGACGGATCCGGCATCCACATCCGATTGCTTGAGCGTGTACGTCGCACTGGCGGTGACCGACTGCCCCGGCGTCAGCGTTCCCGCGGTGCCCGGCCACGCGCCGAAGGTGATCGCGGAGAGACCGACCAGCGGATCGGTGATGACGATGTCCGTGAGGACGGACTGTCCGGTGTTCGTGACCGTGAACGTGTAGTTCACGACGTCGCCGGCCCTGCCGGTGCCGCCCGGGGCGAGGGCACTGGTCTTCGTCAGGCTGATGGCGCTGAGCAGCACCGTGGTGCTGTCGCTGTCCTGAGCGAGGAAGTCGCCCACCACGGTTCTCGCGGTCGCGTCCGCGGTCGACACGTATCCCGTGGACGAGGGTGCGGATGCGGTGCAGGTGTAGGTGGTCGACTCGAGGGGCGCGAGCGTGAGAGTGCCGAGGCTGCGGGCGCAGTTCGCCTGATCGTCGGTCACGACGATGTTGCGCAGGGTGCCTGCGCCCGTGTTCGTGATGCGGATCGTGAACGTCGCGAGCTCGGTCGCCGTGCGAGCCTGCGTGTCCGCGGTGCCGTCGAAGGTCTTCACGAGCTGCAGACCGGCCGTCGGGACCGAGAGCATCGCGTTGCGCAGTAGATAGGAATCGCCGGACGTGCCCAGTCGGAGGTTGACGGTGGAGTCGCCGGCGACGACGTTCGACAGCGGGACCGAAGCGACGTCGACGCTCTGGTTCGTGAACGCTGTGCCCGCTGTTCCGGTGTATCTGACCGACCCCACCGCGCGCGAGATGCCGATGTTGCCGGTGGCGCCCGCGGCATTCGGGATCTCCGTGTACGCGGTGGATCCCCCGCGCGAGTACGACGCCGAGTCTCCGGTGATGTTGCGGTCGCCCTCGAAGAGCGTGAAGCCCGCGCGGGTGCCGGCCGCGACGGCGGTGAAGCCGTTGAACGCCACGGTGAGGTCGGCGTCGTTGGCTCCCTGACGCACGTGGCCTTCGTAGTAGATGATGTTGTGCGGCACGGAGGCCGGGTTGTTCGGCAGGTACGTCCCGTAGTCGTAGACGACGGAGATCGACCATCCGGCGTAGCATCCCGCTCCCGTCGGGGTCCAGATGTTGCCGGCGGAGATCGTGACCTCGGTGCCGGTGGGCACCGATGCGAACGCCGAGGTGACGTCGGCGCTCGCCGAGTAGTACAGGGCGGTCGCCTGTGACGCGGGGTCGACCAGCACGTTGCCGGGCGCGATGTCGGTGATGGCCGCGTTCGCCACCTTCAGCTGGACCGAGCGGTTCGTGTAGCCGGTGGCGCTGCCCGCGGGCATGGTCGCGACGCCGCGACCCGCGGAGTACTGCGCGCACAGGCGTCGGGTGTCGCCCGTGTACACGCCGGTGTTGGCGCTCCAGGTGAGGAACGCCTTGACCACGGTCGCTCCGGACGGGATCGTCATGGTCGCGCTGCTGGAGTTCGAGGTGAACCCCGTCACGGAGTTGTTCTGTGTCATGACGAAGTTGTCGTTGACGTTCTGCGCGTTCGTGCTCGATGCGGCGTGCAGGTCGACGCAGGTGCCGTTCGTGGTGGCCGTCGTTGCCGAGCAGGCGAGGACGCCGTTTCCTGCCATGAGGAAGTCGCCGTTGACGTTGGCCTGGTAGTTCGGCGCGGTTCCGGAGTTCGTGCCCCACTGCACGACGGCGGCTTCCGCCGAGGTGGGAGTGCCGAGCGTGAGGCCGGCGGCGATCACGGCGACGGCGGTGGCCATCGCGACGAACGACCGACGAAGTCGTCGCCGCGCACCTCCCCCGACCATCGTGAACCCCCCTCAAGGTCCCGTCGAATCCGGTGTCCGGATGCGACGTTGTCAGAAGACGATAGGCGAACTCTCAGGTGGTGACAATGGTGCAGGTGTGACGGATGGGGCGCGTGAGCGCTCCCATGCCCAGAGCTGAACACCTCTGATCTGGGGTTTTGACCGTCCGGCACAAACTGTGCGGACCTTTGTCCAGCGATCCCTGCGACCTTTGTCCGGTTCGCGCACGCCGTCGAAGTGTGGCACGCCGTCGTTGGGTCAGTCCTCTGCCGCGACTCCCGGACGCGCCGCGGGTTCCGGAACGAGGTACAGACCCGACGGAGCGTTCGCGGTCTGCGTCAGCGCGTCTATCCAGGCCCTGTTGATGGAGGGCTGTCGTCCGCCGTGATACTTGAAGACGAGTGCGCTCTGCGGGTTGACCCACACCGTGCTGCGTCCGCCGCCCGTGCTGATGTCGTCCTTCCAGGAGAGAGCGAACGGCTCTCCCCTGCGGAGCTTGGACGTGATGACGATCTGCAGGTGCGTGAGGGCCCGGTCCTCGATCTCGACCTTCTGACTGCCTTCATACGTGAGTCGGCCCACGGCACTTCTCTCTGATGACCACGACACCGCGGGGGTGCAATGCGAGGGATTGCTGCGTGGGCTCAGCAAGCGTCTCACCAGCATCCCGCATTCGAGAAACTTCGCCGGGGGGATTGACTACCGCAGGATCGTTGCGATATCAACCCCTGATATTCATGCTTCGCATCTCCTGTCGATGGTGGTATGGCCAGGCCCCGTCGCGCTCCGTGGGTGAGGTCCTCGAGCTCCCGGACGACGCCACCCCGTAGTTCAGCGCGCTCAGAGCCCCCAGTCGGGCATGCTGTCCCACATCTCGGGAGCCACCTCGCTCGTGCACGCCCCGCCGGTCGTGACGACGACGCGAGAGCGGGAATGGATCAGCACGGCCACCATCTGATCACCCGTGGACAGGTAGATGAATGCGGGAGGGGATGCTGCCGCCGCCTCGATCTGAGTCATCACCTCGGTCAGATCCCGGCCGTCTCCGAGAATGAAGTCTCGACCGTCGATCTCGATATGCGCCCGCGAGCCTGTGTCCACCATGTCAGCACGATAGGTCGAGGACCGCTCGACTCGAAGGGGGTTGCGTGATGGAGATCTTCAGCACAGGGACGCACGAGACCTCCCACGGGAATACGAGAAAACCCCCGGCAGAACCGGGGGTTTCAGTGTGCGCGATACTGGGATCGAACCAGTGACCTCTTCCGTGTCAGGGAAGCGCGCTACCGCTGCGCCAATCGCGCCCGTATGGGCTATTCAGTTTGTAGAGAGGTGGCGACGGGATTCGAACCCGTGTAAACGGCTTTGCAGGCCGGTGCCTAGCCGCTCGGCCACGCCACCGTGTGGATTGACCCCACGTGCTGAAGGCCCTCCGAAGAAGGCCCTTGCACTTGAGCGGATGACGAGACTCGAACTCGCGACCCCAACCTTGGCAAGGTTGTGCGCTACCAACTGCGCTACATCCGCGTTGTTCCCGGTTGTTGTCCCGGGCACTTATGAAACATTAGCCGATGATCCGCCGCTGTCCAAACCGGAACCGATTCTCGCGCGTGTCTCTCAGGATGGTCGTCGGGGCCTCCGGGCGTCCGGTAGTATCGGTTGACGTACCCCACGGGTATGGGCGATTGGCGCAGTTGGTAGCGCGCTTCCTTCACACGGAAGAGGTCATCGGTTCGAGTCCGGTATCGCCCACCGCAGAAGCCCCGCACACCTATCCGGTGGCGGGGTTTCGTCGTCCTCCCCCGCTCGCGTCATGGTAACTTAGGGTCGCCTTACCACGACCCGAGAGGACCGGCGAGAAGCGATGCCCCGGACGGAGACCGAGACCGACGACTCCGTCGTGTGGCGCATCGGCACGAACTCCTTCGCACTCTCGGACCGCGTCGAATGGGAGCAGCACGTGCACGAGGACCGCCACGAGCTCCTGTGGGGCACTCGCGGGGCGTTGACCGCCGAAACGGACGACGGGTACTTCGCCATCCCTGGCACGCTGGGTCTCTGGATCCCGGCGGGTGTCGCCCATCGCGTGGCCGCGGCGGCCGGCACGACCTTCCGCTGCACCTTCATCGACCTGGACGTCGCGGACGCGCCTTCGCGGACGACCGCGGTCGCGATGCCCGACGTCATCCGCGTGCTTCTGGATCGCCTCGAGAACCCGCCGTACCTGCCGACGATCCCGAGAGCGCACGCCGAGGAGCTCGTCGTGAGCCTGCTCGAGCCCGTCGAGGTGTCAACGATCGATCTCCCGCTCCCCCTCGACACGCGCACACGACTGATCGCCGAAGCGCTGCTCTCCGACCCCGCCGACGACCGCTCGATCGAGGACTGGGGACGGCACGTGGGCGCGAGCGCGCGCAACCTCTCCCGCCTGTTCGTCGCGGAGACCGGGATGAGCTTCTCGACCTGGCGCACCCGTGCACGCATGCGACGGGCGATCGAGTGGCTCGCCGCCGACCACACCGTGTCGTTCGTCAGCCGTCGATCCGGATACGCGACCCCGAGCGCCTTCGTGCAGGCGTTCCGTCGTGAACTGGGGCGCACTCCGGGCGAGTTCGCCTCCGCCAGGAGCGCCGCAGAACGCAAGTCGGCCTGAGCGCGATACGGCACGGCCTCTCCGGAACACAGCGCGGATCGATACTGGGTTAGCCAAGCCTTACCTTGCTGCTCGGCATCCCCGATCCCGAATCCCGGAAGACAGTCATGCGCTCCACACCCCTCTCCCTCGCTGCGCTCGCGGCGACGGCCCTCCTGCTCACCTCCTGCGCCGGGGCCTCCGCCTCCGGATCCGCGGCCGGCGACACCGTCGAGGTGACCACGCCCGCAGGCGCCGAGATCGCGATGCCCGCCGAGCCGAAGGCCGCCCTGGGCTTCTACACCACCGATCTCGACATCCTCATCACGCTCGGCTTCGACCTCGCCGGAACCCAGCCCATCCGCGACGACTTCACGTCCTTCCCCGATTTCTTCCCTCAGGAGGAGCTCGAGGGCCTGGACACCTTCGGCAACTTCCCGGAGTTCAACCTCGAAGCCGTCCTGGACGCCGAGCCCGACTTCATCCTGAGCGGACTCGGCTACGAGAAGGACCTCGACGGCCAGCTGCAGAAGATCGCCCCGACCTACACCTACAACGCCTTCGACGGCGGTGACTGGCGCGACGCCGTCGCCCAGACCGCGAAGGACCTCGGACGCGAGGACGAGTGGCAGGCGTGGGTCGACCGGTACGAGGCACGGGTCGCCGACATCCGCGCTCGCCTGGAGGCCGCGGACATCCACCCCGTCGTCGCCGACATGGGGTACTGGGACGGCCAGGTCACCGTGTCATGCTACGGCGTACCCTGCCTCGTGTTCGCCGACCTCGGCCTCGAGATGGCCCCGCTCATGAACGCGACCGACGAGGGACTGCCCGCGAGCGACGACTACGCCGAGCTGAGCCCGGAGCAGCTCGGCCAGCTCGAAGGCATCGACGTCGTGTTCACCGGCGCGAACGAGGACGGCACCGTCTGGGTCGAGACCGACGACGCGCTCAAGCAGAACGCGCTGTGGCAGAGCCTCTCGTTCGTCACCGACAAGCAGTACCACCCGTACAACTACGAGATGATCTACGGCTCCCCCAGCGGGCAGGACGCATTCCTCTCCGTCGTCGAGAAGGCGCTCCTCGGATGAGCGTCAACCTCGTGCACCGCATAGTCGCTCAGCGCGTCGAACGGCTGAGCCCCGGAATGGTCCGCATCGTGTTCGGCGGCGATGGCCTGCAGGGCTTCGTGTCGACCGGCGTCGGCGACGAGTACTTCCGGGTCTTCTTCCCCGAGGACGATCAGACCGAGCCGAACCTCCCCTACCCGACCGACGACGGGTACTGGGCGTTCCCCGACGGCGTCGAGCCCGCCCCGATGCGCACCTACACCGTGCGGGACTGGGATGCCGCCGCGAACGAGCTCACGGTCGACTTCGTCGTGCACGACGGCGGAGTCGCCGCGCGGTGGGCGCTGCGGGCGCAGCCGGGAGACGTCGTCGGCGTCAACACGCCGAAGGGACTCTACGCGCCCCCGGACGACATCCGGTGGCAGCTGCTGATCGCGGATGCCACAGGGCTCCCGGCCGCGGCACGCCTCGCGGAGACGGCGCCGGCGGATGTCCGCACCCGGGTGGTCGTCGAGGTCGCCTCCCCCGAAGACGAGCTGGCCATCGCCCTGCCCGCGGGGGTCGAGCTGCACTGGGTGCATGGCGGCAACGGACACGCGCCGACGCGCATCGAGGAGATCCTCCGTGCATCCGAACTGCCGGACGGGCAGGGGTATGTCTGGGTCGCCGGCGAGACCAAGGCCACCCGAGGTGTGCGCAAGTACCTCCGCCACGACCTCCGCCTGCCTGCGACGGCATATAAGGTGATCGGGTACTGGACCGAGAACGCCGAAGCCTGGCGCGAGCGCTACGAGTCCCTCGACGAGGACACGCAGTCCCGGCTCGTGGCCATGTGGGACGACGAGACTCGGTCGACCGAGGACATCGAGGACGACTACGAGGTCGAGCTCGAGAAGCTCGGACTGTGACTCTCCCGTCATGACAGCTCTCCTCGCCGAGGAGCAGGCGATACGGGTCCCGACATCGCGTCGGGGCCTGGTCGTCGGTCTGCTCGCTCTCGCACTGGCCGTCGCCTGCGTCGCCAGCATCGTCTTCGGCTCGCAGCGCATCGGCCTCGCCGATGTGTGGTCTGGCCTCATCCACGGGGACGGCGATGCCGGAGCCATCGTGCAGGGCATGCGCATCCCGCGCACCGTGGTCGGCCTGGCGGTGGGCGCCGCGCTCGGCATCGCCGGCGCCCTGATCCAGGGCTTCACCCGCAACCCGCTCGCCGACCCCGGCATCCTCGGCGTCAACGCCGGTGCGAGCCTCGGCGTGGTGATCGGAGTGGCGTTCTTCGGCGTGAGCGCGGCGAGTGGCTACATCTGGTTCTCCTTCGCGGGAGCGATCGCCGCCACGGTTCTCGTGTACCTCATCGGCTCCGCCGGCCGCAGCGCCCCCGACCCCCTGCGCATGACCCTGTCGGGGGTGGCCCTCGGCGCGGTGATGGGCGGGGTGGTCGCCGCCGTCGGCCTGCTCAACCCGAAGGTCTTCGACTCGATGCGCACCTGGAACGCGGGCTCCCTGACCTCGCTGACGCCCGACGTCTACGCTGTCCTCCCCTTTCTGCTGGTCGGTCTGCTGCTCGCCTTCTGCCTCGCTCCGTCGCTCAACGCGCTCGCCCTCGGAGACGATCTCGCGACGGCGCTCGGCTCGCGCGTGATCCTGACCCGCGTGCTGTCGATCGTTGCGGTCACCCTCCTGTGCGGCGCGGCCACCGCCGCTGCCGGACCCATCGCGTTCGTGGGGCTCATGGTGCCGCATGCTGTGCGCTGGCTCGTCGGTCCGCACCAGGGCTGGATCCTGCTGGGCACGCTCTTCGCCGCCCCGCTCCTCCTGCTCACCGCAGACGTCATCGGACGCCTGGTCCTCCGCACCGGTGAGCTGCCGGTGTCGATCGTGACCGCGCTGATCGGTGCTCCCGTGCTCATCGCGCTCGTGCGCCGGCGGAAGGCGAGCGGACTGTGACCGATCTGCTCGCCCCTCCCCCGGCAGTCGACGCCGGACGCCGCGTCGTCGCTGCGCGCACGGCCCTGTTCTCGCGGCGCATCGGCGTCCGCGCCGCGGTCGTGACACTCGCCGCGCTGGTACTCGCGATGGCGGTCGGCGTGCTCGCGCTGACCCTCGGGGACGTCGCCTTCAGCCCCGGCGAGGTGCTCGCGACGCTCGTCGGACTCGGCGACTCCCGAGCTGAGCTCGTGATCCTCGAGTGGCGCCTCCCCCGGGTCGTCGGCGCCCTCGTGTTCGGTCTCGCTCTCGGTGTCGGCGGCGCGATCTTCCAGTCGCTCACTCGGAACCCGCTCGGCAGCCCCGACGTCATCGGCTTCGACGCCGGCGCGTACACGGGCGCGCTCCTCGTGATCACCACCGTCGGGGTGAGCGTCACGACCACCGCGGCCGCGGCCATCGCCGGGGGTGCCGCCACGGCTCTGCTGGTCTATCTCCTCGCCTTCCGGCGCGGATTCACCGGGTTCCGTCTCATCATCGTCGGCATCGGTGTGGCGTCGATGCTCGCGTCCCTGAACACGTGGATCATCCTCAACGCCGACCTGAACATCGCCCTGCTCGCGAGCGCCTGGGGCTCGGGTTCGCTCAACCTCATCACCGCCGAGCAGGTGCTCGTCGCGACGTGCGTGATCGTCCCGATCGCGATCGCGGTCGCCCTGCTCGCCGACCGGATGCATCTGATGGAGATGGGCGACGACACGGCGTCGGCGCTGGGCGTCCGCATCGGCGGAACACGGCTCGCGCTCGTGATCCTCGGCGTGGGGCTCACGGCCGTCGTCACGGCCATGGCCGGACCGATCGCGTTCATCTCGCTCGCGGCCCCGCAGATCGCCCGGCGGCTCACCGGCTCCGCAAGCGTGACCCTCACCGCGTCGGGCGCCGTCGGGGCCCTCCTCCTCGTCTCCAGCGACGTCCTCGCGCAGCGGCTCTTCGCGCCGACGCAGATCCCGGTGGGGATCGTCACCGTGTGCCTCGGCGGGGTCTACCTCGTGTGGCTGCTCATCCAGGAGGCCCGACGACGATGAGCCCCGACGACACGATCGAGACGACAGGACGACGGATGCCGGATCGCACGGCATCGAGGATCACGGAGAGCAGCATGACGGACACCCTCATCACTCGGCGCGACCAGCCGCGCATCGGGACGGCCGCACGCCTCGAGGCCGAGGACATCACGATCGGGTACGACGGACGCGTGGTGTCCGAGAACCTCGATGTGGAGATCCCGCCGGGATCGTTCACGGTGGTGGTGGGGCCGAACGCGTGCGGCAAGTCGACGCTGCTGCGCGCCTTCGCCCGGCTGCTGAAGCCTCGCGAAGGTCGCGTGCTGCTCGACGGAAGAGCGATCGCGGAGCTGCCGACGAAAGAGGTCGCGCGCCGACTCGGGTTGCTGCCGCAGACCTCCATCGCGCCGGACGGCATCCGCGTCTCGGACCTGGTGGCGAGAGGGCGGCATCCGCACCAGACGATCCTGCGCCAGTGGTCGCACGAGGACCAGACGGCGGTCGCGGCCGCGCTCGCCGCCACGGGGACGACCGAGCTCGCAGGACGACTGGTGGACGAGCTCTCGGGTGGTCAGCGCCAGCGCGTCTGGGTCGCGATGCTGCTCGCCCAGGAGTCGCCGACCATGCTGCTCGACGAGCCGACCACCTTCCTCGACATCGCCCACCAGTACGATCTGCTGCGGCTGTTCCACGGGCTGCACCGCGAGGGCCGGACGATCGTCGCCGTGCTGCACGACCTCAACCAGGCCGCACGGTTCGCCGACCACATGCTCATGATGCGCGACGGGAGCGTGGTGGCTTCGGGCGCGCCGTCATCGATCGTGACCGCAGAGCGGGTGCACGAGGTGTTCGGTCTCGAGTGCACCGTGATCGCCGACCCGCACTCCGGAACGCCGCTCGTCGTGCCGCGCTGAGCGATAGCCTGGCCGGATGCCGACTCTGATCGAGGACTACGAGTCCGGGGATCCCCGACGCGTGCTGCACGCCGTGTGGCAGACGATCGGATGCCGGGACCCGGAGCTCCTGAAGCCGCTCGTGACCGCTCTTCCACGCCTGAGGTCGCGTACCGAGGGTGTCGAGCTCGGCGGCATGATCTACCTGAACAGCACGCACCTCGATCACGCGTTCCACGTCGTCGAGAACTACCGCGACGGCCTGTGCTGGTGCATGGCCTACCCGGACTCCCTGACCTACGACCCGCGCAAGGAGCAGGATCGCGGCAACGCCGAGATCCGCTCCACGAGCACGCCGGGATGGGAGATGACCTACGAGTGCGCGTGCACGGTGTGCGGTCAGGTGTTCGACGTGGAGCAGGGCGACCACCACGTCACGTGGTGGCGCTGGGTGCCGCGCGGCGTGAAGAGACGGCGGAGCGCCACGGCGGATGTCGGGGGCCGCGCCTAGAGTCCGAGCGTGACGACAGCCCGGCTTCCCGACCCCTGCGCACTGTGCGGGAGATCCGAGGCCGTCCGCGTGGCGGCGGGGCTCGAGTGCACATGGTGCGGCTGGCTCTTCGGGACTGCGCCCGACGTCGACCTCCCGCGGCCCGTGATCGAGGTCGTGTACTACGTGCGATACGACCGTCGCGTGAAGATCGGTACCAGCGGCCGACCACGGCAGCGCCTCGCCGCGATCCGTCACGACGAGCTCCTCGCGTTCGAACCCGGGGGTCGCGAGATCGAGCAGGCCAGGCACCGGCAGTTCGCCGCGATCCGAGAGGGCGGCGAGTGGTTCACGCTCGACGAGGACTTGCGCGCGCACATCCGCGCGCTGCGCACGACCGACGACCCCTGGCAGCTCTACGCCCGCTGGACGAGCGCGGCGCTCTCCCCCTGAGGTCGGGAAGCGCGGGTTCCGGGGCAGCACTGAGGCCCCGCTCGGGACCGATACCGTACGGGGCCTCAGGCGGTCATCAGGCGGTGGCGGTCTTCACACGCGCCGGCTGCGGCTGGGAGAAGATCACGACGACGATCACGGCGATGCCGACGACGACGTGCGGCAGCCACACGTTCGGGGCCTGGTTCGCGAAGCCGAAGATCCACGGCGACAGCGCCAGGAACAGGCTCGCGACGATGTCGAACACGAGGTGGACGGGCATCGGGATGAAGCCGAAGGGGCCCCACTCGTACTTGGTGAACAGGCTGTAGACGATCAGTCCGACACCGAGGACGATCGGGATGATGACGGCGGGGCCGCCCATGCTCGCGAATCCGAACAGCCACGGTGCTGCGATGAGCGCCACGCCGACGATGTAGTCGAGGATGCCGTGGACCTTGGTGGGGATGAAACGCATGATTCCTCCTAGTGGCGCCGCTCCGTGCGGCTCACTGGTGGTTCGCGACCCTCACCGGAACGGATTGGAACGGTCAGCCGCGGGCCCAGCCGTAGCGCCGCGTGAGCGCCTCGGCCACGCGCCCGTAGCGCCCCTTGTCGAGCACCGCCGCCTCGCGGCGGAGTCCGGTCTCGTGCACGCTGTAGAGCTGCTCGATGTCGACCCAGGACTCCCGTCCCTGGGAGTCCCACGCGCCCGAGCCGATCGGGAGGTAGTCGCGGTCGCGGTCATGCGGCTTGCTCGTCATCCGCACCGCGTAGACCCTGCTCGCGGAGTGCCTCCCGATCACCAGGACAGGACGGTCCTTGCCCCGCCCATCGTTCTCCTCGTAGGGCACCCACGTCCAGACGACCTCACCCGCGTCCGGCGCCCCGTCCCGATCGGGGGCGTACTGGATGCGCACGTCGCTCACGCGATCGGGGTCCACGCGGATCGTCGCGGAACCCGCAGGTTCGTCGTGGGCTGCCGTCGCGACCGCATCCGACATCTCATCGGAACGCCGCACGCGCGCGACAGGACGCCCCGGACGAGTGGTCGTCCGGAGCGTCCTGTTCTTCGATCCCAGTGCGTTCAGGAGGATCTGTGCGAGAGTGCGGAGGATGCCGTTGCTGTTGCCCACACGGTCACCCTAACCGCCGCTCAGGCGTCTGCGAGCGCGTAGCCCTCCTCGCCGTGCACGACCTGGTCGACGCCGGCGATCTCGTCCTCGTTCGTGACGCGGAAGCCGATGGTCTTCTGGATCGCGAAGCCGATGATGAAGGCCACGACGAAGGAGTAGATCAGCACGCCGGCCGCCGCGATCACCTGGACCGCGAGCTGACGGGCGTCGCCGCCCACGAACAGGCCGGTGCCGGTGGCGAAGAAGCCGAGGTACACGGTGCCGATCAGACCGCCGACGAGGTGGATGCCGACCACGTCGAGCGAGTCGTCGAAGCCGAGGCGGAACTTGAGCTCGATCGCGAGGGCGCAGACGACGCCGGCCACGGCACCGAGCAGGAGGGCCCAGCCCGGCGTCAGGTTGGCGCAGGCGGGCGTGATCGCGACGAGACCCGCGACGGCGCCCGATGCGGCGCCGACCGAGGTGGGCTTGCCGTCCTTGATCTTCTCGATCAGGATCCAGCCGAGGATCGCGGCAGCCGTGGCGCCGAGGGTGTTGATGCCGATGAGGCCGACGCCGCCCATGTCCTCCGCGAGCCACTCCGCGCCCGCGTTGAAGCCGAACCAGCCGAACCAGAGCAGCGCTGCGCCGAGCAGCGTCAGCGGCACGTTGTGCGGCTTGAGGATGCCCTTCTGGAAGCCGATGCGCTTGCCGAGGACCAGCGCGAGAGCCAGAGCCGCCGCGCCCGCGTTGATGTGCACCGCGGTTCCGCCGGCGTAGTCGATCACGCCGATGCCGCTGTCCTCGCCGAACAGCGTGGTGCCGAGGTTCATGATCCAGCCGCCGCCCCAGACCCAGGCCGCGACCGGGAAGTAGCCGACCGTGGCGAACACGCCGGCGAAGATCAGCCAGCTGCCGAACTTCGCGCGGTCGGCGATGGCGCCCGAGATGAGGGCGACAGTGATGATCGCGAAGGTGGCGCCGTACGCGACGCCGAGGAGCGCGACGTTCGAGCCCTCACCCGAGGCCAGGCTCGACAGGCCGAAATCCGCAAACGGGTTGCCGGCGAAGGCCATGGGGCTGTCGACCGCGCTCATGGAGAATCCGAAGAGGATCCAGAGCACCGCGACGAGACCGATCGAGCCGAAGCTCATCATCATCATGCTGACGACGCTCTTCGCCTTCACGAGGCCGCCGTAGAAGAAGGCGACGCCGGGCGTCATGAGCAGGACGAGGGCGGTCGCGGTGATCGCCCAGGAGATGTTGCCTGGAGCATCCATAGTGAACCTCACATTCGGGTGGTCTGAGAGCTTCAGTGTGGCGAGGCCCGATTTCCGGAATGCGCGAGGTGTGTTGCGAGGGCGTTACAGGAACGCGCGCTGTGTGAACTCTGTGTTACGCGGAGCTGCGATCCGCATGCGTGAGAGCGTTCAGTCGCGAGATCGCCCGCAGGTACTTCTTGCGGTAGCCGCCGCCCAGCATCTCCTCCGAGAACACCTGGTCGAGGGCCGTGCCCGTGGCCACGACCGGGATCTGCGCGTCGTAGACCCGGTCCACGAAAGCGACGAAGCGCAGGGCCTCGGACTGATCCGTCAGTGTTCGCACATCGCGCAGGCCGACGAGCCCCAGTCCCGTGATGAGACGCAGGTAGCGCGAGGGGTGCACACGGGCGAGATGGCGGATGACGTCGTCGAACGCGTCGTCCGACGCCGTGCCGCCCGCAGCCCCGGCATCCACTGCGGCCTGATACTCCGCCGCGTCGCTGACGACCGCGTGGCCGTCGAGCGCGCGCTGCCGGAAGTCGACGCCGTCGATGCGGAGTGTCTGGAAGCTGTCGGACATCGCGTGGATCTCGCGCAGGAAGTCCTGCGCCGCGAAACGCCCCTCGCCGAGCGCGTTGGGCGGGGTGTTCGAGGTCGCGGCCAGACGTGTGCCCGTCGGCACCAGCTCGGCGAGCAGACGGGTCATGACCATCGTGTCGCCCGGGTCGTCGAGCTCGAACTCGTCGATGCAGAGCAGGTCGGCGCCCTTGAGCAGGTCGACCGTGTTCTTGTAGCCGAGCGCGCCGACGAGCGCGGTGTACTCGATGAACGATCCGAAGTACTTCCGCCGGGCGGGCATCGCGTGGAAGATCGACGCGAGGAGGTGGGTCTTGCCGACGCCGAAGCCGCCGTCCAGGTAGACGCCCGGCTTCATCTCCGGTTCCTTCTTGGCGCGGCTGAACAGTCCGCCGCGCTTGACCGGACTCCCGCCCCGACCCGCGAAGCGCTGCAGGGTCTCCTTGGCCTCCTCCTGCGAGGGATAGGCGGGATCGGCGCGATAGCTCTCGAAGGTCGCAGCGTCGAACTGCGGCGGCGGGACGAGGCTCGCGAGCATCTCAGGACCGGAGACGGTCGGTTCGCGATCGGTGAGGTGCACGAGACCAGTGCGGGTGGGCGTGTCGGTCATCACGGTCCTGGATCGGGTGCTCACCTGTGTCGAAGTCTTACGATTCGGGTCCGGAGTGCACGGCGGGGATCTATCGTCGAAGTGTCGGCTCCACATTACGCCGTCACCACCCGCCCCATCGCCGCTCACCGACTGAGGAGATCCCTGTGGCCATCGAGTTCGACACGTCTTCGTCCAAGTTCGCCGAGTACGCCGAGCCCGGCCGTCTCGTGACGACCGATTGGCTCGCGGAGCGGCTCGGCTCCCCCGGCCTCGTGGTCGTGGAGTCCGACGAGGACGTGCTGCTCTACGAGACAGGGCACATCCCCGGCGCCGTCAAGGTGGACTGGCATACCGAGCTCAACGACCCTGTCGTGCGCGACTACGTCGACGGCGAGGGCTTCGCCGCGCTCCTGAGCCGCAAGGGCATCTCCCGCGACGACACCGTCGTGATCTACGGCGACAAGAACAACTGGTGGGCCGCCTACGCACTGTGGGTGTTCTCGCTCTTCGGCCACGAGGACGTGCGCCTGCTCGACGGCGGCCGCGACCGCTGGATCTCCGAGGGCCGCGAGCTCACTCGCGAGGCTCCCGCGGTCACCCCCACCGAGTACCCCGTCGTGGAGCGCGACGACTCGCTGATCCGTGCCTACAAGGAGGACGTGCTCGCGCACATCGGCAACCCGCTGATCGACGTGCGCTCCCCCGAGGAGTACAGCGGGGAGCGCACCACCGCCCCTGCCTACCCCGAGGAGGGCACGCTGCGCGCCGGCCACATCCCCACCGCGCAGAGCGTCCCGTGGGCCAAGGCGGTCGCCGAGGACGGCGGCTTCAAGTCACGCGCGGAGCTCGACGCGATCTACCGCGACGGCGCCGGGCTGGCCGACGGCGACGACGTCGTGGCCTATTGCCGGATCGGCGAGCGGTCGAGCCACACGTGGTTCGTGCTCAAGCACCTGCTCGGCTTCGAGAACGTCCGCAACTACGACGGCTCCTGGACCGAGTGGGGCAGCGCGGTGCGCGTCCCGATCGTGACGGGCGCGGAGCCCGGCTCACTCTGACGTGTGACAATGACAGGGATGAGCACCATGCACGTTCCTGACGTCCTCGCCGAGATCCGCGACGGCTTCCTGGAGACTCCGGAGGCCGACCGCCTGCTGCTCCTGCTGGAGTTCGCGGACGAACTGCCCGAGGTCTCCGAAGAGGTCGCGAACCACCCCGAGATGTGCGAGCGCGTCGCGGAGTGCCAGTCCCCCGTCTACGTCTACGTCGAGGTGCACGACGACATCGTCACCATGCACGCCACCGCACCGGCGGAGGCGCCGACGACGCGCGGCTTCGCGAGCATCCTCGTGCAGGGCATCACCGGGCTCTCGCCCGACGAGGTCCTGGCGATCCCCGACGACTACCCGCAGTCGATCGGTCTGACGAAGGCCGTCTCGCCGCTGCGGATCGGCGGGATGACCGGGATGCTGATGCGCGCCAAGAAGCAGGTCACGCAGAAGCGCTGAACCCCTGGGCGCGCAGCCAGTCTGTGATGGCGTCCGACCACCCGGCCTGGTCGTAGTTCCACAGCTTGGTGTGCCGCGCGACGGAGAACCGCGGCATCGTCACGATGTCGGGCCGCGCCTCCTGCAGGGCGTGCGAGGCGTCGGCCGGGACGAACCCGTCGTCGTCGCTGTGCAGGATCAGGATCGGCACCGCGAGCTCCTCGGCCCGTGCCACCATATCGAGGCGGTCGAACGGGATCGCGTCCTCCGCACCGCTCAGCCGCGCCGTGAGGGGCACCGACAGCGCACCCATCGCGAGATCCGGGAGCGGTGCGTGCATCCCCGCCTCCCTGGCCTGGAACCGCAGCACCGTGCGCCAGTCGATGACCGGCGATTCGAGGATCAACCCGGCGATGCGGTCGCGGTTGCCCGAGTTGACCGCGGTCTGCAGGGCCACCGCGCCACCCATGGACCATCCCATGAGGATCACCCGCTCCGCGCCGTGCCGGAGCGCGTAGGACACCGCAGCATCCACGTCGCGCCACTCGCTCGCTCCCAGCGCGTACGCGCCGCCACGGCTGCGCGGGGCCTCTCCGTCGTTGCGGTACGAGACCACGAGGTTCGGGAGGCCTTCGCCGTGCAGCACGGGTACGGCGCGCAGGCATTCGGCCCGCGTGACGCCGCGGCCGTGCACCTGGATGACCCACGTGGTGGAGTCGCCCGGGAAGAACCATGCGGGGCAGGGACCGGCCGGCGATCCGATCAGCACGTTCTCCCAGCGCAGGTGCAGTTCACTGGGCGTGGCGTAGTACCACCCGCTGAAGGCCGCATGGCGGTCGATCCGGGCACCCGGCTCGATCTGCGTGAGCAGCTTGCGCCGAACGGTCGTGGCGTCCGCGCTCAGCACCGCCCCGAGCTTCACGTAGCCGTACGTGCCGGAGGTGAAGAGCCCGTAGCGTCCGGGCAGCTCGGTGTCCGGAGTGCGCGACAGCTCGATGGTCTGCGCCCCGGTGTCGACCGCGATGATCTCGGCGTCCGCGCCTCGCTTCGCGGGGACGACGACCCGGCGGGCGACGCTGAACACGAGCAGCGCCAGAGCCGCCCCGAGAGCGAGCAGTGCAGGGACAAGGAGCGCAACGGCGTGCCTGAGACTCTTCATCGCTTCCTGACTCTAGCCTGTCACCGTGACCGCACACCCCGATGCCGGGACCGTCTTCGACGCCGCCGTGGCCGAATTGCAGGAGACCGCGTTCCGCGCGGACATCACCGTCCGTGAGATCGCCACCCCGCAGGGCCTCGCCCCGCACGCGATCGCGCTCGCCGCCGATGTGCGCCCCGACGAGGACGGCGACTCGGTCTACGGCACGGGACGCTTCGTCCTGCTGCACGACCCCGAGGGTCCTGCGGCGTGGGGCGGAGCCTGGCGCATCGTGCTGTTCGCGCAGGCGCCGCTCGAGACCGAGATCGGCACCGACCCGCTGCTGGCGGACGTGACGTGGTCGTGGCTCGTGGACGCGCTGGATTCCCGCGGGGCGGTCTACCATTCGGCATCCGGCACGTCGACGAAGACCCTGTCGAAGGGTTTCGGCGGACTGGCGATCGAAGGCGACGGCGCGCAGATAGAATTGAGGGCGTCCTGGACCCCCGAAGGCCCGTTCCGACCGCACGTCGAAGCATGGGCCGAGCTGGTCGGGATGCTGGCGGGTCTTCCGCCCGGCTCAGAGGGCATCGCCGTGATCGGCGCGCGAAAGGCTGCACGTGACTGAATACTCTGTGATCTCCGACGTCTCGGAGTTCCAGGCGGCGTGCGCCGCGCTCGCCGCGGGCACCGGTCCCGTCGCGGTCGACGTCGAGCGGGCATCCGGCTTCCGCTACTCGCAGCGCGCCTATCTCGTACAGGTCTTCCGCCGTGACGCGGGTGTCTTCCTCTTCGACCCGCCGGCGATCGGCGACTTCTCGGCACTGCAGGCCGCTATCGGCGACGTCCTCTGGGTGTTCCACGCCGCCAGCCAGGATCTGCCGTCCCTGCGAGAACTGGACCTTCTCCCCGCTGCCCTCTTCGACACGGAGCTCGCGGCGCGCCTCCTCGGGCACGAGCGCGTCGGTCTCGCCGCCGTCGTCGAGAGCACGCTCGGGATCACTCTGAAGAAGGAGCACTCGGCAGCGGACTGGTCCACGCGGCCGCTTCCCGCCGCCTGGCTTGAGTACGCGGCGCTGGACGTCCTTCACCTGATCGACGTGCAGGAGGCCCTGGAGGCGCAGCTCGAGGAGCAGGGCAAGACGGAGTTCGCCGAGGAGGAGTTCGCGGCGACGCTCACGCGTCTGCCGAAGCCCCCGCGCGAGGACCCTTGGCGCCGGCTGAGCGGACTGCACCAGGTGCGCGGCGCCCGCAACCTCGCGGTCGCCCGTTCGCTGTGGCAGGCACGCGAGGCCTACGCGCAGGAGCAGGACGTGTCCCCCGGGAGGCTCGTTCCCGATCGTTCCCTCGTGGCGGCCGTGCTCGCGAATCCTCAGAGCAAGCAGGCGCTCGCCGGCACCAAGGACTTCCAGGGCCGGGCGAGCCGCACACAGCTCGACCGCTGGTGGCAGGCGATGGTCGACGGCCGTGCGATCGAGGAGCTCCCGCGCGAGCGCGTGCCCAGCGACGCGCTTCCGCCGCCCCGCGCCTGGGCCGACCGCAACCCCGAGGCGGATCGCCGTCTCAAGGCCGCGCGTCCCGTCGTCGAGGCCACGGCCGAGGAGCTCGGGATGCCGACCGAGAACCTGCTCACTCCCGATTTCCTGCGCCGCATCGCGTGGGACGTTCCGGGGACGACGCCGGAGGCGATCGGCGAAGCTCTCGCGACGCTCGGAGCGCGGCCGTGGCAGATTGCACAGACTGCACAGAAGATCGCCACCGCCTTTGTAGAGGCTGCTCAAACGCCCGACGAGGCCTCCGCACCGGCTTCGTAGGTTCGATCCAACCGATTCCTCCCGGTTTCGCGCGCTTCCTAGACTGAGGGAACCGCACAAACTTGGAGGCAGAGTGGCCGAGATCTCGGACGTCTTCTTCGTCGATGGAGTGCGCACCCCCTTCGGGCGCGCCGGCGAAAAGGGCATGTACTGGAACACCCGCGCAGATGACCTCGCCGTGAAGGCGACCATCGGTCTGATGGAGCGCCACGCCGCCGTGCCGGCCGACCGCATCGACGACGTCGCGATCGCCGCGACGAGTCAGACCGGAGACCAGGGCCTGACCCTCGGACGCTCGGTCGCGATCCTCGCCGGCCTGCCCCAGACCGTGCCCGGCCTGGCTGTCGAGCGCATGTGCGCCGGTGCCATGACGAGCGTCACGACCATGGGCGCGTCTATCGGCGTCGGCATGTACGACCTCGCCCTCGCGGGCGGCGTCGAGCACATGGGCCACCACCCGATCGGCGGCAACGCCGACCCCAACCCTCGGTTCGTCGCCGAGAAGATGGTCGACCCGGGCGCGCTCAACATGGGCGTCACCGCCGAGCGCATCTTCGACCGCTTCCCGCACCTCACCAAGGAGCGCTCCGACCGCTTCGGGATGCTGAGCCAGCACAAGGTGCAGGCGGCATACGAGGCGGGCAAGATCCAGCCCGACCTGGTGCCGGTCGCGATCAAGGACGCCGAGGGCGCCTGGGGCCTCGCCGCGGAGGATGAGGGCCGCCGCCCTCAGACCACGATGGAGGACCTCGCGGCACTCAAGACGCCGTTCCGTCCGCACGGACGCGTGACCGCCGGGACCTCGTCCCCGCTCACGGACGGCGCGACCATGTCGCTGCTCGCCGGCGGCGGCGCCGTGAAGGAGTTCGGACTCGCCCCCAAGATGCGCATGGTGTCGTTCGCTTTCGCCGGCGTGCAGCCCGAGATCATGGGAATCGGACCGATCCCCTCGACGGAGAAGGCCCTCAAGAAGGCCGGTCTCACAATCGCCGACATCGGCCTGTTCGAGCTCAACGAGGCGTTCGCCATCCAGGTGATCTCGCTGCTGGACCACTTCGGCATCGCCGACGACGACCCGCGGGTCAACCAGTGGGGCGGCGCGATCGCACTCGGGCACCCGCTCGCCGCATCCGGCGTGCGTCTCATGATCCAGCTCGCGGCCCAGTTCGCCGAGCGGCCGGATGTCCGCTACGGCCTGACCGCGATGTGCGTGGGCCTCGGGCAGGGCGGCTCCGTGATCTGGGAGAACCCGCACTTCGACGGCAAGAAGAGGAAGTAAGCGCAGATGGCCACTTCGGTTTCCGACCAGTACGCGAACATCGACTTCTCGCCGATCCAGGCTCTCACCGAGGGCGAGGTGATCACGCACTCCCCCGTGCGCGACATCCGCCTCCCCTCGGGCAAGGTGCTCGCCCTCGTCACGCTCGACAACGGGCGCGACCACACTCGCCCCAACACCCTCGGTCCCGCCACGCTCACGGCGCTCGGCGAGACGCTCGAAGGGCTCGCGACGCGCGCCGCGGCGGGAGAGATCCAGGCCGTCGGCATCACCGGCAAGCAGTACATCCTCGCCGCCGGCGCCGACCTGTCCGACATCAGCCGCGTCGGGTCCCGCGACAACGCGCGGATGATCGCGCAGCTCGGTCACAAGGTGCTCGGCAAGCTCGGAGACCTGGGAGTGCCGTCCTTCGCGTTCGTGAACGGCCTCGCGCTCGGGGGCGGCCTCGAGATCGCTCTGAACTCGACCTACCGCACGGTCGACGCCTCGGCCGCCGCGATCGCGCTGCCCGAGGTCTTCCTCGGCATCATCCCCGGCTGGGGCGGCGCGTACCTGCTGCCGAACCTCATCGGCATCGAGAACGCGCTCGAGGTCGTGATCTCGAACCCGCTCAAGCAGAACCGGATGCTGAAGCCGCAGCAGGCGTTCGACCTCGGCGTCGTCGACGCGATCTTCCCCGCGGCGAACTACCTCGAGAACTCGCTGACCTGGGCCGACGCGGTCCTCGGCGGCAAGAAGGTCGAGCGTAGGAACGAGCCGGGCAAGATCGAGCGTCTGACCAAGTGGCCCATCGCGATCAAGATGGCCCGCGGCATGCTCGAGTCGAAGATCGGCACGGTGCCGAAGTCGCCGTACGTGGCCCTCGATCTGCTCGACAAGGCGAAGAGCGGCACCAAGGCGGAGGGCTTCGCCCGCGAGGACGAGGCGCTCGCCGACCTCGTCACGGGAGACCAGTTCGCGGCCTCCATGTACGCGTTCGACCTGGTGCAGAAGCGTGCGAAGCGTCCGGTCGGCGCACCCGACAAGGAGCTCGCCAAGAAGGTCACGAAGGTCGGCATCATCGGCGCGGGCCTCATGGCGAGTCAGTTCGCTCTGCTGTTCGTGCGCAAGCTGCAGGTGCCGGTGCTGATCACCGACCTCGATCAGGCGCGCGTCGACAAGGGCGTCGCCTACATTCACGAGGAGATCGGCAAGCTCGAGGGCAAGGGGCGGCTCGACGCCGACACGGCCAACAAGCTGCGCGCGCTCGTCACCGGCACGACCGACAAGACCCTCTACGCGGACTGCGACTTCGTGATCGAGGCGGTGTTCGAGGAGGTCGGGGTCAAGCAGCAGGTGTTCGGCGAGATCGAGCAGATCATCGCCGAGGACGCGATCCTCGCCACCAACACCTCCTCGCTGTCGGTCGAGGAGATCGGCGCGAAGCTCGCCCACCCCGAGCGCCTCGTCGGCTTCCACTTCTTCAACCCGGTCGCGGTGATGCCGCTGATCGAGATCGTGAAGACGCCTGTGACCTCGGAGGCGGCTCTGTCGACCGCCTTCGTGGTCGCGAAGAACCTCGGGAAGAACGCGGTGCTCACCGCCGACGCCCCCGGCTTCGTCGTGAACCGCCTGCTCGCCAAGGTCATGGGCGAGGCGGCACGTGCGGTCTACGAGGGCACCCCGATCGCCGATGTGGAGAAGGCGTTCGCGCCGCTCGGCCTGCCGATGGGCCCGTTCCAGCTCATCGATCTCGTGGGCTGGAAGGTCGCGGCGCACGTGCAGGACACCATGGCGCATGCGTTCCCGGAGCGCTTCTACGCGAACGAGAACTTCCATGCCCTCGCGGAGCTGGATGCGGTCGTCGAAAAGGACAAGGGCGGTCGGGTCACGGGGTGGACCAAGCAGGCCGAGAAGATCCTGAAGCCTGCCCTCGGCACGAGCCCGGCGTCGGCCGCGACGATCCTCCAGCGCGTGCAGGACGGACTCGCGAGCGAGATCAAGCTCATGCTCGACGAGGGCGTCGTGCCCGAGGTCGAGGACATCGATCTGTGCCTGATCCTCGGCGCCGGCTGGCCCTTCATCGACGGCGGCGCATCGCCGTACCTCGATCGCGAGGGCGCGTCGGAGCGCGCCTTCGGAGGGGCTTTCCACACCCCGCAGATCCGCGGTATCGAGAGCCACTGATCTCGGACCGAACGCCCCATCCGACGCGAATCGTCGGGTGGGGCGTTTCACACCCCGGGGCGCTGTTCAGGCCTCTCGTCGTGCTCGCCGTTCCGCGGCCAGTACGACAGCGCCCGCTCTGCGAGCGCGGTGATGGTGAGAGAGGGGTTCACCCCCGGATTGGCGGGCACCGCGGCGCCGTCCACGACGTGCAGATCCGGATGCCCCCACACCCGGTGGTACTCGTCGACCACGCCGTCGGCGGGTGAGGCCGAGATCACCGCGCCGCCGAGGAAGTGCGCCGTGAGCGGGATGCCGAAGACCTCCGGCCAGGAGCCTCTCGCCTCGGCCGGGACGCCGCCCTCGAGCTGCACCCGGCGCGCGATCGCCTCCGACGCACGGTGCGCCTGAGGCAGGTGACCGGGATTCGGTTCGCCATGCCCCTGCGCACTCGTGAGCACCTGTCGTCCGAATCGACGTCGCAGCGATAGCGTGAGCGAGTTGTCGGCCGTCTGCATAACGAGCGCGATGATGCCGCGCTCGCTCCACCGGCGGAGCGAACCGAGGCGCAGCTGCCGCAACGGCGCCCGGAGCGCGCGACGGAGGAGGGCACCGACACGACGCGCGAACGGGAGGTCGCCCGGCACCATGATCGTCGCGAGAGCGCCCATGAGGTTCGATCCCGGACCGTAGCGCACGTTCTCGACGTGTGTGCGGTCGTCGACGTGGAACGACGTCGTGATCGCTATCCCACGCGCGAGCTGCAGCCCCTCCGGCACACGCGTCGCCACGGCGCCGTCCAGTGCCTCCGAGTTCGTGCGGGTCAGCCGCCCGAGAGCATCCGACACGTGCTCCAGCCGGCCGCTCGCCTTCATCCGGTGCAGAAGCTGCTGCGTGCCCCAGGTGCCGGCGGCCAGCACGACCTGCTTCGCACGCACCGTGCGGCGCGCGCGGCGCCCCCACGCACCGGTGCGCTGCGTCGTGACAGCGAATCCTCCGCCGTCGAGCGCACGCACCTCGACGACCGTCCGGAGCGGCTCGATCACGGCACCGCGGCGCTCGGCGAGTGCGAGGTAGTTCTTCATGAGCGTGTTCTTCGCGCCGACCCGGCATCCGACCATGCAGTTGCCGCACAGAGTGCAGCCCGTGCGATCCGGTCCCTCGCCCCCGAAGAACGGATCGGAGACCGTCTCTCCGGGTCGGCCGAACCACACACCGACGGGTGCTCTGCGGAAGGTGTTCGAGACCCCGAGGTCCTCGGCGGCGCCGGCCATGATCCGCTCGACCGGCCCGATGTGCGGGTACTGTTCCACGACGCCCAGCATCCGCTTCGCCGTCGTGTAATGCGGAGCGAGCTCGGACTCCCATTCGCGCACCCCGCCCCACTGCGGGTCCGTGAAGAAGGCGGCGTCGGGCTGGTACAGGGTGTTCGCATAGTTGAGGGACCCGCCGCCGACGCCGGCTCCCGCGAGGATCATGACGTGCGGCAGCCGGTGGATCCGCTGCACGCCGAAGCAGCCGAGCAGCGGCGCCCACAGGTATCGGCGTACATCCCAGTTCGTCTTCGCGAAGTCCCGGTCCTCGAAGCGTCGTCCGGCTTCGATCACACGGACGCGGTAGCCCTTCTCGACCAGGCGCAGCGCCGCGACCGATCCGCCGAAGCCCGAACCCACGATCACGACGTCCTCGTCGAATCCGGGATCGGATGCCGTGGCCTGACGCTCAGTCATCCTCGCGCTCCCGTCCGGCCGGCTGATCGTGCGGCAGCAGGATCGCCAACGCGCGGGGGCGCACCGTGATGGTGCACTCGTCCTCGCCGAGACGCTCGCCATCCGCGTAGACGACCAGACCGGGGGCGCTCACGGTCACCGAGCGCGCACGGCGGTGGGCGACCTCGGGGCGGGCCAGATGCCTGCCCTTGAGAAGAAGCGGGAGCAGCCGCAGCAGTCGGAGACGGCCGAGCGGGGCGACCTCGACGAGGTCCAGCATCCCGTCCGCCGGATCGGCGCCGACGCACACCGGCATGCCGCCGCCGTAGCTCGGGGTGTTCCCGACCGCGATCAGCGTGCCCGGCCGCTCCTGCCACGCACCGCCGTCGACCGTCACGGCGAACCGCAGCGGACGCAGCCGCGCCAGCTCGATCACGAGTGCGAGGTAGTAGCGCAGCGCTCCGTACGGCCAGCGGAGGATGTTCGTGCGCTCGCTCACCTTCGCATCGAAGCCCAGGGCCGCGATCGTGAGGAACGCGGAGGCGGATCCCCCTGAGCGCACCTCGCCGACGTCGATCCTTCGGACGACGCCATCGAGAGCCACATCGACGGCGGCGGTCGGATCGTGGCGCGGCAGCCCCAATGCCCGCGCGAGATCGTTCCCCGTCCCCGCGGGCACGAGCACGACGGGGATCTCGCCGCGGATCAGATCGTCGAGGATGCCGGACAGAGTGCCGTCACCGCCCACCACGACGAGGGCGTCGGGTCGGTCGGCGATCGCCTGGCCTGCGAGCTCCCTGGTCTCGACCGCGGTCGCGCCCTCGTACACGCGGACCTCGGCGCCGCGCCGACGCAGGTGCTCGACTGCCGCATCGGCGACCCTCCGCGCGCGTCCCTTGCCGGCAGAGGGGTTGGTCAGCACGGCGATGCGCGTTCCCATCTCAGTGCGTCCGCTCCGCGGGGATCAGCGCTCCGGGATTGAGGATGCCCGTCGGATCGAGCTCGCGCTTGATCGCCCGGAGGATCCGCACACCGGTGATGCCGATCTCGCTCTCGAGCCACGGCGCATGATCGCGGCCGACGGCATGGTGGTGACTGATGGTGCCGCCGGCGGCGATGATGGCGTCATTGGTCCGTGCCTTGACCCGTGTCCAGACCGGCAGCGGCTCCGCTCGGATGCCCGCGAGCACCGTGAAGTACAGCGACGCCCCGGTCGGGTAGACATGCGACACGTGGCACATCACGTGCACTCGCGCGCCCTCCGCGGAGAAGCCGTCACGCAGAGCGCCCTCGGCGGCGGCCTTGAGAGCCGTCAGGTTCGACCAGACCGTCGCGGTCTCGAGCGTCTCGCAGAACACTCCCGCGTCCAGCAGTGAGTCGCGCAGATACGGCCCGTCGAAGCGTCCGGCGAGCCACTCCTCGGCCGCACCCTCGCCCGCGGACGTCCCGCCGGCGGCACGCAGCAGCGCGCTCGTGCGTTCCCGCCTCTCGGCTATCCCGTCGCCTTCGTAGACGGTGACCGCGCTGGCGCCCTTCGCGAGCGCCTTCCCGATCCGTCCGACCTGTGCGAGGCTCACTGCCGTCTCCGCCTCGTCCGAGAGGCGGATCACCGTGGGACCGCCCCCTCCCTGCGCGACCCGGCGCAGCGCGTCGACGCCGCTCGAGAAGTCCGGAAAGGTCCACGACTCGAAGACCCGGTCGCGGGGAATCGGATGCACACGCACCCGGACCTCGGTGATCACGCCGAACACCCCTTCGGAGCCGAGGAAGACGCGGACCAGATCGGGTCCGGCCGCGGACCCGGGCGAGCGACCGAGTTCGATGTCACCGGTCGGCGTCGCGACGCGGATGCCCGTGACCATGGTGTCGAAGCGTCCGTTCCCGGCCGAGTTCTGCCCCGAGGACCGCGCCGCAGCGAAGCCGCCGATCGTCGCATATCGGAAGCTCTGCGGGTAGTGCCCGAGCTCGTAGCCGTGGTCGGCGAGCTCCGCTTCGGCGTCCGGTCCGGTCGTGCCTGCCGCGATCACTGCCTCGCCGCTGACGTCGTCGACGCTCAGCACGCCGCGAAGGCGTCGCAGATCGAGGCTCACCACCGCGCGGTGGTCTCCGCGTTCGGGGTCGAGCGCTCCCACGACGCTGGTGCCTCCGCCGAACGGGATGACCGCGATCCCGCGCTCGACGGCCACGCGCAGGCTCGCGGAGACCTCCTCGTGGCTGGCCGGACGCACGACGCCGTCGGGCGCGGTCTGCTCGTGCTCGCGGAGCCGCAGCAGATCGGGGGTCGAACGCCCGCCGGAGTGGCGAACGCGCGCGTCGTGCGCGGTCGTGACGTGCTGCGCGCCCACGACGGCCGCGAATGCCGCGATGTCGGCGTCGTCCAGGGCGGTCTCGGCGAGGGCGACCGCCGCGAGGTCGACTCCCGCGGCGGGCTTGCGGATCCGTCCGAGCAGCAGCGGAAGCAGCGTCCGCACTGCCAGTGGGAGATCCTTGGCCCGGGCCGGATCGCCCCAGCCGTTCCAGCGCATCTCCGAGTCCGCGGCCTCTCTGCCGTTCTCGTGGGTCATGCGTTACAGTGTGACACATCATGGAAGAACGTCAAGCAGCGACGCCCGCCGATCTCCCGTCGCACGACGTCGCGCCGCGCGACCGCGTCCCCCACTGGGACGCGACGCAGATCCGCATCCTCGACGCCGCGGACGCGCTCATCCTGCGTCGCGGGGTGCACGGCGTGACGATCGCCGAGCTCGCGCGCCGCGCCGGCCACAGCCGCCCGACGATCTATCGCAGCTGGACCGACGCCGACGACGTCGTTCGCGCGGCCCTGCTGCGGCGCGTGGCCGGCATCGTCGCGGAGTTCCCGGAGCCGTCCCGCTCCCGCGAGGCCCTCGTCGACGACGTCCTCCGCTTCTCCGCGCTCTTCCGCAGCGACCCCGTCTACGGCAGGCTCCTCGACGAGGAACCCGAGGCGTTCACGCGCTACACGCTGCAGCGCGTGGGCTCGAGCCAGCGACTCATCCTCGCCTGGCTCGCCCGCGCCATCGCCGCCGCACAGGAGAACGGCGATGTGCGCCGCGAGGATCCGGCCGAGATGGCCGTGATGCTGCTGCTCCTCGCCCAGTCCGCGGTGCTGTCGCACGGCACGGTCTCCGACCTGGTCTCCGAGAGCGCCTGGGAGCGGGAGTTGCGTGCCGCGCTGGACGGACTGCTCCGCGCATGACCACCGGCTCCCCCGACCTCAACGCCGCGCGTCGGGCCGTGGACCTCGACCGCGCCGCATCTGAGACCGTGGACGTGCTGGTGGTCGGCGGAGGGATCACCGGCGCCGGCGTCGCGCTCGACGCCGCCTCACGCGGCCTCACCGTGACGCTCATCGAGGCGCAGGACCTCGCGTACGGCACGAGCCGTTTCAGCTCGAAACTCGTGCACGGCGGCCTGCGCTATCTGGCGACCGGTGACGTCGCGACCGCGAGGGAGAGCGCGGTCGAACGCCACCTGCTCATGACGACCATCGCTCCACACCTGATCCGGCCGCTCGGCCAGCTGCTGCCGTTCGTGCCGGGCGTCAGCCTCCGGCAGCGTGCGACGGGTGCGGTGGGGATGGCGTTCGGCGACCTGCTGCGCATGCGCGCCGGCACGTCCAGACGCGTCCTTCCCGCACCACGCCCCGTCACCGCACGCACGGCCCGAGCACTCGTGCCGGCGCTCGCGGCACAGGGCCTGCGCGGCGGGATGCTCTCCTTCGACGGCCAACTGGTCGACGACGCGCGCCTCGTCGCCACCGTGGCCCGCACCGCCGCGGCACACGGCGCGCGCATCCTCACCCGCATGCGGGCGCTGTCTCTCCGCGCAGACGGCGCCGCCGCCGAGGATGCGCTCACGGGGACCCGGGTCGACCTCCGTGCACGCAGCGTCGTGAACGCGACGGGTGCCTGGGCGGGGACTTTGGACGAGGCCATCACCATCCGCCCCAGCCGCGGAACGCACATCGTCCTCGATGCGGGCGACCTCGGCCACCCGACCGCCGCCCTGACCATCCCCCACGAGGGCTCGATCAGTCGCTTCGTGTTCGCGCTGCCCCAGCAGGGCGGTCGCGTGATCGTCGGCCTGACCGACGAAGACGCCCCAGGGCCCCTACCGGACGTCGCAACGCCGACGGAGCCGGAGATCGCGTTCCTGCTCGACAACCTGAACCGCGTGCTCGCCGAGCGGGTGTCGCGCGACCGTGTGCGGGGTGCGTTCGCCGGCCTGCGACCGCTGGTGGACTCGGGCGCCGATTCCACCGCGGACATCTCGCGACGGCACCTGGTTGCGGAGTCGGCCGGCGGGTTCGTCGACGTCCTCGGCGGAAAGCTCACGACCTATCGGCGCATGGCCGAGGACGCGGTCGACCTCGCGGCGAGGCTGCGCGGTCTGTCCGCGACGCCGAGCCGCACGGCAGCCCTGCGCCTCGTCGATCGCGTCATACCGCACGACAACGCTGCGTCGACGGCGTCCGCTCCCCTTCTCGAGGGACTCGCGCTCACCCGTGCCGAGGTCGACTACGCGGTGCGCGCGGAGGGCGCCCTGACGGCGGACGACGTGCTGGACCGTCGGACGCGCGCGGGGCTCGTCGACACGGACCGAGCGCTCCTGCTTCCCGTCGTCGAGGCGATCGTCGCGGAGATCCTGACCGAGCACGACTGATCTCCGTCGCATGCCGTATCCAGCGGGAGGCGGAGCGGCGAACGCGCATCGAACAGCGTGTGAACTCCGCCGTACGGCATCCCCCCGAGGCTGTGTCTACACCGTCGAGCATGCACAGTGGAGTCATGGACATGATCCTCTCGATGCTCGGAGGCAAGGGGATGTCGGGGCTGTTCAAGACCGGCACGGCGATCCTCACCATCCTGCTCGTGGTTCCCGCGCTGCTGAAGATCTTCCTGGTCACGGTCGACGAGGGGTGGGCGGCGATCCGCACCCGCAACGGCAAGCCGATCATCCGCAACCGTCCGCCGCGTCGCACGACGAACCGCGGTGGCGCGGTGGGCGAGGTCGTCGTGCTGCACCCGGGAACCCACGGCGCGTTCCCGCTCTTCTACTGGTACAAGCTCGTCGACGTGCGCTGCCGGGCGACCGATCTCCCCGCCCGCGAGATGACCGGAGCGAGCGGCCACCAGCATCGCGTGCACGCATCGTTCGAGTGGCGACCGATACCGAACGGGCGAGATCTTCGGGTGTTCGAACTCGACGTCGTGAACGTGACGGAGCGGGCGTCGAACATCGTGGGAGCCTCCCTGCGCGACGTGATCCGCGGGCTCGACGGCGCTGAGCTCCCCCACAACGACGAGATCAACACGCGGGTGATCGCGTCCAGTGCCGAGGAGGTGCGTCGCGCCTGCGGCGTCGAGCTCGTGCGAGTGATGGTGACGGGCGACGCGCTCACCGACGGGTACCTCCTGTCCACAGCGCTTCGCGACAGCGATCGTGGCGCGGAGGCCGTCGCCGCACTGCATGCTCTGAACTGATCATCACGGCGCGAGTGACCGTCGGGATGGCGATCCTACGCCGCCGGGTGTAGTTTTTGAACATGTTCGAAACTGAGGAGCGGGGCAGCAAGAGCGACCGCACACGCGCGCGCATCAGCGCGGCGGCGATCGACTCGTTCACGACGCGCGGCTACACCGACACGACCATGCGGTCCATCGCCGAGCAGGCCGGGGTCTCGGTCGGCAACGCCTACTACTATTTCCCCTCCAAGGAGCATCTCGTGCAGGCGCTGTACGAGCAGGTGCAGCGCGAGCACGAGCGTCTCGCGCGCGAGCGCCTCGAGGGCGTGACCGCGCTCGTCGACCGGCTGCGTATCGTCTACCTGAGCGGCCTGGACGCGCTCGCACCGTATCGAGCCGTGGCTCCGGGTTTCCTCACGGCGATGATCCCACCCGACTCCCCGCTCAATCCCCTGTCGACCGAATCCTCACCCGCTCGCGACACGACCGTCGCGCTGTTCCGGGATGCCGTCGAGGGTGCGCAGCACCGACTCCCCGACGACGTCGTCGCGCCGCTCCCCGAGGCGTTGCTCGTCGGACATCTCGCCGTCGTGCTCCGCTGGACCTACGACCAGTCCCCCGATCAGGCGAACACGCGCACGCTGCTCACCACAGGCCTGCGCCTGCTCGCGCTGGCGCTCCCGTTCGTGCGCGTACCCGGCGTTCATTCCGCAGTGCGCGACATCCTCGTGCAGATTGCGGAAGTGCGCTCGTGACCGCCCAGACGCCCGCACCGGACGCGTCGATGCGCACTCCCGAGCGCCCGATGGCCTTCAGCACCGACGAGCTGCTGAACGGCGGCCTGCTCACCTGGCTGCTGTTCTGTGGGCTCGTGCCCGTGGGGATCCTCGCGAGCATGCTCTGGGCCCTGCCGTCCGCCACGCAGCCGCTCTGGTCGGACTGGCTGATCTCGGGCCTCGCGATCCTGGTGATCTCGGTGATCGTCGCGATCGTCTCGCTGGTGCTCGTGCCGTTCGGCATCCTCCTCGTCCGCCCCATCGCCCTCGCACTTCGCCGTGTACGTGCGATGCCCGTGCACGTCACGGCATACACCGTGCTGGGCGCCGCGATCGGTGCGCTCTACCTGACGGTCATCGGAACGATCCCCTCGCTCACCGAGGTGAACACCTACACGATCCTCATCACGACCCCGGCGGTCGCGATCACGATCGCCACACCGCTGGGCTGGTGGCTCAGCGCCCGGCGAGCACTGCGGAAGGATGCCGGGCTCGTCCGCACACGAGCGGACGAGGATGCCGTCGTCGAGGATGCCACGACGCCATGAACATGCACGCCGCGCCGGTCGCTGACAGCGCGTCACGCGCGACGAACGGATGCCGACGCCGCAGCTCGGCGCGACCGCCTCGGCATCGTCGCGGATCCTGGGCCCGCTGATCAGCCCCGTTCGTGCAGCGGGAACTCGATCGCGCCGGTCTCCCCCGACTGACGAGCCATCGGGATGCGGGTGCCGAGCACCTGCGCGACGACGTCCTGCGCGATCTTCGGGGCGGTGAGCCCTGCATCCGCGAGGATCTGGTCGCGCGAGGCATGGTCGATGAACTCGTCGGGAAGCCCCAGCTCGTCGACCGCCGTGTCGATGCCTGCCTCGCGCAGCACCTGACGCACGCGGGTGCCGACGCCGCCGACGCGGATGCCGTCCTCCAGCGTGATCACGAGACGGTGCCGCGCCGCGAGTTCGACGATCGACGGCTGCACGGGGATCGCCCACCGCGGGTCGATCACGGTCGCGCCGATCCCCTGCGCGCGCAGTCGCTCCGCGACGTCCACGGCGAGAGCCGCGAAGGGCCCGATCCCGACGATCAGGACGTCCTCCGACTCGCCGCGCGCCAGAACGTCCACGCCGTCGTCGAGACGATCGATCGCGGGCAGCTCCGGGGCGACATCGCCCTTCGGGAAGCGGATCACGGTGGGGGCGTCGTCGACGAGCACGGCCTCGTCGAGCGCCTCCTGCAGGCGCACAGCGTCACGGGGAGCTGCGATGCGGATGTGCGGCACGATCTGCAGCATCGCGAGGTCCCACATGCCGTGGTGGCTCGGTCCGTCGGGGCCCGTGACCCCCGCGCGGTCGAGCACGAACGTGACGCCGGCGCGGTGCAGGGCGACGTCCATGAGCACCTGGTCGAACGCACGGTTCATGAACGTGGCGTACAGCGCGACCACGGGGTGAAGGCCGCCGAAAGCGAGGCCGGCCGCCGAGGCCACGGCGTGCTGTTCGGCGATGCCGACGTCGTACACGCGGTCGGGGAACCGCTCGGCGAAGGGTGCGAGTCCGGTCGGACGGAGCATCGCCGCGGTCATCGCGATCACGTCGGAACGGCGCTCGCCCACCGAGACGAGCGCGTCGGAGAACACGTCGGTCCACCCGCGGCCGCCCGAGGACAGCGTCTCGCCCGTCGCGGGGTCGATCTTGCCGACGGCGTGGAACTGGTCGGCCTCATCGTCACGGGCCGGCTGGTAGCCGCGTCCCTTCTCGGTGATCGCGTGCACGATCACGGGAGCACCATAGGACTTCGCGAGCTCGAGCGTCTCGATCAGCGCGGGGAGATCGTGCCCGTCGACGGGGCCGAGGTACTTGATGTCGAGGTTCGAGTACAGCGCCTCGTTGTTCGTGAAGCGCGAGAGGAAGCCGTGCGTGCCGCCACGGACACCGCGGAACACGGCGCGTCCGACCGGGCCGAAGGTGCGGAAGAAGCGGTCGGACCGCTGATGGAGGTCCTTGTACGCTGCGGCCGTGCGCACGCGGTTGAGGTAGCGTGACATGCCGCCGATGGTCGGCGCGTACGAACGTCCGTTGTCGTTCACGACGATCACGAGGTTGCGGTCGTTGTCGTCGGAGATGTTGTTGAGCGCCTCCCACGTCATGCCGCCGGTCAGCGCTCCGTCTCCCACCACAGCGACGACGTGGCGGTCGGCGCGTCCGGTGGCCGTGAGAGCGCGCGACACCCCGTCGGCCCAGCTCAGCGAGCTTGACGCGTGCGAGGACTCGACGACGTCGTGAGCGCTCTCGCCGCGCTGCGGGTATCCGGCCAGGCCACCGCGCAGCCGCAGCGAGGAGAAGTCCTGGCGCCCCGTCAGCAGCTTGTGCACGTACGACTGGTGCCCGGTGTCGAAGATGAACGGATCGTCCGGGGAGGAGAACACGCGGTGCAGCGCGATCGTGAGCTCGACGACGCCGAGGTTGGGGCCGAGGTGCCCGCCCGTGCGGGACACGTTCTCGACCAGGAACTCGCGGATCTCGCCCGCCAGCTCCTCGAGTTGGTCCTCCGACAGGGCGTCGAGATCCCGGGGTCCTGAGATGCTCCGGAGAATGGGCATCTGCACCTCCTCACAGGCACCGTATGAGCATCCGATTCCGGTCCGGATGCAGGTCCGATCCTACCCCGGGCAGCATGGGAGGGGCCGGGGACGACATACCCCCTTGACACGCGAAGAGGGGCCCGGTTCCGAAGAACCGAGCCCCTCTCGTCAGCGGATTCAGACCAGCGAACGCAGCACGTACTGTAGGATTCCGCCGTTGCGGTAGTAGTCCGCCTCACCGGGGGTGTCGATGCGCACGACCGCGTCGAACTCGACGACCTGCTTGCCCTCGGGCGAGTTCTCGCTCGGGGTCGCGGTAACCTTGACGATCTTCGGCGTCACGCCCTCGTTCAGCTCCTCGAGGCCCGTGATCGACACGATCTCGGTGCCGTCGAGGCCGAGCGACTCCCAGCTCTCGCCGGCGGGGAACTGCAGCGGGACGACCCCCATGCCGATGAGGTTCGAGCGGTGGATGCGCTCGAAGCTCTCGGTGATGACCGCCTTGACGCCCAGCAAGCTCGTGCCCTTGGCCGCCCAGTCGCGCGACGAACCGGAGCCGTACTCCTTGCCGCCGAAGATCACCAGCGGCGTGCCCTGCTCCTGGTAGTTCATGCTCGCGTCGTAGATGTACGACTGCGGGCCGCCGGGCTGCGTGAAGTCACGGGTGTAACCGCCCTCGACGACCTGACCGTCGTTCACGGCCGAGACCATGACGTTCTTCAGGCGGATGTTCGCGAACGTGCCGCGGATCATGACCTCGTGGTTGCCTCGGCGCGAGCCGAAGGAGTTGAAGTCCTTGCGGTCGACGCCGTGCTCCGTGAGGTACTGCGCAGCGGGCGTACCCGGCTTGATGTTGCCGGCGGGCGAGATGTGGTCGGTCGTGACCGAGTCGCCGAGCGTCGCCATGACGCGCGCACCCTCGATGTCCTTCACCGGGGTGAGCTCCATCGTCATCCCGTCGAAGTACGGCGCCTTGCGGACGTACGTCGAGTTCTCGTCCCACTGGAAGGTGTCGTCCTCCGGCGTGGGCAGGCTGCGCCAGCGCTCGTCGCCGTCGAAGACGGTCGCGTACTGCTTGATGAACTGCTCGCGCGAGATCGACGAGTCGACGATCTCCTGCACCTCGTCGGGCGTGGGCCAGATGTCCTTGAGGAACACGTCCTGACCGTCGGTGCCCTTGCCGAGCGCGTCGTTCTCGAAGTCGAAGTGCATCGAGCCTGCGAGCGCGTAGGCGATCACGAGCGGCGGGCTCGCGAGGTAGTTCATCTTCACGTCGGGGCTGATGCGGCCCTCGAAGTTGCGGTTGCCGGAGAGCACTGCGGTGACGGCGAGGTCGTGCGAGTTGATGGCCTCGGACACCTCCTCGATCAGCGGTCCGGAGTTTCCGATGCAGATCGTGCAGCCGTAGCCGACCGTGTAGAAGCCGAGACCCTCCAGGTCCTTGTCGAGTCCGGACTTCTCGTAGTAGTCGGTGACGACCTTCGAGCCGGGACCGAGCGTCGTCTTGACCCAGGGCTTCTGCTTGAGGCCCTTCTCGAGAGCCTTGCGGGCCACGAGACCGGCGGCGATCATGACCGACGGGTTCGAGGTGTTGGTGCACGACGTGATCGCGGCCAGCGTGACGGCGCCGTTGTCGAGGATGTACTTCTCGCCCTCGGGAGTCGTGACCGGGACGGGCTTGGAGGCGTTCGCCGGGGCGCCGCTGTTGATGTGCACCGGACGCGTCGTGCGCGGCTCCTCCTCGCCGGGGACGGCCCCGGGGTCGGATGCCGGGAAGGAGTGCTTCGACTCGAGGTCGACGACGTCGTCGGACGTCGACGCCGTCGCGTAGGAGAGGATGTCCTGCTCGAACTGCGACTTGGCCTCGGAGAGGAGGATGCGGTCCTGCGGGCGCTTCGGGCCGGCGATCGACGGCACGACGGTGCCGAGGTCGAGCTCGAGGTACTCGCTGAAGACGGGCTCCTTCGAGGCATCGTGCCAGAGCGTCTGCTCCTTGGCGTACGCCTCGACGAGCGCGACGGCCTCCTCGGAGCGGCCGGTGAGGCGCAGGTAGTCGAGGGTCACGTCGTCGATCGGGAACATCGCGGCCGTGGAGCCGAACTCCGGCGACATGTTGCCGATGGTCGCACGGTTGGCGAGCGGCACCGAGGCGACGCCCTCGCCGTAGAACTCGACGAACTTGCCGACGACGCCGTGCTTGCGCAGCATGTCGGTGATCGTGAGCACGACGTCGGTCGCGGTCACACCGGCGGGGATGTCGCCGGACAGCTTGAAGCCCACGACCCGCGGGATCAGCATCGACACGGGCTGGCCGAGCATCGCGGCCTCGGCCTCGATGCCGCCGACGCCCCAGCCGAGCACGCCCAGGCCGTTGACCATGGTGGTGTGCGAGTCGGTGCCGACGCAGGTGTCGGGGTAGGCGCGGAGCACGCCGTCCACGTTGCGGTCGTAAATGACCTTGGCCAGGTGCTCGATGTTCACCTGGTGCACGATGCCGGTGCCGGGCGGGACGACCTTGAAGTCGCTGAAGGCCGTCTGGCCCCAGCGGAGGAACTGGTACCGCTCGCCATTGCGCTCGTACTCGATCTCGACGTTGCGCTCGAGCGCGTTCTCCGAGCCGAAGAGGTCGGCGATCACGGAGTGGTCGATCACCATCTCGGCGGGAGAGAGCGGGTTGATCTTGTTCGCGTCGCCGCCGAGAGCCGTGACGGCCTCACGCATGGTGGCGAGGTCGACGATGCAGGGCACACCGGTGAAGTCCTGCATGACCACGCGCGCCGGCGTGAACTGGATCTCGGTGTTGGGCTCAGCCGCGGCATCCCACGATCCGAGGGCCTCGATCTGCGCCTTCGTGACGTTCGCGCCGTCCTCGGTGCGAAGCAGGTTCTCGAGGAGCACCTTGAGGCTGAAGGGGAGCTTGTCGAAACCGGGCACCGTGTCGATGCGAAAGATCTCGTAGTCGGTGCTGCCGACCGTCAGGGTGCTCTTGGCACCGAAGCTGTTCACCGTGGACACGAATCCGTCTCCTTCTATTCGGATGGGAGCGACAGGCGCCTCCATCTTGCTCGCCAGCGAGCCCCTGCGGCTAGCAAGGCAGACCTAACCAGTCTGCTCCGCGGGACCGCTGGGCGGAAGCCTGCAATTTATCTTGATGTCAAGATAAATCTATCACGACTCGGCGGGTGCTTCAGCATCCTGCGCGCGCGGGTACAGCGCACGGACCACCAGCCAGGTGACGGCGATGAGCGGCGCGAACAGCGGCAGCCCCATGATCAGCTTGAGCGTGCCGAGCACGGCCACCTCTCCCGCGAGGTAGAGCGGCAGCTGCACCGCGAGACGGGCGAAGAAGAGCGCGGCCCAGGCGATCCCGAGCCACAGGAACGCACGACGCTTGCGGCGGTCCTGACGCCACGCCGTGCCGTCGCCCATGAGGAACCCGACGGCCAGGCCGATCAGCGACCAGCCGATGAGCGCGGACACGAGCATGGCCGTGCCGTAGGCCGCGTTCGTGATGAGACCGGGTACGAAGTTGTCCACGCCGCGACCGGTGAACAGGGCGAGCGCGGCGGCCGCCGCGGCGGCGACGAGTCCGCCGATCGCCGCGGACGGCGGGGACTTCTGCAGCAGGCGGACGATCGTGAACAGGGCCGCGATGCCGACCGACACGCCGAGTGACAGGATCAAGGGCTCCGGGCTGATCGTGAAGAGGATCACGAACGCGAGGCTCGGCAGGACCGATTCGAGGATGCCGCGCCAGCCGCCGATCGCCGACCAGACGACCTTGTGCGTGGCACCGGTCTCCGTCGGATCGAGCCCGGCACGACGAGCTGCTCCCCCGAGGGCCGCGCCGAGGATCTCGGAGGCGCTCTGCTCGCGCTCGGGCTCCGGGGGCGTCAGGGGCGTGCTCACGCCGAGCCCGGGGTGGCGGGCATCTTGAGCGGGATCAGGTCGCGCGGAGGCATCGGCGCCCCACCGCGCACCACCACGATGGACCGGAAGAGGTCCTCGACCTTCGCCGCGGCGTCGAGGTCGGAGGCCGCAGCGCCGCCGATCACGCCGCGCAGGAACCAGCGGGGGCCGTCGATGCCGATGAAGCGGGCGAGCCGCAGCTCCGAGCCTTCGCTCGCGGGCGCGGGCACCTCGGCGAGGAGCTCGGTTCCGAGCGGCCCTTCACGCTCCTCCACCCGACCCCCCTGGGAGCGCACCTGGTCGCGCAGCTGAACACGCGTCTCGTCCCACAGTCCGCCCGAACGCGGAGCGGCGAAGGGCTGCACCTGCAGCGAGGAGTCCGCGTAGTCCAGGCCGACGGCCACGATGCGCTTGCTCTGCTCCTCGACCTCGAGGCGCAGGTTGAGACCCTCACGCGGGAGGATCTTGATCCCGCCGAGGTCGATATAGGGACGGACCGGGTTCGCCTCGGAGTCGTCGAACGGGCCCTCGGTGGCGCGGTTCGCGGGTGCGGCCTTCGAGGGGGTCGCGTTGTTGTCAGTCATTGCTCTGTCCTGCCGGGTTCGTGTGGTGTCCTGCCTGGTAGCCGGTCGAGCCGAAGCCACCCTCGCCGCGAGCGCTCTCCGGCAGCTCGTCGACCGGGATGAACGTGGCACGCGTCACGGGCATGACGATCAGCTGCGCGATGCGGTCGCCGACGGCCACATCGTACGCGCTGCGGATGTCGGTGTTGATCAGACTCACCTTGATCTCCCCGCGATAGCCGGCGTCCACCGTGCCCGGCGAGTTCACAATCGAGATGCCGTGCTTCGCCGCGAGACCGCTGCGCGGTACGACGAAGGCGGCGTACCCCTCCGGCAGCGCGATCCGCACGCCGGTCGCGACGAGAGCGCGCTCCCCCGGTCCGAGATGCACGGCCTCCGCGGCGACCAGATCGGCCCCGGCGTCCCCCGGGTGGGCGTATCCGGGGACGACAGACGCGATAATGGGGACATCAACGGAATCAGTCACCCCATGAGGCTAATGCAGAACACCGCCCCCGAGACACGTGCCCACTACCGCGAGCGGCTCTCCCCGAGCCTCTGGCTGCTGGTGACCGTCGCCCTCGCCGGCCCGATGGTCGCTCTGATCTTCGTGCCGGTCGGATCGACCGTGGCCCTGATCGTCGGTGCGGCCGTATCGGCGCTGCTCGTGCTCGCGGCGATCGCCGTGACGCCGGTGGTGTCCGTCGAGGAGGGCGAGCTCCGCGCCGGCCGAGCCCACATCGACGTCCGCCACCTCGGCGAGCCGGTCGCCCTGTCGGGCGAGGAGGCGCGGCAAGCACGCGGTCCGGGCCTCCCGCTGCACGGCTGGCACCTCATCCGCGGGGGCATCGACGGCGTGGTGGTCGTTTCCGTCACCGACCAGGACGACCCGACCGTCAGCTGGACGATCTCCTCGCGCACGCCCGACCGCCTTGCGGCGGCCATCCGCCACGCGCAGGCCTGACCGACCGTCGGGGACTCCCCCGGATACGACAACGCGCCCAGGACCGAGGTCCGGGGCGCGCACGTCTTCGTCAGGGATGCGCTCAGGCAGCGCACTCCTTGCAGATCGGGCCGGAAGCGTCCTCGTGGTCGAGCTGCGAGCGGTGCTTCACGAGGAAGCAGCTCATGCAGGTGAACTCGTCCTGCTGCGCGGGCAGCACGACGACATCGAGTTCGAGGTCGGACAGATCGGCGCCGGGGAGGTCGAAGCTGGACGGGTTGTCCGCATCCTCGTCTCCCGAGGAGCTCGAGTTCTTGTCCGGCACACGCTCCTTGAGGGCTTCGATCGACTCGGAGTCGTCTTCACTCTTGCGGGGAGCGTCGTAGTCGGTTGCCATATGGAGAATCTCCACTTTCATGCGAGTGGGTGGTGCGCCGTCGGGGTAATCGGCGGCCATAGTTTGCACGACCTCGGGTGAATAAGCAAATGCCCGTGGGCGCGACAGACCAAACTCACGGCGCGCCCAGACTATTCCCGGATCCCGAGGGTGGCGCATGACACCATGAACGCACACCCATCAGAGGGGCATTCGCATGGAAAACGTCACCATCGTCGGCACCGAATCCGGAGTCCTGGTACTCGCGACCGAGTCGGGCGAGCGGTTCTCGCTGCCCATCGACGACGTGCTGCACCGTGAGATCCGCCGGGCGACCCGTCAGAGCGAGCCGGCGGCGCAGCGCCTCGCGGCGAGCCCGCGTGACATCCAGGCGCAGATCCGTGCCGGGCTCACGGCACCCGAGGTCGCCGAGCTCCTCGGGATCGACGTCGAGGACGTCATCCGTTTCGAGGGTCCGGTGCTCGCCGAGCGCGAGCACGTGATCGGTCAGGCGCTCGCTGTGCCCGTCCTGATCGGCAGCGAGGTGGAGCCGGACGCGCAACCCACCTTCGGCACGGCGATCCGGGCGAAGCTCACCGATGTCCAGGCGACGGACGAGCGCTGGGCGAGCTGGAAGGAGGACCGCACCTGGGTCATCAAGCTCGAGTTCTCCGCGAACGAGGTCGACCACGACGCGCGCTGGAGCTTCGACCCGCGCCGCAGCGCCCTCTCCCCTCTGAACGCGGACGCGACGCAGCTGTCCCGCCAGGGGGCGCTCCCTGAGGGGCTGATCCCGCGACTGCGCGCCGTCGAGTCCGAGCGCACGACCTCGCCGTACAAGGACGACAGCCGGTTCGACTCCGGGGCCTTCGGTCCTCGGCTCGTGCCCTCGCCCGAGGCCGAGAGCGAAGGGTCGTCGACGCCGGAGCGCTCGGGACCGGCTGTGCAGGACGCGGCGATCAAGCGTGCCCCGGAGTCCTCGAACACGAGTCCCGAAACCGCCGACCTTCTCGAGGCTCTTCGTCGTCGGCGCGGTCAGCGCGAAACCGCGCCACTGCTGGAGGATGCGGCCGACGAGTCCGACAACGACCCGATCGCCCTGTTCGACGCCTTCGACGCCACGGAGCAGGAGGCGGAGCGCGAGGACACGGACGAGCAGCCGACCGCGCCGGAGCCCGCGAACGACAGCGGGACGCGCCGGCGCCGGCGCAACGCGATGCCGTCGTGGGACGAGATCGTCTTCGGCGCACGCACCGACGAGTGACCCTGGCGCCGGCGGCCGCACCGTTCAGCGCGAGAAGGAACCCAGCCGGATCAGCGGGACCTGACGCTCCTCCGGCGTGAGGCCACCGTGCTGCCCGATCATGCCGCGGCCGCGCTGATCGGCCGCCGTGCCGTCGTACACCGCCCCGCTGCCGCGAGCGACGACCAGCAGATCTCCGATGCGCGATGCTGCAGCCTCGGTGACGGTGGGACCGAACAGCCCCGCCACGATCGCCTCGCCGCGGGTCCCGACGTCGGCCAGACCCTCGAGGTCGCGGCGCCAGCGGTCGGCCACGTGCGCCGCATCCGCGTCGGGCTCGACGTAGACGTGCAGCATGCGGGGCTCGCCGCCGATGTGGCGCACTCCCGCCAGGTGCTCGGCGTCGAGCACGACCTGACGATGAGCGGGCACGTCGAGCATGCCGTGGTCCGAGGTGACGAGCACGCCGACGCCCGGCGGGACGCGCACCGATAGCGCGGCGTCCACTTCTTCGAGGGCGGCGATCCACTGCGGGGAGTCCATGCCGTGCTTGTGCCCCGCCTTGTCGACCTCGGGCAGGTAGCAGTAGACGAGGGCACCGGGGTGCCGCTCGGCGAGGTCGTATGCCGCTTCGACGCGCTCCGCGGCGGTCTGCGCCGCCACGAAGTCGGCGCCGCGCAGCGTCGCCCGCGTGAAGCCGCTTTCGGCGTACGCGGCGACACCGGTCGCGAAGGCGGGACGACCCTCGGCGCGTGCCCGCTCGAACACGGTCGGCGCGGCCTGCCAGGTGAGCGGGTCGAGCCCCTCCGACTCCCACCCCGTGAGCTGGTTCACGAGGACGTCGCGCGAGGGATCGAGCACGCGGTATCCGACCAGCCCGTGCTCGCCCGGCCAGACGCCGGTGAGCAGGCTCGTGAGCGCCGCGGCGGTCGTCGACGGGAACACCGAGTGCGCGACGTCCTTCTTCGCCATCCCCGCGGTGAGGGCGCGGGCGTGACCGGCGTGACCGCGCAGCGCGATCGCGCCGAGCCCGTCGACCAGCACGAGCACGACCGATTCCGCGGGCGGCAGGACGGCCGATTCCCCGTGCAGAGCGGCGAAGAGGTCGTCCGCCACCCCGACGACGCTCCGAGCTGCGGGCGACTCGGACGGTAGCATGAGGGACATCCGAGCCAGTCTGACACAGGCGTCGGTTCCCCCTCTGCCTCGCACCATCCAGGATGCCCATGCCGAAGACCCCGCCGCCCGAGCTCGCCCCGGAGAGAATCCAGGACATCGACCTCGAGAGCGAGATGCAGGGCTCGTTCCTCGAGTACGCCTACTCCGTCATCTACTCGCGCGCGCTCCCCGACGCGCGCGACGGCCTCAAGCCGGTGCAGCGCCGCATCCTCTTCCAGATGGCCGAGATGGGCCTGCGGCCCGATCGCGGGCATGTGAAGAGCGCGCGCGTGGTCGGCGAGGTCATGGGAAAGCTCCACCCGCATGGCGACTCGGCGATCTACGACGCCCTGGTGCGTCTGGCGCAGGAATGGGCGCTGCGTGTTCCGCTGGTCGACGGCCACGGCAACTTCGGCTCGCTGGACGACGGCCCGGCGGCGGCCCGATACACCGAGGCACGTCTCGCCGCGCCGGCCATGGCGCTGACGCAGGACCTCGACGAGGATGTCGTCGACTTCATCCCGAACTACGACGGCCAGTTCCAGCAGCCCGCGGTGCTCCCTGCCGCGTTCCCGAACCTGCTGGTCAACGGCGCGAGCGGCATCGCGGTCGGCATGGCCACCAACATGGCCCCGCACAACCTCATCGAGGTCGTCGCCGCTGCGACGCATCTGCTCGAGAACCCCGACGCCACGACCGAGGACCTCATGGAGTTCGTGCCGGGTCCGGACTTCCCGTCCGGCGGCATCCTGATGGGTCTCGATGGCGTGAAGGACGCGTACACGAACGGCCGAGGAGCCCTCAAGGTCCGCGGCAAGGTGTCGGTCGAGCCGCTCGGTCCGCGCCGCACCGGCATCATCGTGTCGGAGCTGCCGTACATGGTCGGCCCCGAGCGGCTGATCGAGAAGATCCGCGACGCGGTGCAGGCGAAGAAGCTCCAGGGCATCAGCGACGTCACCGACCTCACGGACCGCAACCACGGCCTGCGCGTCGCGATCGGCATCAAGACGGGCTTCGATCCGAACGCCGTGCTCGAGCAGCTGTACCGCCTCACTCCTCTCGAGGACTCGTTCAGCATCAACAACGTCGCCCTGGTGGACGGCCAGCCCCGCACGCTCGGCCTCAAGGAGATGCTCAGCGTCTACGTGAAGCATCGCCTCGAGGTCATCACGCGTCGGAGCCGCTATCGCCTCGCCCGTCGCGAGGAGCGTCTGCACCTCGTCGAGGGCCTCCTGATCGCGATCCTCGACATCGACGAGGTCATCCAGGTCATCCGCTCGTCCGACGACTCGGAGGCGGCCCGCGCGCGCCTGCGCACGGTGTTCGATCTCAGCGAGCCGCAGGCAGAGTACATCCTCGAGCTCCGGCTGCGACGGCTCACGAAGTTCTCGCGCATCGAGCTCGAGACCGAGCGCGATGCCCTGCAGGCCGAGATCGCGTCGCTGCGCGAACTGCTGGGCAGCGAGGCGCTGCTGCGCGCGGCGGTCGCGAAGGAGCTGGATGCCGTGGCCGATGCCTACGGCACCCCCCGGCGCACCCTGCTCATGAACGCCGCCCCGCCGAAGCCGCGGGCCACCAAGGGCGCGATCGATCTGCAGATCGCCGATGCGCCGACCGTGCTGGTCCTGTCGACGACGGGTCGCACGGTGCGTGTCGATCTCGGCGAGGGGCAGGAGCTGACGGCACCCGCTCGTCGCAGCAAGCACGACGCGATCCTGACGACCGTCGAGACGACCGTGCGCGCCGAACTCGGGGCGCTGACCTCGGAGGGACGGGTGCAGCGCTTCTCCCCCGTGGATCTGCCCTCCGTGCCGTCCTCGTCGGTGCAGCTCGCCGCCGGGACCCCGCTGCGCGACTACCTCGGCATCACGACCAAGGGCGAGCGCGTGCTGGGCTTCGTGCAGTTCGACAGCGACGTGCCGATCGCTCTCGGCACAGCGCAGGGCACGGTCAAGCGCTTCGTGCCGTCGTCGCTTCCCGTGCGCCCGGACATCGAGGTCATCAGCATGAAGGCCGGCGACCGGATCGTAGGCGCGGCCGAGGCCGCGGACGATGCCGAGCTCGTCTTCCTCACGAGCGATGCACAGCTCCTGCGGTTCTCCGCGTCGACGGTGCGCCCCCAGGGCGCGGCCGCAGGCGGCATGGCCGGCATCAAGCTCGGCGCCGGCGCCTCCGTGCTCTTCTTCGGCGCAGTGCCCCCGGGTGCGGACGCCGTGGTCGCGACCGTCTCGGGGGCCGAGAGCGTGCTGCCCGGCACTGACCCCGGCCGGGCCAAGATCTCGAGCTTCGCCGACTACCCGGGCAAGGGCCGTGCGACGGGTGGCGTGCGGGCCCACTCCTTCCTGAAGGGCGAGGACAGGCTCACGGTCGCGTGGGTGGGACCGAGCCCGGCGCAGGCCGTCGATCCGACCGGCGCGGTGCGCAAGCTCCCCGAACCGGGCGCCCGCCGTGATGCCTCGGGTCAGCCCGTCGACGGGGTCATCGGCAGTATCGGGCGGACTCTGGTCTGACGTCCGGCGCCGCCGTCATCCCAGGGAGTCTCGACCGAGGTCGCGCAGGCCGGCCTCGACGATCTCGGCCACCGTGCGGGCATGGTCTCCCGTGGGGTCGAGGTCGGGATCGAAAACGGTGATTGAGGCACCCCACGCCCTGGGGGCCAGCTCCTGCAGCAGACGTGTCAGCTCCTGAGGGGACAGACCGCCGGGATCGGGACTGTCGACCGCCGGCATGTGGGCGGGATCGAGGACGTCGACGTCGGCCTGGAGCCAGAAGCCGTGTTCCAGGCGCGGCGTCGAGAGGACGTCGCTCGCGGCGCGGGCCACGCCGTGAAGGACGATCCGGTCGGCAGGGATCGTGACCGCGAGAGCGGCGGACACCTCGTCGAGGTGCTCGTCGTCACGCCGGCATCCGATGTGCGCGGTGGCGGCGGCGTCGAAGTACGGGCCCAGCCCGTCGAGGTCGGCGATCTCCGGCAGGTGCCGGCCGATGGCGGCGGCGAGGTCCTCGCCCGCGAGCGCGCCGATCGCAGAGCTGTTGCCCGGATGCCGGAAGTCGGTGTGGCCGTCGACGTGCACGAGGCCACCTCGCTCCGTGACGCGGGAGGCCAGCCCCGCGGCGATCACGAGGCTGCAGTCGCCACCCAGGACGAGGGGTGCGTCTCCTCGACGGCGGATGTCGACCAGACGCGCCGCGAGTCGCCGCGCGTGCTCCGCGATCGCGACCTGATTGCGCAGGGTGCGCGGATCGCGGCCGGGATCGTCCTCGTACCGGCCGGGGATCACGGCGCCGGCATCCCGCGCTCCACGCGACTGCAGCGCCTCATGCAGCCCGGCCTCGCGCAGCGCCTCGGGCGCCTTGGCAGTGCCGGGCACGGAGCCGGGCCTCGGGGGACGCAGGCCGAGGTTCGTCGGCGCGGAGACGATCGCGATCATCGCCCCATCCTCGCAGTGCGCTTCCGGCGCCACGGGATCACAGGCGGAGCGCCAGGACGTTCGCCGTGAGCCCCGCCGCCGTGCCACACAGGACCACCGTGTCGCCCCGGCCTACGCGGCCCGCGTCGAGCGCCCGGGCCAGCATGAACGGCACCGAGGCGGACACCATGTTGCCGAAGGCGCGCACCTCGTCGATTCGGCGGTCCGCCGGCACGCCGAGTCGGTCGAGCATGGGGCCGAGTGCGGCGGACGCCTGGTGCGGGACCCATAGCGCGACGTCCTCGGGTGAGACACCCGACGACGCGTGGAACGCGTCGAAGAACTCCGGCAGGACCCGCATCATCCCGAGCAGGGCGCGCCGACCGTCCATGTCGAAGAGGTAGTCGGCCGGATCGGCGTCGGCGTAGGCCTGCGCAGGCGAACGGGAGAGACCCCCGCGGATCTCGGTGTCGTGCGCGTACGCGGGCCAGGTGCGTTGCGCGCTCGCGATCACGCCGCGCTCCGGCTCCGTCGTGCGCCGCAGCACCATTGCCGCGCCGGCGTCACTGAACAGCTCGAAGCTCTCGCGCTGCTCGGGGTTCAGGAAGCGGGAGCCGACGTCTCCCGAGACGATGAGGATCGTGTCGTGGTCACCCGCGTCGAGGTAGCGTGATGCGACGTCGAGCGCCGTGATGAAGCTGGTGCACGTCGAGTTCACATCGAATGCGGCCGCATGGCCGCGGAGCGTCAGACGTTCGAGCACGAGGGCGGCCGTGCACGGGATCGGCTGGACACCCGCGGCGGACGCGCCGAGCACGAGGTCGATATCCTCCGGGGCAATGCCCGCGTGCCGGAGCGCCTGCTCGGCGGCATCCACGAGCATGTCGAGGTGGGAGACGTCGTCGGCGATCCGGTGGCGCACCTCCGCCCCGAAGCGCACGGTGCGCGCGGGAAGGGATGTGCCCCACCCCGCGATCTCGCAGTTCCTCATGACCGTCCATCCCCCCAGGCCCGCACGACACGGCGCATCTTCACCGACCCGTCGTGAGCGTACGGCACGATCACGACCTCCGGGCGCTCGCACGACAGCCTGTCGGCGAGTCGATGCAACTCGGCCGCGACACTCTGCCGCGTTCGCTCGTCCACGACGTCGAGGGCGACCTCGATCCGCGATTCCCCGGTCTGCACGACGCGGTACTCGTCGAACCCCTCCGCGAACAGCAGAGCGCGCGACACGAGATCCGCGAACACCGGGATGCCGCGCCCATCGAGCCCGCGCAGGAGCAGGGTGTCGCCCTCGCGCCCTTCGATCCGATCGAGAGCCGTGAGCGCGCTGCCGCAGGGGCAGGCCTCGGCTCGCAGTCGCAGGACGTCGCCGAGTCGGTAGCGCACGATCGGCTGTGCCCGTCGCCGCAGGTCGGTCACGATGGGGACGAATCGCTCCTCGTCGAGCATGTCCCGCTCGATGAGGACCGCGTCCTCGTTCAGATGCATGACCCCGTGCTCGCACGTGTGCCCCAGGAAACCCTCCGTGCACTGGTAGAGCTGGTGCACCACGGGCTGTCGGAGCGCGTCGCGGATGCGCCGTTCATCCGCGACCTCGAGCACCTCGGCGACGGAGTAGACCTTCTGCGGCACGACGTCGAAGGAACCGGTGTCGGCTGCGACGGCGATCCGGCGCAGCACCGAGGGCGGCGCGACGAGGATCGTCGGCGCGAAGTCGCGCAACCGGGCGATGTTGTCGTCCATGTCCGCGTACACGTCGAAGTACCGGAACGACACCGCGCGCGAGCCCACCGACTCGTACAGGGAGTTGTCCGCCCGCAGGAACAGTGCGATCCGGTGGCCGAGCATCCGCCCGCGCGGGAGCGTGCGTGCCAGCACCGTGCCGACCCACGCGTCCCGCTCGGCGGGGCTCACCACGAAGAGCCCGCGATGCCCGCTCGTACCGCTCGAGAGACCCACGGAGAGCGAACCGAGATCGGCGTCGAACTCCCTGGTCCTCTCGTTCGCCATCGCGAGTGCGAGCGCCTCATCGCGGCGCACGCCGACCGTGCTCATGTCGTCGAAGCTCGCCATCATGACCCGCTTGTCCATGAACGGCAGATCGGCGAACGACCCCGTGGCGAGTCTGTCCGCGAAGTACGGTGAGCGGCGGCGCAGGAAGCGCAGGTGCGCGCGCAGCAGACGGCGTTGCCGCCGCTCGACGGACCGGCGGGAACGGAGCGGACGCAGCCAGCGCACGGCGACGAACTCACGGAGGATGCGCAGCGTCGACATCAGGGCAGCAGCTCCTTCGCGCCCAGCGGATCGTGGCTGCACACGACCCGTATGCCGGAGTCGGCGATCGTTCGGAGGGTTCGCGCAGTGGCGGCGTAGGCGTCGGGATCGAACTGCACCGCGCGCGGCAGTGCGCGCAGGCGCGGGACCGCGTCGAGCAGGTCGCGCCCCCACGCCGCATCGCCCGCGAGCAGGACACGCTCCTCGACGAGCGCGCCCACGTGGCCGTCCGCGTGCCCTGGCAGCGCGAGGACGAGGTACGAGCCGTCGTCGAACAGATCGACCGCCGGAAGGCGGAGTCCGCCCACCTCGCGGTCCTGGAACTCCCCGTCTTTCAGGACGCGCCGGGGTACGTGCGCGAACCAGTCCGGCAGAAGTCCGGGGAGCACCGCCGTGCGCAGACGCGGGGACGCCAGAGTCCGCTCCAGCCCTTCGGCGAGGACGAACGTCGCCCCCGGGAACCGGCGCACCCCGCCGATGTGATCCGGATGCAGGTGCGAGAGCACCACGTGCGTCACCGAGGCGGGATCCACACCGTCCCGCCGCAGCTGCGAAGCCACGTCGTCCGCGTCCTCGACGATCGGCGGCAGGAGCCTGCGGTACACGGCACCGCGCCATCCCGTCCGCCATTCGCCTGTCGCGTACCCGGTATCGAACAGGATGCGCCGCCCCTCAGCGCCGTCGTACAGGAACACCCCGGAGGGGAAATCCCGCACGCCGCGGGGCTCGCCGCGGAACATCGCAGCGAGGTCGTGCGTCGTGCTGCCGCACGCGTAGTGACGCAACCGGCCGGTCACGATCGGGACCTCAGATCGGCCGCGACGTCGACAAGCGCGTCGTCGAGGGAGGCCTCGGGACGATAGCCGAGCTCGGCCTTCGCGCGCGAGATGTCCAGGGTCTGCGAGAACGCGATGGTGCTCAGCGTGTAGCGCGTGAACGACGGCTCCGGAAGTCCGGGCATCGCGCGGTGGACGCCCTCGAGCACGGAGGCAGCCGCCCAGGCCACGCGACGGTTCACGGGGCGCAGACGCGGAGTCTCGCCCAGCAGCGCGAGGAGCTGCGTGAGAAGCTCGCGGAAAGGCCGCGGATCGTCGTTCGTGATGTTGTAGACGCCCCCGCGCGCGTCGCCGCCCGAGAGCGCGAGACGCAGAGCCGCCGCGACGTTCTGCACGGCCGTGATGTCGATGAGCGTGCGCCCGCCGTCGAACACCGGCACGCCGAGGCGCGCGTGCACGTCGAGCAGACGCGGGACGAGGCTCGGGTCGCCGACGCCGATCAGTCCGCGCGGGCGCACGATCACGAGCTCGCCGATGTCTCCGGAGCGCAGCGCCCGTTGCAGCAGCGCCTCGGCGGCGATCTTCGAGCGGATGTAGCCGTTGAGCCGGTTCCCGGTGTCGACCTCGTCCTCCCGGATGCCCACGCGGTCGCGCGGGGCCGCGTAGACGCTGGGGGACGACACATGGACGAGCCGCCGGACGCGGTTGCGCCGCGAGAACTCCACGACGTGCGCCGTGCCCTCCACGTTCGACTCGCGGAAAGAACGCCACGGCCCCCACGGCGTCGACAGCGCGGCGCAGTGGACCACGGCATCCACGGCGAGATCGTGCTCGCGCAGCGAGGCGAGGTCCCCCACGACCCGGTGCTCGCTGTCCGCGACGGCGGCGAGAGCGTCAGCCCGCCGTCCCGCGGCGAAGACCTCGTGCCCGTGCGTCCGCAGCTCGCGCACGACGTGGCCGCCGAGGAACCCGCTCGCCCCCGTCACCAGCACACGGGCACCGGACATGGTCTGTCGCGCCGTGCTCAGGCGTCGATCGACTCGCGCGACAGACGATCCGAGGAATCGATGATGAACTCGCGGCGCGGAGCCACCTCGTTGCCCATCAGCAGCTCGAAGACGCGACCCGCCGCCTCGGCATCCTCCATGCGCACCCGGCGCAGCAGCCGCCCGCCACGGTCCATGGTCGTGGAGGCCAGCTGCTCGGCGTCCATCTCTCCCAGGCCCTTATAGCGCTGGATGGGCTCGTGCCATCTCTTGCCGGCCTTGCGCAGCTTGGCGAGCAGCGCGTGCATCTCCTGTTCGCTGTACGTGTAGATCGTCTCGTTGGGTTTGGACCCGGGATTGATCACGATCACGCGGTGCAGCGGCGGCACGGCCGCGAACACCCGGCCGTGCTCGATGAGCGGCCGCATGTAGCGGTAGAACAGCGTGAGCAGCAGCGTGCGGATGTGCGCGCCGTCGACGTCGGCGTCGCTCATCAGGATGATCTTGCCGTAGCGCGCCGCGTCGATATCGAAGCTGCGACCCGACCCCGCGCCGATCACCTGGATGATCGAGGCGCACTCGGTGTTGGAGAGCATGTCGCCCACCGAGGCCTTCTGCACGTTGAGGATCTTGCCGCGGATCGGCAGCAGCGCCTGGAACTCGCTGTTGCGGGCGTTCTTGGCCGTGCCGAGCGCGGAGTCGCCCTCGACGATGAACAGCTCGCTGCGCTCGACCTCGTTGGTCCGGCAGTCGACGAGCTTGGTGGGCAGGGTCGAGGACTCGAGCGCGTTCTTGCGGCGCTGGGTCTCCTTGTGCGCACGCGCCGAGACGCGCGCCTTCATCTCGGCGACGATCTTGTCGAGCAACTGGGTCGCCTGACTCTTGTCGTCGCGCTTCGTCGACGAGAAGCGGGCGGCGAGATCCTTGCGGATCACCTGCGCCACGATCTGGCGCACGGCGGGCGTGCCCAGAACCTCCTTGGTCTGACCCTCGAACTGCGGCTCGGGCACGTTCACCGTGAGCACGGCCGTGAGACCGGCGAGCACGTCGTCCTTCTCGAGCTTGTCGTTCGCTCCGACCTTGAGCCGACGGGCGTTCTGGTCGACCTGGGAGCGCAACACCTTGAGCAGCTCCTGCTCGAAGCCCTGCTGGTGGGTGCCTCCCTTGGGCGTCGAGATGATGTTCACGAACGAGCGGCTGATCGTGTCGTAGCCCGTGCCCCAGCGCATCGCGATGTCGACCGCGCACACGCGCTCGACCTCGGTCGCGACCATATGGCCGTCTGCCTGCAGCACGGGAACGGTCTCTTTGAAGGTGCCTTCGCCCTGGATGCGCCAGGTGTCGGTCACGGGGGCGTCGGTCGCGAGGAACTCGACGAACTCGGAGATGCCGCCCTCGTACAGGTAGGAGGTCTCGTTCACGGTCGGCGCGGCCGTGTCCTCGCCCTCGGCAGGCGCGCCGGCGGCGCGGGAATCGCGGACGACGATCTCGAGTCCCGGCACGAGGAACGCGGTCTGCCGTGCCCGCGTCTCGAGCTCGCCGAGCTGGAACGCGGCGTCCTTCGTGAAGATCTGACGGTCGGCCCAGTAGCGCACGCGCGTGCCGGTGACGCCGCGTGCGGTCTTGCCGATGACCCGCAACTCGCTCTTCTGCTCGAAGGGCGTGAACGGAGCGTCCGGCCGCTTCTCGCCCTTGTCGGCGAAGATGCCCGGCTCGCCGCGGTGGAACGACATCGCATAGGTCTTGCCGCCGCGGTCGACCTCGACGTCCAGTCGCTCGGACAGCGCGTTCACGACCGAGGCGCCGACGCCGTGCAGACCACCGGATGCCGCGTAGGAGCCGCCGCCGAACTTCCCGCCCGCGTGCAGCTTGGTGTAGACGACCTCGACGCCGGTCAGCCCGGTGCGCGGCTCGACGTCGACCGGGATGCCGCGACCCTTGTCGTGCACCTCGACGCTGCCGTCGTCGTGGAGGATCACGTCGATCTTCGAGCCGTTGCCGGCGACGGCCTCGTCAACGGCGTTGTCGATGATCTCCCACAGGCAGTGCATAAGGCCCGGGGAGCCGTTCGACCCGATGTACATGCCAGGGCGCTTGCGTACGGCCTCGAGGCCTTCGAGCACCTGGAGGTGATGGGCGGAATACTCGGCGGTCACAATCTCCGAGTCTATTCTCGGCCTGCCCGACGGGGCCGCCGACACTCCCCGCGGGGACCGACCCGGTCTCGAGCGCGTACGCTCCGAGCGAAACACGCCGTCGACCGGGCATGCATACAGGTGGGGCGTGGTTGTATTGAACACGCCCAACAGCGAACCCGACACCATAGGAGGCACCGAGATGAACGCAACGACCGAACGTGAGACCTCCGCCGTCGAGTTCCGCCTGACCGCCATGGATCGATGCGACTCCTGCGGCGCTCAGGCCTACATCGCGGCCGAGGTCAACGGCTCCGAGCTTCTGTTCTGCGCCCACCACGGCCGCAAGTACGAGGAGAAGCTGCGCAGCATCGCCACGAGCTGGCACGATGAGACCGCTCGCCTGATCGACGCCGTCTGATCGCCCCGGAGCCCGTCACCTGACGGGCTCCTTCTGCATCCGCTCCCGACTGTCAGTCGACGATCACGCGGTGCACGAACGGCGTCAGCCTCGTGAGGATCTCCTCGCCGACGGTGTCGATCCGTTCGGCCAGGGTGGTCGCGCTGCTCTCGCCGTGCTCCCCCGCACCGAACAGGTGCACCTCGTCGCCGACCGCCATCCCGGACCATCCGGCGATCGTCGCGGACGTCTCGCCCACGTGCCGCAGCTCCCGCGGACCCGCCGGTGTCCCGACGAACGCGCCCGCCAGCGCGGACGGCAGCCCGTCGAAGGCGCCGACGCCGATCAGGGCGTCTTCGCCGTGGACGTCCACCACGGTCGCGCGGAGCTCGGCCACGGGCAGGATGCCGTCCAGATCGGGACCGTCCGCCGAGCGGATGCCGTAACAGAATGCACCGATGCGAGACACGGTGCCCCGCAGCTCCGGACGCCACCACGATGCCGCCGACGCGGTGAGATGCAGCGCCTCCGGGGTCGGACCCGCCTGCTCCGCCGTGCGGATGGCGGTGAGGAAGACCTCCCGCGCCTCGTCGTCCTCCGCGTCGCTCGCCTCGGCCAGGTGGCTCCAGATGCCGACGAGGGACGCGTGCCCGGCGGCCTCCGCTGCCCGCACCCGCACGATCGTGTCAGGCCACTCCTCGGGGAGGAGCCCGTTGCGGTGCAGGCCTGTGTCGATCTTGAGGTGGATCCGCGCAGCGATGCCGCGTGCCTCCGCGCGGGAGAGAACCCGGTCGAGGTACTCCGCCGTGCCGACGCCCAGATCGATCCGGTGGTCGAGGGCCTCGTCGATCTCCTCGTCGGTCGACGTCGCCCACGCGAAGATCTGCACATCCGCGTGCTCCGCCTGTCCGAGTCGGCGTCGGATGTCGATGCCGCTGCGGATGTCGTACGAGCCGAAGCGTCGCACTCCCGCCCGGACAGCGGTGTCGACGGCCCAGGCGAGCCCGTGCCCGTAGGCCTGATCCTTCACGACGACCATGAGGTCGGAGGGGGCGATGCGCTCGCGCACGGCGGCGATGTTCGCGAGGAAGCGGTCGGTGCGGATGCGCAGCTCGGGACGGCTCATGCCTCCCACCCCCGGTCCGCGTGGGCGGCGGCGACCGCCAGGAGCTCGGCGTCGCCGAGGCCCGTCACCTCGCTCCAGCGGGTCAGCGCCCGCGCAGCAGGCCCCTGTCCGCCGAAGTAAGTCACCTCTGTGCCCACAGCGGTGGTCGCGGCATCCTGAAGATCGACGACGCACACGTCCATCGCCACGCGGCCGACGATCGGCCGCAGCCGTCCGTCGATCTCGACCTCCGCACGATTGCCGAGAGCGCGCAGGATCCCCTGCGCGTAACCGCCCGTCACCAGCGCGACCGTCGTCGGAGCCTCAGCGCGGAACGTGTAGCCGTACGACACGGCGTCGCCGGTCTTGAGGGGCTTGGTGGACAGCACCCGGCCTGCCAGGCGCAGCACCGGGGCCGCGTCCGACGAACCCGCGAGTCCGTAGAGCAGGCGCGGATCGATGTCCGGTTCGCCCGTCGTCACCGCGACGATCCCGTCCTGCGCGAGCGCCTCGACCTGCTCCGCCGAGTCCACGCGCACCGCACCCGCACCGGCGACGATCGCTGCCCGCGCCACGGCCCGGATCCCATGCCCCCAGGCGTCGCGTCGCAGGTCGGCCACAGTGCCTCCGGCGGCGACCGCGGCGGCTGCGGCGGTCGCGAGCGCCGATCGCGAGATCAACGCGCGCGGGCGGGAACTGGAAGACGTCTCACACACCCGACCAGCCTAACTCCGCCCTCCCAGGATGCCCGGCGACCCCACCGTAGACTGGTCTCGACCCCCGAACTTGGAGATCCATGTCACGCTTTTCCCTCGCGCCCCGCGTCCGCTACCTGATGGACCGCGCCCGGCGCATCGACGTCGGCTCCGTGATCGAGCGCGCGAAGGAAGCCTCCGCGCAGCACGGCAAGGCCGTGCCGCTCGTCGTGATCGACATGCTGTGGTCGGCCGGCCGGCACAACGTCGGCTTCCAGGACTACATCGACTACGACTTCGCGATCCTCTCGAAGGCCGAGCGCGACACGTACATGACCCACCCGGTGTCGAACCAGATCTCGCAGCAGTACGACCACCCGGACTACCGGCACCTCTTCCACGACAAGGCCGAGTTCAACGTGAAGTTCGATGCGCTGCTGAAGCGCGAGTGGATGCTGATCACGGCCGACAACGCCGAAGAGCTGCGTGCCTTCACCGAGCGTCAGGGCACGATCGTCGTGAAGGAGACGCACGGCCAGGCCGGCACCGGCGTGCACCGGTACCACGCGAAGGACGTCACCGACTGGGAGGCCTTCCACGCCGAGCTGCTCTCCAAGAAGCAGGTCCTCGTCGAGGAGGTCATCCGCCAGCATGCCGACCTCGCCGCCGTCTGCCCCGGCACCGTCAACACGACGCGCGTCACCGCGTTCTTCGACGGTGAGAAGACGCACATCCTCGCGATCGCCCAGAAGTTCGGGCGTGGAGCGGTGAGCGACCAGATGAGCTTCGGCGGCTTCTACACGATGCTCGACGACGACGGTCACGCGGTCGGTCCCGGCTACGACTCGCATGGGCACGTGCACGTCACGCACCCGGACTCCGGCTTCACGATCGCCGACTTCCAGCTGCCGCTGATGGATCAGGTCCGTGAGTTCGTCGATCAGGCGGCGCGCGTCGTCCCGCAGGTCCAGTACGTGGGCTGGGACGTCGTCGTCACCCCCGATGGCCCCGTGCTCGTCGAGGGCAACTGGGGCGCCGGCGTGTACGAGAACAAGCCCAGCGTCACCGGCATCCGCACCGGGCACAAGCCGCGCTATCAGGCCGCGATCGGCTTCTGACCCCACACCCCCGTCTGTTTCTGCCGAACGGCAGCAAAAGACCCTCTGTTTCTGCCGTTCGGCAGAAACAGAGGGTCTTCGGAGTCAGACGGCGCGGACGATGCCCATCGGCGTGGACTGTCCGCCCTGACCGAGCGGGTTGTCGCTGAGGATCTGCACGAGACGCCGCTCGCCCGCCTTGTCGAGCGTCGAGCCGAGGATGTTGCCGCCGATGTCGTTGATGTCGACCACGGCGACGTCAACGTCCGCACCGACGATCCTCTGTACGCGGTGTGCGACCTCCCGCGGGTTCTTCGGCCCCAGCACGACGGCCTCGTTGTACGGAGGAATCGTGTTCTTGGTGGGTCCGTCGATCGCCCGGGCCTTGTCTCCCGCGATGCGGTAGAAGTCACCGCGTCGGCCGAACGCCTTCGTGATGACCGAGACACCGGCGGCGAACAGGATCCGCAGCGTCCCGCATTCGCGCAGCGCCATCTCCATGGTCTCGGGCATGCCGAGGCCGATGCCGTACGACGTGCGCACGACGTAGCGGGAGAGGAAGCGCGCGAGCGGACGCGGCGTGATCTCGTCGAGACGGTACGAGCGTCCCTGCGTGATCGCGACGATCTTCTCGGTCACAAACAGCAGGTCGCCCGGCTGCACGGCGTCCTTCGCGTACTCCGTGATGACGGAGTCCAGATCGTCCTTGGGCATGACCACGCGGGTCTTGATCGGGATCCGCGCGTAGCTCGCCCCGTCGACGTTCGCCTCGAGCGCCTTGCCCTCGTTCGCGGCACTCACTCGAGGTAGTCCCGCAGCGACTGCGAGCGGCTCGGGTGACGCAGCTTCGCCATGGTCTTCGACTCGATCTGACGGATCCGCTCACGGGTCACGCCGAACGTGTCGCCGATCTGGTCCAGCGTCTTCGGCTGACCGTCGCCCAGCCCGAAGCGCATCCGGATCACTCCGGCCTCGCGCTCGGACAGCGAGTCGAGCAGCTGCTCGAGCTGACGCTGCAGCATCGTGAAGCCCACCGCGTCCGCCGGCACGACGGCCTCGGTGTCCTCGATCAGGTCGCCGAACTCGCTGTCGCCGTCCTCGCCGAGCGGCGTGTGCAGCGAAATCGGCTCACGGCCGTACTTCTGCACCTCGACGACCTTCTCGGGCGTCATGTCCAGCTCGCGGCTGAGCTCTTCGGGCGTGGGCTCGCGGCCCAGGTCCTGCAGCATCTGCCGCTGGACGCGGGCGAGCTTGTTGATGACCTCGACCATGTGCACCGGGATGCGGATCGTGCGGGCCTGGTCGGCCATGGCGCGCGTGATCGCCTGGCGGATCCACCAGGTGGCGTAGGTCGAGAACTTGAAGCCCTTGGTGTAGTCGAACTTCTCGACCGCGCGGATGAGACCGAGGTTGCCCTCCTGGATCAGGTCCAGGAACTGCATGCCGCGGCCCGTGTAACGCTTCGCGAGCGAGACGACGAGTCGGAGGTTGGCGCCGAGCAGGTGGCTCTTGGCACGCTGACCGTCGCGGGCGACCCACTGGAGGTCCAGACCGAGCTGACCCGTCTTCTCGGCGGCCGACATCGCGGAGAGCTTCTCCTCGGCGAACAGACCGGCCTCGATACGCATCGCGAGCTCGACCTCTTCGGCCGCGTTCAGCAGCGCGACCTTACCGATCTGCTTCAGGTAGTCCTTGACCGGGTCGGCCGTCGCACCCGTGATCTGGGTGGAGTAGACCGGAACGTCCTCGTCGTCGTTCGACGAGATGACGATCGCACCCGTGGGCAGCGGCTCGGTGAACGCCGGCTTCTTGTCGTCCTCTTCCTCGTCGGTCTCCTCGGCCGCAGGGGCCGTGGACTCGTCATCTTCGACGATGTCGTCCGACTTCTTCTTCTTCGCGGGAGCGCGCTTGGCGGCCGCACGCTGCGCGGCGGTCTTGGGCGCGGGCTTCTCGGCCGTCTCCTCCGCCTGGGGCTCGACCTCGGGAGCCTCGGCGGTCTTCTTCGTCCGGGTTTTCTTCGTCGTGGCAGGAGTCACGTTTCGCCTTTCACGGGGCCGCGGGCGGCCTCGGGACATTTCGGACACTAGTAAGACCCTTGTCAAGCCCGATCTCCGGGGAGATCGATTGACAACGGGTCGGACTCCTAGTATACCCACACGTGCGAGTGCGAAGGTCCACTCGGACGAACTTGCCGCCCGCGCAGGCTCAGCCCCGGCCCGGCTTGTCCTCGTCACCCGTGCGCCGCGAGGCCAGATAGCGCTCCAGCTCCGCCGCGAGTTCATCGGCGGACGGGAGATCGCGCTCGTTGAATCCGCCCTCGTCGTAGGAGGCGTCCTCGGGATCGCGGCCGGCCATGTAGGCGTCGTAGCGCCGCTCGAGGCCGTGCACCATCTGCTGCAGCTCGTCGTTGCCGAGAACCTGCTCGTCGACACGTGACAGGTAGTCTTCTCGGCGCTCCTGCACCTCGTCGAGCATGAGCACCAGCCCGGTCGCCGCCATGAGCCGCTCGGCGGCCGCGATGACGGCGTCCGGGTTCTCGGTCTCGGCGAGGTAGTGCGGCACGAGCAGGACGAACCCGACGACGCGGTCGCCGCGCTCCGCGAAGCGGAACTCCAGGAGGTGTCCGGCCGTCGCCGGGACCTGGGTCCGCGGACGCCACACCGAGTGCGCGACCGTGAGCTCGCGGCGGTTGCCGCTCACCGTCGTGCCGATCGGCCGGGTGTGGGGCACCGGCATTGCGATCGAGTGCACCCAGCTGAGGCCCGACACCTCGAACTCGGACGCGAGGTCGAGAACGGTGCGGGCGAACTCGTTCCAGACGAAGTCCGGTTCGTATCCGGCGAGGAGCAGGAACTGCTGTCCGAGCGCATCCGTCGCGAGCGAGAGCTCGAGTCGGGCCGGGCGGAACTCGGTGAGGTGATCCTGATCGAAGGCGATCACGGGGCGACGGGCCCGGTAGTCGAGCAGCACGTCGTTGTCGAAGACCGCGATGGGCTGGGGCGAGGTGGTCTCGCGCAGGTGCTCGATGAGCCCGGAGACCGCGTTGCCCGCGTCGGTGAAGCCCGTCAGCAGCAGGACCAGGGGCAGCCCGCGCGGCACCGCCGGCGCGTTCGCGACACGTTCGTGGATGTCTCCGGAGAAGGGCATGAGTCCATGCTACGAGCCGCGGCCGACGCGGGGGCGGCGACCGTCATGCTCACAGCGAACACGCCGCACGGCGACCGCGGGCGGCACGATCCCTAGGATGGAGTCATGACGCTTCCCGCGCTCTCGCGCACCACCGATCAGTTCCCCGGAAGCGCTGCAGACGCCGCAGTGCTCGTCATCCCCGAGATCAGCGACTCGGTCGAACCGCTGTCCGGCTACCCCGGACTCGCGGAATCGCTGCAGGGCGTCGGGTACACGGGATCCGCTTCGGCCTTCACCCGCGTGCACGCCCCCGAGACGACGACGCTGCCCTTCGCGGTCGTCGGCGTCGGTCGCACTCCGGATGCGGCCGCGGTCCGCACCGCGGTCGGCACCGCTCTTCGGAGCCTCACCGGCTTCGACACCGTCTCCCTCGCCCTGGCTCCCGGGCTCGAGGAGTTCGCGGATGCCGCGGCCGAGGGCGCCGTGCTCGGCGGCTACCGCTTCGACGGCTACCGCACCGAGAAGGGCAAGCCCCGCGCGAAATCGGTCATCCTGCACGCGGCGCTCGACGATGCCTCCGTCGAGAAGGCGGCCGCGGTCGGCGACGCCGTCGCGCTCGTCAAGGACCTCGTGTTCACCCCCGCGGAATGGCAGAGCCCCGCGCAGCTCGCGCAGAGTGCCGCCGACAGCGTCCAGGGCCTCGACGTGACTGTCGAGATCCTCGACGAGGATGCTCTCGCCGAGCAGGGCTTCGGCGGCATCCTCGGCGTCGCGCAGGGCTCCGACCGGCCCCCGCGCCTCGTCCGCCTCGACTACGCGCCCGCTAACGCGACGCGTCACATCGCTCTGGTCGGCAAGGGCATCACGTTCGACACCGGAGGCCTGTCGCTCAAGCCCGCCGCGTCCATGGTCGGCATGAAGTTCGACATGGCGGGCGCGGCCACGAGCCTCGCCGCGCTGCGCGCGATCGCGACACTCGGCCTGCCGGTCCGCGTGACGGCGTGGCTGTGCATCACCGACAACATGCCCTCGGGCCGCGCGCTGCGCCCCGGCGACGTCCTTCGGATGCTGGACGGCACGACCGTCGAGGTGCCGAACACGGATGCGGAAGGGCGTCTCGTGATGGCCGACGGCCTCGTCGCCGCAAGCCGCGAGCACCCGGATGTGATCATCGACGTCGCGACGCTCACGGGGGCGATCGTGATGGCCCTGGGGCACCGCCACACCGGCGTGTTCGGCGACGACGACACGGTGGCCGAGCTGCTGGCGGCCGCGGACACCGCCGACGAGCTCGCCTGGCACATGCCGCTCCCCGACTACATGGAGGATTCGCTCGACTCCCCCATCGCGGACATGCAGAACGCGAACATGGGCGACCGCATGGGCGGCGCGTCGTACGCGGGTCTCTTCCTCCGCCGGTTCATCGGCCGCGTGTCCGACGAGGACGACGCGCCGCGCATCCCCTGGGTGCACCTCGACATCGCCGGATCCGGCGAGCACAACGGAGCCCCCTACGGCTTCACGGACAAGGGTCCAACGGGGGCGATGGTCCGATCGATCATCGCCTTCGCCGACGCATCCCACACGGAGGCTTGACCACATGACAACCCACACCTTCGACATCGTCGTCCTGGGCGGAGGCAGCGGCGGCTACGCCGCGGCGCTGCGGGCCAGCGAGCTCGGCAAGAGCGTCGCCCTCATCGAGAAGGACAAGGTCGGCGGCACGTGCCTGCATCGCGGCTGCATCCCCACCAAGGCGCTGCTGCACGCGGCCGAGGTCGCCGAGCATGTGCGCGACGCGGCGCACGTCGGCATCACCGCGACGCTCGAGAACATCGACCCCGCCGGTGTCCGCGCGTATCGCGAAGGAATCGTCGCCAAGAAGTTCAAGGGGCTCGAGGGACTCGTCAAGGCTCGCGGCATCACGACCGTCTCCGGCGCCGGACGGCTCAACGCCGACCGTTCGGTGAGCGTCAGCGACGACGTCTACGTCGGTGCGGACGTCGTGCTCGCCACCGGGTCGTACAGCCGCACGCTGCCTGGACTCGAGATCGGAGGACGCATCCTCACGAGCGAGCAGGCCCTCTCGCTCGACGTGATCCCGGAGCGCGTGCTCATCCTCGGCGGCGGCGTCATCGGCGTGGAGTTCGCGAGCGTCTGGCGTTCGTTCGGCGCCGAGGTCACGATCATCGAGGCTCTGCCGCACCTGGTGCCCAATGAGGACATCGCCCTGAGCAAGGGGCTCGAGCGGGCGTTCCGTCGGCGCGGAATCCAGTACTCGCTCGGTGTGCGGTTCCAGACGGCCGCGCAGGACGACTCATCCGTCACGGTCACGCTCGAGGACGGGAAGGAGTTCACTGCGGACTACCTGCTCGTCGCGGTGGGACGCGGACCCGTCACGGCCGACCTCGGCTTCGAGGAGGCGGGGGTCACACTCGATCGCGGCTTCGTCACGGTCGATCAGGATCTGCGCACGGGTGTGCCGGGGGTCTGGGCTGTGGGCGATATCGTCCCGGGCCTGCAGCTCGCGCACCGAGGGTTCCAGCAGGGCATCGCGGTGGCCGAGCGGATCGCCGGCCTCGCGCCCGCGAACGTCCCTGACTCCCAGATCCCGAAGGTCACGTACTCGAGCCCCGAGGTGGCATCTGTGGGCGTGACCGAGGAAGCGGCGGTCACGGAGCACGGTGCGGACGCCGTGGTCGCGTACGAGTACAACCTCGCCGGCAACGGCAAGAGCGAGATCATCGGCACCGGTGGCCTCGTCAAGGTGGTGCGCCTCAAGGACGGCCCGGTCGTCGGCGTGCATCTCCTCGGAGACCGCGTGGGCGAGCTCATCACCGAGGGACAGCTCGCGGTGGCGTGGGAAGCCCACCCAGAGGACATCGCGCCGCTGATCCATGCTCACCCCACTCAGAGCGAGGCTCTCGGCGAGGCGTTCCTCGCGCTCGCCGGCAAGCCGCTGCACGCCCTCTGACATCCCGAAACCCCCGACCAGCGGGGCGGAACACCAACCGCCGCGCAGGTCACTAAGCTAGACAAGCGTCATACAACTTCCTGAAGGAGACTCCGTCATGAGCACATCCGTGGTCCTCCCCGCTCTCGGTGAGAGCGTCACAGAGGGTACGGTCACCCGCTGGCTCAAGCAGGTGGGAGACACCGTGCAGGCGGATGAGGGCCTGCTCGAGATCTCGACCGACAAGGTCGACACCGAGATCCCCTCCCCCGTCAGCGGTGTGATCGAGGAGATCCTCGTCGCCGAGGACGAGACCGTCGAGGTCGGCGCGCTGCTCGCGCGCATCGGCGACGGCAACAGCGCCGCTCCCGCGGCCGACGCTCCCGAGGCTGCCGCTCCGGCGGCCGAGGCTGCTCCCGCCGAAGCGCCCGCGGCCGAGGCGCCCGCTGCGGAGGCACCTGCGGCCGAGGCACCCGCTGAGGAGGCTGCTCCGGCGCCCGCGGCTGAGGCACCCGCCGAGTCCGCGCCCGCCGCCGCTCCGTCCGGCGACGCCAAGGACATCGTGCTCCCCGAGCTGGGCGAGAGCGTGACCGAGGGCACGGTGACCCGCTGGCTGAAGCAGGTCGGCGACTCCGTCGAGGTCGATGAGGCGCTCCTCGAGATCTCGACCGACAAGGTCGACACCGAGATCCCTTCGCCGGTCGCCGGCGTTCTCCAGGAGATCGTCGCGGCCGAGGACGAGACCGTCGCTGTCGGCGCCGTGCTCGCCCGAGTCGGCTCGGGAGCAGCTCCCGAGGCCGCTCCGGCACCCGCTGCTGCGCCCGAAGCCGCCGCCGCTCCCGAAGCCGCTCCGGCACCTGCCGCGGCTCCCGCTCCCGAGGCTGCTCCGGCAGCCGCCGCTCCGGCCGCTGCTCCGGCACCCGCCGCTCCCGCACCGGCCGCCGCCCCGGCGCCTGCCGCGGCTCCGGCTCCCGCTGCTCCGAAGCTGTCGCTCCCGACCGAGAACGACAACCTGTACGTGACGCCGCTCGTCCGCCGTCTGGCTTCGCAGCAGGGCGTCGACCTGGCGACCGTCACCGGTACCGGTGTCGGCGGACGCATCCGCAAGGAAGACGTGCTCAAGGCAGCGGAGAACGCTGCGACCGCTCCGGCCGCGGCAGCGGCCCCGGCTGCACCGGCGCTCGAGGTCTCCCCGCTCCGTGGCACGACTCAGCCGATGTCCCGCCTGCGCAAGGTCCTCGCGCAGCGTGCCGTCGAGTCGATGCAGCAGACCGCGCAGCTCACGACGGTGGTCGAGGTCGACGTGACGGCTCTGGCCGAGTACCGCGACAGCGTCAAGGGCTCGTTCCTCGAGAAGACGGGCGACAAGCTCTCGTTCCTCCCGTTCTTCGCGCTGGCTGCTGCGGAGGCCCTCCAGGCCTTCCCGATCGTGAACTCCACGGTCGACGGCGACCAGATCGTGTACCCGGCGACCGAGAACCTCTCGATCGCCGTCGACACCGAGCGCGGGCTGCTCACGCCGGTCCTGCGCGACGCGGCGTCGAAGAACATCGCCGAGATCGCTCACGAGATCGCCGACCTCGCCGCGCGCACGCGCGACAACAAGCTGAAGCCGGATGAGCTCGCGGGCGGAACGTTCACGCTGACCAACACCGGTTCGCGCGGCGCTCTGTTCGACACCCCCGTGGTCTTCCTCCCGCAGTCCGCGATCCTCGGCACCGGAACGGTCGTCAAGCGCCCCGGTCTCGTCAAGGTCGGCGGCACGGACGCGATCGCGGTCCGCTCGTACGTGTACCTCGCGCTCTCATACGACCACCGCATCATCGACGGTGCGGACGCGGCCCGCTTCCTCGGCGCCGTCAAGGCACGTCTCGAGTCGGCGCAGTTCGCGGCGCAGCTCGGAGCCTGACCGCACACGCATCATCATCCTGGCTGGTCCGCGACGTCGTAGGCGTCGCGGACCAGCCATTTCTCGTCCATGCGGACGAGCACCAGCATCCGGTCGTATCCGGCGACTCCCGCGCCCCCAGCGCCGGTGTCTCCGCCGCCGACACCGTCACCGCCCGCTGACAGACGCACGACGACGGCGCCACCGTAGTCGTCGACGAGAGCGATGCTCTCCTCTCCCCCGGACGGACGCACATCATCCGGTGAGCTCTGGAAGAGCTCGACGACGTGATCTGCCCCCGCGACCACCGCGCCTGCGCACGACGCGTCGTCTGCGACGGCGCAGTCGCGGATGACCGCCACCAGCCGCGCCGCCTCCTCCTCCATCACCGACGCCGGTCGGTCACCGGCTCCGTGCCCGAGCGGATGGTCCTGGTCATGCGGTTCCGGCGGCACGGCGTCGGGTGAGCTGACTGCCGCAGCCGTCGGCGAGTCCGTCGGCACGAGGGAGCGTCCGCCCCCAACGGACTCAGCCGGCGCCACCCCGCTCCCGACCGTGGGCTCATCCGCCTGCCCGCCGGGGTCCGACGGCCACAGCAGACCCGCCACAAGCACGGCGCCGGCGGCAGCCAACCCCACTGCCAGTTTCGGCATCCGACGCCGGTCACCCTCTCGAGGGCGTTGCCGGTGCGCCTCTCCCGTGCCGACAGACGCCGCGGCACGCGTCGGCAGCGGCAGCCCGCGCACCGCGACCAGGCCCCGCGCAGCGGCCGCGCGGACGACAGCCACCAGGCCCTCTCCCCTCGGCGTTCGCACCATCGGGTGACGCCGACCCCTTCGCCTCTCCTCGGCTCGCGTCACTCGGCCCTGCGGGCGATCAGTCACTGCTGCGCGCAGGGCGCCGATCTCCCGCCCGGCACTGCGCGGCGCCCCGCTCCCCTCGGGGGCATCAGCACTCACGAGCGGCCTGGGCGCGGCCACGGAGAGGAGCTCCGCCTCCCAGGCGTCGAGCTGTCCTCGTGGAACCTCGGGTCGTTCGGAGTGCCGGCGCAGCCCCTCTGCGACCGCCTCGAGCACCCGCCGTTGCACGCGGTCGGCGCTCTCGGATGCCACCGCCTCCAGAAGCACTGCCGCGGCGATACGCGCGTCCTCCCCCTCGCCGATCACGAGCACCGGGCATCCCGCATCCGTCAGCCACCACTCACCGCTGCGCGCGTCCGTGGGATCGACGCCCAGTTCGCCGATCCCACGCAGCAGGCTCACGGCCAGTGTGCTGACCTCCCCACCGGACAGCGCGCTCCCCTGCCCCGCTCGGCGTCCGAGGAACACGGCCACCTTCTCCGTGCACCACGGCAGCAGGACGTCGTGCCCGTCGACACGACGCACCACGTCCAGCGGCGCCGCGACATGCCTCGCCCCCGCGAGGGACCAGCCGCCCCACCCGGCCAGCCCCTCCGCATCCCGCAGCACCGCCATGGAGTCCCCATCCGCGACGAGCACCCCGGGGAACGGCCCTTCTCCGGCCCCCAGACGACGCACGACCCGATGCGCGCCCGGAAGCAGCGCTCTCGTCCTCCGCATGGCCGTCTCGCTCGTCGTCATGGCGTCCATCAGAGCGCATCCCGCGGCGCTGCGGAGCACGATCGAGGGGTTGTGGACGGATCCGGCCACGCCCCGCGGATGTGGAGGACGAGTCAGCGAATCCGCCCGACGCGAACGGCGTCATGACGGCATCCGGGAGTCGGTATCCTGGGAGCATGGCAAACCGTTCGTCCGCACCCGAGAAGCGCCCGGGGTTCTTCTCCCAGATCAAGTCGCTCTTCCGGTTCACCCGTGAGGTGTACCCCTGGCTTCCCTGGGCCCAGATCGCGATCCTGATCGCCGGTGTGCTGGTCGGCCTCATCGCCGGCTTCCTGATCCCGCCGTTCCAGGTGTGGACCTTGATCCTCTGGGGCATCTCCGGCCTGATGCTCGGTGTCCTGGGCGCCATGTTCCTCATGACGCGACTCTCCACCTCCGCGATGTACCAGAAGATCGACGGCATGCCCGGCGCCACCGGCCACGTGCTGAGCACGAGCCTCGGTCGCAGTTGGCAGGCCTCCGAGACCCCCGTCGGCATCAACCCCAAGACGCAGGACGCGGTCTACCGCACCGTCGGCCGCGGGGGCGTGGTCGTCGTCGGCGAGGGCTCGCGCGGACGTCTGACCCGTCTGGTCAACGACGAGCGCAGCAAGGCCGCCCGCGTCGCGCACGGCGTGCCAGTGACCGTTCTCTACGTCGGACACGGCGACGACGACGTCGCGATCGCCGACCTGTCGAAGACCATCAAGAAGCTTCCCAAGGCGATCGACAAGGCCACCATGGCCGCCGTCATCAAGCGCATCGAATCGGTGTCGCAGTCGATCTCCTCGCTGCCGATCCCGAAGGGCATCGACCCCACGAAGGTCCGCGCGCAGCGTCCGCGTTGATCCGGATCCTCTGACATACGCGAAGCGCGGCCGTCCCCTTCCGAGGACGGCCGCGCTTCGTCGTGCCGTGCGCTACTCCGAGAGCGGCTGACGAGGCAGCCGACGCACCTTGGCTCGGCGACGACGGCGCTCGGGAACCATGGAGCGCATCTCGTCGAGCTTGCCGAAACAGAAGAGCCGATCGTCCGCCTCGAGCACCACGTGCTTGCGCGGGTTCGGGATCACGGTCACACCGCGGTGCAACGTGAGCACGGTGATGTCACGCTCCCAGAGCCCGGCCTCACCGAGCGTCTTGCCGACCAGGTCCACCGCCCCGTGCACCATGAGCTCCGCCACGCCGTAGCCGGTGGAGACGGTGAGACGCTGGCGCACGTCGATCTCGGGGAACGCGACCTGCCCGGCGATGTAGTCGATGATCGCACCGGCGACGTCGAGCTTCGTGGCCGTCTCGATCCCCTGCAGGCCGGGCGAGGAGTTGACCTCCATCACCAGCGGCCCATCGTCTCCCTCGAGCATGTCGACGCCGGCGACGCGCAGTCCCATGATCTGGGCCGACCGCACGGCTGCGCGCTCGTACACGGGATCGAGCTCGATCGCCTCGACGGACCCTCCCCGATGGACGTTGGATCGGAACTCGTCGCCCGCGGCGGACCGGCGCATCGCCGCGACCACCCGGTCGCCGACGACGAGCGCGCGGATGTCCTTACCCCGGCTCTCGGAGATGAACTTCTGGATGAGCACGTTCTGCTTGGTGGAGTGCAGCGTCTCGATGATCGCCTCGGCGACCTTGACCTGCGGCGCGAGGATCACGCCGATCCCCTGGGTTCCCTCCAGCAGCTTGATGACGACCGGTGCGCCGCCGACGCGCTCGATGGCGGGGCGCACGTCGGCGCGGTTGCGGACGAACGCCGTGGGAGGCATGGCGATGTTGTGCCGCGACAGGATCTGGTTCGCGCGGAGCTTGTCGCGCGCGCTCGAGATGCCGTTGGCGGTGTTGGGCGTGTAGACGTCCATCTGCTCGAACTGGCGGACCACGGCCGTGCCGAAGTACGTGATCGAGTTGCCGATGCGGGGAAGGATCGCGTCGTAGTCGCTCAGCTGCCGACCGCGATAGTGCAGATCCGGTTCGTCGGAGGTCAGATCGATCGCGAAGCGCAGGGTGTTCAGCACCTTGACGTTGTGGCCGCGCTGGAGGGCGGCGGCACGCAGTCGTTGGGTGGAGTACGCCTGGGGCGCGCGAGAGAGCACTGCGATCTTCACGAAGGATTTCCTGCCAGGATGGTCGGGTGAGTAAGTCATCCCATTCAAACACTCTTATCGGGTGGCGAGAATGGGTGAGCCTGCCCGATCTCGGCGTCGACTGGCTCAAGGCCAAGATCGACACGGGAGCGCGCACGTCATCGCTGCACGCCTTCGACATCCACGAGTTCGAGCGCGACGGCGTGTCGTGGGTCCGCTTCCGAGTGAAGCCCTGGCAGGACAGTCAGGAGGATGCCGTCGACGTCGAGTCGCCCGTGCACGACCGCCGCGCGGTGCGGAGCTCCTCCGGCCATGCGCAGGAACGTTTCGTCGTCGAGCTGCTCATCCGGCTCTACGACCGCGAGGTGCTCGCCGAGGTCACGCTGAGCAACCGGGACGAGATGGGATTCCGGATGCTGATCGGGCGCGAGGCGCTCAAGCACGGCTACGTCGTCGATCCGTCGCGATCGTTCGTGGGCGGACGCGCGCCGCGCGAGGCGAGGCGCCGCAACCGCGGCAAGGAGTGACCCCGCTCAGGCGCGGATGAGCACCAGGCCCGCGGCCTTGTCGTGCAGACCGCGCTGATCCGTGTCCCAGATCACGGCGGGGATCACGACGACGAGCAGGAGCGTACGCACGATGGGCCGCCAGATGCCAACCCAGCCGCCGCCGAGTCGCACGACGCGCATGCCGAGGATGCGGTGTCCCGGGCTGCCACCCGCCGTGGGGATGAACAGGATCTGCAGCACGGCGAACACCGCCATGGGCGCGAACTGGGTGAGGCCGGCTTCGGACGGCAACGCGAACTGGTCGAATCCGAGGAACCCGGTGGCGATGATCGTGGCGGCGACGTAGTCGATGAGCAGCGCGCCGATGCGGCGTCCCGGACGGGCGATGCTGCCGGTCCCGGCCTGCGGCATTCCGAGTCGTTCACCGGGGTACGTGTTCACAGCATCCGTCACACATCAACCCTACCGGCGTGTAACACGCTGGAAACAAAGCGGATACCGTGGAGTAACGCCCCGGCCGTACTGTGCAGAATGGCCGTGAAGCCATCGACCCGCAATCCAGGAGCTTTTCATGTTCAAAGATTCGTCCGAGGTGCTCGCCTACATCAAGGAGAACGACGTCAAGTTCCTTGACATCCGCTTCACCGATCTCCCGGGTGTGCAGCAGCACTTCAACATCCCCGCCGCGACCGTCGACGAGGACTTCTTCACGGACGGCCAGCTGTTCGACGGCTCCTCGATCCGCGGCTTCGCGAGCATCCACGAGTCGGACATGCAGCTGATCCCCGACGTCACCACGGCCTACATCGACCCCTTCCGCGAGGCCAGCACCCTCGTGATGATCTTCGACATCTACAACCCGCGCACGGGTGAGATCTACTCGAAGGACCCGCGTCAGGTCGCCAAGAAGGCCGAGAAGTACCTCGCCTCCACCGGCATCGCCGACACCGCGTACTTCGCCCCCGAGGCCGAGTTCTACATCTTCGACGACGTCCGCTACTCGGTCACGTCGGGCGAGAGCTTCTACAAGGTCGACTCCGAGGAGGCCGCGTGGAACACCGGTCGCGAGGAGGAGGGCGGCAACCTCGCCAACAAGACCCCGTACAAGGGCGGCTACTTCCCCGTCAGCCCGGTCGACAAGACCGCCGACCTGCGCGACGACATCACGCTCAAGCTCATCGACGCGGGCTTCACGCTCGAGCGTTCGCACCACGAGGTCGGCACGGCTGGTCAGCAGGAGATCAACTACCGCTTCGACACCATGGTGCACTCGGCGGACGACATCCTGAAGTTCAAGTACATCGTCAAGAACACCGCCGAGGAGTGGGGCAAGGTCGCGACCTTCATGCCGAAGCCGCTGTACGGCGACAACGGCTCGGGCATGCACACGCACCAGTCGCTGTGGAACGACGGCAAGCCGCTGTTCTACGACGAGGCCGGCTACGGCCAGCTCAGCGACATCGCGCGCTGGTACATCGGCGGCATCCTGGCGCACGCGCCGGCGCTGCTCGCCTTCACGAACCCGACGCTGAACAGCTACCACCGTCTGGTCAAGGGCTTCGAGGCTCCGGTCAACCTGGTCTACTCGGCCGGCAACCGCTCCGCCGCGATCCGCATCCCGATCACGGGCTCCAACCCCAAGGCCAAGCGCATCGAGTTCCGCGCGCCGGACGCCTCGGGCAACCCGTACCTCGCCTTCGCCGCGCAGCTCATGGCCGGCCTCGACGGCATCAAGAACCGCATCGAGCCGCACGAGCCCGTCGACAAGGACCTCTACGAGCTCCCGCCCGAGGAGGCCAAGAACATCCCCCAGGTCCCGAACTCGCTGCTGGACTCGCTCGAGGCCCTGCGCGAGGACCACGCCTTCCTCCTCGAGGGCGGCGTGTTCACCGAGGAGCTCATCGAGACCTGGATCTCCTACAAGTACGAGAACGAGATCCTTCCGATGGCTCAGCGCCCGCACCCGTTCGAGTACGAGCTGTACTTCGGCGTCTGATCCCGACGCGGCCCGCGGACTCGATCCGCAGGACCACACAGAGCGCCCTCCCGGCCGTGGCCAGGAGGGCGCTCTGCGCGTCCGGCACGTCCGCCGTCACCGAGTCGCGCGTGACCTCGTGCGGAACGCATGAAGATCGAGGTCCCCACTGAGGATCTCGCTCGCCCGGTGTCCACGGACGCTCGTCCCCTGATCGTCGAGCGGGGGACTGATCACGGCCGCACCGAGAACACCGGGCGAGGAGAGGACTATCGTCCCGGACACGCCGGACTTCGCAGGTACGCCGACCTGGCGCATCCACCGGCCGGAGCCGTCGTACACCCCGCACGTCGCCATCACCGAGATCACGTCACGGGCGACCCCCGCGCTCACGACCTCGGTGCCGGTCACCGGATTGCGCCCACCCGCCGCGAGCGTCGCGCCCATCAGCGCCAGGTCCCGGGCGTCGACCAGCGTCGCGCAGGCGCGGGCATAGACGGCTACGGTGTCGTCGACGTCGAGTTCGAGCGTCCCCTCAGAGCGCATGAGATGAGCCAAGGCGTGATTGCGATCGCCGAGGAGGTGCTCGTTGCGGGCGATCTCGTCGTCGACGGCGAGCTCACGGCCCGCGAACGCCGAGAGTCCCACGAGGATGCGCTCGCTGCGAGCAGCCGCATCGTGCCCGTCGACGAGCGACGCCGTCAGGAGCGCGCCGGCGTTGACCATCGGGTTCGGCGGTCGCCCCGTGCCGCTCTCGAGCTTGATCGCGTCGAAGGCCTCCCCTGTCGGCTCGATGCCGACCTGGTCCAGCGCGTCGCCACCCGTGTCCTGGAGAGCGAGCGCGAACAGGAACGGCTTCACCGCGGACTGGATGCTGAGCTCGGCGTCCGCGCACACGCTGGAGTTCACGACGCCGTCGACCGTGACGAGCGCGAGAGCGACGAGATCAGGATCGGCGCGCGCGAGCTGAGGGATGCTGCGATCGACCGTGCCCTCCGCTTCGGTCAGGATCCGGGCGCGCAGTGCGTCCAGGTCGTATGTGCGTGGATCGGCGACGGAGTCCATACCGCCAAGCCTCCCACGGGCGCGATCGCGCTCAGGCGCTCAGCTCGAGGGCCCACTCGTTGACCGCGAGCTCCGCACCGCGGAACTGCTCTTCGAACGAGCCGACGAGCGCGAAGCCGTTGCGGCGGCAGACGCCGTTGGAGGCGGCGTTGTCGACACCGGGGAACGCCACCAGGTGCCGACGGTCGCCGCGATGCTCCCGTGCGATATCGATCAGCAGCGCCAGGGCCGCAGACGCCACGCCCCTGCCCTGCGCCTCCGGCAGCACGAACCACCCCGTCTCGAACGCCGGCTCGCCGCGCCAGTCCTCCGTCCAGTAACCGATCGCACCGAGCGCCCGGCCCTGTCCGTCGTCGATCACCAGCATCCGCGCCTCGGACGGGTCGGTGAGGCCCAGATAGCGCGCGTGGCGCTCGTCGACCTGCTGCGCGCTCTCCGGACCGTTCAGGTGAGCGGTCATCGCCGCACTGTTCGCTGCACGCAGCATCGGCAGATCTTCGTCGGTCCATGCGCGCAGCGTCAGCGTCTCCATGCGCCGAGCCTGGCACACACCACCGACATCCCCGCGCACGGCCTAGCACCCGCAGACCTGTCGCCGCCACCCCGGCGTGCCCTGCTTGACCGTGGCCTACGCCGGTGGTCAACTGAGAGGTCGGAAAGATCCAGAGGGGGCATCATGCGTCGGAAGACGATCAAGGCGCGGGTGGCGGCGGAGACGCAGCAGAACCAGCCGAAGACCGCGGCAGCGGCGATCGCCCGCATCAACCCGTTCATGTTCGGCCTCCTCGGAGCTCTCGGCGTGCTCGTAGCGCTCGTGATCGGTGGGATCGTCGATCAGCTCGCCACCGTGCTCGTGTACATCGGGGTCGCGATCTTCCTGGCGCTCGGGCTCGACCCGATCGTCACCTGGATCGAGAAGAAGCTTCCCCGCGGGGCCGCCGTGGCGATCGTCGTCGCCGTCGTGGTGCTCGCCTTCGCCGGCATCCTGCTCGCGATCGTCCCGATCCTCGTCGAGCAGATCACCAATCTCGTGAAGGACGGACCCAAGATGGTCCAGGACTTCATGAACAGCGCCTGGTTCAAGGACGTGAGCGATCAGTTCGGCTCGACCTTCGAGGACGCGGCACAGGGCGTGCTGAGCTTCATCCAGGACCCCGGCAACATCCTCAACATCAGCGGCGGCGTCTTCGCGGTCGGCGCGGGTATCGCCGGTGGATTCACGGGCGTCACGATCGTGCTGATCCTCACGCTGTACTTCATGGCTTCGCTGCGCGGCATGAAGAAGGTCGCCACCCGCTTCGTCCCCGCCTACCAGCGCGAGACGTTCAGCGGTCTTCTGGAGGACGTATCGGGTGCTGTGGGCCGCTACGTCATGGGGCAGGCGAGCCTCGCCGCCATCAACGGCATCCTCAGTCTCATCATGCTGAGCATCATCGGGGCTCCCGTTCCCGCGCTGCTCGCGCTCATCGCCTTCATCGGCTCGATGATCCCGCTCGTCGGAACACTCACGGCCTCGATCATCAACTCCCTGATCTGCCTGATCGTCAGCCCGATCACCGCGCTGATCGCCTTCATCTACTACCTCGTGTACATGCAGATCGAGGCATACGTGCTCTCGCCGCGCATCATGAACAAGGCCGTGGCCGTACCGGGAGCACTGGTCGTGATCGCGGCTGTCGCGGGCGGTGCGCTGGGCGGGATCCTCGGCGCCCTGGTGGCGATCCCGGTCGCGGCGAGCATCATCATCATCGTGCAGAAGGTCGTCTTCCCGTCGCAGGACAGCAAGGTCGTCCCACCGGGAACGCTCAGCGCACGATGAGCGCGGCGGGCTGGACCCGCACCGCGAACTCGGACACCTCGCCCACCTCTTCGCCGTCGATCTCGAAAGTCTGTGGCGACGACAGGGCGACCGCGATGCGCTCCGCGGCGACATGCGTCGTGGAGTCCGTGCTCACGGCCTGGTCGACCGCGCCGAAGATCCGACGGATGCCGTTCTCCCACACCACCGACCGGACCGTGTCGAGCCACTGCAACGGTCCGTCCGCGCTCACGAGCAGCATGTCGAGCTGGCCGTCGTCGATCACCGCGTCGGGCAGCAGGCGGATGCCGCCCTGCAGCATGCCGCAGTTGCCGATCAGCATCGTGTGACCGCGCAGCTCCTGCGCCTCGCCGTCGTCGAGCGTCATCGAGATATCCGTCATCTCGGTGCCCGCGACCGCGCGCCCCATGGCCTCGACGTACGCCAGCCAGCCGGCCTTGCTCTTGAGGTCGTCGTCGGTCTCGACGAGCATCTGGGCGTCGATCCCGAAGCCCACCATCACGACGAAGGCATGCTCTTCGCCGTCGCGCTCGACCCAGCCGATGTCGATCGTGCGGGGTTCGCCGTCGCGCACGCGTCGCAGCGCCGCCGCGACGTCGTTCAGGGGCACCTCGAGGTTGCGTGCCAGGAGGTTGCCCGTGCCCTTCGGGACGATCCCCAGCGCGACGTCCGTCCCGGCGAGACCTTCGGCGACCGCGCGCACGGTGCCGTCACCGCCCGCCGCGATCACCACCTCGCACCCCGCCGCAACAGCCTGCGCGGCCATCCCGTGTCCCGGGTCCTCCGGCGTGGTATCCCACCACTGGACGTCGGGCGCACCGGCATCCGTCTCGAAGACCTCGGCGACGGCCGACTTCAGCTCGTCCCCTCCGGGCTTGGACGGGTTCCAGATCACACCGAGCTTCGAGATCGTCATGAGGTCAGCCTGTTCCAATCCCGTCCGCTTGGCAACTCGACACGGTGCCCCTTGCTTCTCCGGCAGCTCAGCCGTAGAACAGCTGCTCGAACGCGCGCCGCGCGCGCCGCGTGACGCCGAGGTAGTCGTCCTCCAGCACGCTCGCCGAGCGGTCGGGATACCCCAGCAGCCGCCCGATCGCATCGAGGTCGCGCGGGTCGGTGGGCAGGACGTCGCTCGTGCGCCCCGTGTAGAGCGTGATCGCCGAACGCAGGCGGCTCGACAGCAGCCAGGCGGCACGCAGCAGGTCGGCGGAGTCCGCCGGCACCAGGCCCGCTTCGACGGCCGCGTCGAGCGCGGCGATCGTCGACGTGGTGCGCAGATCCGGCACACGATGCGCGTGCTGGAGCTGGATCAGCTGGACGAGCCACTCGACATCGCTGAGCGTCCCCGGACCGAGCTTGAGATGCCGCCGCGGATCGACCCCCTGCGGGAGCCGCTCCCCCTCGACCCGGGCCTTGATGCGCTTGATCTCCCGGGTGCCCTGCAGATCGATCGACGCCGGATAGCGGATGCTGTCGGCGAGTTCCGTGAACGACGCGATGAGCTTCGCGCTGCCCGCCACCCCGCGCGCACGGAGCAGGGCCTGCGCCTCCCACGACAGCGACCAGCGACGGTAGTACTCGGCGTAGGCCTGCAACGTCCGCACGAGCGGTCCGTTGCGTCCTTCCGGGCGCAGATCCGCGTCGAGATCGAGAGGGACCCGATGGTCCGTGAGGTGCTCGCGGAGACCCGCGACCATCCTCGTCGCGAGCGTCTGCGCGCGCTGCGGGTCGATGCCGTTCGCGTCGTACACGTAGAGGATGTCGGCATCCGACCCGAATCCCAGCTCGGCGCCGCCGTAGCGCCCCATGCCGATCACGGCAAAGTCGAACGCGTCGTCCTCGTCGGGCACGATCTCGCGTCGCACAGCGCGAAGCGCCGCCTGGATCGCCGCGTCCGTGATCTCGGTGAGGGAGGTCGCGACCTGCTCGATGGTGAGCACGTCGAGGACCCCGCCCATCGCGGTGCGCAACAGCTCCCGACGACGCAGCGCACGCACGGCCTGGAGCGCGTCGGAGATGCTCGCGTGCCGGGTCTGGATGGCCCGCGCCTCCTCGTCGAGCGCGGCGCCGCTGCGCGGACGGAGGAGGTCACTGCTGTCGAGCCACGCGACCGACTCGGGGATCCACTCCATCAGCTCGCCCACGTACCGCGAAGACGACAGCAGCCGGGTGAGACTCTCCGCCGCGCCGGAGGAGTCCCGCAGCATCCGGAGGAACCAGGGGGTGTTGCCGAGCCGTTCACTGATGCGCCGGAACGCGAGCAGCGCATAGTCGGGGTCGCTGCCGTCGGCGAACCACTTGACCATGACGGGCATGAGGTGTCGCTGGATCGTCGCCTTGCGGCTGAGCCCGATCGTGAGCGCGCCGATGTGGCGCAGGGCGCCGGCGGGGTCGCGGAATCCGATCGCCATGAGACGGTCGTGCGCCTGTGCGGTCGACAGCGTCCGCTCCCCCTCCGGGAGCGCAGCGACGGCGCTGAGCAGAGGACGGTAGAACAGGCGTGTGTGGATGTCGCGCACCTCGCGCCGCACGCCCTCCCATCGCGCCCAGACGCCCTCTCCGGAGTCGGCGAGACCCGTGCTGCGCGCGAGCACCCGCAACCCGGCCGGTGTACGGGGCATCAGGTGCGTGCGACTCAGCTCGCGCAGCTGCAGACGGTGCTCCATGAGACGGAGGATCCGATAGTCATCGGCGAAAGTTCCCGCCTCGGCGCGCCCGATATACCCGCCCTCCACGAGGGCGTCGATGCTCTCCAGCGTCCCGCGGGTGCGCAGGCGCTCGTCAGTGAGCCCGTGCACGAGCTGCAGCAGCTGCACTGTGAACTCGATGTCGCGCAGTCCGCCAGCGCCGAGCTTGATCTGGTACGGCACGTCCTCGGGGTCGATGTACTCCATCACCCGCTCGCGCATGCGCTGCACGCTGTCGACGAAGTTCTCGCGCGCCGCACTCGAGAACACCTTGGGCTGCAGAGCGGCGATGTACTCCGCGCCGAGCTCCGCATCGCCCGCGAGCGGTCGGGCCTTGAGCAGCGCCTGGAACTCCCAGCTCTTGGCCCACCGGTCGTAGTACGCGACGTGCGAGGCGAGGGAGCGCACGAGGGCGCCCTGTTTACCCTCGGGGCGCAGGGCCGCATCCACCTCCCACAGCGGCGGCTCGACCTCGATCCCACTGAGACCGCGCATCGTCTCGCGCGCGAGACGGGTGGCGATGTCGATCGCCCGCGGCTCGTCCACCACATCGTCGTCGAGCGTCCCGCCGACGAAGATCACGTCGACGTCGCTCACGTAGTTGAGTTCCCGCGCACCCGACTTGCCCATGCCGATGATCGCGAGCCGGGTGGCGGCGACCTGCTCTTCGCGCATCGTCTGCGCGAGCCGCCGTCGAGCGACCGCCAGCGACGCCTCGAGCGCCGCCCCGGCGATGTCGGCGAGAGCGGCGGCGACATCCGCCACGATCATCACGGGGTTGTGCGCGCTGAGATCGAACGCGGCGATCGCGGCGAGGCCGCGCCGATAGGCGACGCGCAACGCCACGATCGCGTCGTCGTCACCGGAGGCGGCGAAACCGTCGCGCGCGTCCACCGCGCCCAACAGGAGCGCGTCGAGCTCGGATGCCGTCGGCAGAGCGTCGCGCGGCTCACCCAGCACCGAGAGCTCCTCGGGATGCCGCAGGAAGAAGTCCGCAAGCCCCTCGGACGCGCCGAACACCCGCCACACGCGCCTGCGCGCCTCCTCCTCGCGGAACAGTGCGACGAGCGGAGCCGCGTCGCGCCGTGCGACGCGCAGCATCCCTTCCACCGCGGCGTCGGGATCGGCCGCGGTCGCGCCCGCGACGAGCACACCGCGGTCGAGTCCGAGGATGCCGGCGAGCTCGGTCAGGTTCGCCGAGGCCTCACTGAGTTCGGCGAACCCGAGCCTGGCCAGAGCGGAGAGGGAGACGGAGTCGTCCGAACGGGCCATGCGCGACGCTCAGAGCAGCTCGAGGTTGTTCTTCAGCTCCAGCGGCGTGACCTGTCCGCGGTAGGCCTCCCACTCCTTGCGCTTGTTCAGCAGCACGTAGTTGAAGACCGACTCGCCCAGGGTCTCGGCGACGAGCTCCGAGCCCTCCATGTACTCGAGGGCATGGTCGAGGCTCGCGGGCAGCGCCGCGTAGCCCAGCGCGCGACGCTCGGCGTCGCTGAGCGACCACACGTTGTCCTCGGCCTCGGGCGGGAGCTCGTACTCCTCCTCGATGCCCTTGAGTCCGGCGGCGAGCATGAGCGCGTACGCGAGATACGGATTCGCCGCCGAGTCGAGGGCGCGGTACTCGACCCGCGAGGAGCCGCCCTTGTTCGGCTTGTACATCGGCACCCGCACGAGAGCGGAGCGGTTGTTGTGACCCCAGGTCACGAAGCTCGGGGCCTCGTCGCCGCCCCAGAGTCGCTTGTACGAGTTCACGAACTGGTTCGTGACCGCGGCGATCTCGTTCGCGTGCTTGAGGAGGCCGGCGATGAAGTGCCGGCCCGTCTTGGAGAGCTGGTACTTCGCGCCCTCCTCGTAGAACGCGTTACGCTCCCCCTCGAACAGCGACATGTGAGTGTGCATGCCGCTTCCGGGGTGACCGCTGAGCGGCTTCGGCATGAACGTCGCGTACACGCCCTGCTCGATCGCGACCTCCTTGATGACCGTGCGGAACGTCATCACGTTGTCGGCCATCGTGAGCGCGTCCGCGTAGCGCAGATCGATCTCGTTCTGCCCTGGTCCGCCCTCGTGGTGGCTGAACTCGACCGAGATGCCGAGGTCCTCCAGCATCCGCACCGAGCGCCGACGGAAGTCGTGCGCCGTTCCGCCGGGCACGTTGTCGAAGTAGCCGGCGGAGTCCACCGGCACCGGCCCCTCCGGGCCGAACGACGAGGACTTCAGCAGGTAGAACTCGATCTCGGGGTGCGTGTAGAACGTGAACCCCGCATCCGCCGCCTTCGCGAGCGTGCGCTTGAGCACGTGACGGGGATCGGAGACCGCGGGACGACCGTCCGGCGTCGTGATGTCGCAGAACATCCGCGCGGTGGGGTCGATCTCGCCGCGCCACGGCAGGGTCTGGAAGGTCGTGGGGTCAGGCTGCGCCAGCAGGTCCGACTCATAGCTGCGGGTGAGGCCCTCGATCGCGGAGCCGTCGAATCCGATGCCCTCCGCGAACGCGCCCTCGACCTCCGCGGGCGCGATCGCGACCGACTTGAGCGTGCCGATCACATCCGTGAACCACAGCCGCACGAACTTGACGCCGCGCTCCTCGATCGTCCGGAGGACGAAATCCCTCTGCTTGTCCACGGTTATTCGGAGTCCTTCGCGATGCCGACGTCCCAGCCGTCCTCGGCGGCGTCCTCGTCAGCCCAGGCGCGAGCGCGCTCCTGCAGCTTCTCGGGCGCGTGAGCGGCCTCGGCCTCGGTGTCGAAGGGCCCGACACGATCCGCCGAGGGCGAGATCATGCCGAACTCGACCTGCTTGGTGTTCACGTTGTACCAGTACTTATCGTCGCCGTTCGACATGGCCGACCCCCTTCATCACGTGGTGTCATCGATCCTATCGGCGCGAAGCTCGGTCGCTAAGCTATCGAGCATGGCAAAAGCGATCGGCGTCGACATCGGCGGCACGGGAATCAAGGCAGGCATCGTCGACCTCGAGCACGGCACCATGGCCTCCGACAGGGTTCGGGTCCCCACTCCCGAGGGCGCGTCCCCGCAGGACGTGCTGCAGGCCGTCAAGACCGTCCTCAAGACCCTCGACGTGCACGAGTCGAATCTCCCCCTCGGCGTCGCGTTCCCCGCGATCGTCAAGCGCGGCAAGACGCTCTCCGCCGCCAACGTGTCGAAGGAGTGGATCGGCTTCGACGCCGAGCGCTTCTTCCGCGACGGGCTCGGCCGCAACATCGTCTTCGTGAACGACGCGGATGCCGCGGGAGTCGCGGAGGCCCGCCACGGTGCGGCCCGCGACGTGGTCGGCTTCACCCTTCTCACGACACTCGGCACGGGGATCGGGTCGGCCTTCCTGTACGACGGCGTCCTCGTGCCGAACACGGAGCTCGGGCACCTGAACTTCCGCGAGTACGAGTCCGTCGAGACCTATGCTGCGACGTCGGCGCGCGAGCGCGAGAACCTCAGCTGGGCCGAGTGGGCCGAGCGTCTGCAGGACTTCTACACGCACATCGAGTTCCTGTTCAGCCCCGATCTGTTCGTGGTCGGCGGCGGCGTGTCCAAGAACGCGGGCGACTTCCTGCCGCTTCTCGACCTGAAGACGCCGATCGTCCCGGCAATCCACCGCAACAACTCGGGCATCATCGGCGCCGCATCTCTCGCCGGCGACTGACACCTCGAGACAACAGCCCGAAGGCCCCGTCGGATACGGCGGGGCCTTCGTCGTCCTTCCGGGCTCGGTGTTCCGGGTCAGGCCGAGCGAGCGGAGCGCACGCGGAACCACAGGGTGAGCTCCGACAGCGCGCGCAGCGCCGTCTGACGGTCGGAGTCGGCGTCGAGATCGGCGAACGAGTCCCGGTACCCCGCCGGTGCGAGTCCGGGGTCGCCGTGGAAGGCGCGGTACCCCATGGTCCAGTCCGCGAAGCGACGGCCCTCGACAGTCTCCTCCACCAGGATCCGCATGTCGTGGTGTCGCGCATCGTGGCGGATGCGCTCGACGAGTGCGTGCACGGTGTCGGGGTCGCCCTCCAGCACCTGAATGAAACGGCCGGAGCGGTACAGCAGCATACCCGTGACCTCGCGTTCGGCGTTGAGCCGACGACACTCGACGAGGAGCTGCTCGAGCGCGGTCTCACGGAAGGGGTGGGAGGCGGTGCTCGTGTAGACGAGGGACAGCAGACCGTCGGGCGCGCTCACCGGACCGTCCCCTGCAGACCCTCGGTCGACGGCGCGTCGTCGTCCGGCACGCTCGCGGCGACGGCGGCGGTCGCCTCAGCGAGAGTCGGGTGATCGCCTATCATGCTCGATCGGGCATCGAACGCGCGATACGCCCCGTCCGGCTGCCGATCGACGTAGCCGAGGAAGTCGCCGCCACGGCTGCCCACGTGGAACCCCTCTTCGACGCACGCCCAGAGAACGTGTGCGGACTCGGGTCGGTTGTCGTGCATGGGCGCTCCCGTCGGGAGAAAGAAGAGGTTCCGGTCCCCCGAACCCGATTTCGAGGGACCGGACAGTCGGGAGGGAGTCCGTCGAGGACTCCGCCGCTGCCGAGCAATGTCCACGGAACCGAGAGAATCCGCGTGCGCCGCCGGGCCGACTGACGAAGGGCGGCACAGGAGCGGCCCGTTGTGCTCCCAGCCTAGGTTCCGGTCGTCATCCGGCGCCTCCCATTGACGGACGACGCGGCCTGCTGGTAGGCGCGGTTCGACGCTTCGACGGCGGGCGGGGCGAATGGGCCGACCTGTACGCCGGGTTCTGTTCCGGGGTTCTTCGCCCCTTCGACGGTCATCTCTCTCGGCGACACGTTGCCGTGGCACTCTAGCGATCTACCCGAGGACTCGGCGAGCCGCGTCATCATCCTCTGTCTGATCTTGCTCCGGACGAGGTTTACCTGGCGGGCCATGTCACCATGGCCCCCGGTGGTCTCTTACACCACCCTTTCACCCTTACCCCTTGCGGGGCGGTCTGCTCTCTGTGGCACTGTCTCGCGGATTGCTCCGGGTGGGCGTTACCCACCGTCCTGCCCTGTGGAGCCCGGACGTTCCTCGGTGCGGTCTCCCGCCACGCGACCGTCCAGTCGACCCATTCGCACGTCCAGTCTACGGGGACCTACTTCTCGGCGGACTCCGCGATGCGAAGGTCGAGCGGCACATCGATCGGGAAGTCGCCGAACAGGCGTCGGGTCGCCACCGCCGCGGCATCGCGCACCGCCTCGGCGGCCGCCTCGGCCTGCTCTGCCGGGGCGTGCAGCACGACCTCGTCGTGCAGGAAGAAAGCGAGGTGCGCGCGTGCTGCGAACGGGCCGGATGCCGGGGCGCGATGCTCCGCCTCCGGCAGCTGCGCCAGGCGATGGCGGATCTCGGCGAGCCAGATCAGCGACCATTCGGCAGCGGTTCCCTGGACGACGAAGTTCCGTGTGAAGCGGCCCCAGTCCCGTGCCCGTCGCCGTGCCACCGCGACCTCGGCGGGATCCGCGTCGGCGTCCGTCGCGCGCGCCTGCATCCGCTCCCACTCGGCGGAGGGACGGGGCGAGGAACGGCCCAGCCACGTGGACACCACGCCGCCGTCCTCGCCGATCCGCGCAGCGCGGTCGACCAGCGCCATGGCGCGTGGGTACACCTTGCGCAGCCGCGGCACGAGACGCCCGCTGTCGCCCGTGGTCGCGCCGTACATGGCGCCGAGCACGGCGTATTTGGCCTCTTCCCGCGTCGAGACGGCTCCCGACTCGACGACGCCCGCATACAGGTCGGCTCCCTGCGCGGCGCGAGCCATGGCTCGGTCGCCGGCCATCGCAGCGAGCATGCGCGGTTCGAGCTGAGCCACGTCGGCGACGACGAGCCGCCAGCCCTCGTCGGCACGCACCGCTGCGCGGAGGTTCCGCGGGATCTGCAGTGCACCGCCGCCCGCCGACGCCCAGCGACCCGTGACCACTCCGCCGGGGATGTAGACGGGGCGGAACCGACCGTCTCGCACCCACTCGGAGAGCCACCCCCAGCCGTTCGCGCTCAGTAGACGGGCGAGCTTCTTGTAGGCGGTGAGCGGCCCGATCACGGGGTGGTCGTGCTGCGCGAGCTCCCAGCGTCCGGTCGACTCGACCGGCACACCCACCCGGTGCAGTGCGCGCAGCAGCTTGGGCTGACTGTCGAGATTGAGTCCCGGATCCCCGAGGATCGACCGCACACGCTCCGCCTCGGCGACCATGCGGCTCGGCATCCCGCCCGCGATCGGACGCGCTCCGAGGATCTCGGTGAGGATGCCGTCGTGGATCCGCTCGTCCCAGGGGAGCCCGGCGGCGCGCATCTCCTCCGCGACCAGCCCGCCCGCGGATTCGGCAGACGTGAGCAGCGCGAGGCGTCCGTCCGCGCCGTCGTCGATCACGCGACGCTGGAGTCGGAACTGCGCGAGCACGTCCTCGACCGGGTCGGTGTCGTCCTCGCGCTCGAAGACGTCGAACAACGACGGCGCCTCGTCGACGACCTCGGTGCGCACCCAGTCGGCGGAGGGAGCGAGCGGACGAGCGACCGCGTCCGTGTCGCGGAGGATCGCATGACACAGGATGAGGTCGTGCGTGCGCCCGAGGCGCACACCCGCGGCGAGGAGCGGCGGATACACCTCGCGAGCGCTGCGGATGATCCACCGCGGAGCGTTCTCGCTCTCCTGCGCCGTCACCCAGTCCGGGAGTCCGGCAGCGCTCAGCCGTTCACGACCGCGCTCCGCCCCTGCGGAATCGAGCTCGACGGCCGTCCAGTCCCCGGAGCGGTCGGCCACCAGGGCGATCCATCGCTCCGGAGTCCGCCGCGAGCTCACCGCCGGCGCGCTCGCGGCGCGCAGATCACAGCCCGGACTCCTCGGTGCGGACGAGGATGCAGCCGCACTCGGGGCACGAGACGACCGCGTCTTCTGCGGCCCGGCGGATCTCGGCGATGTCGGTACCGGGCAACAGGATGCGGCAGCCCTCGCAGGTGCCGCGCGTGAGGAGAGCGGCACCGGCGCTGTTGGCGGCTCGGCGCGTGTACTCCGCCAGGAGCGGGGCGGGGATCGTCGCGGTGACAGCCTCGCGGTCGCGGGCGAGCTGCGCGCCGAGGTCGGTGGCCGCGGCCACGTCCGCCTTGGCCTGCGCGGTGAGCGCACTGCCCTCGCTGGTCGTGGTGTCGAGGAGCGCCTGCTGCGCCGCGACTGCGGCGTCGGCATCCTCCATCCGCCCCATGACGTCGAGCTGCGCGTCCTCCAGATCGCTCTGCCGGCGGATCAGGCTGGCGATCTCGTGCTCGAGCGCCTGCGCCTCCTTCGGGTTGGTCGCCGCGGCGAGGCGGTCGGCGTCGCGCGCACGGCGCTGTTCGACGAGGGCCACGTCGGACTCGAGCCGCGTCAGCTCGGTGCGCACGTCGTCGCGTGTCCCGGTGAGAGCCGTGAGCTCGCGCAGCTGCTCCTGGCGGATCGCGACGAGCTCGGTGATGCGGGCGGCCTGGCTCGGCTTGGTGCGCGCGCGCTCCGCCTGCGCGATGCGGCGGTCCAGGTCGGCGACGTCGAGAAGGATGCGCTGGTGTTCCGGGCTGGCGTTCACGCTCTCAAACCTACTCGCTCAGGCGACATCGCCGTCGACGTAGAACCACGAGCGGCCTTCGCGCACGAATCGGCTGCGCTCCCGGAGCACCCCTCTCTCACCCTGCTGCTCCCAGGTGGCGGCGAACTCCACCACCCCTTCGCGGTCGAAGGGGCCGCCGGCCACACGGTCGACGATCAGCAGGCGCCGCCACCGCAGGCTCGAATCGAGGTCGAGGGAGTCCGGGCGCGTCGTCGGGTGCCAGGTCGCGAGCAGGTGGTCGACGTCTCCGAGCGAGAACGCCGTGAACCGCGAGCGCATCAGCCGCTCGGCCGTCGAGGCGGGCACTCCGTCGAGCACCGGACCGCAGCACCTTGCGAACACGTCGCCCGAGCCGCACGGGCACCGGTGCGAATCCTGCCCGTTCCCGTCCGCCGACGCCATGGTCTCCGCCTCCGTCACGGGTCCAGCGTACGCTGACGGCATGACCGCTCTTCCTCGCTTCACCGCCCACAACGGCTTCGAACTCCCCGCCCTCGGACTCGGCACCTACGCCTTGAACGGCGACGCCGGAGCGGATGCCGTGGCCACAGCGATCGGCGCGGGCTACCGCCTGCTCGACTCGGCATTCAACTACGAGAACGAGGGTTCCGTCGGACGCGGAGTCCGCGCCGCCGACGTCGACCGCTCGGAGATCATCGTGACGACCAAGCTGCCCGGCCGTCACCACCCGCGGGCGAAGGCGACGACGAGCATCGAGGAGAGCCGTTCCCGCCTCGGTGTCGACGTCACCGACCTGCACCTGATCCACTGGCCGAACCCCAGCCAGGACGAGTACGTGCAGGCCTGGGAGGCCCTGGTCGACGCGCAGCAGCGCGGAGTCGTGGGCCAGATCGGCGTGTCGAACTTCCTGCCGGAGCACCTCGAGCGCATCGAGCGCGAGACCGGTGTGCGGCCCGTGGTCAACCAGATCGAGGTGCACCCCTTCTTCCCGCAGAGCGAGCAGCTCGCGTATCACCGCGAGCACGGCATCCTCACCGAGGCCTGGAGTCCCCTCGGACGCGCCAAGGAGCTGCTGGACGAGGCCGTGATCGGCGAAGTGGCCGATGCGCACGGCATCTCCCGCGCCCAGACCGTGCTCGCCTGGCATGTCGCACGCGAGACGGTGGCGATCCCCAAGGCCTCGTCCGTCGAGCATCAGGTCTCGAACCTCGAGGCGGGTGCGGTGCGCCTCTCCGACGACGAGGTCGCCGCGATCACGGCCCTCGGTCGCGAGGACGGACGACTCTTCGGCGCGGATCCGCGCACGCACGAGGAGTCCTGACCCGCTCGGGGCGCAGCCGTCAGACGCGTTGCGTCCCGAGGACCCGGACGAGTTCGAGCTTGCTCGCAGCCTCGCTCCCGGGTGCAGCGGTGAGCACCACGAGGGCCTGCGACTCGTCCTCGGTGAGAAGCGCCTGGCAGTCGACCTCGATCTCCCCCACTGCGGGATGCACCAGCACCTTGTGGTCGTCGAAGCGGCGACGCACCTCGTGCACCTGCCAGAGCGCGGCGAACTCCTCCGAGCGCCCGGTCAGCTCCCGCACGATCTCTCCGGCCCGGGACCGTTCCCCCAGAGCGCCGTACGCCGAGCGCAGCGAGGCGACGAGAACGCGGCTGCGCTGCGGGTGATCCGCGTCCGGGTAGTGATGCCGCTCCCCCGCAGGGTCGGCGAACCAGCGGTAGATCCCACTGCGCTCCAGACCCTCGAACCCGCTCGCGTCTCCGAGCAGGGCCTTGGCGGCGTCGTTCTGGACCAGCACCTCGTCCAGCACCGACACGATGAACGCGGGGCTGTCGTCGAGCCGGTCCAGGATGCGGAGCATGCCCGGATGCACGTAGTCCGTGAATGCCGTGCGGTCGGGGGCGCTGTGCCCGCTGACCCGGTGCAGGTAGTCCCGCTCGTCGGGCGTGAGCCGCAGCGCACGCGCGAGCGAGGCCAGGATCTGCACGCTCGGCTGAGGCCCTCGCCGCTGCTCGAGTCGTGCGTAGTAGTCCGTCGACATCGCGGCGAGCTGCGCGACCTCTTCACGGCGGAGCCCCGGAGTCCGCCGTCGTACCCCGGCGCCGAGCCCCACATCCGCCGGGCGCAGCTGCTCCCTCCGCCTCACGAGGAACTCCGCCAGTGCATCTCTGTCCACCTCAGCAGTATCCCCCGCGCGCGGACGCCGATCCAGGGACCGCGGATCCCTGGATGAGCCGTCCCTGGAGGGACGACCACGGACGTCGGAGAGTGGGGTCATGAACATCAGCGGAAACACCATCTTCATCCCCGGGGCGACGAGCGGCATCGGCCTCGCCCTCGCCCAGCGACTCGCCGAGCGCGGCAACACCGTGATCGTCGGCGGGCGGCGCACCGCGCTTCTCGAGCGGATCGCCGCCGAGAACCCCGGCATCCACGCCGTCCGCATCGACACCGCGGATGCGGACAGCATCCGGGATGCCGCACGCGACGTCATCGCGGCTCATCCCGACCTCAACGTCGTCGTGGCGATGGCGGGCATCATGCGCGCCGAGGACTGGACGACCCCGTCCGGTTTCCTCGAGACGGCCGAGGCGACCGTCACGACGAACCTCCTCGGCCCGATCCGGCTCATCGCCGCGTTCATCGAGCACCTGCAGGCCCAGGACGACGCGACCATCGTGACGGTCTCCTCGGGACTCGCGTTCGCTCCGCTGCGGGCCACGCCGACGTACAACGCCACGAAGGCCGCGATCCACATGCTCAGCGAGTCCCTGCGCCTGCAGCTCGCGGGGACCAGCGTGTCGGTGCAGGAGCTCGAACCGCCGGCCGTGCGCACCGAGCTCATGCCCGGCCACGAGACGAGCGAGAACGCCATGCCCCTGGACGACTTCGTCTCGGAGGTCATGGGGCTCATCGAGTCGCAGCCCGACGCGACCGAGATCCAGGTCGAGCGCGTGAAGTTCCTCCGCTACGGCGAGGCACGGGGCGACTACCCGCAGGTCGTCGAGGCGCTCAACGCCGCAGATCCGCACAACCGCTGAGGTCCGATCGGCGGCTGACCGGTCGGCGCGGCGCGTCTCACAGCGCCGCGTCGACCGCCTGCTGCACCGTGGTGTGGGTGAACGAGAAGCCCGAGTCGAGCAGTATCCGCGGGCGCACGTCGGCATCCGATAGGAGCAGCGACTCCGCGGCGTCGCCGAGGGCGAGGCGCAACGCCCACGCAGGTGCAGGCAGCCAGAACGGCCGATGCATCCGACGGGCGACAGCGCGCCCGAGATCGTCCGCCGTCGCCGGGGCCGGTCCCGTGAGGTTGACCGGTCCGTCGAGTCCCGAGTCGATCACATGACGGATGCCGCGCACCTCATCCTCCAACGAGATCCACGGCCACATCTGCGTCCCCGGCCCGAGGGGACCTGCGAGACCGAACCGCGTCAGCTGGATGAGCGGCTTCAGCACACCCCGCCGATGCACGATGGGCGCCGTGCGCAGCAGCGCCACCCGCGCATGATCGCCTGCGCGCCGGGCCTCGTCCTCCCAGCGGACGCAGAGTCGCGCGAGGAACGTATCGCCCGCGGGGGCGTCCTCGGCCAGCACCTCTCCGGGGGCAGAGCCGTAGAAGCCGACAGCGGAGGCCGACACGAACATCGGCGCGTCTGCGCCGAGCGCTCTGACCGCAGTGGCGATCGTGCGGGTCGTCACGATCCGCGACTCGACGAGAGTGCGGCGATAGCCGCGCGTCCAGGGCAGACGCCCGACGCTCGCGCCGCCCAGCGCGACGACGGCATCCGCTCCGGAGAGCACGTCCGGATCGAGCTCGCGCTCGCCGGGACGCCACTGCACCTCGTCGTTGCTCGCCGGAGGTCGGCGGACGAGGCGCGTCACCTCCGCGCCGTCCGCGCGGATCGACTCGACGAGCGCCGTCCCGACGAGTCCCGATGCGCCGCTGATCACGATCCGCTGTGCCATGTCCGCTCCCGTCCTCTGTGCGTCCGGGGAGGTCCCCTCCCGCGAGTCTGGCACGCGCAGCATCCCTCGAGGCCGATCTGCGGCCTCTCTGGTCGATTCGTGCGTCCCGCACCTTACGGCTGCCGCAAACCGGTCGATAAATACGTCGGGGTAGAAAGAGGACGAGGATCCGTGACGACAACGTACATCGAGACCGGTGGCCACGTACGGGTGTACGACGACGCCGTTCGCACGCACGAGGTGTTCCCGCTGGGCACGTATCGGGTGCACTTCACGTCGAAGGAGGGCTTCAGCCTGATCAAGGTCGATGACCTCTCCGTCGGCTCCGAGCGCGTGTACGGCGGGCTCGAGCGCAAGGTCGACAAGGTCTTCCGCTCCTACGCCCTCTCCGATCGCAGTCTCGGCGTGATGCTGTCGGGCGACAAGGGCATCGGCAAGACTCTCTTCCTGCGGATGGTCGCCGAGGAGGCTCGTGATCAGGCGCTGCCGGTCGTGATCGTGTCGGAGGACAACGAGGGCATCGTCGAGTTCCTCGACAGCCTGGACGAGTGCCTCATCGTCTTCGACGAGTTCGAGAAGACGTTCCCCATGACCCGACGCGGCGGCGGCGACGGCGCCAACCGTCAGAACCAGTTCCTCTCCCTGTTCGACGGCCTGTCCTCGGTCAAGCGCATCTACTGCCTGACCGTCAACGACATCAACGACGTGAGCGCATACATCGTCAATCGTCCCGGTCGCTTCCACTACCACATGCGCTTCGAGTACCCCGGGCCCGAGGAGGTGCGGCAGTACCTGCGCGACCAGGCTCCGCACGCCGACCCGGTGGAGATCGAGAACGTCGCGCTCTTCTCCCGTCGCGCTCGCCTCAACTACGACCACCTCCGTGCGATCGCGTTCGAGCTCGCCCAGCCCGACACTCTGTTCGCGGAGATCGTCGAGGACCTCAACATCAAGGCGATCGAGCCGAGCACGTACCGCATCGAGGCACGGTTCCCTGATGGCACGATCTGGTCGGAGGAGGCGGAGATGAACCTGTTCGAGCGGGGCGATGCGCTCCGCACCTACGAGCTGCGTCACTCGACGCGCTCGATCTTCGCGTCTTTCCGACCGCGCGACCTCGTGTTCGAGGCCGACGGCACGATCGTCGTCCCGATCGACCGGCTCGACCTGGTGGACGACGACGACGAGGAGCCGGAGGTCTACCCGGCCAGCATGAGCCTGACGCTCGTGGGCCAGGCGAACTACGGGTTCGGCCTCTGACCCCGCCCGCCCCGCTCCCGGGCGCTCAGACGCCTATCGTCTGGCGCAAGAAGGCCCGTGCGTAGCGGTGCCCGCTCGACGTCGCGAGGCGATCGAAGTACGAGTCCAGGGCGGATGCGGAGGACTTCGACGTTCGCGTCGGCGAGGTCGCAGCGTTCTCGGCGTAATGCCGGTCGAGGGCGTCGCGCAGCATCCGGACGGCCTCGGCGCGCTGCTGCGAGATCGCGGCGTGCGAGACCCCGAGCTCGTCCGCCAGCTCCTTCACGGTGCGGTCCTCGAAGTAGATCGCACGCACGATGAGTCTCTTGCGGTCCGGGAGCGCCTCCACCGCGTGATGCAGGAGTTCCTCACGCTCTGCCGCGATCGCCATCTCCTCCGGGAGGTAGCCCGACCAGAGGACCTCGTGCGGGTCCAGCACGTCGAGGCTCGTGACGGTGCGCTCGGCGTCCGCCAGACGCTCGCGCACGATTCCCGCATCCAGTCCCATCGCGTCCGCGATCTCGCGCAGTGTGGGGATTCGCCCCAGGGCGCCGGCGAGGGCGTCGCGGACGCGGGTGGTCTCCTTTGCCCGCGCGCGGACGTCGCGGGGAGCCCAGTCCATCGATCGCAACTCGTCCATCAGCGCCCAGTTGATGCGTTCACGGGCGAAGGCTCCGAACGGCACGCCGAGTGACGCATCGAACCTCTCCGCGGCACGCACGAGCGCGTACGCGCCGGCGGAGGCGAGATCCTCGCGAGAGACCTGCGTCAGGCGCGCGGCGATGCTCGCCGTCGCGGAGCCCACGATGTGGAGGTGGTCGACGACGAGCTGATTCCGCGCACGCATCGGCATAGGGTTCCGCCTTCTCTCACTGTCAGTGCAAGCTCCCCAGCGCGCCACAGCACACGTCATCAGATGACGACGCGGACAACCGTCCGACTACATGCTAGAGCCGCCGGTCAGGCGGAGATGCACCGAGAGGCGGTTCCCTCGGAAATTCTCGTTTACGTTTAGATCACGATTGCTAATCGTTCACCTTGACACGCTTGTTGACCTCGCGCGTCGCAGAGAACTTCAGCACCGTGTAGTCGTCGACCTCGCCGGATCCCTCGTCCTTCGAGAACTGCACCCGGTGCCCCTTGTGGGTCTGCGGGTAGAACTTCCCGAAGTTCGTGAGGGTCACCGTGTTGCCGCGACTCACGAGATCGACCAGCTCGTCGATCATCGCGTTGTATGCGGTCTGCGCGGCCCCGACCGAGATCCCGCCGCGTCGCGCGAACCGCTGTACGAACTCCCTCTTGCTCACCCGATTCGTATCGAGCGTCCTGGATGTGCTCATTTTTCCGTCCAATGGAAAAGTGCTCGTCACCGAGCGTCTTGCGCTGTACCCCACCAGCGGCATTCGCGACGCGCCCGCAGGTCCCAATCTCCTGCGCCTACGCCGGAATCTGCCAGTACCCCAGCCTGTGCACTTCAGAGGATACTCGTTCTTCCTTGGTATATGCGGTGAATATCGGAATCCTCTGACTCCCGAAATCTCGCGATCGACAGAGGGTGCTCAGCCATCCAGCCGCACCCGGATGGGATGGGACTCGTCGTCGAGGATCACCTGCGCGGCCCGCGCGGTGACGGGGTGCAGCACGATCGGTGCACGCAGGTTGATGTACACGCCGTCCTCGGCGGGGTTCGCGACCACCAGCACCCGCAGAGCGGTGTCGTCGTCCGCCCCGAGCTGCGCGCGGATCTCGGTCGGGATGCGCGGCTCGTATCCGTAGTCGCTGAAGTCCGGGTCGAGGAGGAACAACCGGACCTCGGCTCCGACGGCCCGAAGAGCGTAGAGTCCCTCTGCACCCGGGATCGGCTCGAGGGCGAAGTCGGTGTACGGGCTCAGACCCGGCATCGGGAAGGCGAACTCGACGGCGGTAGCGGATGCGTCAGCCGTGATCGTGGTCATCGCAGGAACTCCAAGAGGTTGGTCTGCAGCGAACGGGCGGTCACCTGCAGGGCGGACTGGAAGACGAGTTCGGCGGACTGCAGCCGCACGAGCACCTCGAGACTGTCGACGTTCTCCACCTCGACGCGCCTCGCCTCGAGATCGGTCGAGACCGACAGGTTCTGCGACATGGCGCGCTCGATCTGCACCTGGCGGGCTCCGGTCGTCCCCCGCGCGGACACGACCTCCTTGAGCCGGTCGTCGATGTCGCCGAGCCGGGCGCCGACGTTCGCGCCGCTGCGCAGGTCGGCGGCGATGTCGTTCAGCATCGCGAACGCACTGTTCGCTCCCGTTCCGAACGCCTGGGCTCCGTCGAAGTCGACCCGCACGGTCTCGTTGTCGCTGATGCGTCGCTGCACGCCGCCCCCCGCGGTGCCGTTGAACGTGAAGGTGCCCGAATCGAAGGCGACGGCGGCGTCACTCGTCCCGGCGAAGACACTGCGCCCGAGGACCGTCGTGTTCGCGCGGGCGAGCAGCTCGGCGCTGATGGTCTCGAGCTCCTGCGCGATGGACTCGCGGGCGCTCGCGCTCAGCGCGCCGGAGTTCGCCCCCTGCGCGGTGAGGTCGCGCGCCCGGTTCAGCAGGTCCGCGCTGGCACCCAGCGCGGTGTCGACGGTCGTGACCCACGCCATCCCGTCGCTGAGGTTGCGCGCGTACTGTGCTGCCCGGGACTGCTCGCCGTGCACGCCGAGCGTCGTCGCCGCCGCGGCAGGGTCTTCGCTGGGCGTGCGGAAAGCCCGCTGCGAGGTCGCCTGGTTCTGCAGCCGCTCGCGGTCGACGAGGGTCGTCTGCAGGGTGCGCAGCGACTGCTGCGTCATGGTGCTGCTCGTGATGCGCCCGATCATGTGTCCTCCGGGGATCAGCGGCCCACCAGGCCGGTGCGGTTGATGAGCAGGTCCAGAGCCTCGTCGACCGCGGTGAGCACACGCGCGGCCGCCTGATACGCGGTCTGGTAGGTCAGCAGGTTGATGGTCTCCTCGTCGCCGTCGACCGAGGCGTTCGACTGCTGCGCGGTGACGGCGGCGACGGCGCCCATGTCCGCGATGTCGGCGCGCTGCCGGTCGCCGGCGACCGTGACCGCGAACCCGGTCACGAAGCTCGACCAGACCTTGCTGGGACCGGTCGCCGCAGCGCCGAGCGCGCTGATGCGGTCGGCGATCGTGGTGTCCTTCGCACCGGCACCCGGCGCGGCGAGGGCGAGGTCGGCGAGTCCGGTCGGGATCACGCGGAGACCGAGCGCGGCCGGGCCGCTCGGGTCGAGGGCGAAGAAGTCGCCGCCTGGCGCGCCCGTCGGCGTCGCACCGGTGCGGTGCACGTCGTTCACGGCGGTCGCCAACGCGATCGCCGTCTCGTTATAGGCGGCCGCGACGCCGGCGAGCGTGCCACCGGCGGAGGCCGGAGCCAGCGTGCTGATCGTGCCGCCGATCGTGCCGCCCGTGACGCTGACCGGCGTACCGGGGCGATCGGCCCAGGCGACCGTGATGCTGCCGCCGTCGGCGATCTCGCGCGGGCCGCTCACCACGAGCGATCGGCTCGTGTCGCCGGAGACGAGGGCGTTGCCGTCGACGCGCATCGTGAGAGTGCCGTCCGTCTCGACGACGCCCGTGGCGCCGACCGCTGAGGACAGCTGCTGCGCGAGCACGCCGCGCTGGTCGATCAGCTCGTTCGCGTTGCGCCCCGAGAGGAGCGCGTCGCGGATCTGTCCGTTGAGGGTCGCGACCTGGCCGGCGACCGCGTTGACGTCGGCGATCTGACGATCGACCTGGCCGCGCAGATCCGTCCACTGCCCTGCGACCGTCTGGTAGCCCGCAGCCACCTGGCCGATGAGGACCTGTGCGTTCGTGAGCACGACCTGGGCCGCCGCGGCATCCGGCGTGTTGGCGAGATCGGACCAGCCGGCCCAGAAGCGGTTGAGGTTCGCGGCGAGTCCGTCCGCTGTGGGTTCGGCCATGGCTGCTTCGGCCTGCCCGGCGGCCGTGGCGCGCGCGACCCAGAACCCCGAGGCGCCGAGCGCATCCCGCACCCGCGCATCGAGGAGATTGTCGCCGAGACGCGCGACGCCCGTCACGTCCACGCCCGATCCGATCGCGAACTTCGTCGGCCACAGCCCCGACTGTCCGGGAGCAGCCGATGGCGTCTGCTCCAGACGCTGTCGCGTGTAACCGGCCGTGGTCTGGTTCGCGATGTTCTGACCCGTGACGGTCATACCCGCGCGTGCCGCCGCGAGGGCGGATTCGGCGAGCCGGAGTCCGGCGAAGGAGGACATCCGCGTCACACCCTCGTGTCGAGGAGGCGGGCGTCGCCGTCGCGGAGGACGTCTCCCGAGGGGTCGTACTCCCCCGTCGGCGTGCCGAGCCCGGCGATGGTCTCCTGCGTGACGCGGATCGCCGTGCGCAGGCGCTGCTCGTTGACCTTCTTCATCTCTCCGATCTCATCGGCGAGAGTCGTCATGGCGTCGAGGTGGCCGGACATGACGTCGCGCCAGGCGTCGGTGGGCGCGGCGTCGATCAGCTCGCGCAGCGTCGTCGCCTCGGGCACGCCCCACTCGTCCGCCACCGCGACGACCAGTGTGTCCCGCGAGAGGGCGACGGTCGGCATCGCCGCGAGAACGCGATCGACCTCGTTCGCGGCGTGGTGGATCCAGCGGTTCCGCCCGGTCGCCAGCAGCATCTGCTGCTCGTCGAGCTTGAAGAGCAGCACCTCGAGCAGATCGCGCTCTCGCATCAGCTGCATGCTCAGGTCATGAGCGGCCACGGTGGTCACCTCGTCAGATCAATGGTCCGTGACGGGTCCCCGCCCGTCACATTCACGACTATCGCGACAACGGGATACGGGGTAACTCGGGCAGCATGGGGAGAACTCCCCATTGACAGGATCAGGGAGTCGTGCCGATGCGCGCGAGCGCGCCCAGCAGCGCGGACTCCGCGGCCTCGTCGGACGAGGCCTGGACGGCCTCCTGGTTGGCGTCGCCGATCGCGAGGACGATCTCAGCGCGGTTGATCCGCTTGTCCCGCGGGGCGTCGATGCCCACCCGCACTCCCCCGGGCGTGACCGCGAGGATCGTCACCGTGATGTCGTCGCCGATGAGGATGCTCTCGTTCGCGCGCCTCGTGAGTACCAGCATGCCGTCCGCCTTCCATGGCTGGCGCACCGACGCGCGCCCGCACACCAAACTAGCGCACGATCCCCTGGTAAATGAGAAGACCAGCGTCAAAGCCGAATGGCCTGAGCGAGCACCTCCGGCCGAAGGACCGTGCTGGCCGACAAGATCTCCATACCGATCACGTGACCCTCGGCATCGAAATCGAGGATGCGCGGTATGCGCGCTCAGTTCGCGATCGGGAGCGCAGACGACGCGATCCGGACCACGCCGACCACGTCGGTCGCGAATCCACCGGCGCCCGCCTCGTCGTACGACAGCACCGGCAGACCGCGCACCTGGGCGGCGACCATCCGGCGCACCGCGGCCCGCAGGGAAGGAGCGCATACGAGCACTGGCTCGGCTCCGGGCGGATCGATCTCCGTCACGGTACGGCGGATGCTCTCGATCAGCTGCATGGTCGCCTCGGGCGCGAGCACGATCTGCGGCTGCCCGTCGACGACCCGCATCCCTTCCAGCATCTGCTGCTCCAACATCGGATCGAACATCACGACGCGCAGGCGACCATCGTCCGCGAACCGCGCCGCGATGGCCGGCCCGAGAGCAGCGCGAGCCGCCTCGATCAGCCCCGGGGTGTCGGTCGCGGTCTTGGCGCGCAGCGCGAGCGCCTCATAGATCCGCGCGAGGTCGTTGATCGCCACTCGCTCCGCCAGCAATCCGGCCAGCACCCGCTGGATCGCGGCGAGCGACAGCATTGCGGGCGTGAGTTCCTCGACGGTCGCGGGGCTCGACTGCTTGAGGTGCTCGGTGAGCTGGCGCACGTCCTCCAGGGAGAGCAGTCGGTCGGCCTGGCTCTGCACCACGTCCGACAGGTGCGTGATGATGACGCTCGCGCGGTCGATCACGGTCGCTCCGGCCATGTCCGCTGCGTGCGACATCTCCGCAGGGACCCACTTGCCCTCCAGCCCGAACACCGGATCCGTCACCGCGGTTCCCGGCAACTGCTCGAGCCCCGCCCCGATCGCGAGCACATGCCCGCGCGGAACGGTTCCCCGGCCGACCTCGACCCCGGCGATCAGCAGCGCGTAGGTCTGCGCGGGGAGGTCGATGTTGTCGCGCGTGCGCACCGGCGGCATGAGGATGCCGATCTCGAGCGCCAGCTTGCGACGCAGCGACTTCACGCGCGTGAGCAGATCACCGGGCCCGCCGGAGGCGAGGTCGACGATGTCGGGCGAGAGCGAGATCTCCAGCGCGTGCACACGCATCCGGTCCATGAGGTCCTCGGGACCTTCGGCCGCGGCCTCCGCGGCCTCCAGCTGCTGGGCATCGGTGACGAGGGCGGCCTCGCGGGCCTCATTGGCGCGCACCCGTGAGGCCGCGAACAGCAGGACGGCGCCGATCGCGAGGAACACCAGCAGCGGCATCCCGGGGATGAAGCCCATGGCGCACGCGGCCAGTCCAGTGATCAGCAGCGCGTTCCGCGACTGCAGGAGCTGGCGTCCGGCGGCCTGGCCCATCTCGGCCTCGACGTTCTCACGGGTCACGATCATGCCGGTGGACACCGCCATGAGCAGGGCCGGGATCTGGGTGACCAGACCGTCGCCGATCGTGAGGATGCTGTACGTCTCGAGCGCGTCGCCCATCTCCATGCCGTGCTGCGCCATGCCGATGATGATGCCGCCGACGAAGTTGATCACCACGATCACGATGCCGGCGATCGCGTCGCCCTTCACGAACTTCGATGCACCGTCCATCGCTCCGTAGAAGTCCGCCTCGGCGGCGACCTCCGCGCGGCGCCTGCGCGCCTCTGCTTCGGTGATGAGGCCGGCGTTGAGGTCGGCATCGATCGCCATCTGCTTGCCCGGCATCGCGTCGAGCGTGAAGCGCGCTCCCACCTCGGCGACGCGCTCCGCGCCCTTCGTGACCACGACGAACTGGATCACGGTGAGAATGAGGAAGATCACGGCGCCGATCACGAGAGAGCCGGCGATCGTGATCTGGCCGAAGGCCTGGATCACCTGCCCCGCGTGCGCCTCGCTCAACACGAGTCGCGTGGATGCGACGTTGAGGCCGAGGCGGAACAGTGTCGCGACGAGCAGCAGGCTCGGGAACACCGAGAACTCGAGCGGCTTCTTGACGAACATCGCCGTGAGCAGGATCAGCAGCGCGAAGGAGATGTTCACGACGATGAGCACGTCGAGCAGCGGCGTGGGGATCGGGACGATGAGCAGCAGGATGATGCCGACCACGCCGACGGGCACTGCGGCCTTGGACAGGACCTGACCGATCATTCTTCTCTCGTTCTCTCGTGCGTGTGCGGTGCCGACCGGAGTCAGAGCCCGCGCTCTCTGGTGTTCGCGAAGGGCATGGTGTGGGTGCCGCGTGCGGTACCGCGGCGCTTCAGGTGCTCGATGAAGGCCAGCACCTGGGCGACGGCCGTGAAGAGCTCCTCAGGGATCTCGCGGCCGATGTCGCACGCGGCATGCAGCGCGCGTGCGAGCGGGACGTCGCGCACCATCGGCACGCCGGTCTCCTCCGCCTTCTCGCGGATCTTCTGCGCGACGACTCCCGCCCCCTTCGCGACGACCCGCGGTGCGGACGTTCCGGGCTCGTAGCGCAGCGCGACCGCGACGTGGGTCGGGTTCACGAGCACGACGTCGCTGTCGCCCACGGCGGCGATCATCCGATTCCGGCTCAGGGCGATCTGACGCGAGCGTCGCTGGGAGCGCACGAGCGGGTCGCCTTCGGTCTTCTTGTGCTCGTCCTTCGCCTCCTTCTTCGTCATGTGCGTGTGCTTGCGGTTGCGACGCATGACGACGGCGACGTCGATCGCGGCGAGGAGGATGCCGACGACCACGGCGACCTGGAGGAGCGCGACCGCGCCTCCGGCGGCCTGCTCCAGGAGCCAGGTGATGTTGTGGCTGCCGCTGGCCATCAGCACGGGCACGAGCCCCGACACCACGATCCACAGCGCCAGTCCGATCGCGACGGTCTTCAGCAGCGCCTTGACGCCCTCCCACAGCGCCTGCTGGCCGAAGACCCGCTTGAGCCCCGACACGACGTTGAACTGCTCGGCGCGCATGGTCACGCCGCGCAGATGGATACCCCCCTGGGCGACAGCCGTCGCGGTGGTCGCGAGCAGCACCACGACGAGCATCGGCAGCAGGATGCCGCCGAGCGAGGAGATCGCGGCATCCAGGGCGTCGAGCGCCGCGGCATCCGTCGGGTACTGCGCCACCTGGGCGACCCGCAGGAAGAGCTCGGTGGCGACCTGTGTGCCCGTCGCGAGGGTCGGCACCATCATGACTGCGGCGGCCGCGATGCACACCCAGGCGGTGAAGTCCTGGCTCCGGCCGATCTGCCCCTTGCGCCGGGCCTCCTTGAGACGCTGCTCGGTCGCCTTCTCGGTGCGTTCCCCGGTGTCGGCGGTGCTCATCGGATCACCCCCAGGATGGTGCGGACCGCGTCCTCGGCGATCGCGCCCACCACGCCGGGGAGCGCCGCGTACACGAAGCCGACGAGCACGAGGGTCAGGGCGATCTTGACGGGGAAGCCCATCGCGAACGCGTTCAGCGCGGGCGCGACCCGCGTGATGAGACCGAGGCCCACGTCGGCGAGGAACAGCACGATCAGCAGCGGGCCGGCGATCTGCACCGCGCTGAGCATCATCTGCCCGGCCGCGCCGACCAGAGCCTCGGCCGGGGAGGCGAGGTCGATCGCGCCACTCACCGACACGGCGTCGAACGAGCGGAACAACCCGCCGAGCACGAGCTGGTACCCGTCCGAGGCGAACAGCAGCAGGATCGCCGTCATCTGGAAGAGCCGCGTGAACTGCGCGCCGTTGATCGCCATGCCGGGGTCGAAGGCCTGCGCCATCTGGAAGCCGCCGAACGTGTCGACCAGGTGCCCCGCCCCCTGGATCGCGCTGAACAGGATCATCACGAGGAAGCCGAGCAGGGCGCCCGTGAGCGTCTGGCCCGCGAGCGCCAGGAGGAACGCCCCGGTGTCGAGGCGCTCGTACCCGACGGTCACGACCGGGGACACCGCGAGCGCGAGTCCGACGCCGAGCATCGCCTTGATGCGCATCGGAATCGTGCCGTGGCTGAACGGCGGTGCGATCACGAGGAACGCCGTGATGCGCACGCACGCGAGCGAGGTCGCCTCGAGCCAGGTGAAATCGATCGGGATGTCCATCAGCCGCCGTTCAGCAGCCCGGGGATGCGCGCGAACATCTCGTTCGAGAACGCGATGAGCTCGGCGATCATCCAGTGCCCGCTCACGAGCAGCGCGATGCCGACCGCCACGAGCTTGGGCACGAAGGAGATCGTCATCTCCTGCACCTGGGTGATCGACTGCAGCAGGGAGATCGCGAACCCGACCACGAGAGCCGTGATGAGCAGGGGCGCGCAGAGCTTCGCGCCGAGGATCAGCGCCGCCTGCCCGATGTCGATGACCGCCTCGGGGTTCATCCGCCACCTCCGCTGTACGACTGCACGAGCGCCGTGATGACCATGCCCCAGCCGTCGATCAGGAGGAACAGGAGGATCTTGAACGGCAGCGAGATCATGACCGGCGGGAGCATCATCATGCCCATCGACATCAGCGCGCTCGCGACCACGAGATCGATCACGAGGAACGGCACGAAGATCACGAAGCCGATGAGGAACGCCGCCCGAAGCTCGCTGAGCATGAACGCGGGCACGAGGGTCTGCAGACCGATCGCGGAGACGTCCGCGGGGTTGTCCATCTGTGCCGCGCGGTGCATCAGCGCGATGTCCTCCTCACGCGTGTAGGCGAGCATCCACTGCCTCAGCGGTTCCTGCGCCAGTTCGAAGGCGCGCCCGAAGTCGATGTCACCCGCGGTGAAAGGGCTCACCGCGACCGCGTTGATGTCGGTGAGCACGGGCCACATGATGAACAGCGTCAGGAAGAGGCTGAGGCCGGCCAGGACCTGGTTGGGCGGGATGGAAGGCAGCGACAGCGCGTTGCGGGTCAGCGCGAGCACCACGAAGATCTTGGTGAAGCTCGACATCATGAGCAGCAGCGCGGGGGCCACACTGAGCACCGTGATGCCCAGCAGCGTCATGATGCTGTCCGACGGCGTGCCGTTGATGCCGTTGATCGTCACGCCGCCGCCGGTGCCGTCACCCGAGTCCGTCGGGTCCGTGGTCGCCGCATGCGCCCCAACTGTGGTGAACAGCACCCACAGCATCGCGACGCCCAGCGCGATCGCGACGACGATCGCGGCACGTGGCAGACGTCGTTCGCGCGCAGACGGCGCGGAGACGGACGCGGCAGGGGGCACGGCGGCACTCCGGAGAAGGGTGTCGTGGCCGATCCGTAGCCGAGGGGGCGAGCGATCCGTGCTCGTGGACGACTATCGCGACATCGCGTGTCTCCGGTAACCGCGGCGAGGGCGGTTCACGCCACCGAACGGAGAGCGCGGTCGACGATGTCGTTCGGCGGCTCGATCTCGGCCGTCGTCTCCTCGACGCCGACCTCCTCGACGGGCGGGGCCTCCTGCGTGTCGACGACGCTCACTCCGCTCTCGGTCACCCCGAGAACATAGCGGATGCCGCCGAACTCGGCGACGACGAGCTGCGTCTTGCCGCCGAGCCCCGTGCGTGCGACGACCGTGATCTTCTCCGGCCGCGGCTTCACCCGCTCGCGCGGACGGGATGCCGGGCGGCCACGCGTCGCGGACGTCGGCCGCGACGGCAGTCTCGCCGCGAGCGAGCCGAGTCCCTTCGGAAGCAGGCCGGACAGGGGACTCTCCCCCCGCGCCTGGCTCTTCTGCAGCCGTCGGCTGAGGAACAGCAGCAAGCCGAGCACCGCGGCCAGGGCGACCACCGCGCGCAGAGCGACGAGCAGGTCGTCCATGGGTCAGACGACCTCGGCGCCGTCGAGGATCCGCTCGACGCGGATCGCGAAGTCGCCTTCGGCCACGACCACCGTGCCGTGACCGATCAGTCGGCCGTTGAGCTTGATGTCTGCGGGCGAGCCGGCGGCCCTGTCCAGCTCCACCACGCGTCCCGGCTCGAGCGACAGCACGTCGCGCACCGGCATCCGCGTCCGTCCGATCTCGACGACGAGCTCCATCTCCACACCGGCGATCCTGCTCAGCCGCTGAGGGCCGGCGGGGGACGCCTGGGTACCCTCGACGCGCACAGCCGCGCGCGCCACGACAGTTCCTGCGGCGTCGACCATGTCGAAGACCTGCGTCCCCGCTTCCGCGAACACGGATGCCGCGGGCATTTCCTCCCCCGCAGCGAGCGTGCCGGTGCCGAGCACCGCGACCGCTGCCTCGAGGATCGGGTGCAGCCGGTCGGCGAGCGGCGCGGACGGCGATCCGTCCTCGAGCTGGGACGGGTCCAGCACCTGGATCGCGATCCTCGCACCCGGGGTGCCCGTGAACGTCGCGACGATCGCGGAGCCCACGGCCCCGGGATCCGTCGACGGCGCGGGGATCACCGGATAGCCGAACGGCAGCCTGCCGGCGATCGCCGCGGCGACGGCCGTCTCGTGGAAGGTGCTCATCAGTGGGTCTCCTCAGAGGTGGTCGAGATCAGGCAGGTCAGTCGCGAACCGCGGCTGCCGGGAGTCGCGAGCGCGATCCTCGTGTTCCCGGCGACGAGTTCGAAGGGGGAGGTCTCGGGATGCGGCAGTCGGAGCAGATCTCCCGGGGCGAGGTCGAGGATCTCCCCCGCGCCGATCGTGAGCGGCGCGAGCCGGAGGGTCACCTCGAGCGGCGTGCTGCGCACCTGCTCCACGGTGTGCGCCGGGGTGTGCGCCGCCGCGGCATCCAATCCGCTGGCGGCGAGGCGGTCGGCGACCGCAGACGCCGGGATCATGACGGTGGCGGTGGTCTCGGCGTCGCCCAGGCGCATCGAGTACCGGGCGACGATCACGGCAGCCGCAGCGGAGATCACCTGCATGTACTGGGGGTTGTAGTGCACGGCGGAGAAGCGCGGCTCCCCCGGCAGCAGACCGTCGAGCCCGGCGTGCAGGTGCTCGAAGGTGTCCTCCATGAGGTGGCGCACGAGTGCGAGTTCGATCGGGGTGAACGTGCGGGCCTCGGGCAGCGAGGTGCTGCGCCCGCCCATCATCTGCACGACCCACAGCAGAGCGCTGTCGAGCCCGAACTGCACCACGCACGGTTCTTCGCGCCCGACCAGCGAGCCGACGACCATGGCCGTCGTGAGCGGGAGCGTCTCGGCGTACTCCTCGTACGACACGAGCTCCACGCGTTCGAGCGCGAGGTGCGCGCGGACCCGGACCTTCGCTGTCAGCTGCGCCGACCACAGGCGGGCGAAGGCCTCGAAGCCCGCCTCGAGGTGGCGGATGCTCTCACGATCCAGCTGTGCGGGACGGCTGAAGTCGTACGCGGGGTACTGGTCCGCCGCGTATTCGCGCACGGACCCGGCGGTCGGCGCGGCGGCCACGGCGGTCTCGTCGACGGTGATGGTCACAGGTCTCTCATTTCGCTGCGGCTCCCTGGACGATGGCGGGGATGAGGGCACGCACCTGCTCCTCCTCGTTCGACTCGACGACGATGTCGACGCGCCGGTTGCTGGCCAGCGCCTCCGGCGAGTCCCCCTGCACGATCGGGCGCGTGTCCGAGTACGCGGTGGCCTTGACCCGCGGCCCCGCGATGCCCTCGTGCTCGACGAGGAAACGTGCGACCTGCGTCGCCCGACCGCCCGAGAGCTCCCAGTTCGTCGGGAACGGGTATGCCGACACCCGATGGTCCGCGTGCCCCTCGATGCTCACCTGGTTGTCGACGGTTCCCAGCACGTCCCCGATCGAGTCGAGCACCGCATCCGCTGTGCCCGACAGGTCGGTGCTGTTGTCGCCGAAGAACGTCTCGGCGCCGATCAGTCCCACACTGAGACCGCGGTCGTCGATCACGAAGTCGACCGTGTTCTGCAATCCCTGGGTGGTCAGGGCCGCGAGCATCCGCTCCTTGAGCTCCTCGAGCGACTCGACCTCCGCCGTCGCGCGGGCGGTCAGGTCGGCGGGCGTGGTCAGGTCGACCACGCCGTCCTCGTCCCGCATCTCGGGCGGCACGACGACGCCCTCCGCCGTGTCCGCCCCGCCCGAGTGTGTCTCCTCCTGCCCGAACCCCGAGGCGAGGCTGTTCGCGAGGAGCTGGAACTTGGTCGCGTCGACGCTCGAGATGGCGAACAGCACGATGAACAGGCACATCAGCACCGTCACCATGTCGGCGTAGGAGACGGCCCAGCGCTCGTCCGGCTCGTCGTGCGAGTCGTCGCCGTGGCCGCGACCCCGTGCCCGCCGCGCGGTGCTCACGCCGCATCCTCGCTCGCGGACGCCTTGGCCTTCTTGGCCTTGGGCCGGACGGTGGACAGGGCCTCGAGGCGCTCCTGCAGCAGGTGCGGGGCGCTTCCGGCCTGGATCGCGAGCATGCCCTCGGCGACCAGCGTCATGCGCTCGAGCTCCACCGCGCCGATGCGGTTCAGTCGTCCGGCGATCGGGTTCCAGATGAAGTTGGCGGACAGCAGGCCCCACAGCGTCGCGACGAACGCCGCGGCGATCATCGGACCGAGGTGGTCGGGTTCGTCGAGCTTCTCGAGCACGTGGGTCAGGGACACCACCGTGCCGACGATACCGATCGTGGGCGCGTAGCCGCCGAGCGAGGCGAAGAACTTCGCCGCGACGCGGTTGCGGGACGAGGCCGCCTCGATCTCGTCGTCCATGACGGTCCGCAGGTCCTCCGCGTCGGTGCCGTCCGCCAGTGCCTGCAGCGCCTGTCGTGTGAAGTCGTCCGGCGCGCCGTCGAGCTCCTGCTCGAGCGACAGCAGACCCTCGCCGCGGGCCTTCTCGGCGTAGCCGACCAGGAACGGGATCACCGCCTCCGGGGTCATGCGGGGACCGCGCACCATGCGGCCGAGGCTCTGCACCGCGAGCTTGGTGTCGCGCAGCGTATGGCTCGCGATGCCGACGCCGATCGTCGAGCCGATCACGAGGATCATGGGCGCCGGGATGAACAGGGCCTGGAAGCTTGCCCCTTCCATCGTGATCATGGCGACGAGCGCGCCGAAGGCGAGGACGACGCCGATGAGGAATGCGGGATCCACGATCAGACCTCGGTCCGGGCGGCCGGTGCGTGGGACGTCAGGGCCTGCGCCGCGCCGAGCACGCGCGCGCGGTAGTCGACGACGAGCGCGATCACGGCATCCATGTCCTCGCGCACCACGTAGACGTGGCCATCCACCATGTGCAGAGTCGTGTCCGGCGACTCCTGGATACGCTCGATCAGGTCGGGGTTGACCGCGAACCTCGTGCTGTCGAGGCGGGTGACGGTGATCATCGGGCGTTCTCCGGAGTTCGGATGGAGGGAGTCTGCCCCGACTATCGCGACGCGGCCCGCCCCGGGTAACCAGGACGGGCCGTGTGCGTGGAGGCGTGGACGAGGATCAGCGCTTGAGCTGCGTGAGCTCCTGCAGCACCTCGTCGCTCGTCGTGATGATGCGGGCGTTCGCCTGGAAGCCGCGCTGCGCGACGATGAGGTTCGTGAACTCCTGCGACAGGTCGACGTTGCTCATCTCGAGAGCGCCCGAGACGAGGTTGCCGAAGCCGGCCTGTCCGGGCTCGCCCATGCGGACGGCCCCCGAGTTGACCGACACCCGGTACGCGGTGCCGCCGGCCTTCTCGAGTCCCTCCGGGTTGCCGAAGGTCGCCATCGCGATCTTGGCGAGGGTCTGCGTGGCGCCGTTGCTGAAGGTCCCGACGATCGACCCGTCGCCCGTGATGCTGTAGGACTTCAGCGTGCCGGCGGCAGCGCCGTTCTGCTCGGTGACGGCGACGGTCGAGAGGCTGGCGTAGCCGGTCACGGCCGTGAGGTCGACCGAGACGGCGCCGGCGGTGAGCGTGAGTCCCGCGCCGGTCTGCTTCCCGTCCGTGAACGCGAGCGCTCCGGCGGCGCCGCTGACGGGCTCGGTGACGCTCCAACCGGTGGCGGTCTTCGTGAACGTGAGGCTCAGCGTCGAGGGCGTCCCCTGCGCGTCGTACACCGTCACGTCGCGGACCAGCTCGTCGCCGACCGCGGCCGTCGAGGGCAGGTTGCCGGTCACGCCCGCGGTGGTCGTCGCCCGCGCCGGGGAGACCGCGTCGAGCGGGAGCACGATGTTGCCGACGGCCTGACCCGTGTTCACGGCGCCGTTCTGCGCCGACCAGCCCTGCACGATCGCGCCGTCGGCGGTGACCATCTTTCCCGTGGGGTCGAACGTGAAGCCGCCGGCACGGGTGTAGAGCGTCTCGCCGCCGGAGCGCACCGCGAAAAATCCGTCGCCGGAGATCATGAGGTCTCCCCCACGACCCGTCGCCTGCGCGGAGCCCTGCGCGAAGTTGGTGCGGACGCCGGCCACCTGCACGCCGAGGCCGACCTGGGCGGGGTTGCGTCCACCGACCTGATCGTCGGGGATACCGGGGTTGCCGATGAGCTGCGACAGCGAGTCCTGGAACAGCACCGAGGAGCCCTTGAAGCCGGCGGTGTTCACGTTGGCGATGTTGTTGCCGGTCACGTCGAGCATCGTCTGGTGCGAGCGGAGCCCGGAGATCCCGGAGTAGAGCGAGCGAAGCATGAGGTTCTCTCTTCCTGTGTGGAGCGGGGGTCAGGCGGCCGGGGCGGCCGGAGTGGTCGTGGAGGTGACGCCGGTGATGGCGTCGAGGGCGACGGTCTTGTCGCCGATGGTGACCTGCGGGACGGGGCCGTCGAACGACACCTTGGTAACGATCCCGGTGACGGTCTTCCCGTCGGCATCCTTGTAGCCGGCCTCCTGGCCGATCAACGCGGTCGCGGCCTGCCGCATGTTGAGCGCGAACGCCTCGGAGCCGCTGTCGGCGAGCGACGTGAGCTGCTCCATCATGGCGAGCTGGGTGGTCTGCGCGATCATCTCGTTGGTGTCCATCGGACTCGACGGATCCTGGTGCGTGAGCTGGGTCACGAGGAGTTTGAGGAACACCTCGCCGTCGAGCACCTGCTTGCGGGATGCGGGGTCCGTCGTGCTGCCGGTGTACATCGAGCTCGACGCGTCGATCGGCGTGTTCGCGGTGATGGGGATCGTCATGTGATCGTCCTCTCAGGCCAGGATGTCCAGGCCGGAGCCGGGGATGGATGCGATGGTCGTGGCGGGGCTCTGCGGCGCGTGGTCGCGTGTGTCGGCGGTGACAGGAGCGCCGTGCGCGTCACGGCCGGAGTCGCGCCCCGTGGAGCCCTGCTCCCCCGCGCCGCCCGCAGACGTCTGTCCGCCGCGATCGGCTCCGGCGTCGGCACCCGTGCCCTGCGCGATGCTCAGCGTGGCGTGCGGCATGGCTCCGGCGAGGTCGCGGCGCAGGTCGGTCACGATGGCGCGCAGCGCGTCACGTCCGGCATCCGTCGCCCCGAAGAGCTCGACGCGCACGTCGCCGCCCTGTCCGATGTGGGCGCGGATCGTCACCGGTCCGAGAGAGTCCGGGTTCACGGTCATCGTGAGCTGGTGCACGCCGCTCGGGCGTTGGGCGATGCTGACGACCACCGGGGACACCTGCGCCGTCACGGCGCGCGCGACGGGCGATGCGGGTGCCGCGCCGTCGAGGGGCGCTGCGGTGACCGTGGGCGTCGCCGGAACCGCGGCCGCTATCGAGGGCGTCGGCGGCGCGGATGCCGGGGCTCCGCCCTCCGCAGGCGACGCCGCCCCTGCGGAGGCGGTGGAGGTCGGCGCGGGTGAGGCGACCCCGGCCGATGCCATGGGGAGGGACACGACGGGAGCGCTGCTCGCACGGGACGCGGAGGCGCTCGCGGCAGCGCCCGCTGTCGCGGCAGGGGGCGGCACGCCGTCGGTCGACACGGTCGCGCCGTCCGCGAGATCCGGCTGGACGGAGACGCCCGGAGCGCCACCCGCGACGAGCGCCGCGGGTGTGCCCGTCGGGGACACCATGCCCGCCGACGTCGCGACCGTCGCCCGCGCGGTCGGTTTGTGCGGCAGGCCGCGCTCGGCGGAAGGCTCCGCCTCGCCGTCCACGGGCGTCGCCGGCGAGTCGGTCAGGGCGACGGGCGGGACCGGAACCGACATCCCGTGGACAGGGAGCGTCGTCCCGGCGGTCGACGGGATGAGGTGCCCCGTCTCCGAGGTTCCCGCCTCCGCGGTTCCGGGATCCGCGGTTCCGGGCTCCAAGCCTCCGGCCTCCGCGGCAGACGCGCCCTCAGTTCCCGTCTCCGCCGCCACGGCATCCGCGGCGGCCGTCGACTCCGAACCCGCGATCGTGGGCATCAGCGCGAGAGACGTCGCAGCGAGCAGAGAGGATGCGTCATCGCCATGCACTGCTCTGAGGCCGTCGACTCCTTGCGTCGATGCGTCATCCGATCTCGGAACCGTCTCCGCGATCACGTCGACACCCGCCGCCGTCAGCACCTCCGCGAAGCGCGTCCCCGGGTCACGTCCGGGTCGCGCGGCGGAGGCCTGCCCCCGCGGCGCGGCGTGCAGGACATCCGCCACGCCGACCGCGCTCACGCGGCGCTCCCCTCGGGCCGACGGCCACGCACGGTCACGATCTCGTCCAGCGCCGCCTGCTCCGTCGCGAGCTCCTGCCGCATCTCGTCGACGCGATGCGCCTCCTCGAGGCGCTCCAGCCCCTTGAGGTCGCGGCGCGCCTCGACATGAGCGGCCTTCGCCTCGCCCTCGCTGACACGCCGCATCTCGACGAGGGCCTGCAGGTCGCTGAGCGTGCTCCGCCCGGCGGCACGGGCGGCGGCCATCGCGAGCAGGGTCGCGGAGTCGTCGATCCGGTCGCTGATCTCCGCGAGGCTCGTGACCGCCGACTGCTCCGCCGCCTCGGCGCGGGCGCGCTCCGCGCTCGCGCGGGAAAGGTCCTCCGCGGCCACGCGCTCCTGGGCGCCGCGCACGCGAAGCAGCCCGGACAGGGTGAAGGTCATGGTGTCAGTCCTCCGAACTCGTCGGTGAGAGCAGCGAGCCGCTGCCAGGAATCGTCGGATGCGGTGAGATCGTCCATCCGCTGGGTCAGGAACCGGGAGATCTCGCCGTCGTGCGCGATCGCGGCATCGACCAGCGGGTTCGCACCCTGCCGATACGCGCCGATGTCGATCAGATCGTTCGCGGAGCGACGAGCGGCGAGCACACTGCGCAGCGCCACAGCGGCGGCGCGCTGATCGGGGGTCGTGATCTTCGAGACGACGCGCGACACCGAGCCGAGCACATCCACCGCCGGGAAGTGCCCCCGAACCGCGAGCGCACGGTCGAGCACGACGTGCCCGTCGAGGATGCCGCGCGCCGCATCCGCGATCGGCTCGTTATGATCGTCGCCGTCCACGAGGACCGTGTACAGACCGGTGATCGAGCCGGTGATGCCGGTACCCGCCCGCTCGAGAAGGCGGGCGAGGACGGAGAAGGTGGACGGCGGGTAGCCGCGCGTGGCCGGAGGCTCCCCCGCGCTCAGCCCGATCTCGCGCTGCGCCATCGCCACACGGGTGAGCGAGTCCATCATGAGCACGACGTCGAGTCCGTCGTCGCGGAAGTGCTCGGCGATGCGCGTCGCCACGAACGCCGACCTCATACGCGCCATCGCCGGCTGATCCGAAGTCGCGACGATGACGACGGACCGTGCAAGGCCGTCCGGTCCCAGGTCGTCCTCGATGAACTCCCTGACCTCGCGGCCGCGCTCGCCGACCAGGGCGATCACCGTGACGTCGGCGCTCGACCCGCGGGCGATCATCGACATGAGCGAGGACTTGCCGACGCCCGATCCTGCGAACAGCCCGAGTCGCTGGCCGGTGCCGACCGGGGTCATGGTGTCGAGCACGCGCACGCCGAGGCCCAGCTGACGATCGATCCGTCGACGATGCAAGATGCTCGGAGGCGCCTGGTCGAGCGCGACGCGCCCGGCTCCCGCGTCGATCGGGCCTCTGCCGTCGATCGGCCGCCCCAGACCATCGAGCACCCGTCCGAGCAGGGCACGCCCTGTCGGCACCTGCAGCGGCGCGCCCGCGTGGCGCACGCGGGCCCGTGCGGTGATGCCGCCGAGACGTCCGAGAGGCATGCACCGGGCGGTCCCGCCATCGACCGCGACGATCTCGGCGTCGACCGGATCGCCGTCGAGCACGTCGATGCGCACGCGGTCGCCGACGGCCGCGTCGATGCCGCGCACCTCAACCCCGAGACCCATGACGGAGCGCACGGTGCCCGAGCGTTCCGGACGCGCGGCACCCAGCGCACGATCCCAGGAGGCCGTGACGGTCATCGTGAGCCACCGCCCTGCTCGTCGCCGCGGAGCTCGTCCCCGCCCGGCTCGTCGTCCACGCCCGGCTCGTCGTCACCGCGCAGAGCGGCGCGCACGCGCGCGAAAGCAGCCTCGATGCGCGCGTCGACCGCGCCGTCGTCGATCTCCACGACCGATCCGCCGTCGTCGACCGCGTCGGAGGCGACGAGCTCGACCTCGCCGATGGTGGCCATCGCCTCGCCGTCCGCACGCAGCGTGCGGGCGTCGCGCGGGCTGAACGACACACGCGTCCACCGACCCACCGGCATCTCGTCGAGGGCTCGGCGCAACGCGTGCGCGGCGGAGCGGGCAGGATCCGAGAGCTCCGCGCCCACGATCGCGGACGCGAGTTCGACCGCGAGGTGCTCGATGCGATCGGCGTCCAGGTGGGCGACGTCCGTCACGCGCTGCTCCAGTGCCGCACGCGCGCTGCGCACAGCATCCAGCGCCGCCTGCGCCCGCTCGACGAACGCCGCCTGCATCTCCTGCATCCTGAGTGCCTGCTCGGTCTGCTCGACCTGCGCCCTGTCCAGAGCGATGCGGCGTCCCTCGGCGAACCCCTCGGCGTAACCGCGCGTGCGGGCTCGGTCCGTCTCGCCGCGCAGGTCGATCGGCGTCTCGCCCACGCGCGGCACCACCAGGGGGGTGAAGACGGGATCGAGCACGGTGCGCACCTCGGATGTCGATGAGGGGGCCAGTCCATGGTCCGGAGGTCGAGCTATCCGTGCTCGCTGCCCACTATCGCGACGCTCCGACGACGCCGTAACCGTCGACCGCTCACTCGACGAGTTCATCCTCGTCCTCACGGGAGATGGTGATCTCCTCGGCCGCCTCCAGCTCGCGGATGACGCGGACGATCTCTGCACGCGCCTCGTCGACCTGACGCATGCGCACCGGCCCGAGCACCCGGGTCTCCTCGGCGAGGTTCTCCTTGTTGCGCTCGGTCATGTTCGTGCTGACCTTCTCGACGATCTGCTCGTCCGCACCCTTGAGCGCGAGCGCGAGGATGCGCAGATCGAGGCCTCGCAGCACCCGCTGCGTGTCGCGGTCCTCGAGACGTGCGATGTCGGCGAACGTCACCATGCGACTGCGGATGTCCTCCGCGAGGGCGAGATCCCGCCCCTCCAGGCTCGCGAGGAGCGACTTCTCGAGCGCGGTGTCCGAGCGATTGATGATCTCGACAAGTGGCTGCACGCCGCCGATCGCCTCGTGGTTGTCGCGCATCGCGAAGACCCCGGTCCGCGACCGCAGCGAGTCCGCGACGATCGAGATCGCCTCCTGGGTCGCTGTGCCCATCGTCGCGATCGCCTGGGCGACGTCGGTGCGGAGAGGATCCTGCAGGGCGGCGAGCACCGCGGCGGCCCGATCGGCCCGGAGATTGGCGAGCACGACGGCGACGGTCGTCGGAAGCTCCCCCTCGATCACGGTCGCGAGCTGCGCGGGGTCGGCCGCGTTGAGGAAGTCGAACGACACAGTGCCCTGCGACATCACCCGGCCGACCATGCCGACGGCTTTCTCTCGCCCGAAGGCCGTCTCCAGCAGACCCGTCGCGAGTTCCTGACCGCCGCGCGAGGGCACGGAGCCACCGGTCGCGATGCGTCGGAACTCCGCGAGCGCACGGGCCGTCGACGCGACATCGACACCGCCGAGCTGGGTGAGCTCGGCCGCGAGCATCTCCGAACGCTCCTCGCCGAGGTGCCGCAGCACCTCCGCGCTCGCTGCCCTGTCCATGTTCATCAGCACGATCGCGGCCTTGCGCAGCCCCGTCATCTCCGCCGCGGGCGCGGTCGCCGTCTCCGCGGTCGTCACCTCGACCGTGTCGGCCTGTGCGTCGAGGATCTCGGTCAGCCCGCTCATACCCTCGCCTCGTCCATCAGATCGGCCAGAGCGCCGGCGGTCGCCTGCGGCTCGCGCTTCGCGAGGTCGTCGATCTCCCGGCGACGTCGCTCCACGAGCACCTTGTCGGGCTCCGGCTCGTCATCGACGTCGACGGCCGCCGAGGGCAGCAGCCTGGTCGGGCCGGGCAGCGGAATCGCGTCGGGGTCCTTGAGGTCGCGCAGCGAGCGCAGCTTCTGCTCCTCGTCCTCGGTGACGGTGGCGAAGTACTCGATCGGCCCGTCGTCGGTGTACATCACTCGCCGCTTCATACGTCGACGCACGGCGAGGAACACCACGAGGATGACGACCGCCAGCAGGATCGACCCGCCGATGATCGCCGAGCGGATCAGCTCCTGCTGCATCTCCGCCGCGCGCTCGGCCTCGGCCGCCTGCAGGGCGGTCTGCGCCGCCGTCGCTCCGGAGGTCGCGAAGTCGACGAACTCGACGGCGATCTCGTCGCCGCGGTCGACGTCGATGCCGGCGGCGGAGGCCACGAGAGCCTCGATCTGGTTCGCCGTCACGCCCGTGACCTCTCCGCGGTTCACGGCGATGCTCACGGTCTGGCGCGTGACCTCGCCGGCCGGGGTGATCGTCTTCTCGGTCGTCTTGTTGACGGCGTTGCTGCGCGAGGTCTCCTCGAACTCGTACTCTCCGTCGCCGGTGGCCCCGTTCGGCACCGCGATGTTGTCGGGACCCAGGACGCCGGCGTTCCCACCGGGTCCGGCGCCGCCCGTGTAGGTCTCGGTCTTCGTCTGTTCCGAGGGGCTGAGCGCATCGTCCGGCGCGGTGTAGGTCTCGTCGAGACGCTCGGACGTCGAGTTCGCGACATCCGCCGAGACCGTCACCGTTGCGTTGCCCGGGCCGACGATCGTGTCGAGCATGCTGCTCACGGATGCCGCGACCTTGGCCTCGTGCTCGGTGGCCTGCTTCGACGAGTTGCCGCTGATCCCCGCGCCGACGGCCGAGAGCACGCGGCCGTTCTGATCGGTGACGGCGACGTCCTCCGGCGTCATCCCGGGCACCGCCGCGCTCGTGAGGTGCACGATCGCCTCGATCTTCTCGTCGCTCAGGGTCGATCCGTTGCGCGTCTTCACGAACACCGAGGCGGTCGGGCTCTGCTTCTCCGAGACGAACACGCTCTCCTCGGGGATCGCGAGCTGGACCGAAGCCGTGGAGATGCCGTCCATCGCGCCGATCGTGCCCGCGAGCTCGCCCTCGATCGCGCGCTTGTACGTCACGGACTGCTGGAACTCGCTCGCCGTCACGCCCATCTTGTCGAGCAGCGTGTAGCCCTCGCTCGTGTCGCCGGGAAGGCCCGCGGATGCCGCGGCGAGACGCTGCGCGTACACCTGGTCGTCGGGCACGAGGATCGTCGCCCCGCCCTCGGTGAGCTCGTAGCCGACGCCGGCCGACTTGAGCTGCTCGACGACGGCCGACGCATCCCCAGCGCTGAGGCCTGTGAAGAGCGGACTCATCTGCGGACGCGTGAGCCACGCGCCCAGCGCGACTGCTCCCATCACGAGCAGGGCGACGCCGATCACGGCGATCGTGCGCTGCGCGACGGTGAAGCCCGACACGACCTGTTTGGCGCGGCCGTAGTAGGTGGTGAGCACGGTGGGCATCGTCAGGCCTGCATCCTCATGATGTCGTTGAACGCGGCGACGCTGCGGTCGCGCACAGCGACGACGAGGTCGAGGGTCACCGAGGCGCGTGCCGAGGCGATCATCGCCTGGTGGATGTCCTGCAGGTCGCCCGTGACGGCCTGCACCGCGAGTTCGTTCGAGGTGGACTGCAACTGCTGGAGGTTCTCGACTGCGCCTGTGAGCGAGGTCGCGAACGAGCCGGAGGACGCCGGGGCCGTGGCATCCGCTCCCCCCGTCTCGAAGCTCAACGCCGGCAGCGGGCTGACGCCCACGGCCGACACGGGACCGATCGGCATGCTCATCAGCTGCGTCCGATCTGCAGTGCGGCCTCGTACGTCGTCTTGGCACGGTCGACCACGGCGGCGTTCGCCTCGTAGCCGCGCTGCGCGATGATGAGCATGCTCATCTGGTCGCCGAGGTCGACGTTCGGATACTGCACGTAGCCGTCCTCGTTCGCATAGGGGTGCTCGGGGTCGTAGACGAGCTTGGGCGTCGCCTCGGACTCCACGACGCCCGCGACGTACACCCCGGGGCTCTGCGTGCCGGCCTGCACCGTGACGAGCTTCTCGCGGAAGGCCTCCTGACCGGGAGGCGTGGCGGTGTTGACGTTGGCGATGTTGTCGCTCAGCGCATCCAGCCACTTGCGGTGCGCGGTGAGCCCGGTGCCGGCGATGCCGATCGCGTCGAAGGTCATGCCGAGGCCTGGCCGATCGCCTTCGAGATCGATGCGGCCTGACCGCCGATCGCCTGGCTCGCGAACTGGAAACGCAGCACGGTGTCGATGTTCGAGAGGGTCTCGGTGTCGAGGTTGACGTTGTTGCCGTTCAGCCGCGTGGGTTCGAGCGAGCGCTGGACGGTCGGCGAGACGGTGCCGGACCCGTCGGCCACGGCCGCGCGCAGCTCGTCCTCGAAGCGGACCCGCTTCGCGTGGTAGTCGGGCGTGTTGACGTTCGCGATGTTCTCGGCGATCGATCGCTGGCGCAGCGCCAGACCGTCGAGAGCGCTGATGAGCGCGGAGGAGGTGACGGATTCGAGCACGGGGGCACTCCGGGACGTGGTGGGAGAGGCCGATCCCTGGCCAATCGTCGAGCGATCCGTGCTCGATGCCCACTATCGCGACAGCCCGACCGCCGCGTAACCGATTCAGCCCTGGACGTCCAGATAGGCCGGTGCGTCGGATGCCGAGGTCGGCACGCGCCGCAGCGCGGCGAGCTCGCGTGCGACGTGCGCTCGCGACATCGCGAGGCTGTCGAGCATCATCTTCTGTCGCGCGAGAATCGCCTCCGCGCGCTCTCGGAGGTGCTCCGGCACTGGTCCGGCCGGCGTCTCGAAGCGCTCGTCGAGCTGCTCGTCGGCGGCGTCGAGCGCCCGCTCGAACCGGTCGAGCACCGCGAGCCACTCGCCGAGGTTCTCACTCACGGTCGTTCAGGCGATCGCCGAGACCGCGACCGCGGGCGTCGTGGCGACGGAGGCCGCGGCCTGATGCCAGGCATCGCGGAGCGGAGCGACGATCTCACGGCACTCCGCCGTCACGTCACGGTCGTGCGAGAGGTTGGCGGTGAGGAGCTGCGACGTCAGGTACGTGTACACGGCACGGAGCTGCTCGGCACCGTCCCAGGCGTCGGTCAGGGTCGCGCTGAGCTCCGCGACGATCCACTGCGCATGCGTGAGGTGCGTGCCTGCTGCGGGCCAGTCGGCGGCCTCCTGAGCGACGGCGGCGCGGTCGATGTCGACGAGCAGCCGGTCGTAGAGGAGGACGAGCAGGCGCTCGGGCGAGGCCGATGCGACCTGCTGCTCGAGGTACTGCTGCTTGGCGCGAGCGAGGGATGCGGTCGTGGACATGCGTGGGATCTCCGAGGGTCAGAGGCGGCGATCAGGAGGACTTGGGGGTGAGGCCGGCCAGCTGCGACTCCAGCCACGAGGACTGCGACTGCATCTTGGAGAGCTGCACCTCGAGCTGCGCGTAGGTGCGCTCGAGCGTCGCGCGGCGCTGCTCGAGGCGGATGTCCCAGCGCTCGACCTGCGTCTTGAGCGTCTTGACCTCGGTCTCCTGCCCGGTGATCCGCTGCGTGAGCAGTCCGTCGTACTTGTCCGAGTACTGGTCGGTGACGCCTTCGAGGCGGGCGCCGACGGCCGAGAACACCTTCTGCGTGGCCTGCGGGTCGTCGGCCAGGGCCTTGGCGAACTTGTCGGCGTCGAAGGCGAGCACGCCCTTGTCGTCGATCGAGATGCCGATGGTGGACGGCGAGACGCCGTCGACGGGATGCTGCACGGCGTTGGCGAGTGCGGTGCGCAGGGTCCGCACGGCGCTGTCGCCCGTGAACACGCCGAGCGTCGTGGTCTCCCCGACCTTGCCGACCGTGGCCTTGGAGCCGTTGTCGATGCGGGTGAGGAGCGTCGCGACCTCCTTGATGAAGGCGGCGGCTGTGGTGGACTGCGCCTTCGCGTCGAGCGCGACGTTCACCGTCACGGGGTCGGCGCTGACCTGGGACACGGTGACGGAGATGTCCTCGCCGACCGCGATCGTGTTGCTCGCGCTCGTGAGGGTCTGCTCGGCGGAGGTTCCGGCGAACAGGCGGATGCGGGCGTCGCTGCCCTGGCTGATGATCGCCGCCCCGGTCTGGGTCGACAGGTCCGTGGACACTCCGGCATCCACGTCCTCGGCCGTGCCGCGGTGCAGCGTGAAGCGGGCGTCCTCTCCCGTCTCGGTCGAGGTGAGCTGGATGCGCGACAGGGGCTTGCCGTCGCCGTCGACGCCGGCCGGGACGACGGTCGCGGACACTCCCGCGTTGGCGGCGTTGATCGCCTTGGCAAGTTCCTGGGGGCCGGTGCCGACAGGCGTGATCTCGGTCTGCTCCCCGTCCGCGGCGACAAGGGTGAAGGGCCCGCCCCAGGCCGTGGCGCCGCCGGTGGCGGTGACGATCGAGTGGGAGCGGGCGACCGCGTCGACCACGACGCCGGTCGAGAACGCGCTGGCCTTCGGGCCTGCGGTGACCGTCACGCTCTCCGCGGAGGAGGTCGCGGTGAACGCCGCGAGCGAGGATGCACCGCCCGCGGTCTTCGCCTTCTCCATGAGGTCCTGCAGCGACTTGTTGAGCGACTGCAGGTTCGTGATGATCGAGTTGCGGTCGGTGATCTTCGCGGTGATCTGTGTCTTCGGGATCGCCGAGACGTTCATGAGGGCGTCGATGAGCTCTGCGGTCTTGAGACCGGAGACCAGGCCGTCCAGCTTCATCCTCGTGCGCCTTCCGTGCGTGCGGGTGCGGGTTCCTCGGGGAAGGCGCCCGAGCGGAGGGAAGTCCGCCCGGGCGCCCGTGCTCTGTCAGTGCGGGCGCCAGGAGCGCCGCGACTCAGCGGAGCAGCTGCAGAACGCCCTGGCCCGACTGGTTCGCCTGCGCGAGCATGGCGGTGCCGGCCTGCTGCAGGATGTTCGAGGCGGTGTACTTGACCATCTCGGCGGCCATGTCGGTGTCCGCGATGCGGCTCTTCGCGGCGGAGAGGTTCTCTGCCGAGACCTGCAGCGAGTTGATCGTCGACTCGAAGCGGTTCTGCACGGCACCGAAGCCGGCGCGAGCCGTCGAGACGTTGGTGATCTGCGTGTCGATCGCGGCGATCGTGGTGAGCGAGTTCGCCGCGGTGTCGACGGTGAGGGCCTTGACGGCGGCACCCAGACCCGAGAAGTCCGTGAGGGTGACGTCGATCTGGTCCTCGGCGGCCGTGGAGCCCGCGCCCACCTGGAACGTCAGCGTGTCACCGCTGTTCAGCAGCTTGATGCCGTTGAAGTTCGTGCTGGCGGCCACGCGGGTGAGCTCGTCGCCGAGGGCGTCGATCTCCGTCTTGATGGCCGTGCGGGAGTCGGCGTTGTTCGAGTCGCTACCGGCCTGCACCGCGAGGTCGCGGACGCGCTGCAGGATGGAGTGGACCTCGGTCAGGGCGCCTTCCGCGGTCTGGATGACCGAGATGCCGTCCTGGGCGTTGCGGGCAGCGACATTCAGGCCGTTGACCTGCGAGCGCAGGCCCTCGGAGATGGCGAGGCCTGCGGCGTCGTCAGCAGCACGGTTGATGCGCAGACCGCTCGAGAGCTTCTCGAGCGACTTCGACACGTCGTTCTGGTTGACCGACAGGTTGCGGTAGGCGTTGAGGGCGCCGACGTTGGTTGCGATCTGAAGACCCATGTTGTTCCTCCGTGGTTATGGGATCGAATGCGGGTCCGTCCGTGGACCTGCATACCCCACATTCGCGACATGCTCGGTTCGCGTAACCACCGGTGCCGACGAGTTTCATGGAACGTCAGCCCGCGGCGAGGAGAAGGGGCGCTCGGACGTCGTCCGCCGCGCGCACGGCACCGAACAGCGCCTCGAAGAAGTCCGCCTTCGCCTTCGTCGAGCGATCGCCGGTCGTCCCGCTCTCCCAGGCCTCCATGGCCTCGCGCATGAGGGCGAGTCCGCGCGTGCGCAGCTTCGACACGTAGGCGTGGCTGACCGCGAGCTCCTCGGCGATGTCTTTGACCATGCGGTCGTCCATGTAGATCCCGCGGATCACCTGCCGCATCGCGGCGGGAAGCGCATCCACGACCTTCGCGAGCATGTCGCGCATCTCGTTCTGCTCGACGGCGTGCTCGGGCAGGATCAGCGAGTCGGTGAGGTCGGCCGCCTGGCGTCCGGTCTCGGCGTCGAAGTGCTCCTCGAAACTGGTGGCGCCGCGGACCATCTCGTCGAGCTGCATCATCTCGACGACGGCCTCGACATCGAGGCCCGACTCACGCGCGACCTCGGCGACGGATGCGGCGCGTCCGGTGCGGGCGAGCACGACCTCGCGCGCGGCGCGCACGCGTTCGATCTTGTCCCGTCCCCGCTCTCCGGCGGGGTCGGCGCGGCGCATCTCCGACAGCATGGCCCAGTTGATCTGACTGCTCGCGAAGGAGCCGAAGGGGATGCCGCGGGACGCGTCGAACGTCATGGCTGCGCGGGCGAGCCCCAGGCGGGCGGCGGAGAGGAGGTCGTCGAGATCGACGTGCGCCGCCGTCCGCGCCTTCTCGACGGCCAGGAACGTCGCCAGCGGCATGTTGTCGCGCGCGAGTTGCTCGGCGGACATCGGCGATTCGGGGACGGAGACGGAATCAGTAGAAAGTGCAGAATGACTCAGCAATGTGACTCCGTAGCTCTATCGACTGGTTTATCAGTGAAAATAGCACGAAGATCACGTAATCAAAGAAAAAGTTTGCACGCCAGACAATCCGCTCCACGAGCGGGATCGCGCGGGAACCGGAGTCAGGCGCGCGAGTCGCGCAGCTCGCCGCCCGCGAGCACGAGCGAGAGCCCCCGGCGGCCGCGGGTGAACGGCACCGAGATCACGGCGATCGCCACGACGAGAGCACTGACGATCCCGATGACGCCGACGATGGTCTGGGTCGAATCGGCGACGGGTTCCGGGAGCTGGCCGAGCACGGTCGCCGCGGTGTAGGGCACGCCGACGACGGCAGCTCTGGCGAGCCGTCGTCCGAGCGCCCGGCCGCCGTCCGGCCACTCCGGGGCGAGCCACACGAGGCGCTGTCCGATCGAGGCCCCCGTCGACACGATCGCCGGGATCACGACGACGAGGAGCAGGGCGCCGACGCCGATCACCGCGACCTCCGCGAGGTTCTCCGGCACGCCGGGACCCGAACCTCCCGAGAGGATCAGCTTCGGCACGAGCAGTGCCAGCGAGACGACGGTGACGGCGATCTGCACCGCGATCGCGTCGAGGATCATCCCGAACCAGCGCCGCCACACCGTGACCGGGCGCGGCGTGCGGCGCTCCGCCCGCAGCTTCTTCGCACTCGGCATCCATGCCAGGACGACCGGAGCGATCAGCACGCCGATCGCGGCGCCCGCGGTGTTCGCGATCAGGTCGTCGACGTCGGCGACGCGGTAGGCGCATTCGAAGAGGCCCCAGACACCCGTGAGCTGCGTCGTCTCGATCGCTAACGACAGCAGCGCGCCGAGCAGGATCGAGACGACAGGACCGCGATTCCAGTAACGCCGCGCGATGATACCGAACGGCACGAAGAGCGCGACGTTCAGGACGACCTGCAGCGTGGCACGGCTCGTCAGCGTGCGCAGCAGTGACAGCCCCTCGGTCTCGCGGAGGATGTCTCCGATGGAGTGGCCGGGAACGAGCTCGAGTCCGCCGCCGCCGGCGCCGCAGTTGGCCCGCAGCTCGGGTATCGGCAGCAGCGTATAGGCCACGAGCGCGACCGCGTACACGCTGACCGCCGCTGCACCCAGCAGACGACGGAACGATAGAGCACCGTAGCGACGCGTCTGCACCAGCAGCATGGGGACCAGGACCGCCGAGAACAGCAGCGCGCCGCCGATCAGCCCGAACCACGCCTGCCACGTCCATCCCGCCACCCCATAATCCTATGAGAGACGAGCGGAAACGAGTTTTCGACGGGGTTCGAAGGAGCGAGAAAAACCAGGTCGGAGGGCTTTTCTCGCGGTCACAATAGATGCTCACACGGTCGGAGTCAACGCCTCGGACGAATTTCGCCGATTATCGAATTAACCCAATCCGAACGCGGGCACGCATCCGAACCCCCTGCATGACGCTCTCCCCCTCCGCGCCATTCGCTTCGCTGTCTCGCATCGCCTCCGCGGTGCGGGCAGCCGTGCCCCAGCTCGCCACCTTCGGCGGCGTGGGACTGATCGCCTTCGTCGTCGACGTCGGCGGATACAACCTGCTCCGCGCCACCGTGATGCCCGATCAGGTCATCTGGGCGAAGGTCGTGTCGGTCGTCGTGGCGACCGGCGTCGCCTGGCTCGGGCATCGATACGTGACGTTCCGTTCGACGCGTCGTCCCACGGTCGCGAAGGAGCTGCTCCTGTTCCTCCTGGCGAACGGCGGCGGACTGCTCATCGCCTCCGCATGCCTCTTCGTGTCCCACTACGTGCTCGGCTTCACCTCCGCGCTCGCCGACAACATCGCGGGCAACCTCGTCGGGCTCGTGCTCG